>NZ_CM130726.1:197500-3952538 GCF_053514865.1 Sphingopyxis sp. NJF-3
ACCGTTCAATGTTGAAAAATTGTCGGATGAGTTGTGTTTAGGGGTGAAAGGCCAATCAAACCGGGAAATAGCTGGTTCTCCGCGAAATCTATTGAGGTAGAGCGTCGGATGAATACCTTGGGGGGTAGAGCACTGGATGGATGCGGGGGTCGCGAGATCTACCAATTCTAACCAAACTCCGAATACCCAAGAGTAATATCCGGCAGACAGACGGCGGGTGCTAAGGTCCGTCGTCAAAAGGGAAACAGCCCTGACCTACAGCTAAGGTCCCCAAGTCACGTCTAAGTGGGAAAGCATGTGGGAATCCCAAAACAACCAGGAGGTTGGCTTAGAAGCAGCCATCCTTTAAAGAAAGCGTAACAGCTCACTGGTCTAAATAAGGGTTCCTGCGGCGAAAATGTAACGGGGCTCAAGACGTGCACCGAAGCTTAGGGTGTGTAGCAATACACGCGGTAGCGGAGCGTTCCGTAGGCTGATGAAGCGGTCTGGTAATGGGCCGTGGAGGTATCGGAAGTGCGAATGCTGACATGAGTAGCGATAAAGAGGGTGAGATGCCCTCTCGCCGAAATCCCAAGGGTTCCTGCTTAAAGCTAATCTGAGCAGGGTAAGCCGGCCCCTAAGACGAGCCCGAAGGGGGTAGTCGATGGGAACCACGTTAATATTCGTGGGCCTGGAGGTGTGTGACGGATCTCGTAAATTGTCTGACCTTATTGGATTGGTCAGGCTTTGAAGAGGTTCCAGGAAATAGCCCCTCCATTATAGACCGTACCCTAAACCGACACAGGTGGGATGGTAGAGTATACCAAGGCGCTTGAGAGAAGTCTCCTGAAGGAACTCGGCAAATTGCCTCCGTACCTTCGGAAGAAGGAGGCCCCACTTCTGGGCAACCAGTTGTGGGGGGCACAGGCCAGGGGGTAGCGACTGTTTAGCAAAAACACAGGGCTCTGCTAAGTCGGCTTCAAGACGACGTATAGGGCCTGACGCCTGCCCGGTGCCTGAAGGTTAAGTGGAGGGGTGCAAGCTCCGAAATGAAGCCCAGGTAAACGGCGGCCGTAACTATAACGGTCCTAAGGTAGCGAAATTCCTTGTCGGGTAAGTTCCGACCTGCACGAATGGCGTAACGACTTCCCCACTGTCTCCAGGAGATGCTCAGCGAAATTGAATTCTCCGTGAAGATGCGGAGTACCCGCGGTTAGACGGAAAGACCCCGTGCACCTTTACTGCAGCTTCAGAGTGGCATTAGGAAAGAACTGTGTAGCATAGGTGGGAGGCTTTGAAGCACTGGCGCCAGCCGGTGTGGAGCCATAGGTGAAATACCACCCTGTTGTTTTCTGATGTCTAACCTCGATCCATGAAACTGGATCAGGGACCCTCTGTGGCGGGTAGTTTGACTGGGGCGGTCGCCTCCTAAAGAGTAACGGAGGCGCGCGATGGTAGGCTCAGGACGGTTGGAAACCGTCTGTTAGAGTGCAATGGCATAAGCCTGCCTGACTGCGAGACTGACGAGTCGAGCAGAGACGAAAGTCGGTCATAGTGATCCGGTGGTCCCGAGTGGAAGGGCCATCGCTCAACGGATAAAAGGTACGCCGGGGATAACAGGCTGATGATTCCCAAGAGCTCATATCGACGGAATCGTTTGGCACCTCGATGTCGGCTCATCACATCCTGGGGCTGGAGCAGGTCCCAAGGGTTTGGCTGTTCGCCAATTAAAGTGGTACGTGAGCTGGGTTCAGAACGTCGTGAGACAGTTTGGTCCCTATCTGCCGTGGGCGTCGAAATTTGAGAGGAGTTGACCCTAGTACGAGAGGACCGGGTTGAACATACCTCTGGTGTACCTGTCGTGGCGCCAGCCGCGCAGCAGGGTAGCTATGTATGGACGGGATAACCGCTGAAAGCATCTAAGCGGGAAGCCTCCCTCAAGATAAGATTTCACAGAGCCGTGGAAGACCACCACGTTGATAGATCGGATGTAGAAGCGCGGTAACGCGTGGAGCTAACCGATACTAATTGCTCTATTCGCACTTAAGAGTCCCGCCATCAACGACAAGCCTGACCGGCCAGAAGCCGACAGGTTGTCCGCGACGAGTGGATGATTGATCAGACAGTATGCACGGACATCGATTGAAACCCTTTTGACCTACGCCGGCTTCATTGCTTGGTGACCATGGCGTCAGTGACCCACCCGATCCCATCTCGAACTCGGCCGTGAAACCTGACAGCGCCGATGGTACTATGGCTCAAGCCCTGGAAGAGTAGGACGTCGCCAGGCATTGCAGCCGACGTAAGGTCGAAGCGGAAAACCCATTCACAAAGTCAGGGCGGCGTTGGCCGCCCTTTGCTGTTTCTGCGCCGCCGCTCGGGTCGGTCGCAGCTGGTTGACGCGGGATGGAGCAGCCCGGTAGCTCGTCAGGCTCATAACCTGAAGGTCGCAGGTTCAAATCCTGCTCCCGCAACCAACAAAAAGCCCGCCTTCCCTTGGGATGGCGGGTTTTTTTTGCGTTCGGCGATCACCGCAACGAATCCATCATGGAACCAGTCCGCCTCTCGCGCATTCCTCAGCCTCGGCGAGTTTGATATTCGCGCGAAAGGGTGAAATCGGTGTCGCGACCAGCACGGCACGCGCGATCCACGTGGGGGGCATATGGCCGAAGCTGCAGGCAAGGGGATTGAGGATGCCGTCCGCGACATCCGCGACCGGCTGATGATCGAACTCGAGCGGCTCGACGCGCTGGGCGAGTTCGTCGCGGCGATCGAGCTCGACACCGCGATCCGCATCTTGAACCGGCGGCTCGGCGACGAGCCCGGCTCCGATGCTCTACCTTTGCCCGGCTGACGGGCGATAGGCGCTGCCCGGCGCATTCGTGTCCCACGCGAGAAACAGCAGGTCGTCGAGAAGGGCGCGGCGTGTCCCCGAGATCCGCAGCAGCGGACGCAGCGGCAGCGCGGTCGCATCGGTGCCGCGATCGATGTCGAAACGGATATAGTGCCAGCCTTCCCCCGCGACCTGCTGCGCCCCCATCGGTCGCAGCGGCGCGCTTTCGAGGGCTTTGGTGCGGCCCACGCCCTTGGCCTGCTCCTGAAGGAGCAGTTCGAGCGTCGCGGGCTCCTCGGTCCTGATCCATCCGCCAAGCGTGAGCCGCCGTTCCGCGACCGGCCGGAAGAACGTCTTGGGCGCGATTGTCATCGGAGCGTCGCCCGTTGCTGCGGCCGCCAGCGCCACCGAACCGCGATGGGCATCGCCTACGAAATCGAGCGTCCCGCCATCGATCCCCCAGCTCCGGTCGCGCGCCTCGCCATAGCGTGCCGCCTCGAAATCGCCGCGCATCAACAGGTCGCGCGCGGTCGGTGCGTCGACCGCGCAGGGGGCGGCGGGATGGCGGAGATCATAGCCGAAGGCGATGAGGCCCTCTTCTGCAGGCCCGGCGCAGAATTGCGGAGCCGGAATCTCCGCTGACGGCTGGATAACGCCGTGGCCGCCGGCAATGCCGATGCGCGTTCCGCGCTCGGCCGACAGTTCGACGATCCGCCGCAGCACCGCCTGGCGCATGCCGGCGACCGCGGGGACGGGGCGATAGTCGAGGAGCTGAATCGGGATCATCTCGGCGCGGAACAGCCGGTCGCCATCCATCCAGACCTTCAGCGCATAGGTCGCCTGGGTTTCGGGGAAATATTGGTCGAACAGGAAATTGCCGAGCGAATAGGCGATCAGGCGTCCCTTATAGAGTTCGAGCCCGTGCGAGACGTGCGGGTGGTGCGAGACGACGAGCGCGGCGCCGTTGTCGATCGCGAGCTTCATGCGCCGCTCGCTGATCTCGGTCGGGCGGTGGCTATATTCGCTGCTGCCATGATATTGGACGATCGGCAACCGGCCGGCCTTGATCTCGCGCCGCACCGCCGCCTCGATCGCTTCGTCGCTGCCGAACGCCGCGCCGCCCTTGCCGCCTTCGGCGACCTGGTTCGGCTCGACCTTCCCCTTCCAGCCGACGAAGCCGAGCATCGACCAGGCGTGGCCACCGACGTCGAGCCGGGCCGCCTTCGCCGCCTCGGCCTCGTTCCGCCCCGCGCCCGACCAGGGCAGCTTCGCGGCGTCGAGCGCCGCGAGGGTCGAGGCGAGGCCGGGCTCGACATAATCATAGACATGATTGTTGCCGAGGGTGACGAAATCGATCCCCGCGTCGCGGAGCACCTTCGCCGCGTCGCTGTGGGTATAGAAGACGACCGACTTGTCGGGCGCGTCGCCGAGGTCGCGGGTCGCGAGCACGGTTTCGAGATTGACCGAGGCGAGGTCGGCGCCCGCGAAATAGGGCTTCATCGGCTCGAGCAGGCGCGCCATGTCGGCGGCGCGGCTTTCGGGGCGGATCAGCACCCGCTCGTTCCAGATCGGATCCTCGAAGCGGCGCCCCATCATCACGTCGCCGCCGAAGAAGAGCTCGACACGACCCGGCGCGCGCGCGACCGCCTCCACCGCCGGCAGGCTCCAGCGGCCATCGGGGCCGGCGAGTTCACTGGGCGCGAAGGTGAAGACGGCATCAAAAATACCGGGCCCGCGGATCGTCAGCTGAATATGATCGGCATCGGCCGCAATCCCCGTGATGCTGCCATCAGGGGCGATCCGCGCCGGCGCGCCGTTGATCCGCACGTCGAGCGCCGCGAGATCGGCGCTCCCGCCAACGATGCCGAGCCGCCCGCTGATTTCGTGCGAGGCCGGAGCCGTCGCGGCCGCGGCATGGAGCGCCGCGAGGGGCGCGCATTCGCCGACGCCGAAAGCCAGGACGAGCGCGAGCGCCGTCGATGCCATGAGCCGCATATGATGATGTCCTATTTCGCGAAGAGTTGGTCGAGGTCGGCGAAGGCCTTGAATTCGAGCGCATTGCCAGACGGATCGTGGAAGAACATCGTCGATTGCTCGCCCGGCTCGCCGGGAAAGCGGGTGTGCGGTTCGATCACGAAGCCGACCCCCGCCGCGCGCAGCCGGTCGGCGAGCGCCTGCCACTCGGCGGGCGGCAGGACGACGCCGAAATGCGGCACCGGCACGTCGTGACCGTCGACCGGATTATGCCCCGCGACCGCCTCGCGCGCGCCGACGCGGTGCGCGACGATCTGATGCCCGTAAAGGTTGAAGTCGATCCAGTCGCGGTCGCTGCGCCCCTCGGGGCAGCCGAGGATGGTGCCGTAGAAATGGCGCGCGGCGTCGAGGTCGTGCACGGGAAAGGCGAAGTGGAACGGGGCAAGCGCGGGCATGGCGGGCTCCTATTCGGCGGGTTTCAGCGATGCGGCGAGAAAGGCGAGGATGTCGGCCTCGGTCGCGGCCTTGGCTTCGGCATTGGCCTTGACCGACTGGCGGCTCCTGGTCGGCGTGTCGTAACTGTGCGTCGCGCCCTTGAAGGTCGTGAGCATGATGTCGCCGCCCTTTTCACGGGCACGGGCGACGAGCTTTTCGCAGAGCGCCGGCGACACCTCCTCATCGGCGGTGCCGATGAAGACGCGCACCGGGTTGTAGGGACGGTAGCCGTCCTTCGCGAAGCGCTTCTTGAGGCCGCAGCCCGGATAGAGCGCGACGCCGACGCGAAAGCCGATCCTGCGCATGTCACCCGGCTTGTCGTCGGCCATCGCGGCGAGGGTCGCGCTGCCGCCGTTCGACCAGCCGAGCAGCGCGACGTGCGTTCCGTCGACGTCGGGGCGCTGCTGGAGGTAGCGGAGCGCGCCATAGGCGTGCAGCGGGCGATAGGCGACCTCGTCGACAACGGCGGGGCGATCCTTGTAGGTGCCCGCCTTGAAGCCTCCGGGATAGCCGACCGGTCCGAAATCGTCGACCATCAGCGCGACATAGCCGCTGCGCGCGAGCAGCCGGCCCCACGCCTTGTGCCGCGCCGACAGCGTCGCGGCGCCATAGTCGCCCTTGGCGAGGCTCGAATAGGCGCCCGAGCGGCCGTGCATCATCACCACCGCGGGCGCGGTCGGGGGCGTATCGTCGGCCTTGAAGACATAGCCCTTCACCTCGGTCTTGCCGTCGCGGCTCGGGAAGGAAACCGCCTCGACATGAACCTTCTGGGCGGCCGCGGGGACGGCGACCGCGGTCAGGGCGAGCGACAGGGACAGGGCGCGCAGCATCAGCGTTTCTCCGGCAGGATGATCGTCTTCGCGACGCCGTCGCGGCGCGCGTCGGCGGCGCCGTCGAAGCGGCCACCTCGGATCAGGACGCCGTGAAGCCCCGAATCCTCGCCCGATCCTGCGCGCACCGCGACGCCGCGTTTGGCCATTTCGGCGCGCAGCGTCGGCGCGAAGCGGCTTTCCTCGCCCGCGAAGCTGTCGCCGCGCGCGACGAGATTGGGCAGCGCGAAGGCGTCTTTCATCGGCAGATGCCAGTCGATCGCGCCGATCAGCGCCTTCGACACATAGCCGAGGATCGCATTGCCGCCCGGCGAGCCGATCGCGCCTGCGAGGCTGCGGTCGCGGTTCAGGATGATCGTCGGGGTCATCGACGAGCGCGGCCGCTTGCCCGGCGCGATGGCGTTCGGCCCCTTCGGCACGAAGGAGAAGTCGGTCATCTGGTTGTTGAGGAAAAAGCCGTCGACCATGCGGCCCGATCCGAAATAGCTTTCGACCGTCGTCGTCATCGACACCGCATTGCCGTCGCCGTCGATGATCACGAAATGCGAGGTGCCGGGCACTTCGGCGGTCGCGTCGATGCGCGCGGTGACCGCACCGGGCGGCGTGCCCGCCTGCGGCGCGGGACCGGCGGTCTCGCCGATCAGCGCCGCGCGCGAGGCGACATAGGCGGGGTCGAGCAGGCCCTCGACCGGCACGTTCGGCACATCGCCGACATAGGCGTCGCGATCGGCGTACATCAGCCGGCTCGCCTCGGCATATTCGACCCAGGCGATCGGGTCGTCAGGGCCGCGCGCGGCGATGTCGGTGCGCTCGACCATCGCCATCAGCTGGAGCAGCCCGACCCCGCTCGACGGCGGCGGCGGAACGCAGAGGATATAGACGCGGTAATCGCCGCACAGCGCCTGGCGCACGACGGGCTGATAGGCGGCGAGGTCGGCCTCGGTCATGCTGCCCGCGAGATCGCCCTCGTGCAGCCGCGCGACGATGCGCTTCGCGGTCTCGCCGCGATAGAGCGCGTCGGGGCCCTCGGTCGCGAGGCGATGGACGAAGGCGGCATAGGCGGGGTTTTTCAGCGTATCGCCAGCGTGGACCTTGCCGCCGCGCCCGTCGCTGAAATAGCGCACCACATCGGGAGCACTCGATTGCGGATAGGGGCCCTGGACGAAATGCTCCATTCGCTTGGTCACGGTGAAGCCGTCTTGCGCGACGCGGATCGCGTTGCCGAAAAGGTCGCCCCACGGCAGCTTGCCATGCTGTTTCTGCGCCAACGCGAGCATCGCCACCGCGCCGGGGACGCCGGTCGCACGGCCGCTCAATACCGCCGTGCGAAAGGGCAGCGGCACGCCGCCGTTGTCGAGGAACATATCGGGAGTCGCCCCCGCGGGCGCCACCTCGCGCCCGTCGTACACGGTGACCGCTTTTGTCGCCGCGTCGTAATGGACCATGAAGGCGCCGCCGCCGAGCCCCGAACTTTGCGGCTCGACGAGCCCGAGCATCGCCTGGACCGCGACGGCTGCGTCGACGGCGTTGCCGCCGCGACGCAGCACGTCGAGCCCTGCCTCGACCGCCAGTGGATGGGCAGCGGCGAGGAAAGCCTGGCGTTGGGTCGGTTCGGCCGCGGCCGGCGCGGCCGATTGCGGCGGCGTGGCGGGCGTGCAGGCGGCGAGCAGCGTCGCCGCGGCGAGGATCAGCGGACGGATCATGGTTCGACCGCCAGTGCGCCGGGGCGGCGCGGGTCGGCGGCGCCGAGGAACAGTCCCTTGTCGATCATGATCGATTGCTCGCTTCCCATCGTCTCGTCGCTGCTGATCGGATGCCCCATCGCCTTCAGCGCCGCGACCGTGTCGGGGTTGAAATTGGGCTCGACGCGCAGCGTATCGACCGCGCCCTGATAGATGCGCGGCTGGTGCGTCGCCTCGGCGATGTTCATCCCATGGTCGATGACGTTGACGATCACCTGGACGACCGAGGTGATGATCGTGCTGCCGCCCGGCGTCCCGGTGACGAGCCACGGCTTGCCGTCCTTCATCACGATCGTCGGCATCTGCGTCGACAGCATGCGCTTGCCCGGCGCCATCGCGTTGAGCGGCGGCGGCGTGCCTTTTCGCTGCGCCTCCCATGCCTGTTCGTGGCTGAAATTGTTCATCTCGTTGTTGAGGAGGATGCCCGTCCCCTCGATCATCACGCCGGAGCCGAAATCGGAGCCGAGCGTGAAGGTCGTCGACACGACATTACCGTCCTTGTCGGCGACCGAGAAATGGGTGGTCGACGGGCTTTCATATTTCAGCGGATCGCCCGGCAGCATTTCGGCCATCGGCCTGGCCTTCGCGGGATCGATCAGCTTCGCGCGTTCGGCGGCATAGGCCTTGGAGACGAAGCCGCCCACCGGCGCGGTGACGAAGGCGGGGTCGCCGAGCGCGCGGTAGCGGTCGACATAGCCGAGCTTCATCGCCTCGGCCATCACATGCAGCGACCGCGCCGATCCCGCGCCCATCGCCTTCAGGTCGAAATGTTCGAGCTGGTTCAGGATGTTGAGCAGCGTCGCGCCGCCCGCGCTCGACGGCGGCGCGGTGTAGATGGTGTAGCCGCGATAGCTGCCGACGAGCGGCGCGCGCTCCTCGGGGCGATAGGCGGCGAGATCCTCCATCGTGATCAGCCCGCCGTGCGCTTTCATGTCGGCGGCGATGCGGCGCGCGACCTCGCCCTTGTAGAAGCCGTCGGCGCCGTGCTTCGCGATCTCGCCCAGCGTCCAGGCGAGCGCGGGACGCTTCATCACCTCGTCCTTGGCATAGAGCGAACCGTCCGCCTTATAGAAGGCGGCCTTGCCCGCTTCGCTCTTCGACAGCCGCTCCTTGCCCCAGCTGAAGACGAAAGCCTCGTCGGCGCTGAGCTTCACCCCGTTCGCCGCCAGCGCGATCGCCGGGGCGACGAGCTTGTCCCAGGGGAGCTTGCCCCATTTCCTGTGCGCGTAGTCGAAGCCCGCGACGGTGCCGGGCACCGCGGGGGCCATATAGCCGTAGCTTGCGACGCGGCGTTCCTTGCCCTGATTGTCGACGAACATTGCCGGGGTCGCGGCGCGCGGCGCGGCCGAGCGGAAGTCGATCACACGCACTTGGCCCGACGCGGCGTCATAGACGTTCATATAGCCGTCGCCGCCGATATTGCCCGCGCGCGGCAAGGTCACCGACAGCGCGAAGCCGATCGCGATCGCGGCGTCGACGGCATTGCCGCCGTCGCGCAAGATCTGCGCGCCGACCTCGCTCGCGATCGCATTCTGGCTGACCACCATGCCGCGCGTGCCGACGACCGGCGAATGGACCGACGGATATTCGAGCAGGTGGCGGCTCTGCGCGGCGAGCGGCGCGGGCAGCGCCAGCGCCAGCGCGAGCGCGGCGGTGATCGAGCGGCGGAAGAGCATGGCGGACCTCATTCGTCGTTGGGTGAGAGATATTCGGCGACGTCCATTTCCTTTTCCCACCGGGCGACAGCGGTCGCGATCGAGAGGTCGGAGGTGACGTTGGGGATGGTGCGGATCATGTCGAGGATGCGGTCGAAGGGGAGGACGAAGCCGACGACGATGGCGGTCTGGGCGGGCGTGATGCCGATCGCGTGGAGCACCGCGGCGAGAACGAAGAGCGAGCCCGAGGGGACGGGCGCGACCCCCATCGCGACGATGGTGGTCGTCCCGGCGATGACGAAATAGTCGGCGAGGCTGAGGTCGACCCCGAACGCCTGCGCGGCGAAGAGGGTGAGCATCGCGACATACATGGCGGCGCCGTCCATGCCGATGGTGGCGCCCAAGGGCAGCACGGTCGAGGCGACCGGCGGCGAGACGCCGAGGTTGCGCTCGGCGACGCGGATCGCGACGGGCAGGGTGGCGCTCGACGAGGAGGTCGAGAAGCCGACCATGATCGCGTCGGCGATGCCGCGGAAGAAGGGGAGCGGCGGCAGCCAGGCGAGCAGCCGCACGACGATGCCGCCGTGGATGACGAGGGTGACGATCGCCGAGCCGACGACGACGCAGAGGGCAAGCTTGAGCACCGCGAGGAAGCTCGCGGGGCCGGTGGTGCCCATGACCACCGCGATCAGCGCGAAGACGCCGAAGGGCGCGGTCTCCATCACGAAGCCGACGATGCGCAGCATCACCTCGGCGGCGCCCGCGAGCAGCCGTCGCACCGGCTCGGCCTCCCTGCCCGCGGCGATGACCCCGGCGCCGACGAGCACCGCGAAGAAGATGACCGACAGCGTCGACCCGTTCGCCATCGCGCCGATCGGGTTGTCGGGCACGATCTCCATGAACATGCGCGCGGTGTCCTGCGGCTCGGCGACGGCGCGCGGCACCGCGCCGGCAAAGCTTGCTCCCGCCCCCGGCGCGATCAGCGTCGCGACGATCAGTCCCGTGGTCACCGCGAGCGCGGTGGTGAAGACATACATGCCGAGCGTCTTCACCCCGATGCTGCCGAGGCGCCTGGGATCGGCGAGCGCGGCGACCCCCGAGGCGATGGTGAGGAAGACGAGCGGGATCACCAGCATGCGGATCAGCCGCACGAACAGCTCGCCGATCCACGCGATCGACGTCGCACCCGCGCCCCACATCACACCGACGATCGCGCCGAGCACGAGCGCCCCCAATATGCGCTTCCACAGCGCCACCGCGAACCAGCCGCCGAGCAGGCGGCGCAGAAGGCCGGGACGGCCCGCGCCGCTCCCCTTGCCCTCGTCGGGCTGGTCAATCGTCGTGTCGGTCATTCAGGCGCGTCCCCATGTCGTCCGCTCTCCGGCGGCTTCCATCTCATTCATTCGGCCCGGTTCGGCGCCCGCCGCTCCGTCCCCGGTAGGGAGTGGAGCGACGGGTGCGCACCGCGACCCAGTGCGGCGTGACGCGATCAGAAGCGCTTGCTGATCGACGCGTAGATCTGGCGGCCCCGGTTGCTGTAGAGGTCGCCGATATAGCCATAGGTCCCGTCGGCCAGCGGCGCGAGCTTGTTGAAGATATTGCGCGCGCCGATGCGGAAACGCGTGTCCTTCAGCAGGCCCTTTTCGGGTTCGTACTGCACATAGAAGCTGTGCGTCATATGGTCGCCGACCCGGAAGCGCGTCCCGTCGGCCATCGACGCCGAGGTGTCGGTGACCGGCCCGACATAGGAGGCGTAATAGCCGGCGCCCCAGCCATTGTACCGCCAGCTCAGGCTGCCCGACCCGCGCCACTTCGGACGGCCATTTTCCTCGATCAGGCTTTCGGCGCCGGTGATGTTGATCGTCGGATCGATATCGCCCGAGGCCTGCCCGTCGAGCAGCGCCTGCTGCAGCGCACCCGGTGCCTGATAGAATTCGAGCAGCCGCGCCGCATTGACGCGCAGGCTGAAGTTACCGACTCCAGTATCGCGGATCTGGTAATAGAGCCCCAGATCGATGCCGCGCACCGTCCGCGGACTGAGGTTGGTGTAATTGTCGATCACCTGGATGACGTCGCCGACCGGGTCGATGCCGGTGCCGGCGAAATCGGCGATATCCTGCGGCGTCGGATCGACGCGCTGGACATTGGGGTTCGATGACCCCTGGAGCCGCAACAGATAGTCGAGCACCAGCGCGTTGGCGTCGCCGAACAGCCCGATGACCTGCTTTTGGCGGATTTCCCAATAATCGGCGGTGAAGGTCAGGCGGCCATGTTCGCCCATGTCGAACTGATAGGTAGCCCCGAGCGACAGATTCTCCGCGGTTTCGGGGTCGAGGTCCTGGCTGCCCGACCGGTTGCTGACGATCCCCTGGCTCTGGGTGCAATCGTCGAAATTGGTGATGCGGGGAGGAACGGCGCGGCGGTCGGCTTCGCAGCGGATCCAGTCGGTGCGGGTGTTCGACCGCTGGATGCCGTTTTCGAAGAGCTGCGGCAGGTTCGGCGCGCGGAAGCTTTCCGACCAGCTGCCGCGCAGCTGGAAATTGGGGAACGGATACCAGGACAGCGCGACCTTCGGCTTCGCGACCGACCCGAAGCCCTGATAGGATTCGGCGCGGCCGGCGAGCTGGAGGTCGAGCGAGTGGACCAGCGGCACGTCCATCTCGGGCGACACCAGCGGCACCGCGAATTCGAGGAACGCCGAAAAAACGTCGCGCGACCCCTTGCTGTCGGGGGTCGGGCTCGCACCCATCGCATCGCTGCCGTTCGACGATCCGTCGAGCGCGGTGAAGGCGATCGTGCCGTCGAGCCGGTCGTCGCGATTGTCGGCGAAGGTTTCGTGGCGGAACTCGACCCCCGCCGCCATGCCGACGCGGCCGCCGGGCAGGGTGAAGAGGTCGTTCTTGCTGATCTTGAAATCGGCGAGCGCGAGTTCGGTGGTGCTGACGCGGCCGATATCGACCATGAAGCTGTCGATCACGCTCTGCGGGTTCGGGGTCGAATCGATGCGGCCGGGGTTGGTCGGATCGCCGCCGTTGAACGGGTTGTAGGCGTCGGCGCCGGGGCGCGACAGCGCTTCCTGGAACAGCGTCATCGAAATGGTGTGCATGCTGTCCTTGGTCCGCGCCTTCGAATAGAGCGCGGCGGTGTCGAAATCGAAACCGAAGACCTTGCCGCGGAAACCGCCGAGGAAGCGCGTCGTGTCGTTCGTCACGTTGACGATCGTCGGCCCCGCGTCGACCGGGCGGTAGTCGATCAGCTCGATCGGCACCCCCGAATCCTGGACACCGGTCAGACCCGGGATGCGGTTCGGGCTACCGACCGGGCCGAAGGGGTTCCAATAGCCGTCGGCGGGGATGATCAGCCGCTGGCTGGAGAGCGCGGTTTCGGTTTCGCGGTACGAGCGATAATCCGAATGATACCAGCCCGCCTCGGCATAGAATTCGAGTCCCGAATCGAATTCGTGGTTGAGGAAGCCGAAGAGGTTCGAACGGTTGTTGCGGCCCAGGACGGTGCGCAGGTCGTTGACGTTGTATTTGAGATTATTGTCGGTCGAGGCGGTCGACAGCGAGCTGTTGTCCCAGCAGGTGCCGGCATAGGGTGTCGCCGCGATACAGCCGTCGTTGGTGTCGGGCTGGATGTGGAAGATGCCGTTGGTGGTCAGCGCGGTGCCGTCGACGCGCGCGGTCGTGGTCGATTTTGCATAGCTGCCGGTCAGGCGCTGGAATTCACCCCAGATGCTGTCGGTCGAGGTGTTGTCGAAATCCGTGTCGCCTTCCCACGGCGTTCCCACGAACAGCGGGCGCATGTCCGACGAGGCCGAGTTGCGGCGCTCGCGGGCATAGAGCGGGTCGCGGTGGTTGAACGATCCGAAGAGCGAGATGTTGGTGCGGCCGTCGTTGAACGTGTGGCCGGCCTCGAAGGAGATTTCATATTCCCGCTGATCGCTATCGTCGGTCAGGCTGTATTCGCCGTTCACGCGCAGCCCGTTGAAATTATCCTTGAGCACGGTGTTGATCACGCCCGCGACCGCATCCGAGCCATAGATGGCGGCGGCGCCGTCGAGCAGCACCTCGACCCGGCGGACCCCCATTACCGGGATCGCATTGGTGTTGACGCTCTGCACCGGCACCAGATTTTCGGACTGGGTACCGGGGTGGAGGACCATGCGGCGACCGTTCAGCAGGACGAGCGTATTGCCGGTGCCGAGCGCGCGGAGGTTGATCGACGCGACGTCGCCGCGTGCGTCGTTGATCCCGCCGGCATCGCGGCTTTCGTTGAAGGCGACGTCGCCCGCCTGCGGGATGGCGCGGAACAGCTCGTCGCCGCTCGTCGCGGCGATCGCGTCGATATCCTCTTCGTTGAGCAGCGTGAGGGGCAGCGATCCGGCGACGTCGGCGCCCTTGATCTGCGAGCCGATGACGACGATTTCGTCGCCGTTGTTGCTCTGACCGTCCTGCACGTCGCTCGCGATCGGCGGCGATTCCTGCTGCTCGCTATTGTCCTGCGCCATCGCGGCGCTGGCGCTGGCGATGAGCGAGATGCCGCCCATCAGGCTGAAAATACGAAGACCCCTGTTCATCATTCTGCCCCTTCCCTGGGTTGACCCGATATCCTTGCTCAATCCCCTCCATCGACGATCGCGGCGACGCGCTCCGCCGATCCGGCCGCATAGGTCCATCCCAATGCGCCATGTCCCGTGTTGGCGATCACGCCCGGCGCGATCGGCCGGGTGATCGGCAGCGAATCGGGCGTCATCGGCCGAAGGCCGGCCCAGCTCGCCTCGATCGCCCGATAGTCGGCGGCTTCGGGCAGCGCGGCGCGCGCGCTGCCGATCAGCGCCGCGAGCCGGCGTTTGTCGACCCGAGTATCGCCGCGCCCGAGTTCGGCGAGGCCCGCGATCCGCATCCGATCGCCCAGCCGCGCAAAGACGACGCGGTTCGCGGCGTCGGTCACGCTGACCGCCGGTGCGGCGGCGCCGGGCGGCGCGGTGATCGAATAGCCCTTCATCGGCACGATCGGCAAGCGGATGCCGAGCTGCCGCGCGAGCGCGACCGACTGGAGCCCCGCGCACAGGATGATGCGGTCGGCCTCGATCCGCCGGCCCATATGGGTGACGGCGGCGGGCCGAGGGCCGGTGGTGTCGACCCGCGCGACGCCGGCCTGGAGGATCATCTCGCCGCGGCCGGTCGCCGCGAGCGCGGCCGCCGCGCCGATGCAGAAGCGATAGGGGTCGCCGACCTCTTCGCTGTCGGTATAGACGGCGCCGGCGATCGCCGGGCGGATCGAGGCGAGCATCGGTTCGATCGCGATCGCCTCGTCGGCGTCGAACAGGCGCTGGCGCGCGCCGTGCGCGGCCTTGATCGCGGCGATGCGCTCGGCGGCGGCGAAACTCTTCGCCGATCGATAGATGATCATCTTGCCGGGTGCCGCATGGCCGAAGTCGAGCGCATGCCGCCTGACGAGGCCGTGCAGCGCTCGCTGCGATTCAAAGGCGAGCGCCATGCCATCCAGCGTGTTGCTGCGAAAGCGCGCCGCGCTCGTGTTGCGCAGAAAGGCGAGTCCCCAGCGCAGGAAATCGGGATCGAGGCTGGGGTGGAGCCGAAAGGCGGGGTCGAGCGCGAGGAGCAGCCGCGGCATCTGCATCAGCGTCGCGGGGCTGGCGAGCGCATCGGTATAGGCATAGCTCAGCTGCGCGCCATTGGCGAAGGAGGTGCCGCGCCCCGGACCCTCGGCCGCATCGACGACGGTCACGCGGTGTCCGCGTTCGGCGAGCGTCAGCGCGGTCGCCATCCCGACGACCCCGGCGCCGATAACGAGCAGCTCCTCGGGCCGCCGCGCCATCGGCGGTTCGTCCAGACGAAATTCGGCCCGCATGCGTCAACCCGATCCCCTTTCGGCCGGGCTATCCGAATGGTCTCGTCGCCCGCCTTGAGGGGTCAGAATATCGCGCGACGGCTCGCCGCCAATGCGCAATATTTACGACGTCCATAGCCGCGGGTTATGGTCTAGCCCGCGCGGCTGTTTTCGAGCACTTCCTCGAGGGTGCGGAGGAATTGCCGCGCCACTTTCGACGGTGGGCGGTCCTCGAGCGTCACATAGGAAATGGTGAAACCGAGCGGCGGATCGGTTGGCAGCCAGCTGAATCCCGGCGACTGCCACGCGCGCGCGGTGAATTCGTCGATCACCGTCACCCCGCCTTCGAGCTGGGCGAGGCGCGCGGCGATGAAAAAGGTCTGCACCGACACTGATTCGCGATAGGCGATGCCGCGCGCGCGCGCCGCGCGCGTCAGCACGTCGCCGATCGGCCCCGTCGCCGCCACGCCGATGACGTCGCGGTCGGCCAGTTCGCGCAGCGGCAGGCGCGCGCCAATCTCGCCGAAGGCGCCGGTGGGAAAGAAGACGACGAGCTCGCCCTCGGCGAGCAGCGAGCGCGTCAGCCGCGGATGCGGCGGCGGCGTGTAGGCGACCGCGATATCGGTCTCCCGCTCGATCAGCGACTGGACGAGGTCGTCGTGATGGTGCGTGTGGACCTCGAAAGTCACGCGCGGCCATTGGCGGCGGAACTGCGCCATCGCCTGCGGCACGATGTCGAGCGCCAGGCTGGGCACGATGCCGAGCCGGATATGCCCGCCGCCCGCCTGCGAGAGGTTGCGCGCGGTGTGCTGGAGCGAGGTCAGCCGGTCGAAGATGTCGCCCGCCTCGCGCATCAGCGCATGCGCTTCGTCGGTCGGGACGAGGCGGCCGCGCGCGAGCTGGAACAGGGGGAAGCCCAGGCTGTCCTCGGCATGGCGCAGGGTTTTCGACACCGACGGCTGCGACACGCCGAGCGCGCGCGCGGCGGCGCTGATCGACCCGTGGGTGTAGACGGCGTGAAAGACTTCGATCTGGCGAAACCGCATTCCCCCGCTGTAGGCGCGCAGCAAGCGGGGGCCAACAGTCTTTGCGGTCATCGGCGCAGCGCGACCGCCTCGACCTCGATCAGCGCGCCGGGCGCGAGCAGCGCGGACACCACGGTCGAGCGCGCGGGCCAGGGTTCACCGAACAGCCGGCGGTAAGCGGCGTTGAACGCGGCGCCATCAGCGGGGTCGGTCAGCCAGGCGGTGACCTTCACGACATCGGCGGGAGTGCAGCCCTTGCTTTCGAGCGCCGCGGCGAGATTGGCGAGCGCACACTCGGCCTGCGCCTCGATCCCGCCCGCGACGATCGCGCCGTCGTCGCCGCGCGCGAGCTGGCCCGAGGTGAAGACGAGCGCGCCCGCGGTGCGGGCGGGCGAGAGCGGCGGCGTGGTCATGGCGTTCCCCTTTTTGATTTGCGATGGCGCGGCGACGCTATGCGCGGGCCGGTCGGGGGGACATGGAAAATGGGACGGTTCCCCATAGGCGGGGGTTATGGATTCGGGTGAAATCAGCCGCGGCCCGAAACCACCTCGCGATAGTCCTTAGGGTTGATCCCATGACGGCCGAGCTTGTCGTAGAGCGTCTTGCGCGGCACGCCGAGGATCGCCATCGCGCGCGCGATGTCGCCGCCGCACGCGGTCATCGCGTCGCGGATCACCGCGCTCTCGAAGCGCGCGACGCGCTCGGCGAGCGTCGCCTCGCCCTGAAGCGGCGCGCGGCCGGGGTCGGAGGGGAGATCGAGGACGACGCTGTAGGCGAAATTCTTGAGCTCGCGGACGTTCCCCGGCCAGTCGTGCTCGACCAGATGGCGGCGGGTGCGGTCGTCGATGCGGAACCCCGGCAGCCCCATCTTTCCAGCCGCCTCGTCGAGGAAATAGGCGAAGGTCTGCGGAATGTCCGAACGCCGCTCGCGCAGCGGCGGGATGCGCAGCTTGACGACGTGGAGCCGGTAATAAAGATCCTCGCGGAAGGTCCCCGCGCGCACCGCGTCCATCAGGTCGATCTTGGTCGCGGCGACGACGCGCAGGTCGACCGGCTCGGGCGCCGCGGCGCCGATCGGCTGCACCTCGCGCTCCTCGATGACGCGGAGCAGCTTCGCCTGAACGGCAGGGTGCATCGTGTCGATCTCGTCCAGAAACAGCGTCCCGCGATGCGCGCTGCGGATGCGGCCGGCGTGGCCGAGCTTGCCGGTGGCGCGGTCGATAAGGTCGCTGCCGAACAGCTCGGCCTCGGCGAGTTCCTGGGGCAGCGCGGCGCAATTGACCGCGACCAGCGCGCCGCCGCTGCGGCGGCTCTGCCGGTGGATCATGTGCGCGACCAGCTCCTTGCCGGTGCCGGTCTCGCCTTCCACCAGCACATCGATGTCGGCCTGCGCGAGCTGCGCGATCGTCTCGCGCAGCCGCGTCATGCCCGCGCTTTCGCCGATCAGCGGGCTGTCGATATCGGCGACCGCGGCGACGAGGCGGCGGTTGTCGAGGATCAGCGCGCGATGCGCGAGCGCGCGGCGCGCGGCGCTCGCCAGATGGTCGGCGGCGAACGGCTTGGCGAGAAAGTCGAAGGCGCCGTCCTGCAGCGCGCGCACCGCCATCGGCACGTCGGCGTGGCCGGTGATCAGGATGACGGGGATGTCGGGATCGACGCCGTGGATCGCCGCGCGCAGTTCGAGCCCGTCCATGCCGGGCATGCGGATGTCGGTGACGACGATGCCCGGAAAGTCGCGCGCGATGCGCGGCAGCACGCTCGCCGCGTCGGCGAAGGCCTCGACCGCGAGGCCGGCGAGGTCGAGCGACTGAAGATTGGCCTCGCGCAGCTGCGGATCGTCGTCGACGAAGAGGATCGTCTGCTGGCCGGTGAAGAAGCTCATGCGCGCTGCAGCTCCAGCCGGAAGCCGGCGCCGCCGAGCGGCGAGGCGATCAGCGACAACCGGCCGCCGAAATCGGCCATGATCTGGCTCGCGATCGCGAGCCCCAGGCCCAGCCCGTCGGCGCGCCCGGTGACGAAGGGGGTGAAGAGTTGCGGCACCAGCTCGGCGGGCACGCCGGGGCCGTTGTCGCACACATCGATGTAGACGGGGTCCGCGCCATGGGCGCGGATCGAGAGGCGGGGGTCCGGGGCCTCGTGCAGCGCCTCGGCGGCGTTCTGCAGCAGGTTGACGAGAATCTGCTCGAGCCGGACGCGGTCGGCGTGGACCCGCGCGCCGGGATCGCCCAGCGCGACGTCGAGCGCGATGCCCTGGCCGCGCAGGCGGTCGCCGATCAGCAGCATCGTCCCGTCGAGCGCGGCCTGCACCGCGACCGGGCCGAGCGGCATCGGCTTCTTGCGCGCGAAATTGCGCAGCTCGCCGGTGATCGCGCCGACGCGCGCGGTGAGGTCGACGATGGTGCCCAGGTTGCCGCGCGCCTTGTCCGCCTCGCCGCGGTCGAGATAGCGCAGACTGTTTTCGGCGAAGGTGCGGATCGCCGCGACGGGCTGGTTGATCTCGTGCGCGACGCCGGCGGTGATCTGGCCGATCGAGCCGAGCCGGCTCGCCTGCGCCAGTTCCTCGCGCGCGGCGCGATAGCGGCGGTCGGTCTCGCTCTGGAGTTCGGAGGCTTGCTGAAGCTCGGCGTTGGCGGTGCGCAGATCCTGCGTCCGCGCCGCGACCTCGCGTTCGAGCGCTTGGTGCGCAGCGTGGCGCATCGCCTGGCGCTCGACGAGGCGGAGCAGGGTGACGATCGCCGCGCCGACGAGGATCAGCAGGATCAGGAAGATCACGCGCGCGGTGGCGTTGGCGGCGTCGCGGCGCGGCGCGAGCGGCTGGAGCTGGTGCAAGGTGGTGCCGGGGAGCGAGATGCGCTCCGACGCCTGACGATAGAGCGCCGCACCGCCATCCCCGGCGATGCGCAGGTCGCCGCCGCGACGCTGGAGCCCCAGCGGCGCGAGCGCGCGCTCGCCATAGCGCCGCGAGGCGCGCAGCCGGTCGCGCGCCGCCGCCGACAGCCGATCGAGCGAGCGGAACTGCCACGCGGGTTCGCTTGCCATGATGATGATGCCGCTGCTGTCGGTGACGAGCGTGGCGCCGCTCGAATCGGCCCATTTGCGTTCGAGCCGGTCGAACTCGACCTTGACGACGATCACCCCCAGCGTCCTGCCTTCGGGCGCGACCTTGCGCGCGAGATAGAGGCCGGGGCGGCCGCTGACGGTGCCGAGCGCGAACAGCTCGGCCTCGCCCTGATCCATCGCGCCGCGATAATAGGGGCGGAAACGGTAATTCTGGCCGACGAAGCTGGTCGGCGCGCGCCAGTTGCTCGCCGCGATCGTCGTGCCGTCGCGGTCGAGCACATAGATGACCGCCGCATCGGTGCGCGTCGCAAGCTGTTCGAGCTCGGTGTCGAGGCGTCGCGAGGCCGCGGCGCTGTTGTCGGCGAGCGCGAGGCGGACGTCGGGAAATTCGGTGAGCACGCGCGGTAGCAGGCGGAATTTCTGCAGCTCGCTTTCGAGCAGGCTGGCATGCGCGCGGGCGCTCTGGCGCGCCTCGGCGTCGGTCTCCGACCGCGCATGGCCGAGCGCCCATTGGTTGAGCCCCACCGCCGCGATGAGGAGCACCAGCGCGCCGGCCAGCGTCGCCAGCACCAGCCGGCGCCGGTCGAGCCAGGGGCGGGCAGCAAGGGGCGAATCGTCGGCGGGCATTTGTGCGGAATATCGCACAAGTATGGATTATTCCATGCGGAAAATTGCACAAATCAAGCCGACTTGAGCAGGGCGATAAAATATTATTGTTGAAAATCAACTATATGATATCATTCCGTTCCTCCTTTGACCGGGACTCTCCGCCTTTCTAGCTTTCCCCAAAATCCGGGCGAACGGCCGGAGCCGCGCCGCGAGCGCGACGAGCAAAGGGAGAGGCTGGTGGCAGCCACGATCGATCTGACGCCGCAGGAAGCGGCCCGGCCCCGCCCCTGGTGGTCGCATCTCTATGTGCAGGTGCTGACCGCGATCCTCGCGGGCGTGCTGCTCGGTCATTATTTCCCCGAGATCGGCATCGCCTTCAAACCGCTCGGCGACGGCTTCATCAAGCTGGTCAAGATGATCATCGCGCCGGTGATCTTCCTGACCGTCGCGACCGGCATCGCCTCGGTCGGCGAGGCGAAGACGCTCGGCCGGCTGACGATCAAGACCTTCGCCTATTTCCTCTTCTTCTCGACGCTCGCGCTGATCGTCGGGCTGATCATCGCCAATGTGGTGCAGCCGGGCGCCGGGATGAACATCGACCCCGCGACGCTCGACGCCGGGGCGGTCGCGCAATATCAGCAGAAGGCGCATGAGGCGACGCTGACCGGCTTCCTCCTGTCGATCATCCCGGAAACCTTCGTGTCGTCGCTGACCTCGGGCTCGATCCTCCAGGCGCTGTTCGTCGCGATCCTCTTCGGCCTCGCGCTGTCGCACACGGGGGCGGCGGGGGCGCAGGTGCTGGGGATCCTCGAAAAGGTCTCGGTCGTCTTCTTCCGCATCGTCGCGATGCTGATGCGCTTCGCGCCGGTCGGCGCGTTCGGGGCGATGGCGTTCACGATCGGCAAATATGGCGTCGACTCGCTCGCCAATCTCGGCGCGCTGATCGCGACCTTCTACCTCACCTCGCTCTTCTTCGTGATCGTCGTGCTCGGCGCGATGGCGCGGCTCTGCGGCTTCTCGATCTTTCGCCTGATCGCCTATCTCAAGGCCGAACTGCTGCTCGTGCTCGGCACCTCCTCGTCGGAGGCGGCGCTGCCGAGCCTGATCGAGAAGCTCGAACGGGCGGGCTGCGCGAAGCCGGTCGTCGGCATGGTCGTGCCGACCGGCTACAGCTTCAACCTCGACGGCACCAACATCTACATGACGCTCGCCGCGCTGTTCGTCGCGCAGGCGACCAATATCCACCTGAGCCTCGGCGAGCAGGTCGCGCTGCTGCTCGTCGCGATGGTGAGCTCGAAGGGCGCGGCGGGGGTCACCGGCGCGGGCTTCATCACGCTCGCGGCGACGCTGTCGGTGGTGCCCTCGGTGCCCGTCGCGGGGCTCGCGCTGATCCTCGGTATCGACCGCTTCATGAGCGAATGCCGCGCGCTCACCAATTTCATCGGTAACGCGCTGGCGGCGATCGTCGTCGCGATGTGGGAAAAATCGCTCGACCGCGATGCGCTCGATCGCGCGCTTCACGGCGAACCCGCGCCGGGGCTCGCCGCGCGCCCGGTCGAGACCGACGCGGATTGAGGTCCGCCCGGGCCAGCAAGGAACAACGACAATGGGGAGTGAGACAATGATTTCGACCAAGGCCCGCTGGGCCCGCCGCAGCAGCTACACCGCTTTGATTCTTTGCGCCGCGCTCGCGCAGCCGCTCGCCGCGCAGGAGACGCCGGCCGACGCCGCGAGCGCCGACGCGGCTGCCGAGCCCGCCGGCGAGATCATCGTCACCGGCAGCCGCATCGCGCGCGATACCTATGACACCGCCGCGCCGACGATCGGGGTGACGAGCGAGGATCTGCTCGAATCGGGCGACAGTGAACTCAGCGAGACGCTCGCCGACCTGCCGCAGCTCGAATCGTCGACCAACGATTCCACGGTCACCGGCAGCACGCAGAATTCGGGGCTCAGTTCGATCGAGCTCCGCCATCTGGGTCCGAACCGCACGCTGGTGCTGGTCGACGGGCGCCGCACGGTGTCGAACAGCGGCATCACCAACCTCGTCAGCCTGTCGACCATCCCGAGCGACTTCGTCGACCGGGTGGAGATCATCACCGGCGGCACCTCGTCGGTTTATGGCTCGGACGCGGTCGCGGGCGTCGTCAACATCATCACCAAGAAGAACGAACGCGGGCTCACCCTGCGCGCGCGCACCGGGATCACCGATCAGGGCGACGGACAGGAACTGACGCTGGGCGCGACGTGGGGCGCGCGCTTCGCCGACGGGCGCGGCTATCTTCTCGTCAGCGGCACCTATGACCGCGACTGGGGCATTCGCGCCGTCGACCGCGAATGGGCGATCCGCCCGGTGTCCTACGACTATGATTTCGATACCGGCCTCAACATGTTCGAGGGGGTCTATCTGAACGGCAGCGGCGCGCCGACCAGCGGATCGCGCCCGGCCTCCGAATTCCCACCGCTCGTGATGAGCGACCTCAGCTCCTTCATCCCGGGGGGCGTCTTCTCGGGCGGCAATTCGTCGCGCGACCGCTTCTACCGCAATGGCGAGCTGGTTCCGCTCGGCCCCGACGTCCAGACCGGCCAGCCGATCGACATCGGCACGACCGATAACGGCAACACCGGCTATTTCCTCCCCAACCGCGACGGCTACAACCAGCGCACCGGCCGCTCGCTGATCCTCGCGCGCAAGCGTTACCTCGGCGCCGCGAAGCTCGATTTCGAATTCTCCGACACGCTCGAAGCGTTCGCGCAGGTCCAATATTCGCGCATCGAATCGGGCGAGACGCGCGAATCCTATGGTCTCGGCTGGGATTCGACCTTTCCGCTCACCGATCCCGTCACCGGGATCACGACCGAGGTCGAATATGGCAAGATCCCGTGCCGCCGCGCCCCCGGCGCGTGCAATCCCTTCGTGCCGCCCGAACTGCGCGGGTCCGAAACGCCCTCGACCGGGGTCGGCATCGCGTGGGACCGCCGTTTCGACGAGGTCGGCGGCCAGATCACCGAAAATACGCGCCAGACGATCCGCAGCTGGGCCGGGCTGCGCGGCAAGATTTCGGATAGCTGGAACTGGGAAGCGAGCGCCGGTTTCGGCCAGTATAAGCAGGATCAGTGGCGCCGGAACGAGATCAACGGCCTGAACCTCATCCAGGCGCTCAACGCCGAGATGGGCCCCGACGGCCCGCGCTGCGTCGATGCCGACGCGCGCGCGGCGGGCTGCGTCGCGATCGACCTGTTCGGCGAAGGATCGATCACCCCCGAAATGGCGAACTGGATCCGCGCCGACCTGCATCAGGATCTGACGATCCGCCAATATACCGCGCAGGCGTTCGTCACCGGCGACCTGTTCCAGCTCCCCGCCGGCCCGGTCGGCGCCGCGTTCGGCGTCGATTTCCGCAAGGACAGCCAGCAGCTGCGCGGCGACCTTCTCGCCCAGACCGGCGGCACCACGGGCAACGCGATCCCCAATTTCGGCGGGTCGATCAGCGCCTGGGAAGGCTATGGCGAGGTCAGCGTCCCGCTGCTCAAGGATGCGCCGGGCGCCTATGTGCTGAGCGTCGACGCCTCGGCGCGCGCCGCGCATTACAGCATCGACAATGTCGGCACGGTGCTGAGCTATCGCGCCGGCATTCAATATGCGCCGATTCCCGATATCCGCTTCCGCGCCCAGTTCGCACGCGCCCAGCGCGCGCCCGACATCGCCGAGCTGTATTCGCCGCCGCGCGGCAATTTCGAGAGCGCCGACGACGAATGCGACGGCGTGACCCCGACCACCGCCGGCCGCCTCGCCGCGAATTGTCGGCTCGACCCGGGAATCCAGGCGCTCTTCGCACGGCAGGCCGCCGACGGCGTCGATCAGGAATATCGGCAGGCGGGCAATAATATCTACAGCCCCAACGGCGGCAGCCTCGACCTCAAGGAGGAGACCGCCGACACGCTGACCTTCGGGACGGTGATCGCGCCGCGCTTCCTTCCCGGGCTGACGCTCGCGGTCGATTATTACGACATCCGCATCAAGGACGCGATCGACGCCTATTCGAACCGCGATATCCAGCTGCAATGCTACGACACCGACGTGCCGCAGGCGGAGAACCCCTTCTGCGCCGACATCACCCGCAACCCGATCAACGGCCAGATCGTCTCGCTGGTGCAGCGCCAGGCCAACCTCGCGAGCTTCGACACGACGGGGATCGACGTCGCGTTCAACTATCGCTTCCGCCTCGACGATCTGGTCGGCATCCCCGGCCGGTTCGACCTGCGCTACGACGGCACGCACGTGCTGAAGCAAAAGGTCAGCTTCGAGGGCGTCGACGGCACCGTCACCAACGACCTCGCGGGCAGCCTCGCCGACGGCAGCTTCAAATATCGGGCGCGGGGTTCGCTGAGCTGGAAGCTCGACAATTTCCGCATCCGCTGGACGACGACCTATTATGGCAAGATCAACGACAGCAACCAGCTGCGCGACGATTATCGCGCGCTGCTCGCCACCAACCCCGATGCCGAGGTGCCGATCTTCCTCAACATCGGCGACGTGTGGGAGCACGACCTGTTCCTGTCGTTCGACGTCGACAGCGGCGGCAAGGAGTTCCGCCTCTATGGCGGGGTGAACAATCTGTTCAACTCGATCAGCCCTTTCCTGCCCACGGGCACCGAAGCGGGGCGGCTCACAAATCAGGAGGGCGTCTACGACATCGCGGGCCGCCGCTTCTACGTCGGGGCGACGGTGAAATTCTGATGCGCGGCATCGGTCTTCGAGCTTCGCGGGCCTTGTCCACTGGGTCCGTGAAGGCCATCGCGGCGGCGGCGCTGCTGGCACTGGCAGGGTGCGCGCCCGGCCAGGCGCTCGCCAGCGCCGCCCCGCATGGCGAGACGGCCTTGCAGAAAAAGCTGTTCGCGGCGGGGGCGAAGCGCTTCACCTTCGACGGCTGGGCGGGGCCCGCCTTTCCGGTCTGGACCTATCGCTCGGCGGACACCCCCGCCGACGCGCCGGTGCTGTTCGTGTTCCACGGGGTCAAGCGCGACGCCGACAAATATCTCGGCGAGTGGATCGGCCTCGCGCGGAAATACCGGATCGCGCTGATCGTCCCCGAATATAGCCGCGAGGCGTTTCCGGGCGTGCGCTCCTACAGCCACGGCTGGTTCACCGAAAAGGATGGCGCGCCGCGCCCCGCGGACAAATGGTCGTTCGCCGCGATCGAGCCGGTCTTCGCCGCGGTGAAGGCGCGCGAGGGGCTGACCGCCGAAACCTACGCGCTCTACGGCCATTCGGGCGGGGCGCAGTTCGTCCACCGCTATATCCTCGCGGGCGGCGGGCCGCATATGGGACGCGCGGTGTCGGCCAACGCGGGCTCCTATGCGATGCCCGATCCCGCGGCCGGTTGGCCCTTCGGGCTCGGCGGGCTGCCCGCGGGCCTGTGGAATCCCGCGAAGGCGCTCGCGCTGCCGGTGACGGTGCTGCTCGGCACAGAGGACACCGACCCCAATCATCCGAGCCTGCCGCGCCAGCCCGAGGCGGTGGCGCAGGGGCCGTACCGGCTCGCGCGCGGCGAGGCCTTCTACGCGAGGGCGCGCGCGCTCGCGGCGGCGGAGCATGTCGGCTTCGGGTGGAGCTGCGCGCTCGTGCCCGGCGTCGGCCACGACAATGGCGGCATGGCGCCGGTCGCGGTGCGCATATTGTTCGGCGACGCGAAACCGGTCGCGGGGGACGACTGCAAGCCGCTGGCCCAATAGCCTCGTATCTGCGTTACGGATGCGCCGGTCACCAAGGAGTCGGATATGAAGTATGGCATCGGCCTTTTGATCGCCTCCGCCGCGCTCGCCATCGTCCCGGCGGCCGCGGCGCGGGAGACCGCGCCCGCGCCGGCGGCTGAAAAGGCCGCGGCGCCGCGCACGATCCTGTTCATCGGCAACAGCTTCACGCAGGGCGCGCATTCGGCGGCGCGCAACTGGCACGCCGGCACGGTCACCGACCTCAATGGCGCGGGCTATGGCGGGGTGCCGGCGCTGTTCAAGCTGTTCTGCGAACAGGCGGGGCTCGACTATGCCGTCAGCCTCGAGACGCAGGGCGGAAAGACGCTCGGCTTTCATTACGACGAGCGCCGCGGGCGCTTCGACCGGGCCTGGGACGTCGTCGTGCTGCAGGAACTCAGCGTCCTCAATCGCGCGAAGCCGGGCGACACCGCCAACTATCTGCGCGACGTCGCGCGGCTGACCGCGCTGTTCAAGGCGCGCAACCCCGCGGTCGATATCCGGCTGGTGGCGACCTGGACGCGCGCCGACCAGACCTACCGGCCCGAGGGGCATTGGTACGGCCAGCCGGTCGCCGCGATGGCCGGCGAGCTGCGCGCCGCCGCCGACCGCGCCCGCGCCGCGACGCCGGGCGTCACCGGGGTGCTTCCCGTCGGGCAGGCGTGGAACCGGGCGATGGCGGAGGGCGTCGCCGACCCGAACCCCTATGACGGCATCGCCTACGACCAGCTCGATCTGTGGGCCTATGACCATTATCACGCGAGCGTCGCGGGCTATTATCTGTCGGCGCTGGTGACCTTCGGCGCGGTGACGGGCATCGACCCCACCACGCTGGGGGCCAAGGAAAAGGGCGCCGACGAGCTCGGCCTTTCGGACGCGCAGGCCGCGGCGCTGCAGCGCGTGGCGCGCGACACGCTGGCGGCGCAGGGGCGCGGCTGATCGGAGGCTGATCGGGCTTGGGCTTCGCGGCGCGCCGTGCTAGGCGGCGCGCCCATGCTGACGATCAACGGCCTCACCGTGCGCCTTGGCGGGCGCACCATCCTCGACCGCGCGAGCGCGAGCCTGCCGGCGAAGAGCCGGACGGGGCTGATCGGCCGCAACGGCGCGGGCAAGTCGACGCTGATGAAGGCGATGATCGGCAGCCTCGAGGCCGACGAGGGCGGCATCGAGATGCCGCGCAAGACGCGCATCGGCTATATCGCGCAGGAAGCGCCGAGCGGAACCGCGACCCCGTTCGAGACCGTGCTCGCCGCCGACATCGAGCGCGCCGACCTGCTCGCCCAGTCCGAAACGGTCACCGACCCCGACCGGCTCGGCGACATCCACGAGCGGCTGATCGCGATCGACGCCTATACCGCGCCGGCGCGCGCGGCGCGCATCCTGATCGGGCTCGGCTTCGACGAGGCGATGCAGGGCCAGCCGCTCGACAGCTTCTCGGGCGGATGGAAGATGCGCGTCGCGCTCGCCGCGCTGCTCTTCTCGAACCCCGATCTGCTGCTGCTCGACGAGCCGTCGAATCACCTCGACCTCGAAGCGACGATGTGGCTCGAAAGCTTCCTGCGCGGCTATCCGGGTCAGCTCGTCGTGATCAGCCACGAACGCGACCTCCTGAACAATGTCGTCGACCATATCCTGCACCTCGAAGGCGGCAAGGTGACGCTCTATCCGGGCGGCTACGACGCGTTCGAGCGCCAGCGCGCCGAACGCGCGGCGCAGCTCGCCGCGGCGAAGGCGGCGCAGGACGCGCAGCGCGCCAAGCTGCAGGACTATATCGCGCGCAACAGCGCGCGCGCCTCGACCGCGAAGCAGGCGCAGTCGCGCGCCAAGCAGCTCGCGCGGATGCAGCCGATCGCCGCGCTCACCGAGGATCCGAGCCTGGTGTTCGACTTCCCGAGCCCCGCCGACGAGCTGAAGCCGCCGCTGATCACGCTCGACCTCGCGAGCGTCGGCTATGCGCCGGGCGAGCCGGTGCTGAGCCGCCTCAACCTGCGCATCGACCCCGACGACCGCATCGCGCTCCTCGGCCGCAACGGCAACGGCAAGACGACGCTCGCGCGGCTGCTCGCGGCGCAATTGAAACCCGAGGACGGCGGCATGGCCGCATCGGGCAAGATGCGCGTCGGCTATTTCACCCAATATCAAGTCGAGGAACTCGACGGCAGCGACACGCCGCTCGGTCACATGACCCGCGTGATGGCGGGGAAGACGCCGGGCGCGGTGCGCGCGCAATTGGGGCGCTTCGGCTTTTCGGGGCCCAGGGCGACGACCGAGGTCGGCAAGCTGTCGGGCGGCGAGCGCGCGCGGCTCGCGCTCGCGCTGATCACGCGCGAGGCGCCGCATCTCCTCATCCTCGACGAGCCGACCAACCACCTCGACGTCGACGCGCGCGAGGCGCTGGTGCAGGCGCTCAATGGCTTCGACGGCGCGGTGCTGATCGTCAGCCACGATCGCCACATGCTCGAACTCAGCGCCGACCGGCTGGTGCTCGTCGATGGCGGGACGGCGCGCGATTTCGACGGCAGCATGGACGATTATGTCGCCTTCATCCTCGGGAAGTCGGCGGCGAACGACGATACCAAGGGCGCGCCCGCCAAGCCCAAGGACGCGAAGCTCGCGCGGCAGGAAGCCGCGAAGGCGCGAGAGGCGCAGGCGGCGCTGCGCAAGTCGGCGAAGGAGCTCGAAGCGCAGGCGGCGAAGCTCGCGGCGCGGATTTCGGCGGTCGACCGCGCGATGTTCGACCCCGCGAGCGCCGAGCCCGCGCTCGCGAAGCTGACGATGGGCGACCTCGCCCAGCGCCGCGGAAAGCTGGCGACGGAGCTGGAGGACGTCGAGGCGGCGTGGATGAACGCCCTCGAGGCGATCGAGACCGCTGCCGCGTAGGTCTTCGTCACCCCAGACTTGATCCGGGGTCCCGCTATGATTTTGCCACGCGACCGAAAAGCGGGATGCCGGGTCAAGCCCGGCATGCCGAAAGTTCCGTACATTGACTCGTGGATCGGATTCCATCATAATAGTTTCAATTGAAACCATATGAGGGACTGACCATGGCCGACCTGTTCGAAAATCCGCTGGGGCTCGACGGCTTCGAATTCGTCGAATTCTCGGCGCCCGAAAAGGGGCAGCTCGAGCCGGTGTTCGAACGCATGGGCTTCACCCGCATCGCGCGCCACCGTTCGAAGCAGGTCGAACTCTGGCGCCAGGGCGACATCAACCTGATCGCCAATTACGAGCCGAAGTCGCCCGCCGCCTATTTCGCCGCCGAGCATGGCCCGTCGGCGTGCGGCATGGGCTGGCGCTGCCGCGACGCCGCGAAGGCCTATGCCGAGGCGATCGCGCGCGGCGCCGAACCGGTCGAGGTGCGCACCGGCCCGATGGAATTGCGCCTGCCCGCGATCCGCGGCATCGGCGGGTCGATCATCTATCTGATCGACCGTTATGGCGACGACCTCAGCATCTACGATATCGACTTCGTCTATGAAGAGGGGGTCGACCGCCACCCGGTCGGCGCGGGGCTGAAGCTGATCGATCACCTGACGCACAATGTCTACGGCGGCCGCATGGCGCATTGGGCCGCCTTCTACGAGCGGATCGCGGGCTTCCGCGAGATCCGCTATTTCGACATCAAGGGCGAATATACCGGCCTGACCTCGAAGGCGATGACCGCCCCCGACGGCAAGATCCGCATCCCGCTGAACGAGGAAGGCGCGGGCGGCGGCGGCCAGATCGAGGAATATCTGCGCGCCTATAATGGCGAAGGCATCCAGCACATCGCCTTCGCCTGCGACGACCTCTACGCGTCGTGGGACAAGCTCAAGGCGCTCGGCAATCCCTTCGCGCCGTCGCCGCCCGAAACCTATTACGAGCTGCTCGCCGAACGCCTGCCCGGGCATGGCGAGCCGGTCGAGGAACTGAAATCGCGCGGCATCCTGCTCGACGGTTCGACCACCGAGGGCGACCCGCGCCTGCTGCTCCAGATCTTCGGCCAGACGGTGATCGGCCCGGTCTTCTTCGAGTTCATCCAGCGCAAGAAGGACGAAGGCTTCGGCGAGGGCAATTTCACCGCGCTTTTCAAGTCGATGGAACTCGACCAGATCCGCCGCGGCGCGCTGGAGGTGAAAGAGGACGCCTGATCCCAATCCCGTTCGTGCTGAGCTTGTCGAAGCACCGTTCTTCTCTTCGTCGCTCGAAGAAAGAACGGCCCTTCGACAAGCTCAGGGCAAACGGAGTTAGGTTCAGTACGAACGGAGTTGGATATTATGACCAGCCAATCCCCGATCAAATTGGGCGGCGTCCACCACGCCGCCTATCGCTGCAAGGACGCGAAGGCGACGGTCGAGTGGTACGAGCGCATGCTCGGCATGACCTACACCACCGCCTTCGCCGAGGATCATGTGCCGTCGACCGGCGCGTACGACCCCTATATGCACGTCTTCCTCGACGCGGGCGGCGGCAATATCCTCGCCTTTTTCGAGCTGCCGAACCAGCCCGACATGGGCCGCGACCAGAATACCCCGGCGTGGGTCCAGCATCTCGCCTTCAAGGTCGGCAGCTATGATGAGCTGGTCGCGGCGAAGGCGCATCTCGAAGCGAACGGCGTCGACGTGCTCGGCCCGACGCACCACGGCATCTTCAAGTCGATCTATTTCTTCGACCCCAACGGCCACCGCGTCGAACTCGCCTGCGACATCGGCACCGACGAGCAATATGCCGAACTCCGCCGCGTCGCGCCGCTGATGCTCGACGAATGGAGCCGAACCAAGAAGGCGCCGCGCCATGCCGACTGGCTGCATGCGGCGGCGAACGAGTAGGACTTAAAGCCTCGTCACCCTGAACTTGTTTCAGGGTCCATGGCCGGGCCTCGCCCTTTCAGCGCGGCGCCGAACGAGAGCGCGGGCCATGGATGCTGAAACAAGTTCAGCATGACGAATGTTTGTTGAGCCTTACGTCCGGTCCAGCCCGATGCTCTCCAGCGTCGCGCCGCTGCATTTGTCGGCTTTCTTCGCTTTGCCGTCGCCCGACAGTGCGCTGATCAACATGAAACCGCCAATTACCGCAGCAATGAATGCCGCGGATACCCATATCAGATACTTGTCTATAAATGCTTTGATGGGTGCCCCGAACAGACGGAATAATATTCCAACGATCATGAAAGATAGTGATCTGCTCGCCAGGCTGGCGAGGATAAACTCCCCGAAGTTCATATGAATAAAACCGGCCGTAATCGTCAACAGCTTGAAGGGGATAGGGGTCAATCCTTTGGCGAAGATGATCTGCCATCCGTATTCGCGCAAATAGCAAGCCATCGACGGAAACCCGTTGGTCAGTCCGAGCGCGTCGAGTAGCCAAGTCCCAATGCTTTCATAGAGAAAATAGCCGATCGAATAGCCGAGCATTCCCCCCGCGACCGACGCGAGCGTGCAGATGAGGGCATAGCGCACCGCCTTCTTCGGATTGGCGAGGCACATCAGCCCGAGCATCGGGTGCGGCGGGATCGGGAAGAAGCTCGCCTCGACGAAAGAGACGAGCGCGAGCCAATATTCGGCGTGCGGATGCGCCGATTTCTCCATGGTCCAGCCGTAGAGCCGCTGGATCATGGACTTGTTGCGGGCGGTGGCGGTCATGCTGGTCCTTGAATGCGAGAGATCACGCGCCGCCCCTAATGCCGTTCGTGTCGAGCGAAGTCGAGACAGGAGCATCCTTTCCTTTCTCGTCATCCCGGCGAAGGCCGGGATCTCATCGTCTCGGCCTGACGCACCGGCGAGATCCCGGCCTTCGCCGGGATGACGATTCGAAAAGCGTCATCAATGCCTAAAATGCCGCATCCCGGTGAACAGCATCGCCAGCCCCGCTTCGTTCGCCGCCGCGATCACCTCGTCGTCGCGGATCGAGCCGCCGGGCTGGATCACGCAGGTCGCGCCCGCTTCGGCGGCGGCGAGCAGGCCGTCGGCGAAGGGGAAGAAGGCGTCGCTCGCCACCGCGCTGCCGACGGTGCGCGGCTGCGCCCAGCCCGCGGCCTCGGCCGCCTCGCGCGCGCGGACGGCGGCGATGCGCGACGAATCGCGGCGATTCATCTGCCCCGCGCCGATGCCCGCGGTCGCGCCGCCCTTGGCATAGACGATGGCGTTCGACTTCACATGCTTGGCGACGGTCCAGGCGAAGAGCGCGTCGGCGAGTTCTTCATCGCTCGGCGCGCGCGTGGTGACGACCTTGAGGTCGTCCCTGGTGATCCGGCCATTGTCGCCGTTCTGCGCGAGCCAGCCGCCGGTGATCGTCTTCATGACCAGCCCGCCGCGGGCCGGGTCGGGCAGCTCGCCGGTGAGCAGCAGGCGGAGATTCTTCTTTTTCGCGAAGACCGCGCGCGCGTCGGCGTCGGCGTCGGGGGCGACGACGACCTCGGTAAAGATGCTCGCGATCGCCTCGGCGGTCGCGCCGTCGAGCGGTCGGTTGAGCGCGACGATGCCGCCGAAGGCCGACACGCTGTCGCAGGCGAGCGCTTCGTTCCAAGCCTCGGTCAGGCTCGCGGCGGTCGCGACGCCGCACGGATTGGCGTGCTTGACGATCACGCAGGTGGGATCGGCCTCGCGGAATTCTGCAACGAGATCGAGCGCCGCGTCGGCGTCGTTGATATTATTGTAGCTGAGCGCCTTGCCCTGCACTTGGCTTGCCTGGGCGATGCCGCGCGCGGCGGGGACGGTGGGGAGGTAGAGTGCCGCCTTCTGATGCGGATTCTCGCCGTAGCGTAGCTCGCTCGCCAGTTTCGCGGTCAGCGGCAGCGTGTCGGGGAAGAGATTGCCCTGGTCGGCGAAGGCGAACCAGCTCGCGATCATCCCGTCATAGGTCGCGGTGTGCGCGAAGGCGGTCGCGGCGAGGCGCTTGCGCAGCGCGAGGCTGGTCGCGCCGCCGTTGGCGTCCATCTCTTCGATCAGTGCGGCGTAGTCTTCCGGCTCGGTGACGATGCCGACGAAGGCGTGGTTCTTCGCCGCCGAGCGAACCATCGCGGGGCCGCCGATGTCGATATTCTCGATGATGTCGTCGCGCGGCGCGCCCTTGGCGACGGTCGCGGCGAAGGGGTAGAGGTTGACCACGACCAGATCGATCGCCCCGATGCCATGCTCCTCCATCGAGGCGACATGCGCCACATCGTCGCGCACCGCGAGGATGCCGCCGTGGACGGTCGGGTGGAGCGTCTTGACGCGGCCGTCCATCATCTCGGGAAAGCCGGTGAGGTCGGCGACATCGAGCACCCTATGGCCCGCTTCGCGCAGCGCCTTCGCGGTGCCGCCGGTCGATACCAGCTCGACCCCGTGGCGAACGAGCGCGGCGGCGAGGTCGGCGAGGCCGGCCTTGTCGCTGACGGACAGGAGCGCACGGCGGACGGGAACGAGATCGGTCATGGGGAGGGAGCCTCGGCTGGCGGTGGAAGGAGTCGCCGCCGCCCTAGGCCGCTGATCGCCGTTGGGCAAGGTTCGGCGATTATCGGTGGTCACGTCGTTTGCAAGCAGGAGCGTGATTTTGCTTTCTTCGTCACCCCGGATCAAGTCCGGGGTGACGGGACGGGGAAGAGAGGACGGCGATTCGCTCGAACGCGTCAGCCGATATGCTTGAAGATCCAGCCGATGCTGGCGCCGCCGGCCGGCGCGATGCTGGTGACGACGAGCTGTTCGGTCGGGTGCGGCCGGCCCTCGCCGTCGACCCACAGGCTCTCCTCGACCGCGAGCCGGCCTTCGGAGGTGCGGAACTGCCACAACGGCCCGCCCGCGATGCGCAGCAGCCCGCCCAATCCGTCGGCGGTCAGGCTCGCCGAAATATGGGGGCCGAGGTGAAAGCGCAGCGCGAAGCCCTTGTCGCCCTTGCGGCGGGTGCGCGGGGCGGGGAGCAGCATGTCCTCGCCGCGCAGCTCGCGCCCGTTGGGCGACAGGATGAGCAGGCGGCGGTGGATCAGCCCGTGGCGGCGCGCATAGCCGTCGTGGCTCATCTCGAGCCGGCTGCCCTGCGTCGTTTCGCGCCGGTCGAGCTCGACCTCGGTCACCCCCTTGCCGAGCGAGCCATTGGCGAGGATCGCGGTCGAATTGCTGTCGGCGACGATCAGCGTCGAGTGGGCGGCGGTGGTGCGCAGCCCGCGCGCGAGGTCGGCGGGAATCGTCGCGCCGGTCAGCGCGGCGCCGCCGCAATTGACCACGATACGCTCGTCGCCGTCCGACAGCTCGAAGGCGAGGGTGGAGGCGCAGCCCGCCTCGGTCACGCGGGCGATCGGCGGCGGGGCGGCGTCGGCGAGGACGACGACCTTGTTCCCGACGAGGCGCTGATAGCCCCAGTCGCGCGCCTGCTTGAGTGGGCGGGTGCGTACGCCGCTCGCCTGCACGATTGCCTGGATCTGCTCGGCGGGCGTCGCGCCGCTGCCCTGCCAGCTTCCCATGCCGCCATCGCTGTGGGTCAGGCCGAGCAGCGCGGGGACGGCGCGCGCGAGCACCTCCTGCACGAAGGGCGGCACGTCGATCCGGCGCATGTCGTAGATGCGCGCGAGCATCGACAGCGCCATGATCGCATCCTGCTGCGCCTGCGGCGAGCGCGAGATGGTGCCGCCATCGGCGTAGAAGCTGGTTTCGAGCACCTTGCGCAGCCCCGCCTCGCCGAAGATCTGCCGCGGCTCGCCGCCGGGCATGAGGAGCGAGGCGGCGACGATGCCGACCCAGGCGACGAGCTGGCCGACGCCGGGGCGCGTCTTGTCGGCGATGCGGTCGAGGTGGCGCGCGGTGCGCGCGAGATGGTTGAGCACCGCCGAACGGTAGATGAGGTCGCTCGACGAGAGGATCAGTGGTGCATGGCTCGCCCAGAACAGGATGCGCCAGCCGCTGTTCTCGGCGCTCCATGCGGGTTCGCTGACCGTCTCGCCGTGCGCGGCGAGCCACTGGCGGACGAGCGGTTCGGCGATCGGCGCGGTTTCGGCGCGGGTGCCGGCGGCGGCGAGATCGCGCAGCCAGGCGAAGCTGTGGAGATAGTCGGCGAAGGCCGGCGCGACGGCGAGCGCCGCGAAATCGAGTTCGGCGAGCGGCTGCTTGAGGCCGCGGTGAAGGAAATGGCCGGCGCGGATCGCGGTCCCCGCGCGCGCGTCGCCGGGCACCGGGTCCTCGGGCACCCCGAGCAGCTTGAGCGGGAAGCGGCCCTTGAGGCGAAAGGCGTGCAGCGGGGTGCGCCAGGTCAGGCGGGTGATGTGATTGGCGAGGCGGTCGCCGAGCGACAGCCCCTTGTCGGCGGGCAGGCGGATGAGGCGCTTGCCCGGCTCGATCGTGTCGTCGATCGTCTCGGGGCTGTCGTCGGGTTCGTCGGTCGCGCCGGTCACCGCTGTCCCCTCCACTCGTCAGGCACCGCGCAGCCGCCGGATATTGTCCGCATAGGTATCGGGTCCACCCTTGAAGGTCGCGGTGCCGGCTACGAGGACGTCGGCGCCTGCGGCGATCGCCTGCGGGGCGGTGGCGGCGTCGATGCCGCCGTCGACCTCGAGCCGGATGTCGCGGCCCGACTTGTCGATCATCTTCCTGACCGCCTCGATCTTGCGGAGCTGGCTCGTGATGAAGCTCTGGCCGCCGAAGCCGGGGTTGACGCTCATCACCAAGACGAGGTCGATGTCGTCGATCAGATAGTCGAGCATCTTCGCGGGCGTTCCGGGGTTGAGCGACACCCCCGCCTGCTTGCCGAGCGACTTGATGTGCTGGATGGTGCGGTGGATGTGCGGCCCCGCCTCGGGGTGGACGGTGATGATGTCGGCGCCCGCCGCGGCGAAAGCGTCGAGGAAATGATCGACCGGCGAAATCATCAGATGGACGTCGAAGGGCAGTTTCGAGTGCGGGCGCAGCGCCTTCACCACCATCGGGCCGATCGTCAGATTGGGGACATAATGGCCGTCCATGACGTCGATGTGCACCCAATCGGCGCCCGCTTCCTCGATGGCGCGCACCTCTTCGCCCAGCCGCGCGAAATCGGCGCTGAGGATCGAGGGGGCGATGCGGACGGGGGCGGGATCGGGGGCGGTCATGAAGACCGGCCTTAACCATCAAGCGAGGGGTGGGCAAGCTGTCGTCCGCGCAGGCGCGCCGGGTATCCCGAATATTCCGTCCACTGACGGCAGGGGGTTATTTCCGCCGCCCGTTGCGCGGCCGCTTTTCTTCGGCTCGGTCGCCCCAGCGCCAGTGCCAACCGCCCTCGGTGCGGGCGCGGTAGAGCGGCATTGGCGCCAGCGCCGCGAGGACGACGAGGATCACCACCACCACCGGATGGCCGTGCAGCAGCATCGTCACCCCTGCGATCAGCGCGATATGCATCGCGAGCATCACCCAGCCCTGCCAGGCGATCGGCAGGCCGGTGCCATAGCCATGGCTCTTGGCGCGAAACCACGGGCGATCGTCGAGGAAAAGATGCAGCATCAATCAGTCTCCTTGGGTGGCCGCCCGCGCTTGGGAGGCGCCGGCGGTTTCACCGTCACGCCGCGGCGCGCCAGCGCCTCGCGCAGCAGCACCTCGATCTGGGCGTTGGCGCTGCGCAGGTCGGCCGCCGCCGCGCGCTCGATCGCCGCATAGAGCGCGGGATCGAGGCGGAGGGCGAAGGCTTTCCGGGATGGTACGGACATGGTTCGGCCTTGCGGGCGCTCAGTAGAGCGAGCCCGTGTTCACCACCGGCTGGGTGTCGCGCTCGCCGCACAGCACGACCATCAGGTTCGACACCATCGCCGCCTTGCGCTCGTCGTCGAGCTCGACGACGTTCTTCTCCGACAGATGGGTCAGCGCCATCTCGACCATCGTCACCGCGCCTTCGACCAGCTTCTTGCGCGCCGCGATCACCGCCTCGGCCTGCTGGCGGCGGAGCATCGCGCCGGCGATCTCCTGCGCATAGGCGAGGTGGGTGAGGCCGCATTCGTCGACGGTGATCCCCGCGACCGCGAGCCGCTCGATCAGCGCCTTGCGCAATTCCCCGCCGACCTCGTCATGATTGCCGCGCAGCGTGATTTCCTGATGCTCGATATCGTCATAGGGGTAGCGCGATCCGATCGAGCGCACCGCGGCCTCGATCTGCGCGAGGACGAATTCCTTGTAGTCGTCGACGTCGAACAGCGCCTGCGCGGTGTCGGTGACGCGCCACACGACCTGCGCCGCCATCTCGATCGGGTTGCCGCGCAGGTCGTTGACCTTGATCTTGTCCGAAATGATGTTGTTCGCGCGCACCGCGATCTTCTTGCGGCTGAGCCACGGCAGCACCCAGCGCAGCCCGGTCTCGCGATCGGTGCCCTTGTAGCTGCCGAACAGCTGAATCGCCGCCGCCTCATTGGGATTGATGAGGTAGAAGCCGCAGAGGATCAGCGTGCCGACGACCGCGGAGAGAACCACGGCGACCCATTTCCACGCGACCTGGGCCTCCGCTGTCCCGTTGCTGATGCCCGCCCATAGCGCGAGCGCGAGCAGAACGAGCCAGACGAACAGCATGAGATAGCCGCTCGCGGTCGCCGCGCGCACCTCGCGCGTCGGGTTCAGCGCGGCCGTAGCAATCGAATCATTCATGACGCCCTCCGATGTAAATATGATATCATCTTTATATCGAATTAGGCGGTGGTCAAGCCCCTATTCATACGCGGGCAGGGTTGGCGCCGCCACAATCGGCGCATGATCCGTCCGCTGATCCTCGCGCTTTCCTTGCCGCTCACCGCCGCCGGTTCCGCGCTGGCGACTGAACCCGCGTCCGCCCCGGCCGAGGGGCGGGCGGTCGTGCATCGGCTGACGCCCGAGCAGATGGAGGCCGAGGCCGAAGCCGCTGCACGCGCCAATGTGGGGCAGGACGGCCGCGTATCGGCGCTGGAACCGGACAGCCGCCCCCGCATCACCCAGCATGGCACGATCGGCGCGTGGGTCGATTCGAACGGCGGCAACGGCATCGGCGGGACGAGCGTCACCCAGTTCGGCGACAATGCGACGCTGGTGATATCGGGTGCGCGCGAAGATTATGGTCACGTCAAACGCCGCTGGCGGCGCTAGCCCCGCCTGACTTGCCCCGATGGGCGGCGGTGCCCGAAATGGTCGCCGCCACCCTATTTCCCCTATTCGCCGGTCGGGAAGCCGCGCCGTTCGAGCAGCGCCTTCACGTCGGGGTCGCGGCCGCGGAAGGCGCGATAGGCCTCGGCGCGGTCGGTTTCATTGCCGGTCATCAGCAATATGGTGCGGAAGCGGTCGGCGACCTTGCGGTCCCACGGGCCTCCAGCCTCGATGAAGGCGGCCCAGGTGTCGGCGTCCATCGTTTCGGACCAAAGGTAGCTATAATAGCCCGCCGAATAGGCGTCCGAGCTGAACAGATGGCCGAATTGCGGCAGGCGGTGCCGCATCACGATTTCCTTCGGCATCCCGATGTCCTTGAGCGTGTCGCGCTCGAAGGCATCGATGTCGGTGACCGGAGTCGTGCGGTCGTGCAGCTTCATGTCGACGATCGCGCTCGCCAGATATTCGACGGTCTCGAACCCCTGGTTGAACTTCTGGCTCGCGAGGATCTTGTCGACCAGCGCCTGCGGCATCGGCTCGCCGGTCTTGTAGTGCGTCGCGTATTTCGACAGGATTTCCGGCGTCATCAGCCAATTCTCGTTCACCTGGCTCGGATATTCGACGAAGTCGCGCGGCACTCCGGCGAGCGCCGGATAATAGACGTGCTGCAGGAAATAATGGATGCCGTGCCCGAATTCGTGGAACAGCGTCGTCGCATCGTCGAGGCTGACGAGCGTCGGCTCGCCCTTCGCGCCCTCGGTGAAATTATTGTTGTTCGACGCGAGCACATTGCGCTCGCCGCCGAGGCCCTGCTCGCTGCGATAGGTCGTCATCCACGCGCCCGAGCGCTTGCCGTCGCGCGCGAAATTGTCGAGATAGAGGACGCCGACATTGGCGTTCGTCTTGAGGTTATAGACCTCGAACGTCTTCACCTTGGGATCGAAGACCGGGATCGTGCCCGTATTCTCGCGGAAGCCGAGGTCGTAGAGCTGCCCCGCCTCCCAGAACATCGCGTCGCGCAGCTTGTCGAGCTGGAGATAGGGCTTCACCTCGCTTTCATCGAGGTCGTATTTCGCCTTGCGGACCTTCTCGGCATAATAGCGATAGTCCCACGGCTCGATGGTGATCTGCGGTCCCTTGCCGGCCTTCGCCTCGGCATCGGCGATCGCCTGCATGTCGGCGACCTCCTCATGGACGCGCGCGACCGCGGCGGGCCAGACCTTCATCATCAGGTCCATCGCGTTGGCGGGCGTCTTCGCCATCGTGTCGGCCATGCGATAGTCGGCGTGGGTCTTGAAGCCGAGCAGTTCGGCACGCGCCTGGCGCAGCTTCAGGATCGCGGCGATGGTCGTGTTGGTGTCGTTGGCGTCGCCATTGTCGCCGCGGTTCACGAAGGCGCGCCAGACCTTTTCGCGAAGCGCCCGGCTGGTCGCATTCTGCAGCACCGGCTGCGCCGACGATCGGGTGTTCTTGATCGCCCACTGGCCGGGCTTGCCCTGCGCCGCGGCGGCATCGGCGAGCGAGGCGACGAAGGCGGGCTCGAGCCCCGCGAGCTCAGCCTCGTCGGTGACGAAGGTGTAGAGCTTCTCGTCGGCGAGCAGCTTCGACGAAAAGGCCGAGAACAGCCCCTCGAGCTCGGAATTCATCGCGACGAGCTTCGCCTTGTCGGGCGCCGAGAGGTTCGCGCCGTCGCGCACCATCTCGTCATAGCTACGTTCGACGATGCGGATTTGCTGCGCGTCGAGGCCGCTGTCGTGGCGCTTGTCGTAGACCGCCTTGTAGCGCGCGAAGAGACCCGGATCGAGGAAGAGTTCGGTGTAGAAGCTCGACAGTTTCGGGCTCCATTCGGCGTCGATCGCCTCGACCCGCGCGGTCGACTTGTTCGAGGTCTGTACGCCCCACAGCGCGTAGAGCCGGTCCATCGTGTCGCCCGCGAGCATCATCGGGACGAAGCTATTATCGAAGGTCGCGGCTTCGGGATTGTCGATCACCGCCCGCACCTCGGCCTTCACCTCCGCCATCGCCTTGGTGAAGGCGTCGGGGAACAACTCGGGGTCCATCTTGTCCCACGGCGGCACCCCTTCGAAGGGGCCGGTCCATTTGGCGAGCAGCGGGTTGTCGCCCGCGGGTGCGGTGGCGGCCGGCGCGGCGGAGGGCTCGGCGGCGGAGGCGGTCTGGATATCCATGCCGCTATAACCCGCAAACAGGGCAGTGGATGCAAGCAGCATCGACAGCTTGCGGCGAGGGGGCGCGTTGCGCGGCATCATGGACTCTCCCGGAGAAACAGGTTTCGGACGAAACCGGATTCGCCTGTCCTAGCCGGATAAGACGGCGCCGCGCAAGCTCAGCCGGCGAAGGCGGGCTGCGCGAGGCCCGGCACATCGACGCGGAAGGTGAAGAGGCCGCCGGCGTGCGGCTGCGCCTTGCGCTCTGCATCGGTCAGATTCTTGCCCGCGCTGGTGACGAAGGCGGTGCGAAGGTCGACGCCGCCGAAGGCGATCATCGTCGGGCGCTGCACCGGAAGCTCGACCGTCTGGAGGAGCTCGCCTGCGGGCGACAGGCGCACGACGCGCCAGCCGTCCCACAGCGCCGACCAATAGCAGCCCTCGGCGTCGACCGCGGCGCCGTCGGGGCGACCGGCGCCGAGTTCGAACTGGTGGAAGATGCGCCTGCCGCTCAGCGTTCCGGCGGCGGCGTCGACGTCATAGGCGCGCACTGCATGGGTCGGGGTGTCGGCGTGATAGAAGGTGCGCCCGTCGGGGCTGAAGGCGGCTCCGTTGCTCGTCGTCAGGCCGCCGAAGATTTCGGTCAGCGATCCGTCGGGATCGAGGCGATAGAGCGCCGCTCGCGGGTTCGTCTTGTCGCTCGTCAGGCTGCCGACCCAGAGGCGACCAAGGGCGTCGACGCAGCCGTCGTTGAAGCGCTGCTCGGGCTTGTCCGCGAGCGCCGCCGGGCCGAAGGAGCGCGGCACGGTGCCCCAGGCGTCGATCAGCGCGCAGCCGTCCTCGATCGCGGCGACGAGTCCGCCGCGTGTGCGCGGCGCAATGCAGCCGACCTGCCGGTCGAGGATCATCACCTCGTCGGCGCCGGTCGCGGGGTCGGTGCGGTGGATTTTGCGGCCCTCGATATCGACCCAATAGAGGCGCTGTTCCCCTGCGCTCCAGCGCGGCGATTCGCCGAGCAAGGCGCCGGCGTCGAGAAGAAGATCGACCATGGAAAGGTTTTTAGCGCGGGTCGCCGTCGCTGCCCAGCGCTCGACCACGGCTGCAATCCTATTCGTCGCCCCAGCGATCATGTTGTTTGCAGATGCGCCGGTTGCCGACCCGCCCCACTGTCTCGTCACCCTGAACTTGTTTCAGGGTCCATGGCCTGCCGTTTTCTTCAACGCAGCGCGGAACGAGAGGTCCGGCCATGGATGCTGAAACAAGTTCAGGGTGACGAAGTTGGAAATGGGCGGGCCTGCGTGGGGATGAAGCCATGCACCGACTACGGCCTTTTGCCTTCGCGGCGGCGACGCGAAAGAAGTTTCCCGCCGTAGCGTCATTTCTACTTGACGTGCACGTAAACGTAAGGTCTCTTGGCGGTCGAAAATTGCGGCCGACTCCCCGCTCGCGTTCGGCTGCCCCAAGGAAAGGAAGATGATGTCGCTCGATAACCTCTCGCGCACCGCCTATAACGAGGATCATGAGGCGTTCCGCGCGACGGTGCGCCAGTTCCTCGAAAAGGAAGTCGCGCCGAACGCCGCGCAATGGGCCGAGGACAAGATCGTCCCCAAGTCGATCTGGCCCAGGGCGGGCGAGATCGGCATGCTGTGCCCGACGGTTCCCGAAGCCTATGGCGGGCTCGGGCTCGACTTCGGCTATAATGCGATCGTCGACGAGGAAAGCGCCTATTACGGCCGCGCGACGACGGGTTTTTCGCTCCAATCGGACATCGTGACCAGCTACATCGTCAAATATGGCAGCGAAGAGCAGAAGAAGCACTGGCTGCCCAGGATGGTGTCGGGCGAGACGATCACCGCGATCGCGATGACCGAGCCGGGCACCGGCTCCGACCTTCAGGGCATGCGCACGACCGCGAAGAAGGATGGCAATCATTATGTCATCAACGGGTCGAAGACCTTCATCACCAACGGCCAGAACGCCGACCTGATCCTCGTCTGCGTCAAGACCGACACCGAGGTGCAGCCGGCGTGGAAGGGTGTGTCGATCGTCCTCGTCGAGGCCGACCGCGAGGGTTTCGAGCGCGGCCGCAACCTCGACAAGATCGGGCAGGACGAGGCCGACACGTCGGAGCTGTTCTTCAACGACGTCCGCGTGCCGATCACTAACTGCCTCGGCGAAGAGGGGCAGGGCTTCATCTATCTGATGAGCGAACTGCCGCAGGAACGCCTGTCGATTGCGGTCAGCGCGCAGGCCTCGGCGCAGCGCGCCTTCGACGACACGGTCGAATATACGCGTGAGCGCAAGGCGTTCGGCAAGCCGATCCTCGATTTCCAGAACAGCCGCTTCGTCCTCGCGGACCTCAAGGCCAAGCTGCAGGTCGGTTGGGCGCATCTCGACTGGGCGCTGGCGCGCCACATGAAGAAGGAACTGACCCCCGAAGAGGGCGCCGCGGCGAAGCTGTGGCACACCGACCTCCAGTGGGAGGTGATGGACAAGTGCCTCCAGCTTTTCGGCGGATCGGGCTACATGAACGAATATCCGATCGCCCGTGCCTGGCGCGCGGCGCGCGTGACGCGCATCTTCGGCGGCACGAACGAGATCATGAAGGAACTGATCGGGCGCAAGCTTTGACGAGAAATCTCTCTCCCCTTGCGGGAGAGAAAGACTTGGCTTGGCGGCTTGCCGCCTAGCAAGTCTTGTGAGGGGGCTTAACACTGGCGTTATGCCGCCCCCCTCGCCCAGCTCCGACTAGGCGGCGAAGCCGCCAAGTCTCCACAACCCTCTCCCGCAAGGGGAGAGGGAAGAAGGTGAAAGGAACTCCCCAATGGCTACAGCCTATATCGTCGACGCCGTTCGCACCGCCGGAGGCCGCCGCGGCGGCCGGCTCGCGGGCACGCACCCCGTCGACCTCGGCGCCGCGGTGTTCGACGCGATCGCCGACCGCAATGATTTCGACACCTCGAAGATCGACGACGTCATCACCGGCTGCGTGTCGCAGGGCGGCCAGCAGACGATGGACCTCGGCCGCAACGCCGTGCTCGCGTCGAAGCTGCCCGACTCGATCCCCGCGGTCACCATCGACCGCCAGTGCGGATCGTCGCAGCAGGCGGTGCAGTTCGCGGCGCAGGGCGTGATGTCGGGAACGCAGGACATGGTGCTCGCCAGCGGCATCGAAAGCATGACGCGGGTGCCGATGGGCAGCGTCGCGACGCTGTTCATGAAGGAGGGGCTCGGCAATTATAAATCGCCGCGGCTCGAGGAAAAATATCCCGGCATCATGTTCAGCCAGTTCATGGGCGCCGAAATGATCGTCAAGAAGCACGGCTTCACCAAGGACGATCTCGACGCCTTCGCGCTCGAAAGCCACCGCCGCGCCATCGCGGCGACCGAGGCCGGCCTGTTCGATCGCGAGATCGTGCCGGTCGAGATCGAGACGGCCGAGGGCAAGGAATGGCACAAGGTCGACGAGGGCATCCGCTTCGACGCGACGCTGGACAGCATCGCGGGGGTGAAGCTGCTCCAGGAAGGCGGCACGATCACCGCCGCGACCTCGAGCCAGATCTGCGACGGATCGTCGGCGGTGCTCGTCTGCTCCGAACAGGCGCTGAAGGACCACGGCCTGACCCCGCGCGCGCGCATCCACCATGTGTCGGTCACTGCGGGCGACCCGGTGATCATGCTCGAGGAGCCGCTGTTCGCGACCGAGCGCGCGCTCAAGAAGGCGGGGCTCAAGATCGACGATATCGACGTCTATGAAGTCAACGAGGCGTTCGCCCCGGTGCCGCTCGCGTGGCTCAAATATCTGGGCGCCGATCACGCGCGGCTGAACGTCCACGGCGGCGCGATCGCGCTCGGCCACCCGCTCGGCGCCTCGGGCGCCAAGCTGATGGCGACGCTCTTGAACGCGCTCGAAGCGCGCGGTGGAAAATACGGGCTGCAGACGATGTGCGAAGGCGGCGGCCAGGCCAACGTCACGATCATCGAACGGCTGTAGCGATCAATAACCCCTCCCCTGAAGGGGAGGGGCTTTAGCTAGGAGAAACCCATGAAACTCGATTCCACCGTATCCGCCGTCGTTACCGGCGGCGCCTCGGGTCTCGGCGCCGCCACCGCCCGCGCGCTCGCCGCCAAGGGCGTCAAGGTCGCGATCTTCGACCTGCAGGAAGAAAAGGGCAAGGCGATCGCCGAGGAACTCGGCGGCGTCTTCTGCGAATGCAACGTCACCGACGACGCGTCGGTCGACGCGGCTTTTGAAAAGGCACGCGCCGCGCACGGCCAGGAGCGCATCCTCGTCAACTGCGCGGGCACCGGCAATGCGATCAAGACCGCGAGCCGCTCGAAGGAAGACGGCAGCATCAAGCATTTCCCGCTCGACGCGTTCAACTGGATCATCCAGATCAACCTCGTCGGCACCTTCCGCTGCATCGCGAAATCGGCGGCGGGCATGCTGACGCTCGACCCGATGGCGGACGGCGAGCGCGGCGCGATCGTCAACACCGCGAGCGTCGCGGCCGAGGACGGCCAGATCGGCCAGGCCGCCTATTCGGCGTCGAAGGGCGGCGTCGTCGGCATGACGCTTCCCATCGCGCGCGACCTCAATAACGAGAATATCCGCGTCAACACCATCCTGCCGGGCATCTTCGACACTCCGCTGCTCGCGGGCGCGCCGCAGAATGTCCGCGATGCGCTGGGCGCCTCGGTGCTCAACCCGAAGCGTCTCGGTAACCCCGACGAATATGCGAACCTCGCGCTCTGCATGATCGAGAACGGCTATTTCAACGGCGAGGACGTCCGCCTCGATGGCGGCATCCGCATGGCGCCGCGCTGATATGGCGAAACCGGAAAGCTGGCGGCTCGACGCCGCCAGCTACCCCGTCTGCGAGAGCCATCAGACGCGGTTTCAGGACATGGACATCAACGGCCACCTCAATAACGTGGCCTTCGCGGCGCTGTTCGAAAGCGGCCGCGTGCTGCTCAACTGGCGCCTGCGCGCGCAGGGCGAGCGGCCCGACAATGAGCGCGTGATGGTCGCGGCGGTCGAGATCAACTATCTCGCCGAGGGCAATTTCCCCGACCCCGTAGAGATCGCGACCGGCATCGGCCGCATCGGCACGTCGAGCTGGACGATCGTCCAGGCGATGTTCCAGAGCGGCCGCGCGATAGCGACCTGCGACACGGTGGTCGTATGCCGCACCGACAATCAGGCTAGACCGCTACGCGCGGCGATGGTGGCGGAACTGGAGGCCAATCTGGCGAAGCCGACCTGAATTTTCGTCATTGCGAGGAGCCGAAGGCGACGCGGCAATCTCCAGCTATCGGCCTTGTCCGAAGGTCGATAGCTGGAAATTGCTTTGCTTCGCTCGCAATGACGAAGCGTGTCAGAGCTTGGTATCGGCCTCGGGCACCGAACGGATCAGGTCGCGGGCGAATCCGATCAGGCCGATCTGGCGGCGGCGCTTCAGCCGTTCGGCGCGCAGGATCGCCTTCACTTCGCCGTAGCAATCGTCGACATCGTCGTTGATCAGCACATAGTCATAGCCGTCCCAGTGGCTGATCTCGTTCGCCGCGCGCGCCATGCGCGCCGCGATCACCTCGTCGCTGTCGGTGCCCCGCGCGCGCAGCCGGCGTTCGAGTTCGTCCATCGTCGGGGGCAGGACGAAAACGCGGACGACGTCGGGGCCGGCTTCCTGATAAAGCTGCTGCGCGCCCTGCCAGTCGATATCGAACAGCACGTCCTTGCCCGCGTCGAGCAGTTCCTCGACCCGCGCGCGCGGGGTGCCGTAGCGGTGGCCGAAGACATGCGCCCATTCGAGGAATTCGCCGTCGGCCGCCATCTGCTTGAAGGTGTCGACATCGACGAAATGATAATCGACCCCATCCGTCTCGCCGGGCCGCGGCGGCCGCGTCGTCGCCGAGATCGACAGCGCGATGTCGGGGTCCTGCTTCAGCATCATCTTCGAGATGGTGGTCTTGCCCGCGCCCGAGGGCGAGGAAAGGACGAACAACACGCCGCGGCGGTTGAGGTGGACGCTATCAGCCATGCGGGCTAATTGCGCGAGCGGGGGCAGCGGTCAAGCGGGAAGGGGCGACATGCCGGAAATGACGCGCAAGACATGGCTGGTCGCCGCCGGGCTGCTCGCGCTGCTCGCGGCGATCCTGACCCTGATGGGCCGCCCGCCGATCTGCCCGTGCGGCACGGTCAGCCTGTGGCATGGCGTGGTGCAATCGAACCAGAACAGCCAGCAGATTTCCGACTGGTACAGCTTCAGCCACATCATCCACGGCTTCATCTTCTTCGGGCTTTCGCGCTGGCTGATGCCGCGCGCGCCGCTGTGGGTCGCGCTTGCTATCGCGATCGGGATCGAGGGCGGGTGGGAAATCCTCGAAAATTCGCCCGTGATCATCGACCGCTATCGCGAGGTGACGATGGCCTATGGCTATGCGGGCGATTCGGTCCTCAACTCGGTGAGCGACGCCGCCTTCATGGTGCTCGGATTCCTCGCCGCGAGCCGGATGCGCTGGTGGGCGACAGTGGGAATCGCGATCTTCTTCGAGCTGTTCACCCTGTTCGCGATCCGCGACAATCTGACGCTCAACGTGCTGATGCTGGTCTCGCCTATCGAGACGGTGAAGGAATGGCAGGCCGGAGGATAGCCGTCGCTGGGGCGACGATTTCAGGCGGTTTCAGTGAAGCGACGGACGCTTGCCGTTCGCCTCGACCGGAATCGCCGGGGGCAGCGCGTCGCCGATGCTCTCGCCGTCGGTCGGTGCGGTCGCGGTGCCGGCATAGCTGTCGACCACGCCTTGGCGAGCGAGTTCGGTGTCGGCATCATGCGCCGCTTCGGCCGTCTTGCGCGCCTCGGCGCGTTCCGCCCATTTCTTGGTCAGATAGGCGGCCGCGGCGGTCGCTGCGAGCACCGCATAGCGCTGCGGGAACAGGCGGCGCGCCGCGAACAAGGTTCCCGCGCCGATCACCGCGCCCGCGACGGGATGATTGCCCTTGCCGCGCCCGATCGCGCTGCCGAGCACGCCGCCGATGATCCGTCCCATCATCTTCTCTCTCCTTCGCCCTTATCAATTCCCCGCGGAGCCATCGGGTTCCGGTCCCAGCATCGACCGCGGGTCGACGAGCCGGTCGAAGGTCGCGGCATCGACCGCGCCCAGATCGAGCGCCGCCTCGCGCAGCGTCGTGCCGCGTTCGTGCGCCTGCTTCGCGATTTTCGCCGCCTTGTCATAGCCGATTTCGGGGGCGAGCGCGGTGACCAGCATCAGCGAGCGGTCGACGAGCTCGGCAATGCGCGCGCGATTGGGTTCGATGCCGTCGACGCAGCGCGCGGCGAAGCCCTCCATGCCGGTCGCGAGCAGGTCGATCGAGCGCAGGACGTTCGCGCCGATCAGCGGCTTGAACACGTTGAGTTCGAGGTGACCCTGCATGCCGCCGACGGTCACCGCCTGATGGTTGCCGATGACCTGCGCGGCGACCATCGTCAGCATCTCGCATTGGGTCGGGTTGACCTTGCCCGGCATGATCGAGCTGCCGGGTTCGTTTGCAGGCAGATCGAGCTCGCCGAGCCCCGCGCGCGGGCCAGATCCCAGCAGGCGGATGTCGTTGGCGATCTTGGTCAACGCGACCGCGAGCGTATTGAGCGTTCCCGACAGATGGACGAGCGGATCGTTCGAGGCGAGCGCCTCGAACATATTTTCGGCGGGCACGAAGGGGTGACCGGTGATTTCGCTCAAGGCCGCGCAGAATTCCCCGGCGAAGCCCGCGGGCGCGTTGAGCCCGGTGCCGACCGCGGTGCCGCCCTGCGCCAGGCGATTGGTGCCATGGGCGATCGCCGGCTCGATCCGCTGTCCGGCGCGATAGAGCTGGTTCGCATAGCCCGAAAATTCCTGCCCCAGCGTCAGCGGGGTCGCATCCTGCAGATGGGTGCGGCCGATCTTGACGATATCGGCCCATTCGGCCGCCTTGGCGTCGAGCGCGCCGCGCAACCGGGCGAGCGCGGGGAGCAGGCGTCGCGTCGCTGCGAGCGAGGCGGCGATGTGCATCGCGGTCGGGAAACTGTCGTTCGACGACTGGCCGCGGTTGACGTCGTCATTGGGGTGGACCGGCGATTTTCCGCCGCGCGTGCCCGTCAATATCTCGTTGGCGCGGCCCGCGATCACCTCATTGACGTTCATGTTGCTCTGGGTGCCGCTGCCCGTCTGCCAGATGACGAGCGGGAACTGGTCGTCGAGCTGGCCCGCGACGACCTCTGCCGCCGCCCGTTCGATCGCATCGGCCTTGTCGGCGGGAAGTCCGTGGCGGCGGTTGACCCGCGCCGCCGCCTGCTTGACCAGCGCGAGCGCGTGGACGATCTCGATCGGCATCCGCTCGCGCGCGCCGAAGGGGAAATTCTCGATCGAACGCTGCGTTTGCGCCCCCCAATAGGCGTGTGCCGGCACCGCGATCTCGCCGATGCTGTCGCTCTCGATCCGCGTATCGCTCATCCGGCCAGCATCCTCGTCACCAACACCGCGCCCGCCCAGATCATCGCGATCAGGCCGAGCAATTGCCAATAGCCGCCTTCGCCCACCCGTCGCCGCAGCCACGCCGCGGCGAGCCAGACGAGCACGAGCGCCGGGGTCAGGATCAGCAGCGTGAAGCGCAGCAGCCCTTCGGCGATCTGGCCGTGCCGGCGGGTTTCGAAGATGGCATAGCCCTCGACACCCCACCAGAAGGCCGCGGTCAGCACCACCATGCCGGCGAGCGCCCAATATTGCCAGAAACGGCTGGGGGGCCAGGGAGGGCCCGCCACGCTATTTCCGCTTGCCGAAATCCACCGTCACGACGTTGGAGCCGTCCTCGGTCGAAACGTCGGGGCGGTCGTTGTCGGCCTCGTCGTGCGGTTCGGGGTCCTCGCTGTCGTCGCTGACCTGGAACTGCAGCCCGAAATCGACCGACGGATCGACGAAGGCGGTGATCGCCGCATAGGGAATGGTCAGCATCGACGGCGTCTGGTTGAATGACAGGCCGACGCTGAAATGATCGTCCTCGACCGTCAGGTCCCAGAAGCGGTTCTGGAGCACGATCGTCATCTCGTCGGGGAATTTGGCGATCAGGTGGCCGGGAATCGCGACTCCGGGCGCCTGCGTCTTGAAGGTGATATAGAAATGATGTTCGCCGGGCAGGCTGTCGCTGCCCTCGATCTGGCGCAGCACGCGGCCGACCACGGCGCGCAGCGCATCCTGCACGATTTCGTCATAGGGAATCAGGCTGTCGCGGACGTCGTCACTCATGGCCGTGGGGGATGAACGCGGCGCGCGCGGCGGTCAAGTGGGGAGAGTCGCCTTGCAACGCGAAAAATAGGCTCTATGGCGTGCGCCATGCGAACCGCCACTGTCCAGCGCACGACCAAGGAAACGGATATCGCGATCACCGTCAATCTCGACGGCAGCGGCGATTATTCGGTGTCCACCGGCATCGGCTTCCTCGACCATATGGTCGAGCAATTGTCGCGCCACTCGCTGATCGACATCGCGATGACGGTGAAGGGCGACCTCCATATCGACCAGCATCACACGGTCGAGGATTCGGCGCTCGCGCTCGGCGAGGCGGTCGCCAAGGCGCTCGGCGACAAGCGCGGCATCGCGCGCTACGGCGAAGCGCATTCGCCGATGGACGAAACGCTGACCCGCTGCGTTCTCGACATCTCGGGCCGTCCGCACTGCGTCTGGAAATCGGGCTTCTCGCAGCCGCGCCTCGGCGAGATGGATACCGAGCTGTTCCCGCACTGGTTCGCGAGCTTCGCCCAGACCGCGGGGATCACGCTGCACATCGAGACGCTCTATGGCGAGAACAACCACCATATTGCCGAGAGCATGTACAAGGCGCTGGCGCGCGCGCTGCGTGCAGCGGTCGAGATCGACCCGCGCAAGGGCGATGCGATTCCGAGCACCAAGGGGGTGCTATGATTCTCCCCTCCCGCTTGCGGGAGGGGTCGGGGGAGGGCCTGTTTCAGGCCGCCGCCACTAATCGGACATGCCCTCCCTTAACCCCCCCCGCAAGCGGGAGGGGAATTTGACCATCGCCCTGATCGACTATGGTGCGGGCAATCTTCGCTCGGTGCATAATGCGCTCGTCGCGGCGGGCGCCGAAGATGTCGCGGTGACCGCCGATCCCAAGGTGGTGGGACAAGCCGATCGGATCGTGCTTCCGGGGGTCGGGGCCTTCGCGGCGTGCATGAACGGCCTTTCGGCGATCCCCGGTCTTGTCGACGCGATGGAGCAGCGCGTGCGCGGCGAGGGCGCGCCCTTTCTCGGCATCTGCGTCGGTATGCAATTGCTCGCCGATGCGGGCGAGGAGCATGGGCGGCATGCGGGGCTCGGCTGGATCGGCGGCACGGTGCGGCCCTTCGCCCCGACGCCGGGCCTGCGCATCCCGCACATGGGGTGGAACGACGTCCTCCCGACCTTCGCGCATCCGGTGATCGCGCGCGGCGAGGCCTATTATCTTCACGGCTATCATTTCGCCGAGGCCGCGCATGTCGCGGCGACGAGCGAGCATGGCGGGCCGTTCACAGCTGCGGTCGCCCGCGACACGATCGTCGGCGTCCAGTTCCACCCCGAAAAGAGCCAGGCCTATGGCCTCGCGACCCTGGAAAGATTCCTCGCATGGCGGCCCTGACCATCTTCCCCGCGATCGACCTCAAGGGCGGGCAGGTGGTGCGGCTGGCCGAGGGCGATATGGCGCGCGCGACCGTCTATGGCGACGATCCGGCGGCGCAGGCGCGGCTGTTCGCCGCGGCGGGCGCGTCGCACCTGCATGTCGTCGATCTCGACGGCGCCTTCGCGGGCGAAAGCGTCAACGGCGCGGCGGTCGAAAGCATCGTCGCGGCCTTTCCGGGCAAGGTACAGGTCGGCGGCGGGATCCGCGACCGGGCGGGGGTCGACCGCTGGCTCGCGCTCGGCGTCGAGCGGGTGATCATCGGCACCGCCGCGCTCAAGGACCCGGAGTTCGTCAAATCCGCCGCGCGCGATCTCCCCGGACGAATCGTCGTCGGGGTCGACGCCCGCGACGGCATGGTCGCGACCGAAGGCTGGGCCGATGTGTCCGACGTCCGCGTCGAGGATCTGGCGCGGCGCTTCGAGGATGCGGGGGTCGCGGCGCTGCTCTTCACCGACGTCGGGCGCGACGGGCTGCTTAAGGGCTGCAATGTCGAGGCGACGGTGGCGCTGGCGCGCGCGGTCGCCATTCCGGTGATCGCCAGCGGCGGGGTCGCGGGGATCGATGATATCCACGCGCTGCGGCCGCATGTCGCTGACGGCATCGAAGGCGTGATCACCGGGCGGGCGCTCTACGACGGCAGACTCGATCTGGCCGAGGCGATTGCGGCGGGAAATTCCCCTCCCGCTGGCGGGAGGGGCTAGGGGAGCGCATGTCGAAAATGCTTCTCTCAAGAAACAGACCCTCCCCCAACCCCTCCCATAAATGGGAGGGGGGCAGATGACCGTCCGCGTCCGCGTCATCCCGTGCCTCGACGTCGCCGACGGCCGCGTCGTCAAGGGGGTCAACTTCGTCGACCTGCGCGATGCCGGCGATCCGGTCGAGGCGGCGCGCGCTTATGATGCCGCGGGCGCCGACGAGCTCTGCTTCCTCGATATTTCAGCGAGCCATGAGGGGCGCGGCACGCTGCTCGACATGGTCGCCCGCACCGCCGAGGTCTGCTTCATGCCGCTCACCGTCGGCGGCGGCGTGCGCAGCGCCGAGGATGCGCGCGCGCTGCTGCTGGCGGGCGCCGACAAGGTGGCGGTGAACAGCGCGGCGGTCGCGCGGCCCGAACTGGTCGCCGATATCGCCGACCGCTTCGGCAGCCAGTGCGCGGTCGGCAGCATCGACGCGCGGCGGGTCGAAGAGGGCCGCTGGGAGATCTTCACCCACGGCGGGCGCAAGCCCACGGGGATCGACGCGATCGAGCATGCGGTGCGGCTGGCGTCGCTGGGCGCGGGCGAACTCCTCGTCACCAGCATGGACCGGGACGGCACGAAGGACGGCTACGACCTTGCGCTCACCCGAGCGATCGCCGACGCGGTGAGCGTGCCGGTGATCGCGAGCGGCGGGGTCGGCAACCTCGACCATCTGGTCGCGGGCGTGATCGAGGGCGGCGCGAGCGCGGTGCTCGCCGCGAGCATCTTCCACTTCGGCGAGGCGACGATCGCCGAGGCGCATGCGCGGCTCGCCGCTGCTGGATTGCCGGTGCGGTCGCACCGCGTTTGATCTTATATCGTCACCCCGGCGCAGGCCGGGGTCTCGCCTTGGCACGATGACGCGACGGCGAGATCCCGGCCTTCGCCGGGATGACGAATAAGGTTATGATGAGAAGGGGTAGCCACGCCGGAAAGCGGCTGCAATAAAAGTCCATGACAAGCAAACTCCGCCTCGCCGACCGCACCAACGACATCTTTCCGATCCTCGGCTTCGCCGCCGCGATGGCGAGCCTCGTCCTGCCGCTCAACGCCTTTCTGGTCGCGATCATCCTCGCCGGCGCGGTCGTCGCGGCGGTCCACCATGCCGAGGTCGTCGCGCACCGCGTCGGCGAGCCCTTCGGTACGCTGATCCTCGCGCTCGCGGTGACGGTGATCGAGGTCGGACTGGTCCTGACGCTGATGCAGGCCGAACCCGACAAGGCGCAGACGCTGGCGCGCGACACGGTTTTCGCGGCGGTGATGGTGATCCTCAACCTGTTGATGGGGCTCTGCCTTCTGAGCGGGGCGATCCGCCATCACGAGCAGCGTTTCCAGCGCACCGGCATCGGCGCCGCGCTCGCGACGCTGACGGTGCTCACCACGGTGACGCTGGTCCTGCCCAATTTCACCTCGAGCGTGCCGGGGCCTTTCTATTCGCCGACGCAGCTCGGCTTCGTTGCGGCGGTGTCGCTGATCCTCTATGCGACCTTCGCGCTTGTGCAGACGGTGCGGCACCGCGATTATTTCCTCCCCGAAGGCGAGGCGCAGGACGAGCCCGACGCGCACGCCGAACCGCCGAGCGCGCAGCGGATGTGGACCTCGCTCGGCCTGCTCGTCGCCTGCCTGTTCGGCGTCGTGCTGCTCGCGAAGGCGCTGTCGCCCAGCATCGGCGCGCTGCTTGCCGACTGGGGCGCGCCGCCGGCGGTGCTCGGCGTCCTGATCGCGGCGCTGATCCTTGCCCCCGAAGGGCTCGCGGCGGTGCGCGCGGCGAAGTCCGATCGCTTGCAAACCAGCCTCAACCTCGCGCTGGGCTCGGCGCTCGCGACGATCGGGCTCACCATTCCGGCGGTCGCGATCCTGTCGATCGTCGTCGACCTGCCGATCAGCCTCGGGCTCGATGCCAAGTCGTCGGTGCTGCTGTTCCTGTCGCTGATCGTCGCGTCGCAGACGCTGGCGAACGGCCGCACCACCGTGCTGCAGGGCGCGATCCACCTGATGCTGTTCGCGGTCTATCTGTTCACGACATTTGTGCCGTGAAAATAGCCATTTAAAATCTCGTCATGCTGAACTTGTTTCAGCATCCATGGCCTGCCTTCTCGTTTGGCGCGATGTTTATGACGAGGTCCGGTCATGGACCCTGAAACAAGTTCAGGGTGACGAAGAAGAAAAGGCCGACGGCTCACGTCTTCCGGACGAACACCGTTCCCGCCGAATAACCCGCGCCGAACGAGCAGATGAGGCCGGTATCGCCCGCGGCCATATCCTCGTGGTTCAGGTGGAAGGCGATGATCGACCCCGCGCTCGACGTGTTGCCATAGGTGTCGAGTACCGTCGGGCTCTCGTCGGCGCTCGCCTCGTGCCCGAGCACGCGCTGTGCGATCAGGCGGTTCATGTTGGTGTTCGCCTGGTGCAGCCACAGACGGCGCATGTCGGCGCCCTCGATCCCGAGTTTCTCCATCTCCTCGACGATCATCGCCGCGACCATCGGCACGACCTCCTTGAACACTTTGCGGCCTTCCTGGACGAAGAGCTTGTCGGTCTTCGGCCCCGACTGGTCGATGCCGCCGTGGGTGCGGTTCAGGAAGCCGAAATTGTTGCGGATATTGTTCGAGAAGACCGTCTTGAGCCGGGTGCCGAGGATGTCCCAATGACCCGCCGGGGCGATGCTCTTTTCCTCGATCAGGATCGCGGTCGCGACGTCGCCGAAGATGAAATGGCTGTCGCGGTCGCGCCAGTTGAGGTGGCCCGAACAGATTTCGGGGTTCACGACGAGCACGCTCTTCGCATGGCCGGCGCGGATATAGTCGGCAGCGGTCTGGATGCCGAAGGTCGCCGACGAGCAGGCGACGTTCATGTCGAAGCCGAAACCGTCGATGCCGAGCGCGTCCTGGATCTCGACCGCCATCGCCGGATAGGCGCGCTGCATGTTCGAAGCCGCGCACAGCACCGCGTCGACGTCGCCCGCATCGCGGCCCGCGCGCGCGAGCGCATCCTTCGCCGCCGCGACGCCGATCTCGGCGAGGATCGACAATTCGTCGTTGCCGCGTTCGGGCAGGCGCGGGGCCATGTGCGCGGGGTCGAGGATGCCGGCCTTGTCGACGACGTGGCGCGACCCGATGCCGCTCGCCTTCTCGATGAATTCGACGCTCGATTCGGTGAGTTCGGCGACCTCTCCCGCCGCGATCGCATCGGCATTTTCCCTGTTATGCCGCGCGACATAGGCGTTGAAGCTGGCGACCAGTTCTTCGTTGGTGATCGCTTCGGCGGGGGTGAAGAGTCCGGTGGCGGACAGGACCGGCTGCGGTGTGTGCGACATGAGAGTCCCTGCGTGTCTTTTGTTCTGCAAGTCACGCTGATTAGGCTTCGCCGCGACGTGGCGCAACGCTCCTGCGATCCGGCTGAACATATCCCGACATCATGGTTAACTCGCCGCTAACCCTTTTCGTGGCACATTGTCCCGTGCAAGCCTCCGGGGGATGGCTCCCCGGGTGCGATGCGGGAGCATGACGATGGCGACGCGTTCAGGACCGGCCACAGGCGATCTGTCGATTTCGGAGATCAAGGAATTCGCGGGCTTTCCCGCCGCGACGCAGCGCTATATCCGCCGCTCGCTCGACATCGGGCTCGAGCGCGACGACGCGATCGCGCGCTGGTCGCGCGACATGGTCGAGGAGACCGCGATCCGCGTCCAGGCCCGCGTCTATCAGCGGCTCATCGAGATTCGCGCCCATATTCCCGACGACAGCGGCCTCGACGCGCTCGAAGGCTTCATGGCGCCGCTGGTCGCGGTGTCGGCCTTCGACCTCGGGCAGGACCGGCTCCCCGGCTTCGCGCCCTATCGCTTCCTCTACGAGCGGCTGCTCGGCGCGCATGCGCGGCCGTGGCTGCCCGGCGCCTTCTGCGCCGCGGCGTCGCTGCCGCACCTCCACCCCGACAAGCGGCGGACCCTGCTCCAGTCGATCAGCGAAGCTGCCGCGACCGCGCCCGGCTGGTCGGCGCGCGAACCGAGCTTCTATCCCGAATGGGTCGACAAGATCGACGAGACCCGGCCGGCGAATTGACCAACCTCGTCATTGCGAGCGAAGCGAAGCAATCCAGAGTTGCGTAAACCGCTCTGGATTGCTTCGCTTCGCTCGCAATGACGGCCGGTAAGAGGACTACGCCAGCACCTTGTACAGCCCGAACGCGCTCGTCGCGGTCAGCACCGCGCCCACCAGCACCAGCATCAGCTTGGGCGAGAAGCGCTTCGCCATCACCGCACCCAGCGGCGCCGCGAGCACGCCGCCGATCAGCAGGCCAAGCGTGGCGCCCGCGATGTCGGCGAGGCCGAGGTGCCAGATGAAGGTCGCCGACACCGCGAGGGTCAGGAAGAATTCGACGCTGTTGACGGTGCCCACGACCTTGCGCGGTTCCGCGCCCTGGACGAGCAGGTTCGACGTCACCACCGGTCCCCAGCCGCCGCCGCCCGCGGCGTCGAGAAAGCCGCCGATCAGCCCGAGCGGCGCGATTATCTTGGGCTTGCGGATCTTGGGCGGGTAGAGCAGCCCGCGAACGAGCAGCCAGACGCCGACCGCGACCAGATAGGCGAGGACGAACGGTTTGACGAGGTCGCTGTGGAGCGAACTCAGCAGATAGGCCCCCGACACGCCGCCGATCAGGCCGGGGATCAGCAGCTTCAGAAACAGCCCCCATTCGATGTTGCGGTGGAGAAGGTGGCTGATCCCCGACACGCCGGTCGTGAACACCTCGACGACATGGATGCGCGCCGACGCCGCCGCGGGCGGCACGCCCATCACCGCGACGAGCAAGGTGTTGCAGATGACGCCGAACGCCATCCCCAGCGCGCCGTCGACGAGCTGCGCCGCGAAGCCGATGAGGATGAAGGGCAGGAGCGCCGTGGGGTCCAGGGCGGCCAGATCGATCATGATTTCATCCCAACTGTTTTAGTTGACAACCAAGCTGCCGCGTTCCGGACGGATTCGCCAGCCCAATTTTTCTGCGCACGGCGAAGGGATTTGTTTCTGCGGCGCATCGAACGCCGCTCAGCCCGTCACATCGTCGGGCAGATAGTCGCGGACATAATCGATGAAAGCGCGCAGCTTCGGCATCACCTGCTTGCGGCTCGGATAATAGAGGAAAAGGCCCGAAGTCGACGGCGCATAGTCGGCGAGCAGCACCTCGAGCTCGCCCGCCGCGACCATCGCCTTGGCGGTCGGCTCGGCGATCGTGCCGATGGCGACCCCGCTGCGCATCGCGACGGTCATCGCATGGAAATCATTGACGATCACCGGGCCGGTCACCGCGACGTCGAACTCGCGATTGCCGCGCTCGAAGCTCCATGGCATCAGCGCGCCGGTGCCGAGGCGCAGCCGCACGCAGCGGTGGTCGCGCAAATCCTCGGGGGTTTGGGGGCGCCCGTAGCGAGCGATATAGGAGGGCGCGGCGGCGGCGACGAAGCGGAAGGGGCCGGTCAGCCGCACCGCGATCACGTCGGCATCGAGCGATTCGCCCATCCGCACCCCCGCGTCGAACCCGCCCGCGCTCAGATCGGCGAGCGCGTCGTCGGCGAAGATTTCAAGCTCGATCTCGGGATAGGTCTCGCAGAAACCCGCGAGGATCGGCTCGAACAGCGGCTGCACCGCGCCGCGCATCAGATTGATCCGCAGGCGCCCCGCGGGCCGGTTGCCAAGATTGCGCGCCGCTTCATAGGCATCGGCGAGCCCCGAATAGGCGGGCGCCGCGCGTTCGAGGAACATCTCGCCCGCCTGGGTCAGCCCGACGCTGCGCGTGGTGCGCATGAACAGTGGGGCGCCGACGCGGGCTTCGAGCGCTTTCACGGTCTGGCTGATGGCGGATGGCGAGACGCCGAGGTCAGCGGCAGCGGCGGAAAAGCTCCGCCTCTCCGCGACGCGCAGGAAAGCTTCGATCCCGTCGAGCGCCCCATGGGGGATTGTTAAATCCTGCTTCAAGGCACTTGCAGATTATAGAGGATTATCTATTTGCGCAACCGCGGCTAAAAAGGTTGCACAACGAAACGAAAGGAACCTCTCCCATGACCTATCAGCTCTCCTCTTTCCGACGCTTCCCCTCCGCCTTCGCGATCGTCGCGGCTTCGGCGCTCGCTTTCACCGGCCTGATCGCCTCGACCTCGCCGGCCTATGCCCAAGCGAAGGGCAGCGACTATCGCTGCACCGGCCTTGCCGACCAGGCGCGCACCGCCGCTGACGACATGCAGGGCGGCAAGCAGTCGAGCGCCAAGCGCTTCGTGTCGACCGGCAACAAGCTGTGCGAAGCGGGTAACGAACGCGCCGCCGCCAAGCAGTATCGCGCCGCGCTGAAGATCGCCGGCGTCGCCGAAACCGAATCCGACAGCCAGATGGCCGCTCGCTGAGCCATCGGCACCAATCTCCGGCCTGCCGCACTCTCCCTCTCCCCGGCAGGCACCACAACTGGGGCGGCTCCTAACCGGGCCGCCCCATTTGTTTGTGTGGTCATGTCGGTTGCATCCGTTGCCTCGTCATTGCGAGGAGCGAAGCGACGAAGCAATCCAGAGCGGTGTAAGGCCGCCCTGGATTGCTTCGCTTCGCTCGCAATGACGAAGATCGGTGCAAATTATATAATCCCCTTTTATCGGGGCGGAACGGCGCGCGCCTCGCGATCACGCAGACCCAGCGCGTCGCGCAGCATCCACAGCGGCAGATGCGGTCGCGCGAGCGCCTTGTCGATCGCATAGGGCCACCAATCGGGGCCGAAGGGAATATAGACGCGCACCGGTACCCCGCGATGTCGTGCAATCGCAGCGGTGCGCCGCCGCGGCAGCCCGCGCAGCTGCTCGAGCTCGCACGGCGTTCCCGCCGCGATCAGCAGGTCGAGCGCGCGCTCGGCGAGCGCCGGCCTGTGCGTCGCGACGGCGATCGGCGCCGCGCGGCCGGCAAGCCGCGACACCAGCGTCAGAAAGGCCGCGTCGATATCCTCCGCGTCGGCGTCGGGATCGCGCCACTCGCCCTTCACGACGCGGATCGGCGCCGACGTGTCGCGCCATTGATCGGCATCCGAAAGGCTGCGCCGCCAGCGTGCCGGCAGGACGCAGCCGGTGCCGGGAAAGTCGGGAAGCAGCGCCTCGACGGCGGCGAGCGTCGCATCGGCGTCGGCGGGTGCGTGGGCATCGAACATCAGCCGCATGTCCGCCGCGGCGGCGGTTTCGGCGAGGGTGCGGAGGCGCGCGGCGCAAAAGCCGAGCGGCGGCGCCTTGACCGACAGGCGCGCGGGGGCGGCTCTTGGTCCCATCCGCTGCATCACGGCGCGGCACGCCGCGACGATCGCATCGGGGCTGTCGCTTTCGGCCTGAAAATAGCCGACCGTCGCCGCAAGCCCCCGACGGTCGAGCCGCGCGATCAGCGCGGCGGCTTCGACGGGCCCAGGCGCGGGCAGCCACCGCCCCGCGCGGCGCGGCAACGCATAGCGCTGGTCGCGCAGCCAGCGCCAGACGGCCGAACCGCTCACCGGTGCGGCGCGGACAGGCGCCGGCGCAGCCAGACGAGCGCGTCGGCGGCGACCGCGAGCAGGCCGGGCAGGCTATAGGGGTAGGTGCGGACATGAACGCAGGCGCGCTGCTCGTCGGTCCAGAAACGCGTGATCCACGGCTCGGCCTCGCCGAGCAGTTCAAAGCTTTCGAGCCGCTGCTCGGCCGCCCAGCCGAGCATATGGAGCATCAGGAGCGTTCCCGGCGAACATTTGCCGAAGCGCTCGTCGTGGCCGATCTTGAACAGCCAGTAGCGCCCCGACCATAGCAGCGCCAATTGCATCGCCACCGCCTCGCCATCGATGCGGAGGAAGGACAGGCGGAAATTGCCCTCGGCGGCCGCCGAGCGGAAGAAGCGGCGGAAGAACAGCTCGCGCCGTGCATCGACTGCGATCGCGCTGCCCGCGTCGCGCTTCCAGCTGCGAAGCTCGACCGCGATTGCCTCGTCGAACAGCGCGTCGAATTGCTGCGCCGTCGGCGCGAGCGTCTCGAACGTCACTTGTCCCATCGCCTCGGCACGGCGCGCGGCGCGGCGGAAATCGGAGCGGCGGCGCGCGTTGAACCGGGTTTCGGGGTCGCGCCAGCCGCTGTCGAGCGCGATGACGGGGCAGGGCATCGCGGGGCGAACCGACAGCCAGCCACGCCGCCCGATCGCCTTGCGGAGCGCGGGAACAAGCGGCGAATCGGCCGAAATCCGGTCGAGCGACACGGGATGGCGCAGCGCGGCGATCGCGGCGGCGACAGGATCAGCGTCTTCGGCTCGCGCGCAGAGGAGATCGCCCGGCTCGAACAATTCGCGCGATCCGGCGAGCCGCCAGCGCGCGAGAGGCCGGTCTTCGCGGGTCAGCGGCAATATCGCCGTGATCGCCCGGCCCCGGCGCGCGCCCAATATCCGGCGGTGCGCCTCGGCCAGAAGCGGTTCGAGCGCCGCGGCAAAGGCGTGGCTTTGCGTCGGCCAGGCGCCATGCCGTTCCAGCCGTTGCCATTCGAAGGCCAGCCGCTCCGGCGCTTCGGATGCGGCGAGGTCGACGGCGCGCGCGGGCGCGGACAGCGCCGATGGCGCGTCCGTGTCCGTGTCGATGTCGCACCGCGCGTGATACAAGCGAATGCCCCCCTTCCCGCGCGAATAGCGCCGAAAAGCTAATAAATGTCTGCGAGGGGGCGAGGGCGTGCGCTCTCTTTGTTGCACGAGGCCGCACCATCACCCCCATCCAACTTCGCCTAATCGCTGCGCGATAAGGCTTCTTATCCTCCCTCCATCAAGGGGGAAGGGAGGGAATGAACCGCGCGGGAACCAGGCAGGGTACCCAAGATTATTCGGGTTGCGGCGCTTCCGTCAGTTGAGGCAAAGCAGGCGCCTTGCGGGGGCGGGGCACGGCGATGAGCGCGCATCACAAAATCCTGATCGTCGACGATCACCCGATCACCCAGAGCGGGCTGCGGCTTCTGTTCGCGGGGCACGAGCGGTTCACCGTCGTCGGCGCGCTCGATCGCGGCGCGACGGTCGGCGCCTTCGTCCAGTCGCAGCCGGTCGATCTGGTGATCCTCGACCTCAACATGCCCGACGTGCGCGGCATCAACATCTTGGCCGAAATCGTCGGCTCGCGCGACATGACGGTGATCATTCTGACCGGCGAAAGCCAGTATGGCGAGGTCGATTACGCGCTGAAGCTCGGCGCGCGCGCGGTGGTGAGCAAGGCGGATCCGCCCGAAGAGATCATCGCAGCGTGCGAGGCGGCGCTGGCGGGCGACATCTATATCTCGCCGCACATGCGCGATGCGCTCGGCAAATATCGCCAGCCCCCGGTCGCCCTGTCGTCGCGGCAGATGGCGATCCTGCACTATCTGGCGCAGGGCGAAAGCAACAAGGAAATCGCCTACAGGCTGTCGATCGCGCAGCCGACCGTGTCGTTCCACATCGCCGAGCTGCGGCGCAAGCTTGACGTCTCGCACAACCGCAAGATCGTCGATCGCGCGCACGAGCTAAACCTCCTTTGATCGCCTTTCCAGCCGCGGGTGCGCCGCCATTTCGCGGCACAGCGGCTTGATCAGGACCATGCCCACGATGTCGGCAAGGCGGCCGCGCGTGACACTCGTGTCGTCATAGGTGAGCGCGACGATCCGGTCTTTCGCGACCGGGGAGGTGGAAAGCGCCGCCTCGAATGCGTCGCGCTGATCGAAGTCGAGCAGATGGAAATCAGGAAGGGCGTCCGCGATGTCGGCCGCCGAACACGGCGTTGCGGTCCCGTACGCGCAAGGCAGGGCGATGCGGATTTCGGTGCCGGCCGGGGTCGAGGCGGTGATGCGCAGCGACCCCGACAGCGCCTGAATCAGCCGCTTTGCCGACTGGAAGCCCGATCCGCTGCCTTGGGCGTTCTCGTCGGCGCGCAGCCGGCCGACGGCATCGTCGTTGAGGCGCGCCATGACGTCGGCGGGCATGCCTTTGCCGCTGTCGGTGATGGTGAAGACTGCCCGGCCATCCGCCATCGCGACGCGGATCCGCGCGCCGCCGGCTTCGGTGTAGTGATAGCTGTTGCTGAGCAGGTTCGCGAGCGCGCGCATCAGCAATGGTTTGTCCGAGACGATCGTGATCTCGCCCTCGACCTCGGCGTCGAGCGTCAGATTCTTCTGGGCGAAGCTGGTCTTGAACATCATCAGCAGCGGCTCGGTCAGCGCCTGCGCGCGAAAGCTGCCGAGCGCGAGAAAGTCCGCGTCGCTGCCGGCGATATTGGCGCCCGAGATGGTGGTGGAGACGATCTCGCTGAGATAGGCGGCCGAACTTTGCAGCATCTCCGTAAGCTCGCGGTGCGCGCCTGCGGTATCGCCGCGCTTCAGCACGTCGACCGCGCTGTTGAGCGCCAGGATCACCTGCTTGCTGTCGTGGCCCGAGGCATGGAGCAGCGCGTTCTGGCTGTTGACCGTCGCGAGCGCGAACGCCTTTTCCTCGGCGAGCCGGGCGGCGCGCTCGCTGATCCGCACCCGTTCGGCGAGCGAGCGGGCGTAGTTGGTGTCGGCGGCGAGCTTGTCGGCCTGGATCTTCTTGAGATTGAGGCCGAGCGCGAGCGTCACCATGATCGATTCGAACAGCCCGACGGGCCCTGCGAGGTGCCAGTTGATCGGCAGCCAGGCGAAAAATCCCATCGAGGCGATCGCGGCATAGACGATGAACAGCGCGAGGCTGGCCCAGCCGACGAAGAGCGGCCAGAGCTGGCGTCCGAGCTGCCGCATCGCGGCGAAGCCGACAAAGGGCAGGAACAGGGCGACCGCCACCGCGACCAGCCAGGTGGCGCTGTGCAGCGCGCCGCGCAGGCTTTGCGGATAGAGCGAGAGTCCGGGCTGCAGCAGCATGATCGCCAGTGCGGCGAGGATCAGGCCCTTGAGGGCGAGGTCGCGTTTCGGGAAATGCGTGGCGGTGCCCACGAAGCTGCGGCAGAATTGCGCCATCGCGGCGGCGAAGCCGCATTTGATCGCATCCTCGACCGCGACCCCGGTCAGCGGCTTGTCGGCGAGGAAGAAGATCGTGAAATAGCCCTCCGAATGGATGGTGTTGAGCGCGAAAAAGGCCTCGGCGATCGCCAGCCAGATGAATTCGCGGTGTCCGGTGATCGAGAAGAAGAGGAAGTTCAGGAGGAACAGCACGCCGGCGCCGAGCACCACCCCCGCCACCATCGCGATGTTCGCGCGCCGTTCCTTGAAGAAGGTCCCGTAGGTCGCGATCTTGAGCGGCAGGTAGGTCGAGTTTTCGGACAGGAAGTCGATCAGGATCAGCTTTTCCTGCCCCGTGTCGAGCACGATCTCGCTGCTGAAGGCCTGATAGGTGCGCAGATTGTCGCTCGCCGCGCGTGCGTCTGCGCCATCGACGAGCAGATCCAGCCCGTCCCCCGACGCATCGTAGAGACGGAAATATTTGAGTGAGCCGCGCCCCGTGGTGAGGATCCAGCTGCCCTGGCTGCCGCTCGCGTTGCGGAGCTTCAACAGGACCGCGGTACGATGGCCGGGCGGCCCGAAGTGGATCGTCGGGCCGGTGACGCGCGCGAGTGGCGCGGCGAGCAGCGCGTCCACCCTCGTGCGGTCGATCGTCCCGGCATCCTTCGCATAGCGGACGAAGGGCGCGAGCGGCGGCGCATCCTTGCCGGGCCGAAGGTCGAGCACCGGCAGCGGCGGCGATCCGCTGCCCGGCCGCTCGGGGCACTCGCGCGGACCGTCGCAGGATTTTTCACGCAATTCGGACGCTGGGCTCACGCTCGGGCGATGGTCCGGCCCTAGCGCGGGGGGCAACGACCGGAGGGAAGGCGATGAATTGTCGGAGGAAGTTGGGCGATCGGCGATGGCCGGCGCGGCCCGCGCGAAAGGCAGCGCCGCCAGCATCGCCAGCGCGAACAGCAGAATCCGGCCTTTGCCCCCCATGGCCGGCGATGTTGCTGCGCGCAGGGCGGAAGTCAATTTTCTTTTGGGTTGAGGTGTTTGGCGCGCCCGATGGCACGCAAGGCCGCGGAATGGCGTCCAAAGCGGCCGTTCGGAGCCCCGTCGCGGAGGTGCGCGCGGGACGACCCCAAAAAACATTGGGTAGACGCCAGGCGCATCCGACACTTAGTCCGCCCGCAGAACGTCGAAGGTCAGGCACCGATCTGATCGGCGCGGGGGCGCAACAGACAGGTCGAATGGATGGGCGAGGCGCATCGGCGCCGCGTCACCCCTTTCGTCTACCCGTTTTTCACCGAGGGGAGTGATTGCTCGATGTCCGCTATTTCCAAGTCCCGCCTGCTTGCCACCAGCGCCATCGCCGGCCTGTCGGCTCTCTATCTCGCGGCGCCGGCGCAGGCGCAGGATTCGTTCGGAATCCACAACGACCAGCCCGAGACGCTGGAAGTCACGATAGCGGAGACCGACGAAGACGTCGTCGGCAGCGATATCGGCATCTATGCCGACAATGGCGCGGTGGTCCTCACCAACGACGGCGAAATCCGGGGCAACGGCAACAACGTCGGCACCCCCCAGAGCCGGCCGAGCGGCGGCGTGGTGATCGCGCAGCCCAATTCGATCATCGTCAACAGCGGCGAGATCAGCGGCGCCGCGAACGGCGTCGTGACCTCCTATTTCTTCAGCGAAGACGCGAATGACGACGAACTACCCCCTGAGGCGCGGGCCGCGAACACCAGCGTCACCAACACCGGCTCCATCCAGGCCGAATCGGGCACCGGCGTTGGGCTGACCGGCGGCGGCAGCGTCGTCAACGGCGGTTTCATCCAGGGTCTGACCGGCAGCAACGGTGCGCTGGGCGTGGGTGTCGCAATTTCCGAATTCCCCGACGCGATCGACCCTGCTGCGACCGGCGTCGGCTCGATCACCAACAGCGAAACCGGCCTGATCGAAGGGCAGACGTTCGGCGCGGTGCTGGCAGGCGGCGGCACGATCGACAATGCCGGCACCATCCGCAGCACCGGCCAGTTCAACCCCGCGGTCCCGGCGACGACCCCTTTCGCCGTCATCATGGGTGCCACCCCCGAACAGGAGGGGCGCAGCGCGACGCTCGACAATGAAGGCGTCATCACCGGACTTCTCGGCGTGCTGGCCACGGGATCGCTCGAAACGACGACGGTCAACAATGACGGTATGATCAACGGCCCCGGCATAGGCATCATCGGTCAGTCATCGGGTACGCTCGCCATCAACAATGGCGAGGCCGGCGTGATCACCTCGAATGGCTTTGCCATCACCTCGACCGCCGGAACGCTGGCGGTCGACAATGCCGGCCTCATCAACAGCAGTGCGAACGCCGGCGTCAACATCACTACCGCCGACGCGGTGATCGGCAACAGCGGCACGATCCAGGGTGCGAGCTTCGGCATCACCACCAACGCGTTCCAGCCGACCCCGCAGACCACCGAGCATCGCGCCACCAACGTCGCGGTGACCAACAGCGGTCTCGTCTCGGGCGCCAATGCCGACGGCGTGCGCCTGCAGAACGGCGGCAGCGTCGACAACAGCGGTGAGATCGCGGGCAATGCGCGCGGCGTCGCGATCCTGAACGAGATCGGCGCCGAGGGCGTCACGGGAACCGTCACCAACAGTGGCTCGATCAGCGGGCTGACCGGCGACGGCATCTATACCAATCTTGGTGCCGACGGCACGGCGACGATCGTCAATGCCGAGGGCGGCATCATTGGTGGGGGGGAGTCGGGCGTCCACGCCGACCACGGGGCGCTCGACCTCACCAACGCCGGCACGATTCGCGGCGACGGCGCCAATCCTGGCTTCGACGCCCCGCCGGACGCGGGCGTCACCATTTCGGGCGGCGTCAGCAGCGTGAACAACAGCGGCACGATCTCGGGCACGCGCTTCGGGATCACCACCGCCAATCACTTCAATCCCGCAACCGGCGAGCTCGAGGGGCTCGCCACCGGCACCACGGTCGTCAACAGCGGCACGATCATCGGCGAGGGCGACGACGGCGTCCGCCTGGTCGGCGGCGGCAGCGTGAACAACAGCGGCACGATCTACGGCCAGATCGACGCCGGCGCCGACGGCATCTCGATGTTCGCCTATACCGATCAGGCGAACGCGGATTACAGCGCGCTCGTCACCAACGAGGAAGGCGGCGAGATCGCGGCGCAGCGCTTCGGCGTCATCCTGTCGGGCGGCGGCGACGTCGCCAACGCGGGCTCGATCCTCGGCGGCAACGGCGGCGTCTATGTTCAGGGCACCGCGCTCAACAGCGACCCGGACGAGGACCGCAGCGGGCTGACCGCGAGCGTCGTCAACAGCGGCAGCATCCGCGGCGTCGGCGATTTCGGCGGCAGCAACGGCGACGGCTATGGCGTCGGCTTCGGCAGCGACATGTCGACCGCGACCCTCGACAACAGCGGGTCGATCAGCAGCGACTTCGGCGTCGGCGTCCTCCACGGCTCGCTCGCCGACGTGACGGTGACCAATGCCGAGGGCGGCACGATCACCGGCGCGACCTCGGGCATCTATTCGAACGCGAACGGGACGCTCGCCGTCGTCAACGCCGGCACGATCCGCGGCGAAGGCGCATACGACGGCCTCGACGCGCCGCCCGACGCGGGCATCACCATCGGCACCGCATCGTCGAGCGTGACCAACAGCGGCACCATCTCGGGCGCCGGCGCGGGGATCACCACGGCCTATCTTTTCGACGAGGAGATCGGCGAACTGGTCGGCCTCGCGGTCGGCACCACGGTGACCAACAGCGGCACGATCAGCGGCGAGAGCAACGACGGCGTCCGGCTGATCGGCGGCGGCAGCGTCGCCAACAGTGGCACGATCAGCGGAACCGGCGCGGCGGGCGCGGACGGCGTCTCGATGTTCGCCTATGAGGGACAGGACCTCTCGGGCGTCACGGCGCTCGGCACCCTCACCAACAGCGCGGACGGCACGATCAGCGGCGATCGCTATGGCGCGATCCTCTCGGGCGGCGCGGTGGTCGAAAATGCCGGCCTGATGACCGGCGGCGCGGGCGGCCTCTATGTCCAGACCAACACCACCGAGGAAACCGGCAAGACCGCGTCGGTGACGAACAGCGGGACGATCGCGGGCGGCAACGGCATCATCTTCGGCAGCAATCTCGAATCGTCGACGCTCGCCAACAGCGGCACGATCGAAGGCAGCACCGGCTTCGGGGTCGCCAACGGTTCCTATGGCCGTCTCGCGATCACCAATGCCGAGGGCGGGACGATCACCGGCGCGACGATGGGCGTCTATGACGACGAAGGCGGCATCGACCTCGTCAATGCGGGGACGATCCGTGGCGAGGGCAGCTACGACGGCTTCGACGCGCCGCCCGAGGGCGGGGTCACCATCCTCGGCGCGCCCTCGACGATCGTCAACAGCGGCACCATCTCGGGCGCCGGCGCGGGGATCACCACGGCCTATTATTTCAATGTCGAAACCAATGCGATCGAGGGTCGCGCGGTCGGCGTCACCGTCGACAACAGCGGGACGATCTCGGGCGAGTTCAACGACGGCATCCGCCTGATCGGCGGCGGCAGCGTGACCAACAGCGGCGCGATCGCCGGCACCGGCCGCGCCGACGCCGACGGCATCTCGATGTATGCCTATGACGACCAGGCGAGCGAGGATTATGGCGCCTTCGTCGGCAATGCGGCGGGCGGCACGATCGAGGGCGACCGCTTCGGTATCATCCTGTCGGGCGGCGGCGACGTCGAGAATGCGGGCAGCATTGCGGGCAGCGACGGCGGCCTCTTCATCCAGGGCACCGCGCTCGACAGCGGCGAGCGCAGCGGGCTGACCGCCAGCGTCGTCAATTCGGGCAGCATCACGGGCAGCCGCGCCGACGGGCTCAACGGCTATGGCGTCGGCTTCGGCAGCGACCTCGCAACCGCGACGCTCGACAACAGCGGCACGATCAGCAGCGAAGCGGGCGCGGGCGTGTTCCACGGGACGCTCGGCGACGTGACGATCAGCAACGCTGCGGGCGGGACGATCGAGGGCGGCACCCACGGGGTCTTTGCCGGCGGCGACGGCAGCCTCGCGCTTTCCAACGCCGGGATGATCCGCGGCAACGGCACCTATGAGGGCAGCGACGCCCCGGCCGATGCGGGCGTGATGATCCAGTCGGCCGATGCGGTGGTCGAGAACAGCGGCACCATCTCGGGCGCCGGCTACGGCATCGTCACCCAGCTCTATTTCAACGATGAGACGGGCCAGCTCGAAGCGCGGGCGACGGGCACCGAAATCGCGAACAGCGGCACCATCCGCGGCGACGCCAATGACGCGATCCGCCTGTTCGGCGGCGGCTCGGTCGTCAACAGCGGCACGATCGAAGGCGTCGCGGGCGAACTGACCGACGGCATCACCATCCAGGCCTTCGTCGGCCAGGATACGAGCGGCCAGTCGATGCTCGGCAGCGTCGTCAACGAAGCCGACGGCACGATCGCCGGGGTGCGCTACGGTGTTCTCGCGGTGAGCGGCGCCTCGGTCACCAACGCGGGGACGATCTCGGGCGGAGAGACCGGCGTCGTCATCGGCCGCCAGAACAGCGCGGGCAAGACGGGTGAACTCGTCAACAGCGGCACGATCGACGGCGGTGTTCTGCTCGACGTCGACAGCGCGACGGCGACGAACAGCGGCACGATCGCGAGCGGGACGGGCGTTGCCTTCACCTCGCTCGGCGCGGTGACGCTGGCGAACAGCGGCACGATCAGCGGCGGGAACGGCGTCGCGGTCCAGCTCGGCGCCTTCGACGATGCCGTCACGCTCCATAGCGGCAGCGCGATCACCGGTGCGGTCGATGCGGGCGCGGGGGTCGACAGCCTGACCCTCGACGGCGACATCCTCGAACTCACCGAGGCGCAGCAGCTTGGAACCTCGACGGGCTTCGAAACGCTCGAAGTCGCGGCGGGCTATTGGACGACCGCTGGCGTCGTCGGCGAATTCGCCAATGTCGCGATTGCCGAGGGCGGCGCGCTCCAGGTCAACGAGGTCGATCTCGGCGACGGTGAGGGGTTTTCCTCGCCGATCCTGACCCCGGCGGTGACGACCAACGGCCGGCTGGTGCTCAATTTCAGCGAGAATGACGTGGTGTCGCAGCTCGACGAGCTGTCGATCACCGGCACGGGCACCGTCGAACTGATCGGCGATGCGGTTTTCACCGTCGACACCGCCACCGTGGCGCACACCGGCGGCACGCTGATCTCGAACGGCGGGCTCGTGCTCACCGGCACCCTGCTCGGCAACGTGACGACGTCGGGCGACGGCAGCTTCCAGCTCGGCGCGGGCGGAACCGAGGGCAATTTTGCGGGCGACATCGTCAACGACGGGCGTTTCATCTTCAACCGCTCGGACGATTACGACTTCCTCGGCGCCTTCTCGGGCAGCGGCATCCTCGACAAGCTGGGCGAGGGCATCCTGACCTTCAGCGGCGACTACAGCTTCGATGGCATCACCAACATCCTCGCCGGGTCGGTCCGCATCGGCGGGCTGATCGATCCCGAGACCGAATTCAGCCTCGGCGGCGGCTCGCTCGACATTTCAGGCAACGACCAGACGATCGGCGGCCTGTCGGGCGAGGAGGGTGCGAACGTCCAGATCGGCGCCAACACGCTGACCGTCGATCAGGACGATAACAGCGAGTTCGCCGGAACGATCTCGGGCACCGGCGGCTTCACCAAGGACGGCGACGGCAATCTCAATCTGACCGGCACGAACGATTATACCGGGCCGACCAACGTTAACGGCGGCACACTGTCGGTCAACGGCTCGATCGCCTCGTCGTCGGTGACGGTCGGCGACGGCGGCACGCTCGGCGGCAACGGCACGGTCGGTTCGACCACCGTGGCGGGCGGCGGCACGATCGCTCCCGGCAATTCGATCGGCCGCCTGACGGTCGCGGGCGACCTCGCCTTCACCGCGGGTTCGGTCTTCGAGGTCGAGGTCAATGCGGTGGGCGAGGGCGACCGGGTCGACGCGACGGGCGCGGTCACCATTGCGAGCACCGCGAGCGTTTCGGTGCTCGCCGAGGACGGCAACTACAATCCGCGCACCGACTACATCATCCTGACCGGCGCGGGCGGCGTTACCGGGACCTTCGGGTCGGTGACGAGCGATCTCGCCTTCCTCGATCCGCTGCTGCGCTACGGCCCCGATGCCGTGACGCTGTCGCTCTATCGCAACGACATCGACTTCGCCGACGTCGCGGTGGGCGGCAATCAGGCGGGGGTCGCGGCGGCGATCCAGGCGCGCGGCATCGACGATCCGCTGTTCGAGACGCTGCTGGTCCAGAATGCGGCGGGCGCGCAGGCGGCCTATGGCGACCTGTCGGGCGAGATCCTCGCCGATACGCTGAGCGGGCTCACCGACGACAGCCGCCACCTGCGGAACGCGCTGCTGGGCATGGACGCGCCACAGGAAAGCGGCGCCTTCGTCTGGGGCTCGGCGTTCGGTGGCTGGGGCGACTTCGATGCGCAGGCCGGCGGGCTCGACATGGATACCGACCACAAGGGGCTTGTCGCGGGCTTCGGCTATGGCGGCAATGGCTTTGCGGCGGCGCTCTCGGCCGGGATCGGCAATTCGGATTTCCGCCTCGACGGCCGGGGCGACCGGGCCAAGGCCGACAGCAAATATCTGGCGGCGCACCTGACCTATGGCACGGGCGAGGGATTCCGCGGCGCCTTCGGACTCGCCTATGGCTGGCACGACGTCGACACGACCCGCTCGGTGGTCTTCGCGCCGCTCGCGCAGACGCTGACCTCGAGCCGCGACGCGAACACGCTGCAACTCTTCGGCGAGGCCGGCTATGATCTGGCGATGGGCAAGGCCGCGGTCACGCCCTTCGCGCGGCTGGCGCATGTCCGCACCAGGAGCGACGCCTTCGTCGAAACCGGCGGCAACGCGGCGCTCGCGGTCGCCGGGACGAAGCAGGAAACCACCTTCCTCAGCCTCGGCGCGCGGGCGCGCTTCAACGCCGGCGAGCCGGGCTTCCAGCCCTATGTCTCGGCGGCGTGGAACCGCGCCTTCGGCGACCGCGCCGCGGTGGGACGCTCGGCCTTCGCCAGCGGCGGCGGGACGCCCTTCGCGATCACCGGCCTGCTGATCCCGCGCAATTCGGCAGAGGTCGAGGCGGGCTTCGACTACAGTGCCGGCGCCTTCAGCATCGGCGCGGCCTATTCGGGCACATTGGCATTGGATCGCAGCACTCATGGTGCACGCGTGACTGCAAGGATTTCCTTCTGAACCATGCGACCCGGTTACGGGGGTGTCTTGCAGTCGGCCGGGGCGGCACCCACCGCCCCGGCCACTTTTTTTATAGCGCGATGGCCAGCACTCCCGCGGTTCCGGCGGCGAGCGCGAGCAGCAGCGCGGCGCGCGGGGCATAGGTGCGGATCGCCCCGAATCGCTCGCTTTCCTCCAGCGGCGCGTCGTCGAAATCGGACTCCGCGCTCGCAGGAAGCGGCTCGTCGGGCCCCCGGCGCAGGAAGGCGGGGGCGGAGGCAAGGTCGGGTCCGCTGACTCCGCTCGCCAGCGCGAGCTTTTCGAAGGCAAGCGCCATCTTCTCTTCCAATATCTGACGGGCGATCGCCTTCAGCTTCGGGTCCTCGGCGGACGGCATGTCTTCGACGAGGCGCTCGATCCTGGCATCGATCGCATGAAGCCGGTCGATCGCCTCGATCGCCGCGGTCCGGTCGCCGCGCTCGAAGGCGAGCTGCAGCCGCAGCAGCGACAGCGTGCTGGCGCGGCAAAGCTGGAGGCCGAACGCCGTGTCGGTGGATGCCCCGCCGGGCTCGACGCGGTGCACGTCGTTGGCGACATTGTCGTCGTCTCGCGTCGAAAGGGCGTTCATGTCCTTGCTCCCGTCCTGCAGTCGCCCCCCGTGACAGGGCCTAGAACCAATGTTGCCGGGCAAGGAGTCCCCATCGGGCCTGCCGTGCCCCGGATGCGCCGGATTGCAGCGGCCAGCCCGCGATGGCGGCAGCGATTCGAGGGCGCTACAAGGGCAGGATGACGAAAGACAGCTATCGGCAAATCGGGATCGCTGGCGCAGGGCGGGTCGCGCAGGCGCTTGCGCTCGGCCTTGGCGCCCATTCGGCGGCACCCGTGATACTATGGGGCCGCGCCCCGGACCGGCTGCGCATGGCGGTCGGGCGGGCCGGCCGGGCGGTCGCCGCCGAACGGCTCGAAACGCTGGTCGAGGCGTGCGACCTGATCGTCATCGCGGTGTCCGACGATGCGGTCGCTTCGGTCGCCGCCGACATGATTCCGGCAGTTGCGGCTGGACGCGCGCCCTTCATCTTCCACGTCAGCGGGCGGAGCGGCGCGGCGCTGCTCGATCCGCTGCGCAGCGCCGGCGCGCTGACCGCGGCGATCCATCCGGTGATGACCTTCACCGGCGACCCGCAGGAGGAGGTGCGGCGCATGGCCGGCGCGCGCTTTGCGATCACCGGCTCGACCGCGGCGGCGAGCGCGGCAGCAGGGGAGGTCGTGCGCCGGCTCGGCGGGGTTGGCGTCGAAATCGCCGAGGCGCATCGCCCGCTCTATCACGCCGCGCTGTGCCATGCCGCCAACCACCTCGTCACCCTGCTCGACGGGTCCTTCGGGGCGCTGCGCAGCGCGGGTGTGGACGACCCGGCCACGTTACTCGCGCCGCTCGTTCGCGCGGCGCTGGAGAACAGCCTGACGCACGGCTTCGCCGCACTATCCGGCCCGCTGCTGCGCGGCGACGGCGAAACGATGGCGGGCCATCTGACCGCTCTCGCCGGGCATTCGCCCGAACTGCTGCCCGCCTATCGCGCGATGGCGCGCGCGACGCTCGACGCGATGAAACGCTCGGGCGCCACGATTTGGCCGGCGCTGCGCGCGCGGCTCTAAATCAGCGCCGCCGGTAGCGGAAATACCAGATTTTATGCCGAAAGTCAATTACACTATTGAAATTTCATGATTTTACGGAAGGTTTTGGCTCTATCGAACAGGCCAGCAATCACCTGGCAATCACCGTTTCCAGGGCGGCAAAAACCTCATGTCCCCGCAGGAATATGGCGGTCAATTCGGTTTCCGTTAGGCGAGGGCTCCGCACCGTTGACACCAACGTTTCGGTCCCAACGCTGTCGCCCCGAGGACCTGCGCCATCATTCCGTCTCCGCGGCGAGTTGATTCGCATTTTCGAGCCGACAAACATTTTCCAAGATCTCCGAACAGAGCCACCGGTGGCGCAGGAGAACGCGCGCGCCCGTCCTCCAAAAATGGATCCGCCAGCGGATGCAGTTCTCGTTGCAGCAACAGAAATTTGGACGAATATGACATAGCGCTCCGAGATGTAACGTGAGCGTGTGACCGGGCTTCGTCACGTATGTCCAGGCCAATAGCTAAAGGTGTCGATGCGCGCTCCCGGCGTTCGCTTTCTATAGCTCGGTCACCTTTTTCATTATGTTGTCGGCGCGGCCAATAATAATCCGATTATAAAGATGGTCGGACCATGCGGAGGCGTGTTGACGCACAGCCAGGGGTAGAGCTCGCCGAGAAGATGCGGGCTTTCGGTCGGCAGCAGCCGCGCCGACGCGCGGTGGTGTCCTTCGCTGTCGAGGAGGATCAGGTAGCGCGCTTGCTCATTATCATATTGGTCGAGCTCATATTGACCGGCGAGCGCGGGCACGTCCCATTTGAGCAGGTCGATGAAGACCTTTTTTCGGGCCGCGTACATGGCGCGCAGCGCCGCGTCCCCGGGCGCGTCCGGCGCCCGCGTGGATTGAGTGGTCATGGATATGTCCTTGGCTGTGGAGCCCGAATCAGACCATCAATCCCGCGGCGCGCCTATGCCCATTTCTGGGCAAGCATTTTGCGATTTTGCCCGGGGCGTCAGTTCGGACGCCACCAGTCGTAGATGTCCGAAAAGCCGATCAGCCCGTCGAACAGGGCACAAAGGATGAGCATCGAGCGGCAAGGGACCGAATAGCGCTCGCGCGCCATCTTGAGATGGCGCACCACCGTCTCTTCGCTGATCCCCAATATATTGGCTATCTCTCCCGCGGTCTTGCCGCGCGCCGACCAGAGCACGCATTCGCGCTGCCGCTCGGTGAGCATGGGGCGCGGCAGAAAGGCCGAGGAACCGATCAGTTCGCGTGCCGCAGCGATTGCGATCGCCCCGAGGATCTCGGCGGCGTGCAGCATATCGCCTGGAAGGACCGCGCGCGGGCTGACCGCGAAGGAGCAGGACCCCGTCGCCTCGCCGGGCAGGTGGCGCGGCACGGTAAAGCCATCGCCGATACCGCTCTCGCGCGCGACGTTCAGCAATTGCCGGTCGCCGCGGGAAAGCGGCACATAGCGATCGACGTCGCGCCACTGGAAGCCGGTGATCGAGCGCTCGCCGGCGCGCCGGATCGGATCGGTGGCCCTGAGATCGAACCCGATATAAACCTTCGCCCAGGCGTCCGGATAATTATGGACCAGCAGCGAGGCGGCTTCGTCTCCGCGCCGGTCGAAGGCGAGGGCGAAATGGTCGAAGCCCATCCGCTCGGCGGCACGCGAAAGCGCCTCGAACAGCTGCTCTTCCTTGCGGGCTCCTGTAATTTCCTGTGCAAGTTCCTCCGTCAAATGAAAATGCTTCACGTCTTGATCATCGGCCGCTGACACGGTCCCGACCCGGCTGCCCGCGGTCCGCTCCCTGAGATCGAGCGCTGTCGGTTCCTCTCCGGCGCGCGCGAAGGATGGACAGGTCGCCGACGGGTCCTGTCATCCCGCGGCGGGCAACTGTCTCCGCTGCCTGGCCGCGGCACGCGATCGGCTATCCCGGTCTAACATCTGGAAAAGACGGGTAAAGATTATCGCTTCAGGAGATGGGTCCAGTTTGACACTTGATCCGCGCGAGCGCCGCCTGATCCGCATTCGGGCCCGGTTCGTCAGTGACCGGCGAGCGACCGGATCACGGAGATGAGTCCGGCGATGAACGATCCCGCGACCAGCGCCGACAGGAGCCAGAATTCGAGCGCGATCGCGCGGCGTTTCCATTTGCCGGATGCTGCAGGGATCGAAGGGCGCGCCGGGCCGCCCGTTCCTTCTTTAGCCGCCCGCGTCACAGCGAGAGGCCAAGCTGGTCGGGGCTTGCGGGCTCCGCGCCGGCGCGCACGCTCTCGACGATCGCGCGCGCAAGCTCGAACGCGGCTTTGACGCGAATATGGCTCGTCGGTGCGGTGATGCCGACGCGTGCCCAGCCGGGGGCGGAAAGGATGGTCTCGGCGACTCGGGCGGTATCGATTCTGTCCATCCGCTCATGAGAACATAGGAAGAACATTTTGGCAAGGCCCTGGGGCAGCGCATGCTCCGGGATCGCCGATGATCGTCTGCCGCGCGGCGGCGCCGCGCGGGAGGGAGAGGGGGCCGGGAGGCCGTGACGGGCTGGGTGCGGCGAGAGAGGCTTGCCGCCGGTCGGTCGCGGAGACCTGAAATGACCTTTCATGCAAGATTCCGCCGCCAGGGCGGCAACCGGGCGACGCTCTACGAAGATATCACCAGCCGCATCATCGCCGAACTCGAAGCCGGGCGCCTGCCCTGGGTGCAGCCGTGGGACGCCGGTCGGGCCGCCGTCGGGCTTCCCTACAATGTCGTGAGCGACCGGCATTACAGCGGCATCAACATCCTGACGCTCTGGCACGCCGTCCTCCACCGCGGATTCCGGGGACATGGATTTCTGACCTTCCGGCAGGCCGTGGCGCTTGGCGGCACGGTCCGTCGCGGCGAGCGTGGCGTCGGGGTCATCTACACCCGCCGGGCGGGACCCGACGCGAGCGAACAGCGCGGAGAGGGCAAGGACGACCGAAAGAGCGGCTTTTCCTTCCTGAAGCAGTTCACCGTCTTCTCGGTCGACCAGTGCGACGGCCTGCCCGGCAAATATCATGTTCCCGCCCCGCCGATTCCCGAAGGTCTGATCCTGCCGCAGGCCGAAGCACTCATCGCCGCGACGGGCGCTGATTTTCGCATCGGCGGCGTGTCGGCCTATTACAGTCCGCGGCATGATTTTGTCGCGGTGCCGCGCCCCGATGATTTTTACGAACCGGTCGACTGGCACCGGACCGCCTTTCACGAACTTGGCCACTGGACCGGCCATGACAGCCGCCTCGGCCGCGACCAGACCGGCAGCTTCGGCTCGAAACCCTATGGCCATGAAGAACTCATCGCCGAAATGGCGGGAGCGTTCGTCTGCGCGGCGCTCGGCATCGCGCCGAGCGTCCGGCACGCCGATTATATCGGGTCCTGGCTCGAGATTATCCGCGAAGATCATCGCGCGATCCTGCGCGCGGCCAGTGCCGCGTCGAAGGCGGCCGATTATCTGCTCGCCTTCCGGCCCGGCGCGACGTCCCCGGCCGCCGCCTTGCCCGCGATGCCGGGCGCCAACGACGAGGCGCCGATCGGGAGGATCGCAGCATGAAACTGCTCACCCCCGAAATCGCCGCCCGCCTTGCGGCCAATGCCCGCGCCCGGTTCGATGCGATCGAGCGCGGCGCGCGCGAACCCGATCCGAAACCCGTGGTCCGATATTTCAATCCCGTCGGCGCCGCGACCTGGCTTGCCACCGAGATCGATGCGGACGGCATCCTGTTCGGCCTCGCCGATCTCGGGTTCGGCTGCCCCGAACTCGGCAGCTTCTCGCTTGCCGAGCTCGAAGCGGTGCGGCTGCCCTTCGGCCTCGGCATCGAGCGCGACCTCCACTTCGAGCCGCAGCATCCGCTCTCGGCCTATGCCGAGGCCGCCCGCGCCGCGGGCTCGATCGTGCTGGGCGAGCAGCGCCTTCGCGCGGCCGCGCGCCGCCTTTCGGGGCGCGGCTGAAAATACGGGCATAGTTCGGGGCCGCCGGTGGCGGCCCCGTTCGAGTGAGAGGAAAGCCGGGGCTTCATGACGGGCTGGTGAGCCGAGGGAGGGTCCCGCGGCGGCCCGTCATGGAGAAGAGCGATGGACGAAGAGACACCTACTGCAATGCCCCCAGCGGCTGCGGATTTCGCTGATATCATGCGCCGGTATCACGACTTCGAAGCGCGGGTTACTGACCTGTTGCCCCTCAACAAGGCGGCCTTGCTGAAAGCACTTGGCGAGCAGGGCATCGCGAAAGTGATGGTCCGCTTCGACGGGGCTGGCGACAGCGGCCAGATCGAAGAGGTCACGGCCTTCGGAGAGGATGGCGCCGAGCGCCCGATCACCGAAGCCGCCGTCGAGTTGCAGAAAATCTCATACGGCGACGATGCCCCCGAGGCCATGGTGGAGCCGCTCGGCGAAGCGATCGACAGCCTCGCCTATGCGTTGCTCCAGTCCTCCCATTGCGGATGGGAGAATAATGAAGGCGCCTATGGCGATTTCACCTTCGATGTCGCCGCCGGTCTCATCACGCTCGAATATAATGAGCGATACGAGACGAGTGAGCTCTTCACCCATGAATTTTGACGGAGGGTTCGATGGGACATTGCTATCACCACGCGCTGTCCAGCGCGAAGAAATGGGGCGGATGCCCGGAGGATTTTCAGCCGTTGCACCAATGGTTCGACGAGCCGTCGAAGCTGATTACCGCCGACTTCCGGCACCGCGCACTGCGCCACCATGCCGAGGGTATTTTCATGCTCGAGCGCTTCTTCGGCGCGGCCATCACCATCTCCACCGGGCGCGTCGTGCCCGTCCGGCTGATCGGCGAACAGCATGTGCGGGAGGATCTCGGCTTCATTCCGAGCTTTGCCGATTGGGTCCGGTGCATCCGGCCCGAACCCTGGATGGGACGGGCGCAGCCCATCCATGCCGCCGTCGATCCGTTCGCCATCGCGGCCTGACCCGCGCGCCGCCCGCAGACCGGCGAGGCGCGGCTCTCTCCTCCCCGAGGAAGAGGGTCGCGCCTCCGCCATGACGGGCTGGTGAGCCGGGAGAGTGTCTCGCGGCGGTCCGTCATGGAGAATGGCCATGGCCAAAGCTAAACCGAAGATCACCCTCAGCCCGTCGCGCGATATTCCGTTCGACCGGCTGGTCCTCTCCCAGTCTAACGTCCGGCGTGTGAAAGCCGGCGTGTCGATCGGCGAGCTGGCCGACGACATCGCCCGCCGCACCCTGCTCCAAAGCCTCAATGTGCGGCCCGAGCTCGGTGACGATGGCGAGGAAACCGGCAGGTTCGAAATCCCCGCCGGCGGCCGGCGCTACCGCGCGCTCGAACTGCTCGTGAAGCAGAAGCGCCTCGCGAAGGACGCGCCGGTGCCCTGCATCGTCCAGTCGGCGGCGGGAATCCTCGCCGAGGAGGACAGCTATGCCGAAAATGCCGTCCGCGAGAATTTGCATCCGCTCGACCAGTTTCGCGCGATGCAGGCGATGGTGGGCAAAGGCGCCGAGGTCGAAGCGATCGCGGCGCATTTCATGACGACGCCCGCCGTGGTGCGCCAGCGTCTGAAACTGGCTTCGGTGTCGCCGGCGCTGCACGACCTCTACGCCGAGGATGAAATGACCCTCGACCAGCTGATGGCTTTCACGGTTTCGGACGATCATGCGCGCCAGCTGCAGGTCTGGGACATGCTCGAACACAGCTTCAACACGTCGCCGGCCTTCATCCGGCAGAAGCTGACCGAAGATACTGTCCGCGCCACCGACAAGCGCGTGCGCTTCGTGAGCGTCGATGCCTATCTCGCGGCGGGTGGCGGCATCGTGCGCGACCTCTTCGAGGCCGACAATGGCGGCTGGCTCACCGACCCGGCGCTGCTCGACCGGCTCGTGAGCGAAAAGCTCGCGGCGATCGCCGAGCGCATCGGGGCCGAGGGCTGGAAGTGGGTCGAGAGCCTTGTCGACTTCCCCTATGGCGCGACGCGCGGACTTCGTGTGCTCGAAGGCACCGAGGTCGCGATGACCGACGAGGAGGAAGCGAAGCTCGCGGCGCTCGAGACCGAGGCCGACACGCTGTCGGATCGATGGTCCGAGGAGCCCGACGTGCCCGAGGAGGTGCATGCGCGCCTCGAGGCGATCGAAGCCGAGATCGGCGCACTGACCGATCGGCCTCAGATCTTCGATGAAAGTGAGATCGGTCTTGCCGGCGCGTTCGTGTCGATCGACTATGATGGCACGATCCGCGTCGATCGCGGTTTCGTGCGGCCCGAGGACGAACCGGTGGCCGAGGCGGAAGATGGTCGTGACGGCGACCCCGGCGGCGATGGCGGGCCGGACGGCGATGACGCGGCCGATCCCGGTGCGGCCGACGAAGCGGGAGCTGCCCCCGACGCGCCCGAAGAGGAGGGGCTGAAACCGCTCCCCGAGCGGATCGTGTCCGACCTCACCGCCTGGCGCACGCTCGCGCTGCAGGATGCCTTCGCCGGCAATCCGCAGGCGGCGTTCGCGGCGGTGCTGCATGCGCTCGTCCTGTCGGTCTTCTACCGGACCAGCCACGAGACCTGCCTCGAGCTGTCGGTACCCATCGTCTATTTCACCAACGAGCCTGCGGGTCTGCGCGAATGCGCGCCGGCGCGGTCGATCGAGGCGCGCCATGCGGCATGGCGTGAGCGGCTTCCGAAAGAAGATGTCGACCTGTGGGATGCGCTTCTGGCGCTGGACGAGACCGAACAGGCGATGCTGTTCGCGCATTGCGCCTCGCTCGGGCTCAACGCCCAGGCCGAGGTTCTGCCCAAATATCCGAACGGGCGGGTCTCGCAGCATCGCGTCGAACGCCGGATCGCGCACAGCCATGTGCTCGCGCGCGCGGTCAGCCTCGATGTCGTCGCGGCGGGCTGGCGGCCGACCGCCGACGGCTATTTCCGCGGCGTCACCAAGGCGCGGCTGCTCGCCGACGTCGCCGAGGCGCGCGGGACTGAATTCGCGAACATGATCGACCATCTCAAAAAGCCCGACATGGCGCGCGAAGCCGAAAAGCTGCTCGACGAATCGGGCTGGCTGCCCGAGCCGATGCGGACCCCGCCCGAGCCGGCTGCCGATGAAACGGCAGACGCCGCAGACGCCGCAGACGCCGCAGACGCCGGTGGGGCCGTGGGCGACGATGGGCGCGGGGACGGCGGCCCGGGCACCGATGCCGGCAGCGATCAGACCGGAGTCGGGGCGGACGATGCCGCGACCGAGGCCGGATCCGGCGGCGATGCCGGCGGTGACGGCGACGATTGGGATGAACTGCCCGCCGCGGCCGAATAGCATCGGGCGGGGCGGCGCGCGTCGCCCCGCCATCCTCCGTGCGGCGTCGGCCTGTTCCTCGAGGTCGCCGCCGCATTTTCTTGAAATCCGCGCGCGCCTTGTGCCAGTCTTCCGGCATCTGCCGGCAGGGGCTGCCGGCGCCGCCCGCGGACAGCTTCGGCCGAAAGGTCGGGCCTGTCATGCCAGCCGCTAAGGAGCCCCATGGACAGTCCTTCCGACATCGCCCGCCGTCTCGCCGATCAGGCCGAGGCCGTCTGCCGTCGCTATTTGCCCAAGGGGCGCCGCGAGGGACGCTACTGGCTCGTCGGCGATGTGCGCGGCACCCCGGGGCGCAGCCTCTATGTCCGGCTCCACGGTGCCGAGGGCAGCGGTGGCCAGCCCGGCAAATGGACCGATGCCGCGAGCGGCGAACATGGCGATCTGCTCGACATTATCGCGGCGAGCTGCGGTCATCATGCGATGCGCGAGACGCTCGCCGAAGCGCGGCGCTTCCTGAGCTTGCCCGATGTGGCACCGGCGACGGTGTCGCGGTCGCTGCGTGCGTGCAAGGCGGTGCCCGGAACGCGCGAGGCCGCGCGGCGCCTCTGGGCCGCGTCGAAACCCGTCGCGGGCACCCCCGTGTCCGCCTATCTTGCCGCGCGCGGCATCGATCGTGGTGCTGGCCTTGCGTCGCTCCGTTATCATCCGAACTGCTATTATCGCCCCTCGCGCGATGATCCGCCCGACGTGCGCCGCGCCTGGCCCGCAATGATCGCGGCGGTGACTGACGGTGCCGGCGACGTCGTCGGTGTCCATCGCACCTGGCTGGACCCGGTAGAAGGCAAGGCGCCCGTCGCCTGTCCGCGCCGTGCGATGGGCCATCTCCTCGGCAACGGCGTACGCTTCGGCGCGGCGGCGCCGGTCATGGCGGCCGGCGAAGGCATCGAGACGATCCTGTCGCTGCGCCAGATCCTGCCCGAGGTCGCGATGATCGCGGGCCTCTCGGCCGCGCATCTCGCTGCGATCGGCTTTCCCGTGGGACTGCGCCGGCTTTATGTGGCCTGCGACGCGGATTCGGCGGGGGCGGCGGCGCTGGCGGCGCTGACCGCGCGCGCCGTGGCTGCCGATATCGAACTCGTGCCGCTTCGCCCGCTCGGCGGCGACTTCAACGACGATCTGATGGCGTTCGGACGGGCTCGGGTGGCGGCCGCCGTTGCCGGACAGCTGGCGGCCGAGGATGTCCGGATGATCGCGCGTGCCGCATAGCCGCCGCGGACGCGTCGGTCGGGCTTTCGACCTCCTTCGTCCGTCAGCGGGAATGTCCGAAAAACCTGAATTTTCGGACAAGGCGAGTTTATCTGCGCCCCTCCTTCCGTCAGAAAGTGCGGCCTTGTGGGCCGATCCTCGAACGTCGCGGCGTGTGCGGCTGCGCTCTTTCACGCAGAGCTGCGTCCGCTTTGCCATCTGGGTGAATGTCGGCCTGCCTTGGAGTCATGATGGCGGCTTTTCTATTCCCGCACGGGAATATTTTGGCGTTGCGGACCTCATTTTGGCCTAATATTCCCGAGCGGTAAAATTTATTGGAATCGAGCGCAGGTCATGCTAGAAAATTCCCGAACGGGAATATTTCTATGAACAGTGTCTCTATCGGCCAGACGGTGCGCCGCGTGCGCAAGCGGACGGGGTTGCGTCAGGACGAGCTCGCCGGCGCGGCCGGGGTCGGCATACGCTTCATCGTCGATCTTGAAGCGGGCAAGCCCACCCTTCAGATCGGCAAGGTGCTGCGCGTTCTCGAAACGCTCGGCATAGCCGTCGCGCTGTCGGCGCCCGGCGAAGGCATGGCCGGATGAGCGAGCTTGCTGTCTGGTGGGATGCGCGGCGGATCGGCACCCTCGCGCGCAATGCCGAAGGGACGATGCTCTTCGCCTATGACGCCGGGTGGCTTGCCGATCCCGCGTTCAGGCCGATCTCCGCGTCGCTTCCCGGGCAGGCGGAACCGTTCAGCCGCGCGCAGACCCGTCCTTTTTTTGCTGGCCTTCTTCCCGATGAAGGCCAGCGCGCCGCCGCCGCGCAGGCCGCCGGGGTCTCGCGCCAGAATGACTATGCGCTTCTCGACGCGCTCGGCGGCGACGTCGCCGGCGCGCTCGTCATCCTGCCGGAAGGGCAGCCGCTTCCCGCACCGTCTCCTCTCGCGCCGGAGGCCCTAGCTGAAGACGAACTCGCGAAACTTCTCGACGAACTGCCGCGCCGCCCCTTTCTCGTCGGCGACGAGGGCATTCGCATGTCGCTCGCGGGCGCCCAGCCCAAGCTCCCCGTGGTGCTGGTGGACGGCGTCCCCGCCTTGCCATCGCCCGGGCAGCCCACGACGCATATCGTGAAGCCCGCCATCGCCCGGTTCGCGAATAGCGTCGAAACCGAGGCCTTTGCGATGCGGCTTGCCGCCGGGGTGGGCCTCGATGTCGCCCGCGTCGAACCGCGGCGTGCCGGCGCCATCGCCTATCTTCTCGTCGAGCGCTTCGACCGCCGCCACGACGGCACCGCGATTCGCCGCATCCACCAGGAGGATTTCTGCCAGGCCCTCGGCATCGCGCCCGAGAATAAATATGCCATCGAAGGCGGACCCGGCTTCGCCGCCTGCTTCGACCTTGTCCGGCGTATTTGCACGACGCCGGCGCGCGACCTGCTGCGCCTCCTCGACGCCGCCATCTTCAACGCGGTGATCGGCAACGCCGACGCCCATGGCAAGAATTTCAGTCTCCTTTATGGCGACGAGGCGACGGTTCTCGCGCCGCTCTACGACCTCATGGTCACCGCTTATTATCCCGAGATCGCCACCCGTTTCGCGATGCCGATCGGCCGCGCGAACCAGCTCGAGGCCCTCGACGCGCGCGCATGGGAACGCTTCGCGGCCGACATGGAGCTGGCCGTGCCGTTCGTCCGCCGCCGCGTCGATGCGCTCGCGACGCGCATCCGCGACGCCGCGCCCGCGGCCGCCGATACGCTTGCGGGCGAAGGGTGCGACCCCGATATCCTGTCGGCGCTGGTCGCGCTTGTCGCCGCCCGCGCCGACGCCATCGGCGGCGCGCTCTGACCGCCCGGTTCGCCGGTGCAGGCGCGCCCGCCGCATCGCTCCGGCGTTCTCGCGCAGGCCTCGCCGGATCGCCTGGCGTCGTCCGCGGTATGTCGCCGGCAGCGGGGCCGCATCTCAGCCCGACATGCGCGCCTTCGGCCTTCGCTGGAGGGCGACTGCGGCACGGCGGCCGGGCGCGGCAATCCGCGGACGGCCCTATTTTCCGCCGGGGCTGCTCCCCTTTGCATCGCGAGACAAAATAGCGCCGTCCGCGCGATCCTCCGCTCACGCTCCGGCCGTGCGGGGGCTGGCGCCCCCTTCGGTGCGCGCCCGCCCGCCGCGCCGCAAGCTGTCGCCGCGAAGGCCGCGAAAGGCGCGGCCAGTTTCAGCGAGACACGACATGACCCTCGAGCCCGACCTTTCCGATCCCGACGATGCCTTCGAACCCGGAGCCAGCGCGCATCTCCTTCAGGAACTGCAGCTCTACGGCTATCGGCCCTTCGAGGACGAACCCGATCGCCGGCCGCTTCCCGACGACCGGCTCGCCGCCGGCGCCGTTGCCGACATCTTCGATGCGCTCGCGGGCTGTCTGGTCGACACAAGGATCGAACCCGATCTCGAGGATCTGCTCTGGGGCGTCGCCAATCTTTTCCACGCTGCCGGCGCGCGGATCGAGCGCGAGCTCGACCGCAACGAGGCCGCGCAGCGCGACCTCCAGCGGGCGCAGGACGGCAGCGAAATCCGTTCGGTCGAACTTGAGCGCGCACTCGCCGAGGGGATCACGCTGATCGAACGCCGCGACGCGATGGAGTTTTTCCGCGAATGCGCCGCCGAGCAATATCGCATCCATGTCCGCAAGGCCTGGGTGCCGCACTCGGGGTCGCGTGTCCGCCAGAAGACGATGACCGCGGCGATCGTCGACAGCCGCGATTTTCTCGACCGGCGCCTGCGCGCCAAAGCCGCGGCCCTGATCCCCGAGGGTACCCGCATCGCGTTCAGTGGCGGCCCCGCCTGCAACGATCATCGCCACATCTGGTCCGCGCTCGACAAGGTTCATGCCCGTCATCCCGACATGGTGCTGATGCATGGCGCGACGCCGACCGGCGCCGAACGCGCCGCCGCCTGCTGGGCCGACGCGCGGGGGGTGCCGCAGGTCGCTTTCCGACCCGACTGGAACCGTCACAAGAAGGCCGCGCCCTTCAAGCGCAACGAGCGGATGATCGATGCGATGCCCGCCGGGCTGATCGTCTTCTCGGGCACCGGTATCCAGGACAATCTCGTCGACAAGGCGCGCGCCTTCGGCATCCCGGTCTGGGATTTTCGTGTCGGGGTCCAGCAATGAACTCCCGATCTGGATCCGACCGCACTTGCCTTCCGGCAAAGCTGCTTACAGGGTGAGGACCCATCATGCGTACCGATCTTGATCATCTTCCGGCCACCAAGCAGCGCGAACTCGAACGCGTGAAGGCGATCGTCTTCGAGGAATTCGAGGATGCCATCGCGCTCGGCACCATGGGCTGGAAGAAGAAGGGCCGGATCGACAAGATCATCCTTTACGGCAGCTACGCGCGTGGCGGCTGGGTCGACGAACCGCATACGGCGAAAGGCTATCGCTCGGACTTCGACCTGCTGATCATCGTCAACGACAAGCGCCTGACCGAGAAGGTCGATTTCTGGGGCAAGCTCGAGGATCGGCTGACCCGCGAGCTCGCTATCGAAAAGACGCTCAAGACGCCGGTCAACTTCATCGTTCACACGCTGCAGGAAGTGAACGACGGCCTCGCGCACGGGCGCTATTTCTTCATGGACGTCGCGAAGGACGGCATCGCGCTCTACGAATATGACGACAAGGAATTGCACCAGCCGAAGCCGAAGACGCCCGAGCAGGCGCTGGCTTTGGCCCGGGAGTATTTCGAGGAGTGGATTCCATCCGCGGAGGATTTTTCTGACAGCGCAAACCATTTAATCGCAAAAGGGCGCTACAAGCGTGCCGTCTTCCTGATGCATCAGGCGACGGAAAGCCTTTATCACTGTGTTCTGCTTGTCTGCACCTTCTATACGCCACACGTGCACAACCTTGGATTTTTGCGGACGCAGGCCGAGCGTATCGACATGCGGCTGGTTGATGCTTGGCCGCGTGAACTGCGCTCCGATCGTGCGCGGTTCGAGAAGCTGAAGGAAGCCTATGTGAAGGCCCGCTATTCAAAGCATTTCCGTGCCACCGAGGAGGAAGTGCGGTGGCTCGCGGAACGCGTCGAGGAACTCGGGCGAGCCGTGCACGCGATCTGCTCGGAGCGCATTGCTGAACTCGAAGCGCGCGTCGGTCACTAGCCTATTTCTTCCCGCGGAAGCGCTCGAACCGTTCGCGGCCTTCCGCGACCTGCACGGCCACGCCCGCATTGCTGCATTCGTCACCCTTCGTCGATCCGTCGCGGCAACTCGCCACGATCTCCCGCGCTTCGTCGAGATGCGCTTCGAAATATTGCACGCTTCGGGGCTCGGGCTGCCCGCACGCCGAGATACAAAGCCCAAGAAGCAAGATTCCGCGCCGAACCAAGTCATCCTCCATTTCGATTTTGGAAAGCAAAGATACTCGTAATCTCGCCGGGGGAAACCGGAACTGGATCCAGATCTGGAGTCAATTTCCGGCAGCTTAGCGCCTCATCCCAGTCATAGCGGACCGCGAAACCGACGTCTGGGAGCTGCCATTCGGGCCCCGCAGGACCTGCCGGAAGCAACGCGCCTCATCTCGGTCATGGCCATCCGCAAAAAGCGGATAACTTGTAAGACCAGCGTCGGCGGGTTGCGCGGCGGCGATAGGAATGCAGAAAGTCTCAATGCACGCGTCATCGGTCGGCGATCAGCCGGAAAGTTGTGATGCCGCGCGGCGGCGCGATCACGCCTCGTGGAGCGGAACTATTGTGACAGAACTGGGCGGCTTGGCGACTATCGTCGCTGACACTGCCGGCCAATGACCAGTGCCGGCCTCGAAGCCCGGCGGTGTCAATGGCGAGTCGACGGGGGTAGGGCCCGTGATTTACATGAACCACGACAGCTTCGCGGCCATCGGGTGCAATCGCGGTAACCGTATCCGGGTCGTCGTTGCGCACCAGACGGAAGCCGGGCCGAATATGGCGGCTGAACTGCGCCATCGCCCAATATTTAGCGGTGACTTCTATGCTCATGTCGGCTGGTCGGAGGCTGGACATGTCGGCCTGCACCAGACCCCAATTGGATTTCGCTTCCTTGGGTTCTACCGCCTGCCAGACGACCCAAGCCGCGGGCTCGAGACGCTTGAAGTCGAGTACGATCTGCTCGCCTAGCGCCAGCGCCGACGACCGGTCCGCAAAATCCTGTGGGCGGTTCGGCGCAGCGAGATCGACTTCGGACATCCACAGTGGCAGCCGTCCAACTGTCGCAATGTCGCGCGGTCCGGTCGAACCTGTGGTACTGTAGGTATGCACATTGAGCTGACGGACGACAGCGCGCGCCGCGTCGGGATAGTCGGCCCAGTCGACAACAAAGGTATCGGGGTTGGTCTCGTCCATTGCTGACAGGATCGCGGCCATGCGGTGTTCGCGGAGCGCTTTGTCTGCGGCGATCAGCATCCTCGCCTGGCCGGAAGGACTGAAGTAATTGCCTTCCTGCCGGTTGCCCGCGACCCAATAAGGGGTGTTGGGTTCGTTGAGCGGCGCTAGGCTGTGGAAGCGTATACCGTGACGCGCCTCCAGTCCCTTCATTGCCCGGACGAGATAGTCGGCGAAGGCCGCTTCAAATCCGGGACGCAAATTTTCGGTTAAGGGCTTTTCGCCGCCCGCGACATCCTCGCTGACCGTCATGAACCAAGGCGGTGAATAGGCCGCAGCCTCGATGATCCTTTTGTCTTCAGGGACACGGCTTTTGACCGCGGCCAGCCACCATTGTTGGCCAGGGTCTGCCGTCCAGTCCCACATCGCGGGATCATCCGCCCGCCACCAATCCTTGCCGGTTGCACCCGTCGGCATCCGCCACATGCCTGGAACATTGGCATTGGCGCGCGATAGCGGCGGTGTGCCGGGTTTTCGCCCGCCACCGATGTTGTAGCGTGCGATCGTCCAGCCGAGGCCATTGGGCCCGTACAGAAGATCGGCGAGCCGATTGCGCACCGGGTCGGGCCATGTGCCCGTCGTGCTGGCGAACCAGGCGAGCGATGTCCCCCATCCAGCGAACGTCGTGCGCGGCTGCGACCACTCCGACTTGAGCTGGATGGTGACCGGAGCCGCGCCCTCGCAGGTCGGAAGCGACGCAGGGGCGGTCGCCGCTGCGACCGGCTGCGAAAGAATGGCTAGCGCACTGCCGGCACATAAGGCCCTGATCAAAACGGCTTTCATATGGTTCGTCCTTTTGCGATTCAGTTGTTGTACCTTGGTTTCATCGCTGATCATGAGGGCGGCAAAGATTTGATGAATAGCTCCGCGCGCGTTCGTACGTCCGCTGCGGTCATTCCAGGCTGATAAAGCGCTGAGCCGAGCCCGAAACCGCTGGCACCCGCGGCACGCCAATTCTCCATTGTCACTGGCGTGATGCCGCCAACCGGCAGGATGGGGACGGTTGCTGGCAGTACTGCGCGCATCGCCTTGAGCCCGACCGGGCTTGCCGCCTCCGCTGGAAACAGCTTCAGCGCTGCGGCGCCGGCCTCCAAGGCCGCGAAAGCCTCGGTCGGTGTCACAAATCCCGGAATGGCAACTAGACCCCGCTCGGACGCTCCAGCAATGACTTCGGTATTGGCGTTCGGTGCGATGGCGATCGTGGCGCCGGCGGCTTCGAGGCGCTCGACCTGTTCGCAAGACAGGACCGTGCCGGCGCCGATCACGGCTCGCCCGGCCAGGCTGCGTGACAGTCGGCCGATACTCTCGAACGGATCGGGCGAGTTTAGCGGCACTTCGATGATTGTGAATCCGACGTCGGCTAGTGCCTCACCGACATTCTCAACCTCATCCGGCCTGATGCCGCGCAGGATGGCGATAAGTGGGCAGCGTTTAAATGCGGTGTCGAAATCGGCGCGGTTGGTCATTGGATGCGCTCCCATAGATTGGTGATCCCGGCGACGAATGCGGCATGGCTGTCGATACGACATGATGCCCCGCCGAGTGTGCCGATCGCGGCTCCGTAGAGTTCGCCGAGCACGGGATCGGCGAGAATATGGACTGGAGTGCCGGGAGATTGGCGCAGACGATGCGCAACGTCGGCGCCGATAAGGAGCCCGCTCGCGAAAGAGGCCGCGTCGCGGGACACGCGCAGTGCCAGGAGAGCGTCGGCGCGGATGCTGAACAGGCTTGCCGCGAGATCGCCCATAGCTCCCTCGAGAACCCCGTCGCGAAAGGCGGAGCAGGCCTTTATTTCTCCGGAAAGTTGGCCGGCCAGCAGACTGTGATTGCGCAGCAGCGCGAACAATTCGCCGGTCATCGCCGTCGTGAAGTGGGTAATCTTCCCTTGCGTGAGCCGCGCCCATTTGCAGTGCGTGCCTGGCTGACACAGCAGGCCGTCGGAGGGTACCAGCCCCGCAGCCGCAGCGCCCAGTAGCTGAATTTCTTCGCCGCGCATGACATCGCCCGAGCGGAACGGGCCAAAGTGACATATGCCTGGCACGATCGCAGTGCGCGGGTCCATCCAGCAGAGCCCGGCGGCAAGTTCGGCCAAACCAACGGGCGCCTGCACATAGGGCACCGTCCGCCAGCCGAGGTTCGACCCCACCATCCCGGCAAGCATCATCGGAAGATCGCCAAGACGATGGCGGATGTCGCCTACCTCAGCGGCAAAATCCGTAATTCCGGTGGCGCCGCGGGCATCGCGCTCGGTATGCGCCACAAGGCCGTCCTCGATACGAAAGACGCGGCGATTGGTCGTTCCCCAATCGACGGCGAGAAATGGCGCACTCATTGATTCATGATCCTAGCGATTAGAGCGTTGGACCCGCGGTCCGTCAGGCCCAGTTCTGCTCGATCTGTTCCAGCGTCTGTCCCTTGGTCTCGGGCAGGGTGCGGAAGATAAACACGAAGCCGGCGACGCAGATGAGGGCGTAAAGCCAGAAAGTCAGTCCGGTACCCGCTGCGGCGTTGAGGAGCGGAAAGCTGTAGGTCAGCAGGAAACAGCCCGCCCATAGCGCGGTTGTCGCTACCGCCATGCTGGCGCCGCGAGCTTCGCCCGGGAATATCTCCGACAGCGCGACCCAGGTGACCGGCGCAAGTGTCATGGCGTAACAGGCGATGGCTGCGACAACGAGCAGGAGCAGCGGCCAACCTTGCAGGCCCGCGAGGTAGCAGGCGCCGAGCACGAGATAGATGAGCGTGAGCCCAACGCAGCCGATCAGGAGCAGTCGGCGGCGACCCCAGCGCTCGACCGTGATAAGGGCGAACAACGTGAACACACAGTTCACAACCCCCGTGATCACGATGTTGAAAAGCGTGTCGGACACAGCGTAGCCCGCGGACGCGAAGATTTCTTGCGCATAGTTGAAGATGATGTTGATGCCGCACCATTGCTGCAGCACCGCGAGCACGATCCCGATCACCAAAACGCGCCGGAAGCGCGGTTCGCGGACAACGGCGGCGAGGCTGCGGCCGGGCGCCGTCGCCATGGCCTCGCGAATATCGGCAATCGCGCGATCGGCATATTCAGCGCCGCCGAAGCGGTTCAGCACCGCAGCACTTTCGTCCCACCGACCCCGCTGCGCGAGCCAGCGCGGGCTTTCGGGGATAAGCAGGCAGCCTAACAAAAAGCCGATCGCTGGCACCGTCGCCGCAGCGAACATCCAACGCCAGCCCGTAGTGCCGTTCCACGACGCCGCGATTTCGCCCAGCGTTGCGGCGGGGGCAACCGGCTGCGCGATCAGCCAGTTGACGATCTGAGCAGTCAACACGCCAATAACGATCGCGATCTGGTTGAGACACACGAGTTTGCCGCGGCTGCCAGCCGGGGCGATTTCGGCGATATAGAGCGGTGAAAGGCCCGAAGCCATGCCGATCGCTACCCCGCCCAGCATCCGCCACAGGACGAACGAGGTAAAGTCATGCGCCAGCGCCGTTCCGACCGAAGAAACCGCGAAGATCAGTGCCGCCAGCAGGAGTGCGCGCCGGCGGCCGAAACGGTCCGCAAATGCCCCCGACGCCATTGCACCCGCAAGACAGCCGATCAGCGCGCAGCTCACCGCCCAAGCCTGATCGGTCGGAGCGGTCAGGCCGAAGCTTGCCTCATAAAAGGGTTTGGCGCCCCCGATGACAACCCAGTCGTAACCAAAGAGGAATCCACCGAGCGCCGACACCGCGGCCGCCAGCCAGACGGCACCCGAGGCACCCACGGTGGCAGTTCCGGAAGACGAGGCATTGATATCGATTGCGTGCATGTTCAGAGCCTCCCCATGCGGCCGCCGTCGGCCACGACATCTTCGCCGGTAATGAAACGCGCCGCATCGGACGCGAGGAAATGGGCGAGCGCGGCGATATCGTCCGGCTGACCTAGGTCGTCGGCAGCGATCACTTCGGCGCCGGACTTGATATTCGGGCTTTCGCGAAGCATCGGCGTGTCGATTGCGCCGGGCAGGATGGCGTTTACGCGGATGCCGAGCGGCTTTCCTTCGATTGCCGCCGACCGCGTTAAGCTGACCAGCGCAGCCTTGGCAGCGGCATAAGGCGCGACGAGCGGCGAGGTGCGGCGGGCATGGACGGAGGCAATATTGATCACACAGCCGCCCGGCTGCATCCGCCGCAGCGCGTGGCCAGTGAACAGCGCTGCGCCGATCAGATTTACATCGAGCAACCGGCGCCACTCGGCGCCGTCCAGCTCGGCAAGCGGTTTGTAGATCATCATTCCCGCGACGTTAACGATGACGTCGAGGCGGCCGAACCGTTCGAGAGCGAAGTGAACCGTGGACGTCACAAACGCTTCGTCGGCGATATCTCCAGCGATGTGGTGCGCTTGCCCGGCCCCTGAGTGGCGAAGCATGTCAGCGGCGCCGTTGTCGCCGGATCGCGTGTCGGCAAGCAAGATATCGGCGCCTTCCAGCGCGAAGGCGCGCGCAACGGCAAGTCCGATGCCTCCAAGGCCGCCGGTGACAATGACGCTGCGGTTTACCATTCTCGCAATTCCCCATCCGGGCCGCGCCATGCCGGGTTGCGCCAGCGGTGCGGTTCGCGTGCCATCTCGCGGACGGCGGCTTCGTCGATGTCCACCCCCAGGCCCGGAAGCGTGGGAATTGCGATCGAGCCATCCTCGACCGCGAACAGGGTGGGATTGCGGATCAGCGTCGTCAAATCCTCCGACGGTCCATTGTAATGGATGCCTAGCGACATTTCCTGAAGCACGAAATTGGCAGTGGCAGCCGCGAGCTGCAGGCACGCCGCAAGTGCAAGCGGACCGATCGGGCAATGCGGCGCCAGCGCGACGTCGTAGGTCTCGGCCATCGTGGCAATGCGCCGGCATTCGGAGATACCTCCGGCATGCGCCAGATCGGGCTGCGCGATATCGATTGCGCCGGATTCGAGGAAGGGGCGGAAATCCCATCGGCTGTAGAGCCGCTCACCTATCGCGAGGGGGATGCTGGTGTGTTGCGCCAATTGCGCGATCGCCTGTGGATGTTCGGCGAGCAGCACCTCCTCGGCAAAAAGGGGGCGAAACGGCTCAATCGCGCGCAGCGCCGCGCGCGCCATGGGTTTATGAACCCGGCCGTGGAAATCGACACCGACGTCAATCCCCGTTTCGCGCACCGCTGCAACGCGATCGGCCATCGCGTCGATTCGTTCCGGGCAGTCCAGCCAGCCGATATCCTCAACGCCATTCATCTTGACCGCCTTGAAGCCCTGCGCCTTGCGCGCGACAGCGCCCGCCGCGACGTCGTCTGGCCGATCGCCGCCGATCCAGGCGTAAACGGCGATCCGGTCGCGAACCCGTCCGCCCAGCAGATCATATACGGGCACCCCGAGTTTTCGAGCCTTGAGGTCCCAAAGCGCTTGATCGATCCCCGAGATCGCCGACATGAGTACGGGGCCGCCACGATAGAAACCGAGACGATGCAGCATCTGCCATGCATCCTCAATGCGATCGGGGTCATGCCCGATGAGCCGGTCGCGTGCCGCATCAATGGCGCCCATCACCGCTTCCGCATGGCCTTCAAGCGTTGCCTCACCCCAGCCGACGGCGCCTTGGTGGGTTTCGATCCGCACGAAAATCCAGCGCGGACGAACCGCGAAACATTCGATCCGGGCGATACGGTCCCCCGCGGCCCCATCGCTTGGGGGCAAGTCGGGGCGAGGCGCGTCGGTCCGGGCTGCCTCGTCCTGTCGCATATTCATCGTGATTCCGCTCCTCTACATCGCCGCGATCCGGCTTGCCGAGCCAGTGATTGTCACAATGGTAATGGTTGCACTGGACAAAGGTCAAGTTAATATCATATTTTATTGTGACGGAGATATGCGATGGACTTTAAAATCATACATAGGGAGGCCCGCGACCGCTTGGGCGAGGGTCCGACCTGGTTTGCGGATCGCGGTGAACTGGCTTGGGTCGATATTTTTGCGCCAGCTGTTCATTTGCTCGATTTGAGTGCGGAAAAGGTCCGGACGATTCCCATGCCAGAGGCGGTCGGCTGGATCGTGCCGCGCGCTAATTCCGTTGTCGCCCTCTGCGGCTTGCGTAGCGGCTTCGCCTTTCTCGACCTCCAGACGGGCGCAATCGATCCGATCGGCTCGCCCGAGCCGGATCGCCCCGATAATCGCCTGAACGATGCCAAGGTCGATCAGTGGGGTCGCACATGGGCGGGATCAAAGGATGACACCGATCGGGCAGCCTCGGGCGCATTGTATCGGCTCGACACGGATCTGAGCTGGAAGCGCCTCGACGATGGTTATGGTGTTACCAACGGCCCTGCTTTCAGCCCTGACGGGCGAACGCTCTATCACAGTGATAGCGCCGCGCGGACCGTCTTTGCCTTCGATCTGGCAGATGACGGCTTCATATCGAACAAGCGCATTTGGCTGCGTTTCGAGGACGACTGGGGATATCCCGACGGCATGACGACCGATGTTGAAGGCTGCGTGTGGATTGCGCACTGGGGGGGAGGGCGGATCAGCCGATTCTCCCCCGATGGCCAATGGATCGAATCGGTGATGCTGCCTGCTACGAATATCACCAGTTGCGCATTCGCTGGGAATCGACTGGACCGCCTGTTCGTGACGTCCTCGACGATCGATGGCGAAGACGAGCCGCTTTCGGGCGCCCTCTTCGAAGTTGATGTCGCGGTCGGGGGGCTGGCTCCGACACCGTTTGGCGGATGAGGACATGGTGCGCAGACGCGATCCCCAGCTTGTCACCGCAGGCAAAGTGCCTACACCCGTTGCCAAAGGAGCAAGAGGCAACGTGGCAGCGGCATCGACAGCGGACGATACGAAATTTGGCGGTCAAAACCTGACCAAGCGGATCGTCCACGACCTCGGCAAGGCGATCGTGACCGAACAGTTTACGCCCGCGTCGGGATTTCCCGTCGAGGCGGAGCTGTGCCAGCAGTATAATGCGAGCCGGCCGGTTGTTCGCGAAGCGGTCAAAATGCTTACGGCCAAAGGGCTACTTCGCGCTCGACAGCGCGCGGGAACCGTCGTCGAATCCGAAAGCAACTGGAACCTGCTCGATCCCGACGTCCTCAAATGGCTCCTTGAGCGCGATTTTTCGATCGATCTTCTTATCGACTTCACCGAGATGCGCATGTCGATCGAACCGCGCGCGGCGGGACTCGCCGCTTATGGCGCGACGGGCCCGCAGCGCGCTGCTATCATCGATGCTTCCGAGCGCATGTTCGCGGCCGAGCGCGGCCAGGATGATCCGCTAGAAGCCGATATTGCCTTTCACGTCGCGGTGCTTGAGGCGAGCAACAACCGATTTATGCGGCAGTTCACTGACTTGTCGGAAACCACGCTCCGCTTCAGCATCCGACGAACCAATGCCTATGCGGGCGTGTCGCGAGCAAGCGCCATTGATCACCAGCATGTCGCCGACGCGATCGTCAGGGGCGACACCGAACGCGCGGCCCGCTTGATGCGGGAATTGATCCAGGGCGCCCTGGATCTCTTGCTGGTCGCTGGCGGAGACAAGGCGCGGCCCGGCTTCTGACGGCTGCCACGATTCGGCAAAGATGGCATGCCGGCGAACCCGAGACGCCTTACCCGTGCTAAGGCCAGAAAATCCCGAGACTTTTGCGCATGGTGCCGGGCCCCTCTCCGGACCTCGGGTTATGATCGCGACATGCGACCTGTCCTTTTCACAACCAGAAAAAATATGCTTTTACATTCTCACTCCTCCTCTCGGCGGGAGGGCAATGCATTTATCTAGCGCGATGAGAGATCGCGCAATTGCCGTCTGCGCGTATCGATGTGCGGGAGGGAAATCAAATAAACGGCTATATAAAAGGAGCTTAGGGACGATCGCGGACAGGCCGGCTCCAAACTAGTCAAGGTGTCGTACCCGAATTGACCTGAAGGGTTGACTATAAAATATTACATATTAATAATCCGCTCGACAGGATGATCCGGAAAGAACGGATTGCCTTTGATTTCGAGGGAGAGGAATTCGATGTCCAGCTTGAGCCGCCTGTTCCGTGGGGGAACGTCCGTCACCGCCATCGTGCTAGCAGCAACGCAGGTAGCCTATGCGCAGGATGCGGTGGCGCCTGCCGTTTCCGATGATGCGTCGGCAGAAGACATCATCGTGACGGGCGTGCGCGCCAGCCTGGATTCTGCTCAGGAGGTCAAGCGTAACAGCGATCAGATCGTCGACTCGATCCAGGCGGAGGATATCGGCAAGCTGCCCGATGTGAACACCGTCGAAGCGCTTCAACGTATCACCGGTATCCAGATCCAGCGCCGTTATGGCGAAGGCGGCACCGATGTCGATCATCGCACGCAATCGGCGATCGCGATCCGCGGACTGACACAGGTCCGCACGCAGATCGATGGACGCGATAGCTATTCGGCTGCTGGCGGTCGCAATTTCGATATCGAGGCCCTGCCGCCCGAACTTCTTGCCGGCATTGACGTCTACAAGAACCCGTCGGCGGACGTGATCGAGGGCGGAATCGGCGGCGTTGTCAATTTGCGCACCCGGCTTCCATTCGATCAAAAAGGGCAGGTGATCAACGTCACGGCCCGTGCCAGCTATTATGATCTGGCGGAAAAATGGGGTGGCTCGGTGTCCGGTCTTTACAGCAACCGCTGGGATACCGGAGCTGGCGAAATGGGCCTCTTATTGAACGCGGTATATAGCAAAGGGAAATATCGTCAGGATGCGATCCTAATCCAGTCGTTCTTCAACATCCAGCCGGGTACCTTCCCCGGTGCGCCGACGGCGCCCCAGGATCCGGTGGCTCCCACCGGCGCTCGCGCGCCGGCCGGCGTGCAAATTTACGATGAATTGGGTTCGCGCGAGCGCCTGACCCTCGCTGGTGCGTTCCAGTGGCAGATGTCGAGCAATCTGAAGCTTACCCTGCAGGCCCTGCACAGCGACTATAAATTCCTCCGCGAAGGCCGTTACTTTTACAATCTGAACAGGACCGAAAGCCCGACCCCGACCCCCGGCGCGACCTTTACCTATGCCGACGACGGCCGGATGCTCAGTGGTTCGTTCAATAACATGCTCTTCGAATCGTTCCGCGGCGATCAGGATTTGAGCGCCAAAAATACCAATCTCGCCGGCCGTCTCGAATGGCAAGCGACCGATACGCTCTCGGTGTCGTTCGATGGTCAGTATCTGAAGTCAAGTTACGACGTAGACGCGTACAGTTTCATCATTTCACAGTTTCGCGACTTCGGGGAGCCGCAGTCAGCGTCGCCAAATCGAAACATTGTCGATTTCGATATTTCGGGCAGACCGACGTGGACGGTTCGTTCGCCCGAACTCCTGACCGATCCCAATCGTTACCGCTTTGCTTATCTCCAGGAAAGCGTCACACGCAACGATACCGATCAACTCGCGCTGCGATACGATGTGAAGTGGGAGCCTGTCGATTCGGTCGTCGAGGCAGTGAATATCGGCATGCGTTTTTCGGAGGCCGATATCGCCATCCGGAGCTACAGCCCCGGCTTCTGCACCTTCGACACAGGAAATTTCGCAAGTTGTTCGGCGCCCGCAGGCAGCGCCCTGGTCCCCTATTCGGATGCGCTGCGGGAGTTCATTTACGACGGCCCCGCTAAAGGCTTCTTCGAGGGGCGCTCGGTCGATGGCGTCCTTTATCCCACCGCGCCGGGCAAAACCGTCAACGATAGGATCGACGCCGCTTATGCGGCGTTCGGCGCCGAGCGCCAGAACGGGTTCCTGCCCCAGGACCTGAACCATCAGTATGAGCGGACTTTGACCAGCCATCTCAGCGCTAACTTTGATCTTGATCGCCTTGGCATCCCCCTCGACGGTACGGTGGGCTTGCGCCTCGTGCAGACCAAAGTGCGGTCCGAAGGCATTTTGACGACCACCTCCGGGGTGACGCCGATTTCGGTTGGTCAGACCTACGTGGACGCGCTTCCCAGCATCAATCTGCGTGCCCATTTCACCGACAATCTGCAGCTCCGCCTAGCGTTTGGTAAAGCGCTCGCGAGGCCCGACTTTACCCAGATGTCGACGAACACCACATTGGGGCCGGCAAACTTGGTCAATCCGGCTACCGGTCGTCCGTCCGGATCGTCCGGCAACCCCTTCCTGAAGCCGATCCGTTCGACGCAGTTCGACGCCTCGCTGGAATGGTATTTCGCGCGTGCCGGATCGCTCACCGCGAGCGCTTTTTACAAAGACGTCAAAGGCTTTTTGACAAGTGGGACCGTGGTTCGCAACTTCAGCGGCGTCGATTATGATATCGGGACCGTCGTCAACGCTAATGATGGCAAGATTAAGGGGTTCGAAGTCGCCTACCAACAGTTCTTCGACTTCTTGCCAGGCGTGCTGAGCGGCCTGGGCGTGCAGGCGAATTACACCTATGTCGACAGTAGCGTACAGAATCCATTTGCGACCCCCGGCAGCACGATCCCGACGCTGGTTCCGCTAGAGAAGCTGTCCAAGCACAGTTACAATCTCGTCGGTCTCTATGAAAAAGGTCCAATCAGCGCTCGCGTGGCATGGAGCTGGCGCGACAAGTATCTGGATACGACCGTGGGTAGCGGCGCCAACGGTCAGCCGCAGATTCAGGCGCCCTACGCCAGCCTCGACGCGTCGATCAGCTACAATCTGAACGACAATATCGCGATCTCGATCGATGCCGTGAATCTCAACAATCGGATGAACAAAACCTATATCGGCAGGGAAACCGAACCCCTGCAATATACGCTGAACGATCGCCGCTTCGGCTTTTCGATCCGCGCCACCTATTGATGCCCCCCCTGCGGCAGGCGCTCCCACCCCAGCGCCTGCCGCAGCCCTATTGCACTCAGGGACCACCAATGTCTGAACGCGTGAAATCCGGCCCCGTCCTCAACCGCCGCCTTTTCGTCCAATCGCTTGGCGCGACGCCGCTCATTGGTCTTTCGTCCTCGCTGCCGACATTTGCGGCCGCCGCCGAACGAAGGAACGGGGATCTCGCCGGAAGTTGGCGGGTCGCACTGGACCCTGATGATGCGGGTATCGCCAAGAACTGGCACCGCAGCCCACTGGCCGAGCAGCTGCCGCTTCCCGGCAGCCTTGAAACGCAGCGTCGCGGCAACCCGGTGGGGGTCGACACGCCATGGACGGGCGATATCAACGACAAATCCTTCTTCACTGCGCCCGAATATGCGCGATATCGTGCCAAGGGCGCCGTCAAGGTGCCCTTCTGTCTTCAGCCCGAAACCTGGTATCGCGGCAACGCATGGTTTCAGCGCGAGATCGAAATTCCGGCAAGCTGGAAGGGGCGCCGTGTCGAGCTGTTTCTCGAGCGCCCCCATTGGGCGACCCGTCTCTGGCTCGACGGGCGCGAAGTCGGCGGCACTGATGCGTTGCACGTCCCGCATCGCTACAACCTCGGCCTGCTCGCACCCGGTACGCACCTGCTGTCGCTCCGCGTCGACAACCGGATGGTCGTCGAGATCGGGCATAACGGTCACGGCGTGACCGATCACACGCAGGGCAACTGGAACGGGATCGCCGGTACCATCGAATTGCGCGCAACAGAGCCCGTGTGGGTCGACAGCGTTGCGCTTTACCCCGATCTCGAGGCACGTACGCTGCGCTTCGTCGGCCGCATCGGCAACGTCAGCGGGCGCGCCGGGGGGGGCGTCGCCGAGTTGTCGGCGGCCGGAGTCTCGCGTAAAGTTTCGCTTACCTGGGAGGTGGCGGGCGGCGCCTTCGATGAAACCATCTCTTTCGGTGCTGCGGACAAGGCAGCGCTGGCGCCATGGGACGAGTTCACCCCCACGCTGCACGCGGCGTCGGTGCGCCTCGACAATGGGGCGGAGTGGCGCGATCGTTTTGGATGGCGCGATTTCAAGGCGACGCCAAAAGGGTTCGAACTCAACGGCCGTCCGATGATGTTTCGCGGCGCGCTCGAGTGTGCGATCTTCCCGGCCGCCGGCCACCCACCGGTAGACATTGAAAGCTGGCGCAAGATCATGCGCCAGACCCGCGCATATGGTCTTAATCACCTGCGCTTTCATAGCTATTGCCCGCCCGAGGCGGCGTTCGTCGCGGCGGATGAAGCTGGCATCTACGTGGAAGTCGAAGCGGTGTGGGCGAACCAATCGGCGGCGATCGGCCAAGGGCTTGCGGTCGACAAATGGATCTACGAGGAAACCGATCGTATCCTCGAAGCGCATGGGAATCACCCCTCCTTCTTGCTTGCCACGCATGGGAACGAGCCGGGCGGGGGCAAGGAGAGCGATGGCGAGGCAAGGCGCGATGCGTTTCTTGGTAAATATGTGCGGCACTATATTGCAAAGGATCCTCGTCGCCTCTGGACAGCGGGGGCAGGGTGGCCCGAGATTGCCGACAGCCAGTTCCATGTTACTCCGACGCCGCGCGTCCAGAACTGGGGCGAAGAACTGAACTCGCGCATCAATGCGAAGCCCCCAGAGACCGTCACCGACTATGGCGATTTCGTCGGCAAGCGTGACGTGCCGGTTATCAGTCACGAGATCGGCCAGTGGTGCGTTTATCCCAACCTCGAAGAGGCGAAGAAATACACCGGTTACCTAAAGCCCAAGAATTTTGAGATTTTCGCAGACAGGCTGAGCGACAACGGGCTACGCGACCTTGCCGAGCCTTTCCTGCACGCCTCGGGAAGGTTGCAAACGCTTTGCTATAAGGAAGACATCGAAAGCGCGCTGCGCACTCATGGAATGGGCGGATTCCAGTTGCTCGGGCTTCAGGATTTTCCAGGGCAGGGGACCGCATTGGTCGGTGTCGTCGATCCCTTCTGGGATGAGAAACCCTACATCACTCCTGCTGAGTATCGACGCTTCTGCAATCATATCGTCCCACTCGCGCGCTTGCCGCGCCGGGTGGTCAAATCGGGCGAGGCTCTGCCGTTCACCGTCGACATTGCAAATTTCGGCGACAAGCCGCTCGAAGGCGCGACGATCGCCTGGTCCATCCGTGCCACAAGCGGCGCCCAGCTTGCGAAGGGCAAGTTTGGCCCTCAAGCTGTTCCCCTCGGCAATGCGCCCTTGGGGCTTGCCGCGAATGCGGTCCTTGCTTCTGCGAAAGCGGTGGCAGCCAAGCTGGTTGTTTCGGTGATGGTCGATGGGCGCGCCATTGCCGAGAATGATTGGGACCTCTGGGTTTATCCAAAGACGCCGTCCCCTTCGGTTCGCGCAATTTACGAAACCACGACATTCGATCGAGCGGGGACGGATCACCTGGCGAAGGGCGGCACCGTGCTGCTAGGCTTGCCGCGCGAGCGGGTCGCCAATCATGCCGAACGCCCGGTGAAACTCGGTTTCTCGAGCATCTTCTGGAACACATTGTGGACGCAGCACCAAGCGCCGACAACGCTGGGCATCCTGTGCGACCCAGGCCACCCGGCGCTTGGCGACTTTCCCACTGAAACGCATAGCAACTGGCAATGGTGGTACCTCCTGCACCGCGCCGGCGCCCTGCGTCTCGACGTGCTGCCGTCCGAGGTGAAGCCGATCGTGCGCGTTATCGATGACTGGTTCACCGCGCGGCCGCTCGGGCTTGTCGTTGAACTGGCCGTCGGTCGGGGCAGACTTGTTGTGTGCGGCTGCCCGCTGCAGGGACCGGGCACCGATGATCCGGTAACGCAGCAGCTTCGCGCCAGCCTGCGCGCCTATATGGCTAGCCCGGCCTTCAAGCCGATGGCCCAAGCCACACCCGAGCAGGTGAAGGCGTTAATTGCAACATGAAAATATGTCCTCGGCTTTAAAGATGCCGAAGCGGCGCGATATTCGCCCCGCAGCTTCGCGCTCGGTTCGGAGACATTGATCGCTCTAATTGAGGCTCGCTCGGTCATGGTTCGGCTTCAGCGTAGCGGATACCCATATACTCCCCGGACTCTTCGAACAGGGTCAGCGAAAAATGAAAATATGTGAGCAAGGTTCAGTATCACGAGTCCCAAGATTATATATTATAGAATACAGTTTTTAAGATGAACAGCTGGACCTATGGATGTCGTCGGTGAGCCCTTAAAATGTGCCGTTAATTAGCTGAAATTCCGTGCAACGAGGTCGTGGTTTTCTCGACCGAAGAAGATGGTGCCATCCTTGAGAGCGACGAGCCGTTCGGAGATCGCAAAACTCTCGCGCGTCGATGTGATTTCGATGCTTACGCGAATCTCGCAGTCCCAGCCGGTGCGCGAATAGCGGCTGGTCTGTTCCACCTGCCAGCAACAGCTGGTGCGATCTGACGGATCATATTCCAAGCGCATATCCGGGCCGCTACCGGACAATGTGGTTCCGCTTGCCTCGATGGTGCTGGTCGAAGAAGGCCAAGCTCCCTCCACGAGAGCACGCCCATCTGGGGTTTCTGAAATTTCGAGCGTCGGATTGCTGCGCGGAAGCGAAATGCCCTTCTGCAAGATAGGCAGGGGCACTTCCTTTTGCGACCGAGGCCGTATCGGAAGCGACAGGTTGCTGGCGCCGAGGTCAATTGTGAGCCGGGGCTTGGCCGGTAGGGGCCAAACGAGCGGCCAGAGGGCGTCGGAGATAGCGAGCCGGAGAATATTCCCTTTTTTTAGCCGATGGGCGATCGGCGCGAGCTCGATCGAGACGTCGTAAAAGCGGCCTGGTTCGATCCGACTTGGATCCGCGGTGAAACCATCCCGGAAGCAGAGGTTGAGCAGCCCCTTGCTTATAAGCCATGAACGTCCCTCGGCATCCACTTCGCAAAGGCGGGCAGCCACTGCGGAGACCGGCTTATCGCTGGCAACGCGCAGCCGAAGTTTCGAAAGCCCCACAACATCCAGGTCTGCGCTCAAGGGGACATCAAAGCAAAGCGATCGCTCGTCATCCGGCGATTGATCGCGCGGCAATTCGGCATCTGCGTAGGGAATCCATTCGGGCGCCGTTAGACCCACAATGCGTTCGGGCTTGTAAACGGCACGCCCACGAGAAGGCTTGTCCGAGAGCCTGCCACGCGAAAGATGAAGGACGCGCGTTTCGATGGTCGGGGACGGCCATCGTGCTTCGGCCTCCCAATGGCCGTCTATATCGTCCATATTCGTCTGGGATGCCGTCTGATAACCTAGGTAAAACCGAAAAGCAGGCCCATCCATTACGCCCGTCTTCTCGCCCGCCAGCCAGTGCTTCCACCAGCGTTCTTCCTCCTCGATCCAGTCGATGGCGGGTCCGGGACTGCCGAACTGGGGGTAGATATGCCCCCAAGGCCCGAAGATGGCTTTGCGGGGTACCCGCAAGTTTCGCATTAGCCTTTCTGCGGATTCAGCGTAGGAATCGGCCCAGCCATCGACGAGATAGGTGGGACAGGCAATCGCCTCCGGCTCGAGGCCGGCCGAGCCGTGCCGCCAGTAGGAATCGTTGCTGTCATGCCTAAGCCACTTGGCCGCGATCGATGGCGTGGCCTCGAGCCTCTCTCGCCACATCGACTCCCAGCGCGGGCCGACGATTGCAGGGTCGGGTGGCGATGCCATGACAAGCTCGAGGCCCGCTGCCCATTTAAGGTTTGTAAGGCCCGGTGTTCCGCCGACATAATGGGCGTCGTTGCGGAAGCGCATGTCGGTTGCGCACATCGGCATGATCGCCTTGAGCGCCGGCGGGCGGTGGGCGGCGACCTGGAGCGCTGAAAATCCCCCCCAGGAAATTCCCCGCATCCCCACCGCGCCGTTGCACCAGTCCTGCGCGGCCAGCCAGGCGATAATGTCTACCCCGTCGAGTTGTTCACGTTCGAGATACTCGTCGAGCAGAACGCCTTCGGAGTTGCCTGATCCCCGGATATCGACCCGAGCAAACGCGATGCCGCGCGCCGCGAGTTCCGCGCCCCAATAGTCGTCGAGCGGGCGATATCGGTCAAAGGTGCGATAGGGGATATATTCGAGAACGACCGGAAAGCGTGCCGAGGCAGGGCCGTCGGGTAACCACAGGCGCCCCGCGAGCTTGTTCCCGTCGGACACCCGGATCCATGCCGGTTCGACCGTTCGCACCGGGTAACGAACAGGCTGCGCGAGCGCAGTCCCAGCAAGTCCTGGCGAGAAGCTGAGAGCCAGCGCGCTCAAAAAACCTCTGCGATCGACACTAGCCATCGTTGTTATCCCGCCTCCCGTACATCCGTCAAAATGAGTCAGCGGCGCGTCTGTTTCAGCCGGTCCTCGTCGAGGGCAAAGCCGAGACCCGGCAGATCGTCAAGGATCAGCCAGCCATCGCGATCGGGGTGCACCGGCTCGGCGAGCATAAAGTCGCGGCGGGCCAGGTTCCAGTCTGGAGGGTCATAGGGAAATTCGATGTAAGGGGCATTGGCGACGCCGGCAGCGAGATGAAGGTTGGCGATCATGCCAGCGCCGTTCGTCCAGGTGTGCGGCGTAAAGATCGCACCATGTTGCTCCGCCATATACGCAACGCGGCGCAGACCCGTGATGCCGCCGACCAGCGCTGCGTCCGGCTGGAGCACATCGATCGCTCCGCCCACGAGCAGATCGCGAAACGCGCTCGGTTCGCGCGTCATCTCGCCGCCGGCGACCCGGACACTCGTATGGTCGCGCAGCCGCCGCATGCCATCGAGATCGGATCGGTGAAGTGGCTCTTCCATCCAGAAGATATCCAGCCGTTCGAGTTCACGGGCGACCGCGAGAGCATCCTTATAGGTCCAAGGCGTCTTCAAATCCCAAGGCATGCGCCAGCCTTGATTACAGTCGACCATGAGCGTCAGCCGGTCGCCGACGCGTTTTCGAACCTCGGCGAGCGCCGCAATATCGTCACGCCAATGCTCACGGTGGAAGCGAATCTTCAATGCCGGAAATCCTTCGGCGATCAATCGCTCCACTACGTCCGCCATATCCGAAGGATCACGTAGTGTCCCTGTCGATGCGTAAGCTCGTACCCGGTCGCTGCGGCCGCCGAGCAGTTTCCAAACAGGCTGTCCGACGATCTTGCCCGCCAAGTCCCAAAGCGCAAGGTCGAGGGGCCAGCACCGACCATAATGAAAATCGATGTGCGACAAGATCGCGTGGTGGCGTTCAAGGCGCAGCGGATCCTCGCCTATGAACAATTCTTCATGACCCTCGAACCCAAGCATGAGGTCGCCCGAACCCCAGCCTTCAAGGCCTTCGTCTGTACGCACTCTGACAATGGTAGCGTCGAAGTGAGTCCGCGGCCTCCGGTCCCAGCTCGCGTTGAACGCGGGTTCGAGCGGGAGCCGGTGATGCGTGATCTCGATCGAGTGTATCTTCATGCGATCGGCCCCCCGTCAGGCATAGTGCGTCCAGACCGTCTTGAGGTCTGCATATTTTTCCAGCGCGTGGGACGAGCGGTCGCGCCCGAACCCGGATCGCTTGAAGCCGCCAAAAGGCGTGGCGAGGCTGGAACGGTCATAACAGTTTATCCAAACCGTACCCGCACGCAGCGCTTCGCTCATCCAGTGCGCTCGGCTGGCATCAGCGGTCCAGACTGCCGCTGCGAGGCCATAGTCGCTGTCGTTCGCGATCCTGATCGCTTCCTCCTCGCCGTCGAAGGCTATGGAGACAAGGACTGGCCCGAATATCTCCTCGCGTGCCACCCGGGCGCCCGGAGGCACATCCGTCAAAAGCGTTGGCGCGATATAGCATCCACCTGTGGTAACCGGCAGAGTGCATCCCCCCATGCGGAGGACCGCGCCCTCCTTTTGTCCAAGCTCGATATAATCCATGACCCGGTCGCGGTGACCTGGCTCGATGAGCGCACCGAAGCGGGTCGCAGGATCAAGCGGGTGACCTGGCGTAATGGTCGCGGTCTGTTCGACGATACGTCGATGCAAATCATCGGCGATCGAGCGTTCAACAAGCAGGCGGCTGCCGGCATGGCAGGTCTCTCCGGCATTGTAGTAAATGCCCCAGGCGATCGCACTCGCGGCCGCGTCGAGGTCCTGACAGTCGGCCATCACGATCTGGGGACTTTTTCCACCGAGTTCCAGCGCGACCCGCTTCAGATTGGAGCGCGCTGCCGCCGCCATGATCTTGGCGCCGACCTCCGTCGATCCCGTAAAGGCTATCAGATCCACGTCCTGATGGTTTGCCAGGGCCTCGCCCGCTTCCTCCCCGAGCCCGGGCACGATGTTGAAGACACCGTCAGGGATGCCCGCTGCCTGGGCGAGTTGCCCCAGATAAAGGCTTGCAAGCGACGATTGCTCGGCGGGCTTCAGAACGACCGAATTGCCCATCGCCAACGCGGGACCTATTTTCCAGGAAGTAATAATCAGGGGATAGTTCCAGGGCACGATGACGCCGACGACCCCGAGCGGCATGCGGCGCACGAGCGCCCGGTCGTTGGGGCCAGTCGGGGCCACTTCGTCGGTCAGCTTGTCGATACACTCGGCATAGTAAGCGATCGCGTCGGCGCAGTATGGAATGTCCACATTCAATGCGTCGTGGATTGGCTTTCCCACTTCGGTCGCTTCGAGCAAAGCCAGCTGCTCGATATGCTCGCGGATCAGCGCCGCGAAACGGAGCAGGACGGCTTTGCGCTGCGCGGGTTCCTGATCACGCCACACACCTGTTTCGAATGACATCCGGGCCGCACTGACCGCCCTGTCGACTTCTGGCCCCCGGCACCGTGCGACGGCGGCTAGATGCGATCCATCGATCGGCGAATGGCGGTCGAACGTGGCACCGTCGCCAGCCGCCTCATAGCGGCCTCCAATAAAGGCGCGCGTCTCTGGGCTTATTCGGCCGCGCCGCTCTGTCCAATCGGAGTAAGATAGGCTGTGTGGCATTGAAATCTCTTTGATAAAGTGGCGTCAGCTGGCCAATGAAAGCGCAGACTGGGCGAGATAAGCGAGGTCTGACTTCAATGCCTCGCGGCGGTTCGACGCGAGCATCGCGGCATTTTCGGGCCGCGCCATCTGCTCGGCCAGATCGTGCGGTGCGACGTTTAGCGCCGACAAGTCGACGCCAACTTGTCGTACGAACGCTTCGAAAAATTCGGGCAGCTTTTTGGGGCCCCCCGCTACGCCCATCGCGTCGGCAACGGGCGCATAGACGTCCGGCACAGCCTCGACGTTCCAGGCAAGGGAGGCGCACATCCCGATCGCAACGGCGCGGCCATGCGGAACCGCCGCCAGCGATCCGAGAGCATGACCGATATTGTGCGCAATTGCCGTACCCGCATTATCGATCGCTATGCCGGCGCAGGTCGCGGCTTCGAGCAGTCCCGCGCGCGCCGCGAGATCGGTGGGCGAGCTGATAGCGACGGGCAAATGCTCGCAGATCAGTGCGATAGCACGCCAGGCGTAAAGATTATTCGCAGGAGACGCGTTGCGATTTGTTGCAGCCTCGACGGCGTGGACCAACGCGTCGATACCGGTGAGGGCAGTAATCGAAGCGGGCAAGCCGATCATCAACTCGGGGTCGTGGACAATGAGATCAGGCTTCAGACCATCGGCCCAGAACCAATATTTGGTGCCGTCCGATGCCGAGAGGACCGACACAGACGTCGCCTCGGCGCCGGTGCCCGCCGTGGTGGGGACGCAAATGAGCGGCAGACGATTTGGCGGAAGCGCTGCTGCGGCAAGCCGATAAGCTTCGATGCCCTCATGACCATGCACGAGGTTCGCGACGATTTTGCCGCTGTCGAGGGTCGATCCTCCACCGACCGCAATCAACGATCCCGCCTCAAAGCCACTAGCCTGTTCAGCGGCCGCCTCGACGGTGCTCTCCTTGGGTTCGCCAGCCGGCATGACAAATACGCTTGCGGTAATGCCGCTGGCGGCGAGGCCCGCAAGGATTGCGTCACGCGGTCCGGGTTCGGCGAGAGCCGGATCAAGCATGACGAGCGTGCGCGGCGCGGTCGTGAGTGCAGCGGCGTGCGCGCCAAGGCCGCGAGCGGCACCGGCCGCGCCGCGGATCGCAGGAATGCGGCCGAGTGAAATGTCATGCATCGATCGCGCTCCGCGGCTGCCCCCGTCGCGCCAGTCCGCGGGGGCGTCGATTGGGGTGATGGTCGTTGATCACATCGGCAGGGCTGTAGAGCTCCTCAAGAAGAGCCGCTTCTTCAGGTGCTAGCCGAATTTGTGCTGCGCCCACGGCCGTCTCAAGTTCGCCGACGGACTGGGCACCAATCAACGGACAGTCGACGTTGGTGCTTTGGTATACCCAGGCCAGGGCTATTTCGGCAGCGCTCACCCCGCGGTCGGCGGCGAGTTCGGCGACGCGCGCAACAATCGCGAGATCGACTTCATCGCCGAAAAAATCATGGGTGAAGGTGTCGGTCTGCATCCGAAGATCAGTCGCGCCTGCGAGCATGCCGCGTGCCAGCGGGCTGAACGTCGTGATCCCGATGCCTTCATTTCGGCAATAGGGCATCATCTCGCGCTCTTCCTCCCGGTAAAGGAGGCTATACTGGCATTGCATATTCTGAAACCGCGTCCATCCACCACGATCGGCGACGGCGTTCAGTTTGGCTAGCTGCCATGCATACATGGTCGATGCGCCAAGGTACCGGACCTTTCCGGCGCGCACGACCGCGTCAAGCGCGGCCATCGTTTCCTCCATCGGTGTGTCGGGGTCGAAGGCATGGATGATATAGAGGTCGAGATAATCGGTGCCGATGCGCCGCAAGGTGGCATCAATGCCCTCCATGATATGCTTGCGAGAGAGTCCGCGGTCGTTCGGCCCATCGCTCATCGGGTAATAAACCTTGGACGCCAGCACGAGGTCCTCGCGGCGCGCCAGGGATAGCAAAGCTCGGCCAACGACTTCCTCATTTAGGCCAATCGAATAAAAGTCGGCCATATCGAAAAAGTTGATGCCAAGCTCGACGGCGCGCTGAAGAATGGGGGTCGAGGCGTCGGCGTCGAGGATCCACGGGCGCCAGTCGGGCGTCCCGAAGCCCATCGTCCCCATCCCGAACGCCGAAACGCGCAGTCCCGTCGACCCCAGTCTCACATAATCCATCGCGCGTCCTTTTGAGGCCTGTTTTCCCCGTGGAAGTATCCGACAGGAGGAGGGGTGGCACGCAAAGTGCCGGGCACGAAATGCCAAAATTCGATCAGCGTATGACTTTCCGGTTGCTGGCGTCATTGCGAGTCTGCGCTATCGTCATCCGGGCAGCGCGGGAGGGAAGCATGGATGAGAATTGCCTGTCCGAGCTTTCAGGCTGGATCATAGAGCTTCGGACGCTACTCGCGGCTGCCGCCCCCGGGGTTGCGCTACCGCCGATCCTGAACGACGCCGCGATCAAACTGCGCGCCCCTACCACGCTCCCGGTACTTGACTATGCGCCATCCCTCGATGCTGGGGCCGACGGTGCGCTCGCGAGCCTTATGCGCAGTTTTACCACGGTTGCCGGCATGATGCGCTGGCGTCAAACTTACCGTCCGGGCGAGGCGGATGCCGGCTTTCTCGAGAGATATGGTTGGACCGAACTCGCCGGGGCGGATGGACTGGTGCGTGCCGATAAAATATCGGCGGGCCTGCTTCTGCTTGGCCCCCAATGCTATTATCCCGCTCACAGCCATCCCGCGCACGAGATTTACGTGCCCCTGTCGGGCACCGCCGCCTGGTTCGACGCCGACCGCGGCTGGCGCGAGGTGCCGCCGCTACAGACGATCGTTCATCGTAGCGGCGTAGCGCATGCAATGCGAACAGCCGAAAAGCCGCTGCTCGCTTACTTTCACTGGAGTGGAGATAATATTGGCGAGAGGGCGAGGTTCGCGTGAGTGCGAGTGCTCCGCCTGTTTCGCATGGCATGATCTGATTTTGTGATTTGAAATGCGTCGCGATGGCCGGTTTCCTGACAGCGAACGGTAAGATCACGGAGACGATATGTTGCGTGAGAACGCGCGCGATTGGGCAGCAGGCAATCATGGCTTCTACATTGCGGGGTCATGGCGCGAGGCTTCGAGCTTTCTGGAATGTTCCGACCCATCGCGCCGAGCGCCGATCGGCCGCGCCGGCAAGGCAGAAGCGGCTGACGTCAATGCGGCAGTCGCCGCCGCCCGCAATGCTTTTCGTTCGGAAGCGTGGGCTGCCATGTCACGCGGGGAGCGCGCTGAGCGGATGCGGCGAGCGGCTCAAATCCTGCGCGCTCATGCAGATGAATTGGCCGCGATCATTGCCATGGAAAACGGAAAGACATTCGTCGAGGCGCGCGACGATGACATGCCCGATACGGCGGGAGTTTTTGACTATTATGCCGGTTGGATCGACAAATATTACGGCGAGACGGCGCCCGTGGAAAAAGGGTTCCTGAACTATATCACCCGTGAGCCGGTCGGAGTCTGCGGGCTCATCGTCCCTTGGAATTTCCCTCTGCTTCTTGCGATGTGGAAGATCGCACCCGCTCTTGCAATGGGCAATACCTTGGTCGTCAAGCCGTCCGAACTCACCCCATTCTCGCTGCTGCGCTGCCTCGAACTCTTTGACGCCGACAGGCTCTTTCCGCCCGGGGTCATCAATCTTGTCACGGGCGGCCGGGATACCGGCGCGCTGATTTCCGGACATATGGATATCGACAAGATCTCCTTCACTGGCAGCACCTCGACGGGACGTAAAATCGTCCAGGCGGCCGGCGCGTCCAATCTCAAAACCGTCACGCTGGAACTGGGTGGCAAGGCGCCGGTCCTCCTGTTTGACGACCTTCCTGACATTGAAGCCGCGGTCGATCGGTGCGTGCAGGTTCATTTTTCCCAGAAGGGCGAGAAATGCACCGAGCCGACGCGCCTCATCATCGCGGATAGTCTTTATGACCGCTTCGCCGACGCCGTGCTGGCACGTGTCGAGCGGATCGTTCCCGGAGATCCGTTCGACGCCGCGACCACCCAAGGGCCGCAATGCGGGGAAGCCCAATATCGATCGATCCTTGCGCATATAGAACAAGGCGTCGCTGGCGGTGCCTCGCTGCTCGCGGGCGGCGAGGCGGTATCGCCGGCAAATGCCCCGGACGGGTTCTTTATCGCTCCGACGGTATTTGGGGATGTCGACAATAGCCTTTCGATCGCACGCGAAGAAATCTTCGGCCCGGTCCTCGTCCTGCAACGCTTCGCCCGCGAAGAGGACGCCATAGCAATGGCCAACGACACGCGGTACGGCCTCGCCGCAGGACTTTACACCTCCGATCTGTCGCGCGCGCACCGGGTGGCCGCGGCTCTTGAGGCCGGCCAGGTCTTCGTCAATCGCTATGGCTGCTATGATTTTGCATCGCCGTTCGGCGGCTTCGGAGACAGCGGCTGGGGCAAGGAAATGGGACATCATGCGCTCGGCGCGTACACGCGTCAGAAGTCGGTGTGGATCGCGATCGCATAAGGCGGCGTGTTAGGAGAGGGATATGATCAGCGCCAATGAAGCGCCGCAGGCAAACCTGCTGCGTTGGTATGTTCTCGCAATCATGTCGCTCGTCTACGCGATCAACATCGCCGACCGCTACGTCGTCTCAACCGTCCTGGAATCGATCCGGCTGGAACTTCATTTCAGCGACGCCAGCGTGGCCTTTCTGACCGGTAGCTCTCTCGCCATTTTCTACGTTGCGGTGAGCATTCCCGTCGCAATGCTCGCCGATCGCCACAGCCGCCGGACGATCGTCGCTGCTTCGCTATTTTTCTGGTCGCTTATGACCCTCCTGTGCGGCTTCGTCCGCAATTCGTGGCATCTCGTGTTGGCGCGCATCGGCGTTGGGATTGGCGAATCCGGAGCAACGCCAGCGTCGGCCGCACTGATCTCGGATTATTTTCGTCCGTTCGAGCGTCCGATGGCGATGACGTTTTTCACTCTCGGGGCACCGCTCGGGGCCTGGCTTGGATCGGACATCGCCGGCCGTGTGGCGGACCTGCACGGCTGGCGGATGGCGTTCATCGTGCTCGGACTTCCCGGGATGCTGCTTGCGATGCTGATCATGCTGACCGTGCGCGAGCCGCGCCGCGCCGTCTATGATGGCCCCGATGCCGCCACCGAACCGGTGACGCTCCGCGAAACTCTCTCGACCTTGTGGCACAACAAGCCAGCGCTTCATCTCATGGCTGCCGGCGCGGTCACCGCGCTTTGGGGTTGGGGCCTGCTCTGGTGGGCTCCGACATATTTCATACGCGCGTTCGGAATGACCTCTGGCGACATCGGTGTCTCACTCGGGGCGGCGCATCTGGTCGCAGGAGCAGGCGTGACGCTGTTCGCGAGCTGGGTCATGAGCTGGGAGCGCATGCGAAAGCCGCGCACGATCCTGCTCGCAATGTCGGTGGTCGTCGCGGTCAGTACGGTCCCGTCGCTCCTGATGCCGCTCGCGTCCTCGCGCGGGGCAGCACTTATACTGCTCTGGACCTTCTTGCCTGCCATCTACTTCTATATCGGCCCTTCGATAGGCCTTCTCCAGAACGCCGTTCCGGTGCCCATGCGTGCGCAAGCGACCGCGATCTCCGTGCTGATGGGGAATATCACCAATCTTGTTATCGCCCCTGTCCTGGTCGGAGTGCTCAGCGACATGTTTGGCGGCGATGCTGGCGTATCGGCGCAGTCGCTGCGTTGGGCGCTGGTCCTCCTAGCGCTTACCGGCTTCTGGGCTGCTTATCATTTCTGGGCGGCCGCGCGCGGGTTCAATCCAAAACCGCAAGCGACCGGACGCGGCTGACGCGGCCGCACGCCTTGGCAGGGTCGAGCGGTTGGTCTAGGCGAAGCCCGTAAGGGCGGGAGAAATGTAATCGCGAGAACTTCGGTCAATCGGCGCTGGCTACCCCTAAATGCGCTACGTGCATTCGAGGCGGTCGGGCGAAAACTCAGCTTCACGGCTGGAGCGCAAACGCTCAATGTTTCGCAGAGCGCTGTCAGTCGCCATATCATCGCCCTCGAAGACTTGCTCGGTCACAAGCTTTTTGATCGGTCGGGAACAGCCTTGGTGATGACCCCTGCGGGCGAGGCGCTATTGCCGCAAGTAACCTTGTCGTTCGACCGGCTCGAGCAGACCATGAACGCAATCTGCCAGCATAGTCTCGTCAAGCGCCCGATCCGGCTGCATGTTCCGCCATCGCTCCTTCAGCAGATCGTCTTGCCGATCCTGCGCGATTTTCGGGCGGAATATCCCGAATTCGACATAGATGTTCACAGTTCGCGTGCCACCGGCCTGCCCGAAGACAGCATCGACATGGCGATCGTCTTCGACCGTCCTGCGGTTGATGACCGGGTCACCGACCTTCTCTGGCGCTCGAAGGTGGCGCCGGTCTGTTCGCCCCAAACGCTAGCGGACCATGCGGGCAAACCGATCGAGCAATTTCTGGCGGACAATATGCTGCTGCACGTGGCTATTGAGGATCAGCCGCGTGGCTTCTTGTGGCGGATGTTCGGCCAGCAGATGGGGATCGATGTCCAGGTCGACCGTGATATGAGCTTCGATACCGTGTCCCTGGCCGTATCCTATGCCGAGAAATTCGGCGGCGTAGCGCTCGCCGATATCGGCATGTTCGCGGACGAGATCGCCTCGGGCCGGCTCTGCATGCCGTTCGATGCGGTGATCGATGACGGTTTCAGCTATTATCTGACGCTGCGCGCGGAAGACCTTGATGATCCCGCCATTTCGGTGCTGCGAAGCTGGTTTATCGCCAGCTTCTCGAAGATCGACAATGGGAAGTCGGTGCCGTCGATCGCAGCGCCATGACGGTCGGAATCAGTTTTTAATATGCAGCTATCCGAATAAGGCACTCGCCAAACCCTCTCCGTCTCTGGATGATCGAGAAAGACGGGCGCTCGGCCCGCGCGCGTGAATTGCGCAGCGATGGGGAGGATATGATGATGGTTTCGATACTTCGGCACCTCGTGACGACCACGGCTTTGATCGGTCTTGCAGCGTCGCCAGCCGCTCTGGCTCAAACTATGTCTGCACCTGCCCAAGCCGACCGCGACACGCCCCCCGACGAGAGCAGGGTCTATGGCGACGATATCGTTGTCACCGCGACACGCCAAGGCGAGCAATCGATACAGCGCGTACCCATGGCGATCACCGCTATTTCGCCCGAGGACCTTCTGCGCGGGGGGCAAGGCGGTCTCGACGACTATACGAGAGGCATTCCCTCCGTTTCGCTTCAGTCATCGGGCCCGGGCCGCAACAAAATCGACATTCGCGGTATCACCTCGGGCACCTTCGATTTCACGGACGCGCAGGACCGCCCGCTGGTCGCCGTCTATATCGACGAAGTCCCGATCTCGCTTGCGTCGAGCAACCCCGAGGTCAAGGTTCTCGATCTGGAACGCGTGGAGGTGCTTCGGGGCCCGCAAGGCACGCTGTTCGGCGCCGGTTCGATGTCCGGAACGATCAGACTGATTACCCAAAAGCCCGACGCCAGCGGATTCTTCGGTTCCGGTGAAGCCGGCATCTCGGTCACTGAAAAGGGTGGAGGCGCGAACTATAACCTGCGGGGAATGGTGAACGTGCCGCTTGTGACCGACAAGCTTGCGATGCGTGTCACCGGCTACCAGGGGCGGGAAGGTGGCTTTGTCGACAATCTTGCCAGCGGCAAGACAGACGCCAATTCCAATACGAATACGCAAGGACGCGTGGCTTTTCGTCTGACCCCGAGCGAAGCCGTCTCGATCGATGCCAGCGCACTATATATGGATCTCGATGCCAAAGCGCTGCCGACTGGTTATCTTGGCCTCGGCAAATTCACAACTTCTATCATCGGTCCGGAATTCTACCGCGACAAGCTGCAGGTCTACAACCTCACCGGCAACTTCGATGTCGGGATCGGCGACATAGTCGCAAGTGTAAGCCATGTGCGCCGCAATAACTCTACCGCGATCGGCGGTAACCAATATCTGCTCGCCGAGTTTTTCTTCGGCGAACCGATCCGCGCGAATATCTTCCTGAAGAACAACATCCGCGAATGGGATTACGAGGCCCGTTTTTCGACGAAGGGCGAGGGGCCGCTCCGTCTCGTCACCGGCCTCTTTTACCAGAATCAGAAGCGTGACGTCTGGCAAAACGACCCCAGCGATAACTTCGACGATCGCTTCGGCGCGCTGCTCGGCTTGCCGCCCGGTGGCTTCAGCTCGACCGATCTCGGCGCCTTCACGCCGGATGCCGATTTCTCGGGCCTCCAGAACCTGCGCGAGAAGCAGTTCGCGGCGTTTGGCGAACTGACATGGTCGATCACTCCGCGGCTCGACGTCACCGGGGGGCTCCGTTACTTCAACTGGAAGCAGGACTTTTCGTTGTACTTTGGGGGGCTATTCGGTGTCGATGGAGCGGGTCTACCGCTCACGACGCAGGACCGCGCCCGCGAGAAAGGCGTCAACCCTCGCGCCGTCGTTTCCTACCGCGTGAACGACAAGGTCATGTTGTTCGCCGAGGCGTCCAAAGGCTTTCGCTATGGCGGGGTGAACCAGCCGTTACCAATTTCGCTTTGCGGCCCGGAACTCAACTCGCTCGGACTATCGCAGGGACCGGTGACCTTTGGTGCCGATCACCTGTGGAGCTATTCGATCGGAGAGAAAGGCCGATTCTTTAACAATCGACTGAAGTTGAACGCGACCGGCTTTGTCATCCAGTGGGACGATGTCCAGTCGAAGAAGCTTCTGCCAAGCTGCGCCTATTATTTCATTCAGAACAAGGGCAGCGTGCAAAGCCGCGGTCTCGAGCTCGAAACATCGCTCGACGTGACCTCGGCTTTGACCCTCGGTTTGAGTGCGTCTTATACTGACGCCAAAGCGGACGGCCCGATCGACAATCTGGGGGCGCTCGATGGCGACCCGGCGCCCTACTTCCCCAGCTATATCGCGACGCTCACCGCGCAATATCGTCACCCCTTGGGAGAGGGGGAGATGCTTCTTTATGGAAGCTGGGCGTTCCGCGATGGCGTCGATACGCAATTCAATCGTAACCTTCCGCAGAACCGGCATATCCCCGCGAGCGACTATCTGACCCTCTCGGCGACCTATCGGACCGACAATTTCGAGATCGGGCTGTTCGGCCAGAATCTGACCAATGGAACAAAAATTCTACTTCGATCGCCCAATAGTTATCCCACCTTTCAACCCGGCGACGCCGTTTCATGGGCGCGACCTCGCACGATCGGCATCAGGACGCGGTTAGAATTTTGAGCGGTGGCTCAGTAGTGAGAGCCGGAAGATGAGGCCAGCGGCGAGTGCTATGGCCGGCAAAATGGAATACGGACGCCGATCGTCATGTCTCGGCGCCCGCATTCCATTTTCGAGATACCGGCTAAAATCTCGTCGATGGGGACCCCATGGTTGGTCTTCGGAATGCCCTCTTCGCCGCTTCGCGACGGGCAGGGATGATCACGGCGCATGTTGTGAGTCCAAACCGTAGTTTTCGGAGGATTGCCGCAGATATGCTGCTCATGGAGCCGCGAACTAGGTGGACGCGGTTTAATGGCTGGTTTGCGCCTGATGTCGGCCGTTGCCGCCGACGCTGATTGGCACCCAAAGCAGACGTTTGGTTTGCCGACGATCTTTGGGCGCAACGCACCTCAAGCCAATCCTTAGTTGTTGAAGACCTCGACCTTAATAACTTCCGCCAGCTTTCGTTTGCTGGAAGTGTGAGTTAGGAGAAGGACTGGGGTGGGGTGTCAAAATTGGAGGTGCTGACTTGAAGGTGTTTGATGGCGACAGCCCTTGTCGAATATTGAGCCTAGACGGTGGCGGCGCCAAGGGCTTCTATACGTTGGGGGTCCTCCAAGGCCTTGAAGGCATGCTCGGCAAACCTCTGAGCGAGAAATTTGATCTCGTATTCGGAACCAGCACAGGTTCCATAATCGCAGCACTGATTTGCCTAGGCTATTCGGTCGACGAAATAAAAGAACTGTATGAAGAACACGTGACGGTGATTATGGGCCGGGTAACGCCTTGGGGAAAGTCCAAAGCGCTTCGGAATCTAGCCGAGAAAGTCTTTGGCGACCGAAAATTCGAAGGCTTGGCGACTAACATTGGTATCGTGGCAACGCGATGGGACTTTGAAACTCCGCTGATCTTTAAATCATCCCAAGCTCAATCGCACGGCGATGTCGGCAATTTCGTGCCCGGTTTCGGCTGCTTAATAGGCGACGCTGTGCAAGCGTCATGCGCAGCGTATCCATTCTTCTGCCGCAAGTGGGTGACTACGTCCGACGGCCAACGTATCTTGGCCGCTGACGGGGGATTCTGCGCCAATAACCCTACGCTTTATGCAATCGCTGATGCGGCGGAAGCGCTCAAGGTCTCCCGTGAGCACATCCGGGTGGTCAGTGTCGGTGTCGGCGAGTATCCAGCTCCAAAGCGCTATCTTACGGTAGGCCATTGGATCGGCTACCTCTTCACTGTCCGGCTTTTGCAAAAGGTTATGGAGATTAACACTAAGTCGATGACCCAACTCCGCAGCGTTCTCTTTAGTGCGGTGCCAACGGTAAGGATAAGCAATAGCTATAGCGAGCCGACAATGGCGGCGGACATGTTTGAGAACGACATGCTCAAACTTGATCAGCTGTATCAAAGGGGGCGCGAGAGCTTCCGACAGCACGAGGCGGAGCTAAAAACGCTATTTGGAGTATAGGTTATGGCAATACCTGAAGCGCAGCTCGTTACATGGTCACATCAGGGCGCCTCGGGGCCGTCACGCGACACCTATGCGTCTGTTAAGGGTGTGCTCGAGAGCGGCAACGCGCCTTATGCGATGCACAGCCCGGACGTCTTCCTTCAGGGGTCATATGCCAATGATACGAATGTTGCTCGCGACAGCGATGTTGATGTGGTGGCACTAATTGACTCAACCTTCGCGCATGACGCTCAGACGATGCAAGCAGAGGACTACGCAGCGTTCGAACGCGGATATCCCGGATCGGCGGGATACACATATTCCCACTATCGGGCCGACGTCTCTCGCTGGTTGATTGAGAACTATGGAAACGGCGTGGATCCGGCGGGGAAGGCGATCCTCGTCCCAGCTAATCAAAACCGCCGGGAGTGCGACGTGCTTCCGGCGATCGAGTACCGCTATTACTATAAATTCAAATCGATTCAGGACCAAAACTACGTCAGCGGCATATGTTTCTATCTCGCCGACGGAACGCAGATCGTGAATTTTCCGAAACAGCACGCCACCAACTGTACTCAGAAACACCAACGTACAGGGGAGTGGTTCAAGAAGGTTGTGCGGGTCTACAAAAACATGCGCAACTATCTCGCTGATCACGGGGCGATCCCTGATGGACTGGCGCCATCCTACTTCATTGAAGGGATGCTCTTCAACGTTCCGGACGATCGGTTCGGTCGCAGCTTTGACGACAGTTTCGTCGAAACTTTCAACTTTCTCAACAATGCGGACCGAACTGAATTTCGGTGCGCGAACGGGATTCACTCGTTGCTCGGGAGCACGCCGGTGACTTGGCGCGCAGATAACTGCCAAGCCTTTCTGTCGGCTCTTCGAACGCTTTGGAATGGCTGGGCCAATCGATAAGAATAGTCGAAGCCAGGTATGCCATAAAGTCCCGAATACTCGGCTATGGCTAGTACTCTCTCAAGGTTTTCGCGGGCTCACTTTGCACACGCTATAGGAAATAGCCCTCGTTCATCTCGGGATCGGGCTCTAGTGGCGTGGTAGTCCATTTAATGCGACCAACTGGCGCGGGTAGTTCATTTATGCGGATCAGTGCCGCATTGGCGCGGTCGCACTGCTCCGGAAGCAGGTAAAAGCGGTTCTGATTGATGAACTCTCGCGGCTCGTAGAAATCGTCGATTGAAGCGTTTTCGAGCGCGACCAAGTGCCGTTCGACAAGATCACGATCAATCTTCCGGCGCAGTAGCGGATGAATATCGACCGTGCGGTCCTCGGAGATGACCACCGCGACGCGAACCTGATCGGTCGCCGCGACATATCGCATCGCGCTGTTGAACCGCGAGCCTCGAGCCCCGCTACCCAGATTGTTGGCGGTTCCGTCGAGAATGATGCCGATCGCGTGACAGTGTCCAAGTGGATCGACAAGTATACTACCGTCTATCCTAGTGGCTGCCGCGATAAGTTCTTCCTCGGCGAGCGTCGGAACGATTTTCGTGCCCTGTCCGCCGAGGCGGTCGGCCTCTTCAGCAGCATCATCGGCGATGATTAGCATCGCACCGCGCTGTTGGTGCAGCAACGTCTGAAAGATAGACCAGAGCCGCTCCGGATCGCAGGAAGCGAACTGCCGGATCATATTGTCGGTAAACCGCGCCTCGCTGATCGTTTCCTGAGGGAGCAGTGGTGATCCATAGCGGGTGCGCATCAGAATCTGATCGCCGTTGCCGAAGTCCCATTGATGGTGGCCCAGAAAATCGATCCAGAAGGCATCTTCGGATTTGGCGTTATGGTCCGCACCGAGCACGCCCAGACCGTAAATCTTCCGACTATCCGCGATGACCGCTACACTGCCTTCGGCCATCTCAAGCATCTTTCGGGCCCATCGGGCGTCGCGCAAGGCGATCGGCTCGGCGAGCTTCAGCAGAAAGTCGATTTTCGGATGGCTAGAACTTGCAAGAAGCAGCCGCCCGACCCCTTCGCCATGTTCGTATCGCATCAGCGAAATGTTGTTCAAAATGCTGAAGAGATCGTAGTCCGGTATTTGCTCGGTGATGAGGATTGCCGGTGCGCGGAGGAAGGCGTCGGCCGCGCGCAATACAACTTCTTCCCCGCTGCGAGTTCCGCGATCGAAAAACCGCCCTGAGTCGGGGAGCTCTAGCTCGCGCGAGCCTTCTTCAAGAACGTGTACGACCGCGGCCTCAATGAGACTTTTGTATATAGACATCCGCCCGCGTCCATCGCTTCGCAGCGTAGGAAACTCCGAGAACAGCTGTGACGGGACCTGGAGAACGGGCGCTACACGATAGTCGCCTATCCGCGCCGGGTAACCAACAAACGAACGAACCCCGTGCGCGTGGTCATAAGGATTAAGTCTATTCGCTGCTTCTTCAACAAGAACAATACGGCGTATGCGCTCGGGCTTGTCACGCATCGTTTGCGCGTCGCCATAGAACATTTTCTGCAGCTCATGCTTTGGAACTGCCTCAACGACTTGCTCGCGAAGACCGGAGAATAATTGGACGAGTTCTGTGTCGTCCTCCGGTTCGATGCAGACAAGATACCTTGCATCGGTGGCATCCACATCTTCGGCGAGGACGCCGATGAGAAATGCCTTCGGCCTAACTTCGGCGCCAAGAGCGTTGAGGACAGATTCGCCGAGGCGCGCTAAGCTGCGCCGAAAGCTCTCTTGATACCCCCACATGAACTGCTCGATATATTCTTTGCCCATAGCGAGGGACTAGCAGCTTCGCGCGGCCAGCCCCAGCGCAGATACAACTTTCCTCGGGCTGGCGAATTGCGGGGCGGTTGCGGCAACCGAAAAGGATATGACCCGCCGCTGTGCGGAGGCCTTTCCCGCACGCGACGGCCGCGCTAGGACTATGGAATGAACGCGTTATCCGCCCCGCCCTCCACGGTTACAGAACTGCGCCATCTGCTCGAAGAGATTGTTTCACAAAGCGGGCCGGATTTTTCTGGAATCGGCATTCTCGTCAGCGGGGCGCCCGAATTGTTGCCGATCGTTGCGTTGCGTCCCTCGATCGGATGGAAAGAAGCGGGCGGTATAGGCCATACGCTCGCCGCCATCTCGAAGCTCGGCAATGAATTTCATGACGGTTTTCACATTGTATCGCCGGCATTCGAACTGGTCCGGGTGTCGCAATATTTTGCGCCGCCCATCGTCGCTGGCGTGGGTGCCGATGAGGAACGGCGGTTCGGCGCCAGATATATGTCGGCTCTATTCGGTTCGGCGCTTCCAGCCGTCCTAGCCGCGGGGGTGGCAAGCAACGTCTACGGGGTGGCGGTCTTCGAGGATGGGCGAGAGGTCGTTGGCGCATGAGCGACAAGGAAAGGCCCGCGCAAACCAGGTCCGCGTCCGGGGTCGGTCTCCGATCCTTTCCCGATGTCGCCGGCGAATGGGCCATGGTTATTCACTGGAACCGCGAGGGCGAAAGCGGATGCCTCGAGGCGTCCGCCTTCATCCGGCAGGACGATCTGGGCATCGGCATGACCGTCCGTTCGAAAGGTTCGGACTCGCGAACCATCCTGGCAGTGCCGGGACACGACCCTTCGGGCGATCCGGTCCTTCATTATATTTATGAGGTGGAACCGAAAGCCATCGGAGCAAATGCGCCACATCCCTACAAAGGTGCGGCGATCCTGCGATATTTTGCTGAAGGCCAGGAATTGAGCGGCAATTATTGGACCAGCCAGTTTTCCGGAGGCCATTTCAGGCTCAGCCGGAAGTCAGGCAGGGAAGGTGAAGGGCAAGTCATGATCGACGTCGTGCTGATTGCGGCGATCCCTGAAGAATTCGAGGCAGCGAAAAAGATATTCAGCGCGGAGGCGCTCGATGACGACGGCGTACGAGCTTGGCAAGATGAGCGGGCTCCGGCGGTCGCGCCGCATATCTCGGGCGTTTTCTATCATAAGGGAGAACCGCTCTATAAAATTGCGCTCGCGCGGCCCGACCGGATGGGCGGCATCTCGACCAGCGCCGTCGCGGCGGTTCTTGCCGAACGTCTGTCCCCCAGGTGCCTCGTCATGTGCGGTGTGTGTGCCGGCAATCCTGGCGATCTTGCTCTCGGCGATATCGTCATCTCCGAACTTGCCTATCAATATGACGAGGGCAAGCTTGAAGACGAGGGGTTTGTCGGCGATCATCGTCAATCCCCGGTATCTGCCGACTGGCAGACTGCGGCATCCCTACTGCGGGCCGAGGATCTACCGAGCTATGGCCCAGCGAGCGCAGCCGACGCTCGTTTCTGGCTGCTCGAAAGGCTCTATGCAGGCGACGATCCCGCGAAGCATCCTGCTCGTTCGCGTTATTTCAGGCTAGGAGAATGGCAGACTGTGGTGACCGAACTGCTCGAGGCCCGGATCATCGAACAGGAAGGGGTCATGCTCAAGCTTGGCCCCGCGGGACGGAGCGAAGTCGAACGTTCGATTGTTCTCGAACTGGATCCGCCCAAATCGCTGCCGCTTGCGATCAAGGTGGGCCCGATCGCGAGCGGTAACGTCGTAGTCAAGGACGGGCTTACCTGGGACAAACTGCGGCAAATGGGTGTGCGAACCGTACTCGGGCTTGAGATGGAGGCAGCGGCCGTCGGCAGGGCGGCGCGCCGCGCCGGCGTGGAGTGGATTGTGATCAAGGGCGTGATGGATCATGCCGATCCCAAAAAGAGCGACCGCTACAAGCCGTTCGCGGCGCAGGCGTCGGCGGAAGCGCTCCGTCTGTTCCTGACCGGTCGGTTCAATGAGTGGGGAGCCTTGGGCGCCCCGGCGCCAACAGCGCATGCGCCGAATGACCGTGCCCGGGCCGCGCTCTGGCGTCCCCGTACGTTCGAGGGGCCATTTTTCGACGCGCTGCGCGCTGCCATTGCGGTCCACGCTCCCTCCTTTGCAGCGCGGTTTGATCTTGCGCTATCGCACGCGCGGGAGGCGCGGGATATCGCCGCAACGGCCCGGCAACTGGCGGGCGATACCCGCATGAACCTCGCCGCCGAAATGGCCGAAGCGATGGCTGACGGCATCCCCAAGCCTTTCCGGATCCTGCGAATGCAGCAGGCGCCGGGTGAGCGGCCGCGGATCGTCAAGATATGGGATTCGCACGATGATTTCATCGGCGAGGCTGCGGGGGATGAAGCTGACGGCCTAGGCGTAACGCGCAGCTATGCCTTGTCCGAGGAATTGACGCCGAGCCTGCGGTCGGCATTTGCCGGACAGCATGAGACTGGCCGGTACGGACCCCTTGGCGTCTTCACCTTCCCCGATCATTCTCAATTTGCCGGAGAATGGGCATCGGGGCATCCGAACTTTGGCTGCCGCGAATATATGGGGCGCTGCGAAACGCTCCGTTGCGATCTCTATATCGGTTCGATGAAAGGAATCCCCGACCATCTGCAGCCTCGCTGGCTGCCTGACGGGGAAGGCATCGCCATCGATGCTGGCGCGCGGCGGGCGCGATGCGGCACCTTTCGCGAGGGGACATTTTCGAAAATTGGGTTCGAGTTCGACTTCTGAGGCTAGGCGATGCCGGACTGCGATCCGTCATTCATAGGGCAATTCGCCGAAAATCGGATCATTTTTGCGCGATCATTCTGGGCCCGTTTCGGCGTGACCCTGCGGGAGGCGCGCGCCTTGGCGAGCCAGCAGTTGCCGCGTGCCGAAGGCGATCCGTCGCCGCGACGCATGTGGGAATGGATTCAGATGTTACGCTAAAAAAGTGGTTCTCCGGCGCGCGCGTCACAGGGGCATATCAGAGTGATCCGGGTGCGGTGACGCCGACGCTTGTCTAATCTTGATAGGCTGACGTCCGCTTTTCATATCCTGAGCCCAAAAGCTGTCATTCCGCTAACGTTGAGAGTTTCAGACGCCGCCAGGCGTCAGAAAGTCTTCGGTGCCCGAACCGCGGTGGTCATGAGCCGAGCTATGGGGAAAGCTGTTTTGCGCTGATGGTGGGGTAGCCGGGCGCAGCCCAAAAGCGGACGCTTCCGGTAGCGGATCGTCTGGATATGGGTCGTAAAAGCGGACCTGCAAAAGCAGACGGGCCGATTTTGGTGGTGTGGCGTCTGCTTTTGGGCGGCGCCGGCGTGAGCGGGTCCGCTTCCAGGCGCGGGTGTGCGCTGGATCGCGTCTGCACGAGGCCGTGCCGGATCACGGCGCAGGTGTCCCGGGTGCGAGGGATGGCGGTGGCGGTGCGCGAGGCAGATAGCGGCGCTCGAAGACCTCGATGATGATCATGGTACCGCCGCAGCACGGGCAGGTCGGCCGGGGCTCTGTATCGTCGGTCGGTTCCTCGGTCGGTGGCGGTGCGACATCGAGGAGGTGGCGCGCGCGTTCGAGATGGTCCTTGCGGCGTGCGCTGGCGAGGAGGCCATAGTGGCGGATGCGGTGGAACCCGCGCGGCAGGGCGTGGAGGAGGAAGCGGCGGATGAACTCGTCGGCGGCGAGCGTCATGACCTGCTGCCGTCCGGCGCCGGACTTGCGGTAATCCTTGTAGCGGAAGGTGACCCCGGCCTCGTCGAACCGGACGAGGCGGCTGCTCGATATGGCGACCCGGTGGGTGTAGCGCGCGAGGTAAGCGAGCACCGCCTCGGGCCCGGCGAACGGCGGCTTGGCATAAACGACCCAGCGCTTCTTCCGAACGGGTGACAGGTAGCGAAGGAATGCGCGCCGGTCGGCAAGATGGGTCATGTTGCTGCCGAAGAAGGCGAGCTGCCCGCGGTCATGGAGGGCGCGCAGCCGGGTCAGGAACAGGCGGCGGAAGAGCGCACCGAGCACGCGAACGGGCAGGAGGAAGGCGGGGCGTGCGGATATCCAGCGCGTTCCATCGCGGGAGATGCCGCCGCCGGGCACGATCATGTGGATGTGCGGATGGTGGGTCAGTGCCGAGCCCCATGTGTGAAGCACCGCGGTGATGCCGATCCGGGCGCCGAGGTACTTCGGGTCGGCGGCGATGGTCAGCATCGTATCGGCCGCCGCCTTGAACAGCAGATCATAGACCATCGCCTTGTTGTAATAGGCGATCGCGGCGACCTCGGCAGGCAGCGTGAACACGACATGGAAGTAACCGACCGGGAGCAGGTCGGCCTCGCGCGCTTCGAGCCAGGTGCGCGCCGCTGCGCCCTGGCACCTGGGGCAGTGCCGGTTGCGGCAGCTGTTGTAAGCGATCCGCCAGTGGCCGCAGTCGGTGCAAGCCTCGACGTGTCCGCCTAGGGCGGCGGTGCGGCAATGCTCGATCGCCGACATGATCTTGAGCTGGTGCAGGCTGAGATGCCCGGCATGCGCGGTGCGATACGCGGGGCCAGCAGCACGGAAGACGTCGGCGACCTCGAGCGAGGCGCGCATCGGCCTCAGCCGTCGGGGGCCTCCTCGCTGGGCGATGCGAGCGCGAGCCTGTCGAGCGGGCTGACGATCGAACGGACGGTCTTTGTTGCGACCTGGGTGTAGAAGGCGGTGGTGTTGAGCTTAGCATGGCCGAGCAGCGCCTGGATGACGCGGATATCGACACCGTCTTCGAGCAGGTGAGTGGCGAAGCTGTGGCGCAGCGTATGCGGTCCGACGCGCTTGTCTATGTCCGCCGCCTCTGCGGCCTCGACGACGACACGGTAGAGCTGCCGCGTGCTGATCGGGGCCGCGGCGCTCTGTCCGGGGAAGAGCCAGCCATCGGGAACGAGGATGCCTTGTTGCCGTCCGGCGCGCCACCAGTCGCGCAGCAACAGGAGCAGGCCTTCGGGCAGCATGGCATTGCGGTAGCGGCCGCCTTTGCCGCGCTCGATCCGGAGCAGCATCCGCTTGCTGTCGATGTCGGTGACCTTCAGCGCCGACACCTCGGCGACGCGCAGTCCCGCGCCATAGGCGACCGACAGCGCGGCCTGGTGCTTGAGGGAGCGCGTCGCATCGAGCAGCCGTTTTACCTCGGCCATCGTCAGCACGACCGGGATCTTGCGAACCTGTCTGGTGCGGACGAGCTTGCGCGCGAGGTCGGGGCGGTCGAGCGTGTGCGTGAAGAAGAACCTAAGCGCGCCAACGATGCTGTTCATCGTCGGCGCCGGGACGCCCCCCTGCTGCTGCTCGATCTGGAACTGGCGTATATCTTCTGCGCTCGCAGTGTGGGGCGAGCGCCCGAGCCAGGTCGCGAACCGTCCGACATCGCGCAGATAGTTACGCTGCGTCTCCGTGGAGAAGCGCCGCATGGTCATGTCGTCGATCAGCCGCTGACGCAGCGGGCTGATCGGAGCAATCTGTACAAGCTCATTCATCGTTCGACTCCTCAGTTGAAGGAGTCGAAAGGGTCTGCATGCGGCAGCCCGCGTTCAATCAGGCGCGGCGCTCGCGGGGCCGCTTTACATCGCCACTAGAGCCAATCCGCGAAGCGGTTCGTGCAACGGCCATTCGCGAAGGCTGAGCTCCCTCGCATTTGCACCGAACGAAGGCGTAGTTCAGGGACATTCGATATGCGGATATCGCTGATCTCGTCCGAGAGCGCACCGCCCAGTTCATTGCCGGTGCCGTCGCACAATACGACGAGATTGCGCCCCTTCGTATTTCTCACCGGCGCCTTATCTTGCTGCGCTGAAGTCTCGTCCGCTGGAGCCTTGGCCATCTTCGCTTCTCCTGACCGCGCTAGTCGGCGACAGTGTTGTAACCCGCCCGAATCGTGCCTGACGGGCCGATCTCGATCAGGATGTTGTTGCAGCCGCCCGGGGTTTCGTCGGCATCGGGGCCGATCTTGCGCGGATTGAGTTCGCACGAGCGGCTCTCGCCTTCGATCCGGTAGAGGTCGTCGCGATCGGTGCGGAAGACCTCGCCGCGACCCTCGAGTTCGGTCACGATCTCGGGATCGGGGAGCCGGACGCGCTTGTAGGGATAGGGTCCCGACGAGATCGCGTAGATCGAGGCGCCGACGGCATCGAGAAAGACGCTCCGCGACGAGGTGAGGCTGCCGTGATGGCCGACGACGAGCACGTCCGAACGGAGATCCGCGGCGCAGCAGGCTAGGAGCCTCGCCTCGATGCTGTTCTGCTGCGGGGGCGTGGCGGGCAATTCGCGTTCGCCGCCCTCGGCGTCGCCCGCGAGGAGAATGCGCCGATTGCCGAGATCGAGCCGGACGACGACGCTGTTGCCATTGGGATCGGCGTAGTTTCGGGGATCGCGATAGAGAAACTGCATGTCTGCCCCGGCGCCGAGCGTTACCGGCGTCGCGTCCATCATCGCGCTTTCGCGCACGATGACCGTTCCGTTGCAGCCGCTGCCCGTGAAGGTCACGGTCCGTGTTGCATTCGCCGCGATTGCGTCATGATATTGGACGCCTGCTTCGGCCATCGCGGCCTTGAGGAAATGGCAGTAGCCATCGGTCTTGTTAACCCGCCCCGACTCCCAGACATGGCCGACCGCGAAGCGGCGGAAGACATCGGGCATCAGCTGGAGATGGTCCTTGTGCGGATGGCTGAGGATCAGATGGTCGATGCGCGCAAGGCCGGGACGCACGGCCTCGATATAGGCGGCGACCCGGTTCTCGTCGCCGTCGTGGAGATCATCCTGGCTTCCGGCATCGTAGAGCAGCGCGAAATCGCGGCCCTCGACGAATATGGCGAGCCCGGTACCGACATCGATCACATGGACCTTGTAAGCCGCGCCGGTCAAGGCTTCGCCGGGCGGGCGGGTGCCGATCACCAGCGTCCATGCCTTGCTGACATAGCCTTGCGTGCCGTCGGGCAGCGCAACGCGGTACCAGCCGCTGACTTCGCCGACGAGCCGCGCGCTATCGCCAGGGCGCAGACGGCCGAGAATGGCGGTATCGGTGGACGGCCCTTCGCGCACGAGCACTGCGCTCGACACGCGCTCGCTTGGCACGATGTCGTCCGCCGCGGCGCGTGAGGCTCCGAACGGAGCGAGCAGAAGCAGGATGGCAAGTGTCAGCGCACGCATAGCATGTCCCCTGGTCCCGCTTCCCTTTTAGCGCGTGGAGAGCGCGGCGGCTATGTCGCCACCAAGCCGGTCGCGGTGCAGAAAATCGCGCAGATAGCGCTCCATCTCGCCGATCCCGCGCTCGCTCAGGGCGACACGGACGATGCCGTCCTCTTCGGCAGTTGACGACCGTATCACCAGCTCCTTCTCGATGAGCAGGCCGAGCCAGCGCAGTGCGGTGGTGCTGGCGGTCGCGGCGGCCGTGCAAAGCCGGTCGATGGTAACCGGCTGCCCGCGGTGATGCTGGATGTAGAGATCGAGGAGCATATCCCACGCGGGTTCGGCGAAAAGATCGTAGCGGATGAGACTGTCGCGGCGCCGGCGGTTGTGGAACTCGCTTTGCGCGATGGCCGCGAGCTGATCCTGTTCATTGCCGCCGAGGAGCGGGATGTCGCCGGCCTCGCTTGCGGGCTCGTCAGGCCCCGACGTCACAGCAGACCCCGTTCGCGCATGCTGACGATATCGGTTCCGGCAAGGATGAGATGATCGAGAAGCTGGACGCCCACCGCCTGGGTCAGATCGGCGATCCGGCGCGTCAGCCTTATGTCTTCCGCGCTCGGCTCGGCCGACCCCGACGGGTGGTTGTGCGCGAGGACGACGCCTTGTGCGCCGACATCGAACGCTCGGCCGAGCAGCCGGCGCAGATCGCCCTCGACGTGGGCAGTCCCGCCCTGTGCCAGCATCTCGTCGGCAAGATAGCCCCAATCCTGCGCAACGAAGGTCGCGTGCAAACATTCGGTGGGCGACTTCGCGATGATGCTGCGCAGATAGTCGCGAAAGCGGGGGTCGCGAACCGAGACCTGCGTTCTTGCGACCTGCTCGCGCAGCCCGGCCTTGATGAGCGCGCGGGCGGCGACGATCGCGCCGACCAGTTCATCGTCGCGACCGAGCGCGGCGGCGAGCTGCCCGGATGAGGCGTCGAGCGCGCGCCCCAGGCTTCCGAAATGCGTGATCAGCCGGACGGCGGCGCCGTGCGCGCGGTTGCCGGCGAAGGGTTCGAGGAGATGCGCCACGACCGGTATGGCCCGTGGCGCCGCGTCCGCGCCGCATGACGCCAGATGCCGCCCGCCAGGATCAGGAGGAGGGCGTAATAGGGGGCATAGTTCATCAGGAAATAAGCGAGTTCCGCAATCTTCCGGCTCTCCTCGCGAGCGAAGTGCGAAACGACCGAGACCAGCTGAAACGCCGATAGCCATAGCGGATAGACCCTGTTCGCCTTGAGCGCGACGCCGATGAAGGCCGCCGCGACGAGCATATCGATGACGAGATGACCGATATCGACCGATCCGTAGATCGTCCCGCGCCCGGCGAGGGCATGATAGATACGGTCCGCAACATTCATCGCGAGGAGCGCCGCCGCGCAGATCCGTTCGGGACCGGCTCCCCAGCGCAGCGCCGCCACGCCGAGAATCGCAACCGACAGGAAGTTGAAGGACCAGATCCAGCTCACTCGGTGAAACTGGCCCCGCGCGGCGGCGCCGTCAATCGTCAGGCAATAGCCTGTCGGCCCTCCTCTTCGACGGCGAAGCCTTTGGTGTCGTCGTGACCCGGCATGCCCGTGATCAGCGTTTTGTCGGCGACGAGCGCATTATGTGTGCGAAAGACGTCGTTCGCGCCGCTGATGTCGGACTGGATCGCGCGGCCGAGCCGGATGATCGCTTCCTGGCCGACGTGCGGCGCGGGGATATCCTCGATCTGGCGTGCCCGCAGGATCGAACTCATCACGTCGAGCTTGGCGAGCAGGCTTTCGTCGGCCTTGGCCTCGGCCGCCCGGATCTGGTTGCGGATGCGCATCATATAGGCGGGAACCGGTGCGGTCGGATTGGAAATGGTCATTATCGTCCCCCGGCCCATGCGCTCGCGGCCATGGGCTCATCATCTTGTCGTCGATGAGGGCGGCTAGCTGCCGAGCGCATCCGTGATTGCCTGCGCCGCGGCAAGGCCGAGGACCAGGCTGGCAATGAGCGCGAACAGGATGATCGCGATCGCCGCACCACGGGTGAGCGCGGCATTGTCACCGTCGAGCACCCTCGGGACGACCCTTTGCTCTTCCGATCTCGTCCAAGGCGCGTCGAGCGTCATCTCGAGCGAGTCCTTGAAAGCGAGACCGGCCTCGGAGCCGTCCTGGGGCTCTCCTTCCTCGCCGGGCGCGGCTCCGGCGAGATCAATTATTTGCTTGGTAGGTTCTACACATGCGGGAGCGCCGGCTATCTGCCGGAAATCGCCCGGCCTTTCGCGGTAGCGCCGCGCGAGCTGCGCGCGCGTGATGCCGCCGCAACGCGACCGCAATATCTCGATATGGCGGTTGACCGCGGATTCCGATGTTTGAAGTTTGGCAGCAATTTCCTTGCTGGTCAGGCTTCGCGCGAGAAGACCGAGAACCGCCGCCTGCTTTTCGGTCAGCAATTCGAATTCGTCGGCCTTCGATTTCGAGTCATTATCCATCGGCATCGCGCCGCCATATTAACCATAAGTTTCCGTTACGGCAAAAGACCGTTTTCCATAATCGGATGGATATACTGCCAATATGGTGACGATCGTGCGGCCTGGGCGATTGTGTGTGTGGTGCGCCGCATCTCCTATTTTGCGGGAGTGGGCTTTCCTACAATCTTCCCCGATGCCATCATGGCTGCATGAAGGGGCGGGACTCGAATAAATGGCGCGATCGTGCTGTCGCGATCGAATTCTGGATCGCCTCCATCGTGGTCGGCGGCTCCTTCCTCGTCGGTGCCTGGCAGATGGTGCGCCGCTTGTTCTAGCCCGCCATCCTCGCGGGAAGGATGGACAAAGAGATCGGACGCCATGTCACCTCAAGAGCATGTCTGGGCCTGCGCGCTCGCGATCGAACGCCAGCATGGCACGCGGGCCGCGGTGGTGGTGGCCGAACGGATCGGGGCTCTGGCGCTCGCGGGCGACCGCGAAGGCATCGCGATGTGGAAAGCCATCGCCGCCTGCCTCGACGAACTGATCAAGGCGCAAAACGAGACACAAGGCCACTGAATCCGCCGCTTACCTCGTCCGATCGGGTCATTTTGGTGAGGAAGATGTTTTCGCACGCCGCCGAGTTTGCTATTTGCCGCGCGCCTCGCCATCAGCACCTGGCTGGTCTGGACGAGAGGCCGACAAGGCGCAAGGCATTATGGCGGAGGATATCGAAAGGTTGCAGGCCGTCCGCGCGATCCGCGATACGCTGGTCGAGCAGATGCTTCGCCTCGACCAGCTGGGCGACAGCCGCACCGCAGCCGACCTCAGTTCGGCGATCGATCGTCTCAATCGCGAACTCGGCGAAGCCCCGAGCGAAGAGGAAATCGAACGGCTGCGGCGTAATCTCTTCATGAATTGACGCCGCCGGCTATGCGGCTCTGGCGCGCGTGCCGTTCGGAGGCTTGGGTCAGTCCTCTAAATTGTCGAAATATTCGTCGAGCCGGCAGCGGGTGTCGTCGGCGAGGCTCACGATGATGCGCCGTCCGTCATCGGGATCGGCAACGCGCACGAACCGCCCGTCGTCGACCATCGTCTTGATCCAGCGCAGCGCCGTCGTCGCGGGGACGGCCGCCGCGATGCAGAGGCTCGAAACCGAAATTTCGCGCCGTTCATAGTGCGCGGCGTAGAGATCAAGCATCATGTCCCAGGCGGGATCGGCGAACAGGTCCGACGGGAAGAACTGGTCGCGCTGCCGGCGCTTGCGAATGAGCCTGCGAACCAGCTTGGCGCGGCCGCTGTCGAAACCCCTGGGTCCCGCATCGCTGTGCCGGCTATCGAAGGGAGCACGCGCGACGCTTCCGAAGGAAGGTCGTGCCGCGGGTTCGACGGGCACCAGCCCATCCCGATGATAATCCGGTGCGAGCGGTTGGAGGGAAGCGCTGGCAGCCGACAGGACGGGAGCCCCTCCCATCAGCCTCTGCACCATCCACTCTAGCTCGTTGAGACGCGCGTACAGATCGCTACCTTGCGAGCCGGTTTCAGAGAGTATCCCCACCATGCGTTGCCCTTTCCCCCGAAGTGACGCAGCATTTATGTCCGATTTCTAGCATGGTTTCTGCGCCATTTACATCCATTCTGGTGAAGTCTGGGGCGAGGCCTGTTTTCCACAATCCCGCGAGGATGCGATCTTCCCGGCTCGAATGATCGGCGATTTGGGGTCGGTTGCCGTCCACAATATCGATCGAGCGGGAGCGCGAACCCACCATAGGACGATCGGAACCGCTCCTAATTGCTCATCGGATCGGCAGCGGTGCCGCCGCGAAGTGGAGGAACTTTCAATATCGGTGCTGAAACGGATCAAACCGCGCGTTGTGTTGAAGCGCGTTTCGAGTCCGTGCGCCGATTTTTCCGAGTCTCCGATGATCGCACGCGACACTGGCTGGAAGGCGCCCAATCGGTCCGCATTAAATTTATGTAATATCCCGAGGGCGCCGAGAACGTCTGCAATATGAGCCAGCGATGCGTGAAGCCGACGTTCCGCTTCTGGCCTCTTTTGGCCGCCGGCACTCACGCGTTGCGCTGCTCGCTGGACTACTCAGCCATCGCCGCGTCGATCATGGCTCGATAGATCTCATTGAGGTTGCCTTCGCCAATTTGGGCCGCTTTGAGCAGGGCAGCGCCAATCATTGCTTGGTCAGCTTCGCGCAGAGCCATGATCGCGGCCCGGGCTTCGGGCAGATAATCCTGCCAAAGCGGCTTGCCATCCATCGTCGCATTGGGCGGATTGGCATCCAGTTCGCACAATGCACGAGCGACTCGTTCCAAGCCCGTTGTCATGTCTGGAAGATAGCACAGAGCCAAACAGAAGGACGACGCCTTCTTCCCATCGTCAGACATCATGGAGCGCCAAGTGCCTGCTTCTTGATCCTCGCGCCGAAGCAGGTCGTCTGAAGACTGGTCGAACGCCGAAAATCCTCCTCAAAAGCGAGCCTGATCCCTGCGAGGTTATGAATCATATGGAAAAATTGCTCGTTCGCACTTGCAACAAAGTTGAGCGATTCCCACATCGACTTTGCCTTTCAGGCATCCTCTCCCAAAACTTCACCGGGCCGGCGCAAGCTGGCCCGTTTTTTATGGGCAACCGCCTCTTCTGTCCCGCGCTCGTCAGCTGCGCCATGCTTCGCAGCGATACGGTGGCCCTATGGCAGCACTGTCGAGGAAAGCGTCGCGGCTATTGAGAGGCTTCGACCTTCGGGTTGCATCCATGGTCGGACGCGATGGGGCAGCTCTTCCGTCCTGCGTTCGGGGTCACCCCTCCTTGTCGCCCGTGTCCGGTCCCGCTTCGCCTCTGGCCGTCAACCCCATGCGGGGTTCGCCCTCGCATTCGCTCGGTGACGGCGGCTCGCGGCCCCTTCTTTCGGCGCCATCGGGGATGTCCCCCGAGCACAGGAAGGAGACTATCATGCCCACCATCGCCAATCTCAACGTCAAGGCTGACGGCAGCTTCGAAGGCACGCTGGCCACCCTCAACGTCACCGCGCCGATCGCGATCGTCCCGAACGGCCGCAAGACCAAGGACAGCGAGCCCGATTACCGGATCATCAGCCGCAAGAATGGCTTCGAACTCGGCGCCGGCTGGAAACGCTTCTCGCAGAACAACGGCGCCGAATATGTGTCGGTGACGATGTCGGCCCCCGAGTTCGGGACGATCTACGGCAATGTCGCCAATGCTCCCGGCGACGACCCGATGAAGAAGGTCATCATCTGGAACCCGCCCGCCTGACGGGTTCCCGGCTCCGCCTTAGGGCGGAGCCGTTTCATCATTCCCCGATCTGCAGATAGCGGCCCGCGTGGCCGCTTTTTTCATGCTGCGGCGACGGAGCGCCTCTGCCGAGGGCTGCTCTTCGAAAGGCGTCGCTCAGTGCGAGTTTCTGACCGGTTCGCTCGGTGGCTCTCTTCGAGAAACGCTGCGTCGTCGATGTCAGGGTGGTCAGATATCGGCCGGAACGCGGCGGCGAATGGGGCGATGAGAGCATAGCGGAACGCCGCATGGGCGCAGGTCCAGACCCGCTCTCGATTGCCGCTGATCCCTTGGCCGCGGCCAGGCCTCCTTCAATCAACCCGCTTCGGGGTCCCCACGCTTCGCTCGGGCCGCGGCTGCGCTCGCGGTGATTGCGGCCTGCCCCCGTCCGGCGGGGCGCCTGTCGAGCGGGACTGGACCCGCTCCCAAGCACAGGAGCCTACGCCATGCCGCTTTCCACCGCCCAATCGCTCGGCTGGAACCTCGCCCGCACGATGATGACCGTGATCATCCTCGTCGAAACCAGCGCCGGCTATTCGGTGATGCCGCTCGACGAGTTCGATGGCGATCCCGAAACGATCGTCTGCGAATATGATCCCTTCAATCGCTGAGGCATCGAAATCACACCTGGGATGGAGCCAGTCCGGCTTCTGTCCCGGGTCTTTGCCTCGTATAGCCACATTGCAGACTGCGCTGTGGAGGTGGTGGCGGGCGCGTCCGGGGAAAGGACGCTTATGACCCTGATGATCATCCTTGGCGTTGCGGCGGCGATCTATTGCCTCATCCTGCTCTTTCGCTGCGCGACCTTCGCGCTTCCGGTCTTCGCGGGTCTCGGTATCGCTCTTCGCCTCCACGAGATGGGCCATGGCTGGTTTGATGTAATCCTGGCCGGGCTGACGACAGGTGTCACTATCCTCGGTATGGGCCGGCTCGTCGCGCGTTCCGGTGCATCTGCTTGGCTCCGGTTCCTGGTGATCCTGCTGTTTGCGGGCGCTGCGGCCGCTGCCGGATATCAGGCTGGAACAGCTCTCGCGATGCTCGGGGGCCTCGGCCCAGTCTGGCAGCATGCTTTCGGAACCCTCGCCGGTCTCGTCACCGGATGCCGCAGTTGGCGAGATCTTGTCACGCCGGCGTCGGGAACAGGGACCCGGTTTCGCAGTCCTGAAGCGGTCTCGGCGCATCATCGTCTGACTGTCTCGTCTTCGGCTCCGGCAAGTCGCTGTTCCCGGCCCGCCGCACCATCACGGCCTCTCGACATGCGCCATCTGCCGGCGCGGCGCTGCGCTGGCCCGGCCTGGTGCAACCGCGCGCGGCAACTTTCTTCCCCCGGCGTGCCGCCGTTCCTCGCGAAACAAGAAAGTCGCTGCGCGCCGTCCTCCGCTCCGCTGCGGGCCTTCGGCTGCACCGCCGGTCCCTCCCCGGCGACCGATGCGCATCGAGGCCGCGATGGTGCGGCTCGACACAGGAAAGGAATGCATCATGGCCAGGATCGGTACGTTCAAGAAAGTCGGAAAAGCGTATGAGGGCGAAATCGTCACGCTCTCGGTACAGGCGAAGTCGGTGCGGATCTTCCCCGAGGACAATCCCGGCGCCAGTGCCCCGAGCCACCGCGTCTTTATCGGCGACGCCGAGGTCGGCGCGGCCTGGGAGAAGAAGACGCAGGACAAGCGTCCCTATCTGTCGCTGAAGCTCGATGACCCGAGTTTCACCGCCCCGATCTTCGCCCAGCTCTTCGCCGGCGAAGGCGACGCGCACGACCTCGTCTGGACCCGGCCGAGCCGCCGGGCCGACTGAGCCCCCGAATCCCGCCCGGCACCGCCGGGCGGGATACCCACTTCTGGGGAAGTCCCTCCCTAAGCTGTGGAATTGGCGAATCTCCGCCGATCGCGGACGCTGCCGTTTCCGGAGGCGGCGATGGCAAGCGGGTTGAAGGCGAGCGACGACTGGCGGCAAGACCTCGACTTCCCGGGGTTCGCGCAGGAGTTTCTTCGCCGCAATCCTGCCTATCGCGCTGACTATAAGGCAGTGATGACGGGTCCGCTCGCGGAGCCGCCATCGGAGGAGGTCATGGCCCGCCGTTGGGGCCTCTGCTTTCCCCTTTGATCCTCGGGCCGACACAATTGAAGCGCCCGCGCACTGGGACGCGGACCTTTGTCCCCATGTGTTGATCCTTGACGCAGCGCCGGTGACGCCTTCCCTTGCGGCAGGCTTCGATCTCGCGCGCTGCGACATCGTCGCCGATCGCACCGGACGCGACGGCAGACATCTGGTGGTGCGCGCCGCCGGCGCTCTGCATCGGCTCTGGTTGCGCAGCGCGAGCCCGGGAGGTCCGCTGGCCGCATCCATTCCCCTCGACGCCCAGGTCGATGCCCGCCTGCGCGTGGTATCGGACTTCCACCGATCATGGGGCGGTCAGGAGGCCGGCGATGTCTCGGCGGCACGTCCGACCCATTACCAGGCGCACCGCCTCAAGCTGCTCCTCGCCATTTTCGACCTGCGGGCCGCCGACCCGGCCGTGACGAGTCACGAGGTGGGGCGCCGCCTCCTATATCCGCGCCTGTCGATCGGTCGCGGCGCGACCTGGAAATCCTCGCCCGAGCGCCGCCGCACCCAGCGCCTGATCCGCGAGGCCGAGGCGCTCGTCACGTGCGGTTACCGCAGCCTGCTTGCGGGCCGGGCGGGGCGACAAAAATAACCGCTGCTTTCCGCCGCTCCTCCCGAGGCCGTCCTTCCCGCCATCACGCGGCCGCACCCGCCGTCACCGCATGCCGGGTTCGCTTGCTGGAAGGAGCAGCCCATGACCGCCGTGCCCCCGCCGCGCTATCTCAGGACCCCCGATGCCGCACGCCGCGTCGGCCTTGCGCCGAAGACGCTCGAAAAGCATCGCTGCTATGGAACGGGGCCCGCCTATCGCAAGCTCGGCGGCCGCGTCATTTACGCGATCGACGAACTCGACGCCTGGGTCGAACTCGGCCGCCGTTCGTCGACTTCCGATCCCGGTACCGGCACGGTGCATCCGGCACGACCGGTGCGCGACTGATGCGCTCCGCGAATGCCTCCCGGCGTAGCAGCTTGCCGCTGACCTCCGCTGTCACGGGTGCGGGCGGTGCGCTTGGCGACGGCGCATCGACCGAGGTCGAATTGACCTCGATCGTAGGCCGTCAGGAGCAATGGATTCGCTTCGGGCGCGTCGCAAGCGAACGGATTGTCAGCCGTGTAACCCGCATCATTTCCTTTCGCCCCGGCGCGGTCTTCGCGCTCGTCCGCAAGACGTCGAGCGATTTCGGAACGATCCATTCGACCATCGCGATCGCCGCCGCCGCCCGGCCCGGCGATGTCTTTTCCATGCTCCCGTTCGTCCGTCCCGGCGCCGACATTCTGACGCGGATCGATGGCTGGCCGAAGGTACAGGCGGTGATCGAGGCGATCGACGCCGTCGAAGCCGCCGGCATCGACGCCGCCGATGCGGCGCCCGATCACTGGCGGCACGTCGGCGAATGCATTGCCGCCGGCCTGCCGTTCCGGCCTTACGGACGCGATCGTCATAGGGCATGGCTGCGCCGCCGGGCGATCGAGGGATGAACCGCCGCGCGCTCCATGCGACCGTAGCGGTGGCGGCTCTGTTCAGCACGATTTTCGTCGCGACCGCGTGGCTGAAGCCACGGCCGCGCTTCCTCTGGAACGCGAGTGCCAGCGCGCCGACCGGCCTTTATCGCATCGATGTCGGCGCCCAGCCGCGGCTCGGCGACCTTGTCGCCATCGACCCGCCGCCTGCGCTCGAAGCGTTCCTCGATCGTCGCGGATATCTTCCGCGCGGCGTGCCGCTGCTCAAACGCGTGGCGGCCCTGCCGGGCGCTCGCGTCTGCCGCTCCGGTGTCTTCATCACCATCGACGGTGTCGGTGCGGCGCGCGCGCTCTCGCGCGACCGCGCGGCGCGGGAACTGCCGGTCTGGAGCGGCTGCCGTATCGTCGGACCCGGCGAACTCTTTCTCGTCAATGCCGCGCCCGACAGCCTCGACGGCCGATATTTCGGGCCGATGCCGGCGGCGGGAATGCTCGGCACCGCGCATCCGATCCTCACCCGCTGTGCGCCCGGCGCGCCGCTTCGCTTCCGCGCCGGGCGCACGGACCAACATGTTGCTGTCGAACAGGAGAACCGGCCATGATCATCGGAGGCTTGTGCAAATATGGCGACGTCTACACCGGGCGGCTTTTGACGCTGGGCCTCGATGCGACGATTATGATCGTCCCCGCGCCGCCGTGCGACGATGAAGGTGCGCCTGACTGGCACGTCATATTGGGTGATGAGGTCAGCGACGACGAGATCGGCAATGGCTGGAATCGCATCGATGCCGAGTCGGGCGACTGCATTGCGATACAGATCGACAGTCCGGTGCTCGCCGCGCCATTGCGCGCCACGCTGCTCCTCGATGTCATTTTCGATGATGCCCATCCGCTGTGCTGGCAGCGCTCCAGCATGCCGCCGAGCGTCACCTCATGACGCGCGCCGCGCATTTTGTCCGTGCCGTGGTTGCAGGATTGCTGCAGCCCGTCGGCGTGATCGCGACCGCCGCTTCGCTCACGCCCGCGCCGGCCGCGAGCGCCATGGAGGTGCAGCGTGGACAGCCGCACGCCGCTTTCGTCGCGGAGGCGGCGCGCCGGTTCGACATTCCCGAAACATGGATCTGGCGGGTGATGCACGCCGAGAGCCGCGGGGATCCACGCGCCGTCTCGCGCGCCGGCGCGATGGGGCTGATGCAGATCATGCCCGCGACCTGGGCGATGCTGAGCGCGCGTCACCGGCTCGGGACCGACCCCTTCGACGCCCGCGCGAACATCCTTGGCGGTGCGGCCTATCTGCGCGCGATGTGGGACCGCTATCGCGACGTCTCGTTGATGCTCGCCGCCTATAATGCGGGCCCCGGGCGCGCCGATGCCTATGCGGCGGGACGGCGCCACCTGCCTGCCGAAACCATCGCTTATGTCGCGGCCATCACGCCGTCGCTCGGTGCGGCGGGGGACATTTCGCCGGCACCCGGTCGCGCACCGGGCATGCCCGACTGGCGCGGCGCGGCGCTCTTTACCGAGCGCTCGTCTCGCCCGGAGGGGGCCGCCGACGCAGCGGTTGCTTCGCGGGGCGGCGACACGCCGGCTGCACCGCCGCAGGCCATCGCGCGTCCGCCGGCGTCGATCTTCGTGGCGCTTTCGGTGCGCGGCGAATGAGGTTGGAGCGCGTCTCGTTGATGGCGTGCACGGCCTTGCATCGGCCGCCGGACGCGTTGCCGGTTGCAAGCATGGGACGCCATCGGTGCCGAGCCCGTGGCGCCGTGATCACTGGCCATCAATCCAGATCGGGGGTCTGCCGCCCGGGCCCGGGGAGCCCGCGGCGACACAGCACACCCCCATTGAGGAGAATTCCCAGTATGTCTGAATCGATTGCTTTTGACGCAAGGTTGCAGGGCCGCGATGCTTCGCATCGGACCCGTAATTTGGATACACACCTCACGCACGGGTGCATCCAGCTTTTCCGCCACTTTTCGAGCGGCGGATACGACAGCGCATCGTCAGGCTCGGTTCGATATCCCGGTTTTTCAGCGCTTTTCGAGCCGCTGCACCGCCGCTCGGAGGGCGATGCACGATGAAATTGGTCAGGCACACGGTTCGCTTGTCGGCCGAGGTCGACAAGGCTGTTCTCGGCATCGCGAAGGAGCGCGGCCTTACCGCCTATGCGATGCTGTCCCATATCGTCGAAGCCGGGGTCGCCGCGCTGGCCGGCCCGGCCACCGAGGAGGACGGGAACGGCGAGGTGGTCAGCGAACTGGCATCGCTCGGCACCCGCCTCGCCGATATCGAGGGACTTCTCGACCGCACCCTGTTCACGGCCTGCGCCGCCTATGGCTACGCGCGCAGCGCGGCGATGGGCGGCGGCAAGAGCGACGAGACCATTTCCGGCGAAGTGGGCCGTGCCTATGAGCGGCAGCGCGCCATTGCCGAGGCCGGGACATGAGCGAGCCCCATGACCGCCGCCTCCATGCCGAGACGCTGCGGCGCCACGATCGTTACGGCCAGGTCCGGCGCTTCAAGCGGCACGCCATGATCATGCTTGCGTCGATCGCGCTCGGCGGTCTCGCCGCGCCCTGGCTGATGCTTGATCCCCGGATTCTGCAGGGGGCCGGCACCTGGTATCAGGCGAAGCTGCTGAGCTGGTTTGCAGGCGCCGGTGAGGGCGACCCCGGCATGACGGTCCGTCATGAGAGAGCAGACTATCTTGTGTCGGCGCGAGCGGTCGCCGCGCATCGATATTATCGCGGGGCAGCCGGCGTCACGCGCTCCTTCGTCGTCCGGGGGAGCCTGATCGGGTTCGCGGCCTGGCTGTCTGGACTCTTCCTCCTGCGCGGCGTCGCGGCGCGCCGGCGCGAGCGCGCGCTCCGCGACCGTTTCATCAGCGGCACCAGGGTGACCGACGAAGCGACGCTCGCGAAGCTCACGGCGGCTGAAGCCGGCGGTCGGTCGCTGGCTATCGGACCCGTCCCGCTGCCGCTGCGCCTCGAGACGCGCCACCTGGCGATGGTCGGCACGACCGGCAGCGGCAAGACGACCGTGCTCCGGCAGATGCTCGATCGCATCGAAGAACGCGGCGAGGCGGCGCTCGTCTACGACACCAGCGGCGAATTCATCGCGCATTATTTCAACCCCGAGCGCGGCGACATCATCCTCAACCCCTTCGACGCTCGCTGCGCCTATTGGTCGCCCTTCGCCGAGATCGAACACCCCGCCGACGCCGATCGCATCGCGCATCAGCTGATCACCGAGACCGGACAGCACGACCGCGACGTCTGGCTCGAGACGAGCCGCATCCTCGTCGCCAACATGCTCCGCGCGCTCTGGCAGGAGAAGAAGGGCACGCTGCCCGATTTGCTCGATGCGCTCCAGGTCCGGACCAAGGACGATCTCAAGGCGTGGCTCGGCGACAGCTCGTCGGCGCGGACCTTCGCCGACGATGCCGACCGGGCGACGGGTAGCGTGCTTTTCATGCTCGCCAAGGCCGCGAACCTCATCCAGTTCCTGCGCGTGCAGGACGGCGACGAGGTGCCCTTCTCATTTCGCGCGTTCATCGCCAGCCTCGATGAGCGCAAGGGTGCCAAGCCCTGGATTTTCGTTCCACGGAAGGAGGATTATTTCGAGGCATCGAAGCCCTTGCTCGCCTGCTGGCTTGAATGCGCGGCGAGCGCCTTGCTCGGTCTGTCGCCATCGGCAGACCGGCGCGTCTGGTTCCTGCTCGACGAACTCGCCGACCTGCCGCGCGTCGATAATCTCGCGCGCCTGCTCCCCGAGGGGCGCAAGTTCGGCGCCGCGGTCGTGCTGACCTTCCAGGCGATCGGGCAGATGCGCCATCGCTATGGCGACGATCTTGCCGAAGCGATGCTCGGCTGCTGCAACACCAAGCTCTTCCTCCAGATGATCGATGGCGAGAGCCGGCAGTGGGCGAGCAAGACCATCGGCAGCTGCGAGGTCGAGGTCCACACGATGACCGGCGCGCTCGGCGACGGTGACGACAAGCCCCGGATCACGCTCGGGCGCCAGCGCAAGACCCGCCCCGCCATATTCGAAAGCGAACTGCGACTCGCGCGCCACGAGGGCTATTTGCTCTTCCCCGATGGCCTGCCGGTCGCGCGGATCGCGCTCACCGCCGATCACATCGCGCGCCGCGGCGAACCGCGCCAGCGGGCTTTCGTCGAGGGCAATCCCAAAACCAGCCTGTGGAATCATTCGGGGACGCCGTCTCCGGCGCCGCAAGTCGAGCCTCCAGCGCCAGCTCCCACCGAAGCGCCCGCTCCCACCGAAGCGCCAGCTCGCACCGAAACACCGACATCGAAGCCGGCGGTGAAACCCGCGCCGCCTCCCGCGATCGATGACGGGCCGCTGTGATGGTGGCCTCGCTATCGGCGCTGACCAGATCGGCGCAGGCCAGCAGCTATTATGAGGCCGACGACTATTATGCCGAGGGCGGCCTGTCGCCGTCGGCATGGCAAGGCAAAGGGGCCGAGGAACTCGGCCTGTCGGGCGAGGTCGATCGCGATATCTTTCGCGACCTGCTCGACGGCAAGGTGAGCGGCCGGCAGCTCGGGGCGATCCGCGATGGCCAGCTCGAACATCGGCCCGGCTGGGATGTGACCCTGAGCGCCCCCAAATCGGTGTCGATCATGGCCGAGATCGCGGGCGACCGGCGGCTGATCGCGGCGCATGGGCAAGCGGTGCAAACGGCACTCGCGCATGTCGAGACGCATATGGCCGCGACCCGCATTCGGCATGGCGGCAGCGTGACCCGCGAAGCGACCGGCAATCTCATCGTCGCGAGCTTCCAGCACGGAACCAGCCGGGCCCAGGACCCGCAGCTTCATACCCATAACGTCATCATGAACGCGACGCGGGGCGAAGACGGTACCTGGCGCAGCCTCGAGCCGCGCGCGCTCTATCAGCTCCAGAAGCAGATCGGCGCGATCTACCGGCAGGAACTCGCGCTCAAGGTCCGCGAGCTCGGTTACGAAATCGAGACGGGCAAGGACTCGATGTTCGAAATCAGGGGCGTCTCCGCCGAGGCCATGACCGCGTTCAGCACCCGCAGCGCCGCGATCGAAGCCGCGCTCGGGACACGCGGAACGTCGCGCGAGGACGCCAGCGCGGCGGAAAAGCAGATCGTCGCGCTCGGCACCCGGCAAGCCAAGGTCGCGGCCGACCGGGCGTCCCTGGTCGCCGATTGGCGCGCGACCGCCGACCGGGCTGGGTTCGATGCCGGCGCACGTCTCGCGCTCGTTCAGGACGCGAAAGCCAATGCCGCCGGCGCGGCCGGGACTGTGGAGCAGGCGAGCGCGGCCGAGCGCGCGGTGGCGCATGCCGCCGACAAGCTCGGCGAGCGGCAGTCGGTCTTCTCCGTGGCGGCATTGCATGAGGAAGCGGGGCGCGTCGGACTGGGGAAAGTCGGCTATGCTGAGATCGGGGAGGCGATCGAGGCGGCCAGCGAGCGGGGCGACCTCATCGCTCGCACCTTCCTCGACCGGCGCGGCGCCGAGTTCGCCGGGCTCACCACGCGTCACAACATCGACGTCGAAACCCGGCTGCTCCGGATCGAGGCGGAGGGCCGGGGCGTGTTCGCACCGATCGCATCGCCGCTCGCCGCGGCGAAGGCCGTCGCGGCGGCTTCTCGGCAGGCCGAGCGCGCGGGCTTTGCCTGGAATGACGACCAGCGCGCGGCGACGCGGCAGCTTCTGGCCAGTCGTAACCGGATCACGGCGGTGCAGGGCTATGCCGGCACCGCGAAGACCACGACGGTGCTCGCGACCTTCGCGCGCGAGGCCGAGACGCGCGGCGCGTCGGTCGTCGCGCTCGCGCCCACGGCCTCGGCGGCGATGGTGCTCGGCGATGCGTTGGGAACACGCGGCGATACGGTCGCGCGCCACATGCTGTCGCCGGGGCCGTCGGTGTCCGGTCAGCCCGCCGCGTGGATCGTCGACGAAGCGTCGCTGCTCTCGGCCCGGGACACGGCGCGCCTGTTCGACCTGGCCGAAAGGCACGGCGCCCGTGTCATTCTCGTGGGAGATGTAAAGCAGCTCGGATCGGTCGAGGCGGGCGCCGCCTTTGGACAACTGCAGGCCGCCGGCATGGAAACCGCCAGGCTCGGCGAGATCGTCCGGCAGACGAACGCTGCCACCAGAGATGCGGTGCGGGCATCGATCGAGGGCGATGCGAAGAAGGCGCTGGCCGCGCTCGATCGGGGTGGCGGTCAAATCATCGAGAATGTTGATCGCGCCGAGCGCTTCGCCGCGATCGCGGAGCGCTATGCCGGTCTCGGCCGGGCGGATCGTGCGCGCACCCTCGTCATCGAACCCTCGCGCGAAGGCCGCGACGCCTTGACCGCCGATATTCGTCAGGCGCTGATCCGGTCGGGGGCGCTCAGGGGACCGGCCGTTGTCATGGAAAGCCTCGTCAACAAGGGGTTGACGCGCGCCGAAGCGCGCGATCCGCTGAGTTACGACAAGGGCGACGTCGTCCGATTTGCGCAGGGTTATGCCGACAAGGGCGTCACTCGCGGCGAGGCGTTCCGGGTCGAAGGCGTCGATCCGGCCAAGGCGGCGGTCGCGCTCAGATCGGAGGACGGGCGCGAGGTGGATTGGCGGCTGCGGCAATGGGGCGCCGGCAAGGTGCAGCTGTTCGAGGCGCAGCGGCTGGAGCTCAGGGCCGGCGACAGCATCCGGTTCACGCGTAACGACCGCGAGGCTGGCCGCGTGAACGGCGTGCGCGCCGAGGTGATGGCGGTCGATGCCGCGGCGAGAACCGCCACGGTTCGAGGCGCGCGAGGCCAGGTTCAAACGCTGCACCTCGATGCTGCCCGCGATCGGCATATCGCTCACGGCTATGTCGATACCGCCTTCGCCGCCCAGGGGCGCACCGCCGATCATGTCCTCATCCATGCCGACAGCCGCGCCGTCAATCTCGTCGACCAGAAAAGCTTCTACGTCGGGATCTCGCGCGCGAAGCAGTCGGCGACGATATTCACCAATGACCGCGCGAAGCTGGTGTCCGCGATCAACGAACGCGCTGGCACGGTTCAAACCGCGATCGCGCAGGCCGCCGTTCCCCAGCCCTCCATCGCCAAGGCGAGCGCGTCCGGATTGGCGCAAACTCTGGCTTCCCGTTTCGGCGCCGGGCTTTAGCCCTTGCCAAGACGCGCAATGTTCCCGAAGATTCCCATGCATGCGAACCGATCTCGATCATCTTCCTGCTGCCAAGCAGCGCGAGCTTGAGCGCGTGAAGGCGATCATCTTCGAAGAATTCGAGGATGCGATCGCGCTCGGCACCATGGGCTGGAAGAAGAAGGGCCGGATCGACAAGATCATCCTCTACGGCAGCTACGCGCGCGGCGGCTGGGTCGATGAGCCCCACACCGCGAAGGGTTATCGTTCGGATTTCGATCTGCTGATCATCGTCAACGACAAGCGCCTCACCGAGAAGGTCGATTTCTGGGGCAAACTCGACGATCGGCTGATCCGCGAACTCGCGATCGACAAGACGCTCAGGACCCCGGTCAACTTCATCGTCCACACCCTGCAGGAGGTAAACGACGGGCTGGCGCACGGGCGCTATTTCTTCATGGACGTCGCAAAGGACGGCATCGCGCTCTATGAATATGACGACAAGGAATTGCATCAGCCCAAGCCGAAGACGCCCGAGCAGGCATTGGCGATGGCGCGGGAGTATTTTGACGAGTGGTATCCCAGCGCTGCGGCACTGTTAGAAGGCGCGGAGTTTTATCGTGGCAAGGGTCGCCTAAAAGAAGCGGCATTTTCGCTGCATCAAGCGACTGAACGACTTTACCACTGCGTCCTGCTGGTCTGCACCTTCTACACGCCGCACGTGCATAACCTCGGCTTCTTGCGGACGCAGGCCGAGCGCATCGACATGCGGCTGGTTGATGCCTGGCCGCGCGAGCTGCGCGCCGATCGCGCGCGGTTCGAGAAGTTGAAGGAAGCCTATGTGAAGGCGCGCTACTCAAAGCACTATCGTATTACCGAAGAGGAATTGCTCTGGCTTGCCGGGCGGGTCGAGGAACTCGGCTGTGCGGTCCACGCCATTTGCTCGGAGCGTATCGCCGAACTAGAGGCCCAGATTGGCCGCTAGCCTATCTCTTTCCGCGGAATCGTTTTAATCTTTCGCGGCCCGCGGCGATCTGTGTGGCGCGCCTCCCGAGGACGCGAAGCCGATGTCGGGGCAATGCTTGAGGTCGTGTGAGGTCGACGCTGCGATATTGACCGTCTGGGAAAGGCTGATCCGTCAGGCAGCTACTCGTTGCCTGCTTCCAATTGCTGATTGCCCTATGTTCAGGCCATTGAAAGGCATGATTGTTATCTGAGGAATATGCCGAACCTTTTGCCATCGCTGGTCCGTTTTGCGTGTTCGACATTTGCAATAGTCGGCCTTTCTGCCTCGTCGTTGGCGCGGGAGGCGGTGGACTGGGAAATCGGTCCGGTCATCCGTTCAAAAAATTATTCGGTCGGGATGCCGCCTCATCCCGTCCGATTGGGCAAGGGATGGTATTTTGATTTTCCATACCCGGACCTGCGTAGTGGGCATGTGCACTACGTGACTTTCAATCCTGGCTCTCTCGCCGGAAAATCCAGGATCATAATCCGCTATAAAGTCAAAGCAGACCAAAATGTCCGCTTTGTGTCGCGCGAGTACCCCGACAGGACCGCCACTGTGTCGCTCTTTTTTCAGCGCAGCGGTGACACATGGACGGCAAAGGGCAAGTTCAATCATTATCGTTGGTACGCGCCCTCGACCACGATCCAGGCAATCGAGCCCGGGGTGCACGAAATGATTGTCGATCTGAGTGATCGGAACTGGGTGCCTGTATCAGGTGGAGCGCGCAATTTTGATGTTGAGGCGTTCAATGAAGCACTGGTTCACTCTTCCCGTATCGGTCTGGTGTTTGGTACGGCGGGAGGGCGAGGGCATGGGGTTTTTGCGACCGGTCCGGCGCGCTTCACTTTGATCGATTTTCGGATCCTTTAAAGCCGGGATGTAATCGGCCACTTCTTTGATAGGGGCTAGGCGCAAATTAGGGCGTTGAGATATGCAACTCGATATTCTCCACCTGCGTTGCGGTTTGCCCAAGCACAGGACGAGGCTTGAACTGCTCCACCCGGGGTAATGTCGCCGACAAAGGCGGGTAAGGACCGCATGCCCAAGCGTTCTGGGAGCAGAAGCTTCTCCTTGGCGTTAAGGCAAGGCAGTCAGTGGAGTGTGATATCGTGTCTAATTGTGCATTGCGGACGATCCGACAGATGGGGTTCAAACTTGCAGCCGCCTCGCGCCTCATCAACACGGTCTTATGACGGACATATTGAGCCTTTATAGCGAATTGAGTGGCGCTATCGGAGATCGAACCGGTGCTTCGGATTCGCTTCTCCATGTGCATGGGGGCCTTGCTGTCATGTTCCTCGCTCGCTTGCTGACGCGGCGATCGCTGGCGACATGGACCCCCTTTTTGATAGTATTGCTGATTGCGCTTCTCAAAGAGGCTGCGGATCGCGTGGCGCATGGAATGTGGCGATTACCGGATTCCATATTCGATTTGCTCAACACGATTTTCTGGCCATTTATACTGATGATCGGGTTGCGCTGGCGACGCATTCACCCTGAGTTGGATAAAGGAAGCGATGGCTGATTGCGGATACCGGTCATTACATTGATCGGGCTTCCATTGTGATCAAACGGCTCCATACACAACATCTCCGCTTGCATGTCGGGTTTACCCTGTTGCGCGGTTCTATCCACGACTGCCTGTCTTCGCCGAACTCTGCTTCTTTGATCTAACTGGGGGAACAGCGTTTGGAATATCGCGGTATCAAATTCAAACAACTAGGAAGTCGCGCTGTATATAGGACGCGAGGCAGATGGGTGTTTCGGTCACCAGGTTGCGGCGGTGAAAGAAGGAATTGTATTGTTATTTGAGTAGGTCGACGGCGAAGGCGCGGACGTCGTCGGCCATGTCGGGACGTTCGAGCGCGATGGCGAGGTTGGCCTGGATATAGCCGGCCTTCGACCCGCAGTCATAGCGCGCGCCGGCAAAGGTCACCGCGTGGAAGGGCTGCGTCCCGATCATCGCCGCCATCGCGTCGGTCAGCTGGATTTCGCCGCCCGCGCCCTTCTCCTGGTCGGCGAGCACGCGCATCACCTCGGGCTGCAGGATATAGCGGCCCGAGATGATCAGGTTCGACGGCGCCGCCTCGACCTTCGGCTTTTCGACGAGCCCGGTGACCTCGGTGAGCGCGCCGTCGCGCCGGCCGGGGGCGATCACGCCATAGGACGACACCTGTTCGTGCGGCACTTCGAGCACCGAGATCAGATTGCCGCCGACGCGGGCATAGGCGTCGACCATCTGCTTCATGCAGCCGGGGCTGCCGTGCATGAACTCGTCGGGCAGGAAGATGGCGAAGGGCTCGTCGCCGACGATGTCGCGCGCGCACCAGATGGCGTGGCCGAGCCCGAGCGGCTCCTGCTGGCGGACATAGGCGCAGTTGCCGGGGCCGAGCCGCGTCGGTTCGAGCACCGACAGGTCCTTGCCGCGCTCCGACATCGTCTTCTCGAGCTCGAAGGCGATGTCGAAATGATCCTCGATCGCGCTCTTGCCGCGCCCGGTGACGAAGATCATCTGCTCGATCCCCGCCTCGCGCGCCTCGTCGACCGCATATTGGATCAGCGGCCGGTCGACCACCGGCAGCATCTCCTTGGGGATCGCCTTGGTCGCGGGCAGGAAGCGCGTGCCGAGGCCGGCAACGGGAAAGACGGCTTTGCGGATCGGTTTCATGGCCCAGCGGCTTAGCGGCGAACGCCCCCCAAGGGAAGAAGTGCAATTCCCGCGACTAAGGGATTTGTCTTGGCGTCGAGGCCCTTTTTCTTTCCGTCGTTTGGCCATAAGGACGCGGCGCTGGGCTGGTTCGCTGCTCGGAATTTTTCACCCCTCATCCAAGGACGCATTCGCATGAAAATCGCCATGATCGGAACGGGTTACGTGGGCCTGGTTTCGGGAGCCTGCTTCTCCGATTTCGGGCACGACGTGGTGTGCGTCGACAAGGATGCCAGCAAGATCGAGGCGCTCGACGCCGGGCGGATGCCGATCTACGAACCGGGGCTCGATGCGCTCGTCGCGGCGAACGTCGCCGCGGGGCGCCTGTCCTTCACCACCGAGCTCGCCCCCGCGGTCGCCCACGCCGACGCGGTGTTCATCGCGGTCGGCACGCCGTCGCGGCGCGGCGACGGCCATGCCGATCTTTCCTACGTCTTCGGCGCCGCCGAGGAGCTCGCGGCGACGCTGACGCACGACTGCGTGATCGTCACCAAGTCGACGGTCCCGGTGGGAACGGGCGACGAGGTCGAACGCATCCTGCGCGAACGGGCGCCGGGCCGCCGTCACCATGTCGCGTCGAACCCCGAATTCCTGCGCGAGGGTGCGGCGATCGGCGACTTCAAGCGCCCCGACCGCATCGTCATCGGCGCCGAGGATGCACGCGGCGAGGCGGTTCTGCGCGAAATCTACCGCCCGCTCTTCCTCAACGAGGCGCCGATCCTCATCACCCGCCGTCGCACCGCGGAGATGATCAAATATGCCGCCAACGCCTTCCTCGCGACCAAGATCACCTTCATCAACGAAGTCGCCGACCTGTGCGAGGCGGTGGGCGCGGACGTTCAGGACGTCGCGCGCGGGATCGGCCTCGACAACCGGATCGGCGCCAAATTCCTCCACGCCGGCCCCGGCTATGGCGGCAGCTGCTTCCCCAAGGATACGCTCGCGCTCTTGAAGACCGCGCAGGACAATGACGTGCCGCTGCGCCTCGTCGAGGCGACGGTGCAGGCGAACGACCTGCGCAAGCGCGCGATGGGGCGCAAGATCGTGACCGCGATGGGGGGCAGCGCGCGCGGCAAGACCGTCGCGCTGCTCGGCCTGACCTTCAAGCCCAACACCGACGACATGCGCGATTCGCCCAGCCTCGCGATCGTCCAGACGTTGCTCGACGCCGGCGCGCGGGTCACCGCCTACGACCCCGAGGGCATGGCGATCGCGGCGCCGATGATGCCCGATGTGGTGATGAAGGACAGCGCCTATGCCGCCGCCGAGGGCGCGGATGCCGTGGCGATCGTCACCGAATGGGACGCGTTCCGCGCCCTCGACCTCGCGCGCCTCGGCGCGACGATGGCCGACAAGCTGCTCGTCGACCTGCGCAACATCTATCGCCGCGACGAGGTCGCACGCCATGGTTTCAAACACATCGCTATTGGAACCAGCGACGAATAACGATCCGAAATTCTGCGTGAGAGGTCGATGACCCAGGTTTCCACCCGACGCTGCTGGGCGAATATGACATTCACGATGTGGTCAGTGCGCCACACTCCTGCCTCGACGGGCTTCCTCAGCTTAAGGGCGCTCCCATCGAAAATGATACACTGTTAGGCGAGGAACGGGCGCCCCCAGGTTTGAGCCGGGATGAGCGGTCGTATAGGACTTGCGAAAGGCCGGATCCTGGCGCCCGCCTTCGTAGGGCGATGTCTCGCCTCCACGCGGCTATCCTCGCGGGCCAAGCGATACGGGGTTAGGCCGCCCGGTGGAGATGGTTGCCGTGCCCGCCGCTCGGCTGGTCGAGCCACAGCCCGCGCGTGTCATAGACGATCTTGTCGGCGCGTTCCTCGAGCGGGATCGATTTGAACAGGTCGTGATCGACGAGCACGATCAGCACATCGCATTCGGCAAGCGCGCTGTCGAGGTCGATCAGCCGCGCGCCGGTGCCCGCGAACTCCATCGGCAGGCCACGCGCATAGGGCTCTACGATGTCGATCTGCGAGCCGAAGCGTCGCGCCAGAGCGGCGGCGACCTCGACCGCAGGGCTTTCGCGGAAATCGTCGATATTGGGCTTGAAGGCGAGACCCAGGCACGCGACGCGCGCCTTGGGATGCTGCGATACCAGCATTTCGGCGGTGCCGATGACATGGGCGGTCTTGGCGATGTTCACCTCGCGCGCGGTGCGGATCAGCCGGCTGTGCTCGGGCGCGCCGTGGACGAGAAACCAGGGGTCGACCGCGATGCAATGGCCGCCGACGCCGGGACCCGGCTGGAGGATGTTCACGCGCGGGTGGCGGTTGGCGAGGCGGATCACCTCCCACACGTCGACCCCCAGCGCTTCGGCCATCATCGATAGCTCGTTGGCGAAGGCGATGTTGACGTCGCGGTAGCTATTCTCGACCAGCTTCACCATCTCGGCGGCGCGCGCTGTCGTGGTGACGCAGGCGCCGCGTACGAACTGGCGATAGAAGGTCATTGCCCGCCGGGCGCAGCGCGGGGTGATGCCGCCGATGCAGCGATCGTTGTCGACCAGCTCGACAAGAATGCGCCCCGGCAGGACGCGCTCGGGGCAATAGGCGATGAAGATGTCCGCCGCGCCGCTGCAGCGGCCGGGAACGCGAAGATCGGGGCGGAGGTCGGCGATCAGATCGGCCACCTTTTCGGTCGTGCCGACGGGTGAGGTCGATTCGAGAATGACGAGGTTGCCCGCCTCCAGCACCGGCGCGATGGCACGTGCGGCTTCGAGGACGAAGCTGATGTCGGGGCGATGCTCGGCGTCGTGCGGGGTCGGCACCGCGATGACGAAACTGTCGGCGGCGACCATTGCGGTCGAGGCGACGAGCGTACCGCGCGCGACGACGCCCTGCACCAACCCGTCGAGGTCGACTTCCTCGATATGCACCTTGCCGTCGTTGACGGTCCCGACCACCTTCGCGCTGACGTCGATGCCGGTGACCTTGCAGCCCGAGCGGGCGATCAGGGCCGCGGTCGGCAGGCCGATATAGCCGAGGCCGACAACGGTAACTTTCTGTTCGATATCAACGGCCACGCGCGACAATCTCCGCAATCTGGACACCTGCGGTCCCGTCGCCGAACGGATTATGGGCGCGGGCCATGGCGTTATAGGCGGCACCATCATCCAAAAGGCTGAAGATTTCGGAAACGAAATCGCTTGTTCCATAGCGACGAGCGTTGCCGCTCCCGCGACGACGCCTCTGTAACCAGGCCGTGAACCCATAAGACATTGGCGTTGGGGCTCGGCTGACCTGACTGACTTCGAACGGCGCGTGATCGACCGCTTCTGCCCAATAAGCCGTGAGGTACCCGATACGACAAGCTGGCCGAGAACTCCCTCGCCATGGTCCAACTCGCCTTAATGCGGCTGTGGCTCCGCGCTTGTGAGTCTACGGCCGAGCACCTTCTTTTCTATCCTCGCCCTCTCCGCGACCGTCATCTTCTGGTTGTGATGATCAATGAGTCCTACCCTTCGTTGCCTGATATGCGAGGCAGCGCTCACTTGGTGGTAGATCACCATCAAAATCACCCAGACTCCGGCGAATCGATGCTCGTAAATCCCCACGTTCACAGTGAAACCGATGAACAGGATCACCAGAAACAGGTAGTGTCGCCAATCGGCAATGCGACGAATACGGAAAAAGATACTTATGAAGGCAAGGTAGCAGAAAACGCCGAAGCTATAGATCAAATGAATATGCCCATTGTGAGGGCGATACTCGAAATTGTTCATAAAGATTGTGCCACCGTCGCCAAGGATGATGGACGCAATGAATTTATCCATATTCATCGCCACGGCCCATCGCGAAAGGCGGGAATCGGTGTCGCTGTCCATGACGCGCTCTGTGGCCAGCCTGAAGACCTCAGTTTCCCTTATTGCGAAGAAAATGGCAAGTCCGGTAATGGCAGCTGCCATCAAAAGAGCGATTCGGGTGAGCGGCGGCAGTTTGGAGCCGAGTACATAGGTTGCTGCTAGGAGCGCATAGCAGATGACTCCGGTCACCGACATAGAGGCTACAACTATCACCGCAGTTAGAGCCATCGCTATCAGGTTCAACCATATCTTCGATTCCTGGTACAACACCAGTAGTGCGGTGATCGCACATGTAGAAACCGCTAGGTTGTTAGGATCACTCATTGTTCCGGTGAAGCGCGTCAGAATGTTGAGATCGCTTACAATTTCTACGCTTTCTTTGAATGACCAGAAGTTCCGAACTGCAAAATAGGCGCTACTGTTTATGAAGAAGATCACGGCGAGGATGAACAGGAAAATCAGGTAGATCCGGAGGAGTTGGATGACTCTGTTGAAGGACCACATTCGCGTGGTCATCATCATGACGTAGGCTCCGAACATGAAAACAACGATTGCTGTGTTAGCCATTCGTTCAACGGCGAGGTCATTGATGGAGGGGATGCGTTCAAGTCCGTAAACATAGCTGAGCACCGCGAAAGCAGCTCCGATACAAGCCGGCACGAACACGCGCGCCTGCGGCACCGATCGCAAGGTGAAAATCCATATTGGTAGGATGGCGAATGAAATCGGTACCGGAACCGGGAGCAAGAACGGGGCAAACAGAATGTCGGCTACCAGAACCAGAAAAAGCGCCGCGTCTAACGTTATATCCTTCTTTTCGCGCATTCCTTGTCTCCTACATTCTGCAATCGCTTTAAGGAAACGAGGCAGCCGGCGCCAATCCCCTCTTTATGGAGATTCGCGTGATGTCTCAATCCAAACTCCATACCCGGCCTGTCGAACATCGCAAAAAAGGGACGTTCAATCGGCGTTGAAAAGAGGGGCATCGGGGGTGTGAAGGGGGTTTGTTGAGCAGCGCCTTGCGCCATATGCGGTGGAGTACGGGCATAGCCCGTCTTTTGAGGGCGTGCATCGCAAAACGATGCTGAAAGGATGATCGACTGCGGCTCTTGAAGAGTAAAATATCATTCCCGTCCCACCGATATCACCATAGATCATCTGCGTGGGTAGCGCGGGCGCTTCGGCTATCGCGCGAATGTCGCTGCCCATGTTCCAGGCACGCAGGCCAAGGGGCAATGCTTCAGGTCGTTAAGCGCGTCGGGCTCAGTTGAAACTGATGCTCTTTAGGAACTTCAGTCGAAAAGATGTTCTGAAGATGTGGGTGCGGCCTCACGGTTTCTGAGGATGGGCAGCCGCAGGCAGTTGGGGAGCGTTGCGTCAGTCGACTGGTAGTGCGAACGGGCGATCAAGGCCGACAGGGGCGACTTTCTGCTCGATTTCAACGGCGCGCGCGACAATCTCCGCAATCTGGACGCCTGCGGTCCCGTCGCCGAACGGATTATGGGCGCGGGCCATGGCGTTGTAGGCGGCACCATCATCCAAAAGGCTGAAGATTTCGGAAACGATATGGTCCCTGTCGGTGCCGACCAGCCGGGCGGTCCCGGCGGCGACGCCTTCGGGCCGCTCGGTCGTCTGGCGCATCACGAGCACGGGCTTGCCGAGCGACGGCGCTTCCTCCTGCACGCCGCCGCTGTCGGTCAGCACGAGGTCGCATTCGGCGAGCAGGCGCACGAAATGCGGATAGTCGAGCGGGTCGATCAGCGCGACGTTGGCGAGGGTGCCGAGGATCGGCTCCATCGCGCTGCGCACGTGCGGATTGGGATGGACGGGAAAGACGACCGCGACGTCGCTTCGCGCCGCGATCGCCGCGATGGCTTCGGCGATCGCCCTCATACCGTCCCCGAAATTCTCGCGCCGGTGCGAGGTGACCGCGATGATCCGTTTGCCGGCAAAGCGCGCGATCAGAGGGTCTAGCCCCGCGGCGAGCGCGGGCTCCTCGTCGATGCGCGCCTTGGTAGCAAGCAACGCGTCGATCACGGTGTTGCCGGTGACATGAATGCGGTCGGCGGCAACATTCTCGGCCCGCAGCGCGGCGGCGGCGGTGTCGGTAGGCGCGAAGTGCAGATCGGCGACGGCGCCGGTGACCTTGCGGTTCACTTCCTCCGGCCAGGGGTGATAGATGTTCCCGCTGCGCAATCCCGCCTCGACATGGCCGACGGGAATCTTGCGGAAATAGGCGGCGAGCGTCGCCGCCATCGTCGTCAGCGTATCGCCGTGGACGAGGATGCGGTCGGGCCTTTCGGCGTCGAAGGTTTCGCCGAGCTCGGTCACCAGTCGCGCCAGCAGCGCGTCGAGCGTCTGGTTCGCCCGCATGACGTCGAGATCGATGTCGGGGATGATGCGCGCGATGTGCAGCACCTGGTCGAGCATCTCGCGATGCTGCGCGGTGACGCAGACGCGCACGTCGATGCCGCCGTGGCGACGGAGCGCGTGAATAACGGGAAACATTTTGATCGCTTCCGGGCGCGTCCCAAAAACTGTCATGATTTTCATATGGTATATCCGGCGCTTGTGGCTAATGACGGATTAAGCGCAAATGCTTGCGACACCCTTAAATTTTTTCGACGAACGGAAAATTGCGCCTTGTGATCGCGCGCATTGCAACGCTTGCGCGCATACCGCGTATATTGCCACGGCCGATCTGGGGGGGTAGGGGGCGGATATCCCTCCTGGGCCCCTGTTTTCGGCCATTTGTCTTGCTTGAAATACGATAGATCGGTCTTTTAGTTCATGTTTTGGAAGCGCAAGAGCAAGCCAGCCCAGCCGGCGCGCAGTGGCTTTTCGGTCCCCGCGGGACAGCGCGTTTATGCGATCGGCGACATTCACGGTCGCGACGACCTCTTCGCTGAGATACTCGACCTGATCCGTGCCGACCATGCCGCGCGCGGTCCCGCGCAGATCAGCATCATCCTGCTCGGCGATCTCGTCGATCGTGGCCCGCAATCGGCCGAGGTCATCGAGCGCGCGATGCGGCTGCGCGAGGAATTTCCCGATACCCGGCTACTCATCGGCAATCACGAGGAATGCTTCCTCGCCGCGCTGACGGGCGACGTTCGGCGGTTGCGCTATTTCATGCGGATCGGCGGCGACGCCACGGTCGCGAGCTATTGGAATGATGACGCGGGCCTCGCCGAAGCGAGCTTCGAGGAAGTCGCCGAACGGCTGCCGCGGCTGGTCCCGGCCGAACATGTCGCCTTCCTGGGAATGGGCGAGGATGTCATCGAGATCGGCGATTATGCCTTCGTTCATGCCGGAATCCGGCCGGGCGTGCCGCTCGAACAGCAGGCACTGTCCGACCTGCGCTGGATTCGCGACGATTTCCTCGACAACCTCGCCGACCATGGCAAGATGATCGTCCACGGCCACAGCATCACCGCCGAGCCCGACGAGCAGGCGAACCGGATCGGCGTCGACGTCGGGGCGTTTCGCAGCGGGATCCTGGCGGCGCTCGCGCTCGAGGGCGACCAGCGCTGGTTCCTTTTCGCGCGCGAGAAGCTCGAACGCGCCGCGGCATGATGGTGGCGGGCCGGGGCGGCGGATTTCCAGGCAAATCCAATCTCACCGGCGCTTTGGTGCAGTCCGCCTTATCGCGCTTGTCACCCCCGAAGCGAGCGTCTAAGCCCCCGCCGCGCAACCGAGCGAAGCTGGGCCCCGTGTTACTGAAGACAAGAAAAGACGATCATGAATAGACACGCGGTGGCAACTCCTATCCCGAAATTGTCTTTTGGTTCGGCCTTGTCGACCTCGGCTCCTATACTTTTCCTGATCTTCGTGTTCTTGGTGGGTGGTGGCGCGCGGGGTGATCTGAACTCGCTGCCTCTGCTGCGCGCGGTGGCGGTTCTCACGGCTTTCTGGGCAGCGATGCGATTGACCGCGGACGATTGGCGGCGCATCCGTACCCCCGTCCTGCTGCTCGTCCTGCTGACCTTATGGATGGCGATTCAGCTCGTGCCGCTGCCGCCGGCGATCTGGCACGCGCTTCCGGGGCGGGAAACCATCGTGGCGATCGATGGCCTGCTGGGTCAGCCCGACCTTTGGAGGCCGATTTCGCTGGCGCCGTCGCAGACGTGGAACGGGCTGCTTGCCATGTCGGTCCCCTTCGCCGCGCTCTTTCTGGCGGCACGCCTCGATCCCGAGGAGTATCCGCGATTTATGCTGGCGATCATCGGGGTCGCCGCGGCAAGCGCGCTGCTGGGCTTCTTCCAACTGCTGTCGGGAGCGGGGAGCGCGGCCTATCTGTACCGGATCACCAATTCCGATGCGATGGTCGGCCTGTTCGCGAACCGCAACCATAACGCGGTGTTCCTCGCCTGCGCCACAGTCATCACCGCGATGCTGCTCCGCGACGAACGGATGCGCAACCGGCAGAACCGGTCGATGCAGCTTGCCCTCATCTTCGCCGGGCTGACTTTCACTGCGCTCACCGCGATGATCGGTTCGCGCGCCGGGTTTGTCGCCGGCGTGGTCGCGTTTGCCGTGGGCTATGCGATGGTCGTCGCGGATTGGCACTCGAAGCCTGTGGGCCGGCGCGGCGTCCCGGCCCGCTCTGGCGAGCTGGGAAGCTGGCGCTATCTCGTCTATTCGCCGCCGATTCTGCTCGCGATGTTGCTCGGAACCGCGATCTGGCTCTCGGATCGGACGACCGCGCTCAGCCGGATGGCGGATCAAGGCGTGGGTGACGATATGCGCGTCCAGGCGTGGCCCACCGTGCTCTCGATGATCGAAAAATATTGGGTTGCCGGGAGCGGGATCGGCTCTTTCCCGGACGTCTACAAGATGTTCGAGCCCGACGCTTTGCTCAGCCCTTCCTATTTCAATCACGCCCATAATGACTGGGCGGAAATTCTGCTCTCGGGCGGGCTGCCGATGGCTCTGATCCTGATCGCGGCCATCGTCTGGTTCGCCCGCCGGTTCCTGGCGCTTGGCTTGCGCAATCTCGTCAAGGGTCACCGCGGCGATCTTCGGCTGCCCGTGCTCATCGTGGTTGTTATTCTCGCGGCGGCGAGTTTCGTCGATTATCCGCTTCGTGTGCCCTCGTTGCAGGTCATGGCCATCATGTTGACAACATTGCTCTGTTGCCCGGCGTCGACGCATGCGCGGCGGGATTAAACTTGCGGGCATGCCCCAAGCCTTTATAGCGTCCCTGTCCTCGAAGCATATGGATATCCTATCAGTCTCATGACCCAAATCCGCATCATCTTCGCCCTCGGCGTCATGGCTCTCGCCGGGTGCGTCAAGAATGCACCTCCGGTCGCGAGCGCTCCGAACAGCCCGGTGTCCAAGCTCGCCGAACTGCCGAAGCCCGAGGCCGCTGATGTTGTGCATTCGAGCCGGACGTCGTTCGTCGGACCGTTCACGGAATTGCGCGTCGAGGTGTTCGGTGTCGAAGACATGCAGCGCGATATCATGACCGACGGCGAGGGCAATTTCGCGTTCCCGCTGGTCGGAACCATCGCTGCGGCAGGAAAGACTCCAGACATCATCGCGGCTGAGATCCGCAGCAAGTTGATCGGCCGTTACGTGCGCGACCCCCAGGTCACGGTCAATTTCAAGTCGCCGACGAGCCAACTCGCCATTCAGTCGATGTCGGTGACGGTCGACGGCCAGGTTAACAAGGCGGGGTCCTACCCGGTCGTTGGTCGGATGACGCTGATGCGCGCGGTCGCGCTCGCCGGCGGCACGACCGAATTCGCCAAGCTCGAGGACGTCGTCGTGTTCCGCGATGTCGGCAACAAGAAATATGTCGGCATCTACAATCTCGAGGGCATTCGCCGCGGCAATTACGCCGATCCGGAAATTTTCCCGAACGATATCGTGATCGTCGGCGACTCCCCGCAGCGGCGCATGTTCAAGGATATTCTCCAGACATTCCCGGCCCTGCTGTCGCCGATAATCCTGCTGGCCCGCGAAGTTTAAGTCGAGGACGGATCGCACCATGAATGATTTGGCCACCACGCGCGATTCCCTGTCGTCGCTCGACGGCGTAAACTACCATGCGGCTTATGACGAAGACAGTGGGCTGCCGGTTCTCGAGCGGGTTTTCGCCGCCGTCGTCAATCATCGGAACTGGGTGATCGGCGTAATCGCGGCTTGCCTTCTGCTCGGGCTGCTCGCGACCTTTCTCGCCACGCCGCAATATACGTCGACGGCGCGGATCGAGATCCTACCCGACGCGCCCGTCGCGACGTCGGTGGAAGGCGAGCGCGATAGCGCGCCTGTCAACGAGATCGCCTTCTATAACACGCAATATTCGTTGCTGCAGTCGCGGTCGCTAGCTGACCGTGTCGTACGGGCGGGAAATTTGACAGCGGACAAGGCGTTTACCGCCGCTTTCAAGCTCGATACGCCCGAAGCTGGCATGACGAGCGCGCAGCGCCGCGACATCAGCAAGCGTGCGGCTGGTATCTTGCTAGACCATCTCGAAGTAACGCCTGTTCGCTCATCGAGCCTCGTCGATGTTGGTTTCGCGACGCCATCGCCCCAATTGTCGGCGAAGCTCGCGGATCTATGGGTCACGCAGTTCGTTCAGGCTAGCATCGACCGCCGGTTCGCGGCGACGTCGGACGCCCGCAAATATCTTGAGGCGCGCTTGACCACGCTGCGCCAGAATCTCGAAACCTCCGAACGCGCGCTCATCAACTACACGATGGGCAAGGGCATCGTGACCATTTCATCCGAAACCGACATCAACGGGCAGACGAAGACCCAGACGCTGGTGGGATCGGACATCGAAGCCGTCAGTAAGGCGCTGGCCGAGGCGCGGCAACTGCGCATCGCGGCTGAAGCCGAGCTCTCCAATACGCAAACTGGCGTCGCTCAGGTCAACGCACCTGCGATCGGCAATATGCGGCAAAAGCGGGCCGAGGCGGCCGCCGAGCTTGCCCGCCTGCGCACTATATTCGAAGAGGATTATCCCGCCGTGGTGTCGCTGCGTGCCCAGGTCGACAATCTCGACCGCAGCATCGCCACTGAAACCGCTCGTTCGACGCAGGGTAATCGTGAAGCCTATAATGCCGCGGTCAAGCGCGAGCGCGACCTTGAAGGCGAGCTTGACCGCTTGACCAGCGATTATAACGCTCAGCAGCGTGAATCGATTCAGATGGCGATCCTGCAGCGTGAAGTGGATTCTAACCGCCAACTCTATGACGGGTTGCTGCAGCGTTACAAGGAGATCGGCGCGTCGGGCGTGGGCACGAACAATATAGCCGTCGTCGATCGCGCCAAGGTCGCCGACAAGCCGTCGAGTCCTTCGCTCTTCACCAATTTGCTGTTGGCGTTGCTGGCCGGGACCGCGTTCGCCGCGGCGCTCGTGTTCGTCCTCGAAAAGATGGACAGCTCGGTTCGCGATCCGCAGGACGTCGTGGGCCGCTTCGGTCTCCCGCTGCTCGGCACGATCCCCGAAGTGTTCGATCAGAATGTCGCGGACGCGATCCTCGACAAGAAATCAGCGATTTACGAAGCTTATTTCTCGTTGATGACGAACCTGACCTTTCTCACCGAGCATGGCGCGCCGCGGTCGATCATGCTGACTTCGTCGCGGCCGAAGGAAGGCAAGAGCAACTCGTCGCTCAGCCTCGCCACGGTACTCGCGGCGACGGGCAAGTCGGTGATCCTGATCGACGCCGACGTCCGCAATCCGTCGCTCAACCGCTATCTCGATATGCCGAACAAGCGCGGGCTCAGCCATTATTTGTCGGGGGACGAGGATCTGAACGGCATGATCGCGGATCTGCCCAAGTTCGGCTTCTCGGTCATCACGGCGGGTCAGTTGCCGCCCAACGCGGCGGAACTGCTGGGTAGCGATCGCCTGCCGATGCTGATCGAAACGCTGTTGGCACGCTATGACCATGTGCTGATCGATTCGCCGCCGCTCCTTGGCCTCGCCGATGCGCCGCTGATCGCGCGCCGTGTCGAAGGTGTCCTGTTCACGATTGAGGCCAATGCGACCAAGAACCGAGCGATTTCGACGGCGTTGACGCGCCTGCGCATGTCGGGCGCCAAGCTGTTCGGCGCGATCGTCACCAAGGTCGGTGCGCGCAATCAGGTTTACGGCTACGGCTACGGCTACGGCTACGGCTATAGCTACGGCGACGAGAAAAAGACCTGACGCGGGCGTGCGTCGACTGAGCGTTTGGGACGAACGGTGAAACCATATCGTACAGCGGGATGGCTGGTGGCGGGTGCACTCGCCGTCTGTGTGGGCGTATCGACTTTCGTCACGTCAAACGAGGTGAAGGCCCCCGCGGCAGCTCATGCCGTGGGCTTTCCGCCGACCGGCACCGCGAGCGCCAATTTCGCGATGATGGCTTATGGGATCCGGATCCTCAAGGACCCCCAAGCGATCGCGACCAAGCATGAGATCGACCTCGCGCGCGCCGCCTACCGTGCCGAGCCCTTGTCGTCGACCGCGCTCAGCCTGATTATCCCGACGATGCCCGAAGGCAAGGCGCGGCAATCGCTGCTCGCAAGGGCCGGAGAACTGACGCGGCGCAACTCGTTGCTCAACGAGGAGCAGATCCGGACGGCGGCGCAGCGTGGCGACGACAAGGCCTTTTTCCTCTGGCTGTCGCGTTCGGTGCTGACCAACAATGATGTGCGCGCGGCCTATGTCGGTGCGATGGCTGATGCGACGGCTAAGGAGGCGGCTGTCGCCGCGCTGACCCCCGTGATTGGCCCAGCGCCGAGCTGGTCCGAGACCTATTGGCAGCAGGTTATCCAACGCCCTGCCAGTCTTCTCAATGCGGCTAAGCTGCGCGTGGCGGTTGCGCAGGCGCCGTGGCGGCAAACCGCGATCAGCCGGTCAGATCGCTATTTGTCGATCGCTCTGACGAACCGCGGTCAGTTCGAAGCGGCCCATGCCTTATATGCAGGGCTGGGCCTCGCGCGGAAATCGCGCTCCGAGACCCTGCTGTCGAACGGAGACTTCGAGCAACAGCCGCAACTGCCGCCGTTCGACTGGCAACTGGCCGTATCGGGAACGCTGGGCGCGTCGATCGACGAAAAGGACAAGAGCCTTCTCGTCTCCGCGATCGGCGGCGCGCGCGGCTTTGCGGCGCGTCAGCTCGTTTCGTTGTCGCCGGGGAACTATAGGCTGAGTTGGTCGTTGTCGGCGTCGATGCCGATCGACCCCGCTACCTTGCTGGCGCGTGTTACCTGTGCTGAGCCGGGTGCGAAATCCGCGAAAACCCAGCCCATTTCGCTCGTTGTGGGCAAGCATGCCGTAACGTTCGCCATTCCCGAGAGCGCGTGCCGCTGGCACTGGCTGTCGATCGACGTCGCCCTGCCCGACGATTCCGCGGGCGTTGATGCATATTTCCGCAACATTTCGCTGGCACCGGCGGGCGGAGGCGAGGCGGGTCCACCCCTCGCCGCCAGCGGCGGTACGACCGGCCCTGACTCCAATTGAGGATCTTTTCGTGCAGCGAAAGATATTCGTGACCGGCACCGCCGGTTTCATCGGTTTTCACCTCGCCAGGCTGTTGCTCACCGAAGGTTTCACGGTCGCCGGCTATGACGGCATGACCGACTATTACGACGTGCGGCTAAAAGAGGAGCGGCACCGGCATTTGAGCGAGAATCCTAACTTCACTGCGACCGAGGGCATGCTTGAGGACCAGGCGCTGCTGGATGCGACGATCGACGCGTTCCAGCCCGACGTCATTGTCCACCTCGCCGGCCAGGCGGGGGTTCGCTACAGCCTTGAAGAGCCGCGCGCGTATCTGGACAGCAACGTCATCGGCACCTTCAATGTGATGGAGGCAGCGCGGCGGTTATCGGTGCAGCATCTGCTGATGGCGTCGACCTCGTCCGTCTATGGAGCGAACGAGGACATGCCGTTCACCGAGACCGAAAGAGCAGACACCCAGCTCACCATTTATGCGGCGACGAAGAAGGCCAATGAATCGATGGCGCATGCCTATGCGCATCTGTGGAACCTGCCGACGACGATGTTCCGCTTTTTCACGGTTTATGGCAGCTGGGGACGACCTGACCTTGCTCTCTTCAAGTTCGTCGACGCGATCATCGACGGCAAGCCGATTGATATTTACAATCACGGTGAGATGTACCGCGATTTTACGCATGTCACAGATATAGTGCGCGCGATTCGGCTACTGATCGACTGCCCGCCCATGCGCCCCAAAAGCAAGGACGAAATTGCGGCCGATGACAGTCTGTCGCCGGCGGCGCCCTATCGAATCGTCAATATCGGTAATTCGGAAAAGGTGCGCTTGCTCGACTTCGTCGATGCGATCGAGCGCGAGTTGGGGGTCGAAGCGATCCGCAACTATCTACCGATGCAGAAAGGCGACGTGCCCGCGACTTGGGCTGACTCCTCGTTGATCGAGCGGCTGACCGGCTATCGCCCGCAGACCGCAGTACGCGACGGCATCGCCGAATTCGTTGCCTGGTTTCGCGATTATTACGGGAAATAGGGCGAAGATGACCGCCGGAGCAATATTGCTGATGTTTTGACGAGGCCATATGCTATTTGGCCGCTCACTCAATCGAAGGCGAGACAGGAAGCGCGGAATGGTAGATTATCCGAGACTTCTCCATGTGATGGATAATGTGGATTCCACGCTGGTGCGCTGGGGCGTGAAGCGTGGCGCGTCGTGGGAGGACGCCCGGCGCGCGCGGAAGCTCTACGCGGGCAAACTGCGCCGCGGCCTGCCGCAGTATGAAGGCTATATCGGTCTGACCCCCTTCAGCCCGAGCAGCCGAAACATTGCGCATGATGTCACGAAGGCGATGCCGCTGGCGGGCGAGATCGACGTGTATCAGTCAGAGGATGTGTTTGAGCATCTTCCCTATGAGGTGATGCCTGACGTCCTCAACCATGTTTATAACGTGTTGCGGCCGGGCGGCTTCTTTCGCCTAAGCCTTCCAGACTATCGCGCCGACGTCTATCGCTTGCGGTGCCTTTACGCGGACGACAAGATCGTCTTCGATCCGGGCGGTGGCGGGCGTTATGTCGATGGCAAAGTGATCGAGGGAGGGCATCTGTGGTTTCCCGTTTTCGAAAATCTGGTCGCGCTCATCGAAGCTAGCAAGTTCCAGAATTACGAGATTCTTGAAGGATATAAGCCCGATGGCGGCAGGATCATGAAGTCCGTCGACTATGCACGCGGTTATGTCCAGCGCACCAGTGCTCACGATCCGCGCGTACGGAGCGATCCGCGGCCGCTTTCGCTGATCGTCGATTTCATCAAATAGCGATGATGATGATGGGCGGCGGAACGCGCTCATTGACTCTGCCCGTTTCGCCGCTCCGGCAATCATAGACCGTTGTGACGATGGGCCGCATGCGCGAGGATAGACACTGGCGCCATCCCCGCTGCTAGCGCAGCATGCGGCGAACAAGGCTGCCCTGCTCGAAGAAGAGCAGCGAAATCACGACGGTAAAGAAGCAAACGAGGCAAAGTACCGAGATCGCGCCGAGGCCGCCGAAGCGCGGAATGAGGATCAAGTTCAGTCCGATCGACAGCAGCAGGCCCACCAATTCGATGACCGCCAGCCGCCGTCCCTGATTAGTGCAGATATAGATCTTCGTGGTCAACTGACGGATGAACAGGAAGGGCAACGACAGCGCGCCGATCATCAGCGCGGGGATTGTCGCCTTGTAGGCTGCACCGAAAATCAATTCAAAACCGATGGCGGCGAAACCGACCAGCGCGACGGCGACCAGTGCCGCGATCAGGAACAGCTGTTTCGTCAGCGACAAAATCCTCGCGTGAAAGAGATCCTGGCTTTGGCCCGCCAGCGCAACGAGCGCGGGAAAGGTCGATAGGGTTAATGCATAGGGGATTAATTGGATCGCCTGGATGATCTGCGGAACCAGCGCATAGGTGCCGACTTCATAGGGGCCGCGAAAGAGCCGCATCATCATGATGTCGGTGTTGAAATAGAGAATGGCGAAGATTGTCGCGGCGAACAGATAGCCGCTCTGACGCAACAGTGGCCGAACATCGGCGAGGTCAGGCCGCCAGTGCCATGGTAGAGGCCCTCCCTGACTGCCGACGACAAGGAGTAGCAGCAGCGCTTCGAGCACGAACATCGCTGCATGGATATAGCCCACACTGACGATGTCGAAGCCCGCGAAAACAGCGAGCAGTTTTGCGGTAGTTCCGGTGACATTGGCGGCAATGCGTGACCTAGCGGGTTTGCCGAACTCCGATGTCGCGTTGGTCCACGCCAACAGGGACGAGGTCAGCGGCGCCATGATGACCGGGATCATCAGGATGAACAGCAATTTCTGCTCTTCGGCGGTGACGGCCGGACGATCGTGGAAGAATAGCAGGACGCCCACGATCGCTGGGATGTAGATCGCCGCTTTGAGTGCGACGACCGTACCCAGTAGATGCGCCGCACGATCCGGTGCGTCGACGATCTTCTTGATCAGCAGTCCGTCCAGCCCGAGATGGCCCGTGGCCAGTAAGACCCCGACCACCGACAGCGCGAATGCCCAATGGCCGTAGGGGGTCGGGCCGAGGAAGCGCGTGATCGCGACGATGCAGAGCAGATTGAGAACGCTGCTGAGCACGCGTTCGGAAAATATCCAGAAGGCGCCGGACTGGCCGTGATACAGCTTACTCCAGCAGCCTAAGCGTTTTGCGATCTGCAGCATGACTAGGCCTTCGTTTCGACGAGCCGGGCAATAAAAGATAGCTCATCGAGCTCGAACGCCGCTGTGAAGACGGCCGTCGCCGCGCCGATGTTCCGCTTGAGACGCAGCACATCGCAGCGGTCAAGCCTGCCGTGGGCGTCCGCGCTGATGTCGATGCCGGCACCGCTTTCTTCGAGAGTGCGGAGGTAATGGCGGAGCCGTTTGCCGTAATAGAGGCAGGGAATGCCGGCTTCGAGATATTCGAAGCTCTTCGAGGGGAAGCCGGGGCCGTCGAAATCGCGTGCCAATGAGACCAGCCCGCAATCGCACTCGGCAGCAACCCTGCGCAGGGCAGCACGATCGAGATATCCGAGATGCTCGATCTTCGGATGATCGGCGAGTTTAGTAGGCAGCGGATCACTTGAGGCAACCTTGAGGTGAAAACGCCCGCAGGTCACTTGATCGAGTCTTGCGACTGCGGCCTCAAGGCCGCGCGTAGCATTGATCTGGCCGGCGAAAAGAATCCGCAAGGGGGTGGGGGCATCCTCTATCTCGAATCCGTGATCTATCAATGGCAGGTTCAAGGGATGCCATAGGCCCACGACGCGGGCAGTCGAGAACCGGGGTTCCTCTAGGAAATCCGCAGATGGTACGAGAATGCGCTTGCAAAGTGTCACGACTCTATTCTCGATCCAGTCGAGAATCCGCCGCCGCAAACTTCGATCGTACCGAATGCCGCCGAGCGTCACAGGATAGCTATCCCAGACTATGCCAACGATCGGCTTTTGATGCCAATAGCGCGCCATGAGCGCGTAGACGAAGCTGAGCAGTAGTGGCGTGTGAAGTAGCACGATATCGCATTGCGCCAACTGCTTGCGAAACCGTATGTCGGCTATCCCGCGGGTACGAAACACCTCGTGTGTGATACCCGCGGTGCCAAGTGCCCCGATGATATTGTCCATGATCCGTGCTTCGACGGTAGCTTCGGGCCGGGTCACGACCACGAGGACGCGAAACGGAACCGTCATCGCTTTAATCTTCGGGTGATCGCGGCCTTCAGACCCTGGAGTCCCGCGTGAAGCTGATCGCGCCAGCCGGTGCTTGAAAAATAATCCCTCGGCCGGGCGGCGTCGAGACGGCACAGGTCGACCGTTTCGCCGACGTCGATCTGATATAATCCCGCGAGGTCGCCGGCTGTTGCCATCGTGATATTCATTTCCTGCGGCTTGAAAGCAAAGCCGAAGCTTTGGAGCGGTGCGCGGGGCAAGATACGCGTGGTGAGGAGATGAGCGGGCCCTACGACTTGCTGCCGCGTCCCGTACAGATCGAGGATCAGCGGCTGATCATCGGGCACCCGAAGACTGTCGCGTAACTGCTCACCCTTACGTTCGAAATACAAATCGTAATGAATGAGATCCTCTAACGGGGCGAAGGCGAATTTTTCATTTCCGTGTGACAGACCGACCTGATAGATGGCGGTAACTTGGCGATTGTGTGTGCCGACTTCAGAACAGTTGGTGGTATGCGACCGATAGGGGTAGAGCCATGTCTTCCCGGTTTCGGCCAGATACTTCATGGCGAATTTCTTCCAAGAGCTTTTGGGCCAGCTGTAAATGCGTTCCGGCATGTCGGGCGCATGAAGGAGCATGTCGCCATAGGCTACGTACCATGCCTCAAAATCCGCCCACATCTTGCGGGTCCAGCACTGTCCCCAGCTTTGTGCGCTCTGTAGGCAATAGACGCTAAATCCCGATAGCATCGGCTGGAATGGCAGGTCGGCCATTTCGTTGTGAGAGGGGGCGTAGAGGGAGATGCCAGCGATGCGTTCGTCATTGCTATAATGGTCGATGGCCTGCCTCGTAAAAGCATGAAAATTAGGGCCGACGACGATATCGTCTTCAAGCAGGATGATGGCATCATAATCATGGGCAAGCGCACCGCAGTTCAATATGTGACGGCGGAGACCCAGATTCCGCTGAAACCGGCGGACAGCGAGGCGCCCAAACGGCCAAGAGATGCCTGACGCATAATCGTAAATTGTCTTGGAAACCTCGCCGCCGTCGATCGAGATCATAAGGTCTACTGCGTCACCACCATAGTCGGCGCGCTGGAGGGACGCGAGTAGCCGCTCTAGCGATTTGATCCGGTTGTAGGTCACGACGATAACGCAGATGCGCGCCCGCGCAATCTCCATTCCCGTTTCCACAATATCGAAAGCGTGCAAAATGCTTGGTTCCTGTTTCATCGACACCGGAAAATATCAGTCCATAACATAAAGGAAATTCTGAACCTCTTCCGCGATTTTGGCCCTGTCGAGATCGTCGGGAACGATGAACTTCACCTGCGTTCCGGCTTGTCCCACGACCGACACATAGTCTTCTACGACGTGATAGTGGGGACGGTCGGCATAGTCGTCGAATAGGATGGTTGTTCCAGCTTCGGCTTCGATGAGCGAAGTCAGGAAGCAGGCGACGCGAAAACGCCCGTCGACTAACACGACATCGGGTTTGACCTGGAAGCGCCACGGGGCAGCGATATAATCGGCGAAGCGGTCGCGGTGCGAATAGTCACGTGGCCGGCCCCAGTCGCCGAGGGCCCCGAGATCGACATGGACCAACTGGAGTTGTGGCGGCCGACCCGTTTTGTTCCGCACCGTTTCGATCCACTCGCTGCTCGTGTCGACCGATAGAATCTGTGCGGCGCTGTTACTTGCACACCAGATGGTGGATGCGCCGCAGCCATATTCGCCGTAGACCTTACATGTAGCGAGTGCGTCCCGGAACAATTCATCCTCACCCCGGAAGAGTGCATTGCTGTCGATGCCCTTTATGGCATTGACGATCTGATTCCGTGCCGCACGAATGGCCGATTTGATATCGTTGCTCATAATCTTCCTACATTGTCTCGACCGGTTTTCCCGGAACTGTGGTTCAACGCCTTATTGCTCGTCATGTTGCGCGCGCCTGCGGGTCACTGGGTCGCCATGGGCGCATAATATAGCCAGCGTATCGCGCAGCGCGGATTCGAAGCTCAATTTGCTTGCATAATAGGCCGCACCTGACGTCTCCAGCACCGCTCGCTCATCGTTCCGCATACGCGCGAGCGCGATGAGATTTTGTGTCATTACTGCAACATCGGCGGGCGGCCCGACCCGCGCCGCGCCACTCCGTCGCAGCAGCTGCGCAGCCTCTCCCCCGATTCCTGCGAGCACGGGCTTGCCTATCGAAAGATAATGCTGGAGCTTCGACGGGATCGTGAGATCGAATAGCGGATCATCCTTGAGGTGCAGCGCCAATATGTCGGCGCGCTCGAAGATCCGATCCATGACGGCGCGGGGAACCGGCGCGTAGAGCCGCACTGTGTCGGGGGCGGAGGCCGCGAGGGCAGCAATACTGTCGCGTTCGATCCCCTGCCCGACGATGTGTAGACGCAATGCAGGGACGTCGCGCTGAACGCGGATGGCGGCTTCCACCAGATGCTCGAGCGCTTGCGCCTGGCCAATATTCCCACCATAGACGATATTGAGGCGGTCAGCGAAAGCCACCGCGAATTCGTTCGGAACGTCGGCCTCGCCCTCGGTCCCGGGACGATAATTCGACCAGTTGTAAATGCGCGTCAGCTTGTTGCGCGGAATGCCTCGATTAGCGAGCCGTTCGGCCATGCCGTCGGATTGGCATAGGATATGCGCTGCGCGGTTGTAGACGAAGCGACACAGACGATTGAGGATCGCAACGATCCTTGGGTTGCCCATGCCCGAGACCGCGACCGTATCGGGCCACAGGTCCTGGATATCGATCACGAACGGGACACGGTGGAAGACACCCGCGAGCGCTGCCGCGAGGGCGGGCGTCAGCGGTGGGTGATAGACATACACGATATCATAAGCCCGCATCCGGAGGAGGCAATAGACGAGCGCGCTCGCGAAGAAGCTCAGATAGTTGGCGATGCGGCCGATGGTTGATTTATCGTGGCTCGGCCAAAGCGGCAGCCGATGCACCTGCACGCCATCTATCGTTTCGCGCGCGAAGGGGCGGATGCGATATCCACGGTAAAGCTTGCCGCCGGGATAGTTGGGAAAGCCGGTCACTACCTGAACCTCGTGCCCCGCATCGGCAAGCGCGCGCGCGAAGGCCGCGCCCTTGAACGCCGGTTCGGGTTCGAACCACTGAGTAAGGTAGAGGATACGCACGGCCGTACCGCCTACGGGCGATCAGACGTAATCATGCATGCGGATGCCGTCCCAGCCGTTCGACAGACGCGCGGTCCCGACGATCAGCTTGACGACGCGTTCCGATGTGTTGCCGATGGCATAGTCGGCCGGAACCACGCCCGGCGCTCCCGCTGCCTTGCGCTCGGCGTGCATCGCGACGACCGCGTCGATCCCGGCGAGAATGGCGTTTCGATCTATGCCGGTGACGACGATATTGCCGGTGTCGAGCGCTTCAGGACGTTCGATTGCATCGCGCGGTGTGATCGCAGGAAAATCGAGAATAGCGCTTTCCTCGGCGATCGTGCCGCTGTCCGAAATCGCACAGCGGGCATGCATTTGCAGATGATTATAGTCGTGGAAACCGAAAGGCTTCAGATAACGGACGTGCGGATCGAGCATCACGCTATCCAGTGAGTCGAGCCGCCGGCGCGTGCGCGGGTGGGTTGAGATGATCACCGGCAGGCCGTCACGCTCGGCCAGTGCGTTGAGCGACGCCACGACCTCGATCAGCCGCTCTTTGCTATCGACATTCTCTTCGCGATGCATCGAGACAATGTAATAGCTGCCGGACGCAAGCTCGAGCCGGGCGAGGACGTCCGACGCCTCGATCTGCGGACGGTAATGGTCGAGCACCTCGCGCATCGGCGAGCCGGTGAGATAGATGCGACGATGTGCCATACCTTCGCTAAGCAGGTGTCGCCGCGCATGCTCGGTATAGACGAGATTAAAGTCGCTGATGTGATCAACCATCTTGCGGTTGGTCTCTTCCGGCACGTTGCGGTCGAAGCTGCGGTTCCCAGCCTCCATATGATAGACCGGAATCTTCATTCGCCGTGCCATTAGCGCGGCAATGGCGCTGTTCGTGTCGCCGAGAACGAGCAGAGCATCGGGTCGGTTCTCGCGCAGTTCCTTTTCGGCTTCGATCAATATCCCGCCGAGGACCACGCCCAGCGACGATGTGTCGACTCCAAAGAAGGTATCTGGCTTGCGAAGGCCGAGATCCGAGAAAAATACTTCGTTGAGCTCATAGTCCCAATTCTGCCCAGTATGGACGATCCGATGGTCGGTATAGGCGTCGAGCCGGCTCATCACCCGCGACAGACGAATGATCTCCGGCCGGGTGCCGACGACAGTTGTGACTTTCAATTTCTGCATTGTCAGAGGTTCCCGAGCACCGGATCCTGATAGGTATCAGGATTGGCGCGATCAAAGATGCGGTGCGACCAGAAAAAGGTGATGAGTTCGTCATCGCCGAGATTTTGGATGTGATGGGTATGGAAAGGAATCTGGTCAATCGCGACAGGCTCGTCTCCCGATACGAAGAACTCCCGCACCTCGTCTGTAAGAACCTTGCGGACGCGGATCACCGCTTTTCCGGACACAACGACGAAGCGCTCGACAAGGCTGGCATGGAAATGATCGCCGCGGATCACTTGAGGGTGGGTCGTCGAGAGAAATGCGTGACCCGACCCCCTGGCCTTCGAGGTTTCGAACAGGACGCCACGGCTGTCGGCATTGACCGTCAGGGGGGTGGGGTAGCGTTCCGGATAGGCGGCTGTTCGATAGCTGTTGAAGAGTGCGAGATCGAACGGATCGGCGAGGTTGGGAAAGATGCCCTCGCAATAGTCGGCGTGAAATGCGGTCAGCTTGTCCCAGAGTTCAGCGACAGCGATCCTTCGGCCTTCGGGGCGCAGCGCACCGACGCGGCGCTCGAGCGCCGCTTCTGTCGCCGCGCGCGCCGCTTCGCCTGCATGGAGCAGTTCGACGCGGCCGTCTGCATTGATCGACGGCTTTTCGTCCTTCCATATCTGGTCGATGAAGGTTGCTGTGACATTGTTATAATAGGGGCGCGCCGTTTCGCCGAAGATATGCGGCAGTATGAGATTGCAATAATCGTTGCCGGAGAAAGCAGCGATAATGTCCGCGGCGCCTTTCTTCGACCGGCCATAGATGGTGTCGAATTCGGCATGCGTGCTGTTCGCATAGACAATGAAGGGGTGGTGGCCGCCCGCCTCGCAGAAATCGACCAGACGCTGCGCGATCGCTGGATTAGCGGCGGCGATCTCTTCGTCCGTACCGCGGTTTACGCCAGCCCAATGTAGCACGATGGCGGCATCCTGCAGCGCGCGATGCAGCGCCGCATCGTCGTTGAAACCTGCGTGATCAAGCAACGCCAGCGTCCAAGGTTCAGGAGCGTTGCGATAACGCGCGGCACAATTGTCCGCGTGAAGCCGGGCGGCTGAATGCCAACCAAGCAGTCCTCGCGCGCCTGTGATGACAATCTTCATTGAGCCGTGGTCCGCCAGATTTCCAATTGCTCTTGCACTTCGGGAAGCGACAGGAGCAACTGCTTCACGCCTTTGACGTCCAGTCTTTCCGCATTGTGACTATGGAAATCTTCGAACTTGTCGAGATCCTCGGTCCCTTCCGAGAAATAGGCATTGTAGTTGAGATCACGGCCGTCGAGCTGCAGACGCCAATAATCGCCTAAATCCTCAGCGGTCCCCAGTTCCTGTGAACTCGCGAGCGTTTCGTACAATTTTTCCGAGTGCCGCCAACCAATGACTTTCACCGGATGATCGGGCACGCCGAACAGCTCCTTCAGCGCGATGACCAGATCGGCTATCGTGCTCGCGGGAGCCTTCTTGATGAAGAGGTCGCCCTGGCGTGCATGCGAAAAGGCAAAGCGGACCAATGCCACGCTGTCCCGGAGCGGCATCAAAAAGCGGGTCATTTCGGGTTCGGTAACGGTGATCGGTCGATTCGTCGTGATCTGACGGATGAAGAGCGGGATCACTGAGCCGCGCGAATACATGACGTTGCCATAGCGAACCGAGCTGATCGTCGTACCCGACGAACCAAGCTCGCGCGCCGCCGACTGAGCAAGCTTCTCCATCATTGCTTTGGACATGCCCATCGAATTGATAGGCATCACCGCCTTGTCGGTAGACAGGCAGACGAGGCTCTTCACCTTGGCGTTGACGGCGGAGCGAATGACGTTCTCGCTGCCCAAGATATTCGTTCGCACGGCTTCGAGCGGAAAAAATTCGCAGGACGGAACCTGTTTGAGCGCCGCAGCGTGAAAAATCGCGTCAACCCCAGCCACTGCACGGTCGACACTCGATCGGTCGCGAATATCACCAATAAAGAAGCGCACCCGCGAATCCCCAAGTTCGCTACGCAGATGATCCTGTTTTTCTTCGTCGCGGCTGAGCACGCGAATCTCCGGAATGCCGTCGGCAAGCAGTTCGCGGAGCATGGTTTTGCCGAAACTTCCCGTCCCGCCAGTAATAAGAACGGAATTGATCGTGCCTGCCATAAGAGGGATGTCCTTGGATGAAGATGTCGAAATGATAGCTGAGCGACTAATTCAGAAGATGCTGCTCGCGAACAATGTGTATGGGAAGTCTGCCGTAAATATCCCGCCTCTCCGGCGCGCTCGGCCGGTTGATGCAACGACCGGGAAAGCGCGGCTTCGCTGCCAGGGAGTTGACGGGGAAGGGTAGCATTATCTGTCGCAACTTTGCAGATTAGCATCGAAGGGCTTCGGCGGCAGGGCCATTATCAGAGTCCCCGGAGCGTCTCAAACGCTAATTGGGCCCGAAGGTCGACAGACCAACCGTTTTGATCCGGCATATCGCACCACTCGTCGTCTGGATGAGCCAACCACGCTTGCAGCCCGAGGCGGCTTGCCAGAGATGCTCTGGGTCAGTAGGTGGGCGTCCCAAAATTATCTCCCTGCTCGATCCGACATGATCATCGCCCGCCGGCGGATTGCGAGGCATATGTTTCAAGAATATGGCGTTGATATCGTTTCGGTTCCAAATGCGGATCGCAGCCTATGATGAAGCGCCTGATCGATGTGGTCACGGCCGGCCTGCTGCTGCTGCTGCTGCTGCCTTTTCTGTTGCTACTCGCGGTGCTGATCCATTCTCGTATGGGAAGCCCCGTCCTATTCCGACAGCGACGTCCAGGTCTGCATGGGGCGCCGTTCGAGATGTTGAAGTTTCGCACCATGCGCGACGCCTTCGCCGATGATGGAACGCCGCTCGCGGACGAGGCGCGCCTGACTCGCTTCGGCCGCTTTCTTCGTGCATCCAGTCTTGATGAGCTTCCCGAACTTTGGAATATTTTAAAGGGAGACATGAGCTTCGTCGGCCCGCGGCCGTTGCTGATGGAATATCTGCCCCGTTACAATGCCGAGCAGGCACGACGACATGATGTTCGGCCTGGCCTGACTGGCTGGGCGCAGGTTAATGGCCGCAATGCTCTGAGCTGGGATCAGAAATTCGCGTTGGACGTCTGGTATGTCGACAGGCAGAGTCTCTGGCTGGATATCCGGATTCTATGGATGACCGTGGTCAAGGTACTGCAACGCGATGGCATTAGCGCTGCGGGGGAGGCGACCATGCCGAAGTTTGAAGGAACGCCTGAACGATGACGCGACTCTACGGCGTCTATGGTGCCAGTGGCTGCGGGCGCGGTATCATGCCGCTCCTGCGCACGAGGCTGCGAATGGAGGAGCAGGATGCCCGGCTCGTCTTCATCGACGACGACCCGTGGGCAAGCAGCATTAACGGCCATCCGGTCTGGATGTTCGATCGTTTCACCGGCGAGCCGGCAAAAGAGCGCTTCGCGGTCTTGGCGATCGCCGATTCGGCCATTCGCCAGAAGCTGGATCTTCGATGCCACGAGGCTGGAGTCGGTATTGTAGGCGCAACTGCTGCCAATGTCATCGTGATGGACGACGTTGAAATCGGTCCAGGGGCGCTCCTTTCGCCATTCGTCACGCTAACCTCGAATATCAATATCGGCCGCTGTTTTCACGCCAATCTCTATTCTTATGTCGAGCATGATTGCGCAATCGGCGATTATGTAACCTTCGCCCCCGGGGTGCATTGCAACGGCAATGTGACGATTGGCGATCATGCCTATATTGGATCGGGCGCCATTCTGCGACAGGGCGTTTCGGTTGGCTCAGGCGCGACGGTCGGAATGGGCGCGATCGTCACCAAAGATGTTCCCCCCGGCGTTACCGTTATCGGAAACCCCGCCAGGATACTCGAAAAGAAGTGAGATGTTGAATACCAACTTTTCCCCATGGCCTAGCTTCAGCGACGAGGAAGTCGATGCCGTTGCGGCCGTCTTGCGATCGAACAAAGTCAATTACTGGACAGGCGACGAATGTCGGAGCTTCGAGCGCGAATTCGCCGAATGGGCCGGAACCGAACACGCGATCGCGCTTGCCAATGGCACCGTGGCGCTCGACTTGGCGTTGCACGGCCTGGGGATCGGTAGCGTCAACGGGGGTAGCGCCGATGATGAGGTGATTGTCACCCCGCGGACATTCCTCGCATCCGTCAGTTGCGTGTTCAATGCGGGCGCGGTGCCGGTATTCGCCGATGTCGACCGCGACAGCGGAAACCTCTCGGCTGCGACCATCGCACCGCGCCTTACCGGACGCACCAAGGCGATCATCGTCGTCCACCTCGGAGGCTGGCCCGCCGATATGGATCCGATCATGGAGATGGCGCGCGCGAGAGAGATCAAGGTGATCGAAGACTGCGCCCAAGCGCATGGTGCGCGCTATAGGGGACGCAGTGTTGGCTCAATCGGCGACGTGGGGGCCTGGTCCTTCTGCCAGGACAAGATCATGACGACGGGCGGGGAGGGTGGTATGCTCACCTGCAATGACCGCGATATGTGGTCGCGTATGTGGTCATTCAAGGATCATGGAAAAAGCTGGGAAGCTGTTTACGAGCGTGAGCATCCGCCCGGCTTCCGCTGGCTGCACGAAAGCGTTGGGACCAATTGGCGGATGCTGGAGATGCAGGCTGTGATTGGCCGCATTCAGCTGCGCCGTATGGGGAAGTGGACTGCAGCGCGCACGAGCAACGCGGCTATGCTCCGCGACGCGTTGGCGGACTTCGCGGGCCCGGACGGGATAGTCCGAACGCCTCGACTGGTCGACGACGGGAGCGTCCATGCCGAGTACAAATATTACGCCTATGTTCGTCCCGAGCGGTTGCGCGAGGGATGGGATCGCGACAGGATCATGAATGAGATCAGCGCGCGCGGCGTTCCTTGTTTCCAGGGTAGCTGCTCGGAGGTCTATTTGGAAAAGGCATTCGACGGGACCGATACGCGCCCGGCTCAGCGCCTGCCGGTGGCGCGCGAGATGGGCGAAACGAGCCTGATGTGGCTGGTGCACCCGACCTTGACGCCCGAGCAAATGAAGCTGACGGCCGACGTCAGTCGCGAAGTGCTGGTTGCGGCGAGCGCCTAGAGTGTTTTCAAGTCAGGTGGAATCACCTGACGACTCGGAAAACACGGTAAAACAAGAATCTAGAGCGCCGGTTTTGATTCCATCAAAACCGAACGCACTCTAGTCAGGCGAGACGCTCGCATCGGGGCATACTTAGGCTCGACCGCCCTCCAGCCGCTCAGCCCATTCGACGTCGGGCGCATATTCGGGAACTAGGCGGCTGATGACTTGGACCGCGGTCACGCCGTCGCCGCTGCCGCGGATCGTCGCGTCGAGGCTTTTCAACTCGTGATCGAGTTCCTCCCACGGCCACAATCCTTCGCGCGCGCGCATGATCCGCGAGTGATTGGTCGGCTCGGGGTTGTCGCCGATCAGCAATTCCTCATAGAGCTTCTCGCCGGGGCGAAGCCCCGTTTCCACGACCTCGATGTCGCCGTCGGGATTGTCGGCGTCGCGCACGCTCAGCCCCGACAGGCGGATCATCGAGCGCGCGAGGTCGGCGATCCGCACCGGCTGGCCCATGTCGAGCACGAAGACCTCGCCCCCCTTCGCCATCGCACTCGCCTGGATGACGAGCTGCGAGGCTTCGGGGATGGTCATGAAATAGCGCGTGATCTCACGGTGGGTCAGCGTAACCGGGCCGCCGGCGGCGATCTGCGCTTTGAAGCGCGGCACCACCGATCCGCTCGACCCCAGCACATTGCCGAAGCGGACCATGCTGAACACCGTCTTCACGCCGGGCTGCGCCGCGCGCGCCTGGAGGATCAGTTCGCACACCCGCTTCGAGGCGCCCATGATGTTCGTCGGGCGGACCGCCTTGTCGGTGCTGATCAGGGTGAAATTGGCGACGCCCACCTCTTCGGCGGCTTCGACGCTGTGGAGCGTCCCCATGATATTGTTGCGCAGCCCCGAGATCGGGTTTGCTTCGACCAGCGGCACATGCTTGTAGGCGGCGGCGTGAAACACGGTTTCGGGACGATAGTGCGAATAGACGCGGCGCATCGACGAGCGTTCGGAGACATTCGCCATTTCGGGAACGATGGGCACCGAAATGCCGAGTTCCCGCATCAGTCCTGCGAGTTCCTGTTCGATCGCATAGAGCGCATATTCGGACTGTTCGAGAAGGATCAGGCGTGCCGGCCGACAGGGGATAATCTGGCGGCAAAGTTCGCTGCCGATCGAGCCGCCGGCGCCCGACACCATCACCGTCTTGCCGACGATCGTCTTGCCCATCAGCAACTCATTGGGCGCGACCGCTTCGCGGCCGAGAAGTTCCTCGATCTGGATCTCGCGCAGGTCGCTGACCGTCACCGTGCCCTCGATCACGCTCGTCAGGTTGGGGAGCGAGCGAACATAGACTTCCTCGTCCTGGAGTGTCTCGATGATCTCGCGCCGGCGCGCGCGCGAAGCGCTGGGGATGGCGAGGAGGACTTCGTCGACGTCTGTGTCTTCGAGCAGTTTGTGCAGGCGGTTGGCGCCGAAGACAGGGACGCCGTCGAGCCGCTGGCCATCAAGGCGGAGGTCGTCGTCGACGAAGCCGACGAGATGGACCTGCGGTTCGTGGCGTAGCGACAGCGCGAGCTGCTGTCCCGCGCGTCCAGCGCCATAGACGACGACGCGGCGGGCACTCGCCGACACGACTTTCAGAAGGTCGAGCAGCGCAAAGCGGATGCCCACTCGGCTGGCGGCGAGCAACAGGAGGAAGATCATTGGGTGAAGGACGCACAGCGTGCGTGGCACCGCGGGCAGGCGGAACACCACGCAGACCACGAATAGCGGCAGCGAGAGCAGGCCGCAGGCGATAGCGAGATCGGCGATGGTCCGGGTGCCCGAAAAGCGGATCAGCGAGCGGTAGACACCGGCTTTCCAGGCGATAGGATACCAGAGCAGCAGCGCGAAGACTGCAAAGGTCGCGATCGGAAGCGAAAAGAGCTCCCACACGCCGAGCCGCAGCGAAAAGGCGATCCATACTGCTGCGATGCACAGGAAACCGTCGATCGCCACGGCCATCAACTGCCGCTGGACACGCGGACGGTCCACGATGAAGGACAGTATCTGCTCGCGTATCGCGCGCCACCGGACGTTGTTTTGAACCATCATTTATCGTCTGCCGCTGCTTGTCGGATCCTGTGAATCCGCTCCCACAATGTCATAGCGTCGGGATGTTTCCCTGCGGCGACCCTGCATCCCCGCGAGACTTCCTCGCGGCAGATGCGGCCCGCGTCTTAGACGCATGCCGTAGATAATTCAACAAGTGCTACATGTTAGGAGCCCCGCCTTCCAATCTGTCTTCCCGGACGGCGCTATAATTCGTGGCATGGCCAATCGTTCCCGGCGGACGCGCAACAGGTTGCGATTTGCGCCGGGCGGTGCGGATTGCTCGGCGTACCGCCGGTGAAATGTGACGCTCCGACAAAAGCTGATCATAAGGCCATTCGTTGCAGGGTGGCGCGGAGCGCGACGTTCACTTGACTCGCCATTGCCTGGTCGTGTCGCTTCGCAACAGTCTGCATTGCATGAACACAAGCCGGCCGAGCGTGAGCATGCCAGCACGACCCCGCAGTTGATGAACCGGGGGATGCGTGCATTGGCCAAGGTCTTCAATAGTGGCTCGTCGAGACGGTCCCGTCTGCGCAGACGAATTCGGCTGCAAGATACTGGGCATCGTCTTGACAAGCCGAGCTTTCAGTGCGCTTTACGCTACAGTGACCGTGGAAGTGTAATATGGTAGCTAGCATTCGCGAGGCCCGAGCGAGGAACCTATCGGTCCTTGCCGTCAAGAGCGGATAACGCATGCGCAAAGGCATCATATTAGCTGGTGGGTCCGGGACCCGCCTCTACCCACTCGCACTGCCAATCAGCAAGCAGCTCATGCCCGTCTATGACAAGCCGATGATCTATTATCCACTGTCGGTGCTGATGATGGCCGGCATTCGCGAGATATTGATCATCACCACGCCGCAGGATCAGGCCGGTTTCCGGGCGCTGCTCGGCGACGGATCGCAATGGGGGCTCGCGATCGACTATGCCGTGCAGCCCAAGCCCGAAGGGCTGGCGCAGGCCTTCACCATCGGCGCCGATTTCGTGGGCGACGGTCCGTCGGCGCTCGTGCTCGGCGACAATATTTTTTACGGCCACGGCTTTCCCGAACTGCTGCGCGCGGCCGACGCGCGCCAATCGGGCGCGACCGTCTTCGGCTATTATGTCGCTGAGCCTTCGGCCTATGGCGTCGTCTCGTTCGATAGCGATGGGCGCGCCGAGACGATCGAGGAAAAGCCGGCGCAGCCGAAATCGAACTACGCCGTCACCGGCCTCTATTTCTACGACGAGACGGTCGTCGAGCGGGCGCGCAGCATCAAGCCGTCGGCGCGCGGCGAACTGGAAATCACCGATCTCAATCGCCTCTATCTCGAAGAGGGTGCGCTGAACGTTGAGATCATGGGCCGCGGTTTCGCCTGGCTCGACACCGGCACCCATGCTTCGTTGCTCGACGCCGGAAACTATGTCCGCATCATCGAGGAACGGCAGGGCCTCAAGATCAGCTGTCCCGAGGAAATCGCGTGGCGGCTGGGCTTTATCGACGATGCCCAACTCGAACGGCTGGCCGATCCACTGAAGAAGAGCGGATATGGCCAATATCTGATGACCCAGCTCGCGAGCAGGCGCGTATGAAGACCATTCCCACCGCCATTCACGACCTCGTGATTGTCGAGCCTGCGGTGTTCGGCGATGAGCGCGGTTTCTTTGTGGAGACATGGAGCGCCGCCCGCTTTGCAGAGGCGGGTATCGAAGAGAGCTTTGTTCAGGATAACCATAGCCGCTCGGCGCGCGGTGTGTTGCGCGGGCTCCACTATCAGGTCAATCGGCCGCAGGGAAAACTGGTGCGCGTCGCCGCCGGGTGCGTGTTCGATGCCGTGGTCGATCTGCGCCGTTCCTCGCCCAGCTTCGGAAAGTGGGTCGGTGTCGAACTGTCGGCCGAGAACAAGCGAATGCTGTGGGTCCCGCCGGGGCTGGGGCACGGCTTTCTGACGCTCGCGGACGGCACCGATTTCCTTTATAAGTGCACCGACTATTATTCGCCGCAGGACGAGCGCAGCATCCGCTGGGATGACCCCGACATCGGCATCATATGGCCGGTCGATGGTTTGACCCCGCGGCTCTCGGCGAAAGATCAGGCCGGCACCTCCTTCGCCGATGCCGAGCTTTACGCGTGAGGGCGCTGATCACCGGCGCGGGCGGGCAGGTTGGCCACGCTCTGGCCGCGACCGCGCCGCAGGGGTGGGAGATCACCCTGCTGGATCGCGCCACGCTCGACATCGGCGATCGCGATGCGGTTGCTGCGGCGGTCGCCGAGGCGAAGCCCGACATCCTCTTCAATGCTGCGGCCTATACGGCCGTCGACAAAGCCGAAAGCGAAGTCGGGAATGCCGAGCGGATCAACGGGACCGCGGTTGCTTTCCTCGCCGAAGCCTGCCGGACGCAGGGCGCTCGCCTTGTCCATTTTTCGACCGATTTCGTCTTCGGCGGGCAGTCTTCGACGCCGTACCGGCCCGATCATCCCACCGCGCCGCTCGGCGTCTATGGACGCAGCAAGCTGGCAGGGGAGACGCAGGCTTTGGCGGATCCGGCCAATCTCGTGATCCGCACCGCCTGGGTCTATGGCGCCGAAGGTGCGAATTTCGTTCGCACGATGCTGTGCCTGATGGGTGAGCGCGATGAAATCCGCGTCGTCGCGGATCAGGTCGGCACACCCACGCACACGCTGTCGCTGGCGCAAGCGACGTGGCGGCTCGCGGAGCTCGATGCGCGCGGGGTTCATCATTTTACCGACGCGGGCGTCGCGTCCTGGTATGATTTCGCGGTGGCTATCGAGGAAGAAGGGCGGTCGGCGGGCCTGCTTCCCGGCGAGACGCGCGTCGTCCCGATCCCAACTGCCGACTATCCGACACCCGCCCGGCGTCCCGCCTACAGCGTCCTCGACAAGACCGCGACCTGGGATGCACTCGGCGGCCCGGCCCGGCACTGGCGTAGCGAACTGCGCGACATGGTTGCGACATGGAAAATCGTTTCCAATGGCTAACCTCCTCGTCACCGGTGGCGCGGGCTTCATCGGCGCCAATTTCGTGCATTACTGGCGCGAGCGGCATCCGGACGACTGTGTCGTCGTTCTCGATGTGCTGACCTATGCTGGTAATCGCGCGAATCTGGACGGTCTCGAGAATGTGGATTTCGTGCAGGGCGACATTCGCGACGGTGCGCTGGTGCAATCCCTGCTGCGCGATCATGCCGTGGACACGCTCGTTCATTTCGCCGCCGAAAGCCATGTCGACCGGTCGATTCACGGCCCCGACGCCTTCATCGAAACCAATGTGCTCGGCACGCACGATCTGCTGAAGGCGGCCAAGGCGGTATGGCTCGACGAAGGCACGGGCAGGCCGCACCGCTTTCATCATGTGTCGACCGACGAGGTTTACGGAACGCTCGGCCGTGACGACCCGGCCTTTACCGAGACGACCCCTTATGCCCCCAATTCGCCTTATGCGGCGTCCAAGGCCGCTTCGGATCATCTCGTCCGCGCCTATCATCACACCTATGGGCTGCAGGTCACGACCTCGAACTGCTCGAACAACTACGGACCCTATCAATTTCCCGAAAAGCTGATCCCGCTTTTCCTGATCAATGCGCTGCACGGACGCGCGCTGCCGATCTATGGCGACGGTCAGCAGGTGCGCGACTGGCTCTATGTCGAGGATCATTGCCGCGGCATCGAGCGGGTGTTGGAAAAGGGCCGCGTCGGCGAATGCTATAATATCGGCGGCGGTGCGGAACTGCCGAACCTGACGGTCATCGACACGCTGTGTGCGGCGGTCGACGATGCCTTCGCCCGCGACCCCGGGCTTGCCGACCGCTATCCGGACGCGGCGCCGGCAAAGGGGCGGCCGACCGATACGCTCAAGACCCACGTCGCCGACCGGCCCGGGCACGACCGGCGCTATGCGATCGACGAAACCAAAAGCCGCAATGAACTCGGCTATGCGCCGGCACGCGACTTCGCCGATTATTTCGCGACGACGCTGCGCTGGTATCTGGACAATGAAAGCTGGTGGCGCGCCGTCATGGACGGAAGCTATCGGGAATGGGTCGACGCCAACTATGGCGAACGCCAGGAACGGCCTGCGGCATGAGGACCAAAACCATCCCCAAATCCGCACTTTAATACTCGCGGGAGTTCTCCGCCCTTCGCTCATTCTCGTTAGTCCGTGCTCACGGGTTGTTTGAGGCTACAAGCCGCCGCCACGATCGAGCGAGGCCCGCCGTGGCCATAATCGTCGCCTTGAATTCCGGATGTCTGACGAGCGCCGAGTCACAGAGGACGCCGGCGCAAAGCCGACGAGACACTACCGCTTGAGGTAAAGCCCACTGGTGCGATCGCCCTCGCCCGGCTCGACGTGGATGGCCACATCGAAAACGTCCGCGGCGTGGGCCGCGATGGGGTCGGGGTCGGGGGAGGTTTCGGCCACGATCCGTCCCGCCTTCATCCACAGGATGCGATCGGCGAATTGCGCCGCGAGATTGAGGTCGTGGAGGATCACCGCGATCCCCTGGCCCGCGCGGCTTCGTGCCGCGAGGCGCGTCATGACGTCGATCTGGCGGCGTGGATCGAGCGCCGCGACGGGCTCGTCGAGCAGCAGGAGCGGCGCTTCCGCCGCGAAGACACGCGCGAGCGCCACGAGCGCCAGCTCGCCGCCCGACAGGGTCGCGGTCGAGCGGCGGGCGAGGGGAGCGCAGCCGACTTCGTCGAGCCATCGCGTCGCATCGTCTGCCCCGCGCGCCACTTCGGCTCCCCCGAACGCGAACCGGCCGAGCGCGACCATGTCGGCGACGGCGATCGGCCACGCGATTTCGGCCCGCTGGGGGAGATAAGCGAGCCGGCGTGCGCGTTCGCGCGGGCCGAAGCGCCCAATCTGGCGTCCATCCAGGCTGACTGATCCGCTGTCGGCGCGCCCTTGTCCCGCGAGCAGCCGCATCAGGCTGCTCTTTCCCGAACCATTGGGGCCGACGATGACGACCAGCTCGCCCGGCGAAAGGCGGAAATCGGCACCGGCGAGCCGGCCCGCGAGCGTGAGCCTAGTGGCTGCGAGTTCAGTCATGGCGGACATTTCCCCGGCGCAGCGCGATCAGCAGGAAGATCGGCGCGCCGGCAAGCGCGGCGACGACGCCGAGGCGGAGTTCGGTATCGGTCGGCAGCAGGCGGACGAGCATGTCGGCGACGATCAGCATCGTCGCGCCGGCGAGCGCCGCGGGGACGAGCGTGCGCCCCGGATCATGGCCGACCCAGGGCCGCACGACATGCGGCGCGACGATGCCGACGAAGCCCACGGCGCCCGCGAGCGCGACCGAGGCGCCGGTCGCGAGCCCGGTGCCGACGACGACCGCGATCTGGGTGCGCCGGAAATCGAGCCCGTGCGCGCTCGCCGCCTCCTCGCCGATCGCGAGCAGCGACAGGCTTCGACGCTGGGTGAGGAGAAGCGCGGCTCCCGCCGCCATGAAGGGGACAGTGAGGCCGAGATCGGTGAGCGAGCGATTGGCGACCGACCCCAGGGTCCAGTTGACGAGATCGGAGAGCGAGAAGGGGTTGGGCGCGAAATTGAGGATCAGCGCCATCGCCGCGCCCGCGAGGCTCGACAGGCCGACTCCGATCAGGATCAGCGTCGCCATGCCGCGCGTGCGCACCGCCGCCGAGGCGAGGAGCGCCGTCACCAGCCCCGCGCCGCCGATCGCGCCAAGCGGCAAGGCCCAGGACCAGGCCGCGGCGAGCCCGAAATAGAGCGTCAGCGTCGCGCCCAGCGTCGCCGCCGCCGAGACGCCGAGGATGCCGGGCTCGGCGAGCGGGTTGCGCGTCAGCGCCTGCAAGCCGGCCCCGCAGAGACCGAGCGCCGCGCCGACCGCGGCGGCGGCGAGGATGCGCGGCAAGCGGATATCGAAGAGGATGACCGCCGCTGCGGGATCGCGCCCGCCGAGCCAGTCGGTAAGCAGCGCGGGCGAAAGGCCGTGCGCTCCCGCCATGGCCGCCAGCATCGCGGCGAGCAGCAGCAGCGCCGCGAGCAGGGCGTTGACCCGGATCATCGCGCTTTCGCCAATTCGGTCACGGCGTGCCCCATCAGCCAATTGCCGCACGCGAGCCACGCGCCCGGCACCTCGACATCGCGCGCGCCGCGCGTCGCGCGGGCGACGACCGGGTGGCGCGAGGATGTCCAATAATCCTGACGGTAGCGCGGGCTGTCGAAAAAGGCGCGGAAAACCAGATCGGGCGGTCGCCGAACCATATCCTCGACCGGCAGACTGCCCCAGCCCGGCGCGGCGCGATAGGGGGTGTAGCCCGCGGCACCCATCACCTCGGCGACGAGCGATCCGGGGCCCGTGGTGACGTCGCCGGGGGTGATGTAGAGCGCGGTGCCTTTGGCCGGGGCGCGGCGCGCCGCCGCAAGTTGGCGATCGAAGCCCGCGACCAAGGCGCGCGCCTCCGCGTCGGCGCCCAGTTCTCCCCCGACGCGCAGCATGTCGACGCGGGCGTCGGCGAGCGAGGCCGGGAAACCGAGTTGCACGATTTTGATACCCATCGCGGCGAGCTGCCGGTCGAGCCGTCCGTCGCCGCCATAGCTGCGCACGACGACCGCGGGTCGCAGCGCGACGATATCCTCGAGCTGCGGCCGCAGGCGCGCGAGCCCCTTCGCGCGGGGGACCGCGAAGCTGGTATCGCTGTCGGCTTCGAACGACAGCGCGCGAATCCGGCTTTTCGGCAGTAATCCGAGCACCATCTGGTCGGCGCAGAAGTCGATGCTTGCGACGCCGTGCAGCGCGGGCAGCGGCGCGCGGTCCCGGCAGCCCGTGAGGATCGCCAGCACCGCCAAGGCCGCCGCCCGCCGCATCAGAAGCCCCAGCGCACCCCGACATAGGCCGAGCGGCCCGCCGTGTTGTAGGTCGCGACGGCCTGATACTGTTCGTCGAACAGATTCTCGATGCGGCCGAAGAGGTCGATCCCCGCGACGAGCGGATAGGAAGCGCGCAGGTCGACCAGGACATAATCGTCGAGGGGAATAGTGTTCGCCCGGTCGTCGAAGCTCTTGCCCGCATAGCGCACCGCGACCGACAGGTCGGCGCCTTCGAGCGCGCCGCCGGGGGTCCAGGCGAGCTCGGCGTTCGCGAGATGCCGGGGGCGCCGCGCGAGGCGATTATGCTCGAGCGGCGAGCCGGGGGTGCGATCGGTGGCGATCGTCAGGCTGTAGTTGGCGCGAACCGCGAAACTGTCGCTGAGCTGCGCACCCGCCTCGACCTCGACGCCTTGGGCCCGGGCGCGGTTGATATTGTCATAGGTGCCGAACGGACGACTTCCGGTCGCGCAGATCGCGGGCAGGGGATTGGGGCCCGGCGGGCAGGACACGAAATCGATGAGATTACGGCTGTCGCGGCGATACCAGGCGACATCGACGAACCGCCGCGCATCGCCCAGCCGGACGCCGACCTCATAGGATTTCGCGCGTTCGGGGAGCAGGTCGGGGTTGCCATAGGCGCCCGCCGAGGCCGAAAGCTGGAACAAGGTCGGTGCCTTGAACCCTTCGCGGTAGCTGGCCCGGAGGGTGACATAGTCGCCGAGCTTTTGCCCGACGTCGGCGGCAAAGCTCGTCGCGCCGCCGAAATCGCGGTGATCGTCGCGGCGCACGCCCGCGGTCAGCGAGAATGTCTCGGTCGGGCGTGCGACCAGCATCGCCCAGCCGCCGGTGGTCGCGGTCCGGCCCTCGTCGGGGGCGAAACCGTCGTCGGTCAGCGAACGCGTCCATTCGCGCTCGGCCCCCGCGAGCAGCCGCAGGCTGTCACCGGTCCCGCTGCCGAACACATCGCCAAGACCCCAGTCGACGCTGTAGCTCAGCCGTTCGCTGCGGCCGCGCGCGCGGAAGGTCGGCGCGTCGCCGAAATCGGGGTTGAAATTGTCGCGGTTGACATCGGCGAACCCGAACTGCAGCCGCTGCGAGAAGCCGCCGCCGCTGTCGTTGCCGTCGGGGCGGTGCTCAAGGGTCGCGGCGGCATAATGCTCCCCTGTTTTCTGAAACTCGTTCGTGTCGCCGAAACTATAGGTCGGCGGCGCGAAACCGTCGAGATCGGCCCGGCTGTCGGCATAAAGGCCGAAAGCGCGAAAGACGAGCGTGCTGCCGATCTCGGTGCGGTTGGTCAGGTTCACCGAATATTGGCGATAGCCGTCGCGCTCGGTTCCGGCCGCGGCGTTGCTGAAGCCGTCGGTACGGACATAGCCGCCGCCGATCCCGAACTGCGACGCGCCGAGCGCGGCCGTGCGCAGCTGGCCGTTCACTCGCACCGTGTCGCGCGCGCCATATTCGGCGCCGATCCGGCCCGAAGTGCCGCCGTCCGCCGCGAGCTCGGGGTCGGTGGTGGTGATCGACACGACCCCGCCGATCGCCTGGCTGCCCCACGGCAGGCTGTTCGCGCCGCGCAGCACCTCGATCCGGTCGATGCTGCCGAGCATCAGATTGGCGAAATCGAAGCCGCCACCCGGCGATGAGGGATCGCCGACGCGGACGCCGTCGATGACGACCAGCGTCTGCGAATCCTCGGCGCCGCGAATGCGCAGGCTCGCCACACCACCCAAGGCGCCGTTCTGCGTCACATTGATGCCGGGGAGGCGCGCGATCAGGTCGGCGGCGGCGCCATTCTGGGCGCGGTCGATGTCTTCCTTGTCGATGACCGACACCGACGCGTTGCTTTCGGCAAGCGCGAGCGGCGCGCCGATCACGGTGATCGACTGGTCATCGAGCGGCGCTTCGTCGGCGAGAGCGGGCGACGCCGCGGCGAGCGCGAGCAGCGACAGGGTGGTTCGATAGGCGATGGTCTTCATTCGGGTCCTCCAGGCGTTACGGTCTTGCCGTCACGCGAGGATCCTCGCCTGCTCCCGGTGCACCCCGCCCGCGCGCAGATAACGGCGACGCCCTGGCAGGTCTCCTGGCTTCCGGGTCATTGGTGGATACGGCCTTCCCAAAGCTTGCGCTCCAGTGGCGTGTTCATACCCACCTCGCCGGGACAGTTGCGGGGGCAGCGCCGGATTGGATACCGGACTTCCCTTTTCATGCCCGGTGAAGGGCAACCCGAGGTCACGAGGCGGGCCGCTAGCAAAAACGCTTGCCTCGTGCAATGGCGACACGATTCTGCCGGCCTGATCTCCGGGTCGAGGGGGCCGGTATCCGGGATAAGCCCATCCAGATCGCCCGCCCCGATAGGGACGGGCCGTCAGACGCCTTGCGGATTGGCGTCGCCGAAGGGTCGCGGCTTGCGCTTGATCTGGGGCAGGCCGCCGGCGTGGCCCTGGACGGGGGTGCCGTGCTTGCCCTGATCGTCCTCGCGGCCGATGTCCTCGCCCCTGATCGCGCGCTTGGCCTCCTCGCCCGACAGCGTCTCATATTCGAGCAGCGCGCCCGCGAGCAGGTGGAGCTCGTCGAGATGGTCGGTGAGCACCTTGCGCGCGACCTTTTCGCCTTCCTCGACGAGGCGGCGGACCTCGGCGTCGATCAGCTTCGCGGTCTCCTCGGACATGTTCTGCGCGCGCGACACGCTGTGGCCGAGGAACACCTCGTCCTGATTGTCGCGATAGCGCAGCCAGCCGAGCTTTTCGGACATGCCATATTCCATGACCATCGCGCGCGCCATGTCGGTCGCCTGCTGGATGTCGTTCGACGCGCCGGTGTTGAGTTCGTCCTTGCCGTAGATGAGCTGCTCGGCGATGCGGCCGCCGAAGCAGAGCGCGAGGCGCGCCTTCATCTGCTTCATATTCTGCGAATAGCGGTCGCGCTCGGGCAGATTCCACGTCACGCCCAGCGCGCGCCCGCGCGGGATGATCGTGACCTTGTGCAGCGGATCATTATGCTCGACGTGCAGCGAAACGAGCGCGTGGCCGGCTTCGTGATAGGCGGTCGCCTTCTTCTCGTCCTCGGTCATCACCATCGAGCGGCGCTCGGCGCCCATCATGACCTTGTCCTTGGCTTCCTCGAACTCGTTCGACGCGATCAGGCGCTTGCCCTTGCGCGCGGCGAGCAGCGCCGCCTCGTTGGCGAGGTTCGCAAGGTCGGCGCCCGAAAAGCCCGGGGTGCCGCGCGCGATGCGGCGGAGGTCGACGTCGGGCGCGAGCGGCTTCTTGCGCGTGTGGACCTCGAGGATCTTCTGACGGCCCTCGATGTCGGGGCGCGGCACGACGACCTGGCGGTCGAAGCGGCCCGGACGCAGCAGCGCGGGGTCGAGCACGTCGGGGCGGTTGGTCGCCGCGACGATGATGATGCCCTCGTTGGCCTCGAAGCCGTCCATTTCGACCAGCAGCTGGTTGAGCGTCTGTTCGCGCTCGTCGTTGCCGTTGCCAAGCCCGGCGCCACGATGGCGACCGACCGCGTCGATTTCGTCGATGAAGACGATGCACGGCGCGTTGCGCTTCGCCTGTTCGAACATGTCGCGGACGCGCGATGCACCCACGCCGACGAACATTTCGACGAAGTCCGAGCCCGAAATGGTGAAGAAGGGGACGCCGGCCTCGCCCGCGATAGCGCGGGCGAGCAGCGTCTTGCCGGTGCCGGGCGAGCCGACGAGCAGCGCGCCCTTGGGAATCTGGCCGCCGAGCTTCGAGAATTTGGTCGGATCCTTCAGGAACTCGACGATTTCCTCCAGCTCCTCGCGCGCCTCGTCGATGCCGGCGACGTCGTCAAAGGTCACGCGGCCCTGCTTTTCGGTCAGCATCTTCGCGCGCGATTTGCCAAAGCCCATCGCGCCCGAACCATTGTTCTTCTGCACCTGGCGGAAGACGAAGAAGGCGATGCCGATGATCAGCAGGAAGGGCAACGACTGGACGAGCAGATACATCCAGAAATTCGGAACCTCGGTCGGCTTGCCCTCATATTTGACGTTCTTCTCGTTCAGCAACTTCAAAAGCTCGGGATCGCGGACGAGATTGGCGGTGAAGCGGTCGCCGTTCGACAGCTCGCCGGTGACGCGGTCCTCGGACAAGACGACCGACTTGACGCTCCCGTCCTCGACCTTCTGCCGGAATTCGGAATAGGCGAGGGCGTTGCCCGCGGGCTGCGTCGCGCCGCCGAACATCGAGGCGACGAGGAGCATGGCGAGCAGGATGCCGCTCCAGATCATCACGCTCTTCATCCAGGGGTTGCCCTGCGGTTCCTTGTCGTCCTGCATGCGGAATCTTTCCCAATCGCCGCCCGGTACGCGGCCTGCCCGTATAAATTAGGGCGTTGTGACGGTAAGGCAATAAGGGGCGGGGGGATAGGGCGCCGTTCGCCTCCGGCGCCGCACCGTTCGCCCGGCATGCCGTCCTTTCCGCAGGAGACGGAGACCAGGGGTGGTCGTTCGGCGACTCTCGACGCCCCTGTCGGCTTGCGCGACCGGACCCCGTCTCGGGAAAAAATACTGGGGTGCCGCCCGCATCGCGCGTCATGCCCAAGATGCAAGACCGCGAAGAACAAACTAGCCGCCGTCCCTTCCAGGCGCGCGCCGCGCTCTATCTGCGGGTATCGACCCAGCGCCAGGCCGACCAGCAGGTATCGCTCCCCGATCAGCATCGCCATGGGATAGCCTATTGCCAGGCCCATTGTTACGAGATCGTCGCCGTCTATGTCGAGGAAGGCGCGTCGGCTCTCAATGATCGACGCCCCGAATTTCGGCGCATGATCGAAGCGGCGCTCACCCCGGCACGGCCTTTCGACCTGATCATCGTCCACAGCTTCTCGCGCTTCTTTCGCGATCATTTCGAATTCGAGCTTTATGTCCGCAAGCTGGCCAGGAACGGGGTCGAGCTACTGTCGATGACGCAGGACGTCGGCGACGATCCCGTGCATGTCATGATGCGCAAGGTCATCGCCCTGTTCGACGAATATCAGTCGAAGGAAAACGCCAAGCATGTCATGCGCGCCCTCAAGGAAAATGCGCGCCAGGGCTTTTGGTGCGGGTCCACGCCGCCGGTCGGCTATCGCGTCGTCGCGGCCGAACAGCGCGGGCCCACGCTCAAGAAAAAACTCGATATCGATCCGGAATACGCTGCCCTCGTCCGGCAGGTCTATCGTCTTGCCCTCAAAGGCCATTCGGGGAGCGGCCCGATGGGCATAAAAAGGATTGCATCCCATCTCAATAAGCAGGGCCTCACCACGCCGAATGGCGGCCGATGGCAAACGGCGCAAATCCACCGCATGCTGACCCGCCGCACCTATATGGGCGAGCATGGCTACAATCGCCGCGGCAAGGGAGGTTCGCTCAATCCCCGCAGCGAAATGGTCATTGTCCCGGTGCCTCCGCTCGTCAGTCGCGAGGATTTCGAGGCGGTTCAGATGCTGCTGAGGCGGCGCGCCTTCGACGTGAAACCGAGCAAGGCTTATGGGCCGCCCCCCTTTCTCAAAGGCGCGGTCCATTGCTCGCTTTGCGGTGGCCGGATGACCGTACGAGCAGCGAAGTGTCGGGGATTTCGATATTATACCTGTCTGGGGAAACCGTTGCCCGGCGGCAGCCGCTGCCCGCAGGCCACGGTGCCGGCGTCCGATCTTGAGGGACGGGTAAAAAGCTTTGTGCGACAGCAATTGCTGCAGCCCAAATCTATCGCGCAGCTCTTCGAGACCGTCGTCGAGGACGGTCCAGAGTCTCTCCCGGCCCGCGAAGCGGCGTTCAGGGAGGAGGCATCCGGCGACGCCGACCGCCGGCTTCGCCGACTATATGATGCGATCGAAGGGGGCGTTGTCGAGTTCGATGACGCCTCGGTAATGAAAAGGATCGACGCCTTGCGCGAGATCCGGACCGAACATCTCCGGTCGCTCGAGGAATTGGCGAAACTGCAGAACCGAATGGCAGCCGCGGCGCTGAAGCCATCGATGATCGAGCGCGCCGTCCGCAAGACAAGGGCACGGATAAGAGACAATCCGGCAGTCCTCGAGAGACTCGTGACGATCTTGGCCGAGCGTGTGGATGTCGGGGCAAATGAGATCCGGTTGACATGCGTGAAATCCCGCCTTCTCGACGCGATATTCCATGTCGGTGAAGGGACTGTCGTCGCCGACGTCGATTGGCGCCGCGACGGCGTCTTGCGGCCGCAAGACTGCGTTACATACGGGATCGCGAGGAACTGACGGGCGGATGGCGGTGCGTGAGGTAGCAACCCGCTCATAGGGTGGCGGCTGTCATCGCCGGTCCACGCCGGCCATCGCCGCTTCGCCTGCAATCACCAAATTACGGAGCGGCCTCGGGATGGGCCGTGGCGGGCCCGAGGATCGCTGGAACGGAGGGAGCGAATTGGAAAAAGACCGGCACTACGCGTCTCGCGCTGCGCTCTATGTTCGTGTTTCAACCACAGGGCAGGCCGCGCATGACCTCTCCATTCCCGACCAGATAAGGCAGGCACAAGATTATTGCGCATCGCGCGGCTTTGAAGTCGTCGAGATATTCGAGGAGCCTGGCGCCTCGGCCGTGAGTGACCGCAGGCCGCAATTTCGCCGAATGATGGAAATGGCGACATGGGCCCCCGCGCCCTTCGATCTGATCATCGTGCACAGCTATTCGCGTTTCTTCAGGGACCATTTCGAACTCGAAGCCCATATCAGGGCGCTGAACAAAAATGGCGTGAAGCTCGTGTCCATCACGCAGACGATCGGCGACGATCCGATGGCGGAGATGATGCGGCACATCATCGCGCTCTTCGATGAATATCAGTCAAGGGAAACCGGCAAGCATGTGCGCAGGACGCAAAGAGAAAATGCGCGTCAGGGCTTCTGGAATGGATCGGTGCCACCGGTCGGCTACCGGGCCGTGGTCGTTGAAACGCGGGGCCGCAGCCGCAAGAGAAAGCTCGAGATAGATCCGCTTCACGCCGACACCATCAGGCTCATATATCGTCTCGCCCTGCACGGCAGCGAGGAAAGCGGGCCGCTTGGGGTGACGCGCATTGCATCCCATTTGAACGACCGAAAAATTCTTGCCCCCGGCGGAGGCCATTGGGGTCTGGCGACGGTCTACCGCGTCTTGCGGCGCCGCACATATACCGGCGAACTTGTATTCAACGAGCGCCGTAAAGGGAGGCGAAGCCGATCGGAAAATGCCGTCATCCGGACGGCGATACCGCAGATTATCGATCGCGAAACATTCGAGGCCGTTCAAATTCTGCTCGATTCCCGCGGGGGCGTTACGCTGCCGATCGGGAGCCGGCGTCCCCCTTACCTGCTGCAAGGAATGATATACTGCGGTAAATGCGGAGCGAGATTATCGGGCCAGGTCGGTGGCAGCGGCCACCGGTCCTACGCCTGTGCCGCTCGTGCGCGTCACGGGCCTGCGGCTTGCGGCGGCCTCAGCATCTCGGGACCGCGCCTCGACGAATATATGAAATCCTTCATCCAGGGCCGCCTGTTGCACGCTCCCTATCTGGCAAAGACGCTCGACGGCGTGATCGACCGGCATCGCAAGCTGTTTGACGAGTTCGACCGGCAGGCACGGGCGTTCAGTTCCAGCGCCGATGATGCGAGCAAAGATGTGGCCCTTCACCTTCAGGCGGTCGAGGAAGGGCTGCGGCGCGGCAGCGAGTCCTCGATCCGGGAGCGGATCGCCGCGCTGCAGAGATTGCGCGATGATTGTCTTCATGCCGCCGAGCGGGCCCGCCAACGGCGGGACCTGTTTGCAAGAACCATCGCGCGCTCCGGCGATCTCGCGCGTATCGCGCTCGAAACGCGCGAGAAACTGCAAAGCAATGCCGCCTCCTATCGCCACTTCGCCAAGCTGGTTATCGAGAAGATCAAGGTGCGCGAGCATAAAATAACGATCATGGGGTCGCGGTCGCGATTGCTTGCGGCCCTGACCGGTGATTCCCACCTCGCCGAAACCCGCCTCGGTGCTTCGTACCGTGCCAAAGCCAGCCCCGATGACAGGTTTCTCTTCACCATGTCGCACGAACTGAAGACGTCGAGACGGAAGGTTCGGGACGCTTGATTCCGGCCTCCGGGCGCAGGAACGAGCCGCTCACCCCTTTGCGAATTTGCGCCGGCGCGGCGCCGTCGAAACCCGCCACATCGTGCCTTCGAGGCCGCGAACGGCGTCAATCAGCAACGTGCCGACCATCGCGCGCTGGCCGCCCTTCATGGCGGCCATGACGCCGTCGAGCGACGCACCGCGAAGCGCGAGCTGCGGGTCGTTGGCGCGCAACCGCTGGATGACGATGCGGCGGAAAATCTCGTCGGGATAATCCCGGTCGCGGATCACCGACGCGTCGCCGGCATCAGGCCAGGCCGCGATCGCCACCTCGACCGCCCAGTCGAGCGCCGTATCGGCCTCTCCCAGCCATTGCGCCGACCGGGCGGCCGCCTGCGGGTCGAGAAACAGCTGCGACTGCAGTGCGTGCCGCAACCGGGCACGGTCGAAGCGGATGTCGGCGTTCGACGGGTCCTGGACGATCGGCAGGTCGGCATCGAGCGCGAGCCCCGCGAGTTCGTCGCGCCGCCAGTGGAGCAGCGGCCGCAGCACCGCGCCGTTCGAGGCGCGGACGCCCGCCAGCCCGCCGACGCCGCTGCTGCGGTTGAGGCGCATGATCATCGTTTCGAGCTGGTCGTCGGCATGATGCGCGGTCAGGATATGGTCGAGCGCCTGCGCCTCGCGCCATTGTTCGAGAAGCCGGTAGCGCTCGATCCGCGCCGCGGCCTGCAGCGATCCGGCGATCGGGGCGGCGGGATGCAGGATGGCGTGCGGAATATGCTCGCGCGCGCAATAGCCCGCGACCATGCGCGCCTCGTCGGCCGAGCCCTGGCGCAGCTTGTGATCGACCGTCGCCGCCCACACCTGACCGGGCAGCAGCGACGCCACGAGCCAGAGCAGCGCCATGCTGTCGGGGCCGCCCGAGACGGCGACGCCGTAGCGTTTGTCGTGCCATTCGGGGCCCGCGAGCGCGGCCAGGTCGGCGGCGAAGCGCTCGACGCTGCCGGGATCAGCAGCCTGCTTTTGCTTTTGCGGCGGCAGCATCGTCGCGGACATCCTGGGGCGCCTTGTCGCCATAGACTTCGTCGAGCTCGCGGAACGCCTTGCAGGCGTCGCTCTTGCGGCCGAGCTTGGTCAGTGCGACGCCCATGTACATCAGGCTGTGCGGCGCGCGCGGGCCGCTGGGCTGGGCCTTGTAATTATTGTAAAAGGCGACCGCGGCAAGGCTCGGCTTGCCTTCGTCGAGATAGGCGCGGCCGAGCAGATTCTGCGCATAGCTCGCATAGTTGTTCTTGGGCCATTTGGTGACGACCTGTTTGAGCTGCGCTTCGGCTTCGGGATAGAGTTTCGCGTCCCACAGGCGATAGCCATAGGTATAGGCGTCGGCGGCCTCGTTGCCCGTTGCGGGAACCTCCACCTTCTTGACGAGCGCGAGCCGCGCCGCGTCGGCGGTGCTTGCCGCGGGTTTATCGTCGGCCTTTTTCGGAGGCGTAGCAGCCGCGCTTGTCGTCGGCCGCACCGCCGGGGCGAGGCTGGCCGCGGCTGTGGTCGCCTCCGCTGCCTCGGGGGCCGCGAAGCGCTTGTCCATTTCCGCCTTATAGGCGGTGAACTGCTTTTCGAGTTCGCGCAGCTGAAAGGCGTTCTGCTCGCTCTGACCGGTCAGCGTCTGGAGCTGCGCCTCGAGCGCATCGACGCGCGCGGTCAGGTCGATGACCGGCGCCGTGCTCTTCACCCGCTCGCCGGGGGTGTTATCGGGCGCGATCTCGCCTTCGAAAAAGGCGGGACTGCCGCCGGGAAACACGCTGCGCTGGACCGCGCGCATTTCCTTTTCCAGCCGCTCGACACGCTTGTCGATCGCCCCGTCCTGCGCCGACGCGCCCGGCGCCATCACGGTCAGCGCGACACTCGCCGCGCCAAGGTACAGGATTTTCCGCATCATCATCTTTCGATCAGCCCCCACAGGTTAACCATTTTCGCTGTCCATAACGCGGCAAAGGACGGCAGCGCAAATCCATTTCGGTGCGTCGCCGCCTGTGGCGGGCCGGACGAGGCGTGTGTCAGCGCTTGGGAGTGGGGACGACCGGCGCGCCGCCGCTGCTTCCCTCAGCGCGTGCGACGAGGTCGGCCGGCTTCAGGGAAACCCCCTTGACCAGCGTGTCGGCGGGCCCGATGGCCCCGATATCGCGGCCGCCGACGGTGACCTTCAAGGCCTGCGGGATGCTGGTGCGCAGCGTGAACTGCTCGATATAGGCGGGCGGAACCTGATAGACTTCGCCCGGATCGAGCGTCCGCCAATTCTCGGTCTTGCCGGTAGCGTCGTCGAAGCCGATCCACACTTCCGAAAGACCGGTGAGCACGACCGGCGCGTTTTCGGCGACCTGCGCGGTACCCGCGGCGCCGGTCTTGGTGGCTGGCGCGGTCGCCGTATCGGCGGCGGGCGCCTCGGATGCGTCGGCGTCGGCATTTTGTGCGGCGATCAGCGCTTCGTCGGGTTCGATCGACAGGAAACGCCAGACGCCATAAGCCGACGCCAGCAGCGCCGTGACGATCACCAGCGTCCAGGTCAGTCTCGCCGTGGGCAGACGCGCCGGATCGGTCGGCTCATAGGCCTCATAGGCGGGCCGGGTGGCATAGGCGTCCTCTTCGAGTTCGCGGCGCACCGAAGCGCCGATCTCGGCTTCGGGAAGGTCGACCGCGCGTGCATAGGCGCGCGCGAAACCGGTGACATAAGTGCGTCCGGGAAGCTCGGAAAAATCGGATTTCTCGATCGCTTCCAGATGGCGCTGGGTGATCCGCGTGCGGGTCGCGACGTCGGCGAGCGACAGTCCCGCGGCTTCGCGCGCCAGCCGCAGCCGGTCACCGGTGCGCGTAATCGCCAGTTCGCCCTGCTCGGCGCCCTCTTCGTCTGCCATTACTGTCTCCGTGCCAGCCGTTTGCGACCCCATGTCGGCCGTGTCGGGGCACGTTCTCGCATCGACGATGCAGCAAAGTCAAATGAAGTTCGGCAAATGTCCGCGAGAGTGCGTGGCAGGGCTTGGTGAATTGTCCCAGTTGCGCGGGAGATGTCATTTCGCTTGCTGGGCGATCCACTCGCCCATGAAGCTATCGAGCATATCGAGGGGCATCGGGCCACCGTCGAGGAGCGCATCCCGAAAGGCGCGAATGTCGAATTCGGGACCCAGGGCTTTCTCCGCGCGCTGGCGAACGGCACGGATGCGAAGCTCGCCAATCTTGCATGCCAGCGCCTGCCCCGGTTGGCTGATATAGCGGTTGGTCTCGAACTCGACCATGGCGGGACTGAGCGCCGTATTTCGGACCAAGCATTGTTTCGCCTGGTCCCGCGTCCAGCGCATCCAGTGAATGCTGGTATCCATGACCAGACGGCAGGCACGATACATCTCGAACGACAGGCGGCCGAACCGTTCCTTCGCGTCGCGATAGAGGCCCATTTCTCCAGCCAGCCCCTCGGCATAGAGTGCCCATCCTCCGATATAGGGCGTCACCTTGTCTTCACGGCGAAAAGCGGGAAGGGCGTCGTTCTCATGTGTCAAAAGAGATCTGGAAGCGATGTCCCGGCACACCCTCGTCGACCACCCATGCGGCAAGCTGGTACAGGGGCGTTGTCGTCGCGTCGCGGTGCGACATCATGATGCTGCCCGGCACACCCTTTTCCGGCGATCCGCGCATCGGTGCCTCCTTGCGCCGACGCCTCGAAGAGCGGCCCCCAGGTGCGCCGGGGCAGTTTGCCGAACCATTGCGGCACCGCGCGGTCTGCGCGCTTCGCCCATCATCAGCAACACTCTGTTATGCCCACCAGCAAAAGGCCGCGCCATTCTATCGCGGCCTTTCTGGCGTGAAACATGCCCCCAGCTTCTCGGGGGCTCAAGGGTCGCCGGGAGCATATGGGAGAATATGCAAGTTCAGCCTGGCGTCAACGCGTCGAGCTCGGGACTCGCGCCGTCCCGCACCATCCGGCCCAGGCTCGCCCATAACAATGTCGATGCGTGATCTCGATCACAATATGCCCGCACGACCTGTCCTAACCTAAACGGGATGACAATAATCCCAGCTATTCTGTATGTTGGGTCAAAACAGGGAAATGCCGGGTCATGGCCAGCCAACCAATTCGTCTCTGAGCCTGCCGCACTGGGTGAACCGATGAGACTTGGCTTCTCGGTGTCGAGCGATAGTGCCAGCCCCTATCCCGGGATTGTCGAAATGGGTGAGGATGGTTGTGGGGCGGTGGCCTACCTCGACGTCACGTCGATTCCCGCCTTCACTGACCGCGATGGCCTGGTCGCGACCATCGCTATCGAAATCGACAGCCGCGGCAAAGAATTGCGCCGGTGGCGGTTGCCCAATTCCTATCTCATAGAATCGCTGGACGGCGAGTGGGCGCTCGCTTCCTATGCGGGAAAGCAGGCTTCGCTCTGGATCCACACCTCCGGCAGAATCGGAAAGCCGACCGATGCCGAAGACGCAATGACGACCGATGGCAATAGCGGCGTTATGCTGACGACGACATGTCCGCTCAATGCGGGTCTGCAATGCCTCAGCATACGCGATCATCCAGCAAAGACCCGGCGGCTCGTCGCGACCGAGCCCATTTGCAGTTAGGGTGTGGACTATGAAGAACCGCCGGTGCCGCTTTTTGCGCTGGCCCTGGTGGTCCGCTGTGGATGCCGTCGGCTCCTTACACGGTCTCTCTAGCCGAAAGCAGCTCGATCGCTATCAGCCAGAGTCATCACCATCGGTGTTCCCGCTTTCGCGGGAATGACGAAGTTATGAGACGCGGAATGTCCCCAACCGGTCGAACCCGTCGTACGCGCTAAAGCACATATTTGCTGAGGTCGGTGTCCCCCACGACATCGGCAAGCTGGCGGTCGACATAGGCGGCGTCGACAGTCAGCGTCGTGCCCGCCATGTCCTCGGCGCCGAAGCTGACTTCCTCGACCAGCCGCTCCATGATCGTCTGAAGGCGGCGGGCGCCGATATTCTCCACCTTCTCATTGACCTCGGCCGCGAGCTTGGCGACGCGCGCGATCGCGTCGTCGGTGAAGGAGAGCGTCACGCCCTCGGTGCCGATCAGCGCCGCATATTGCTCGGGAAGCCCCGCCTTGGTCTCGGAAAGGATGCGGACGAAATCCGCCTCGCTGAGTGCGCCCAGTTCGACGCGGATCGGCAGGCGGCCCTGCAACTCGGGGAGCAGGTCGGAGGGCTTGGCGACATGGAAGGCGCCCGATGCGATGAACAGGACATGGTCGGTCTTCATCGGGCCATATTTGGTCGCCACGGTCGTGCCTTCGATCAGCGGCAACAGGTCGCGCTGCACGCCCTCGCGGCTCACCGAGCCGCCGCGCACGTCGCTGACCGCGATCTTGTCGATTTCATCGAGGAAGACGATGCCGTTGGCCTCTGCGTCGGCGAGCGCGACGCGCGCGACATCGTCCTGGTCGAGGCGCTTGTCCTGCTCCTCCTCGATCAGCCGCGTCGCGGCTTCGAGGACGGTCAGCTTGCGGCGCTTCTTCGGCGGACCGCCCATCGCCTTGCCGAGCATGTCCGAGAGGTTGATCATGCTCATCTGCCCCGGCTGGCCGGGAAGCTCGAACGCCATGCTCGGGGCATCGGCGACCTCGATCTCGACCTCGCTGTCGTCGAGATGCCCTTCGCGGATGCGCTGGCGGAAACTCTGGCGCGTCGCCTCGCTCGCGCCCTTGCCGGTCAGCGCGTCGAGCAGCCGCTCCATCGCGGCCTCCTCGGCGGCGGCGCGCACGGCCTCGCGGCGGCGGTCCTTTTCGAGCCGCACCGCTTCCTCGACCAGGTCGCGCGCGATCTGTTCGACGTCGCGGCCGACATAGCCGACCTCGGTGAACTTGGTCGCCTCGACCTTGATGAAGGGCGCGTCGGCGAGCTTGGCGAGACGGCGCGAAATCTCGGTCTTGCCGCAGCCCGTCGGGCCGATCATCAGGATGTTCTTCGGGCTCACCTCGTCGCGCAGGTCAGGCGCGAGCTGCTGGCGGCGCCAGCGGTTGCGCAGCGCGACGGCGACCGCGCGCTTCGCGGCGTCCTGGCCGATGATGTGCGTGTCCAATGCGGCGACGATCGCCTTGGGGGTCAGGTCCTTGTTCATTTCGCTTATGCCTGGATTTCTATGATTTCTTGAGTGAACTGGTCGTTGGTGTAGACGCAGATGTCGGCCGCGACCTCCATCGCCTTGCGCGCCAGCACCGCGGGGTCCTTTTCATAATCGACGAGCGCGCGCGCCGCGGAGAGCGCGAAATTTCCGCCGGATCCGATCGCCGCGATCCCGCCCTTGGGTTCGAGGACGTCGCCGTTGCCGGTGATGACCAGCGTCACCTCCCTGTCGGCGACGATCATCATCGCCTCGAGGTTGCGGAGATATTTGTCGGTGCGCCAGTCCTTGGCGAGCTCGACCGCGGCGCGGAGCAATTGCCCGTTGTGGCGTTCGAGCTTGGCTTCGAGCCGTTCGAACAGCGTGAAGGCGTCGGCGGTCGCGCCCGCGAAGCCGCCGATGACGCTGCCGTCGTGGAGGCGGCGCACCTTCTTCGCATTGGGCTTCATCACCGTCTGGCCCATCGACACCTGGCCGTCACCGATGATGACGACCTTTTCGGGCGTGCGGGCGGAAAGGATGGTGGTGCCGTGCCAGGGCGCGGCACGGTGCGCGGTCGGTTCGCTCATGGGGCGCGATATGGGAGATCCGCGGCGGGGCCGCAAGGGGAGGGGAGATCAGGCGGGCCAGGCGAGGAGCGCGCGACCGTCGGTATCGATCTCGATTGTTGCTGGGTCGTCGATCAGCACCGCTTCTCCCAGCGCGACGGCTTCGCCCGCTGCGCGGCACCCCGCCGACAGCGGCACGAAGGTCAGCTCGCCTTGCGCCCTCTCGATGAGGGCCGGATCGACCGGACCCGCGAGATGGACGAGATGGAAATAGGGTCCCTCAACCAGCATATGGTTCGCGTGCGGGTCAACGACAGTGTCGCGCGGATCGCGGACCGGGCCGGGCGTCGCCACCTTCAGCCCTTCGTCGAGGTGGAGTTCGCGCGGGCGGCCGTAATCGTAGAGGCGATAGGTGCAATCGACATTCTGCTGCACCTCGACCACCGTCAGCCCGCCGCCAATCGCGTGGATCGTGCCGGCGCGGTTGTAGACGAAGTCGTTCGCCTTCGACGCGCGCCAGTCGACCTGCTCGACGATGCTGCCGTCGAGCGCCGCCGCGCGCAGCGCCTCGCGCGTCGTTTCGGCGGTGAGTCCGACGCCGAGTTCGGCGCCGGGGTCGGCCGACAGAACCAGCCAGCATTCGTCCTTTCCGCGCGGATAGCCGGCGGCGCGCGCGTCCTGGTCGTCCGGGTGGACCTGGATTGACAGCCGCTCCGAGGTGAAGAGGAATTTGACGAGGATCGGGGCGGCGTCGCCCGCCGGGTTCATGAACCATATCTCGCCGATCCGCCGGCCTGCGAAATCGCCGAACGCGCGCGGGACGTCGGTGCGGCCCCACGGCTTTTCGACGACGATCGTTTCGAGGCGCGTCAGCATGGGGTGACGATGGGATTGGGGCTTCCGCGCGTCAAGCACTATGGGTTCAGGCCGCCCGCGAGAGGCGATGGCCGTGCGCGCCGCTCGGCTGGTCGAGCCATAGCCCGCACGTGTCGAGACGGTCTTGTCGGCGCGCTCCTCGGAAGAAGCCCGAAACATGGGATACAGAAATCTGAACGGGTGGTGTTTTGCGTCTCGCAGCAGTGCAAGGGCGTCTCGGTGTCGCCGCGCGACCGCGCGGTTCGCTGTGCCGCCCTGTGCATTTGTCCGGGCTTAACTGACCGCGGCAGTGCCGGTCAGACTATCTTGCGCCCTTCGGCAATGTTGAGCAGTTCGCTGAACATGAAGATGGCAGGTGTCCCTGCCAGCACGTCCTCATATCGAGCGATCGCGGCATTCGCTGGCCCTACTAGAGGAAAAATCGCACTCAGATCGAGGTCAGAGGGTGGAAAGCCGCCCGATGATATTGAATTGGCAAATCCGCCTCCGCCTGATCGTTGGCGATGATCGGATTTGATGATCGCCAAATGACAACTCAGGCTGTTGATGATCGTGAAAGGCGGTTTTGCCGACAACAAATTCGCTTGTGGCAATTTGACGATCATCAACCCTGCGGCGATGTGCAAGAATTTGGCGCCGCGTTACATGCCTCGGCAATGGTCGCGAGGAGGTGCCGTCACTCATCGCCTTCCGCGAAATAGGCCGTGAGGCGATGCCCGAGATCGGGCGCAAGCCGGATGAAATTTCGCCTCCCGTCGTCATGGTCCGGCTCGCGGGTCACCAGACCCGCGTCGCAAAGTTGTTGAAGCAGGCGAAGCGCGCTGGTCATCGGCAGGCCTGACGCGATGCAGACCGAACTCGTCGACACGGGGCGGGCCTCGGCTTCGTGAATGAAGAGATCGACGAGCATGTCCCAGGCGGGTTCGCCAAACAATTCGGCGGCGCCGACGAGCTGGCGGCGCAATAGTCGCCGGCGACACGCCCGGTGCGCGTTCGCGAGCGCCCGGGACCGATCTGGCGACCGGCGCCACCCCTTGGGCTGGCTGCGGAACAGCAACCCCGACGAGGTGACCGGGTGCGGCGTCTTTCGTTTTTTCAGGATCATGCTGTACCCGCCGAGCGCGACGACGATATGCTCGAGGACCTCGACGTCGAGCGAGCGCCCGACCGCCACGAGCCGTTCGGTGGCGTCGATGTCGGCCTGGCTCGGTGCCGGATCGCCGCTCGGATGATTGTGCACGAGGATGATTGCCGCCGCCTCAAGCTCGATCGCGCGTCGGAAGATCGTGCGCGGATAAACGACGAGATGGCTCAAGGACCCGTTTTGCAATTGCTCGTCGGCAAGCAGTCGGCGCGACGGGCTGAGAAACAGTACGCGCAGTATCTCGTCCGGAAGCCCGCCCATCGACGCGCGAAGATATTGCAGCAGTTGCGGGCTGGCGGGGGCGACTTCACGGCCGACAAGGCTCGGGCGCATTCCTTCGATGGTGGCGGCCTGGGCGGCCAGGAGCAGCGATCCGACCGGACTGTCGTCGCCAAGCGTGCGGGCAAGTGCACCGCGGGATTGCGCGAATAGCCGCGCGAGCGTTCGATGCTCGGCGAGCAGGGCTTCGGCTAAGGCTTCGCTGTTCCCGGGATCGATGACGGCGATGAGATCAGCCAGGACGGCTCGTTGCTTCCGCGCTTCAGCCGTCTTCTGTGTCGCCAGGTTGCGAGGATAAGAATGGGAGGCACCGCCCAGGACGTTGCGACCTGCATCATCAGATAGGCGGCCGGATGAAGCGCTACGTCCAGGAAGCGGCTCATGTGAGCCAGCAGCGGTGCCATGTGCAAAACGGCCATCGGCATGGGCCAGAAGCGATGCGCAAAGAGCGCGAGCAGGGTCGTAGACGTTGCGCCAAAAAGGTCGATTACCAGATGGCCGGTATCGAGCGAGGCGAAGGATGGCGGGACGAACGCGTGGAGCAGTTGGTCGGCGCCGACCATCGTGAGCGCGATCGCCGCCATCGTTCGTTCGGGCCCGCCACCGCGCCACGCCGCATAGCCTGCGGCAACGGCCAAGAAGGCGAGAAACAACGCTATTCGCATCGCTCCAGACTTTCATGGCGGCCGCTCCCGGTCAACCGGCGTCAGGCCATTGACGAAACGGCTGACGGGCCCTTTTCGATCGCGGGACATTCGTGAAGATCATACCCGCCGGTCTCGCGTCCGATGTCGGCCAGTTCGCCGTGCACGCGCAGGATATCGCCGCTGACATCGATGAGAGCCGTCTGCGCTTTCAGCAATCGCCTGATGGTCGTCTGGCCCTTCCTTGCCGACACGCCGGCGGTATCGCGACGCGCCGTGACGACGCTCGTCATCAGCGACGACACCGCGATGAGCGCATCGTCGATTCGGACTTCCGCAGCCGGCACATCGCGCACGAGGCGCGCCGCGGTGATCGTTATTTCCTGGGACATGACTTCTCCTTTGCCGGAAAGATTGCTCCGGCGATTGACCTTCGACAGGGTGAAAGGATCAGTGGGAGAGCAGCCTGGTCAGCGTGTCGCCGATGATCAGGCCTGCGAGAGCAAGAAGAACGAGGAGCGTGAGCATCCCCGCCATGATCCAGCCTCTTCGCTCTCGCGGATGATCATGTCTCCAAAGATCCTTGAACGCCGGGCCGGCTTCGACAGACCCATCCTCGAGCGTCGCGGCATGCGCCCATGTCTCGGCCGTCCCTTCGTTCGGAAGATCGGATGGCACCAATCCGGCGCGCGACGGTAGTATGACCGGATCACATGGTATCCGGTCATAGGTCTGTCGAAGCCGGGCATAAAGGATCGCCGTCTCGTCACGGTTCGCGGCGCCCAATATGTCCCGTGCGGTCGTCAGCCTCAGATCGACGGCCTGCTTGGAGATATCGAGCCGGCGCGCAATCTGCTTCGACGTTTGCCGCTCGAGCAACAGGTCGAGGCAGGCACGCTGTTTTTCCGTAAGGCGTTGCCAGCGCGAATAATCGTCTGAGGGCTGCGACCCCGAATCAGTCATCCGCACATTCTTGCCAAAAACCGGTGCAGCACAAGCTACCGACCCCGCGATACGGTTGCTTGAGGCCGTGTCGCGGCGAAGCGAGCTACCCCATGGCCTGTCTTTCTTCCCCATTGTTTGATGACGCGAAAAGCTTGTTGAATCGCCTGCATTCCTGCGTCTCTTACTCGACCCCGTCGAGCCGGGCGCCCTTGCCCGGACATGTCAATGGGGCTCCCGATGGGCGCAGAACCGATCCGGATCGAAGCAAACTTGCGCAGTGCCCGGATGCTGCGGACGGCGATGGGCGCAGCCATTGCCGAGTGGCTCGCCGATCCAGCGATCGTCGAGGTCATGCTGAACCCCGACGGCCGCCTGTGGATCGACCGGCTCGGCACCGGGCTCGCCGATAGCGGGGCCCGGCTTGCCGCAGCCGATGGCGAGCGCATCATTCGCCTCGTCGCCCATCATGTCGGTGCCGAAGTGCATGCCCTGTCGCCCCGCGTGTCCGCAGAGCTGCCGGAAAGCGGGGAAAGGTTCGAAGGGCTGCTGCCGCCGGTGGTGGCCGCGCCGACCTTTGCCATCCGCAAGCCCGCCGTCGCGGTCTTCACGCTCGATGATTATGTGGCGGCGGGGATTATGGGACGCGGCGCGGCCGATCTGCTGCGGCGCGGCGTTGCCGACCGGTTGAATATTCTCGTCGCGGGCGGGACCGGGACCGGCAAGACCACGCTCACCAACGCCCTGCTCGCCGAAATGGCCGGGACCGACGAGCGCATCGTCCTGATCGAAGACACGCGCGAACTTCAATGCAGGGCACCGAACCTCGTCGCGATGCGCACGAAGGACGGGGTCGCCTCGCTCTCCGATCTCGTCCGCTCCTCGCTTCGCCTGCGCCCCGATCGCATCCCGATCGGTGAGGTGCGCGGCGCCGAGGCACTCGACCTCCTGAAGGCGTGGGGCACCGGGCACCCCGGCGGCATCGGGACCATTCACGCCGGAACCGCGCTCGGGGCACTCCGCCGCATGGAGCAGCTGATCCAGGAAGCGGTCGTCACCGTGCCGCGCGCGCTACTCGCGGAGACGATCGATCTCGTCGCCGTCCTCGTTCGGACGGGCGCCGGTCGGCACCTGTCCGAACTCGTGCGTGTCGACGGGCTCGATCCCGGATCTTCCGAATACCGCCTGACCCCAGCCCTTTCTGCAGGAGAGCTTGCATGACCATCCCGATTTCAGGCCGACCGCTCATCGCCGCAGCGGCGCTCGCCGCGGCCCTTGTTTTCACCGCGCCTGCATATGCCGGCGGATCGTCGATGCCATGGGAAGCGCCGCTGCAGTCGATCCTCGAGAGCGTCGAGGGGCCGGTCGCCAAGATCGTCGCGGTGATCATCATCATCGTCACCGGACTCAGCCTGGCCTTCGGTGACACTTCGGGAGGCTTCCGCCGGCTCGTGCAGATCGTCTTCGGCCTGTCGATCGCCTTCGCGGCGTCGAGCTTTTTCCTCTCCTTTTTCTCCTTCGGCGGCGGAGTGCTCGTCTGATGGAGGTCCCGGGCTTCTTCGCCCCGGTGCACCGGGCGCTGGCCGAGCCGATCCTCCTCGGCGGGGCGCCGCGCAGTCTCGCGATCGTCAACGGCACCCTCGCGGGGGCGATCGGCCTCGGTCTGCGGCTCTGGCTTGCCGGCCTCGCCATCTGGGCGATCGGCCATGCGCTCTCGGTCTGGGCGGCGCGGCGCGATCCGCAGTTCGTCGACGTCGCCCGGCGTCACCTCAAATATCCCGTCTGGATGCGCTGATGATGAATCTCTCCGAATATCGCCCCCGGTCCGCCCATCTCGCCGACTATCTGCCGTGGGTGGCGCTCGTCGCGCAGGGGATTGTCCTCAACAAGGATGGGTCCTTCCAGCGCAGCGCGCGCTTTCGCGGCCCCGATCTCGACAGCGCGACGCCTGCCGAACTCGTCGCCGTGACCGCGCGGCTGAACAGCACGCTGCGCCGGCTCGGCTCGGGCTGGGCGGTGTTCGTCGAGGCGCAGCGTGTTCCGGCGCAATCCTATCCGCTCGCCGAGTTTCCGGACGCCGTGTCCGAGCTTGTCGATGTCGAGCGCCGCGAGCAGTTTCGCGAGGAAGGCGCGCATTTTGAAAGCTTCTATTATCTGACTTTGCTCTGGATGCCGCCCGCCGAGGAGGCCGCGCGCGCCGAAGCCTGGCTCTATGAGGGGCGCTCGAAGACCGGCGTCGATCCCAGGGAACTGTTGGCAAGCTTCGCCGACCGCACCGACCGTTTTTTGCACCTCGTCGAGAGCTTCATGCCCGAGGCTGAATGGCTCGGCGACAGCGAGACGCTGACCTATCTCCACAGCTGCGTCTCGACGAAGGTGCAGCGGGTCCGCGTCCCCGAGACGCCCGCCTATCTCGATGCCCTTCTCGCTGACGAACCGCTCGTCGGCGGCCTCGAACCACGCCTCGGCGACCATCATCTGCGCACGCTGACCATCACAGGTTTTCCCAGCGTCACCTTCCCGGGCCTGCTCGACGAACTCAATCGCCAGGGCTTCGGCTATCGCTGGTCGTCGCGCGCCATCATGCTCGACAAGACCGACGCCACGAAATTGCTCACCAAGATCCGGCGGCAATGGTTCGCGAAGCGCAAGTCGATCGCGGCGATCCTCAAGGAGGTCATGACCAACGAAGCTTCGGTGCTCATGGACAGCGATGCGTCGAACAAGGCAGCCGATGCCGATCTTGCGCTGCAGGAACTCGGCGCCGACGAAGCGGGCATCGCCTATGTGACCGCGACGGTCACGGTGTGGGATCGCGACCCGGCTCTCGCCGCCGAAAAGCTCCGGCTTGTCGAGAAGATCATCCAGAGCCGCGACTTCACCTGCACGATCGAGGGCGTGAACGCGCTCGAGGCCTGGTTCGGGAGCCTCCCCGGCCAAGTTTACGCCAATGTCCGCCAGCCCCCCGTTTCCACGCTCAATCTCGCCCACCTAATCCCAATCTCCGCGGTGTGGGCGGGGGCGGAACGGGACGAGCATTTCGGTGATAGCCCCTTGCTTTACGGCAAGACCGAAGGTTCGACCCCGTTCCGCCTAACTCTCCATGTCGGCGACGTCGGCCATACGCTCGTCGTCGGCCCGACCGGCGCTGGCAAATCGGTGCTCCTCGCGCTCATGGCGCTGCAGTTCCGCCGCTATGCGGGCAGCCAAATCTTCGCTTTCGATTATGGCGGCTCGATCCGGGCTGCGACGATCGCCATGGGCGGGGACTGGCAGGATCTCGGCGGCGCGCTTCACGACGCCGGCAGCGTCGGCTCGGTCGCGCTCCAGCCGCTCGCGCGGATCGACGAGGCGTCCGAACGCGCCTGGGCTGCCGAATGGCTCGCCGCCTTGCTCGCGGGCGAGGGGGTAGCGGTCGACCCGAGCGCGAAGGAACATCTCTGGTCGGCGCTGACCTCGCTGTCGACCGCGCCGGCCCAAGAGCGGACGCTGACCGGTCTTGCCGTGCTGCTCCAGTCGCAGGAACTGAAGCTCGCGCTCGCGCCCTATCTTGTCGGCGGTCCCTGGGGCCGGCTTCTCGACGCCGAGACCGAGCATCTCGGCGACGCCCGCGTTCAGGCGCTCGAGACCGAAGGGCTTGTCGGCGCATCGTCGGCGCCCTCGATCCTTTCCTATCTGTTCCACCGGATCGAAGGCCGGCTCGACGGATCGCCGACGCTCATCATCATCGACGAGGGATGGCTCGTCCTCGATCAATCTGCCTTCGCCGCGCAGCTTCGCGAATGGCTGAAGACGCTGCGCAAGAAGAATGCGAGTGTGATCTTCGCGACCCAGAGTCTCGCCGACATCGAGGCGTCGAGCATTGCTCCGGCAATCATCGAAAGCTGCCCGACGCGGCTGTTCCTGCCCAACGAGCGTGCGGCCGAACCGCAGATCGCGCGCGTATACGAACGCTTCGGCCTCAACGACCGGCAGATCGAGATATTGAGCCGGGCGACGCCGAAACGCGACTATTATTGCCAGTCGCGCCGCGGCAACCGCCTATTCGAACTGGGTCTCGGCGACATCGCGCTCGCCTTCACCGCCGCATCCTCGAAGACCGACCAGATCCGCATCGGCGAGCTTGTCGCCGAGCATGGCGCCGACGGCTTCGCCTCCGCCTGGCTCCGCTATCGCGGTCTCGCATGGGCCGCCGATCTGCTCGCCGGGCTCCGATCCGCCTCACCCCCGAAGGAGTAGTATCCATGAAGAAGACTCATTTTGCTCGCGCCGCTATCGGCGCGGTGCTGGTGGCCGCCGCTGCCCCCGTCGGCTTTGCTGCCGCGCCGGCGAGCGCGCAGATCGGCGGCATCGTCCACGATCCGCGCAACTATGCCCAGAATATCCTGATCGCGGCACGCACGCTCGAGCAGATCAACAACCAGATCAGCATGCTGCAGAACCAGGCGGCCTCGCTGATGAACGAGGCGAAGAATCTCTCGAGCCTGCCCGTCTCGACCCTCCAGGAATTGCAGGGCCAGGTCGACCGCACCCGCCAGCTTCTCGGCGAAGCGCAGCGTGTCGCCTTCGACGTCGGCGACATCCAGAAGGCGTTCGACACTCGCTACAAGGGCGCCGCGCTGTCGGGGTCGCAGACCGCGATGGTCGCCAACGCCGAAGCGCGCTGGAGCGATAGCGTCGGCGCCTTCCAGGACGCGCTGAAGGTGCAGGCCGGTGTCGTCGGCAACATGGAAAGTGCGCGGCGCTCGATCGGGATCCTCGTGACGGCGAGTCAGTCGGCGACCGGCGCGCTGCAGGCGGCGCAGGCGGGCAACCAGTTGCTCGCGCTCCAGTCGCAGCAGCTCGGCGATCTTGCCGCCGCCATCACCGCGCAAGGGCGCGCCGACATGCTGGACGCTGCGCGCGCCGCGGCGATCGAGGCCGAAGGCCGCGAACGCTTCCACCGCTTCCGCAAGGGCAATTGAGATGGGCGGGGCGGGCAGGTTGGTGCTTGTGGCGGTCGGCGGCGGGCTCGCGCTGACGATCGCCGTCGTCGCATCCCTCGACCCGCCCGCGCCGCGCGCGCCCGCTCCGCAGATATTCGAGGCGAACGCGCCGCCCGGGCGCCGGGACACGCTGCGCCGTTGCCGCACCGTCACCGAGCCCCATGCGGAATGCGCAGCCGCATGGGAGGCCGAGCGCGATCGCTTTTTCGGCCGGAAAGAGGACTGATTCCATGGAAGATACCGGCATAATCGACCAATTTCTGTCGGTCTTCTCGACCTATATCGACAGCGGATTCGGGCTGCTCGGCGGCGAGGTCGGCTTTCTCTCCTCGACGCTGATCGTGATCGACGTAACGATCGCGGCGCTCTTCTGGGCATGGGGTGCCGACGAGGATGTGCTGCAGCGGCTCGTCAAAAAGACGCTCTACATCGGCTTCTTTGCTTTCATCATCGGCAATTTTCAGACCCTCGCCACGATCCTGCTCGAGAGCTTCGCCGGGCTCGGCCTGAAGGCCAGCGGCGGCGGGCTTGCGATCGGCGACTTCATGCGTCCTGGCATGATCGCCGCTACGGGCCTCGACGCTGCGGAGCCGCTGCTCGACGCGAGTGCCGATCTGCTCGGCCCGATCGGATTGTTCGTGAACTTCATGCAGATCCTGATCCTGCTCGTCGCATGGGTGATCGTCGTGCTCGCCTTCTTCATTCTCGCGGTGCAGGTCTTCGTCACGATCCTCGAATTCAAGCTCGTGACGCTCGCGGGTTTCGTTCTGATACCTTTTGCCTTCTTCGGCCGCACCGCCTTCATGGCGGAGCGAGTCCTTGGCCATATCGTCTCGTCGGGCATCAAGCTGCTCGTGCTCGCGGTCATCACCGGGATCGGCACGACGCTTTTCTCCCGCTTCCTTGACGCCGGGGTCGGACCCGAGCCCGATATCGAGCAGGCCATGGCGATTGCGCTCGGTGCGCTGACTTTGCTCGGGCTCGGCATCTTCGGCCCCTCGATCGCCAATGGCATCGTCGCCGGCGGGCCGCAGCTTGGTGCGGGCGCCGCCGCGGGGACCACGGTCGCGGCAGGCGCAACGCTGGCAGCCGGAGCGGCGGGAGCGACGCTGGCGGGCGGCGCAGCCGCGACGGCTGTCCGGGGTGCAGCGGCTACTGGCGTGCGCGGAGCGGGAAGCGCATCCGCCGCTTACGCAGCGGGGTCCGCTGGCAAGAGCGGCGCGAGCGCGGTTGGCGGCGGACTGGCAAATGTGGCCCGAAGCGCCGCAAGCGCGGCTTCCAGCCCGCTTCGCCGCGCCGCCGCGAAAATGCGGTCAGATTATCAGGCCGGTAAGGCCGGACAGGGTGCCGGCGAAACGTCCCGCGCTGCAGGCGATGGCCCGCCGGCATGGGCTGCCGCAATGCGCCGCCGACAGTCAGTGACGCAGGGCGCGACCATCGGCGCCCATACCCTCAAGAGCGGCGACAGCCATGGCGCCGGATCGGCGCCCGACATCAGCGAGAAGGATTGATCCATGTTCCGACGCGCATCCAATCATTACGGCAAATCGCCCACGCCGGTGACCCCGTACCAGCGCGCCGCGCAGGTCTGGGACGATCGCATCGGCTCGGCGCGCGTGCAGGCGAAAAACTGGCGCCTGGCCTTTTTCGGATGCCTCATCCTCTCGGGCGGCCTCGCCGGAGGGCTCGTCTGGCAATCCGCGCGCGGTACGATCACGCCTTGGGTCGTCGAGGTCGACAAGCTCGGCGAGGCGAGAGCGGTGGCGCCGGCGGATGCCGACTGGTCGCCGACGGATCCGCAGATCGCTTTCCATCTCGCACGCTTCATCGAGCATGTCCGCAGCATTCCCGCCGATCCGGTGGTCCTGCGCGCGGACTGGCTTTCGGCCTATGACTTTGCAAGCGCGACGGGCGCACAGGCGCTCAATGACTATGCGCGGAACAACGATCCGTTTGCCGAGGTCGGCAAGGTCCAGGTCGCCGTTGACGTCTCGAGCGTCATCCGCGCGTCTAAAAACAGCTTTCGCATCGCATGGACCGAGCGCCGCTATCAGGATGGCAGCCTCATCGAAACATCGCGCTGGTCGGCGATCCTGACCGTGAGCCTGAAGCCGCCGCGCAATGCCGACGGGCTTCGCCGCAATCCGCTCGGTCTCTTCGTGTCGGCTATTTCATGGTCCAAGGAGCTCAGCCAATGATGAGAGTTTCCGCCGCTTCGCTTGCGTTCACGTTGGCGATTTCCGTCGCTTTCGCCAGCGAACCTGCCGATCCGAAACAACGGGTCGGACGCGCCAATGCCGAGGCGCGCGTCCAGCCCGATCGGCAGGGCTTTCGCAATGCAATCCAGCAATATGCGTGGGCCGACGGTGCGCTCTATCAGGTTTACGCGTCGCCGGGGCAGGTCACCGACATCGTGTTGCAGGAGGGCGAACAGCTGGTTGGGCCTGGACCGGTCGCCGCGGGCGACACGGTGCGCTGGATCATCGGTGACACCGTCAGCGGCGCCGGCGCTAAGCGCCGTGTTCATTTGCTCGTGAAACCAGTGCGCTCCGACATCATGACCAATATGATTATCAACACCGACCGGCGGACCTATCATATCGAGCTGCGCGCGACGCCGTCCGCCTATATGGCGTCGGTATCATGGACCTATCCCGCCGACGAACTGCTGGCGCTCAAGCTGGCCGAAGCGGAGGCCGCGCGGTCGACTTCGGTTGCTACCGGCATCGCGCTGCCTTCGCTCAATTTTGGCTACAAGCTGTCGGGCGACCGGGTTCCCTGGCGCCCGGTTCGCGTCTTCGATGACGGCCGACAGCTGTTCATCGAGTTTGGCGAGAGCATCGCGGTCGGCGACATGCCGCCGCTTTTCATCCTCGGCGCGAAGGATCAGGCTGAACTCGTCAACTACCGTGTCGATGGCCGCTTCCTCGTCGTCGATCGCCTGTTCGATCGGGGCGAATTGCGGCTCGGCAACGGGCGGGCCGCCAAGGCGGTTCGCATCAAGCGTGTGGGAAGCGCATCATGACCGGCGCCCAAGAGGCAATCCCGGCCGCGGAATTGCCGAGTCCGGATATCGTTCCCGCCGAACCATTCAGGCTTACGCCCGAGCCGCCGCATGTCATGCGTCTGTCGCGAAAGGCATTGGCGGTCGTGGGCGGCACGGCGGGCATCGTGATCGGCGGCGCGCTTTTCTGGGCCCTGAGGCCGGCGGTGCATGAAGCGCCCGAGAATCTATACGACGCGGCGGCTAACAACCGGTCCGAAGCAGTCACCGGCGCGCCGAAAGATTATGGTGCCATTCCCAAACTCGGACCGCCTCCTCCCGGCGAACTCGGTCGATCACTCGCATCCGCGCAGCAGGATGGAGAGCCGGTTCCGCTACCGTCGATGGGGCAGGGGCCGTCATCTCCCGATCCGGCGCGGACCGCAGCAGAGCAGGCGCGTCAGCGGGCACAGCAGGAACGGGAAGCTGCGCGCTCGAGCCGTCTTTTCGGCGCCGCTGCCGTCGAGACCGCTTCGCTCCCGCCCGATGTCCCCTTATCGAGTCAACCCGATCCATCGGCAGCAGGCCGGACGCCATTTCTCGCGCAAAATGGCCAGGTGGCCGAGAGCGCCGAGCGGATACGGCCAGCCAGTTCGCCTTACATCGTTCAGGCGGGCAGCGTCATTCCCGCCGCGCTGATCACGGGCATCAATTCGGATCTGCCCGGCCAGATCACGGCGCAGGTCACCCAAAATGTCTTCGATAGCCCGACAGGCCGGCATCTTCTCATCCCGCAAGGGGCGAGGCTGATCGGTGAATATGACAGCGAGGTCGCGGCGGGTCAGGACCGCGTGCTGTTGGCATGGGACCGGTTGATCCTTCCGGGGGGGCGTTCGATCAAGCTTGATCGGCAACCCGGCGCCGATGTGCGCGGGATGGCTGGCCTCGCCGATCGCGTCGACCATCATTGGGGCCGGATTTTCAGGGCTGCTCTTGTCTCGACCCTATTCGGAGCCGGTGCCGAGCTTGTCGCCAGTGGCGAAGACGAACTCGTGCGCGCGATCCGCGAGGGATCGCAAGATGCCGTCAGCCAGACTGGGCGGAGGCTTGCCGAGCGCGAGATCGGGATCGAGCCAACAATCCGTATCCGGCCAGGCTTTGCCTTCAGGGTGATCGTGACGCGCGATCTCATTCTGGAGCCTTTGGAGTCCCGGCCATGAGCAAGCTCAGGCTCGGTCCGGTCATCGAGGAAAAATCCGCGAAGCTGGCCGTCGAATTTTCGGGCAGTCTGCTGCGCGACCTCGCCGACTACGCGCGCGTCCACGCGAAGCTCCATGGATTGCCAGAGCCGCTCGCACCCGAGCGCCTGATCCCACCCATGATCGAGCGTTTTATCGCTGGAGATCGGGAGTTCGGCAAACTCAGGCGGCAGGCGTAACGAGGCAACGGATTATCGAGGAAACATGGTCATTCCATAGAGCCAGTGCTTCACGCTTTTCGTCCTTCCAATCGTGGCGCTGATAGATTCCAGCCACGCCCGCCCGCGAACCGCCCACATGATTCAGCACCGCCTCGGTAACTTCGAATCGTACACCCAAACGCTGAAATCCGGTGGCGAGAGTTCTACGAAGATCGTGAAGGCGCCAATTAGGTACCGGCTCGCCGCCGTCTTCAGAAACAAGCCGGTCGAGCTTTTTCTTGCCCTTGTCATAGCCGGTGAACGCTCCGCCTCGCGACGTCGCGAACAGCCTGCCATGACGCGGCCATGCGTCCGAGCCGGCGAGTTCGTCCAGGATTGCGAGAGCAAGGTCGTTCAGCGGTATGCGGTTCGGTTCGCCATTTTTCGTTCTGTCGCCCGGCAGGGTCCAGAGGCGCTCCCGTCGATCGAGTTCTTGCCACGAGAGCGACGAAACTTCTTCCCGGCGCTGACCGGTGACAACCAGCAGTCGCACGATCGGCCCGAAACAATGATGTGTTTTTGGCGCCTGAATCCATATCCGTCCCAGTTCCTCGTCCGATAGCCAGCGATCGCGCGGCTTTACCGCAGGCGGGGTCTCCATGCCCTCCATGGGGCTACGCTCGATGTCGCCGCGGCTCACCGCCCAGCGAAAGAGGCGGCGCAAGACCGCAAACACGTTACGGATATTGGCGACGTGCGCGCGCGGCATTCTGTCGAAAACCGCAACCACGTCGATTCGAGAAAGCCTGGGAAGCGGCTTTGCGCCTAGGACCGGCTTTACATGAAGCCTGAGAGCCTGTTCCACCAATCGCCGCCAGCCCTTGCCGACGCATGCCTCCAAAAATTTGTCGGCATAATTGTCAAAAGCGAGATCGACGGCCTCTCTCCGCCGCTGTCGCTCTGCCTCGCCAGGATCGACGCCCTGAGCAATCAGGATCGCCAAGCGTTCAGCCTCGCTTCGGGCAGTAGTTGGCGTCCACGGCGAACCGTGACTGCCGATCGTGTATCTGCGGGTCTTGGCTTCTCTGCCACCCATTCGAAATTGCAGCACATATGAGACGGCACCGGCTTTGGTTCGTTTGGCACCGAATCCCTTGATGCTATCGTCCCACAGAATGCCGCATTCGGTGTCCGCGATGAGGGCATCGATAGAGCGCTTCGTGATCTTTCCGCTCGCCATAATCAGGTCTCCCGATAAGGCGTTTTCCAGCAATCACCCAGCAATCACCGTGACCGAAATCGCTGGATAATCTGGGTAAGAGTAGCAAAGACCAGAACAGAAAAAAACTACTCTTTTCAGTTCTATAGCACTCCTATTTACGCCTCCATCGGAAATACCACACCTCGTGCCCCTGCGCGCGCGCTTTGGCTTCATAGCGCGTTTCGGGCCAGCCGCCGGGGCGGACGAGGAAGTCCTTCGCATCCTTCGCCAGCCATTCGAACTGGTGGCGGTGGCGCCGCATCACCATCAGCGCGTGGGCGAGATAGACGGGATGGTCGGTGCCGAAGCGGAACTCGCCGCCCGGCTTCAGCTTCGCGGCGATCAGGTCGACCGGGCCGTCGTTCATCATCCGCCGCTTCGCGTGGCGCGCCTTGGGCCAGGGGTCGGGATGGAGCAGATAGGCGAAGGAGAGGGCGCCGTCGGGGATGCGGCGCAGCACTTCGAGCGCGTCGCCATGATGGATGCGGACATTGCCGAGCGGCGGGTGCGCGCCATGGTCGCCGCCGATGTGGACCAATGCCTGGGCCACCCCGTTGACGAAGGGCTCGGCGCCGATGAAGCCGTGATCGGGCAGCATGTCGGCGCGCCCCGCCATATGCTCGCCGCCGCCGAAACCGATTTCAAAATGCAACTGACGGTCGTCGCCGAACAGACGCTCCGCGGAAACTTCGCCAACGTCCGGCACCGCGATCTGCGGCAGCAGATGGTCGACCAGATCCCGTTGGCCCGCGCGCAGAGGCTTGCCCTTGGCGCGGCCATAGAGACGGTTGAGCGTGGTCGGATCGCCGGACTTATAAGCAGTCATGGCGGCGCGTTAGCGATACGGAGCCGGGGCGGCAAGCCGCCCCGGATACCGATCAGGCAAAGGCCGCCTTCAGCTTGTCGGTCAGGTCGGTGCGCTCCCACGGGAAGGCGTCGCCGTTCGCCTGGCGGCCGAAATGGCCATAGGCGGCGGTCTGCCGATAGATCGGCTTGTTGAGGCCGAGGTGGGTGCGGATGCCCTTGGGCGTCAGGCGGACGAGCTGCGGGATCAGCTGTTCGAGCGCCGCCTCGGTCACGCCCTCGGCCGCGGTGCCGTGGAGGTCGACATAGACCGACAGCGGCTCGGCGACGCCGATCGCGTAGGAGAGCTGGATCGTGCAGCGGCGCGAGAGCCCCGCGGCGACGATATTCTTGGCGAGATAGCGGGTGACATAGGCGGCCGAGCGGTCGACCTTGGTCGGATCCTTGCCGCTGAACGCGCCGCCGCCGTGCGGGCTCGCGCCGCCATAGGTGTCGACGATGATCTTGCGTCCGGTCAGCCCCGCGTCGCCGTCGGGTCCGCCGATCTCGAAGCGGCCGGTCGGGTTGATGTGATAGACGGTGTTCGCGGTCAGCAGCTCGGCGGGCAGCACGTCGGCGACCACGCGCTTCACATAGTCGCGAAGCTCGGCATATTTCGCCTCGTCGCCCTCGCCATTGTGGAAGAAATAGCCGGGCGCGTGCTGGGTCGACACGACGATCGCGGTCGCCTCGACGGGGCGTTCGTTGGCGTAGCGCAGCGTGACCTGGCTCTTGGCGTCGGGTTCGAGGAAGGGCGCCGTACCCGCCTTGCGGTCGGCGGCCATGCGCTCGAGAATCTTATGGCTGTAATCGAGCGTCGCGGGCATCAGGTCGGGCGTCTCGTCCGACGCATAGCCGAACATGATGCCCTGGTCGCCCGCGCCCTCATCCTTGTCGCCGCTTTCGTCGACGCCCTGTGCGATATGCGCCGACTGGCCGTGGAGGTTATTCTCGAAGCGCAGCGTCTCCCAATGGAAGCCGTCCTGCTCGTAACCGATGTCCTTCACCGTCTTGCGGACGGTCGCTTCGATCTCGTCGAGCGCGCCGGGGGCCCAGGCGCCGTCCTCATAGACGCCCTTGCAGCGGATCTCGCCCGCCAGCACGACGAGCTGGGTGGTGGTCAACGTCTCGCACGCGACGCGCGCTTCGGGGTCCTTCGACAGGAACAGGTCGACGATCGAATCCGAAATCTGATCCGACACCTTGTCGGGATGTCCTTCGGACACGCTTTCGGAGGTGAAGAGGAAGCTGTTGCGCATGGAGAGACCTTCTGTGAATCGGATATAAAGGATGCTTTATGTCGCGCTGCTGTTAGCGCCCACGGCGGCGAAAGGCAATGGCGAGCGCGAGGAGCAGCAGCGCGAAAGCGACAGAAAGCGCATTGCCGTATCGTGCGAAGGGCGTTGGCGCGTGCGCGCGCGGCAGCATGGTGTCGATCCGTCCGGCCTTGTGCATCGGGATCGATTCGAGCACGTGTCCATCGCCGTCGATCACCGCGCTGATCCCCGTCGGCGTCGCGCGCACGATGGGAAGTCCCTCCTCGATCGCGCGCAGCCGCGCCTGCGCCAGATGCTGCGGCGGGCCCCAGGCGCCGAACCAGGCGTCGTTCGAGGGGTTGAAGATGAAGTCGGGGCGGTGGGCGCGGTCGACGACCTGCCCCGAAAAGATGATCTCGTAGCAGATCTGAAGGCCTGCCTTGCCGAAGCGCCCGAGGTCGAGCGTGCGGGCGCCGGGGCCGGGCCAGAAGTCGATGTCGCCCGGCGCGAGGCGCGACAGGCCGATCGCGGAAAGCAAAGGCCGCATCGGCAGATATTCGCCATAGGGGACGAGGTGCGCCTTGTCGTAGCGCGGCCCGAGCGATCCGTCCGCGTGCACTGTCATCACCGCGTTGCGTGCGCCGATGGCCTCGCCGGTGCGATCGAGTTCGAGCTTGAGAGCGCCGAGCAGCATCAGGTCGTGCGTGTTCATCAGGCTGGTCAGCCGACCGCGCGCTTCTGCGGGCGAGCGATCATAATAGACAGGCGGATAGCCGGTTTCGAGATAGTCGGGGATCGCGGCCTCGGGCCACAGAATCAGACGCGGCGCGTCGTCCTGCGGCATCGTCAGCCGCGCGAGCTTGGCGAAATTGGCGTCGGCCTTGCCGCCCTCCCATTTGTCCTGTTGTCCGATGTTGGGCTGGACGACGGTGATGGGGGTGATGGCCCCCAGACGCGCAAATTCGGCCTCGCCGATATTCATCAGCGCGGCGACAAGGACGGGGGCGCCGAAAAAGGCGATCGGACCCAAGATCATGACCGAAACGAATGTGCCATCCTTGAGGCTGCTGCGAAAGACCGTCAGCCATCGGGGCGCAAGCCGCAAACCCCACCCCACCCAAAGCAAGGCAAGCCCCGACAAGCCGTAAGTTCCAACGATCTTCGCCGGTGATGCCAGCGAAACCGGAACGAGGAAGGCGCTTAACGGATTCCACGCAAAGCCGGTGAACACCCAGCTCCGCAGCCATTCGGTCAGCGTCCACAGCGCGGCGAAGGCGAGGATGAAGGAGAGCGTCGCCCCTGCGAAGGCAGGGGCCGCATTCGGCCTCGTGCTTTGCCTGCTGGCGGCCCCAGCTTTCGCTGGGGCGACGAATGTCTGCACCGCCCAAGCCCCCCACGCCGCCAGCGCCGGATAGACGGCAAGATAGAGCGACAGCAGAAGCACTGCGATCCAGCCGAGCCAGGCCGGCATCGCCGCCTGATAGGTGAAGGCGGTCGCGATCCAGTTCAATCCGAGCGCGAAATGACCGACCCCGAACGCCCAGCCGATCTCCAACGCGCGCCAGCCGCGCGGCGCTCGCGCGACGAGCCACAGCCAGCCCGCGAATGCGAGCAGGGTGAGCGGCCACAGGTTCAGCGGCGCAAAGCCGGTCGCGGATACGAGGCCGAGAAGCAGCGCGAGGCCCTTCGGCCAGCGGTGGGCGAGAGCGGCGATGCGGGAGGAAAGCGCGGTCACGCGGGTGCTTTAGCGGCGCGATGGGGCGGCGACAATGACGCATGCGCCGGAGAGGATATGGCTGGTTGTGAGCGGTTAGCGACATTCTGCGTCTCATAGCTTCGTCATTCCCGCTTTCGCGGAAATGACGAAGGTGGGGATGTCAACTCCCCACCCCAAGGGCCGCCTCGAACCGGGCCTCCGCTAAAGCATATATTTCATCTTGATCGCCTGCCGCACCTCGCCGCTCACGGCAAAGCTCGCCGCCTTGAAGCTCGGCGGCCCGGCTATGATCGCCGGGTTGCGTGAAAATCCGAAGCCTTCGCGGGGCAGGAACAGCGCCATGTCCATCTTGTCGTTACCATTCTCGTCGTGGACGATCGCGATCGCATAGGTGCCCGCGGCGGGAGCGGCGAGCTTGAAATCTCCGGCATCGGCCGCCTTCACGGCGAGCCGCACCGCGCCCTTGTCCTTGCTGCAATCGGGAAACGCCTTTGCATTGGTGGTCAGGCAGACGAGGATCTGCCCCTTGGTGCTGCGAAGCCCGGTGACGCTGACCTCAACCGTCGGCGGCGCGCTCGCGGCGATCAGCAACGGCAAAAGAACCAAGCCCGATATCCGTGCCGCACGCTTTGTCCCAGAAGCGGAAATAGAGCCCATAATTCCCCCGATAGGCGGCGTGATGCGCCTCGTGATGCGTTGCGGTTATCAGCCAGCGCCCGGCGGGTCCATGCACCAGCGCGCGCGGCGCCATTTCCCACCCCATATGATTGGCGACGCCCATCAGCGTCATGATCGCGAGGACGAGGCCGAGCATGGCGACATGGATCGGGACGACGAAAACCAGTGCCGGGATGACGACCGCGCCGGTCGCCGCTTCGGCGGGGTGGAAGCTCATCGCCGCCCAGGCCGTCGGCGGGCGGCTCGCGTGATGCACCGCATGCGCGCGGCGGAACAGCCAGGGGCGGTGCATCGCCCGGTGCGTCCAATAGAACCAGGCGTCGTGGATCAGCAGATAGGCGAGCAGGCTGACCGGCAGATACCAGAGCGGATAGTCGCCGACATCGGTGTAGATGCGCGTCCAGCCCCGCGCCTGCCAGCCCCAGGCGACGATGCCGGCGGGGATGCCGTAGATGGCGGCGCTCGCGAGGCTCCAGCCGATCTCACGCCGGATCTGCGGCCCCAGCCCGCGATAGAGGCCGGGGTGCCGAAGCCGCGTCGCCAGCGCGAAGGCGCCGCTTGACACCAGATAGCGCCCCCCGACGATCAGCGTCATCGCGAGCGCCGCGAGCGCGATGGCCGCCGCGGCGCTCATTCGGGCGGGCTCGCGGTGCCGTCGCCGAGCGCGCGCTGCATATAGACGGTGTCGAGCCAGCGCCCATGCTTCCAGCCCATCCCCGCGAGGCGTCCGGCGTGGGCGAAGCCGCAGGCGGCGTGGAGCGCGACCGATCCGGGCTCGCCGCCGCCGATGACCGCGACCATCGTGCGGAACCCCGCCGCCTCGGCCGCGACCAGCAGCGCGTCGAGCAGCGCGCGGCCGACGCCGCGACCCTGCTGCGCCGGGGCGACGTAGATGCTGTCCTCGCACGCCCAGGCATAGGCGGCGCGCGGGCGGAACTGGCTGGCATAGGCGTAGCCCGCGACCCCGCCGTCCGCGTCGCGCGCGACGAGAAAGGGCCAGCCCCTGGCGCGATGCTCCAAAATCAGCGCCGTGGTCACCGCGACGCTGCGCGGCTCGATGTCGTAGCTCGCGGTGCCGCGCGCGACATGATGCGCGTAGATCGACGCGATCGCCCGGGCGTCGTCGGGTGTTGCGGGTTCGATGAGAGGGCCGGGCGTGGACATGGCGGGATTTTGCAGCAAGCCGCACCGAAAGTCATCCGCGCCGAACGGTGCGCCATTTGCCTTCCCCGCCGCACCTCCCTCGGCTACGCCCGTCGCATGACCAGCACCCCGTCCTCGCGCTGCGACATCGCCATCGTCGGGGGCGGGCTCGCGGGCGGGCTCGCCGCGCTGGCGCTCGCGGCGAAACGGCCGGAGCTCGACGTCCGGCTGGTCGAGGCGGGGACGGTCGGCGGCAACCATATCTGGTCCTTCTTCGACAGCGACATCGCGAAACGCGACCGCTGGCTCGTCGCACCGCTCGTCCGCCATCACTGGCCGGCCTATCATGTCCGCTTCCCCGGGCATCACCGGACGCTGCGCATGGGGTACAAGAGCATCCCCGGCGAGGCGCTGGCGGAGGCTGTCGCGGAAGCGCTGCCTGAGGGGCGCCTGATCGCCGACCGCGCGCTGCATCTCGCGCCCGACCATGTGCTGCTCGCCGCGGGCGGGCGGCTCGACGCGCGCCACGTCATCGACGCGCGCGGCGCGGGGAACGGGTCGGCGCTGACCTGCGGCTGGCAGAAGTTCGTCGGACAGGCGCTGCGCGTGAAGGGCGGGCACGGACTGGCCCAGCCGGTGGTGATGGACGCCGCGGTCGAGCAGATCGGCGGCTATCGCTTCGTCTATCTGCTCCCGCTCGATGCGGAGACGATGTTCATCGAGGACACCTGCTACAGCGATGCGCCCGACCTCGACGTCCCGGCGGTCCGCGAACGCATCCAGGCTTATGCCGCGGCGCAGGGGTGGAAGGTCGCGAAGAAGGCCGTGCGCGAGGAGAGCGGTGCGCTGCCGGTGGTGATCGCGGGCGACTTCGATCGCTATTGGCCGCCGTCCGATCGCACCGCGCGCATCGGCGTGCGCGCCGGCGCCTTTCACGCCACGACGGGTTATTCGCTTCCCGATGCCGTGCGTACCGCCGCCGCGCTCCCCGACCTGATCGGCCCCGATCTGCCCACCGTGCTGCGCGAGCGGGCCGCGGCGGGGTGGCGGCGTCAGCGCTTCTACCGGATGCTCGGCGCGATGCTCTTCCGCGCCGCCGCACCCGACGAGCGCTATCGCATCTTCGAGCGCTTTTACCGCCTCTCACCCGGCCTGATCGCGCGCTTCTACGCGGGGCGCTTGCGAGCCGGCGACAAGCTGCGCCTGCTCGCCGGCAAGCCGCCGGTGCCGGTCGGCCGGGCGATTGCCGCGCTCCGGCGTTTCGACTGGAGATGACGCGCCGCGCGATCGTCGTCGGCGCGGGCTTCGGCGGCCTCGCGCTCGCGATCCGGCTCCAGTCCGCGGGCGTCGCGACCACCATCGTCGAGGCGCGCGACAAACCCGGCGGGCGCGCCTATCACTGGCGGCGCGATGGCTTCACCTTCGACGCGGGGCCGACGGTCATCACCGATCCGCCGTGCCTTGAGGAGCTGTGGGCGCTGAGCGGGCAGGATATGGCGGCCGATGTCGAACTGGTGCCCGTTGCCCCCTTCTACCGCCTCGACTGGCCCGACGGGTCGAGCTTCGACTATTCGAACGACGAGCCCGCGCTGCGCGCCGAAATCGCGAAGCTCGATCCCGCCGACGTCGACGGCTACGAGCGCTTCCTCGAATATGCGAATGGGGTGCATCGCGAAGGCTATGTGAAGCTCGGCGCGGCCGCCTTCCTCGACTTCGCCTCGATGCTCCGCGCCGCGCCAGCGCTGATGCAATATCGGGCGTGGCGCAGCGTCTATTCGATCGTCTCGTCCTACGTTCGCGACGAGCGGCTGCGGCAGGCGCTGTCGTTCCACACCTTGCTCGTCGGCGGCAATCCGATGACGACGAGCGCGATCTACGCGCTGATCCACACGATCGAGAAGCAGGGCGGCGTCTGGTGGGCGCGCGGCGGCACCAACGCGCTGGTCGCGGGGCTGGTGCGATTGTTCGAGCGATTGGGCGGGACGTTGCGTCTCGGCGATCCGGTGGCGAAAATCGAAACGCGGGGCGACCGCGCGACCGGCGTGACGACACGAAGCGGCTGGCGGGCGGACGCCGACATGGTCGCGTGCAACGGCGACCTGATGCACAGCTATCGCGACCTGCTCGATCACAAGCGCGGCGCCAGGATCGCCAAAGGGCTCGCGCGCAAACGCTGGTCGCCCTCGCTGTTCGTCGTCCATTTTGGCGTGAAGGGCGATTATCCCGACGTCGCGCATCACAGCATCCTGTTCGGCCCGCGCTACAAGGGGCTGCTCGACGACATCTACCGGCGCGGCGCCGTGCCCGACGATGTCTCGCTCTACCTCCATCACCCGAGCGCGACCGACCCGGGCATGGCGCCGCCGGGCCACGCCACCTTCTACGCGCTCGCGCCGGTCGCGCATCTCGGCAAGGCGCCCGCCCACTGGGACGGCGCGTTCGGGCAGCGCTTCGCCGACGCGATCCTCGCCGAGGTCGAGCGGCGCATGCTGCCGGGGCTGCGCTCCCGTCTCGTCACCCGCTTCCATTATAGCCCGCGCGATTTCGGCCGCGACCTGTCGGCGCATCTCGGCAGCGCCTTCAGCCTCGAACCGCTGCTGCGGCAGAGCGCCTGGTTTCGCGCCCATAACCGCGACGACAGGATTTCGAACCTTTACTTCGTCGGCGCGGGGACGCATCCGGGCGCTGGTATCCCCGGGGTCGTTGGCAGCGCCAAGGCAACGGCCCGTTTGATGTTGGAAGATCTATGAAACGCCTCGCCGTCTATTGCGGATCCGCGACCCCCGCCGATCCCGTCTATATCGAAACCGCGCGCCACGTTGGCCGCACCTTGGCGAGCCGCGGCATCGGCGTCGTTTATGGCGGCGGGCGCCTGGGGCTGATGGGCGCGGTCGCCGATTCGGCGCTCGAGGCGGGCGGCGAGGTGATCGGCGTGATCCCCGACGCGCTCGTCGGCACCGAGGTCGCGCACCGCGGCGTCACCGAACTCCATGTCGTTTCGGGGATGCACGAGCGCAAGCGGATGTTCACCGACCTCTCCGACGGCTTCCTCACCATCCCCGGCGGCGTCGGCACGATGGACGAGCTGTGGGAAGCGATCAGCTGGGCGCAGCTCGGCTATCACGCGAAGCCCGTCGGGCTGCTCAATGCGGCGGGCTTCTACAACGATCTGATCGCCTTCAACCGCAAGATGATCGACGTGGGCTTCATCCGCCCCGCGCACGCGGGAATCATGATCGTCGATGCGGGAATCGACGAACTGCTCGACAAGATGGCGGCCTATCGGCCGCACGAGCCGATCTTCGCCATGAAGGCCGACGATCTCTGATGAACGAAGCGGGGGGCTATGACGCACAGGCCCTGCACGGCTTCGCGCACGACAGCATCGCGCAGGGGTCGAAGAGCTTCGCGCTCGCGAGCCGGCTGTTCGACCGGATCACGCGCGAACGGGTGTGGCTGCTCTACGCCTGGTGCCGCGCCGCCGACGATCTCGTCGACGGGCAGGATCACGGTGGGGCGATGGCCGGAGGCCATGACGCGAAGGCGGCGCTGGCGCGGATCCGCGCGCTGACCGACCGCGCGTTCGCGGGTGAGCCGACCGGCGCGCCCGCCTTCGACGCGCTTGGCCTGCTGCTCAGCGAAATCGCGATTCCGCGCGGCGTCATCGACGACATCATCGCCGGCTTCGAACTCGACGCCGACGACTGGCGGCCGCGCAGCGAGGCGGATCTTCTCCGCTATGCCTATCATGTCGCGGGCGCGGTGGGAGTCGCGATGGCACTGGTGATGGGGATCGACGCCGGCGACGAGATGACGCTCGACCGCGCATCGGACCTCGGCATCGCCTTCCAGCTCGCCAATGTCGCGCGCGACGTCGCCGAGGATGCCGCCGCCGACCGCTGCTACCTGCCCGACGAATGGCTCGTCGAACTCGACATCCCACCCGGCCAGCACATGCACCCCGCCTTCCGGTCCCGGCTTGCGGTGATGGCGAAATGGCTCGCTGAAATGGCCGAGGAATATGAGGCATCGGCACGCTGGGGCGCGCGCAAGCTCGGCCCGCGCAGCCGCTGGGCTGTGCTCGCCGCGACCGGTATCTACGGCGACATCGCTCGCGAGGTCCGCCGCCGCGGCGACCATGCCTGGGATCACCGCGCATCGAGTTCGCTTGGCGCGAAGCTCGGCTGGGTCGCCCGCGCCGGCTGGTCGGTATTGCGCCGCCCGCCGCTGCGCCGGATCAGCCGCGAGGGGCTGTGGACGCGGCCGCGGGCAGGGAAAGGCGAATGAGCCAACTCGAATGGCTGGCGGCGGTGTTGGTGCTGATCAACGTCGCGCTCGTCGCGCGGCGCAGCGTGTGGAACTATCCCTTCGCGCTCGTCGCGGTGACGCTCTACGCCTTCGTCTTTTATGAAGCGAAGCTCTACAGCGACATGCTGCTCCAGGGCTTCTTCTTCGCGCTCAACCTCTACGGATGGGCGAACTGGCTGCGCGCAAAGGACGACAGCGGCGTGCCGGTCGGCTGGATGACGCCGCGCGAGCGGAGTCTTTGGGCGCTCGCGACGATCATCGCCTGGGTCGCGTGGAGCGCGGCGATGCACCGTTTCACCGACGCAGCGGCGCCCTGGGCCGACGGCGGCATCGCGATGGCGAGCATCGCCGCGCAAGGCCTGCTCGCGCGGCGTCGGGTCGAAAGCTGGTTCCTCTGGATTCTCGTCGATCTGATCGCGGTCCCGCTGTTCGCGTGGCGGGGCCTTTATGCGACGAGCGCGGTCTATGTCGTGCTGCTCGGCATTTCGATCGCCGGCCTGATCGAATGGCGCCGCGCCGCTGCGGTGGGAGCGGCGCCCGCATGACGCGCCACATTTGCCTTCACGGCGCCGAAAGCACCGGCAAGTCGACGCTGGCGCCGCGCCTTGCGGCCCGGCTTGGCGGAGTCGTGGTACCCGAATATGGCCGCCTCTATGCCGAAGCGAACGGCACTGAGTTCGACGAGGCCGACCTGCTCGCGATCTTCGATGGCCATGTTGCCGCGACGGAGGCGGCGCTGGCGCAGCGGCCCGACTGGCTGGTTTCGGACACCGACCCGCTGATGACGCAGGCATGGGCGATCATGCTGCTCGGCCGCCGCCTGCCCGCGATCGACCGGTGGCAGGGCACCGCCGACCTCTATCTCGTCCCCGCGATGGACCTGCCGTGGCAGGAGGACGGCACGCGTCTCTTCGGCAGCGCGGCGGCGCGGCGACGCTTCATGGACGTGGCGATTGGCGAACTCGACCGCCGAAGGCTGCGTTGGGCGTGGGTCGAGGGCACAGGCGACGCGCGGCTGGACAGCGCGCTGGCGGCGATCCAGGCGGCCGGGTTGACGTAAATTAAGAGCACGGCTGGATGTCGGTTTTTGCGGTAGAGAGCGGCTATCTATTCACTATCGTCACCCCGGACTTGATCCGGGGTCCCGCTGGATGCCGAAGCCAGTCGATGCCTTCAAAAGCGGGATCCCGGATCAAGTCCGGGATGACGATGGAAAAAGAATTGCGTTTCTATCGGTAATCCTCTCGTGACCCCGGCGAAAGCCGGGTTCCAGAGCGTGACGGCGCAGCGTCGGCACTCCAACGCCCTGGACCCCGGCTTTCGCCGGGGATCACGTCAGCTATGGCCGCCTTCGGTCGCTACCGGCCATTCACCCCGCATAGGCATCGCGCAATTCGCGCTTCAGCACCTTGCCGATCGGGCTGCGCGGCAGTTCCTCCACGACCTTGATCGCGCTCAGCCGCTGGGTCTTGCCGACCTTGGCGTTGCAGTCGGCGCGCACCGCTTCGGGGTCGGCGCCCGCCTTCAGCACCGCGAACGCCACCGGCGTCTCGCCCCATTCGTCGCTCGGCATGCCGACGACGGCGGCTTCGACGACGCGGTCGTCGGCGGCCAATATCGCCTCGAGATCGCTCGGAAAGATGTTGAAGCCGCCCGAGATGATCATGTCCTTCGCCCGGTCCATCAGCGTCAGGAAGCCGTCCTCGTCGATCCGGCCGATGTCGCCGTGGCGATAGAAGAGGTTTCCGTCGGCGTCGTGCCAGTGCATCGCTTTGGTCGCATCGGGGCGGTTGTTGTAGCCGGTCATCATCGCCGGGCTGCGGCCGACCACCTCGCCGACCTCGCCCTGCGGCAGTTCGTTGCCCTCCTCGTCGATCACCTTGGCGACATGGCCGGGCGCGGGCTTGCCGACGGTGTGGAGCTTGTCGGGGAATTGATGCGCCTCGAGGATGAAGGCCGCGCCGCCCTCGGTCATGCCGTATATTTCGACGAGCCCGCCCGGCCAGCGTGCCAGCACGTCGGCCTTGAGCGCGGCGGGGAAGGGCGCCGAAGTGCAATATTTCATGATGAAGCTCGACAGGTCGAAACGGCCGAAATCCTCGAGCGCCATGATGCGGCGATATTGCACGGGCACGAGCATCGTGTTGGTCGCGCGCTCGTGCTCGGCGAGTTCGAGGAAGCCGCGCGCGTCGAACTTCTTCATCAGCACGGTCTGCCCGCCCGACCCGATCGTCGGCAGGAAGCTCGCCATCGTCGTGTTCGAATAGAGCGGGGTCGACAGGATCGTCACCGCCGCCGGGCCATAGGCGGGGACGCCGCGCTGGATATGCTGCCAGCGCATCGCATGACTGTGGACGATACCCTTCGGCGTGCCGGTGGTGCCCGACGAATAGATGATGTTGAAGCCGTCGAGCGGATCGATCGCGACGGCGGCCGGCGTGGCGCCTTCGGGGGCCATCCAGTCGCCCAGCGCCACGCCGACGTCGCTGCCGTCCATCGCGATCCGGTCGCTGGCGGTGACGGCCTGTCCTTCGAGGCTCACCGAGGCGGCGCTGTCGAGGAAGAGGTGGCGTGCGCCGGTGTCGGCGATCATCGCCGCCATCTGCTCGCCCGTCGCGCTGTTGGTGATCAGCCCCGCGACGCCGCCGGCGCGCAGCGTGCCGAGGATGACCGCGATCTGCTCGACGCTGTTGAGCCCGGCGATGGCGGTGCGGTCGCCCTTCGCCAAGCCATCCTGCTGAAGCCGCGCGGCGATTCGGTCGATCATCTGGTCCAGTTCGGACCAGCTCAGGCGCCGAAACGGATCGGCAGCCGCTACGGCATCGGGACGTTCCTGCGCGTGGGCGCGAACCAGATCGGGCAGGGTGGCGAAGTCGGAGGCGAGCAGGTCGGCACTGGTCATAGCGATTCGTTAGCACAGCGGCGCTAGCGTGCAACGACATGGGGAAGGGACCGGGCTGAGGCGGGGCGGCCGCGGGGAGGGGCGATGGACGAACGCGACGGCTGTGCGCCGATCGACCTTCCGCCGCTCGTCGCCATCCATCACCCGCGCGAGGCCCGCGCATGGACGCTCGCGAACGCGGTGTCCGCCGCCGGCTTCCGCGTCGCGCTCCTGCCGCCCCTCGCGGGCGGTGCTGCCCGGTGGCGCGATGGTTGTTTCGATGCGCTCGTGGTCGACCCATTCGATGATCCGGCTGCGGCGGATACCATCCTGCTCGCGCGCAGCATCGCGGCGCGGCGGCCGCTGCTCATCCTGTCCGACCGCGAGTGCCGGGCCGAGCGGATGACGGCGCTGGGCGCGGGCGCCGACGACGCGGTGGGCTGGGCCGACGATCCCACGGAGGTGGTCGCGCGCGTCGCGAGCCTGCTGCGCCGCAGCCGCATGGCGGCAGGGCAGCTCAGCACGGATGAGCTGCGCATCGACCTGATCGATCGCCGTGTCGAGCGCGCCGGGCGGCTGATCCGGCTGCCGCTGCGCGAATTCGACCTGCTCGCGAATCTCGCGCGCGTGCCCGACCGGCCGGTGTCACGCGAGGCGTTGCTGCGCGCGGTGTGGCGGATCGACTTCGATCCCGGCACCAACCGCGTCGAGGTGCATATGTCGCGGCTGCGGGCCAAGATCGACCGTGGTTTCGCCTGGCCGATGCTGCACACGGTCAAGGGCCGCGGCTATGCGCTGCGCTCGCGGCGCGGCGAGCTTGCTTGACCAAAAGTTTCAACCCGCTACTCATCTCGGGAATAAAGAAACCAGACAGCCCCGGAGACGATCGCCGATGCACCCTTCTGTCCATGCCCGCGCCAATCCCGACAAGCCCGCGATCATCGTCGCCGAAACCGGCGAGACGATCAGCTATGGCGAACTCGATGCCGCGTCGAACCGCGCCGCGCAGATGTTCCGGGCGCACGGGCTGGGGCATGAGGATGTGGTCGCCTTCATGCTCGACAACACGCCGCATTATTATGGCCTGACATGGGGCGCACAGCGCGCGGGGCTGCGCTATGTCTGCATCTCGTCGCGACTGACGCAGGACGAGACCGATTATATCCTCGACAATTCGGGCGCGAGGATGCTCGTCGTCGCGGCGAGCCTCGCCCCCGCGGCGCTCCAACTCCAGACGCAGATCGAACGCTTTTCGATGGGCGGCGATATCGCCGGCTGGCCGAAGATCGAGGACGAACTGGCGAAGATGCCCGCCGAGCCCGTCGCCGACGAGCGCGCCGGGGTCGACATGCTCTATTCGTCGGGAACCACCGGTCGCCCCAAGGGGGTGCGCGTGCCGCTGCCCGAGGAGCCCGCGATCGACGCGCCGAACAGCCTCGTCATGCTCGCCGCCGCGGCCTTCGGCATCGGGCCCGACAGCGTCTATCTGTCGCCCGCGCCGCTTTATCATGCCGCGCCGCTGCGCTGGTCGATGACGATCCACCGGCTCGGCGGCACGGTGGTGCTGATGAAGAAATTCGATCCCGAGGGCGCGCTCGCGGCGATCCAGCATTATCGCTGCAACGCGTCGCAGTTCGTGCCGACGCATTTCGTCCGCATGCTCAAGCTGCCCGAAGCGGTGCGCGCGCAATATGACGTGTCGACGATGAAGAGCGCGATCCACGCCGCCGCGCCCTGCCCGATCCCGGTCAAGCAGGCGATGATCGACTGGTGGGGGCCGGTGCTGCTCGAATATTATGCGGGGTCGGAGGGCAATGGCATGACCTTCGCGACCAGCCAGGACTGGCTCGCGCACAAGGGCACGGTCGGCCGCGCGATCAACGGCGTCGTTCATATCGTCGGCGAGGATAATGAGACCGAGGTGCCCGTCGGGGAGGAGGGGGCGGTTTTCTTCGAAAGCGAAAGCGTTTTCGAATATCATGACGATCCCGAAAAGACCGCCTCCAGCCGCAACGCGAAGGGCTGGTCGACTCTGGGGGACGTGGGCAAGCTCGACGCGGACGGCTTCCTCTACCTCACCGACCGCAAGAGCTTCATGATCATTTCGGGCGGGGTGAACATCTATCCGCAGGAAATCGAGAACCACCTCGTCACCCATCCGAAGGTCGCCGATGTCGCGGTCGTCGGCGGGCCGCACGAGGAAATGGGCGAAGAGGTGATCGCGGTGGTCCAGCCCGCCGACATGGCCGACGCGACCGACGCCTTCCGCGAGGAGCTGGGCGCCTATGCGCGCGAGAAACTGTCGGGGGTGAAGATCCCGCGGCGGATCGACTTCATGGAAGCATTGCCGCGCCACGACACGGGCAAGCTCTACAAGCGGCTGCTGCGCGACCGCTATTGGGAGCAGGCGAAGGAAAAGGCGTGATGGGAACCCGCGTCGAATTCTTCTTCGATCTGTCGAGCCCGTGGACCTGCCTCGCCTTCCATAATCTGCCGGCGGTGCTCGCGCGCACCGGCGCGAGCGCGCGCCACCGCCCGATCCTGGTCGGCGGCGTGTTCAATGCGGTGAACCCGGCGGTTTACGCGGCGCGCGAGCAGGCCGACAGCCGGCGGATGCAGCATGGCTGGAAGGTGCTGAAGGACTGGGCGCGGCTCGCCGACGTGCCGATGAATTTCCCCTCGCAATGGCACCCGGCCAAGAGCGTGGCCGCGATGCGCTTCGCCGCCGCGCTCGAGGACGATCAGCCGGCGCTGGTCCGTTTCGCGCGCGCCGCCTTCGCGAGCTATTTCGACCGGCAGGAAAATCTCGACGATCCCGACGTGCTCGAAGCCGTTGCCGCCGCCGAGGGGCTCGACGGGCCAGCGATCCGCGCGGCATCCGGCAGCGATGCGGTCAAGGCGCGGCTGCGCGCGAATACCGAGGAAGTGGTCGCGCGCGGCGGCTATGGCTCGCCGACCATCTTCGTCGACGGCGAGGACATGTATTTCGGTAACGACCAACTGCCGCTCGTCGAAGCGGCCCTGAAACGTTGAACGCCACGTTGAACGCAACGCTGACCGCGAAGGACTCTCCCATGAAGGACCGCATTTCCATCACCATGCTGGGCGGCGGGATCGCCGACGTCCGGCTGATCCGCGCCGACAAGATGAACGCACTCGACGCCGCAATGTGGTCGGCGCTCGCCGAGGCGATCGACGACCTCAAGGCCCGGCAGGGTCTGCGCGTCGTGGTGCTGTCGGGCGAGGGGCGCGCCTTCTGCGCCGGGCTCGACCTGTCGAGCCTCAGCGCCGAGCGCGATCCGGGGGCGAGCAGCGCGGGGGGCACGCTCTCCGACCGCACGCGGGGGATATCGAACAATGCCCAATATGCCGCCTGGGGCTGGCGCGAGCTACCGGTGCCGGTGATCGCGGCGGTGCACGGCGTCGCCTTTGGCGCGGGCAGCCAGATCATGGCGGCCGCCGACATCCGGATCGTCCACCCCGACACGCGGATCGCGATCATGGAGATGCGCTGGGGCCTCGTCCCCGACGTCGCGGGCATGGCGCTGTGGCGGACGCAGGTCGCCGACGATGTGCTGCGCGAGATGATCTATACCAATCGCGAATTCAACGGGTCGGAGGCGAAGGCGCTGGGCTTCGCGACGCATGTCTCCGACGATCCGCTGGCGAAGGCGATGGAACTGGCCGAAGTGATCGCGAACAAGAATCCGCACGCGATCCGCGGCGCGAAGCGCTTGTGCAACATGCTCGCCGACGCGAGCGATGCGGACATTCTTCAGGCCGAAAGCGACGAGCAGGTGAAGGTCATCCGCACCCCCAATCAGATGGAGGCAGTGATGGCCGGGATGGAGAAAAGAAAACCGAATTTCGTCGATTGACGGTCAATCGAGAAGACTCAAAAACCGTGCCGCATTGTGCCAGTCGGCCTCGCGCCGCGCGCGCGCCTTTTGCGCTTCGCTGTCGGCGCCCCAGCGGCGTTCCTGATACAGCTCGTCGAGGTTGACCGCCCCCCATAGCTCTGCGGCGCCGAACGCGCCTTCGATCAGCGCGAGCCCAGCGACCAGCGAGCCGCCGATCGTGACGAGCGGTGTGAGCGCGGCGAGGCGAAAGGGGTCGAGGTCCAGCACCGCGCCACGCAACGCCGCGATGGTCGCCGCGGGCTGGTCGACCGGGATGACCCCTTGCGCGAGGGTGAATTCGATGCCGTGCCGCCCCTCCGCCCAGGCGAGCAGCGGATTCCACGTCGCCGCCTGCTCGGTCTGCAGCGCGGCGTCGCGCGCGTCGCGGTAACAGAGAAGGTCGCTCTCCGCATAGGCGGCGACCGGCGCCGCGAAGGCGGCGGGGTCGGGGCTCGCGAGGTCGATCGCGGCGTTGGCGAGGCCGGTCAGCGGCATCGACGCGGGGTCGAGGGTCTCGCCCTGCGCGGCCCATTCGGCGGCGATCGCTTCCGCGAGCGCCGGGTTCGCGACGACGAGCGGCGCGCGTGTCGGGGTGCGCACGGGACGTCCATCGAGCGTGATGCCCCAGCCGCCATCCTGCGGGGCGGCTTCGCTCTTCTTCCAGAAACGCTTCATCGCGGCCCAGGCGACTTCCAGCGGCGCGCGAGGATCTTCGGCATCACCGCGAAGTCGAACAGGCCGATCAGGACCACCGCGACCCCGATCCAACGGTCGGCAGGCGGCCCGGCGAGCGTCCAGCCGCCGCGGATCAGGACGAAGCCCGCGAGCGTGAAGATCGCACCCGTGATGCGGATGGCGTTGAGCGCGAAGAAGCGCCTTTTGGCGAGAGCGTCGTTGGCCGGGGTCATCATGCCCCCTCCCTAACGCCGCCGAGCTGACGCATCAAATGGGCGAGCGCGCCATGGCCCGTCCGCTCGATCCCGTCGGCGATGCGCTCTCGGTCTTCGTCTTTGTTCTGCGACAGCTTGATCGTCGGGCGCCAGGCGGTGATCCGCATCTCGAAGCCGGTAAGCGCTCCGGTCAGCTTGGCGAAATAGGCCTGGTCCATCTTGTCCCGCGTCCAGGGCGGGTTTTCTCCGATCCGCGCCTCGTGCAGCGCGGACAGCGCGTCGAGCTGGGCGGCCAATTCGGCATCGCCAAGCTTGCGCGTCATCCCTTCCATTTCGACCGCGACATAATTCCAGGTCGGCACCGCCGTCGCCCGGTCCGCGTACCAGTTCGCGCTGACATAGGCATCGGGGCCCTGTACGACCGCCAGCGCCACCGCGCCCTCCAAATGCCTGGTCAGCCCGTTGCCGCGCGCGAGATGGAATTGCAGCGTCGTCGCATTCTCGCCGAGGATCACCGGCGCATGGGCGACCCGCGGACCATCGGGCGTGCTCGCGAAGATCGCGGCAAAACCGATTTCGCGCACGAGCAAGGCGGCAAGATCGTCCTGCTTCGGACGGAAAGCGGGATTGGGGTGCATCAGCGCGGCTTTTTGGGACCCGGCTTGCGGCTCCCCGGCTTTGCGGCCCCGCGCTTCGGCGGTCCCTTGGGCTGAACCTTGGCTTCGGCCCGGCCGCGCCTTTCGCCGCGGCGTGCCTTGCGCACCTGCTTGGCGTGGGCCTTGGCCTTTGCCTTCTGCACGGTCTTGGCCGAAGGCTTCGGCGTTTCTTCGGCGAGCACGTCACCCAGCAGCGGGTCGAAGCCGAGCGCGTCGAGGCTGGCGGCGAAATGCTCGGGAACCGGCGCCGAAATGTCGATCGCGCCGCCATCGGGATGGTCGATGCGCAGCCGGCGGCTGTGCAGATGGAGCTTGCGGCTGATCGTGCCGGTCAGGAAGGCGCCCTTGCCGCCATATTTGCCGTCGCCGACGATCGGGTGGCCGATCGCCGCCATATGGACGCGAAGCTGGTGGGTGCGTCCGGTCAGCGGCTGGAGTTCGACCCACGCCGCGCTGTTCCCGGCGCGCTCGATGATCCGGTAGCGCGTCTTGGACGCCAGCCCCTTGTCATCGACGTGCATCTTCTCGCCCCCCGACCCCGGCTGCTTGGCGAGCGGCAGGTCGATCTCTCCCTGCGCGATGTCGGGAACGCCGACGACGATCGCCCAATAGGTCTTGCGCGCGCTTCGATTGGAGAAGGCCTTGGCGAACCAGGCCGCGGCGCGCGGGGTGCGCGCGACGAGCAGCGCGCCCGACGTGTCCTTGTCGAGCCGGTGGACGAGCTTCGGCCGCACCGGCGCGTCGAACTGAAGCGCATCGAGCAGGCCGTCGACATGGCTGTCGGTCTTGGTGCCGCCCTGCGTTGCGAGGCCCGGTGGCTTGTCAAGCACCAGCGCGCTCGCGTCGCGGTGGATTACCATCGACGTGGCGAGCGCGACGTCGGCATCGGTCAGCGGGCGCCCCTTGCGCGCCGGGCGCGCCGCCGGGGCTGCGGGGGGAACGGGCATGGCGATGCGTTGCCCTACCTCGATACGGTCGGACACATCGGCTTTGCGGCCATCGAGGGTCAGCTCGCCCGACCGCGCCCAGCGCGCGATCAGCGCGTGCGGCGTACCCGGCCGGTGGCGCTTGAACCAGCGGTCGAGGCGGATGCCGTCATCCTCTTCGGCGACGACGGCGCCGTCGCGATCGGTTTCGGGCGCGCTCATGCCGGAAGCTGCCGGATAAGCAGCATGCCGAGGCCGCAGGCCACGATGCCGACGACGACCGACGACAGCACATAGGCGACCGCCTGCGCGATAGCGCCGCGTTCGAACAGCAGCCAGAATTCGAGGCTGAACGAGGAAAAGGTCGTGAAGCCGCCGAGAATGCCGACGCCGAGGAAAAGGCGCGTCGTGTCGCTGCCGCCGCTCCGCGCGAGCCAGCCGACGAGCAGGCCCATCAGCAGGCTTCCCGCGATGTTGATCGACAGCGTCCACCAGGGAAAGCCGGGGCCGAGCCGCGCCAGCATCACCTGGCCGACGAGGTGGCGGGCGCCGGCGCCGATCGCGCCGCCGACCATGACAGGGAAAAGGCCGTTCATGGGCTCCGCCCTAGCCGCAAAAGCGGCTCAGGCAAAGCGGCCGCATTGCTATGTATCGGGGGCCGTCATCGCGGGCGCCGGACGCTCGTGCGCCGCGCGCCAGTCGGCGGGGCGCGTGAAGCCGCCCTGCCAGATTCCACGCCGCCTCGCCTGCGCTTCGGCTTCCTCGACCGCATAGCCGTCTTCGGTTGCGACGGCCCATCCCGCGCGGATCATTTCGGCGGCGAGGTCGACGCCGTCGGGGAAAGGCGCGGTACGGCACGAGGCGAGCGTGCGATGATAGATGTCGCGCGCCGCGAGCTCGCAATGCAGCGGACCGCGCCCCGCGAGCCGTTCGAGCGCGGTTCGCGCTTCATGCCCGCACGGCCAGCGGCTCCCGTCGGCGCGTGCGCAATCCTGGCGGTATTCGACCGCGTCGAGCCCGGTCAAGCGGATCGTCAGCGCCGCGTCCGCCTGCCGGACGGTCAGGCTGTCGCCGTCGATGACGTGGACGAGGGGCAGCGTCGTTGTGGAGGCCGGAAGCCAGACCCATAGCACGGCCGCCATGCCGGCGAGCAGCAACAGCGCGACCAAGGATCGGAGTCGTCGCTTCCAGCGCAGAACGGTCAGCGAAGAGGGCGCGAAGGGCATGGCGCGGCCCTGCGCGCGGCCGTAGCGCTTGGCAAGAGCGGGGAGATGCGCGGAGGGGGATTGACGGCGAGAACAAAACATGTCCAAAATGGACCAATCCCGATCCAAAGGACAGGCGCCGACTCATGCAGCGACGATGCTGGGTCCGGATTGGCGGCAAAAGCGAACGAACAAAAGGTGAATATCACCGTAGTGGCGACATAAGGACACCAGGACGGACAGGCGGGGAAGGAAGGGCGGCACAATGGAACATGTGATGCGGAGCGTGGCGATGCTGGCCGATCAGGAACGCCCGGTGTGGCAGGGGGCGTCCTCGCCGGAACGGCCGATGTCGGTGCTGCTCGTGGCCGACGGCTGCGATGCGGCGCCCGAACCGGCGGTGGCGGCACGGCTCCGCGTGACGGGGCCGGTGGCGCCTGCGCGCGCTGCCGGCCATGTCCGTGACACGATATCGCCGGACATCGTCTGGCTCCGCGGCGCCGAGCGGCTCGACGACGCGGTGCTGGCCGAACTGGGCGAGGCGCTGGCCGCGCGCGGCGGCCGCCTGATGTGCGAAACCTCGCTCGCGGCGCTCGATCGCGTGGCTGCGGCGATTCCTCCTTCGGTGCGTACCGAATGGCTCGTCGAAGCCGATAGCGCCGACCGGCTGATGGCGGTTGCGGCGCTCCAGTCGCCGCGGTTGATGGCCGTCAACGACATGGCGCGCGACGACACGATGGAGCGGATCGACCGGCTGCAGGAAGAGGTTGCGCGGATCGCGCGCCTGCTCGGCGATCTCACGGCTCCGCGCGGCCTGCCGGGAACGCCGAAACCCTATGCTGCGCACGGCGAGGCGGCTGGTGACTATCCGGGGCAGCTACGCTCGCCGCCGCGCGACTATGCCGCGACGCCGCGCAGCTTCCTGCCTGAAGAGCGGACGATCGACCGGCAACGCGCCAAGGGGGTGCGGCGGATGCTGCGTCAGCGGCGGATGCGCGAGCAATATTTCCCCGCCGACCTGTTCGCCGACCCGGCGTGGGACATGCTGCTCGACCTCTACGCCGCGCGGCTCGAGCGCCAGCCGGTGTCGGTGTCGAGCCTGTGCATCGCCGCCGCGGTCCCCGCGACAACCGCGCTGCGCTGGATCAAGACGATGACCGACGCCGGGCTGTTCCTGCGCGAAGCCGACCCCGACGACGGCCGCCGCATCTTCATCGCGCTCGCCGAGGGCGCGTTCGACGCGATGGCGCGCTATTTCGAGGCGCTCGAGGAATAGGGCCGGCTTGCCAGCGAGCGCGCTCTGTGGCAGGGCGCGCCCTTCCCGCAATGGGGGCGATTAGCTCAGTTGGTAGAGCGCCTCGTTTACACCGAGGATGTCGGCAGTTCGAGCCTGTCATCGCCCACCATATCCTCATGCCCGCCGCCGGATATGAAAACGCCCGCCCCACACGGGGACGGGCGTTTTGGCATTCTTTCGTCGGCCGCGATCAGGCCGCGAGCTTCCTCAGCACATAGTGGAGGATGCCGCCGTTCATATAATATTCGACCTCGTTCGCCGTATCGATGCGGCAGAGCGTGTCGAAGGCGAAGGTCGAGCCGTCGGGGCGCGTCACGTTCACCGTCACCGTCTGGCGCGGCTTGAGGTCAGCGACGCCGGTGATGGTGAAGACATCGTCGCCGGTCAGGCCCAGCGTCTCGCGCGTCTGGCCGTCCTGGAACTGCAGCGGCAGCACGCCCATGCCGACGAGGTTCGAGCGGTGGATGCGCTCGAAGCTCTCGACGATCACCGCGCGGACGCCGAGCAAATTGGTGCCCTTCGCCGCCCAGTCGCGCGACGAGCCGGTGCCATATTCCTTGCCGGCGATGACGACCAGCGGGGTGCCGTCGGCCTTGTGGCGCATCGCGGCGTCGTAGATCGGCATGACCTCGGCGCCGTAGCGCGACATGCCGCCTTCGATGCCGGGGACCATTTCATTCTTGATGCGGATGTTGGCGAAGGTGCCGCGCATCATGACTTCGTGGTGGCCGCGGCGGGCGCCGTAGCTGTTGAAGTCGGCCTTGCTAACCTGATGTTCCATAAGCCATTTTCCGGCCGGGCTGTCCGCCTTGATGCTGCCCGCGGGGCTGATGTGGTCGGTGGTGATGCTGTCGCCGAGGATCGCGAGCGGCTTCGCGCCGACGATGTCCGACACCGGCGCGGGGGTCATCTCCATGCCCTCGAAATAGGGCGGGTTCGCCACGTAAGTGGAGCCCGCGCGCCACTGATAGGTGTCGCTGCCCTCGACCTCGATCCTCTGCCAGTGCGCGTCGCCCTGATAGACGTGCGCGTAGCGCGCCTCGAACATGTCGCGGTCGACCGCGCCCGCGATCGCGTCGGCGACTTCCTGGTTGGTCGGCCAGATGTCGGCGAGGAACACGTCCTGGCCGTCCTGATCCTGCCCGATCGGGGTGGTGGTGAAATCCTCGGTCACCGTGCCCTTCAGCGCATAGGCGACGACGAGCGGCGGCGAGGCGAGGAAGTTGGCGCGCACGTCGGGCGATACGCGGCCTTCGAAGTTGCGGTTGCCCGAGAGGACCGAGGCGGCGACGATGTCGTTGCCGTTGATCGCGGCCGAAATCGGCTCGGCGAGCGGCCCCGAATTGCCGATGCAGGTCGTGCAGCCATAGCCGACGAGATTGTAGCCGACCGCGTCGAGATGCGTCTGCAGCCCCGCCTTGGCGAGATAGTCGGTGACCACCTGCGACCCTGGCGCGAGGCTGGTCTTGACCCACGGCTTGGGCTTCAGCCCCTTCTCGTTCGCCTTCTTCGCGACGAGGCCCGCGGCGACCATGACGCCGGGGTTCGAGGTGTTGGTGCAGCTGGTGATCGCGGCGATCACGACGTCGCCGTCGCCGATGTCGTGGGCCTTGCCCTCGACCGCGACGCGCTTCGGCCCGCTCTTGCCGTAGAGCGTCTTGAGGTCCGCGTTGAACACGTCGTCGACTTCGGTGAGGACCACCTTGTCCTGCGGGCGCTTCGGTCCCGCGAGGCTGGGCACCACCGTCGCCATGTCGAGCTCGAGCGTATCGGTGAAGACCGGGTCGGGCATGTCGGCCGACAGCCACAGGCCCTGCTTTTTCGCATAGGCCTCGACCAGCGCGATATTCTCTTCGCTGCGGCCGGTCAGGCGCATGTAATCGAGCGTCTTGTCGTCGATGCCGAAGAAGCCGCAGGTCGCGCCATATTCGGGCGCCATATTGGCGAGCGTCGCGCGGTCGGCGAGGCTGAGCGAGGCGAGGCCCGGCCCGAAATATTCGACGAAACGCCCGACGACGCCCTTGGCGCGCAGCATCTGCGTCGCGGTGAGCACGAGGTCGGTCGCGGTGACGCCTTCCTTGAGCTTGCCCGTCAGCTTGAAGCCGACGACCTCGGGAATCAGCATCGAGACGGGCTGGCCGAGCATCGCGGCCTCGGCCTCGATCCCGCCGACGCCCCAGCCGAGCACGCCGAGCCCGTTGATCATCGTCGTGTGGCTGTCGGTGCCGACGCAGGTGTCGGGATAGGCGACGGTTTCGCCCGCGCCGTCATCGCTCGACCACACCGCCTGCGCGATATGTTCGAGATTGACCTGGTGGCAGATGCCGGTGCCCGGGGGCACGGCCTTGAAGTTCGACAGGCTCTTCGATCCCCATTTCAGGAAGTCGTAGCGCTCGCCGTTGCGATAATATTCGATCTCGACATTCTGCTCGAACGCCTTGGGGTGGCCGAATTCGTCGACCATCACGCTATGGTCGATGACGAGGTGGACGGGGACGAGCGGGTTGATCTTCGACGTGTCGCCGCCGAGCGTCGCGATCGCGTCGCGCATCGCGGCCAAGTCGACGACGCAGGGAACGCCGGTGAAATCCTGGAGCAGCACGCGCGCCGGGCGATACTGGATCTCGCGGGTCGACACCGGGTTCGACTGCCAGTCGACGATCGCCTGGACGTCATCGGTCGACACGGTGAAGCCGCCATCCTCGAAGCGCAGCAGATTTTCGAGCAGCACCTTCATGCTGAACGGCAGCCGCGACACGTCGCCCAGCTTCGCTGCGGCCTTGTCGAGCGAATAATAGGCGTAGGTCTTGCCCCCGACGTCGAGCGTCGAGCGGGTTCCAAGCGTGTCGTGGCCGGTGGTGGTCATGTGCAGTTCCCTCTTCGGGCGCGGCGGGGAATGACGGCCCGAGGCCCGGTCAGGAGAGCGGGGCCGCGGGGAGTCGCGCGCGCGGGTTTATGTCGGCGCCGCCTTACGCCGGAGGGCGGGAAATGCAAGGGGTGGGGCGTGCGCATTCGGCGCACGCCCCGATTTTCGGCGGCCGGATTCAATCCTCCAGCGTCCTGACGGCGCGCGGCCGCCTGTCGGGCCCGACCGCGACGAAAATGAAGACCGCCTGCGTCACCTTGTACGCTTCCTCCGCATGCCGCTCGCGCGCCCAGGTCTCGACCTCGACATGCATCGAGGTGCGGCCGACCTTGATGAGGCGGCCGAAGACCGAAACCTCGTCGCCGACGAAGACGGGACGGTGGAAGGTCATGCCCTCCACCGAAATCGTCACCGCGCGGCCGCGCGCGTGGAGCGACGCGACCGAGGAGGCGGCAAGGTCCATCTGCGCCATCAGCCAGCCCCCGAAAATATCGCCATAGACATTGGCGTTGGCAGGCATGGCGGTGACGCGCACCGCCGGTTGGGTGCCGGGCATCCGGTCGGGCGGCGCGATCTTATCTTGCAAGATAGGCCTCCTTCACCAGCGTGCGGGCGCGCATCGATTTCGCGGCGGCGACCATCGCGATCAGCGCGGGGCGCACCTCGTCCCACTTGCGCGTCTTGAGCCCGCAGTCGGGGTTCACCCAGATCTGCTCGGGCGAGATGTGCTTGCAGGCGAGGGTCAGGAGGTCGGTCATCTCGCGCTCCGCGGGGATGCGGGGGCTGTGAATGTCATAGACGCCCGGGCCGACCGCGTTCGGATAGGCATAAGAGGCGAAGGCGTCGAGCAGCTCCATCTGCGACCGTGCGGTCTCGATCGAGATGACGTCGGCGTCCATGTCGCCGATCGCGCGGATGATGTCGTTGAATTCCGAATAGCACATATGCGTGTGAATCTGCGTGTCGTCGCGAACGGCGGAGGAGGCGATGCGGAAGCATTCGACCGCCCAGCCCAAGTAAGACTGCCATTCGGAGCGGCGCAGGGGCAGGCCCTCGCGCAGCGCCGCCTCGTCGATCTGGACGATCGCGGCGCCGGCGGCCTCCAGATCCTGTACCTCGTCGCGGATCGCCAGCGCGATCTGGCGGCAGCTCGTCTCGCGCGGCTGGTCGTCCCGCACGAAGGACCAGTTGAGGATGGTGACGGGGCCGGTGAGCATGCCCTTCATCGGGCGATCGGTTTGATCCTGGGCATAGCGCCACCAGTCGACCGTCATCGCCTTCGGGCGCGAGACATCGCCATAGAGGACCGGCGGGCGAACGCAGCGCGAGCCATAGCTTTGCACCCAGCCGGCGCGGGTGAAGGCGAAACCCGCGAGCTGTTCGCCGAAATATTGCACCATGTCGTTGCGCTCGAACTCGCCGTGGACGAGGACGTCGAGACCGATCTCTTCCTGCCATTTCACCGCGGCGCGGGTTTCGACCTTCAGATAGCGGTCATAGGCGGCATCGTCGATTTCCCCCCTGATATACGCGGCGCGCGCCTTGCGGACCTCGGGGGTCTGCGGGAAGCTGCCGATCGTGGTGGTCGGCCAGGCGGGGAGGGCGAGGCGCTTTTGCTGGGCCTCGCGGCGGGCGGCGAAGGGCGAGGTGCGGCTGGTCGCGCGCGCGTCGAGCGCGGCGAGGCGGGCGACCACGGCCGGGTCGTGGATTTTCGGTGAGGTCCGACGCGCGACCGCGGCGATGCGCGAGGCGGCGAAGGCGGCGAAGCTCGCATCCTCGCCTTCGTTCAGGGCTTTCGCGAGCGCGGCGAGCTCCTCTACCTTCTGGGCGGCGAAGCTGAGCCACTGCGCGATCTCGGGATCGAGCGAGGTTTCGAGCGCAAGGTCGACGGGGACGTGGATCAGCGAACAGGAAGGCGCGAGGATGATGTCGCGCTTCGCCGCCAGTTCCTTGAGACGCCAATAGAGATCGGGAAGGTTGGCGCGCCAGATGTTGCGGCCGTCGATCACGCCGAGCGAGAGGAGCACGTGCGGCTGGAGCCTGGCGAGCGCTGGCTCGAGCTGGTCGGGCGCGCGGACGAGGTCGAGGTGGAGGCCGTGGACGGGGAGTTCGGCGACAAGATCGAGATTGTCGCCGAGGCCGCCGAAATAGGTGGTGAGCATCAGTTTCGGACCGCGCGTCGCGAGGCGGGCGTAGGCGCGCTCGAAGGCGGTGCGCTGGTCAGCGGTCAGGTCGAGGACGAGGCAGGGCTCGTCGATCTGTACCCAGTCGGCGCCGAGCGCCGCGAGCCGCGCGAGGATTTCGGAATAGGTTTCGAGCAGCGCCGGCAGCAGCGCGAGCGGCTCGACCGCCTTGCCCTTGGCCAGCATCAGAAAGGAAACGGGGCCGAGGAGAACGGGACGTGTCGGGTAGCCGAGCGCCCTGGCCTCGGAAAATTCGTCGAAAATCTTGGTCGAGGCGATGCGGAAGGTCTGGCCGGCCGCGAGTTCGGGGACGAGGAAATGATAGTTGGTGTCGAACCATTTGGTCATTTCCATCGCGGTCGTATCATGGGCATGGCCGCAGCCGGCCCGGGCCGTGTCAGCTCGCGCGCCGCGCGCCATCGCGAAATAGAGATCGGGATCGACGCTTTCGCCCGCCCAGTCATAGCGCGGCGGGATCGCGCCGATCAGCGCCGAGGTATCGAGGACGTGGTCGTAGAGCGAGAAGTCGTTCGAGGGCAGGATGTCGGCGCCGAGCGCCTTTTGCCGCCCCCAGTTCAGCGCGCGCAGCCCCGCGGCGGCGGACAGCAGTTCGGCGCGCGACGATTTGCCCGCCCAATAGCTTTCAAGAGCGAATTTGAGCTCGCGGCGAAGGCCGATACGGGGAAAGCCGAGAGTGGCGACACTGACAGTCATGATATAAGCACCTTGCAAGGAGCAAGGCGCCGGGTAGACGCGAACGCACGGGGTCGACGCCCGCAAGGCAAGGTCGGGCGCAGCCATGCATGCGGCCTGACCGGACACCCCGCCGGAGGACGTTATCTGGCGAGGCAGGTCTCCTGGCTCGCGGGTCCATGCGGCGGTCGGGCCTTCCCGGTTCCTTGCCGAACCAGTGACGCGTGATGACCGCCGCTCGCCGCTTACAGTTGCGGGGGCAGCGCCGGCCTTGCCCCTTTCGGGGCGCACCGGCTTCCCGTCTTAGCTTCCCGCCGCCGCAGCGACGCGAAGAACCTCGACAGCTTTCAGGATAGGGTCCGCGGCCTGTTTGTCAATGAACATATAAAGAAATCTTTATATACATGTACCGAGAGGCCTTTATCCCTATCATCCAATGGGTTCCAAAATGATCTGGGAGACGCGGATGGCCGGGCGTGCTGGCAGACTGGCGGCCGGCGCGCGGGTCGGTCAGGCAATTGCGCGCGGGACGGGCGCGGGGCTGAAGGCGCGGATGCGGTCGCGGCCGGCGCGCTTCGCCTCGTAGAGCGCCTGGTCGGCTTGGCGCATCAGCCGCGAGAGGCCCTCGCCGGGCACGCCAGCGGCCAGGCCGATGCTGACCGTCGGGGTGAGCGCCGCGGGGATGCGGCCCTCGCAGGCGGGGGCGAGGCCGGTGCGGATCGCCTCGGCGAGCCGGCGCGCCGCCTCTATCCCCGCGCCGGGGAGGAGCAGCGCGAATTCCTCGCCGCCGATGCGCCCCGCGACCATGCCGGCGGGGCCGATCTGCCCGACGTGCGCGCCGAAGGCGGCGATGATCGCGTCGCCGACCGCGTGGCCGTGGGTGTCGTTGATCGCCTTGAACTGGTCGAGGTCGGCGACCAGCAGCGCGGCGGGCCGCCGTTCGTCGTGGGCGCGGCGGAGCGCGGCGCCCGCCGCCGCCTCGAACCCGCGGCGGTTGAGGAGGCCCGACAGCGGGTCGCCCTCCGCCTGCACACGCAGTTCGGCGAGAAGGTCGATCGCGACCGCGACCATCAGCGCGATCGCCGCGAGCACCGACACCATCGCCTGGCTGAACTGCACCGTCGTCCAATAAACCGACTGCTGGAAGCCGTTGTAATTGTCGAAGCCGCCGCCGAGCCAGAGGATGACGAGCGGGCGGACGATCAGGTTGACCGCCGACAGCGCCGCGACCCAGAAGAGGACGCGGTCGATCAGGTGGGGCTTTGCGATCGGCCACAGCGCGCGCACGACCATCAGCGCGATGACCCCGGCGCCGAGGCTGATCGCATAGATGCGCGCAGCGATGCTGGGATGGCCGAGGAGGAACAAGAGGAAGGCCGCCATCGACAACGCGGAGGTCGCCGCCATCGCGCGCCACGGCACCGGGAGGCCATAGCGCCGGACGATCGCCGCGGCGAAGAAGGTGCCGGTGGCGAGAAAGCCGAGGTTCGAGGGGATGCGCTGCAGCTCGAAGGGCAGGATCGGGCCGACGTCCTGGATCAGGAAGGCGAGCGCCGACGCGAGATAGGCGATCGCGGCATAGGCGACATAGATCTGGTCGCGGCGGTTCAGCCACAGGAGGAAGAAGGCGGCGGCGAACAGGAGGCCGATGCCCGGATTGAGCAGCGAGATGAAGAATTGTCCGGTCAAGGCGGCGTCCTGCGTAACCCGGTCTTCCCTTAAGGGCCTTAGGGATAACGCTTTATTACTTTTCCGGCTACCGCGGCGCTCAGGCGGTGCCGCGGAGCGCGAGGCGGACGGGGATGCGCGTGCCGCTGCGGCTGTGATCGGCGTCCTCGAGCGCCATTGCGACGAGCGCCTCGCCCGCGGCGTCGAGGTCGGGCTCGATCGTCGAGAGCGCCGGATCGACGAGGGTGCCGGCGCGGATGCCGTCGAAGCCGATCAGCGCGATGTCGCCCGGCACGCGGCGGCCCGCGTCCTTGAGGCCCTGCAGGACCCCGAGCGCCAGCATGTCGCTCGCCGCGAAGATCGCGTCGACGTCGGGGTGCGCGGCGAGGAGCTCGGCGGCGGCGGCGACGCCCTGCGCGTGGCGGTCGGGCGCCGGCGGCGGAGCGATGACCACCGGGGTGATCCCGTGCGCGGCGAGCGCGGCGGTGAAGCCGTCGCGGCGCTCGTCGAACTGGCGCTGCGGCGATTGCTGCGGGCCGACGAAGGCGATGCGGCGGCGGCCGCTGGCGACGAGATGCTCGGCGGCGAGCCGGCCGCCGATCTCGTTGTCGCTGCGCATCCAGTGGAAGGGATCGCCGGGGCTGCCCCAGCAGGTGAAGTCGAGCCCCGACGCCTGCGCCTCGGCGAAATATTGCCACGCCGGGCGGTTGCTGGTCGTGCCGATGACGATCATCGCGTCGGCGAGACCCGAGGCGACGAAATCGGCGCGGAAATTGTCGGGGCTTTCCTGGAAGCTGACGAGCAGGTTGAAGCCGCGCGCCGAGGTCGCGGCGGCGATGCTGCCCAGCAGCGCGAAATAGAAGGGGTTGATCGCGCTCCGGTCCTCGCCGGGGCGGCAGATGGTGACGAGCGCGATCGTCTCGCTGCTCTTGAGTCGCAGCGACGAGGCGTGGCGATCGACGACATAGCCCAATTCGCGCGCCGCGGCGGACACGCGCGCGCGGGTTTCCGCATTGACGCCGGGGCTGCCGCGCAAGGCGCGCGACACGGTCGACTGTGAAACGCCCGCGCGCTCGGCGACGTCGAAGGATGTCGGACGCAGCATCTTACTCCCCTCGGTGCCGAAGCCGTCCGGCCTCTCTCGCCGCGCGCCGGGGGCTTGTCAATCCGGCGCGGGGGCAGGCCAGCGGATGGTCACGGCGAGGCTGTGGTCGGCGGCGTGGCGGTCCCAGCTGCCCTTGAGCTGGCGTTCGATCAGCGAGCGGATGAACTGGGTGCCGAAGCTTTCGGTGTCGACATGCGGCGTTTCGGGAAGGCCGCTTTCGGTCCAGTCGAGCGTGACCTCCTCGCCGTCGCGGCGCCAGCCGACCGCAAGTTCACCCCGCCCGGCGAGCGCGCCATATTTGATGCTGTTGGTCACGAGTTCGTGGATCGCGAGCGCGAGCGCCTGCGCGGCCTCGTCGCCCAGGCGCACGTCGGGGCCGGCGAGCGCGGCGAGGCGCTCGGCCGGCCACCCCGCGACGTCGAGCTCGCGGCGGATGATCGCGCCGAGATCGACGGTCTCGACCGCGCCGGTGACGAGCATCTGCTTCGCGTCGGACAGCGCGCGCAACCGCCCGTCGAAGCGGGTTTCGAAATCGGTCAGATCCTTCGATTCGCGCACCGTGATGCGCGCGAGCGCGCCGATGCGCGCGAAGGCGTTCTTCATGCGGTGCGCCATTTCGCCGATCATCAGCTCGCGATCCTCGGCATGGCGCTCCTTCTCCTCGGCGAGCGCCTGAAAGGCGCCGAGGCGCCGGTGCTGCATCTGGTGGAGCCGGATGGCGAGAAAGGCGATCGCGACCCCGAACAGCAGGATGGCGAGCGGCCGCCCCAGCCGGTCGATGAAGCGGCCGTAGGATATGCGCATCGTCCATTGCCGGTCGGCGACCTGCAGTCGCTGCTCGTGCGCGTCCCAGCCGATCTTGCCGTGGACGAAGACGCGCGGTGCCGACGGGCCTTCGCCCGCGGTCACCTCTATCCCGTCGATGCCGTCGATCTGTCTGCCGAGAACCGAGGTCATCAGGTCGTGGATTCGGAAAGGCGCATAGACGAACGCCTCGACCGGACGCGCGCCGCGCGCGGTGGCGACGGTCGGCGGGGTCGCGGCCTCGTCCGGAGGCGGCGCGGCGCCTGCGTCGAGCAGCGGCCGCTCGGCATAGACGGGAACATAGATCAGGAAACCGGGCTGTTTGCTGCCCGCGTGCCGTTCCTGAACCAGCTGGACGATGCCGCTCGCCGCCGGCTGGCCGGTCAGCCAGGCGCGGCGCATCGCCTCGCGCCGAACCGGCTCGCTGTACATGTCGTAGCCGAGCGCGTCGGCGTTGAGTGGATCGTCGGGCTCGATGAGGACGATGGGAAAGCCGACGGGCTGGTCCGTCGCGGGCCAGACCGCGATATCGCGGCCGTAATTTTCGCGCAGCCGCGCCTCGACCGCGGCGGGCGTGCTGCGCGCCATCGCGATCGCGACGCCGACGCCCTGCATCCCCGGCGCGCGCGCCTGCGGCTGGAGCGCGGCGAGATAGGCGCGGACGCTGGCGCCGCCGGCCGACTTGTCCGACTGATAGAGCGCGCGCACCCCTTCGAGGATCGAGAGCTGGTCGCTGAACCGCGCGTTGACCTGCATGGCGATGCGCGCCGCCTGGTCGGATTCCTGCGCCTTGTTGTAGAAGAAGCTGGCGACGGCGGCGGCGAGCGCGGCGAGCATGATCACCAGCCCGATCACGCGGACCGAAAGGGCCATCAGCCGATCTGCCCAGAGCGATGGACGCATGGTGGGTATCCTGCTGACAGAGACCGGCACGGCGCCCTCAACCACCCGTTTGTTTCACGCCGGGCGACCGAGGGCAAGGCCATTCTGGTCCGCGCGGCATGGTGGTGACTCAGTTTGGATTTGGAAGGCGCCGTTCCCTGCTTCGTCACCCCGGATCAAGTCCGGGGTGACGAAGAAAGAAAAATCGTACGCATGCCTTCAAACCGAGTCACCACCCGCGGCATTGGACGTTTGACATTTCCGGGGCGCCATGCGCTAGCATCGGGGGCGGGAGGACCACCCGCATTGCGACATCAATATCCCCTGCCGCTCCACCATAGCTGGCCGCTGTTCGAACGCGCGCGCCATTTCGATCTCGGCTGGGTCGACAGGCAGGGCATTCGTCCCCCCGCGGACATGGCGATCGGGGCGGTGGACGAGAGTGAGGCGATGACCCATGCGGGGGTCGGCGCGTGGCACTGCGACCTGGCGGGCGACAGCCTGACCTGGTCGCCGACGGTCTATGACCTGTTCGGGCTTCCGCGCGGCGCCACGGTTGCGCGCGAGGATGCGGTCGCGCTTTATTGCGAGGGATCGCGCGCGGCGATGGAGCGGCTGCGCGCCCATGCGATCGCGCACCGCCGCGGCTTCACCCTCGACGTCGAAATCAGCCCCGCGCGGGCGGAGACCCGCTGGGTGCGGCTGATTGCCGCGCCATTGTGCGAGGGCGAGGCCGTCGTCGGGCTGCACGGCTATAAATGCCTGCTGGGGCCGGCGCTGGGCTGACCCACGCGCGGCTGCGACAAGGCAGGCGCGTGCAAAACCGCTCCCATCCATCCATTTTTGCCGGGCGGGCTGCCGCGCGCCCGCGCACTTGCTCCCGGCGAACCAAAGACTCTAAAGGGGTGGAAGGGGGAAATCGCGATGATCAAATGGGTGTCCGAAAAGCCCAAGCTGCCGCTGCCCGAAGCGTTGCCGGCGCTGCGCGGCCGGGCGCTCAGGATTTACGATGCGGTGTGGTTCGCGCTGATGGGGCTTTCGATCGCCGTCGCCGCGCTCAACGCCTGGCAAAGCGCCCAGCCGATGGAATATGGCTGGTTGAATTACGGTCTGAGCGCCGACTCCTCGGGACAGCAGCTCGTGCTGGTCGTCGGTTCCGAGGCCATCGCGCAGGACATACGGCCGGGCGATGCGATCGTGGCGATCGACGGTATCCCGATGGAGAAGATCGGGGCGAGCTATAATGCGGCCCGGGAGGCATTGGCGCGTCCGGAAGGCGCGGCGATCCGCCTGTCGTTGCGGGCGCAGACGGGAAGGTCCGCGAGCATCGATTGACACGCAACCGCGCCAACACGCGCGATGCCGAGCGAACGCGCTGGTTCGAAATCACAACCGGCGTTCTTTCGAGCATTGCAACGCTTTGCGCCGCCGCGCTGTTGTTTCGCCGCCGTCGCGACCCGGTGCCGGCCATTCTGGCGCTCGCCTTCGTTTGCCAGGTCGGGCTGTCATGGCAGGCGATCGTATGGCTGAATCAGCCCCAAGTTGCCGACGCGCTCCAATTCATTTCCAATCTCAACTGGCCGCTGCTGCTCTTGGGTCTGCTGGCATTTCCGGACGGTCGCATGGGCTCGCGGGCGGCCTGGCTCATCGCGGGCGCGCTCGGTTGCTGGTCGGTCATCATGCTCGTCATGCCGTCCCTCTCGATCAGCGTTCCGGCGATCCTCGCGTTCCTCGCGCTCGGCATGGGGAGGCAATGGCTGCGCTTTCGCCGAATGCCGCTCGGCACCGGGCGCCAACAGGTGCGCTGGGGCATCTTCGGGCTGGTGGCGGGCGGCGCCAGCCTGATCCTGGCGGGCCTGTTTTACCTCGCCGCCATGCAGATCGGGGGGCCAGCTTACTGGACGCTCTCCCTGGTTTCGAACATATTCGGTCTCGTCGCTTCGCTCTGCATGGTGGGCGGCCTGCTGATCTCGCTGCTGCGCTATCGTCTTTACGATGCCGAGGCGGCGATCAGCCGTTCGATCGCCTATGGCGCGTTGACGGTCGCGCTGCTCGCCATCTTCGCCGGCACCGAGCGCGTGATCGAGCTGTTGGGCGAAGAATATCTGGGGCACGGGTTCGGGGTATTCGCCGGCGGTCTGGCGGCGGCGGCGGCGGCGGCGATGATCTCGCCGCTGCACCATCGGGTCACGCATTGGGCGGAACGCCGGTTCCAGAAGCATCTGCTGCATCTTCGCCGCGGCCTGCCGCTGCTGGTCGGCGACCTGCGCGAGACAGCGGGACTGGACGGGCTGGCTTCGGCGGTGCTCGACGCCGTTCTGAAGGGCGTTCGCGCGCGCCAGGCCGCATTGCTCGTCGGTGAGAAGATAGAGGGCGCGAGGGATGTCGCGATCGAGGACGTCGAGGCGTGGCGCAGCGGGTGGCAACCGCCGGCCGGCGACGCGATCGACAGCGACCGGCACGATCGCCTGTTCCCGATGCGCGTTCCGCTCGACGCCGAAGGCCATGGTCGCGTCGGGTGGCTGTTGCTCGGGCCGCGTCCCGACGGCAGCCTTTTCGGCAAGGACGAGCGCGAGGCGCTCGCCGATATCGCTGACCCGGTGGCCCGCGCGATCGCTGTCGTTCGGGCGCGTGAAGCGCGCGAGGCGCGGCAGGAAAGGCTGAATGCGGCCCATGCGGAAAGGCTCGACAGGCTGGATTCGCTGGTGTCGGCCTGGCTCGCAACCGGCGGGGCCGTCCCCGCCGGTTGAGGATGGTTCCATAGCTGCTCTCTGGTGGCGAGGATTGTTGGCGCGTCTGCTTCTGCCGAAGACCGTGACGTGTCTCTGATGGCCGAAAAGAGGCGGTTGCCACGCGACGCCCGCGCCGACAGAGAGGGGTGATGAGCAGCGAAGGGAGCGAGGCGGTGGGCGCGCGTGGCGGGGTGGGCGCATTGTGGTCGCGTGCCTATGTGCTGCTGACGCTGACCGCGCTGTTCTGGGCGGGCAATTCGATCGTCGGGCGCGCGGCGCGCGAGCTGGTGCCGCCCGCGGCGCTCGCCTTCTGGCGCTGGACGATCGCGCTCGCGCTGCTGCTGCCGCTCGCCTGGCCGCATCTGAAGCGCGACTGGCCGGCACTCCGCGCGTGCTGGCCGGTGGTGCTGACGCTCGGGCTCCTCGGGATCGGCTCGTTCAACGTCCTGCTCTATACCGGGCTGCAGACCACGACCGCGCTCAATTCGATGCTGATCCAGTCGGCCCAGCCCGCTCTGATCCTGATCGTCGGCGCGCTGGTGATGCGCGACCGGACGAGCCCGCGGCAGATTGCCGGGGTGATCGTGTCGCTCGCGGGCGTGCTGGCGATCATCGGGCGCGGCGATCCCGCCGTGCTGCTCGCGCTGCAATTGAACAGGGGGGATGCGATCATCGGCGTCGCGGTGCTGCTGTGGGCGCTCTATTCGGTGCTGCTCCGGCGGCGGCCGCCGGTACATCCGCTGAGCCTGCTCGCCGCCTCGATCATCGTCGGCATCCTGCTCATCGCGCCCGTCTATATGGTCGAGCTGGCGGGCGGACGGCGGATCGTGCCCGCGGCGGAAAGCGCGCTGGCGATCGCCTATGTCTCGGTCTTTCCGTCCTTCCTCGCCTATCTCTTCTTCAACCGCGGGGTCGAACTGATCGGATCGGCGGCGACCGGCCAGTTCCTGAACGTGATGCCGCTGATGGGCGCGGGGCTGGCGATGCTGTTCCTGGGCGAGGCGCTGCACCCCTTCCACGTCGCGGGGCTGGTGCTGATCGTCGCGGGCATATGGGTAGCGGGAAAACCCGCCGAGGGCGGTCAGGCGAGCGCCGCCTCCACCTGATCGAGCCGATCCTTGCCGAAGAACATGGCATCGCCGACGAAGAAGGTCGGGATGCCGAACACGCCGCGCGCGACCGCGGCCTCGGTGTTGGCGGCGAGCCTTGCCTTGATCCCGGGCTCCTGCGTCCGCGCGAGCAGCGCGGGGCCGTCGAAGCCGTTCGCCGAAAGGAAGGCGGCGGCGACCTCCGGGTCGTCCATCTTCAGCCCCTCTTCCCACATCGCGCGGTTCGCCGCGTCGATATAGTCGTCGAGATGGCCTTCATCCTCGGCGACGATCGCGCCGCGCATGAGGAGGAGGGTGTTGACCGGAAAATGCGGGTTCAGCCGGAATTTCGTCAGGCCGTGCCGGTCGATGAAGCGGCGCATCTCGAGATTCTCATAGGCGAGCTTCGCCGGGACGTCGGCATATTGGAGCATCGGCGCCTTGTTGCCGGTCGTCTTGAAGATGCCGCCGAGCAGGCAGGGCGTGATGACGAGGTCTGCGCCGGTGCGGTCGAGCAATTCGGGCAGCACCTTCAGCGTCAGATAGGCGTTGGGGCTGCCGAAATCGAAGATGAGTTCGAGGGTCTTGGTCATGTTTCCAATCCTTTCCCTTCTCCCCTTGCGGGAGAAGGATAGGGAGCCTTATCGCAAAGCGATTAGGCGGACTTGGATGAGGGGTGCGAGCGAAGCTCGCGCGATCCTGCGGATCGCATACCCCTCACCCAGCTATGACTAGGCGGCAGAGCCGCCAAGTCTCCGCAACCCTCTCCCGCAAGGGGAGAGGGTATTCCCGTCACCATTTTTCTCCCCAGGGGCGAAGGTCGAGTTCGTGCGTCCAGGCGCTTTTGGGCTGGCGATGGAGCATGACGTAATTGGCGGCGATGGCTTCGGGATTGAGGATCAGGTCCTGCGCCTTCGCGCGATCGAAATCGGGATGGCGGCCCTTGATGAATTCGGTGTCGATCGCGCCGTCGATGACGGTGTGCGCGACGTGGATGCCCTGCGGCCCCAGCTCGCGCGCCATCGACTGGGCGAGCATCCGCAGCGCCGCCTTGGCGCCCGAGAAGGCCGAAAAGCCCGATCCGCCGCGCAGGCTTGCCGTCGCGCCGGTGAAGAGGATTGTCCCGCGGCCGCGCGGAGCCATGCGCTTCGCGGCCTCGCGCCCCGTCAGGAAGCCCGCGAGACACGCCATTTCCCAGACCTTGGTATAGACGCGCACACTCGTCTCGCTGATCGGGAAGTTCACATTGGCGCCGATGTTGAACACCGCGACCTCGACCGGGCCGACCTCGGCCTCGACCCGGTCGAACAGCGCGATCATCTCGGCTTCGTCGCGGGCATCGGCAGGGAAGGCGCGCGCCTGATGCCCTGCATCGCGGATCGACCCTGCAAGCGTTTCGAGCGCATCGGCGTTGCGAGTCCGGCGGTTGACGCAGGCGGTGAGGCCCTCGGCGGCAAAGGCGCGCGCGATCGCGCCGCCCGTAGCGTCGCCGGCGCCGATGATGATGGCTGCGGGGTTGGGCATCGCGACTCTCCTCTTGGAGAGGCATAGTAGATATGATAATCATAGTGACAAGATATTTTCTCTTTTGATGAGGAGGTCCCTTCGACGGTCATGGAAAATGGTTCGTCATTGCGAGCGCAGCGAAGCAATCCAGGGTGGCGTCAACCGCTCTGGATTGCTTCGCTGCGCTCGCAATGACGCGAGTTGGTGAGGGCCCATGCCCAAGCGTACCGACCTCTCGGACACCTATTGTCCCGTCGGCCGCGCCGCCGAGCTGCTCGGCGACCGGGCGGTGCTGCTGATCCTGCGCGAGCTGTTCTTCGGGCGGGGGCGGTTCGAGGCGATCGCGGCGAATAGCGGCCTTGGCCCGCAGCTTATCTCGGCGCGGCTCAAGCGGCTGCTGGCCGAGGGCGTGGTCGAGCGCCAGGCCTATCGCGAGCGGCCGCCGCGCCACGAATATCGGCTGACCGCGAAGGGCAGGGATCTGTTCGACGTCCTCTACGCGATGCGCGGCTGGGCCGAGCGCTGGGCGTATGAAGCGGGCGAGACCGGCGGCGGGCCCGCGATGCGTTATATCCACCGCACCTGCGGCACCGACGTCGGCACGGCGACCGTCTGCCCCGGCTGCGGCGAGGTGCTGCGCTATGGCGCGCTGAAGGGAGAGCCGTCGCCGGCGCTCAGGGCCGAGCAGGCAGCGAAGGCGGGTTGATCTCCCCTCCCTGAAAGGGAGAGGTTGGGGGTGGGTGGCCGCAGGCGTTCTTTCTTGATCGCCGACCCACCCCTAGCTGCGACTAGCGGACAAGTCCGCAAGTCTCGCTACCCCTCCCTTTCAGGGAGGGGACAAAGGGTCAGGCTTTTTCCAGCGTGCACTGGAGCGGGTGCTGGTTCTGCCGCGCGGCGTCCATCACCTGGTTCACCTTGGTCTCGGCGACCTCGTAGCTGAACACGCCGCACACGCCGACGCCCTGCTGGTGGACGTGGAGCATCACCTGCGTCGCCTGTTCGATGTCCATGTTGAAGAAGCGCTGCAGCACCATCACGACGAACTCCATCGGGGTGTAATCGTCGTTGAGCAGCAGCACCTTGTACATCGACGGCTTCTTGGGCTTCGCGCGGGTGCGCGTCGCGATGCCGACGCCGGGGGTGCCGGGCGCGTCGTCGTCCTTGTCCGCCATGGCGCGGACCGGACCGGAGGGCGGAACGGAAAACATCATCACCCGGAATATCGCACGCGGCAGTGGAATCGCAAGAGGGCGGGGAAGCATTAACCCCCTTTTCGCGGCTCCTTGCGGAAAGCGGACCCAGCGAAAGCAAGAACCGCCCGCATCCGCGAGGGATGCGAGCGGTCCTGGGGTCGCCGGCGCAGGCGGGGGGAGGGGAGAGAGGCCCGCGCCAACGGGAAGAGGAAGGCCCTTAGGCTGCCTTCATCTTCGAGCTGATGACCGACACGCGGTTCGAGATCGGCGCGAAGCTGTCGTTCGCCATCTTGACGACCAGCTCGCTGGTCTTCGAGGTCTGCGCGACGGCGGCGTCGAACGCCTTCTTGCTGTTCTCGGCATAGAGCTTGAAGAATTCGGCCGGCGACTTGACGGCGGTGTAGCCCTTCAGCGCGGCCGACGTGTCCTCGAAGCTCTTGCGGGCGAAGGCGACGCCTTCCTGGCCGAGCGTTTCGAAGTTCTTGGCGGCGATCTTGCCGGCTTCGACCAGCGCTTCGACATTGGCCTTGTTGAACTCGACGGCTTCTTCGGCGAGCTTGCTGGTCTTCGACATCGCTTCCTTGGCGCGCTCGTTGAAATCGGCGGTCAGGGCTTCGGTGCGGGCCTTGGCTTCGTCGGCGAACTTCTTGACGGTGTCGTTCATGGTCTTGAATCCTTTGGTGGCGGCGGCGACCGGCTTCGGCGCGGCCTTGATCTTGGGAGCAATCGTCTTCGCGGTCGCCTTCTTGGGAGCGGCCTTGGTGGCCGGCTTTGCGGCCTTCTTTTGGACCGGCTTGGCCTTGGCCTTCACGGTCTTGGTCTTGGGCGCCTCGACCTTCGCGGGGGTCGGGGCGGCGGCTTCGGCGACAGCCGGGGCCGCGGGAGTCGCCGGCTTGGCGGCGGTTTCCAGCGTCGCGGCTTCGAAAGCCTTTTCAGCACTGTCCATCTTGGTAGCCATGGGACAACTCCTTTATGTTGCAGTGCACAATATAGGAGTGGCGCGGCGATTTCAAGAGAATTTTTGTGCACCGCACAAAAATAATCGCGAAGCCGCCACGATGGCAGGATAATCGCGGGATATTACCGTTGCTTGACGTAGCGGCCGGGGGCGTCCTCGATCGCCTTTTTCTTGCCCTTGCCGGGAACGCGCGCACCCTTGGCGGGGGTCTTCGCGCCGTCCTGCGCCGCGATCCAGCCGATCCAGTGCGGCCACCAGCTTCCCTTGGTCTCGGTCGCCGAGGCGGTGAAGTCGTCGAGGCTCGCGGCGGCATTGTCGCCGGTCCAATATTGATATTTGCCCGCCGCGGGCGGGTTGACGACCCCGGCGATATGCCCCGATCCCGCGAGCAGGAAGGTCCTGGGGCCCGCCAGATGATCCATCAGCCGCCAGACGCTGGCGAGCGGCGCGATATGGTCCTCGCGCCCCGCCTGGATATAGGCGGGGGTCCTGATCTTCTTAAGGTCGATCGGGGTGCCGCACACCGACAGGCTGTTCGGGACGACCAGCCTGTTGTCGCGATAGAGGTCGACCAGATACTGCCGGTGCCATTTCGCGGGCAGGTTGGTGACGTCGCCGTTCCAGTAGAGCAGGTCGAAGGGCGGATAGTCGTTGCCGAGCAGATAATTGCTGACGACATAATTCCAGATCAGGTCGCGCCCGCGCAGCGTGTTGAAGGTCGCGGCCATGTAGCGGCCGTCGAGATAGCCCTGCGCCGAAAGCTGCTGGAGCAGCGCCAGATAGGAGTCATCGACGAACATCTTGAGGTCGCCCGCGAGTTCGAAATCGACCTGCGCGGTGAAGAAGGTCGCCGACTTCACCTTGTCGGCCTCCCCCTTCGCCGCCAGCATCGCGAGCGTCGCGGCGAGGGTGGTGCCGGCTACGCAATAGCCGATCGCGTGGACGTGCGGCACCGCGAGCAGGTCGCGGACCGTGTCGATCGCGTCGACCTGCGCCGCGACATAATCGTCCCACACCAGATCCTTCATCGACGCGTCGGCCGATTTCCACGACACCATGAAGACCGAGAGCCCCTGTTCGGTCGCCCATTTGACGAAGCTCTTCGCGGGGTTGAGGTCGAGGATATAGAAACGGTTGATCCACGGCGGGAAGATGACGAGCGGGACGGTGAACACCTCCTTCGTCGTCGGCGCATAGTGAATGAGCTGGTAGAGCTCGGTCTCGTGGATCACCTTGCCCGGCGTCGTCGCGATATTGACCCCGACCTCGAAGGCGTGGGGATCGACATGGCTCAATTGCCCGCGCGACAGGTCGGCGAGCATGTGGCGGAGCCCCTTGAGCAGGCTTTCGCCGCGCGTCTCAACCGCGCGCTTGATCACCTCGGGATTGGTGATCGCGAGGTTGGTCGGCGACAGCGCCTCGGTCATCGATTTCGCCGCGAACTCCATCTTGGCGCGCGCGGCTTCGTCGAGCCCCTGCATCTGCCGCGTGGTCGCGAGCAATTGATCGGACAGCAGGCCATAGGTCTGGCGGATCAGCGCGAACGCCGGATTCGCGGTCCAGTCGGGATCGGCGAAGCGCCGGTCCCTCGGGGCATCGGCGGGCGGATCGGGGGTGAAGCCGGGAGCCAGCGCCGCGAGCGAGGTCCAGAAGGCGGCGCCCTGTTCCCACATCTTCGCACTCTGCTCGGCCCACATCTGCGCGCCGTCGCTGCCCAGCCATCGGGTCGGATCGAATAGCGGCGTAGCGGTCTGGCCCGCGTCGGCCTGGCCCAGCGCAAAGTCGAGCATCATCTGCTGCGCGCGCGCCATGACGCTCGACCAATGCTGCATGTCTTCGGGCCACGGCATGAAAGGGTTCAGCGTGTCGACCGTGTCTTTCCCACCCTTGTCGGTGCCCGCATCGCTCATGTTCGTTCCCGCTGGTCAGTGCCGTCAATATGCCTATAACAAGCCGCGATGCGGCTGGCGAGATTGCCGCTCGCGTCAATTCAAACGCACACGAAAAGGAGTTGTTCTAGTTTCCCATGTCCGAAGATGAATTCTATCGCATCAAGCGCTTGCCGCCCTATGTCATCGCCGAAGTCAACGCGATGCGAGCGGCAGCACGCGCGGCGGGCGAAGACATCATCGACCTGGGGATGGGCAACCCCGACCTGCCGCCGCCGCAGCATGTCATCGACAAGCTGTGCGAGGTGGCGCAGAAGCCCGACGCGCACGGCTATTCGCAGTCGAAGGGCATTCCGGGCCTTCGCCGCGCGCAGGCCAATTATTACGCCCGCCGCTTCAACGTCGAACTCGATCCCGAGAGCGAGGTCGTGGTGACGATGGGGTCGAAGGAGGGGCTCGCGAGCCTCGCGACCGCGATCACCGGCCCCGGCGACGTCGTGCTCGCGCCGAACCCCAGCTATCCGATCCACACCTTCGGCTTCATCATCGCCGGGGCGACGATCCGCAGCGTGCCGACGACGCCCGACGAGAATTACTGGCGTGCGCTCGACCGCGCGATGGCCTTCACCGTGCCGCGCCCGTCGATCCTGGTGGTCAATTATCCGTCGAACCCGACCGCCGAGGCGGTCGACCTCGCCTTTTACGAACGGCTCGTCGCCTGGGCGAAGGAGAACAAGGTCTGGGTGCTCAGCGACCTTGCCTATTCGGAACTCTATTACGACGGCAATCCGACACCCTCCATCCTGCAGGTGCCCGGCGCGAAGGACGTCGCGATCGAGTTCACGTCGATGTCGAAAACCTATTCGATGGCGGGCTGGCGCATGGGCTTCGCGGTCGGCAACAAGCGGCTGATCGCGGCGATGACGCGGGTCAAATCCTACCTCGACTATGGCGCCTTCACGCCGATCCAGGCCGCGGCCTGCGCCGCGCTCAACGGCCCGCAGGATATCGTCGCGCGGAACCGCGAGCTGTATCAGAAGCGCCGCGACGTGATGGTCGAGAGCTTTGGCCGCGCCGGCTGGGAAATCCCCAGCCCGCCGGCGTCGATGTTCGCCTGGGCGCCGCTGCCGCCCGCGCTGAGGGAGATGGGCAGCCTCGAATTTTCGAAGCAGCTTCTGACCCACGCCAAGGTCGCGGTCGCGCCGGGGGTCGGTTATGGCGAGGACGGCGAAGGCTTCGTCCGCATCGCGATGGTAGAGAATGAGCAGCGCATCCGCCAGGCGGCGCGCAACATCCGCAAATTCCTGTCGATGCACGGCGTCAACACGCCGTCGATCGCCGCGGGCGGGAACTGATCGGCAGGTGGCGACCTTGGACGCGAGCGCGATAGCCCAGACGATCCAGCTGTCGGTCACGCCGGTGTTCCTGCTGGTCGCGACCGGCAGCCTGCTCAACGTGCTCGCGGGGCGGCTGTCGCGCGTCGTCGACCGATCGCGGGTGCTGATGGCGCGCTGGCCCGAGACCGAGGGCGAGGAGCATGGGCGGGTGGTCGCCGAACTGCGCGCCGCCGACCGGCGGATGCGGGTGATCAACAATTCGATCCTCGCCGCGGTCGTCTGCGGCATCGTCGTCTGCCTGCTCGTCGCGCTGCTGTTCACCCAGGCCTTCACCGGCCTCAACCTCGGCGTCGCGGCATCGTGGGCGTTCGCGCTCGCGATGCTGCTGCTGCTCGTGTCGCTGGTGCTGTTCCTCGTCGAGGTCCGCCTCGCCATCCGCGCGATCCAGGTGCCGATGGACCTGCTCGAGGGTGAGGAAATGGGCTGGCTGCGGCGGCAGCGGCGTTAGCGCTCGATCGGTTAGATCGGTGTCATGAATAATCCGTGTGTCCCCGCGAAGGCGGGGACCCAGAGCGGGTTGGTGCGAGACTGCTCTGGGTCCCCGCCTTCGCGGGGACACACGCTTTTCAGTCAAAGATGATCACGCCCTAGCTTAATCCTCCCCATCGCTAGGCGACAGGGAGGATCAATCCACGCTCGCCCTGTAGGTCGGCGCGATCCGCTTGGCGCTCGCCTGCTCATAGGCATAGCCCGCCGCGAGCACCGCGCCGTCGGACCATTTCGGGCCGATGAAGGAGAGGCCCACCGGCAGCCCTTCGACCGCGCCCATCGGCACGGTCAGGTGCGGGTAACCGGCGACCGCGGGGAGGTCGCTGACGCTCGGCCCCGTATAATGGTCGCCGTTGACGAGGTCGGTGGTCCAGGCGGGGCCGTTGGTCACGCCGACGAGCAGGTCGACGCCATGCGCCTTGAGCAGCCGATCGATCCCCTCGGGCCCGGCGAGCCGCGCCGCCTTGGCCTTCGCCTTGAGATAGGCGGGGCCATCGAGCCCGCCCTTGGCTTCGGCCAGCTCGAACAGCGACTGGTCGAACCAGCGCAATTCCTCGGGATGCGCCTTGTTGAAGGCGATGAGGTCGGCGAGCGTCTTCGGCCCGTTCGTCGCCGGGAGGCTCGCGAGATAGGCGGCCATGTCGGCCTTGAGCTCGATCATCAGCACCTCGAACTCGGCGTCGCCAAGCCCTTCGAGGCCAGTTTTGCTATCCTCGATCTCGACGATCGTCGCGCCGAGACCGGCCATCTGCTTCAGCGCCGCGTCGAACAGCGCGGCGATGTCGGCGCGCGTGCCGATGCGGTCGCGCAGCACCCCGATGCGCTTGCCCTTCAAGGCGTCCGGCGACAGCGTGGCGGCGAAGTCGGCCTTGTGCGCGTCGGCCTCGGCGGTCGCGGGGTCGGCGGGATCGCTGCCCGCGATGACGCCCAGCATCGCGGCGGCGTCGCGCACGCTCAGCGTCATCGGCCCGGCCGTGTCCTGGCTGTGGCTGATCGGCACGATGAAGGTGCGGCTGACGAGCCCGACCGTGGGCTTGAAACCGACGATGCCGTTCAGCCCCGCAGGGCAGGTGATCGAGCCGTCGGTTTCGGTCCCGACCGTCAGCGCCGCGAGACTCGCCGCCATCGCCGCCCCGCTTCCCGCCGACGATCCGCAGGTGTTGCGGTCGAGCGCGTAGGGGTTCTTCGTCAGCCCGCCGACCGCGCTCCAGCCGCTCGTCGAACTGTTCGAGCGGATGTTCGCCCATTCCGAAAGATTGGTCTTGCCGAGGATCACCGCGCCCGCCTCGCGCAGCCGCGCGACGAGCGGCGCATCGCGGTTCGTCACATTGTCCTTGAGCGCGAGCGAGCCCGCCGTGGTCGGCACCGGCCCGGCGGCCTCGATATTGTCCTTGAGCAGCACCGGGATGCCGTGGAGCGGGCCGCGGACCTTTCCGGCGCGGCGCTCGGCGTCGAGCCGCCGGGCCTCGGCGAGCGCGTCGGGGAAGGTTGCGATCACCGCGCCGAGCTTCGGCCCATTGTCGTCGAGCTTCAGGATGCGGTCGAGATAGATGCTGGTGATGAGCTGGCTGTCGATCGTCCCCGCGGTCATTTCGGCCTGGAGCGTCGCCGCATCCTTGCCTTCGATATCGGGGAGCGGCGGCGGCATCGCGGCGGCGGGGACGAGCGGCAGCAGGGCGGCGGCGACCGCCAGCGCGGCGAGCGGGCGAAATTTTTCCATGGGATGCAGGCTTGGCAGCCGTAACGGCAATTGCAAGCGGCGATTTCGGCCGGGCGCAACGGCGTTGACAGGCCGGCCCCGGCTCTGCTCCGATGGCGGCGGGAGAGAAAAATGAGCGAAAATCCTGCCCTTGCCGCAGGGCGCGGGTCGCGCGCCGCCGGTGCCACCGCCGCGCAGACGCGGACGATGCTGTGGATCCTGCTGACCGTCTATATCTTCAACTTCCTCGACCGGCAGATCGTCAACATCCTCGCCGAGCCGATCAAGGCCGATCTCGGCCTTTCCGATACCGAACTGGGGCTGCTCGCGGGGCCGGCCTTCGCGGTCTTCTACGCGCTGCTCGGCATCCCGATCGCGCGCCACGCCGACAAGGAGGGAACGAACCGGGTGCGGCTGATCGCGCTCGCGCTCGCCATCTGGTCGGCGATGACCGCGGTGTGCGGTCTCGCGCAGAATTTCGTGCAATTGCTCTTCGCGCGCATCGGCGTGGGAGTGGGCGAGGCGGGGTGCACCCCCGCCGCGCATTCGCTGATCACCGACAGCGTTCCGGCCGAGAAGCGCTCGTCGGCGATCGCCTTCTACGGGCTCGGCATCCCGATCGGATCGCTGTTCGGGCTGGTCCTCGGCGGGGTGGTCAACGATCTCTACAACTGGCGCGTCGCGCTGATGCTCGTCGGCGCGCCGGGGCTGATTCTGGCGCTGGCGGTGCTGGTCTTCATGCGCGAGCCGCGGCATCATCGCGTCGCCGAGGCGGCGACGGCGGCGCCCGCGCGGCTTCCCGCGGGGGCAGCACTGCGCGAGATCTTCGGCTCGCGCGCCTTCGTCTATATCCTGATCGCGGCGTCGGTCACGGCCTTCCTCGGCTATGGCAAGGCGCTGTGGACGATCAGCTTCTTCATCCGCAGCCACGGCCTGTCGACGACCGAGGCGGGGCTGTCGATGGCGGTCGTCCTGGGGCTGGCGGCGGCGTTCGGCACCTGGCTGGGCGGCAAGGCGGCGGACGTGTTCGGGCGGCGCGCCAAGCGGCATATATTGAGCCTGCCCGCCTATGGCATGGCGATCGTCGCGCCGCTGCTGTTCCTTGGCTATCATATGGAGGATTGGCGGGTCGCGATGGCGCTGCTGATCGTGCCGAGCATCGTCAATTCGGCCTATTACGGCCCCGCCTATGCCTGCGTGCAAGGGCTGGTGCGGCCGCAGGCGCGCGCGGTCGCGGCGTCGATCATGCTGTTCGGGCAGAATCTGATCGGGCTCGGTTTCGGGCCCTTCCTGTTCGGCGTGCTGTCCGATGCGCTGGCGCCGGCCTATGGCGAGGAGAGCGTGCGCTATGTCCTCTATGGCGCCGCATGGCTGGGGCTGGTCCCCGCCTTCTTCTTCTGGCGCGCGAGCCTGCGCCTTGGGCGCGAGCTCAAGTCGGGCTGATCGTGATCGGGTTAGACTGAAACATAGTCACTTCTTTCTCGTCATCCCGGCGAAGGCCGGGATCTCGCCGTCTCGGGCTGACGCACCGGTGATATCCCGGCCTTCGGATGACGTTTCCGTCAAATATGATCACGTTCTAAAAAGGCTGACCGGCCCCCGCGCGCTGCGCCCGCGCCGCGTCGATCCACCAGCATAGATCGTCGGCGAAGCGCGGGAACGCCTTGGCGATCCGTGTGCCATCCTCGCCCATCGGACCTCCGTCCGCGTCGAATGCGCCGCCGATGCGGGCAAGGCTGAGCGGGGTCGAGGTCACCACCATCCCCATCGCGCCCAAGGTGGTGCGCCACGCGGTCGCGGCGCGGATGCCGGCGAAGGGGCCCGCCGAATAGGAGGCGATCGCCGCCGGTCGCCACGCGAATTGCGGCAGATAATGGTCGACCAGATTCTTGAGGCCGGGCTGCAGCCCGCCATTATATTCACCGGTGACAAAGACGAAGCCGTCGGCGGCCGCGATGGTTTCGGCGAGCGCGTCCATCGCCGCGGGCGCCTCGCCCTCGGCATAGTCGCTATGGCGGCGGTCGAGCATCGGCAGGTCGACGGCCTTCGCATCGACCAGCTCGGCGCGGTCGCCGCGCGCGGCGAGGGCTTCGACGATCCAGCGCGCGAGCTTGATGCCCTGCCGGTCGCGACGATAGCTTCCGTAGAAGACGAGGATGGTGCGGCTCATGCCGCCCTCGTGCCACGGCGCCCGCGAAAACGGAAGCGCTTGCGCGAGCGGGTCCGGCCCCTAAGCTGGCGGCGACCAAAGTGGGGGAGATCATCATGCGCGTCTATCGTACGCCGGACGAGCGCTTCGCGGCGCTGCCGGACTGGCCCTATGCGCCGCACTACCGCGACCTGGCGGACGGGCTGCGTCCATTATGTCGACGAGGGCGCGCGCGAGGCGCAGCCGGTGCTGATGCTGCACGGCGAGCCGACCTGGGGTTATCTCTACCGGCGCATGATCGGACCGGTGGTGGAGGCGGGCTTTCGCGCCGTGGTGCCCGACCTGATCGGCTTCGGCCGCTCCGACAAGCCGCTCGATCGCGCCGCTTACAGCTATGCCGCCGAGGTCGCGTGGATGCGGCAGTGGATCGAGGCGCTCGACCTCAAAGGCATCATCCTCGCCTGTCAGGACTGGGGGTCGCTGATCGGCCTCCGCCTCGTCGCCGAGATGCCCGAGCGCTTCGCCGGGGTCGCGCTGTCGAACGGCGGGCTGCCCGAGGGTCAGCCCGCGCCGCGCGCCTTCGCGATCTGGCGCGCCTTTTCGCGGTTCAGCCCGGTCTTACCGATCGGCCGGATCGTCAACGCGGGGGCGAAGAAGCGGCTGACCACCCAGGAGATCGCCGCCTATGACGCGCCCTTTCCGACGCGCGCGTCGAAGGTCGCGGCGCGCATCTTCCCCTCCTTCGTGCCGCTCGGCGACAATGTCGCGGTGCCCGACCAGAAGCGGGCGTGGGCGGCGCTCGAGGCCTTCGACAAGCCCTTTCTCTGCTGCTTCACCGACGGCGACCCGATCACGCGCGGCGGCGACGCGCTGTTCACCGGGCGCGTGCCGGGTGCCCGCGGGATGGCGCACCGTACGCTCAGCGGCGGGCATTTCGTGCAGGAGAACGATCCCGCGGGCTTCGCCGCGGCGATTTGCGACGTGGCGGCGGCTGGCGTCAGTCGCTGAACGGATCGCGGATCAGGATGGTGTCCTCGCGCTCGGGGCTGGTCGAGACGAGCGCGATCGGCGTCTCGATCAGTTCCTGCACGCGCTGGATATATTTGATCGCCTGCGCGGGGAGGTCGGCATAGCTGCGCGCGCCCGCGGTCGATTCGTGCCAGCCGTCCATTTCCTCGTAGATCGGCTCGACCGCGGCCTGATCGGCGGCGTGGCTCGGGAAATAATCGAGGATCTTGCCGCGCAGCCGATAGCCGGTGCAGATGCGGATCGTGTCGAAGCCATCGAGCACGTCGAGCTTGGTCAGCGCGATGCCGGTGACGCCCGACACCGCGCAGCTCTGGCGCACGAGCACCGCGTCGAACCAGCCGCAGCGGCGCTTGCGCCCGGTGACGGTGCCGAATTCGTGGCCGCGCTCGCCGAGTTGCTGGCCGGTCGCATCCTCGAGCTCGGTGGGGAAGGGGCCGCTGCCGACGCGCGTCGTATAGGCCTTGGCGATGCCGAGCACGAAGCCGACCGCCGAGGGGCCGAGCCCCGACCCCGCCGCGGCGGTGCCGCTGACGGTGTTCGAGCTGGTGACGAAGGGATAGGTGCCGTGATCGACGTCGAGCAGCACGCCTTGCGCGCCCTCGAACAATATGCGCGCGCCGGCCTTGCGCACCTTTTTGAGGCGCTTCCACACCGGCTGCGCATATTCGAGCACATAGTCGGCGATCTCGGCGAGGTCGGCGAGCAGGCGCTCGCGGTCGATCGGCGGCTCGCCGAAACCGGCGCGCAGCGCGTCGTGGTGCGCGGTCAGGCGGTCGATCTGCGGTTCGAGATGGTCGAGATGCGCGAGGTCGCAGACGCGGATCGCGCGGCGGCCGACCTTGTCCTCATAGGCGGGGCCGATGCCGCGCCCGGTGGTGCCGATCTTGCCCGCGCCCGCCGCGGTCTCGCGCAGCGCGTCGAGATCGCGGTGAAAGGGCAGGATCAGCGCGCAATTGTCGGCGATGGCGAAATTGTCGGGGTTGATCTCGACCCCCTGGCCGCGGAGCTTCGCGATCTCGTCCCTGAGCGCCCACGGATCGAGCACGACGCCGTTGCCGATGATCGACAGCGTGCCGGTGACGATGCCCGAGGGGAGCAGCGACAGCTTGTAGACCTGTTCGCCGACGACGAGCGTATGGCCGGCGTTGTGGCCGCCCTGGAAGCGGACCACGGCGTCGGCGCGGCTGGCGAGCCAGTCGACGATCTTGCCCTTGCCCTCGTCGCCCCATTGCGACCCGATGACGGTAACATTTGCCATGATGCTGTCCTGCTGTCTGCTGGCTCCAAGGCCCGCGCGGCCTTAGCGGATTTGGCCGGAGAGGCAAGGGCGGGGACTATAGAACCGATTTTGATCACGCCGGCGCCACCTCTTCCGTCATGCTGAACTTGTTTCAGCATCCATGATCGGGCCTCTCCTTCTGCGCTGCGCTGTATTCGAGGGCAGGCCATGGACCCTGAAACAAGTTCAGGGTGACGAGATAATGGAGATAATAGGGAAGGATAAGAGCGTTACGCCTCGACCGGCCCTTCGGAGCCCAGCACCCACCCACAGTCCAGCCGCGCCGCATCCTCGGCGTCGGTCAGCGCCGCGACGGTCTGCCAGCCGTCGGCGCGCAGGCTCGCGGCGATCGCGGGGTCGTGGCCGATAGGCAGGAAGATGCGGCGTTCGGCGATGTCCTCGCCGCCCAGCCCCGCGTCGATCAGCGGGTCGGGATAGAGCGAAAAGCCGACCGCGGGTTCTTCGCGGTCCTCGCCGACCGGAATCGCATAGGCGCCGCCGCGGCCGATCGCGTCGCCCTGACCGGGAACGAAGATCTGGAAGCCGAACCAGCTCTGATAGGCGAAGCCGTGCCGCTCGGTCGGATCGAGGGTCAGGTCGGCGCGGCCGCGCACCGGCGCCGCGATCGCTTCGAGCGCCTCGATCCGGCTCGTCAACACGCCCGCGGTGTCGAAGGCGCGAAGGTCGGCGATCGCCCGGTCGAACGGTCCCGTCGCGCGCAGCAGCGGCAGCCAGGCCTCGGCGCCGAGCCGCACGAGCGCGCCGGCATCCTTGGCGTCGAGTTCGTCGCGCAGTTGCTGGATGTCGGCATCGACGGGCAGCGGTCCGCCCGCGAGCAGGTCGACGACGTCGGGCAGGGTGAAGTCGATGGTGACGGGGCCGATCCCGGCCGCTTCGAGCGCGTCGATCGCGACGGTCACGATCTCCCGCGCCGCGGCGACGCTGTCGCTGCCGATCAGCTCGGCGCCGACCTGCAGCATTTCGCGCGCGGGACGCAGCTGGCTCGCGCGCAGCTTGACGACCTGGCCGGCGTAGCAGAGGCGCAGCGGCCGCGGCGCATGGGCGAGCAGCGAGGTCGCGATGCGCCCGACCTGCCGCGTGATGTCGGGGCGGAGCGCAAGGGTGCGCTGCGACACGGGGTCGGTGAAGCGGAGAAGGTCGCGCGCCGACCGCTCGTCATCGCCGCCCAGCGTTTCGCGGAATTCGGCGAGCGGCGGCGCGACGCGGCCATAGCCGTGCGAGCGCATCGCATCGACCAGCGCGCGGGTGACGCGCGACGCCGCCTCCGCCTGTTGCGGCAGGCGGTCGCGGAGGCCTTCGGGCAGCAGGGCGGGGGCCTTGGTCATTGCGGTGGCTCTCCTAGCCCGTGGTACGGGCTTGTGAAAGCCCCTCCCCTTCAGGGGAGGGGTTGGGGTGGGGCTCGAGGTTAGCGCAAGGCCTCTGGCCCCCACCCGCTGCGCCCCGGACTTGATCCGGGGCTCGCTGCCCTCCCCTGAAGGGGAGGGCGTGTCGTAGTTCAGAACGTCAGCCCCTTCACCGTCTTCACGCCGGGGAGCTGGCAGATCTGCCACAGCATCGGTTCGGGCAGCGGCGAGTCGAGCGACAGCAGCAGCACCGCCTCGCCCCCCGCGGCGCGGCGGCCGAGGTGGAAGGTGCCGATGTTGAGCCCCGCTTCGCCGAGCGCGGTGCCGATGCGGCCGATGAAGCCCGGCGCGTCCTCGTTGACGATATAGAGCATATGGCCGTCGAGATCGGCCTCGACCTTGATCCCGAACATCTCGACCAGCCGCGGCTCGTTGTTGCCGAACAGCGTGCCCGCGACCGAGCGGTCGCCCTGGCTCGTCGCGACGGTGACGCGGACGAGGGTATGGTAATCGCCCTCGCGATCATGGCGCACCTCGCGGATGTCGAGCCCCCGCTCGCGTGCGAGGTGCGGGGCGTTGACCATGTTCACGCTGTCCGAATAGCGGCGCATCAGTCCGGTGAGCACCGCGGCGGTGATCGGCTTGAGGTTGAGCTCCGCCGCCGCGCCTTCGACCTCGATCGAGATGGTGGTGAGGTTGTCGTGCGCGAGCTGGCCGACGAGACTGCCGAGCTTTTCGGCAAGGCTCATATAGGGGCGCAGCTTCGGCGCTTCCTCGGCCGACAGGCTGGGAACGTTGAGTGCGTTGGTGATGCCGCCGGTCAGCAGATAGTCCGAAATCTGCTCGGCCACCTGAATGGCGACATTGACCTGCGCCTCGTCGGTCGAGGCGCCGAGGTGCGGCGTGCAGATGAAGTTCGGGGTGCTGAGCAGCGGATGGTCGGCCGCGGGCGGTTCCTGCGCGAAGACGTCGAGCGCCGCGCCCGCGACATGGCCGCCGTCGAGCGCCTCCTTGAGCGCCGCCTCGTCGATCAGCCCGCCGCGCGCGCAGTTGATGATCCGCACGCCCTTCTTGGTCTTGGCGAGATTCTCCTTCGACAGGATATTCCGTGTCTGGTCGGTCAGCGGCGTGTGCAGCGTGATGAAGTCGGCCTTGGCGAGCAAGGTGTCGAGATCGGCCTTTTCGACGCCCAGCTCGATCGCGCGCTCGGGGGTCAGGAAGGGGTCGAAGGCGACGACCTTCATGCGCAGGCCCAGCGCGCGCTCGGCGACGATGCTGCCGATATTGCCGCAGCCGATCAGGCCGAGCGTCTTCTGCGTCAGCTCGACCCCCATGAAGTCGTTCTTCGGCCATTTGCCCGCCTGCGTCAGCGCATTGGCTTCGGGAATCTGGCGTGCGAGCGCGAACATCATCGCGATCGCATGCTCGGCGGTGGTGATCGAGTTGCCGAAGGGGGTGTTCATCACGATGACGCCCTTCTTCGACGCCTCCGGGATGTCGACATTGTCGACGCCGATGCCGGCGCGGCCGACCACCTTGAGATTGGTCGCGGCGGCGAGGACGTCGGCGGTGACCTTGGTGGCCGAACGGATGGCGAGACCGTCATAGTCGCCGATCATCGCGATCAGTTCGTCCTTGGTCTTGCCGGTGATGACGTCGACGTCGATGCCGCGTTCCTTGAAGATCGCGGCGGCCTTGGGGTCCATCTTGTCGCTGATGAGGACTTTGGGTGTGGTCATTGGCTTTCTCCGTCATCCCAGCGAAAGCTGGGATCGTTGGGAATGGGGATGATCGATAGCGGTCCCAGCTTTCGCTGGGACGACGTTATGCGTTGAGCGAGGCGTAGGCCCAGTCGAGCCAGGGCCCGAGCGCCTCGATGTCGGCGGTGTCGACCGTCGCGCCGCACCAGATGCGCAGGCCCGGCGGGGCGTCGCGGTAGCCCGCGACATCATAGGCCGCGCCTTCCTTTTCGAGCAGCCCGGCGAACTTCTTGATGAAGTCGGCGTCGGCGCCCGCGACCGACAGGCAGACCGAGGTCTTCGACCGGCTCGCGGGATCGGCGGCGAGGTGGCTCAGCCAATCGCGGCCTTCGACGATCGTGTCGAGCGCCGCGGCATTCGCGTCGCTGCGTGCTTTCAGGCCGTCGAGACCGCCCAGCGATTTCGCCCATTCGAGCGCGAAGATCGCATCCTCGACCGCGAGCATCGACGGGGTGTTGATCGTCTCGCCCTTGAACACGCCCTCGGCGAGCGCGCCCTTCGAGACGAGGCGGAACACCTTCGGCAGCGGCCAGGCGGGGGTGTGGGTTTCGAGCCGCTCGACCGCGCGGGGGCCGAGGATCAGCACACCGTGACCGCCTTCGCCGCCGAGCACTTTCTGCCAGCTGAAGGTCGCGACGTCGATCTTGTCCCACGGCAGGTCGTAGGCGAACACCGCCGAGGTCGCGTCGGCGAAGGCGAGGCCCTCGCGATCTGCCGGGATCCAGTCGCCGTTCGGGACACGCACGCCGCTGGTGGTGCCGTTCCAGGTGAAAAGGACGTCGTTCGACCAGTCGACCTGCGTCAGGTCGGGAAGCTGGCCGTAATCGGCGCGGATGACGGTGGGGTCGAGCTTGAGCTGCTTGGCCGCGTCGGTGACCCAGCCCTCGCCGAAGCTCTCCCACGCCAGCGTCGTGACGGGACGCGCGCCGAGCATCGTCCACATCGCCATTTCGAAGGCGCCGGTGTCCGATCCGGGCACGATGCCGATACGGTGGGTGTCGGGAAGTTGCAGCATCTCGCGCATCAGGTCGATGCAATATTGGAGGCGCGTCTTGCCGATCTTGGCGCGGTGCGACCGGCCCAGCGATTCGGTGGCGAGTTTGTCGGGGGACCAGACCGGCGGCTTGGCGCAGGGACCGGAAGAAAAATAGGGGCGCGTCGGGCGCACCTGTGGCGTCGGCACTTCACTCATCATAGTCTCTCCTTGCAGAGAGCGCGCGCGGCGTTGGGACCGCGTGGCCCGGCGCCGCGTTTAGGGCGGGCCGCGAAACTGTCAAACAAAATGCGCAGGCCGCGCGAAATTATCGGTGAGCCGAGTCAATGGTTAAGAGCTTCTTTACCAATTTGTCGGTAATTTGACGCCATGGCGATCCCGACGCTCCTGAAGCCCCGGATGCTCCTCGCGATGACCGCGGCGCTGGCGCTGTCCGCCTGTTTCGGCGCTCCCGACGCGATGAAGCAATATGGCGGCAAGCGGCCGGGCGCATCGAAGCCCGATCGCCCCCAGAGCGTGGGCACCCCCTCCTTCACCAGCGCCGAGGCGAAGCAATGCGCGTTCGACCTCCAGCGGGCGGGCGTGCGCTTCACCCCGCTTCCCAACGAGGATCATGGCGGCGGCTGCACCTCGATCGATTCGGTGAAGCTGCTCGACATCGGCACCCCGGTCACCAACCTCGGCGCGATGACCTGTCCGCTCGCGCGCAACTTCGCCGCCTGGGCGCAATATGCGGTGCGCCCCGCGGCGCGTGCCTATTTCGGCACCGAGGTGGTGAAGATCGAGACCTTCGGCACCTACAGCTGCCGCAACATCTATGGCGGCCGATCGGGGCGACTGTCGCAGCATGCTTCCTCGAACGCGGTCGATGTCGCGGGCTTCGTGCTCGCCGATGGGCGGCGGATCATGCTCGACGGCGGCTGGAATGGCGACAAGACGTCGCAGGATTTCCTGCGCGCGCTGCACAAATCGGCGTGCCGGCGCTTCGGAACCGTGCTCAGTCCCGATTACAATGCGGCGCACTATAATCATTTCCATCTCGACATGAGCGGCAACGGATATTGCCGCTGACTTGGCAAAGCGCGGGGAAGTCGCTAGCCGCTCCCTAATGACAAAAGAGAAACAACCCCATCGTTCGCGGTTCCACAAGGCCAAGGACGACGCCGAATTCGCCCAGCAGGCGACCTCCACCCCCCAGACCGCCAGCACGGCCTATCGGCTCGCCTTTCAGGACACCGACTTCCTGCTGCGCGAGGATCTGCGCCCGGTCCGCTTCCAGCTCGAACTGCTCAAGCCCGAACTGCTGCTCGACGAGGCGAAGATCGAATCGACGCTCGTCATCTATGGCTCGGCGCGAATTCCCGAGCCCGGCGAGGCCGATGCGCTCGAGACCGCGGCGACCGACGACGCTTCGCGCAACATCGCGCGGCGACTGAAGGCCAAGGCGAAATATTATGAGGAAGCGCGGAAGCTCGCGCGCCTGGCAAGCCAGGTGCCGGTCGACGCCAATGGCGACCGCCATTTCGTGGTCTGCTCGGGCGGCGGGCCGTCGATCATGGAGGCCGCGAACCGCGGCGCCGCCGACGAAGGGCGCGAATCGATCGGGCTCAACATCGTTTTGCCGCACGAACAGGCGCCGAACCGCTATGTGACCCCGGAGCTGAGCTTTCAGTTCCACTATTTCGCGCTCCGCAAGATGCACTTCCTGCTCCGCGCGCGCGCGGTCGCGGTCTTTCCGGGCGGCTTCGGCACCTTCGACGAGATGTTCGAGCTGCTGACGCTGATCCAGACCGGCAAGATCAAGCCGATCCCGATCGTACTGTTCGGCAAATCCTTCTGGAACCGCGTCGTCAATTTCGAGGCGCTGGTCGAGGAAGGCGTGGTCAGCGCCCGCGACCTCGACCTGTTCACCTTCGTCGAGACGGCGGAGGAGGCGTGGACCATCATCCAGGATTTCTACGCGAACGCCGAGCATCACTAGAATGGTCCTCCCCCTTGATGGGGGAGGCAGCGAAACTTGCCAGCTTGCTGGCTAGTTGCAGCGGAGGGGGTGAGCTCTCGGCCTTGCGCTACCCCGCGCCATCACCCCCATCGAACTCCGCCTAATCGCTCCGCGATAAGGCCGCGTATCCTTCCCCATCAAGGGGGAAGGGGGATTATTCCGACTGCGCTTTCAGATAGAGGATCAGCGCCTTGCGGTCGGCCGGGTCGATGACGCCGGCGAAGGCCATGCGCGTGCCGGGCACGGTCTTCATCGGTTCGGCAAGATAGGTGTCGAGCGCGGCCTCGTCCCAGGTGCCGCCCTTCGCCTTCATCGCGCCCGAATAGGAGAAGCCGGGGTGTGCGGCGACCGCGCGGCCGACGATGCCATGGAGGCCCGGGCCGATGCCGTTGGCGCCGTCCTTGTCGATCGTGTGGCAGGCGACGCAGCGCTTGAAGACCTGCTCGCCCATCGCGGCGGTCGGTTCGATCGCGGCAGCCGGAGCGGCGGGCGCGTCAGCGCTCGCGGTGTCCGGGGACGGCGCGTCCTGCGGCTTGCCGCAGCCGGCGAGCGCCAGGGCGCCCGCCAGCAGGGCGGACGCCGCGCGCATTATTTCTTGGCTTCGGCGGGAGCCGGTGCGGCCGCGGCATCGGCGGGGGCAGCCGCCTTGTCGCCCTCGGCGGGCGCCGCCGCCGCGTCGGCGGCCGGAGCGGCCTCGGGCGCCGGAAGCGGCAGGTTCGAACCCTGCGCGTTCAGATAGACGATCAGGTTGGCGCGATCCTCGGCGCTCGACAGGCCGGCGAAGGACATTTTGGTGCCCGGCGCGAACTTGCGCGGGCTGGTCAGCCACTTGTCCATCTTTTCGAAATCCCAGCTTCCGCCCATGCCCGACAGGGCCGAGGAGAAGGCGAAGCCGTGCTTACCGTGGCCGATTTCCTCGCCCAGTGTGCCGAAAAGATTGGGGCCGATGCCATTGGCGCCGCCCGAGTTGACCGTGTGGCACGCCGCGCACTTCGCGAACACCGTCTCGCCCTTGGCGGGGTCTGCGGTGGCGAGCAGGTTGGCGAGCGGCACGGCCGATTCGCCGCCGGCGGCACCGGCTTCAGCGTCCTCGATCGGGAAGCCCGGCTTTTCGGGATTATGGCTCGCATTCAACATGCCCGAACCGATCGACAGTCCGAGCGCGCAAATGCCCGCGAACAGCACCCATCCGGCAATAGTATTGTTGCGATTGTCCATGCTAGCAGCCCCGTTCGCTGGCGCCCGCGGCTGGGGCGCATGATATGATTGGCCGCTCCCTTACTGGCGCGCGCGCGGCGGCGCAAGGGGATGAAGGCCGCTCGGCACAGTTGCGCGGTGCGGGCCGTCCGGCTATGCGCCGCCGCGCACTCCAGGGAAGGCAGATATGGGCAGCTATTCGGCTTCGGCGCAGCGGTTGGTCGACGAGATGAAGGCGGCGGCGCTCGCCGAACCGGCGCGCGGCCTTGCCTTTCAGGGCGCGCCGGGCGCCAACAGCGATCTCGCCGCGCGCGAATATGACGCGCATGCGCTGCCGCTGCCCTGCTATGCGTTCGAGGACGCGATCGAGGCGGTGCGCGAGGGGCGCGTCGACCGCGCGATCATCCCGATCGAGAACAGCCTGCACGGCCGCGTCGCCGACATTCACTTCCTGCTGCCCGAATCCGGCCTGTCGATCGTCGGCGAGCATTTCCTGCCGATCCGCTATGGCCTGATGAGCCGCGACCTCGGCCCGGTGACGCGCGCGATGAGCCACGAGCAGGCGCTCGGCCAGTGCCGCCAGTGGCTGCGCGCCAACGGCATTGCGCCCGTCGCGCATAGCGATACCGCGGGCGCCGCCGCCTGGGTCGCCGACAGCGACGAGGTCGGGCTCGCCGCGCTCGCGCCGCCGCACGCCGCCGACCTCTATGGGCTGACGCTGCATGGCACCGGCATGGAGGATGCCGATCATAATATGACGCGCTTCGTCGTCCTCGCGCGCGAACCGCTCGCCGCGCCGCCGCGGGATGTGCCGCTGATGACGACCTTCATCTTCGAGGTGAAGAATGTGCCCGCCGCGCTCTACAAGGCGCTTGGCGGCTTCGCGACCAACGGCGTCAACATGACCAAGCTCGAAAGCTATCAGGTCGGCGGCAGCTTCGCCGCGACGACCTTCTACGCCGACATCGTCGGCGCGCCGGGCGAGGAGACGATCGACCGCGCGCTCGAGGAGCTCGATTTCCAGACCAAATCGCTGCGCCTGCTCGGCACCTATCCGATGGCGCGGGTGCGGGGGTAATTTCCGGCGCGGGCCCGCGCCGCCGAACTCAAGAGATGCTCAGCCGCCGCGCTTGCGGAGCAGCCGCGCGGTCGCAAGGCTCTGGATGACGAACAGCGTCACCAGGATGCTCGCGACGCCCAGGCCGAAAAGGTCGAAGGCCGAGAAGCTGGTGCCGAGCACCGAGGCGCCGCCGACCAGCGGCATGATCATCGTCATCGCCATGAGCATCAGGCGGAGCTCGGTCGGCCCGCCCGCCATGTAGGAGAGACGGAATTCGCCGAGGACCTTCGCCGAGAGGAAGGTGTGGATCGCGAGCAGCAGATAGCCGATCGCGCCGAACAGCGCGACGTCGAGGCGGAAATAGGGGCTGGCCCCGATACCGCCGACGATCAGCACGATCGCGAGCCCGTCGACGCTGTGATCGACGAAATAGCCGTAGGAGGGACGCTCGATGTGGCGCCAGCGCGCCAGACTGCCGTCGAGCGAGTCGCCGAACCAGTTGACGATATAGCCGGCGAGCGACAGCCCCAGCCATTCGTCGTCGATCCAGCTCAGCATATAGCCCGCCGCGACGAGCACCGCGCCCGCGAAGCCCAGCGCGGTGAGCTGGTCGGGGGTCACCCAGCCGGGAAGGCGCGCGCACAGCCAGTTGAGCACCCGCCGCTCGCTGCGCGCGAGGATATTCTGCTGGATGCGCGTCGGCGGCTGAATTGTTGTAGCGGTACTGGGCAGATTATTGTGCATGCCGGTCTTTCGTCGATGGCCGTCACATCTGTGTCAGCCAGACGTCACGCTGCGGTCATAGGCGCGAATGCCGGGCAAGGGAAGGGCGGGCGCCGCCTGGGGGCTCGGGCCATCCGGCCAGCGTGGCGGCTCGGCGATTATCCGTCGCGGGGTGAGGCTGGGGTCCTGACCCTAGTCCCGCCAGGGTCCGATTTCGCCGACCTCGCCCACGGTGCGATAGCGAACCGCGCCGTCGAGCCATGCGATTTCCCACATCGGCGCCGGGCGCGCCCATTCGCCGATCACGAACAAGGGCAGCCGGTTCGCCGCGACGAATGCGAAGTCGTCGTCGGTCGGCCCCGGCATCACGACGCTGGGCTTCTGGTGCAGCCGCACGACCGCCAGCGTTCCGGCGGGCGGGGCAGGCAGCGATTCGCGAACCGGAAATCCGAAGCTCGCGCCGACGGCCGGATAACCCTTGTCGTCGCGCGCGATGATCAGCACCTTGTCGGCGGTGCCGAAAGGACCGCCGACGGGCCTGCCGACCGCCTTGCGCCCGACGATCGCCGCATATTCGCGGATATCGCTATCGGCGACGGGCGCGGACGGCAAAGGCGCAGGCGCTTCGGCGGCGGCGGGAGGCGGGGCCTGCATGGGCGCCGGATCGGCGGTGAGCAGCAGCAGGGCGGCGATCAATGCGCGTCGCCCCAGCTCTTGCCGGTGCCGATCTCGACTTCCAGCGGCACCGAGAGCGTCAGCGCGGGCTCGGCGGCGCCCATCATTACGCGGCGGATGATCTCGCCCGCGGCTTCGGCCTGAGCCTCGGGGGCTTCGAACACGAGTTCGTCGTGAACCTGGAGCAGCATTTTCACGTCGGACAGTCCGGCGTCGGCGAGTGCCGCGGGCATGCGCGCCATCGCGCGCTTGATCAGGTCGGCGCTGGTGCCCTGGATCGGCGCGTTGATCGCGGCGCGTTCGCTGCCCGCGCGCTCGTGCTGGCTCGCCGCCTTGATGCGCGGGAACCAAGTCTTCCGCCCGAACAAGGTCTCGGTATAGCCCTTCGCGCGCGCGCCTTCGAGCGTGTCGGTGATATAGTCCGAAATGCCGGGGAAGCGTTCGAAATAGCGGGCGATCAGCGCCTGCGCCTCGTCGGGGGTGATCTCGAGCCGTCCGGCGAGGCCCCAGCGCGAAATGCCGTAGAGGATGGAGAAATTGACCGTCTTCGCCTTACCGCGGGTGTCGCGATTGACCTCGCCGAACAGTTCGATCGCGGTCGCGGCGTGAATGTCGTCGCCGCGCGCGAACGCCTCCTTGAGCTCGGGCACGTCGGCCATGTGCGCGGCGAGGCGCAACTCGATCTGGCTATAGTCCGCCGCCATCAGCACATGACCCGGCGCCGCGATGAAGGCGTCGCGGATCTGGCGTCCGGTCTCGGTGCGGATCGGGATGTTCTGGAGATTGGGGTCGGTCGACGACAGCCGGCCCGTCTGCGCACCGACGAGGCTGTAGCTCGTGTGGACGCGCCCGGTCACCGCGTTGATCTGTTCCTGCAGCGCGTCGGTGTAGGTCGACTTGAGCTTGGCGAGCTGGCGCCATTCCAATATTTTGCGCGCGATCGGCACGCCGTCGCGTTCGAGCCGTTCGAGCTCGGTCTGGTCGGTCGACCACACCCCCGACTTGCCCTTGCGCCCGCCCTTGAGCCCCAGCTTGTCGAACAGGATCTCGCCGAGCTGCTTGGGGCTGCCGATCGCGAAGGGCTGGCCGGCGAGGCCGTGGATCTCGCCCTCCATGCGCAGCATGTCGTTCGCGAACTCGCCCGACAGCCGCGCGAGATAGTCGCGGTTCACCATGATGCCGGCGCGCTCCATCCCCTCGACGATCGCGGCGAGCGGGCGGTCGACCATTTCGTAGATGCGGGTGCCGCCCTCGATCGGCAGGCGCAGCTTGAGCAGTTTCCACAGCCGCCACGCGACTTCGGCGTCCTCGGCGGCATAGGCGGTCGCGCGGTCGAGCGGCACTTCGGCGAAGCTGATCTGCGCCTTGCCCGTCCCGCACATCTCCTTGAAGGTCAGGCAGACATGGTCGAGGTGGAGCTTCGCCAGCTCGTCGAGCCCGTGCTGATGCTTGCCCGCGTCGAGCGCGAAGCTCATCACCAGCGTGTCGTCATAGGGCGCGATGCTCACCCCGTGCTGCGCGAGCACGCCGATGTCATATTTGAGATTGTGCCCGACCTTCAGCACCGCCTCGTCGGCGAACAGCGCGTGGAGGCGGCCGAGCGCGTCGGCCATGGGAATCTGGTCGGGCTTTTCGGCGAACATGTCGGTGCCGCCGTGGCCGAGCGGAATGTAGCAGGCCTTGCCCGGCCCGGTCGACAGGCTGACCCCGACGAGGTCGCCGGTGACGCTGTCGAGGCTCGCGGTCTCGGTGTCGACCGCGACGACGTGCGCCGCGCGCGCTGCCTCGATCCAGCGGTCGAGCGCCTCGATCGTCGTCACCGTCTCGTACAGCGATCGGTCGATCGCGGGCATCGGGGGCAGGGTCGGGGTCGAGGGTGCAGCAGGCGCTGCGGCCGGCGCGGCGCCCGTGCGCGGCAGCGTTGGCGGTCCCGACGGCGCGACGCCATTGTCGAGCTTCGCCGACAGCGAGCGGAAGCCATGTTCGTCGAGGAACAGCTTGAGCGGGCCCGGCGGGATCGCGCCGAGCTTCAGCGCGTCGAGTGGATCGGGCAGCGGGCAGTCGCGCTTCAGGTCGACGAGGATGCGCGACAGTTCGGCCATCGCGCGGTGCTCGATCAGGTTTTCGCGCAGCTTCGACGGTTTCATGCCCTTGGCGCCGTCGAGCGCCGCGGTCAGATTGCCATATTCCTGGATCAGCTTGGTCGCGGTCTTCGGCCCGACCCCGCGCACGCCGGGGACATTGTCGACGCTGTCGCCCATCAGCGCGAGCACGTCGCCGACAAGGTCGGGGGTGACGCCGAACTTCTCGTTCACCGCCTCCAGCCCGATATGGACGTTCTTCATCGTGTCGAGCATGTCGACGCGCGGCGAGCCGTCGGTCGGCTCGCGGACGAGCTGCATCAGGTCCTTGTCCGACGACACGATGGTGACGTCCCAGCCCTCGCGCACCGCGGCCTCGGCATAGCTTGCGATCAGGTCGTCGGCCTCGAAACCCGCCATCTCGATGCACGGCAGCGAAAAGGCGCGCGTCGCGTCGCGGATCAGCGGAAATTGCGGGACCAGATCCTCGGGTGGCGGCGGCCGGTTCGCCTTGTACTGGTCGTAGATCTCGTTGCGGAACGACTGGCTCGAATGGTCGAGGATGACGGCCAGGTGCGTCGGCTCCTCGGCATCGTTCAGATCCTTCGCCAGTTTCCACAGCATCGTGGTGTAGCCGTAGACCGCGCCGACCGGCACGCCGTTGGGGTTCGTCAGCGGCGGCAGGCGGTGATAGGCGCGGAAGATGTAGCTGGAGCCATCGACCAGATAGAGATGATTCTTCTCGGACATGGCGGGCGGTGTAGCAGCGGTAAGGCGGGCGGCCTAGCGCGATGGTCCCGGTTTCTTCCCGGCGGCCGAGGGCCAGCTTTCGGTGTCGTGATCGGGGTGCTGGTGGTTGCTCGCCCGGATCGCGGCTGCCTCCTCGGTCATCAACTCCTCGGTGCTGCCTTCGGCCTGCAGCACGGGGATGGTGTCGATCCACGGCAGGCGCGCCTCGACGCCGAACTGCCGCTTCGGCGGAAAGCGCGCCGGTTCGTCGAGCGAGCCCGTCGTGACGCTCAGATGCGCGGCGTCCAGATAGTCATAATAAAGCGGGGTCCCGCAATCGCGGCAAAAGCCGCGTTCGACGGGATCGGAGCTCTTGAAGGTCGCGGGCGTACCGCGCGTCCAGGTCAGCGCGTCGCGCGGAACCCCGACGAGAGCGGCGAAATAATTGCCCGCCGCCTTCTGGCACATGCGGCAATGGCAGACGTGCGAGGTGTCGAGCATCGCCGACGCATGATAGCGGACAGTGCCGCACTGACAGCCGCCGGATGCTTCGGTTTCGATGCGCTTCACTATGCCGACTCGCTTGTCGCTTTGGTCATGGATGCAGGATAGGAAGCGGCGGTTCTTTCGTCGAGAGCTCGGCGAGCAGGAGGCGGACGATGGCAGAGGATGCGGGACCGGAGGGTATCGCGGTGCGGTTTGCGGAGGCGTGGAACCGGCACGACATGGCCGTGTTCGGCGAGCTGTTCCACCCCGACGCCAGCTTCGTGAACCGCTTCGGCACCTATTGGCGCGGGGTCGAGCAGATCGTCGCGGGCCATGCGCCTATTCACGAGACGATCTACAGCGATTCGACGCTGACCAACGAGGTCGCCGACGTCGATCCGATTTCGGCCGATGCCGCGGTTCTGCATATCTGGTCGCGGTTGAGCGCGGGCGCGGCGCATCCCGCGGGGCCGCACGAGGTCGATACGATGATCCTCGCGGTGGTGACGCGGCGCGGCGGCGCGTGGCGAATCCAGGCGCTCGAAAATGTAACGCTGGTCAATCCCCGAACGGGCGAGCCCGTGCTACGCGGCTGAGTTGTCCCTCACTCCCGCTCGGTCGTATCCGACGGTTTGGGAGCATGCCGGCATCGATCTAGGGCGTTGCGAGTCGATAGCCCACGGCCGGTTCGTTGACGATCAGCTCGGGTCGTGCGGGGTTCCGCTCCAGCTTCTGCCGAAGTGCCCGCACCGCGACGCGAAGGTAATCGATCTGCCCTTCCTGCGCCGGCCCCCAGACGCTGCGAAGCAGGTGCGCGTGGGTAAGCACCCGGCCGGCATGCTTGGCGAGTTCCGCAAGCACGGCGTATTCCTTGGGCGTCAAATGGACCTCCTCGCCGCGTCGGCAGACCGAGCGCCGATAGACGTCAATTGTCACCTCCCCCAGTTCGATGGGCTTCTGATCCGAACCGGGGCTGAGGTCGACCAGATGATCTATGTAGCGGTCGAGCTTTGTCGCCTCGTTTGTCAAGGTGGCAACGACCGCCCTGTTGCTTGCGGGATCGCGCCGCAGCGTGCGGGCGGCCTGCATGATGGACATGAGCCGTGGCTTCACGTCCTCTCCGATCGACGCCAGCAAAGCGGCGCGCAACCTGTCGCGTTCGCGCGTGGCGGAGAATTCGCGCGCCTCGTGCTCCAGACGGGTGCGCTCGAGGGCAAGCGCGAGCTGGTCGAGAAGATTGCCCAGGAGCGCGAGCTGGTCTTCCGGCACCGGCCGCGATCCGTCGCTACGCGCCAAGCCCAGGACTGCCATCACGGTCTGATCGGACGCAATGGGATGGAACTGCCAGTCCGCCATGCTGTCGTGCCGGAGCCCCCTCCCTGCGGGATCGCCGGTGTCGAGCGCCAGGCGCGCGGCGGCAATGTCGCCGGGAGCCAACGTCATTTCAATCGGAGCGCTCGCCAGCAGAGCCGGTGCATCTCCGCCAGCAACGAACACCGCGTTGCAACCAAGCAGGCGTGACAACTCGCCAACTGCCACCTCGGCGATATTCTGAGCCTCTCCACATGACAGCAATCGCCGTGCGAAACCGGCGATCGTCGCATTGCGCGCAGCGTGGGCCGCGGCGAGGCGTGCTTGTTCGCGCATGGAGCTGGCAAGCTGGCTCGTGACCAGCGCGACAAGAAACAGGACGAGGACCGTCATCATGTCCGCCGCGCTGTGGATCAACAGCGTGCGATAGGGCGCGGTGAAGAAGAAATTATAGGCAAGGGTCGAAACGACGGCCACAAGAAGCGCCGGGCCGAGCCCATAGAATACCGCCGCGCCCAGCACGGGAGGAAGGTAGAGAAGGACGACGGGCGCGGTGCCCCAGCGCGGCGCGATCAGCAGTCCGGCCAAGGTGGCCGCTGTGACCATCAACAGGGCTTCCCCATATCCCCGCAGGCGCGAGCCGGCGACTCTGGGTTGATAGTTCGAAGCTGGCGGGGTTGCTATCATGATGTACTCAGAGTGCTAGCGGAGGTGCTTCACGTCGAGAGGGCATTCCTCACCGATTTCCAAGGCTTTCGGTCGGAAATCCGCCAAATCCACATGGATTCTTTATGCCGGTCCAGGCCACTTCTCGCACATGACCAGCGCCAGAACCACCTCGTTCGCACTCAATGCCGCGCCAATCCCGCACGGCCCCAGGGAGAGTCTGCCAATCCTCATGCTCGGTGCGATCGGCGTCGTGTACGGAGACATCGGCACCTCCCCTCTCTATGCCCTGAAGGAGAGCTTCTTCGGGCCGCATCCACTGGCGGTCGATCGCTTGCACATCTTCGGGGTGCTGAGCCTGATCTTCTGGTCGCTGATGCTGATCGTGACTGCGAAATATGTGTTCATCGCGATGCGCGCAGACAATCGCGGCGAGGGCGGATCGTTCGCGCTCCTGTCGCTCATCTCCCGGCATCTCGAAGGAAAGCGCTGGACAGCCGGGCTGGTCGTGCTCGGCGTCCTCGCCGCCTCGCTGTTCTATGGCGATGCGATGCTTACGCCGGCAATCTCGGTCCTCTCGGCGGTCGAGGGGCTGACGATTGTCGAGGCAAGCCTGGAGCCGCTGGTGCTGCCGATCGCGGTTGCGATCCTCGTCGCGCTGTTCCTGATCCAGTCGCGCGGCACCGCCCGGGTGGGCGCGCTGTTCGGCCCGATCGTGCTGGTCTATTTCGCCACCCTGGCCACGCTCGGCGTCGTCAACATCGCGCGCCATCCCGAAATCCTCGGAATCCTCAACCCCTATTGGGCGGTCGAATTCTTCCGAAACGACCCGCGCGTCGCATTCCTCGCGATGGGCTCGGTTTTCCTCTCGGTGACGGGGGCTGAGACGCTCTATGCGGACATGGGACACTTCGGCCGCAAGGCCATCAGCATCAGCTGGCTGGCGCTCGTCTATCCCTGCCTCATGCTGAACTACATGGGGCAAGGCGCCCTGCTGCTCGACACGCCCGAGGCCGCCCACAATCCATTCTATCTGATGGCGCCCGAATGGGCGCGGCTCCCTCTGGTGTTCATTGCCACGGCGGCGACGATCATCGCCAGCCAGGCGGTCATCACAGGGGCGTTTTCCGTGACGCACCAGGCAATCCAGCTCGGTTTCCTGCCGCGGCTGCGCACGCTCCACACGAGCGAGAAGGCGGCCGGGCAGATTTACATGCCGGCCATCAATTGGGGCCTCCTCGCAATGGTGCTCATTCTTGTGCTCGGCTTCGGTGAATCGACGCGGTTGGCCTCGGCCTATGGCATCTCAGTCGTCGGTACGATGCTGATTACTACCATCATGCTTGCCTTCCTCATATTCCAGGTGTGGCGCTGGAACCGGCTGCTGGCGACCGGAACGATTGGATTGTTCGTGCTGATCGACGGCGCCTACTTCGCCTCCAACATCACGAAGATTCCGGACGGCGGCTGGTTCCCGCTGGTTGTCGCCGCCGTGCTCTTCACCGTCCTCACGACCTGGGCAGCCGGGCGAAGGCTAATGCGCGAGCGGCTCAAGGAAGCCGCCATGCCACTGCAGATATTCATCGATTCCGCCGCCTCGTCGGCGCACCGCGTCCGGGGCACGGCGGTCTTCCTGTCGGCTTCGCCCGAAGGAATCCCTTCGGCGTTGCTGCATAACCTCAAGCACAACCAGGTGCTTCACGACCGCGTGCTCATCCTTACTGTCCTGGTTGAGGAAATACCTTACGCAGACCCGGAAGGTCGCATCGAAGTCCATGACGCCGACAAGGGGTTCTACCGAGTCATCCTCCACCACGGTTTCATGGAGGACGTCGACATTCCGCGCGACCTCGCCAGCATCGATTCCATCGGCGAACCATTCAACATGATGAGTACCAGCTTCTTCCTCGGCCGGCAGAAGCTGATCGCCTCGAAGGACCATCCCGGTATGGCCATCTGGCGCGAACGGCTGTTCGCCTGGATGATGAAGAGCTCGGAAAGCGCGATGGAGTTCTTCAAGCTCCCGACCAATCGGGTCGTCGAGCTCGGCAGCCAATTGCAAATCTAGATAGCAGCTCATAACGAAGGGGCGTAAATCGCAGCACAGCGTAAATCGCCGCCGAAACTACGCCATTGCCGCCTATACTATCCATCACTCCCACTCTATTGTAAACAAGACATTTTTATCTTTTATATTCAATGGCTTATTTTCCTGCTAATTGGTAATACCATGAAAAATACCATGCTCAGAAAAGGCTTAACAATATTTTGAAAAATTGCCTACTGAGCGCTGCCGCACAGCTCCATAGGCCGCTTTCCTGGCTTTGCTTCCAGATGTATGCTCTTCTGCTCCTGCAGCTAATGGATCACCGCAAACAGGTTACTCGCCTGGGGATTCCCTTTCGACCCGAGCATCCGTATGAGACTCATGCTCGATTATTATTATTATAGAAGCCCCCATGAATAAATCGCTCATCATTTTCGGCATCGTCAACATAACCTCGGACAGTTTCTCCGATGGAGGCCGGTATCTGGCGCCAGACGCAGCCATTGCGCAGGCGCGTAAGCTGATGGCCGAGGGGGCAGATGTGATCGACCTCGGTCCGGCATCCAGCAATCCCGACGCCGCGCCTGTTTCGTCCGACACAGAAATCGCGCGTATCGCGCCGGTGCTGGACGCGCTCAAGGCAGATGGCATTCCCGTCTCGCTCGACAGTTATCAACCCGCGACGCAAGCCTATGCCTTGTCGCGTGGTGTGGCCTATCTCAATGATATTCGCGGTTTTCCAGACGCTGCGTTCTATCCGCAATTGGCGAAATCATCTGCCAAACTCGTCGTTATGCATTCGGTGCAAGACGGGCAGGCAGATCGGCGCGAGGCACCCGCTGGCGACATCATGGATCACATTGCGGCGTTCTTTGACGCGCGCATCGCGGCGCTGACGGGTGCCGGTATCAAACGCAACCGCCTTGTCCTTGATCCCGGCATGGGGTTTTTTCTGGGGGCTGCTCCCGAAACCTCGCTCTCGGTGCTGGCGCGGTTCGATGAATTGCGGCTGCGCTTCGATTTGCCGGTGCTTCTGTCTGTTTCGCGCAAATCCTTTCTGCGCGCGCTCACAGGCCGTGGTCCGGGGGATGTCGGGGCCGCGACACTCGCTGCAGAGCTTGCCGCCGCCGCAGGTGGAGCTGACTTCATCCGCACACACGAGCCGCGCCCCTTGCGCGACGGGCTGGCGGTATTGGCGGCGCTGAAAGAAACCGCAAGAATTCGTTAACTGCACATTCGGGATATTTCTCTATATTCGCGGTTCAGCAGGCATGTCCCCTTTGAGGGCGACCCGACGACAGGATAATCGACCTTATGGTGCGCAAATATTTCGGCACAGACGGTATTCGTGGCAAAGCCAACGAAGGCGCGATGACGGCGGAAACCGCCTTGCGCGTCGGCATGGCGGCTGGCCGTGTCTTTCGTCGCGGTGACCACCGCCATCGTGTCGTGATCGGCAAGGATACGCGCCTGTCGGGCTATATGCTTGAACCCGCGCTCACAGCCGGTTTCACCTCGATGGGCATGGACGTATTCCTTTTTGGCCCGCTGCCGACAACGTATAGGAAGAATAAACGCCCTTTTCACCCAAGTCCAACAGCTTTGGACCGCAGTTGACTCTTTCGACACCCCTGCGATGCAACCCAATCCGGCTGACGGGGAGCCAGCAACGCTGAAAATTTACCCTCCTCTTTCCCACTAGCGGCTCCTTTTCCGACAACCAGCACGGCGGATCCCTGCCGCGGCGCTGTGAACGCAGCATTTTGATTGGTATCGTTGGCCTTCAGGCTCGTCAGTCAAACAGACCCAGGAGCAGCTCAGCCGGTGGCGCCCGGCTTTCGGGTAACGCCCTGGTCCCGCTGGTTTCGGCTTTGTGCTTCAGGTGATCAAGGATCTGCTTGATCACTATAGGGTCTTCAATGCAGGCGATGACTTTCATGGCGCCGCCGCAGCCGCTGCAGGTCTCGATGTCGATATTGAAAACACGCTTGAGCCGTTGCGCCCATGTCATCGACGCTCGCCGTTGTGCTGGTGTTGCCGGTTCATCAGCCACCCTGACCTTGTTGCCCCTGCCCCGTTTTGCCGGCGTGACCAACGCCCGGTGCCGACTGTTGGGTGCGAACACCCCGTGGAAGCGGGTTAGGTTGACTCTGGGCTTCGGTACCAGGGCGGCCAGCCTTGCAATGAAATCCAATGGTTCGAAAATGACGTGCGTGGTGCCGTCCCGGTACGGCGTCTTGAGCTGGTAGCGCACGTTGCCGCCTCGTGTTAACGACAGCCGCTTCTCGGATACCGCCGGGCGGCTGATGTACCGGCACAGCCGTTCGAGCTTCTTGCGTTCATCGGCCCTGGCCGCCACGCCGGCGTGCAGGCTGGACCCGGCTACCTTGCCAATCCCGTCACCGAACGGATCACCACTGGTCGGCAGAGTTTGCAAAGTGAACACCTTTCGCCCCGCCTGTGAACCGACAGCGATACGGTAAGTGATCGAGTGCCCCAGCAGGGGTGTCATCGGGTCGTCATCCACCGCATCCGAGGCCAGATAGCTGTTTTCGACATCCCGTTCCAGCAGGCCTTGCCGTTCCAGATAGCGACCCACCCGGTGGGCGATGGTGTGCGTCAGCTGGGTGAGCTCTGGGCTGGTCGGCGCCTTGACCCAGCGGAAACGCGCTGAGCCGTGGGATTGCTCGACATACACACCGTCGAGAAACAGCATGTGGAAGTGAACATTCAGATTGAGCGCCGATCCAAAACGCTGGATCAGGGTGACCGCGCCCGTCTTGGCCACTTGGTGGGTATGGCCCGCTTTCTTGACCAGGTGCGTGGCAATGACGCGGTAAACGATGCCCAGCACCCACCCCATGATCTCGGGCCGGCTGGCAAACAGGAAACGCAGCTGAAACGGGAAGCTCAACACCCACTGACGCATGGGTTGTTCAGGCAGTACTTCATCAACCAGCAAGGCGGCACTTTCGGCCATCCGCCGCGCCCCACAGCTCGGGCAGAAACCGCGACGCTTACAGCTGAAAGCGACCAGGTGCTCGGCGTGGCAAGACTCGCAGCGAACCCGTAGAAAGCCATGCTCCAGCCGCCCGCATTGGAGAAATTCTTCAAATTCCCGTTGCACATAGCCCGGCAATTCCTTTCCCTGCTCTGCCATAAGCGCAGCGAATGCCGGGTAATACTCGTCAACGATCTGATAGAGAAGGGTTTGCTCGGGTCGGTGGCTCTGGTAACGACCAGTATCCCGATCCCGGCTGGCCGTCCTGGCCGCCACATGAGGCATGTTCCGCGTCCTTGCAATACTGTGTTTACATACAGTCTATCGCTTAGCGGAAAGTTCTTTTACCCTCAGCCGAAATGCCTGCCGTTGCTAGACATTGCCAGCCAGTGCCCGTCACTCCCACTCGATTGTAAACAAGCACACAAAACCCTTTAGTGACAACAATTTGCAAGAACTATCAGGCTCAGTGCCATGAAAAATACCATGACCAGATCATGAGGTTGAACACGGCTTGCGCCGGCAGCGTTCACGCTCCTGGTCGGCGATCTCGCCCGGCTGCAATGCTAGCTCAGCATCGGTCATGCGCTCCAGCACGTCGCGTAGGCGGATGGTGCAAGGAATGGGCGGCAGCTCGAACTCATAGCCGCCGGCGATCATTTCGGCCGCAATCTCCTCGGTGATGAAAAACGGCTCGTCGTCTTGGTTCGGCTTCTTCATGCCCTTTCCTCCTGGCGCTCATCCTGGCCGACAGCGGCCAGGGCATCGGCTTCCGTCAATGCGTCCTCCACGAACGCGCCGTGCTGCTTCGCTTCGGCCTGGCTGACCTCGGCCCATATCCGTTTCACCTGGGCCGCACTGTACCCGGCCAGCTCGGCGGTCTTGTTGATGCTGTAGCCGGACTTGCGCAGCGCGACAACTTGGGCGCGGCGCTTCGGATCAGCACGGCGGCCCTTGTACCGCCCGGCCTGGCGGGCCAACTCAATGCCTTGGCGCTGGCGTTCGCGCCTGTCCTCGTAGTCGTCGCGGGCCATCTGCAAGGCCAGGCGAAAAAGCATGATCTGCACGGCTTCCAGCACGATCTTGGCGACGCCCTGGGCCTCGGCCGCCAGGTCGGATAGATCGACCACGCCAGGGACGGCCAGGCGTGCGCCTTTGGCCTGTATCGAGGCCACCAGGCGCTCGGCCTCGGGCAAAGGTAGGCGGCTGATGCGGTCGATCTTCTCGGCAATGACCACCTCGCCGGGCTGTAGGTCGCCGATCATGCGCAGCAGCTCAGGCCGGTCGGCGCGTGCGCCGGATGCCTTCTCACGGTAGATGCCGGCGACGTAGTAGCCGGCGGCCTTCGCGGCCGTAGTGATCGCCTCTTGGCGTTCCAAGTCCTGCGCGTCGGTGCTGACGCGCAGATAGACCCGCGCCACCATCGGCGCGGCTACTGGCTTCGTCCTGCGCATACTTGCGGGCTCCTTTGGGCATACTCAAATGCACCCATCTTAAACTGGCAGGCCAATTTATCACATATCGATCTAAATGCGCCTAGCTCATTTTTACAGCTTAAATGAGCTATTGAGCACACTCCATATTTCGACTATTATTGAAACATGGAAACGATAAATGCTGTAGCCGCCCTGGCGGCCATCGCTCAAGAATCGCGCCTCGCGGTGTTCCGGCTTCTCGTCCAGGCCGGCCCCGCCGGCATGGCCGCCGGAAAAATCAGCGAAGCGGCCGGCATCCCGCCGTCTTCGCTATCCTTCCACCTGAAAGAGCTGGCACACGCCGGCATGGTCACGTCGCGGCAAGAAGGCCGATTTGTGATCTACGAGGCGAACTTTTCGACGGCCACTAACCTGGTGGCCTTTCTCACGGAAAACTGCTGCGGCGGCCAGGTGTGCAACCTGTCTTGCACCACGGAAGCCGGGAAGGTGTTGGCATGAGACTTCGCCATCTTTCCGACCCCGATTCTTTGCCCGCTTTGGACAAATCCTTTGCCATCGAGCGCCCGGCGCTCGGGCTGGCACCCGACGCCCCGCCGGTGCGTATCCTGCTGCTGTATGGCTCGCTGCGCGCCCGCTCGTTCTCACGGCTGGCCGTCGAGGAAGCGGCCCGGCTGCTGCAATTCTTTGGCGCAGAAACACGCATCTTCGACCCGTCCGATTTGCCGTTGCCCGATCAAGTGCAAAGCGACGATCACCCGGCCGTCAAGGAGCTGCGCGCCCTGTCCGAGTGGTCAGAGGGACAAGTCTGGTGCAGCCCGGAACGCCACGGTCAGATTACCAGTGTCATGAAGGCGCAGATTGACCATCTGCCGCTTGAAATGGCCGGCATCCGGCCGACCCAAGGCCGCACCCTGGCCGTGATGCAGGTATCCGGCGGCTCGCAGAGCTTCAACGCCGTGAACACCTTGCGTCTGCTCGGCCGCTGGATGCGAATGTTCACCATTCCGAACCAGTCGAGTATCGCCAAAGCGTTCCAAGAGTTCGACGCGGCGGGCCGCATGAAGCCCTCGCCGTACTACGACCGAATAGCCGATGTGATGGAAGAACTGGTGCGCTTCACGGCGCTGGTACGGCCGCACCGTGAAGCACTGACAGACCGCTATTCCGAACGGAAAGCGGCCGGCCACGTCATCGACGAGGCCACCGATCTTTCATCCATCGCCATTGCTCCCCAGCCACTACCAGAAAGCGAAACATCATGACCGAAAGAATCTATAACGTCCTCATCCTCTGCACCGGCAATTCGGCGCGCAGCATCATGGCCGAAGCTCTCATCAACACGATGGGGCAAGGGCGCTTCCGCGCCTACAGCGCCGGCAGTCACCCAACCGGCAAGGTCAATCCCTTCGCCGTCGAAAAGGTGGAGTCGGTGAATTACCCGACCGAGAATCTGCGCAGCAAGAGCTGGGACGAGTACGCCACGCCCGACGCACCGAAGATGGACTTCATCATCACCGTCTGCGACAACGCCGCCGGCGAAATGTGTCCGGTGTGGCCTGGTCAGCCGATCTCGGCGCATTGGGGATTTGAAGACCCGGCCGCCGTCGAAGGCACTGACGCCGAGAAGCGCCGGGCCTTCGAACAAACCTTCCGGCACATGATGAACCGCGTCCGCCTGTTCGTGAATCTGCCTCTCAAAATGCTTGACCAGACGGCCATCAAGCGCGAGCTGGCGAACATCGGCAAGACCGAGCAGGAAGCATGAGCGCCGGCGCACAGGCCATCGCCGCGAAGCCGCGCCAGGCCCCGATGAGCGGCTTCGAGCGTTACCTGACGCTGTGGGTGGCCCTGTGCATCGTCGCCGGTGTTGCGCTCGGCCAGGGCCTTCCTGACGTGTTCCAGGCCATAGGCCGCATGGAAGTGGCCCAGGTCAATTTGCCGGTGGGCCTGCTGATTTGGGTAATGATCGTCCCGATGCTGGTCAAGATCGACTTCGGGGCGCTGCACCAGGTCAAAGAGCATTGGCGCGGCATCGGCGTCACGCTGTTCGTGAATTGGGCCGTCAAGCCATTCTCGATGGCCCTGCTGGGGTGGCTGTTCATCCGACAAGTGTTCGCTCCGTTCCTGCCGGCCGATCAACTGGACAGCTACATCGCGGGCTTGATCTTGCTGGCCGCCGCGCCCTGCACGGCAATGGTGTTCGTGTGGAGCCGCCTTACCAACGGCGACCCGCTTTTCACGCTCTCGCAAGTGGCTCTGAACGACGCCATCATGATCGTGGCCTTCGCGCCCATCGTCGGCCTGCTGCTGGGCATGTCCTCGATCTCGGTGCCTTGGGACACGCTGCTGATTTCGGTCGTGCTCTACATCATCGTGCCGGTGATCCTGGCGCAGCTCTTGCGGCGGCATCTGCTCAAGCAAGGACAGGCCGCCTTTGAACGGGCCATGCAGAAGATCGGGCCGTGGTCGATGGCCGCGCTGCTGCTGACGTTGGTTCTACTGTTCGCCTTCCAGGGCGAGGCCATCATCCGGCAGCCGTTAGTGATCGCCATGCTAGCCGTGCCGATCTTGATTCAAGTGTTCTTCAATTCCGGGTTAGCCTACTGGCTGAACAAGCGGGCGGGGGAAAAGCACTCTGTCGCCTGTCCTTCGGCCCTGATCGGTGCCAGCAACTTCTTCGAGCTGGCCGTGGCGGCCGCCATCAGCTTGTTCGGTCTGCACTCCGGCGCTGCATTGGCAACCGTGGTCGGCGTCCTGGTCGAAGTGCCGGTGATGCTGCTGGTCGTGCGCGTGGTGAATCGCTCGAAGAGCTGGTACGAACGAGGTTGAACATGAGTAGGAAAAAACTGAGGAAATGATTGCAGATTGCCGCGCCGGCCGCTTCCTGGCGCATTCGATCACTGACCTGGAACACCTAGTATCCATGCTTGCTGAGGTCGCCCGATGACAGACCCAAAGAACCTAGAGAACAGGCTGCATGAGAAGGCCGACCCGGCCCGCGCCGTTTCCACTGGTCGGGTGCGCTACACACTGGCCGAACTACTGGCCGACGCGGAAGCATCCGGGGCTTACCCGCTGCCGCCGGAGGAACGCGAATGGATGGATGCGCCGTCTGTGGGTCGGGAATGGCCAAACAGTGAAGATTGAAAAAGGCGGCCAGTTCGAGTGGCCGCCCTTTCGTCATTAGCTGCACGCTTGGCGCAAGGCGTTCATTGCTTCTTGAAAATCAGCCTGTGTCGCCCGGCCCGTTTCAGCTTGGTAGTACACCACCATAAAAGCATTAGCGACGGCTTCGGCCAATGGCCCAAGGCTCCGCGCTTCCGCTTGGTTGATGTACTCCAAAGAAGAAAGAATAGCCGCTGCTTGATGCACTGCTTGCCCTGGTTCGATAATATGTTGTGTTGTCATAATTCACCTCTCCAGTAGGTGTTGATTGAAAGTGCCGGGCTGGTTGTGGCCAGCCCGGTGCGCCTACAGGTACAGCCCCGCCGCCTCCGCGAATGCTGACCGCTCATTCCTGCCGCCATTAACCTCAATACTTATCGGCTTAGTTTCGCTCTCTCTCATAGGGTCTGGCCGTGATACAAAAGCGGCTGTTTCTGTCTCTGCATCGACCTCGGTCGATTGATCACCCAGCGGCGAAATAAATACCTGGCTGACTTCTTCCCTTGGCGCTTCATCCAGGGCCGCCAATGCGGCCATGTATGTTGATGTCGTCATCGTGCTAACTCCTGACTTCGTTACTATCTGGGCCAGAATCGGCGCCCAAGCTATTGCCCTCGAACTGGCCAGATTGGCTTGCTTCTTTCGGCTCCATGCTTTCGCGTATCGAAGCAGCCAGTTTTCCGCCTGTGGTTTCGCTCACTCGCTCCTGGAATCCCTGCTTCACTTGAGAGCCGACACCCTTGGCTAACTCGGAGGCCGTGCCTGTGGCCAGCTTCGCGGCCTTGGCAAAGCCGCCACCGCTTGAGCTACTGCCGCTGTCACCAAAGCCAGCCGCTTGGGCGAATGGGCTACTGCCAGCAGTACCCGCTTCACCACCACCGTTTCCGCCACTGCTGACAACTGACCCCATGCTGGACATGTCACCGCCGGTTTCCATACTCGCTGATGCTTTCTGAAAAGCCGCTTGGAGTGCACTTGCACCTCCGGCTGCACCGGCTGCGGCACCCATAACCGCTTTACCTGCCAGGGCAGCGCCGCCAGTTGCCATACTGGCCGCCGTCACCGCCGCCCCAACTGCCGCACCCGCACCGAAGTTTCCAATTCCACCGGCTGCGCCAATACCACCACCAGACACAAGACCAGAAATCATCGGCGGAACTTTGTTGACCAAGAAAAGCAAGATGACCGATATAACCAACATCACGGCCAGTTCCTGGGATGCCATGTTCTCGCTGATTTGCGTGTAGTAGTGATTGATGAACTCTTTGCCAATCGCAACCAGAAGCACCATTGCCATAAGCTGTGCGGCCAGGCCCAGCACGGTCTTGTAGTAATTGATCGCCATGTCGGAAGTCCAACGACTTCCACCAAAGCCAAGGAAGAACACACCGGCATACAACAGAATCCAGGCTGATGCGAGCAACAGCAACAGGTTGACCGCAATCAACGCCAGGACAAACAAAACAGCCAGGGCCATTAGCTCCATGACCAGAGCAGTTGCCATCTGCCGCCATCCCAGCTCCGAGGTGGCCTGTACTGTGCGGTTGTATAACTCGAAACCAAGATCAAGGATGCTGGAGGGCCCAAGATTGCTATTGGAAAGTCCCCCCGCCTGCGCGCCCAGAGTTTGCAATGACTGAACAATCGTACCGGCGATATTCATGCCCTGGTTCGCATTCGTCAGCAACCACCAGAAAAAGCCGGTGAAGATCGTGAAGCGAACGAACTCCGCGAAGAACTCGCCAATGTCGGCCTTGCGCAAAGCCATCATGCCGAATGTCCAGACCATCGAAATCACAACCAGCGTCCAGAACAAACGCGATGCAGCGGACTCAATAGCTGGCCCCCATGTTGCGGCAGCATCATGAAAACGCTTGAGCACATCATTCATAACACCGCTGCTACTTAGCTCCTGCGCCATTGCAGGTTCAGCCAGCACCATTGTGGCGACCATCATCAAGCCACCTAGAGCAATTTTCTTTCTCATGGCGACCACCTCAATAATCATCTTTAGGGCTGGGCTTGAACTCCCACTGACGCATCTGCTTGGCCTTCTGGAATGCTCTGCATTCCTCGGTAAAGGCCTCTCGGTTCGCTTCGCTGCGCATTTCATTCAGTGCTGCCTGGAACGCATCGGGGGCACACGTCGCCGCATTTGGTTCGGGCATCCTTTCCTGTTCACATCCAGCCAACAACAGCAACGTAGCCGCGGTAGTAAAAAAGATTTTTTTCATCTCACCGCCTCCCTAGTAGTTGTCTGCCGGACTCGGGCGAAACGTCCAGGTACGCATTTGCTCGGCCCTGGCATCACCTCGCGCCTCGGCATCGAGTTCTGCTGCAATCCGGGCTGCCTCCGCGTTGTGTTGGGCGGTCAACATGGTGCGAATCTGCAAGAGCTGATTGGCCTGCTGGCTGGCGAGCTGGTTGGCGTAGCCGATGGCCTGTAGCTGGCCAGTTGCACCCTGGGCCGCGCCTTGCAGCCGCTCCAGGGTACGGGCGTCATCCTTCAAAGCCTTTTGCTGGTCGGCAACGGTCTGGAACAGGGCATCGTTGGCCTTCTTTTGCGACTCTGACGCCAGGCGGCGGTTCTCTTCCATCGCTGCCTTTTCGGCCGGCGTGCATCCGCCGCTGCCGTTGAAGCATGGCGAGCTGCGGTAATAGGCCACGTCCTGAAACTTGGCCAGGTAACGATCCAGGCTGCCTAGCTGGTTCTCGTAATAGGCCAGCGTGTTTTGCGCGGCAATCAGCCGGTTGATCGTAGTCTGCGCCTGATCCCAGATATACGCGGCTGGGGCCATCGTGTTCTGGAGCTGATTTTCGTACTGCTGCAACTGGGTCTGGTACTGCTCAATCTGCTTGAGCGTCTGCGCCACCGACTCGATGGCCGTCATGATGTTCTGGGCCAGGTTGCCGCCGTCGATGACGGGGATACCAGCTTGCACAGGGGCGGTGGTAGTGGTGATAAAGCCGGTTGCGAGTGCAACGGCTAGAGCGGTTTTTTTAGCCGCTAAAATTTTGGACTTCATGGTCGTACTCCGTCGATGAAAAGAAGGCATTGCCTTGACCAAGCGTTGTGCTTGTTCTCGGCAACGTTTCATCGAAGAGCTACGCCACTAGCTGATCGGTATTGCCCTTGGCGCTGAGGCCCGGACTTACAAACGTAAAACTACTCTGTTTTTTTATCGCTTTCGGACAAGCCAACTTCCCGGCCAATCTCTTCAAGCTCTAGCGGCTGTACTGCCGCCGTCAGTATTTCGCGTATTTCCGCGTCGGTGCTCCTATCGTTGAGCGCTGCTCGAACTTTCAACGCACGGTGCACCTCGGCGGGTAAATTCCTGATAAGCACATTTGCCATATCAATACCCTTTTGGTGTACCCGACAACCATGCTATCAAAGATATTAAAAATAGCAAGACCTATACTCTTGCAACCGGCGGTAGCCGATCAGCCCCGCAGGGCAGGATTCCCGTTGAGTGCCCCCGGCGCGAATAAGGGACAGTGAAGATAGATAACCGGCTTGCCGGTTAGCTAACTTCACCCATCCTGCCCGCATTTCACCCACTATTGAAAATCTAGCGCATATCGAACGTAAAGCGTTTTATCGTCAAACAAACACCGATTCTTGGCAACATAACCGTAATCGTCACCAAATCGGCCTGCAATCGACATAGTCGCTTCAAAATCGCTGCTCAATCGGCTTTAAATCGGAACCTAAAATGCCAACAATCGACACAAACCATTCGCCCCGATGGGGCGAGTTGGACGCCAAAAAAGAAGGGCATAACCCGCCCCTCAAGTGTCAATGAACACAAGAAATTTGCCTCCCCTCCCGTCATACCACTAAGGCGACGTATTGATACTTGAGGGGCAACCTTTCCTGATGTTGACACCTTCACGCAGGTTACTGGTTATGGGCGTCCAACACACACGGCTCATTCCTGCTTGGTAATAATAAGAATAATAATCTTCTTATTATTCTTACCGAACGAATGGGCACTGCTTAGCCATTTCACGTTTCGAGCCAAGGTTTCAGTACAGATAACTACAAGTGCACACAGCGGCCCTCCAGCACCGTTAGACGCAGATTCTGCTTCAGCTCATGGAATAAGGGACTCCGGGTTGTTTTCCCCTCTCACAAGGCGTTTCAGCGGCCACTGAAGCCGCCTTCTCTTCTTGGCGTTAAACCATCGGCCTATGGCCGATTGATAAAGCCCGCCAGGGCTTTATTGGCAAGGTCAGAACGCGCCCTCAAGGCGCGAGCTGCACCGCGCATGATGGATTATCTTTAGATAATCTTGGATGGATTTCCCAAACTGCCCGCAAAGCAGCGCACCGTCTGGGTTTTCCAAATTGGGACGGGGAACGTTACGACGGCAGAAGGGGAGCGTTACGACGGTAACAAGGGAACGTTACGACGGTAAACGGGTGCAGTTGCCGTGGGGCCAGGCCTCTTGATCTCCCATTTTCCCTTGGCGTATTCGTTCACTACCCAACCCACGGCGGCAAGTTCGGCCAGTGCCTTCCGGGCAGTCTGACGGCGTTTTTTCATAGCTTCGGCATTGGCTTCATCTGGCCAGACATAGCCGCAAAGCGTGTCCAGTTCCACGCGCCCGGATTTGCCGGGGTCGATCCAGCCGCATAGCCGTTGGTGCATCAGCCGTGCCGGATCAGTCTGTAGCACCCGCACTTCCGCCATGTCGATACGGGCATATGGACGATGCCCCAGGATCGCTTCGGCAATACGCGGATTCAGGGCAACCCATAGCCTGCCGTCCGTCTCGTCAAAAGCATGACTCATCAGGTGGAACGCGGCTTGCCGCCGTCCCTTCGTCACAAGGATGGTGACGTTCGACATGCGCAGCAGGCTGGCTTTGAGCGCCTTGATGTTGTCGCCGCTATCCGTCATGCCCGTTTCTGAGAGCAGTTTGGTCAGGCTCTCACGAACCACCAAGCCGTCTTGCTCAATGGCTTCGAAACGGGGTTCAAGGAATAGCCGTAGCTGTCGCCCCGTCTCACTGGTCGGTTCCGGGGTTAGCAAGATGCCGTTCGGGCCGCCAAGGGCCACGATGCCTTGCAAAAGACGCATATCATCGGCCCCGAGAGGTTCGAATCCGACGAAACGCATGGATTCGTCCTCGCCAAAGGTGTAGGTCACGTCCAGCTTGCAGCGTTTGCGATCGCCACGCTTGAGGCTGCGGAACAGGCCAGGTGCCAAACAGTGCGCGGGATCATGTCGGACGTGGGTCAGGTCATGCTTAGGCTTCTTCACGCTGTCTCCTTTTCACCTTGCACTGCCGCTCCAGTACAGCAGGCTTCAACACGCCGCCGTCGTGCCGTCTAAACCAGAGTTCTTGAAAAGGTGCGCCATAGTTGGCCTTGCTGACGCCAAAGCGGACAAAATACCCACGCTGACAATCATCGACCCCCAGTATCTCGGCCTCGCCTTGCGTCATGCCGGATAGGTACGATTGCCAACGGATGTTATCAACCAGTACGGACGATCCACGACTGGCCTGCTGTTGATCGCCCGACCCCATCATGGCTGCGCTTTTACTCGCGTGGTGCAGAAACACAATGGAGCAGCCTGTATCAGCGGCTATGGCCTCCATGTGCCCAACAACCTGCGCCATCGGCCCGCTAGCGTTCTCCTCCTCAATGTGGAAGCGCCGCAAAGTGTCCAAGATCATCAAGCGACGACCTTCAGCGGCTCGTTTGAGAGCATCGAACCAGCTAGCAGCCATGATGTTTGGGCATTTACCGATCAAGGGTTCAATGAGCAAACCATCAGCCACGGCTTGCCGTTCCGCTGCGCTGAGGTGTGCCCCAAGGGCGTGCAGACGATGGTGAATAGCGGCCGGTGGATCTTCAGCAGGCAGATAGACCACTTGCCCGGTGGGAAACTCGCCTATTTCAAGTAAATCAGGCCCGCCTGCAATCTGTGCAGCCAATTGAAGGGCCAACATGGATTTACCAGCCCCACCAGGCGACACAAGAGCACCAACAGTGCCAGCAACCATATTAGGCAGAACATAATCAATGGGTGGCGGCAATTCCGTGAAAGCCGCCATAAGATCAAGAGCCATATAACTAGCCCTCTATAGGGCCAGGTCGCGCAGCTTGATCACCCGATGATTTACGTGCCTCAATCCACTCTTCGACCTCTGACAAATCCCAGGCGACATTTCTACTGGTTAACGCGATACGGCGTGGAAAATCCCCTCGCTGCTCCAGGTTATAAATTGTTCGTGTCGAAAGCGGGATCATCTCCAGGAGCTTCTTCCTGTTGATGAGGGTCTTTATATTTTGCATGGGTCAATACCTCTCAAATGAATAGTTGCTATTCATCGAGTAGCTGCGCGAAGCAGCTAATCGGTAATTGACCTGCCCGATGCCAATGGCGGCCTTATTTATAAATTCACGGCATCAACTTCAATGCTATCAAAGATAGCAAAAACATCAACCCTTACTGCCTCCCGAAGTCCACTCATCAATCATATCGGCCCAATCCTGCAACATCGCCGCCCGCTGCTCGCGGTACTCAGCCTTGTTGTAGACAGCCCTCACGCCCTTCTGCTCGTGCGCCAGGCACTTCTCGATCCAGTCGGTGTTGTAGCCGGCCTCATGCAACAGCGTGCTGGCTGTGCGCCGCAAATCATGCGGTCCGAACTTGGTAAGTGACTTCCCATCTTTCTGCGCCGCCTTGTAAGTCAGCGTCAGCACCTGGTTAAGTGTGGCAGCGCTCATCGGCGCATCCGAGTCGTACCGTGATGGCAAAACGAAGTCGGAACCACCGGCAAAGGTTTTCATGGCAATGAAAATATCCAGAGCCTGCTGGGACAGAAATACCAGGTGCGGGTTACGGCGTTTCATCCGCTCCTTTGGAATCGTCCACAACGCTTCGCTGAAATTGATCTCGCTCCAGGTCGCATTGGTCAGCTCGCTCTTGCGCACCATCGTCAGCAATAACAGCTTGGCCGCCGCACGGTTTGTTGGGCTTGTGCCCACTCGCTCCATGTACTGGTACATCAGCCCAATTTCTTCTGGCGTCAACGCTCGGTCACGTGGCTCGAATCGAGCGATGCTTGTTGGGCGCACCAGTTCTGCCGGGTTTTCGACCTTCTGCCCACGCTCGATGGCCCAGCGAAATACCTGCAACACGATTTCACGCACATGAACGGCGGTGGCCGGTGCGCCTCGCTCAACAATGGCATCAGCCAGCGCCCGCAAGTCTTCGTGGGTGATCTCCACCAGCTTCTGATTGCTGAATTTCGGCTTCAGCTCACGCTCATAAACCGAGCGGCGCATATCGCGGGTGGAGTCGGCCATCTGGTAGCCACGCAGCCACTTCTCCGCCCAGGCACCGAACGTCTCTGCATCTTTCACCCGCGCCTTGTCTCGGGCTTTCTCCTTGGCCGGCGACTTGCCCGCCGCAACCATCTTCTTGGCGTCACCCAACAGCTCGCGGGCTTCGGCCAGGGTGATGCCACCGACACCATAACGCCCAAAGGTGATGGTCTCCTGCCGACCGTTGATTGAGTAGTTGTAACGGAACGAGATGGAGCCGGCTGGAGTCACTGCCACATAGAGACCTTCCCGGTCATTCACTTTGTAGAGTTTGTCCCTGGGCTTGAGATTGCGCAGCTTGGTATCGGTCAGCATGTACCTTGTCCTTCTTCGTCTCCGATACCATGCTGAAAAAATCTCGAATTTATCGTATTTTTTCTTACGAAACAGTAACTTATAGAATATTAATACCATGAACACACAAAAGAACGCAGCATGGTATCGGCATCAATCATGGCATCGCCAAACCATAATACCAGCTTTAATGCCATGCTCAAACGGTGCTTGGCGCTTCCTCCCGTTGCCAGATCGTGCCAAACACAAACAAAAAAAAGCCCGCAATTACGCGGGCTTAGCGGCATTTCATGCCATCAGGTGCCTGGCTGTGCCAGACGCGGAATCATTCCCACTCGATCGTCCCCGGCGGTTTCGACGTATAGTCGTAAACCACGCGGTTGATGCCCTGCACCTCGTTGATGATCCGCGTCGCGCAGCGGCTGAGGAAGCTCGCGTCGAAGGGGTAGATGTCGGCGGTCATGCCGTCGGTCGAGGTGACGGCGCGCAGCGCGCAGACATGGTCGTAGGTGCGCCCGTCGCCCATCACGCCGACCGTCTTGACGGGGAGCAGCACCGCGAAGGCCTGCCAGATCGCGTCATAGAGGCCCGCACTCCGGATCTCTTCCAGATAGACCGCATCGGCCTTGCGGAGGATGTCGCAGCGTTCCTTCGACACCTCGCCCGGAATGCGGATCGCGAGGCCGGGACCGGGGAAGGGGTGGCGGCCGACGAAGATGTCGGGGAGGCCGAGCTCCTTGCCGAGCAGGCGGACCTCGTCCTTGAACAGCTCGCGCAAGGGCTCGACGAGCTTCATGTTCATGCGTTCGGGCAGGCCGCCGACATTGTGGTGGCTCTTGATCGTCACGCTCGGGCCGCCGGTGAAGGACACGCTTTCGATCACGTCGGGGTAGAGCGTGCCCTGCGCGAGGAAGTCGGCGCCGCCGAGCTTCTTCGCTTCCTCTTCGAACACGTTGATGAATTCGGCGCCGATGAATTTGCGTTTCTTTTCGGGGTCGGTGACCCCCGCGAGGCCCGCCATGAAGCGCTCCTCGGCGTCGACGACGACGAGCGGGATGTTGTAATGGTCGCGGAACAGGCGTTCGACCTGCTCGCGCTCGTTGAGGCGCAGAAGGCCGTGGTCGACGAAGACGCAGGTGAGCTGCTCGCCGATCGCTTCGTGGATCAGCACCGCGGCGACCGCGCTGTCGACCCCGCCCGACAGGCCGCAGAGCACGCGCTGGTCGCCGACCTGCGCGCGAATCTCGGCGATCTTGGTGGCGCGAAACTCGGCCATCGTCCAGTCGCCCGAACAACCGCAGACGTGGCGGACGAAGTTCGCGATGAGTTTGGCGCCGTCGGGGGTGTGGACGACCTCGGGGTGGAACTGGGTGCCGTAATAGCGGCGCTCATCGTCGGCGATCAGCGCGAAGGGCGCGCCGTCGCTGATCGCGACGATGCGGAAGCCGGGCGCGAATTGCGTGACTCGGTCGCCATGACTCATCCACACCTGATGGCGCTCGCCGACGTCCCAGAGGCCATCGAACAGCACGCAGGGTTCGGTGACGGTCAGGAAGGCGCGGCCGAATTCGCCGTCGCGCTCGCCATCGGCGCCGCCCGGCTCGACCTGCCCGCCGAGTTGCTGGCTCATGACCTGCTGGCCGTAGCAGATGCCGAGGATGGGCAGGCCGCTGTCGAACACCGACTGCGGCGCGCGCGGGCTGCCGGAGGCGGGGACCGAGGCCGGCGATCCCGACAGGATCACGCCCTTGGGCTTCATCCGTTCGAGCGCGGCTTCGGCGCCGCTGAACGGGACGATCTCGCTGTAGACGCCGGCCTCGCGGACGCGGCGGGCGATGAGCTGGGTGACCTGACTGCCGAAATCGACGATCAGGATGGATTCGGGGAGCGTGGCGGCGGTGTCTGGAGTCGGCATGGCTGGCCGATAAAGAGGCGCGCCGCCGCTGTCCAGCGGTCGCTATGGGGCGCCGGTCGAACTTTTGTCGCGCTGCCATATTGTTGCGACAAATTGCGACCAGATGAACCGCCGGGGCAAATCCATGTCATGCCGGGTTCAGCCCGACACGCTAAGAAAAAACCAAGACAAGATTATAAGAAGGCTCCCCTTCCCATGAAAAAGATCCGCCTTTCGCTGTCCGCACGTGCGCTGTTGCTTGCTGGTGCCGCAACTGTTGCCGGTCCGGCTATGGCTGCCGCCGCCGATACGCTGCCCGATGCGGCCGCGATTGCGCCCGCCGTTCAGCCGGTCGATGCCGATACAAGCGCGCCGGACGACGATCAGGGCGAAGAGGAGGAAGGCGAAATCGTCGTCACCGCGCAGCGCCTCGCGGGGCAGCTCGAAACCGACATCGCCGCCGATGCCGAACTCGATGAGGCCGCGATCGCGAGCTATGGCGCGTCGTCGATCGAGGAACTGCTCGACGCGCTCGAGCCGATGACGCGCTCGGGCCGCGGCCGCGGCGGCGGGCGTCCGGTCATCCTCGTCAACGGCCGCCGCACGTCGGGGTTCGGCGCGGTGCGCAACATCCCGCCCGAGGCGATCGCCAAGGTCGAGGTCTTTCCCGAAGAGGTCGCGCTGCAATATGGCTATGCCGCGACCGAACGCGTCGTCAATTTCGTGCTCAAGCCCGATTTCCGGCAGGTGTCGGTCGAGGCGGAGGCGGGGGTGCCGACGCAGGGCGGCCAGTTCAAGAGCGAGCTCGAACCCGCCTTCACCGCGATCGGCAAGAACGGCCGGCTCAACCTCAACGCGAGCTGGGAGCATCAGACGATGCTGCTCGAAAGCGAGCGCGACCTCGATTACGACGATCCGGTCCTTGCCGCGGGCGCGTCCGCACGCAGCCTGTCGTCCGCAAGCGATCAATATGTCCTCGACGGGACGCTGGTGCGCAACATCGACAAGGTGACCGAGGCGTCGGTCAGCCTGCGCTTCGACCAGACCGACAGCCTCAGCCTGCTCGGCCCCGACACGGGCGGGCCGGGCGATCCGCTGCGCCGCGACAGCCGCACCCAGAACTGGACGAGCTCGGCGAGTGTCAACGGCATGCTCGGCGACTGGCGCTGGTCGGTGACCGGCAATTATGCCGATGCCGACACGCGCACCTTCACCGACCGCGCCGGCGGCACCCGCGACCGTTTCGACAGCAGCCAGCAGAGCTTCGGCGCCAACACCAATGTCTCGGGCAGCCTCGGCGAGGGCTGGGCGGGGCCGCTCCGCCTGTCGGCGACCGCGAGCTATTCGGGGCTGCGCTTCGACAGCCAGTCGCAGCGCGGCGGGGTGGTCACGACCACCGACCTGTCGCGCGACGTGCCGAGCGTCTTCGGGTCGCTCAACGTCCCGCTGCTCGATCCCGACTATGGGGTCGGCCCGATCCGCGTGTCGGCGACGCTCAGCGGCCAGGTGCAGAAGCCAAGCGATTTCCAGACGCTGAAGAACTGGGGCGCCAACCTCAATTTCGTCTTCACCGACAATCTGTCGCTGGTCGCGAGCTTCAACAGCGACGAGGAAGCGCCCAGCGTGACGCAGCTCGGCGCCGCGCCGCTGACGACCGAGGGGGTCACCTATTACGACCTCAAGACCGGCCAGACGGGGTTGATCACGACCACGACGGGCGGCAATCCCTTCCTGCTCGCCGAGCGGCGGCGCGACTTCAAGCTCGGGCTGAACTGGGAAGTGCCGATGGTCGAGGGGCTGCGCGTCTCGGTCAATTACAACAGCAACAAAAGCTATGACACGGCGAACGGCTTCCCGCTGCTGACCCCCGAGATCGAAGCGGCCTTCCCCGACCGGGTGACGCGCGCGCCCGACGGCACCTTGCTGGCGATCGACCAGCGTCCGGTCAATTTCGACCGCGCGAGCAATTCGCAGATCCGCTGGGGCTTCAACTTCGGCAAGAGCTTCGGCCAGCCCGAGCCGGGCGCGCGTGGCGGCGGCGAAGGTCGCGGCGGTCGCCGGTCGGGTGCGGGCGCGCCGCCTTCCGCAGGCGGTGACGCACCGCCGCCGGCCGAAGGCGCGGCGCGCGGCGAGGGCCAGCAGGCCGCGCCGCCTCCTGCGGCGGAGGCGGGCCCGCGGCGCGGTGGCGGTGGCCGCGGTTTCGGCCGGCGCGGCGGCGGTGGCGGGCCGTTCGGCGGCGGCCAGCAGGGCGGCCGCTGGCAGGTGTCGCTTTATCATACGATCAAGCTGACCGACAAAGTGCTGATCGGCCCCGGCGTGCCCGAGCTCGATCTGCTGAACGGCTCGGCGACGGGCAATGGCGGCGGTAGCAACCGTCACCTCGTCGAGCTCGATGGCGGCGTCTTCTACAAGGGGTTCGGCGCGCGGGTCAGCGCCAAATACGACAGCGGCAGCACAGTGGTCGGCGGCGCCAACGGCGACCTCGACTTCCACGATCTCGCGACTTTCAATCTGCGCGTCTTCGCGGACTTCAACCAGATGCCCGCGCTGACCGGGGACCTGCCGTTCCTCAAGAACTCGCGGCTGCGCCTGTCGGTGAACAATCTGTTCGACGCCCAGCGCAAGGTCACCGATGCGAGCGGCACGGTGCCGCTGACTTATCAGCCCGGCTACACCGACTCGCTCGGCCGCTATGTCGAGCTGGAGTGGCGCAAGGCCTTCTAGGCGGCGAGGGCGGCGCCGGCGGGCGCCGCCGCCGGCTCGGCCGGAACGAAGGTCAGTGCGTTCATAAACTGTGCGGTGCAGGCCGACCAGCTGTAGCGTGCGCCGAGCGCCGCGGCCTCGGAGCGGTCGCAGGCGAGTGCGCGGGCGATCGCGGCGTCGAGATCCTCGTCGAGCGCGCCCGCGCCGCCGGTCACGATATCGCCGGGACCGGGCACGGGGTAGGCGGCGACCGGGGTGCCGCAACTCAGCGCCTCGATCACCACCAGCCCGAATGTGTCGGTGCGGCTTGGAAAGACGAAGACGTCGGCGCCGGCATAGGCCGCGGCGAGCGCTTCGCCGCCGAGCTTGCCCAGAAAGGCGGCGTCGGGATAGCGCGCCGCGAGATCGGCGAGCGCGGGACCGTCGCCGACGATCACCCTGGTTCCGGGCTGCCGCGTTTCGAGAAAGGCCTCGATATTCTTTTCGACCGCGACGCGTCCGACATAGAGCTGGATGGGGCGCGGCAGCGCGGCGAGTGCGGGATGGGGTGCGCGGTCGGCGCGGAACAGCGCGTGGTCGACACCGCGCTCCCACAGCATCGTCTGGGGGAGCCCCTGATCGGCAAGCTCGCGCGCGAGGCTGCGGGTCGCGACCATGATGTGGCGCGCCGGGCGGTGGAACCAGCGGATGAAGCGCCATACGAAAGCGGGCGATATGGGCAGGCGTGCCGCGACATAGTCCGGGAAACGCGTGTGATAGGCGGTGGTGAAGGGAAAACCGTTCTGGAGGCACCAGCGCCGCGCCGCGAGCCCGAGCGGCCCCTCGGTCGAGATATGGATCGCCTGCGGCGCGAAGGCGCGGATGCGCCGACCGACGCTGCGCCGCCCTGCGAAAGCGAGGCGGATTTCGCCATAGGTAGGGCAGGGGATCGAGCGGAACAGGTCGGGCGAGATCACCGCGACCTCATGGCCCGCGCCGCGCAGCTCGGCGATCGTCGCCTGCAGCGTGCGGACGACGCCGTTGACCTGCGGCTCCCACGCGTCGGTGACGATCAGGATCCTCATGCCGCGCGTGCCGGGGCGGGCAGCTCGATCGCCGCGGGTACGGCGCGCGCCGCGACTTCTTCAGCCCAGCGCAGGATCTCCATCGTGCCGTCGTGGTGCTCGACGAGCGCGGTGCAGCCCTCGACCCAGTCGCCGTCGTTATAATAGTCCACGCCGTCGATCGCGCGCATCTCGGCGCTGTGGATATGGCCGCACACGACCCCGTCGACCCCGCGCGAGCGTGCCGCGTGGGCGACGACCTCCTCATAGCGGCCGATGAACTGGACGGCGTTCTTGACCTTGTGCTTGGCGACCAGCGACAGCGACCAATAGGGCAGGCCGAGGCGGCTGCGGATGGCGTTCACCACCACATTGCACTTCATCAGCGCGGTGTAGGCGGCGTCGCCGACGAAGGCGAGCCAGCGGTGAGCAAGCATCACCGCGTCGAACTCGTCGCCGTGGACGACGAGCAGCTTGCGGCCATCGGCGGTTTCGTGGATCGCCTCGCGGCGGATTTCGACCCCGCCGAAATCGAAGCCGTCGAAGGGCTTGACCATCTCGTCATGGTTGCCGGGAACATAGACGACGCGGGTACCGCGCTTGGCGCGCTTCAGGACGCGCCAGACGACGTCGTTATGCTCGGGCGGCCAGAAATGCCGCTTCTTGAGCCGCCAGCCGTCGATGATGTCGCCGACGAGGTAGAGCGTCTCGCAATCGACATGATCGAAGAAATCGATCAGCAGCCCGGCATTGCAGCCGCGGGTGCCGAGGTGGATGTCGCTGACCCACACCGCGCGATAGCTTCGCCTTTTGCCGATCACGCGCTCGGGGACGTGCGGATCGGTGGTGAAGGGATCGGGGAAGCGCGCCGGGATCGGCAGAGTCGAGATCGAGGCCATGTCGCACTCCTTGAGGCAGCTTGTGGCTGCCCACGGCCTAGACACGGCTTTTGTTACACCCTGCGAATCAAAGCGAGGACGGTTCGGCGACGGTTTGAGGGCAGTTCTGTGACAATGGACCGAATTCGTCATTGCGAGCGAAGCGAAGCAATCTCCAGCTTTTGTCCATCGATGACGATGGCTGGAGATTGCTTCATCGCTGCGCTCCTCGCAATGACGGGCTTTTCCGGTCAAACCCGACGGATCACCAGATTCCGTATCTCGCTCATATCCTCCATCGCGAACCGGATACCTTCGCGGCCGAGCCCCGAATCCTTGACTCCGCCATAGGGCATGTTGTCGACGCGGTAGGAGGAAACGTCGTTGACGACGACCCCGCCGACCTCGAGCCGGTCCCACGCCTCGAGCACCTGGTTGATATCGCGCGTGAACAGACCGGCCTGGAGCCCGAACTTGCTGTCGTTGATCTCGGCCAGCGCGTCACTCCAATCGGTGAATTTCGACAGGATCGCGAGCGGGCCGAAGGCTTCCTCGCGATAGGCGCTGGCGCTGCGGTCGACGCCTTCGAGCAGGGTGGCCTCGAGCATCGCCCCGTCGCGCTTGCCGCCGACGAGCAGTTTCGCGCCGCCCGCGATGGCTTCCTCGATCCACCCGTCCAGCCGCGAGGCTTCCTTTTCGGAGATCATCGGGCCGATGAAGGTCTTGCGGTCCTTGGGGTCGCCCGCGACCAGCGTCTTCGTCTTGGCGACCAGCATGTCGCGGAACGTGTCGTAGATGTCGGCGTGGATGATGATCCGCTGCACCCCGATGCACGACTGGCCCGACTGATAGAAGGCGCCGAAGATGATCCGCGCGAGCGCATGGTCGAGATCGGCGTCCCTGTCGACGATCACCGCGGCGTTGCCGCCGAGTTCGAGGATGACTTTCTTCTTTCCCGCCTTGGCCTTCAGATCCCAGCCGACCGCGGGCGAGCCGGTGAAGCTCAGCAGTTTGAGCCGCTCGTCGGTGGTGAACAGGTCGGCGCCGTCGCGCGTCGCGGGCAGGATGCTGAACGCCCCCTCGGGCAATATGTCGCATTCGGCGAGCACCTCGCCCATGATGATCGCGCCCAATGGCGTCATCGACGCGGGCTTCATGACGAACGGACAGCCCATCGCGATCGCCGGCGCGATCTTGTGCGCGGCGAGGTTGAGGGGAAAATTGAACGGCGAAATGAAGCTGCACGGGCCGATGGGCACCCGCTTCCACATCCCCATATAGCCCTTGGCGCGCGCCGAGATGTCGAGCGGCTGGACCTCGCCATAGTTGCGCACCGCTTCCTCGGCGGCGATGCGGAAGGTGTCGATCAGTCGGGTCACCTCGCCTTCGGCGTCGGCGATCGGCTTCCCCGCCTCGACGCACAGCGCATAGGCGAGTTCGTCGAAGCGTTCGCGGAAGCGCCCGACGCAATGGTTCAGCACATCCTGCTTCTCGAAGCTCGCGAGCCGCGCCATCGGCTCGGCAGCGCGGACTGCGCCGGCGATCGCTTCGTCGATGACGTCGGGGGTCGCGAGCGCGGTACGGAAGGCGACCTCGCCGGTGAATTTGTCGGTCACCGCGAGGTCGGTGTTCGGCTGCGCCGCCTTGTTGTTCAGGTAGAGCGGGTAGACGTCCTTGAGTTTCATTCCATTTCTCCCCCCTCCCGCTTGCGGGAGGGGTCGGGGGTGGGCCAGCGGCGGTGTTATGACCCACCCCGCTGCGACTAGGGAGCAAGCTCCCAAGTCTCGCTGCTCCTCCCGCAGGCGGGAGGGGAGCCAAAGGTCACAGCTCCTTCGACAACCGCTTGATATCGACGTTCAATATCTGGTCATTCTCCGAATAATCGACCGGACAATCGATCAGATGCACACCGGGCGTATCGCGCGTGTGAGCGAGAAGTTCCTTCAAATGCGCCGCGCTTTCGACGCGGTAGCCGCTGGCGCCATAGCTTTCGGCATATTTGACGAAATCGGGGTTGCCGTAGGTCAGTCCCCAGTCCTTGAACCCCATGTTCGCCTGTTTCCAGCGGATCATGCCATAGCTGTTGTCGTTGAGGATCAGCACGGTGATATTGAGCCCCAGCCGCACCGCGGTCTCCATTTCCTGGCTGTTCATCATGAAGCCGCCGTCGCCACAGATCGCCATGACCTTGCGCTCCGGATAGAGCATCGCCGACATCATCGCGCTCGGCAGCCCGGCGCCCATCGTCGCGAGCGCATTGTCGAGCAGCACGGTATTCGGGCGATAGGCGGTGTAGCCGCGCGCGAACCAGATCTTGTAGACGCCGTTGTCGAGGCAGATGATCGCATCGTCGGGCATCGCGCCCCGCACCTGCTGCACCAGATGCGGCGGAAAGATCGGGAAGCGCGCGTCGGCGGCGAGCGGCGCGGTATGATCGACCTCGGCCTTGCGATAGGCGAGCATATGGTCGAATTTCCAGCCGCCGTTGGGGACGATGTCCTCCTTGATCTGCCAGATCGCATTGGCGATGTCGCCGATCACCTCGATATCGGGGAAATAGACCGGGTCGACTTCGGCGGTCTTGGTCGAGACGTGGATCACCGTCGGGCCGCCCGCCTTCATGAAGAAGGGCGGCTTTTCGATCACGTCATGGCCGAGGTTGACGATGCAGTCCGACGCCTCGACCGCACGGTGGACGAAATCCCCCGCGCTCAGCGCCGCACAGCCGAGGAATTTCGGATGCCGCTCGTCGATCACGCCCTTGCCGAGTTGCGTGGTGAGGAAGGGGATGCCGGTCTTTTCGATGAACTGCAGCAGCATGCGGCTGGTCATCGTCCGGTTCGCGCCCGCGCCGATCACGAGAACGGGCGAGGTCGCTTCCTCGAGCGCCTTCACCGCCTCGCGGATCGACTTCACGTCGGCGGTCGGCCTGCGGCTATGGCTACGCTTCAGCGGCAGGCTGTCGGTGTGTTCGTCGGCGATATCCTCGGGCAGCTCGATATGCACCGCGCCGGGCTTTTCCTCTTCAGCCAGGCGAAACGCCTCGCGCACGCGGCTCGGGATATTGTCCGACGAGGCCATCTGGTGCGTATATTTGGTGATCGGCCCCATCATCCGCACGACGTCGAGAATCTGGAAGCGGCCCTGCTTCGATTTCTTGATCGGCTTTTGCCCGGTGATCATCATCATCGGCATTCCGCCGAGCTGGGCGTAGGCGGCTGCGGTCACGAAATTGGTCGCGCCGGGGCCGAGCGTCGCAAGGCACACGCCGGTTTTGCCGGTATGGCGGCCATAGGTCGCGGCCATGAAGCCCGCGCCCTGTTCGTGGCGCGTCAGGATCAGCTTGATCGTCTTCGAGCGCGACAGGCTGTCGAGAAAGTCGAGATTCTCCTCGCCGGGAACGCCGAAGATATATTCGACGCCTTCTTCCTCGAGGCATTCGATGAACAGGTCGGATGCTTTTTTCACGGTCAGTCGCCCCCCTCTTCGCACCACCTTCGGGTGCGGTCCAAAGCCCGTGCCGGCGACCCGGCAGCACCTGCCGCGATGCGGCGGGTCTCGTCGTGGATCGCGAGTCCCTGCTGCACCGGATCGGGGTTGTAACGAGGGGCGAAGGGGTTGTCACCAGCGCGGGCGCCCCGCGCGGGCCTGGCGCGTTACCCCATCGCTTCGGCGCGCAGCGCCTTGCGGTCGAGCTTGCCGATCATCGTCTTGGGCAGCTCCTTGCGCACCTCCACCGCGCTCACGCGTTCGTGCTTGCCGAGCTGGGGGTTGAGCCAGGCGGCAAGGGCGTCGCCCGAAACGTCGAACCCGTCCTCCAGCGTCACGAAGGCCTTGGGGCTTTCGCCGCGATAGGCGTCGGGCACGCCGAGGACGATCGCTTCCTTGATCGCGGGATGCTGGTGCAGATGCGCTTCGATCACGCTCGGATAGACCTTGAAGCCACCCACCGCGATCATGTCCTTCAGCCGGTCGACGATGCGGATATAGCCGTCGGCGTCGATCGCCGCGACGTCGCCGGTGCGCAGCCAGCCGTCGGCGGTGAAGCTGTCGGTGTCGGCATCGGGGCGGTTCCAATATCCCTGCATGATCTGCGGCCCCTTGATGGCGAGCTCGCCCGCCTCGCCCGCGGGCGCGTCCTTCGACGGGTCCTCCTTGTCGAGTAGGCGGATGTGCGTCGCGGGGATCGGCTGCCCGATCGTCCCGGCCTTGACCGGCCCCTCATAGGGGTTGGTCGCGACGACGCCCGAGCTTTCGGTGAGGCCATAGCCCTCGACGAGCGAGGCGCCCGTTGCGGCGACGAATTTCTCGCGCAGCTCGGCGGGCATCGGCGCGCCGCCCGAGATGCAGATGCGCAGGCTGGAGAAGTCGGTCTTGGCAAGGTCGGGATGGTCGAGCAGCGCCTGGTACATGGTCGGCACGCCGGGCAGCGCGGTCGCCTTCGTCCGGGTGATCGCCTGCAGCGCCTGCTTCGCGTCGAAGCGCGGCAGCATGGTGATCATCCCGCCGTTGAGGATGGTGCGATTGAGGACGCAGGTGTTGGCGAAGACGTGGAAGAAGGGCAGGACGCCGAGGATGCGGTCGCCAGCCTCATGGTCGGGGTCGATCGCGTTCACCTGCCGCGCATTGGCGGTGAGATTCTGGTGCGTGAGCTTCGCGCCCTTCGGCGTCCCGGTGGTGCCGCCGGTATATTGGATCAGCGCGATATCGCGCTCGGGATCGATCGCGACGGGGTCGGGGCGGCCGTCGTTGTCGGTGAGCGCCGAAAAGCGGATGATGCGCGGATCCTCGGGCAGCGGCGCGACCTCGCGGCGGCGGAGCAGGCGATAGAGTAGCGACTTGGCGGCGGGCAGCCCGCCCGCGACCGAGCCGACGACGAGCTGTTTCAGGCTCGACCCGTCGAGCACCGCGAGCGCGGTCGGAAGCAGTGCCGCAGCACTGACCGTGAACAATATGTCGGTGCCCGAATCCTCGACCTGCGCTTCGAGCTCGGCGACGGTGTAGAGCGGCGAGAAATTGACCACCGTCGCGCCGGCGGCGAGCGCGCCATAATAGGCCGCGACATAGTGCGGGACGTTGGGAAGGAAGAGGCCGACGCGGCTGCCCTTGCCGATCCCGCGCTGTTGCAGCCCGCGTGCGACGCGCGCCGCGCCGCCCGCGACCTCGGCATAGGTGAAGCGCCGCCCCATGAAGTCGAGTGCCGGCGCCGAGCCCTTGCGCGCCGCGCTCGCCGCGAGCATCTCGGGCAGCGAGAGCGGCGGAAAATCCTGGTCCCATGCCGTCGGGTGGCGATAGTCGGTCGACCAGGAAAAGGGGCTGCTCATCGGGGCGATCTGTCCTTTCGCAATGGCGGGCGTTCCTGACACTAGGGTAAGTAAGCCGTCGCTGCAATCCGGCCCGCTTGCGGCGCGGGCGGGGCGCGGCTAGGCGGAGCCCACAGGACATGACACACGATGCGGCCATCCCCGTTCCCGGGCCGGGAAGCCCGCCCTTCGTCCTGCTCGACGACGCGCGCGCCGAGGGCGCCGTTCCGGCGCGGCTGTTCCGCGATCCCGTCGAGGCGCTGACCGCGCGGAGCGCGCGCGAAGTGCCGGCGCTGCTCGATGCGCTCGAAGCGGCGCGGGCGCGGGGACTCCACGCTGCGGGATATCTCGCCTACGAAGCCGGCAAGGGGCTCGCGCCAGCCTGGCGCGGCCCCGGCGGCGATGAAGGCGATGCGCCTATCGCCTGGTTCGGCCTGTTCGATCGCGTCCACCGGATCGAGGCCGAGGCAGTGCCGGACATGCTGCCCGATCCGGCGGGCGCCTGGGTCGGGCGGCCGGCGCCGCGGGTGTCGCGTGCGGCCTATGAAGCCGCCGTCGAGGCGGTGCTGGGCTATATCCGCGCCGGCGACATCTATCAGGCCAATCTGACCTTCCGCGCCGATGTGCCCATCGAAGGCAACCCGCTCGCCGCCTATGCGCGGCTGCGGCGGACCGCGCGCGCGGGCTATGGCGGTTTCGTCTGGATGGGCGCGCAGGCGATCGCCTCCTTGTCGCCCGAGCTCTTCTTCGCGCTGCGGGGCGGCGCGGTGATCGCGCGCCCGATGAAGGGGACCGCGGCACGGCTTGCCGATCCCGACGCCGATGCGCGCGCCGCCCGCGATCTTGCCGCCGACCCCAAGCAGCGCGCCGAGAATCTGATGATCGTCGATCTGATCCGCAACGACCTGTCGCGCGTCGCGGCGCCGGGGTCGGTGACGGTGCCCGAGCTGTTCCGCGTCGAGAGCTTTCCGACGATCCACCAGCTCGTCTCCGACGTCGCGGCGCGGCTGCCCGACGGGGCGGGGGCGGTCGATGTGCTGCGCGCCGCCTTTCCCTGCGGGTCGATCACCGGCGCGCCCAAGGTGCGGGCGATGGAGATTATCGACGAACTGGAAACCGAGCCGCGCGGCCTCTACACCGGGTCGATCGGTTTCATCGAGCCCAGCGGCGACGCCGCCTTCAACGTCGCGATCCGCACTTTGGTCTTTCCCGCAGCGGGTGACTTGCGCGATACGCCGGCTTGCGCCACGCTGGGGCTGGGATCGGCTATTGTCGCCGACAGCCAAGCGGCTGAAGAGTGGCGCGAATGTCTGGCCAAGGGGGAATTTGTGGGCGCAGCGGGGGAAAGCTTCGACCTCATCGAGACGATGCAATTCGACCCGGTCGAGGGCGTCCAGCGGCTCGAGGGGCATCTCGCCCGCATGAAGGCGAGCGCCGAGGCGCTCGGTTTCACCTTCGACCGGCACGGCGCGCGCAACAGCCTGCAATCGGCGACCTTTCGCCTGCGCAGCGCGGCACGGGTGCGGATGCGACTCGCCCCCTCGGGCGCGCTCGCGGTCGAGGTGACGCCACTGCCGCGGCTCGCCGAGCTGCCGGTGCCGGTGGCGGTGCAGTCCGCGCCGCTGGCGAACGGCGATTTCCGCCTCGCGCACAAGACCAGCCTGCGCGCGCCCTATGACGAGGCGCGCGCGGCGAGCGGCGCGGCCGAGGTGGTGTTCGTCGACGAACCCGGCTTCGTCACCGAGGGAAGCTGGAGCAATATCTTCGTCGAGCGCGAGGGCGTGCTGCTCACCCCGCCGCTCTCGCTCGGCCTGCTTCCCGGCGTGCTGCGCGCCGAGCTGATCGACAAGGGACGCGCGGTCGAATCGCATCTGCGCGTCGCCGACCTCGCCGATGGTTTCTTCATCGGCAATTCGCTGCGCGGACTGGTGCCGGCGCGGCTCGCGGACGCCCTCGAAACGCCGATAGGCTGACCACGGACCTGCATAGGTAAATTATCCGCCGCGCGCCTTGCGATTTGCGGGCGGACGATATAGGCGCGGCCGCGCGCAATTTCCTGTCAATCCGCCGTCCCGGAAAGCATCGTCCATGTCGCTCAAGCCGCACACCTCCGCCGCCCTCGACCGCATCCAGCCCTCGGCGACGCTCGCGATGACCGCGCGCGTGACCGCGCTGAAAGCCGCGGGCGTCGACGTCATCGGCCTGTCGGCGGGCGAGCCCGATTTCGACACGCCCGATTTCGTCAAGGAAGCGGCGATCGAGGCGATCCGGGCCGGCCAGACAAAATATACGCTGGTCGACGGCACGATCGCGCTCAAGGAAGCGATCCGTGGCAAGTTCCGCCGCGACAACGACCTCGACTATGGGCTCGACCAGATCAGCGTCAACGTCGGCGGCAAGCACACCTTGTTCAACGCGCTCGTCGCGACCGTCGACCCCGGCGACGAGGTGATCATCCCGGCGCCCTATTGGGTGAGCTATCCCGACATCGTCGCCTTCGCGGGCGGAACTCCGGTGACGATCGAGGCGACCGCGGCGCAGAATTACAAGATCACGCCGCAGCAGCTCGACGCCGCGATCACCGGGAAGACCCGCTGGATCCTCTTCAACTCGCCTTCGAACCCGTCGGGCGCCGCCTATTCGCCCGAGGAGCTCGACGCGCTCGGCGAGGTGGTCCGCCGCCACCCGCACGTCATGGTGATGACCGACGATATGTACGAGCATGTCTGGTACGCCGATTTCGCCTTTTCGACCCTCGCGCAGCGCTGCCCCGACCTCGTCGACCGCATCCTGACCGTGAACGGCTGTTCGAAGGCCTATGCGATGACCGGCTGGCGCATCGGCTATGCCGGCGGCCCGGCATGGATCATCAAGGCGATGGGCAAGCTCCAGTCGCAGTCGACGTCGAACCCCTGCTCGGTCGCGCAGGCCGCCGCCGTCGCCGCGCTCGGTGGGCCGCAGCAGTTCCTCGAAGAGCGCAACGCCGCATTCCGCAAGCGCCGCGACATGGTCGTCGCGATGCTCAACGACGCGCCCGGCCTGTCGTGCCCGGTCCCCGATGGCGCTTTCTACGTCTATCCCGACGCGTCGGGTTGCATCGGCAAGAAGACGCCCGCGGGCCATGTGATCGACAGCGACGAGGCGTTGATCGACTATTTCCTCGACGCCGCGCGCGTCGCGGCGGTGCATGGCGCGGCGTTCGGCCTGTCGCCGGCGTTCCGCGTCTCCTATGCGACGTCGGAGGCGGTGCTCAAGGAAGCGTGCGTGCGCATCCAGCAGGCGTGCGCCGCGCTCGTCTGACGCCACTTTCACCGCCGGCACCGGAATTTTATACCGATCGGTCTTGATATGGCCGGCGCGCGCGCCTATCTGCCCGCATGAACGGCGGTTAAGCAGCCGGTTCACCACATGGTAAGCACTGCCGTCTAGGGTGATCGCGATCACTGCACGACGGCAAGGGGCGCGCCATATCGTTCGGTGTAACCGGTGCGGGGCTGCCCGCGAACAGACAGATATGAAAACAAGAGGCTCCCATGCTGACTCTCCTCCGCTCCGACTGGTTTCTGTCGATGCTCGCCGGCTTCGCGATTGGCGCGACCCTCGTCATCCTCAATCAACCGGCGCTGCCGATCCCGGCCTGATGCCGCCGCGGCGCAATCCTGCCCGCCAGTCCATCGCAGCCCTGATCGCCGGCGTGGTGCTCGCGCAATGCGCGCCGGCGCAGGCCGAAAATATCGTCCGGCTGCCCGCCCCCGCTTATGATCCCGCCGCGAAGGCGCCGCGCGCGACCGCGATACTCGCGGGCGGCTGCTTCTGGGGCGTCGAGGGCGTCTTTTCGAACGTCAAGGGCGTGATTTCGGTCGAATCGGGCTATCACGGCGGCAGCAAGGCGACCGCAAGCTACGATCGGACGTCGAGCGGGACGACCGGCCATGCCGAGGCGGTGCGGATCACCTATGACCCGCGCGTCGTCAGCTACGGCTCGCTGCTCCGCATTCTTTTCTCGGTGGTCGCCGACCCGACGCTGAAGAACCGGCAAGGCCCCGACCGGGGAACGCAATATCGCGCCGCGATCGTGCCGCTCGACGCCGCGCAGCGCCAGGTCGCGGTCTCCTATCTCGCGCAGATCGGCAAGGGCGACATGTTCGCGAAGCCGATCGCCGCGAAGGTCGAACGCTACACGGGCTTCTATCCGGCCGAGGCCTATCACCAGGATTTCATGCGGCGGCACCCCTCGCACGCCTATATCGTCCGCTGGGACGCGCCCAAGCTGGCGGCGTTCAAGCGGCTCTATCCGGCGTGGGTGCGCGCCACTCCGGCCCCTTGAATCGCGCTCCGTTCCGCCGCTTGTCGTGCGGGGAGAATCGTTCGTCGCAAATCGCTGGTCCGGCCGCCGGGGGTGCGGGACGAACGAATTCCGGCCGCGGGGGCCGGAAGAGACAGACGGTCGCAGCCGCTTTGGGGTTTGGATGAAGGTCAAGTTTTCGGGCAGGCCGCTGCTCGCCGTGGTGATGAGCTCCGCCGTGCTGGCGGGATGCGTCGGCAGCGCCGCCGTGATACCGGCGCCGCGCGGACAGGTTCCGGCGGCGCGCGGTCCCGCGGGATCGGTGACGGTCCCGATCGGCGAGCCGGTGCGCGCCGCGACGCCGGCTCCACAGCGGGTGATCGACCCCGGCTTCCGCCGCCCGCCCGCCGGCCTCGAGGAGCGGATCTTCGGGCTGTGGCGCGCCTTTCCGGGCAAGACCGGCATCGCGGTTCAGCGCATCGACGGTGAATGGACGCTCGAGCAGCGCGGCGACGAACTGTTTCCGCAGCAGAGCGTGTCGAAGCTGTGGGTGACGCTGACCGTGCTCGACGCGGTCGATCGCGGCGCACTGACCCTCGACCGCAAGGTCAGCATCACCCCCGCCGACCTCACCCTGTTCCACCAGCCGCTCGCCGCGCGCGTGCGCGCGGAGGGAACGGTGACGATGAGCGTGCGCGACCTCATCGAGACGGCGATCACGCACAGCGACAACACCGCGAACGACAGCCTGCTGCGCACCGTCGGCGGCCCCGAAGCGGTGCGCCGTTTCATCGCGGCGAAGGACTTGGGCTCGATCCGCTTCGGCCCCGGCGAACGGTTGCTGCAAAGCGGCACCGCGGGACTGAAATGGCAGCAGGCCTATTCGGTCGGCCGCGCCTTCCAGCAGGCGCGCGCGGCGCTGCCCGACGCGACGCGGAAGGCGGCGATGGACGATTATCTCGCCAATCCGGTCGACGGCGCGAGCCCCTCGGCGATCGCGCGCGCGCTGACCCGGCTCGCGCGCGGCACGCTGCTGTCGCCCGAGTCGACCGACTATATCCTCGACGTGATGAGCCGCACCCACAGCGGCCCGAAGCGGCTGAAGGCGGGGCTGCCGTCGGGCTGGAAATTCCTGCACAAGACCGGCACCGGACAGGATTACAAGGGCATGACCGCGGGCTACAACGACATCGGCATCGCGACCGCGCCCGACGGCACGCGCTATGCGATCGTCGTCATGCTCGGCAGCACCACCGCCTCGATCCCGCAGCGCATGGCGCTGATGCAGGCGGTATCGGGCGCTGTCGCCGAATTTCACGGGAACTAACCGCCGTCCCTGCTTCGGGATAAACGGTTTGCGGGCCCTGCCGCTTTTGCATATGGGCCGCGCATGAAGACGTATCTCGCGCTGCCCCTCATCGCCCTTTCGCTCGCGCTGTCGGCGTGCGCGACGCCCGAGACGCGGCTGCGCAGCGGGCTCGTCGACGCCGGGCTGTCGCCGGCGATGTCGGCGTGCATGGCCGAGCGGATGGTCGAGCGGCTGTCGCTGCTGCAATTGCGCCGCCTGTCGTCGCTCGGCAGCCTCAAGGGCCGGCGGATCGTCGACCTGACGCTCGACCAGTTCCTCCACAAGGTCCGCGCGCTCAAGGACGCCGAGATATTGGCGGTGTCGACCAGCTCGGCGGCGGTCTGCGCTTTCCGCTGAGGTAGAAAATCTCTCCGCTGCCGGGGGGAACCAAGGGGTAGCCTTGCCGCCAAACTTGTGCTTAGGCGGCGCCGAATATCTCCCGCTCCAGAGTCGAAAGGCCCGGCAGACCCCATGAACATCCACGAATATCAGGCGAAAGAACTGCTCGCGAAATTTGGCGTCGCTGTCCCCAAGGGCATCGCCGCGATGAGCGTCGAAGAGGCCGTCGCGGCCGCGAAGCAGCTCCCGGGGCCGCTCTATGTCGTGAAGTCGCAGATCCACGCCGGTGGCCGCGGCAAGGGCAAGTTCAAGGAACTCGGCCCCGATGCCAAGGGCGGCGTCCGCCTCGCCAAGACGCTCGAGGAAGTCGAAAGCCATGCGCGCGAAATGCTCGGCAACACGCTGGTGACCATCCAGACCGGGGAGGCCGGCAAGCAGGTCAACCGGCTCTACATCACCGACGGCGCCGACATCAAAAAGGAATATTATCTCGCGCTGCTCGTCGACCGCGCCACCAGCCGCATCGCGGTGGTCGCCTCGACCGAAGGCGGGATGGACATCGAAACCGTCGCGCACAACACGCCCGACAAGATCCACACCATCGTCATCGACCCCGCCACCGGCCTGATGCCGCACCACGGCCGCAGCGTCGCCGCGGCGCTCGAACTCGAAGGCGATCTTGCCAAGCAGGCCGCCAAGGTTCTCGCCGGCCTCTACAACGCCTTCCTCGCGACCGATGCCGAGCAGATCGAGATCAACCCGCTTGCGGTCTGCGAAGGCGCGAACGGCGACGAACTGCTCGTCCTCGATGCCAAGCTCGGCTTCGACGGCAATGCGATGTTCCGCCACAAGGACATCGCTGACCTCCGCGACCTGACCGAGGAAGACCCGGCCGAGGTCGAGGCGTCGGAATATGACCTCGCCTACATCAAGCTCGACGGCAACATCGGCTGCATGGTGAACGGCGCCGGTCTCGCGATGGCGACGATGGACATCATCAAGCTGAATGGTGCCTTCCCGGCGAACTTCCTCGACGTCGGCGGCGGCGCCAGCAAGGAAAAGGTCACCGCGGCGTTCAAGATCATCCTCAAGGATCCGGCGGTCGAGGGCATCCTCGTCAACATCTTCGGGGGCATCATGAAGTGCGACATCATCGCCGAGGGCATCGTCGCCGCGGCGAAGGAAGTGAATCTCTCGGTGCCGCTCGTCGTCCGCCTCGAAGGCACCAACGTCCAGCAGGGCAAGGATATCCTTGCGAACTCGGGGCTGCCGATCGTGGCGGCGAACGATCTGGGCGATGCGGCGAAGAAGATCGTCGCCGAAGTCGCCAAAGCGGCGTGATAGAGAATCGCCTCTCCCCTTGAGGGAGAGGCAGCGAGACTTGGCGGCTTGCCGCCTAGTCGCAGCGGTGAGGGCGGCAACGTTCGGACCCTCACCAAGTCCGACTAGGTCCTGCGGACCAAGTCTTCCTATCCTCTCCCCCAAGGGGAGAGGAGAAGGGGACTGCAAGGTTGACGTTTACGTAAACGCCAATTATGGCGCAGTGCACAATTTTTCGAGAGGAGCTTTGAGCCCATGAAAATCCTCGTTCCCGTGAAGCGGGTGCTCGATTACAACGTCAAGCCGCGGGTCAAGTCCGATGGCACGGGCGTCGATCTCGCCAACGTCAAGATGTCGATGAACCCGTTCGACGAGATCGGGGTCGAGGAGGCGATTCGCCTGAAGGAAAAGGGCGTCGCGACCGAAATCGTCGCGGTGAGCGTCGGCCCGGCGAAGGCGCAGGAAACGCTGCGTACCGCACTCGCGATGGGTGCCGATCGCGCGATCCTGGTGCAGACCGACGATCCGGTCGAGCCGCTCGCGCTCGCCAAGATCTTCAAGGCGATCGCCGACGCCGAACAGCCGGGTCTCGTGATCCTCGGCAAGCAGGCGATCGATGACGACAACAACCAGACCGGCCAGATGCTCGCAGCCTTGACCGGCTGGGCGCAGGGCACCTTCGCCAGCGCGGTCAATGTCGAGGGCGACAGCGTCAGCGTCACCCGCGAAGTCGACGGCGGCCTCGAAACGGTGAAGTTGAAGCTCCCCGCGATCGTCACCACCGACCTTCGCCTCAACGAGCCGCGCTATGCCTCGCTGCCCAACATCATGAAGGCGAAGTCGAAGCCGCTCGATACGAAGGCGCCCGCCGATTATGGCGTTGACACCGCGCCGCGCGTCAAGACGGTCAAGGTGTCGGAGCCGCCCGTCCGCTCGGCCGGCGTCAAGGTCGCCGATGTCGATGAACTGGTTGCCAAGCTGAAGGCGATGGGAGTGCATTCATGAAAACGCTCGTTTGGGTCGAACATGACGGCAGCGCCGTCAAGGACGCCACGCTCGCCGCGGTGACCGCCGCCTCGAAGCTCGGCGAAGTCCATCTCCTCGTCGCCGGCGCCGGCGTCGATGGCGTCGCGAAAGCCGCGGCGCAGATCGCCGGCGTTGGCAAGGTGCATGTCGCCGATAACGCCGCTTTCGGTCACAATCTGCCCGAGAATGTCGCGCCGCTCGTCGCCGAGCTGATGGGAAGTCACGACGCCTTCGTCGCGCCCGCGACGACGACCGGCAAGAATATCGCGCCGCGCGTCGCCGCGCTGCTCGACGTGATGCAGATTTCGGAAATCCTGTCGGTCGAGGGTCCGAAGACCTTCACCCGCCCGATCTATGCCGGCAACGCGATCGCGACCGTCGAATCGTCGGATGCGAAGCTCGTCCTCACCGTCCGCGGCACCGCTTTCCAAAAGGCCGCCACCTCGGGCGGTTCGGGTGCGGTCGAGGCCGTCTCGGCCGGCGGCGACGCCGGTATCTCGAGCTTCGTCGGCGCCGAGATCGCCAAGTCGGAGCGTCCCGAGCTCACCAGCGCGAAGATCATCGTGTCGGGTGGCCGCGCGCTCGGTTCGAGCGAGAAATATCAGGAAGTCATCGTCCCGCTTGCCGACAAGCTCGGCGCCGCGCTCGGCGCCAGCCGCGCCGCGGTCGACGCGGGCTATGTCCCCAACGACTATCAGGTCGGCCAGACCGGCAAGATCGTCGCGCCGGAGGTTTACTTCGCGATCGGCATCTCGGGCGCGATCCAGCACCTCGCCGGCATGAAGGATTCGAAGACGATCGTCGCGATCAACAAGGATGAGGACGCCCCGATCTTCCAGGTCGCCGACCTCGGCCTCGTCGCCGATCTGTTCAATGTCGTGCCCGAGCTGACCAGCAAGATCTGAACCGGGCCGCCATGACATGAACCGAAAGGGCGGCCCGTCGTGGCCGCCCTTTTTCTTTTCGGGAGAGTGACATGTCCCTGATCCTCGTCACCCGCGACGACGCCGTCGCGACCGTCACGCTCAATCGGCCCGAGGCGATGAACGCGCTGTCGCGGGCGCTGCGCGCCGAGTTGGCGGCGGCGATGCGCGATCTCGCCGCCGATGGCGGCGTGCGCGCGATCGTGCTGACCGGCGCGGGGACGCGCGCTTTCACCGCCGGGCTCGATTTGAAGGAACTCGGCGCCGACACCGGGAATCTGGGCGCCGCCAATGCGGAGAGTGCCGACGAGAATCCGGTGAAGGCGATCGAGCTGTGCCCGCAGCCGGTGATCGGGGCGATCAACGGGGTTGCCATCACCGGCGGGTTCGAGGTCGCGCTCGCCTGCGACATATTGATCGCATCGACCAACGCGCGGTTCGCCGACACCCATGCGCGCGTCGGCATCATGCCCGGCTGGGGCCTGTCGCAGAAATTGTCGCGGATGATCGGCATCGCCCGCGCCAAGGAACTATCGCTGACCGGCAATTTCCTGGGCGCCGAGGCGGCGCGCGACTGGGGACTCGTGAATCGCGTCGTGGCACCCGAGGAGCTGCTTCCCGCGGCGCAGGCGCTCGCGCGCGATATCGCGAGCGCCGACCCGGCGATGGTGCGGCGCTACAAGACGCTGATCGACGACGGCTATGCGCTGCCCCTCGGTGAGGGTCTCGCGCTCGAACAGGCGCGATCGACTGCGGCGAACCGCGCGGTCAGCGCCGACGAGGTCGAGGCGCGGCGGCTCGCGGTGATGGCGCGGGGGCGCGAGCGCGCCGGCTGATCGCGGCGCGGCTTGCCATCGGGAAGCTGACGCCTTAGCCTTCTTCCCATGAAAACGGGGGGATGGGTCGTGGGCGCCGCGCTGCTGTCGAGCAGTGCGCCGCTGTGTGCAGCCGACAAGAGCGCGCCGGTCGTGCTCGAACCGTCGTCGCCCTGGAACGTCCACTACGCGGATGATTCCTGCCGATTGATACGCGTGTTCGGCAGCGGCAAAGAGGCGGTCACGCTGATCATCGACCAGTTCGAGCCAGGTGACAGGTTTCGCATGTCGTTGATAGGCAAGCGGATGAAGCGCCCGGCCGGCAGCGCCGACGCCCGCATCCGGTTTGGCGCGATCCTGCCCGAACAGGATGTCTTTTTCTATTCGGGTTCGGTCGGCAAGAATCCCGCTTGGATATTCGCTTCCGACATCCGCATCCGGCCGCTGTCCGAAGCCGAAAAGGCAGCACTCTCCGCACAAGGCAGCACTCCGGTCGCGCCGGTCACCGACGGGGACAAGGCATCGGTGACCGCCATCGACATCGGCAGACCGCTGCGGCATCCGCTGCGCCTGTACACGGGCCCGATGAAGGCGAGTTTTGCCGCCATGGATGCCTGCACCGATGAACTGCTGACCCATTGGGGGATCGACGTCGCGCGCTACAAGACGCGGTCGCGACCCGCGACCCCTGCCGACTCGCCGGGAACTTGGCTAAAGAGTGGCGATTATCCGATGGACATGCTGCAAAAGGGACAGCCCGGCATTGTCGAATTCCGGCTGGCCGTCGGGGCGGACGGAGTTCCCACGGCCTGCCATATCCAGCAATCGACCAATCCCGAGGGCTTTGACCGGACGGTTTGCGAAAAACTGATGAAGCGGGCCCGCTTCGAGCCCGCGCTCGACAAGGCTGGTAAGCCAATGGCCTCCTATTATCGCGACACCGTGCAGTTCGCCATTCCCAACTAGGAGCGGGTGCGCGCCCTGACCGGCCCGCCCGATTGCCTCTTGCGGTCCCGAAAAATACTTAGCAAGGTTAAGTAATGACCGAGCTTGCCGACCCGCTCTCCGCCTTCATGTCGCGCACCGCGGGTCCCGGCGCGCTGTCGGGCCTGTCGCGTCTGTCGGGCGGCGCGAACATGGAAAGCTGGGCGTTCGACTGGGCTGGCGAAGGCTATGTCCTCCGTCGCGCCCCCTCGGCGGATTATATGGAAGGGCGGCCCTATGGCCATGCGGTCGAGGCGGCGCTCGTCCGCGCCGCGCACGCGGGCGGGGTGAGGGCGCCCGAAGTCGTCGGGGTGCTCGCCGATGCCGATGGCATAGGCACCGGCTATGTGATGCGGCGCATCACTGCCGACGTGTCGCCCGCGAAGATATTGGCCGCGCCGCCGCCCTCGCTCGTCGCCGATCTCGGCCGCGAGCTTGCGCGCATCCACGCGCTGCCGCGCGCCGCGATCCCCGAGGGCATTCCGGTGATGGATACCGCCGAGGCGCTCGCCGAGCTCAGGGCGCGCTTCCTCTCCTATGGTGGCGACCGGCCGGTGATCGCGCTCGCGATCAAATGGTGCGAAGATCATCTGCCCGCGCCCGCCGAGCCGGTGCTCGTCCACGGCGACTATCGCATGGGCAATGTCATGGTCGAAGCGGATGGCCTTGCCGCGGTGCTCGACTGGGAACTCGCGCATCTCGGTGACGCGCACGAGGATCTGGCGTTCGGCTGCATGACCGTATGGCGCTTCGGCGAGCTCGACCGGCCGGCGTTCGGGGTCGGCAGCCTCGAGGACTATTTCGCCGCCTATGAGGCCGCGGGCGGCCGGGCGGTCGATAGGGGCCGCTTTCGCTTCTGGCTTGTCTACCGCACCCTGTGGTGGGCGCTCGGCTGCCTCCAGATGGGGCAGGCGTGGCGCAGCGGCGCCGACGCCACGGTCGAGCGCGTCGTCGTCGGGCGGCGCACCGCCGAGCAGGAACTCGATCTCGTCCGGCTTCTGGAGGAGGAAGCGCCCCAGGAAGAACGCTCGCGCCCGCTGCCGCCCGCGCCGCCGGCCGCCGCGCCGCCGGCAGGTGAGCCGACGACGCGCGAAATGGTGCAGGCGGTGCGCGACTGGCTGGGCGAGGCGATCAAGCCGCACGCCGAAGGGCATGGCAAATTCCAGGTCGCGGTGGCGATGAACGCGCTCGGCATAGCGATGCGCGACCTCGATGCTGGTACGCGCGCCGAGGACAAGGCGCTCGCCGCCGCGCTGCTGGCCGGCCGGACGACGCTTGCCGAACCGGGGCTGCTCGCGAATCTGCGCCGCGCGGTGCTCGAAAAATGCGCCGTCGACAGCCCCAAATATGCCGCGCTCGCGCGGGCGAAGAGCGAATGGGGCGGTTAAGGAATCTACGCCCCTCCTGCCGTTCGTGCTGAGCTTGTCGAAGCACCGTTCTTCTTTCCGACGTCCGAAAGAAGAACAGCCCTTCGACAAGCTCAGGGCAAACGGAGTTGGGTAGCGAAGGACGGATCAAAGGGAGACGAAGATGGATTTCGCGATGGCACCCGATCTGCAGGCCTATCTGGACGAACTCGACGCCTTCATCGCGGCCGAGATCAAGCCGCTCGAAGAGGCCGACGACAATATCCGCTTCTTCGACCATCGCCGCGAGCACAGCCGCACCGACTGGGACAATCAGGGTCTGCCGCGCCACGAATGGGAAGCGCTGCTGAAACAGGCGACGAGGCTGGCCGATGCCGCCGGGCACTGGCGCTTTTCGGCGCCGAAGAAATATGGCGGCAAGGACGGGTCGAACCTGTGGATGGCGGTGATCCGCGAGCATTTCGCGGCGAAGGGGCTCGGCCTTCACAACGACCTCCAGAACGAGCACAGCATCGTCGGCAACTTCCCCTTCGTCGAGATGTTCGAGCAGTTCGGCACCAGCGACGAGCAGAAGGCCGAGTTCATCCTCGGCGGCTTCGAGGGCAAGCGCCGCACCGCTTTCGGCCTGACCGAGCCCGACCACGGGTCGGACGCGACGCATATGGAGACGCGCGCGGTGCGCGAGGTCCGCGACGGGGTCGACGGCTGGCGGATCGACGGCGAGAAGATGTGGACGACCGGCATGCACGTCGCCACCCACTGTGCGACCTTCTGCCGCACCAGCGGCAATGACGGCGAGGCGAAGGGCATCACCTGCCTGCTCGTTCCCAATCCGTCGCCGGGGCTTGTCATCGAGGAATATCTCTGGACCTTCAACATGCCGACCGACCATCCGCGCGTCAGCTTCACGGGCGTCTGGGTGCCCGACAGCGCGCGGCTCGGCCCGGTCGACGGGGGGCTGTCGATCGCGCAGAGCTTCGTCCACCAGAACCGGATTCGCCAGGCAGCCTCATCGCTGGGCGCGGCGGTCTATTGCATCGAGGAAAGCGTGCGTTACGCGCGCGAGAGGAAGCCGTTCGGCGCGGCGCTGGCGAAGAACCAGGCGATCCAGTTCCCGCTCGTCGAACTCGCGACGCAGGCAGAGATGCTCCGCCTGCTGATCCGCAAGACCGCGTGGGAAATGGACAATATGCCGCACAAGGAGGTCGAGCACCGCCTGTCGGACAAGGTCAGCATGTGCAACTACTGGGCGAACCGCCTCGTCTGTGAAGCCGCCGACCGCGCGATGCAGGTCCATGGTGGCATCGGCTATTCGCGCCACAAGCCCTTCGAGCATATCTATCGCCACCACCGCCGCTACCGGATCACCGAGGGCGCCGAGGAGATCCAGATGCGGAAAGTAGCGGCCTATCTGTTCGGCTATCTGGGACCGCGGCGGGAGACGCTGGGGAAGATTTGAACCGGGACGACGGATGATTTGGGGTGGGGAGCCGTCGTTGAGGGTGGCGCGCCTTCTCCCCTCCCGCTTGCGGGAGGGGCAGCGAGGCTTGCGGACTTGTCCGCTAGCCGCGGCGGGGTGGGCACACCGCACCGTCGCTGCCCACCCCCGACCCCTCCCGCAAGCGGGAGGGGAGAATAACGTCCGCTACGGGGCTTTTGCGGCTCCAGGCTGTTCGTCCGGTCGATTTTCTTCGCCAATCCTCTTTTGTCCGCGCCCTGCCGATGCCACATGGAGGATATGAGCGACGAAAAGCCCTGGCCCGACACGATCCGCGCCGGCGGGTGCGAGCAGCACGAGCCGCTGGTGCGCCGCGTGCTCGCCCCCAATCCCTCGCCCTATACCTTCACCGGCACGCAGACCTGGATCGTCGGTGCCGGAAACGACGTGGCGGTGATCGATCCCGGCCCGACCGGATCGGGGATGAGCATCGGCGATCCGCCCGACGCGAACGGCGCCGGCCATGTCGACGCGATCCTGCGCGCGGTTGAAGGGCAGCGCGTCGCGGCGATCCTCTGCACCCACACCCACCGCGATCACAGCCCCGCCGCGGCGCCGCTGAAGGAAGCGACCGGGGCGCCGATCGTCGGCTGCGCGCCGCTTGCTCTGTCCGATGACGGGCCGCGCGCGGATTCGGCTTTCGACCCCGACTATGCCCCCGACCGGGTGCTCGCCGACGCCGAGCGCATCGCGGGCGACGGCTGGACGCTCGAAGCGGTCGCGACCCCGGGGCATACCTCCAATCATCTCTGCTTCGCGCTTGTCGAAAGCGGCGCGCTGTTCACCGGCGATCATGTCATGGCCTGGTCGACCAGCGTCGTCAGCCCGCCCGACGGCGACATGGCGGCTTATATGGCCTCGCTGAACAAGCTCTACGATCGCGACGATCGCGTCTATTATCCCGCCCACGGTCCCGCGGTGACCAAGCCGCGGCAACTCGTCCGTGGCATGCTCGGCCACCGCAGGCAGCGCGAGCGGCAGATTTTGCGCGAACTCGAAAAGGGGACGGACGTCATCCCCGACATGGTGAAGCATATGTACAAGGGACTCGACCCCCGCCTGACCGGCGCTGCCGGTCGCTCGGTGCTCGCGCATCTTCTCGACCTCGAAGCGCGCGGCCGCGTGACGCGCGAGGCCGAGGCGTGGAGGCTCGCGTCGTGAGCCGCGGGGTCTTCCGCATCGCGCTGCTCGCGATGCTCGCGCTTGCGCTGTTTCTCGGCTGGCGCGCGTGGGACGGCTGGCAGCGCGGCTATGATCCCGAAACCGTCGTCGCCGCGAGCCTGCAGGGGCTGCAGGAACAGAATATCCTCGTTCCCTTCACCGCGCGCTATGTCGCGGTGGTCACCTCGACGCAGAGCCGGCTCGGGCTGAGCGCCAAGAAGACGCTGATCATGCCCGGAACGGTGCGCTACGAACTCGATCTGGCGAAACTGAAGCCATCGGACCTCGACTGGGATGCGGCGACGAACGCGCTGACGGTGACGCTGCCACCGCTGCGGCTCGCGGGGCCGGAGATCGACATCGACGCGATCAGCGAGTTCCGCGACGGCGCGATCCTGCTGACCCTGACCGACGCCGAGGAGCTTCTCGACGCCGCGAACCGCAAGGCGGCGCAGGAGGAGCTGATCAAGCAGGCCAAGGGGCCGACGCCGATGCGCCTCGCGCAGGGCGCGGCGCGGACCGCGATCGAACAGAGCTTCGCCATGCCGCTGACGGCCGCGGGGATCGACGCGAAGGTGACCGCGCGCTTCGCCGGGCAGCCCGCCGGCTGAATCGGGCTTCCTGCGCGGCGCAGGCTGGAGTAGACAATCCCCGGGTCGCATCGGGAGATGCGGATATGGCGACAGCGGGGGGCGCGGCAAGCGCCGAACGATTCTGGCAACGGATGGCGATCGGCCTCGCCGTCTTCATCGTCTTCGGCTTCCTGCAATTCACGGCACGCGGGTTCGTCGATCCATGGCGAGCGCCCGCATGGGTGCATCTGCACGGGCTGGCGATGCTCGGCTGGCTCGCGCTGCTGATCGTCCAGCCGTCGCTGGTCGCGCGCCGCAACCTTGCCCTCCATCGCCGGCTTGGCTGGCTCGGCGCCGGGCTCGCGCTGGTCATCACCGTCCTGGGCGTCTTCACCGGCGTCATGGCGCTGGTGCTGCATCGCCAGCCGCCTTTCTTCGTGCCGGCCTATTTCCTGGCGCTGACGACGGTCGAGTCGCTCGTCTTCGGGGCGATGGCGGCCTGGGCGATCCGGCGGCGACGCGTGACCGACTGGCACCGGCGGCTGATGATCGGGGCGACGATCGTCGTTCTCGAGCCCGCGCTCGGCCGGCTGCTGCCGATCCCGCTGATGGGCGCCTGGGCCGAGCCTGCGGTCGCGCTCTGTCAACTCGCGGCGGTTGCCATCGTCGCCGCGCATGACCGGCGGACGCGCAGCGCCGTCCATCCCGCGACCTGGGCGATCGCGGCGGTTGTCATCGCGACGCGCATCGCCATATCGCTGCTTGCCATGACGCCCCCCGTCATTGCGCTCGCGGCGCGGCTCGCCGGCGGCTGATACGCCGAATTGCCCTGCCGCCGGGCGCGGTGTAGGAGGCGCGTGGCCAACGCCACGACAAGGACAAGCCATGACTGCTCCCATCCGCGAAAACCTGACCGGCCTCGACCTGCGCGCTGAAATCGACCGGCTGCGCAAGGAGCGGAATGCCGTGATCCTGGCGCACTACTACCAGAAGCCCGAGATTCAGGACCTCGCCGATTTCGTCGGCGACAGCCTCGAACTCTCGCGCAAGGCCGCCGACACCGATGCCGACGTCATCGCCTTTTGCGGCGTCAAGTTCATGGCCGAAACCGCGAAGATATTGTCGCCCGAAAAGATCGTCGTGCTGCCCGACATGGACGCCGGCTGCAGCCTCGAGGACAGTTGTCCGCCCGAGCAGTTCAAGCGCTTCCGCGCCGAGCATCCCGACCATATCGCGCTGACCTACATCAACTGCTCGGCGGCGGTGAAGGCGCTCTCCGACATCATCGTCACCTCGTCCAGCGCAGAGACGATCATCAGCCAGATCCCCGAGAGCCAGCCGATCATCTTCGGCCCCGACCGCCACCTCGGCGGCTATCTCAACCGCAAGTTCGGGCGCGAGATGCTGCTGTGGCCGGGCGTGTGCATCGTGCACGAGGCGTTCAGCGAGACCGAGCTCCTGAAGCTGAAGGCGCAGCATCCGGGCGCGCCGGTCGCGGCGCATCCCGAATGCCCGCCGCACATCATCGATCACGCCGACTATGTCGGCTCGACGAGCGGCATCCTGCAATTCGCGAAGAGCTTTCCGGGCGACACGCTGATCGTCGCGACCGAGCCGCACATCATCCACCAGATGGAAAAGGCGCTGCCCGAGAAGACTTTCATCGGCGCGCCGGGCGCGGACGGCAACTGCAACTGCAACATCTGCCCCTATATGGCGCTCAACACGATGGAGAAGCTCTACCTCGCGCTGCGCGACCTCCAGCCGCGGATCGAGATGGACGAGGAACTGCGCGTCGCCGCGAAGAAGAGCCTCGATCGCATGCTCGACATGGCGTCGGGCACGGTGGGGAAGGGTGATCTGGGACGCGCCTGATCCCCCGAGTCGGGGATCGAAACGTTCGAGTCGCGTTCACCTCGAGGCGGGGAAGGGCCCGATTCGAATCCGAAAATGTTGCGCTGCTGTTACAAAAATGCTGCGCAGCAAAGCCAAGTTGCTAATGCCGGACTTATCCACAAGCGCGGCGGCTTTCGGCGTGTTTTTTGTTGGTGGTCCACGGGCTTCGTGTCAGCTTCCAATCATCGGACGACAGAGACGTCGGACCACCGGGACACGAAGGATGGTTGCAAGACCAACCCGAAGGAAGCGGAGCGGATCGACGAGGACGTAGACCGATACTCCGGTCACGGAACGCAGCAATTCCCACGAGTTGAAGCGAACCCGATCGGAATGGAAATGCAGTCCATCGCCGGACAAGAGCGACTGTTTCGGCAGAGGCTCGGACCAGATGATGAAGGGCTTTCCAGGTGCGGCCGGCCCCCGAAAGGGGGCCGACCAAACCGCCGCCGGATTGGTTCCGTGCGCGCGGCGACGGATCGTTTTGCGGGCCGCTGATCGCAAGAGAAGCGGACCGGGATGAACCGGAGCGAGCGGCTGGAGGCAGGACCGGATAGTGGGGGTTGGCAGCGATGCCGGCCCCCATTTCGCGTGGGCGGCAAAGTGAAATGGCGCGAAACGGCCGGAAGCTGACATTATTTTAATCGTCATCCCGGACTTGATCCGGGATCCATTCGCGCAGCGCTGGAGGAGTGGATCCCGGATCAAGTCCGGGATGACGTAGGTCTAAAAGCGACCGGTAGCGGCCATAAGATCCTCCCCGGCACGGGGAGGGGGACCGCCGAAGGCGGTGGAGGGGCGGGAGGCCTGAAGCGGCGTGGCGTGAGGACGCGAACCCCCTCCGTCAGCCCCTGCGGGGCTGCCACCTCCCCACAAGTGGGGAGGATTTGAATGTCCGCTCCCCACCCCAAAGCGGCCATCCGAAAAGCATGGAGAAAAATCACGCGGTGTGACCCCCGTCACATCGCCGCCGCCGCGTGCATCCTATCCCTCCGACTGCGACCCGGAACAGTTCCCGATCAGGAACTGATCCCACTTTCCCGGCCGGGTCGTTCGGGTCCGGCCGGGAACCTTTTGCGCCGCGCTGGCATTGTGCTGACATCGGCAAAGCGATGTTCGGACACGACAAGGCGCTGACGAAAACGCCCTCGTGCGGCCCATCGCCCCGGTCCATTATGGGAGCAAATATATGGGTATCATCATCACGCTCATCGTCGGCGGCATCATCGGCTGGCTGGCGAGCATCGTCATGCGCACCGACGCGCAGCAGGGCATTTTCCTCAACGTCGTCGTCGGCGTCGTCGGCGCCTTTCTGGGCAATATCCTCGGCGGCATGTTCGGCAGCGGCGCGTCGCTCAGCACCTTCAGTCCTGTCGGCCTGCTGTGGGCCTTCATCGGCGCGATCGTGCTGCTTGCGATCATCAATCTGGTGCGTCGCGGCAGCGTGCGCTGATGGATCGGCAGCGGCGCCATGCCGCTGCCATTCCATTAGGAGAATTGAAAAATTTGCGTTACCATCACGGCGCCTGCCACGGCGGGCGGCAACGAAGATCGTAAGGGGGTCATCTTATGACTTGGATTATCGCAATCATCATGGGCGGTATCATCGGCTGGCTGGCGAGCATCGTCATGCGCACCGATGCACAGCAAGGTATTTTCCTCAATATCGTCGTCGGTTGCTTGGGGTCGATCCTCGGCCGCTTCCTGTTCGGCCGCTTTCTGGGCGGTGGCCATCTGCGCGGCGACGCCTTCGACCCGATGACGCTGCTGACGGCGTTCATCGGCGCGGTGATCCTGCTCGCCATCGTCAATCTGGTGCGCCGCGGCAGCGTGCGCTGAGCCGGCGACCGTGACGCGGCTCCCTTCGGGGAGCCGAACCGGAAAAAGGGGCGGTCGACAAGGCGTCGGCCGCCCTTTTTCATGCGCGCCCACCACTGGAATTCGCTGTGCGAAGCGCCTATGAGCCCCGCCCTCCGGGGGCGTGGTCGGATTCCAGTTTCCCGCTTGCCAGCGGTGATTTAATTCGATAATACACCTTCGAAATTATCTGGGTCCGGCCGTGGGGGCTGAGCGACGGGTCGCACGCTATCGCGAGCCCGGCCTTTGTGGACCGCAGAGGGGAATTCGGCGTGAACTACGAGCGGAAAGTGGATTCGATGGACAGCTTGGCGGGCTCGACGCATGGCTTTTACGAAGAGGCGGACAACCGCCGCAAGCGCACGCGCCTGATCATCGCGCTGGTGCTCATCGCGCTGGTGCTGGCGCTCGCCTGGTACGCCTTTTCGGCGAGCAAGGGCGGCGGCGACGCGGCCGCGGACGGTGCCGCGGGCGCTGCCGCCGCGCCGACGGTCACGGTCATGGTGCCGGGGATGCAGTCGGTGCAGTCGGCGATTGCAGCCAACGGCACGATCGCCGCGCGCCGCGAAATGCCGGTCGGCGTCGCGGGCGAAGGCGGCCAGGTGGTGAGCGTGCTCGTCGAACCCGGCCAATGGGTCGGCGCGGGCCAGACGCTGGCGGTGATCGACCGCTCGGTCCAGGCGCAGCAGGCCGCGAGCCTCGCGGCGTCGATCCGCGTCGCGCAGGCCGACGCCGACCTCGCCGAGGCCGAGCTCAAGCGCGCCGAGGCGCTCGTGTCGCGCGGTTTCATTTCCAAGGCCGACATGGACCGCAAGCGCGCGACCCGCGATGCGGCGCGGGCACGCGTCGGCGTCGCGCAGGCGCAATATCGCGAAGCCGTCGCGCGCAACGGCCGGCTCAACATCGTCGCGCCCGCGGCGGGCCTCGTGCTGACGCGCCAGGTCGAGCCCGGTCAGATCGTCGGCGCGGGCAGCGGCGTGCTGTTCCGCATGGCGAAGGGGGGCGAGATGGAAATGCTCGCCCAGCTCGCCGAGGCCGATCTGCAGCGCGTGTCGGTCGGCACGCGCGCGACAGTGACGCCGGTCGGCACCGACCTGCAGATCGAAGGGCAGATCTGGCAGGAATCGCCGATCATCAACCCCGATACGCGGCAGGGGACGGTTCGCATCGCGCTACCCTACAGCGCGGCGCTGCGCCCTGGCGGCTTCGCCGACGCGCGCCTCGTCTCCGGCGCCGAGCAGGCGCCGCTGCTGCCCGAAAGCGCGGTGCAGAGCGGTCCTGAAGGCAATTTCGTCCTGATCGTCGACAAGAACAATCAGGTCCAGCGCCGCGCGGTGAAGGTCGGCACCGTCACCGACGGCGGCGTGTCGATCGCGTCGGGGCTGACCGGCAACGAGCGGGTGGTCGTGCTCGCGGGCGCCTTCCTCAACCCCGGCGACAAGGTGAAGCCCGTCGTCCAGAAATCGTCGCAATAACCGGTCGCACCGCGCGTGATCGCATACAGGGCGCTTGAATCATGAGTTTTCGCAACATCTCCGCCTGGTGCATCCGCAATCCGGTGCCGCCGATCGTCCTGTTCGTGCTGTTGTTGCTCGCCGGGCTGATCAGCTTCAACCGGATGGACGTCAACGACAATCCCGACGTCGAATTCCCGGCGGTGCAGGTCATCGTGGTGCAGCCCGGCGCGGCGCCGACCGAGCTCGAAACCCAGGTCACCCAGCGCGTCGAGGCGGCGGTGCGCGGGGTCAGCGGTGTCGACGAAATGTCCTCCTATGTCGGCGAAGGCAACAGCAGCACCTTTGTCCAATTCGCGATCGGCACACCGATCGACCGCGCCTATAACGACGTCAATCAGGCGGTTTCGCAGATCCGCAGCGAATTGCCCGACGGCATTCTCGAGCCGCAGATCATGCGCGTCGACATCGCGGGCGGTCCGATCACCTATTTCTCGGTCGAGGCGGCCGACATGACGCTCGAACAGCTCAGCTGGTTCGTCGACAATACGGTGGCGAAGGAATTGCTGTCGATCCCCGGCATGGCGAAGGTCAGCCGCTCGGGCGGCGTCGACCGCGAAATCCGCGTCATCCTCGATCCGGCGCGGATGCAAAGCTATGGTCTGACCGCGAGCCAGGTGAACCAGCAATTGCGGCAGGTGAACCTGAACGCGGCGGGTGGGCGCGCCGAGATCGCGGGGTCCGAACAGGCGGTGCGCGTGCTCGGCAACGCCGCGAGCGCCTTCGACCTGGGCCAGACACGCATCGCGATCGGCAATGGCCGGACCATCCGGCTGACCGACGTCGCGAAGGTCAGCGACGGCTATGCCGAACAGCGCAACCTCGCCAAGCTCGGCGGTCGGCAGGTGCTCAGCTTCTCGATCGAGAAGGCGAAGGGGGCCTCCGACGTCACCGTCCACGATGAGACGATGAAGAAACTCGCGGAGATCAAGAAGAACAACCCCAAGGTCGACTTCAAGATCCTCTTCACGCGCACCGAATATACCAAGGAGCAGTATCGCAGTTCGATGGCCGCGATGATCGAGGGTGCAGTGCTCGCGGTCGTCGTCGTCTTCCTGTTCCTGCGCGACTGGCGCGCGACCCTGATCAGCGCGATGGCGATCCCGCTTTCGGCGATCCCGACCTTCTGGTTCATGGAACTGATGGGCTTTTCGCTGAACGGCCTGTCGCTGCTCGCGCTGAGCCTTGTCGCCGGGGTGCTCGTCGACGACGCGATCGTCGAGATCGAGAATATCGTCCGGCATATGCGGATGGGCAAGACAGCCTATCAGGCGGCGATCGACGCAGCGGATGAAATCGGCCTTGCGGTGGTCGCGACGACGAGCTCGATCGTCGCGGTGTTCCTGCCCGTCGCATTGATGCCCGGCGTGTCGGGGCAGTTCTTCATCCAGTTCGGTATGACCGTCGTCTTCGCGGTTCTGGTCAGCCTGGCGGTGGCGCGCATGATCACCCCGATGATCGCCGCCTATTTCCTGTCGGCGCAGGGCGAGCAGGACCATGCGTCGGGCCCGTGGGTCGACCGTTACGAGCGCCTGCTCGGCTGGACGCTGAACAGCGAGAAGCACAGGGCGGTGCGGGCACGCTATGAGGCCGTGCCGACGCGGCCAAGTTTCTTATCGCCGGGCTTGGTCTTGGCGGGCTTGGCGGTGCTGGCGTTGGTTGTGCGATATTTCCAGCCCGTCCCTGCCGGACAGGATGCGCCCAACCCGGCGATGTACTTCCTGCTGCTGACTCCAATCACCGCGATCATGGCCTTCTTGCTGGGCAATTTGGCCATGATATCATTCGGAGCGCTGGTGGTGTGGATCAATCGCGCAGCGCTGCGGACGGTAGTGAAGGTCTACTCGTGGGTCGCGGGCGTCTTCGCCCTGCTTTTCGCTATCCTCTGGCTGGTCGGGATACTCGCGCCGATCGCAACAGCCGCGACCATTTTTGCGGGAGTTGTATTGAGCGCCATTCTGTTTGGAGTGTTGGCCTGGTTGGCGGGCAGGTTGTTCGGGATGCACGAATGGCGTGTCGCCCTTTGGGCTCATTACATGGCCCAGCGCGTTTATGCACGCCTGTTCGACCACCGCGTGTGGATCGTCGGCATCGGCGTCCTTGCCTTTGTGATGAGCCTCATCTTGTTCGCGGTCATCCCGAAGCAGTTCCAGCCGACGACCAACAGCGACTACAGCCAGGTCAAATATGAACTGCCGCCGGGGTCGACGCTCGAGCAGAGCGAGACGATCGCGCGGCAGATCGGGGCGATCCTCGACAACAGCCCGGTGGTCGACACCGCCTTCTACGACGTCAATGTCGGCGGCGGAAATGCCTTCCTGACGCTCAAGAAACACCGCGAGGTCACCAGCGTCGAATGGGAGCGCAGCCTGCAGCCCAAGCTTGCGGCGATTCCCGACGCGCGGGTGACCTTCCAGAGCCAGTCGGGCGGCTTTTCGGGCCGCGACATCACCTTCGTCCTCGGCGGAGACGATCCCGTCGCGCTCGAAAAGCATGCGCTCAAGATCGTCGACGAGATGAAGGGGCTGAAGGAAATCCGGTCGCCGCGTATCGAGGGCGATATTCCGCGGCCCGAGATCATCATCAAGCCGCGGCTCGACCTTGCCGCCGACCTCGGCGTCACGACCGCGGCGCTCAGCCAGACGATCCGCATCGCGACGCTGGGCGACATCGACCAGAATGCGGCGAAATTCTCGCTGTCCGATCGCCAGATTCCGATCCGGGTGCTGCTCTCCGAAGATTCGCGACGCAGCCTCGCGACGCTGGAAAATCTGCCGGTACCCACCGCGAGCGGATCGACGGTGCCGCTGAAATCGGTCGCCGAGATCGGCTTCGGCGCGGGGCCGACCGAGCTTCGCCGCTACAACCAGACGCGGCGCATCGTGATCGGCGCCGACCTCGCGCCGGGGCTGGTGACGGGCAATGCGCAGGAAAAGATCGATGCGCTGCCCGCGGTCAAGAATATGCCGCAGGGCATCCGCAAGGTGATCCAGGGCGACGCCAAGTGGCAGGCCGAGATGATGCAGAATTTCTTCATCGCGCTCATCGCGGGGCTGATGCTCGTCTTTTCGACGCTGGTCCTGCTCTATCGCCGTTTCCTGTCGCCGCTGGTCAATATGTCGTCGCTGCTGCTTGCTCCGCTTGGCGGCCTGCTCGGCCTGCTGATCACAGGCATGGAAATCTCGATGCCGGTGTTCATCGGGCTGTTGATGCTGCTCGGCATCGTCGCGAAGAACTCGATCCTGCTCGTCGATTTCGCGATCGAGGAAATGGACAAGGGCATCGACAAGGCCGAAGCGCTGAAGGATGCGGGGCGCAAGCGCGCGCAGCCGATCGTGATGACCACCGTGGCGATGGTCGCGGGCATGGTGCCGACCGCACTGTCGCTGTCGGGCGACGGGGCGTGGCGCGCGCCGATGGGGGTGGTGGTGATCGGCGGGCTGATCCTGTCGACCCTGCTCACGCTGCTGATCGTTCCCGCAGGCTTCAGCCTTGCCGACAGCATCGAGAAACGGCTCGGCCGCTTCTTCTCGCGCAACCTGCTGACCTATCGGCCGGGCGACGACACCAGGCCGCACGCCGACCCGGTTCCGCACCCGGCGGAGTGAGGTTGCAACCTTTGCGCCGCGGCGCCATTTGACAGGGCATGACGGACCGCGTTTCTCCGCCTGCCGATCCCGGACGCGCCCACCCCCCCCATATGGACCGGGGGGTGGGCGTTGCCGTTCCGACGGGTGGGCTCAACATCCGCGTCGTCGCGACCGGCATGCTCATCGTCATGGCGTTCATCTTCGTGACCGCCAAATATTTTCAGGATGCGCACCCCGCCGTCGGTTTCGTGCGTGCCTTCGCCGAGGCGGCGATGGTCGGCGGGCTCGCCGACTGGTTCGCGGTCACCGCGCTGTTCCGCCATCCGATGGGGTTGCCGATCCCGCACACCGCCATCGTGCCGCGCAACAAGAACCGCATCGGCGATACGCTCGCGCGCTTCCTGCTCAACAATTTCCTGCTGCCGCGGCTGATCGCGCGCAAGATGCAGACGGTCGACGTCGCGGGCGCGGTCGGCCATTTCCTGTCGCAGCCCGCGGCGGGCGGCGGGCGGCTGAAGCTGGGGGCATCGCGGATCATCGCCGACGCGCTCGGCGCGCTCGACCAGAAGCGGCTGGGCGGCATGGTCAAATCGGCGATCGCCGACCGCCTGCGCGAACTCGACATCGCGCCGCTGCTCGGCCAGGCGCTGCAGGCGGCGCTCGCCGAGGGGCGGCACCAGCCCCTGCTCGACGCGATGGTCAAATGGGGGTCGAAGACGCTCGACCTCAACGCGCATCTGATCCACCAGATGGTGCACGACAATTCGAACGCGATCGTGCGCTTCACCGGGCTCGACGAAAGCATCGCCAACCGCATCGTCGCGGGGCTCGGCAAGCTGCTCACCGACATGGCGGCCGAGCCCGACCATCCGATCCGCCTGCGCGTCGAGGAGGGGCTCGCCAAGATGGCGCTCGACCTTCAGGAAGACCCCGAGGTTCAGGCGAAGGTCGCGAAGGTCCGCGACGAGCTGCTCGACAATGCCGCGGTCAAGCGCTGGCTCGATGGCCTTTGGGAACAGGGGCGCAGCGCGCTGCTCAAGGCGGCGCGCGACCCCGAAACGATGCTCGCGGGCCGGATCGGCGAACTCGTCACCCAGTTCGGCACGATGCTGGGCGAGGATGAGGCGATCAAGCGCACGCTCAACCGCTATGCGCGGCGCGCGGTGGTCGGCGCGGTCGACAGCTATGGCGAGACCGCGCTCCGCCTCGTCTCGGACACGATCCGTGGCTGGGACGCGAAGACGATCACCGACCGGCTGGAGAATGCGGTCGGCGACGACCTGCAATATATCCGCATCAACGGCACGCTGGTCGGCGGGCTGGTCGGGGTGCTGATCCACGCGGTGGATGTTTTGATTTGACTATTTCTTCGTCATTGCGAGCGTAGCGAAGCAATCCAGAGCGGGTTTGCGCAACTCTGGATTGCTTCGCTACGCTCGCAATGACGGATTTAGATGAGGCTGGCCAGCCCCTCGCGAAAGCTCGGATAGCGCGGTGTCCAGCCCAGCAGCCGCTTCGCCTTGCCGTTCGCGACGCGGCGGTTTTCGGCATAGAAGGCGCGCGCGGCGGGCGACAGGCCGGCTTCGTCGAGCGATTGCAGCGGCGGCAGCGGCGCGCCGAGCATCGCGCAACCCCATTCGACGAGGCGATTCTGATGGCAGGGTTCGTCGTCGGCGAGATTGTAGACGCCCGATGGGCCCGCAAAGGAGGCGATGACGCCGCCCGCGATGTCGTCGACATGGATACGGCTGAAAACCTGTTCCGGCAGGTCGATGCGGTGCGCGCGCCCTTCGCCGATGCGGTCGAGGATCGAGCGGCCGGGGCCGTAGATGCCGGGGAGGCGAAAGACGCTTGCGTCGCCGCGCAGCATGGCCCAGGCCGCGTCGGCGGCATTGCGGTCGGGACGGCGGCCCTTGATGGGCGCGCTTTCGTCGACCCACGCGCCGCGTGCATCGCCGTAGACGCCGGTAGAGGAGAGGTAGCCGACCCAGCGGGCAGGCGCGATCGCGATCGCCTCGCCATAGCGGGTGAGCACGGGATCGGCACCCTCGGCGGGCGGCACCGACGACAGGATATGCGTCGCGCCGCGCAGGGCGGTGATCACCGACGGCGCATCGTCGAAGGCGAGCGTGCCGCCGCGGCCGTCGCGCGTCGTCCCCGTCACCGCCCACCCGCGCGCGAGCAGGCGGTCGGCGAGCCGGCTCGCCGCATAGCCCATTCCGAAAATCAGCATATGGCTCATCGGCCGCCTTATTGCGCGGAGGGCGCCGCAAGCCTAGGATAATAAGTGACCATTTTTCCCGTTCGTGCTGAGCTTGTCGAAGCACCGTTCTTTGTCTTCAGGGGAAGAGAAGGACGGCCCTTCGACAAGCTCAGGGCGAACGGATAGTGAGGACCCGATATCCGGCATGACCGACGCTTCTTCCTCTCCCGCCATCCCCGCCACCATCCACCGCGGCGACTATCGCCCGCCCGAATGGCAGATTCCCGACATCGCGCTCGATTTCGCGCTGGGGATCGCGGAGACGCGCGTCACCGCGGCGCTCTCGGTCGTGCGCGGGGCCGCGGCGCCCGCGCCGCTGCTGCTGCGCGGCGACGGGCTGACCGCCGCCGAGGTGCGCGTCGACGGGGCGGTGTGGAACGACTGGCGCATGGACGGCGGCGACCTGATCGTCGACCTCGGTGACCGCGCCGCGGCCACGGTCGAGGTCGACACCGTCATCGATCCGGCGGCCAACACCCAGCTGTCGGGCCTCTACGCCTCGAACGACATGCTGTGCACCCAGTGCGAGGCCGAGGGATTCCGCCGCATTACCTTCCATCCCGACCGGCCCGACGTGCTGAGCCGCTACAAGGTACGGATGGCGGGCGACAAGGCGGCCTTCCCGATCCTGCTGTCGAACGGCAACCGGACCCGGACCGGCGAGGGTGCGGACGGCACGCACTGGGCGCTGTGGGAGGATCCGTGGCCCAAGCCTTCCTATCTCTTCGCGCTCGTCGCGGGCGACCTCGTCGTCAACCGCGACAGCTTCACGACGCTATCGGGGCGCCAGGTCGAACTCGGCATCTGGGTGCGCGCGGGCGACCTCGACCGCACCCATCATGCGATGACGGCGCTGAAGCACAGCATGAAGTGGGACGAGGATGTCTATGGCCGCGAATATGACCTCGACCTGTTCAACATCGTCGCGGTCAGCGATTTCAACATGGGGGCGATGGAGAACAAGGGGCTGAATATCTTCAACACCCGCTATATTCTCGCCGACCCCGACACCGCGACCGACGCCGATTACGACGGGGTCGAGGGCGTCGTCGCGCACGAATATTTCCACAATTGGTCGGGCAACCGCGTCACCTGCCGCGACTGGTTCCAGCTCAGCCTGAAAGAGGGCTTCACCGTCTATCGCGACCAGAGCTTCTCGGCCGCCATGGGGTCGCCGCCGGTCAAGCGGATCGAGGACGTCCGCCTGCTCCGCGCCGCGCAATTCCCCGAGGATGCGGGGCCGCTCGCGCACCCGATCCGGCCCGACAGCTATCAGGAGATTTCGAACTTCTACACCGCGACCGTCTATAACAAGGGCGCCGAGGTGATCCGCATGATGGCGACCTTGCTGGGGCCGGAGCGGTTTCGGGCGGGCACCGATCTCTATTTCGAGCGCCACGACGGCGAGGCCGCGACCTGCGAGGATTTCGTCCGCGCGATGGAGGAGGGCGGCGGCATCGACCTCGCCCAGTTCCGCCGCTGGTACGAGCAGGCGGGGACGCCGAAGCTGCACCTCGCGCTGGCGCAGGAGGGCGAGGAGTGGTTCCTCGACGTGACGCAGGCGGTGCCGCCGACCCCGGGGCAGGGCGACAAGGCGCCGATGATGATGCCGCTGCGCCTCGCCGCCTTCGCGATGGGCGGCAGCGGGGCGGCGCTGCCCGACACGCTGGCGACGCTGACCGGCGCGGTGCAGCGCATCCCGCTCGGCCGCTTCGCCGCGCGGCCGGCGCTGTCGGTCAACCGCGGCTTTTCGGCGCCGGTCATCGTCGATTTCGAGCGCGCGCCGGGTGAGCTCGCGTGGCTCGCGGCGCACGACGACGATCCCTTCGCGCGCTACGAGGCGCTCCAGCAGCTGATGCTCGATACATTGGTCGCGGCCGTGTCGGGCGAGGCGAAGGGCCGCGAGGCGGTGATCGGCGCGGTGGCGCAGACGCTGACCGGCGCGGTCGACGACCCGGCCTTCGTCGCCGAGGCGGTGCTGCTGCCGAGCGAAGCCTTCATCGGCGACCAGATGGTGACCGTCGACCCCGACGCGATCCGCCGCGAGCGGCTCGCGCTGCAGGCGGCGATCGGCGCGGGGCTCGAGCGCGAATGGCGGGCAATTCTGGCGCAGGCCGCGCCGCCCGCGACCGACCTCACCCCCGCCGCCAAGGGGCGCCGCCGTCTGCGCGGCGTCGCGCTCGCCTATCTCGCGGCGAGCGGGAAGGGCGATGTGCCCGGCCTTGCCTTCGCGATCTTCTCGAACGCCGATGGGATGACCGAGCGGCAGGCGGCGCTCGCGACGCTGGCGCACGGCGACAGCGACGAGCGCGCGCATGCGCTCGACATCTTCTATCAGCGCTACCGCGACAATCCGCTCGTCCTCGACAAATGGTTCCAGGTACAGGCCTGGTCGCAGCGTGCCGATACGGTGGCGGCGGTCGCCGAGCTGGCGCGGCATGGCGATTTCACGCTTGCCAACCCCAATCGCGTGCGTGCGCTCTATGGCGCCTTCGCGGGCAATCAGGCGGCGTTCCATCAGACCGACGGTGCGGGATATCGCCTGCTCGCCGACCTCGTCATTGCGCTCGATCCAAAGAATCCGCAGACCGCCGCGCGCATGATTCCGCCGCTCGGACGCTGGAAGCGCTTCGACGACGCGCGCGCCGCGATGATGAAGGCCGAGCTCGCGCGGATATTGGCGCAGCCCGGCCTCTCGCGCGACGTGACCGAGCAGGCCTCGAAGAGCCTGGCGGGGTAGGTAGGCGGCTTTGGGGCGGGGAGCTGTCGTTTGAAGGTTGATCTGATGTCCCCTCCCGCCCGCGGGAGGGGAGAAGAACGTCCACTAACGGCCGATACGCGACGGCGCGGCCGCCCCTTCAGATCGGTTCCGCCATCACCGCCTCGATCTCGTGATCGAGAACCTCGGCGCGCTGGCATTGCGCTTCGTTGCCGGCGCGGCATTTCTCGGTCGCCTTGTCGCGTTGGCGCGACAGCTTGCCCAGCTTAGCCTCGCGCTCGCGCATCGCGCGGCCGCGGTTGCGGTCGGATTCTTCCTGGCTGGTGGTCGACCAGTCGGCGACCTTGCCCACCGCCTTGACCGGCGCGGTGACGACCGATTTGACCGTGCTGACGCATCCGGTGAGCGCCAGGCAGGCGGTAGCGAGCAGGAGAGGCCTTGCGCCCATGACATATCCTTTCGGCAATCCATGCGGATGGTCCCGCGCTCTTGTAGCGCGCTTCATGTGAACCGGCCATGACTTGCTTGCCGTGATCTCTCAACATGTTAGAGTGACGCCCGCGCCGGCGGCGCACGTGACCGTCCGGCGGGAGGAGAGGGTCATATGAACAACATGCAAAAGGGCTTGGCCGAATTTATCGGCACCTTCTGGCTTGTCTTCGGCGGCTGCGGCAGCGCGGTACTGGCGGCCGGCTTTCCCGATCTCGGCATCGGCTTCCTCGGCGTCGCGCTCGCCTTCGGCCTGACGGTCGTCACCATGGCCTATGCGATCGGCCATATTTCGGGATGCCACCTCAACCCCGCGGTCACCGTCGGGCTCTGGGCGGGCGGGCGTTTCGACGCGCGCGACATTCCGCTCTATGTCGTGGCGCAGGTGCTCGGCGCGATCATCGCGGCCTTCCTGCTCTTCTATATCGCGAGCGGCAATCCAGGCTATGATCTCGCGACCAACGGCCTCGCCGCCAACGGCTTCGGCGAAGGGTCGCCCGGCGGCTACGACCTCTGGTCGGGCCTGATCATCGAGATCGTGCTCACCGCCTTCTTCCTGTGGATCATCATGGGGTCGACCGACGGCCGCGCGCCGGCGGGCTTCGCCCCGCTCGCGATCGGCCTTGCGCTGACGCTGATCCACCTGATCGCGATTCCGGTGACCAATACTTCGGTCAACCCGGCGCGCAGCACCGGTCCGGCGCTGGTCGTGGGCGGCTTGGCGCTCCACCAGCTCTGGCTCTTCTGGGTCGCCCCACTGATCGGCGGCGCGGTCGGCGGCTGGCTCTATCGCACGGTCGGCGCCGACAGCTTCCCGAAACCCAATATCGAAGGCGAATAAGGGGGATGGCGCCGGCCGGGTTCGTCCCGGCTGGCGCCATTATCATTTGAGCAGGTCGACCGCGAAGGCGCGGACGTCGTCGGCCATGTCGGGACGTTCGAGCGCGATGGCGAGATTGGCCTGGATATAGCCGGCCTTGGACCCGCAGTCGTAGCGCGCGCCGGTGAAGGTCACCGCATGGAAGGGCTGCGTCCCGATCATCGCCGCCATCGCGTCGGTCAGCTGGATTTCGCCGCCCGCCCCCTTTTCCTGCGCGGCGAGCACGCGCATCACCTCGGGCTGCAGGATATAGCGGCCCGAGATGATCAGGTTCGACGGCGCCGCCTCGACCTTCGGCTTTTCGACGAGCCCGGTGACCTCGGTGAGCGCGCCGTCGGCCTTTCCGGGGGCGATCACGCCATAGGAGGATAGCTGCTCGTGGGGCACTTCGAGCACCGAGATCAGATTGCCGCCGACGCGGGCATAGGCGTCGACCATCTGCTTCATGCAGCCGGGTCTGCCGTGCATGAACTCGTCGGGAAGGAAGATGGCGAAGGGCTCGTCGCCGACGATGTCGCGCGCGCACCAGATGGCGTGGCCGAGCCCGAGGGGCTCCTGCTGGCGGACATAGGCGCAGTTGCCGGGGCCGAGCCGCGTCGGTTCGAGCACCGACAGGTCCTTGCCGCGCTCCGACATCGTCTTCTCGAGCTCGAACGCGATGTCGAAATGATCCTCGATCGCGCTCTTGCCGCGTCCGGTGACGAAGATCATCTGCTCGATCCCCGCCTCGCGCGCCTCGTCGACCGCATATTGGATCAGCGGCCGGTCGACCACCGGCAGCATCTCCTTGGGGATCGCCTTGGTCGCGGGCAGGAAGCGCGTGCCGAGGCCGGCAACGGGAAAGACGGCTTTGCGGATCGGTCTCATGGGCCAGCGGCTTAGCCGCGAACGTCCGCCAAGGGAAGAAGCCCAAAAAGCCGATTGCGCGCGCGTCCGTTCTGCGCAAGGCAGGATGGGTGCGGGTCCTCGGGGGGATCGGCGGACAGGGGGATATATGCGCGGACCGATCTTTGCCTTTCTTGCCGCCACGGCGTTCGCCGGTTCGGGCATAGCGGGAGCGCCGCTATACGCCCAGGTGGCGCCGGCGCCCGCCGATGCGCGGATGCCCGCGGCGCGCGAGCTTGCGCAGCTCGTCAATGCGACGAGCCTGGTCGAGGAACAGCTCGACGCCCTGCTCGGCAACATGGCGCGGCAGGCCTTCGCCACCGATCCGTCGCTCTCGGCGCTGAGCCAGGAATATCCCGGCGCCGACCGCGCGTTCGTGGAGGCGATCCGGCCGATCATGGCCGAAGAGCTCGCGCGAATGATGCCGGCCTACAACGAAGCCACGGCCGGCTTCTTTGCGTCGAATTTCACGCAGGCGGAACTTGGCGAACTGCTGGCCTTCTGGCGTTCGCCCGCCGGCCAGGCGCTCGTCTCGTCGGTGTCGGGCGCCGCTGATTACAGCTCGATGACCAAGGAGGTCGTCGATCAGATTTCGACCCCGGGGGCCGATTTCACGATCAGCGAGAATGCGATCACCAAGGACAAGCAGGACGCCGCGATGGCGGGGCTCGGCCGGCTTTCGGCCTCTCACAGGGCGGCGGTGATCCGGTTCGGCCTAACCTCGACCGGCCGCAAATTGGCGCGCCTGTCGCCGCAGCGCACCGAGATCGACCGGCAATGGGCGAACCGCGAACTGTCCGCCGAAGCGATGGCGCGGATGGAAAAGGAAGTTCCCGAGGCGCTGCTTGCCTTCATGGCGGCCGAAGACCGCAAGCGCGCCGCCAAATAGGCGGCTCGTCGCGCCGCTGCGGCGCTCAGGCCGGGGTCACGATCACGACGACACGGCGATTGTCCTGCCGCCCTTCGGCGGTCGCGTTGTTCGACAGGGGATCCGCCTCGCCGCGGCCGACGACCTGGTCGGGGGTGAAGCGCATGCCGCTTGCCTGCATCGGCGCGGCGACCGCCTCGGCGCGGGCCTGCGACAGTTTCAGATTATAAGCGCTGGTGCCCGTCGAATCGCTGTGCCCCTCGACGCGCGCGGTGGTGATACCGACCGAAAGCAGATGGCGCGCGAGGGTCGCGATGCGCTCCTCCTGACCCGGCTGCAGGCGGCTTTCGTCGCTCGGAAAAAGCAGCCGTTCGTTGAGCGTCAGTTCCCAGCCCGTGTCGGTCTCGATGAATCCCTCGGATTGCAGCACCGCGATTTGCGCCGGGCTGAAGCCGGTCGGCGGTGGTGGCACGCTCTGGCAGGCCGCGAGCAGCGCGGCCACGGCGGTCAGGAAAAGAAGGCGGATCGACTGGAGGCGGTGGGTCACGGCATGTCCTTGCGTATCATGAGCGATGACGGAGCTTGTCGGCATACATGGCGGCATCGGCGGCGGTCAGCAGCGCCGCGGCGTCGCGGCCGTCGTCGGGATAGAGCGCCGCGCCGACGCTGATCGCGGTGCTATAGTCCTGGCCGCCCTGAAGCGCGACCGGTTCGGCGACGCTGGCGCGGATTCGTTCGACGAGCGCCGCGGGCAGGACCGCGGGGTCGACCGGATCGATGATGACCACGAATTCGTCGCCGCCGATCCGCGCCGCGAAATCGCCCGAGCGCAACACAGCCCGGATCTGCGTCGCCATCGCGACCAGCACCGCATCGCCCGCCGCATGGCCGAACCCGTCGTTCACCGCCTTGAAATTGTCGACGTCGATGAACAGCAGCGCAAAGCGGTGCTGCTGCCGCGCCGCCGCTTCGAGGCGGCGCTTCAACTGCTCGTCGAAGGCCGAGCGGTTGGGCATCGTCGTCAGCGGATCGTGCGCCGCGCGGTGGGCGAGCACCGCCCGCTCGTCCTCCATATGCCCCTGCCAGCCCTCCAGCTCGTCGAGCAGCGCGTTGATGTCGCCGCCCAGCCGGTCGAGCTCCGCGATGCTGAGGCTCTTCACCCGCTTGTCGAAGCGGCGGTGGAGGCGCACGTCGTGCGCGACGGTGGCGATCTCACCCAGCGGCTTGACCAGCTCATATTCGAACCGGCGCGCGAGGACGATGGTGCCGAGCGCGGTGATCAGCAGGCAGGCGAGCCCGGCGAGCAGGCCGATGCGGACATAGTCGGTCAGCGTTGTCGAATCGCCCCACACCTCGATCGTGCCGATCGCCGACCCGTTGCGGCGCACCGTCATCGCGAAGGGTTCGGGAAAGAAGATGCGGGTCAGGATCGGGGCGGGATCCTTGGTCGGCGACCGCCATTCGACGAGGGGACGCCCCCGGTCGTCGAGCACGCGAAGATGGGCGATGCCGGGAATCTTCATCAGCGGCTTCAACCCCTCGCGCGCCGCCTGTGGGTCGTTGAAGACCAGCGCGGGCTCGACGCCATAGGCGCCGAGCTGCGCCGCCAGCTCGATATTGCGGTCGGCATAGCCGCGCATCGCGGTGATCCCCGCGAGGAGGATGGTGATGCCCGACAGCGCCACCGCGAAAAGGGTGATGCCGAAATGGAAGCGCGAAAGCAGCTTTTGCAGCGTGGTGCGGCGCGGAGCCCGGTCGGTCATGATGCGCCTCCGTCGGCGCCGCCGATCTTGAGGACGCGCGGATCGACGCGGAGCGGCCCGCGGCCGATCGCGTCGAGATTGACCGAAAAGCTGAGCCCGGCCGGTTTGCGGGCGAGGCAGAACATCGCGCCGGTGCGGCAGGCCGGATCGTCGTCGGTGATCGTCAGCGTCGGCTTTCCGCGGACCCATTCGATCAGGCGCCGGCGCTCGTCGCCCGGCATCCGGCCGAGGAACAGGATGTCGCACCCGCCGCCGGTCATCGCCCCGCCCGCGGTGGTCCGGCGCACTATGACCCGGCGCTCTCCCGGAATATCGGGCGCGATCGAGCCGGTCAGGCGCGGCGCGCCGACCAGGCACATCGTGCGCGGCGCGGCGGCGCGCCCGTCGGGCCAGCGGACATAGGTGATGATTCCGCCGACCATCCGGTTCACGGCGCGCGTCATTCCGTCGCCGTCATTTTCGACAATCGTCTGGCTTGCGGCCTGAACCGACATCTGCGGCGTCGCGAACACCGCCCCGATCAGGAATAACGACGCCAACACCCTCTAGCGATCCCTACCTCGCTGCGGGGATCAAGCTGCCCCAACAAGGCCGCGTCCGCTAGTCCAAACCGCCTGAAAGTCAAGGAAAAGTGACGTCATGCGGCCAATATGCAACACTGCGGCCCGACCGCGGCCGTCAGGATGCCGCGGCCTCGTCACTGCGCAGCCGCCCGGCGAAGCCCTTGCGGAGCTTGGCGAGCTTCGGCGGAATGGTGGCGAGACAATAGGGATTGCGCTGGCCTTCGCCGTCCCAATAGGCCTGATGATAATCCTCGGCCGGATGCCAGTCCGACAGCGGCTCGATCGCGGTCACGATCGGTTCGGCGCGGTCGCCCTGCGCGCGCGCGATTCCGGCGCGTGCCGCGGCTTCCTGCGCGTCGCCGAGCGGGAAGATCGCGCTGCGATACTGGGTGCCGACGTCGTTGCCCTGGCGGTTGAGCTGTGTCGGGTCGTGCGTCGCGAAAAAGACGTCGAGCAAATCGTCATAGGAAATGACCGCCGGGTCATAGCCGATGCGGATCGCCTCGGCATGCCCGGTGTCGCCGCCGCACACCTGCTTGTAGGTCGGGTTGGCGGCGTGGCCGCCCGTATAGCCGCTTTCGACGCTCTCGACGCCCGCGAGCGACTGAAACACCGCCTCGGTGCACCAGAAGCAGCCCCCGGCGAAAATGGCGGTCTCTTTGGTCATGGCGTCGATCCTTCGCGAAAGGGGAGGGCAGGCCTCCAAGATAGGCGCGCGCGCCGCTATTCCAAGGGCGGCGGCGCCACGACCAGCGGCGGCCGTGCGCCGGCATCGGCGGCGCGCGCCGCGGTCATCGCCGCCATTTCGGCCTCGACGGCGGCGATCCGTTCCTTGCGCGGCGGATGGGTCGCGGCGCGGATCAGCGGCCGCTTGTGCCGGGTCCAGAAGCGGACCGCGGCGGCGGGGTCATAGCCCGCGTCTGCCATCAGCCACACCGACAGCCGGTCGGCCTCGAGTTCGGTCGCGCGGACGAGGCGCGCCGCGCGATTTCCGGCCGCCGCCAGCCGGGCGTGATGCCGCAGGATATTGTGCGCGAGCTCGTGCGCGATCACCGCCGCGAGTTCGGCCTCGTCCGTGACCTCGCGTGCGAGATCGAAGCGAAGGCGCACCAGTGTTCCATTTGCGGCCGCCTGCGCCCCCTTGCGCTCAATGCGGAAGGCACTGGCGCAACCTGGCGCGGCCTCCAGCCGGTAGGTGCGACCGGCGCCGTCGGTCACGGTCAGCGGCGCGGCCGGATCGAGTTCTGCGAGCGTGACGATCGTGGCGTCGATCCGGATCGTCGGCGCATCGCCGAGCGTCGGCACGGGTTCCCCGTTTATCGCCGCGATCGAGGTCCCGCGCGTCAGCCCCGCGCGATCGGCGGGCGACCCGGGCGCGACGGCGGCGATAAACGGACCGTCGCCCGTCGCGCCATAGGCTTGCTGCGCCGCGCTCCAATCGCCCGCGTCGAATCGCCGCCGGTCCTCGAGCAACCAGCCGGGCTGGGGCATGGTGTCGGGACACCAGCGCGCGCTGGCGGTGGTCAGGCGATACGAAACCTGCGCCAGCCGTGCTTCCTGCGCCGCGAATTCGACGATGTCGGACGGGCTGCGCGCGCCGGCGGGAACCGCTAGCGTGCCGACGGACAGGAAGAAGAGCGGCCACCGCATCGCGCGCCTGTTACCAGCGGGCGCCTGTCGCGGCCATGAATTTTGGCGATTATGTATTTTGCAAACCCGCTTGCGCCGGCTTTCGGTCGGTCAGCGACATCCCGGGTCTCATAACATCGTCATTCCCGCGAAAGCGGGAACCCAGCGTGGGGTTAACCGACGCACGCTCTGGGTTCCCGCTTTCGCGGGAATGACGAAGATGGGGGTGTCACCTCCCCCACCCAAAGCCGAACGACGTCGCCACCCCCGCTTCGGCCCCTTGCCTATCGTCCGGCAAGCGACGATAGGGCGGGCCATGACCCAGGTCGCCAACCCTCGCCCCGCGGCGCTCGCGCGCTGGCTGTGGGCCGTCGCATTGCTCGTGATCGCGGTGGTCGCGGTCGGGGGCATCACCCGCCTCACCGAATCGGGGCTGTCGATCACCGAATGGGATCCCGTGACCGGCGTACTGCCGCCGCTCAGCGAGGCGGCATGGCTCGCCGAGTTCGAGAAATACAAGCAGATCCCCGAATATCGCGAGATCAATCTCGGCATGTCGCTTGCGGCGTTCAAGGGCATCTTCTTCTGGGAATGGCTCCACCGCATCCTCGGCCGGCTGGTCGGCATGGCGCTGCTCGTGCCGCTCGCCTGGTACGCGCTGCGGCGCGCGGTTCCGGCGGGTTACGGCTGGCGGCTATTCGCGCTCGCGGCGCTCGTCGGGCTGCAGGGGGCGATCGGCTGGTGGATGGTCGCCTCGGGGCTCACCCAGCGCACCGACGTCAGCCATTTCCGGCTCGCGACCCATCTGCTGACCGCGCTCTTCCTGCTCGGCGGGCTCGTCTGGACCGCGCGCGATCTCGCGGTGCTGGCGCGCGACCCGGCGGCGCGTCCCGCGCGGCTGACCGGCGCGGCGGTCGCGGTGATCGCGATCCTCTTCGTCCAGCTCCTGCTCGGCGCATGGACCGCCGGGCTCAACGCCGGCTATGTCGCGAGCGACTGGCCGCTCATGAACGACCATTTCGTGCCCGAGGGCATCGACTGGTCGGGTGGCGCGTGGTCGGCGATCACCAACGATCCCTTCCTCATCCATTTCCTCCACCGCTGGTGGTCGTGGGCCGCCGCGGTGACGATGCTGCTGCTCGCACGGACGCTGTGGCGGCGCGGCGGGCGGACCGAGGCGCGGCTGCTGCTGTTGGTCGTCGCGGCGCAGATGACGCTCGGCATCCTCACCGTGGTCACCGGGGTTTCGATGTGGATCGCGGTGCTGCATCAGGTGACCGGGGCGATCCTCGTCGCGGTCGCGGCGGCATCGCTGCACCGGCTGGGGCGCCGCGCGGCATGACGCGCGCGCGGGCCCTGGCGGGCGCGCTTCTGGTGCTCGCCGCGCCCGTCTCCACGCTCGCCCAGCCTGCGACCGCGCAGACGACGGCCGGTGCGCTGGCTTTCGCGCCGCCGCTCGATCGGGCGATGACCTATCGGGTGACGACGCGCCGGTTGAGCCGCGAGGGCGGACTGATCAGTTTCTCGCTCGTCTATGCGCTGCAGTGGCACCGGCTCGGTCGCGGCTACCGGCTCGATGCGACGCTCGAGCGGATCGAATCCGACGCACGCCCCCAGTTGGTCGGCGTCCTGACCGGCATCCTCCAGCCGCTGGTCGGCGAGGCGGTGTCCTATCTCGTTTCGGCCGATGGACGGAGCGTCGAGCTCGCTGACCCCGATGGGCTTTGGGCGCGGGTGGCGGCGCGAACCGAAGCGCTGGGCGCCCGGGCTCAGCGGCCCGAAGCGCGCGCCGCGGCGACGATGCTCGCCAGTCTGCCCGCGGAAGAGCGCGAGGAAATGGCGATCGCCGACATTCGCGCGCTCGTTGGACCCGCGAACGAGACGCTGGCCCGCGGCGGTGCGGATGTCAGGGTCGCGACCCACGACGGACAGCGCCGGATCACCAGCGTCGGAGCGGGCACGGTCTCCACCGCCGGCGGCGACCGCCCGCTGCGCATCGAATCGGCGTGGACGGTCGATGCCGCCACCGGGCTGCTGGTGCACGAGCGGCAGCAGAATTGGCTCACCGACCCCGCAAGCGGCGCGCGGACGCTGGTGGAAGAGCGGGTGCGCGCGCTGGATTTCTTTTGAGGGTATCATAATACCCGTCAGCAAAGCCGCCGATCGCTTGACTTTCGGGCCGCTTATCGCCATTGGCCCGCTCCGAAGCGCCGCTTCGTCCCTTCGGGACTGGCGGCGCGGCTTTTTTCGGGCGGCGGGATCATGATCCCATCGCCCTCGTCCATCTCTTCAAGGAGCGTGCCATGAAGGCGCTGACCAAGACGACCCAGTCGGCGAATGCCGCGACGGTCGAAAAGAAATGGGTGCTGATCGACGCCGACGGCCTGGTCGTGGGCCGCGTCGCGACGATCATCGCCAACATCCTGCGCGGCAAGCACAAGCCGAGCTTTACCCCGCACGTCGATTGCGGTGACAATGTCATCGTCATCAATGCCGAAAAGGTGGCGTTCACCGGCAAGAAGATGGCCGACAAGCGCTATTACAAGCACACCGGCTACGCCGGCGGCATCAAGGAAACGAGCCCGGCGAAGGTTCTCGAAGGTCGCTTCCCCGAGCGCGTGCTCGAAAAGGCCGTCGAACGCATGATCCCGCGCGGCCCGCTCGGCCGACAGCAGATGCGCAATCTGCGCATCTTCGCCGGCACCGACCATCCGCATGAGGCGCAGAACCCCGAAGTGATCGACGTCGCGTCGATGAACCGCAAGAACAAGGTGGGTGCATAATGGCTGACGAACAGACCATGACCGATCTCAAGGATCTCGCCGGCGCCGTCGATGCCGTCGCGACTCCCGAAACTCCGGCCGCGCCGCTGCGCGAAAAGCAGGTCGACAAGCAGGGCCGCGCCTATGCGACCGGCCGCCGCAAGGATGCCGTCGCCCGCGTTTGGCTGAAGCCCGGCTCGGGCAAGATCACGATCAACGGCCGCGATCAGGAAGTCTATTTCGCGCGTCCGACGCTGCGTCTCGTCATCAACCAGCCCTTCGGCCTGACCGACCGCGTCGGCAGCTACGACATCGTCGCGACCGTCAAGGGCGGCGGCCTGTCGGGCCAGGCGGGCGCGGTGCTGCACGGCATCGCGCAGGCGCTGACCCGCTTCGAGCCCGCGCTGCGCGGCGCCGTGAAGTCGGCCGGCTTCCTGACCCGCGACAGCCGCGCGGTCGAGCGCAAGAAGTACGGCAAGGCGAAGGCCCGCCGCAGCTTCCAGTTCTCGAAGCGCTAACGACTTTTTCCGCCGACGGGTGGAAAAGAAAGGGCGGTCCGGCAACGGGCCGCCCTTTTTCTACGCAGAAACCAACTGCGAACGACGGTTTTGGGGTGGGGAGCGGACGTTGCGTCCCGATAAGCCCCTCCCCTTCAGGGGAGGGGCAACGCAGACTTGGCAGCTTGCTGCCTAGTCGTAGTGGGGTGGGGTCTATCGGCCTTGCGCAAGGCCGATAGACCCCACCCCCACCCCCTCCCCTGAAGGGGAGGGGCTTTCTCTCTGCCTATGGCCGCTATCGGTCGAAAGCCGACATGCCTTATCCGGCTACAGCAGGTCGAGGCTCCCCAGTGCGAGCGCCTGGCGCGCCGGGCGCTCGGCCATCACCGCGAACATTTCGTCGCCGCGCGCGGTGCGTTCGACACTCATCGATGCGAACACCGCCATGAAATAACCGCTGAGCGCGCCGATCCGATAGTCGTCCCACAGCCCCGCAGGATCGGGGTCGATGCCGCGCCGTCGCAGCGCCGCGCTCCACCGGTCGAACGCCGGACGATCGGCGGCGGCGCGCTCGACGGGGTCGGCGATGCTGGTGCCGATCAGATAGGCGAGGTCGCTCGCCCCGCTGCCGCGCCCCAGCGTCTGCCAGTCGACGAGCCAGCAGCGCGCGCCGTCTGGCGCGAACAGGATATTGTCGATGCGAAGGTCGCCGTGGACGATCGTCCGCGCCGCCGGCTGGCGGGTCAGATAGGCGTCCATCCGCTCGACGATCCCGGCGCCGAGGTCGAGCACGTCGGGCTCCAGCCGCTCGGCATAGCGTTCGCGAAAGCCCAGATAGAGCTGCGGAAACAGCGTGCGAATGATCTCGCCATTGTCGCGCGTGAGCCAGGGCAGCGCGTCGAGCCGCGCGTCGTTCCACAGCAGCGCATGGAGGCCCGCCGCGGCGTCGATGCACGGGCCCAGCGCGTCGAGCCCCAGCCCCGCAAGCTGGTCGCCCTGCCGCGCGGGCGCAAGGTCTCCGAGCAGGAGGATGAAATCGACCTCGTCGTCCGCGATTTCGGCATGGTGACAGAGCGGCGCGGCGACGCCGCTGCCGTCTGCCAGTTCGCGATACCAGCTCACTTCCTTGACATAGGTGCCGGTCAGCTTGGCGATATGGCGGCTCGCCGCGTCGTGGCTCGGGCATTTGGCGATGATCGTCGCGGGCGCCCCGGCATCTTCCGTCCAGTCGAGCGTCAGGCGAAAGCTGTCGCACATCTGCCCGGTGCCGACCTTCGCCGAGGTGAAGCCGCGCAAAGTCCCGGCCGGCGCTCCGAGCTTGTCCGCGAGCCACGCCGGGGTCATCGCCTCCGGCGATGTCGGAAAGCTCATCGGACGGGATCCATCAGGCCCGAAAGGCCGGTCGGAGCGTGCGGGCCGACGAACAATTGTTCGAGCACGCCGATGCCGCGGTGCCGGCTGTCGCCATCGGTGAGCTCGGCGGTGACGAGCGCCTGGATGTGCATCGCGAGCGGATTGCCCCAGCCGCGTTCGGCCTCGGAAAGACTGTCGTGCGCAACCGCAAGCTCGGCGCCATGATCGAGGCCATGACCCCAGACTGGATGGGTATAGCCGAGCCCGCTCATCGCGAAGACCGGCCCCGAGGGTTCCAGCGTCAGCGCACGGCCGCTGCCGAGGTCGGCGGTCATCCTCGCGATTCGCCGCGACCCCGCTTGCCAGTCGACGGCGAAGGTCGCGGCGTCGAAATGCCGCTCCGTTCCGCCGTCAGCAACAATCACCGCGCGGCGGTTCCAGGCCGTCCCCGCGCCGTCGTCGTTGCTGTGGAAGAAGAGCGAGCGGTCCTCGAAATTGCAGGGCGTCCACAGCCAGAAGAACTGGTTGAAATTGCCCCCCGGCGGCGGTTGCGGCTCGCTCGCGCCTACCGGGCGGATGCCCCAGCTCCGGTCGCGCGTGCCGGTCCAGCCGGCGCCTACCTCGGTGCGCTCGCCATCGACCGACAGCCAGCCCGACCAGCGGCCGTTCTGCGTCATCCGCGTATAGTCCATGAACAGCCGCGTGCCGTTGCGACGGATGAAGCGCGGTTCCTCGATCGGGAAATGGCGGCCCGTGAAGGTGAGTTCGCCGGCCAGTGGGCCGTTGCCGGCGGCAATGCGCAGCGTCACTTTTTCCAGCGGCGCGTCGATCTGGATCGCGATCGGGCCGACCGTCAGGTCGAGCCGCTCGCCCGCCGAGCGCCGGCTCGCGCGCAGATTATGCTGAACCCCGCCCACGATGACGCAGAAGCTCGCGTCGACGATGCCGAGCTGGGGATAGAAACCCATCGCTGCGGCGAAAAAGACCGATCCGTCGGGGCTGGTGCCGTTGAAGAAATAGCGATCGTAGAAATTGCGGTCGGTTCCCGCGAACGCGACCGGCTCGCTCGTCTGGTGCAGCGGGTAATCGTCGCCTTTTGTCAGCATCTTCCCTCATCCCGTTTTTTCTTGCAACCTAACGGGAAGATGCGCGGCGTCAATGCACCGGCGGATCGACCGGGGGCACGGTGCCGACCGGTGCCACGGGGTCGCCGGGTTCGCGCGGCGGCAGAGCGTCGGGCGGGATGTCGCGAATCTGCATGTCGGGCGTCGGAACCGCGGCGAGATTGCGCACGCGGACCTCGAGCGCGCCGGTCGCGGGATCGAGGCGCAGCGCGTTGAAGCTTGGCGGCGTCGACCGGATGCGCCGCGACAGGGTTCCGGCGCCGATCATGCGGATGGGGCCCGCCGCGGTCGACTGGACGAGGTCGAAGGCGTCGTGGACATGGCCGGTCAGCACCGCCGCGACGCCGCGCGCCGCGAGCTCGCGCAGCGCCCGCGCGCCGCCGCGGGTCAGCGCGCGGCCTTTCGTTCCGGCCTCGACCAGCGGATGATGCGCGGTGACGAGGATGCGGCTGCCCGGCGGCGCGCCGTCGATCGCGGCGAGCGTCCGCGCGAGCGCTTTGGGCGTCACCCGGCCCTTCGACCAGTCGAGCCGCCACTGCGCGCGCGCCGTGGTCTTGAGCGGGACGATCGTGATTCCGGGCAGGTCGAGCTCGCGTTCGAGCAGCGCCTCGATTCCGCGAATCCGCCGATAGGGGTCGAGGAAGCGCTCGACGAGGTTGAAATAGGGCAGGTCGTGGTTGCCGACCTCGACCGTCACCGGCACGTCGAGCGCGCCGATCCAGTCGCACGCCGCGGTGAATTCGCGGGGCCGCGCGCGCATCGTCAGGTCGCCGGTGATCAGCACCGCGGCCGGCCGCTCGCGCGCGACACAGTCGGCGAACCAGGCGAGCGCCGCGGGATCCTCGAGCCCGAAATGCAGGTCGCTGATGTGGAAGAGCAGGGTCATGCCGTCGCGATGAAGTCGACTGTGCTCGTGCCGAGCGCGAAGCGGGCGGGCGAAGGGGTTTCGCGAAGCTCGCCGTCATATTCGAGGCTCATCGGCGCCTCGCTTTCGAGGATGATCGTCTCGCCGGACGCGATCTCCTCGCTCGGCCCGTCGCGGAAATCGCCGCCGAGCCAGGCGAGGCCGTGGCGCAGCACGTCGGCGGTCCCCTCGGTTAGGATGCCGTCGGCGCGGACGCCCGCTTCGGTCGGGGTCAGGATGATCGCGGGATAGGCCTGGCCGTGTCCCGCGACGCGGACGCCGGGCGCGTTCAGCATCTCGTCGAGCGCGTCGGGTGCGGCGCCCGCCGCTTCGAGCAGCCCGTCCTGCCGCATCGTCTCGCGCACCTCGGCCCAGCGCGTCGCGGGCCCGGCGACGATGGTGATGAAGGCATCGCCATCCTTGCCGCGGATGACCGGTATGGTGCGCCGCCGTCCCTTGCCGCCCAGCGCGTCGGTCAGGATTCCGGGCGCCGGGCGGTCGCCGTGCAGCGCCTTCGACAAGAGGTTGAGCGTGCCGCCGGGGAGCGGCAGCAGCGCGCCGTCCCAGCCCGCCGCGCCGCTCGCCGCGGCGTTGATCGTCCCGTCGCCGGTCCAGACGAGCAGCAGGTCGATGTCCTGCGCGCGCAAGGCCGCGGCGTCCGGAATCTTGTCGTGGGGCAGAGCGAAAGTCGCGACAAGCGGCGTGCCCGCCGCGCGGCAGGCCTCGACGATGGCATCGTGGATGGCGGGATCGTGGCTGCCGCTCTGGCTGTTGCACAGGAGGGCGGGGCGCGTGAAAGGACTGGTCATGCCTGTCCTACGCCCGAAGGCGGAAAAGGTCGCGCGGGCGATGACGCAGTTCGGCTTTGGAAGGCGATGCCTACCTTCCCCGTCACCCCGGACTTGATCCGGGGTCCCGCTCAGGAACGTCGAAAAGCGGGACCCCGGATCAAGTCCGGGGTGACGGCAAGGGAATCAAGTCCCACTCTTCCAATTGCGCCCTTACTGTCGCGCGGTTCGGCGCTTGTTCGCGGGCGCGGTGCCCTGTAGGGCGCGGAGCTGGCGACGGATCACGATGTCAGGGAACGGCGGTTGATCAAATTCCTCTTCTTGGCGGCCGTGCTCCTGCTGCTGTTCGGCGGCGGCGCGAAGGCGGTCGTCGCGGGCGGCGCCCGCTCGCTCGACATGGCCGACCGGCTGCTCGGGCGCGGTGGTGCGCGGCGGGTGATGTCGGGCCAGTCCTATGGCGAGGGCCCGCGCCGCCTCCTCGACATCTGGGCGCCCGAAGCGGCGCAGGCGGGCGACCGGCTGCCGGTGATCGTCTTCTTCTACGGCGGCGGCTGGAGCAGCGGCGATCGCGAGCATTATGGCTTTGCCGGCCGCGCGCTCGCCGAAGAGGGGTTCGTCACCGTCATCCCCGATTACCGCCTGGCCCCCAAGGCGCATTGGCCCGATTTCCTCCACGACAGCGCGGCCGCGGTCGCCTGGGTGCAGGCGCATATCGGTGATTTCGGCGGCGATCCCGACCGCATCGCGCTGATGGGTCATTCGGCGGGCGCCTATAATGCCGCGATGCTCGCGCTCGATCCGCAATGGCTGCGCGGCGCGGGAAGCGACCCCGCCGCGATTCGCGGCGTCGCCGGGCTCGCCGGTCCCTATGATTTTCTGCCGATGGAAAAGGGCGGCCGCGCCGACAAGGCGATGGGCAAGGTCCGACCGGCCGAAAAGACCCAGCCGATCGCCTTCGTGCGCGCCGCCGCGCCGCCGCTGTGGCTCGCGACCGGCGACGAGGATGAAACGGTGCGGCCGCGCAACAGCCAGAATCTCGCCGCCGCGATACAGGCGGCGGGCGGCTCGGCGGACCTGCGCGTCTATCCCGGCGTCGGCCACACGGGCATCGTCATGGCGCTCGCCGCGCCTTTCCGCGCGAAGGGGCCGGTACTTGCCGAGGCGAGCGATTTCCTGCGCGGCGTCACGGGACGGCGCGTCGCTCCGCTCGCGGAGGCGGCACGATGACGATTCCCGCCATCGTCATGGCCGGCAGCCGTCCCGGCCCCGATCCGCTGCTGACCGGCAGCGGCGTTTCGACCAAGGCGCTGCTCCCGATCGCCGGACGGCCGATGCTCGCGCATGTCGCGCGCGCGCTGCGCGCTTCGCCGCTGGTCGGGCCGATCACCATCCTCGCGCAGAACAGCGCCGAGCTTGCCGCCGAACCGGCCCTCGCCGGGCTCGCCGACCTGCATTTCGCGGACTCGGGGCAGGGGATCAGCAGCTCGCTCGCCGCCGCGCTGCCCCAGGGCGATGCGCCGCTGCTGGTGACGACCGCCGACAATGTGCTGCTGACCCCTGCGATGATCGCCGAATTCTTGACCGGCGCCGAGGAAAGCGACGTCGCGGTCGCGATGGTCGAACGGGATGTGCTGCTCGCGCGCTATCCCGAATCGAAGCGCACCTGGCTCAAGTTCCGCGGCGGCTGGTGGTCGGGCGCGAACCTGTTCCGCCTGCGCGGGCGCCGCGCGCTTCCCCTGCTCGACTTCTGGGGGCAGATCGAGCGCAACCGCAAGAAAGGGCTGAAGATCGTCGCCGCCTTCGGTCCAGCGCTGCTGCTCGCGGTGGTGCTGCGGCTGATTACGATCCACCAGGGCGTCGCGCGCGCGGGGCTGCGCTTCGGATTGAAGGCGAAGGTGGTACCCATGTCGGAGGGCGAGGCGTGCATCGACGCCGACAAGCCCGCGGACGTCGAACTGATCGAGAAGATCATGGCGGGGCGGAACGCCCGCTGACCTTGCCACCACCACTTTTCCATTCTCTCCGTCATCCCGGCGAAGGCCGGGATCTCACCGGTGCGTCATGATGTGAGGTCGAGATCCCGGCCTTCGCCGGGATGACGGTTAGGTGCGGATGATCCTTTCGTTCGCCAACGCCCGGTCCACCGCCGCCGTCGCCAACGCCAGCTCCTCCTCATAGCGAATCGTCGCGTCGATATCGACGATCGGCGCCCCGTTGAATGTCAGCAGCGGCACCGTTTCAACCTTGCGCACGATCAGCGCGCGGTCGTGATCGGGCTTGCGCGCCATCACCGTGTCGACGTCGACGTGCAGGCGGATGACCAGCGTCGGAACATAGGATGCCATTTCGGCATAGAGCGCGCCTTCCTCCGCTTGAATCGCGGCGAGGCGCGGGTTGGTCGCGCGGCCGGCGAGGATCGGGCCGTCGTGGAGGCCGGGCACCTCGAGCTGCGGATAGCGGTCGGTGACCACGGTGATGCCGGCGCGGCGCTGCGCGACCAGCGCGTCGAACTTTGCCCGCCGCCGACGCGACCGGTGCAGCGCATAGCGCGCCGCGAACAGGCTGGGGATCGGTTCGCCCGGATCGCGCAGCCGGTCGGCGATGCCGTCGAGCCAGCGGTGGAGCGGCGGTCCGATGATCGGCCAGCGCCCGATCCGGCGCCCCTGCTCGCCCGACCCGAGTCCGAGATAGCCGGCCTCGGCGCGTCGCGTCTGCTGGATATGCGCGAGCAGGTCGGCCGACAGGGTCGACTTGCCCGATCCGTCGCTGCCGACGACTGCGATCAGGGGAGCGAGCTCGCCCCCCATGCGCTCAGCTCAGTTCCTTGAAGAAGCCGATCATCTTCAGTCCGCCGATGAAGAAGCGGACGACGACGAGCGCGGCAAAGGCATAGACCCAGTTCCACTGTGCCGGGGTCAGCGCGTCGAAGTTGAAATCGAGCCGCGCGAACCAGGTCAGGAAAACGGTCGTCGCGAGGAGGAACAGCTTGTTCTGTTCGCGCCAGATCATCCGTTTCCACCAGAAGGGATATTTGGGTTTCACCCAGCCGTGGAGGCGGGGGAGCAGCGCGGGAACCTCTTTCGCCCACTCGGTGTGCGCCGCGCCGAACTTTTCGCGCAGAAACTCTTCCTCATAGATCGAGATGCGCTCGTAGATCAGGATGGCGAGCAGGAAGACGATCGCGCCGAACACCCAGCTTCCCGACAGCATCGCGAGCCCGGTGAAGTTGAGGATGCGCCCGACATAGAGCGGATTGCGCACCAGGCTGTAGGGGCCGGTGGTGTTGAGTTCGCTCGCCTCGGCGGCGACCTTGGCGCGGCCCGAGGTGCCGAGCGCGGCCCAGCCGCTGGTGAAGACGCGGACGATCGCGCCCGCGCTCGCGACGCCGAGCGACAGCCAGAACCAGGCGCAGTCGCCGCTCGCGCTGCTGAACGGACCCCAATCCTGCGCTACCCATGCGATCAACACCGAGATCGCGATGGTGATGTAGATATAGGTGCCGCGAATGAAGAAGAGGCGCTTGCCGCTGCGGGCGAGTTCTTGCTGGTACATCGAGTTCCGCCTGTTGGCCGCGCGGGATCAAATCCCTGGCGGCGAAAAATCAGTCGCCCCCTCTAGCAAATTTTGCGGCCAAAATAAGACCTATCCCTCCTTCGTCACCCCGGACGTGATCCGGGGTCCATCTGCGCGCGTGGGGAATGACGAAGGAAAGCTATACGAGCCGCAGTTTGCGGGCCGTCTTGCCGAGCGAGGCGCGGTCGGCGTGGGGGAGGGCGAAGCGCAGCGAAAGCCAGATCGCGCTCGCGGCGATGGCGGTGATCAGCGGTAGTGCGACCGCATCGGGCAGGCGGCTCGCGAGAAGCGCGACGGCGCCGGCGCCGATCGTGATCGCGAGCCCGATCGCTGCGACCTTCGGAAATTGCTGGTCGAAGGGATGGAGGCGCTCGCCCGCTGCGAGCTGGATCATCGGGATGCCCGCCATCACGACGAGGCCGATCGACATGGCGAGGGTGACGCCGGTGAGCGCGTCCATATGGCCGACGATCAACCAGCCTGCGGCGATCGCGACGATCACGCCGAACAGGCTCGCGGTGAGCTGGTGGCGGAAGGCCGCGACGACCTGCAGCACCGGGAGCGAAATGCCGAGCACGGCTTCGAGCGCGCGCGCGAAAAGCAGGATGATCACCGCACCCTGCGCGATATGCGCCTGTGCGCCGAACAGGCCGAGCAGCGACGAACTGCCCGCGGCGAGCACCGCGGCGAGCGGCAGTGCGATCGCGAAGATCAGGCGCGTCGCATAGGCGTAGATGTCGGCGACCTGCGCGCGGTCGGATCGCTCGGCGCTGGCCGCGAGGGGCGCGAGGACATAGACGAAGGCGATGCGGACGAGCTGGACGACGCTCGACAGCTTGCGCGCGATGGTGAAGAGACCCGCCGCCGCCGCGCCCGCTGCGCCGGGGAGCAGCAGGTTGAGGATCAGCGCGGGGGCGTCGCCGAACAGCCGCGCGATGATGTTCGACGGCAGGATCGACAGGCCGGCCCAGAAGGTGCTGCGCGCGGTGTCGCTCGCCCACGGGCCGCGCCAGAGGTCGGTGAAGCTGTAATAGCGCGCGAGCAGGCGGACGCAGAGGAAGGCGGTGACGGCGAGTGAGCAGAGATGCGCGATGAACAGCCCCTTGAGGCCGAGCCCGCCCGCGAAGAAGAGGCCCGCGAAGACCAGCCGCATGATCTGTTCCCAGACGATGCGCAGACGAATCTCGGCCCCGAACACCATGCGCGCGCGCATCGCCGAGGTCGCGATCTCGACGAAGGCCCAGAGCGGCAGTGCCCAGACGAACAGCTGGATCGCGGGAACGACGAGCGGCCGGTCCTTGTCGGCAACGTTGAGCAAGGGCGCGAGATCGGCGGCGAAGAGCGCGATTCCGCCCGCGACGATCAGGCACGGGCCCACCCCGAAGACCATCGCGGTGCGCAGCGCCGCCGCCGCCTCGGCATCGCTCGCCGATTGCGGCACGGTGCGCTGCATCGCGCTCGTCATGCCGGTGTCGAAGATATTCTCGAGCAGGTTGATCGTCGCCCACAGCACCGCGTAGAGGCCATAGCCCGCGAGCCCGAACATCAGGACGTAAAGCGGCTGCGCGACGATCTCGACCACCGCGCCGAGCCGCGCGAGCACGGTGGTGCCGAGCCCGCGCGCGACGTGGCGGCTGGTCACGGCAGGGGGTGCGGCGGCGTCTTCGCTCATCGCAGCGCCCCTAGCCGCTTGCCCGCTCGCTCGCCAGCGGCTTTCGCGCTTTCAACCCCTTGTCGACTCCCTCAATCGGGTCTAGGCAGCCCGCAATTGCACAAGGGAGCCCGCGACATGGCCGAATTTCGCCTGCCCAAGAACAGCCGCATCGAGAAGAGCGGCACGGTCCACAAGGCCGAGGGGGCGACCAGCGTCAAGAAATTCAAGGTCTATCGCTATAACCCCGACAGCGGCCGCAACCCGCATTTCGACACGTTCGAGATCGACACCGAAAAATGCGGTCCGATGGTGCTCGACGCGCTGATCAAGATGAAGAGCGAGCAGGACTCGTCGCTGACCTTCCGCCGTTCGTGCCGCGAGGGCATCTGCGGCAGCTGCTCGATGAACATGAACGGCAAGAACGGCCTCGCCTGCACCACCGCGATCGAGGATCTGAAGGGCGACATCACGATCACCCCGCTGCCGCACATGGAGGTGATCAAGGACCTCGTCCCCGACTTCACCCATTTCTATGCGCAATATGCGTCGATCGAGCCGTGGCTGAAGACCAAGACGACGACGCCGAGCGGCAAGGAACGATTGCAGTCGCCCGAGGAACGCGAGAAGCTCGACGGGCTCTACGAGTGCATCCTCTGCGCCTGCTGCTCGACGAGCTGCCCGAGCTATTGGTGGAACAGCGACAAGTTTCTCGGCCCCGCGATCCTGCTCCAGGCTTATCGCTGGCTCGCGGACAGCCGTGACGAATATACCGGCGAGCGGCTCGACGAACTTGAGGATCCGTTCCGCCTCTATCGCTGCCACACGATCATGAACTGCGCCAACGCCTGCCCCAAGGGCCTGAGCCCGGCGCGCGCGATCGCCGAAATCAAGAAGCTCGAGGCCGAGCGGCAGGTTTGATGTTGGCTGACGCCAAGAGCGGCACCGGCCCGCTCCCCCACCCGGCTTCCCTGACGATAGTAGCCTATGGGAGGCCGGGTGGGGGAGCGGGTCGGTGCCGCTCCGCCTTGGCGGATGACTATTCGTGAACGACAGTATCGAGGAGCCGAAGCGCCGCGAGAATTTCAGCGCCGAGGCGCTGAACGACGGCTGGGTAAGCTGGAACCTCAAGGATCCGACGCGCTTCAACGCCTTTCTCGAGCCGCTGTCGGTGCGCGCTGAGTCGCCGACCTCCGACGGCCGCCCGCGCGCCCGCGTGCGGATGCTTCCCGAGCGCAAGCACAGCAATCTCGGCGACAATGTCCACGGCGCGGTGACGCTGGGGCTTGTCGACATCGCGCTCTTCGCCGCTTCGCACCAGTTCGGTTCGCTCGACGCGGGCCATTCGGTGACGCTCGATCTGTCGACGCAATTCGTCGGGGCAGGGCGCGTCGGCGAGCCGCTCGACGCCCTCGTCGAGCTGGTGCGCGAGACCGGCCGGCTCATCTTTCTGCGCGGCCTCGTGGTGCAGGGCGCGGATGACGCCCATATCGTGCTGAGCTTTGCAGGAACGATCCGGAAGGCGAGCCGGAAGTGACCTCGGTCCTTGCGGCCTATGACGCGCTGGTTGCCGCCGGCGAGCTCAAGTCCGACCCCGAACAGCGCGCCGCCGCCGAGCGTCTGAACCGCCTGCAGGCGGAACTGGAGGCGTCGCCGCCGCGCGGCAGCCTGCTGTGGCGGATCGCGGGCCGCAAGCCCGAGGCCCCGCGCGGCGTCTATCTGTGGGGTGCGGTCGGGCGCGGCAAGTCGATGCTGATGGATCTCTTCACCGATCAGCTTCACATCCAGCGGAAGCGACGCGTCCATTTCCATGCCTTCATGCAGGATGTCCACGCGCGGATGCGCGAGGTGCGCAAGAGCGAGGCGGGCGACCCGATCCCGATCGTCGCCGCGGCGCTCGCGGAGAATGTCCGCTGTCTCGCCTTCGACGAGATGGTGGTGAACAACAGCGCCGACGCGATGATCCTCTCGCGCCTGTTCACGGCGCTGATCGAGCGCGGCGTCACGGTGGTCGCGACCTCGAACCGGCCGCCGCAGGATCTTTACAAGGACGGGCTCAACCGCGAGCATTTCCTGCCCTTCATCGCGCTGGTCGAGGCGCGGCTCGACGTGATGGGTTTGAATGGCCCCACGGACTATCGCCGCCACCGGCTCGGCGACGGCAGGCGCTGGTTCGTCCCCGCCGATGCGGCGGCGACCGAGGCACTGTCGGCCGCCTTCTTCCGCCTCACCGACTATCCGCCCGAGGACCGCGCGCATGTTCCCTCGCTCGACCTCGACGTCGGCGGCGGGCGGACGCTGCATGTGCCGAAGGCGCTGAAGGGCGTCGCGGTCTTCTCCTTCAAGCGTCTCTGCGGCGAAGCGCGCGGCGCGGCCGACTATCTGGCGGTCGCGCGCCATTTTCACGCCGTCATCCTCGTCGGCATCCCGCGCATGGGACCCGAAAACCGCAACGAGGCGGCGCGCTTCGTGACGCTGATCGACGCGCTCTACGAATATAAGGTCAAGCTGCTCGCCAGCGCGGCGGCCGAGCCCGACGCGCTCTATGTTGCGGGCGACGGAGCTTTTGAATTCGAGCGCACCGCGAGCCGGCTCGCCGAGATGCAGTCGGACGATTATTTGGCCCTAGGCCACGGTCAGGATGACGCCGGCGGTGATTCCGCCCCAGCGCGATGAGTTGAGCGTGACGTAGATCAGGCTGCGCACATAGCGCAGTTCGTGGGCCAGATGTCCGACCGCCTGCTCGATCCGGCGGCGGATAGTGCGCAGCATGCGGGGCTCGGCGACATGGATGCGGTCCGGGTGCGGCGGCGGCAAAGGCAGCCCGGCGAAGCCGCCGCTCGTCACCCGCGGGTTTTCGGCGATCGCGCGACACAATGCCTCCATTCGCGCGATCGCCAGCCGGTTCGGTACGGCGCGGTCGCGGCTGAGCAGTTCGAAACTGTGGCTGAAGGCCGAGAACTGGATCGCGCCGCTCGCAACCACATGATCGAGCGCGTCGCGCATTTCCTCCTCCGACATCGCGCACAGCTGGGCGGGGCGAAAACGGTCGGTGCCCTCGAGCAGCCCGCTGACCGGCACCTCGCAGACACCGTGGTGGACGCGCATGCCGAGGTTGGCTGGATCGTGCGCGACCGCGCAGCTCTGACCGATCCAGGCGGCGTTGAAGCTGCTGTCGTAGCGAAAGCCGAGCGCGGCGAGCGCGCGCAGCGTATCGTCATTGGCGCCGAAATTACCGGCGCGAAAGGCAGTGGGACGCGGCGCCCCCGAACGGGTCAGTATGTCGCCCGCGAGGCCGATCAGCTTTTTCTGCGCCGCCAGCGGAAAATCGCCGATGTTGCGTCCCGTGAGCCTGCCGACCGGATTCAGTCGCGCGAATTGCAGCCATTCGGTGTGGATGTGGAGCTGGACCTCGTGTCCGCGCCGGACGATCGGCCGGGCGATCTCCTCGATGATCGCGGGGCCATAGACCAGCGCCGGCATCGGATCGACGAAGAACACGCCTTTGAGGCCGAAACGATCGAGCATGTCCATCTGGAAATGGATGCCGAAGTCGCCCTCGCGGCAGCGGCCGAGGATCGAGCTTTCGAAATTGGCGCGCGCGTCGAGACCCCGTTGATGGAGGCCCGCCGACAATTCGGTGTCGAAGCTGATGATCGCCCGCGTCATGGCGCGGGCCTAGCAAGGCAGGGATAAGGGAGGGTTAAGCGCCGTCTAGGGGCTTTTTAGAAACGCAATGTCACATCGACCCCGGCGCTTTTCGTATCGCCCCAGGGGAGGATATGGACGCGGTCGTTCGCCCTGGTCGTGATCAGGTGCCCGGTCGCGGTGCCGATCGCCGCACCGACCAGCACGTCGCCGACCCGGTGCCGCTTCGCCTCGACGCGGCTCAGCCCCACGAAGGATGCGACGACATAGGCAGGCAGCCCGGCTTTCCAGCCATAGCGATTGTGCAGCGTCGCGGCGGCGGCGAAGCTGGTCGAAGTGTGGCCCGAGGGAAAGCTCTTGTCGTCGCTGCCGTCGGGACGTTGCGAGGGGAAGGCTTCCTTCAGGCCCTGGGTGATCAGGATCGTGCCGCCGATGCTGCCGCCCGCCTCCAGCACGCCTTCCCAGTCGCCCTGCACCGCGGGCACGCCGAAGGCGGCGACGACCAGTGCATTCTTCGCGATCGTGCCGGCATCGTCCCAACCCTTCTCGCTGGCTTGGGCCGGCGCGGCGATGCTAAGCGACAGGGCGAAGGCGAGTCCGGCGGTGCTGCGTCTGAACATGCGGATCTCCCGAAAGGTCTCGCTCCGTGTGCGGAACGAAGACTTATCGCAGCCGCGTGCGGAGGCCAAGACAAAGCCGGGGCCTTGCCGGGAAGGTCTGCGATGCCCACCTTCCGGGTTCCACGAGGAACTCATTATTGCTATTGCGAACTATTTGCAGAAAAAGCCCGATTTTCGCCCTTTTGGCGGTTGTTTCCTTAAGGGAATCGGCGTAGGGGCGTCGCCAGTCTTTGGCCGGCTGGGCGGTAATGGCCCGTGCCCCCGCCGGTTCCGTGAAGCATTGCCGGGCTTGCCAGAAGGGAGTGCCGCGCGCCATGGGACGCAAGAAGATCGCATTGATCGGAGCCGGGAATATCGGCGGAACGCTGGCGCTGCTCGCCGCGCAGAAGGAACTCGGCGACGTCGTCCTGTTCGACGTGGTCGAGGGCGTGCCGCAGGGCAAGGCGCTCGACCTGTCGCAGGTCGGCCCGATCGCGGGCTTCGACGCGAAGATCACCGGCACCAACGACTATAAGGACATCGCGGGCGCCGACGTGATCATCGTCACCGCCGGCGTCGCCCGCAAGCCGGGCATGAGCCGCGACGATCTGCTCGGCATCAACCTGAAGGTCATGAAGGCCGTCGGCGAGGGCATCAAGGCCAACGCCCCCGACGCCTTCGTCATCTGCATCACCAACCCCCTGGATGCCATGGTGTGGGCGCTGCGCGAATTCTCCGGGCTTCCGCGCAACAAGGTCGTCGGCATGGCGGGCGTGCTCGATTCGGCGCGCTTCAGCCACTTCATTGCCGACGAATTCGCGGTGTCGGTCAAGGACGTGAACACCTTCGTGCTCGGCGGCCACGGCGACACGATGGTCCCCGTCGTCCGCTACTCGACCGTCAACGGCATCCCCGTTCCTGATCTGGTCAAGATGGGCCTGTCGACGCAGGAGAAGATCGACGCGATCGTCAAGCGTACCCGCGGCGGCGGCGGCGAGATCGTCGCGCTGCTCGGCACCGGCTCGGCCTTCTACGCGCCGGCTGCGAGCGGCATCGCGATGGCCGAAGCCTATCTGGGCGACCAGAAGCGCATCCTGCCCTGCGCCGCCTATGTCGACGGCGAATATGGCGTCGACGGCCTCTATGTTGGCGTGCCGGTGCAGATCGGTGCCGGCGGCGTCGAGAAGATCGTCGAGATCGAACTCGACGGCGCCGACAAGGCGGGCCTGCAGGTATCGGTCGACGCGGTCAAGGAGCTGCTCGACGCATGCAAGGCGCTGGATCCCAGCCTCGCCTGAACCCTTTCTGGCCCGCCCGGCCGGACAGGCCGGGCGGGCTGACTCTCCCCGGGAGACTTAGATTATGTCCATCCTCATCGACAAGAATACCAAGGTCATCACGCAAGGGATGACCGGCGCCACCGGTACCTTCCACACCGAACAGGCGCTCGCCTATGGCACCAAGATGGTTGGCGGCGTGACGCCGGGGAAGGGCGGCACGACGCATATCGGCCTGCCGAACTTCAACACCGTCGAGGAAGCCAAGGCCGCGACCGGCGCCACCGCGAGCTGCATTTACGTTCCGCCGCCGTTTGCCGCCGACTCGATCCTCGAGGCGATCGACGCCGAGATGGAGCTGATCGTCTGCATCACCGAAGGCATTCCGGTGCTCGACATGGTCAAGGTGAAGCGCGCGCTGTCGGGTTCGAAGTCGCGGCTGATCGGCCCGAACTGTCCCGGCGTGCTGACGCCGGACGAATGCAAGATCGGCATCATGCCGGGTTCGATCTTCAAGAAGGGCAGCGTCGGCGTCGTCTCGCGCTCGGGCACCTTGACCTATGAGGCGGTGTTCCAGACCTCGAACGTCGGACTCGGCCAGACCACCGCGGTCGGCATCGGCGGCGATCCGGTCAACGGCACCAACTTCATCGACGTGCTCGAACTCTTCCTGGCCGACGAGGCCACCAAGTCGATCATCATGATCGGCGAGATCGGCGGCGACGCCGAGGAGCAGGCGGCGCAGTTCCTGATCGACGAGGCGAAGCGCGGCCGCAAGAAGCCGATGGTCGGCTTCATCGCGGGCCGCACCGCGCCTCCGGGCCGCCGCATGGGCCATGCCGGCGCGATCGTGTCGGGGGGCAAGGGCGACGCCGAAAGCAAGATCGCGGCGATGGAAGCCGCGGGCATCACCGTGTCGGCGAGCCCGTCCGAGCTCGGCACGACGCTCGCCGAGGTGCTGAAGGAACGCGTCTGACGATCCGCGCCCGCCGGCAACGCAAAGCGGCCGGCGGGCGTTGATCCCCGAAATCCCTTCTCCCCCATTCCTCCCCGAGAATGGAAAAAGACAATGAACCTCGAACGACAGAGCTTTGACATCGACGAGCCGCAGGCCGGCCCGAGCTGGGCGCCGAAGAACTGGCCCCAGATTGATGGCGACGACCTTACCGCGGCGCTCGACCCGCAGCAGATGCAGGTGGCGGTGAAAGCCGCCGCCGCCAAGGCCGGCGCGCCACTGTCGAACGCCGAGGTCGAGCGCGCCGCCGACGAGGCGATCCGCGCGATGATGCTGATCCGCACCTATCGCGTGCGCGGTCACCTCGCAGCGAAGCTCGATCCGCTCGGCCTGTCGAAGCGCGAACTGCCCGCCGACCTGACCCCCGAATATCACGGCTTCGTCGGCGCCGACCAGGACCGGCCCGTCTATCTGGGCGGCACGCTGGGCCTCGAAAAGGCGAGCGTGCGCGAGATCGTCGCGATCCTGCAGGCCAATTACTGCGGGCACGTCGGCCTCGAATATATGCACATCGCCGACGTCGAGGAGCGGCGCTTCCTGCAGGACCGGATGGAGGGCGCCGACAAGCATGTCGAGTTCACCCCCGAGGGCAAGCAGGCGATCCTCAAGAAGGTGATCGACGCCGAGGAATGGGAGAAGTTCCTCGCCAAGAAATATGTCGGCACCAAGCGCTTCGGGCTCGACGGCGGCGAGGCGATGATCCCGGCGATGGAAGCGATCATCAAATATGGCGGCCAGTACGGCGTGCGCGAGATCGTGTACGGCATGGCGCACCGCGGGCGGCTCAACATGCTCGCCAACGTCATGGCGAAGCCCTACCGCGTCATCTTCCACGAATTCCACGGCGGCAGCGCCAACCCCACCGACGTCGGCGGGTCGGGCGACGTCAAATATCACCTCGGCACCTCGACCGACCGCGAGTTCGACGGGATCAGCGTCCATATGTCGCTCGTCCCCAACCCCTCGCACCTCGAGGCGGTCGACCCCGTCGTGCTCGGCAAGGTGCGCGCGCAGCAGGTCCACCGCGACGACCTCGAAAAGCACGAGCAGGTGCTGCCGGTGCTGATCCACGGCGACGCGGCCTTTGCGGGGCAGGGCATCGTCTGGGAATGCCTCGGCTTCTCGGGCGTTCCGGGCTACAACACCGGCGGCTGCATCCATTTCATCGTCAACAACCAGATCGGCTTCACGACAAGCCCGCAGTTCGCGCGCTCCTCGCCCTATCCGTCGGATGTCGCCAAGGGCGTCCAGGCGCCGATCCTCCACGTCAACGGCGACGATCCCGAGGCGGTGACCTTCGCGTGCAAGCTCGCGATCGATTTCCGCCAGCAGTTCAAGCGCGACATCGTCATCGACATGTGGTGCTATCGCCGCTTCGGCCACAACGAGGGCGACGAGCCGAGCTTCACCCAGCCGCTGATGTACAAGATCATCCGCAAGCATCCGCCGGTCAGCGAATTGTTCGCGGCGCGGCTGGTCGACGAAGGCGTGATCGGGGGCGATTTCGTCGCGCAGCATCGCGCCGAATTCACCGCGCATCTCGAAGAGGAATTCAAGCTCGGCGCCGACTACAAGCCCAACAAGGCCGACTGGTTCGCCGGCCGCTGGTCGGGGCTCTATGCGCCCAAGGACGACGACGGCAATCGCCGCAACGTCGAAACCGGGGTGACAAGCAAGCTGTTCGACGCGGTCGGCCGCGCGATCACCACGATCCCCGACGACGTCGACGTCCACAAGACGCTGCGCCGCGTGATCGACGGGCGCGCCGAGATGTTCAGGTCGGGCGAGAATTTCGACTGGGCGACCGGCGAGGCGCTCGCCTTCGGCACCCTGCTCAGCGAGGGCTATCAGGTCCGCCTGTCGGGCCAGGATTCGGGCCGCGGCACCTTCAGCCAGCGCCACGCCGTCTGGGTCGACCAGACGACCGAGGCCAAATATGTGCCGCTGAAGACGCTGCCGCACGGCCGCTTCGAGGTGCTCGACAGTCCCTTGAGCGAATATGGCGTGCTCGGCTTCGAATATGGCTATGCGATGGCCGATCCGAAGAGCCTCGTGCTGTGGGAAGCGCAGTTCGGCGACTTCGCCAACGGCGCGCAGATCATGATCGACCAGTTCATCGCGTCGGGCGAAGCCAAATGGCTGCGCGCCAACGGGCTCGTGCTGCTGCTGCCGCACGGCTACGAAGGGCAGGGTCCCGAGCACAGCTCGGCGCGCCTCGAACGCTTCCTCCAGCTCTGCGCCGGCGACAATATCCAGGTCTGCAACATCACGACGCCGGCCAATTATTTTCACGTTCTGCGCCGCCAGATGCTCCGCGACTTCCGCAAGCCGCTGATCATCATGACACCCAAGTCGCTGCTGCGGCACAAGCTCGCAGTCAGCGGCCGCGACGAGTTCCTCGGCGACAGCCATTTCATGCGGATCAAGTCCGACATGACGCCGCCCGCCGACGACAAGATTCGGCGGCTGGTGCTCTGTTCGGGCAAGGTCGCCTATGACCTGATGGAGGCGCGCGACAGCGCGGGCCTCGACGATGTCAGCGTGGTGCGCATCGAACAGCTCTACCCCTTCCCCGGCGAGGCGCTCGCCGTCCGGCTCAAGCGGATGACAAATCTCGAAGCGGTGGTGTGGGCGCAGGAAGAGCCGCGCAACAACGGCGCCTGGTTCTTCGTCGAATCGCTGATCGAGGAAAGCCTGCACGCGGCGGGGCACAAGGGGATGCGGCCGCGCTACGCCGGCCGTGCCGCCGCGGCATCGCCCGCGACGGGCCTGATGAGCCGTCACCAGACCGAACAGGCGGCGCTCGTCGCCGACGCGCTCGACCTCAGCGTCCGCGCCGAAATCCGCCGCACCAAGAAAAAAGCCTGATCTCCCGCAAGGAATGACCCCATGAGCACCGAAGTCAAAGTTCCCACCCTCGGCGAAAGCGTCACCGAAGCGACGATCGGCGAATGGCTGAAGCAGCCGGGCGATGCGGTCGCGGCCGACGAGCCGATCGCCAGCCTCGAAACCGACAAGGTCGCGGTCGAGGTCCCGTCCCCCATCGCGGGCGTGATGGGCCAGCAGGTCGTCGCGGTCGGCGACACGGTCAATGTCGGCGCGGTGATCGCGACGATCGAGGCAGGTGAGGGCAAGGCGGCGTCCGCTGCGCCCGCTCCGGCGGCGGCTCCCGCTCCCGCTGCGAAGGCGGAGACCGCGGCTCCCGCGCCGGCGACGACCGGCGACGAGGCGGCCGACACGGTGACGACGCTGTCGCCCGCAGTGCGGCGCCTGGTGCTCGAGCACGGGCTCGACCCGAGCAAGATCAAGGGCAGCGGCAAGGATGGCCGGCTGACCAAGGAGGACGTGCTAGCCGCCGCCAATGCGGCGCCCGATGCGGCCGCTGCTCCGGCACCTGCTGCTGCCGCGCCGGTTCCCGCCGCGAGCGGTGCGCCGGGCCGCCGCGAGGAGCGCGTCAAGATGACGCGGATGCGCCAGACGATCGCCAAGCGGCTGAAGTCGGCGCAGGATACCGCGGCGATGCTGACCACCTTCAACGACTGCGACATGTCGGCGGTGATCGAGGCGCGCGAGAAATATCGCGACAGCTTCGAAAAGAAGCACGGCGTGCGCCTCGGCTTCATGAGCTTCTTCACCAAGGCGGTCGCGCTCGCGGCGCACGACATTCCCGCGGTCAACGGCCGCATCGACGGCGACGAGATCGTCTATTACGACTATCTCGACGTCTCGATCGCGGTCAGCGCGCCCAACGGCCTCGTGGTGCCGATCGTCCGCAACGCTGAAAGCCTGTCCTTCGCCGGAATCGAAAAGGCGATCGCCGACCTCGGCAAGCGCGCCAAGGAGGGCACGCTGACGATGGACGACATGACCGGCGGCACCTTCACCATCTCGAACGGCGGCGTGTTCGGCGGCCTGATGTCGACCCCCATCATCAACCCGCCGCAGTCGGCGGTGCTCGGCCTCCACCGCATCGAGGACCGCCCGGTCGTGCGCAATGGCGAGATCGTGATCCGCCCGATGATGTATCTCGCGCTCAGCTATGACCACCGGCTGGTCGACGGCCGCGAGGCGGTGACCTTCCTGAAGACGATCAAGGAAGCGATCGAGGATCCGACGCGGCTGCTGATCGATTTGTAACACGTCGCCCCAGCGAAAGCTGGGGCCGCTATCCCCCTGGCGCCGCTATCGACGCCAGCGATCCCGGCTTTCGCCGGGATGACGAATGGAGTTGATAATGGCTGATTACGACTACGACGTCCTTGTCATCGGTGCCGGCCCCGGCGGCTATGTCGCGGCGATCCGCGCGGCGCAGTTGGGCCTCAAGACCGCGTGCGCCGAAGGGCGCGAGACGCTGGGTGGCACCTGCCTCAACGTCGGCTGCATCCCGTCGAAGGCGATGCTCCACGCGTCGGAATATTTCGAGGCGGCGGCGGGCGGCGCGATGGCGGCGATGGGCATCAAGGTGAAGCCCGAGCTCGACCTCGGCACGATGCACGGCCAGCGCAAGGATGCGGTGAAGGGCCTGACCGGCGGCATCGAGTTTCTGTTCAAGAAGAACAAGATCGACTGGCTGAAGGGTTATGCCAAATTCACCGCCGCTGACACGGTCGAAGTCGCGGGCAAAGCCGTGCGCGCGAAGAACATCATCATCGCCACCGGATCGTCGGTGACCCCGCTTCCGGGCGTCGAGGTCGATAATGCGAAGGGGATCATCGTCGATTCGACCGGCGCGCTCGAACTCGCCAAGGTGCCTGGGCATATGGTCGTGATCGGCGGCGGGGTGATCGGGCTCGAACTCGGCAGCGTGTGGCGCCGTCTTGGCGCCAAGGTGACCTGCGTCGAATTCCTCGACCAGATCCTGCCCGGCATGGACGGCGACGTCCGCAAGGAAGCGAACAAGATCTTCAAGAAGCAGGGTATCGAGTTCAAGCTCAAGACCAAGGTCACCAAGGCCGAGGTGAAGGGCAAGAAGGCGGTGCTGACGCTCGAACCCGCGGCGGGCGGTGATGCCGAGACTCTCGAGGCCGACGTCGTGCTCGTGTCGATCGGGCGCCGCCCGAACACCGACGGCCTCGCGCTCGACAAGGCGGGGCTGGAGCTCAACAAGCGCGGCCAGATCGAAACCGACCATGATTTCCGCACGAGCGTCCCCGGCATCTGGGCGATCGGCGACGTGATCCCCGGCCCGATGCTCGCGCACAAGGCCGAAGACGAAGGCATCGCCTGTGCCGAGAATATCGCGGGCCAGACCGGCATCGTGAACCACGACGTCATCCCGTCGGTCGTCTACACCTGGCCCGAGATCGCCGGTGTCGGGCTGACCGAGGAGGCGGCAAAAGAGCGCGGGGAGGTCAAGGTCGGCAAATTCCCGATGCTCGCCAACAGCCGCGCCAAGACCAACCACGAACCCGACGGTTTCGTGAAAGTCATCGCCGATGCCAAGACCGATCGCGTGCTCGGCGTGTGGTGCATCGCGAGCGTCGCCGGCACGATGATCGCGCAGGCCGCGCAGGCAATGGAATTCGGCGCGACCAGCGAGGACATCGCCTACACCTGCCACGCGCATCCGACACACAGCGAGGCGATCAAGGAAGCCGCGATGGCGGTGACGGGCAAGCCCATCCACATCTGACGGACAGCATGAGGGGGAGACGGGATATGGCGAAGCGCGGGCTCTGGGCGGCGGCTTCGCTGGCCCTGTCGCTGGCGGCGACCGGCGCGCAGGCGGCACCCGACATGGCGGCCGCCAATACGCGGCTGTCGGCGCTGCTCGACAAGAACTATCCCGCGCTGGAGGCGATCTACAAGGATCTGCACCTCCACCCCGAACTCGGGATGCAGGAGGTGCGCACGGCGGGCATCCTCGCCCAGCAGCTCCGCAAAGCGGGCTTTGCCGTGACCGAGAAGGTCGGCGGCACCGGCGTCGTCGGCGTGCTGAAGAATGGCGATGGCCCGACCATCCTTATCCGCGCCGACATGGACGCGCTGCCGCTGGAGGAGAAGACCGGCCTTCCCTGGGCGAGCAAGGCGCGTGCGAGCTATGAGGGCAAGGATGTGCCCGTGATGCACGCCTGCGGGCACGACACCCATGTCGCCTATCTGGTCGGCGTCGCGCAGGCGCTTTCGGCGATGCGCGACAGCTGGTCGGGCACGGTGGTGCTGATCGGCCAGCCCGCCGAAGAAACGCTGAAGGGCGCGCGGGCGATGCTCGACGACGGGCTGCTGACCCGCTTTCCGAAGCCCGACTTCGGTTTCGCCGCGCATGTCAGCAACCTTCCCTCGGGCGTGGTGGCGATCAAGGCCGGACCGTCCTCGTCGGCGTCGGACAGCTATTCGGTGATCTTCCACGGCCGCGGCGGCCACGGTTCGATGCCCGCCGCGACGATCGACCCGATCCCGATCGCGGCGCGCTTCGTCACCGACGCGCAGGTGCTGATCAGCCGCGAAAAGGACCCGGCGGCGTTCGGCGTGCTGACGGTCGGCGCGATCCATGCCGGCAGCGCCCCGAACATCATCCCCGACAGCGCCGAGGTGAAGGTCAACCTCCGCTCGCAGTCGCCCGAGGTGCGCGACCTGCTGCGCACCGGAACGGCGCGCGCGGCCAAGGCCGCGGCGGCGATGGGCAACGCCCCCGAACCGACGGTCACCTATCTGGGCGGCACCGGCGTGCTGATGAATGACGAGGCGATGGCGGCGTCGGCAGCCGGGCTGCTCGGGCCGGTGTTCGGCAAGGGACTGGTCTTCGCGCCCGCCAGCGCCGCGCCGCTGTCGGGCAGCGAGGATTATTCGGAATATGTCGAGGCGGGGGTGCCGTCGGTCTTCTTTGGCATCGGCGGCTATGATCCCGCGGTCCTCGCCGACCTCAAGGCGAAGGGCGAGCCGGCGCCGACCAATCACTCGCCCTTCTTCGCGCCCCAGGCCGAGCCCGCGATCCGCAACGCGGTGACCGCCATCGTCCTGTCGATCATCGGCGGCGTGCGTCCGGCGGCGGAATAGCGTCGGCGATGCCCGAGTTCGACAATGCGCTGATCGTCCGATTGCTCGACCTGGTCGGCATTGGCGTCTTCGCGCTGTCGGGCGCGCTGATGGCGGTGCGGCTGCGGCAGACGCTGGTCACCGCGAGTTTCTTCGCGCTCGTCACCGGGGTTGGCGGCGGCAGCGTGCGCGACCTGCTCATCGGCGCGCCGGTGTTCTGGGTGCACGACGGCGCGATCGCCGCGATGTGCATCGTGATCGCGCTGGTCGTCTGGGTGACGCCCGAACGCTGGTGGCAGGGCCAACTGCTCGAATGGGCCGATGCGGTCGGACTCGCCGCCTATGCCGTGTTCGGCACCGCGAAGGCGATGGCGTGGGGCGTGCCTCCGGTGCCCGCGCTGATGATGGGGGTGATCACCGGCTGCGTCGGCGGCACGATCCGCGACGTATTGGCGGGGGTGCCGTCGATCATCATGCGGCCCGAAGTCTATGTCACCGCCGCGGCGCTCGCCTCGGGACTCTTCCTCCTGCTGCAATGGCTGGGGGCCGGAACGCCCGTCGCGGCGGTTGCGGGCGCCGGGGCGGGCTTTGCGCTGCGCGGCGCGGCGATCCGCTGGTCGCTCGCGCTTCCGGCCTATCGCGGCCCGAAAACCGGATAGGCTTGCCAAATCGCGAATCTGTGGCAGGTTCGCCTTATGAACAGCGATGTCAGCACGATCGCCCGCCGGGTGCGCGGCCAGGCCGATGCCTTGCCCGACCTGTTCGGGCGCTTCGATTTCGACAACGCGCCCGAGCGCTGGGCGCCCGAAGCCGATGCGGTCAGCGAGCTCGGCCGGGTCCGGGGAGCCGACCGGGCCGCCTATCTGGAGGACGCGGAGCTGCTCGCGCGCATCCGCGAATATACGATGCTCGGCGACCGCACCGGCGACGCCTATGCGGCGCTGATGCCGCGCTATGGTTTCCAGCGCACCGTCGCGATGCTGGTCGAGGCGTGCGATCGCGGCGTGGCGGCGGTCGAGGACGCGCCGCCCGAACTCGCGGCGCTGATCCACGAGATGGAGCAGAAGCCGACGTGGCTCGACATGGAACTGGTCGAGGAGGGCGCGGCCTACGAGCGCAATGCGACCGCGAACCTCTCGCCCTTCCTGATCCGCGGCGCCTTCATCGCGACCTTCCTCAACAAATATTCGGCGCTGCCGATGGCGCTGACCGGCACGCTCGGCCACGGGACCGCGGCGCGGCGGGTGAAGGAGACCGCGACCTTCTTTGCGACGACCGCGCTACCGGGCGCGCTGGGACGCTTCGGGCCCGGCTTCAAGGCCGCGGCGATGGTGCGGCTGATGCACTCGATGGTGCGCGTCAACGTGCTGTCGCGACCGGACATGTGGGACGCCGAGACCTATGGCATGCCGATCCCGCAGCTCGACCAGATGCCCGCGGGGCTCATCCCCGTCTATTTCCTGTCGCAGGAGGTGCTGGCGAAGGGGCGCACCCGCTTCAACCGGCTCGAACGCGGGCGGGTCGAGCTCGCGCGCTACCGCTGCTATCTTCTCGGCCTGCCCGAGGATCTGCTCGCCGACACGCCGCAGGAGATCGTCCGCATCTGGCGCACGCGCAGCGCCACCCTGCGCTACGAATATGACGACCGCGTCTGCGGCGGCCTGCTGCGCGCGACGATGGAGGCCGAGCTGTCGGCCGACCCCTCGCCCAAGGGACGCGTCAAGCGGCGGCTCGAGCGCTCGGTCAGCCGCGTCTTCTTCGTGAAGGCGTTTCTGAGCGGGGACGAGGAGCGCGCGGCCGATGTTGGCGTACCGGTCTCGCGCCGCGACCATCTGATCTACGGCGCGACGATGCTGGCGGTCGCGGGGCGCATGGCCGCCTATCGCGCCGCGTCGCGCCTGCCCGTCGTCCGCCGCCTCGCCGACCGGCGGCTCGTGCGCCGGATCGAGCGCCAGCTTGCGGGCTATGGCCGCGCCGAATTCACCACCGACTCCGCGCATTATCGCCCGGCAACCGCCAGCTGACGGATATAACCGCATGACGACCGAACAGACGACCGCGAACGGCCTATCGATCACCTATGAGGACAAGGGGCCGCGCGACGGGCCGGTGATCCTGCTGGTGATGGGGCTGGGTGGGCAGCTGACCCTGTGGCCCGACGAATTCGTCGATGCGCTGAACGCGCGGGGGTTCCGCACCATCCGCTACGACAATCGCGACGTCGGCCTGTCGACGCGCTTCGAGGCGGCGGGGGTGCCCAACCTCAAATGGATGTTCGTGAAGGCGGCGATCGGGTTGCCGGTGCGCCCGGCCTATACGCTCGCCGACATGGCGGCCGACGGCATGGCGCTGCTCGACCGGCTCGGCATCGAGCGCGCGCACATCGTCGGCGCGTCGATGGGCGGGATGATCGCGCAGCATATCGCCGCGCGCTATCCCGAGCGCGTGCTGTCGCTGACCTCGATCATGTCGACGACGGGAAACCGCCGCCTGCCGCGCGCGCGGAAGGAGGCGATGCAGGTGCTCGCGAACCGGCCGATGGGCGGCGATCCCGAGGACATGATCGCCTATTCGGTGCGCGCGGCGCGGGTGATCGGCAGTCCCGGCTATCCCGCCGAGGAGGCGCGGCTGCAGCGCCGGGTGCGCGCCGATTACGAGCGCGGCTTCTATCCGCAGGGTGTCGCGCGCCAGATGGCGGCGATCGTCGCCGACGGCGACCGGCGCGCGATGCTGAAGGGCGTCAAGGCGCCGACGCTCGTCATCCACGGCGAGGACGATCCGCTCGTGCCGCTGGCGGGCGGACGCGACACCGCCGCGAGCATCGCCGGGGCGCGGCTGATGACGATCCCCGGCATGGGGCACGACCTCCCGCTCGCGCTGGTCGACACGCTGACCGGCGCGATCGCGGAGCATGCGAAGGACGCGGTGGTCGCGGCCTGATTTCTCTCCTCCCGCGGGAGGGGGATCAGGGTTTCAACAGCAGTGCCAGCTTCGCCAGCAGGCCGGTCGTGTCCGCGCCGCGCGGATGCGGCACGGCGGGCAGATAGGCGCGGCAGTCGAGGCAGGCGGCCTGCACCGAGCCCGCCTCGGTCAGCAACGACAGGTCCTGCGCCAGTCGCCGCTCGGTGAGCTGGCGCTTCATCGCCGCGATGCCGAACCAGCCGCGCGGCGCCATCGCCGCCTCTTCCTGATCGACGCCGAACAGCCCGGCGAGCATCTTCGAAAATTCGCTCGGCTCGTCCTCGAAATATTTGGCGTGATAATCGCCGTCGACCTTGGCGAGCTTCGCCGCCGCCGCGAGGGCCTCGGGCAGCCCGCCGAACTGGTCGACGAGGCCGAGCTGGCGCGCGGTGCCGCCCGCCCAGACGCGGCCCTCGGCAATGGTCTCGATCTTCTCCACCGGCTGCTTGCGGCTCTTGGCGACAAGCCCGGTGAAGCGCGCGTAAATGTCCTCGACGCTTGCCTGCGCGAGCTGGTTGAACTCGTCGTTCACCCCGCCGAGGATGTCTGGCTGGCCCGACAGCGGGGTCGTCGCGATGCCGTCGGCGGTGACGCCGATCTTGGCGAGCGCCTGGTCGAAGCTCGGCAGGATGCCGAAGACGCCGATCGACCCGGTGATCGTGTCGGGCTCGGCGAAGATGCGGTCGGCGGGGGTCGACACCCAATAGCCGCCCGACGCCGCGACATTCGCCATCGACACGACGATCGGCTTCTTCTTCGCTTTCGCGGCGAGCAGCGCCTGGCGGATTTCCTCGGAAGCGAGCACCGAGCCGCCGGGCGAATCGACGCGGAGGACGATCGCCTTGACCCCGTCGTCGGCCGCGGCGTCGAGAACGTGCTGCGCGATCGTTTCGCCGCCCGCGGTGCCGTTCGAGGCTTCGCCGTCGACGATCTCGCCGATCACGGGAACGACGGCGATCGCGGTGCCGTCCTTCCCCGGCGGGTTGGCGGCGACCCAATTGTCGAGCGGGATCGCGTTATAGTCCCACGGCTGGCTGTCGTCATAGGCGCCGCTGATTTCGGCGACGCGCGTTCCGAACGCCATCCGGCTGCCGAGCTTGTCGACCAGCCCGGCGTCGAGCGACGCCTTCGACAGATCGTTTCCGGCGGCTTTCACGAGGCCCGGCGTATCGGCGATGAAGGCGTCGATCTTCGCTTGCGGCCGCGCCTTCTGGACGTCGCTCCGCCATTTGTCCCACAGCACCGAGGCATAGGCGAGATCGGCCTCCTTCGCCTCGGGCGACTGGTCGCTGCGCAGGAAGGGTTCGACCGCGCTCTTGAAGGTGCCGACGCGGTAGATGTGCGCGGTAATGCCGAGCCGGTCCATCAGCCCCTTGTAATAGAGGTGCGACCCGCCCGGCCCCGCGATGGCGACGCCGCCGATCGGATCGGACCAGATCTCGCTCGCGTGCGAGGCGATCTGATAGCTGTCGGTGGTGTAGGCGGTCGCGAAAGCGAGCACCGGCTTCTTCTTCGCGCGCACCTTGTCGATCGCGGCGCCGATCTCGGCGAGCGAGACCTGCCCGCCGCCGAGGAAGCGGTCGAGGTCGAGCACGACCGAGGTGACGCGCTTGTCGTCGGCCGCGGTTTCGAGCGCATGGACGACGTCGCGGACGCGATACTCCTTGAGGTCCTGCCCGCCCGACAGCGCGGCGAAGGGATCGATCTCGGCCGGCTGTTCGGTGACGACGCCGTCGAGTTCGAGCAGCAGCGCGCCCTCGCTGACCGGCAGCGCCGCGTTCGGGCGGCCTGAGAGCAGGCCGAACAGCAGCGCGAAGAACATGAGGAGGAAGACGAGCGCGAGCCCGTCCTTGATCGCGACGAGCAGGTGCCAGACCTTGCGCGGGAAGCTGGTGGTCGATTTGGGCTTGTCGTCGCCCGGCAGCGGACGGCGGACGGGGATCGCCCAGGGACCTTGGTTGCTGTTCGGCGGCGTGGCGGTGCTATCGGTCATGCCCAAAACCTAGAGATGCGCCTTGCCCTTGGCAATGCACGCTTCGACCGGCGGGCCATGCTGCCCCATCGGCGACGTGAGCGTCAGAGCCAGCCTTCGCGGCGATACCAGCGCACCGTTTCCGCGAGTGCGTCGCCGGTCGCGGTTTCGGGCTGCCAGAGCGCGGCGGGCGGACAGGCGCCCTCGGCGACCACCCAGTCGGGATGCGCGATATAGCGCGCGCGGTCGGGGGTCAGCTTGGCGCGGCTGCGGCGGACGAGCGTGTCGAGCCGCCCGCCGGCCCTGAGCACGATCCCGGGCACCGCGAGCGTCGAGACATGGCTGCGACCGACCGCGCGGCCGATCGCGCGCGCGAAGCTGCGGTGCGACCAGCCGTTCGGATGGCCGTCGTCGGGCTCGTAGGTCGCGCCGATGCTCGCGTCGCGGTCGGCGACGAGCGCGACGAGCAGGCGTGCGAGTTCGTCGACGTAGATCGCCGATAGGCGCCCCGCGGGCGGCAGCAGCGCGACGCCGCGCCGTGCCATGCGGAACAGGTCGAGCATCTCGGTGTCGCCGGGGCCGAAAACCGCGGGCGGGCGCACGATCGTCCAGTCGAGCCCGCTCGCGCGGACGATCGTCTCGGCGCGCGCCTTCGACCAGCTGTAGTTGGAAATTTCGGGCTCGCGCGCCGCGAGCGAGGAGACGTGGACGAAGCGTGTCACCCCGGCGGCGCGCGCGGCGTCGACGACATGGCCGGTCGCGGCCGCGTTGCCGGCCTCGAACGCCGCTCGCGTCGGCACGTTGACGACGCCCGCGATGTGCAGCACGGCGTCGCTGCCCGCCGCCATCTCGGCGAGGCTGCCGGGTTGATCGAGTGCGCCCCGAATCCAGGTCACACCCTCACGCTCGGGCTGCGGGCGGCGGGTGAGGGCGCGGACGTGCCAGCCCGCCGCGACCGCTTGCCTCAGGGTCGCGCCGCCGACGAAACCGGTCGCGCCGGTCATCGCGAGGGTGGGGGTCATCTTCTCCCATCCCCTTCAGGGGAGGGGCAGGGGGTGGGGGCCATAGGCCTTGCGCAAGGCTTCGAGGCCCCACCCCAACCCCTCCCCTGAAGGGGATGGGCATTAAGAGCGCCCCGGCTCACAGCAACACCAGATGGTCGCGGTGGACGACGGCACTGCGCGGGGCATAGCCGAGCGCGGCTTCCTGCGCGTCGCGGCCGAGGCCGAGGATCGCCGCGATATCGGCGGCGGGATATTCGGACAGGCCGCGCGCGACGACGCGGCCGTCGGGGCCCGCGATGTCGAGAATGTCGCCGCGTTTGAAACCGCCGCTCGCGCCGGTGACGCCCGCCGCGAGCAGGCTGGCGCCGCCGCCGAGCGCCTTCACCGCCCCCGCGTCGATGGACAGGCGGCCCTTGGCGGTCAGCCCGCCGGCGAGCCACGCCTTGCGCGCGCTCGCGCCTTTCTCTGCGGCGAACAGCGTGTGGCGCGCCTCGGCCGACAGCGGCCGGTCGATCCGCCCCGAGGCGATGGCGAGATGCGCGCCGGCGGCACCGGCGATGCGCGCCGCCGCGATCTTCGACACCATGCCCCCGGACCCCATGCCCGACGCCGAGCCGGTGTCGGCCATCGCCTCGATGGCGGCATCGATGCGCTCGATGCGTGCGATATGCCGGGCGCCTTCCAGCGCCGGGTTGCGATCGTAGAGCCCGTCGATGTCGGAGAGCAGAATGACGCCGCCCGCGCCCGCCGCCTGCGCGACGCGAGCCGCGAGCCGGTCGTTATCGCCGAAACGGATTTCGGCGGTCGCGACGCTGTCATTCTCGTTGATGATCGGCACGACGCGCAAGGACAGCAGCCGGTCGAGCGTCGCCGCGGCGTTGAGATAGCGGCGGCGATGTTCGAGATCGTCGAGGGTGACGAGCATCTGCGCGGCGGTCAGCCCCTCGGCGCCGAGCACCTCGGCCCAGACCTGCGACAGCGCGATCTGTCCGGTCGCCGCGGCGGCCTGCGCATCCTCGAGGCTCGCGCGGCCGCCCTTGGCGAGCCCCAGCCGCCGCGCGCCGAGCGCGATCGCGCCCGACGAGACCACCGCGACCTGCTGGCCCGCCTTCGTCCGTTCCGCGATATCGGCGGCGATCCCCGCGAGCCAGTCGCGCCGCACCGCGCCGCCTTCGTCGACGAGCAGCGCCGATCCGATCTTGACGATCAGCCGGGAGCAGGAGGCGGGGGGGAACAGGGTCATTCCTGCGCCGATAGCGCGCGCGCGCAGGGGTGCCAATGCGAATATCCGTGCCGTGGTGCCGTTTCCCTCGCGATATGCTATGCTGGTCTTCTCATCGAGCCCTTCTGGAGAGTCGCACACCCCCTTTGCAGGAGAGGATAGATGGCGACGGCAATCGATGAAGACAGGCTGCACGCGTTCGTCGGCAAGATGCTGGGCGATCTCGGCGGCGGAATGAGCGTGCCGACGGTGCGGCTGGGATTTCGGCTCGACCTGTTCGATGCGCTCGCGGAGGCACCGGCAACGGCGGCCGAACTGGCGTCGCGCGCCGGCGGGCTGCACGAGCGCTACGTCCGCGAATGGGCGCTCGCCCAGGCCGCGAACGGCTATATCGACCATGATCCGGCGTCGGATCGGTTCAGCCTTTCACCCGAACAGTCGATGATATTCGCTGAACCCGACAGCCCGGTCTATCTGGCCGGCGCTTTCGAGCTGATCGCGGCGATGATCGAAGCCGAACCCAAGGTCGAACAATGTTTCCGCCACGGCACCGGCGTGCGCTGGGGCGATCATGCGGGCTGCCTGTTCTGCGCGACCGGGGCCTTCTTCCGGCCGGGCTATGTCAACAATATCGTCCAGAACTGGATTCCGGCGCTGGATGGGGTCGAGGCGAAGCTGCGCCGCGGCGCGAAGGTCGCCGATGTCGGATGCGGAGTCGGCTTCTCGACGTTACTGATGGCCGATGCCTATCCCGAGAGCGCGTTCGTCGGCTTCGACTTCCACGCGCCGTCGATCGACGAAGCGCGGCGGCATGCGGCCGCGCATGGCTATGGCGACCGCGTGCGGTTCGAGGTCGCCGCGGCGAAGGAAATCGCCGAGGACGGCTTCGACCTGATCACTATGTATGACTGCCTGCACGACATGGGCGATCCCCGCGGCTGCGCCGCGCATATGCGGCGCATATTGGCACCGGGCGGCCGCTGGATGATCGTCGAGCCGATCGCGGGGGACGCGCCCGCCGAGAATATGAATCCGGTCGGGCGTCTCTATTACAACGCCTCGACGATGATCTGCGTGCCGACCTCGCTCGACCAGGAGGTCGGCGAGGCGCTCGGCGCGCAGGCGGGCGAGGCGCGGTTGTCGCAGATCATCCGCGAGGGCGGCTTTGGAACGGTGCGGCGGGCGACCGAAGGCCCGTTCAACATGGTGCTCGAAGCGCAGTGATCAGATCGGCGACCAGTCGCCGCCCACATCTTCGCTTTCGTCCTCGCCCGGTTCGGGATGGCCGATCGCCTCGAGCAGCTTGTCGAGCACCGCATCGACCCCCGCGCCGCTCGCGCCCGAGAGCGCCATGACCTTGTGGCCGCTTTCGGCGGCGAGCTCGGCCGAGAGCGCCGCGATCAGCTCGTCGTCGAGCGTGTCGATCTTGTTCAGGGCGACGATCACCGGCTTGTCGACCAGATCGGCGCCATAGGCTTCGAGTTCGTCGCGGACGATGCGATAGCTGGTCGCGACATCGGCGTCGTTCGCGTCGACCAGATGGAGCAGCACGCGGCAGCGCTCGATATGGCCGAGGAAGCGGTCGCCGACCCCGGCGCCTTCGGCCGCGCCCTCGATCAGGCCGGGGATGTCGGCGATGACGAACTCGTGCCCCTTGTGGCTGACGACGCCGAGCTGCGGGCGGAGCGTGGTGAAGGCATAGGCGCCGACCTTGGCCTGCGCATTGGTCACCGCGTTGATGAAGGTCGACTTGCCGGCATTGGGCAGCCCGACGAGACCCGCGTCGGCGAGCAGCTTCAGCCGTAGCCACACCCACATTTCCTCGCCCGGCCATCCGGGGCCGTGCTGGCGCGGGGCGCGGTTGGTGCTGGTCTTGTAGCTCGCATTGCCGCGCCCGCCGTCGCCCCCGCGCAGGAAGACGATGCGCTCGCCTTCCTTGGTGAGGTCGGCGAGGAGGCTGCGTTCCTCGTCGTCGTCGAGAATCTGGGTGCCGATGGGGACCTGGATGACGAGGTCGGGGCCGCCCGCGCCGGTGCGGTCGCGCCCGGCGCCGGGGGTGCCGCGCTTCGCCTTGAAATGCTGGGTGTAGCGAAAGTCGATCAGCGTGTTGAGCCCGGCGACCGCCTCGAACACCACGTCGCCGCCCTTGCCGCCGTTGCCGCCGTCGGGGCCGCCATATTCGATATATTTCTCGCGCCGGAACGACACGGCGCCGGGGCCGCCGTCGCCGGACTTGATGAAGATCTTGGCCTGGTCGAGGAAATGCATCGCCGCCCTTTAGGGGGAAGGCGGGGATTTGGCTAGGGACCGTCGTCCAAGGGCAGGGTCAGCAGTCCGCCTTCCCGCTCTGCTCGGCCCAGAAGGTCGCGATCCGCCCCGTGATCAGCTCGGCGGCGAGCGCACGCGCGGTGTCGCGCGGCAGGCCGAGCGCCTCGGCCATCGCGCCGCCCATCTGCGCGTCGCCCATCGCCATCAGGACAAGCGCGAGCGTATCTTCGTGCATCAGGCGCTTTTCGTGCGCGTCGGGCGCCATGCCGTCGATCAGCCGGTGGATCGCATCGATCACGGGATCGAGCGCGCCCTCGTTGCCCGTTGCCGCCATCCAGGTCGCGAGCGCGCCCGCGCCGCCGCTGCCGAACGCGTCGAAGGCGAGGTCGACGATCTCGCGCACGTTGCGCTCGCCCGGCGGCGAGGCGGTCATCTTGGCGGCGATCGTGTCGCACACCGTGTCGGCCAGATAGGCCGCGAGCGCGATCTGCAGCCCCGCGGCGCTGCCGAAATGGTGGAGCAGATTGGCGTGGGTGCGATCGATTCGCGCCGCGACCGCCTTCAAGGTCAACGCCTGTGGCCCGCTCTCGATCAGAATCTGCCGCGCCGCTTCGAGCGCGACCGAGCGGCTTTCCTCCGGGCTGAGCCGCTTCTTTACTATTGACACCACTGTAAGTAATTCCTAGATACATGCCCCTACGGCGCCGCCGCGCCATCACCCCTATTCGCCGGTGAGGAAGATATGTCCAGCCTTTCGCTCTCCCCGACCCCCGCCGACCTGTCGATCACCCCGCGCGACCGGCGCTTTGGCCGCGACGACCGGCAGGGACGTTGGTGGCTGAACGGCGATCCGGTCGCCTCGGCCTTTCACACCGCGCTGTCGGTGACCTTTCCCAAGGGCGAGGCGATGTTCATCGAGGCGGTGAAGGCGCACCGTGACGGGGTGCCCGACAAGCTCGCCCGCGAAATCCGCGCCTTCACCCAGCAGGAAGTGATCCACAGCCGCGAGCATGTCGTCTTCAACCGCAAGGCGGCCGAGGCGGGCTATGATCTGTCGGCGCTCGAAGCCGATGTCGACAATGTCATGGAGCTGATCCGGCAGCGCCCGCCGATCGTCAACCTGATGGCGACGATCGCGCTTGAGCATTATACTGCGATGATGGCGGCGATCATGCTGGGCGATGCGCGGATGTACGAGGGCGCCGAGCCCGAATGGGGCGCGTTGTGGAAATGGCACGCGATCGAGGAGATCGAGCATAAGGGCGTCGCCTACGACACTTGGCTCCACGCGACGAAGGACTGGAGCCGCTGGCGGCGCTGGAAGGCGAAGTCTCTGATGATGCTGGCGATCACGACGCGCTTCTGGCCGAAGCGGGTGCGCGGCATGAAGGCGCTGCTTGCGCAGGACGGCCTGACCGGCTGGCGCGTGACGGCGCGCATCTGGTGGTATCTGCTGGGCAAACCCGGCATCCTGCGCAAGAGCTTCCTGCCCTGGCTCGCCTATTTCATGCCCGGCTTCCACCCGTGGAACCACGACGACCGCGCGCTGATCGGCAAATATGAAAGCGATTATGCCGATGCGGTGATGCCCGGCGGCGAGGTGGCGGCCGCCGCCTGACGGCTTGCCGCCGGCGGGGCGCGCTGATAGCGCGGCGCCATGCCCGCATCGCCTCCCGTCATCGACACGCCGCGCCTGCGCCTGCGCGAACCGCGCCTTGCCGACAAGGACGACCATATCGCGATGTGGGCCGACGCGCGCGTGACGCGCTTCATCGGCGGCGAGCCGCGCACCCCCGATGTCAGCTGGAGCAAATTCCTGGGCGCCGCCGGGCTGTGGCCGGTGATGGGCTTTGGCTATTGGGTGTTCGCCGACCGTGCGGCCGACCGGTTGGTGGGCATGGGCGGGCTCAGCTATTTTGGCCGCGGCATCCCCGAACTCGAAGGCGTTCCCGAGGCGGGCTGGGCCTTCGACGCCGATCATTGGGGCGCGGGCTATGCGACCGAGGCGATGACCGCCGCGCTTGGCTGGGCCGACGCGCATCTCGAGACGGCCGACGTGCGCTGCATCATCGATCCGGGGCATGTGGCGTCGGAGCGGGTCGCGGCAAAGCTCGGCTTCCGGCGCATCGGCGAAAGCGACGCGCTGGGCGAAGTGGTGGCGATCTATTCGCGGCCGCGTGGGGGATAAGATAATCATCGTCGCCCCCGCCTTCGCGAGGGCGACGCGTTTCCGTCAGGCCGCCTCCACCACCAGCACCCCGCCGTCGGCGCTGACGACGCGGACCTTGGCGCCTTCGGCCACGTCAGGCCCGCGCACCGGCCATTCGCCGTCGCCGACCTTGGCGCGGCCGCGGCCGTCCTCGATCGCCTGGGTCACGGTCAGCACCTCGCCGACCAGCCGCCCGGCGCGCTGGTTGAGGTGCGGGTCCGCCGAGGTGATCGGGTTCGCCTTCAGCCAGCGCCGCCCGCCGTAGAGGGCAACGAAGGACAGGATCGCGAAGATGCCGAGCTGGAGCGGGATGCTGAGCGGGACGACCCACGCAATCACGCCGGTGACGATCGCCGCGGCGCCGATCCAGATCAGGAAGAAGCCCGGCGCGACGATCTCCGCCGCGGCGAGCAGCACGCCGAGCGACAGCCACGCCCAGTGCGGCTCCATGTTCGTCAGCCAGTCGGGCATGTCAGCCCCCCGCCTTGCGGTCGAGCGCGTCGCGCGCGAGTTCGCCGATGCCGCCCAGCGTGCCGATCAGCTGCGTCGCCTCGACCGGGAACAGGATGGTCTTGCTGTTCGGGCTGGTCGCGAACTGGCTCACCGCGTCGACATATTTCTGCGCGACGAAATAGTTGATCGCCTGCGTATTGCCGCTCGCGATCGCATCGGAGACCATCTGCGTCGCCTTGGCCTCGGCTTCGGCCTGCCGCTCGCGCGCCTCGGCGTCGCGGAACGCGGCCTCGCGGCGCCCCTCGGCCTGCAGGATCTGGCCCTGCTTCTCGCCCTCGGCGCGCAGGATTTCGGAGGCACGCGACCCTTCGGCCTCGAGGATCACGGCGCGCTTTTCGCGCTCGGCCTTCATCTGGCGCGCCATCGCGTTCGAGATGTCGGCGGGCGGGCGGATGTCCTTGATCTCGACGCGGGTGATCTTCACCCCCCACGGCGTCGTCGCATCGTCGACGACGTGCAGCAGCCGGACGTTGATCTCGTCGCGCTTCGACAGCGTCGCGTCGAGGTCCATCGAGCCCATGACGGTGCGCAGGTTCGTCGTCGTCAGGTTCATGATCGCGAGATAAAGGTCGCTGACCTCATAGGCCGCCTTCGCGGCGTCGAGCACCTGGAAGAAGACGACGCCGTCGACCGCGACCATCGCATTGTCCTTGGTGATGATCTCCTGCCCCGGAATGTCGAGCACCTGCTCCATCATGTTCACCTTGCGCCCGACGCGGTCGAAGATCGGCATGATGAAGTTGAGTCCCGGCTGCGCGGTGTGCGTGTAGCGGCCGAAGCGTTCGATCGTATAGGCATAGCCCTGCCGCACCGGCGTCAGCGCCCAGATCAGGAAGACGAGCGCCAGCACCACCAGCGCGATCGCGAAATACATAGACCATCCCCTCCCGCAAAATCGTCCGCGTAAACCGCCTTCCTTATTGCGGCTATGGCGCGGCTGCGCCACAGAAAAGCGCATGACACAGGCCGATTTCGCTCCGCGCTCGCTCCTCTACGTTCCCGCATCCAACGCCCGCGCGCTCGAAAAGGCGCATGCGCTTGCCGCCGACATGCTGATCATCGACCTCGAGGATGCGGTGCCCGAAGACCGCAAGGCCGATGCGCGCGAGGCGATGCGCGCGGCGGTGACGGCGGGCTTTGCCGGAAAGCGGGTGGCGGTGCGGATCAACGGCAGCGGCAGCGCGCATCAGGCCGCCGACCTCGGCGCGGTCGCGGGGCTGGCGCTCGACGCGGTCGTGCTGCCCAAGGTCGACGCGCCCACCGATCTCGACCCGGCGCGCGGGCTCGGGCTGCCGCTGCTCGCGATGATCGAGAGCCCCGCCGCCATCTATGCCGCGCGCGCCATCGCCGCCGACCCCGCGACGCGCGGGCTGATCGCCGGGCTCAACGATCTCGCGCACGAGTTGCGGCTTCCGGACGGTACGGACCGCGGCGCGATGGGCCATGCGATCCAGGCGATCGTCCTCGCCGCGCGCGCGGGCGGCGTCTGGTGCTTCGACGGCGTCTACAACGCGATCGACGACGCGCCGGGTTTCGCCGCCGAGGCCGGCGAAGGACGGCGGCTGGGCTTCGACGGCAAGACACTGATCCACCCGTCGCAGGTCGATCCGTGCAACGGCGCTTTCGCGCCATCGGAGCGCGAGATCGCCGTCGCCGAGGCGCTGGTCGCGGCGGCGACCGGCGGCGCGCAGCGGCACGAAGGACGGATGATCGAGGACATGCACGTCGCCGCGGCGAGGGCGCTGCTGGAGCGGGCGGGGCGCTGACAAGCCCCTCCCCTTCAGGGGAGGGGTTGGGGTGGGGCCATCGGCCTTGCGCAAGGCCGATGGCCCCCACCCGCTGCGACTAGGCCGCAAGCTGCCAAGTCTCGCTGCCCTCCCCTGAAGGGGAGGGCTTATCAGTGCACCATTCGTCGTTCGACGAACGCGCCTTGCCTCCCCCGGCGGTCCATGTCATGCGGCCGATCCATGCAGAAGACAGCCCTTCGCGCCGCCGTCGCGGCCATCGCCTTCACCGCTTTCGCGGCCCCCGCCGCCTTCGCCAGGGACGCCGACACTCCCGTCACCGAAGCGCAGCTGGCCGAGCATATCCGCATCCTGGCGGGCGACGCCTTCGAGGGGCGGGCGCCGGGCACCGAGGGCGAGGACCGCACGATCGCCTATATCGTCGGCGAATGGGCGAAGGCCGGGCTCGAAGCCGTGCCGGGCAGCGCGACGCCGTGGCTGCAGCCGGTGCCGCTGGTCGAGAGCGAGGCGGTCTCGGGCAGCGCCAGGCTGCGCGTCCACGGCCGCGACTTCGCGCTGGAGGATGACGGCATCATCCTGACCGGCCGCGACCCCGCGGTGACGCTGAATGACGTGCCCGCGGTGTTCGTCGGCTATGGCATCGACGGCGCGGGCAAGGTCGCGACCGACGTCAAGGGCAAGCTCGCGATCATGCTGTTCGACAATCCGCCCTATGGCGACAAGCCGCCGCGCTACCGCGAGCGACGGCGGATGCTCGCCGAGGCGGGCGCCGCGGCGGTGCTGGTGGTCGCGACCGACGCCGTGCCCTGGGCGCAGCTTCGCGGCGCGCTCGCCGGCAAGACGGTGCGGCCCGCCGAGGAGGCGAGCCAGGGACCGGCGATCAGCGGCTTCCTGTCGCTCGAGGCGTCTGATGCGCTGTTCGCGCGTGCGGGGCAGGACGGCGGCGCGCTGCGCGAGGCGGCGAAGGCGCCCGACTATCGCGGCATCGCGCTGCCGGTGACTGCCGATTTCGCGGCGACCTCGACCGTGCGGCCCTTCGCCAGCAACAATGTGATCGCGAAGCTGCCCGGCGCGAAGCCCGACGGCAAGGCGGTGCTGTTCCTCGGCCACTGGGACCATCTCGGCCTCTGCCGTCCCGAAGGAGCGGCCGACCGCATCTGCAACGGCGCGGTCGACAATGCGAGCGGGATCGCGGTGCTGATCGAGGTCGCGAAGCGGCTCGCGAGCGGGCCGCGCCCCGACCGCGACATCTATTTCCTCGCGACCACCGCCGAGGAGAAGGGGCTGCTCGGCGCCTATTATTTCGCCGATCATCCGGTGGTCCCGCTCGGCGACATCACCGTCGCGCTCAACATCGACACCATCGCCATCTCGCCGCGCGGCACGCCGGTCGCGACGATCGGCCGCGGCCGCCCCGCCTATGACGCGATGGTGCGCGATGTCGCGACCAAGCTCGGGCGCCGGATCGACACCGACGGCGAGGCCGACGCCTTCGTCCAGCGGCAGGACGGCTGGGCGCTCGGCGCGAAGGACGTCCCCGCGCTGATGGTGGGTGGCAGCTTTTCCGACATGGGGCTGCTCGAGGCGTTCCTCGGCAGCGACTATCACGGCCCGGGCGACAATTTCACCGACAAGGTGCCGCTCGGCGGCGCGGCGGAGGATGCCGACTTGCACGTCGCGCTCGGGCGGGCGTTCGCCGATACGAAGCGATGGGCGGGCAACGCCGAAAATTAATCACCGCATCCCCGAGCGAAGACGAGGGGCTTCTTCGAGCGAAGCGAGAAGCTAGGGCGCTGCGGGCCTCGACTTCGCTCGGCAATGCCCCTCGTCTTCGCTCGGGGATGCGGAAGGCAGGTGAGTTGAGTTTACGCCGCCTGCTTCGCCCGCTCGCTCATTTCCTGGTTGAGCATCTCGGCCAGCAGGAAGGCCAGCTCCAGGCTCTGCCCCGCGTTGAGGCGCGGGTCGCAGTGGGTATGATAGCGGTCGGCGAGGTCCATCTGGGTCACGTCCATCGCGCCGCCGGTGCATTCGGTGACGTTCTGGCCGGTCATCTCGATATGGATGCCGCCGCCATGCGTCCCCTCGGCGCGGTGCACGGCGAAGAAGCCGCGCACTTCGGCGAGGATGCGCTCGAAGGGTCGCGTCTTGTAGCCGTTGGGCGTCTTGATGACGTTGCCGTGCATCGGATCGCACGACCAGACGACGGGGTGGCCCGATTCCTTCACCGCGCGCACCAGCTTCGGCAGATGGGCCTCGATCTTGTCGTGGCCGTAGCGGGTGATCAGCGTCATGCGGCCGGGCACATGGCCGGGGTTTAGCGTGTCGAGCAGGCGCAGCAGCGCGTCGGGCTCGAGGGTCGGCCCGCACTTCATGCCGACCGGGTTGCCGATGCCGCGCAGATATTCGATATGCGCCGACCCTTCGAAGCGGGTGCGGTCGCCGACCCACAGCATGTGGCCCGACGTGTCGTACCAGCCGCCGGTCAGGCTGTCCTGCCGCGTGAGCGCCTGCTCATAGGGAAGCAGCAGCGCCTCGTGGCTGGTGTAGAAGCTGGTGCCCTTGATCTGCGGGACGGTTTCGGGGGTCACGCCGCAGGCTTCCATGAAGGCGAGCGCTTCGGAAATGCGCGCGGCGGTTTCCTGATATTTCTTCGCCCACGGGCTGCGGTCCATGAAATCGTGCGTCCAGGCGTTGACCTGGTGCAGATTGGCGTAACCGCCGTTCGCGAAGGCGCGCAGCAGGTTGAGCGTCGCCGCCGACTGGTTGTACGCCTTGACCATGCGCGCCGGGTCGGGCTCGCGGCCCTTCGCCTCGAAGCCGATGTCGTTGATGATGTCGCCGCGATAGCTGGGCAGCGAGATGCCATCGACATCTTCCATGTCGGCCGAGCGCGGCTTGGCGAACTGGCCCGCCATGCGGCCGAGCTTCACCACCGGCATCTTCGACGCGAAAGTCAGCACGACCGCCATCTGTAGGAGGACGCGGAAGGTGTCGCGGATGTTGTTCGGGTGGAATTCCGCAAAGCTCTCTGCGCAGTCGCCGCCCTGGAGCAGGAAGGCCTTGCCCTCCGCGACGCGCGCGAGCTCGTTCGTCAGTTCGCGCGCTTCGCCGGCGAAGACGAGCGGCGGATAGCTTGCGAGCTCGCGTTCGGCCGCCTCGAGCGCGGCGCCGTCGGCGTAGGTGGGGAGCTGGCGCGCCTCGTGCGAACGCCAGCTATGCGGTTGCCATGTTTTCGTCATCTCTATCGTCTTCTGCATCAAAACCCGAATCGCGCGCTGCCTTGGCGCGAACGCACCGGGGAAGCAAGGGCAAGGAAATTAGCATTGTCCGCGCTTTTGCGCACCTATGCTTTTCTTGAGGCGCGGAAACTGCTAATTTGCTGCCGCTCCCGAAGGGGTGGCGGACGGCAGGGGAGTGCCGGATCGGGGTTGCGTCGAGCGTTCGGTAATCGGTAACCTTATATATCTAAGTGTCCTAACCACCAGGCAGCGACGCGAAACGATATAGCTATGGCGAATTTCAATCCCGCCTTGTTCGGCTATGGCGCCCTGTTGTTGCTGCTGGCGACCTGCTTTGCCGCGCGGATCGAGCAGGTGCGCCTGGGCGTCGCCGTTGCGGCGCTGCTCGCGCTGCCGATCGCGGTCTTCACCTGGCATGGCGTCGGCTACGCGCTGCTGTTGCTGGCGATCCTGGCGGTGAACGGCGCGCTCGCGGCGCGCGGCTGGCTGCGCGACGCCGGCATCCGCTTCTCGCCCGAGGAACAGGCGCTGCGCGCGCTGCACTTCGCCGATCTCGGCCCCGCCGGCGTCCGGCGCCTGATCGACCAGGGGCACTGGATTTCGGCCAAGCGCGGCGAGGTGCTGATCCGCGAGAATCAGGCGGCGCCCAGCCTCTTCTACCTCGCCGAAGGCCGCGCGCTGATTCAGCGCGACGGCGCGGAGGTCGGGACGCTGACCGACGGCGCGCTGATCGGCGAGGCGACGGTGCTCGACGGCGCGCATGCGACGGGCACGGTCACGCTGACCACCAACGCGCGGCTGTGGTTCGTGCCCGCGGCGGCGCTGCGCGCCTATCTCGCCGCCAATCCCGACATCGCTGCGGCGCTGCACCAGGGCTTCGCGCGCGCGCTGCGCGGCAAATTGGCGAGCGCCAACACGCGCATTGCCGACATGCCGCCGCTCTCCTAGAGTCGCAAGATGGCACTGACTCTCGTAGACAAGAAAATCACGAAGAGCAGGCTGGCATGATGGAGAGAAAGATCCATCTGGGATCAGTCATCTCCTTGTTCGCCTTCGTTTGCGTGCTGCTGGCTGGAGCAAATCTGAGCGCATTGATTTCAGCGAGTGCCTTCGCCACGAACTGCATTCTTGCTATCGCCGGAGCCAGCATCTTGGGGTGCGCCTATTTTTTCCCTCGCTCAGCGCGAGCATGGCTTCGAAGGAAACGAAAATGACGTTAACCGTGTTCGGAATCAGTAACTGTGACACGGTGAAGAAGGCGCGGCGCTGGCTGGACGGCGCGGGCGTTTCCTATCGCTTCCACGATTTCCGCAAGGACGGGCTCGATCCCGCGAAGCTGCAGGGCTGGATCGACGCGGTCGGCTGGGAAAAGCTGCTCAACAAGGGCGGAACGACCTTTCGCAAGCTGCCCGATGCCGACAAGGCGGGGCTCGACGCGGCGAAGGCCAAGGCGCTGATGCTGGACCAGCCGGCAATGATCCGCCGCCCGGTGGTGGAGGCGGCGGACGGCGTCAGCGTCGGATTTTCCGAGAGTGACTGGCAGGCCCGCTTTGCGGCATGAGGCGCTGGCGCGCCGCGTCGCTCGCGCTGCTGGCGCTCGCGGGCTGCGGGGCTGAGCCGATGGCGGCGGAGCCTACGCTGGGCGGCAAGCCGCCGATCGTCATCGCGCATCGCGGCGCGTCGGGCGAGCGGCCCGAGCATACGCTCGCGAGCTATGAGCTGGCGATCGAGCAGGGCGCCGACTTCATCGAGCCCGATCTGGTGCTGACGAAGGACGGGGTGCTCGTCGCGCGGCACGAGAATGAGATTTCGGAGACGACCGACGTTGCCGATCATCCCGAATATGCGAACCGAAAAGCGACCAAGCGGATCGACGGCAAGGAGGTCACGGGCTGGTTCACCGAGGATTTCACCCTTGCCGAATTGAAGACGCTGCGCGCGAAGGAGCGCATCCCGAAGCTGCGCGGGACGGCCAACGACGGCAAGTTCGCGATTCCGACCTTCGAGGAGATTCTCGACCTTCTCGCCCGCGTCAACAAGGGGCGCGCGCATCGGGTCGGCGTCTATCCCGAGACCAAGCATCCGAGTTATTTCGCCGCGATCGGCCTGCCGCACGAGGGGCCCATGCTCGCGCTGCTCGACCGATACGGCTATCGCGGCCGCGCCGCGCCGGTGTTCATCCAGAGCTTCGAGGTCGGCAATCTGAAGGCGATCCGGGCGAAGAGCGACCTGCCGCTGATCCAGCTGATGGACGGCGAGGGCGGGCCGGCCGACGATCCGAAATCGAGCTATGCCGCGATGGCGACGCCCGCGGGGCTGAAGGCCGTCGCTGCCTATGCCGACGGCATCGGGCCGAACAAGGACATGGTCATCCCGAGCGGCGCGCTCGGAACGCTCGGCGAGCCGACCTCGCTCGTGCGCGACGCGCATGCCGCGGGGCTCAAGGTGCATCCGTGGACCTTCCGCCGTGAAAATTACTTCCTGCCGTTCGCCGACAAGGGCGGCATCAATCCCGCCGGGCACGGCGACCTGGCTGCCGAGATCCGCGTTTATCTGAAGACCGGCATCGACGGCCTGTTCAGCGACAATCCCCGCGAGGCCGTTCCCGCGGCGAAACAAGGAGAAACGCGATGACCGAACGCGCTTTGGGCCGGAGCGGCCTTGCCGTCCGCCCCTTCGTCCTCGGCGGCAACGTCTTCGGCATGACCGCCGACCGCGCCGCGAGCTTCGCGGTGCTCGACCGCTTCGTCGAGCGCGGCGGCGGGATGATCGACACCGCCGACGTCTATTCGGCGTGGGTGCCGGGCCACAAGGGCGGCGAATCGGAAACCATGATGGGCGAATGGCTGAAGGCGAGCGGCGCGCGCGACCGGATCCTCATCGCGACCAAGGTCGGGATGATGGAGGGCGGGCTGAAACCCGACCGCATCCGCGCGGCGGTGCAGGGCTCGCTCGACCGGCTCGGCGTCGACGTCATCGACCTCTATTTCGCGCACAAGGACGATCCCGACGTGCCGCTCGATGAAATGCTCGGCGCGTTCGGCGAGCTGGTCGATGCGGGCACCGTGCGCGCGATCGGCGCGTCCAACTATTCGGCCGAGCGGCTTGCCGAGGCGCTGCGCGTGTCGGCAGAGACGGGGTTGCCGCGCTTCACGGTGATGCAGCCCGAGCTCAACCTGCTCGACCGCGATCAATATGAGGGCGCGCTGCAGGAACTGTGCATCGCCGAGGGGCTGGGCGTCGTCACCTATTTCAGCCTCGCCTCGGGCTATCTATCGGGCAAGTATCGCGATGCGGGCGATCTGTCGAAGAGCCCCCGCGGTGCGCGCGTCCAGCCTTATATGGAGGGACGCGGGCCGGCGGTGCTTGCGGCGATGGAACGGATCGCGGGCGAAACCGGCGCGACGCTGCCCCAGATCGCGCTCGCCTGGGTCGCGGTCCAGCCCGGCGTCACCGCGCCGATCGCGAGCGCGACGAGCGTCGAACAGCTCGACGAGATCATGGGGAGCGAGGCCCTGCGCCTGTCGCCGGAGCAGCTCGCGGCGCTGACCGGGGCCGGCAAGGCCTAGTCGCCTAGTCGAGCGCGCAGCTTGCGCCGCCGATCGCGCGCTCGGTCAGGAAGGCGTCGATCGCCTCCAGCGCCGCCTTATGCGCGGCGGCGTTGAAATCGCCGGGCGCCCTGGTGCTGCCGGGATCGTCGACCGGGTGCGCGACGTCGAAGCGGTGCCCGGCACCGGGATAGAGGTTGAGAACGAACGGATATTCGGGATTGCGGACGCGGGTCGCCGCGAGTGCTTCGAGCCGTTTCGCGGGTGCGGTGCCGTCGTCCGTGCCTTGCAGCGCCAGCACCGGCAACCGTTGCGGCCAGGGCGAGGGCTGGCCGCGCACCGAGGGGTAATAGACGATCGCGGCGCGAAAGCCGCTGTCGGGGCCGCCCGGCGTCGAGGCGAGCGTCAGCGCGCCCTCGCCGCCGCGCGACCAGCCGACGGCGACGCCGGGGCAGCGCATGTCGAAGCGGCCCGCGGCGCGCAGCCTGGCGAGCGCGTCGATGGCGATCGCCGCCCGCTTCTCGCCCGCCGATCCCGGCGGCTTCAGCCGCTTGAGCGCCGCATCGTCGTCGACGACCAGCACGTCGATCCCGCGCTGGTTCAGGAAGGCGGCGAGGTCGGCATATTGATTGCCGGGCGCGAGTTTTCCGATGCCTTCGGCGCGCGGGAAGAAGATCGCCCACGGGCGCGGTTTCGTATCGGCGGTAGCAGGGATCAGGTGCAGGTCGACGGGAAGCGCGTCCTGCGCCCCGGCGGGTGCCACGGAGAGGAAGAGAGGCAGGCAGAGTAGCGTCAGCGAGCGCATGGCGGAGTCCTTTCCGCCCGCTCTTTTACGCCCGATCGCGCTGCCGACCAAGTCGGGCCTCAGCCCTCGTCCCACCGGAACACCGCCTCGAGCGGCCGGCCGAAGACGCGCGCGATACGGAAGGCGGCTTCGAGCGACGGCGAATATTTGCCCTGCTCGATCGCCGCGATCGTCTGGCGCGTCACGCCGACCCGCTCGCCGAGTTCGCCCTGCGTCATCTCGCCGGCCAGAAAGCGCAATGTGCGGATGTCGTTGGTGAAGGGTGGCCTCGCCACGTCGATCCTCTCTGTGATCTGTGTAAATGTTATATATATCTAACATAGAGTAAAATAAGAAATACACAAACGGTGGAACCGCTTTTGCACTGCAACATTCGGGTCTAAGCCGCGAGCCATGTCCACGCTCCCCAAGACGCTCACCCTTCCCACCTCCACCAGCCGCGCCAATCCGACGCCGCAGCCGATGAAGCGGCTGACGGTGCCGCGGATTCGCCAGCGCAAGGGTGGCGAGCCGCTCGTCATGCTGACCGCCTACACCGTCCGCATGGCGCAGCTTCTCGACCCGCATTGCGACATGCTGCTCGTCGGCGATTCGCTCGCGCAGGTGATCTACGGCCTGCCGCACACGGTCGGGGTGACGATGGACATGATGTCGCTGCACGGCGCGGCGGTCGTGCGCGGCAGCTATCACGCCGCGGTCATCGTCGACATGCCCTTCGGCAGCTATGAGGGCAGCCCCCAGCAGGCGTTCGACAATGCCGCGCGGCTGCTCAAGGAAACCGGCGCCGCCGCGGTCAAGGTCGAGGGCGGCAAAGTGCTCGCCCCGACGATCGAATTCCTGACCCAGCGCGGCATTCCGGTGATGGGCCATGTCGGGCTGACCCCGCAGGCGGTCAACATCCTCGGCGGCTATGGCGTGCGCGGCAAGAGCGACGAGGAAGCCCGCTCGATCGTCGAGGATGCGATCGCGGTCGCGCAGGCCGGCGCCTTTTCGATCGTCATCGAGGGCGTGCTCGAATCGATCGCGGTCGAGATCACCAACAAGGTCGCCTGCCCGACGATCGGCATCGGCGCCTCGGCGCAATGCGACGGGCAGGTGCTGGTGACCGACGACATGCTCGGCATGTTCGAACGTGTCCCCAAATTCGTGAAGCGTTATCAGGACATGGCGGGCGTCGTCAGCGGCGCCGTCCAGGAATATGCGGACCAGGTCAGGTCCCGTTCATTCCCGACCGAGGATCAGATCTACGCCGGTTGACGCGCCGCCGCGGATCGAGTGAATCGCTTGGCCTTTTCCGGTGCCACCGCTAAGGAGGCGACCGGCGGGACGCGTGCCCGAAAGCCGGATGGACGAGATGGAGGTTTGATTGGCGCTGAGCCCGACCAATAATGCCGCGCTGTTGCAGGAAGTCGACGAAGCCGTCCGCAAGGACCGGCTCGATTCGATCTGGAAGGATTACGGACGCTGGATCGTCGTCGCGGTGATCGCGGCGGTGCTGGCCTTCGGCGGCTATCTGTTCTGGAATCACACGCAGGAAGCGAAACGCGGCGAACAGGCCGAAGCGCTGCTCGCGGCGTTCGACAAGGCGAAGACCAGCCAGCCGCGCGCCGCGTCCGCCGAGCTCGACAAGCTGATCGCCGACGGCGGCCCTGCCTATCGCGCCGCGGCGCTGATCCAGCAGGCGAATCTGAAAGCGCAGACGGGCGACCTCAAGGCGGCGGCCGCGCTGATGGCGAAGGTCGCGGGCGATACAAAGGCCGACCAGGCGCTGCGCGACCTCGCGCTCATCCGCCAGACCGCCTTCGAATATGACACGCTGAAACCCCAAACGGTCATCGCGCGCATGAAGCCGATGGTCGATGCCAAGGACCCGGCGTCGAGCTGGTTCGCGAGCGCCGCCGAGCTGAGCGCGATCGCGCATTATCAGCTCGGCCAGTTCGATCAGGCGGGCGCGCTTTATGGCCGCATCGCCAAATTGCCCGATATTCCCCAGTCGCTGCAGTCTCGCGCCGTTCAGATGGCGGGGATGCTGGGTGTCGACGCGGTCGCGGACCGTGCGACCGACAGCGCAGCAGCCGAAACGAAAGGTGATGCCGCGCCCAAGGCAGCGGCCGCGAAGAGTGAGGAAGCCAAATAGGATGAAAAGCCGGTATGTATTCTACGCGGCGCTGCTGACGCTGCCGCTCGCGGCCTGCGGCGTGCTCAAGGGCAATGGCGGGCCAAAGACTCCGACCGTCGGCGATCGCATCTCCATCCTGTCGAACGACAACAGCATCAAGGTCGATCCCGCGCTCGCCGAGACCGCGGTCGTGTTGCCCGAACCGGTGGTCAACGCCGCCTGGGCGCAGTCGGGCGGCAATGCGTCGAAATCGATGGGCCACCTCGCGCTCGCGGCCTCGCGCAGTCAGGCGTGGACCGCGACGATCGCGGGCAGCACCAAGAAGCAGCGCCTCGCCTCGTCGCCGGTCGTCGCCGACAACCGCCTGTTCGTCGTCGACACCGACGCGGTCGTGTCGGCCTTTGCCGCCGATACCGGCGCGAAGCTGTGGAGCGCCGCGATCGGCAGCACAGGCAAGGATTTCCAGGATTCGCTGTTCGGTGGCGGCGCGGCGGTCGACGGCGATATCGTCTATGCGACCAGCGGCGTCGGCGACGTCGCGGCGCTCAAGGCGAGCGACGGATCGGTGATCTGGAAGGTCAAGCCCGCAGGGCCGCTGCGCGGCGCGCCGACGATCGCGTTCGGGGGCGTCTATGTGATTACCCAGGACAATCAGATCCTCGCGCTCAACGCCGCCAATGGCGCGGTGCTGTGGCAGGCGACCGCTTCGCTCGAAGCGGGCAGCGTGTTCGGCGCGGCGTCGCCCGCCGCGGGCGAAGCGACGATCGTCGCCGGCTTCTCGTCGGGCGAGGTTCAGGCCTATCGCTACGAGAACGGCCGCGACCTCTGGGAGGATGCGCTCGCGCGCACCTCGATGGCGCTGTCGGTTTCGACCCTGACCGATGTCGACGCCGATCCGGTCATCGACCGCGGCCGTGTCTTCGCGCTCGGGCAGGGCGGCCGCATGGCGAGCTACGAGCTCAACACCGGCCAGCGCACCTGGGAAATCTCGATCGCGGGCATCTCGACCCCCTATGTGGTCGGCGAGTGGGTCTATGCGATGACCGACGATGCGAAGCTGCTTTGCGTCGCGCGCGGGTCGGGCAAGATCCGCTGGATCCAGCAGTTGCGCCGCTATCGCGTCGAGACCGAAAAGAAGAAGAAGGATCCGATCCGCTGGACGGGGCCGATTCTCGCCGGCGGACGGCTGATCGCGGTGAACAGCGAGGGCCAGCTCGCCGAATTCTCGCCGACCGACGGTTCGACGCTCGCGACGACCGATTTCAAGACGCCGCTGTCGCAGACCCCGGTTGTCGCGAACCAGACGCTCTACATTCTCGCGGACGACGGACGCATCACCGCCTGGCGGTAACAGGGGCTCGGCCGCGTGCGGCCTGGCCGACGGATAGGATAGAAGCATGGCGCGATCCGCGACGATCGCCATTGTCGGCCGGCCCAATGTCGGCAAATCGACGCTGTTCAACCGGCTCGTCGGCAAGCGCCTGGCGCTCGTCGACGACCAGCCGGGGGTGACGCGCGACCGGCGCGAGGGCGACGGCAAGCTGTTGGGGCTCGAATTCCGCATCGTCGATACCGCGGGCTTCGAGGATCATGACGCCGCGACGCTGCCCGGCCGGATGCGGGTGCAGACTGAGAAAGCGGTGCGCGAGGCCGACGCGGCGCTGTTCATGATCGACGGCCGCGCCGGGGTCACTCCGCTCGACGAGGAAATCGCGCGCTGGCTGCGCAGCGAGGACACGCCGATCATCCTGATCGTCAACAAGGCCGAGGGCAAGCAGGGCGAAACCGGCCTGATGGAATCCTATGCGCTCGGTTTCGACAACCCGATCGCGCTCAGCGCCGAACATGGCGAAGGCGTGGTCGATCTGTTCGACGCGCTGCGCCCGATCGTCGAAGCCTATGACGCGGCCGAAGGCGAAGCGCCGCCCGCGTCCGAAGGCGACGAGGATGAAGACGCGCCGCTCGGCCCGATGAAGCTCGCGATCGTCGGGCGGCCCAATGCTGGCAAGTCGACGCTGATCAACCGCATGATCGGCGAGGACCGCCTGATCACCGGGCCCGAGGCGGGGATCACCCGCGATTCGATCCGCGTCGACTGGCAGTGGGAACAGGACGGCGAGGTCCACGAAATCCAGCTGTTCGACACCGCGGGGATGCGCAAGCGCGCCAAGGTGCAGGACAAGCTGGAGAAACTGTCGGTCGCCGACGCGCTCCACGCGGTCGATTTCGCCGAGGTCGTGGTGCTGCTGCTCGACGCCACCAAGGGGCTCGAGGCGCAGGACCTGCGGATCGCCGACCGGGTGCTGCAGGAAGGGCGCGCGCTGATCGTCGCGCTCAACAAATGGGACATCGCCGAAGATCCCTCGTCGCTGTTCAATGGCGTGCGAAATGCGCTCGACGACGGGCTCAGCCAGGTCAAGGGCGTGCCCGTGCTCAGCATTTCGGGCGCGACGGGGAAGGGCATCGACACGCTGGTCCGCGTCGCCTTCGAACAGCGCGCGATCTGGACCAATCGCGTCTCGACCGCGAAGCTCAACCGCTGGTTCGAGGGAGCGGTCGACGCCAACCCGCCGCCGGCGCCGGGCGGGAAGCGGATCAAGCTGCGCTATATCACCCAGGCGCGCACCCGACCGCCGACCTTCGTCGTCTTCGGCACTCGCACCGACGCGCTGCCGGGAAGCTATGAACGCTATCTGGTCAACGGCATGCGCAAGGAACTGGGCTTCCAGGGCGTCCCCGTTCGCCTCAATTTCCGCAATTCGCGCAATCCCTATGACGAATGAGCCGGCCGCCGCGGTGGTCGATGCGCGCGGCATGCGCTGTCCGTGGCCGGCGCTGCGCCTCGCGCGCGCGATGCGCAGCGAGCATCATGTCGTCCTGCTCGCCGACGATCCGCAGGCGGCGCGCGAGGTCGCGGCGCTCGCCGCCGGTCATGGCTGGACGGTCGACGCCGAGGGCGAGGGACGCTGGCGGGTCGGCCGCTGACCCGTTCCGGGACGCTTCGCGCCGCGCTCCGCTGGCCGTAACGGCTTTTTTACCCAAGTTCGTCATGGAGGCGGCAGGGACCAAGGACCAAATTGAACACCAAGGGACGGAACATTGGACGAGATCCTGGTCGATTGGGATGAATTCCGCGCGACGCGTGCCCAGCTGGGCGCCGCTTTCGTCCGGATTCTCGGCTATTTTCGCGAGGACGGCACCAAGTCGGTCGCCGTGATCGAAGAGGCGATGCGCGCGCGCGACGCGCGCGGACTCGTCATGCCGGCGCACACTCTGAAGAGCGAAGCGCGGCAGTTCGGCGCCGAAAAGCTGGGCGAACTGGCCGAGGATATCGAGATGTTCGCGCGCCGCTGCGTCGAAAGCCAGGTCAGCCCCGAGGAATATCTGCCGCGTGTCGTCGAACTGCGCCCGCTGTTCGAAAAGACGCTCGCCGCGCTCGAACGCGAGGCCAATCCGTTGGTCCAGCGCCGTCCCGCGAGCTTCGGCAGCGCCGTCGGTTACTGAGCCGGAGCGCGCCGCATCGGCTGCAGCTTCGCGCGCGACAGGCTGCGCCACAGCCATTCGAACGGGCCATAGTGAAAGCGGTCGAGCCACGGTTTCGCCCAGAGCAGCATAGCGGTCCACATGCCGAAGCAGAAGAGATAGAGCGCGGCGCGGCCGACGCTGCCGAACAGGCCGAGGCCATAGCCATAGAAGATCGTCGTCATCGCGATCGACGTCGTCAGATAGTTGGTAAAGGCCATGCGCCCCGCCGCGGCGAGCCGCGCGCGCACCGCGTCGCTCGCCGCGACCCGGATCAGCCACAGGATGAGCGCCGCCCAGCCGAAGGTCATGACGATGTCGAACGGCATCGACAGCGCCGCCGTCCCGCCGAACACCGCCACGCCGTCGAAACCCGCGTTCCACTGATAGACGGCGAGCCCGGCGAGCGGCGGCGCGGCGACGAGGAAGCACACGATCGCCCACGTCCGATAGCGCGCCGCCGGCCACTCGCCGGTCAGCATCCGCGACTTGAACAGCGCCATGCCCGCGAGCATCAACCCCATGCTTTCCCAAAGCATCATGATCAGACCCTGCACCGGCTCGCCCGCGGTCTCGGTGGTGCGATGCGCGACGATCGAGCCATAGCTGCCGAGATAGAGCGCGACGTCCTTCGCATAATCTGGCGAATTCGCGCCCATCGCCGCTTCGACCTGGTCGAGCGCGGTGCGCATCCCGGCGCCGCCATCGCCCGGCAGCGCGCCCGCCTGCGCGGCGAGGAGCGAACTCCAGAGCGCGAGGAAGAGCGCGGCGCCGATCAGGAAGAAGCCGGCCGCCCACCAGCCGAGCGCCTTCACGGAGAGGCGGCGGAAGGGGAAGAGCAGCAGGCCGCACGCGGCGTAGAGGAACAATATGTCGCCGAACCAGATGAAATAATAATGCGCGAGCCCGAACAGCGCCAGCCAGAGCATCCGCGCATAATGGGCGCGCGGCGGGCTGCGCCCCGACGCCTCGGCGCGCTCGATGACGAGCAGGGTGCTCGCGCCGAACAGCATCGAAAACAGCCCGCGCATCTTCGAATCGACGAACAGGAAATTGAAGAACCAGGCGGCGAGGTCGACGGTGCCGGGCGGCCCGCCCGCGGCGGGATTCGAATAGGCCGAAAAGGGCAGGGCGAAAGCGACGATGTTCATCGCCAATATGCCCATCACCGCGACGCCCCGGATCGCGTCGAGGCTTTCGAAGCGCTCGTTCGTCACCGCGTTCATGGCCTGCCCCTTGCTGTCTTACGGGGGCGATACGGTGGATGGGTGGCGGCGTCCAGTGCGAGGTGGTGACCGGGTTTGGAGAGCTTCGTCACCCCGGATCAAGTCCGGGGTGACGAGGAGGGGATCGAGCCTTCCAAGCCAGACGCCCTCGACATCACGCGCCGGGACAGTATTGACATTTGTGTCAGTAGTGCTAATTGGGATTCCACATCGATTCTCAGCGAGACCGAACATGACAAGCTTGCCGCTCTCCCACCCCGACCGCACCGACGCCGGCTTTCGTCCGCTCAAGGCACTGAGCCACTTCCGCAAGCTGATCGCCGACAAGGAGGACACCGAGCAGGTGTTCCACATCATCGACGCGCTGCGCGACAATCGCTTCGGCCGCTCGGTCGAAAAATTCTTCGCCACGGAAGAGGGCAGGAAGATTCTGGCCGAGCGCCCCTATCTCCCCGCGATGCTCGACGATCACGACGCGCTGCGCCGCTTGCCCGAGGGCAGCGTCGGGCGCGTCTATGTCGACTTCATGGAGCGCGAGGGATTGACCGCGCAGGGGCTGGTCGACGAATCGCTGAAGTTCCGCCGCGGCAAGCCGAGCTATGACGACATGCTCGAGCTCTACGGCGACCGGCTGCGCGACACGCACGACCTGTTCCACATTCTGACCGGCTACGGCCGCGACGCGCTCGGCGAGCAATGCGTGCTGGCCTTCTCCTACAGCCAGACCCCGAGCTGGGGGACGCTGTTCATCGCCTGGGCCGGCGCGCGCGAGATCCGCAAGGGCTTCGGCCGCCGCTATCCGATCTACGCCGCGGTTCGCGAGGGCCAGCGCATCGGCCGCGTCGCCCAGCAGATCGCGCACCAGGACATCCGTGCGCTCCTCGCCGAGCCGCTCGACGCGGCACGCGTCCGGCTCGGCATCACGGAGCCGACGGTTTACAAGCAGGTCCATGCGATGATGCGTGCCGACGGGATCGATCCATATGATCTGCTCGGGACCAAGGCGGCCGAGGCCGCGGCGGCAGCGGCGCAACCCGAACTGGCGAAGGCGGCCTGACGGCCGCCGCCGTCATCCACCCAATTTCGCGAGCAGCGCCTGCGCGGCTGCCGGATTGCGCACCTTCGCGCCCGCGATGAAGAAGAGATAGACGTCGCGGTCGCCCTTCGCCCAATCGCGCGCGCGCTTCGCCCAGGCGTCGAGCGCCTTGTCGTCGTAGCCGGTTTCGACGTCTTCCTGACTGCGCTGCAGCCGCGCATAGGTGAAATCCGCCGTATCCTCGTCGATGCAGGGAAATTCGTCGCTGTCGGCGAAGACGATAGCCATGTTCCGCTCGCGCGCGAGGTCGACGAAGGCCGGGTCGCGGAAGCTTTCGTGACGCACCTCGAGCGCGTGGCGGAGCGGCAGGCTGTCCTGCGTTTCGGGCAGCAGGTCGAGAAAAGCCGCGAAATCGTCGCGCTCGAACTTTTTCGTCGCCATGAACTGCCACAGGATCGGCCCGAGCCGGTCGCCGAGCCGCGTCAGCCCCTGCGTCAGGAATTTCTCGATCGAACCCGCGCCGTCGGCCAACACCTTGCGGTTGGTCGCGAAGCGCGACGCCTTGACGCTGAACCTGAAACCATCGGGCACCGCTTCGGCCCAGCTCGCAAAGGTTTCGGGCTTCTGGCTGCCGTAATAGGTGCCGTTGATCTCGATGCCCGTCAGATGCTGCCCGGCATATTCGAGCTCGCGCTTTTGCGGGTGGCCGGGCGGATAGAAGGGGCCGCGCCACGGCTCATAGGTCCAGCCCCCGATTCCGACGTAGATGCCCATGGTCCATCACTCCTGCGAAGCCGTCTCCGGCATCGTCCAGCCCGCCACCCGCCGCCGCACCGCCGCGGCGAGTTCGTCCATCGTCGCGACCTGCTCGATGCCATAGCGTTCGGCGGTGATATCGACATTGCCCTTGCGCCAAAAGCCGTCGGGGCAGAGCAGGATCAGCTTTCCGCCGCGCGCATGCAACCCCGTTTCGAGCAGGCTGATCGGGCTCTGCGATCCTGGCGCGAGATACATGACGATGATGTCGGCCGATTCGAGCGCGCTGAGTTCCCATTCGACCTGGCGGCGGAATTCGGGTTCTTCCGCGACGGGCTTCCAATCCGGATTCCAGTCGGCTCGCCGCGGGTTGAGGAACACCACATCGAGGTCGCCGAGCGACCGGACGAGCTCCGCCTGCCAGTCGGCCGCACGCCCCATGTCGATGCTGCCGCCGAGAAAGATGCGCGGCCGATCGTGTCCGGTCGGCAAGGGCCGCGGCGAGGTCACGACCGGCGGCGCGGCATAAGCGGGCGCGCCGACCGCGAGCAGGGCAAGGGCGGTCAGCGCGCTGCGCATCATGCGAGCGCCGCGTCGGCCCCCATCAGGTTCGGAAAGAAGCCCTCATGCGCGTCGCGAAGCTCGGCGAGCGTCACCTGATGATCGCTCTCGGGCAGCTCGAAGACGATGCGGTCCTTGATCGTGCGACCGAGCGGGTCGACCGGCACGTCGGCGCGGCCCGCGGCGTCGAGGAAGTCGGCGAGGCAGGTGTCGCAGACGGTGACGAGGTAGAGACCCTGATCCTCACCGAAGAAGCTCTCGGCGATGCCGAAGGGCTGCTCTTCACTGACGAGGACACCGATGTTCGACTTGAGCGCCATTTCGGCGAGCGCCACCGCGACACCGCCGTCGGAAACATCGTGGCAGGCGGTGATCCATCCCGCATTGATTGCACCGCGGATGAAGTCGCCGGTGCGCTTTTCGGCTTTCAGGTCGACGGGCGGCGGCGGGCCTTCCTCGCGGCCGAGGATTTCGCGCAGCCACACCGACTGGCCGAGGTGCCCGGCGCGCTCGCCGACCGCGAGCACGATGTCGCCGGTGTGCTTGAAGCCGATGCCGACCGCTTTCGACAGGTCGTCGATCACGCCGACGCCGCCGATCGCGGGGGTCGGCAGGATCGCGCTGCCGCCGCCGGTCGCCTTGCTCTCGTTATACAGGCTGACGTTGCCTGACACGATCGGATAGTCGAGCGCGCGGCACGCTTGGCCCATGCCGTCGAGGCAGCCGGTGATCTGGCCCATGATCTCGGGCCGCTGCGGGTTGGCGAAGTTGAGGCAGTTGGTGATCGCGAGCGGCGTCGCGCCAACCGCGGTGATGTTGCGCCAGGTTTCGGCGACCGCCTGTTTGCCGCCCTCGACCGGGTCGGCGTAGCAATAGCGCGGGGTGCAGTCGGTGCTCATCGCGAGCGCGCGATTGGTGCCGTGGATGCGGACGAGCGCGGCGTCGCCGCCGGTCTGCACCGTGTCGGCGCCGACCTGGCTGTCATACTGCTCCCAGATCCAGCGGCGGCTGGCGATGTCGGGGGTGCCCATCAGCGTCCTGAGGTCGGCGGCGACATCCTTCGTCTCGGGGACGTTCGCGAGCTCGGCCTGCTTCGGGGTCGGCACGTGCGGGCGGTCATAGAGCGGCGCGTCGTCGGCGAGCGGGGCGAGCGGGATGTCGCAGACGATCTCGCCCTTGTGCTCGAGCACCATGCGCCCGGTGTCGGTGACGGTGCCGATGACCGCGAAGTCGAGCTCCCATTTGTGGAAGATCGCGGCGGCGAAGTCCTCGCGGCCGGGCTTCAGGACCATCAACATGCGTTCCTGGCTTTCCGACAGCATCATCTCATACGCCGTCATGCCGGTCTCGCGCTGCGGCACGTCGTCCATCTTGAGGTGGAGGCCGACGCCGCCTTTCGACGCCATCTCGACCGACGAGGAGGTGAGGCCTGCGGCGCCCATGTCCTGGATCGCGACGATCGCGTCCGACGCCATCAGCTCGAGGCACGCTTCGATCAGCAGCTTTTCGGTGAAGGGGTCGCCGACCTGCACCGTGGGACGCTTTTCCTCGGCATCTTCGCCGAAGTCCGCCGACGCCATCGTCGCGCCGTGGATGCCGTCGCGGCCGGTCTTCGAGCCGACATAGACGATCGGATTGCCGACGCCGCTCGCGGCCGAATAGAAGATCTTGTCCTGCTCGGCGACGCCGACGGTCATCGCGTTGACCAGGATGTTGCCGTCATAGGCCTTGTGGAAATTGACCTCGCCGCCGACGGTCGGGACGCCGACGCAATTGCCGTAGCCGCCGATGCCGTGGACGACGCCCGAGATCAGATGCTTCATCTTCGGATGGTCGGGGCTGCCGAAGCGCAGCGCGTTGAGGTTCGCGACCGGACGCGCGCCCATGGTGAACACGTCGCGCAGGATGCCGCCGACCCCGGTCGCCGCGCCCTGATAGGGTTCGATGTAGCTCGGGTGGTTGTGGCTCTCCATCTTGAAGATGGCGGCGAGCTTCTTGCCGTCCGGGCCTTCGCCGATGTCGATCACGCCGGCATTCTCGCCGGGGCCGCAGATCACCCACGGCGCCTCGGTCGGCAGCTTCTTCAAATGGATGCGCGAGCTTTTGTAGCTGCAATGTTCGGACCACATGACCGAGAAGATGCCGAGTTCGACGAGGTTCGGCTCGCGCCCGAGCGCGTGGAGGACGCGATCATATTCCTCGGGCGAAAGGCCGTGCTCGGCGACGATTTCGGGGGTGATGGCGGTTGCGGGCTGAGTCATGGCGCGCCTTTAGCCGCGCGCGCGCGATAGGAACAGACCCCATGCGTCCTTTTTGGGATCGGGCCGCGCGATCGCCGGTTCAGGCAGCGGCCGGGACGCGGTTGCGCCCCGCCCACCAGGCCGTCAGCGCGAGCAGCGCATAGGCGAAAAGCATCGTCGCGGGGATGGCGAGCGAATAGGCGGGTTCCTTCGGGCCGAACCAGTCGATCGCCTGAAACAGCGCGAGCAGCCCCGCCAGCACCCACAGCCGCAGAGGACCCGAGGGCGCTCGCGTCCGCGCCGCATAATAGACGAGCGCGCCGCCGGTCAGCAGGATCTCCAGCGGCATTTCGATCAGCGGATGGTTCCAGAGGCCCAGCCCCAGCTTCGGCGGCGCACCGAACAGCGTGAGGTCGGGGATATGGACGATCAGGTCGAGCAGCCAGTGCGAAAGGACGACGAGCCCCGCGCCGATCGCCGCCGTGCGCCGCCGCGTCGCGAGCCCGACCAGCCCGCCGAACACCGCGCCCCACAGCAGCGCGCCGAGCAGGCTGTGCGTATAGGGCATGTGATAGAGGTCCATCGGGTTCATCGCGGTGATGCCGGGGACGATCCGCATCGCCTCGACGCCCGGGATCAGCAACGCCGCGAAGCCGATGTCGACGATCTGCGCGGCGACGAACAAAGTGCCGAGCCCGGCGGCGCGGGGGCGGGCGGCGGCGACCAGCGCCGGGGCGAAATGACCGACGAACATGATGCGAGCCTATCGCCGCGCCGGGCGACGTCAAGCTTGACCGCATGGGGCCGAAGAGGCCAAAGCAGGCGCCATGACGGACACCCCCGAACCCGCCGCCGCCGCTGGACTCGCCTCGCTGTCGTTCGAGGCGGCGATGGGCGAGCTCGAAACGATCGTGCGGCGGCTCGAAAGCGGCGATGTCAGCCTCGAGGAATCGGTTGCGCTCTACGAACGCGGCCATGCGCTGCGCGCGCATTGCGAAGCGCGGCTCGCCGCGGCGCAGGCGCGTATCGAACAGGTCAGCCTCGGCGCCGACGGTCAGCCCGCGGGAACCGCGCCCTTCGGCGAAGCCTGACCCGTGGCGGCGCTCGTCGAGGGCGGCACGGAGGCGAACGCGCTCATCGTGCGCGCGGCGCAGGCCGAGGTCGCCGACGGAATCGACGGGCTTTTCGACCGCTTGCTCGCCATCCCGACCGACCCGCGCGGTCCGCTTTACGAAGCGATGCGCCACGCCGCGATCGGCGGCGGCAAGCGGCTGCGCCCGCTGCTCGTGCGCGCGGCGGGCGACCTTTATCATGTCGACCGCGCGCCGGCGCTGCGTGTCGGGGCGGCGGTCGAGGCGATGCACGTCTATTCGCTGATCCACGACGATCTGCCCTGCATGGACGACGACGACATGCGCCGCGGCAAGCCGACGGTGCACAAGGCCTATGGCGAGGCGACCGCGATCCTCGCGGGCGATTCGCTCCACGCGCTCGCCTTCGAGTGGCTGGTCGATTCCGCGACCCATGCCGACCCGTTCGTCCGCGGCGAGCTGGTGCGCGAACTGGCGCGCGCGGCGGGGCCGGCCGGTATGGCGGGCGGGCAGATGATGGACCTCGCCGCCGAAACCGCCGATTTCGACCTGCCGACCGTGACGCGGCTGCAGCAGCTCAAGACCGGCGCGCTGATCGGCTTCTCGGTCGAGGCGGGCGCGATCCTCGCCCGCATCCCGGCAGAGGGTCGCACGCCGCTGCGCGGCTATGCGCGCGACATCGGGCTCGCCTTCCAGATCGCCGACGACATCATGGACATCGAGGGCGACGAGCAATTGGCGGGCAAGGCGCTGCACAAGGACGCCGCCGCGGGCAAGGCGACCTTCGTCACGCTGATGGGGATCGAGCGCGCGCGCGAACAGGCGGCGCTGCTCGTCGACCAGGCGATCGCCCATCTGTCGGGTTTCGGCGAGGAGGCCGCGCTGCTGCGCGCCATCGCGCGCTATGTGGTGGAAAGGGACCGTTGATGCGCATTGGGGTTTATCCCGGGACGTTCGACCCGATCACGCTCGGGCATATGGACATCATCCGCCGCGGCGCGAAGCTGGTCGACCGGCTCGTGATCGGGGTGACGACCAACATCACCAAATCGCCGCTGTTCGACGACGACGAGCGCATCGCGATGGTGCGCAGCGAGGTCGCGGCGATCGAAGGCGACATCCGCGTCGTCGGCTTCAACGCGCTGCTGATGGATTTCGCCGAGCGCGAGGGCGCGAGCGTCATCGTACGCGGCCTGCGCGCGGTCGCCGACTTCGAATATGAATATCAGATGGCGGGGATGAACCAGCAATTGAACGACCGGATCGAGACGGTCTTCCTGATGGCCGACGTCGGCCTGCAGCCGATCGCGTCGCGGCTGGTCAAGGAAATCGCGATCTTCGGCGGCGAGATCCACAAATTCGTCACCCCCGCGGTGCGTGAGGCGGTCGTCGGCCGCATCGCCGAACGGGGGCTTCGGCAGGGCGAAGGCTGATCGTTATTTTCTGGAATGCGCGGCACCGGCCCGCTCCCCCACTCGGCCTCCCCGACGATAGTAGCCTGTGGGAGGCCGGGTGGAGGAGCGGGCCGGTGCCGCTTCATTCATACGCAATCATTGAGCGTTCAGCTTTTTCCCGCTAGGTCGCGCCGACGGGGCGCAAACCGGATTCACTGACAAAGGCCGATATAGTATGAAATTCACTTTTCGCCCCATGATCCTGACGGTGATGGCGCTCGGCCTCGCGGCTTCGGCCGTCGCGCAGGAAGCGCCGCCGCCGCCGGGGCCGACGCCAGAGGGAAATCCGGCCCCGACCGAAATCCCGGCTCCGCCGCCGCCCGCCGAAACGCCTCCCCCTGAAGCGCCGCCGGCCGAGACGCCGCCGGCCGACGCCCCGGCCGCGGCCGATGCGGCTCCGGCGGTCGCGCCGCCGGTGATCCCGGCGATGACGCCCGACCAATATCTGAACAATCCCGAATATATGCTCGACCTCGATCTCTCGACCGGGGGGCGGGTGGTGATCCAGCTCTATCCCAACGTCGCGCCGAACCATGTCGCACGGGTCAAGGAACTCGCGCGCGCCGGCTTTTACGACGGGGTCAAGTTCCACCGCGTGATTGACGGCTTCATGGCGCAGACGGGCGATCCGACCGCGACCGGGCAGGGCGGTTCGAAGCTCCCCGACCTCAAGGCCGAATTCAACGACATGCCGCACCTGCGCGGCACGGTGTCGATGGCGCGCGCCGAGGGCGAGGACAGCGCGAACAGCCAGTTCTTCATCATGTTCCAGCCGCGCTTCGCGCTCGACCATCGCTATACGGTGTTCGGACGCGTGGTGTCGGGGATGCAATATGTCGATGCGATCCAGAAGGGCGAGCCGCCCGCGCTGATGTCGCGCATGGTGCAGGTGTCGGTCGCCGCCGACAACAAGCCGGTGCCGCCCGCCGCGATGCTGACCGAAACGCAGCCCGCCGCGCCCGCGATCACCGCCGACCAGCTCAACGCGCCGATCGCGCAGTAACCGGGCAAGGACGCGCGGACCCTCATGCGCGTCGACGCCTTCGATTTCGAGCTGCCGCCGGAACGCATCGCGCTCCGCCCCGCGCGGCCGCGCGATGCGGCGCGGATGCTCGTCGTCGAGGGCGGCACGATCGGCGATGCGGTCGTGCGCGACCTTCCCGGCCGGCTGCGCGCCGGCGATTGCCTCGTCTTCAACGACACGCGGGTGATCCCGGCGCAGCTCGAGGGGCACCGCGGCGAAGCAAAGATCGGCGCGACGCTCCACAAGCGCATCGACCTTCGCCGCTGGCAGGCGTTCGTCCGCAACGCGAAGCGGCTGCGCGTCGGCGAGACGGTCGATTTCGGCGCGAGGGTCGCGGCGCTCGCCGAGGAGCGACTTCCCGACGGCAGCTTCATCCTCGCCTTCGCCGGCGATGAGCCGGTCGAGATCTTGCTCGAACGCGCAGGCACGATGCCGCTGCCGCCCTATATCGCGGGCAAGCGCGCGACCGACGACGCCGACCGCAGCGACTATCAGACGATGTTCGCGAGGCAGGACGGCGCGGTCGCCGCGCCCACCGCGGCGCTGCACTTCACCCCCGCGCTGCTCGATGCGCTCGCCGCCGCCGGGATCGGATGCGAGACGCTGACGCTTCACGTCGGTGCCGGCACTTTCCTGCCCGTGAAGGCCGACGACACCGAAGACCATGTCATGCACGCCGAATGGGGCCGCATCGATGCCGCGACCGCCGACCGGCTCAACGCGGTGCGCGCGGCGGGCGGGCGCGTCATCGCGGTCGGCACGACGAGCCTCCGCCTCCTCGAAAGCGCGGCGCGCGAGGACGGCGTCATCGCGCCGTTCGAAGGCGATACCGCGATCTTCATCACCCCCGGCTATCGCTTCAAGGCGATCGACGGGCTGATGACCAACTTTCACCTGCCGCGCTCGACCCTGTTCATGCTGGTCAGCGCGCTGATGGGACTGGAGACGATGCAGGCGGCCTATGCCCATGCGATCGCTGAAAATTATCGCTTCTACAGCTATGGCGACGCGAGCCTGCTGCTCCCCTGAGCGGGCGTATATTTACATTATTGCAAGGCATTCCGGGCATAGCGGGCGCTTGGTTGGGGCCAGCAAGAGTTTTTGAGCCGATGGACAGGGCATCGCGGATCGATGCGGGCGACGTTGAGGGGAATGCCGACGACGCGGAACAGCGCGGTTTTTTCGGCCGGTTCGGCGCGCGCATCGGCAAGGGGCGGAACGATTCCGCGCCCAATCTGCACACGCGCGAAGCCTTGCTGCTGCTCCAGAACTACGAGGAAAGCCGCCAGGGCTGGTTCTGGTCGACCGACGCCGCGGGGCGCCTGACCTATATCACCGACGCGGTCGCGCGGCTGATGGGCCGGAGCGGCGGCGAGTTGCTCGGCACGCCCTTCGTCGACCTCTTCCTGCCTGCCGACAGCAATGGCGAGCGGCAGCGGACGCTGCCCTTCCTCCTCACCCGCCAGTCGAAGTTCGACGATCTGCCGCTGCGCGCCGCGAGCGCCGCCGCCGACGGCGAGGAGCGTTGGTGGGCAGTGTCGGGACGTCCGCATTTTGGCGGCGGCGGCGATTTCGCCGGCTATCGCGGCAGCGGCACCGACATCACGGCGCAGCGCCGGTCGGCCGAAGACGCGTCGCGGCTCGCGCTCTACGACTCGCTCACCGGCCTTGCCAACCGCTTCCACATCTCGAAGAAGCTCGATTCGACGCTCGCCGCCTTTGCGCAGCAGCAGCGGTCGTGCGCGATCATGCTGCTCGACCTCGACCGCTTCAAGCAGGTCAACGACACGCTCGGCCATCCAGCGGGCGACGCGCTGCTCAAGCAGGTCGCAGAGCGGCTGCTCAAGATCGTCGGCGACAAGGAAATGGTGAGCCGCCTCGGCGGCGACGAATTCCAGATCATCCTCCCCGATCAGGAGGATCGCGGCAAGCTGGGCGACGTCGCCGCCGACATCATCGCCAGCCTGTCGCAACCCTATTCGGTCGAGGGCAGCCGCTGCATCATCGGCGCCTCGGTCGGCGTCGCGATCAGCCCCTTCGACGGCGTGGCCAGCGACGACCTCGTCCGCAACGCCGACCTCGCGCTCTATGCCGCGAAGGGTGGCGGCCGCGGCCGTTTCCGCTTCTATTCGAGCGACCTCCACCAGGCGGCCGAAGACCGCCGCGCGCTCGAAGAGGATCTGCGCGACGCGCTCGGCCGGGGACAGATGGAATTGCATTACCAGCCGGTGGTGCAGGCGAAGTCGAACATGGTGACCGGCGTCGAGGCGCTGGTGCGCTGGAACCACCCCGAGCGCGGGCCGATCTCGCCGTCGCTGTTCGTCCCGATCGCCGAGGAGGCCAATCTGATCTGGGCGCTCGGCGAATGGGTATTGCGCAAGGCGTGCGAGGACGCCGCGCGCTGGCCGGGCGACATGCGCGTCGCGGTCAACGTCTCGCCGATCCAGTTCGCGAACGAGGATCTGCCGAGGGTGGTGGCGAGCGCGCTGGCGACGACGGGCCTCGAACCCGACCGGCTCGAACTCGAGATCACCGAAAGCGTCTTCCTTGGCGATTCGAACGAGACCGCGCGCATGTTCAAGGCGCTGAAGGGGCTCGGCGTCCGGCTCGCGCTCGACGATTTCGGCACCGGCTATTCGTCGCTGGGCTATCTGCAGTCAGCGCCGTTCGACAAGATCAAGATCGACCAGAGCTTCGTGCGCGGCGCGACGGTCAGGGGGTCACGGAACGGGGCGATCATTGCGGCGATCGTCGCACTGGCCGAGGCGCTGGAGATGGAAACGACCGCCGAGGGCATCGAATCGCTCGACCAGCTCGACCTGATCCGCAAGCTCCACGTCAGTCATGTGCAGGGCTTCGTCTACAGCAAGCCGGTGCCGCATGGCGAGCTTCTGGAGCATGCCGAGGCCGGGTCGTGGATGATCAAGCCCGCGGGCCCCGCCAAGCAGCGCACCGACCGCGTCTCGCTGTTCCGCAAGGTCGCCGCGATCCACGACAATCATCGCTATGGCGTCGTGATGCGCAACCTGTCGGCGTCGGGCGCCTTCATCGAGGGGCTGCTGGAGGTTCCGGTCGGCACCCGCTTCGTGATCGATTTCGGCGAGGGGCAGCTCGTCACCGCGGTCGTGCGCCGCTCGATGAAGCATCAGCAGGGCATCGAATTCGAGCAGTCGCTGGTCAGCGACGGCAATGGCGGCCTGTGCACGCGCCACCGCGTCTCGCCCTATCTGATCGCCGCGGCGGCCCAGAACACGCCGGCGATGGCGCTGCCCGCCTTCACCACGACGAGCGACTGGCAAGCCGCCTGACCGCGCCTCTCCCGCCGTCTCGACTTTCAGCGCCACTCCCGTCATAGGGCGCGCGCCATGACCGACAGATTCGCCTTCCAGGTCGCCGCGACCGACGGCGCCGCGCGCACCGGCGTCATCCGCATGATGCGCGGCGAGATCCGTACCCCCGCTTTCATGCCCGTCGGCACCGCGGCGACGGTGAAGGCGATGCGGCCGGCCGAAGTGCGTGCGACTGGCGCCGACATCATCCTCGGCAACACCTATCATCTGATGCTGCGCCCGACGGCCGAACGCATGGCGCGGCTCGGCGGGCTACACAACTTCATGGGCTGGGACCGGCCGATCCTGACCGACAGCGGCGGCTATCAGGTGATGAGCCTTTCCGCGCTCACCAGGCAGAGCGAGGAAGGGGTGGCGTTCAAGAGCCACCTCGACGGTTCGCGCCACATGCTGACCCCCGAACGCTCGATGGAGATCCAGCGCCTGCTCGGCAGCGACATCGTCATGGCGTTCGACGAATGCCCGCCGAACGGCGTCGACGCGAAGCGCGCCGAGGCGAGCATGGAGCGTTCGATGCGCTGGGCGGCCCGCAGCCGCGCGGGCTTCGACACGGGCGAAGACCATGCGGCGCGATCGGCGCTGTTCGGCATCCAGCAGGGATCGCTCGACGAGCGGCTGCGCGCGCGTTCGGCCGCGGCGCTCGTCGACATCGGCTTCGACGGCTATGCGATCGGCGGGCTTGCGGTGGGCGAGGGGCAGGAGGCGATGTTCGGCGTGCTCGACTATGCGCCCGCGCAGCTTCCCGCCGACAAACCGCGTTATCTGATGGGGGTGGGCAAGCCCGACGACCTTGTCGGTGCGGTCGCGCGCGGGGTCGACATGTTCGATTGCGTGCTGCCGACGCGATCCGGGCGCAACGGCCAGGCCTTCACCTGGGACGGGCCGGTCAACATTCGCAATGCGAAGCATGCCGAGGATCTGGGCCCGCTCGATGCGTCGTGCGACTGCCCGGTGTGCAGCACCTGGTCGCGCGCCTATCTCCACCATCTCGTCCGCTCGGGCGAGATGCTCGGCGCGATGCTGATGACCCAGCATAATCTGCATTTCTACCAGGCACTGATGCAGGCGATGCGCGATGCGATCGCGGCGGGGCGTTTCACCGCCTTCCAAGCGGATTTCGAAGCGCGTTACCGGCGCTGAGGATCAGTTCAGCTTGTTGAGCAGATCGAGCATCGACTGCGGAATCGTCTCGTCGACCGCCGACTCGTAAGCGCGGCGCAGGGCGATGTTGACGTCCTGACCTTTCCGGGGATTTTTCTTTTCGGCGCCTTTTCCGGAAGCCTTGGGTTGAGGCGATCCGGATTCAGACGACATTGTCGAGATATCCGCTGAACATGGGGCCTTCTGCTAACCGCGCCTTCACCAAAGAGCAATGGCGCGTTTGCTGCTTTCCCATGAAACTAATCTGCGGCTAAATCGTTCCGCTACGGAGCAATTATGCCGGGCGCGGGTGGCGCTGGGGTGGAAGCGCCCGTATCATTGGGGTTCGAGGCAGGTTTCCGGGCCTGTATCAGGAGGTTTTCATATGTCATTGGGTCAGGCAATCGCGCCGCATCTTCCCTATCTGAGGCGCTATGGCCGTGCCATTTCGGGAAGCCAGACGAGCGGCGACGCGCTGGTCGCCAAATTGCTCGAAACGCTGGTCGCCAATCCGGACGCCGTCAGCACCGGCCCCGACCTTCGCATCCAGCTCTATCGCATGGTTCACGACAATTTCGGCCTTGCGAGCGAACAGGCGCCGCCCGACGCCGAAACGGCCGCCGATATCGCGATCGCCGACGCGCGGCTCCGGCGCATTCCCTCGCTCGCCCGCCAGGCCCTGCTGCTCACCGCGGTCGAAGGCTTCGGCGAAGCCGAGACGGGGCGCATCATCGGGCGCGACGCTGACGCGGTGCACAAGCTGATCGCCGAGGCGCTCGACGAGATCGACCGCCAGACGCGCGCGCGCATCCTGATCATCGAGGACGAGCCGATCATCGCGATGGATATCGAGATGATCGTCCGCGACCTGGGGCACGAGGTGGTCGCGGTCGCGACGACGCATCGCGAGGCGGTGGCCGAGGCGCAGGCGCACCAGCCGGGGCTCGTCCTCGCCGACATCCAGCTCGCCGACAACAGTTCGGGGATCGAGGCGGTGCAGGAGATATTGAATGATCTGAAGGTGCCGGTCATCTTCATCACCGCCTTCCCCGAACGGCTGCTGACCGGCGACCGGCCCGAGCCCGCCTTCCTGCTCACCAAGCCCTATCAGCCTGCGACACTCCGCGCCGCGGTATCGCAGGTGCTGTTCTTCGACCAGAGTACGGTTCCGGCGTGAGGGCGGGCGGGTCGCTCCTGTTGGGCGAAACGCCATCATCACCGCTTCGTCATGCTGAACTTGTTTCAGCATCCATGGCCAGGTCTTTCCTTCCAGGCGACCCCGACATTCGAGGGCAGGCCATGGACCCTGAAACGAGTTCAGGGTGACGAGGTTGGGGACGGCAGCGTTGCAATGACGCACTTGGGGTTGCCCCGTGGACAGGGGCAGGCGATAGCGGCGGGCGATGACCGCATCCGACGCCTCCGCCCGCCAGTCGGCGCTCGCCCGGCTGACCGCCAACGCACCTTTCCTCGCGCGGCTCGCCGATCTCTATCCCGATGATGTCGCGCGCTATCTGGCCGAGGGCACCGATGCGGCGCTCGCGCGCGTTGCGCCGCCGCCCGCGGATGACGACGTCATGCGCGGGCTGCGTCAGTGGCGCGGGCGCATCGCGCTGCTCCTCGCGCTCGGCGACCTGTCGGGCGAGCATGACGTCGCCGCGACCACCCGGCTGCTCTCGGCCTTCGCCGACCAGGCGTGCGACGCGGCGCTCGCCGCGGCCTTCGCCGAGCGGGTGCCGGACGAGGAGCCGCGCGGGCTTTCGGTGATCGCGCTCGGCAAGCTCGGCAGTCACGAGCTCAATTACTCGTCGGACATCGACCCGATCCTGATCTTCGACCCCGAGACATTGCCCCGGCGCTCGCGCGACGACCCTGACGAGGCGGCGGTGCGGATCGCGCGGCGGATGGTCGAAATCCTCTCGGCGCGCACCGCCGACGGCCATGTGCTGCGTGTCGACCTGCGGCTGCGTCCGCATCCCGAGGTGACGCCGATCGTGCTGCCGGTGAGTGCGGCGATCTCTTACTATGAATCCGAGGCGCTCGCGTGGGAGCAGGCGGCCTTCATCCGCTCGCGCGCGTCGGCGGGCGACCGCGCGCTCGGCGGGAATTTCCTCGCCGCGATCCAGCCCTTCATCTGGCGCCGCAGCCTCGATTTCCGGCAACTCAGGGAAATCGGCGCGATGAGCGACCGTATCCGCGACCATTTCGCGCAAGGCCAGCAATTCGGTCCCGGCTACGACCTCAAGCGCGGGCGTGGCGGCATTCGCGAGATCGAATTCTTCGCGCAGGTCCACCAGCTCATCTATGGCGGGCGCGACCCGTCGCTGCGGGTTCCGGCGACAGTCGACGCGCTCGCCGCGCTCGCGAAGGCCGGGCGGATCGATGGCGATGTCGCCGCGCGGCTGACCGGCCATTACGCCACGCTGCGCCGGATCGAGCATCGGCTGCAGATGATCGAGGACCAGCAGACGCACAGCCTGCCGATCCAGCCCGATGCGCTCGACGCGGTCGCGCGGCTCGACGGCGAGGCCGATGGCGCGGGGCTGCTCGCGACGCTTCTGCCCGTCGTGACCGACGTTGGTGCCTGCTACGACAGCCTGGTGGTCGAGCGCGCCGCGACCGGCGGGCTCCCCCGCGATGAAGGCGAGCTTGCGGGGACGCTGATGGCGGCGGGCTTCGAGCCACCCGACGGGGCATTGCGCGCCATCGCCGAATGGCGCGGCGGCAAGCTGCGCGCGCTGCGCAGCCCCGCGGCGCTCGAAGCGCTCGAGGCGGTGCTTCCCGAACTGGTCAAGGCGATCGGCGCGGCGCCCGATCCGCAGGCGACGCTGGTGCGCTTCGACAAGCTGGTCGCGGGGCTGCCGAGCGCGGTGGGCTTCTTTCACCTGCTCGCGGCTCAGCCCGAGCTCGCGAAGATCGCGACGCGCATCCTGTCGATCGCCCCGACGCTCGCCGACGCGCTCGGGGCGCGGGTCGAGCTGATCGAGGGGCTGATCGACAAGCGCGCCTTCGACGCGCCCGCGACCAAGGCCGAACTGCTGGCCGAATGGGCGCCGGGGCTCGCGGGGCTCGACTATGAGCGGCTGCTCGACCGCGCGCGCGACCGCGTCGGCGAGCGGCGCTTCGCCTATGGGGTGCAGCTCATCGCCGGGGCGACCGACCCGATGGCGATCGCCTGCGGCTATTCGGAGCTCGCCGAGGCGGCGCTGCAGGTGCTCGCCGACGCGACCGTCGCCGAGTTCGAGACGGCGCACGGGCGCGTTCCGGGAAGCGAGCTGGTCGTGCTCGCGCTCGGCCGTCTCGGGGGCAGGGCGTTGACCCACGCGTCGGACCTCGACCTCATCTATCTCTTCACCGGCGATCATCTCGCCGAATCGGATGGGCCGCGGCCGCTCGGCGCGACGACCTATTACAACCGCCTCGCGCAGCGCGTGACCGGGGCGATGTCGGTGCCGACGGCGGCGGGCAAGCTCTACGACGTCGACACGCGCCTGCGCCCCCAGGGCGCGCAGGGTCCGCTCGTCGTCACGCTCGACAGTTTCGAACGCTATCAGCGCGAGGAGGCGTGGACGTGGGAGCATATGGCGCTGCTCCGCGCGCGGCCGGTCTACGGCTCGGACGCAGCGAAGGCGGCGGTGCAGCGCATCGTCGACGATCTGCTCGCCGCCCCGCGCGAGCCCGCAAAGCTGGCGCGGGACGCCGCCGAGATGCGCGACAAGATCGCCGCGCACAAGCCCGCGAAAGGCCCGCTCGACATCAAGGGCGGGCCGGGCGGGCTCGTCGACCTCGAATTCGCGATGCAGGTCACGCAGCTCGCGAGCGGCCAGTGCCACGACCCCAATATCGGCTCGGCGCTCGCCTGCCTGAAGGCGAGCGGGCTCGCGCCCGCCGAGGTGTGCGACGCGCACGGCCTGCTCGGGCGGATGCTCGTGATGCTGCGGCTGACCGCGCCCGACGGGGAACCCGCGACCCCCGCCGCGCGTCAGCTCGTCGCGAGCGCCTGCGGCGAGCCGGGCTGGCCACAACTGCTTGCCGCGCATGACGCCGCGCGGCAGGAGATCGCGAACTGGTGGGCCTCGATTCGTCCGCCGCAGCAGGAGACCAAGCCATGACTCTCGCCATCGGCGATGCCATTCCCGCCGTGACGCTGCTCGATGCCGACGGCGCGGCGATCGACCTGAAGACGCTGAAGGGCGCACCGCTGGTCGTCTATTTCTATCCCAAGGCCGATACGCCGGGTTGTACGGTCGAGGCGCAGGATTTCACCCGCCTCGCGCCCGAGTTCGCGCATCTGAACGCGCAGGTCCTCGCCGTGTCGCGCGACGCGCCGGCGAAGCTCTGCAAGTTCCGCGATAAATATGGGCTCACCGTGCGGCTTGCCTCGGACGAGGATGGCAAGGTGTGCGAGGCGTTCGGCACCTGGGTCGAAAAGCAGAATTACGGCCGCACCTATATGGGGATCGAGCGTTCGACCTTCCTGTTCGGCGCCGACGGCAAACTCGCGAAGCTATGGCGCAAGGTGCGCGTGAAGGGGCATGCCGAGGCGGTATTGGAGGCGGCGAAGGCGCTTTGAACAGCCTCGGCGAAGCCGCGCGGGCGGTCCTGCTGACGCCCGATCCGCACGACAAGCGCCGCGCGGCGCGCGCGCTGGCGCGGGCGTGGCGGCGCGGCGCACTCGATCATCGCTGCGATACGCCGATGCCCGACCAGCCGGCGTGGCCCGCGGCGCCCGAATTGCTGGCGCCCAGCCAGATGCCGCGTCGCCGCAAGGGCGGGTCCGAACGCGGCCGCATCGCGATGCTCCACGCGCTCGCGCATATCGAATTCGTCGCGATCGACCTCGCGGTTGACCTCGTGGGGCGTTTCGGCAGCGCATTTCCGCGCGGCTTCGTCGACGATTGGCTCGGCGTCGCGGCCGACGAGGCGATGCATTTCGCGCTGCTCGACCGGCGGCTGCGCGCGCTCGGCAGCCATTATGGCGCGCTTCCGGCGCACGCCGGCCTCTGGGAAGCGGCAGCGGCGACCGCCGACGATGCGCTCGCCCGGCTCGCGATCGTGCCGATGGTGCTCGAGGCGCGCGGGCTCGACGTCACCCCGGCGACGGTCGATCGCTTCCGCGCGGTCGGCGACGAGGCGTCGGCGCGGATTTTATCGCGCATTTACAAGGATGAAATCCGGCATGTGCGCGCGGGCACAGCCTGGTTCGGCTGGCTGTGCGACGAACGGGGATTCAACGCGGTCGAAACGTGGCAAAGCCTCGTAAAATCGCGCTTTCGCGGGATATTGAAGCCGCCGTTCAACGACTCGGCGCGCCGTGACGCCGGTTTAACGCAAGAATACTACGCGGTTATTGCTTCGTAACCTTTGCCCATGCACCAGGGCTTCCGCGGGCAGGGAATTATCCCATCCAGACAAACAACCGGCACCGGCGGAGCAAAAACACCGTCGGCGACATGGCTAAGAGCGGGGTCGATACGTGCGGAACGCGACACGAACGCAAAGGTTTCATCTCGGACTGATTTTCTGCGCGCTGGCGTCGATGGGCATGACCGCCCCGGCGCACGCGGTCGAAACGAGCGCCGCCGCTGGCGTTCCCGTCCCCGACGAGCCCGACGACGAAGGCTTCGACGCGGGCGTGACCCCCTCGGTCAAGGAAGACGGCGAGGCGCGCGCGGTGTTCCAGGCGTGGAAGCGCCTCGACACCGGCCTCACCGCCTCGCTCGGCGTGTCGGTGCCCTCGCGCCGCCCGATCGAGCAGATGTCGCTCTCTTCCTCCTATGGCATGCGCACCCACCCGATCACGGGCCGCGTCGCGCGCCACAACGGCATCGACATTCCCGCGCCCCGCGGCACTCCCATTTACGCGACCGCCGACGGCATTGTCGGCCGCGCCCAGCGCCTCGGCGGCTACGGCAATTATGTCGAGATCGAGCATGGCAACGCGATCGAGACGCGCTACGGCCACATGTCCTCCTACATCGTCCATCCGGGGCAGCAGGTGAAGAAGGGCGAAATCATCGGTTATGTCGGCTCGACGGGCCGTTCGACCGGCAACCATCTGCACTATGAAGTCCGCATCGACGGCGCGCCGGTCAACCCGCTGCCCTTCGTCCGCTCGGACTCGATGGCGATCGCCGCGCTCTCGGGCGACGGCAAGGCGCTCGCGATGGGTGGTCCCGAAGAATAAGGCTTTCAGGGTCGGAGAGGAGGGGCGCCCTCCGGCCAAAGGCCGGGGCGCCCTTTTCATTTGCGCCCGAAGCCCTATCTTGGCGTCATGGCCACCCAGCTTTCCGATATCGCCCTGTCCCCCGCCGCGGCGGCGCGCGTGCGCTGGATCGCCGAGCGCAAGGGCGCTGATCTTCCCGCGCTGCGACTCGCGGTCGACGGCGGCGGCTGCTCGGGCTTCACCTATCGCTTCGATCTGGCCGAGGCCATCGACGCCGACGACATCGTCACCGAGACCGACGGGGTGAAGCTGGTCGTCGACCCCGTCAGCATCGACCTGGTGCGCGGCTGCACCGTCGATTTCGTCGATTCGCTCGGCGGATCGTCGTTCAAGGTCGAGAATCCGAACGCCGCCTCGGGCTGCGGCTGCGGATCGAGCTTCTCGATCTAAGGCTCGCCCCTCTTTCCCGTCATGCTGAACTTGTTTCAGTATCCACGACCTCTTCCCAATTCGTCATTGCGAGCGGAGCGAAGCAATCCAGAGCGGCCTTGCCCCGCTTTGGATTGCTTCGTCGCTTCGCTCCTCGCAATGACGAGGTAGCGGATGCGAACGGGATAATTGCCGATTTGATCCGGGGTGACGAAGGGACTGGGATCGGCCCTGTCTTCCTGCCATAGACGGGCGATGAAAATCGCCACCTTCAACATCAACGGCATCAAGGCGCGGATGCCGCGTCTCGTCGAATGGCTCGAGGAAACCCAGCCCGACGTCGCCTGCCTGCAGGAACTGAAATCGAGCGACGAGACGATGCCGACGGCCGAGATCGAGGCGGCGGGGTACGGCATGCTCTATCACGGGCAAAAGGGGTTCAACGGCGTCGCGATCCTCGCGCGCGGGACCGAGCCGGTCGAGATTCAGCGCGGCCTCGCCGGCGAGGCCGAGGACGAGCAGTCGCGCTATCTGGAGGCCGACGTCCACGGCATCCGCGTCGCGTCGATCTACCTTCCCAACGGCAATCCGCAGCCGGGCCCGAAATTCGACTACAAGCTCCGCTGGATGAAGCGGCTGCGCGAGCGTGCGCAGGCGCTGCTCGCTGCCGAAATCCCGACCATCCTGACCGGCGACTATAATGTCATCCCACACGATGATGACGTCTGGGACCCGCGCGCGATGGCGAACGACGCGCTGATGCAGCCCGATTCGCGCGACGCGTATTTCCGGATACTCGGCGACGGCTGGACCGACGCGATCCGCAGCCGCCACCCGGCCGGAGGCGTCTGGACCTTCTGGGACTATCAGGCGGGCGGCTGGCAGCGCGATCACGGCTTTCGCATCGACCATCTGCTGCTGAGCCCCGCGCTCGCCGACCGGCTGGTCGATGCCGGCGTCGACAAGGACCATCGCGGCCGCGAAAAGGCGAGCGACCATGCGCCGACCTGGGTGGTTTTGCGCTAGGTTTCGATCGCCTCACCATTCGTCATCCCGGCCTTAGCCGGGATGACGATTCCATTCAAACGTCCGGATAGAGCGTCTTCGTCACCCGGGCGGGATCGAGCGCATAATGATGCGCGATCGCCGCCGCGATCACGCTTTCGAGGCTGCGCGTCGGCTTGAGGTCGCGCCCGTCGAAGCGTGCCGCCACGGCGAGCCCCGGCCAGTCGGCCGACACCTGCCCACCCTGGGCGAGCCCGCCGCCGAAGAACATCGCGGCCGATCCGGTGCCATGGTCGGTGCCGCCGGTGCCGTTGACCGCGACGGTGCGGCCGAATTCGGTCGCGACGATCACCAGCGTGTCGGTCCATGCGGGCCCCAGCCCCGCCTGCAGCGCGCCGACGAGCCGGTCGAGCCCGCGGAGCTGCGCGTTCAGGCGCCCGCGCTGGCCGCTGTGCGTGTCCCAGCCGCCGGTTTCGACCATCATCACCCGCGCGCCGTCGGCGGGCGTCATCAGCGACGCCGCGAGCGTGCCGAGGTCGGCGCCGTTGCGGCCGTTGTTGCCGCCGATGTCGCTCGCGAGTTCCTGCGTCCTGACTGCGCTCTCCCAAAGCGGGTGGAGCAGCGCGTCGCCTTCGTATAGCGCGGTCAGCCGCGCGATCAGGTCGGCGTCGGCTTGGGGCAGGCGGCTCGGCGCATAGGTGGCGACGGGCGCGTCGCCGCGCAGCGCCAGCGGCACCGCCGGAGCGATCGCGAGGGCGTCACGCTCGCTCTCGGGGAGCAGGGTGAGCAGCCGCCCGACCCAGCCGTCGGCGTGTTCATAGGGGCGCGACCCGCCGCCCTCGAGGACATTCTGGCCGTCGAAATGCGATCGGTCGCGATAGGCGGTGGCGACGGCATGGGCGAAATGGGCCTGGCGAGCGGCATAGAGCGTCGCGCCGGTGGCGAGCGCGGGGTGCAACGTGAACAGCCCGCCGAGCTTCGCGCCGCCCGCCACATCCTCGGCGAGCGCGCCGCGCGCGGCGGCGAAGGCGGGGTCGCCGGTCGGTGCGACGATCGACAGCCCGTCGGCGGCGCCGCGCTGGATGACGAAGACGAGACGCTTGGCCGTCCCCGCGGCCGCCCAGGCGACGCGCGGCATCGCGCTCGCGGCGGCGGCGGTGAGGCCCGAAAGGAGGAGAGTGCGGCGCGAGAATATCATAGCCTATCTCCGCAGGAAGGCCGGGGTGGCGAACAGCATGGCGAGGCCCTGTCCCGGACTGTCGGCGCGCGCGATCGCCTTCGCGGCCGCGGGGGTCAGGGCATCGGCGAGCAGCAGCGGCGCGAGGGCGCGCGCGTCGGCGCGGTCGCCGATCCGCCCCGCGACGCGGCTGGCGAGTTCGACGCGCTGCATCAGCGCCGCCGAGCCCGCCCAGGTCGCGACCCTGTCGTCATAGCCGGCGGGCGAGCCCGGGCGCCACAGCGGCTGGCCGAGCTGGGTGAACATCGCCGCGATATTCTGGCGCGGCCCGAGCGCCTCGGCCTTCAGGCCGCGCAGCATCGACACCGTCCAGTCCCACGGCGATTTGAACATCGCGGGCTCGGCCGCCCAGGGCTCGGGCGAGGCAACGAGGGTGCGGTAGAGCGAAGAGAGGTCGCCGCCGGTCGCTTGAAAATCGGCCGCGAGCCGGTCGACCAGCGCCGCGGGCGGCGTGTCGCCCGCGAAATGGCGCGCGAGTTTGGTCGCGATGTGGCGCGCGGTCGCGGGATGGGTCGCGAGGTCGCGCAGCACCGCCTCGGCCTGTTTCGCGCCGGGCTGGTCGTAACGCTTGCCGAGGATCGTCTGCGGCCCCGGCTCGTGCAGCCGGTCGATGAACACCGTATCGCCAGGCGTCGCGTCGGCGGGCATCAGCCGCTGCCCCGCTCCGCGCCCGAGCCCCGCGACGGTCAGCCCGGTCAGCGCCTTGGCGAAGGCGGTGACGTCGGCCTGCGTATAGCCGGTGCGCACCCCCAGCGTGTGGAGTTCCAATATCTCGCGCCCCAGATTCTCGTTGAGCCCCGGTCCGGGGCGGCCCCGGCGGGTACGGATGCGGGTCGAAACGGGGCTGTCGGGGCCGAAGCTCTGCGCCTGGTCGAGATAGAGCAGCATCGCCGGGTGGCGCACCGCGGCGATCAGCAGGTCGGAAAATTTGCCGAGGATATGGGGGCGAATCGCCTCATATTCGAAATTGCCGGCGAAGCCGATCACCGGCAGCTTGTCGGCCGACACCGCGAAATGATTGGCCCAGAAATGCGTGAGCCGCTCGGGGAAGGGGGTGGGCGAGGCGACGGCGGCGGCAAGGCGCGCGCGCACCGCGTCGACATAATGGCCGCGGATCGCCGAGCGCGACAGGCCTTGCAGCTCGGGCGGCATCCCCTTGTCCGCCGCGTCCACCGGCTGCGCGTCCTTTGCGGTCCTACGCATCGCGGCGCGTTCGTCGCGATATTCGATATAGGCATCGGCGATCGCGGCGCGTCCCGCCAGTGCCGCGATCAGCGGCGGCGCGGGGTCGAAAGCACCGAGCTCGGCGATCAGCGCCGCGCGCGCGGCGCCCGCGGGCGCGAGATCGTCATAACGGCGGCCGAGGCCGAAGCGGTTGGCGGCGAGATAGTGGATCGCCATGACAAAGCCCTTCCTGATGACGGCTCAGGTTGGCGCGCGTTTGTCGCAAAGCTATCCCAGTGCGGGATTTGGGTTCGTGCAGCCATCAACGATCGAACGCAATATATCCCGTCGTCACCCCGGACTTGATCCGGGGTCCACTCATGCCGGCGCTGGACGAATGGATCCCGGATCAGGTCCGGGATGACGAAAGAAGGAAATGCCTGCTCGTCCCGACCCTAATCCAGCGGCTTGTCGTAGATTTGGTACACGCGATTCTCGGTCGCCTCGATCGCTTTCGCCACCGCGATCATCCCCTGATTGTCGTCGAGCACCCAGCCGATGTCGCCTTGCTGCGCACCATAGAGGGCGACGCCGTCGCGGCGGATGAATTCGATCATCATGAAGGCGAGGGTGCTCGCCATGCGGCTGTTCTGCAATTTCTTCACCACGCCCATCAGCGGCACGCGCAGCACGCGGCTCTTGGGCTTCCGAAGCCACCAGAGCAGCCGCGCCCAGCCGAAGGGGAGGAGCGATCCCTCCATGTCGATCAGCAGTTCGTTGATGTTCGGCAGCACGATCATGAAGGCGACGGGTTCGCCGTCGACCTCCGCGACGCGGATCAGATCCTCGAACACCAGGGTTTTCAGCTTCTTGCCGACATAGGCGATCTCGCTGTCGGTCAGCGGCACGAAACCCCAATTGTCCGACCAGGCGTCGTTCAAGATGCCCATGATCAGCTTCGCCTCGGCGTCGAAGCGGCTCTTGTCGACGCGGCGGATGCGGATGCGGTCGTTCTTCTCGCCCGCGGCGACGATGCGGTTGACGATCGGCGGAAATCCGTCGGTAATGGCGACCGAATAGTTGATCAGCCGCTTGACCGGGCGATAGCCCGCCGCCTCCACCCAGGCGCGGTAGAGCGGGCTGTTGTGGCCGAGCATGATCGTCGGCGGGGTGTCGAAGCCTTCGATCAGCAGCCCCGGCTCGTCCCAGATCGAGATCGACAGCGGCCCGAGCGAGCGATGCATGCCCTGGCCGCGCAGCCAATCCTCGGCCGCGGCGAGCAGCGCGGTCGCGGTTTCTGCATCCTCGGCTTCGAGCAGACCCCAGTTGCCGGTGCCCGGCCCCATCCCCTGCTCGGCGGGCTGCGCGAGCGCGAGCGCGTCGATATGCGCCGAAATGCGCCCCACCGTCCGCCCGTCGCGGCGCGCGAGGAACAGCTGCGCCTTGCCATGCTCGAACCAGGGATTCCTGCCTGGGGTCAGCAGGCCGTAAACTTCGCCCTTCAGCGGCGGCACCCACGCCGGATCGCCGCGGTTGAGGCGAAAGGCGAGCTCGACGAACTCGCGCTTGTCGGCCTTGGTCTGGACGGGAATTATGGTGATCGGACCTGGGGTGTGCGCGGCCATGGCTGGTTTCCTGAACTGGACTTCCTATGTTTATGCGCGACGCATTAGGGCATAGCTGCGGCGCTGGCGACCCGCATTTGGCCATCTTGCTGCCACGAAATCATGGTGAAGACCCCGATATGTTTGCGATGAACACCCTTGTCGACCGGCATTCGGCCGCGCCCGCGGCGCCGGTTCCGAAGTCGGCGATCGCCGACGATATGGCGATGATCCGCGCGGCGTCGGAGCTGACGCGCGATCTCGTCGCGCCCAGCGCGCGCATCTATTGGGCCGATTTCCTCGCCTCGGCCTTCACCGGCTATGCCGGCGTCGCCGCCGCGATCCTCGCGCCCTCGACCCCCTGGATGCTCGCTGCGGCGCTGGTCGCGGTGCTCGCGCTCTACCGCGCGGGCAGCTTCATCCACGAGATCACCCATATCCGCAAGAATGCGCTGCCGGGTTTTCGCCTCTGGTGGAATGTCCTCGCCGGCGTGCCGCTGCTGATCCCCTCCTTCATGTACGAGGGGATCCACAGCCTCCACCACAACCGCACCAAATATGGCACGGTCGAGGATCCCGAATATCTGCCGCTCGCGCTGATGAAGCCGTGGACGGTGCCGCTGTTCGTCGTCGCCGCGGCGTTCGCGCCGATCGCGCTCGTCTTCCGCTATGCGGTGCTGACCCCGCTGTCCTTCCTGATCCCGCCGCTGCGCCGGATCGTGATGGAGCGCTATTCGGGGCTGATCATCAACCCGATGTTCCGCCGCAAGCCCCCCGAAGGCGAGTTCCGCCGCCAATGGGCGTGGCAGGAGGGCGGCGCCTGGGCGTGGTCGACCCTGCTCGTGGCCGCCGCCGTCTTCGGCTGGGTGCCGCTGCGCGCGCTGCTGATCTTCGGCGGCATCGCCTCGGCGAGCATCGTGCTCAACCAGATCCGCACCCTCGTCGCGCATCTGTGGGAGAATGACGGCGAAGTGCTGACGGTGACCGCGCAGTTCCTCGACAGCGTCAACGTCCCGCCGCCGGGCCTGCTCCCCGAATTGTGGGCGCCGGTGGGCCTGCGCTATCACGCGCTCCACCACCTGCTGCCGGGCGTACCCTATCATTCGCTGGCAGAGGCGCACCGCCGGTTGAAGGAGGCGCTGCCGCAGGATTCGCAATATCACAAGGCGAACTACAAGGGGCTGCCGGGGCTGGTCGCGAAGCTGGTTGCGGGGTCGGCGCGGGGCGGGGCGGTCTGAACCATCCCGAACTGGGGTCAGAGCAGATGCTCAGGGCAGATTGGCGAGCGAAGCGATAAACTTTTCTCGCGCGGCGAGGCGCTTGAGCCGCCTTCTCCGAAGCAGAAATCCTGCAACCCCGAATAATCCGCACCAGATCAATGCAAAACCCGCGGAGCCGAGCATCAGCCGCGCATCTTCGGGGTGACGTAACATCATCAGTGCGAAGACGATGATCGAGCCCAGCGATGTCGCCCCCCAAATGCCAAGGAGCAAGCGTTCGGCTGTGGTCGAGGGAACGCTCCGGGCTGACGGGTAGGGATCCATTCGTCGAAACGCCTATTCCTCGGTTCGGATCAAGATCATCTCGCCGATCAGCGCGAAGAGGATGAAGGGGCCCCACGCGGCGAGGAAAGGCGAATAGGCGCCGAGGTCGCCCATCGCGAGCGCGAAATTGTCGGCGACGAAATAGGCGAAGCCCAGTGCCATCCCGAGGATCGCGCGCACGAACAGCTTGCCCGACCGCGCGAGGCCGAAGGCGGCGACTGCGCCCAGGAGCGGCATCAGGATCGCCGAGAGCGGCCCCGAAATCTTGTGCCACAGCACGCCCTTCAGCGAGTCGACGGGGCGTCCCGCGGCTTCGAGATCGGCGATCGCCGACTGGAGCTTCAGAAAGGGCAATTCGTCGCCGTCGACCTGCGCGAGGGTGAACTGGTCGGGCCGCACGCCCTTCGCGGCGACGATATTGCCGAGCGGTTCAAGCGTTCCCGACCGGCGCAGGAAGCGTTTCGCGTTGGTCAGTTCCCATCCGCCGGCCACCGCGCGCGCGCTGTCGGCCGACAGGATCGACGACAGCACGCCCTGGGTGCGTTCGTAGATGGCGACCTTGCCGAGCACGACCACGGGGCCCCCGGTCTGTACGGTCTGGGCATTGATCAGGTCATCGCCGGCGCGCACCCAGATGTTGCTGCGCACCCCGCTGTCCTTGGGCACTTGCGCATATTGCACCTTCTGCCACGCGCTGAGCGCGGCGTTCGCGCGCGTGACGATGCGTTCGTTGAAGGCAAAGCTGATGCCCGCGACGAGCAACGCGGCGAGGAACAGCGGCGCAAGCACCTGATGCGCCGACATGCCCGACGCCTTCATCGCGATGACCTCGCTGTTCTGGTTGAGCGTGATCAGCGTCAGGATCGTGCCGAGCAGCACCGAAAAGGGCAGGAAGGTCTCGATGATCTGCGGCATCCGCATGCCGACATAGCGCCACACGTCGCTGTCGCTGTTGCCCGCGACGGCCAGGATCTTGCCGCTTTCGCCGAGGAGGTCGAGCGTCTGCAGGATCAGCACCAGCGCGAACAGGATCGCGAAGCTGCGGACGAGGAACAGCCGCCCGACATAGAGCGCCATCGTGCGCGAGGGGAAGAAGTGGAGCTGGTGCATCAGGCGGCCTGCTTGCGCTGGAAGAGGCGCGCCAGCGCGCGCACCTTCTGCCCGGCCTTTGCCGCGACCCGTTCGAGCGCGCCGATCGGCTGGCCGCCGGGAACATGCGCGAGCGTATAATACATCCAGACCGCGAGCGCCGCGAACAGCAGGAAGGGCACCCACAACGCGATGACCGGGTCGACGACCCCGCGCGCGCCCATATCCTCCGCATATTGGTTGATCTTGTGCTGGGTGACGAGCAGCACGATCGACAGGAACACCCCCAGCGACGAGGTCGATCGCTTGGGCGGGATGGCGAGCGCGATCGCGATCAGCGGGATCAGGAACATCGACATCACCTCGACGATGCGAAAATGGAAATTCGCGCGGACTTCCAGCCGGGTGGCGGCCGATTCGCTCTGGTCCTTGCCGGCGACGAACAGCTCGGGGATCGTCATTTCGCGGTCGCCGCCGCCGCGCGTGCGAAACGCCTCGATCTTGGGCAGCGGGATCGGCAGGTCGTGGTTGTCGAAGGTCAGCACGCGCGGGACAGCGAATTTCGGGGATTCGTGGATCAGCACCCCCTGTGTCAGCCGCAGGATGATCGTATCGGGATCATCGGTGGCCAGAAACTGCCCCTGCGACGCGGTCGCCGACACGGCCTGCCCGTCCTTGTTCTCGCCGCGCACGAAAATGCCACGCAAGCTGCGCCCGTCGTTGTAGCTTTCCTCGATGCGCAGCGTCATCCGGCTGCCGAGCTTGGTGAATTCGCCGACCTTGATCGACGCGCCGAGCGCCCCCGACCTCAGCTCGAACTGGAGCCCTTCATAGGCGTAGCGCGCATAGGGCTGGATGAAGCCGACGATCGCGAGGTTGAGCAGCGCGAGCGCGAAGGCGAAGACATAGGGGATGCGCATCAGCCGCCCGAAGCTCATCCCTACCCCGCGCAGCACGTCGAGCTCGCTCGACGTCGCGAGGCGGCGGAAGGCGAGCAGGATGCCGAGCATCAGCCCGATCGGGATGCCGAGCGACAGATATTCGGGGATCAGATTGGCGAGCATCCGCCACACGACGCTGACCGGGCCGCCCTCGGTCGCGACGAAATCGAACAGGCGCAGCATCTTTTCGAGGACCAGCAGCATGGCCGAGAGGACGAGCGTGCCGAGCATGGGAAAGAAGATGAGCCGCGCGATATAGCGGTCGATGGCGGGTATCTTGTTCAAGCTTTCGTCGCCCCATCACCATGATTTGGCCGCAAATGTTTCCGATATGCCGATTCAAGGGCGACAGGGACCCATGTCGGCGTGCGCTTTCGCGCGGCTGGCGTGGCTATAACCTCTGGAGGTATTGAGGTCATGTCGAAAATGTTTTTCGCCGGGATACTCGCCGCCGGCGCCGCAGGAGCGCTGATCGCGCCCGTCGCGGCGCAGGGCGCCACGCTGGGTCCGGCGGCCGCCCTTTGCAACAGCAACGCGACCGCCGTGCTGGTCGACGTGCGCGGATTCAAGGCGCGCACGGGGACGCTGCGCGTGCAGATCTACAACGCGGACAAGAGCTATCTCGAAAAGCGCAAATGGCTGGAGCGGGTCGACGTTCCGGTGCGCAACGGCGCGGTGCAGGTCTGCGTGCCGGTGAAGGGTCCGGGCAATTATGTCGTTTCGGTCCGTCACGACATCAACGGCAACGGCAAGTCGGACAAGAGCGACGGCGGCGGCCTGTCGGGCAACCCTGACATGAAGCTCACCGACTTCATCTTCAAGCGCAAGCCCAAGCTGGCGCAGGTCAGCTTCGCGGTCGGCGGCACCACCAAGCGGGTGCCGATCACGCTGAACTACGTCAACGGCCTGTCGTTCGATCCGGTCTGAAGGTGGCCAGCGTCGCGCTCCTTTCCAATCCACGCTCGACGGGCAACCGCTCGCTGTTGCCCCGAGTGCGCGAATATTGCGCGGCGCATCCCGACATCTTCCACTATGAGGTCGAGGCCGTCGACCAGATCGGCGAGGCCATCCGCACCATCGCGATGGTGTCCCCGCGCGTTGTCGCGATCAACGGCGGCGACGGTACCGTCCAGGCGGCGCTGACCGAGCTTTACTCGGGCGGCCATTTCGGCGGTTCGCCGCCGCCGGTCGCGGTGCTGCCCAACGGCAAGACCAACCTGATCGCGCTCGACCTCGGCGCCGAGGGCGATCCGATCAAGGCGCTCGAACGCGTGGTCGAGCTGGTCGGCGACGGCCGGCTCGAGGATCATGTGATCGAACGCCAGCTCATCGCGCTCGACAGCGGCGGCGCGCGTCCCGTGCTCGGCATGTTCCTCGGCGGCGCCTATCTGGCCGACGTGATGCTCTATTGCCGCCACCGCATCTATCCGCTTGGCCTGCCCAACGGCGTGTCGCACTTCCTGGCGGCGATGCTCGCCTTCTTCTCGATCCTGTTCGGTATCGGTGGCGGGCGGCTGCCGCCCAAGCCCGAGCCGATGACGGTGTCGCTCGTTCGCCAGGGCGAGTTCAAGGGCAAATTCTCGCTGCTGATCGTCACCACGCTCGAAAAGCTGCTGCTCAGCATCCGCACCAGCGACAAGCACGGCACCAACGGCCATATGAAGCTGCTCGCGACCGAAAGCAGCGTCGGCGCGCTGTTCCGCATGCTCGGCGCGACATGGCGCGGCACGCTGGGGCAGAATGAACTCGCAGGCGTCCATTTCCAGCAGGGCGACGAGATTCGCATTGAGGGCGAACGCTCGAACGTCATCCTCGACGGCGAAATTTTCGAGGCGACGGGCGGCCGGCCGATCATCCTGACCTCGACGCAGCCGGTGCCTTTCCTGCGCCTCGCGGCCTGACGGGGCGCCACAATGTCCGCTCTGGCCGATCTGGTCCGCGACGAACTGTCGACGCCCGTCGATCCGCGCGTCGCCGCGATGGCGGCGGCGGTCGCGGCCGAATATCCGGGCAGCGCGCGCGCGGTGCTCTTCTACGGAAGCTGCCTCCGCGAAACGCAGCTCGACGGGCTGATGCTCGATTTCTACCTGATCGTCTCCGACTATGCCGACGCCTATCCGAAGCGCTGGCTGCGGCTCGCCAACCGGCTGATCCCGCCCAATGTCTTTCCCTTCCAGTCGGGCGGGCTGATCGCCAAATATGCGGTGCTGAGCGAAGCCGACTTCGAGCGGCTGAACGGGCCCGGGACGCGCAATGTGTCGGTCTGGGCGCGCTTCGCGCAACCGTCGCGGCTGGTGTGGGCGGTCGACGACACCGCGCGGAGCCGCGCGGTCGCCGCCGTATCTCGCGCCGCGCCGACGCTGCTCGCCGCCGCGGGACCGCGCGACGGAGAGGAACCGCTCGACTGGTGGCGCCGCGCCTTCGGCCTTACTTATTCGGTCGAACTCAGGGCCGAACGCACGACGCGCGCCCAATCGGTCGTCGATGCCGATCCCGGCCGCTATCTGCGCTTCAGCGCGCCCGCGATGGCCGCGATTCCGGCGGGGGCGCCGAGCGGCGGCTGGGCAAGACGGCGCATCGAGGGCAAGCTGCTCAGCATCGCCCGGCTCGCGAAGGCGAGCCTGACCTATGCCGGCGGCATCGATTATCTCGCGTGGAAGATCAATCGCCACGCCGGCACGAAGATCGAGATCAAGCCGTGGCAGCGCCGCTGGCCGCTCGTCGCGGCGCTGACGCTCGTGCCGCGCTTGATGAAGAGCGGGGCGATACGATAGAATATGATCGTTCTTTATGGAACCGTCATCCCGGCGAAGGCCGGGATCTCATCGCCTCGGCCTGACGGACCGGCGAGATCCCGGCCTTCGCCGGGATGACGAGATAAGTGGGGCCGTGTTTCAGTCTAACCCGATCATGCCCTAATCAGCTCGCGAGCCGCTGAGCCTCGACCGCGCGTGCATCGCCGCTGCGCCGGATCGCCCGGTCGAGCGCGGCGAGGGTGAAGGGCTTGCGCAGCACGTCGTGGTCGCCGAAGCTCGCGTCCTCGCTCGCATCGCCGGCATAGCCGGTGACGAACAGCACCGACAGGTCGGGCCAGCGCTGCTTGAGCCGCGCGACCATCTCCGGCCCCGTCAGTTCGGGCATCAGCACGTCGGACAGGATCAGGTCGAAGCCGCCATGCCCTTCGACCATTGCCTCGGCTTCGAGCGGGTTGCCGCAGGCCACCGCCTTGTGACCCAGTTCGCTGACGGCGTCGACCGTCGCCGCGAGCACGCGGTGATCGTCCTCGACCACCAGGATGTTCAACATGTCGGCGGGATCCGCCGGCGAAAGGGCCCCGTCGCCGGCATCGTCCTCGACGCCCGCCGCCTTCGGCCTGGCGACCGGCAGCAGCATCGCGACGCTGGTGCCTTCGCCTTCGGTCGACTGGATCTGCACCTCGCCGCCCGACTGGCGGCAGAAGGCGAAGACCTGGCTCATGCCGAGGCCGGTGCCCTGGCCTGCGGGCTTGGTGGTGTAGAAGGGGTCGAAGACGCGTTCGAGCACCTCCGGCGACATGCCGCAGCCGGTGTCGATCACCTGCACCGCGAGCGCCGCCGACTCTTCCTCCTCGTCGCGCAGCGTGCGGATGGTCAGCGACCCATGGCCGTCCATCGCGTCGCGTGCGTTGACCGCGAGGTTGAGCAGGGCATTTTCGAACTGCTGCCGGTCGACCCAGCAGGCGAGCCCGTCTGCCTGGAGGTCGAGCGTCAGCGCGATGCGGTCGCCGATCGTCCGTTCGATCAGCTCGGCAAAGGAGGCGATGCAGGCGTCGATCTCGGTCATTTCGGGCCGCGCCGGCTCCGAGCGGGCGAAGGTCAGCAGCCGCCGGGTCAGGTCGGCGGCGCGGTTGGCCCCATCGAGCGCGTTGTGGATATGCCGCTCGGCCTTGTCGGGGGCTTCGGACAGCCAGCGCTGCGCGAGTTCGAGCCCGCCGACCACCACCGCGAGCATATTGTTGAAGTCGTGCGCGATGCCGCCGGTGAGCTGGCCGACCGCTTCCATCTTCTGCGCCTGACGCAGCCGCGCCTCGGCGGTTTCGCGTTCGGTCATTTCGCTGCGCAGCGCGACGTTCGCCCGTTCGAGTTCTGCGGTCCGTGCCTCGACCGCGGCCTCGAGTTCCATCGCGCGCTCGCTTTCGGCGAACTGCTCGCGCCGCGCGAGCCGCCGGTCGCCCTCGACGCGAAGCAGCGAGAAGGTCGCGGCGATCGCGATGATCGCCGCGGCGGCGCCGAGCAGCGAGAACATGATGATCGCCTGGTTGAGGCTCGCCCGGTCCGACGCCGCGATCCGGTTGCGTTCCGACAGGCGCTGGCGCTCGTCGCGGATCAGCTGCGCGAGCAGCTTGTTGATCCGCCCCAGTGCCGGATCGTGCGCTGCGGCGTTGTATTTGGAGATGGCGGCGATGGTCTGGCGGTAGTTGGCGCTGAGCGCTGCGTCGCCGAGCTGTTCGCCGCGCCGCTCGAGTTCGACGCCGAGCTGGCGCACCAGCTCGGCCTGCTCGGGGCTGTCGCGGACGTTGCGTTGCAACAGGCGCAGATACTGCATCGCGACGCCATATTGCTGCTGATAGATGCGGCCGTCGTCCTTTTGCAGGCCGACCGCGAAACGCCCGAGCGCCGCCTCGGCGCGGGCGAGCGCGGCGTCGAGCGAGCGGGTCTGCGAAATCACCTCGAGGCTGTGCGCCTGCCAGCCGAGCGAGCGGTCATAGGCGTCGTTGGCGCGCATCAGCAGCAGGACGAGCGCCGCGACGACCCCGGTCAGGATCGTCCCGACGCCGATCGTCAGCCAGAAGCGCAGACGCTCCCGGCGGCCCTCGCTCTCATGGTCGCTATCCCTCTCGAACACGCGCCCCTCTTACCGTTTCACCGGGGCGCCGCAAAGCGGGGAAGGGCGCCGAAGCGGCCGCCTCCTTCGTTTCGCCCCGAAAATGCGCCCGCTGGTCGGCGGATGTCCGGTTCAGCTGATGATGCCGATGCGCTTGCCGGCGCGCTCGAAGCGGCCGAGGATCTCGCCGACCTGCTTGCTCGAATGTTCGGCGCACAGCGAGCAGCGCAGCAGCGTCATGCCCGCGGGGGTCGCGGGCGGGCGGGCGAGATTGACGTAAAGCCCTTCCTCGAGCAGCGCCTCCCACATCATCGCGCCGCGCTCCAGGTCGGGCATGATCACCGCGATGATCGCCGACTGCGGCTCGTCGGTGCCGAGCGTGAAGCCCAGATCCCTGAGCCCCTTGTGCAGCGTCTTCGAATTTTCCCACAGATGCGCGCGCTTGTTGCTCCCAAGCATCAGCTTGCGGATGCTCGTCGCGGCGGTCGCGACGACGCTCGGCGGCAGCGAGGCGGTGAACACGTACGGACGGCAGACCAGCCGCATGATCTCGAACTTCGGGTGGTTCGAGACGCAGAAGCCGCCGACGGTGCCGACGCTCTTGCTGAACGTGCCGATGATGAAGTCGACGTCGTCGATGACTCCCTGCGCCTCGGCGACCCCGCGGCCGTGCTCGCCGATGAAGCCCATCGAATGCGCCTCGTCGACCAGCACCATCGCGCCGGCTTCCTTCGAGACGCGGATCATCTCCTTCAGCGGTGCGACGTCGCCGAGCATCGAATAGACGCCTTCGAGCACGACGAGCTTGCCTGCCTCGGGCGGCAGGCGCTTCAGGCGCTTTTCGAGCGCTTCGATGTCGTTGTGGCGGAAGGCGACGATCTCGGCGTCGCCCATCTTGCACCCGTCATAGATCGAGGCGTGGCTGTCGATGTCGAGGATGACATAGTCGCCCTTGCCGGCGATGGTCGAGATGATGCCGAGGTTCGCCTGGTATCCGGTCGAGAAGACCATGGCGTGATCCATGGCGTAGAAGTCCTTGAGCGCTTCCTCGACTTCGCGGTGCCCCTGATAGGTGCCGTTGAGGACGCGGCTGCCGGTGGTGCCGCTGCCGAATTTGTCGAGCGCGTCCTTGCCCGCGGCGATGACATCCTCGTCGAAGGTCATGCCCATATAATTATAGGTGCCGAGCAGGATGGTCTCGCGCCCGTTGCAGATCGCGACGGTCGGCGAGAGCACCTTTTCCATCACCAGGCTGAACGGGTCGGTGACCCCGGTCGCGAGAAGCGCCTCGCGCTGCTGGATCAGCGGGTCGAATTTGGAGAAGAGGTCGGTCATCTTTGGTTTCCATGTTCCCCGGCGAAGGCCGGGGTCCAGACAGGTTGCGCGATCTCGCGGGAGATCCCGGCTTTCGCCGGGATACAGGGCTTTCAGCCCTGCAGCTTTTCCACCGCGGCGACGAGCTGGCCGACATTCTCGATCTCGGCCTGCTGGTTCATGCTGATGATGATGTCGAAGCTGTCCTCGACCTCGGCGACGAAATCCATGACGGTCAGGCTGTCCCATTCGAGGTCGCCGGCGAAGGTGGTGGCGTCGGTCAGTTCGACGCCCTTCTTGTTGAAGGGTTCGATCAGGCCGTGGATCCGGTCGGTGAGGGCGGTGCTCATGGGGTGCGTCCCTAAAATGGTGAACTTGCGCGCGGGAATGCCGCGCCAGCTTTCGCTTGGCAAGCGATTGCGGCGGCAATCGGGCAGCATCTTGCCGATATGCGCCGAACATGCCATCGCTGGGCCGGGTCGGGAACAGGGGATGTGCCGATGGAGGACGACCGGCAGGACATTGCGGCGGCTCCGCCGGGCGCGACCGGCTTTCCGGCCAATGCGGTGCATCTCGCGCGCACCAACCAGCAGCTGACGATGCAATTGTCGCAGATGGCCGACCAGAAGGCGTCGATCCTGATGGGCGCCACCTTCGTCGTCTTCACCCTCGCGGTCGGGCAGGCGCGCGCCGGCGCGGGGGCGTTCGCGATGCCGCTGACGATCCTCGCGACCTTTTCCTTCCTGTCGGCGCTGCTCGCGGTCTCGGCGGTGCTGCCGCGCGTCGGCCAGGCGCCGCCGATCGTCTCCAAGGACGGCAAGGACCACAGCAACATCCTCTTCTTCGGCCGCTTCGCGCAGATGGAGGAGGATGAATTCATCGCGGCGGTGAAGGCGCGGATGCGGACCGAAGAGGATCTCTACGAGACCATATTGCGCGACACCTACCAGAATGGCGTCGTCCTCGCGCGGCGCAAATATCGATATCTCGCTTATGCCTACCGGCTGTTCGTCGTCGGGCTGACGCTGACTTTCCTCGCCTTCGCCTATGAGATGGCGATGCTGTGGAGCCAATGACGCCGCCGCGCTTTCGGTGAGGCGATGCCCCATTCCCTTTCGTCATCCCGGACCTGATCCGGGATCCATTGTCCGAGCGCCGGCGTGAATGGACCCCGGATCAAGTCCGGGGTGACGGTGAAAGGAGCGGCAGGGCGTCGCTGTTGCCTTTTTGCTACCCCCCGCTCCCCAAATGCGGCGCCGCGCTCTCCCGCTATTGAACCGTCATATTCGCCCGCCTATCCGGGCCGGCTATGCTTCAGCAGGCCCACCCCCTGACCGCGGACGCCCCGCGGAGCCTGCGCGCCGAGTTCGGCGCGACGCTGGCGCTTGCCTGGCCGCTCGCGGCGGCGAACCTGCTGCAGATGATGGTCCATGCGGTCGACGTGATCTTCGTCGCGCGGCTCGGCGATGCGGAGCTTGCGGCGGCCTCGCTCGGCGTGTCGATCTTCGGGCTGCTGCTGTGGACGGGCACCGGGCTCGTCGGCGCGTCGGCGCCGCTGATCGCCGCCGAGCTCGGGCGCCGCAAGCATGCGGTGCGCGAGGTGCGGCGCACGGTGCGCATGGCGCTGTGGCTCAGCCTGCTCGTGTCGATCGCCGCGATGGGCATCTGCGCGGCGGGCGGGCCGATCATGATCGCGACCGGGCAGGCGGCGGATATTTCGGCGCACGCGGCAAGCTTCCTCCTCATCCTGATGTGGGGCATGTTCCCGATGGTCGCGGCGAGCGTGCTGCGCATCTTCGTTTCGGCGCTCGGCCGGCCGAAGATCGCGACCGCGATCACCTTCCTCGCGCTCGGGGTCAATGCGCTCGGCAACTGGGCGCTCGTCTTTGGCCATCTCGGCCTGCCCGCGCTGGGCCTCCATGGCTCGGCACTGTCGAGCGTGACGACGAGCACGGTGATGCTGCTCGCCTATGTCGTCGTGATCCAGTCCGACCGCCAGCTTCGCCGCTATCATCTGTTCGGCAATTGGTGGCGCTCCGAATGGGCGCGCTTTCGCGAGATTTTGCGCATCGGCGCGCCGATCGGGCTGATCATCCTCGCCGAGGCGGGGCTGTTCACCGGCGCGGCCTTCCTGATGGGCCGGATCGGCGAGGTGCAACTCGCGGGGCACACGATCGCGCTCCAGGTCGCGGCGCTCGCTTTTCAGATTCCCTTCGGCGTCGCGCAGGCGGCGACGATCCGCGTCGGCCTTTCCTACGGCGCGCGCGATGCGCACGGCATCGCGCTTGCGGGGCGGGCGTCGCTGATCCTCGGCATCGGCTTCATGATCCTCACCGCGGCGACGATGTGGCTGTTCCCGCGGCTCGTGCTGTCGATCTATGTCGACGTCGACGCGGCGCGCAACGCCGCGCTCGTCGGCTATGCGATGCAGTTCCTGGTGGTCGCCGCCGCCTTCCAGCTCTTCGACGGCGCGCAGACGGTCGCGGCGGGCGTGCTCCGCGGCCTCCAGGACACGCGCGTCCCGATGATCATCGCGGTGTGCGGCTATTGGCTCGCGGGCTATGGCACCGCCATCTATCTCGGCTTCTGGACCCCGCTCGCGGGCGTCGGCATCTGGATCGGCCTCGCGGTCGGGCTCGTCGTCGTCGCCGGGCTGCTCCTCACCCGCTGGCGGATGCGGGCTCGTCTCGGCCTTCTCCCGGCCTGACGAAAAAGGCGAAAAAGAATCTCTGCGCCCGCTTGACGCCCCCCGGCCCTCGACCCATATGCCCGCCTGTTAGCACTCGCCCCGCGTGAGTGCTAAAATGACATCCATTGCACCTCTGGAGGGATATCCATGCAATTTCGTCCGCTGCACGACCGCGTGCTCGTTCGCCGCATCGAAGCCGAAGAAAAGACGGCTGGCGGCATCATCATTCCCGACACCGCCAAGGAAAAGCCGCAGGAAGGCGAAGTCGTCGCCGTCGGCACCGGCATCAAGGCCGAGGACGGCAAGGTCACGCCGCTCGACGTCAAGGCCGGCGACCGCATCCTGTTCGGCAAATGGTCGGGCACCGAAGTCAAGGTCGACGGCGAAGAGCTGTTGATCATGAAGGAATCGGACATCCTCGGCGTCATCGCCTGAGCCTGTTCATCGATTTCAGTGTGAAGTTGCGTAGTTTTCTGCGCCTTGAAAGGAATTAGCACATGGCTGCGAAAGACGTTAAATTCAGCCGCGACGCGCGCGAACGCATTCTGCGCGGCGTCGACATCCTCGCCGACGCGGTGAAGGTCACCCTCGGCCCCAAGGGCCGCAATGTCGTGATCGACAAGAGCTTCGGCGCCCCCCGCATCACCAAGGACGGCGTCACCGTCGCCAAGGAAATCGAGCTCAAGGACAAGTTCGAAAACATGGGCGCCCAGATGCTGCGCGAAGTCGCGTCGAAGGCGAACGACAAGGCGGGCGACGGTACCACCACCGCGACCGTCCTCGCCCAGGCGATCGTGCGCGAAGGCATGAAGTCGGTCGCCGCCGGCATGAACCCGATGGACCTGAAGCGCGGCATCGACATTGCGGTGACCAAGGTCGTCGACACGCTCAAGGGCCAGTCGAAGGCCGTTTCGGGCTCGTCCGAAATCGCCCAGGTCGGCATCATCTCGGCCAACGGCGACAAGGAGGTCGGTGAGAAGATCGCCGAAGCCATGGAAAAGGTCGGCAAGGAAGGCGTGATCACCGTCGAGGAAGCCAAGGGCCTCGATTTCGAGCTCGACGTCGTCGAAGGCATGCAGTTCGACCGTGGCTATCTGTCGCCCTATTTCATCACCAACCCGGAAAAGATGCTCGTCGAGCTCGCCGATCCCTACATCCTGATCTTCGAAAAGAAGCTGTCGAACCTCCAGTCGATGCTGCCGATTCTCGAAGCCGTGGTGCAGTCGGGCCGTCCGCTCCTGATCATCGCCGAGGATATCGAGGGCGAAGCGCTCGCGACGCTGGTCGTGAACCGCCTGCGCGGCGGCCTCAAGGTCGCGGCGGTCAAGGCGCCGGGCTTCGGCGATCGCCGCAAGGCGATGCTGCAGGACATCGCGATCCTGACCGCCGGCGAAATGATCAGCGAAGATCTGGGCATCAAGCTCGAATCGGTCACGCTGAACATGCTCGGCCAGGCCAAGCGCGTCACCATCGACAAGGACAACACGACGATCGTCGATGGCGCCGGTGAAGCCGACGCGATCAAGGGCCGCGTCGAACAGATCCGCGCCCAGATCGAAACGACGACCAGCGACTATGACCGTGAAAAGTTGCAGGAACGTCTGGCGAAGCTCGCCGGCGGTGTTGCCGTGATCAAGGTCGGCGGCGCGTCGGAAGTCGAGGTGAAGGAGCGCAAGGATCGCGTCGACGATGCGCTGCACGCGACCCGCGCCGCGGTCGAGGAAGGCATCGTCCCCGGGGGCGGTACCGCGCTCCTCTATGCGACCAAGTCGCTCGAAGGCCTGACCGGCGCGAACGAAGACCAGACCCGCGGCATCGACATCATCCGTCGCGCGCTGCAGGCTCCGGTCCGCCAGATCGCCGAGAACGCCGGCTTCGACGGCGCCGTCGTCGCGGGCAAGCTGTTCGACCAGTCGGACGCGAACTTCGGTTTCAACGCCGCGACCGACACCTATGAGGATCTGGTCAAGGCCGGCGTTATCGACCCGACCAAGGTCGTCCGCACCGCGCTGCAGGACTCGGCTTCGGTCGCGGGCCTGCTCATCACCACCGAAGCGGCGGTGAGCGAGCTGCCCGAAGACAAGCCGGCGATGCCGATGGGCGGCGGCGGCATGGGTGGCATGGGCGGCATGGACTTCTAAAGTCCTGCACCTGCCGTTCGGCGCAAGCTGACAGAAAGGGCCGGGGAGGAAACTCTCCGGCCTTTTTTTGCGTGAGGGTGGGTCTGCTAACGGCCGGTAGCGGCCATAGGCAGAGAGAAAGCCCCTCCCCTTCAGGGGAGGGGGTGGGGTCTATCGGCCTTGCGCAAGGCCGATAGACCCCACCCCACTACGACTAGGCAGCAAGCTGCCAAGTCTGCGTTGCCCCTCCCCTGAAGGGGAGGGGCTTATCGGATGCAACGTCAGCTCCCCACACCAAAGCCGACGCACACTCGACCCCTCAGCCCCGCAGCGCCGCCTCCATCCGCGCCGCCGCCGCGTCATAGACTCGCGCTTTCAACCCTTCGGTCACCGCTACCGGCGCGCGGTCGGGGTGGCCGCCGGCGAAGGGCGGGGCGGGGTCGTATTCGATCGCAAGCTGGATTGCCTGGGCGACCGCGTCGCCGCGGAGCCGGGCGATCAGGGTGAGCGCGAAGTCGAGTCCCGAGGTCACGCCGCCGGCGGTCACCAGATTGCCGTCCTCGACGACCCGGTCGGGAGCGGGCTCGGCGCCGACCAGCGGCAGCAAATGGGTGTAGGCCCAGTGCGTCGTCGCGCGCTTGTCCCGAAGCAGCCCGGCGCGGCCGAGCAGAAAGGCGCCGGTGCACACGCTCGTCACCCAGCGTGCGCCCGCGGCCTGGCGGGCGATGAAATCGATCGTTGCGGCATCGCCGAGCGCGTCGGCGACGCCGTGCCCGCCGGGGATGCACAATATGTCGGCTTGCGGTGCATGGCCGAAATCATGCGTCGGCACGATCGCGAAGCCGCTGTCGGTCGCGATCGGGTCGAGGTTCGCCGCCACGCCCGCCAGCCGTGCGCCTGGCATGCGGCTCAGCGCCTGCGCCGGCGCCGTGAAGTCCAGCTGGGTGATGCCGGGGAACAGCAGAAAGACGATGGTGATGGGGTCCGTCACCGGGGCGGCTCCTCGACGGGCTTGGCCGCATCGGATGGCGGCGGACTATCGCGACTTTCGAGCATCTCCGCCGCCTGGTCGAGCGCCTTCGCCTCGCTGACCGTCACGCCGCCGGGGCCGGGCTCGTTGTCGGTGCGGCTGCATCCTGTTGCCGCCGCGAGCGCGGCCGCCAGCAGGGCCGTGCGCCATATCCGTATCGCCATCGCTCGCCTCTCACGAAAAAGGGCTCCATTCGCGTGGAATGGAGCCCCTGTTTTCCGACTGCGCGCCGCGGCGCGCAAGCCCGATTACTGCTTGTCGTTGGCTTCCGCCTTCGCGGTCTCTTCCTTGACCTTGTCGCCGGCGGTCGCGGCGGCGTCGCCAGCGGCGTTCACCGCGCCTTCGACGGCGTTGCCCGCGTCCTTCGCAGCGTCGGCGGTTGCGTCGGCGGCATCGGCAGCGCCTTCGGCGACCGCATCGCCCGCGGCGGCGGCATCGTCAGCGACGGCAGCGCCGGCTTCCGAGGTTTCCTGCTGCGCCTTCTCCGAGCAAGCGGCGAGGCTGAAGGCCGCGGCGGCCATCGAGACGATGATGAACTTGCGCATGGTAATTCCTTTCGAATGGCTTGGCGATCCGGTTCCGTCCGCCAAGCGCGAAGACCTAACCCCAGATGAACTCCTTGGCAACTATGTAGCGCCGATCGCGCTTCTTGTTGCTTGTTCCGGAATGAAAAAAGGGGCCGCCGAACCTTGCCGGCGACCCCCTTTTCTGTTCGGCTCGAACGCCGGAAAGAAGCTTACTTCTTGGCTTCTTCCATCGCGCCCTTGGCCGCGTCGGTCGCTTCCTTGGCGGCGTCGGCGGCTTCGGTGGCCTTGTCGGTTGCGGCGGCGGTGTCGCCGGCCGCGGCAGCGTTGGCGGCGTCGCCAGCCGCATCGGCGGCGGTGCCGGCGGCGGCGGCGGCGTCGGTCGCGCCTTCGGCGGCGTTCATCGCGCCGTCAGCGGCGCCTTCCATGGTCGCCGTGGTGTCGTCGGCGGTCGCCGCCGCATCGTCGGCAGCCTTTTCACCGCAAGCGGCGAGGCCGAGCGACGCAGCCAGGACGAGCGACAGAGTGATCGATTTCTTCATTTGGGCATATCCCTCTCGATTGAACTGATCGACCGGCATTCGGACGCGAACCCTTTCGCCCCGGCACATTGCCAATCGCGCTTAGAGCTACAATCTCGCCAAATAGCGTGCAACGACCTTTTTGGAGCCGGCGCGCCCTATTCGTCGCATCGCGCGTCGCGTTGCCCGTGCAAGCGGCAGGAAAAGGCGGGCCCTTGTCCGGTTGACCGGATATAAAGAAAGCTTTATATGTAGGTTCATGACCGAGCTGCTCGACATTTTCCGCGCTCTGGCCGATCCGACGCGTCTGCGGATCGTCGCCTTGCTGCGCGAGATGGAGCTGGCGATCGGCGAATTGGCGGTCGTGCTCGAGCAGAGCCAGCCGCGCGTATCGCGCCACGTCCGCATCCTCGCCGACGCCGGAATCGTCGAGCGTCGGCGCGAGGGGAGCTGGGTTTTCCTGCGCATCGTCGAGGAGGGGCCGGTGAGCGACATCATCGCGCGCGCCGACGAGTGGCCCTTTTCGGCGCGCGAGGCGCTGGTGGTCGCGCACGATGCGCACCGGCTCGCGGCGGTGCGAACCGACCGCGTCGCCGCCGCCGAGCGCTATTTTGCCGAGCATGCCGCCGAATGGGACGCGATCCGGTCGCGCCACGTCGCCGAGAGCGAGGTCGAGGCGGCGATGCTCGCGATGGTTGCGGGGCGCCGGCTCGGGCACCTGCTCGATATCGGCACGGGCACCGGGCGCATGGCCGAAATCTTCGCGCCGACGGTGCGCCGCATCACCGCGCTCGACCGCAGCCCCGACATGCTGCGCATCGCGCGGGCGAAGCTCGCCGGCCAGCCGGTGCCGATCGACCTCGTCCAGGGCGACTTCCTGAACCTGCCGGTCGAGGACGCGAGCATCGACAGCATCGTCATCCATCAGGCGCTCCATTTCGCGCACGAACCCGACCGCGTCATCGCCGAGGCGGGCCGGGTGCTGCGTGGCGGCGGACACCTGCTCGTCGTCGATTTCGCGCCGCACGAGGATGAGGAACTGCGCACGCTCGCGGCGCACGCGCGCCTCGGCTTTTCGGACGCGCAGATCCGCGGCTGGTTCGCCTCGTCGGGCCTGCTGCTCGAAACCACCCAGACGCTCGAAGGCGGGGAGCTGGCCGTGAAGCTCTGGCTCGGCCGCCGGCGCAGCGACGAGGATCAACCGCCGGTCGCCCGCGAAGGCGACGGCCCGCGTAAAAGGCTTGCGGCATGACATCGCCCCTCAATTCTATCGCAGAGGCGCGCCGCGCCGCCGCATCGCCGCTGTTCGCCGATCTTGCGGGCGACATCGGCGTCAGCTTCGAATTCTTCCCGCCCAAGAGCGAGAAGATGGAAGCGCAGCTGTGGGACACGTTCCGCACGCTGGAGCCGCTCGGCCCGAGCTTCGTCTCGGTCACCTATGGCGCGGGCGGGTCGACGCGCGAGCGCACCCACGCGACCGTCGCGCGCATCGCGGCGGAGAGCGCGGTGCCGCCCGCGGCGCACCTGACCTGCGTCGAGGCCTCGAAGGAGGAGATCGACGCGGTCGCGCGCGCCTATTGGGACGCCGGGGTGCGCCATATCGTCGCGCTGCGCGGCGACGTTCCGGGTGGCGAGCCCTATCGCGCGCACGCGCAAGGCTATGCCAATGCCGCCGAACTGGTCGCGGGGCTCAAGGCTATCGCGCCGTTCGACATTTCGGTCGCCGCCTATCCCGAGGTCCATCCCGATTCCGATTGCCCGCAGGCCGACCTCGACAATCTGAAGCGCAAGCTCGATGCGGGCGCGACGCGCGCGATCACGCAATTCTTCTTCTCGCCCGACGCCTTCCTGCGCTTTCGCGATGCCGCCGCCGCGGCGGGTATCGACGCGCCGATCCTTCCCGGCATCCTGCCGGTGTCGAACGTGTCGCAGACGCGGCGCATGGCCGATATGTGCGGCGCGGCGATCCCGTCGTGGATGGTGTCGCTGTTCGAGGGGCTCGACGACCTGCCCGCGGCGCGCCAGCTCGTCGCCGCGACGATCGCCGCCGAAATGTGTCGCCGCCTCTATGCGGGCGGGGTGCGCGATTTCCACTTCTACACGCTCAACCGGGCGGAGCTGAGCTACGCCATTTGCCATCTGCTCGGCCTGCGTCCGGCCGCAGCCCCCGCGAAGGAACAAGCCGCATGACGACCAGCGCCCGCGAAGCCCTGCAGGTTGCCGCGAAGGAGCGTATCCTCCTCACCGACGGCGGCTGGGGCACGCAGATCCAGCTCCGCAAGCTCGGCGAGGCCGATTATGCGGGAAGCCTTGGGCTGTCCCACGACCAGAAGGGCAACAACGATATCCTCGCGCTGACCCGCCCCGACGTGGTCGCGGCGATTGGCGAAGCCTATCTCGCGGCGGGCTCCGACATCGTATCGACCAACACTTTCAGCGCCAACCGGATCAGCCAGGCCGACTATGGCGCCGAGGCGCTGGTCGCCGACATCAACCATGAAAGCGCACGGCTCGGGCGCGAGGCGGCCGACAAGTTTCAGGCGCGGGACGGCCGCCGCCGTTTCGTTGCCGGCGCGGTCGGGCCGACGAACAAGACGCTGTCGCTGTCGCCCGACGTCAATAACCCCGGCTATCGCGAGATCGACTTCGACGAATTGAAGGACGTCTATCTCGACCAGGTGGTCGCGCTCGCCGAGGGCGGCGCCGATTTCATCCTGATCGAGACGATCTTCGACACGTTGAACGCCAAAGCCGGAATCGCCGCCACGCTCGAAGCCGAGGCCAAGGTGGGGCGCGAACTGCCGCTGATGATCTCGATGACGCTCACCGACCTGTCGGGCCGCAACCTGTCGGGTCATACGGTCGAGGCCTTCTGGTACGCGGTGCGCCACGCACGGCCGCTGACCGTCGGGCTCAACTGCTCGTTCGGCGCGGCGCAGCTGCGCCCGCACGTCCGCGTTCTCTCCGACCTCGCCGACACGCTGGTGATGGTCTATCCGAACGCAGGGCTGCCCAACGAGCTCGGCGAATATGACGAGATGCCGGACACGACCGCCGGGCTGGTGCGCGAATGGGCCGAGCATGGCCAGGTCAATATCCTCGGCGGCTGCTGCGGTTCGACGCCGGCGCACATCGCCGCGATGGCGAAGGCGGTCGAGGGTCTTGCGCCGCGCTATGTCCCCGACGTGCCGGTGCGCACGCGGCTGGCCGGGCTCGAACCCTTCACCATGGCGGCCGCGTCCTGATGGACGACGGACCAACATGGACGATCCGCGAGGCCGGAGAGGATGACGCCGCCGCGCTCGCGCTGATCGGTGCGGCGACCTTCCTCGAAACCTTCGCCGGCATTCTCGACGGCGCGGCGATCGTCGCGCATTGCGCCGCGCAGCATGAAGCGGGCGCCTATCGCGCCCGGCTGGCGTCGGGCGCGCGGGCGTGGCTCGCCGAGGCGCAGCCCGGTGGCGCGCCGATCGGCTTCGCGCTCGTCGGCAAGCCCGACCTCGACGCGGCGGAGGAGGGCGATATCGAGCTCAAGCGCATCTATTCGCTGTCGCGCTTCCACGGCAGCGGCCTCGGCGCCGCGCTGATGCGGGAGGCGGTCGCGGCGGCCGATGGTCATCGCCGCCTGCTCCTCGGCGTCTATGCCCGCAACGAACGCGCGCTCGCCTTCTACCGCAAGCAGGGCTTCGCCGACATCGGAACGCGCCGCTTCAACGTCGGGGGCAAGCTCTACGACGACCGCGTCCTCGCCCGCCCGCTTGCTGTCTAATATTCATATTCAGGATTACCCCATGACAACCGCCGCCTCCTCCAGTTTCGTCAACATCGGCGAGCGCACCAACGTCACCGGATCGGCGGCGTTCAAGAAGCTGATCCTCGCCGACGATTTCACCGCCGCGGTCGAGGTCGCGCGCCAGCAGGTCGAGAATGGCGCGCAGGTCATCGACGTGAACATGGACGAAGGGCTGCTCGACGCCGAGCGCGCGATGACCACCTTCCTGAAGCTGATCGCCGCCGAGCCCGACATCGCGCGGGTGCCGGTGATGATCGACTCGTCGAAATGGGACGTGATCGAGGCCGGCCTCAAATGCGTGCCCGGCAAGCCGATCGTCAATTCGATCAGCATGAAGGAGGGCGAAGAGCCCTTTCTCGCGCACGCCCGTAAGTGCATGGCCTATGGCGCTGCGGTCGTCGTGATGGCGTTCGACGAGGTCGGGCAGGCCGACACGAAAGCGCGCAAGATCGAGATTTGCGAACGCGCCTACAAGCTGCTCACCGGCATCGGCTTCCCGCCCGAGGACATCATCTTCGATCCCAATATCTTCGCCATCGCGACGGGGCTCGAGGAACATGACAATTATGCGGTCGACTTCATCGAGGCGGTGAAGGAAATCCGCGTCCGCTGTCCGCACGCGCATTTCTCGGGCGGCCTCTCCAACCTGTCGTTCGGCTTTCGCGGCAACGAAGTCGTGCGCCGCGCGATGCACAGCGTGTTCCTCTATTATGCGATCCCCGCCGGGCTCGATATGGCGATCGTCAATGCAGGCCAGCTCGACGTCTACGACACGATCGATCCCGAGCTGCGGAACGCCTGCGAGGACGTCATCCTCAACCGCAAGGTCGAGGGCGAGGCGGAAAGCCCGACCGAACGGCTGATCGCGCTCGCCGAACGCTACAAGGGCAAGGACGCCGCGCAGGAAAAGGCGGCCGAGGAATGGCGCGGCTGGGAGGTGCGCAAGCGGCTCGAACATGCGCTGGTCAAGGGCATCGACGCGCATATCGTCGCGGACACCGAGGAAATGCGCCTCGCGATGGACCGCCCGATCGAGGTCATCGAAGGCCCGCTGATGGACGGGATGAACGTCGTCGGCGACCTGTTCGGCTCGGGCAAGATGTTCCTGCCGCAGGTGGTGAAATCGGCGCGCGTGATGAAGAAGGCGGTCGCGCACCTGCTCCCCTTCATCGAGGCGGCGAAGGAGCCCGGCGCGAAGGGCAAGGGCAAGGTCGTGATGGCGACGGTCAAGGGCGACGTCCACGACATCGGCAAGAATATCGTCGGCGTCGTGCTCCAGTGCAACGGCTTCGAGATCGTCGACCTCGGCGTGATGGTGCCCTGGTCGAAAATCCTCGAGGCGGCGAACGAGAATGACGCCGACATGATCGGCCTCAGTGGCCTGATCACCCCGTCGCTCGACGAGATGGTGACCGTCGCCGAGGAAATGCAGCGCGCGGGCATGACGATGCCGCTGTTGATCGGCGGCGCGACGACGTCGCGGGTCCACACCGCGCTGCGCATCGACCCGGCCTATGCAGGTCCGGTGCTCCATGTCCTCGACGCGAGCCGCGCGGTCGGCGTCGCGACCGCGCTGGTCAGCGACACAGGATTCGAGGCCTTCGTCGGCGGCTACAAGCAGGATTATGAGCATATCCGCGAGGTGCGCGCGAACAAGGGGCAGAGCGCGCTCGTCCCCATTGCCGACGCGCGCGCCAACGGCTTCGCGATCGACGAGCATATCCGGCCCTTTCCGCCCGAAAAACCGGGGGTGCACGCATTCGACAATTGGGACCTCGCCGAGCTTGCCGAATGGTTCGACTGGACGCCCTTCTTCCGCGCGTGGGAGCTTGCGGGCGTCTATCCCGCGATCCTCGACGACGAGATCGTCGGGGAGAGCGCGCGCAACCTGTTCGCCGACGCGCGCGCGATGCTCGACACGATCATCGCCGAGGGCTGGCTTCACGCGCGCGGCGTCGCGGGGCTGTGGCCGTGCCGGCGCGAGGGCGACGACGTCATCATCCATCTGGAGGAAGAGGAGCGGCATGTCCGCGTCCCCTTCCTGCGCCAGCAGATCGCCAAGCGCGAGGGGCGCCCCAACATGTGCCTCGCCGATTTCATCAGCCCCGATGGCGACTGGATCGGGGGCTTTTCGGTCGCGATCCATGGCATCGAGCCGCATCTCGCGCGCTTCAAGGCGGCGCACGACGATTATAGCGACATCCTGTTGAAAGCGCTCGCCGATCGCTTCGCCGAAGCCTTCGCCGAGCGGCTCCACGCGCATGTCCGCACCCAATTGTGGGGTTATGCGCCGGGCGAGCAATTGACGCCCGAGGCGATCATCAAGGAGGAATATCGCGGCATCCGTCCCGCGCCCGGCTATCCGGCGTGCCCCGACCACAGCCTGAAGCCGATCCTGTTCGAGCTGCTCGACGCGGGCGCCAATTCGGGCGCGACGCTCACCGATCATTTCGCGATGCTGCCGACGGCGGCCGTGTCGGGCTTTTATTTCGGCCATCCCGACGCGAGCTATTTCGGGGTCGCGCGGATCGGCGAGGACCAGCTTGCCGATTATGCCGAGCGGCGCGGGGTCGACCTCGCGACCGCGACGCGCTGGCTTCGGCCGAACCTCGATTGATCTTGTCCCTTTGAGTGTCCCCGCGCAGGCGGGGACCCCGGGCGTCCGAACACCGGCGTTTGCTTGGAGGGCGCCCTGGGCCCCCGCTTTCGCGGGGGAACGGCAAGATTTGGGCCGGAGCTTGTCCGATAACGATACAGCCCCCGGATTAACCAGCATTGCAAACGACTGGCCCCGCGAGATTGGCTATAAGTCGTTCATGGCAAAATCGCTCTTTCGCCGGCCGCTGCTGCCGCTCTTCGCCCTTCCGCTCCTGCTCGCGCCGGTGCCGTCGCCCGCGCAGTCGGGTAGTGCGCCCTACAGTGTTGACGGCAGGGGCTTTTCGCGGCTGCAGGATGCGGTCGACGCGCTCGGCGGGGGCGAGGGGACGATCCGCATCGCGCCCGGCTATCACCGCGACTGCGCGGTGCAGACCGCGGGGCGCATCGCCTTCGTCGCCGCCGAACCGGGCCGTGCGATCTTCGACGGCGTGACCTGCGAGGGCAAGGCGGCGCTGGTGTTGCGCGGCGCGGGCGCGCGGGTCGACGGCATCGTTTTCCAGAACATGCGCGTCCCCGACGGCAACGGTGCGGGCATCCGGCTCGAAAAGAGCGATCTCGAGGTCGTGAACAGCCTGTTTCGGGCCAGCGAGCAGGGCATCTTGACCGCCGACGACCCGCAGGCGGCGCTGACGATCGACCGCTCGACCTTCTCGCGCCTCGGCCGCTGCGACCGCGGGCTGAGCTGCGCGCATAGCGTCTATACCGGCACCTACGGCCAGGTCACCGTGACCCACAGCCGCTTCGAAAAGGGCAGCGGCGGCCATTATCTGAAGACGCACGCGGTCCGCGTCGACGTCAGCGACAACAGCTTCGACGACACGCAGGGCCAGGCGACCAATTACATGATCGACCTGCCGTCGGGATCGACCGGGCGGATCGCGAACAATCTGTTCGTGCAGGGAAGCGACAAGGAAAATCATTCGGCCTTCATCGCGGTCGCGGCCGAGAGGCGCGACAATTCCTCGCGCGGCCTCGCCATCGCGGGCAATCGCGCGCGCCTGTCCGAAGGGGTGAGCTGGCCGTCGGTGTTCGTCGCCGACTGGAGCGGCGAGCCGCTGGCGATCGGCGCCAACGAGCTGGGACCGCGGCTGACGAAGTTCGAGAGGCGCTAGCTTTTCGGTCCCGTCATTGATTCAGACCGCGTCGGAGCAAAAAAAGGCTCAAGCCTCGCCGCGCGTTTCGATCAGCGAGGCCGCCAGCGCCTCGGCAGGCGACTTGCCGCCCCACAGCACGAACTGGAACACGGGATAGAAGCGCTCGCATTCGTCGATCGCGCTTTCGACCAGGGTTTCGGTGAGGTCGAGCGGCAGCGCGGCGTTGGTGCCGATCAGCATGCCGTGGCGGAACAATATCGTGCCGCTGTTCGACCACAGCTCGAAATGGCCGAGCCACAATTGCTCGTTGATCAGCGCCAGCGCCTCGTGCGCGACGGCGCGCTTGTCCTCGACGACGCGGATGTCGGGAAAGGCGAGCAACTGGATGACGCCATCGTCGGCGCGCCACACCGCGCGCAGTTCGTAGGTCGTCCAGCTCCCCTGCGCGGTCGCGACGATCTCGTCCTCGCCGACCATCTCGTGCGGCCAGTCGTGCGCGGCGAAATAGGACGCCAGCATCTCCATCGGCGCCGCTTCCTGGCCGTCGTCATCGTCGTAGATATCGTCGCTCATGACCATCGCCCTAGACGTTCTTGCAGTCGCACGCGAGTCTGCAAACGGCCCCATCGATCGTCATCCCGGCGGAGGCCGGGATCTCAAATGGGGCGTCCGGACGCCAGGTCGAGACCCCGGCCTTCGCCGGGGTGACGATCATTTTTTTGGGGCGGCTTTGGGTTTCGTCGCTGCCTTCGACGCCGTCGCGGGTTTTGCTGCCGCCTTCGGTGCCGCAGCGGGCTTCGCCGCGCCCTCCAGCTTGTCGAGCCGCGCCTTCAGCGCCTCGGCCTCGGCGCGCGCCTTCGCGGCCATTTCCTTCACCGCCTCGAATTCCTCGCGGCTGACGAAGTCCATGCGGCCGATCCATTCCTTCGCGCGCTCGCGCATCGCCGCTTCGGCCTCGCGGCCGGCGCCGGCGACGGTCCCGGCGATGCCGTTCACCATCTTGGCGAAGTCGTCGAAAATCCGGTTCTCGCTTTGCATGTCAAAAATTCCTTTGTGGGGGAGTGCCCCCTTGCCGTCACCCTATCTGGGTGCTCGCGGCGGCGGGGACAAGGGTTTCGGCATCGGGATTGCGCTGGTCGATCTGGAAATTCAGGATCGCGGCGAAACAGAGCCACGCCATATAGGGAACGAGCAGCCATGCCGCCGCCTTGCGAATGGGCGAGAAGGCGAAGGCGGTCGCGACCGTCACCATCAGGATGAAGATGATCAGGTAGAGCGCGGTCGTCACCTGATGCGCGCCGAAGAAGAGCGGCGACCAGGCGAGGTTCGCGGCGAGCTGGACGAAGAAGAGCAGCAGCGCGAAGCCGCGCCCCTTGGCGCCGCGCGCATGGAGCACCATCGCGAGCGACAGGCCGAGGCAGACGTAGAGAGCGGGCCAGACGGTCGCGAACACCCATCCCGGCGGGGTGATCGCGGGCAGGTCGAGCGCGGCGAACCAGCGATTGCCATAGCCGCTGTTCGAGAGCAGCCCCGACAGGCTGCCGATCAACACGATCGCCGGAACCGTTACCATCGCCCAGCGCCAATAGGACATGCGAAGCTGCCCCGGAGTGGCCAATTCGGTCATGCACACGCCCCCTTGCGCAAAATTCGGTCGTGCAAGGGTTTTGCGGCCCGCAGCGCCCGCGTCAACGCTTTTGGGCGGCGATCAGAAATTCGACATTGCCCTCGGGTCCGGTGATCGGGCTTTCGACCAGATCGGCGACCGGCCAGCCTTCGCCCTCCAGCCACGCCCGGACCTCGCCGCAAACGCGCGCGTGGACCGCGGCGTCGCGCACCACGCCCTTCTTGCCGACCTCGTGCCGCTCGGCCTCGAACTGCGGCTTGATCAGCGCGACCAGCCGCGCGCCGCCGCGCGCGAAGGACATCGGCACCGGCAGAACCTTCGACAGGGCGATGAAGCTCGCGTCGCAGACGATCAGGTCGACCGGCTCGGGAATGTGGCCGGCGGTCAGGATGCGCGCGCTCGTCTGTTCGTGGACGATGACGCGATCGTCCTGCCGCAGCTTCCACGCGAGCTGGTTGGTGCCCGAATCGACTGCATAGACGCGCGCCGCGCCGCGGCTCAGCAGCACGTCGGTAAAGCCCCCGGTCGACGACCCCACGTCGATCGCGACCGTGCCCGCGACGTCCCAGCCGAGATGCGCGAGCGCGTGGTCGAGCTTGATCCCGCCACGCGACACCCACGGGTGGTCGCGGCCCTTGACGCTGATGTCGGCATCATCGGCGATCTGCTGCCCCGCCTTGTCGATCTTGCGGTCGCCGACGAAGGCGAGCCCCGCGAGGATCAGTGCCTGCGCCCGCGTCCGGCTTTCGGCGAGCCCACGGTCGACGAGCAGCTGATCAGCGCGCTGCTTGGCCATCATGCATTCTCCGTCATTGCGAGGAGCGCAGCGACGAAGCAATCTCCAGCTATCGGCAAGGCGGTGCGACGGCTGGAGATTGCTTCGCTTCGCTCGCAATGACGATGAGGAAAAATCATTGCGCGCCTGCCTGCTCAATCAGCGTGCCGGAGGTCAGGATCTGCGGAAGGATGACGGGTGCTTCGGCGCCCGGCGCATACCAGAGGTAGAGCGGCACGCTGTTGCGCCCATGTTCGGCGAGGGTCCGCGTGATGACGGGATCGCCGTTCGTCCAGTCGCCGACGAGGGTGATGACGCCCTTGTCGCGGAACGCCTCCTGCACCGCCGCGCGATCGATCGCGCCCGCCTCGTTCGCCTTGCACGACAGGCACCAGTCGGCGGTGAAATAGACGAAGACGGGTTTGCCGGTCGCGCGCGCCTTGGCGAGCGCGGCGGGGGAGAAATTGGCCCCCACGGTCGCCGGTGCGGTCCTTTCGTTCTGGACTATCAAGAGGGTCGACACGGTCAGGTTCCCGACAAAAAGGATAGCAAAAACCCAAATCGCCGTCGCTGACCGCGCTTTCCCCTTCTGCTTCTGACCCCAGGCTTCGAGCAAGCTGATGAGCGTCAATAAAACGAGGAAGAGGCTTACCCATTGGCTCTCCCCCACCTGCCGCCACAAGAGCCAGGCGAGCCCAAGCGCGGTCAGTCCCATCGGCAGCGCCATCCACTTGCGAAACTTCGCCATCCACGGCCCCGGTTTAGGCAGGCGGTTGCGTAGCGCAGGGATGAAGCCGATCGCGAGGAAGGGAAGGGCGAGCCCCAGCCCCAGCCCGCCGAAGACAGGCAGCGCCGCCCAGGCCGGCAGCACCAACGTCGCGCCGAGCGCCGCGCCCAGCAAAGGCCCGCTGCACGGCGTCGCGACGAAGGCGGCGAGGGCGCCGGTCCAGAAACCGCCCGCCGCGCCGCCCTGGCTCGCGAGTTTCTGCCCGCCGCCGAACGACGGCAGCTCATAGGTGCCGAACAGGTTGAGCGTGATGGCGACGGCGAGCAGCAGCAGGATCAGCACGCTCACGGGATGCTGAAGCTGGAACGCCCAGCCGACCTGCTCGCCCGCCGCGCGCAGGCCCAGGAGAATCCCCCCGAGCGCCAGGCAGACGAGGACCGCGCCCGCGGTATAGGCGAGCGCCTCGACCTCGGCCGTGCGCGCCTCGCCCCCCGACCGCGCGAGGCTCAGCGCCTTCAGGCTCAGGATCGGAAAGACGCACGGCATCAGGTTGAGGATCAGCCCGCCGAGGATCGCGCCGCCGAGCGCCGCCCAGAACAGGCCGATATCGACCGCGTTGGGCGCCGCGGCGATCGGGTCGCCGGCGCGGCGGACCGCGGCGGGCTCGAAACGAACCGTCAGCCCGCGTCCGTCCGACAGCTTGAGCAGCCCCTCGGCGGTCCCGGTCGCATCGCCCTTGCCGCGCGTTTCGATGATGATCCAGTCGCCGTTGCGACTGAAACTTTGCGGGGCGGGATAGTCGACGAGATTCTGCGTTTCGAGAAAGAGATGAGGCTCGCTCAGCATCGTCCCTTCGGGAAGCGGCACACCGAAGCGTATCGTTGCACCCTTGCGTTCCCACGCCCCCGCGCGGTCGAGCGGCTGCGGCAGCCTGGCGCGCCAAGCATCGAACCTGTTGCGTGAGGTCGCAGCTATCGTCCCGTCGCCCGCTTTCAGCGCGACGGCGATCACCGCCTTTTCAGGTACGCACACCTTGTCGGTGCAGGCGAGCCAGTTGGCGACGCCCGACAGCGTCAGGTCGGTTCCCGGCGCGACGCTCTTGTCGATGCGAACATCGGCAATCAGCGCATAGGGATGCTCATAGACATGGTTCATCATGCCGAAGAGGATCAGCGCGTCGGGGACGGGGTAGCGAAAGGCGCCGACCGTCACCCCCTCCGGCGCGTTCCATTCGACCTGCAGGCCGAAGCCGGCGTCGCCGCCGTTCGACCAATAGCCGTGCCAGCCCTTGTCGGGGGCCATGGTCAGCGCGACCGCAGTCGATCCGCCCGGCGCGGGCGCGGGCGATTCGGCGACGAGTTTCGGCTGGATATGCGTGGGCTGTGCGGCGGCGGGGGCGAGCGCGAGCAGCGCGAGCGTCACCAGGGCGAGCACCGCGCGCCACGCCGCTGTCATAAAGTCGTCCCTCAGCCGATCCATGCCCATCCCGCACCTGTCCGTCGTTCGAGGCTTGCCATATAGGCGGCTTTGGCCGAGAGGACAGCCCGCGCCGACACCCTCGTCCAACGGAGACTCCGCCCGTGAAGCTCAAGACCCTTACCGCCACCCTCGCCGCTGCCCTTTGCGTCGCGGGTGCCGGCGTTGGTTTCGCACAGGATTCGGTCGCGCCGGTGCAAAAGGTTACGGCGGCGACCCCGCCGCCCAAACTGATCGTGATGATCGCGGTCGATCAGTTTTCCGCTGACCTGTTCGCCGAATATCGCAGCCATTTTACCCGCGGCCTCGCGCGGCTCGCCTCGGGGGTCGTCTTCCCCTCGGGCTATCAGGCGCACGGCGCGACCGAGACCTGCCCCGGCCATTCGACGATCCTGACCGGCAACCATCCCGCGCACACCGGCATCATCGCCAATAATTATTTCGACCTGTCGGCGGCGCGCGAGGACAAGCGCCTCTATTGCGCCGAGGACGAGACGGTGCCCGGCACTTCGTCGAAAGGCGATCAATATGCGCCGTCGGCAAAGCATCTGCTCGTGCCGACCCTCGGCGATCTGATGAAGGATCGCGATCCGCGCGCGCAGGTCGTGTCGGTGTCGGGCAAGGACCGCTCCGCGATCATGATGGGCGGGCACAAGGCGGACGAGCTGATGTGGCTCGCCCCCACCGGCCTCACCAGCTATCGCGGTACGACCTTGTCGCCAGTCGCCCAGCAGGCGAGCGCGGCGATCGCCGCCGCCATCGCCGCGCCGCAGCCGGGGCTGACGCTGCCCGCCGATTGCGCGGCGCACGACATCGCCATCCCGCTCGACGGCGGCAAGGGCGGCAGCGTCGGAACCGGGCGCTTCGCGCGCGAGGGCGGCGATTTCCGTGCCTTCCGGGCTTCGCCCCAGGCCGACGGCGCGGTGCTCGCGGCCGCGGCCGCGCTACGGCAGGCCCGCAAGATGGGCGAGGGAGAGGGCACCGACCTGCTGATCGTCGGCCTGTCGGCCACCGATTATATCGGTCACGGCACGGGTACCGAAGGCAGCGAGATGTGCCTGCAGATGCTGGCGCTCGACCGCGAACTCGGCGATTTCTTCGCGCGGCTCGACGCGACCGGCATCGATTATCTGGTGGCGCTGACGGCCGATCATGGCGGGCACGACCTGCCCGAACGCAATCGCCAGAATGCCTGGCCCGACGCGCAGCGCGTCGACCGCGCGCTCGACCCGGACAAGATCGGCAAGGCGGTTGCCGAAAAGCTCGGCCTGCCGCAGCCCCTGCTCTATGGCGACGGCGGCGATTATTATCTGTCGAAGGCGCTGACGCCGGCGCAGCGCAAGGCGGCGCTCGATGACATCCTGCCACGGCTGCGCGCGCATCCGCAGGTCGAGGCGGTGGTGACGGCCGAGGAACTGGCCGCCCATCCGATCTCGAACCGGCCGGCCGACGTCTGGACGCTGATGGACAAGCTGCGCGCCTCCTACAATCCGGAGCGCTCCGGCGATTTCATCATCGCGCTCAAGCCGCGAGTCACGCCGATCCCCGAACCGGGCATCGGCTATGTCGCGACGCACGGGTCGGTATGGGACTATGATCGCCGGGTTCCGATTCTCTTCTGGCGCCGGGGAATCGAGAGTTTCGAGCAGCCGAATGCGGTCATGACGGTGGACATATTGCCGACGCTCGCGGCGTTGATCGGCCTGCCGGTCGATGCGGGCAAGATCGACGGGCGCTGCCTCGACCTGCTGTCGGGGCCGGAAAGCAGTTGCCGCTAGAAAAGCACAACGACCAGAAAAGAAGACCAGGGACCATGACGAAGATATTGGGGAATTTTACCGGCCGGCTGCTGCTGGTGGGCTGCGGGAATATGGCCGGGGCGATGCTCGATCGCTGGCTGGCGGCGGGGCTCGACCCGTCGCAGGTCGCAATCGTCGACCCCTTCGCGGCGCCGCGCGAGGGCATCGCCCATTTCGCGTCGCTCGCCGACTGGCTCTCCGCGGACGGCGCCGCCGAATGGGTGATGCTCGGCATGAAGCCGCAGCAGCTCGGCGAGGTCGCGGGCGACCTCGCGCCGGTGGCGAACAGCGGGACGCATCTGCTCTCGATCCTCGCGGGCGTGTCGCTCGCCGATCTTGCGGCGCGCTTCCCGGAGGCGAAGGCGCAGGTCCGCATCCTCCCCAACCTCGCCGCGCGCATCGGCGCAGGCGTGTCGGCGGTCGCCAGCCTCGGTGATGCCGACGATGCGGCGGTGACGGCGCTGCTCGAACCGCTCGGCACGGTGGTTCCGCTTGCCGACGATTCGACGATGGACCTCGTCACCGCCTTCACCGGCAGCGGCCCCGCCTTCGTCTTCCGGCTGATCGAAGCCTATGCCGCCGCGGGCGAACGGCTCGGCCTGTCGGCCGACGATGCGCTGAAGCTCGCCACCGCGACCTTCGCCGGCGCGACCGCGCTGCTCGCCGGCAGCGGCGAGAAGCCCGGAGCGCTGGTCTCGCAGGTCGCGAGCAAGGGCGGCACGACGCAGGCCGGGCTCGACGTGCTCGATGCCGACGGACAGCTCGTCGCGCTGATGACCAATGTGCTGCGCGCGGCGCGCGACCGCGGGCGCGAACTCGCCGACCTCGCGCGCGGCGAGGGGTAGCCGCCGCTCAATCGGGGGGCTGGCCCAGCCGCGCCACCCGTCCCCGGTCGCGCGGCGGCAGCAGCGCCTCGCTGACCTGCCAGAATCCGGTGACCGCCGCCTGGCCCGCATGGGTATAGGCACGGCTCATCGTGTCGCGCAGTTGCGAGAAGATCGCGCTTTCGAGTGCGCGACCCTCGGGCGTCAGCCGCAGCTCCTTCTGCCGCCGGTCGCGGCCCCCCGGCCGCGTCGTCAGCAACGCGCGCGCCTCGAGATCCTTGACCACCCGCCCCAGCGACTGCTTGGTGATGCCGAGCAGCGCGAGCAGGTCCGAAATCGTCAGCCCGGGCTGGCGCGCTATGAAATAGAGCGCGCGGTAATGCGCGCGGCCGAGCGCCTTTTCGGCGAGCCGCGCGTCGATCGCCCGCCACAGCGCGCCATGCGCGAAAAACAGATATTCGATGCCGCGGCGCACTTCTTCTTCGCGCAAGAAAAGGGCAGAGGCAGCGGGAACTTGTGAAAGAAAATTTTCATCGGGCATGGTCACTACCGTTGCGCCGGGCGCCCGGCTTTGGCAAGAGGCGCGCACCGGTCGATCCTGACCCGCAACCCCAGCCACAAGGTTTTCCGTCCATGTCCGCTCCCGCTTTCGCCCATCTGCCGCATCCCGCTCCGGTCGCGGACGATGTCCGCGCGGCGGCGATCGCCGATCCGGTGTTCGGGCGCGTCTTCACCGATCATATGGTGTCGATCCGCTACAGCGAGGCAAAGGGCTGGCACGATGCGCAGGTGATGCCGCGCGGTCCGCTGTCGCTCGATCCCGCGACCGCGGTGCTCCATTATGCGCAGGAGATTTTCGAGGGGCTGAAGGCCTATCGCCTCGACGACGGGTCGATGGCGCTGTTCCGCGTCGAGGCCAATGCCGCGCGCTTCAACGCCAGCGCGCGCCGCATGGCGATGGCCGAACTGCCCGAGGAGCTGTTCATCGCGGCGGTGAAGGAGATCGTCCGCGTCGACGCGAACTGGTTCCCGCCGGTCGCGGGCGGCGCGCTCTATCTGCGCCCCTTCATGTATGCGAGCGAGGTGTTCCTGGGGGTGAAGCCCGCGGCCGAATATCATTTCCTCGTCATCGCCTCGCCGGTCGGCAATTATTTCAAGTCGGGCGCCCCCGCGGTGTCGCTGTGGGTGTCGGAGGATTATACCCGTGCCGCGCCGGGCGGCACCGGCGCCGCCAAATGCGGCGGCAACTATGCCGCGAGCCTCGTCGCGCAGAGCGAGGCGATCGCCAAGGGGCACGACCAGGTCGTCTTTCTCGATGCCGCCGAGCATCGCTGGATCGAGGAACTGGGCGGCATGAACATGTTCTTCGTGTTCGACGACGGCAGCCTCGTCACCCCGCCGCTGACCGGCACGATCCTGCCCGGCATCACCCGCGACGCGATCATCACGCTCGCGAAGGACGCCGGGCTGACGGTGCGCGAGGAACGCTATGCGATCGACCAGTGGCAGGCCGATGCGGAAAGCGGCCGCCTGACCGAAAGCTTCGCCTGCGGCACCGCCGCGGTGGTGACCCCGGTGGGCAAGGTGACGCGCGGAAGCGCGAGCTTCACGATCGGCGCCGGCGGTCCGGGGCAGGTCACCGGCACGCTCAAGGACAGGCTCGTCGCCATCCAGCGCGGCCAGGCCCCCGACCCCCACGGCTGGGTCATGCGGCTCTAAGGCCGCCTTGCCAATCATCGGCGAGCCGCTATAGACGCGCTCGCACCGGCTGTTGGGGCGTAGCCAAGCGGTAAGGCACCGGTTTTTGGTACCGGCATGCGCAGGTTCGAATCCTGCCGCCCCAGCCAGCCGGTGTTTCCAGAGCGCTCCAGAAGCGCTCAGGTCGCCTCATCTAAACCAATAAAAACAATAAGTTATCTTGAGACGGATTCGCGATTCCGCTCAGGGGGTCCCCTTGCAGCGCGACCCGTTTTTCGACAGATTGTTGGTAGCAATTCCGCTTCTACCAACAAATTTCGCGCGCGCAGGATTCGAACCTGTTCGCGTGACGGGAAAGGCTGTGCCATGCTCACGAACCTCGTCATCAAGGTGGTGACACGCCTCGAAGAGGAGACCCGGATCGGCAAGGGCGGGACCCTGGCGGCGCAGCTGTCGCGGCTCGACCTGATCGTGCTCGACGAGCTCGGTTATCTGCCGTTCGCCCGCTCCGGAGGGCAGTTGCTGTTCCACCTCATCAGCAAGCTTTATGAGCGCACCAGCGTCATCATCACCACCAACCTCGCCTTCGGCGAGTGGCCTACCGTCTTCGGTGATCCCAAGATGACCACGGCGCTGCTCGACCGCGTCACCCACCACTGCGATATCATCGAGACGGGCAACGACAGCTGGCGCTTCAAAAACCGCAGCTGACCGCCACCTTCGGCCCCTTCAAAAATCTATCTTGCGCTGCGCGCGCCTCCGGTCGGGCTACGCCCGCCCTCCGCCGCACGCAGCGCAAGGCGACCTTCAACTAACCGGCATCATATCCGAAAAGGGGGTCCCTCTTCGACGCCGATAGGGGGTCCCTTTTGAACGCCGTTTGACACTTCCCGGGTTCGCCACCACACAGGACCTGGTCGATGCGGGTTTGATAACGCAGGAAGAGGCGGATGCAGATGCGGAATCACCCTATCCCATCTATCCGATCCTGCAGCTTCCGAACGTGGATTATGGGCCGACCTTCAAGCCCGAATATGTGAACGCGCTCGAGATCGGCATGAAGAACAGCATGCTCGGCGGTCGGCTGACGCTGAATGCCAGTGCATTCTACTATGATTACAAGGATTATCAGGTTTCGCAGATTCGCGACCGCAGTGCCGTGAACCAGAATTTCGACGCGACCATCTATGGCGCCGAATTGCAGGCCGATTTCGCTGCAACCGAACGCCTGCGGATCAATGCCAATATCGGCTATACGCACACCCGTATCGCCGATGGCGAAAAATCGATCGACCCGATGAATCGAACCCTCGGCAATCCCGATTTCGTCGTGGCCAAGCCGTGGGTACAATTACCTTCGAATTGTGTCGTTCCCATCGGTGTCGCCGAAGATTGGCTGCAGCGGTCGGAGGGCATTCAGAATTTCTGGTCGATGTGCGGCGGCGTGCGCGGCCTGGTGGGTTTTTTCGGATTCCCGCTCACGGACCCCGCGACCGGAGCCGATTATGACCCCGCGAACTACCCGGAGATCAACGGTGGAGCGGGCTTCTATACCGATCTTTCCGGCACTGAATTGCCCAACACCCCGCACTGGACCGCAAACATCGGAGCGCAATATTCTATCCCGTTCGATGGCGACTGGAATGCAACGATCCGCGTCGACGGATACTGGCAGGCCAAGAGCTGGGCGCGCGTCTATAATTTCGATCCCTATGATCGGCTGAAAAGCTGGACCAACTTCAACCTCTCGCTCCGCGTCGACGGCCCCGACGACCTGTCGATCGAGGCCTATGTCAAGAATGTCTTCAACTCGACCCCGATCACCGATGCCTTTCTGAACAGCGACGACAGCGGCCTGACCACCAACGTCTTCACCCTCGACCCGCGCATCATCGGGTTCAGCATCGCGAAGAAATTCTAGACCCTCTCCACAGGGCAGCCTCGGGCCGGTGTTTGCTCCCGGGCAAGCATCGGCCCGGTTTTCTGGACCGGAAAACCTCTCTCGCACTCCCTCCCCTGAGGGACAACTGGCCGCCGCCCCCGTCCGTCCCGGCACGGGACGGCGGCCTTCTTGCATGCGGCGCGCGAGGTTGGGGGGCGCAAGGACGGCGATGGCCCCCGGTCGATGGCATCCATGCCAAGGACTTCAAGGAATCCTTGTTTTCCAAGGGAGAATGGTGCGGTCGAGAAGACTCGAACTTCCACGGCCTTTCGGCCACAACGACCTCAACGTTGCGCGTCTACCAGTTCCGCCACGACCGCACATCATGATGGTCCGGACGCATCCGGTACCAGGTAGGAGCGGGCGCCTAGCAAAGCTTTCCGGGCGATGCAAGCGAGCTTCGCCGCATTTCTTCATGGCAGGCGCGAAGACGCGAAAGGCGCCGCCTTGGCCGCTGTCACCGAACCGACGCCGAAGAGTCTCCGAAATGTCATCGCTCTACCGTCAGAGCGTCATCGAATCGCCCTAGTGGCGGCGTCACCGGGGGCGCGGGGCCAATCCCTTGCTCGTTTGCCGGTGGCTTTTTCATCAGGGGCGCCCGCCCGGCGGGCGTGCACCGGGAACGGAGATTTTCATGGCGGCTTTCGCACGCGTTCGTTTGGTCATGCTCAGCGGCGTGGCCTGTTCCATTCTGGCGGCCTGCGGGGCCGACGGCGTCGCATCGCCCGGCGAAGGCGTGATCGTCATTCCGACGCCGACCCCCACCCCGACGCCGACCCCCACCCCGACCCCGACGCCCACCGGCGTCACCCCCGCCGCGAATTGCCCGACGATTCCGGGCAGCAATCAGCTCAGCGATCTCGGTACCATTTCGGGCCCCGAAGGCACGTGGCGCAATTGCGGCTTCCCGTCGCGCTTCACCGCGTCGACCGCCATTCCGAAGGTCGCGGGTGTCGTCTATTCGCTGCCCGGCCGCGTCGACGTCGGCACCGACCAGGGTGCCGCGAGCACCAACAATGTCGTCACGCTGACGATCGACCCGGGCGTCATCGTCTTCGGCTCGACGGGCGTCTCCTATCTCGTGGTCAACCGCGGCAACCGCATCGACGCGGTCGGCACGCCGACCCAGCCGATCATCTTCACCGGCCGCGGCAACATCGTCGGCACGGCGACCGACAATACGTCGCAGCTTTGGGGCGGCGTCGTGCTGCTCGGCCGCGCGCCGGTCACCGACTGCCTCGCGCCGGGCGCCGCCGAAGGCACCGTCGCGTGCGAGCGCGACACCGAAGGCACGTCGAACGCGCTTTATGGCGGCGCGCAGCCCGCGGACAATTCGGGGCGCCTCTCCTATGTCCAGATCCGCTATTCGGGCTTCATCCTCAGCGCCGACAAGGAACTGCAGGGCCTGACCCCGTCGGGCGTCGGCTCGGGCACCCAGATCGACCATGTCCAGGTTCACAACAGCTCGGACGACGGCATGGAAGTCTTCGGCGGCCGTCCGAACTTCAAATATATGGTCGTGACCGGCGCCGAGGACGACAGCTTCGACACCGACGTCGGCTACAAGGGCAACATCCAATATGCGATTGCGGTGCAGCGCGCCGGTGGCTCGGTGGGCGACTCGATGATGGAAATCGACTCGGACGGCAACGAGAATGCGGTGCCGCGCCAGAATGTGACGATCTCCAACTTCACCTTCATCCATCGCAACGCCGCGGCGAGCAACGCCGCCGCGATCCGCATCCGCGGCGGTGCAGACTATACGTTCGTCAACGGCCTGATGACCTCCGACACTTCGTGCATCCGCATCGACAGCACCTCGACGACGCAGACGACGGGTGCGGACGAGCAGGGTCCGCCGAAGTTCTTCTCGGTTTCGCTGAAGTGCGGCAGCCGCCCCTTCCGCGGCGGCGGCAGCCCGGCGGTCACCGATACCGAGGTGCAGACGATCTTCACCGCGGGCACGAACAACCGCTTCGACTATGCGCCATCGCTGTCGAACCTGTTCGTCAATGGCGCGACCGAGACAGGCTTCGCCGCCTTCGACGCCAAGACGCTGAACAGCTTCTTCGACACCACGGCCTATGTCGGCGCGGTCCGCGACGCCAATGACACCTGGTATCAGGGCTGGACCTGCAACTCTGCGACCGCGGACTTCGGCACCAGCAGCGGCAGCTGCGCCAGCCTGCCGACCACCTGATCGCCCGCGATCCATTCGGGGAGCGGGCGTGCCCGAGGGCGGCCCGCTCCCCTTCTTGCATAGTCTCAGGGACATTCGACATGACCAAGCGGCCGATCTTTGCCAGCCTGCTCCTTCTCAGCTCCGCTCTCGTCGCGCCCGCGGCGCTGGCCCAGGAGGCGGCGGCCGAGCCGGCCCCTCAGGCGGCCGACGAACCCGCGCCGCAGGAGGACGAGCAGGGCGACGTCTCGATCCCCGGCGGCGGTGGGCAGGAGATCGTCGTCACCGGCCGCTTCACCCCCAATGTCGTGCGCGCGACGCCCGAGGTGGTCTCGGTGCTGTCGTCGGCCGACATCGCCCGCACCGGCGAAGGCGACATCTCGGGCTCGCTCCAGCGCGTCACCGGCCTCAGCGTCGTCGGCGGCGGCTTCGTCTATGTCCGCGGTCTCGGCGACCGCTATTCGCTCGCGCTTCTGAACGGCTCGCCGCTGCCCAGCCCCGAACCGCTGAAGCGCGTCGTCCCGCTCGATATCTTCCCCTCGAACGTCATCGATTCGACGCTGGTCCAGAAAAGCTATTCGGCGAACTTCCCCGGTGAATTCGGTGGCGGCGTGATCAACCTCACGACCAAGGCGAGCCCGCGCGAGACCTTCCTCACCGTGTCGGGGGGAATCGGCTGGGACAGCGAGACGACGAACCAGCTCGGCTACACCTATTATGGCAGCGACACCGACTGGACGGGCTTCGACGACGGCACGCGCGACATTCCGCACTCGCTCGCCGCCGCGCTCGCCAGCGGCAAGCCGATCCTCGAGGGTGCCGACTTCAGCGACGAGGATCTCGAAGCGATCGCGATGGATCTCGTCAACGCGCCGACGACGCTGCTCCAGCAGAATGATCATATTCCGGTGAACTGGTCGGCGGGCCTCACCGGCGGCACGACGATCGCGCTGGCGGGCGGCGAACTCGGCATCATCGCGACCGCGGGGATCAGCAACAAGTGGCGCACGCGCGACACGCTGCAGCAGACGTCGGTCAACGCCGACCTGTCGGGCGATCCGCAGACGAGCTACAACCGCGTCGTCACCGACAACCGCGTCGTGGTGAACGGCCTGCTCGGCTTCGGGCTCGAACTCGGCGACCACAAGATCCGCTGGACCAACCTCTATATCCGCGACACGCTGAAACAGGCGCGGCTCGCGCTCGGCACCGACCGCAACCAGTCCGACCGCGATATCATGAAGCAGGACACGGCCTGGTACGAACGCCAGCTCATCAACACGCAGCTCGTCGGCGAATTCCAGTTCGACCGGCTGAGCGTCGACCTGCGCGGCGGCTACGCCAATTCGCAGCGCGAGGCGCCCTATGAGCGCAGCTTCACCTATGTCCGCACCAATCTTCCCGTCGAGCAGGACCCGACCGGCGACAAGTTCGTCAACGACCTCGGCGGCAACAAGGGCGACGCGACGATCGCCTTTTCGGACCTCAACGAGGATCTGTGGTCGGGCGGCGTCGACCTCTCCTACGAACTCGCGCCCCAGCTCACCGCGACGGTCGGCTATGCCTATAGCGACACGCACCGCGTCTCGTCGCGCCGCTCGTTCCAGTACCGCGCCTCGAACCTGCCGGTCGCCGTGCAGCAGCTGCGCCCCGACTATCTGCTTTCCGACGCGACCATCCAGCTCTACGACATCACGCTGCTCGAAACCTCGGCGCAGGACGGCACCGCGGCGTTCGACGCCAATCTGACCACCCACGCGGGCTATGCCCAGCTCCAGGCCGAGCTGATGGCGGGGCTGAACGTCAACGCCGGCGTGCGCTACGAGGATGCGAAGCAGACGGTCGCGCCGATCGACCTGTTCAACAGCGGTTCGTCGGCGATCGCGCAGACCAACCTCAAGAACGACTATTGGCTGCCCGCGATCACCCTGACCTGGGAAGTCGCGCCCGACATGCAGCTTCGCCTGAACGGGTCGAAGACGATCGCGCGTCCGCAGTTCCGCGAACTGGTCGCGCAGGTCTATCAGGATCCTGAATCGAACCGCCTGTTCCGCGGCAACCCCTCGCTGACCGACAGCACTTTGTGGAATGCCGAGGCGCGCTACGAATGGTATTTCGACCGCGACCAGCGCTTCTCGGCCGCCGCCTTCTACAAGTCGATCGACAATCCGATCGAGGCCTATACCTCGATCTCCGATTCCTCGGTGAACACCAGCTATGCGAACGCCCCCAAGGCGACGCTCTATGGCGCCGAGTTCGAGCTGCAGAAATATATCCCGCTCGATACCATGTCGGATGCGGCCTTCTGGCAGAGCCGCCGCCTCGTGCTGATCGGCAACTACACCTATACCAAGTCGGACATTCAGGTCCGCGACGGCGACACCACCACGATCAACGGCGTGGTGCACGATGCGGGCGATTATTTCTTCGACGGCTCGCCGCTCACCGGCCAGTCGGACCATCTGGTCAACGTCCAGATCGGGCTCGAGGATACCGACAGGCTGTCGCAGCAGACGCTGCTCCTCACCTATGCCAGCCCGCGCGTCACCAGCCGCGGCCCCTCGGGGCAGCCCGACCTCCTCGAAAAGCCGGGCATCTCGCTCGATTTCGTCGCGCGTCAGGGATTGCAGCTGATGGGCAAGGAGATCGAACTGAAGTTCGAGGCGCGCAACCTGACCGGCCGCAGCTACAAGGAAGTGCAGGAAGCGGGCGACAACCGCATCTACTTCAACCGCTACAAGCTGGGGCGCAGCTTCTCGCTGAGCGCGTCGGTGAAGTTCTGACAAGAAAACAAGCCCCTCCCCTTCAGGGGAGGGGCAGAGAGACTTGGTCCGGCGTTAGCCGGGCCTTAGTCGAGCGGGGTGGGGCCCATCGGCCTTGCGCAAGGCCGATAGTCCCACCCCAACCCCTCCCCTGAAGGGGAGGGGCTTTGCGAGGCCGGACTCGCCCCTCTGACAAAAAACTGTAATCTTCCTGTCAACCGATTGTCACCAATCGCCCCTAGGCGATTCGCGAGACGGCAATTTTTGGGGGACAGGAAGATTTCATGGCGACGCTGATGTCCGGATCGGCCGTTCGGCTGCCGCGTGCGCTGCCCGCCTGGCTGCGTCCCCGCGCGCGGTCGGCGCGCGATCTGGGACCGCGGCTCGTCCTCGCGCTGCTCGGTGCGCTGCTCGTCTGGCAATGCGTGCGCCTGCTCTGGACCCTCATCGTTCCGCTGTCGCCGCTCGGCGCGTGGCAGCCGCAGACCGCGGTGATCGCCTCGCCCGCCGAACGGCGCGCGCTGTTCGCGGGCTTCGATCCCTTTTTCCGCACGGGCGCGCAGGGCCCCGCGAGCGCGACGGTCACCTCGCTCGGACTCACCCTCTACGGCATCAACCTCAACGAGGCGACGGGCGGCGGGTCGGCGATCATCGCGGGCGAGGACGGGGTGCAGGCGAGCCACGCCGTCGGCGACGAGATCGCCCCGGGGGTCCGGCTTGCTGGTGTCGCCTTCGATCATGTCACGCTCGATCGCGGCGGCGCGCAGGAAAGCCTGTTCCTCGACCAGAGCGGCGACGCACCGGTCGCCAATCCGGCGACCCCGCTGCCCGCGCCGACCCCCGAGCCGGGCTCGGCGGGCGCCCCGAACGCGGGCGGCGAACTGTCGCCCGCGGCGCTGAAGGCCGGGGTCGGCTTCGCGCCGCGCACCGAAAACGGCCGGGTGACCGGGCTCGTCGTCCAGCCGCAGGGTGACGGGGCGACCTTCCGCGCCGCCGGCCTGCGTCCCGGCGACGTGATTCGCTCGGTCAATGGCCGCCCGATCGGCTCGGCGGGCGACGCCGCCGGGCTCGCGGGCCAGTTCACCCCCGGCGCGCGCCTCTCGCTCGAAGTCGAGCGCGGCGCCAATGTCCTCCCCGTCGCCATCTTCCTGTCGAAGCAATAGGGTTTATGCGTCTCAAACTGTCCTTGATGCTCGCCGCCGCGCTGGTTTCCGCCACGCCGGCACCGGTATTCGCCCAATATACGCTGAACGTCCGCGACGCCGACATTCGCGCCTTCATCCAGGATGCGGCCCGGATCACCGGGCGCACCTTCGTCATCGACGGGCGCGTCAACGGCAAGGTGTCGGTCGTCACCGACCGGCCGCTGTCGCGAAGCGAATATTTCGAGATTTTCCTCGCGACGCTGCGCTCGAACGGGCTCGTCGCGGTGCCGGGGCCGAACGGCAGCTACCGCATCCAGCCGATCGACGGCGCGGCGTCGCAGCCGGGCCGCATCGGCAGCGCGCGCGCGGCGCAGAACCAGTTCGTGACCGAGATCATCCGCCTTCGGCATATCGACGCGGTGGCGGCGGTCGAAACGCTGCGCCCGCTCGTCAGCCCGCAGGGCTCGCTGACCGCCAACCGCAACGCCAACAGCCTGGTCGTAGCCGACTTCGCCGATAATATCCGCCGCATCCGCGCGCTCGCGGCGAGCATCGACCGCGACAGCTCGACCAGCCAGATCGTGACGCTGAAGAACGCCGGCGCGCGCGAGATCGCCGCCGCGCTGCAGGCGCTCGTCCCGGCGGCGGGCGAGGGCGCGCAAGCGCCGGTCGCGATCGTGCCGATCGACAGCAGCAACGCGATCGCGCTGCGGGGCGATCAGGCGCTCGTCGCGCGCTTCGTCGCGATGGCGAACGACCTCGACCAGAAGGCGGCGGGCGGCACCGAACTGCGCGTCTACTGGCTCGAACATGCCAATGCCGAAACCTTGCTTCCGACCTTGCAGCAGCTGGTCGGCGGCGGCAGCGATCCGGCGCAGAAAGCCGGCCTGTCGCCGGCTTCGTCGTCCTCTTCCGACGGCGGCGCGGCGGCGCCCGCTGCCGCCCCGGCGGCGACGACGCCCGCTTCGACCAGCGGCTCGGGCGGCAGCATCGCGACGCGCGGGCCCGCGATCATCACCCGCTACGAAGGCGCCAATGCGATCATCGTCGCCGCCAACGCCGATGTGCAGCGCCAGCTCGGCGAACTGATCCGCCAGCTCGACACGCGGCGCCCGCAGGTGCTGGTCGAGGCGATCGTGGTCGAAATCGGCGACGACGCCGCGAAGAAGCTCGGCGTCCAGTTCCTGCTCGGCGGCAAGAACATCCCCTTCGCCGCGACGAGCTACGGCAACGCCTCGCCCAACATATTGACGCTCGGCGGCGCCTATGCCGCGCACCAGCTGTCGCAGGAAACGACGACGGTCAACGGCGACACGGTGGTGACCCAGCAGAACAGCTCGCTCGGCAACAGCCTGCAAGAGGCCGCCGCGGCGTCGCTGCTGTCGGCGACCGGCGGCTTCGCGGGCTTCGCGGGCGACATCGGCAAGAACACCGTGTTCGGCGCGATCATCAACGCGGTGAAGTCCGACACCACGTCGAACCTGCTCGCCACCCCGCATATCGTGACGCTCGACAACCAGCAGGCGAAATTCCTCGTCGGGCAGGAGGTGCCGATCACCACCGGCGAAGCGCTGTCCGACAATTTCGACAACGCCTTCCGTACCGTCCAGCGCGAAGAGGTCGGCATCAAGCTCGAGGTCACGCCGCAGGTCAACGGTGCGGGCGAGGTCAAGATGTTCATCCGGCAGGAGGTGTCGAGCGTCGCCGGCCCGGTGTCGTCGCGCAACAGCGACCTCATCCTCAACAAGCGCTCGTTCGAGACGGTGCTGACCGTGGACGACGGCGAGATGTTCGCGATCGGCGGGCTGCTCAACGACGACGAGCGCCGCACGATCGAGCGGATTCCGCTCTTGAGCGACATTCCGCTGATCGGCGAGCTGTTCAAGTCGCGGAGCCGCAGCCGCGCCAAGACCAATCTGATGGTCTTCATCCGCCCGACGATCCTCCGCAATCGCGAGGACAATGCCGCGCTCACCGCGCGCCGCTATGGCTATATCCGCGACTTCCAGGCCCAGCGGAACCCCGACCGGGAGCCCGCGATCGACGCGCTGGTGCGCGACTATCTGGGCACCGTGCCGCCGGCGCCGAGCGCGCCGACCGCCGCCGACGTCACCATAGCCCCCGCGCCGCCCGTGCCGGTCGACATCCCGCCCTCGACCGCCGCCGATGGAGAACAGCCGTGAGCGACGGCGATCCGGCCGCGCCGCCGCCCGCGGCGCCGGTCGACATTCCCTATGGCTTCGCGCGCGCTCATGGCGTCGTGATCGCGCCCGATGGCGCCCCGGACAACATGGGCCGCTGGCTCGCGACCCTGCGCGAGGGCAGTGACGCCGCGGTGCTGATCGAGGTCAAGCGCCACCTCGCGCAGCCGCTGCGCGTCGTGAGCGCCAACGCCGCCGATTTCGACCGGCTGCTTTCCGACCATTATGCCGTTGACGCGACGAGCGCGATGGCGGGGTCGCTCGATGGCGGCGACCTCGACCTCAGCCTGCCGAGCGCCGAGGATCTGCTCGACAGCGCCGACGACGCCCCCGCGATCCGCCTGATCAACGCGATCATCGCCGAAGCCGTCCGCCAGGGCGTCAGCGACATCCATATCGAGCCCTATGAAAGCGGGCTCGTCGTGCGGATGCGCACCGACGGCGTGCTGCGCGAGCATCTGCGCATGCCGCCCCACGTGGCGCCCGTCGTCGTCAGCCGCATCAAGGTGATGGCGCGGCTCGACATCGCCGAGCGCCGCGTGCCGCAGGACGGGCGCATCGCGCTGACGCTGGCCGGGAAAGCGATCGACGTCCGCGTTTCGACGCTGCCCAGCCGCGCGGGCGAGCGCGTCGTGATGCGCATCCTCGACAAGGATACGGCGGGGATCGACTTCGACGTGCTCGGCCTGTCGGGCGAGGCCGACCGCATCCTGCGCGAGGCGCTCGCCGAGCCCAACGGCATCATCCTCGTCACCGGCCCGACCGGATCGGGCAAGACGACGACGCTCTATGCCGCGCTGAAGCAGCTCAACGACGGCCAGCGCAACATACTGACCGTCGAGGATCCGGTCGAATATGCGGTCGACGGCGTCGGCCAGACGCAGGTCAACGCCAAGGTCGGGCTCGACTTCGCCGCGGGGCTGCGCGCTATTTTGCGTCAGGACCCCGACGTGGTGATGGTCGGCGAAATCCGCGACCGCGAGACCGCCGACATCGCGGTGCAGGCGTCGCTGACCGGCCACCTCGTGCTGTCGACCGTCCACACCAACGATGCGGTGGGCGCGATCACGCGCCTCAAGGATCTGAAGGTCGAGCCCTTCCTTCTCGCCTCGACGCTCCGCGCGGTCATCGCGCAGCGCCTCGTGCGCAAGCTCTGCGACCATTGCCGCGAGCCGGTGCAGGCCGACAACAGCATCGCGGCGATGCTCGGGCTCGATATCGGCACCGTCATCTGGCGCCCCAAGGGCTGCGACCAGTGCGGCCACACGGGCTTCAAGGGCCGAATCGGCGTGTTCGAGGCGATCAAGGTCGACGAGACCGTCCGCCGCTACATCTACGCCGGCGGCGACGAGGCGATGATCGCCAAACATGCTTTCCTGAAGGCGCCGACGCTCGCCAGTGCGGCGCGCGCGATGGTCGCCAAGGGGCTGACGACGCCCGAAGAGGCGATCCGCGTCGCGCGGCGCGAGGATGTCGATGCCTGACTTTCGCTATGTGGCGATCGACCGCCAGGGCCGCGAGCGCAAGGGGCGGCTGACCGCGGCCAACGACGCCGCCGCGCGCGCCGACCTCATCCGGCGGCATTTCCACATCGTCGCGGTCGAACCCGCGGGGTCGCGCGCCTCGGCGGGGCGCTCGCTGCTCGCCTTTCGCCGGAACCGGTTGTCCGCCAAGGAACTCGCGCTTTTCACCCGCCAGCTCGCGACGCTTGCGGAGGTCGCGCCGCTCGAGGAGGCGCTGAGGACGCTCACCCGCCAGAGCGAGGCAGAAAGCGCGCGGCTCGTCATCGGCGACGTCCACGCCGGCCTCCTCGAAGGCCGCCGCCTCGCCGATGCGATGGCGCGGCAGGCGCCGAGCTTTCCGCCGCTCTATCGCGCGATGGTCGCGGCGGGCGAGACGACAGGCAGCCTGACGGTGATCCTCGCGCGCCTCGCCGACCTGCTCGAACGCCAGGCGGCGGTGCGCGGCAAGCTGGTCGCGGCGCTCGCCTATCCGCTGGTGCTCGCGGTCGTCGCGATCGGCGTCGTCGCGGCGCTGATGATCTTCGTCGTCCCGCGCGTTGTCGAACAGTTCACCGACGTCGGGCAGCAGCTTCCCTTCCTGACCCGCGCCGTCATCGCGCTGTCGAGTTTCGCGGCGAACTGGTGGTGGCTGATCGCGCTGCTGATCGCCGCCGCCGCCTTCGGCTGGGTCAGCGCGATGCGGCGCCCGGCGTTCAAGGCGAGCGTCGATGCGCGGCTGCTGCGGCTGCCGCTGATCGGGCGGCTGCTCCGCGATCTCTATGCCGCGCGCTTCGCGCGGACGCTGTCGACGATGGTGTCGAGCCGCCTGCCACTGGTCGAGGGGCTGCGCCTGACCGTCCCGACGATCCGCAATGCCGCGCTCGCCGGGGCGACCGCGGGGCTCGTCGACCAGGTGCGCGCCGGGGGCAGCCTGTCGGCCGCGCTGCGCGACGCCGGGGTCTTCCCGCCGCTCCTCGTCTACATGACCGCGAGCGGCGAGAGCGCGGGGCGGCTGGAGCAGATGCTCGAGCGCGCGGCGGACTATCTGGAGCGCGAGTTCGACCGCTTCACCGCCGCCTCTATGGCCCTACTCGAACCTGTCATAATTGTCGTTATGGGGTCGTGCGTCGCGCTGATCATCCTCGCCATCCTCTTGCCCATCCTCCAGTTGCAGAACCTTGCAGGACTATGAAAATGTCGCTGATGAAGCTAATCTTTCGCCTGATGCTCGACACCTCGCGCCCCGCCGCGCCGCGCCGCCGCAAGGGCGAGCGCGGCTTCACGCTGACCGAGCTGATGGTCGTGATCTTCATCATCGGGCTGCTCGCGACGGTGGTGATGATCAACGTACTGCCGAGCCAGGACCGCGCGATGGTCACCAAGGCGAAGGCCGATATCGCGACGCTCGAAAACGCGCTCGAACAATATCGGCTCGACAATCTGACCTATCCCGCATCGACCGATGGGCTGAACGCGCTCGTCACCGCGCCGCCGTCGCTCGCCCAACCCGAACGCTATCGCCGCGGCGGCTATATCAAGAAGCTGCCCGCGGACCCGTGGGGCCGCCCCTATAATTATCAGGCGCCGGGGCCGAATGGCGCGGCCTTCGACGTCTGGTCGCTGGGCGCCGACGGCGCGCCCGGTGGGGCCGATGACAATGCGGACATCCACGGTGGAGACCGCTAGGGCCGGACGGCCCGGTGACGGCAAGCCGCGCGCGAACGGCTTCACGCTGGTCGAACTGATGGTCGTGCTCTCGATCCTCGCGCTCGCGGCCGCCGCGGTCGTGCTCACCATTCCGGGCGAGGAACGTGATGTGCGGAGCGAGGCCGACCGGCTCGCCGCGCGCCTAGCCGCCGCGCGCGACGTCGCGGTGATCGAGGGGCGGAGCGTCGCGGTCAATCTGGCGCCGTCGGGCTATGGTTTCGAGCGGCGGGTGAGCGGCGCGTGGCAGCCGCTCCCCGGCCGCGCCTTCGAACAGCGGAACTGGCCGGGCGGACTGCGCTTCATCGCAGCCAGCGGTGAGGGCGTGACGCGCATCCTCTTCGACCGCGTCGGCACCAGCCCGACGCCGCAGGCGGTCGTGCTGACGGGCGGCGACGCGCGCGAGGTCGTGCGCGTCTCGGCGACGGGGGAGGTCAGCCGTGGTCCGTGACGTCCCGGCGGGCGAAGGCGGCTTCACCCTGCTCGAAATGCTCGTTGCCCTCAGCATCATCAGCATCGCGGCGCTGACGCTGGTGCGGCTCGACGCCTATGCGGTGCGCACCGCGGGCGATCTCGACGAAAGCACGATGGCGGGCATCGTCGCGCAGAACCGCGCGGTCGAGCTTTGGACCGACCCCGCGCCGCCGACGATCGGCGCGAGCACCAGCCGTGTCGCCAACGGCGGCCGCAGCTGGCGGATCGACCAGCGCGTCGCGAAGACCGCCGACGACAGCCTGTTGCGCATCGACCTCGCCGTGCGACCCGAACGTGGGCGCGGGCAGGCGGTGCTGACGATCATCCGGCCGTCGCGATGAGGCATCGTCGACTACCATTCCCGTGTTCCCCGGCGAAAGCCGGGGTCCAGAGCGCTGCAAAGCGACGGTCCGCGCGGCCTCTGGAGGCCCCGGCTTCCGCCGGGGCGCGCCGCTCTGACGGGCAGCGCGGTTTCACGCTCGTCGAAATGCTCGTCGCGCTGTCGATCTTCGCGGCGATCGCGGCGATGGGCGTCGGCCTCTTGCGCAGCAGCGTCGACACGCAGGATGCCGTGCAGGGGCGGTTGAAGGCTATGGGCGGCATCAACCGGCTGCGCGCGGTGATGGCGAACGATCTGGCACAGGCGCTGCCGCGCGCGACGCGCGGCCCCTCGGGCGAGGCGGTGCCCGCCTTCGTCGGGTCGGCGACCGGCTTCGCCTTCGTGCACGGCGGCGCGAGCGCGCTCGATGCGGGGCCGCGCCCCGCGGTCGAGCGCGTCGGCTATGCGCTCGTCGGCGGTGAGTGGCGCCGCGCGACGCAGCCGATGCTTGACGGCACCGCGCTCGGCGACGGCGACCGGCTGGCGGGTGAGGTGACCGGCGCCGCGATCCGCTATCGCGACGAGGCCGGCAGCTGGAGCGAGACGTGGAATTCGGGGCCCGCCGATCGCCTGCCGCGCGCGCTCGAGCTGCGGCTGACGCGCGCCGGCCGCGCGCCGCTGGTCCTCCTCTTCCTCACCGCGCCGACCCCGCCTCCGCCGCCCGGCGTCGAGGTTCCGGCACCATGACGCGCGGACCCCAGGAACGCGGCGCGGCGCTGCTCAGCGTCCTGCTGCTCGTCGCGGTGATGGCGGTGATCGCGGCGACCGCGCTCGACCGGCTGACGCTCGCGACGCGGATCGCGGGCAGCGCCGCCGCGGTCGACCAGGGGCGCGCCTACAGTTTCGCCGCCGAACAGATCGCGCTGCGCCGCGTCGCCGATCTCGTCGCGCGCGACCCCGCCAGGCTGACGCTCGCGGGCGACTGGCTGGGGCGCGAATTCGTTCTGCCGCTGCCGGGCGGGCAGGGGACGGCGCGGCTCACCGATGCGAACAATTGCTTCAATCTCAACAGTCTGGTCATCGAGGCGGCACCCGGCCGGCTCAGCCAGCGCGCGGTGGCGGTTCGCCAGTTCGCCGAGCTGATGGCGCTGCTCGGCGTCGATCGCGGCGAGGCGGAATCGATCGCCGGCGCGACCGCCGACTGGATCGACAGCGACAGCAACGAAGGTCCGCTGGGTGCCGAGGACGGCGTCTATCGCGGGTTGGAGACGAGTTACCTGCCCGCCAACCGCATGATGGCCGACGTCAGCGAATGGCGCGCGGTGCGCGGCGTGACCTCCAAAATCCATGCGCGGCTGAAACCGTGGATCTGCGCCTTGCCCGCCGCCGATCCGGTGAAGCTCAACGTCAATACGCTCGCTCCCGAACAAGCGCCGTTGATCGCGATGCTGATGCCCGGCGAAATCGGCCTCGCCGACGCGCGGGCGGCGCTGGCCGCGCGGCCCGCCGGCGGCTATGGCAGCAGCGTGCGATTCTGGCAGACGCGCGCGCTCGAACGGTTCGCGCCGCCGAACGGGGTCGACGAACAGGCGGGCGTGACCAGCCGGTGGCTCGCGCTGACGACGCATGTGACGATGGGGGACGGGGATTTGACGGCACAATCTCTCATCGATGCCTGGGGCGGCGCACCGGCGGCCGGAGCCGCGCCCCCGGCGATCGTGCGCCGCGACTGGGGCGAAAGCGATTGAGATGACGTCGACGCTGATTCTCTGGTTGCCGCCGCTCGCGGCGCTCGATGCCGCCTCCGCGGCCGCCGACATCGCGTGGCTGCGCGTCGACGACGGCGTCGTCGTCGATTCGGGGCAGGATGACGGCTGGGTCGATGCGTGGGAACGACCCCGCGACGACGCGCGCGGCGAGGCTCGGCTGATCGCGCTTGCTCCGGCCGCCGACGTTCCGGTTCGCTGGCATCATTTCCCCGACGCCGCGCCGGCGCAGGCGGCGGCGGCGGCGCGGATCGAGGCGCTGAAACACTGTCTCGGCGATCCCGCGGACCTCCACATCGCCGCGGGGCAACCCGCGACCGCGGGGCAGGCGGTGCCGGTCGCGGTGACGACGCACGCGGCGATGACGGCGTGGACCGAGTGGCTGCAGGCGCGCGGCCTCGACCCCGCGGCGATCGTGCCGGCGGGCGCCATGGTGCCGCCGCCCGAGCCCGATACGCTGTGGACCGCCGCGGTGGGGCGCGAACAGATCGTCCGCACCGACGACCGCGCCTATGTCTCCGACCCCGAGCTCGATGCGCTGATCGCCGCCGGACGCACCATTATACCGCTCGATGCCGAACGGATGCGCGAGGCGCTGCTGCTGTCGCTCGCCGCGCCGCCGCTCGACCTGCTCAGCGGCGCGTGGAAGCCGAAGCGGCGCTGGGCGGTCGATCCCGCACTGGTCCTGTGGGGAAAGCGGCTGCTGCTCGCGCTCGTCGCGGTCAGCCTCGCCATCCCGCTCGTCCACGCGATCCGCCTCGGTTCCGACACGCGGCGCGCCGACGCGGCGGTCGTCGCGATGGCGAAGAAAGCGGGCGTCGCCGCTCCCGACGCCGAGGCGGCGGAAGCCGAGATCGACCGGCGCCTCGCGGCGGCGGGTGGCGGGCCGCTCGCCTTTTCGGTGCCCGCGTCGGCGCTCTACGACGCGATGCAGGACACGCCGGGGGTGACGCTGAAGACGCTGTCGCACCGTACCGATGGCACGCTGACGACGTCGCTGGCGGCGCCGCGCGTCGAGGACCTCAACCGGGTGCTGCTTGCGCTCCAGACGCGCGGCTACCGCGTCACCGCGCAGCCGATGGCGGGCGCCGACGGGCAGCAGATGGCGAATATCACGATCCGGGCGGTGCCATGATGGAACGGGTGCAAAGCTGGTGGACGGGACTGTCGCTGCGCGAGCGCTGGCTGGTCGGCATCGCGGGCGCGCTGGCGCTCGGCGTGCTCCTGTGGGCGCTCGGGCGTCCGGCCTATGCCGCCTTCGCCGATCTGGAGGGTGATCACCGCGCCGCGATCGAGCGCGAGGGGCGCGTCGCCGCCAAGGTCGCCCTGCTCGCGCGGCGCCCCGCGAAATCGGTCGCCGCGGCGGTCGACGCGGTGGCGATCGACCAATATCTCGCGCAGTCGGCGGGCGAGATCGGGCTGACGCTCGACCGCAACGAGGCGCGCGGCGCGGCGCAGGCGACCATAGCGATCGCGACGGCCAAGGCGCCGGTGCTGACCGACTGGCTCGCCTCGCTCGAGACGCAGGGCTTCGTCGTCGACCAGCTCACCATCACGCCGGCCGCCGACGGCACGGTCGGCATGACCGCCGAACTTCGAAAGGGCGGCCAATGACGCGCGGCACGAAGCGCTGGATCGTCGCGGCGGCGCTGTTCGCGCTGCTGTTGATCGCCGCGACCTTTCCGATGCGCCTCGCGCTCGCCCTGTCGGGCGCGTCCGACGCCGGGTTCAGCGCGCGCGCGGTGCGCGGGTCGGTCTGGTCGGCCGAGCTGGTCGACGCGCGGCTGGGCGCCCTGCCGCTCGGCACGCTCGACGCCAGCCTGTCGCCGCTCGCGCTGCTGAGCGGGCGCACCGAGCTGGCCTTCGAGCGCGGCGACGAGCGGCTCGGCGCGCTCGCGGGGCGGCTGCACGGCAGCGACCCCCGCGGCCTTTCGGAGGTCAATGGCGTGACCAGCCTGTCGGGCGGCCTCGGCGTGATTCCGGTCGACACGCTGCGGTTCGAGGGCGCGACAGTCCGCTTCGATGCGGCGGGGAAATGCGTCGAGGCGGGCGGGCGGTTGCAACTGTCGGTCGCGGCGCCGATCGCGGGGCTCGACCTGTCGCGCGGCCTGTCGGGCCCGCTGTCCTGCGCGAAGGGGCGGGCGCAGGCGGCGCTCGCCAGCCAGTCGGGCATGGAGCGGCTGATCCTCTCCTTCGACGGCAGCGGCGCCTGGCGGGCCGAGTTCGCGATCAACGTCGACGACGACCCCGCGATGGCGGCGGCGCTTGTCGCGCTCGGCTTCCGGGCCGGACAGGGCGGCTTCCGGCTCGCGACCAGCGGCCGCTTCTAGGACATGCCTTCTTCCCTGCGTTCGCGTCGAGCGAAGTCGAGACGCCATGCTGGATCGAGGGGCGTCTCGACTTCGCTCGACGCGAACGGGGTAGGGTAGTGGAAGCGGGTTCTGCGTTCCTGAATGCGCTCCCGATCGGCGCGGGGATCGCCCTCGCGGCGCTGATCGGCGCGATTTTCGGCAGCTTCATCGCGACCCTCGTGCTGCGCTGGCCCGCCGGGCGCTCGCTCGCGGGGCGGTCGCGGTGCGACGGCTGCGACGCACCGCTCGGCGCGCGCGATCTCGTGCCGCTGCTGTCGGCGCTCCGGTTGCGCGGCCGCTGCCGCCGGTGCGGTGCACCGATCGATCCCTTTCACGGCCGCGTCGAACTCGTGTCCGCGCTCATCGGCGCGCTCGCGTTAGCTGTAATACCGGGCACTTCGGGTTGGCTCTGGGCGCTGTTCGGCTGGCTGCTGCTGCCGCTGACACTGCTCGATGCGCGCCATATTTGGCTGCCCGACCCGCTCAACGCCCTGCTCGCGGTTGTCGGGCTGGCGTTAGCAGGCCCGCTACTCGGCACCGCGCTGTTCGACCGCTGGATCGGCGCGCTCGCCGGCGGGGTGACTCTCGCGCTCGTCGCCTGGGGCTGGCGCCGCGCGCGCGGGCACGACGCTATGGGCGGCGGTGACCCCAAGCTCGTTGCCGCGATCGGCGCCTGGCTCGGCTGGCAGCCGCTGCCACTGCTGCTGTTGCTCGCCAGCCTCGGCGGGATCGGCTGGGCGCTCGTCACGCAAAGAGAAGGGGACCGGCCGCTGGCGTCGCGGCGGGTCCCCTTCGGTGTTTTCCTGTGTGTCGCGGCCTTCGCGGCGGTGCCGCTCTGGCCGTGGCTCGCGGACCTTACTGCCCGATGACGACCGTCACCGCGCGGCGGTTCTTCGCCCAGGCGGCTTCGTTCGAACCGAGCTCGGCCGGACGTTCCTTGCCATAGCTGATGACCTGGATGCGGCTCGGGTCGATCCCCAGCGAAGCGAGATAGTTCTTCGCGGCATTGGCGCGGCGCTCGCCGAGCGCGAGGTTGTAGTCGCGGGTGCCGCGTTCGTCGGCATGACCCTCCAGCGTGACGCGGACGGCGGGGTTGCGCTGCAGCCATTGCGCCTGGCTCTGCAGCGTCGCCTGGTCTTCGGCATCGACATTATACTGGTCGAAATCGAAGAAGACGCGATCCGACGAGACGTTGGCGACGAAATCCTGCTGCGATCCGGGGATCACCGCGTTGCCGATGCCGCTGTCGGCGGAACCGGTGTCGGTGCCTTCGGGCGCCGGGGGCAGGACTTCGGGCGCCTTCTTCGAGCAGGCGCCGACCGCCAGCATGGTGATGGCCGCGATCATGGCGGTGGTTTTGCGTATCGTCATGGCATCGGTCCTTCTGTTGTTGTGCATTTCATCCGCACGAAGCGGGGTTAACCTAGGTTGAAGTGATTACGGAACCCCTTTTGAACCCTAGGGGCGCGCTTTGGTTCCGCTGCGTCAGGGCCGGATCGGGCCCCAGCTCGGGTCCGATCCGTCGCGCGGGGTCGGCAGGCGGCGCAGGTTCACGCCGGTCAGGTCGACCTGCCAGATGCTCGACTTGCCGTCGCGCCCCGGCGTGGTGCGGAAGAACTGGATCACGCGGCCGTTCGGCGCCCAGGTCGGGGCCTCGTCCTGCCAGCTGTTGGTCAGCATGCGCACGCCGCCGCCCGAGGGCGTCATCACCCCGATGCGGAACTCGCCGCCGCCCATGCGGGTGAAAGCGATCAGGTCGCCGCGCGGCGACCATTCGGGGGTGGCGTAGCGCCCGCCGCCGAAGCTGATCCGCTGCTGGCTCGATCCGTCGATGTTCATCGTATAGAGCTGCTGGCTGCCCGACCGGTCGCTTTCGAACACGATCTTCCTGCCGTCGGGCGAGAAGCTGCCGCCGACGTCGATGCCGGGGGTGTTGGTCAGCCGCACCGGCGTCCCGCCCTCGGCCGAGATGCGATAGATGTCGGTGTTGCCGCCGACCGCCATCGAAAAGAGGATCTGGCGGCCGTCGGGCGACCAGCGCGGCGCGAAGGTCGCGTTGCGGCTTTCGGTCACCAGCTTCTGCGACCCGGTATCGACATTGTAGATGAAGACGCGGACGCGGTCGGCCAGATAGCTGACGTAGACGATCTTCTTGTAATCGGGCGAGAAGCGCGGGCTCAGCGCGAGCGCCTGGCCGTTGGTGATGAATTTGTGGTTGCCGCCGTCCGAATCCATGATCGCGAGCTGCTTGGTGCGGTTCCCCTTGGGGCCGCTCTCGGCGATATAGGCGATGCGGCTGTCGAAGAAGGGCGATTCGCCCGACAGGCGCGAATAGATGGCGTCGGCGCATTTGTGCGCGGCGCGGCGCCAGTCGCCCGGCTGGATCTCGAAGCCCTGGCGCACCAGCTCGCTGCCGAGCGCGGTGTCGTAGAGGTAGCAGCCGACGATCAGCCCGCCGGTGCCGCTGGTGCGAACGAAGCCCTGGACGACATTCTCGGCATTGCGCGCCTTCCAGTCGGCGAAGCGCGGCGCGGTGACCTCGGGCATGGTGATCGCGCGGACGCTGCCGGGGCCGAGCGGCGCGTAAAGCCCGCTGCGCTCGAGGTCGGCGGCGATCACCTCGGCGATCTGGCGGCCGAGATTATCGGTGCGCAGCCCCGCGACGGTCGCGACCGCGGGGGTCGCGAGCGCGGGCACCGCGATGATCGTGCGTTCCTGCGACAGCTGGCCCTCGATCGTCTCGTGGGGGGTGGTCTGCGTGACGGCGGGCGGGGTCGGCGCGGCGGGCGCCGTCTCCTGGGCGAAAACCGGCGCGGCGGTGAGCAGAAGCGCGAGCGAAAGGCTGAGTGGGCGGAGGGTCATCTCTCTTACCTCTTGATGAAATCGAGCGTGTAATTCTGCCAGAAATCATAATTCTCGGCTGGCAGATCGAAGGGTGCGGCGAGTTCGACCGCGCGTTTCGCGCATTCCTGGTGACGCTTGATCTGGAATGTGTTGCTGTCGTTCTCGCCGGTGGTGGTGACGCTCGTGAAGCCCGCGAGCGCGCCCGACCGGGTCAGGCGGAATTTCACCACGGTCTTGAGCTGATCGACGTCGACGCCCGAAACGCGGCAGCTGTTCCAGCGCGGCCCCACCGCCGCCTTGATGCTGACGTCGATCGAGCGTTTGACCTCGGCGGCGGTCGCTGCCGCCGGGGCGCCCTTGCTCGACGATTGCTTGGGCTGCGACCGCGACAATCCCTCGGCGATGCCGTCGAGCCGGCCGGTGGGGCGCGTCGGCCGGTCCTTGGGCTTCGGCGTCGCCTTGGGCGAGGGTTTGGGCTGTGCTTTCTGCGCCGGTTGCTGCTTCTTGGGCGGCGCGGGTTTGGGGCGCGTCACCTGCCTCGGCGACGGAGCGGGGGTCGGTGCGACAACCGGTTCGGGGAGCGGCGGCGTGGGGACGGGCTCGGGCGCCGCTATGTCGGTCGCATATTCCTCACCCAGCCGCGCCGCGGGCGGCAGTTCGCTGATCTCGGGAGCGGTCGAGGTCGCGGCGGTCTCGGCGATCAGGTCGACCTCCATCGGCGGGTTGTCGAAGCGCCGGTCGCCGGCGGTCCATTGCACCGAGAGCAGGCCGATGACGAGGACGTGCAGCGCCACCGCGATGGCGACGCCGTTCCTTTCCATGCCCCTTGATGCCCGTTGTTCGGCCATTTTCCTAGCCTATTGCCCGGTTTCTGAACCCGTCGTGACCAAGGCGATGCGCGACAGGCCGGCGCGGTTGAGCTCGCCCATCACCTGCATCACCCGGCCGTAGTCGAGTCCCTTGTCGGCGCGCAGCATGATCTGGCGCGGCCGGTCCTGGCCCGCATCCGTCTGCGCGATTGCCGAGAGCCGCGCGGGCAGTTCGGCCTCGCTGACCGGATCCTCGCCGATATAGATGGTGTCGTCGCCGCCGATCGACAGCTGCACCGGCTCGCGCTCCTCCGTATCGAGCGGCTTGGCGCGACTGTCGGGCAGGTCGATCGGCACCGCGGCGGTGAGCAGCGGCGCGGTGATCATGAAGATGATCAGCAGCACCAGCATCACGTCGACGAGCGGGGTGACGTTGATCTCCGACATCGGCGTGCGCCGCCCGCCGCGCCTGCGGCGTCCGCCGCCGCCGCCAGAGGGGCCGGACATCGCCATCAGGCCTCGACCTCCAGTTCGCGGCTGAAGGTCGCGTGCAGCCCGTCGGCGAAGCGGCCGAGCCGCGATTCGAGGCGGTTCAGCCGCTGCGAGAAGGCGTTGTAGGCGATGACCGCGGGAATCGCCGCGAACAGCCCGATCGCGGTCGCGAACAACGCCTCGGCGATGCCCGGCGCGACGACCGCGAGGCTGCTGTTATTCTCCGCTGCGATCGCGGTGAAGCTGCGCATGATGCCCCAGACGGTGCCGAACAGCCCGACGAAGGGCGCGACCGATCCGATCGTCGCCAGCGTGCCGATCTTCTCCGCGAGTCGGTCGACTTCGCCCGCGATCGCGCTGTTCATCGCGATGCCCAGCCGTTCGCGCGTACCGTCACGGTCGACCGTCTTGCCTGCGGTCGAACGGCGCCATTCGGAAATGCCCGCGGCCAGCACCTTGGCGCTCGGCAGCTCCTCGCGGCCGTTCTCGTCATAGAATTTGTCGATATTGCCCGCGCGCCAGAAATCGCGCTCGAACCGTTCCGACGCACGCATCAGCTTGCCGACGCCGCGACCGTGGGTGAAGATGGTGGCCCAGACATAGACCGACGCGGCGAGCAGGCCGATCATCACGGCCTTGACGATGATGTCGGCCTGCAGGAACAGCGCGACGGGGGACAGGGTCGCCGCGTCGGCGGCCAGCTTGATATTGTCTAGCAAGGGATGCTCTCTCCATTCATGATCGCGGTGAAACGGCTGGCCCAGCCCGCCGGCTGGCGCCGCGGCCGACCTTCGGGCGACAGAAAGGCCGCCGTGACGCGGCCGTCCGTCAACATTTCGCCCGATAACGTATGATGACCGCGAAGGATGCGCTGGGCGATGACGACGCTCGCGCCGCGCACCGCCTCGACGGTGCTGACGACCAGCAGGTCGTCGTCGAGCTTTGCGGGCCTCAGATATTTGATCGCGAGATCGGTCACCGCCCAGGCGCCGTCGCCCGCCTCCATCGCCGCACGCTGGTCGATACCGGCGAGCCGCAGCATGTCCGACCGCGCGCGCTCCATATAGCGCAGATAATTGGCGTGATAGACGATGCCGCTGAGGTCGGTGTCCTCGAAATAGACGCGCGCCCGGTAATGATGCGCGGCCCCCACGAAAGCGCCGGGGACGAAGGGGGGAGGGACGTCAGCCATTGCTCAGACCGATAGCCGGTGCACGACTCGTCGCAAACCCCCCTTTCACCATTCGTCGCAGGCCAGCGGCATTTGGCGGAAGGAGCGGCGGTTTTCCGGCCTATTTTCCCTGGTCGAACAGCCCGTCCTGCGTGCCCGCCGGCGGATTGAGCCCGAGATGCTTCCACGCGCTCGCGTTGAGCATCCGCCCGCGCGCGGTGCGGGCGATCAGGCCGACCTGGAGCAGATAGGGCTCGATCACGTCCTCGATCGTGTCGCGCGGCTCCGAAAGCCCCGCCGCCAGCGTCTCGACCCCGACCGGGCCGCCGCGATAAATGTCGGCGATCATCGTGAGGTAACGCCGGTCCATCGCGTCGAGCCCGAGCGCGTCGACCTCGAGCCGGTTGAGCGCGGCATCGGCGGCTTTCGCATCGACCACCGCCGCACCCGCCACCGTCGCGAAATCGCGTACGCGGCGCAGCAGCCGCCCGGCGATGCGCGGCGTTCCGCGCGAGCGTTTGGCGATTTCGAGCGCGCCGTCGGGCGCGATGCCGAGGCCCAGCAGCCGCGCTGCGCGGCCGATCACCTGTTCGAGCTCGGCATGGGTATAGAAATTGAGCCGCACCGGAATGCCGAAGCGGTCGCGCAGCGGCGTCGTCAGCAGGCCCTGCCGCGTCGTCGCCCCGACGAGCGTGAATTTGGGCAGGTCGATCCGCACGCTGCGCGCCGATGGCCCCTCGCCGATCATGATGTCGAGCGCGCGGTCCTCCATCGCCGGGTAGAGAATTTCCTCGACCGCGGGCGCGAGCCGGTGGATCTCGTCGATGAACAGGACGTCGCCGTCCTCGAGATTGGTGAGCAATGCCGCGAGGTCGCCCGCCTTGGCGATCACCGGCCCCGAGGTCGAGCGGAAGCCGACGCCAAGCTCGCGCGCGACGATCTGCGCCAGCGTCGTCTTGCCGAGCCCCGGCGGCCCGAAGAAGAGCACATGGTCGAGCGCGTCCGACCGGGTTTTCGCCGCCTCGATGAAGATACGCAGATTCTCGCGCGCCGCCGCCTGCCCGACGAATTCGGCGAGCGACTTGGGACGCAGCGCCGCGTCGGCGTCCTCGGGGGTGCGCAGGGGGGTGGTGAGGTCGGTCACGGTTTCGCTCATCCCCCGCTATGCGGCTTTGCGCAAGTCGGCATGGCACTGCGAGCATCGTTCTTCGGGATGGAAGCGGCGATCGCCTGCGGCGTGGCCATTGGGGTTGGCGCGGACATTCCATTCGTCGAGATCGGGGCTGGTCAGCAGCGTAGGCTTGCCGCACGAGGGGCACAGGCTCACCCGACGTGTGACCGGATGGACCCATGGCATGACCAGCTTGAGCAACACGACAGCAATTATGGTCGACCATGCCGCCGGCGGGAGGAATGGAAGCCATTCTGCGATCCGGTCGCCGAACAGCCCCCACATTGCAAGCAGGGCGGCAGCGGCGATGGCTATAAAGGCCAGTCCTTCCAGCGCCAACGCAACCCAGCCCATTGCATAGGGTGACAGACCTTGCGCGGGATATCCAAGATGATCCCGGCGCTTAGTCATAATGTTCTATCGCCTCGCCGGCGATCGAAACCCAAGGCTCCTTGCGCTCTTCGTAGACCGAATAGTCGGGCACGAAGCCGTGGCCGGGCTCGAAATTCCCGAGCGGGATCGCATAGGCGTCGTGATAGGGCCGCGCCCGATACCAGACGCCCGAGCCGCAGGTGCCGCAGAAGAAGAAGTCGGCCGTGTTGCCGCTGGCGCCGGTATATTGCCACATCTTCGTTTTCGCTTCGCCCTCGATGCGGACCTGCTCGGCCGGAAAGCGGACCTGCGCGGCGAAGGCGCTGCCACTCCGCGCCTTGCACTCGCGGCAGTGGCAGACCGACACGCGGATCGGCTCGTCGGTGCAGGCGATGCGGATCTCGCCGCAGCGGCAGGAGGCGTGGCGGATGGTTTCGGTCATTTCGCTGCCTTTTTGAGGGCGACGCGCACCAGCGCGTCGAGGGTCGCGCCCGCGCCGAGTTCCTCGTTCGCGGCGGCGACGGCGCTGCTCGCTTCGCCGGGCTTGAAGCCGAGGCCGGTGAGCGCGGCGACCGCGTCGCCGAGCGGGCCCGACGCGGGGGCTGCCGCGGAGCCCGCGGCCCCGGCGATACCGCCCAGCGCCCCGGCTTTGTCCTTCAGTTCATGCGTAATCCGCTGCGCCAGTTTCGGCCCGACGCCGTTGGCGCGTGCGATCATCGCGCTGTCGCCGCCGGCGAGCGCGCGTTGCAACTCGGCGACTTCGAGCGCCGAGAGGATCGCGAGCGCGACCTTGGCGCCGACGCCCTGGACGCTGATGAGCAGGCGGAACCAGTCGCGCTCCTCGGCGCGCGCGAAGCCCAGAAGGCGCAGGAAATCCTCCCCGACCAGCATTTCGGTGTGGATGGTGACCTCGCCGCCGGCGGGGCCGAGCGCGTCCAAAGTGCGCGCCGACGCCTCGACCAGATAGCCGACGCCGCCGACGTCGATCACCGCATGGCCTGCGCCGCTTGAATCGAGCCGTCCCGTCAGTTTTGCGATCATGGACCGGTGCTAGCGCGGGGGGAACGAAAAGGGAATCAATTTCCCGCCGCCGTCTCCTTCGCACCGTCAATTAGGCCTTTCCTACATTGTTCGGCCGTGTCAGCCTTCATCGGACTTTTCAGGCGAAGGATGCGGCTGGTCGAGTCGGGCGCATTACGGAAGGCCAAGGGGGACGTCGTTGGGCTGAACTTTCCTGAACTTTGGAATATGCTTATCCCAGGCTCCGATGATTGGCGTGGCAGATCGCGACTGCCAGCGCGTCCGCCGCGTCGGCGCCCGCGACCTTCGCGCCCGGCAGCAGCACGCGCAGCATCGCCTGCACCTGCTCCTTCGCCGCGCCGCCGGTGCCGACGATCGCCTTTTTGACGAGGCGCGGGGCATATTCGGCGACGGGGAGGCCGCCGCGCGCGCAGGCAAGGAGCGCGATACCGCGCGCGTGCGCGAGCTTGAGGGTCGATTGCGGATTGTCGTTGACGAACACTTCCTCGACCGCGGCCGAGACGGGCGCATGGTCGGCGATCACCGCGGCGAGGACGGTGTCGAGATGGGCGAGCCGGTCGGGCAGCGCGGCCTTGGCGTCGGTCTTGACCTGGCCGTTGGCGACGTGGCTGATCCGGCTGCCCTCGACGCGGATCACGCCCCAGCCGGTGCAAGAGAGCGAAGGGTCGAGACCGAGGATGATCATGACCGGAAGCCCCTCCCCTTCGGGGGAGGGGTTGGGGTGGGGGCTGTCGAGGTTGCGCGAGGCCGATGGACCCCACCCCCGACCCCTCCCCTGAAGGGGAGGGGGGATAAATTCACCCCAGTTTCTCCATCACCGCGTCGGGGATATCGTAATTGCCCCACACCGTCTGGACGTCGTCGTCGTCGTCGAGCGTGTCGATCAGCTTGAACAGCGTCTGCGCGGTCGCTTCGTCGGCGACCTCGCTCTTCAGCGTCGGGCGCCAGGCGAGCTTCACCCCCTCGGCGTCGCCGAGCTTGGCTTCGAGCGCCTTGGCGACCTCGTGCAGATTCTCGACGCTGGTCCAGATCTCGTGGCCGTCCTCGGACGATTCGACGTCGTCGGCGCCGGCGTCGAGCGCGGCCTCGAACACCGTGTCGGCGTCGCCCGCGCCCGCCGGATAGGTGATCTGGCCGAGCCGGTCGAACCCATGCGACACGCTGCCCGACGTGCCGAGGTTGCCGCCGTTCTTGGCGAAGGCGGTGCGGACGTTGGTCGCGGTGCGGTTGCGGTTGTCGGTCAGCGCCTCGACGATCAGCGAGACGCCGCCGGGGCCGTAACCCTCGTAGCGGATTTCCTCGTAATTCTCGCCTTCGCCGCCCGACGCCTTGTCGATCGCGCGCTGGATATTATCCTTGGGCATCGACTGCGCTTTCGCCGCGTTGACCGCGGCGCGAAGACGGGCATTCGCGTCGGGATCGGGCAGGCCCATCTTGGCCGCGACGGTGATTTCGCGCGCGAGCTTGGAGAAGAGGGCGCTGCGCTTCTTGTCCTGCGCGCCCTTGCGGTACATGATGTTCTTGAATTTGCTATGGCCGGCCACGGCCTACCTCCATCGATATGGAAAAATGTGGCGCCGCCCTAGCCTGCGCGGCTTTTCGAGACAACCGCCGTGTCAGAGAACGACCGCGGTACCGCTCGCCGACACCATCAGCATCGACCCGTTCTGGCCGAGCACCTCATAGTCGAGGTCGACGCCGATCACCGCATTGCCGCCGAGACGCGCGGCCTCGGCTTCCATCTCGGCAATCGCTTCCTTGCGGGCGCGGGCAAGGACGTCCTCATATTTGCCCGATCGGCCGCCGACGATGTCGGTGATGCTGGCGAACAGGTCGCGGAAGATGTTCGCGCCGACGATCACCTCGCCGGTGACGATGCCCAGATATTCGCGGACCGGATGGCCCTCGACGGCGTTGGTCGTGGTGCTGAACATCATATCGTCTCCCGATGATTTCGCGCTCGCGTCAGTCGATGCCGAGCGCCGATTTATACACGTCGAGGATCGCCTCCATCTCCTTGCGATCGTGGATCGGCATTTTGCGCAAGCGGACGATCTGGCGCATGATCTTGGGGTCGTAACCCTGCGACTTGGATTCGTTGTAGACGTCGCGGATATCGTCGGCGATGCCCTTTTTCTCTTCTTCCAGCCGCTCGATGCGCTCGATGAAAAGGCGCAGTTGTTCGTCGGCAGTGGTGGCTTCGCTCATTTTGGACTCCGCTGGGGTTGGATTTTGCGCGGCGAGAATCGCCTCGGCGCCCACCTAGCGGGGTCCGGGATTCTTCGCCATGCTTTCTTCCATCCGGGCAAGTTGTTCCTCGGTCGCGGGGGTGTGGTGGCGCGCCTTCCATTCGGCGGTCGGCATGCCGTGGACGATCGCGCGGCCCGCTTCCTTGTCCATGTCCCCCGCCTCGGCGATCCAGTCGCCGAGGCAGTTGCGGCAGAAGCCGGCGAGGCCCATCAGGTCGATGTTCGCCGCATCGTGGCGATGGCGGAGCAGTCGCACCAGCCGGCGGAAGGCGGCCGCCGCGATGGCGTCGTCGAGGGTGTCGAGCGCATCGGCGGCGGCGGTCTGGTCTTCGCTGCAGGACATCGGGCGTTTCTCTCCTTTGGGGACTGAATAGCTATACGGCGGTTGCCTTGGCGCGATCAACGCGCCATGCCCCGCAAGAACCGTAACGGCAAAATGACAAGCGGAGCAATCGTGGTCCAGAGTTTCACCCCCCGCCAGCGCAAGGTGCGCATCCTGGCGACCCTTGGTCCTGCGAGCGCGAATCCCGAAATGATCGCGGCGCTGCACCGCGCCGGCGCCGATGCCTTCCGCGTCAACATGAGCCACGGCGACCACGAAGGCCATGCGAAGGTCATCGCGGCGATCCGCGCGCTCGAAAAGGACACCGGCCGCCCGACGACGATCCTCGTCGACCTGCAGGGGCCGAAGCTGCGCGTCGGGACCTTCAAGGCCCCCGCCGACCTGGTGAAGGGCGAGAGCTTCGTTCTCGATACCGACAAGACGCCGGGCGACGCGACGCGCGTCCATTTGCCGCACCCCGAGCTGTTCGCCGCGCTCGAGCCCGGTACGCGCCTGCTCGTCGACGATGGCAAGCTGGTGCTGCGTGTGCAAAGCGTGTCGCCGGATCGCATCGAGACGATCGTCGAGGTCGGCGGCCGGATCTCGGATCGCAAGGGGGTCAATGTCCCGGATGTCGTCGTGCCGCTCGCGGCGCTGACCGAGAAGGATCGCAGGGACCTCGCCTTCGCGCTCGACCAGCATGTCGACTGGATCGCGCTGTCCTTCGTGCAGCGTCCCGAGGACGTCGCCGAGGCGCGGCGGCTGATCGGCGGCAAGGCGGCGTTGCTCGTCAAGTTCGAGAAGCCGTCGGGGGTGGAGCGGCTCGAGGAGATATTGGAGATCGCCGACGCCGCGATGGTCGCGCGCGGCGACCTGGGGGTCGAACTGCCGCCCGAGGCGGTGCCGCCGCTCCAGAAGCGCATCGTCGCGACCGCGAGGGCCATGGGCAAGCCGGTGGTCGTCGCGACGCAGATGCTCGAATCGATGATCGTCTCGCCGACCCCGACCCGCGCCGAAGTGTCCGACGTCGCGACCGCGATCTACGACGGCGCCGACGCGATCATGCTCTCGGCCGAAACCGCCGCGGGCGCCTGGCCGGTCGAGGCGGTGACGATGATGGATTCGATCGCGCGCTCGGTCGAAAGCGACCCCGACTATTACCGCCGGCTCCATTTCACCGAGACCTTTCCCGACGCGACGACCGCCGATGCGCTTGCCGAGGCGGCGGGGAGCATCATCGGCACGATCGGCGCCGACGCGATCATCTGCTTCACCGCGTCGGGATCGACCGCGCGCCGCGTTGCGCGCGAACGTCCGGGCGCGCCGCTGCTCGTGCTGACGCCGAAGCGCGAGGCGGCGCGGCGGCTCGGCCTGCTGTGGGGCGCGCATGCGGTTCCGACGAAGGACATCGGCAGCTTCGAGGAGATGATCGCCAAGGGCAAGCGCATGGCGCTGCGCCACGGCATCGGCCGCGCGGGCGCCAAGCTGGTGATGATGGCGGGAGTTCCCTTCGGGACGCCGGGATCGACCAACGTGCTGCACGTCGCGACGCTGACCGGCGATGAATTGAAGGGATATGGATGATGTGACGGCAGAATGGGGAAGCCCGGTGCGGCTTTTCCGTTCGGGGATGCTGCGTCCCGTCCGAATCTCCTGTCTATGATTCGAAAGGTCGATACGGTAATGCGCTGGTCCCGGCAGCGGTGAGAGAAGGGTGCCCGTTCGCATATGTTGAGGAATTTGTTTTCGAAGGGTGCGGCCGCCACCGAGACCGAACCTGAGCCAAGTTCCGAAGGGCCTGCGGCAAGCGAATCCCGCGCCTATACCGTCGGCTGGCTGCTCAATGTCGAAGGCGCCAGCGTCATCTGGGACACTCCGCGGCCGGTACGGATCGAGTCGCAGAGCAAGGACCCCCGATCGGTCGGGCAATGCCCCTCCGTGCTGGATTTCGACCGCCGCCATTTCGTGATCAATTGCCCCATCGACGTCCACCTGCGGCTCAACCTGACGGGCGGAGGGATGGAAATCACGAATGTGCTCGCAGACAAAAGCCCGATTCGCGCCGAGGCGCTGCAACGGTGGATCGTGTTCCAGCCGCGGCACGAATGGCGCCACCCGGAGCGCCCTGTGCTGCAGATGCTGACGTCCTATGTCTTCGTTTCGGACGACCCGGTCTATGTCAATCAGTATCCGCCACTATTCCATTATACGCCCGACCGGCCGGGCATTCAGATCAGCGGCCGCTTTCCGATCGATATCTGGCCGCGCCCCTTGCAGTGGGCGTTCGAGTGGCACGACACGACGAAGGACCTGATCCTGCGGCGCGGCGAACCGCTTTTCTATGTCCGGTTCGATGGCCCGGATCCGGCGGCGCCGACGCGGCTGATCGAGGCGAAGAAGACGCCCGAGCTCGAAAGCTATATGGCGTCGATTACGGGCGTCACCGAAATCGTCGGGCAGACCTATTCGCTGTTCAAGACGGCCCGCGAGCGCCGGCCGGCGAGGCTGCTCTACGCCAAGGATTGAGCGGTCCCGGTTCGCCTGCGCAATGATTGTCGAATCAAGAGGAATTTACATTGAAATATGTCGAGGTTGTCGAATGGTCGGCGAAGGACGGCGGCGTTCACTTCACCATGAAGGATGAGGACCAGGCGCTTCACCGCTTTGAGGTGGGTGCCGAATGTTCCGCGATCCTGGCGGGTGCGCTGGTCGCCGAATTCGAAAAGCTCGACGGGCCGGAGCGTGAAGCGCAGTTGCTCCGCCCGGTCGGGATGCAGACCGGAAAGACGGAGCAGGGTGAGCCGATGCTGTTCATGACGCTTCGCGGCGGGGCCGAACTGCCGTTCGTTTTCAAGCGCGAAAGCCTGGACGTCCTGATATCCGAGCTCCAGAAGCTCAAAGCCCTTATCGAACCCGGAGCGCAGATCCACTGGCGCTAACCGGCGACGGCCTCAAGGGTTATAGCTGAGCTGCGTTCCGTTTGGCGGTTGACGCAGATTTTGATTCAGTTCGGCACAAAAGTTACCGCGCGATTCAGAAAATTTCGCTTCTGATTCAGTTCGGGACGGACAAAAATGGTAAATGATGTTTGCACCATTGACGGCGCGCGGCATAGTCGCTGCATCTAGTCCGTCGGGGCCGCGCGTGGGGCGGCCCGCACCATAGTCCGGAGGCCTGTCTCGCGTGTCCGCGCCGTTTCGTTTTCCGCGCTTCTTCGTCACCAGCCCGGCGCCATGCCCCTATCTGGCGGGCAAGACCGAGCGCAAGGTGTTCACCGAACTCGGCGGCCATAACGCGAACGAGCTCAACGACGCGCTCGGCCGCATCGGTTTTCGTCGCAGCCAGTCGGTCGCCTATCGGCCGAGCTGCGCCGACTGTTCCGCCTGTGTTTCGGTGCGGGTATGCGCGAACGATTTTGCGCCCAGCCAGTCGCAGAAGCGCAACCTGCGCCGCAACGGCGACCTCGCTGCCACTGCGTGCAAGCCTTGGGCGACCGACGAGCAATATGCGCTGCTGCGTTCCTATCTCCAGTCGCGCCACCCCAATGGGGGCATGGCCGACATGGACGAACAGGATTTCGCCGACATGGTCGAGCAGACCCCCGTCGATTCCTATATGATCGAATATCGCGAGCCGACGGCCGACGGCAGCCGCGGTCGCCTCGTCGGCTGCTGCCTGACCGACCGGCAGGGCGACGGACTGTCGATGATCTACAGCTTCTTCGACACAGCGCATCCGCTGCGCGAGGGGCTCGGCACCTATATCATCCTCGACCATGTGCAGCGCGCGGCAAGCGCGGGTTTGCCCTATGTCTATCTCGGCTATTGGATCGAGGGCTCGGCGCGCATGGCCTACAAGGCGCGGTTCCGCCCGCTCGAAAAACTGGGCCCCGACGGCTGGTCGCGCTTCGAGCCGATCGCATCGGACCGGATCGCCGCGATCTTCGAACTCGCCTGACACACGGCCCGTTGACGCGGGCATTTTTCCATAGCATTGAACGCGAAGGGAATTTCGGGGCGGGGAACGAAGGAGACGACCTTGTTCCGCTATCATGCTGCCGCGAAATATCTGCTTCCCGCCTTGGCTGCCAGCCTCGCCTTCACCGCCGCGCCGCTTGCCGCTCAGCGGAACAACGGCACGGGAACGCGCGACGGCGCGGCCGTCAGCGGAGTCGATCAGGCGCACCGGATCGACTGCGGCGGGCAGCCCGCTCAGGTGTCGGGTTCGGACAACCATATCGATTTCGTCGGCGATTGTCCGGGCCTGACCGTCAACGGCGTCGGCAATCAGATCAGCATCACGCTGCGCCCCGGCGCCCCGCTCAGCGTGTCAGGCGTCGACAATGTCGTGACTTGGCGGGTGGCCGGAAAGGGCAAGCCGCGCCTCGCGGTGAGCGGGGTCGACAATCAGGTACGGCCGGCGCGTTAGCGCCGGCGACGCGGGTGATGACGCAGTTCGAAATGCGACGGGGATTTTGCTCGCTTCGTCACCAGTTGACCTCCTCCCGCTTTCAAGGGCATAGCTTCGCATCCAGGACATAAGTCCGGGTCGCATCCGTTATTGATCGCCGGGGGCTGGCGATGGGGGGTAGGATGCCCGTGCGCGCGTTTGTCTGCATCCACTGGAATCGGTCGCGAAGCGCGGCCTGCGTCATGGCGTTCGCGGCATGAGCGAGCTGGTCAAGGTCGCGATCATCGGGTCGGGCCCGGCCGGGCTCAGCGCCGCCGCGCGCGCGGCGCAGCTCGGGCTGAGTCACGTGCTGCTCGAAAAGACCGACCATCTTTCCGATACCATCTTCAAATATCAGAAGGGCAAGCATGTCATGGCGACGCCCAATCGCCTCGACTTGCGCTCCGACTGCCGCTTCGACGAAGGCTCGCGCGAGGCGATTCTGGGCATCTGGGATGAGGATGCCGCGACCAACAAGGTGAACATCCTTTATCGCGCCGAGGTCGTCGAGGTGACGGGCGCGAAGGGGGCCTTTCAGATCAAGACGGCGAAGGGTGATGCGATCGCCGCCGAGACGATCGTGCTCGCGATCGGGACGCAGGGCAATCCGAACCGGATGCGCTGCCCCGGCAACGACCTGCCGCACATCATCTATCAGGTCGACGACCCAGAGGATTTCAAGGACCGGCATATCACCGTCGTCGGGTCGGGCGACGCGGGGATCGAGAATGCGCTCGGCGTCGCCGAGGAGGCGCTCGAGAACCGGGTGACCATCCTCAATCGATCGAAGGATTTCGCACGCGCCAAGGCCAAGAATGTCTCCGATCTGATGGAAGCGGGCGAGAATGGCGCGATCAGCGTCCGCACCGAAACCCAGCCGAAGCTGGTCGAGGAAGGCTGGTTGACGCTCGAGACGCCGACCGGCGACGAGAAGATCCAGTGCGACGTCATCGTCGCGCGCCTCGGCTCGGTCGCGCCGCGCGCCTTCGTCGAATCGATGGGGATCGAATTCACAGGCCCCGACCGCGAAGCCTTTCCGAAGCTGTCGCCGACCTTCGAAACGGTGGTGCCGGGCATCTATGTCATCGGCGCGCTCGCGGGCTATCCGCTGATCAAGCATTGCATGAACCAGGGCTATGACGTCGTCGAATTCCTGAACGGCAACGCCGCGCTGACCCCCGCCGACGAAAAGGATCTGGCGGCGATCTTCGCGGGCCTGCCGGGGCGGAAATCGGTCAGCGAATGGCTCGAATTCCTGCGGACGCGCGTGCGCATCTTCGCTGATGTGTCGCCGCTGCAGATGCGCGAGTTCATGCTCGATTCGAAGGTCGCCTTCTATCCCAAGGGCGAGGTGGTGTTCGAAAAGGATGAGCCCGGATCGTCGCTGTTCGCGATCGCCGACGGCGAGGCGCTGGTCGAGGTCGCGCCGGGGGTGACGGTGCCGATCGAGCAGGGGTCGATCTTCGGCGAGGTCGGGCTGATCTCGGGCCGCAAGCGCGGCGCGACGATCCGCGCGGGCGAGGACAGCATCTTCGTCGAGGTGTCGCGCACCGCGGCGCTCAAGCTGATGGGGGCAGTGCCGGGCGCGAAGCGCGTGATCGAGCGCATCTCGCTCGAACGCCAGCTGCTCCAGATATTCAAGGGCGGGCTGACCGTCGACGATCTCGCGCCCGTCGTCGACGGCGCCGAGGTTATCCGCGTTCCCGCAGGCAAGGCGGTGCTGGAGGAGGGCGATCAGGGCGACGACGTCTATGTCGTCCGCTCGGGGTCGATGGTGGTCGAGAAGGGCATCGGCGGTAAGCCGATCTTCCTCCGCTACCTGCCCGCCGGCAGCTATTTCGGCGAGATGGCGGTGCTGAGCGGCGCGCCCCGCAACGCAACGGTGAAGGCGGCGGTCGGCAGCGAGGTGATCAAGCTGACCGGCGCGGGGTTCCAGGCGATGCTCGCGGCGCGGCCGCAGGTGCGCGAGGCGACCGAAAAGGCGGTCGCCGAGCGCGCGCAGATGAACAGCTTCATCGAATCGCGCAAGGCGAGCTATTCGAGCGCGGTCGACCTTTATTCGGACACCGCGAGCTTCATCATGAAGGAGGGGCTCGGCGAGGCGACCGACGCGCTGCTGATCGACGAGAATCTGTGCGTCGGCTGCGACAATTGCGAAAAGGCGTGCGCCGACAGCCACGAGGGCCTGTCGCGGCTCGACCGCGAGGCCGGCAAGACCTTCGCGCACCTGCATGTTCCGACGAGCTGCCGCCACTGCGAGCATCCGCACTGCATGGCCGACTGCCCGCCCAACGTGATCCACCGCGGCCCCGACGGCGAGGTGTTCATGGAGGAGGGCTGCATCGGCTGCGGCAACTGCATGCGCAACTGTCCCTATGGCGTGATCCGCATGGAGGCGGCGCCGCCGCCGAAACCGGGACTGCTCAGCTGGCTGCTCCTGGGGCGTGGGCCGGGGCCCGGCGAGCCATCGCCCAAATGGACCAAGGCGAACATGCCCGAAGGCAAGAAGCCGAAGAAGATCGCCGTCAAATGCGACATGTGCAAGGGGCTGGCGGGCGGTCCCGCCTGCGTCCGGGCGTGTCCCACCGGCGCCGCGATCCGCGTGTCGCCCGAGGAGTTTCTGTCGATCGCGCGGCTCGAAGAGGACGCCGGCTGATGGCGACGCTCTTTCGTCGTCGGCGCGCAAAAGCGACGCAGACCGAGCGGGTGCGCGAGCGGCGGCACGAAGGCTTCCTGCGCCACGCCAATTTCCGCTGGGCGAAGATCTCGGGCGGGCTCTGCCTGCTCGTCATCGTCTCCTATACGCTGATCGACGTGACCCCGCGGCCCAATGGCGGCAGCTGGTACGGCTATACGCTCGGGACGATCGGCGCGCTGCTGATCCTCTGGCTCACCGCGCTCGGCTATCGCAAGCGCCGGATGACGAGCGATTTCTGGTCGCTGAAGGCGTGGACCTCGGCGCATGTCTATCTGGGGCTCAGCCTGATCGTCATCGGTACCTGGCACACCGGCTTCCAGCTCGGCTGGAATGTCCACACGCTCGCCTGGGCGCTGATGATGCTCGTGATCCTCTCGGGCCTCTATGGCGTCGCCGTCTATGCGCTGCTGCCGCAGGCGCTGTCGAACAATCGCGAGCAGATGACGCAGATGCAGATGCTCGAGGCGATCCGCGCCTTCGACCGCCAGCTCCACGCCGCCGCGCAGCCGCTGCCGCCGGACGAGGCGGCGCCGGTTCTCGCCTCGCTCGAACAGGATCCCTTCGCCGGCGGGATCGCGGCACGGCTGACCGGGCGCTATCCCAACCGCGCGACCGCGGCGGCGCGCGCGGCGCTGGCCGAAGCCCTGGGCGGCGATGCCGAGGCGCGCGCGAAGGTGATCGCGCTGCTGTCGCAGAAGGAAGCGGCGCTGGCGCGGCTGCGCGAGCATCTCCGGCTGCGCGCGCTGCTCGAAATCTGGCTCTATGTGCATGTGCCGCTGACCTTCGCGCTGATCGCGGCGCTGTCGGCGCACATCATCAGCGTCTTCTTCTATTGGTAGGCGCGGAATGAGACACCAGCCTCCAACCCCGCATCCCCGAGCCAAGACGAGGGGGCCAGCCGAGCGAAGTCGAGGCTGCGGTGTTGCGGTTCTCGCTTCGCTCGAACGAGCCCCTCGTCTTGGCTCGGGGATGCGAACATGGGGGTTTGAAGCGTCTGCGGCTGGGGGAGCGACGTCATGAGCTTCATCCTGCGCCGCATCGCGACGACCAAGACGGGCAAGCAGATCGTCCGCGACCTCGCGCTGCCGGGCGACACGATTTCGCTCGGGCGCGACAGCGGCAACGCGATCCACATCGCCGATCTCGCGGTGAACCCGCATCACGCCACGATCGCGAGCGCCGACGGGCGGCACGTGCGCATCGCCGCGCTCGAAGGGCTCGGCTTCGATCTCAACGGGCGGACGCTCGACAGCGCCGACATCGACAGCGCCGCGGGCGCCGAGCTGCGCTTCGGCGGCCACCGGCTGACGATCGCGCGCGAGGGCGAGACTATCATCCTGCTCGTCGAGCGGATCGACGAGCTGTCGCAATCGTCAAAGGATGTCGACGAGGCCAAGGCCTTCTCCCTCGCGGGCACCATGCCCGGCAAGCGCGTCGGCGCCTGGACCTTCGCGCTGTTCGTGCTGCTCGCCTTCCTGATCGGGCCGATCTGGGCGTGGCACAGCTACAAGGGCGTCGACGAACGGCCGCAGGGCTATCACGCCGACAGCGCCTGGCTGTCGGGGCCGCTGTCGAGCGCGCATGCGAATCTGAAGAACGACTGCCAAGCCTGCCATGTCGAACCCTTCGTCGCGGTCACCGACAAGGCGTGCGTCGGCTGCCATACCGGCGAGCACAAGGCGATGAGTGCGAGCCATGCCGGCGCTCCGACCGCGATGCTGCTCGCCGCGCGCGCGCCGCCGGGGATGGGCGAGGCGGTGCTGGCGGGCTTTGCCAAGGCGTTCAACAAGCCGCAGGGGCGCTGCGTCAGCTGCCATACCGAGCATGAGGGCGCGGGGCCGATGCCCGCGACGCCACAGGCTTTCTGCGCCGACTGCCATACGGGCATGGCGGCGCGGCTGACGGCCGCGGGGTTCAAGGCGAGCGTCGCCGACGCGGGCGATTTCGGCACCGACCATCCCGGCTTCCGCCCGCTCGTCCGCGCCGCGCCGGGCGCCAGGCCGATGCGCGCGATGGCAGGCAAGCCCGCTCTCGATCATGACGGCCTCAAATTCCCGCACGACCTTCACCTTCAGGCCGGGGGCGGCGTCGCGCGCATGGCGACGAGCTTCCGCGGCCGCTTCGGCTTCGGGCAAAAGCTCGAGTGCGAAAATTGCCACCGGCCCGAGGCCGACGGCGTGCGCATCGCGCCGGTGGCGATGGAGCGTGACTGCGCGATGTGCCACAGCCTCGCGTTCGAGACCGTGGGCAATGTCACCCGCACGCTCCGCCATGGCGAACCCGATCAGGTCGTCGCCGACCTCTATGCCTATTATCGCTCGACCCCGCCGGCGCGGCCGCTCCAGCTCGGCGGCATGGCGCGCCGGCGCCCGGGCCAATATGCCGAGGGGCAGGTCTACAACATCTATTTCCGCGAAGCGGCGGTGCGCCCGGGCCGGGCGGAGGATGCGGTGCGCGCGGTCTTCTCGAAGGGGGGCGCCTGCTACGACTGCCACACCATCTTCGCGCCGCAGTCGGGCAACAAATGGCGCGTGATGGCGGTGCACCAGACGCCGCGCTTCCTCGAAAAGGGCTGGTTCGATCATGCAGCGCACAAGGAAACCGACTGCGCCGACTGCCACACCGCCGCAAAGGGATCGAAGCAGGCGAGCGAGCTGCTCGTGCCGGGGCTCGCGCAGTGCCGAACCTGCCACGTCGGCGGCGATGGCGCGCGGCTGGCGACGGCCAAGGTCGAGACCGCGACCGCTTCGCCCTGCGCGATGTGCCACGAATATCATGACGACGGCGGCAAGCCTTGGGTGCCCGAGCGCCAGCGTCGCAAGGCTGTGACCGCCATCACAGATCGGCCGCCGCACGGCGTCTATGCTGTGCGCCAGATCACAGGGCTCGAACGCCGGGACCTTTACGATGCGACATGGCGCGCCCCGGCCTTGAGTCGGACGCGAGGGGGTGGCTAATCATCGGCCGGCCGGCGCGCCGGCACGGAGCAGGGGACGGAGATGCTGATCGCCCAGATCACCGATATCCATATCGGTTTCGATCCGGACAATCCGGCCGAATATAACCGCAAGCGCCTCGACGAGGTGCTCGACGTGCTGATGAAGGGCCCCAACCGGCCCGACCTGCTGCTCGCCACCGGCGACATCACCGACCGTGGCGATCCCGCAAGCTACCGCCGCCTCGCGACCGCCTTTTCGCGCTGTCCCTTTCCTGTGTGGCCGAGCGTCGGCAATCACGACCTGCGCGACAATTTTCGCGATCATTTTCCCGGCTTCGACGACGGCAATGGCTTCATCCAGTACAGCATCGACCTCCCCGAACTGCGGCTGGTCACGATCGACACGCTCGAGGAGGGGCGCCACGGCGGCGCCTTTTGCGACGCGCGCGCGGCGTGGCTCGACGCCGAGCTGGCGAAGGATGCGGCGAAGCCGACCTATATCGTGATGCACCATCCCCCGGTCGAATGCGGCATCGACTGGATGAACACGCACAGCGACGAGCCCTGGGTTCATCGCTTCACCGCGGTCGTGCGGCGCCATCTCCAGGTACGCGGGCTGATCTGCGGCCATCTCCACCGCAGCGTCACCGTCGCCTGGGAAGGCCGCACCGTCGCGATCTGCTCATCGACCGCTCCGCAAGTGTCGCTTGATCTCCGCCCGATCGACGAGGATCGCCCCGACGACCGCCCGATGATCGTCGCCGAGGACCCCGCCTATGCGCTCCACCACTGGAACGGGCGCGAACTCGTCAGCTTCTACGATCATGCCGGTGGGCACACGATGCTCGCCAAATATGACGAGCGGCTGCAACCGCTGGTGCGCGAGCTGAAGGCCGAGCGGCCGGTCTAATAACCCAGCGTCAGGTCGACCTGCGGCGCGACGGGCTCTCCGCGCCGCCAGCGGGAGAGGTTGTCGAGGAAGCGCTCCGCCGCGCGGACGAACATCTTGTCCTGCGCGCGGCCCGACAGGTGCATGGTGACATGCGCATTGTCGAGGTTCCACAGCGGGTGGTCGGCGGGAAGCGGTTCGGGCGTGGTCACGTCGAGGAAGGCGGCGGCGATCCGCCGCTCGTCGAGCGCCGCGACGAGCGCATCCTGATCGACGACGCTGCCGCGCGCGATGTTGATCAGCGTCGCGTTCGGCTTCATCGCGGCGAGCTCGGCGGGGCCGATCATGCCGTCGGTCTCCGGCGTTGCAGGGACAGCGAGGATCACCCAATCGAACTCGCCGAGCCGCGCGCGCCACTGGTCGGGCGACAGGCTGTTCGCGCCCGGCGACCGGCGCACGATCGTCACGTCGACCGCAAAGCCCCTCAGCCGCTCTTCGATCAGCTTGCCGATCGCGCCATAGCCGAGCAGCAGCGCCTTCGACCCGTAAAGCTCGACCTTGCCGGGCGACTCGATCAGCCATTCGCGCCGCTCCTGGGCGCGCACGACGTCGCGATAGCCCTTGGCGACGGTCAGCATCCCCATCACCACATATTCGGCGATGGTGATCGCGTTGATCCCCGCGCCGTTGGTGACGACGGTGCCGCGCTGTTGCAGCAAGTCGAGCGGCATGCCGTCGACCCCGGCATAAATCGAGTTGAGCCATTTGAGCTTCGCCGCCGCGGCGATGGCTGCCGCCATGTCCTTCTTGTCGTACATGTCGAACCAGCCGATTTCGGCTTCGGGGGCGAGCGTCATCGCTTCTTCCTTGCTCATGAAGAAGCGCGGTTCGACCCAGTCGGGGAGGCGGTTCTCGACGAGCGGGCGGATCAGGCCGGACAGGACGGTGATGGTCATATATCTCCCCTCCCGCTTGCGGGAGAGCCCGGGGGAGGGCCTGTCGTCCGCTGCGGGTTGGCTCTACATGCCCTCCCCTGACCCCTCCCGCAAGCGAGAGGGGAACTATGGCTCCAGCCGCCAGTCCCAGCCGAGCGGGTCGCCGTCCATCACCTCGACCCCGGCGGCGTTGAGTTCGTCGCGCAGCGCGTCGGAGGCAGCGAAATCCTTGGCGGCGCGCGCGTCCTTGCGGCGGGCGAGCGTGGTTTCGATTTCAGCTTCGGTGATCGTCGCGGCCCTGGGGCGGATGCGAAGGTCGGCGCGCGACAGGGTCAGGATTTCGAGACCGAGCACGCGATCCATCGTTTCGAGCGCCGCGCGCTTCTGTCCGGCGTCGACCTTCTTCATCGCCGCCACGTCTTCGATCAGCGTCAGCGCGACGGGCGTGTTGAGATCGTCGGATATCGCCGCGTCGAAGCGCGCGAGCAGGTCGGCGAGGCGGTGGTCGGTCACCGGCGCGGCTTCGGCTTCGCGGGCCGGTGCCGCGGCCATCACCAGCCGCTTCAGCCGCGTCAGCGCCGCGCCGAGCCCTTCCCACGAAAACTCGAGTTCCGAGCGATAGTGCGCCTGCAGGCACATCAGCCGATAGGCGAGGGGGTGGTAGCCCTTGTCGATCAGCAGCTGGACGCGCAGGAATTCGCCGCTCGATTTCGACATTTTGCCGCTGCGGTCGACGAGGAAATTATTGTGCATCCACAGGCGTGCGCCGCTGTCGGCCGAGCAGCCGTGCGCCTGGTTCTGCGCGATCTCGTTCGGGTGATGAATCTCGCGGTGATCGATGCCGCCCGTATGGATGTCGAAGGGGAAGCCGAGCAGCGCCTCCGACATCACCGAGCATTCGAGGTGCCAGCCGGGCGCGCCGCGGCCCCAGGGCGAATCCCATTCCATCTGGCGCTTTTCGCCCGGCGGGGTCTTGCGCCAGATGGCGAAATCGGCGGGGTGGCGCTTGCCGTCGACGGGGTCGATGCGGCTTTCGCCCTCATCACTGCCGTGGCGCGCGAGGCGGCCATAGTCGGCGACGGTCGTGGTGTCGAAATAGAGGCCGCTGTCGAGCTCGTAGCAATGCTTGTCCGCGATCGCTTTCGCGAAGTCGATCATCGCTGGGACATAGTCGGTCGCGATCGACCAGTGCGCGGGCTGGCGAATATTGAGCGCCTTCACGTCGGCCCAATAAGCCTCGGTATAATGGCGCGCGATATCCCAGATCGACGTTTTTTCGCCTTTTTGGGCCTTTTCCGCCGCCGCCTTCTCCAGCTTGTCTTCGCCCGCGTCGGCGTCGTCGGTCAGATGGCCGACGTCGGTGATGTTGATGACGTGGGTGAGCTTGTAGCCCTTGAACGACAGTGTGCGCCCCAGCGTGTCGGCGAAGACATAGGCGCGCATATTGCCGATGTGCGGATAGTTATAGACCGTCGGCCCGCACGAATAGACGCGCGCCTCGCCGGGGTGGACGGGCCGGAAGTCTTCCAGGCTGCGCGTCAGGCTGTTGAACAGCCGCAGCGGCGCGGGGGCAGAGGCATCGGTCATCGCCGCGCCCATGCCTTGCGCCAGGGCACCCCGTCAACCGAAACCCCTATTCGGCGGGGGGCGTCCATAGATCGTCGTTGCCCGCGCCGGTCACCGGATCGTCGAGCAGCGGCTCGCCGGTCAGCGGATCGATCGCGCGCATCGTGATCAGCGCCGTCGGCAGGCTGGTGCCGTCGCCATCGTCGTCGTTGCTTTCCTCTTCGATGACATCCTGCACCGGGAAGCCGCTTTCGTTCGGGACCACGACCATGGCGCAAGCGCCGGTGTTGGCGATCACGCAGCCGTTGAAGGTCGACCGTTCATCGAAATCGCCGGCGGTCAGCAACGGGATGGTGTCGAGCCCGGTCACCGGCCCCTGGGGGCCGAGGTGGACGCCGTTGATAACGATCCGTGTTCCCGACCCTTCGGTGTTCACGTTGAGACCGCCCGCGCCGAAGGTGAGGCCGCGGCGCTCGCCATAATCGGTGCCCGCGCCGCTGTTCTGGACATAGAAGCCATTGAAGACGCTGACGTTGATGCCGCCCGCGTAGAGCGCGCCGTCGTCGCTTATGATCCCGTCATTCTGCGCCAGCCGTTCCTCGATCGCGTCGGTGGTCGTGGCCGCGGCGACATCGTCGATCGCTGCGAGGGTCGCGACGATGACGTCCTCCGATGCCAGGTTGAGCATCCCCGCCGGCGCATTGCTGCTGGCGCCCGACAGCCGGATCGACCCTTCACCCAGAACGATCTCGAGCGATTCGTCGGCCAGGATGTTGAGCGTATTGGCATCCGACATGCCGGTCAGCGCGACGTCGCCGATCACCCGCGCCGTTCCGTCGGTGTCGATCGTGAGCGATCCGTTCGCGCCGAGGTTCGACGTCGATCCGCCCGCGGTCATCGTGAAATCGTCGATCACGACATCGGGCGGGCCGCTGCCGATGAAGCGGGCGTTCGACATGTCGACCGCCGATGCGTGGACGGTGACGTCGCTTCCATAGATGCGGCTCAGCTCGCCGGCGTCGATATTATAGCCGTCGCCCGAGCCGTCGCCGCCGATGAAGGTCTGGCGGCTGTTGTCGTTGTTCGTGATCCCCAGGCTTCCGGTGACGCCGGCGGTGCCGACGCGCGCGGTGGAGCCGATGGAAATGTCGGCCGAGGCGAGAGAGATGGACTCGCCGGTCACGACGCCGTCGATAAGCAGTGCCGACTGGCCGTAAACCGAGACATCGCCGTCGACGTTGACATTGGTCAGCGCCATCTGGTCGAAGGCTTCGAGCCGGGTATCGCCCGCGGTCAGCGCGGTCACCGTCAGGCGCGCGTTGTCGCTGCCCAGCGTGGCGAGCCCCGCGACGTCGCCATTCGTCACAGAGAGGTTGCCGTCGGTCCGCACCGTGGCGTCGCCGACATCGGTGACCAGATTCGCGAAGACGAGGTCCCCGCTGCCCCTGATCTCGACGCTGTCGCCCTGCGCGTCGACCGCGCCGTCCGATGCGAGGCTGCCGACGCCGATCGCGCCCGTGTTGCTCGTCAGGCTGGTGGTGCCCTGGCTGGCGATGGCGTCAACGGTTACCCCGCCTGCGCCATCGAGCGCGACATTGCCCCCTGCGGCGATCGCGCCGCCATCGATGGCGTCGGTTGTCGTTACCGCGACATTGCCGACGGCGCGGAGCGTGTCGACACGGTCGCCCGCGGGCGTCATCAACGTGGCGAGATCGGCCGAGCCGGCGGTGATCGCGATGTCGCGCCCCGCGGTCACGGGGGCGGTAACGCCGACTGCGCCGGTGGCGGTCACCACGACATCGTCGGCGGCGTTGAGGCTGCCGAGCGTCGCGGTCGCGCTTTGCGTGCGGATGCTGCTGTCGCCGCCGGTGACGCCGAGCCCCAGCGTTCCGCCGCCGTTGAAGCTAATCGCCGCCGCGGCGGTGAGGAAGATATCGTCGCCCGCCGACAGCCCGCTCGCATTGATCGCGCCGCCCGACGAATTAAGGTCGATGTCGGCGCCATCCAGCGTCGAGACGCCTTCACCCTGGCCGATGGTGAAGCCCGATCCGGACGAATAGAAGAGCGCGAAGCCATCGGGCCCGTCACCCGTCGCGCGAACGTCGTCCGCGGTGATCGCTCCGCCCGCGCGGACGTCGATGTCGTCGCCAACACTGAGCTCCGACAGATTCGCGGTCGTGCCGGCGATGACCAGCGCATCCTCACCCGCCGAAGCCGCCGTCACGCTGGCCGAGCCGCCGGCGCGGATGCCGAGCATGTCGGCGGCGCTGCTGTCCGCAAGGACGATGTTGCCGCCGGCGTCGAGATAGGCGTTCCCGGCAGCCGGGGTGTCGGTGCTCGGGTCGAGATAGCCGCCGAGCGCATTGACGCTGGCGTTGATCGAACCGGTGGTGCTCATCCGGATGTCGCCGCCCGCCGTATAGGAACCGCCGACGGTCCCGGTCGCGACCACATCGACGAAGCCGGCGATGTCGGCCTGGGTAATGGCGACGCCTCCGGCGGCCGCCTGCGCGTTTAGCGACCCGTCGCCGTCAATGCCGTCCACCACGATGCTCGCGCCGCTGAGCTGGATATCGGCTCCGGCGGTGATCGTGCCGCCCGCGATGGCGCCGGTGGCGAACAGTCCCGTGCCGTCGCCCGCCGACAGGTCGCTAAAGCTGATCGATGCGGCGTCGATCGACAGAGTGTTGCCGGCGTCGGCGTCGGCGATATCCACCGCACCGGCCGCGATGAGCTGGATGTCGTTGCCTGCGCTTAGCAAGCCGGTTCCTGAAAGCGTGCCCGCCGCGTTCGCCGTCAGCGCGTTGAACGCGGAGATGTCGCTCGCGACGATGTTCCCGGCACTGCTGGTCAGCGCGACGTTCGAGCCATCGGGGCCGACGTCGACCGTTTGCAGGACGAAGAACAGCGGGTTGGAGCAGCAGGGCGCATAGAAGATTTCGCGCCCGTCGGCCCCGGCCCCGGTCGTTCCCGAATTGGTAACGGCGATGGCGCCGGCCGCCTCGACCGTCAGATCGTCGCCGGCCGTGACGCCGGATAGCGTCGCGGTGGTGCCGGCGTTGACGAACAAATCCTCGCCCGCCGTCGCGCCGGCGATGGAGACGCTGCCGTCGCCGTGAACCCCGAACAGGCGCGCCGCCGCACTGTCGGTCAGCGTGATGTTGCCGCCCGCATCGACGAACAGATTGCCTTCATAGGGGAAGCCGTCGGGATCGGGGCCGCCGCCGTCGGCACGAACCGAACCGGTGACATTGCCGCCCGCGTTCAGCGTCACATTGCCCGTCGAGCGGACGGTACCGCTGATGTCGGCATCGGCGTCGATGTCCACACTGCCGATGGCATTGATCGTGCCGAAGCTCGCGCTGCCGCCAAAGGCGGTCGCGGACAAGTCTTCATTGGCTTGCACCAGTCCCGTCAGGACGATGCTGTTGCCGTAAAGGTTGATGTCGTCGCCGCCGGTGATCGCGCCGCCGCTGATACCCGCGGCGCCCGCCGTGGCGCCGTTGGCGATGAGATCGACCGCATTGGCATCGATGCTGGCGAAGGCGATCGACTGGCCGGTGGCCCGGAAATCGCCGCCCGCGCTCGCATCGGTGAAGCCGATCGCGCCGCTGCCGCCAGAGCTTGTCGTGAGGGTGATATCGCCGCCGGCGTCGATCGCCTGCGCGGCGATCGAGGCGCCGGTGAGCGTGGTGCCGTTCGCCGCACTGATGCCGCCGGTAAAGCCCAGCGTGCTGGCCGCGGTTGCGACGACGTTGCTGCCGTCGCTTTCATTGTCGAGGCCGGTGCCATAGGCGAAGGCCGCCCCGGCGCTGAGCGTGCCGCCGGCGTCGAGACGGATGTCGTCGCCCGCGCCGAGTTCGGCGACCGCGATATTGCCGGGCGCGCCGATCGTCACGTCGTGACCTGCCGCGATCGCGCCGGTGGCGGTGACGCCGCCCGAGGTCGCGGTCAGCACGGCGTCGGTCCCCGCGGTGACGGCTTCGAGCGACAGGCCGCTGCCGCTGATGTTCGTCACGAGACCCGACTGCAGCAATCCCGCCCCGGTCACTGTCCCGCCCGCGGTCGCGGTCAGGTTGGAAAAGGCGGTCACGTCGGTTGCGTCGATCGTCGCGGTCGGCGCCGACAGGGTGGCGTTCGACAGGTCGGGGGTGCTTGACTGGATTTGCAGGATCGTCACCGGCGGGCTCGAACCCGATGCGGGGCCGGTTTCATAAACGACCCGGCGATCGTCGGCGCCGGTGCCGAGGGTCGCAGCGTTGCTGATCGTCATCGCGCCGCCCGACGTCACGTCGAGGTCGTCGCCCGCGGTCAGATTGGCGAGGGTTGCGGTGGTTCCGGCGAGGACGAAGATATCCTCGCCCGCGCTGCCGCCGGTGATGCTCGTAGCGCCGCCCGACCGCACGCCGAGCATCGTCGCCGCGCTGCTGTCGGTCAGCGTCGCATTGCCCGCGGCATCGAGGAAGACATAGCCTTCCGAAGGGATGCCCGACGGGTTGAGGTAGGTGCCGGCAGCGTCGGCTTCGACCGTCGCATTGCCGGTCGCGCGCAGGTTGACGTTGCCTCCGGCGCGATACGTGCCGGTCAGGTCGCCGTTGGCGAATATCCCGATATTGCCCGCGACATCGGCGAGGCCGATCGCGAGATCGCCGTCGATCGTAAAGGCCGACAGCGACGCCGGGGTCTGGACCGTGCCCGACAGGTTGATCGCCTGGCCCGTCAGGCTGATGGCGCCCCCCGCGGTGATGTCGCCGCCCGTGATGCCGCTGGCAGCAGCGCCATCGGCATAGAGCGATACCGTCGTCCCGGCGTCGATCGCATTGAAGTCGATGGAATCCCCAAGGACCGAAACATAGCCGCCCGCGGTCGAATTGCCGAGGTCGACCGCTCCGACGGCGGAAATGTCGATGTCGCCGCCGGTAATGATCGAATTGAGCCCGGTCGCGAAGCTCGCCGCGTTGGCGATGAAATCATTGTCCGCTTCGGCGTGCTCGACGGTGGTCGCGCCCCCGCTGCTCAGCACGATGTCGGCGCCGTGCAGGCGGTCGGCCGCGATGGGCCCCGCAGAGGCGGTCAGCGATAACGTGCCGCCCGCGTCGATCAGGCTGCCCGTCGCCGCGCTTATGCCGTTCGTCGCGGTGGCGGTGATATTGCCGTCGGCGCCGATGGTCGCGGCGGTGCCGGTGCGGCCGTCGTGGCGAATGTCGATCTGGTCGCCGGCGGTGATCGCCAGCGCGCCGCCGACGCCGATCGTCCCGTTTGCCGTGCTATAGGCGCCGACCGAACTGCCCGTGGTCAGCGTCATGTCGCCGCCGGTGGTGATCGCGCCGCCATTGGCGGCCAGGAAAATCCCGGCCGGCGCCACTCCGGCGTTGTTGCTGGTCGGATCGGCCAGCCCCGACGCCTGCGCAGTCAGGCTGGCCATGCTGATTCCGCCGCCGTTCGCGCGCAGTTCGATGCGCCCGGCGTTGTCGCCGTTGGCGGTCAGGCTGGTGGCGCCGAGATTGATCTGTCCTGGCGAGGTTCCGGGCGCGATCTCGATGACCACGCGGCCGCCTGTTGTGGCAGCCTGACTCCCTGCCGCACCGTTGCCGCCCGTCGCGCCGCCGGTACCGCCAACCCCGCCGCTTCCCGACGTGCCGGCGACGTCGATGGCGACCGTATCGGTTCCCGACGTGATGGTGCCGCCATTCGCCAGCAGGTGTACGGTGCCGCCAACCCCGGCGCCGCCATCCCCCCCCGCGCCGCCGACCGAGCCTTCTGCAAAGCCGTTGTAGGCGCCGGCGCCGCCGACGCCGCCCGTTCCCGCGCTGCCCAGCGGGACGAAGCCCGGCGAATCGCTGCCGAGTGTGACAGTGGCGCCATTGCTGGCGACGATTTCCATCGTGCCGCCGGTTCCGTCGCCGCCCTGGCCGCCCGCCGGACCGACCGGGAAGGTCGCAAAGAAGCCCGCACCGCCATCGCCGCCGGTGCCGCCTGTTGCGCCAGTGATGAACTGCGACTGGTTCAGCGTCACGGCGCCGTTGGGGCCGGTCGCCTCGATGCGCCCCGTGCCGCCCGTTGCGTCGCCGCCGTCGCCGCCCGCGCCGGCCTCGGAAAAGATCGAGCCATTGCCGCCTTGGGCGGAGGCGTCGACGGTCATGTTGCCAAGTCCCGCATCGAAATCATTGACGATGACATGGGCGAGCCCGCCGACGGCGCTGCCGCCATCACCGCCCGCGATGCCGAAGCCGCCATTGCCGCCGAGCCCCCGGGCGTTGCTGGCAATGGGAATATCGACGCTCGTGTTGACCATCGCGGTGCCGCCCTGACCGGTGCCGCCGGTTCCCCCGGTGCCCAACCCCGTCGACGGGCCGCCGCTGCTCGACGAGAAGACGTTGCCGCCATTGCCGCCCGTACCGTTCGCGCTGGCGGTCACGCTGCCGCTATTGAGCGTGGAGGTGGCGATATTGATCGTCGCGGTGCCGCCGGTGCCGTTCGCGCCGGCGCCGGCATCGCCGCCGACACCCGCGAAGGCACTGAAATCCCCGCCGGCGCCACCCTGTCCATCGGCGTGGGCCTGCATATTCTCGGCAGTGACCGCTGCGGTGCCGCCGACAGTGATCGTCGCGCTGCCCCCCTGTCCGGCGCCACCGGCGCCCGCAGGGGTCGGGGGCAAGCTGTCGTCGGTGCCGTCCGATCCCGTGCCCCCGACGCCGTCGGCCTGCACCACGAGGCTCACGACATTGAGCGTACCACCGAGCAGGTTCATCGTCGCGGTGCCGCCGGTGCCGGTGCTGCTGCCGACGTCGGTGCTGCCGATCCCGTCGGCGCTGAGCCGAAGCTGGCCCGCCGACACGACGCCGCCGTTCTGGGTAAAGTTGGCGGTGCCGCCCTGGCTGTCGCCGGTCGCCGCGTCGAGTGCGCCATCGGCGGAGACCGTCAGGGTTCCGCCGGCGACCAGGGTGCCGCCGTTATTGACGGTGACCGTCGCACTCCCCGGCGCGCCATTGGCGCCGCCCGACAGCAGTGTCAGGTCGCCGGTCGCGCCGATCGTCTGCCCGCTGCCGCCATTGCCGACGGTCAGGCTCGCGCTGGCATCGCCGATGAAGGTGGCATTGCCGTCGACCGCGACCAGGCCGGGGCCGACCGGCAAAAAGGTAGTGGGCGGCCCCGACGGAATCTGACCGAGCGGCTGGCCGACGAAGGCGCCGCTGGCATGCGCTTCGGTATCATTGTCGAAGAAGACGTCGTGGAGGGTGATGTTGGCCGCGACGCCGTTCGCCGGGGCGGCATCGATCGTCCCGGCGTTGACGTTATAGCCCGCCGACAGCACCACCGACCCGTCGGGTTCGGTCTGCGCCGTCGTTGCCTCGTCATAACCGATCTGGCCCGACACCAGCATCGACACCGCATTATTCTTGGGAATCGCGACCATATAGATGCGGTTCTGATCGCTATCGCCCTGCTGGTGCGCGGGGCCGACGGTGCGTCCGCCGTGGGTGATGACCGTGCCGCCCTGCGCGCCGACCAGGACATTGATGTCGAACAGGCCGCCGTTGATGCGAATGTCGGCCTGTTCGGCGGCGACATAGGCGGTCGACCCGTCGGTGGTGACGATGCCGTTCTGGACGATCCGCGGCGCGACGAGCGCGACATAGCTGCCGCCGGGATTGGCGCCGACGAGGACGCTGCCCGGATAGGCGGCGTTGACGCTCGCGCCGGACGCGATCTCGACCGTCGAGGTTCCCGCGGCGCCGCGAAAGCGGATTTCGCCGTTGGAGCCGAACAGCCCTCCGGTCGTGTCGATGTCGTTGGCGGTCAGCACCAGGCTGCCGACGTTGAGAACCCCGGTGCTGCCGATCAGCACGCCGCCGGCGTTGTAGAACCAGATGCTGCCGCCTTGCGCATTGCCGCCGGTGGCGAAGCGCGAGCCGATATAGCTGTTGACCGTGCCGTTGAGCGCGACCTGGCGGCCGATCGACCCGCCGCTCGCGTCGGTGAAGCGGTTGAGCACCGTGTACTGGCCGGGGCCATAGAATTCGAGCGTGTTGCCTGCGGGAAGGAAGTCGATCGCACCCCCCGTCGGGGCGTTGTCGGTGGGGGTCCAGTTGATGATCGTCTCCGCACCCGTCACCTGCACCTGGGTAGAATTGGGCGGTGCGGTGGGGCCGAGCGGGTCGGGCGGAGAAATGGTGCCGCTCCCGCTGACGATCTGTCCGGTGCCGGCGACCTGCGCCATCGCGGGGCCGCCGAAGGCAAGCGCGGCGAGGCCCGCCGCGATGGCGCAACTGCCGAGCAGACGCCGTCTGCCTTGACGGACGGGCGAAGGGGTGGAGGTGGCGCGCATGGCAATTGTCCTCGATTCGAAAGTCATGGATCAGCGCGCCCGGACGCCGAACTGCGTCGTCAGCGTGACGAGCAGCCGGGGGTCGGGCCGCTTGGCCAGCAGGGCGGGGCGGTTGAGCGGGGCGGCGAAAGTGACGTCGAGCCGCGCGAGGTCGCCATAGGTGACGCGCACGCCTCCTCCCGCCGAATAGAGTTTCTGGGGGTTGAGGCCGTTGAAGGCGCTGTCCTTGTTCCACACCCAGGCCGCGTCGAAGAAGGCGAAGGGCTGGACCGCGAAACTTTTGGTATTGGCAGGGACGAGCGAGCCGTAGCGCGCCTCGAGCGACACCGCGGCGCCGCTGTCGCCGATGACCGTGCCGGGGTCGAAACCGCGGCCGACGGTGAAATTGCCGCCCGAAAATTCCTCATAGGCGAGCAGCGGATCGCTCGCCCATTGCGCGCGCGGCGCTGCCGACAGGGTGAACGCCTTGACCGGCCGCCATTCGGCGAGCGCATTGGCGCGCAGCAGGAAGGCATCGGGCTTGCCCTCGATGCGCGACAGCGGGACCGCGCCGGGCAGGAAACAGGCTACGCCGCTGGGGCCGCAGTCGTCGCTGGCGCCGAGGAAGCTGACGCCCTGGCGCGCCTCCAGCGACGTCGCAAGCGCCCAGCGCGGCTCGGACGGGCTGTAACCGCTGCGCCCGGCGATCGACGACGGGTCGATCCAGCTCGCGTCGGCGCGCAGGTTGAAGACGCGCAGCCGGTCGCGATTGAGCGGCACGCCGCCGAGTCGGATGTCCTGGTCGATGAAGTCGAGCCCGCCGCCGAGCGTCAGCCGGTGCGCCTGCGTCAGCGTCAGCGGATAGGAGGCGAAGAGGCTAACGACCTGGGTGTTCGACTTGATAGCGAGCCCGGTCAGATCGGGACGCGTCCACGCGTAGGTATAGCTACCCCCGAGCCGCAGCCCTTCGCCGCCGACGCGGAATTCATGTGCGAGCTGGACCACCTGCTGTTCCTTGAGGTCGGCGGTCGAATAGATGCTGGCGGTGGTCAGGTCGCCCATGCCGGTAATGCCGGCGAAGCGCGCTCGCGCGATGCCGCCCCAGCGGCCGACGTCGTGCGATCCGAAATTCTGGATGCTGGCGTCGAAGATCAGCGGGGTGCGGACGACCGTGACCTCGCCGACGACCTCGCCGGGATTGGCGCCGGGGCGCAGCGTCAGCCGTGCGTCCATGCCGGGGATGTCGCGCGCGAGCAGCAGATAGCGCTCGGCGTCGAGGATGTTGAACACCGGCTGGTCGTCGAGCCGCGCCAGATAGCGCTGGAGCAACCCTTCGTTGGCGCCGGCATCGCCGCGCACTTCGATGCGCGTCATGCGCGCGGCCAGGATGTCGAGCCGGACGATGCCGTCGTCGATCGTCTGGGGCGGCACACGGACTGCGGCCAGATAACCCTTCGACCGCAGCATCGTCGCGGCGCGGTCGCGGATATCGCAGACGACCGATATGGGGAGATCCTGCCCGACCCGGTCGGTCCAGGCGGAATCGAGCATGGCGGGGTCGATCCCCTCGACGCTCGAGAATTGCACCTGACGGAGCGCGATGCGGACGTTCGCATATTGGGGATCGGCGAGCGGGCAGGGCGCGCGTTCGATGCTGTCGTCGGCCGCGACGATCCGTTCGGCGGGCGGGACAGCGGGGGGCAGCGTCGGGCGCTGGATCTCCTCGCGCGTGGGGATTTGCGGTGTCGCCTGCGCCCAGGCGGCCGCGGGCAGCGCGGCGGTGATCAGCCCCGCCGCGCAGATCAGCGCGGCATATTTCCCGACCTGCGCGGGCCGTGCCGCTTCATCGATATTCCAAAGCCCCGCGTCGCCCATGTCCACCCCTTGCGTGCCGGCAAGGTCGCCGCTGCGACCTCGCGCCAAATTCATTCCGATACCGCCGGAATTCCGGCAGCAGGAAGTTTTCGACCCAAGGAAAGGAGGGACCGCTCGAATGGCGGCTTTCTTTTCCTATTATCAGATGGATCGGGCCGATTCAACGACAACCCGATCCCGTCAGCCTCCCGCCGCTTCCGATTCCGCCATTGCGTCGACGAGCCGGTCGAGCTGCGGCTGGCACCCCTTGGCGACCAGCATCGCCGCGGCGCCTTCGGCGCCTTCGGGCATCGCGTCGAGCGGCGCGAAACGGATCGAGACGGGGGCGGCCAGCCCCGCGCCCGACAGCCGGTAGTCGACGCCATATTGCACCGGGACCGTCTCGGTGGGCCATTTGCGGTAATTGGCCCCAGCGACGAAGGCGACGGTCTCGCTCCGGTCGCCCTGCTCGATCTTGAGCAGCTCGTCGCTGCCCATATGCGGACGCCAGAGAAGCAGGGTCGCCGGATCGGCGACGCAGAAGGTGCCGCTCTCGCGATAATCGAGCAGCCAGAGGTTGGGCGCATGGATATCGGCGGGCGGCGGACCGGCCGGATCGCCACGGGTGAAGCCCCCGCGCGCGCGGCCTTGCGGACCCGAGGCGAGCATGCGCGCGACCGTCGAGCCCGTCGTCTGGCTCGCCTGGACGGTGCCGCTCGCGCTGTAGCTGCCCGGCCCCGAAAGCGTGCGCGTCTTGCCGCCCTGGATCAGGACGACGCGGTCGCCGGCGACGAGGGTGACCTTGTCGCTGGCCTTGAGCTTGGTGCCGGTCGGATATTTGCTCGCCGACGGGCCGGTCGAACGGACGACCATCGACTGGGCGGCAGCGGTTCCGGCGACGGCGACCGCCATCACGGCGGCCGCGGCGGCCAGCCCCAGGCGGCGCATCCGGGCGTCAGGACAGAACATAGCTTTCTCCTCTCTCGGTCTCGTTCAGGCGTTTTACCAGAAGCATGATGGCGGCATCCTGCGCATGTTCGGCCTGCGCCGCTGTGGCACAGGTCACAAAGGCGATTTTTTCTCCCGCCTCGTGCGCGGCGACCATCGCCGCGATGCGCGCCCGCTGCTCGCCCGTCAGATCGGGGCGCGGGGTGAAGACATCGACCGGCCGCGCGCGTCCGCGCAACGTGACACGGCCCATCGGCACCAGATCGTCGCGCCCGGCATGCTCGGCGGCCTCGGCCGAGATCAGCACACCGGTGTTGAGGCTCTTGTTCGCCGATTCGAGGCGCGACGCGGTGTTCATGCTGTCGCCGAGCGCGGTATACTGGATGCGGCCCTCGCCGCCGAAATTGCCGACGATCGCGTCGCCGACGTGCAGCCCGACGCGCGTCATGCCGAGCGGCGGCACCCCTTCGGCCATGTCGACGCGAAAGGCCTCGCCCGCCTGATACATGGCGACCGCCGCCGCCGCCGCGCGTTCGCCGTCGTCGGGCCGGCTGATCGGCGCGCCCCAGAAGGCGACGATGGCGTCGCCGACGAACTTGTCGATCGTTCCGCCATGGTCGAGCACGATGTCCGACAGGCGGTCGAGATATTCGTTGAGCAGCCGCGCCACCGTTTCGGGGGTGACGGCGTGGCTCAATTTGGTGAAGCCCTCGAGATCGGTGAAGACGCAATAGATGTTGCGGCGCTCGCCGTGCAGCGACAACTGGTCGGGGTCGCGCATGATCTGCGCCGCGACGTCGGCGGGCAGATATTTGCCGAGCGCCGATTGCGCGAAGGCGCGCTGGCGCGACCCGATCGTGCGCGCCGCGGTGCCGACCGCGGCATAGCCGAACAACCAGCCGACCGCCCAGCCGAAGGCGGGGAGCGTCGTGGTGTCGACTCCCCGGCCCTGCACCCAGAAGGGGAAGGCGACGAAAAAGGCCATCTGGCCGAGGAAGGCGAGCGCGACCCACCGCGCGCGCAGGTCGATCAGGCTGGTCAGCCCGCCGGCGACGACGACAAGGATCGCGATGACCCACAGCGCTGGACCGGGGATCGGATCGAGCCAGGCCCGGTCGAGCTGCTGCGCCAGCATATGCGCGTGAACCTCCAGCCCGATCATCGTTTCGTGGCGCCCGGTCACGGCGTCGGGAAAGCGGCTGAGCGGGGTGTTGAACCGGTCGACGTCGATGATGTCGCCGCCGATCAGCACATAGCGCCCCTTGACCATTTCGGCGAAGCCGGCGCGCGTCTCGTCATCCATCGGCATCGCGAAGGCGTCGATGGGGAGGTTGGCGAACACGGGTTCTTCCTGACCAGCCTCCGCGCGCGCGGGAAGGAGGAAGCGGATGGCGCCGCGATAGTCGGCGTGTGCGGGATCCACCGGCGCCAGCGCATTGGCCATCAGCGGCGGTAGTCCCGTGGGCCGCTCGGGCCAGTTGCGGATCACGCCATCGTCGTCGGTGTGGAACAGTACGCTCGTTGGTCGGGTTCTGGCGGTCGTCACCTCGGCGATGAAGGATTGCAGGAATTTCTGCTGCTCATAGAAGATCGTGTCGGGATTGCTCGCCTGCTCGACATAGGCGAGCCAGGTCGGCGTCCGCATCGCGCGGAGCTGAGTCTTCAGCAGTTCGTCGTCGGGCCGCGGCGAATCGAAGCCGATGTCGATGCCGATCGCCTTCGCCCCCATCCGGTCGATATTGGCGAGCGCGCGGGCGAGAAGCGTGCGGTCGAGCGGCGAGCGGATGCCGGTGTTGAACAGCGTCTCGTCATTATAGGTGATCATGACGATGCGCTTGTCCTGTCCGACATGCGGCGCCATCGCGGTCGCGCGCGCGTCGTAGAGCGCGCGTTCGGCATCGCGCGCGAGCGGCAACTGCCAGCCGAGCCGCGCGATCAGCACCGCAAGGCAGAGGAACAGGATCGTTGCGGCGAGGCGCGACGGGCCGAGCTGGGTCGCCAGCCGCCGGACGCGCTTGCCGAGCGGGACCGCCGCGGGGCGATCCTCGGCCGCCGCCGGGTCGGGCGCGGTCACCATATCCTCCCCCCGAGCCATCGTTCAGCCCGCGTGTCCCGCGGCCTCCCCGGCCTGCGGCGCGGCGGCGGTGGTCGCTGGGGCCTGGAGCAGCGCCTGTCCGCCGTCGCCGATGATCGCGAAGCCCGCCCAATAATAGGGGTGCGAGGTTTGCTTGTCGTCCATCAGCTTCGTCTGCGTCGCCCATAGCGCGTCGGCGACGCTTTCGCCCTTCGGTGCCGTGAACAGCCCGCCGATCAGCCGCTTGGTCGCGTCGAAATCGTCGGGCGCGGGCCAGTGGCTCGCGATCACCGAGCGGCCGCCGGCACCGATGAAGGCGCGGACCAGCCCGTCGAGCGCGTTGCCACCACCGCTTGCGACCCCGGCTTCGCGCGTTGCGGCGACCGACGCCGCGCCCGCGGTGTCGCACGCCGACAGGATGACGAGGTCGGCGTCGAGCTTGAGGTCGTAGATTTCCTGGAAGCTGAGCAATCCGTCCGAATCGCCGTCGCCGAACGAGGTGACGAGCACCGGGCGCGCTGGGCACGAGGCCCGCGGCGCGGTGACCAGACCATGCGTCGCGAAATGGATGATGCGATATTGGTCGAGATCGGCGCGGGTCTTGACCGCCGTGTCGGTGAAGGCGCTGCCGGTCAGCAGCGTCGCGGCGTCGCGGCCCATCGCGTTCCGCGCGGTGACCAACTCGTCGGCCGAGATCGGGCGGCTCCACTGCGAAATATCCCACTGGCAGTCGCCGTCGACCGCCGACATCTCGCCGCCGCGCGTTCCCGTCGAGAGCAGCGCGCCGGTGACCGGCTGGTTCTGCCCGAGCCCGAAATATTCGTTGGCGGCGTGCGACGGCGCGGTCTGCCGCGCATTGCGGAAGGCGAGCGCGGAGACCGAGGTGCTCGGCCGCACCGTCCGCCCCAGCCATGCGATCTGGCGCATGTCGAACGGGTCGGCGTTGGCATCGAGCAGCCGCTGCTCGTAATCGGCAAGCCCCTGGTCGGACGTGACGAGCAGAGTGATCGGCAGCCGCAGCATCGCGCCGTCGGGTTCGAAGATCAGATGCGCGATCCCCGGCAGGCGGTCGGCGACGGGGCCGAACAATTGCGTATAGAGCTTGCGCGCGGTCGCGGCGTCGAAGGGGTAGGTGACGCGCCGGCCATTCTCGACGATCGAGATGGTCGAGCGGATGGCGTCGACCGCATTCTCCAGCCCCGCCGCGCCGATGTCGGCGCGCCACAGCTTGGCATCGTCGTGCCCGATCAGCATCGCATAGACGGCGTCGCCGACGACGAGCATCTTCAGATAGGCTTCGTCGCCGCGCAGCACCTGCTGGAGCTCGGCGAGGTCGAGCTTGCCCGGTTCGACGACGCGATATTGCGGGAAGGCCGAAAGCCGCGCGATCGTTTCGGCCTGTTGGAAGCCGAGATTGTCGAGCCGCGTCTTGAGATCGGCGCGCAGCGCGCCGATTTCGGGGGTCGCGGGAAGCTGCGCGAGCCGTGCATCCTCGATCCGCGCGCGCTCGATGTCGCGATTGAGATTGGTCGCCTGGCGGAACAGCCGCGCACCTTCGCCATCGCCGCCCGACAGCTCGCGCGCGAGCACCGCCTGCGTGTCGGCGACGCCGGGTCGGATCTGGAGCTGGCTGGCGACGAAGAAGTCGCCGATCGCCGAGGGATCGGTTGCCGCGCGCGCCGCGAGCAGCCGGTAATAGGGCGCCATCATGTTCGCCATGCCGGTCGTCGACCGCTGCGAGTTCGCGAGCGCGGTCACGACCTCGCGATAAATGCCCAGCGCCTGCTCGTCCTGCCCGTGCCGCGACAGAAAGGCCGCATAGCGCGCGCGCGCCGACGCGAGCGCGTTGGTTTCGGGATATTCGACCGCGAGTGCGTCGACCGATTCGCGGAAGCGCGCGTCGGCAGCGCCATTGTCGCCAAGCGCCTCCTCGGAGAGCGCGAGTTCGCCGAGCATCTGCGAGCGCAGCCGGACGATCGAGGTCACGCGCCCCTCGCGCACCGCCATCGCGTCGGCGAGCCCCTTGAGCTGCGCCGCTTTCGCCGCCTCGGCATTGCCGCGCAGCCGCTCCACCGTGCCGAGCAGATGCGTCGCCTGCGCGTCGATGATCGTCGCGCGCTCGGCGGGGGTCAGCCGTTCGCGATCCGAGGTCTGCTGGATCGCGCTCGCCGAGCTGCCGCCGTTGACCCCGGCGACGATCTCGGGGGTCAGCGTCACCGCGTTGCCTTCGACCGTCACCGCGCTGGTGAGCGGCGGGATCGGCGTCTGAAGGATCGCCGCCGCCCCGTCGTAATCGCGCTGGTTGAGCGCATGGATCGCGCGGAAATTGCGGCGCAGGCGCTGCTGCACCGGATCGCCGGTGGGAATCGCCTCGACCTCGGCGAACAGCCGCTCCGCCTCGGCGAATTCGCCGAGGTTCGATTTCTGAAGCGCGCGGTTGAGAGTGAATTCGGTCGGGTCGATCCCGGCGGTCTGTTGCTCGCCCGGCGCGCGGCGCGACAGCGCCTCGAAGAATTCGGCGGCGTCGGCATAATCGCCGCTGTGGTTGCGGCGGTATCCCTCGGCGAGCGCCTTGTCGACATCTATGGTGCCGGCAAGGGTGCGCGCGAAGCCATCGTCGCCGCCGACCGACGTGGTCGCGACCTTGATCACGCCGGGGACGACTGCGCGGCGGCGGATCGATTCGAGCGCGAGGTCGAGTGCATCGCCATAAGCCGCGAAGCCCTCGGCGGCATAGCTGGTATCACCATCGGCCTCGATCCGGGTGCGCCACGCGACATCGCTGCCCTTGACGGTGCAGGTGCCCGCTGCGTCGCAATCGATCGTGCCGGCGCGGCCGCGCTCGACGCGCGCCTGGGCCTCGGCAGGGGTCGCGCGCAGCATGCGGATATAGCCGACCGGCTGGCTCGCGTCGCGGCACAGGATCATCCACGCGCGATCGAACATGCCCTCGATCACGCTGTCGCGTACGGTCGCCTGCACCTCGCACAGCGAGCCGCCTTGGCTGCCGATCGCGAAGCTGTCGCGCAGCGTCGGGTCGTCGCCCTGCGCCCGCGCGGCGCTGCCCCCACCGAGCGCGAGGGCGGCCAAAAGCATAGGAAAGCCATATCGAGCGGTCATCGTCGCAATCCCCCAAAGCCATACGCAATTCGACCCTGCGGCAGCTTGGCGGCAAGGCGCAGTCTTATAGTGCTGCGGTACGACCCATCCCGTGACGCGGACCCTAAACCCTTTGTTCGCAAAAGGGAAGTGATCAGCCGCACAGGCGGCTTGCGCCGCGGGGGCACGCGACCTATCTGCGACTGGAACGGATTTTCACCAGACGAGGACGAGATGAGCGCATTCGACGACCGCGAACGGGCCCATGAAGCGAAGTTTGCCCGCGATCAGGACGTGCTGTTCCGCATCACCGCGCGGCGCAACCGGCTGCTCGGCGAATGGGCGGCCGAACGCATGGGGCTGACGCCCGAGGAAACCGACGCCTATGCGAAGGCGGTGGTGCAGGCCGATTTCGAGGAAGCCGGCGACGAGGACGTGATCCGCAAGCTCGCGGGCGACCTGACCGCCGCCGGTGTCGAGATCAGCGATGCCGAAATCCGCGCCGCGCTCAACGACAAGACCGCCGAGGCGCGCCGCCAGTTCATCGACGATCAGAACTGAGGGAGCGCGACCGGTGGCGATGCGCGAAGAGGATCTGCGGGCGATGATCGCCGCCGCCTTTCCCGATGCGACGGTGACGATCACCGATCTTGCAGGCGACGGCGACCATTATGCCGCGCACGTCGTCAGCGCCGCCTTTCGCGGCATGACCCGCGTTGCCCAGCACAAGGCGGTCTATGCGGCGCTGGGCGGACGCATGGGCGGCGAACTTCATGCCTTGCAATTGACCACCGGCGTTCCTTCATAGGAACCCCATGCTTTTGCGGCGCCCGATCGCGGCGCCCGACCGGAGACCGACAAATGACCGACCCCGCCACCCACGACCGCATCGCCAAGCTGGTTGGCGACCATCCGGTGCTGCTGTTCATGAAGGGTACGCCGTTGTTCCCCCAGTGCGGCTTTTCCTCGCGCGCGATCGCGATGCTCGACCGGCTCGGTATCGAATATGATACGGTCGACGTGCTGCAGGACATGGAGATCCGCCAGGGGATCAAGGAATTTTCCGACTGGCCGACGATCCCCCAGCTTTATGTGAAGGGCGAATTCATCGGCGGCTCCGACATCATGATGGAGATGTGGGAAGCCGGCGAACTGCACACGCTGATGAACGGGATCCCGACGCGGGCCGAATAGACCGTTTGCGGGATCAGTGCGCGGCGGTCTTCGAGAAGAGATTCAGGACCGCGACGCCCGCCACGATCAGCGTCATGCCGAGCAGCGCGGGCGCGTCGAGCCTTTGCCCCTGAAAAATCCAGGCGACGGTGGCGATCAGCACGATGCCGACCCCCGACCAGATCGCATAGGCGACGCCGGTCGGAATGTCGCGGAGCGCCAGCGACAGGAAATAGAAGGCGATGGCGTATCCCGCCGCCATGACCAGCGACGGACCAAGGTTCCGAAAGCCGTCCGATTGTTTCAGGAAGGACGTCGCGATCACCTCGGCGACGATCGCGATGGCGAGATAGAGGTAATGCACCGCCCGTTCCCTTGAAAGCCTAGCGCTTGCGGACGAATTCGGCGCGCAGCACCAGACCCTTGATGCCTTCGTGGCGGCAGTCGATTTCCTGATCGTCGCCGGTCAGGCGGATCGACCTGATCACCGTGCCGACCTTCAGCGTCTGCCCCGCGCCCTTCACCTGCAGGTCCTTGACCAGCACGACCGAGTCGCCGTCGGCGAGCAGATTGCCCACCGCGTCGCGGACCTCGGGGCCCGCCGCGGCGGCTTCGGCGCGCGCGCGGGCTTCGCTCGCGGGCAGCCATTCGCCGCTCGCTTCGTCATAGACATAATCTTCGTCGTCGCCGGTCATCGTCTCACTCGGGTTTGCGGAAGCGCAGCGCGAACTGGTCGGTCTTGCCGCGGATGGAAGGGTCGAAGACATTGGCCGTACGCGGATCTTCGGGCCGCGCATAGAGGTCGCTTTCCGCCTCGAGTGCGAATCCTGCCCTGGTGAGCGCCGCGACCGCCGCAGCCTTGTCGATGCGGTGGAGGCTGTCGGACAGCGTCGTGCCGCTGCCGTCGGCGGCGCTGTGATCGACGACGATCAGCGTCCCGCCGGGCTTGAGCGCCGCGAACAGCGCCGCGCTCGCCTTGTCGCCGGTACCTTCGGGGAAGGGCTTGAGGTAGAGGTCATGGAAATTCTGCACGGTGATGATCGTGTCGAGCGGCACCGGAAAGGGCGGCGCGGCGAAGGGGCCGTTGACCGCGTCGACATTGGCATAAGCGGCGTCGACCGCCGCTTGATCGTCGCCATATTGCTTCTTGAAGGCGATGAACTCGGCGGGCTGGAAGGCGTAGACATGTCCCTCGGGCCCGACCGCGGCGGCGAGGAGGCGGGTGACATAGCCGCCGCCCATCACATAATCGCCGACCGCCTCGCCGGGTGCGATCTGGGCGAAGGCGAGCAGTTCGGCGGGCTTGCGCATCGCATCGCGTTCGCGGTCGGCGGCTGGGCGCGCGGGATCGGCGAGCGCGGCGCTGTAATCGGGTGCGGCGGCGGGCTCGGCGGCGAGCGAGGGCGCGGCGGTCGCAAGGAGGAGGGCGAGGGTAAGCGAGCGGATCATGGCGGCGACTCCCTTTGGATTTGTCACGCCACCATAGCGCTTCGCCGGGCTTCCGGCGCGATTATTTGCACATCGCGAATTTGGTGATAGGTTTCGTCCTGAAACGAAAAATCGGGAGAGTCGGGATGTACGATCTGGTAATTCGCGGCGGCACGGTCGTCGATGGCACGGGCGGCGCGCCCTTCGTGGCCGATGTCGCGATCGAGGGCGATCGCATCGCCGCGGTGGGCGCGAATCTGGGCGCCGGCCGCGAAGAGATCGACGCGAAGGGCAGGATCGTCACCCCCGGCTTTGTCGACGTCCACACCCACTATGACGGGCAGGCGACATGGGACGCCGAAATGGCGCCATCGAGCTGGCACGGGGTCACCACGGTCGTGATGGGCAATTGCGGCGTTGGCTTCGCTCCCGCCAAGCCCGACCGTCACGACTGGCTGATCAGCCTGATGGAAGGGGTCGAGGACATTCCCGGCACCGCGCTCGCCGAGGGCATGTCGTGGGACTGGGAGACCTTCCCCGAATATATGGACGCGCTCGAACGGCTGCCGCGCACCGTCGACGTCGCGTGCCACGTCCCGCACGGTGCGGTGCGCGCCTATGTGCTCGGCGACCGCGAAAAGCCCGGTGCGATCCCGACCGACGAAGACATCGCCGAAATGTCGCGCATCGTCGAGGAAGGGGTGCGCGCGGGCGCATTGGGCTTCTCGACCAGCCGCACCGTGCTCCACAAGTCGGTCGACGGCGAACTCGTCCCCGGTACCACCGCGACCGCCGAGGAGCTGATCGCGATCGGCCGCGCGATGGGCCGCGTCGGCTATGGCGTGTTCGAAATGGCGAGCGACATGAAGCGCGAGTGGAACGAGTTTCAGTGGATGGGCGATCTCAGCCGCGAAACCGGCCTGCCGGTGACCTTCGCCGCGCTTCAGTCGATCGCCAAGGAACTGCCGCTCGAGGAACAGATTTCGGAAATGCGCAAGCAGAATGCGACCGGCGCGAACATCGTCGCGCAGATCGCGCTGCGCGGTAATGGCGTGATCATGGCGTGGCAGGGCACCGTCCACCCGTTCCGCTTCAAGCCCGCGTGGAACGAGATCATCGACCTGCCGTGGGGGCAGCAGCTCGCGCATCTGAAAGACCCCGCCTTCAAGGCGCGGATGATCGACGAGGAGAATGTCTGGCCCGAAAGCGACATCCTCGATTTCCTCAAGATCGTCGCGTTGGGCTGGCCCGTGCAGTTCGAAATGGACCCCGATTTCAACTACGAACCGCGGATGGACGAGAGCATCGCGCATCGCGCGGCGGCGGCAGGGGTGAGCCCGGCCGAATATGCCTACGACCTCCTGATGAAGGACGACGGCAAGGGCTTCATCTATTTCCCGATCCTCAATTATCGCGACGGCAACCTCAATTTCCTGGAGGATCTGCAGGCCGCGAACGACACGGTGAACAGCCTGTCCGACGGCGGCGCGCATTGCGGGACGATCTGCGACGCGGCCTCGCCGACCTTCATGCTCCAGCATTGGGTGCGCGACCGCGCGGGCGCCCGCATCGCGCTCGAACATGCGGTGAAGCGCCAGTGCCGCGACACCGCCCTGCTCTATGGACTCGACGATCGCGGGCTACTCGCGCCCGGCTATCTCGCCGATGTGAACGTCATCGACATGGGCGCGATCAAGCTCGGCAAGCCGTGGCTCGCCTTCGACCTGCCCGCGGGCGGCAAGCGCTTGCTGCAAAAGGCCGACGGCTATGTCGCGACGATCAAGTCGGGCGTCGTGACGTTCAAGGACGGCGAGATGCAGGGGCCGACCCCCGGCGGCGTGATCCGCGGCCCGCAGCGCGTCGAACTGGCGATGGCGGCGGAGTGATCCGCCGCCTCGCCGCGCTCACGGCGCGGTGAGATCCGCCGGCAGCGTCGGTTCGCTGAGGATCAGCATCATCCGCCGCCAGCTTTCGTCGCGGTCGGGGTTGCCGCGCTCGACATAGGCGCGGACCATGTCCTCGCCGATGCCGTAGTTGATCACATAGCTGCGATACTGGTCGGTGAAGGCGACCGACTGTTCGGCGCGCTGCGGCGAGACGAGCAGATATTTCTGCGTCAGCGCCACAGCGGCTGGCCGGTCGATCGCGCCGTCGAGATATTGCTGCGCGATGGTCAGGCGCGCGCCCTGCAGCGCCTTCAGCGCGTCGGTGAGCTGCCAGTAGCGATCGTCGCCCGGCAGCGCGATGCCGGCGAGCGGCATCAGCACGTCGCGCTCGGTGTCGGGGCGGGTGCGGTCGGGGAAGGCGAGGTCGATGCCGTAATTGGCGCTGCCCTCGGCGATCAGGCTTTGCGGGCTGTAGAGCGGATAGACGCTGAACTCGGTCCAGCCGCGCGCCTTCACCAGCTGTTCCTCGAGCTTCATGTTGAGCAGGTGGTGGCCGGGATAGCCCTCGTGGCAGCCGAGGTCGAGCGCACGCGACAGGCGGATCGGCAGGTCGGTGTTGACCTGGATGATGCTGTGATAGCCGCCCTGGTAATAATTATAGCCGCTCCAGCTCTTGCCGGTGACGAACTGGAGTTCGAAGCTCTCGCCCTGTGGCATCGTCACATGCGCCGCGGTGCGGCCGCGGCAGCGCGCGATCGCGGCGTCGAACACCGGCTTCAGCTTGTCCTTGGGGATGGTGAAGCGGTCGAGATAGGCCTCGACCCGCGCCGCGAGCGGCCCGTCGCCCGGGACGAGCGCCGCGATCGCGGCGAGCTGGGCGTCGTAGCTTGCGAGCGGCTTCAGTTGGGGGCGCACGCCGAACAACCGTTCGGCCTCTTCGGCAAAGGGGAAGCGCGTCCCCTCCATCATCATCAGCCGCGTCTCGGCGGCGCGGAGCTGGGCACGCAGAAAGGCGGCGCGGCGCCGCTCGATCGAGTCGGAAAGATCGGGCGCCGCCGCATCGAGCTTGGCCATCAGCTGCCGCGCCGCGGCGAGCAGGGTCGGCTTGTCGCGCGGCGCCTTGGTCGCCGCTTCGAGCAGGCTCGGCGGGCCGTAATAGGCGTCGATATAGCCCCTTTCGTGGGTGCCGATTTCGAGGGTCAGCAGCACATAGGCCGACGCGATCGCATCGACCGCCTGCGCGGCGTACATGGCGGAGGTGGGGTCGACAGGGGCGGTGGGCGCGGGCCAGGCGTTCGCGTCGGCGCTGGCGGGTGCAGCTGGCGGCGCAGGGGCGTTCGGTGCGGGCAGCTCGGTCATGCCGGAGACGACCTCCATCCGGCGGACGTCGATCGTCGGAACCTCCGTGCTGACCTTGGCGGGGGCGCCTTGCTCGTCATCGGCGGCTTGCGGCGCCGCGGCGGCGGGCGCCGGCGTAGCAGGCGCGCCGCGTTCCTGCGCCTTGCGCTCGGCGACGACGCGCTTCATTTCGGGGTCGAGTGCGTAGCAGCCCGACAAGGCGGTGCCCGCGACGAGCAGCAGGAGGATCGTGGGGGTGCGCATCAGACGGGCACGGCTCCTTTCGTTTCCGACGTGTCGCGGACATCGCCGTCGCCGTCGATCTCGGCGTCGCTGTCGGCCTCGGTCGCGGCATGGTTCGGATGCGGCGGTGCGAAGCGGAGCACCGCGAAACCCGCGAGCGCCGCGACGAGCGACCCCATCAATATGCCGATCTTCGCTTCTTCGACCAAGAGGACGTTCCCCGGAAAGGCGAGGCCGCCGATGAACAGGCTCATCGTGAAGCCGATCCCGCAGAGCAGTGCGACGCCATAGACCTGCAGCCAGGTCGCGCCGCGCAGCCGGCCCGCGATACCGAACCGGACCGAAAGCCAGACGCTGCCGAAAATGCCGATCTGCTTGCCGAGGAACAGCCCCGCGGCGATGCCGAGCGGCAGCGGCGCGAAAATCTGGTCGGCGGTCAGCCCGCCGATATCGACCCCGGCGTTGGCGAAACCGAACAGCGGCACGATGCCGAAGGCGACCCAGGGGTGCAGCGCATGTTCGAGCCGGTGGAGCGGCGAGGCGGCGCTGTCGGGTGCGCCCGGCGTCGCCTCGAACGGGATCGCCATCGCCGCGAGGACACCGGCGATCGTCGCATGCACCCCCGACAGCAGCATCGCATACCAGAGGAGCGCGAAGACCAGCAGATAGACCGTCAGGCGCCTTACGCCCGCGCGGTTGAGTGCGAACATGACGCCGAGCAGCCCCGCCGCCGCGGCGAGCGCGGCGAGGTTGATCTTGGCGGTGTAGAAGAGCGCGATGATCGCGACCGCGCCCATGTCGTCGACGATCGCGACGGTGACGAGGAAAAGCTTGAGCGAGGTCGGCGCGCGCTTTCCGAGCAGCGCGAGGACGCCGATCGCGAAGGCGATGTCGGTCGCGGCGGGGATCGCCCAGCCTTGCGCCAGCCCCGGCTCGGACCCGGCGAAGAGCATGTAGAGGATCGCCGGCACCGCCATGCCCGCTGCCGCCGCGATCATCGGCAGCCGCCGCCGGTCCCAGCTCGCGAGCCGCCCGTCGACGAACTCGCGCTTGATCTCGAGCCCGACGAGCAGGAAGAAGATCGCCATCAGCCCGTCATTGATCCACAGATGCACCGTCATCGGCCCGAGCTTGTCGGTCAGGGCCGGGCCGGTCACCGCGTGAATCGCGTCGTGATAGAGGGCGCCGAGCGGCGAATTGGCCACGATCATCGCGAGCGCGGCTGCGAGGATGAGCAGCATCCCGCCGGCGCTTTCGCTTTCGAGAAAGTCGCGCAGCGCGGAACGGGGAGCGGGGCCGGGGGCCATCGGGCGATTATATTCCTGCCAGATCGGATGTTTTCGCGGGCTTAGTAACGCGCGCTTCCCGGTTCGTCACCCTTTACAAAGAAAGGGTTTCCATTACCCCTTGTCGCGAGATGGCGACGGGGGCGTCGTCGGGAAGACGGGGCACGGGGGTGGAACTGTCGATCGGATGGCTGCCGTGGTTCGTGCACGGCGCCGCGCACGAATTGATGCTTTTTGCAGCGGTCGGCATCTTGCTGATCGGGCTCGATGATCTGCTGCTCGACGCAGTCTGGCTCGCGACGCGCCACCGCCCGCTGCCGTCGATCAAGGGCGGGACGCGGATCGTCGACGGTGCCTTCGCGATCTTCGTGCCCGCCTGGGACGAGGCGGAGGTGCTCCCCGCGACGATCCGGCGGACACTCGCCGCATGGGATGGCGAGGATTTCCGGCTCTATGTCGGCTGTTATCCGAACGACGCCGCGACCCTGCTCGCCGTTTCGCCGCTGGTCGCGCGCGATCCGCGGCTGCGCCTCGTCATCGGTGCGGCGGACGGCCCGACGACCAAGGGCGACAATCTCAATCGGCTGTGGGCGGCGCTGCTCGACGATGAACGGGCGGAGGGCGCGCGCTTCGCCGCCGTCGTTCTCCACGACGCCGAGGACCATGTCCATTGGGGCGAGCTGGCGCTTTATCGCGCGATGCTCGCCGATCATGCGATGGTGCAGATTCCGGTGGTGCCGATGATCCGCAAGGGCGCGATCTGGGTCGGCGGCCATTATGGCGACGAGTTCGCCGAGGCGCATGGAAAGGAGCTCGCGGTCCGGTCGCGGCTCGGCCTGCCGATTCCGTCGGCGGGCGTGGGATGCGCGCTGTCGCGAAATGCGCTGTCGCTGCTCGCCCTCCATCGCGACGGGCGGCCCTTTCGCGCCGACAGCCTGACCGAGGATTATGAGGTGGGGATGCTCCTCGGCGCCTATGGCCTGCGCGCGCGTTTCGTCGCGGCTTCGGCCGGGGCGGGCGATCCGATCGTGTCGCGCGGCTGCTTTCCGGGCCGCGCCGATGCCGCGATGCGGCAGAAGGCGCGGTGGATCGCGGGGATCGCGCTCGAAGGCTGGGATCATCTGGGATGGAATGCCGTCGCCGAAGGTGGCGGTGCCCGCGGCTGGGCGGCGCGCTGGATGCTGTGGCGCGACCGGCGCGCGCCGCTCGCCGCCGTCGTGATTCTCGCCGCCTATGCCGGTCTGGTCCTGACCCTGCTGGGCTGGGTGGGGCAGGGGACGCTCGGCTGGCCGCCGCCGGCCGCGCATGAGGGGCTACGCCTCCTCTTGGATTTCGCGGCTGCGCTGTTGCTGTGGCGGCTTGGCATGCGCTGTCATTTCACCACGCGCTGGTACGGTTGGCGGCAGGGATTGCGCGCGATCCCGCGCGCCTTCGTCGCCAACGTCATCGCCGTGCTTGCGACATGGCGGGCGGTGGCGATCTATTGTCAGATGCTGCGGTCGGGCGAGGTCGTATGGGACAAGACCGACCATGATACCGAAATCGCGCCGCACCCCATCGCGATGCCGGTTCGCCTGCCGTGATGATCCGGCAGTCGGGACGGAGCGCGCGTCGTGATGCGCCGGCACTGCGTTTCCTGCTGCTGTGCGGCGGCGGCTGGATCGCGCTGCGCGTACTGGTGGCCTGGAACCCCGCGGTCCCGGCACCGCCGACGCCGCCTTCGCCCTGGGCACCGGCTCCGCGGTTCGCGACGAACGCGATATCGCCGCCGCCCGCTGCCGCCGATCGCGCGGGGGTGAATGGCGGCGCGGAAACGTCTCCGGTCTTGCGACTCCCTCCCATCCCTGAAGGTCGCAGCGGTTGGCGTGGCCGCGCGGCGACGCCGAGGGGAACGGAGGGCGGGCTCGACCGCCACAGCCTGCGCGTCGCGCTGATGGCGCGATTGCTCTCGCCGTTGACGCAGGGCGATGCGCGCGCGGCAGTGCCGGCCGGCGCGATCTGGATGCCGTCGAAAGCCGCAGCGCGCGCCGAGCCTGGATCGGGAGCGCCCTTCTGGATGGTGCGCGATCTTTCGGGCTGGTCGGTGTCGGGTTGGCTGTTCCTGCGCCAAGGCTCGGCATCGGCGCCGGGACCGATCGCCGCGGGCGGCGAACTCGGCGGGAGTCAGGCAGGGATGCGGATCGCCTATGGGTTCGGCGATCAGGGTCGGGCACGGGCCTTTGCGCGCGCAACGATCGCAACCGACCGGCCGGATCAGCGCGAGGTCGCGCTCGGGCTGGCGTTCGCGCCGGTGGCGCGCCTGCCGGTCGACATCGCGATCGAGCAGCGCCTTGCCGTGGGCCGCGAGGGACGGACCGCGCTGGCGGCGACGGTCGGCGGCGGCGTCAGCGATGTGGCACTGCCCGGCGGTTTCCGGCTGGAAGCCTATGGTCAGGCGGGGGTAGTCGGCGTCCATCGCCGCGACGGCTTCGCGGAGGCCGCGGTGGTCGTCGATCACGCGGTGGGCACGGACGCGCCGCTGCGGCTCGGCACGCTGGCAGCTGCCGCGGCGCAGCCCGGCGCATCGCGGGTGGACGTCGGCCCGCGGCTGACGCTGCGCTTGCCCGATGTCGGGCGGGGCGGCCGGATCGCGGTCGACTGGCGGCAGCGCGTCGCTGGCGAAGCACGCCCCGCGAGCGGGCTCGCGGTGACGCTGGCTGCCGACTTCTGAAAATCGCGCTCCGACACGCGCGCAGCCGATTCCCCGGCCCGGAAAAATCGTCTAGGGTCGCCTGAATCGGCGCCGTCCGGGCGCCGGAATCACGCGTCGGGGCCTGTCCTTGGATCTCTACCTTCCTGTCGCCAACCTGTCGGTCAACGCGCTGGTCATCATCCTGCTCGGCGGGGGAGTGGGCTTTCTGTCGGGCATGTTCGGCGTCGGCGGCGGCTTTCTGACCACGCCGCTGCTGATCTTCTATGGCATACCTCCGACGGTGGCGGCGGCGTCGGCAGCGACGCAGGTGACGGGCGCCAGCGTGTCGGGGACGATGGCTTACCTCGAGCGCGACGGCGTCGACCTGCGCATGGGTGCGGTGCTGGTCGCGGGCGGCCTCGTCGGGTCGCTGATCGGCGCGGGGCTGTTCGAGCTGCTGACCGCCTGGGGGCAGATCGATACGGTAATCTCGATCCTCTATGTCGCGATGCTGGGATCGGTCGGCACGATCATGGGGCGCGAGGCGTGGGGCTCGCTGCGGGCGATGAAGGCGGGGATGCCGCCGCCCCCGCGCAAGCGCCGCCATCACCCGATGGTCGCCAACCTGCCGCTGCGCTGGCGCTTCTATCGCTCGGGCCTCTATATCTCGCCGCTCGCGCCGCTGCTGCTCGGCATGGGGGTCGGCGTGCTGACGATGCTGCTCGGCGTCGGCGGCGGCTTCATCATGGTTCCCGCGATGGTCTATCTGCTCGGCATGGGGACGCAGGTGGTCGTCGGCACCTCGCTGTTCCAGATCTTGTTCGTGACGATCGCGACGACGATGGTGCATGCGATGACGACGGGCGCGGTCGACATCGTGCTCGCGGGGTTGCTGCTGCTCGGCAGCGTCACCGGCGCGCAGGTCGGCGCGCGCTTCGCCCAGTCGGTGCGGCCCGAATATCTGCGGCTGCTGCTCGCCGTGATCGTCCTTCTCGTCGCGCTGCGCATGGGGGTCGACCTCTTCATCCGCCCCGAAGAAATCTATACCGTGCAATGACGCGCCTGGCCGCCTTGCTGCTGGGGCTTGCCGCCACGCTGTTGCCTGCCGGGAGCGTCCAGGCGGCGGACCCGCGGCTGGTGCCCGACGTGTCGAACCGCGCGATCGACATCCAGTACAGCTTCACCGGCGAGGAACTGCTGCTGTTCGGCGCGATCCTCTATCCGGGCCAGCGCCTGCCCGACGACCGCGCCGATATCGTCGTCGTGCTGAAAGGGCCGGTGCGTCCGATCGTGCTGCGCGAGAAACAGCGCGTCGCGGGCATCTGGGTGAACGCCAGCAGTATTCGCCTGCGCACCTCGCCCGGCTTCTATGCGATCGGATCGTCGCGCCCGATCGACAAGCTGGTCGACGAGCGGACCGCCGCGATCTTCGAACTCGGGCTCAGCAACCTGTCGATGTCGCCGACGGGCTTTTCCGAAGCGAAGAAGCTCGAACGCTTCGAGGGCGGGCTGATCGATCTCTATCGCCGGCTCGGCCTTTTCTATGAAAATCCCCGCGCGGTGGAGATCAGCGAAGGGGTGCTCTACCGCGCGCGAATCCCCGTGCCGGCGCGCGTTCCGGTCGGCAATTACCGCGCCGAAACCTATCTGATCAGCAAGGGCCGCGTTATCGCGGTCGCCTCGCGCGACGTCGAGATCCGCAAGGCGGGGTTCGAACGCTTCGTCGCGCTCGCGGCGCAGCGCCACGGCTTTCTCTATGGCCTGACCGCGGTCCTCCTGTCGCTCGTCCTCGGCTATGGCGCGTCGGCGATCTTCCGGCGGCGCTGAACCGCCAGAAAGCAGCATAAGCGCTTTCTTTACCATCCGGTGCGATACCGGTGTCCGGGACTGACAACAGGCGGGGCATAAGGATGGACATGCAGAGCGGCGGGTTCAGCGCCGGCGATCAGACGGCCGCGCAAACCGTGCGCCTCGCCGGCGGCGGTACCGTCGCGCCCGTCGCGGCGGCGACGGCGCATCATCGCGACGAACTGCTTGTCGGCGAAGTGATCGACATCGCGGGCTCGGCCTCGCGCATCATCCTTGACGCCGAGGCGATCGGCCGGCTTGCCGGGTCGGGCGACCCCGCGGTCGCAATGGCGGGCCAGGTCGGCGCCCAGATCAAGGTTCGCGTCGGCAACGTCTGGCTTCTCGCCAGCATCCGCGACCAGCAACTCCACGAAGGGGACCGGGGCGTGATCGTCGCCTCGGTCGATTTCCTCGGCGAGGGCGACGAGGAAAAGCTGACCGGGCGCATCCACAACTTCCGCCGCGGCGTCACCCGCTATCCGGTACCGGGCAGCGAGGTCTATGCGGCGACCAGCGCCGATCTGAAGCAGATCTATGCCGCCGACGAGCGCGCGCATGTCGAGATCGGCACCGTCTATCCGACCAAGGATATCCGCGGCTCGCTCTATGTCGACGCGATGCTCGGCAAGCATTTCGCGCTATTGGGTTCGACCGGCACCGGCAAATCGACGAGCGCGGCGCTGATCCTCCACAGGATTTGCGAACTTGCGCCGCAGGGCCATATCGTGATGATCGACCCGCACGGCGAATATTCGGCTGCCTTCAAGGGCACCGGCGCGCTGTTCGACGTCGACAATCTCGCGATGCCCTATTGGCTGATGAATTTCGAGGAGCATTGCGAGGTCTTCGTCACCAGCGAGGGCCGCGAGCGGCAGGGCGACTGCGACGTGCTCGCCAAATGCCTGCTCCAGGCGCGGCAAAAGAACCGCCTGGCCGAAGGGATGACCAAGCTCACGGTCGATTCGCCGATCCCCTATCTGCTCTCCGACCTGCTCGCGATCCTGTCGAACGAGATGGGCAAGCTCGACAAGGCGACCTCGTCGGCGCCCTTCATGCGGATCAAGGGCAAGATCGAGGAAATGCGCGCCGATCCGCGCTATAATTTCATGTTTTCGGGCATGCTCGTCGCCGATACGATGGCGGCCTTCATCGGCAAGATCTTCCGCCTGCCGTCGGACGGGCGTCCGATCTCGATCATCGACGTGTCGGGGGTGCCTTCGGACATCACGAGCGTGGTCGTCGCGGTGCTGTCGCGCCTGACCTTCGACTATGCGATCTGGTCGCGCGGCGAGCCGCAGCGGCCGATCCTGCTCGTCTGCGAGGAGGCGCACCGCTACATTCCGGCGAAGGACGTCGGCCAGGGGCAGGCGGTGCGCAAGATTCTCGAGCGGATCGCAAAGGAAGGCCGCAAATATGGGGTGTCGCTCGGCCTGATCACCCAGCGCCCGTCGGACCTCGCCGAAGGCGTGCTGTCGCAGTGCGGCACGATCATCTCGATGCGCCTCAACAACGAGCGCGACCAGCATTTCGTCAAGGCCGCGATGCCTGAGGGCGCGCGCGGTTTCATCGATTCGATCCCGGCGCTGCGCAACCGCGAATGCATCGTCTGCGGCGAAGGCGTCTCGATCCCGATCCGCGTCTATCTCGACACGCTCGAAGAGGACAAGCGCCCGGCGTCGAGCGATCCGCTTTTCTCGAAGCTATGGCGCGATACGGGCGGCGAAGTCGAAATCCTCGACCGCGTGGTCAAGCGCTGGCGCAGCCAGGGGCGTTGATTTTCTTCGCCAGACAAGACCGTCAGCCCGCCGGCGGCTCCCACAGCTCGATCGGATTGCCCTCCGGATCGTGCACCCGCGCGAAACGGCCGATCGCGGGGTCGTTCCACTCGTCCTTGGTGATGATCTCCTCGCCGGCAGCGCGGAAGGGTTCGAGCACCGCGTCGAGATCGTCGACGCGGAAATTGATCATATGCTGGCGGTCGGCGGGGAAATAATCGCTGTCGGCCTTGAAGGGTTCGAAGACGAGCGGGCCGGCGGTGACGTTCCATACCCATTGGTTGGGCGGCACGCTGTCGTCGGCGCTGCAGCCGCCGCCGACGCCGAGCCGCTGCTGATACCATGTCTTGAGCGCTGCGGGGTCGCGCGACCGGAAGAAGAGCCCGCCGATGCCTTTCACATGTCCCATGGGACGCCTCCCTGTCTGGTGAGGCGCGAAGGCTAGGACGATTGCCTCAGCGAATCCACTCCCCGCTGCCCTTATACTCGTCGCGGATCTGGCCCGACTGGTTGAGCCGCGGGTCGGCATAGGTCGGCGGCGGCGATGCCGGCTGCCGGGCGGCGGTGACCGGCGTGCCAATGTCGCGCCCCTGCTGCGCCAGCGCGCCGGGCATCGGGGCGGCCGCGACGTCCGGGAGCGGCGCGGCGGCGGTTTCGGGAAGCAGCGCGGCCGGCACCGCGCCCTTCGCGCGCGCCGCGATCTGCTCGGCGACCGGCAGATAGGGCCCCGGCGCCGGCTCACGGCCGATATAGGGCGCGCGGAACGCATCGGGCATCCCCCAGCGCCCGCGCCAGCGATGAAAGATATGCGCGCCGACGATGTTGGTCATCACCAGGCTCTTGCCCCAGCGCGGCCAGATCGCCTGCGTGTGATAATGGGTCGCGAGCCCGACGCCGGGAAAGACATATCCGCCGAGCGCGGCCGAGGCGACGCGGCTCGCGCGCAGCCAGTTCCGCTTTTCGGGTGCCCGTGCCATCGCGCCGTCGCAGGCGAAGGTGAACTGGCAGACGCCCGGACGCTGCGACCCCTGGAAGACGACGCCGCAGACGGTGTTGGGAAAGCTTGGGTGGCGGACACGGTTGAGCACCACCTGCGCGACCCCGCGCATCCCGTCGTCGCTTTCGGACGCCGCCTCGTAATAGATGGCGGCGGTCAGACAATAATGCGCTCGCTCGCGGTCGAGCGCGGTCGCGCCGCGAAAGACATAGGATTTGGCGGGCGGGCCGACGAACGCTTCCTGTTGCAGCGTCGCGGGGTCGGCGGGCGGCTGTCCGGTGGCATCGGCATATCCGACGCTCGCGGGATCGGGCAGCGTCGGATCGATCTTCAGCGCGTCGGCATAGCTTCCGGCGTTCATGATCGCCCAGCGCTGCGGGTCATAGGGCTTGAAGTCGAGCGGCACGGTGACGCTGTAGGGCCCGAAAGGTGGCGTGTAGGCGCGCATCCGCCCGCTCCCCAGCGCCATCGCCAGGCAGGCGACGATCACCGCCGCGATCAGCCCGGCCCAGAAATTGCGCCCCGGCCCGGCCGGCCGTTCGGCCAGCGGATCGAGCCAGGCGATGCCGGGCGTAAGATGCAGTTCGGGTTTCATGCGCGCGTCGGAATCCGGTGCCGCCCCGCGCGACCGATTCGCGCGCGACCCACGCTGACCCTCTTAAGCCGCGAGATACGAACAAAAAGTTGCGCCGCGGGCAAAATGTCCCGCGGCGGGACAGGCGCGCGGCGGCGCGCGATCAGCCTGCAATATCGGCGTGATACCATTCACCGCGCGGGGTGACGGTGATGCCGAGGCCGAAGAGGTCGGTGAGCGTGTCGCTCGTCAGCAGGGCGGCCTTGGCCCCGTCGTGGAGGAGGTGGCCGCCGCGCAGCATCACGATGCGGTCGATCTCGGGCAGGATTTCCTCGATATGATGGGTGATGAGCAGCATCGTCGTGCCGCCCCGCGCGACGCCGCGCAACATGTCGAGGAAATGGTGCCGCGCCGCGGGGTCGAGCCCCGCGCAGGGCTCGTCGAGCAGCAGCGCGCGGGGCCGGTGCGCGAGGGCGCGGGCGATCAGAACGCGGCGCGCCTCGCCGGTCGACAGGCTCGCCATGCTGCGCCCGATCAGGCGGCTCGCGCCGACCTCTTCGAGCGCGGCGCGCGAGACGTCGATCATCTCCTGCGTATAATGCTGATGCTTCCAGAGGCCGCGCGAGGCGAAGAAGCCCGAGACGACGCAGTCGAGCACCTCGAGCGGCGGCTCGGCGTCGAAATCGAGCTGTTCGGTGGAGGAGACGATGCCGAGCAGCTTGCGAAGCTCGAAGACGTTCCAGCTGTCCTGCCCGAAGATACGGACATCGGCGCCCCAGACGGGATAGAGCTGGCGCGTGATCAGCTTGACCAGCGTCGACTTGCCCGAGCCGTTGGCGCCGAGGATCGCGGTGCTCTCACCCGCGCCGATGGTCAGTGCGGCGAGATCGAGAATGCAGGCCTCGTCCGCCATGACGCGGACATCGGCGAGGGCGAGGAGGGGAGAGTCGTCGGCCATGGCGGCGCGTTGAGCATGGTGCGGTGCGATAGGGCAAGGGGGGAAATGGTTTGGCGGGGACGTGGCGGCCGCTTTGGGGTGGGGAGGTGCCATTCCCTACCTTCGTCATTCCCGCGAAAGCGGGAACCCAGAGCGCGCGTCGGCTGACTTCACGCTGGGTTCCCGCTTTCGCGGGAATGACGACGTTATGAGACGCAGAATGTCGCTAAGCGGTCGGTTTTAGATATTCGTCATCCCGGACTTGATCCGGGATCCATTCGCGCAGCGCCGGATGAATGGATCCCGGATCAAGTCCGGGATGACGATGTAAGATAGGTCTGCTACCGGCCGCAACCCGCCCCTCCATTCCCCCTTGCCGACTCTCCCCAACGCGCCTATATGCAACGCACTTCTTGACATGGTTAGCCAGTTGGGACGTCGGGGCCGCGGGCCGCGGCGGCTGTTTCCGCATGGTTCTTCCGGTCATCCGATTTGGGATCATCTTTTGGTCGATTTCGACGCCCTCAATGCGATCATCGCGCCCGAAGCCGAGGCGATGGGCCTTGCGCTCGTGCGCGTCGCCTTCTTCGGCGGCGACAGCGACCCGACCCTGCAGGTCATGGCCGAGCGGCCCGACACGCGCCAGCTCACCATCGACGATTGCGCCGACCTGTCGCGCCGCATCTCGGAACGGCTCGACGCGCTGGAAGAGGCGGGCAAGGACCCGATCGACGGCGCCTACCGGCTCGAGGTTTCGTCGCCCGGCATCGACCGGCCGCTGACCCGCCGCACCGACTTCGCCGACTGGGCGGGGCATGAGGCGAAGGTGGCGCTCAAGGAGAAGCTGGACGGGCGCCAGCGCTTCAACGGTACCCTCGTCGGGATCGACGGCGATATCGTGACGATTTTGGACAAGGAAGAGGTCGAGCATAAGCTGCCGTTCGACGCGATCGACACCGCGAAGCTCGTTCTCACCGACAAATTGATTGCCGCAACCGTTCCGCTCTCGACCGAGGGCGCCGACGATATGGAAGAAGAAGGACAGGACTGATGGCCACTGCCATTTCCGCCAACAAGGCCGAATTGCTCGCGATCGCGAACAGCGTTGCCAGCGAGAAGATGATCGACAAGACGATCGTCATCGAGGCGATCGAGGAAGCGATCCAGCGCGCGGCGCGCGCGCGCTACGGCGCCGAGAACGACATTCGCGCGAAGCTCGATCCGCAGACCGGCGATCTGCGCCTGTGGCGCGTCGTCGAGGTGGTCGAGCAGGTCGACGATTATTTCAAGCAGGTCGACCTCGCCGCGGGGCAGAAGCTGCAGAAGGATGCCAAGATCGGCGACTTCATCGTCGACCCGCTGCCCGCGGTCGACTTGGGCCGCATCGACGCCCAGTCGGCAAAGCAGGTCATTTTCCAGAAGGTCCGCGAAGCCGACCGCGAACGCCAGTATCAGGAATTCAAGGACCGCGCCGGCGAGATCATCACCGGCGTCGTCAAGTCGGTCGAATTCGGCCACATCGTCGTCAACCTCGGCCGCGCCGAGGGCGTGATCCGCCGCGACCAGCAGATTCCGCGCGAACTGATGCGCGTCGGCGACCGCGTCCGCGCGCTGATCCTGTCGGTGCGCAGCGAGACGCGCGGGCCGCAGATCTTTTTGAGCCGCGCGCACCCCGACTTCATGAAGAAGCTGTTCGCGCAGGAAGTTCCCGAAATCTACGATGGCATCATCGAGATCAAGGCCGCCGCTCGCGACCCGGGCAGCCGCGCCAAGATCGGCGTGATCAGCTACGACGGCTCGATCGACCCCGTCGGCGCCTGCGTCGGCATGAAGGGCAGCCGCGTCCAGGCGGTCGTCCAGGAAATGCAGGGCGAAAAGATCGATATCATCCCCTGGTCCGAAGACACCGCGACCTTCGTCGTCAACGCGCTCCAGCCCGCGACGGTGCAGCGCGTCGTCATCGACGAGGATGACGGGCGGATCGAGGTCGTCGTTCCCGACGACCAGCTCAGCCTCGCCATCGGCCGCCGCGGCCAGAACGTCCGTCTCGCCAGCCAGCTGACCGGCAGCCAGATCGACATCATGACCGAGGCCGACGCGAGCGAGAAGCGCCAGCGCGAATTCGTCGAACGCTCGACGATGTTCCAGGAAGAGCTCGACGTCGACGAGACGCTCGCGCAGCTGCTGGTCGCCGAAGGTTTCGGCGAGCTCGAGGAAGTCGCTTACGTGCCGCTCGAGGAACTGGCGGGCATCGAAGGCTTCGACGAGGAGCTGGCGCAGGAGCTGCAGAGCCGCGCGACCGAGGGGCTGGAACGTCGCGAGGAAGCCGCGCGCGCCGAGCGCCGCGAACTGGGGGTCGAGGACGATCTGGCCGAGATTCCGCACCTGACCGAAGCGATGCTCGTCGTGCTCGGCAAGGCGGGGATCAAGACGCTCGACGATCTCGCCGACCTCGCGACCGACGAACTGATCGCCAAGAAGCGGCAGGACAACCGCCGCGGCCCGTCGCGCGAACGCAGCGAACGCGCCGAGGACAAGGGCGGCGTGCTCGGCGAATATGGCCTCTCCGAAGAGCAGGGCAACGAGATCATCATGGCGGCGCGCGCGCACTGGTTCGACGATGAACCCGTGGCCGAAGCGCCGCAAGCCGGGCCCGCGGCGGAGCCGCAAACCGGGGAGGCCGCCGATGCGGACCCCGCGCAATGATCAGCTAGGCGACACCGACCGCGCAAAGGGGCGCGGCCAGCACGTGCCCGAGCGGCGCTGTGTGGTGACCGGCGAGGTTTCGCCGGCCGACCGACTCGTGCGCCTCGCGCTCGGGCCTGATGGCACCATCGCGCCCGACGTCCACGGCAAGGCGCCGGGGCGCGGCGCGTGGATCGGCGTGCCGCGCGCCGAACTCGAAGCCGCGCAGGCGAAGGGCAAGCTCAAGGGCGGGCTCGCGCGGGCGCTGCACGAAGGGAATATCGCGATCCCCGACGACCTCGGCGAGCGGATCGCGGCGCAGCTTGCGCGCGCGACGCTCGACCGGCTCGGGCTCGAATCGCGCGCGGGCACGTTGATCAGCGGCAACGACAAGATCGAGCAGGCGGCGCGGCGCGGGCAGGTCCGCCTGCTGCTTCACGCGCAGGATGCGGGTGAGGACGGACGCAAGAAGCTGGCGCAGGCATGGCGCGTCGGCGAGGATGACGAAGGCTCGGGCCGCGAAGGGATGGTCTTGCCGGTGGACCGGCAGTCCCTATCTATGGCATTGGGGCGTGAGAATGCGGTGCATCTGGCGATAATCGACGCCCGCGCCGCCGACCGGGTGCTGGCGCATTTGAGCCGCTGGCAGTTTTTCACCGGATGGAGTAGGGACGCGGCCAACCGCGTTCCGACGGAGGCTTCCCGCGCGGCGGGAGACGAGGCGGCGTCCACGGATTCCGAAGTTTCGGGCGCGTTTTTGAAGGAATGATGGTTTTCGATGAGTGACGAACAGGACAAGCCGACTCTTACCCGCAAGCCCCTGGGGCTGAAGCGGACGGTCGAGGCCGGGCAGGTGCAGCAGCAGTTCAGCCACGGGCGCCGCAACACGGTGGTCGTCGAGGTGAAGCGCCGCCGCGTGATCGGACGTCCGGGCGAAGCCGCTCCCGCGCCCGAACCCGAAGAAGTCCAGGCCGCGCCCGCGCCGAAGCCCGCGCCTGCCCCGGCTCCCAAACCTGCGGCGCCGCGCGCGACCGAATCGGACAGCCTGATGTCGCGTCAGGAACGCCAGGCGCAACTGCTTCGCGAAGCCGAAGAAGCCCGCATGGCCGCGCTCGAGGAAACGCGCCGCCGTGAGGAAGCCGCGCGCGCACGCGCCGCCGAAGAGGAAAAGCAGCGCGCCGAGGCGCGCGAAGAGCAGGCAGCCGCCAAGACCGCCGAGCCTGCGCCTGCGCCGGCCGCGAGCGAGCCCGAGGCGGCCGAAGCCCCTGCGGCCGAAGCCACGCCCGCCGCTGCCGCGCCGCGCGCCGCGGCGACGGCTGCCCCCGCGCCGCGCCGCTTCACGCCGGTCGAGGCGCCCAAGCGTCCCGAACCCAAGCGTCCCGAGCCCAAGGCGAATCGCGGCGCCGACAATCGCCGCCAGTCGGGCAAGCTGACCGTCGCGCGTGCGCTCAATGACGACGAGGGTGCCCGCGCGCGCAGCCTAGCGGCGCTGAAGCGCGCCCGCGAAAAGGAGCGGCGTTCGCACATCACTTCGTCGGGGCCGCGCGAAAAGCAGGTCCGCGAAGTCGTCGTACCCGACACGATCACGGTGCAGGAACTCGCCAACCGCATGGCCGAAAAGGGCGCGGACCTGGTGAAGGCGCTGTTCAAGATGGGCATGCCGGTCACGGTCAACCAGACGATCGACCAGGACACCGCCGAGCTGCTCGTCACCGAATTCGGGCACGAGATCAAGCGCGTCAGCGAAGCCGATGTCGACATCCGTCACGACGAGGACGTCGACGACGCCGCGGCGCTGAAGCCGCGCGCGCCGGTGGTCACGATCATGGGTCACGTCGATCATGGCAAGACCAGCCTGCTCGACGCGCTGCGCGGCGCGAACGTGCAGGCGGGCGAGGCCGGCGGCATCACCCAGCATATCGGCGCCTATCAGGTGAAGACCCCCGACGGGTCACTCGTCACCTTCCTCGATACGCCGGGCCACGAAGCCTTTACCGAAATGCGCCAGCGCGGTGCCAATGTCACCGACATCGTCATTCTGGTGGTTGCCGCCGACGACGGGCTGAAGCCGCAGTCGATCGAGGCGATCAACCATGCCAAGGCGGCGGGCGTGCCGATGATCGTCGCGATCAACAAGATCGACAAGGATGGCGCGAATCCCCAGCGCGTGCGCGAGCGCCTGCTCGAGCATGAGGTGATCGTCGAGGAAATGGGCGGCGACGTCCAGAATGTCGAAGTGTCGGCGCTCAAGAAGACCGGTCTCGACAAGCTGCTCGACGCGATCGCGGTGCAGGCCGAGATCATGGAGCTGAAGGCCAACCCCGACCGCGCCGCCGAAGGCACGGTGGTCGAGGCGAAGCTCGACAAGGGCCGTGGTCCGGTGGCGACGATTCTCGTTCGCCGCGGCACGCTCAAGGTCGGCGACATCTTCGTCTGCGGCGCCGAAAGCGGCCGCGTCCGCGCGCTCGTCAACGACAAGGGCCAGCAGATCAAGGAAGCCGGCCCGTCGATGCCGGTCGAGGTCCTCGGCCTCGGCGGCGTGCCGATGGCGGGCGATACGCTGACCGTCGTCGAGAATGAGGCGCGCGCCCGCGAGGTCGCCGCCTATCGCCAGGAACAGGCGCTGAAGAAGCGGACGGCGCAGGCGCCGGTCAGCCTCGAAGGCATGTTCTCGGCGCTCGCCGACAAGGCCAATGTCATCGAATATCCGGTGGTCATCAAGGGCGACGTGCAGGGCAGCGTCGAGGCGATCGTCAACGCGCTCAACAAGCTGTCGACCGACGAGATTCGCGTCCGCGTGCTCCATTCGGGCGCCGGCGCGATCACCGAGAGCGACGTGACGCTCGCCGCCTCGACCAAGGCGCCGATCATCGGCTTCAACGTCCGCCCGAACGCCAAGGCGCGCGAGATCGCGAACCGCGAGAAGGTGCGCTTCATGTACTATGACGTCATCTATCACCTGACCGAGGAAGTCGCGAAGGAGATGGCGGGCGAACTGGGTCCGGAGCGCATCGAGAATGTCGTCGGCCGCGCCGAGGTCAAGGAAGTCTTCCCCGCCGGCAAGCGCGACAAGGCCGCGGGCCTGCTGGTGCTCGAGGGATCGATCCGCAAGGGGCTTCACGCGCGCCTCACCCGCGGCGACGTCATCGTCTCGGCGACGACCATCGCCTCGCTCCGCCGCTTCAAGGACGACGTCGCCGAAGTGCGCGCGGGCCTCGAGTGCGGCGTCGTGCTGGCGGACACCAACGACATCAAGCCGGGCGACCATCTCGAAGTCTTCGAGGTCGAGCTGCGCGAACGGACGCTGTAATCTACTCCCCCTCCCGCTTGCGGGAGGGGGTTGGGGGGGGTGGGCCCCTTTTGAGATTGTTTCAGGTCAGGCCCACCCCTGACCCCTCCCGCAAGCGGGAGGGGAATTGGAAATGCGACATAACGACCAAAATCAGGGCCCCTCGGTTCGCGTGCTGCGCGTGGGCGAGCAGGTGCGCCATGTTCTTTCCGAAATCCTCCAGCGCGGCGATGTCCACGACGAGGTGCTCGCGACGCATCCGGTCAGCGTGACCGAGGTTCGCATGTCGCCCGACCTCCGCCACGCGACCGTCTTCGTGAAATCGCTGCTCGGCCGCGACGAGGCGGCGGTGTTGAAGGCGCTGCGCACCAACACCGCCTATCTCCAGCGCGAGGTCGCGCACCGCATTCGCATGAAATATGCGGCGAAGCTGAAATTCCTGCCCGACGAGAGCTTCGACGAAGCGAGCCATATCGACGCGTTGCTGCGCGACCCGAAGGTCGCGCGCGATCTGGGTCCGGCCGAGGATTGATCAGCCCGGCACCAGCCGGGTGTTGATGATGATCCGCACCTTGCGGCCGACGATGAACGAATAGGCGGTCATGCCGAAATCGCGGCGGTTGATCGTCGTCGTTCCGGTGAGGTCGATGGTCTCGCGTCCGGTCGCGCGCGCCGGCGGGATGGAGAAGGTGACGGCGAGCACCACCGGCTTCGTCACGCCGCGCGCGGTGAGGTCGCCCGACACATTGCCTGTCGTTGCGCCGGTCATGGCCAGCGCATGGCCGGCGAAGCGGACGATCGGATGATGGTCGACGTCGAAGAAATTCCTGCCCTTCAGCCGCCCCGTGGTGAGCGCGTCGCTCGCGGTGAGCTGGCGCGCGTCGATCGCCACGTCGAGGTCGATCCGGTCCATCGCGGCGGGCGATAGCGCGACGCTGCCCGATACCGATGGGAAATGGGCGGTGCGGCTGCCGATGCCGAGAAAGCCGACCTTCGCGTCGACGCGGCTCGCCGCGCTGTCGATGCGGTAGGCGAGGGTCGCGGGGGCGCTGGCGGCCGGCGCCGCGAGCAGGAGCGCGGCGGCCGCGAGCGATGAGATGACGAATGTCGGCATGGTCACCCGTCTTCCGGCTAGCCGTTCTGACCATGGCGTATCGCGCGTTTCGGGGGAGTGCGAAAGCGGATTCGCCGAAGCCCGCGCGGGCGTCCTACTTCGCCTTCCTGATCCCCGCCGCAGCCTCCAGCTCGACCAGTGCATCCTCTAGATAGTCGATCATCCGCTGCGCATGCGGGACGCTGCGGCGGCAGGCGGTGATGCCGAAGTCGATATTCCTGTTGTTGCTGACCTGGGTGATGTTCATCGCCATGCCGTCGACCGGGATGCTCGCGGGATACATGCCGTCGAGCCGCGCGCCGTTCCAGTACATCTGCTCGCGCGGTCCCGGAACGTTCGAGATCGTTGCCGAATAGGCGGGAAATTTGTCGGCGGTGCGGGTCAGCGCGGTGAGCATCTGCGGCATTTGCGTGATCGCGGTATAGATTTGAATCTGCTGCGCGGTCATCGCCCGCAATTGCGCCTTCGCGGCGTTCATCGATTCCTGGATCGCCGCCATCCGGGTCGCGGGATCGTCGATGTGGGTGGCGAGATTGGCGGTCACCGACGTGACCGAATTGCCCGAATCGACGTCGTCCTTGGGACGGATCGACACCGGCGCCATCGCCTTCAGCGGCTTGTCGGGCAGTTCGTTCAGCGATTGCAGATATTTCCGCATCGCGCCCGCGCACATGCCGAGCACCGCGTCGTTGATCGTCCCGTCATAGGCCTTGCCCACCGCGCGGACGCGGTCGAGCGACCAGCTTTGCGCGACGAAGCGGCGCGCGCCGGTGATGTTGCGGTTGAAGCTGGTGCGCGGCACGCCGGCGAAGGGCGTGACGAGCCCTTCGCCGCCCAGGCCGAACATCGCCGCGGCATATTGGTTCAGCGCCTTGCTCACCCCGACGCTGTTCCCCCATTGCTCCTTCAGGAACTCGCCGATCGCGCCGATGTCGGTCAGGCTGGGGCGCGGTGCCTTTTTGGGCGGGGGAAACCGGCGCTTATAGGCTTCATAGGCCTCGACCGAGAGCGGCGAAGCGGTGCGCCGCTCCTCGGGGTCGGGGGACAGCATCGAATTATAGAAATGGATGCTTGCCGCGCCGTCCATCAGCGCATGGTGGATCTTCTTGAAGGTCGCGATCTGGCGGTTCGGCAGGCCCGAGATGAGCGTGATCTCCCACAGCGGCCGGGTGCGGTCGAGCAGCCCCGAATGGAGGCGCGAGGCGAGTTCGAACATCTCGCGGTAGCGCCCCGGCTTGGGCAACGCCGCGGCGCGGACATGATAGTGCATGTCGATGTCGCGGTCGGGTTCGAGCCGGATCGGGCCGTACTGGCCGAGCGGGGTCAGCTTCAGCACCTCGCTGAACGGGCGCCGCAGCCCCTCCGACTGGCGGAGCAGCGCGAGCTGCTCGTTCAGCCATTCGGTCTCGTCGACATCGTCGGGGAGGGTGTAGAGGTTGATGCCGCCGATGTGCATCGGCATCTCGCGGCTTTCCCCCCACAGGAACATCGCGTCGGTCACCGGCATCAGGCGCATAGGCAGCTCTCTCCCTGTCATGCTGCGGTTTTTGTGCGCAGCATGACAGCGGGCGGCGGCGAGTCAAGCGGGGCAAGGGGCGTGGATCACCTGCCCTCGTCATTGCGAGCGGAGCGAAGCAATCCAGAGCGGTTTACGCCCACTCTGGATTGCCGCGCGGCTTCGCCGCTCGCAATGACGATTCAAAAAATGTCATTCTTGCGACGCGCAGAAGGCGATTTCGATCGTCACCGACCCTTGCCGTTCCAGATGGTGCGGAACGCGGGGCGGGATCAGTATCGTGTCGCCAGGTTTCAGCAGGCGGGCGCCCCCCGTCTCGTCGTCCCAGTGGAAGCGGATCGACCCGGCAAGGACCGACAGCAGGCCCCAGGCACCGTCCTTGAGGTCGTGGCGGCGCAGCAGCCCGGCGGGAATCGTGTCGGCGCCGAACGGACCGATCCGCCGGTACGCGCGGGCGCCGGAGGGAAGCGGCGGCCCGCGCTCGGCGATCGGCACGGTCACGGTCTAAAAACCTGCCGTCGCCCGGACGATGACGAAAGTGACGCCGAGGAAAGCGAAGCCCGCGGGCACCGCGAGGATCTGCGCCGCGACGGTGTGGCGGTCCATCGGTCCGGTCCAGGTGTCGAGCACGCCGTCCGTCCGGTCGAGCGGCGAATCATGCTCGCGGCCCTTTTGTGCATTGAGCAGCTTCGCGGTGCCGAAGAACATCAGCATGTAGAGGCCCGAGATGACGAGCATCATCACCGTCGCCGCATCGCGCCCGGTCGCCGCGAAGATGCCGAGGAAGAAGACCGCATAGCAGGCGAATAGCGCGTGCCAGGTCGAGCGCGGAAGCTGGAAGCCCGCCTGGACCCCGCTGGTTTCATAGGGATCGTTGGAGCGATAGACGGGCGGGGGAACGGAGGGGAGATCAGACATCGGGCAACTCCACTTTCTTCGCGAGGGGATCGCCCCGGTCGCGGTGAACCCAGATGCCGGTGAGCAGGCTCTCGGCGATCATCCGCGCCTTCGCGCCGACATGGGCGGTGGCTTCCGGGGTCGGGGCGATATCGTGCAGCGTCCGGTAGAAGAGCCGTAGCCACTGCTGGAAATGCTCCTGCCCGATCGTCGGGATCGCCAGATGCTTCATCATCGGATTGCCGGTGAAATTGCCGGCGCTGAGCAGGATCGACTGCCAGAAGCGGTTCATCTGGCCGAGGTGCTTCGGCCAGTCGTCGATGCGCGCGTCGAAGATCGGGCCGAGCATCGCATCCTCGCGCACCGAGGCGTAGAAGCGATCGACCAGTTCGGCAATGAAAGGCTCGTCGATGCCCATGGCCAGCGCCTCGGCGCGTCGCTCCTCGCGGGCGGCGATGGCGTGGGGATGGGCCTGGACCGTTCGTGTCGTCATAATGTTCCGACTCTATATTGAGTATCTGAAATACCTCTTTAAGCGGGTTGCCGCAAAAAGCAATATCTAATATACCACTTTTATGCGGCTCAGTCTCCATAGCGATTATGCCCTGCGCATCCTGATGGCGCTATCCGCGACCGGCCGCCAGATGTCGGTCGACGAGATCGCGGGCCAATATGGCATTTCGCGCAACCATCTCGCCAAGGTCGCGCAGCGGCTGCAGGCGCTCGGCTATGTCAGCGCGCAGCGCGGGCGCGGCGGCGGGCTGACGCTGGCGCGCGAACCCGAGGCGGTGATCGTCGGCACGGTGGTGCGCGAGTTCGAGAATCTGGAGGGGCTGGTCGAGTGCATGGACCCCGCGACTTCGACCTGCCCGGTGTGCGGCGGCTGCGGCTTGCAGGGCGCGCTCGGCGGGGCGCTCGCGGCGTTCCTGACGCATCTCGACGGCTATCGGCTCACCGATCTGGTGCCGCAGCCCGGGCGCTTCCGCGCGCTGCTCGGGGTCGCCTGATTTTCGATTTGCCTGGCGCGGCCAAGGCGGTATCGCTCGGCGCATGGCCAAGCTCTATTTCTATTATGCCAGCATGAACGCGGGCAAGTCGACGACGCTGCTTCAGGCGGATTTCAACTATCGCGAGCGCGGTATGGAAACGATGCTGTGGACCGCGGCGCTCGACGACCGCTACGGCGCGGGGCAGGTGACGAGCCGCATCGGATTGATGGCCGAGGCGCATAAATTCGACCCCGACAGCGACCTGTGGGCGGCGGTGCAGGTCGAGAACGCCGAGCGCCCGCTTGCCTGCGTACTCGTCGACGAGGCGCAATTCCTGACGCGCGCGCAGGTGCTCGATCTCGCGCGGCTCGCCGACGAGGCGAATATTCCGGTGCTCTGCTACGGCCTTCGCACCGATTTCGCGGCGAATTTGTTTCCCGGCTCGGCGGCTCTGCTCGGCCTCGCCGATGCGCTCGTCGAATTGAAGGCGGTGTGCGAATGCGGGCGCAAGGCGACCATGAACCTGCGCGTCGACGAACGCGGCCGCGCGGTGGTCGAGGGTGCCCAGACCGAGATCGGCGGCAACGACCGCTATGTCGCGATGTGCCGGCGGCACTTCATGGAAAAGCGGCGGCAGGCAGCGGAAGCGCCAGGGGAGGTGGGCGCCGATGCTTGACCGTCTCTACGCCGAACTCGTCGACGGCGACTTGAGGCTCGTCAAGCTCGTCGAGGCGCATCGCGCGGCGCTGGGCGCGGCGTGCGCCGCCGACCCCGATATCTGGCCGATCTATGCGTCGAGCTTCGACCCCGGGCATTTCGACGCCACCTTCACCACGCTGCTCGCGAACCCCGCGCGTATGCCCTACGCGGTATTCGCCGGCGAGCGGCTGGTCGGCATGACGGCCTGGCTGCGTCCCGACGTTTCGGCGCAGACGATCGAAATCGGCAACAGCTATATCCATCCCGACGTGCGTGGCACCGGGCTCAACGGGCGCTTGAAACGGCTGATGCTGGGGCACGCCTTCGCGGTCGGCATCCGCCGTGTCGAATTCCGCATCGACGAGCGCAATGCGCGCAGCCAGGCGGCGGTCGCGAAGCTCGGCGCCACCAGGGAAGGCGTGCTGCGCGCCGAGCGTATCACCTGGACGGGGCATGTGCGCGATACCGGCCTCTGGTCGCTGCTGGCGGAGGAGTGGCAAGGATAGGGCGCTCGCAAGTCAGCACCCGTTCAGCCGGGTTGTGCTAGGCACCGCGCCATGAAACAGAAACTCGCACTCTCCCTGGCCGCCATGCTGCTTCCCCTTTCTGCAGCGGCGGCCGACGAGCCCGCGAAAGCGCCGCGCGAGATCGGCGCCGAGGCGAGCATCGTCTTTCCCAGCGACACGACGATCCGCAACTGGCGCGCCGATCGCGAGCGCGGCATCTGGGTGCAGGATCGCCGCGGCGACTGGTATTACGGCCTGTTCGCCGGCATTTGCCGCGATGTCGATTTCGCGCAGGCGATCGGCTTCGATACGCGCGGCCAATCGCGGCTCGACCGCTTCGCGACGCTGATCGTGCGGGGCGAACGCTGTCCCCTCGTGTCGTTCGTCAATTCGGCGCCGCCGCCGTCGAAGGCCGAACGCGACAAGGCAAAGGACATCGCCGACACGAAGGCGGAAAATTCCGCCGAAAATTGACAAGCCGCGCCGCGCCGGCCTAGGGCCAGAATCTGCTAATTCCGCGTTCGAGGTTTGAAGCGATTTTGCCCAGGGCGAGGAGGCAAGGCGCAGGAATATGTCGATATTTCAAGACTTGCCGACGAAGCCATGGGCAAAATCGGTCAAATCCCGCAGGGACGTCGAAATGGCTTCGATCTCGGGCCCGCGCGGCCTTGCGGGTAGCGATGCTACCCGCTGCACCCGCCCAGACCCGATATCTTCACCATTTCGACGCCTCGATCGCGGAATTAGCAGATTCTGGCCCTAGCGGCGGATGAACGGCTGGATCATCCTCGACAAACCCGTGGGGCTCGGCTCGACCCAGGCGGTGGGCGCGGTCAAACGCGTGTGCCGCGAAGCCGGGCTGGGCAAGGTCAAGGTCGGCCACGGCGGCACGCTCGATCCGCTCGCGTCGGGGGTGCTGCCGATCGCGCTCGGCGAGGCGACGAAGCTGACCGGCCGCATGCTCGATGCGAGCAAGGTCTACGACTTTACCGTGGCTTTCGGGACCGAGACCGCGGAGCTCGACGCCGAAGGCGAGGTGGTGGCGACCAGCGCCGTGCGGCCGACGCTCGCCGAGATCGAGGCCGTGCTGCCGCGCTTCACCGGCGACATCGAGCAGGTGCCGCCTGCCTTTTCCGCGATCAAGGTGGACGGCCAGCGCGCCTATGCCTTGGCGCGCAAGGGCGAAGCGGTCGAGATGAAGGCGCGGGGGGTGACGGTCTTCAGCCTTCGTCACCCCGGACTTGATCCGGGGTCCCGCTCAGCGGCGCCGGAAAGCGGGACCCCGGATCAAGTCCGGGGTGACGAGAAGGAGGAAGGGAGGCTCGACAGCATCACCCTTACCGCCCATGTCTCGAAAGGCACCTATATCCGCAGCCTTGCGCGCGACATCGCGCAGGCCGTCGGCAGCGTCGGCCATGTCGTCATGCTCCGCCGCACGAAAGCGGGGCCCTTCACGCTCGACGACGCGATTTCGCTGGACAAATTGAACGCTTTCGGCCAAGGGGCCGCGCAATCAGAGATTATTCTGCCGCTGGAGGCAGGGCTGGTCGACATCCCGGCTCTGGACCTTTCCCCGGAAGCGGCAGGGGCGATCCGTCAGGGTCGCGTCTGGACCGGGGTAAGCACGCACGACGGGCTCTATTGGGGACGGGACGGCGAATATCGTCCCATCGCCCTGATAGAGGTTTCGGCGGGAACGCTGAAGGTCGTGCGGGGCTTCAATCTGTAAGCAGGATGTTCGAGGAAAAACGAATATGTCGATTACCGCCGAGCGCAAAGCCGAAGTCATCAAGGACAATGCCCGTGCCAAGGGCGACACCGGTTCGCCGGAAGTCCAGGTCGCGATCCTGACCGACCGCATCAACACGCTGACCGATCACTTCAAGGCGCACCACAAGGACAATCACAGCCGCCGCGGGCTGCTGATGATGGTCAACAAGCGCCGCAGCCTGCTCGACTATCTTCGCAAGAAGGACGAGGGCCGCTATCAGGCGCTCATCGCGAAGCTGGGTCTGCGCAAATAAGAATTTCTGGCGGCCCCGGACTTCCGGGGCCGCTGTCATATTGGCCGCCCGCCTATGTGCGCGGCCACAGGGCCGCTCCCGCATCCGGCGGGACCGCCACAGGGGCATCAAAGCGCCCCACACCGCCCCGGGCCGGATCGCCCGGAATCAGAGGCCCCGCCCGGCATAGGGCCCGGCGGGCGAAGGAAACATCATGTTCGACGTGAAAAAAGTATCGATCGAGTGGGGCGGTGAAACGCTGACCCTCGAAACGGGTAAGGTCGCCCGCCAGGCCGACGGCGCCGTCATGGCGACGCTGGGCGAAACGGTTGTCCTGTGCGCCGTGACCGCCGCCAAGTCGGTCAAGGAAGGGCAGGATTTCTTCCCGCTCACCGTCCATTATCAGGAAAAATATTCGGCCGCGGGGCGCATCCCGGGCGGCTTCTTCAAGCGCGAACGCGGCGCGACCGAAAAGGAAACGCTGGTTTCCCGCCTGATCGACCGTCCGATCCGTCCGCTGTTCCCCGAAGGTTTCTATAACGAGATCAACGCCATCGCTCAGGTGCTGAGCTATGACGGCCACAACGAGCCCGACATCCTCGCGATGGTTGCCGCGTCGGCCGCGCTCACCATCTCGGGCGTGCCCTTCATGGGCCCGATCGGCGCCGCGCGCGTCGGCTATGTCGACGGTGAATATATCCTCAATCCGACCGACGAGCAGGTCGCCGAGGGCGACCTCGATCTGGTCGTCGCCGCGACCTACGACGCGGTGATGATGGTCGAATCCGAAGCCAATGAGCTGTCGGAAGAGATCATGCTGGGCGCCGTCCTGTTCGCGCACGACGCGTGCAAGGAAGTCGTCAAGGCGATCGTCAAGCTCGCCGAGCAGGCCGCCAAGGATCCCTGGGAGATGGCGTCGTCGGACGACAATGCCGCGCTCAAGGACAAGCTCAAGAAGCTGATCGGCAAGGACATCGCCGCCGCCTACAAGCTGACCGACAAGTCGGCGCGCTCGAACGCTTTGAACGAAGCGCGCGCGAAGGCGAAGGAACAGTTCGTCGCCGACGGGCTCGACCCGCAGAGCGTGATGGCCGGCATCAAGCTGATCAAGAAGCTCGAGGCCGAAATCGTCCGCACCGCCATCCTCAAGGACGGCAAGCGCATCGACGGCCGCACCACGACGCAGATCCGTCCGATCGTCGCCGAAACGCACTTCCTGCCGCGCGCGCACGGCTCGGCGCTGTTTACCCGCGGCGAGACGCAGACGATCGCGACCTGCACGCTGGGCACCAAGGAAAGCGAGCAGATGGTCGACGGCCTCAACGGCCTGTCGTACCAGAATTTCATGCTCCACTATAACTTCCCGCCCTATTCGGTCGGCGAAGTCGGCCGCTTCGGCGCCCCGGGCCGCCGCGAAGTCGGCCACGGCAAGCTCGCCTGGCGCGCGCTGCACCCGGTGCTGCCGACCAAGGACGACTTCCCCTACACGATCCGCCTGACCAGCGACATCACCGAGTCGAACGGCTCGTCGTCGATGGCGTCGGTGTGCGGCGGCTCGCTGTCGATGATGGACGCCGGCGTGCCGATCAAGCGGCCGGTCTCGGGCATCGCGATGGGCCTGATCCTCGAAGGCAAGGATTATGCGATCCTGTCGGACATCCTCGGCGACGAGGATCACCTCGGCGACATGGACTTCAAGGTCGCGGGCACGTCCGAAGGCATCACCACGATGCAGATGGACATCAAGATCGCGGGCATCACGAAGGAAATCTTCGAGGCCGCGCTGACCCAGGCCAAGGAAGGCCGCGCGCACATCCTCGGCGAGATGAACAAGGCGCTCGGCGAAACCCGCAGCGAATTGTCGGCGCACGCGCCGCGCATCGAGACGATGCAGATCGACAAGGCGAAGATCCGCGACGTCATCGGCACCGGCGGCAAGGTGATCCGCGAGATCGTCGCGACCACCGGCGCCAAGGTCGACATCGACGACGAGGGCCTGATCAAGATCTCGTCGAGCGACCTCGACCAGATCGAGGCGGCGCGCAAGTGGATCGCGGGCATCGTCGAGGAAGCCGAGGTCGGCAAGATCTACGACGGCAAGGTCGTCAACCTCGTCGATTTCGGCGCGTTCGTGAATTTCATGGGCGGCAAGGACGGTCTCGTCCACGTCAGCGAAATCCGCAACGAGCGCGTCGAGAAGGTCGCCGACGTCCTGTCCGAAGGCCAGGAGGTCAAGGTCAAGGTTCTCGAGATCGACCCGCGCGGCAAGGTCCGCCTGTCGATGCGCGTCGTCGACCAGGAAACCGGCGAGGAACTCGAAGACACGCGCCCGCCGCGCGAACCGCGCGAGCGCGGGGATCGCGGCGATCGCGGTCCGCGCCGTGACGGCGACCGGGGCCGCGGCGGCCGCGATCGCGGTCCGCGCCGCGACGGCGAAGGCCGCGGCGACCGCGGCCCGCGCCGCGAGCGCAGCGAAGGTCCCGAGGATCAGGGCCATGTGCCCGACTTCCTGAAGGACTGATCGCCCGTAAAGCGAACAGGAAAGGGGCCGCGAAAGCGGCCCCTTTTTTGCGTGATCGACCGCTTTGGGGTGGGGAGTTGCCGTTGCATGACTCGTCGCCCCCGCGAAGGCGGGGGCCGCTGGAGGCCTATTCCTGCGCCGCTGCGTAAAACGACAGCGGCCCCCGCCTCCGCGGGGGCGACAGCTGCAACCGGCCGCCACCCGCCCCAAGCAAGGGCTCGCCACACCCGCCCCATCTGAGCTATGCCAAGGCCATGCTCACGATCCTCCTTCCGCTCCTCGCTCTCGCCGCCCAGCCCGTCGCAACGCAGCCCGATTCGACGCCGCCGGCACCCACGACCGCCGCGCCGCCCTCAACCCCCGCCGCGCCCGACACGCGACCCTATGTCGCGCTCGTCACCGATCTCGGGACAATCACCGTGCGCGTCGAGGACAAGCGCGCGCCGGTCACCGCCGCCAATTTCCTGCGCTATGTCGACACGAAGCGGATGGACGGGTTCAAATTCTATCGTGCGACTCGGAGTTGGGGCCCGGCGGGCCGCCTGATCCAGGCGGGCAATCGCGGCAATGCGGCGAAGAACTTCCCGCCGATCAAGCACGAGCCGACGACCGCGACCGGGCTCACCAATTGCGACGGCGCGCTGTCGATGGCGCGACTCAACCCCGGCGACGCGACCACCGACTTCTTTCTGCTGCTCTCCGACATCAAGGGCTTCGACGCCGACGCGCAGGGCGGCGACGGCGCGGGCTTCGCGGTATTCGGCGAGATCGTTGGCGGGCGCGACGTGGCGGAGAAGATTTTCGCCGCGCCGCTGTCGCCCACTGCAGGTGACGGGCCGATGAAGGGCCAGATCCTCGATCCGATGGTGACGATCAAGGCCGCGCGCCGCGTTCCGGCGCCCGCCGACGCGCCGCAGGGCTGTATCGTCAAGGCGGCGAGCGCGGCGGCGCCCGGCGCGCCGGCGCAATAGCGGGGCAAAGCGCCGAAACGCGCGATCATTTATTTTGCGTTCATCCGCGCTGTGGCTATACCGCGCGCATGACTCATCCCGTTTCTTCGCGCGCCGCCGTGCGCCTGCTCGCCGCCGCTCTCGTGATGACGCCCATGCTGGCGGCTTGCGCCGGGGGAGGCGGGGTAAAGAAGGACACGCGCTATGTCGCGCGCGACGTCAGCACGCTCTATCGCGCGGCGCAGGACCGGCTCGACCGTAACCAGTACAAGCTCGCCGCCGCGCTGTTCGACGAGGTCGAGCGCCAGCATCCCTATTCGCCCTGGGCGCGCCGCGCGCAGCTGATGAGCGCCTTTTCCTATTATATGGACCGCGAATATACGCCGTCGATCGAGGCGTCGCAGCGGTTTCTGGCGATCCATCCGGGCAACAAGGATGCGCCCTACGCCTATTATCTGATCGCGCTCAGCTACTATGAGCAGATCAGTGACGTGACCCGCGACCAGAAGATCACCCAGCAGGCGCAGGCCGCGCTCGGCGAGGTGATCCGCCGCTATCCCGACACGCGCTACGCCGCCGACGCGCGGGTCAAGATGGACCTGGTGCGCGACCATCTCGCGGGCAAGGAGATGGAGATCGGCCGCTTCTATCAGCGCAGCTCGAACTGGCTCGCCGCCTCGCTCCGTTTCCGCGAGGTGACCGAGAAATATCAGACCACCAGCCACACGCCCGAGGCGCTCTATCGCCTGACCGAATGCTATCTCGCGCTCGGCATCCCCGCCGAGGCGAAGAAGGCGGCCGCCGTCCTCGGCGCCAACTATCCGGGCAGCAAATGGTACAAGCGCTCCTTCGACCTGATGCGGAAATACGCACCGCAGGCCTGACGCATCGCGCGATAGATTCGCATTTTGTTCTGCGATAAGAGCGGGTCATGCTGACGGCGCTCTCCATCGCCAATATCGTGCTGATCGAACGGCTCGACCTCGATTTCGAGGCCGGGCTCGGTGTGCTCACGGGTGAGACGGGGGCGGGTAAGTCGATTCTGCTCGACGCACTGGGCCTCGCGCTCGGGATGCGCGCCGATACCGGGCTGGTGCGGCAGGGCGCCGACAAGGCGCAGGTGACCGCGAGCTTCGCGCCGCCGGCGCCGGGAACCGCGCTTGCCGGTCTGCTCGCCGACAACGACATCGCGCTCGAAGCCGGCGAGCCGCTGCTGATCCGCCGCACGCTGAGGGCCGACGGCGGCAGCCGCGCTTTCCTGAACGACCAGCCCTGCTCGGCGGCGCTGCTGCGCGAGATCGGCGGCCATCTGGTCGAAATCCACGGCCAGCACGACGACCGCGGCCTGCTCGCGCCCGCGGGGCACCGCGCGCTGCTCGACGCCTACGCGCGCGCCGACGCCGGCGCGGTGGCCGAGGCCCACGCCGCATGGCGCGCCGCCGAGGCGAAGCTCGCGGCGGCGCAGGCGGCGGTGAGCGAGGCGGAGCGCGATCGCGAATGGCTCGAACATTGCGTCGCCGAACTGCACGCGCTCGCCCCGCAGCCGGGCGAGGAAGCCGAGCTGGCCGAAGCACGCGCCGCGATGCAGAAGGGCGAGAAGATCGCGGGCGATCTCGCGATGATCCTCGAAGCCTTCGATGGCAGCGCCGGCGGCCCGGCGCTTCTGCGCGGCGCGGCGCGGCGGCTGGACCGGCTCGCGGGCGACCATGCGCTGCTCGCCGAGGCGCTCGCCAGCCTCGACCGTGCGATCATCGACGCCGACGAGGCCGAGACGAAGCTGCACGAAGCGGCGCGCGCGATGGAATATGATCCGGAGCGTCTGGAGGCGGCCGAGACGCGTCTGTTCGAACTGCGCGCGATGGCGCGCAAGCACAACGTCCAGCCCGACGAACTCGCCGAGCTGACGGGTGACCTCGCGGCGCGGCTCGACGCGATCGAGGGCGGCAGCGCGGGGCTCGCGAAGCTGGAGGCGGCGGTCGCCGAGACCGTGGCGGCCTATACCCACGCGGCGACCGCGCTCTCCGATCAGCGGGCCAGGGCGGCGGCGCGGCTCGATGCCGCGGTGGCGAGCGAACTCGCGCCGCTCAAGCTCGACGCCGCGCGATTCCAGACGCTCGTCGAACGGCTGCCCGCCGAGCGCTGGGGGGCGGACGGGATCGACCGCGTCGAATATCTGATTTCGACCAACCCCGGCGCGCCCTTCGCCCCCCTCGCCAAGATCGCGAGCGGCGGCGAGCTGTCGCGCTTTATCCTCGCGCTCAAGGTCGCGCTCGCCGAAGAGGGCGGCGCCGACACGATCATCTTCGACGAGATCGATCGCGGCGTCGGCGGCGCGGTCGCGAGCGCGATCGGCGAACGGCTCGCGCGGCTGGCGGGCGCGGGCAAGCAATTGCTCGCGGTCACACACAGCCCGCAGGTCGCGGCCAAGGGCGCGGCGCACTTCGTCATCGCCAAATCGAGCGAGGGAACGGTCACCCGCACCGGTGTCCGCGCCCTCGACCCCGCCGGTCGCCGCGAGGAAATCGCGCGGATGCTCTCCGGCGCCGAGGTGACGGCCGAAGCGCGCGCGCAGGCGGAACGGTTGCTGGAGGTGGTGTGATAGCCAAACCGACGATCACCCTCTGGCGTCCGGTAGGGCCCGAAGAACTGGCGCTGATTCGCGAAAGCGGGATGCGCGCGTTTCCGCCGCGCTTGCCCGAGCAGCCGATCTTCTATCCGGTGACGACTGAGGATTATGCGATCAAGATCGCGCGCGATTGGAATGTTCGCGCGAGCGGCAGCGGTTATGTGACGCGCTTTGAAGTGCTGAAATCCTATCTCGATGGCTATCGGATCGAGACGGCGGGCGGCCGCGCGCATCAGGAATATTGGATTCCCGCCGAGGACCTCGACAATTTCAACGCCGCGATCGTTGGCGAAATCGCCGTGACGCGCGAATATCATCCCGAAGGCGAGGAATGACTGCGCCCCACCCCCTCGACCGTCCAGTCTGGAGCATGCTTACCGGGCGGCAGGCGCATCTGGCCGACGGGGACCGCCGGGCGGCGGTGCGGATCGATCGGGGCTATGGACCGTTCGGCGCCGCCGCGGATCGGAGCGCCGAGGCGCAGGCGGCGCTCGCGGCGCTCGTGCCGGACGGCGGCGAGCTATGGATCGTCGAGGGCGATCCGTGGCCGGTTCCGCCCGGCGCGCGCGAGGTGAAGCGCGCGGTGCTCGCGCAGATGATCGCCGAGGGGGCGCCGCCGGCAGCGCGGGATAGCGAGCCGCCGATGCTATCGCTGTCCGATGCCGATGCGGCCGAGATGGCGGCGCTCGCCGAGCATGCGCAGCCCGGACCATGGGGCGCGACGACGCATCGCTACGGTCCCTTCTTCGGGATTCGCGAGAATGGGCGGCTGCTCGCGATGGCGGGGCAGCGCATGTTGATGCCCGGCATGGCCGAGGTCAGCGGGGTTGCCACGTGGGAGGACTGTCGCGGTCGCGGCTATGCCCGCGCACTGATCGGCCATGTCATGCGCGCGATGGTGGCACGCGGCGAACAGCCGTTCCTGCACAGCTATGCCGACAATGCCGGCGCCATCGCGCTCTATGAATCGCTCGGCTTTCGCATCCGGCGGCAGGTGCATGTGCTGGTGATCGCGCGGTGATCGACCGGCGCACGCACCTTGCCGCGCTGGCCGCCTTCGCGGCGATGTTGCCCGTGCGGTCCTTGCGGGCCTTGGAGACGATCATGGAAGAAGACCATCCGCAATATGGCCTGATCGGCCAGATGATCGCGCAGCCGGGGCAGCGCGCCGCCCTCGCCGCGATCCTGACCGAGGGCACCGATACGATGCCGGGCAATTTCGCCTATCTGGTCGGCGAGGACGCCGAAAACCCCGACGCGCTGTGGATCGTCGAGCTGTGGGCCGACAAGGCGGCGCACGCGGCGTCGCTGCAATTGCCCGCGGTGCAGGCGGCGATCGCGAAGGGGCGGCCGCTGATTGCGGGATTTGGGTCTCGCGCCGAGTTCAAGCCGGTGGCAAAAGCCGGCGCATGAAAGATGTCGAATCGCTGACCGAGGCCGAAGCCGCCAACGAACTGATGCGGCTCGCGAAGGCGATCGCGCACCACAACAAGCTCTATCACGCCGAGGATTCGCCGGAGATCAGCGACGCCGATTACGACGCGCTCGTCCGGCGCAACAATGCGATCGAGGCTGCCTTCCCGCACCTGATCCGCGCCGACAGCCCGAACCGGCTCGTCGGCGCCGCGGTCGAAGCGTCGCCGCTCGCCAAGGTTGCGCACCGGCAGCGGATGATGAGCCTCGACAACGCCTTCGCGGACGAAGATGTCGCGGAGTTCGTGGCGCGGGTGCGGCGCTTCCTCAATCTGAACGGGGACGAGGCGGTTGCATTGACCGCCGAGGACAAGATCGACGGCCTGTCCTGCTCGCTGCGCTACGAGAAGGGCGAGCTGGTGCAGGCCGCGACGCGCGGCGACGGGACGGTGGGCGAGGACGTCACGCCGAACGTGCGTACGATCGCCGATATTCCGCAGACGCTGAAGGGTGATGCCCCCGACATCTTCGAGATTCGCGGCGAGGTCTATATGGCCAAGGCCGATTTCGCCGCGCTCAACGAACGGCTGCTCGCCGAGGCCGAAGACCCCGAAAAGGCGCGCCAGTTCGCCAACCCGCGCAACGCCGCGGCGGGCTCGCTGCGCCAGAAGGACGCGAGCATCACCGCGTCGCGCCCGCTGCGCTTCCTTGCGCACGGCTGGGGCGAGGTCAGCGACGTGCCCGAGGCGACGCAGTTCGCGATGATGAAGCGCATCGAGGGCTGGGGCGTTCCCGTGTCGCCGCTGCTGGAACGCTTCGAGAGCATCGAGGCGGTGCTCGACCATTATCGCGCGATCGAGGCCGAGCGCGCCGACATGCCCTATGATATCGACGGCGTCGTCTACAAGGTCGACCGGCTCGACTGGCAGGCGCGGCTGGGCTTCGTCGCCAAGGCGCCGCGCTGGGCCATCGCGCATAAATTCCCCGCCGAGCGTGCGCAGACGACGCTGGAGGCCATCGACATCCAGGTCGGCCGCACCGGCAAGCTGACCCCGGTGGGGCGGCTCACCCCCGTCACCGTCGGCGGGGTGGTGGTGTCGAACGTCACGCTGCACAACCGCGACGAGATCGGCCGCCTCGGCGTGCGGCCCGGCGACCGTGTCGTCGTCCAGCGCGCGGGCGATGTCATCCCGCAGGTGGTCGAGAATCTGACGCGCGACGAGGCGCGGGCGGACTATGCCTTTCCCGACCATTGCCCGGTGTGCGGCAGCGAGGCGGTCGCCGAGGAAGGCGAGGTCGACGTGCGCTGCACCGGCGGCCTCATCTGCAACGCCCAGAAGTTCGAGCGGCTCCGGCATTTCGTCAGCCGCGGTGCGCTCGATATCGAGGGGCTGGGCGAGAAGAGCATCGCGGAGTTTCTGGAATTGGGCTGGCTCGACAAGGGGCCAGCCGATATCTTCCGGCTGAAGGATCATCGCGATGAACTGCTTGGCCGCGAGGGGTGGAAGGACAAGTCGGTCGACAATCTGTTCGCCGCGATCGAGGCGAAGCGCCAGCCTGACGCGGCGCGGCTGCTCTTCGGGCTCGGTATCCGCCATGTCGGCGCGGTCACCGCGCGCGACCTGATGAAAGGGCTGGGCGAGCTGTCGCGGCTCCCCGAAAAGGCCGCCGAGATCCATGGCTATCTCGACGCCAATCCGCAGGCCGAGGGCGAATCCGACGGCAAATATCTCGCGCGCAAGGTCGAGACGATCAAGTCGATCCTCGAAGTCCGCGCCGACGGCATCGGCGTCGCGGTGGGCGAGGCGCTCGGCGATTTCTTCCACGAACCGCACAATCGCGCGCTGTGGGACGACCTGCTCTCCGAGGTCGCGCCGCCGCCCTATGTGGTCGAGACGCGCGACAGCGAGGTGTCGGGCCAGACAGTCGTCTTCACCGGCAAGCTCGAGACGATGAGCCGCGACGAGGCGAAGGCGCAGGCCGAAAAGCTCGGCGCCAAGGCCGCGGGTTCGGTGAGCGCGAAGACCGACCTCGTCGTCGCGGGCCCCGGCGCGGGGTCGAAGCTCAAGCAGGCGGCTGCGCTGGGAATCAAGGTGATCGACGAGGCGGAGTGGGCGAAGATCGTGGAGGCGGCGGGTTAGCGCTTTGATCAGTATTTTTCGTCACCCCGGACTTGATCCGGGGTCGATCACAGCTTGGCGAGAATGGATGCCGGATCAAGCCCGGCATGACGAGAGTTGGGGGCGGAGAGAATGGCCAGACGCGACTATCTGAACACGCTCATGCGCGATCTCGAATCGCATACCGAAGTGCGGCGTTTCGGCAGCGGCTGGCTGTCGGGCTTCTTTGGGCTGCTCTTCGCGATCACCGGCTTCTTTCTGGTCATCGCGCTGCGCTTTCCCGACTGGTTCGCGACCCCCGAACTCGAAATCGTCAAGAACTGGACCGGCTTTCGCGGCTTCGTCCACCTGACCCTGCTCGTCAGCTACGGCCTTGCGCTGCTCAGCCTCTTGCTACGCCCCCGGAAAGTGCTCGGGCTGACCGCGCTGATGATCGGGCTCGCCGCGGCGCTGCTCGGCGGCGCCAATGTCCAGCCCGCCGAAACGCGCGACTGGGGCATTTTCTTCGGGCTCGACTTCTTCATCGTCAATCTGCTCGTCACCGGCTTCATGTTCGCGCCCTTGGAGCGCGCCTTCCCGCATCGCCGCGCGCAACGCCTGTTCCGTACCGAATGGCGCGAGGATCTCTTCTATTATCTGGTCAGCACGATGTTCGTGCAGATACTGAGCTTCCTCGCGCTCGCGCCGCAGGCCTTCGTCAACGACCATACGTCGAGCTGGGCCGCGTTCCGCGCCGGGGTCGCGTCGCTGCCGTGGTTCGTCCAGTTCGCCATCGTCCTCGTCGCGTCGGATTTCGTGCAATATTGGTTCCACCGCAGCTTCCACAAATTCCCTTTCCTGTGGGGATTCCACGCGATCCACCACAGCGCGAAATCGATGGACTGGCTCGCGGGGTCGCGGATGCACTTCGTCGAGATCATCCTCCTGCGCTCGATCACCTCGCTGCCGCTGTTCACGCTCGGTTTCGCGCCCTCGGTGATGCAGGCCTATATCGGCTTCGTCTATGTCTGGTCGTCGCTGCTCCACGCCAATGTCGGGGGCAGCTTCAACCGGCTCGGCCACTGGCTTGCTACCCCGCGCTTCCACCACTGGCACCACGGGCTCGAACGCGAGGCGTTCGACGTCAATTTCGCGATCCACTTTCCCTGGCTCGACAAGATCTTCGGCACCTTCCATTTGCCCAAGGACCGCTGGCCCCGGAATTACGGCATCCCCGAAGATGTGCCGAAGGCCTATTGGGGCCAGTTCCTGTATCCGTGGACGCGCACCGGCAAGAAGACCGACGAGGCGGCGGCGGAATAAGGGGTGCGTGGACATTATGTCCGCTTGCGCTGCCGCGCCCCGCGCCATAAGGCCCGCGTCGTGGGCATCCTCGCCGCCTTTCGCCGTCCCGGCATCCTGCTCCTGCTGCCCGTGCTGTTCGCGCTCGCGGCGCGCATGCTCGTCGCGCCGGGGTGGATGATCGAAACCGACAGCGGCGGGTCGATCACCGTCCGCGTCTGTTCGGACCCGGCGAACCCGGGCGCGACGCTGACGATCGCGCTCGAGAGGGATGGCGAGAAGGCCGGCGATCATGACGCCGCGCAGGACCAGCATTGCCCGTGGGGCGCGCTCGCGGTCGCGCCGATCGTCCCCGACACCCCCGCGCTGCCTGAGGCCCTCGCAAGGGCCGCGCCGGTCCCTGCCGCGATTCCCGCGCTCGGCTATGCGCCGGGCATCGCCTCGCCGCTTCCGCCGAGCACCGGACCACCCGTCTTCGCCTGAATCAGCCTGACCGGCCGGACGCGCGCTCGCGCGCGCCGGCCCATGCCTGTCTTCAAGCGAAGGATTATCGATGCAAAGCCCTGTTACCCGCGCGGCGCCCTTGCTGGCGTTCGCCATCACGTTCGTTCCCACTCTTGCCCACGCCGAAACGGCCGAAGCCGACCAGACCATCATCGTTACCGCCCGCGCCGACACCGACGCTGCGGAAGAGCACGCGGCGAAGACCCCCGGCGGCGCCGATGTGGTCAGCCACGAAGATTATGCCGACAAATCGATCGTCAGCCTGCGCGACACGCTCGCCTTCTCGCCCGGCGTCTATCTCCAGCCGCGCTTCGGGCAGGAGGTGCGAATCTCGATCCGCGGTTCGGGCCTGTCGCGCGGCTACCACATGCGCGGGCTGACGCTGCTTCAGGACGGGGTGCCGATCAACCTCGCCGATGATAATGGCGATTTTCAGGAGCTGGAGCCGATCTTCTTCGACCATCTCGAGGTCTACCGCGGCGCCAATGCGTTGCGCTTCGGATCGGGTACCTTGGGCGGGGCGATCAACGGGGTGACCCCGAGCGGGCGCACCGCCGGAGGCCTGTATCTGCGCAGCGATGTCGGCAGCTTCGACAGTTTTCGCGGCCTCGTTTCAGCCGGCATCGCGGGCGAGGGGGTCGATGCGTGGGGCGCGGTGAGCGCCGACACATCGGACGGGGACCGCGACCATGCGCGGCGGCGCAGCCTGCGTTTCCACGGCAATGTGGGGCTAAGGCTCACCGACCGGATCACGACACGCCTCTACGCGAGCTACAATAATATCGACCAGGAGCTGCCCGGCGCGCTGACCCGCGAGGAGGCGCTGACCGCCCCGCGCAAGGCCAATGCCGCCAGCGTCGCGGGCGACCAAGCGCGCGATATCGAATCGCTGCGGCTTCAGAACCGCACGAGCGTGGATTTCGGTGCCGCGCAGTTCGACGTCGGCGTCTTCGTCAACGCCAAGACGCTGCACCATCCGATCTATCAGCTGATCGACCAGAAGAGCGTCGATCGCGGCGGCTTCTTCCGTCTCGATTATGCCACCGGTCCAGTCGAGGCGACCCTCGGCGGCGAGTTGCGCGTCGGCGACGTCCATTCGCGGCGCTTCGTCAATGTGGCGGGACGGTGCGGCGCGAAGACCTTCGACGCGCAGCAGGATGCGCGTACCGCGACGCTCTATGGCGAGGTGCGGCTGAAGCCGGTCGAAACCCTCTCGCTGATCGCCGGCGGCATCTACGCCGACGGCATGCGGCGCCAGCGCGAGGCGTTCAGCAACGGCCCGGTCGACAATGAAGGCCGCGCCGACTTCGACGCCTTCTCGCCCAAGTTCGGCGTGCTGTTCGAGCCTGTGCCGGGGATGCAATTTTACGGCAACTACAGCCGCTCGGTCGAATTTCCGGGCTTCATCGAACTGGCGCAGGTCTCGGCGTTCGTCCCGCTCGATCCGCAGCGCGCGTGGACCGCGGAAATCGGCACGCGCGGGCGGGCCGGGATGCTGAGCTGGGACCTCTCGCTCTACCGCGCCGACATCAAGGGCGAACTGCTGCAATATGTGGTCAGCGCCGACATCCCGGCGTCGACCTTCAACGCCGGCAGGACGCGGCACGAGGGGATAGAGGCCGCGCTGGAAATCGCCCCGACCGGCTGGCTCCGGCTGCGGCAGGTCTACACCTACAGCGACTTCCGCTTCCGCGGCGACGCCGTCTATGGCGACAACCGCCTGCCGGTCGTCCCGCGCCACGTCTATCGCGCCGAGCTGCGCCTCGGCACCGACGCGCTGCACGTCGCGCCCACGGTCGAGTGGGTGCCGCAGGGGCCCTTCGCCGATTACCGGAACCGCGTCCGCACCCCCGGCTATGCGCTGCTTGGCGTCACCGCCGGCGCGCGCGTGGGCGAGGGGATCGACGCCTTTCTCGACGTCCGCAACATCACGGGCAAAAGGGCGATCGGCGATATCAGCGCCGCGATCGACGTCACCGACACATCGGCGATCTATTATCCGGTCGAGCGCCGCGCGGTATCCGCCGGCCTCCGCGCACGCTTTTGAGGGATATGCGGCCCGGCGTTGCCTTTGGGCGATGCGGGGCCGCGCTTTCCCGCCGCAGCTTGCCTTTTGCCGCCGGCTGCCGCAATTTCCCGAGCGGAATGCAAAGAAGTTATCACTTCGCGCTCGCCGAACGAACTGGGCTTTCGCGTGCCGAGCGTGAGCGGCTCGCCGCGATGGCGCCGATGCGCAGTCTCGCCGACGGCCAGTTCGTGCAGCATCAGGGCGATCCGGGCGACGCCTTCTGGGTGGTGTGCGAAGGGAATGTCCTCGCCGGGCGCCATGCCGAGGACGGGCGCTTCACCGCCTTTGCCGTGCTGGGCCCTGGCGACATCTTCGGCGAGCTCGCCTTCTTCACCGGCGTGCCGCGTCAGGCCGACGCGATTGCCAGCGGCCCGGCGCGGTTGATCGCGATCGACCGGCCGCTGCTGCGCCGATTGATGGCCGACGACATCGGCTGGGCCGAACTGCTCCTCCGCAGCCTGTCGCGCCAGCTCGCGGTCACGCTCGACATCATCGACGCCCAGCGGCGGCTGCCGACCGCCGACCGGCTCGCGCGGTTGCTCGCCGCGATGGCGGCCGACGCGCCCGACCGCTGCACAGTGCGCGCGACGCAGCAGCAGCTCGCCGACCTGCTCGGCGTCTCGCGCGTCACCCTGGGCGCCGCGTTGCGCGATCTGACCGCGCGCGGGCTGGTCGAAACGGGCTATGGTCGGATTCGCATCACCGCGTTGCTTTCGCGGAGCGGCGGCGCTCGTTATAGCTAGGACGATATGGTGCTCCTTCGGACTCTTTGCCTGTTTCTCGCCGCGCTGCTGCTCGCGCCCGCCGCGAGCGCCGCCGAGCGCGGGCCGCTGGTGCTCGCCGCGGCGAGCCTCCAGGAATCGCTGACCGAAGCGGCCGATGCTTGGGCGGCGCAGGGACATGCCCGGCCGGTGCTGTCCTTTGCCGCCTCGTCGGCGCTGGCGCGGCAGATCATGGCGGGGGCGCCCGCCGATCTCTTCCTGTCGGCCGATGAGCCATGGATGGACGCGGTTCAGAAGGCGGGGTTGCTGCGCGGCGGAACCCGCACGACCTTGCTCGGCAACCGGCTGGTGCTGATCGCGCCGGCAGGGAGCAAGGTCCGGCTGACGCCGGCGCGCGGCTTTCCGATCGCCCGGACGCTCGGCGGCGGGCGGCTCGCGGTCGCCGATCCCGACGCGGTGCCGGCGGGCAAATATGCGAAGGCGGCGCTGACGTCGCTCGGCGTCTGGCGCGGGGTCGCGGGGCGGCTCGCCCCGGCCGAGAATGTCCGCGCCGCGATGGCGCTCGTCGAACGCGGCGCCGCGCCGCTCGGTATCGTTTACGCGACCGACGCGAAAGCCTCGCGCGCGGTTCGCGTCGTCGGTACCTTTCCCGCGTCGAGCCATCCGCCGATCCGATATCCGGTCGCAGTGCTGAAGGCTTCGCGGCACAAGGATGCTGCGGCCTTCCGCGCCTTCCTGCTGTCGCGGCAGGCGCGCGCGATATTCGCGCGGCACGGCTTCTCGGCGCCCTGATGCTCTCACCCGAGGAATGGAGCATCGTCGCGCTGTCGCTGAAGGTGGGCGGCATCGCGGTGCTCGCGACGCTGCCGCTCGCCTTCGCGCTCGCCTGGGCGCTCGCACGCTACCGCTTTCCGGGCCGCGTGCTGCTCGACGGCCTTGTCCACCTGCCGCTCGTCCTGCCCCCCGTCGTCACCGGCTGGTTGCTGCTGCTCGCCTTCGGGCCGCTCGGGCCTTTCGGGCGCTGGCTCGAAAGCTGGTTCGGGGTGAGCGTGATGTTCCGCTGGACCGGCGCTGCGCTCGCGGCGGCGATCATGGCGCTGCCGCTGATGGTGCGCGCGATGCGGCTGTCGATCGAGGCGATCGACCGGCGGTTCGAGGGTGCGGCGCGCACACTGGGGGCAAGCCGCTGGCATGCCTTCTGGACGATCAGCCTGCCGCTGGCATTTCCGGGCGTGCTCGCGGCGCTGGTGCTCGGCTTCGCGCGCTCGATCGGCGAATTCGGCGCGACGATCACCTTCGTGTCGAACATCCCGGGCGAGACGCGGACGCTGCCGCTCGCCATCTATTCGGCGCTCCAGATCCCGGGTGCCGAGGCGATGGTGACGCGGCTCGCGCTGTTCTCGGTCGCACTGTCGCTCGGCGCGCTGATCCTCTCCGAATGGCTCGTCCGCCGCACCCATGCCGAAAGGCAGCGGCATGGCGATTGATATCGATGTCGAAAAGCGCCGCGGCGAGCGGGTCATCGCGGCGCGCTTCACCGCCGGGTCGGGGCTGACCGCTCTCTTCGGTCCCTCGGGCGTCGGCAAGACGAGCCTGTTGGCCATGGTCGCGGGGCTGCTGCGGCCCGATCGCGGACATATCCGCATCGGCACCCGCACGCTTTTCGGCGACGGTATCGACCTGCCGCCCGAGGCGCGGCGGATCGGCTATGTCTTTCAGGACGGCCGCCTCTTTCCGCACCGGCGGGTGCGCGCCAACCTGCTTTACGGGCACCAGCTCGCGGCGCCGGCCGACCGCTGGATGGGCCTCGACGAGGCCGCCGCCTTCCTCGGCATCGGGCATCTGCTCGATCGCTGGCCGCGCAGCCTGTCGGGCGGCGAGGCGCAGCGCGTCGCGATCGGCCGCGCTTTGCTCGCCGGGCCCGAAATCCTGCTGATGGACGAACCGCTCTCGTCGCTCGACGCGGCGCGGCGCGGCGACATCATGGCGGTGATCGAGCGCATCCGCGACGAGCTGAAACTGCCGATCCTCTATGTCAGCCACGACCGCGCTGAGGTCGACCGGCTGGCGACCGAGGTGATCGCGCTCGATGGGTGAGGTCGACTTAAAGTTTCACTTGAAACCAGTTTTATGATAGCCCGTTGCGCATGAAGAATCCCGACACCCATGTCCATGACACGCCGCCACCGGGCGCCGCGTCCGACTGGACGATATCGCAGGATTGGGAGGCGTTCACCGCCGACGAGCATGCGATGTGGGACCGCCTCTTCGCGCGCCAGTCGGCGATGCTGCCGGGCCGCGCGTCGGAGGCCTTTCTGCGCGGCATCGACGTGCTGCGGCTCGAAAAGCCGGGCATCCCCGACTATCGCGATCTCAACGCGCGGCTGACGGCGGCGACGGGGTGGCGGGTGGTCGCGGTGCCGGGGCTGGTTCCCGACGACGTCTTCTTCGACCATCTCGCGAACCGGCGCTTTCCGGCGGGCAATTTCATCCGCACCCCCGAACAGCTCGACTATCTGCAGGAACCCGACGTCTTTCACGACGTCTTCGGCCATGTCCCGATGCTCGCCGACCCGGTGTTCGGCGACTATATGCAGGCCTATGGCGAAGGCGGCCTGCGCAGCCTGAAGTTCGACGCGCTGAAACAGCTCGCGCGGCTCTATTGGTACACGGTCGAATTCGGCCTGATCCGCGAGGGCGCCGCGCTTCGCATTTACGGTGCGGGGATCGTCTCCTCCTACGCCGAAAGCGTTTTCGCGCTCGATTCGGACAGCCCGAACCGCATCGGCTTCGACCTCGCCCGCGTGATGCGCACCGACTATCGGATCGATGATTTCCAGCAGAATTATTTCGTCATCGACAGCCTCGACCAGCTCCTCGACGTGACGGTGAACACCGATTTCGCGCCGCTCTATGCGGCCAACGCCGCGCTGCCGCCCATCCCGATCGCCGACATATTGGGCGACGATCAGGTGATTACGCGCGGCACGCAGGATTATGCGCTGGGCAAGCAAAACGTCTAAATCCGTTCGTGTCGAGCGAAGTCGAGACACCCATCGGGGTAGCGCTGTGCAGATGGGTGTCTCGACTTCGCTCGACACGAACGGGAATAAGACGTCTGCCGGCTACCAGCTCCCGAACGTCGCGTCCGACGGGTTCGCGCGGTGCAGCGCGCGCTCCTTGCGCCGCCAACCATAGCGCCGCCGCTTGACCAGCAGCAGGCACGGCCACTCGGCGCTTCCTCCGCGCGCGGCGAGCCGGAATCCCTGCGCGCGATAGGCGGCGAGAACCGGCTCCATCTGCCGCGCGATCAGGCCCGCGAGGATCGCATGGCCGCCGGGCGCGGTCGCGGCGGCGATGTCGGGGGCGAGGGTGATCAACGGACCGGCCAGGATGTTCGCGACGACCAGATCATAGGGCGCGCGGTGGCGGATTGCGGGATGATCGGTTCCCGGCGCGACCGCGAGCGCGAGCCGGCCGCCGCCGCGACCGAGCGCGACGCCGTTGATCGCGGCATTGTCGCGCGTCACGAGGATGCTCGCGGGGTCGATGTCCGACGCGATCGCCCGCGCGCGCGGCCACAGCGCCAGCGCGGCGAAGGCGAGCAGTCCGGTGCCGGTGCCGATATCGGCGATATTGCGCGGCGCCGCGCCGGCCCGCGCGATCCGGTCGAGCATCGACAGGCACCCTGCGGTCGTGTCGTGCCCGCCGGTGCCGAAGGCCTGGCTCGCGTCGATCAGGAAGGGCACGACGCCCGGCGGCACGCGGTCGGCATGGCTGCTCGTGTGGACGAAGAAACGGCCGGCCTGAACGGGTTCGAGTCCCTGCTGGCTCAGCGTTACCCAATCCTCCTCGGGCAGCTCCTCGACCGTGGGCGCGGCGCCCTTCGCGCTCGGCACCAGCGCGCGCAGCATTTCGATGAGCGCGGCGCTCGGCGGCGCTTCGACATAGGCGTCGAGCTGCCAGCGCGCGGCCGCTTCGTCGATCTCACGCGTCACCACCACCGGCGCATCGGGCAGCGCGTCGAGCGCGGGCACCTCGCCCGACAGAGCCTCGGCCTCGTCGCGGGTGCAGGGGAGCGAGACGAGCCAGCTCATGGTTTGCCCGCGGCTTCCTTTGCCAGCCGATCGTCGAGCCGTTTCGCGGCCTCGGCGGCATAGGCGCGGCAACCGCCCGGGTCGGCGAGGGGGGCATCGCCCGCGAGGCGCGCGAACAGGTCGCTCGCGCCCGGATGCGGGGTGATCAATATGTCGCAGGGCAGCGCCGGCACCTTCGCGAAGGTCGCGCGCATCATCGTGACATAATCGGGATGATCGGTGAAGCGATAATCGTCGCCCGACACCGCGCTCAGGCTGTCGACATAGGCGATGGTGCGGCAGTCGCCGCCCTCGCACGACCGCCACGTCCAGCTCGTGCTCCCCGGCGTGTGGCCGGGCGTCGCATGGAGCGTCAGGTCGAGGCCGGGAATCGGCAGCGCCTCGCCGTCGCGGAGCTCGCCCGCGATGGTCACGCCGCGGAAGGGCGGGATCGCGCCGCGCTGCGGGTCGCGCGCTTCGGGCTCGCCGCTCGTCAGCGTGGCGACCGCTTCATGGCGCGCATGGATTTTCGCACCGGTCGCGTCCTGCAGCGCCCTGAGCCCGCCGACATGGTCGAGATGCTCGTGGCTCGCGAGCAGGGTGTGCACCTGTTTCGGATCGAACCCCAGCGCGCGGATGTTGGCGAGGATCGCGGGCGCGGCTTCCTCGGTCGCCGCGTCGATCAGCACGAGCCCGCCCGGCGCGTCGATCAGCACCGCCGAAATGCCGCAGGTGCCGACATAATAGCTGTTGCCGAAGATCTTCGCGGGCGGCGCGGGGTCGCTCCAGCCGTCGCGGCCTTCGCACGCGGCGGCAAGCGCCTGGCCTGTGGGCGCGGCGGGTGCGGAAGCGGGCGCTTCGGCCTGCGACGCGCAGCCTGCGAGCAGCAGCGCGGCGAACAGGATCGAACGGCGAGCCCTCAGCGACCGCGTCCCCGAGCGAAGACGAGGGGCTTTGCCGAGCGAAGTCGAGGTCGCGACGGTGCGGGTTCTCGCTGCGCTCGAACGGGCCCCTCGACTTCGCTCGGGGATGTGGATCGATTCGGAGTTGCTGCAATTGGTCCTAGCGGACATAGCTGGCTCCATTCACGTCGAGCACCGCGCCGGTCATCGAGGGCGGCGCGGCGAGGGCGCACCAGCGCGCCATCTCGGCGATCTCATCGGGCATTGCGACCCGTCCGAGCGGAATGTCGGCGAGTAGCTTTTCGCCGCCGCGGCTGCTCAGATACTCTTCGGCCATGCCGGTCATGGTGAAGCCGGGACAGATGGCAAAGGCGAGGATATTGTCGCGGGCATAGGCGCGCGCGATCGTCTTGGTCATCGCGACCATCCCCGCCTTCGACGCGGCATAATGCCAGTGTTCGGGGCTGTCGCCGCGGTGCGCGGCGCGGCTCGCGATATTGATGATCCGCCCGCCGTGCTCGCCTTGCCGCCAGTGCCGCACCGCAAGGCGGCAGAGCTGCGCGCTTGCGGTCAGATTGATGTCGATCGTGCGGTTCCAGCCGGCAAGCCAGTCGGCATCGCTTTTGTCGATCGGATTGGCCTCGAACACTCCGGCATTGTTGATCAGCACGTCGACGCGGCCGTCGAGGCGATCGAGGCTTTCGGTCCATAGCCGCGGCGGCATGTCGGGGTCGGCCAGGTCGCCATCGGCGCTGGAAAGCGCGACGACCCGGTGATCGGGGGATGTCAGCGCATCAGCAATCGCGGCGCCGATGCCGCGGCTGGCGCCGGTGATCAGGATATGGATGCTCATGGCCTTCGCGTTTAGCGGGGCCTCCCTCATAATCAAACACCGCATCCCCGAGCGAAGACGAGGAGCCCGTTCGAGCGGAGCGAGAACAGCGACCTAGCAGCCTCGACTTCGCTCGGCATGGCCCCTCGTCTTCGGCCAAAGGCCGAAGTTTATCCTGAGCGCCCGCCAGGGCAGACGAAGGGCTCGGGGATGCGGCAGTATATTTATGCTTTCGGGCTTAGGCCACCCGGCGGCTGAACTCGCTCGCTGCCTGTTCGAGCGACTGGAGCCGCTCGCCCATCTTGGCGAATTTCTCGCTCAGCACGCTGATCTCGCCCGCGACCATTCCCGAATCGTTGCGGATGCTGGCGATCGTCGACGACATCGAATCGGCGGCGAGCGCGGTCTCGTCGACCGCGGCGGTGATCGAGGTGACCGTCTGCGCCTGCGCGTCCATCGCGTCGCGGATGCGCTCGGCCGATTGCTGGACCTCGACGATCGTCGCCTGGATCGACTGGTTGGCGCTCACCGACCCCTTGGTCGCCTGCTGGATCGCGGTGATCTTGCCCGCGATATCGTCGGTCGCGCGCGCGGTTTCGTTGGCGAGGCTCTTCACTTCCTGCGCGACGACCGCGAAGCCGCGGCCCGATTCGCCGGCGCGCGCCGCCTCGATCGTGGCGTTGAGGGCGAGGAGGTTGGTCTGTCCCGCGATCTCGCGGATCAGCCCGAGGATCGATTCGATCGATTCGGCGTGGTGCGACAGCGCCTCCGACATGGCGACTGCCTCGCCAGCCTGTTCCGACGCGCGGGTCGCGACGCTCGCCGAGGCTTCGACCTCGCTGCGCGCATCCTCGATCGCGCGGATCAGCCCGGCGGCGGTCGACGCCGCTTCGCGCATCGCGATCGCCGACTGCTCGGACGCCGCGGCGACCTCGCTGGTCTTGGCGATCATGCCCTTGGCCGCGAGATCGGCCGATTCGGCCTGGCTCGCGAGTTGCTGGCGCACCCCGTCGGTGTCCTGCACCAGCGTCGCGATCGAGCGGTCGAAGTCGCCCGCCAGCGCCTGGCGCTCGCTCGAGATCGCGGCGCGCTCCAGCTTTTCGGCATAAGTCTGCATGATGTCCATCTCGAGCAGCGCGAGGCGGTTGATCGCGCTCGTCAACCTGACGATGCGGTCGGTGTCGCCAGCGCAGCCATGGACGACATGCTCGATGGTCAGCCGCTGGCTTTCGCCGAGGCACGACAAGACCGAGGCGAGCGGCACGCCGACGCGCAGCGCCATATGGGTGTTCTGGCAGGCGATCGTCGCCGATTCCTGGCCCGCGGGATCGGAATATTTGACCAGCATGTGCCGGGTGCTGCCGCGCACATAGGCTTCGAGCAGTTCGCCTTCGGCCTTGCGGACATGGGGCAGCGCGTTGAAGGCGGTCCAATAGGCGCGGCCGATCGGCTCTTCGTGGCCCACCACCATCTCGGCGATCTCGCGCGCATCCGCGGCAAGCCGGCCATCGAGGTCGTAATAGGGAAAACGATCGGCCATCAGCACCGGATCGATCTGCTGCTTATGAATCGGATTGTCCTTCACCATGATCCCGTCCCCCGAGGCCAAGTTTTGGATGCGCGGCGTCTGCCGTCCGCCTGCGTCCGCGAAACTGGTGAACGGGATATGCTGCGGAAACGGTAAATTCGCCGTTAACCCGGCAGGGCGAATTTCAGGCGCCGGGCCGGCGATGCGCGCTATACTTCGAGGGCGCGGGGCGGCTATTGGTTGCAGGTGAAACCGGTCGGAGACGAAGTCATGATCATCGGCACCCCCAGGGAAATCAAGAATCACGAATATCGCGTCGGGCTGACCCCCGAAAGCGCGCGCGAACTGGTCGTGCACGGCCACCGCGTGCTGGTCGAGACCGGGGCGGGCGAAGGCATCGGCGCGCACGACCGCACCTATGAGGATGCGGGGGCGGAGATCGTCGCGACCGCCGCCGAGATTTTCGCGACAGCCGAGATGGTGGTGAAGGTGAAGGAGCCGCAGCCGGCCGAGCGCGCGATGCTGCGCCCCGGCCAGATCCTCTACACCTATCTCCACCTCGCCCCGGATCCCGAGCAGACGCGCGACCTGATGGCGTCGGGCGCGGTGTGCATCGCCTATGAGACCGTGACCAGCCCGCACGGCGGCCTGCCGCTCCTCAAGCCGATGAGTCAGGTCGCGGGGCGCATGTCGATCCAGGCCGGCGCGACCGCGCTCGAAAAGGCGCACGGCGGCCGCGGCGTGCTGCTCGGAGGCGTCCCCGGCGTCGCGCCGGGCAAGGTGTGCATCATCGGCGGCGGGGTCGTCGGCTTCAACGCGGCGCAGATGGCGACGGGGCTCGGCGCCGACGTCACCATCCTCGACCGCGACCCCGAGGTGCTCGAACGCGTCGGCACTTTCTTCGAATCGCGGGCGAAGACCCGCTTCTCGAACCGCGCCAATCTCGCCGAATGCGTCGCCGACGCCGATCTCGTCATCGGCGCGGTGCTGATCCCGGGCGCCGAGGCGCCCAAGCTCGTGACCCGCGACATGCTGAAGACGATGCGCCCCGGATCGGTGCTCGTCGACGTCGCGATCGACCAGGGCGGTTGCTTCGAGACGAGCCATGCGACGACGCACGCCGATCCGACCTATGTGGTCGACGGCATCGTCCATTATGCGGTCGCCAACATGCCGGGCGCGGTCGCGCGCACCAGCACCTATGCGCTCAACAACGTCACTTTGCCGCACGCGCTGCGCATCGCCGACCTCGGCTGGAAAGAGGCTTTGCGTCGTGAGGTGCATCTTGCGCAGGGCTTGAACGTTTGGAATGGCAAGGTGACGTTCGAGGCGGTAGCCGAAGCGATCGGAACCGACTATGTGCCCGTCGACCAGGCGCTAAGTTGAGCAAGAAGGTAGAGAAGACACATGACGGACCAAGGCCAGCCGACTCCTCCCCCGAACGAAGACGAGGAAAATGAAGTGCTGCGCGCCGCGCGCGAGCGCCACGAGCAGCAGGAAGCCCTCGAAGCGGCGGAGGCCGAGGCCAAGGGCGGCAAGCGCGGCCGCGGTTGGAAAGCAGCCGCGGGCCTCGGCATCGGATCGGCGGCGGTGATCGCGGCGCTGCTCTACGCGAACCGCGACAAGATCAAGTGACGCGGCGGCGCGGCTGAACGCGCTCAGGCGATCCATATCTCCGCGCCGGTCTTCACCCGGTTGAGCGCGATGAGGCTGCGAAAACTCGCCACCGCGTCATTGTCGGCGAACAGGCGCCGGCTGATCGCTTCATATTCGATCACGTCGCGGGTCACGATCACCAGCACAAAGCTGATCCCGCCGGTCACATAATAGCATTGCTGCACTTCCGGGGCCGCGAGGAACAGCGCCTTCGCGCCGTCGACCGTGGGCGGGCGCTCGTCGATCAGATGGACCTCGACGATCGCGGTGATCGTCATGCCGAGGGCGCCGGTGTCGACGATCGCGACATTGCGTTCGATGATCCCCGCCGCCTCCATCGCGGCGATGCGCCGCTGCACCGCTGCCGCCGACAGGTTCACCGCTTCGGCGATTTCGCGCTGCGGCGTCCTGTTGTCGCGCTGCAGGATGCGCAGGATCGCGCGGTCGAAATGGTCGAGCCTGCGCTCGCCGGATGCTTTGGGTCGGCCCATAGCCGAGTATTTGTTGCATTTTACCCCCGAAGCAAGCGTCCTTCGCTCGCTTCGTCGATGCTATTCCCCGCTCAACGACAGTGAGGATCGCCATGACCATCGCCATCGCCGGCGCGTCCGGCACGCATCGAATCGGAACCGGCCTCGCGTGCGGCATGGGGGCGGGCGCCTTGTGGGGGCTGGTGTTCCTCGCGCCCGAACTGGTGCGTGGTTTCACCCCGCTTCAGCTCGCAATCGGGCGTTACCTCGCTTTCGGCGCGATCGCGGCGGTGCTGATTGCGCCGCGCTGGCACACGCTGGCCGGCGGGCTCGCGCGGCGCGACTGGGTGGCGCTGGTCTGGCTCGCGCTTGCGGGGAACACGCTCTATTACATCCTGCTTTCGGCCGCGGTGCAGACGGGCGGGATCGCGATGACGTCGCTCGTCATCGGCTTCCTGCCGGTCGCCGTCACCCTGATCGGCAGCCGTGATCGGGACGCGGCTCCGCTGGGGCGCCTCGTGCCGTCGCTGCTCTTCTGCGCGGCGGGAGCGGTCTGCATCGGCTGGCAGGCGATCAGCGCGCCGGCATCGGACGATGGCGGCGGGGGGATGATCGGGCTGCTGTGCGCGGTGGGCGCGCTCGTGTCGTGGACCGCTTATGCCGTCGGCAACAGCCGCTGCCTCGCGCGCCTCGATCATGTCTCGGCGCACGACTGGAACCTGCTGACCGGCGTTGTCACCGGCGCGCAGGCGCTCGCGCTGATCCCGCTCACCCTGCTGATCGAGCCGATCCGCCATGATGCCGCCGCCTGGCTCCGCTTCGCGGGCGTGTCGGTTGGCGTGGCGCTTCTCGCCTCGATCGCCGGCAACGCGCTGTGGAACCGGATGAACCGCCTGCTGCCGCTGACGATGGTCGGGCAGATGATCCTGTTCGAAACGCTCTTCGCGCTGCTCTATGGATTCGCCTGGGAAAGGCGGTTCCCCACGCTGCTCGAAGTGGCGGCGTTCGCGTTGGTCGTCGCCAGCGTCCTCTCCTGCATCGCCGCGCACCGTCGGCATCCGCCCGCCGTGCTGGCGAGCTGAGCGGCGGACCCCGGCGGGCAAATTCTTTCCCATTCGCCCCCTAAGCAATTGCATATCGCGGCGGGAAGGCTTAACCGGCCCGCATCGACCGGATAGAGTCAGAAGATACGGGGCTGATATGGCTGGCAAGGAACCGGGCGGGCGACCGCTCTCTCCGCACCTCGGGGTGTATAAATGGGCGCCGTCGATGGCGGTCTCGATCTTCCACCGCATAACCGGCGACGGACTCGCGATCGTCGGGGCGCTGATGTTCCTTTGGTGGCTCGGCGCGATCGCCGCGGGTCCGGACGCCTATGCGGCCTTCGTCGCCTGCGTCTGGCACGACCCCGAAGCTGGCACCTCTCACCAGATCACCAATATCCTGGGGAAGGTCGTGCTGGTCGGCCTGACCTGGGCGCTGTTCCAGCATCTCCTCTCGGGCCTTCGCCACCTCGTTCTCGACACCGGCGCGGGTTATGAGCTGAAGACAAACAGGCTCTGGTCGATCCTCGTTTTCGTCGGCGCGATCCTCGCGACCGCGGCGGTCTGGCTCTATATCGCGAAGGAGGCGCTTCATGGGTAACGGAACGCGCCTCGGCCGCGTGCGCGGGCTCGGCCCGTCGCATCACGGCACCGGCCACTGGCTGCAGCAGCGGCTCACCGCACTCGGCAATCTGCTGCTCGTCACCTGGTTCTTCGTCTCGCTCCTCCGCCTGCCGCTGGCCGATCATGGCGCGGTGGCGCGCTGGGCCTCGAACCCGACCGTCGCGCTCGGCCTGATTCTGCTCGTCGTCAGCGTCTTCTGGCACTTCCGCCTCGGACTGCAGGTGATGATCGAGGATTATGTCCATGGCGAAGCGGCGAAATTGCTGTCGCTCGTCATCCTGAATTTCTACGCGATCGGCGGCGCGGCCTTCGGAATCTTCGCGATCGTTCGCATCGCACTGGCGCCCGCCGCGCTCGGCCCGGGGGGCATGTAAGATGACCGAAGCGTACAAGATCATCGACCACACATACGACACCGTCGTCGTCGGCGCCGGCGGCTCGGGCCTGCGCGCCACGATGGGCAGCGCCGAAGCGGGCCTCAAGACCGCGTGCATCACCAAGGTGTTCCCGACCCGCAGCCACACCGTCGCGGCGCAGGGCGGCATCGCCGCCAGCCTGTGCAACAATACGCCGGACCATTGGCAGTGGCACATGTACGACACCGTCAAGGGCTCCGACTGGCTCGGCGACCAGGACGCGATCGAATATATGGTGCGCGAGGCGCCGCAGGCGGTCTACGAACTCGAACATGCCGGCGTGCCGTTCAGCCGCAACCCGGACGGCACCATCTATCAGCGCCCGTTCGGCGGCCATATGCAGAATATGGGCGAGGGCCCGCCGGTGCAGCGCACCTGCGCCGCGGCCGACCGCACCGGCCACGCGATGCTTCACGCGCTCTATCAGCAGAGCCTGAAGTATGACGCGGACTTCTTCATCGAATATTTCGCGCTCGACCTGATCATGGAGGATGGCGCGTGCCGTGGCGTGGTTGCGCTGTGCCTCGAGGACGGCAGCATCCACCGCTTCCGCAGCCAGGCCGTCGTGCTCGCGACCGGCGGCTACGGCCGCACCTATTTCACGGCCACCTCGGCGCACACCTGCACCGGCGACGGCGGCGGCATGGTGCTGCGCGCCGGCCTGCCGCTGCAGGACATGGAATTCGTGCAGTTCCATCCGACCGGCATCTATGGCGCCGGCGTCCTCATCACCGAGGGTGCGCGCGGCGAGGGCGGTTACCTGACCAACAGCGAGGGCGAGCGCTTCATGGAACGCTATGCCCCGTCGGCGAAGGACCTCGCCTCGCGCGACGTCGTCTCGCGCTCGATGGCGCTCGAAATCCGCGAAGGCCGCGGCGTCGGTCCGCACAAGGATCACATCTACCTGCACCTCGACCATATCGACCCCAAGGTGCTCGCCGAGCGTCTGCCCGGCATCACCGAGAGCGGCAAGATCTTCGCCGGGGTCGACCTGACCCGTGCGCCGCTGCCCGTGGTGCCGACGGTCCATTACAATATGGGCGGCATCCCGACCAATTATCATGGCGAGGTGGTGACGCTGAAGGACGGCGACCCCGAGCATGTCGTCCCCGGCCTGTTCGCGGTGGGCGAAGCGGCGTGCGTGTCGGTCCACGGCGCGAACCGCCTGGGCTCGAACAGCCTGATCGACCTCGTCGTCTTTGGCCGCGCGACCGGGCATCGCCTGAAGGAACTGCTGAAGCCCGGCGCGGCGCAGGCGTCGCTGCCCAAGGACAGCGCCGACCTCGCGCTCGGTCGCCTCGATCATTTTCGCAATGCCAGCGGCGGTTCCCCGACGGCGGAAATCCGCACCGAGATGCAGCGCGCCATGTCGCAGCACGCGGCGGTGTTCCGCACCGACGAGCTGATGGCCGAGGGCAAGGAAAAGCTCGCCAAGACCTATGCGCGGATGCAGGACGTTCATGTCACCGACCGCGGCCTGATCTGGAACACCGACCTCGTCGAAACGCTCGAGCTCGACAATCTGATCGCGCAGGCGACAGTGACGATGCACTCCGCCTTCAACCGCAAGGAAAGCCGCGGCGCCCACGCGCACGAGGATTTCCCGAACCGCGACGACGCGAACTGGATGAAGCACACGGTCAGCTGGTTCGACGGCTGGGGCGGCAAGGGCGGCGGCGTGAAACTCGATTACCGCCCGGTCCACGAATATACGCTGTCCGACGACGTCGAATATATCAAGCCGAAGGCGCGGGTTTATTGAACTGAGGGGATAGTTTTCGGTAAGCCGGAACTCCACTTCCCCTATTCTCGTCATTGCGAGCAAAGCGAAGCAATCCAGAGTGCGCGTAAATCGTCCTGGATTGCTTCGCTTCGCTCGCAATGACGAATCAAAGCAATCTCAGCCCTTCAATTGCCGGACTCTATCTCGCCGCTCATGCAGTACGCGCACTACATCGACCCGCTCGTCGTCGATCAGATAGAATATGAAATGGTGGCCGCTCCGCGCGCGCCTCAGGCCCGGAAAGACTTCTGCCTCTTCGGGGTGGCGTAGTCCGTTCACCGCGAGATATTCGATGGTCCGGCGGATATCGCCGACATGGTGCCGGGCCTGTTCGATGCCCCATTGTTCGATGGTGTAATCGGCGGTGTCTTCGATATCGACTTCCGCTTCGGGGCGGAGGATGACACTACGCATCGCTTTCGGGGCCGAACTTTCGTTCCATGAAAGCGTCCCAATCGAACGGATGGGCGGGGCCGCTATCGACGCCCTTCTGTATCTCGCGGCGCAACGCCTCTATACGATCGTCATAAGCAATGTACCGCCGCATCGGCTCGCGCACGACTTCGCTCGTCGTCGCGAACTCGCCCGATTCGACCTTGCGGCGGGCAAATTCGATGAAGGGTTCGCCCAAGGCGACCGAGGTGTTCTTTGCTGCCATGAAAGCATGTTACCAAATTTTGGTAACGTCATCCATTGCCGGCTGCTGGCCTATTCCCCGAACAGGCTCTTCATCGGATCGAGGTCGGAAAAGGGCTGGTCGACCTCGAGCCCCATCAGCCACAGTTTCTGGCATGCGATCAGGAAGAACATCAGCGCGATGGTCCAGACGATGACCGTCTTGATGACCTGCCAGCGCCGCGCTTCATAGGCCGCCTTGGCGCGCGCCTTGTGGTCGATGCCGAGCTCGCCCTCGAACTCGGCGACGAGCTGCGCGCGGCGGGTGCGCGAGATATTCGCCACGCTCGCGGCACTTGCTTCACCCATCGAACGGCGAGTCGCCATCAATCCCACCTTGCGCCCGGTTCAGTCGAGCCTCGCACGATAGGCGAAAGCCCCTGACAAAGCGTTAACCGGCGTCGGGCAGGGTTACCCCGACGAGCTTGGTCCGCCCGGTCGCGCCGCGGATCAGCGTCAGGTCGCGGCGTGCGCAGCCGAGCGCCGCGGCGAGCAGTTTCAGCACCGCCTCGTTCGCGGCGCCGTCGGCGGGCGGCGCGGTCACGCGCACCTGCACCACACCGTCGGCAATCGCAACCGCGTCGCGGCTTGCGCCCGGCGTGACGCGCAGCTCAAGCCGGCCCGTCGGCGCCGCGAGCGTGCGCAGCGCCTCGGTCAGCGCCGGGTCGGGGCGATATTTCAGAGGGTGACGACCAGCTTGCCGACCGCGCTGCGATCGCCGAGCTTGGCGATCGCCTTGCCGCCGTCTTCAAGCGCAAAGGTCTCGGTGACCCGCGGCTTGATCTTGCCCTGTTCCCACAGCTGGAACAGTCGCGCGATATTAGCGCGGTTGCGCGCGGGCTCGCGCGCGACGAAAGCGCCCCAGAACACGCCCGCGACGTCGCAGCTCTTGAGCAGGGTCAGGTTGAGCGGCAGGCGCGGGATGCCGGCGGGGAAGCCGACGACGAGGTAGCGGCCCTCCCACGCGATCGAGCGCAGCGCCGGCTCGGCATAATCGCCGCCGACCGCGTCGTAGATCAGATTGGCGCCGTTCGGCCCCACCGCTTCCTTGAACCTGTTCGCGAGGTCCTTCGACTGGTCCTTGTCGAACGGCTGGCGGCCATAGATCACCACCTCGTCGGCGCCGGCAGCCCGTGCGATCTCGGCCTTCGCCTCGCTCGACACGCCGGCGACCACCCGCGCGCCGAACGCCTTGCCCAGTTCGACCGCGGCGATGCCGACCCCGCCCGACGCGCCGAGGACGAGCAGAGTGTCGCCTTCCTGGATGTGGCCGCGATCGACGAGCGCGTGGATGCTGGTGCCATAGGTCATCAGCAGCGATGCGCCCTCGGCGAAATCATGGCCTTCGGGCAGGTGATAGACATTGTGGACGCCGACCGCGACAGCTTCGGACATGCCGCCGTTGCCGCAACCCGCGAGCACGCGGTCGCCGACCTTGAACTCGGTCACGCCTTCGCCGACCTCGGCGACCAGCCCCGCGACCTCGCCGCCCGGCGCGAAGGGGCGCTCGGGGCGGAACTGATATTTATCCTCGATGATCAGCACGTCGGGAAAGTTGACCGCGCAGGCCTTCACGTCGATCACGATCTGCCCCTTGCCCGCGGTCGGGCGCGGCAGTTCGCCGAGCGTCAGCGTTTCGGGGCCGCCGGTCGCGGTCGACAGAAGAGCCTTCATCATCGTCTCCTTTTCTTCGTTGTGGCGGCACCGGCCCGCTCCCCCACCCGGCCTCCCACAGCTTATCCTGAGATGGGAGGCCGGGTGGGGGAGCGGGCCGGTGCCGTTACCTCATGCCGCCGGTCGCATCCAGGGACGCTCGGCGTCGAGCCTCTGTTCATAGGCGCCGATCGCGGCGTCGCTTTTCTCGGTCAGCGAAATCTCGTCGAGCCCTTCGAGCAGGCACATCTTGCGGAACGGGTCGATCTCGAAGGCGAAGCGGTCCTGAAACGGCGTGGTGACCGTCTGCGTGTCGAGGTCGACATGGATGGGGTCGGTTTGCGCGACCTCCATCAACCGGTCGATCGCGGCCTGCGGCAGCACGACGGGCAAAATGCCGTTCTTGACCGCATTGCCTGAAAAAATGTCCGAATAAGAGGGCGCGATGACAACCCGGATGCCGAGGTCGCCGAGCGCCCACGCCGCGTGCTCGCGGCTCGATCCGCAGCCGAAATTGTCGCCCGCGATCAGGATCGGCGCGTCTTGATATTCGGCGCTGTCGAACAGATTGTCGGGGTCGGCGCGCAGCGTCTCGAACGCGCCGCGTCCCATGCCTTCGCGGCTCGTCGTCTTCAGCCAGTGCGCGGGAATGATCACGTCGGTGTCGACATTCTTCAGCCCCAGCGGAATCGCGCGGCCTTCGACTTTCTCCAGCGGGGTCATGCCATCAACTCCCTGACGTCGGTGAGCCTGCCCGTCACCGCCGCCGCCGCCGCCATAGCTGGGCTGACGAGGTGGGTGCGGCTGCCCGGCCCCTGACGGCCGACGAAATTGCGGTTGCTGGTCGAGGCGCAGCGTTCGCCCGCGGGTACCTTGTCGGGGTTCATAGCGAGGCAGGCCGAGCAGCCCGGCTCGCGCCATTCGAGTCCGGCGTCGATGAAGATTCGGTCGAGCCCCTCGGCCTCGGCCTGGCGCTTCACGAGGCCCGATCCGGGGACGACGATCGCCCATTTGACGTTCGCCGCCTTCTTGCGGCCCTTGATCACGGCGGCGGCGGCGCGCATGTCCTCGATGCGGCTGTTGGTGCAGCTGCCGATGAAGATATTCTCGATTGCGACGTCCTGCATCCGCGTGCCGGGTTCGAGCCCCATATAGGCGAGGCTCTTGGCCGCAGCCGCCTGCTTCGACGGGTCGGCGAAGCTCGCGGGGTCGGGCACGACGCCGGTGATCGGCACGACGTCCTCGGGGCTGGTGCCCCAGGTGACGCTCGGGGCGATGTCGGCGGCGTCGATGACGACGGTCTTGTCGTAGGTCGCGCCCGGATCGGTCGCGAGGCTTTTCCAATAGGCGACCGCGGCGTCCCAGTCGGCGCCCTTCGGCGCATAGGGGCGGCCTTTCAGATAGGCGAAGGTCGTCTCGTCGGGCGCGATCAGCCCGGCGCGCGCGCCGCCCTCGATCGCCATGTTGCTGATCGTCAGCCGGCCCTCGATCGACAGCGCGCGGATCGCACTGCCCGTATATTCGATGACGTGGCCGGTGCCGCCCGCGGCGCCGATCGTCCCGGTGATGTGGAGGATGATGTCCTTCGCGCTGACGCCGGGTCCGACCTCGCCCTCGACGCGCACTTCCATCGTCTTGGCGGGCTGGAGCAGCAGGGTCTGTGTCGCGAGCACATGCTCGACCTCGCTCGTCCCGATGCCGAAGGCGAGCGCGCCGATGCCGCCGTGGCAGGCGGTGTGGCTGTCGCCGCAGACGATCGTCGTGCCGGGCAGCGAAAAGCCCTGCTCGGGGCCGACGACATGGACGATGCCCTGCTCGGGCGCGACCGCGTCGATGTAGCGGATGCCGAAATCAGGCGCATTCTTCTCCAGCGCCGCGAGCTGCGCTGCGCTTTCGGGGTCGGCGATCGGCAGCTTGTTGCCGTTCGCGTCGAGCCGCGCCGTCGTCGGCACATTATGGTCGGGCACCGCGAGCGTCAGGTCGGGCCGGCGCACCGTGCGCCCGCTCGCGCGAAGCCCCGCGAACGCCTGCGGGCTGGTGACTTCATGGACGAGATGGCGGTCGATGAAGATCAACGAGGTACCGTCGGGGCGCCGTTCGACGACGTGTGCGTCCCAGATTTTCTCATAGAGGGTGCGGGGCCGAGTCATGCGGTCCACTTAAGCCGGTTGCATAACAATGCAAGCGAGTGGCGATCAAAAACGCAATTTTCGGTCGTCGAGCTATTGCCACTTTTTCATCGTCATCCCGGACTTGATCCGGGATCCATTCTTCCCGCGCTGCGTGAATGGACCCCGGATCAAGTCCGGGGTGACGAAGGAGGAGGATGCACAGGAAGGGGAACCAGCCTATAATCGGGTCATGTCCACCCTCGCCATCATCGCCCTCATCTTCGCCACGGTCGTGGCGATGGAGGGCGTCGCCTGGGCGAGCCACAAATATATCATGCACGGCTTCGGCTGGGCGTGGCACTGCGACCATCACGAGCCGCACGACAAGCGGCTGGAAAAGAACGACCGCTTCGCGCTCGTCGGCGCCGCAATGAGCATTTCGATGTTCGCGGCCGGCAGCCCGATGATCCGGGGCGCAAGGGCGTGGGAACCGGGGACGTGGATCGGCCTCGGCATCCTTTTCTACGGCATCCTCTACACGCTGGCGCACGACGGCCTAGTCCACCAGCGCTGGTTCCGCTGGGTGCCGCGGCGCGGCTATGCGAAGCGGCTGGTGCAGGCGCACAAGCTCCACCACGCGACGCTCGGCAAGGAAGGCGGGGTCAGTTTCGGCTTCCTGCTCGCGCGCGATCCCGCGACGCTGAAGGCCGAACTGAAGGCGCAGCGCGAGGCGGGGGTCGCGGTGGTCAGGGAAGCGCTAGCGGACTAGGCCGCCGTGCGGATCATTCGCCGAGAAAGAGATTCTTGACCTTGCCTTCGGAAGACACGCACAGCTGAATATCCCCGCCGACCCCTGGCGGTTCCAAAATGAAGAGGAAGCAACGGTCGCCTGCGTCGCGGGAGCGCAATTCATAGCCGCAATATTCCGATTTGAAGACAGGGGCGCTTATCCCGCCGGCATCGGCTGCGGCTTTGGCCGCTATGGCCGCGGTGGAATCCGAACCGTCGATCGGTACACTCTTCCAGTTCCGGATTTCTGCATATTCGTTTGCCTCGCAATTCGCGAACGTCCGTTCAGTATCTCCCGGATTTGCACTTTGCGTCTTTCTGTCCGGCGTCTGGCATCCTGCCAAACCGAGGCTGCCAATCAACAGTGGGTAGCCGATGGCACGGCGCAGGGAGTGGCCCCGATCCAAAATCAGCTTTGCCTGTAATCGGCCGTAATCACGCCCGCCGCCGCCAGCTCGGCCTCATGGCTTTCCTCGCGCCAGCTTTCGGCGAGCGCCTGCCGTTCCCACTCCAGCATCGCGGGATGCGCGAGCATCGCGTTGACCCACGCCTGCCCGGCGCCGACGTCGAGGCCATAGGTGCGGATGCGGAAGGCGACGGGCGCGAAGAAGGCGTCGACCGCGGTGAAGGCGTCGCCCGCCAGCCACGGCCCGCCGAAGCGCGCCAGCCCCTCTTCGAACAGTTCGCGGACCCGCGCGACATTGGCCGCGAGCGCGTCCGACATCGGCTTCGGCTGCACGCGGACACCCACGTTCATCGTGCAATCGTTGCGCAACGCCGCAAAGCCGCTGTGCATCTCGCACGCCGCGCACTGCGCCCAGGCGCGCGCGTCGGGATCGGTGGGCCAGACGCCGTCGTGCCGGTCGGCCAGATAGAGGGCGATGCCCAGCGAGTCGTAAATCGTCCGCGCGCCGTCGAGCAGCGCCGGCACCTGCCCGGTCGGCGAGAAGCCGCGGAACGCCTCATAATTGACCGGCTTGGCGAATGGCTCGATCCGGTCCTCGAACGCGATGCCGAGCCCCTTCATCAGCACCCAGGGGCGCAGCGACCAGCTCGAATAATTGCGGTTGGCGGTGATCAGTTCGTACATGCGGGTCGCCTTCTCGCCCTTAGCCGGTTTGGGAGGTTCTCGCCGATCTGCCGGCGATTTCGCCTTTGACCGGGGGCAGTTTGCCGAGGTCGAGCCAGCGCGCGTCTTCGCGCTTGTGGTAGCTGTCGATCACGGCGAAGGGGATGCGGAAGGGAAATCCCCAATCGCTGTTCCACATCGCAACGACGCCGGTCCGCGTCGCCGGTTCGAACATCAGCGTGGCGCGATAGCCCGAAACCGCGCCCGAATGGCCTTCGAGCCGGCGACCGTCATAGGTGAAGCTCCGCCAGCCCAGGCCATAGTCCGCATCGCTGGTGGCCTGGCGCAAGGCGCCGCCATAGAGCCGCGCCGTACCCACGCGCGGGCGGTGGGCGATCTCGAGGACCGCCTTCGGCAGCACCTCCGGGCGCTTTCCCATCATCGCCTGCATCCAGCGCGCGAAATCGACGACATCGCTTTCGACGCCCGCGGCGGCGGGAATGCGCCAATAGGATTCGGTGAGCGGCAGGATCGTCCGGCCGCGATGCGGCCTCGCCCAATCCCTGGCGCCCGTCAGCCGCTCCATCCCATATCCCGCGCTGACCATGCCGAGCGGGAGGAAGAGCCGGTCGCTCACCGCGTCGGGGAAGGATTTGTGCGCGGCCTGTCCCAATATCTCGCTCGCGGCGTCGAAGGCGATGTTCTGATAGGTGTGGCAGGTTCCGGGTTCGCATTGCAGCGGTGCGTTGACGAGACCCGCGCGAAGCAGCGCAGGGTTCTGCCCGGCCTCCAGCCGGTCGTCATAGGCGTTCTTGGTCAGGCCCGTGCGCTGGGCCAGAAGCTGGCCGAGCGTGACGTGCGCCTCGGCGCCGCCCGGAAGATGCAGCGACGTGCGCCACGCGGCGATAGGGCGGTCGAGGTCGACGGTGCCGTCCTGCGCCATCGCGGCGGCGAGGGCGCCCGTCGCGGTCTTCGACACCGAGGCCCAGCGGAACAGGGTGTGCGGCGTGACCGGCGCCCCGGTCGAGCGGTCGGCGACGCCATAGGTGCGAACGAAGCGCAATTTGCCGTCTTCCACCACCGCGACCGCGAGCCCCGCCATTTCGGGGCGCTGCGCCAGATCGGACAATTGCCGGTCGAGCGCGTGATAGTCGATCCGGCCGCGCCATTCGGCGGGTGTGTCGGGCAGATCCTCGGGAGCGTTGATCGGGATCGCGATGCTGGCGAGGGGCTGGCCGCCGCCGGAGGCGTGAAGACCGAACCAGCCCAGTCCCAATGCGGCGACCGCAAGGGGGACGAGAAGAAACCGCAGCGCGGACTTGTTATGGGATCGCGACCTCATATTCGGCCGCCCTCTTAGCCGCGACTTCTCCCGTCGTCACCCCCAACGAGCTGGTAGGAAGGATGGATGGGGCGAGCGGGCGGTCAGCGGCTTTCGGGCAGCGCCGCGATCCACCCCGCCAGCGCGACGGTGTCGCGCAGATCGCCTGGATAGCGATGCACCGGACGCAGCGGCTCGTTCGAGCCACGTGTCCGGCCGCGATAGACCTTCATCGGCACCGCGATGCGGGTGAGACCGCTCGGCAGAACGTCCTGCCGAACGTCCATATAGAGGGTGTCGGCGCTGGTTTCCCGCCCGACCTGGATCGCGCCGAGCGCCTTCCACAGGTCTGCGGCGTCGAGGCACGCCGAGGCGCAGCCGCTGTCGGTGACGAAATAGACCGGTCCCGCGGGCGGAGCGGGCGGTTCGCCGGGGGTCTTCTCCGGTTCGGCCTCGGTGAAGCGCCACAGCGGCTCGCCGCGATCGTGTGCGGCGGTGACGCCGTTCACCGTGGTGTCGATCCAGTGCTTCATCGCGTCCGACGTGCCCGGCGCATCGCGGACATGGTCGCGGAAATCGGTGAGCGTCTTCACATTGCCCGCCGAAGCGCGCCAGTCGACCCCTGTCGACCCCGGCAGCGCCTCGATGCGCTGCGGTCCCCAGAGGATCGCGGCGATCTGCGCCGACCAGTCGGACGAACCGCCATTGTTTCCGCGCAGGTCGAGCACGATGCGCGGCGCGGCGGCGATCGCGGCGCGGTCGGCGCGCATCGCCTCGATCAGCGGCCCGAGCGCCTTGGCGTCGGCCGAATCGGGATCGCCGTCGAACCCCGACAGGGCGAACCAGCGCGTCCCGTCGGCCAGCGTGCGCGCGGCGATCGGCGCGCGCGTCATCTGGTTGGTGTCGCGCACCCGCGCGGTCAGCGCGGCATTGTCGATCGGGTGCCAGTCGAGCGTCACCTCGCGCGCCGTATCGCCCACACGGAAGCGGCAGCGCACCGGGCGCGCGATAAAGGGATTGCCCTGGTCGACGAACAATTGCCCGCCGCGCAGCATGCGCCGCGAGGCGAGGAACCAGCGTCCTTCGAAGGCGCCGACATTCTCCGCCGCCAGCCTATCGGCGGGCCTGCCGTCGCAGCCTTCGAGCACCGCGCCGAGCGGAACGGGCGCGTCGTCGGCGCGCGTCTTCACCACCTGCGCCGCGCCCTCGAAGCCGGTCAGGAAGCCCGGCCAGCGCGCGGCGAAGGGCGGCGCCTTGTCGGTCGTGCCATAGCCCAGATGACCGTCGTCGAACGAGGCGGCATAGGCCTTGAGCGCATAATAATAGCCGGCGAAATCGGTGACCTTGTCCGCGCGCGCCAGCGCCAGAACGAGGCCAGCGTCGTTGCGCTGCGAAAAACCGGGATCGAGCGCGTTGACCGGACCCGGATGGTTCGCCGCGATATCGTCGTGCATCGCCTGCGCGTCGCTCCGCAGCGTCGCGGCCCAGTCGCGGGGCGGGGCGGGATCGGCGGGCGCGGCGTCTGGCGCGAGGACGAGCAGGGGCAGCAGGAGCATCGACATGCCCTCATGCTATCGCCACTGTATTATATTTGCAATACAGTTGATCAATCCGTCATTGCGAGCGAAGCGAAGCAACCCAGAGTGGCGCAAACCGCCCTGGATTGCTTCGCTTCGCTCGCAATGACGCAAAATGGCAGGCGGGTGTTTCCGCTCAGGCCGTCTCCAGCGCCACATCATAGGTCGCAGTCGTTTTCGCCGCGACCTCTTCCGCCGTCACCCCCGGCGCCAGCTCGATCAGCCGGAACGGGCTCGCATGGTCGGCGCGCTTGAAGACCGCGAGGTCGGTGACGATCATGTCGACGACATTCCTGCCGGTCAGCGGCAGCGTGCAGGCGGGGATGAACTTGGCCGATCCGTCCTTCGCCACATGCTCCATCACGACGATGATCTTCTTGACCCCCGCGACCAGGTCCATCGCGCCGCCCATGCCCTTGATCATCTTGCCGGGCACCATCCAGTTGGCGAGGTCGCCATTTTCGGCGACTTCCATGCCGCCCAGCACGGCAAGGTCGATATGGCCGCCGCGGATCATGGCGAAGCTCTGCTCCGACCCGAAATAGGCGGTCTGCGGCAACTCGCTGATCGTCTGCTTGCCGGCGTTGATCAGGTCGGGGTCCTCGTCGCCCTCGAAGGGGAAGGGGCCGATGCCGAGCATGCCGTTCTCCGACTGCAGCGTCACCGTCATGCCCGCGGGAACATGGTTGGCGACTAAAGTCGGAATGCCGATGCCGAGGTTGACATAATAGCCATCCTCCAGCTCCTGCGCGGCGCGCGCCGCCATGTCGTCGCGGGTCCAGCCCTTTGTTTCGTCGGCCATTATTTCGGCTCCCAGTGGGTGTCGGAGGGGAAAAGATCGTCCCAGCCCAGCCGGTCCCACGGACCATAGACGGGGTTGGGGAAGAGGAACCAGCCCTTGTTCCAGAGCGCGGAGGCGGCGGGGCCGGTCGCGAGCGCGATGCGCGCGGCGGGCGCCAGCGCCTTCTCGTTGAACTGCTGGCTGAAATCGCCGAGCTGGTCGCCCGCCATCGCGATCACGCAATATTTCGACGCGATCGCGCCGCGGCGCCCGTCCTTGCTCGACCCGCCGGCGTCGTCGCCCGCGAGGAACAAGGTTTCGCCATGCCTGAATTCGCCGAGGCCCGCCGCGCGCAGCGTCGCTTCGGCGCCCTCGGCGTTGGCGGCGCTGCGGTTGGTGTTGGCGATCACGGTGACCCCCACGGCGCGCAGCGCGGTCACCATCTCGACCGTGCCGGGCATTGCCTTGGCCGCGCCGGCGCCAGTCTTTTCCCAGCTGTCCCAGATCTTGGGATCGAAGGCGATGCCGCGCTCGGCCATGTAGCGCGTCGCGCCGAGATTCCAGATCAGCGTTTCGTCGGCGTCGAACACCGCGGCGAAGGGCTTGTCGCCGCACGGCTCGAAGCGCGGCGCATCCATGCTCGCACCGGGTGTCAGGACGACGCTGTCCTGCGGACGCGCCTTGACGCGCTCCGTTACATAATCTGCAATCCGCGCATTGACCGCGCGCACCGCGACGGCGGCCTCGGCCGAACCGTAGAGATATTGGAGCGCCGTGGTCGGTTTCGCCGGCTCGGCGGGGGCTGCGGGCGCCGACGCGACCGGCGCGTGCCCCGCGCTCGCGCAGCCCGCGAGCAGCAGGCCCAGCGACAGGGCGAGGGCGCGCCTCACGCCGCTTCCCGCGGGCGCACGGTGCGGAACTCGATCTTCTTGTCATAGGGCGCGCCGAGGACGAGCCGCTTCACATAGATGCCCGGCAAATGGATGCTGTCGGGGTCGAGGCTGCCGACCGGCACGATCTCCTCGACCTCGGCAACGCAGATCTTAGCCGCGGTCGCCATCGGCTGGTTGAAGTTGCGCGCGGTCTTGCGGAAGATCAGATTGCCGCTCTCGTCGGCCTTCCACCCCTTGATGACCGCGAGATCGGCGAAGATGCCGCGTTCGAGGATATAATCCTCTCCGTCGAAGCTCCGCACCTCCTTGCCCTCGGCGACCGCGGTGCCGACGCCGGTTCTGGTATAGAAGCCGGGAATGCCCGCCCCGCCCGCGCGGCAGCGCTCGGCGAGCGTGCCCTGCGGGCAGAATTCGACCTCGAGCTCGCCCGCCAGATACTGCCGCTCGAACTCCTTGTTCTCGCCGACATAGGAGGAGATCATCTTCCTGATCTGCCGCGTGCGGAGCAGCTTGCCCAGGCCTTCGCCGTCGATGCCGGCATTGTTGCTCGCGATGGTCAGGTTCTTGACGCCCGAATCGCGGATCGCGTCGATCAGCCGCTCGGGAATGCCGCAGAGGCCGAAGCCGCCCGCGCAGACCTGCATCCCGTCGAAGAGGAGGCCGTCGAGGGCTGCGGCTGCGTCGGGGTATCGCTTGTTCGCCATGAATCGGCCTCCTGCTGCTGGCGGCGCGACATTGGCGCATCCGACATATCAATTCTAATCATAGTGTTTTTAGATTATCCATAAACGATGTCGATCAATCGAATCGCGCTCTACCATCTCGAAACCCTGCTGTGGATCGACCGGCTCGGCACCTTCTCGGCCGCCGCCGAGCGACTCAACACGACCCAGCCCGCGGTGTCGGCGCGGATGCGCGAGCTCGAACAGCGGCTGGGCTCGGCGCTCTTCCGCCGCGACGGGCGCGCCATGTCGCTGACCCCCGCGGGGCGCAAGCTGGTGCGCGACTGCGCGCCGCTGCTCCGCGACATGGAGCGCGCGCTGCTCGGCAGCGGCGGCTTTGCCGAGGCGAGCGGGGTGGTGCGGATCGGCGCGGGCGAGATCGCGGCGGCGAGCTGCCTGCCGCCCTTCGTCGCGGCGCTGAAGGAGGAAATGCCGGGGGTCGGCCTCGAAATCGAGATCGACCTGACTGCGAATTTGATCCAGCAACTGCTCACCGGCCGCACCGACATGGCCTTCGCCGCGGGGCCGGTCGCGCATCCGGCGCTGACCTCGCGCCCGATCGGCAAGGTCGCGCTCGTCTGGCTCGCGAGTCCCGCGGTCGCCGCGGCCTTCGACGCGGGCGGCGAGGCGGCGGCGATGCCGGTCTGGTCGCTCGCGAGCCATTCGCCGATTCACGGGCGGATGCGCGACGCGATCGACGCCTCGCGCATCGCGCCGCGCTCATTGAACCTCTGCAACAACGCCCGGATGATGATCGACATCGCGCTCGCGGGCGGCGGGGTCGGCATCTTCCCCGAACCGATGGTGCGCGCCGAGGTCGCGCGCGGCGCGCTCGTCGAGCTTGCCGGCATGCCGCCGCCGGCGCCGGTCGAATTCCACGTCGCGATGCGCGTCGCCGATACCGAGCCGGTGCTGGTCCGCATCTTCGAGCAGGCTGCCCGGCTACGGATCGCGCCGGTTCTTGACGCCGGTCAATGAACCACCGCGCCTTGCAGTGCATTATCCCTTCATCGGACGGAAAAAGGAGGCTCCCATGCGCTCGATACTCGTTCATGCCGACAAGGATTCCGCTTTCGAAGGTCGGCTGCAGGCCGCGCTCGACCTAGCTCGGCGGTTCGAGGGCCATGCGACGCTGCTGATCGCAACCCCGCTCCGGCAATTCGTCAGCTTCGATCCCTTCGGCGGCACCTATTTCGCGGCCGAGGCGCTCGCCGCGGCGCAGGCCGAGGACCTGACGCTCGAAACCCGGCTGGCCGACCGGCTTGCGGGCGAGGATGTTCCCTGGGACATTGCGATGTCCGACGGCGACGTTGCGGGTGCGCTCGCCGCCGCCGCGACCTTCGCCGATCTCGCCATCGTCAGCCTGCCCGCTGCCGAAGGCGAGGGACGGGGGGACCTGCCGCTGCTCGCCGGCGACGTGGCGCTGGCCGCGCCGGTTCCCGTCCTCGCCCTGCCGCGCGACACGAAGGCGCTGGTTTTCGAGGCGCCCGCGATGGTCGCGTGGAACGGCGGCACCGAGGCGGCGCACGCGCTCCGCGCCGCCATCCCCCTCTTGCATGGCCGCGCCGTGACGCTCGTCACCATCGATACGGGCGATCCCGACGCGGACGGCTTTCCCGCGACCGACGCGCTGCGCTATCTGTCGCGCCACGGCATCCACGGCGAACTGAAGACCGTCGCCCGCGGCCCCGAAGCGGTCGGCGAACGGCTCGTGGAGGAGGCGGCGGAGATCGGCGCGGGGCTGCTCGTCATGGGCGCCTTCGGCCGCAGCCGCCTGCGTGAAACGCTGTTCGGCGGGGTCACGCGCCACCTGCTGTCGCACAGCCGGACGCCGCTGCTCCTCGCCCATTAGGTTCTAGGGCAGCGGCATCTCCAGCGCCGCCGACAGGTCGGCGAGCGCCTGTTCGCCGCTCGTCACCTTGATCGCGTACATGCCGAGCATCGCCGCCGGCTTGCAGTTGATGCCGAGGTCGTCGAGATAGACGCAGTCGGACGCCGCGACGCCCAGCGCCTCGCACATCATCCGGTAGATCGCGGGGTCGGGTTTGCGCACCCCGACCTTGCTCGATTCGACGACATGGTCGAAGCGCGCCATGATCGCCGCGATCTCGGCCGCCGCGCTCTCGCTGCGCGCCATGCCCGCGCCTTTTCCCGACGGCACATTGTTGGTGATGCAGCCGATCGTGAAGCCGCGCGCCTTCAGCGTATCGAGCGCCGCGACCATCGCCGGGCGCACCGCGCCGGCGAGCACCGCGAGCACCGCTTCGCCCTCCAGATCGTGCCCCAGCGCGCGCGCCTCGTCGGCGAAGGCGCGGTCGAAGGCGGCCGCGTCGATCTCGGCGCGCTCGAACTTCGCCCACGCATTGCCGTCGGGATCGCGCGCATTGACGCGGCGCACGAAGTCGCGCGGCAGCCCGCGCTCCTCCTCCAGCCGGTTGAACGCCTCGAAGGGCGAGGCGGTGATGACGCCGCCGAAGTCGAAGATGACGGTCGTGAAGCTCATGGCGCGATCAATATTCCTGTCTTGGGGTCCGCCGCCCCCGACAGCATTTCGCGATAGGCGTCAAGCGCCGCCGCGCCGCCCGCGCGCGTGTCCGGCCGCGCGAGTCGCGGCGCGACCTCCATGAAGCCGAGCCACGCCTCGCCGACCTTCTGCCCGAACGCCGCGCCGCCCCAGTCGCCGATCCGCTTCTGCACCCGGCCGGGCGCGAAGAAGCCCTGGCGCTCGGGCCCCGGAAGCCCGGCGGCGTCGGCCTGCGCGTCCCAATGCGACTTGCCGACGATGATCGAGGCCCGAAGGTTGCTCCCGAAATGGCTGTGCACGACGCGCGTCACCGCGCCATTGCCCGCCATGTCAACCAGCGCCGCCGCGGTCGAGGGCGGCAGCGTCATCACCTCCTCATAGGCGAGCACGCGGTCATAGACGCCCTGCGCCGCGAGGTCGGCGGCGTGCGCGCGGCTCGTCAGCCCGATCGTCTCGGGCCGCGCGCCGCCGCGCCGGGCGAGCGAATAGCCGAGGCCGATCGCGGTCTTGCTCGACGCGCTCGCGATCAATATCTGCCCCGCGCCATAGTCGCTCTCGTCCTCGAACTGGTCGGCGATCAGCCAGCCGGTCAGGAACAGCGGGCGAAAGATCGGCCAATAATCGTGATGTTCGGCGCGATAGTCGGGCAGCGCCTCGATCCGCTGATACTGGTTGTAGATCGGGGGCAGAGTGGCCCGGCGCGGGGTGACGTCGGTGAAGCCGCCGGGCCCGGCGGCGCCGGGGGTCAGCACCGCCTGACTCGCCATCGGATAATAGCCATAGAAGCGGTCGCCGACCGCTATGCCGTCGGCCGCGCTTTCGGTGACGGTTGCGAACCCCCAGATCGGCAGGCGCCCGGGCTCGCTCCGCTCGGCGAAGAAATCCCAATAGCCCTGATCGTTCCCGAACAGGCCGGAGGGCTTGCCGAACACCGCATAGGTGATGTTGTTCGCGGTCATCGCATACAGGTCGGTCGCGACGCGGATCTGTCCCGGCGCGAGCGGCGCGGGCGCCTCTTCGACCAGCGCCGCCTTGGTGATATCGTCGCGATCGATATCGATCGCCCAGCCATTGTGCATGCGGACCCCTCCGATTGTCTTGGCCCTTGCCTGCGGGCGCGGGACGGGGGATAGTCATACAGATGCCACGGTCCCACACAATCGCGGTCAAGCGCATATATGAACCGGCCGAGCCCGGCGACGGCGCGCGCTTCCTCGTCGACCGGCTGTGGCCGCGCGGCGTGTCGAAGGAAAAGGCCGACCTCGCCGCATGGCTGAAGCCGCTGTCGCCGAGCGACGCGATGCGCGAACAGTTCCACCACGCCACCGCCGGCAGCGACGCGGCGTGGAACGCGTTCCGCAAGGAGTATTTCGCCGCGCTGGATGCCGGCGGCGACGAGGTCGCGGCGGCGCTCGCCGAACTCGATGCGGCGATGAAGGCGGGACCGGTGACCCTGCTCTATGCGGCGAAGGACGAGGATCGGAACAACGCCGTCGCGCTGCGCGAGTGGCTGGAGGGGCGCTAGAGCCCTCCTGTTGGTTTCGTCATTGCGAGCGGAGCGAAGCAATCTCCAGCTATCATTTGCGCTGTGCCGGTGGCTGGAGATTGCTTCGTCGCTCCGCTCCTCGCAATGACGGGGATTATATTCAGCCCACCGCGTCGAACAGCGACCCGATCGCGATCGTCGCCGCCATCGCGAACGCGCCCCAGAAGCTGACGCGCAGCACGGCGCGGGCAATCGGGGCATTGCCCGCCCAGGCCCCGAGCACACCGAGCAGCGCGAGGAAGACCAGCGATGCCGCCGAGACCGTCCACGGCAGCGAACGGCCGGCGTCGAGCAGCACGACGAGCAGCGGCAGCGCCGCACCGATCGAAAAGCTCGCCGCCGATGCCGCCGCGGCCTGCACCGGCCGCGCGCGCATCTCGCGGCTCAACCCCAGTTCGTCGCGCAAATGGCTGTCGAGCGCATTGTGCGCGGTGAGCGCCTGCGCGACCTCTTCGGCGAGTGTGCGGTCGAGCCCGCGCCCCTCGTAGATCTGCGTCAGCTCTTCGAGTTCGAATTCGGGCTGCGTCTTGAGCTCGTGCCGTTCGCGCGCGATGTCGGCCTTTTCGGCGTCGCCCTGCGAGCTTACCGACACATATTCGCCCGCCGCCATCGACATCGCGCCCGCGACGAGCCCCGCGACCCCGGTGACGAGGATCGACGCCTGCTCAGCACCCGCCGCCGCGACCCCGGCGATCAGGCTCGCGGTCGAGACGATTCCGTCGTTGGCGCCGAGGATCGCGGCGCGCAGCCAGCCGATCCGTTCGACGGCGTGGGTTTCGCGGTGCATGCCCCGTCGTCCTTCCTCAATATTGCAGCTTCAACCCCGGCCGCGCCCAGCGCGTCTTCACCAGCCGTCCGCTGCCCGACAGGGTCAGATAGGCGTCGCGCATGTCTTCACCCCCGAACGCGATGTTGGTGGTGAAAATGTCGTCGGTCGCGACGAATTCGACCAGTTCGCCCGCGGGCGAGACGACGCTGATCCCGCATTCGCCGATCGTCGCGACGCAGATATTGCCGTTCGCTTCCATCGCGAGGCTGTCGAAGAATTTATAGCCCGCGGGGCGATAGAGCGGGATGCCGGGGCCGCCGGGCCCCGCGTCGGGCGCGATCTTGCCGGGGGCGGTGATGTTGAACTTCATCAGCCGGCAGGTATAGGTTTCGGCGGCGTAGAGCGTGTTGCCGTCGGGCGACAGGCCGACGCCGTTGGGATTGTTCGAGGGGAAGACGACCTCCTCGATGAAGCTGCCGTCGGCCTTGGCATAGAAGATGCCGACGATGTCATGGGCGCGTTTCGCATAATCGACCTTGCCGTGATCGGTGAACCAGAAGCCGCCGTGGCTGTCGAACATGATGTCGTTGGGGCCGCGCAGCACCACGCCGTTGTCGCCCGATTTGTAGAGGATCTCGACTTCGCCCGTCGCGATGTCGATGCGCTCGATCCGCCCGCCCGAATAGTCGCTCGCGATGCCGTGCGGGGCGAGATAGCCGTCCGATTCGACATAGTTGAACCCGCCGTTGTTGCAGCAATAGAGTTTGCCGTCGGGACCGATCGCAAGCCCGTTGGGGCCGCCGCCGGGGGTCGCGACGACCTCCTTCTTCCCGCCGGGCCAGCAGCGGGTGATGCGCCCTTGCTCGATCTCGACCACGATCACGCTGCCGTCGTCCATCACGACCGGCGCTTCGGGGAAGCGCAATCCGTCGGCGATCAGTTCGAACTCCATCCTCGTCTCCCTTGCTCTTGTTCGTCCGCTGTGCTTTCCCGCCCATCATGCCCGTTCGCACGCTCTTCGCCACCCATTTTTACGAAGCCGACATCGGCGACTCCGACCTGCTCGACGATCTCGAGCAAAGCTGCCGCCTGCTTGCGGAAGAGGACGGCGCGGGCCGCGGCTGGAGCCGCGCGCACGGCTATCGCGGCTATACCAGCTATGCGAGCCTCGACGACCTGCCGCAGCGCGATCCCGCCTTCGCGGACCTGAAACGCCTGCTCGACCGCGAGGTGAAGGCGTTCGCCAAAGCCTGCCACTTCGACCTCGCGAAGCCGCTGCGGCTCGACAGCCTGTGGGTCAATCTGCTGAAACCCGGCGGCACCCACAGCGGGCATATCCATCCGCACAGTGTCGTGTCGGGGACTTTCTACGTCGTCGTGCCGCCCGGATCGGGCGCGCTCAAGCTCGAGGATCCGCGGCTGCCGATGCTGATGGCGGCGCCAGGGCGCACCGACGACGCGCCCGAACATCTGCACCCCTTCATCTACGCCGAACCCGCGCCGGGCCGCGTCTTCCTGTGGGAAAGCTGGCTGCGGCACGAGGTCATGGTCCACGCCGGCAAGGGCGAGCGGATTAGTATCAGCTTTAACTACTCCTGAGCCGATCCTATATCGCACCCGTCGTTGCGAGCGAAGCGAAGCAATCAAGGGCAGCGTAAACCGCTCTGGATTGCTTCGCTTCGCTCGCAATGACGAGATTGAAAGGAAACCCCATGACCGCGACCGCCGACTATAACGCCGACCTGCAACTCTTCATCGCGGGCGCGTGGCGGAGCGGGGAGGGGCGCGATGTCGCGCCGGTCTACAATCCCGCAACCGGCGCGCCGATCGCCGAGTTGCCCGTCGCGACCGCCGCCGACCTCGACGAGGCGCTCGCCGCCGCCGAGCGGGCGTGGCCGCTGTGGCGCGCCAAAACTCCCGATGAACGCGCGGCGCTGATGCACAAGGCCGCCGCCATCATCCGCGAGCGCGTCGAGCCGATCGCGACGTTGCTGACCCTCGAACAGGGCAAGCCGATCGCGCAGGCGCGTGGAGAGGTCGCTTCGGCCGCGGCGGTGCTCGCCTATTTTGCGGAAGAAGGAAAGCGCATCGAAGGCCGCGTGCTCCAGCGCCCCGCGGGCCAGCGCGCGATGGTGCTGAAGCAGCCGGTCGGCCCCGCTGCGGGCTTTTCGCCCTGGAATTTCCCGGTCAATCTGATGGTCAAGAAAATCGCCCCCGCGCTTGCCGCGGGCTGCGTCGTGATCTCCAAGGCGCCCGAGGAGACGCCGGGCTGCACCAGCGCGATCATGCGCTGCCTCGACGATGCGGGCATCCCCGCGGGCGTCGCGCAGCTCGTCTATGGCGTCCCCGACATGATCAGCCGCCACCTGCTCGCGAGCCCGGTGATCCGCAAGGTCAGCTTCACCGGGTCGACCACGGTCGGCAAGCATCTGATGCGCCTCGCCGCCGACGGGGTGAAGCGGATCACGATGGAGCTCGGCGGCCACGCGCCGGTGCTGATCTTCGACGATTGCGATCTGGAAGCAACGCTCGACCGCGTCGTCGCGCAGAAATTCCGCAACGCAGGCCAGGTGTGCGTGTCGCCGACGCGCTTCTATGTCCAGCAGGGCATCTACGACGCCTTCGTCAAGGGGTTCGCCGAACGCACCGCAAAGGTGAAGATCGGTAGCGGGCTCGATCCCGATACGGAGATGGGCCCGCTCGCCAACGCGCGCCGCGCGCCCGCGCTGGAGGCGATGATCGCCGATGCGAAGGCGAAGGGGGCGCGCGTCGTCGCGGGCGGCGAGGCGACGGGCGAGGGCAATTTCTTCCTGCCCACCGCGATCGCCGACGTGCCGCTCGACGCCGATGCGATGAACCACGAGCCCTTCGGCCCGATGGCGCTGATGCGGCCGTTCGGAACCGAGGAGGAAGCGCTCGAACAGGCGAACCGGCTTCCTTACGGCCTCGCCGCCTTCGCCTTCACTGAGAACGGCCGCCGCATAAACCGCATCGCCGACGGCATCGAAAGCGGCATGGTGGGGATCAACAGCTTCGTCATCTCGAGCAACGACACGCCCTTCGGCGGGATCAAGGAATCGGGCTTCGGCAGCGAAAGCGGGCCCGAGGGGCTGGAGAGCTATCTGGTGACCAAGGCGGTGCATATTTATTGAACCGGGCGGCGTGAAGGCTGGCCCCGCTATCGACTTTGGGGTGAGGGAGGTGACGTTCAAAATCACGTCATGCTGAACTTGTTTCAGCATCCATGGCCAGACCTCTCGTTCGATGCCGCGTCGAAGTAGACGGCAGGCCATGGACCCTGAAACAAGTTCAGGGTGACGATGGTGAAATGGCCGCTACGGTCGATTCCCGACATTCGTCATCCCGGACTTGATCCGGGATCCCGCTTTTTGAGGCATCGACTGGCTTGGACATCCAGCGGGACCCCGGATCAAGTCCGGGGTGACGATCGACCACCGGCCGCTCTCGGCCGCTCATTGCCATCCGATGGGCGGCGATCAATCCCGCTCCAGTGCCACGAAATCGCGTCCCATTGGCGCCAGATGCGCGCCGCCGTCGACGAAGATCGTCTGCCCCGTCACCGCCTCGGCTTTTGCCAGGTAAACGACCGCATCGGCGATTTGCCCCGGCGTCGGCAGCGCGCCGAGCGGCATGCGCTGCGCGAGCCGCTCGACCTGCCCCGGCACATAATCGTCGGTGGGAAGGGTCAGCCCCGGCGCCACCGCGTTGACGCGCGCGCGGCGGCCGAACGCCACCGCCAATATCGCCGTCGCCTGCCACAGCGCCGCTTTCGACAGGCTGTAGGCGATCTGGTCGGGCACCGGATGCGCGACGCGCTGATCGACGATGTTGACGATCGCGGGGCGCCGCCCTTCGCCTGCCTGCGCGACGAGCGCCTTCGCCAGCATCACCGGGGCATGGTGGTTGAGCTGCATCATCGCCGCGAGATCGGCCCGCGTCAGCCCTTCCCATTCGCCCTCGGCGAACAGCGCCGCATTGTTGACGAGCAGGTCGGGCGCGCGGCCGAAGGCGTCGGTCACGGCCGGGACCAGCGCGTCGACCGCCCCCGCATCCGACAGGTCGGCGATGAAATGCCGGTTCTCGGCACCGGTCTCGGCAAGTGCGTCGACGAGCATCGCGTCGGGGTCGGCGAGGCTGTGCTTGTGGAGCGCGAGCGCATAACCCTCGCGCGCGAGCCGCGCCGCGATCGCGGCGCCGACGCGGTGCAGCCCGCCGGTGACGAGGGCGAGCTTTCGAGTCACTTGCGCGCGCCCGGTCGACTTCTGCGCATCGTGATCCCGATCTCCTCGCCGTCCTCGGCGATCGCGAGCTTGACGATCTTCACCTCGACCTCCGCGACGCGGTCGTCCTGCAGGAACAGCGTGTCGATGATATGGTCGGCGACGCTTTCGATCAGCACGAAATGCACGTCCTTCGGGATCGCGTCGGTCGCCGCGAATTTGAGGTGCATGTAATTCTTCGACGCGCTCAAGGGGGTCGTCGGGTCGTAATGGTCCGCCATCGCCAGCCGCGCGCGCACCGAGATGCGGAGCGGCTGCGGCAGGTGGGTTTCCTCGGAATAGATGCCGGTCAGCACCTGGACGGTCAGCCCGTCGACTTCGAGCCAGAGTTGGTCGGTCACAAGAAAATCCTGTCTGCGGGCGCGACATTCGGCTTTGCAACGCGGTGCCGCGACCCTAAAGCGCCGCCGCATTAGCGAAAGGGCGGGCATTGGTCGAGTTACTTCCACTGGCGAATATCGAGCCGCAGGCGGTCGAGCATCTGCTCGACGCCGCTTTCGGGCCCGACCGCTTCGGACGAACCGCCTACCGCCTCCGCGAAGGGGCGGCGGCGATCCCCGCGCTCAGCTTCGCGCTCGCCGAGGACGGCCTGCTGATCGGGACGATACAATGCTGGCCCGTCGCTCTCCGCACCGCCGATGGCGTGGCGCATCCGCTGGTGATGGTCGGCCCGGTCGCGGTGCGCCCCGACGTGCAGCGCGGCGGGCACGGCCGCGCGCTGATGGCGCATATGCTGGAGGCGGCCGAAACCAGGGCCGACGGCGCGCTGATGATGATCGGCGACCCCGAATATTACGGTCGCTTCTTCGGCTTCACCGCCGATGCGACGGGCGCCTGGGACCTGCCCGGCCCGTTCGAGAAACGCCGCCTGCTCGCGCGCGCGGTGAACGGGCACGCGCTGCCGGCGGATGCGGGGATGATCGGGCCGCGTTGACCATAGCGGGGTTGCGCGCCGCGCACGCCCCCCTATGTCGGGTCCATGGTCACCCCCGCGCCGTCGCTTCCCAAACCCTTTTCGCAGCTTTCGCTGACCGAGGCGGCCGAATTGCTCGCGGCGCGCAAGCTGCCGCCGGTCGAGACGTGGCAGCCCGAGCGCAGCGGCGACAGCGCGATGGAGATTCGCGCCGACGGCAGCTGGTATCATGAGGGCGGGCGGATCAACCGCCCGGCGATGGTCCGGCTCTTCTCGACCATCCTCCGCCGCGAGCCCGACGGCGGCCATGTGCTGGTCACCCCCGCCGAGAAGCTCGCCATAGCGGTCGAGGATACGCCCTTTCGCGCGGTCGAGATGAAGAGCGAAGGCGAAGGGAAGAAGCGCAGGCTCGTCTTCCGCCTCGACACCGACGATCTGGTCCTTGCGGGCGCCGATCATCCGCTCTCTTTCGGGCGCGATCCCGACAGCCCCGACCCGCGGCTCCATGTCCGCGGCGCGATCGGCAACGGGCTCGAGGCGCGGATCGACCGCGCGCTTTATTATGAGATCGTCGAGATGGCGCTCGCCGACAGCGGGGAGCTGCCCGTCATCTGGTCGAACGGGGCCCGCTTTCCGCTGGTGGACGCCTGATGCTCTCCGAAAAGCTGCGCGCCGCGCTCGACAATCTGCTCCCCGATGCGGGCGAGGACGAGGCCTATCTGTTCGACGGCCCGCCGACCCTCCGCGACGCCGCGGTGCTGATCGCCTTCACCGACCGCGCCGACCCCGGCGTCATCCTGACCCAGCGCCCGCAGTGGCTGCGCAGCCATGCGGGGCAGGTCGCCTTTCCGGGCGGCAAGATCGACCCCGGCGACCGCGATGCGGTCGACGCCGCGCTGCGCGAGGCCGAGGAGGAGATCGGCCTCCACCGCCGCGACGTAGCGATCGCGGGGACGACCGAGGCCTATCGCTCGGGCAGCGGCTATCACATCACCCCCGTGCTCGGCGTCATCCCGCCCGACCTGCCGCTCGATCCCAACCCCGACGAGGTCGAGGACTGGTTCGAGGTGCCGCTCGACATCCTTTTCGACCCCGAAAACTACCACCGCCAGCATGCGCATTTTCAGGGGCACGATCGGCATTATTATGACATGAACTGGCAGGGACGGCGGATCTGGGGCGTGACGGCGGGAATCATCATCAATCTGGCGCGGCGGATGCCTGCGGGGTGGCACCGGTGACGGCGCTGCCCGATGCCGAATGGCGCCGTCGGCCCGGGCTCGCGCGCATCGTCGCGGCGCTGGCGGCGGACGGCGGCGCGGTGAAGGTCGTCGGCGGCGCGGTGCGCGACACGCTGCTCGGCCTTCCCGTCACCGACATCGACCTCGCGACCCCGCTCCGCCCCGACGAGGTGACGCGGCGGCTGGAGGCGGCCGACGTCAAGGTGATCCCGACCGGCATCGCGCATGGCACCGTCACCGCGATCGCGAGTGGCGACCGGCACGAGATCACGACGCTGCGCCGCGACGTCGCGACCGACGGGCGGCGCGCCACCGTCGCCTTCGCCGACGACTGGCGCGAGGACGCGGCGCGGCGCGACTTCACGATCAACGCGCTCTACGCCGATCCGGCGACGGGCACGGTCGACGACTGGTTCGGCGGGCTCGCCGACCTTGCGGCCGGGCGCGTCGTCTTCATCGGCGATGCCGCGACGCGGATCGCCGAGGATCACCTCCGCATCCTGCGCTTCTATCGCTTCGCGGCGCGCTTCGGGCGCGGCGAACTCGACCCGGTGAGCCACGCGGCGGTGGTCGCCGCGCGCCAGTCGCTCAAGAGCCTGTCGCGCGAGCGCGTCGCCGACGAGCTGCTGAAGATCCTCGCGCTGCCCGATCCGTGCGCGATCGTCGGCCGGATGGCGGTCGACGGCATCTTCGCAGTGATCGTCCCCGAGCTCGACCCGGCCTTCGCGAACGCCCTCGACCGGTTGATCGCGAACGAGGGGGCAACCGGCACGCCGCCCGCGCCCCTGCGCCGCCTGTCGGCGCTGCTGCCCGCCGATGCCGTGACGGCCGAGACGGTCGCGAGCCGGCTGCGCCTGTCGACGCGCCAGCGCAGGCATCTGGCGGCAGTCGCGGCGCACCGCGACGATACCGCGCGCCCGGCGCGCCGGCTCGCCTATGCGATCGGTGTCGAGGCGGCGCGCGACGTCCATCTCGTCGCCGCTTCCGATATGGCGGGGGTGCGCAGCCTCGCCGGCTGGGCGCCGCCCGAGCTGCCGATCAAGGGTAGCGACATCATCGCGCGCGGCGTGACCGCGGGGCCAGAGGTCGCGCGAATCCTGCGCGCGGTCGAGGCAGCGTGGGTCGCGGAGGATTTTCCCGGTGCGGCGCGCGCCGGGGAACTCGCCGATCAGATGATCGGCAGCGCCAGCGATTCGCGCCAATAGGCGAAGGCTTCCGGGCCATCCATCGGCCGCGCGAACAAATAGCCCTGCCCGAAATCGCAGCCGAGCGCCGACAATAGCCGCGCCTGGTCGGCGGTCTCGACCCCTTCGGCGGTCGTCTTCATCCCCAGCACCTCGGCGAGGCTCTGGATCGTGCGGACGATCGCGGCCTTGTCGCGATCCTCGACCATATGGTCGACGAAGCTGCGGTCGATCTTGAGCACGTCGATCGGCAGCCGCTGCAGATAGGCGAGGTTCGAATAGCCGGTGCCGAAATCGTCCATCGCGATCCGCGCGTCGAGCGCCTTCAGCTCGCTGAGCACCGACAGCGCGAGATCGGGGTCGCCAATGATCGCGCTTTCGGTGAGTTCGATCATCAGCCGCTCGCCGCCGATCGCGTTGGCCATCAGCGCCTGCCGCACGGCGGCGGCGATATCGTCGCGAACGAGCTGGATCGCCGACACATTGACCGAGAAATAGCATTCGACCGGCGTTCCGCCATTGTCGCGGTCCCAGTCGGCCAGCACGTTCGCCGCCTTGGCGATCACCCACTGGCCGAGCGGCACGATCAGGCCTGAATCCTCGGCGACCGGAATGAATTCGGCCGGCGATACCGGGCAGCCGTCGCTGTCGTCCCAGCGGGCGAGCGCCTCGAACCCGGCGACGCGGCCGCTCGCCAGCTCGATCAGCGGCTGGAAGGCAAGGCGCAGCCGGTCTTCTTCGATCGCGCTCCTGAGTGCCGTTTCGAGGCCGAAGCGATTGTCGGACAGCATCGCCGCCTCGGGCTCGTAGATTTCGATGCGGTCGGTCTGCTTGGCGCGCTTCAGCGCGATCTGCGCGTGGCGAATCTGGTCGCCGATATCGGTGTCATGTCCGGGCTGAATCGCGCAGCCGAGCGCGCAATCGACGCTGACCTTCAACTCGCCGATGCGGAACGGATGGTCGAAGCAGCCGCGGATGCGCCGCGCCAGCTCGCGCACATCGGCGCGGCCGCCGGCGATGCGGGTGGAGATGGCGAATTCGTCGCCGCCGCTGCGCGCCAGTATGTCGCCGCTGCGCAGGCTCGATTTCAGGCGGCGCGCCACGGTGATGATCAGTTCGTCGCCCGCGAGCGGGCCGATATGCTCGTTGATGCGGCTGAAGCGCGCAAGGTCGAGCAGCAGGATCGCATGGTCGGCGGGTTCGTCGCCATGCGACCGCTGCTCGACCAGTTCCTCGAACCCCGCGCGATTGGGGAGACCGGTCAGACTGTCCGATACCAGTTCGCGGCGCAGGTTGCGCTCGGTCATCATTTCCTGCGTGCGGTCGATCAGCGTCAGCAGGAACAGCGATTCGTCGCCGCATTCATCCGACAGTCGGCCGATCGCCCCGCGCAGGTCGCGCGCCGCCACGCCTTCGCCGAGACGGCACGAGAATTCCTGGTTGTCGTCGACCGGCCCCGCCGCCGCGCGCTCGATCGCACGGCGCAGCTCGATCGGTGCCTTCGTACCGGCAGGCGACAGGCTGAGGCGGTCGAACGCGGCGTTGCTGGCGTGGAGGCTGAAATTGCCACGCTCCAGCGGCCGGATCAGCGCAGCAGGCACCGGCAGGGCGTCGATCCAGCCGACGTAAAGCAAGGGCCGGTCTTCGCCGGTCTGATCGATAGGCATAACGAAGGGTTTTGTGCGACCTTTCCCCATTGACCCATGACTATGTCACCGGGAGTAAAAAAGCTATTTACGGCAAAGGGGCGATGGGTTTCAGCCGAAACGATTATTTCGAGGAAAACCGGTCGGCGGCATCCGCCCCGCGGCGCCGCGCGCGACGCGCCAGGGAATGAGGTCGGTTTCGGTCCGCGTACGGCCGCTGTCGCCGCCCATCGTCCAGCTGAGCCCCTCGGTGAAGACGAAGCTGATCGCATCCGACAGGCCGCCGTCGCGATAGCGCTGCAGCATCACGCCCTGGCCGCGCGTCATCACCGGCACTTCGTTGATCGGGAAAACGACGAGCTTGCGGTTCTCGCCGACCACCGCGACGCTGTCATCGCCCGGCGCGATCGGGCGCACGACGGCAAGCTGCGCCTTGGGCTTCAAATTGACGACGCCGCGGCCCTTGCGCGTTTCGGCGATCACCTCGGCCATCTGGACAACGAAGCCGTGCCCGCTCGTCGAGGCGAGCAGCAGGCGGCCTTCTGCGCTTGCGGGGATCAGCGCGACGATCCGTGCCTCGGGATCGATGTCGACCATCAGCCGTAGCGGCTCGCCGAAACCGCGCCCGCCGGGCAGCTTGTCGGCGCCGACGGTGAAGAAGCGCCCGTCGCTCGCCGCGACCAGCAGCTTGTCGGTGGTCTGCGCGTGCGCCGCGAAGGCGAGTTCGTCGCCTTCCTTGAACTTGAACTCGCCCCATTGGTCCGCCGCGACATGGCCGCGCTGGGCGCGGATCCAGCCGCGCTTCGACAGGATGACCGTCACCGGTTCCTTTTCGATCATCGCGTCGAGCGGAATGTCGCGCGCCGGCGCCGCCTCGGCGATCGCCGTCCGCCGCGCACCGAGCGCGGTCCCGGGGCCATAGACGGCACGCAACGCGGCGAGGTCTTTCTTGAGCCGCGTCTTCTGCCGCGCCGGGCTTTCGATCAGCTTCGCCAGCTCCTCGCGCTCGGCCGTCAGCTCGGCCTGCTCGCGCTTCAGCTCCATTTCCTCGAGCTTGCGCAAGCTCCTGAGGCGCATGTTGAGGATCGCCTCGGCCTGCCGGTCGGTCAGCGCGAACTCGGCGATCATCACCGCCTTGGGTTCGTCCTCGGTGCGGATGATCTCGATGATCCGGTCGAGGTTCAGGAAAGCGATGAGATAGCCGCCGACCAGCTCCAGCCGGTCGTCGATCTTGCCGATCCGGTGCTCGGCGCGGCGGACGAGAACGACGATCTGGTGCTGCAGCCATTCGGTCAAGAGCTGGTGCAGCCCCATCACCTTCGGTGTCCGCGTCGCGTCGAGGACGTTGAGGTTGAGCGCGAAGCGGCTTTCGAGCTCGGTCAGCCGGTAGAGGCTTTCCTTGAGCACATCGGGGTCGACGTTGCGGCTCTTGGGAACCAGGACGATGCGGATGTCCTCGGCGCTCTCGTCGCGTACATCCTCGAGGATCGGCAGCTTCTTGTCGGCGATCAGCTGCGCGATCGCCTCGATCAGCTTGCCCTTGGCGACTCCGTAGGGGATTTCGCTGATCACGAGCTGCCAGGTGCCGCCCGCCTGCTTCTCGATCCCGGTTTCTTCCCAGCTTCCATTGGCGTCGCGGCCGGTCGAGAAGCGCGCGCGGACGCGAAAGCCGCCGCGCCCGGTCTCATAGGCGTGCGCGATCGTCTCGGCGCTGTCGACGACGATGCCGCCGGTCGGGAAATCGGGGCCCTTCACATGCTCGAGCAGCTCGGAAAGCTCGGCGCGCGGATTGTCGATCAGGACGAGCGCGGCGTCGATCACTTCGGCGGCGTTATGCGGCGGGATGTTCGTCGCCATGCCGACGGCGATCCCGCTCGCGCCGTTGGCGAGCAGGTTCGGGAAGAGGCCCGGCATGATCTCGGGCTCTTCGTCCTCGCCGTTATAGGTCGGCTTGAAATCGACCGTGCCCTCGTCGAGCCCCTGCATCAGGTCGATCGCGACGCGCGTAAGCCGCGCCTCGGTATAGCGATAGGCCGCGGCGTTATCGCCGTCGATATTGCCGAAATTGCCCTGGCCGTCGACGAGCGGATAGCGGAGCGAGAAATCCTGCGCGAGGCGGACCATCGCGTCATAGACCGCGGTGTCGCCGTGCGGGTGGAACTTGCCGATGACGTCGCCGACGACGCGCGCCGATTTCTTGTAGCCCTGGCTGGGATCGAGCCGCATCGAGCGCATCGCCCACAGAAGGCGGCGGTGGACGGGCTTCAGCCCGTCGCGCAGGTCGGGGAGCGAGCGCGCGGTGATCGTCGACAGCGCATAGACGAGATAGCGTTCGGACAGCGCGCTGTCGAACGGGGTATCGATCTGGCCGGGGACGGGTTCGTTATGGTCGGGATCGTCGGTCGTATTCGCCATTGTCCGGTGCCGATAGCAAGGCCGGGGCCCGAGGCAAAGGGCAAAGCGGTCGCCGCTTGCGTCTGCGCGCGCATTCGCGCAAGCCGGACGGCGGAAGAGGGGAGAATCGGTGGCCGCTTTCGACGACGACCCGCCGGGTCCGCTCGCGCGTTTCGTGCGCGGGGCAATGCTGTGGTTCTACCGCCGCCAGGGCTGGACCGCGGCGGGCGAGGTGCCCGAGCCGCGCCGCTTCATCATCATCGCCGCGCCGCACACGAGCAATTGGGATTTCCTCTATTATCTCGGCCTCACCGCCGACATCGGTATCCGCCCGCACTTCATGGGCAAGCTGTCGCTGTTCAAATGGCCGATCGGCGGCTTCATGCGGCAGATGGGGGGCATTCCCGTCGACCGCAGCGGTGGCCACAATTACGTCGATGCGATGGTCGCCGAATTCGCACGCCGCGATGAATTCATGCTCACCGTCGCGCCCGAAGGGACGCGCCGGCGGACGAAGAAATGGCGCACCGGCTTCTATCATATCGCGATGGCGGCGAAGGTGCCGATGGTCGTCGGGCTGATGGACTATGGGCGAAAGACCGGCGGACTTGGCCCCGCGATCTGGCCGACCGGCGACTTTCGCGCCGACATGGAGAAGGTGCTGGCGGTCTATCGCGACTGCACCCCCAAATATCCCGACCGGGCTGTGCGTTCGCTTTCCGATATATTAGGGGAGGGCGACGAAGGAGGGGCGACGGCATGACGGGACTCTGGCAGACATTGGCGATCAATTTCGCCGGCCTGATGGCCGTGATCCTCGGGCTGTGGATCGCGGCGCGGACGATCCGCGACGTCTCGTTCATCGACGCCTTCTGGGCGTTCGGCATGGTGCTGCTCGCGTGGGGCACCGCGCTTCAGGCGGGCTTCGAGGGCGTCCGGACCCAGCTTCTGCTGCTCCTCGTGACGTTGTGGGGCCTGCGCCTCGCCGCGCATCTGTTCCTGCGCTGGCGCGCCAATGGCGAGGATCCGCGCTACCGCAGGATCCTCGCCAGCGTCATCGAGCAGCGCGGCTGGAGCTGGGGCACCGCGGCGCTGGTCTCGGTGTTCCTGACCCAGGCGCCGCTGCTGTTCCTCACCTGCCTGCCGGCGCAGCTCGGCATCTGGGCGAGCGCGACGACCCCGCCCGCGACCGCGGGCTGGCTGGCGGCGCTCGGCACCTTCGCCGCGCTCGCCGGCATCGCGTTCGAGGGCATCGGCGACGCGCAGCTCCATGCCTTCCGCAAGGACCCCGACAATCGCGGCAAGGTGCTCGACACCGGCCTCTGGCGCTACACGCGCCATCCCAATTATTTCGGTGACACGCTGACCTGGTGGGGCATCTGGCTCGTCGCCGCCGACGCCGGGCTGTGGGTGGCGCTGGCGAGCGTCATCGGCCCCATCTTCCTCACCTTCACCCTCACGAAATGGTCGGGCAAGGTGCTGCTCGAAAAGGGGCTGCACAAGTCGCGCCCCGGCTATGCCGATTATGTCCAGCGCACCTCCGGTTTCCTCCCATGGCCGCCAAAGACCAAGGGCTAGGCGGCGAGGCGACCGCGGTTGACGCGAGCGCGCTCGGCGACGCGCCGCGCATCCGCGCGATCCTGACCGAGGCGGCGCGCGAGGGGCGCAGCGTCAGCTATTCGGAACTGCTCGGCGATCTCGGCTTCCGCTTCACCCGGCCCAAGATGCGCGCGGTGTGCAAGACGCTCGCCGAGGTCGACCGCCTCTGCGCGCTCGATGGCGAGCCCGACCTCGCGGTGCTGGTCGTGCGCGAAAGCGACCGGCTGCCGGGGCAGGGCTGGTGGGTCGGCGGCACCGCGCTGCTCCTCGGTTACGACGGCCCGTGGGAAGGCGCCGCGGCGACGCGCTTTATCCGCGAGCAGCAGCAGGCGGTGTTCGATTTCTGGGACGGGCGGTAGCGGCGATCCGCTATTCGGCGATCTGCTCGTCCGATCCGCCGAAAGCCCCGGGGAAATCCTTGTACTTGGGAAGGCCGTCCTGCATCGGCAGCACCGTCTCCGCATAGTTGATGTGCAGCGCGGGCGTGAAGGCCAGCGTCGGCAAGGTCGCGGAAAAGACGTCTACGACGCCGAGCCCCGGATGATCGGTCATCAGATGGCCACCGCATGCGGCGCAATATTTGCGGCTGCTGCCCGGCGTCTTGTTGAAGGTCGCGACATGTTCCTCGCCTCGGGCGATCCGCACATTTTCCGGCTTCCACAGGGTAAAGCCGTTGACCGGGCCGCCCGACCACGATCGGCACGAGCGGCAATGGCAATAGCCCATGCCTTCCGGTTCACCGGACACCTCGACCGCCACGGCGCCGCAGAAGCATTCTCCTTCGTAGGACATGACCCCCTCCTTCGTCAGAAGGGCGCCAGAATAGCGCAGTTAAGCCTATTTTTTGAGTCCAATCTCGCGCAGCCGTTCCTGCAGATACTCGTCGGCGGTGATCGGCTCCGGATAGAGGTTCGGGTGCGACGCATCGACGCAATTCTCCAGCGTCTCGATCGGATAGTCCGAGCGGAAGTGCAGAAAGAAGGGCATCGAATAGCGCGCGACGCTGGCGCGGCCCGCGTCGGGGTTGCGGACGCGGTGGGTGGTCGAGGGCAGGCGGTTGTTGGTCAGCCGCTGCAGCATGTCGCCGACATTGACCGCCATCGCCCCGGCCGGCGGGCTGACGGGGAGCCAGCTTCCGTCCTTGTCGAGGATTTCGAGCCCGGCTTCTTCGGCGCCGAGCAGCAGGGTGATCGTGTTGATGTCTTCGTGCGCCTCGGCGCGGATGCCCTTCGCGGGCCCCTCGACGGGTGGATAATGGAGGAGGCGCATGACGCTGTTGCCGTCCTTGACCGTGTCGTCGAAGAAATCGGGGGCAAGGCCGAGATAGCGGGCGATGCCCGAGAGCAATCGGCCGCCGACGCGGTCGAACTCGGCGAACAGTCTGTCATAGGTGGCACGGAACCCCGCGACCTCGGCGGGCCAGACGTTGTTCGGCTGCTGCGCGGCGAGCTTGTGGCCTGCGGGCAGGTCGCGGCCGACGTGCCAGAATTCCTTGAGGTCGACCTCTTTCGCGCCCTTGGCGATCTCGGTCCCGAACGGCGTATAGCCGCGCGCGCCGCCGCCGCCGGGGATGTGATAGGCGCGCTTCGCCGCCTCGGGCAGCGCGAAAAAGGCCTTCGCCTTCACCCATGCGTCGTCGATCAGCGCCGGGTCGATGCCATGATCGGTGATCATCGCGAAGCCGAAACGCTCGAACGAGGCGCCGAAGTCGTGCGCGAATTGCTCGGCGGGAAGCGACAGGGAAATGACGGGAACGGCGGCGGTCATACGGTTGGAATCCATCTGCTAGAGTGTTTTCAAGTCAGGTGGAATCACCTGACGACTCGGAAAACACGGTAAAACAAAAATCTAGAGTACCGGTTTTGATTCCATCAAAACCGGTACTCTAGGGGTCGCGCCCAGGGCGCGTCATAGCTGCGATTTAGGCGCTGGCACCGGTCGGTTAAAGGGAAAAAGGCGGTTCCGTCGCGCGGTCGGCTCGGCTAAGCCCGCCGCCATGGCAAAGCAATATTGGCTGATGAAATCCGAACCCGACGTCTATGGCTGGGATACGCTGGTCCAGGACGGCAGCGGCATCTGGGACGGCGTGCGCAACCACACGGCGAAGCTCAACATGCAGGCGATGAAGGTCGGCGACGAGGCGCTCTTCTATCACAGCAATATCGGCAAGGAATGCGTCGGGATCATGAAGATCACCGAGGCCGCCTTTCCCGATCCGACCGCCGACGAAGGCTCGCCGTGGGTCGTGGTGCGCGTCGAACCGGTGCGGCCGCTCGCGCATCCGGTGACGCTCGCCGCGATCAAGGCCGACCCGAAGCTCGCCGACATGGACCTCGTCCGGCTGTCGCGCCTGTCGGTCGGTCGCGTGACGCCCGACGAGTGGAAGCATGTCCTGAAGAAGTCGGAAAAGCCGGAAAGCTGAAGCCGGGACCGGCCTATTTGCGCAGCTTGGCCTGCATATGCTGCGTCACCGACGGGTGCAGCGGACTGACGAACTCGCAGCCGCAATTGGTGCCGTCGACGCGGCGGACGACCGCTTCGAGCAGCTGCAGGCCGGGCAGGTTCACCCACAGATGGGTGTCCACAGCGGGGGGCGAATAGGAGAAAAAGCGAAATCCCGTCGATGAAAGGTCGAACAGGTCGACGTCGAACGGGTTCATGCCCGCCTCGCGAAGGCGCGCCCGCGCGGACACGTCGGTGCGCGTCGCGCGGCGCCCCTCCGGCGCGGGCTTGATGATGCTGCTGTTCTTTACCGGCACGGCTGGCGATCCCTGGTGCGATTCGATTCGAGATTTCTATCGCGCCGATGGTTACCGGCAGGTCAAAGCCGATGGTGAAGCCTTCTGGTTAAGGCGGCGCGTCGCCGGCCACCATCGACTGGCCGGGGTAGGCGGCGGCGAGCGCGGCGGCCTCGCGCCAGTCGGCGGTCAGCCAGCGGTCATGATCCTCGGCATGAAGGATGACCGGCATGGCCTTGGGCTGATAATGCGCGACCAGCCGGTTGGGCTCGGTCGTCAGGATCGCGAAGCCGGGCCAGTCCTCGATCTGCCGCTGGATTCCCGCGAAGGCGAAGATCGGGCGCGACGCGACCGAAAACCAGTGCTGCCGCCTTGCGCCCGGGGGACCCGACCATTCGGCGAAGGCCGTCGCGGGCACCAGGCAGCGCAGTTCGGGGTGCCGCAGCGTGCCGATCCAGAAGGGGCTTTGAAGGTTACGGACGGTGGTTACCGGGCGCGTGCCCTGCGGCGGCGGCGGAACGCCCCATAATCGGGGGCGCAGAAAGCGGCGCGATCCGCCGCGTCCGTCACTGACGATCACTGGGGCGGGACGACCGGGCGCGACATAGTCGCCGGTCCAGGGATCGTCGCCGGCCTCGGCATCGAAGGCCGCGGCGATCGCGCCCGCGGGCGCGTCGAGGCGGTAAAGGTTGGTCATCCGGCTTTTAGTCGGTCCCGCGCACCCGTCCGCGTCCGGCCTTGATCGTGCTGCGCGCCTTCTTGCTCTCGACGCGGCGCGCCTTGGCGGCCTTGCTCGGTTTGGTCCTGATGCGCCGTTCGGGGCGCACCAGCGCGGCATCGACCAGCGCGTTCAGCCGTTCGCGCGCATCGGCGCGGTTCGCCTCCTGGGTGCGATAGCGGCGCGCGAGGATGACCAGTTCGCCCTCGGCGGTCATCCGGCTGCCCGCGAGCTGCTTCAGCCGTTTATAGGCGTCGGGGGCGAGGCCGAGCGCATAGACGTTGACGCGAAGCTGACACGCGGTCGCGACCTTGTTGACATTCTGCCCGCCGGGACCGGTGCCTGCGAGGAACTTCTCGCTGATCGCGCTCTCGGGAATCTCAGCCACGGGTCGGCGCCGCTCCCTCCGGCGCCGCGAAACCCAGCGCGACGAAGGCGTCGGGGAAGGGCGCCTCGGCGATAATCGGCGGCTTGACGTCACGTTTTACCACCAGCCGCTCGGCGTGGAGCAGGGTGCGCGTCCGCGTGCCGCCGCGTCCGTAGACGGGGTCGCCGACGAGCGGAAAGCCGAGCCCTTCGAGCGCATGGACGCGAAGCTGGTGGGTGCGGCCGGTTTCGGGGCGGAAGCGCAGCAGGCTGCGGCCCTCGACGACAGCGAGCTTTTCCCAATGCGACACCGACGGCTTGCCTTTCGGATCGCCGACCATGCGCCAGCCCGCCTCGGCGGTCGAGGTCTTGATGAGCGGCAGGTCGATCGTGCCGCGCTCGCCTTCGAGGACGCCATCGAGGATCGCGAGATATTGCTTCTCGACCGCGCGCTCCTCGAAGGCGCGGGTGAAGCGGCCGTGCGCCTTGGGATTGCGGGCGAGCAGCAGGCAGCCCGAGGTGTCGCGGTCGAGCCGGTGCACCGCGAGCGGCCATCGCTTGAAGCCGAAACGCAGCGAATCGAGATGGTTTTCGAGGCTGAGGCTGCCGTCGCGCGGCGGATCGACCGGCAGGCCCGCGGGCTTGTCGAGCACGATCGCCTCGCCATCGAGGAAGAGGATACGGTCGGAAAGAAGCATCGCCGCGCTATAGGCGGCGCGATCCCCCGCCGAAAGCGTAAACCTCCATCGCGGCGCGAGCGCGCCGGGCGAGCAATGTCCGCTTTGGGGTGGGAAGCGGACGTTTCCATTCCATTGTGTGCCCCGGCGAAAGCCGGGGTCCAGGGCGATAAAAAGCTAGGGATGCGCGACGAAGCCCTGGGCCCCGGCTTTCGCCGGGGTACACGTCGGATATGGCAGCAACCGGTCGCTTTCAGACCTTCGTCATCCCGGACTTGATCCGGGATCCACTCCTCCAGCGCTGCGTGAATGGATCCCGGATCAAGTCCGGGATGACGATTAAAATAGCGTCGTCTTCTAAAATAGCGTCGGCTTCCGGCCCAAAGCCGACGCTCCGTCGGCGAACATGAAAATAGGCGGGGCGCGAATCTATTCCGAACTGCTCCGCCCAAAGCGGTAAACGTCCATCGCGAGCAGGCCGTAGGTGGTGCTGGCGTGCAGCCGCTCGGCGTCGAGCGGCGCGCCGCCGGCGCCCATCGCGACGAACAGCGGCAGGATATGGTCCATCGTCGGATGATTGTCGCGGCCGTGCGGCGCGCGCTCGACCGCGTGCAGGACATCGTCGACCGCGCCCGCGGCGAGGCGTTCGGCAACCCAGTCGGCGAAGGCGGTGACCCACCCGGCCGCGGGTGCATCGACCGCGGGGCGCGCCGAGAACAGCGCGCGCAGATTGTGCGTCATGCCGCCCGATCCGACGATCAGCACGCCTTCGTCGCGAAGCGGGATAAGCGCCCGGCCCAGCGCATGATGCCATTCGGACGACGCGCCGGAGGCGATCGAGAGCTGGACGACCGGAATGTCGGCGTCCGGATAGATCAGCGAGAGAGGAACCCACGCGCCATGGTCGAGCCCGCGCGCCGCGTCGGGCGTCGCGTCGAGGCCGTGCGCGCCGAGCAACGTGGGGATGCGCCGCGCCAGCGCGGGATCGCCCGGCGCCGGATAGCGCATCGCATAGAGCGCGTCGGGAAAACCGCCGAAGTCGTGGATCGTCGGCGGGGCGGGCGAAGCGGTGACGGTCGCGCGGCCGCCCTGATGCGCCGCGTCATGATGTGCCGAGACGACCAGGATCGCCCGCGGACGCGGCAGCCGGTCGCCCAGCCCGGCGAGGAAATCCCGCGCCGGACTGGGCTCCAGCGACAGCATCGGCGACCCGTGCGAAAGGAACAGGCTGGGAAGCCGCTGCATCGCGTGGCTCAGGCTGCCTGGCTCAGCGTGTCGATCGCCGAGGTGGCGCGCGCGATCGCCTCGCCGTCCGTCAGATGACCGTCGGCGGCGATGATCGTCACGTCGGTGATGCCGACGAAGCCGAGGATATGCTTGAGATAACCGCTCGCGAAATCGACCGCGCTGCCCAGCGGCACGCCGCCCGAGGCGAAGACGATGAAGGCGCGCTTGCCGGTCAGCAGACCCTCCGGGCCGGTCTCGGTGTAGCGGAAGGTGCGGCGGGCGCGGGCGATCAGGTCGACCCAGGCCTTGAGCGAAGCGGGGATCGCGAAATTATAGATCGGCGCGGTGATGACGATCGTGTCGGCGGCTTCGAGCTCGGCGATCAGTTCGTCCGATCCCGCGAGCAGCGCCTTCTGTTCGTCGCTGCGTTCGGTCTCGTCGGTGAAATTGGCGCCGACCCAGCCTTCGGTGAGCAGCGCGGGCGGGGTCGCGTTGAGATCGCGGCGGGTCACCGTCGCGCCGTAATCCTGCTCGACGAGGCGGTTCACGAGCTGGTCGGCGAGCGCGCGCGTGGTCGAACCCTGGTTGCGGACGCTGGCGTCGATGCGAAGAATATGGGTCATGGCGGATACTCCTTGGACTGTGTGAGGGGAGAAGGGGTGGGCCGCCGCCGCAAGGGAGGGGGGCAGGCGGCGGCCCGGGGGGAGGCTCGTCAGAGGCTGTCGACCAGCACCAGTTCGGCGTCGTCGATCGCTTCGACGGTGATGGTGCCGACGTCGCGGATTGCGATGCCGTCGCGCGGATCGGCATCCTCGCCATTGACGCGGATGCGGCCCTTGGCGGCGACCAGATAGGCGTGGCGCCCGGCGTCGAGGTCGTAGGACAGCGTCTCGCCGGCGTTCACCGTCGCCGCCGCCACACGGGCGTTGGCGCGGATCGGCAGCGCCTCATCGCCCTCGATCCCGCTCGCCAGCGTGACGAAGCGGCCCGAGCGGTCGGCCTTTGGAAAATCGCGCTGGCCCCAGCCCGGATTGCCGCCGTCACGATCGGGCAGGATCCAGATCTGGAACAGCGTGGTTTCCTCGTCCTCGAGGTTGAACTCGCTGTGGGTCACGCCGGTGCCTGCGCTCATCACCTGGACGTCGCCCGCCGCGGTGCGGCCGCTATTGCCCATGGAGTCGCGATGGGTGATCGCGCCGGTGCGGACATAGGTGATGATTTCCATGTCGCGGTGCGGGTGCGGAGGAAAGCCCGCCTGCGCCGCGATCGCATCGTCGTTCCAGACGCGCAATGCGCCCCAGCCCATGCGGGCCGGATCATGGTAGCTGGCGAAGGAGAAGTGATGACGCGCGTCGAGCCAGCCGTGGTTGGCGTGGCCCAGCGTGTCGAATTTGCGAATGTCGATCATCGGGCAATCCTTTCAATCTGGCCGCGCAAGGGCATGAAGCCCGGCGGCGCTATCGTGTTGAGGCCAAGATAGGGATATGTATCGTTTCCGAAATAGCGTAGATGGAAAATCATCGTTTCCAAATTGCAGTCATTGCGAGCGGAGCGAAGCAATCTCCAGCGACCGTCCATACCGGCCGATAGCTGGGGATTGCCGCGTCGCCTTCGGCTCCTCGCAATGACCATGAAGTGGGGGTTTCATGGCGCTTCCCGATTATGAAGGCTGGGCCTGTTTCGTCGCCGTCGCCGACGGCGGCAGCTTCACCGCCGCCGCCGCCGCGCTCGGCTTGTCGAAGGCGAGCGTGTCGAAGGCGGTGACGCGGCTCGAGGCATCGCTCGGCATCACCTTGCTGCATCGCAGTTCGCGCGTCGTCGCCGTGTCGACCGCCGGCGCGGGACTGCTGGGCGAAGCGCGCGCGATGGTCGCGGCGGCGACCGCGGCGACCGAGGCGGCGCGCGGCGACCGGGTCGACCTTGCCGGGCCGATCCGCCTCGCGGCGCCGATGAGCTTCGGGATCAAGGTGCTCGGCCCGCCGCTCGCCGCTTTCCTCGAGCGGCATCCGGCGGTGGAGATCGAGGTGATGCTGAGCGACGCGCGTCACGACCTCGTCGCCGAGGGGATCGACCTGTCGCTGCGCATCGCGAGCCTCGACGATTCGACGCTGCTCGCGCGCACCATCGCGCCGGTCGCGGCATCGGTGATGGCGAGCCCCGCCTATCTGGAAAAGACCGGCACGCCGCGCCACCCGCTCGACCTCGCGCGCCACCGGCTCCTCGGCTACGGCCACCGCGAACGTGCGATCCCGCTGCGCTTTCACCGCGACAGGGAGGAGGCGACGGTCGTGCCCGCAGGGCCGCTCTTCGCCAACAATGGCGACATCGCGGTGCCGTGGCTGGTCGCGGGGGGCGGGATCGCAGTGCTGCCCGACTTCATCGCCGAGGAGGCGCTGGTGTCGGGCGCGCTCGTCCGCATCCTCACCGACTGGTCGTTGCCGCAGGCGCATCTGCACCTGCTTTCGCCGCCCTCGCGGCTGCGCCCCGCGCGCGTGCGGGCGCTTTCCGACTATCTCGTCGATGCGTTGAAACGGTCCTGCAGCGGGGCAGGGGATCGGCAGCACGGGGCCGAGCGCGCGTGAAAACCCCGTGTCCGACGAAGGCGGATTCCCCGCGACTCGTGGATTTCTGCGGGTTAAACCAAAATTAACCTTTTCCCTTCATTAGTTTCGTGGTTAATGGTCCGGCAGTCCCGCAACAGGGGATCGATCCGCCGCGACATTCATGATGGCCCGGCGATCGGTTCGCGGGATCATCGTGGGAAACAGTCAAGGGGTGCCCAATGCGCGTATTGCTGATCGAGGACGAGCCGACGACCGCGAAGGCGATCGACACGATGCTCACCACCGAGGGCTTCAACGTCTACACCACCGACCTGGGGGAAGAGGGCTTGGATCTCGGCAAGCTCTATGATTACGACATCATCCTGCTCGATTTGAACCTGCCCGACATGCACGGCTACGACGTGCTGAAGAAACTGCGCACTGCAAAGGTGCAGACGCCGGTGCTGATCCTGTCGGGCATTTCGGAAATGGATTCCAAGGTGCGCTCGTTCGGCTTCGGCGCCGACGACTATGTCACCAAGCCTTTCCATCGCGACGAGCTGGTCGCCCGCATCCATGCGGTCGTCCGCCGCTCGAAGGGCCACAGCCAGAGCGTGATCAAGACCGGCAAGCTGGCGGTCAATCTCGACACCAAGACGGTCGAGGTCGATAGCACCCGCGTGCATCTGACCGGCAAGGAATATCAGATGCTCGAGCTTCTGAGCTTGCGCAAGGGCACGACGCTCACCAAGGAAATGTTCCTGAACCACCTCTATGGCGGGATGGACGAGCCCGAACTGAAGATCATCGACGTCTTCATCTGCAAGCTCCGCAAGAAGCTCGCGCTCGCCTGCGGCGGCGAAAATTATATCGAGACGGTCTGGGGCCGCGGCTATGTGCTGCGCGACATCGATGACGACGGCAACGAAGTCCGCCGCGTCGCCTGACGCCGCGCTTTTTCAACTGGTCGAACAGAAACCGGCGCGGAGCGATCCGCGCCGGTTTTTTGTGTCATAAAGTTGCGCCGCCTCCCCGAGCGAAGACGAGGGGCCCGTTCGAGCGAAGCGAGAACCGGCAGCCGTTGCCGCCTCGTCTTCGCTCGGTGAGGCGGTCCTATTTGGACTCGTTGCTTAACGCTTGCGACCGTAATGGCCGGGCAGGGACTGTGTCTGCAGCAGCCCGGGCCGCCACGCCGAAATCTTCGGGGGCGGCATGATCTGGAAATCGGCACGGCTGTCGGCCGCCACCAGTTCGTCGCCATGCGCGGCGCGCAGCCGACCGGGGAAGATCTCGGCGTCGGTTTCGATGCCGAAGCGCCGGTCGACGACCCAGCGGACGGTGCCCATCATCGGATCATGTCCCGGCAGGAACAGCGTGACCCGCTCGCCGAGGTTAAGGGCATGCGGTGCCCGGCCGCCGATTCCAGTCTGCGACACGTTGCGGATGGTCACGTCGAACTGGCCGAAGCGTGCGCAGGCGAGCGCCGCCTTCACCAGGCGCGACTGGCGCGGCTGGCGCTTTTCGGCGGCCGTGGAGGCGGATTCGGCCTCGGGATAAGACATGCGCGACCCAATAGCTGCCGCCCGGTCACCCACGCCTGGCGATCATAATGGTCCCATGCGACTCCATAAAGAAGGAAGGTAAATATTCGGTCATCATCCAGGAATGCGGCGCCTGCAAAGAGCCCGCCGGTCGAAAGGCCGGCGGGCTCCCGCTGTCTTCCTTTCGGGCGCTTAGCGCAGGCCCGAAAAGTCAAGGTCGTGGATGCGGCCGTAGCGGACGTCGCAGCTGAACTTGCCCTTGTCGTAATAGCCGCCGCGGCCCCAGCGGCCGCCATAGCCGTCGCGGACGACGACGCGACCCTTGACCTTGTAGCCGTCGCGCTTGCGGTCGATGCTCGTCACCTGGGTGACGTCGGCGCGGCCGTAACGGCTGCCGCTGCGCTCGACGGCGCGCACGCACTGGTTCACCGCGCTGCGGCTGTCGCCATAGCGGTTATAGTCATAGCCATAGCCGTAGCGGGGGTCGTCATAGCGGCCGCGATAGCGATCGTCATAGCGATCGTACCGGTCATAGCGATCATTGTCCGAGGACAGGATCGCCGCGAGGCCGCCGAGCACGACCGCCCCGGCGATGATCTCGCCGGCGCTGATGCCGTCGCGGTCGTAACGGTCGCGTGCCATTGCGGGTGTGGCGCTCAGCAAGGCGCCCACGGTGGCCGCACCAATCGCGGCCTTGGTCAAAGACGTTTTGATCATCTGAGCCATGGTTCGGTCTCCTTCACCGTCAGGCAGCACGGATTCGCGGCCTGTCGATGACCGTCTACCAAGGCAGGGGTGACAGGGTGCTGAACCCTCCGCTTATCTGAGGTTCAGCCGCCGTTGGCTGGCGTTCAGCTTGTGGGACGGAAAAGCGGTGAGGTCCTTCAAGAGGCCTGAACCCCCGCTTCGCCCAGCAGCGCCTTCGCTTCCGCGCCCTCCCAGTCGATCGCGCCGACCACGCGCCAGATCTCCTTGCCCTCGGCATCGTAGAGGATGCTCGTCGGCAGCGCGCTGCTCGCCGCGTCGAGCAGGGCGTTTTCGGGGTCGATATAGGGCTGGAGCGTTTTCAGCCCCGCCTTCTGGAACCAGGGGTCGACGACCGCGGCGCCCTGCAGATCCTGCGCGACCGCGATCACCGCCATCGCCTTGCCCTGTTTGGCCGCGAGCGCGTCGAGCGTCGGCATTTCGGCGACGCACGGCGCGCACCAGGTCGCCCACAGATTGACGAGCAGCGGCCGCCCGCGGAAGCTCGCGAGCGTCACCGGCGCGTCGTCGGGGCCGCGGAAGCTCGCGGCGGGCGTCGCCTCGCCGGCGTGGCTGCGGTCGAGTTGATGCTGGAAGGTCTCGACCCCGCGCGCATCCTTCGCTTCGCCGGGCGCAATATTTGCTTGGGACGCCCCCGCTTGCCCCCCGTCCTGCTTTTCCCTATCGCAGCCGGCGATCGACCCCGCCAGCAGGATGGCGAGGAGGGCAATTTTCGGGTTTGGGACGCGGCGAATGACGGAATCTCCGGACAAGAGCAGCATGTGGGGCGGCCGCTTCGGTGGCGGTCCCGCCGCGATCATGCAAGAGATAAACGCGTCCATCCCCATCGACAAGCGGCTGTGGGAGGAGGATATCGCCGCGAGCCGCGCGCATGCCGCGATGCTCGGCGCGCAGGGCATCGTCGCCGCGGCCGATGCCGCGGCGATCGATGCCGGCCTCGCGCGGATCGCCGAAGAGTTCGCGCGCGACGGCGTGCCCGTGGACCTCGCGCTCGAGGATATCCACATGACGGTGGAATCGCGGCTCAAGGACATCGTCGGCGAACCCGCCGGGCGTCTCCATACCGCGCGCTCGCGCAACGACCAGGTCGCGACCGATTTCCGCCTCTGGACGCGCACCGCCTGCGACCGCATCGACGCGGGACTGAAGGCGCTGCAGGCCGCGCTGCTCGCGCGCGCCGACGAGCATGCCGGCAGCATCATGCCCGGCTTCACCCATCTTCAGGTCGCACAGCCGGTGACGCTCGGTCACCATCTCCTCGCCTATGTCGAGATGGCGGGCCGCGACCGCGGACGCTTCGCTGATGCGCGCGCGCGCCTCAACGAATCGCCGCTCGGCGCCGCGGCGCTCGCCGGCACGGGCTTCGCGGTCGATCGCCACGCGACGGCGAAGGCGCTCGGCTTCGACCGCCCGATGGCGAACAGCATCGACGCGGTGTCCGACCGCGACTTCGCCCTCGAATTCTGCGCCGCCGCGTCGATCGCCGCGCTTCATCTCTCGCGGCTCGCCGAGGAAATCGTGATCTGGGCGAGCCAGCCCTTCGGTTTCGTGAGCCTGCCCGACGCCTGGTCGACGGGCAGCTCGATCATGCCGCAAAAGCGCAACCCCGACGCCGCCGAACTGGTGCGCGGGCGCGCGGGGATGCTGCTCGGCGCCTTCCAGCGGCTCGCCGTCATCGTGAAGGGGCTGCCGCTCACCTATTCGAAGGATTTGCAGGACGACAAGGAAACGGTGTTCGGCGCCTTCGACGCGCTCGCGCTGTCGCTCGCCGCGCTGACCGGGATGGTCGAGACGCTGAGCTTCCGCACCGACCGGATGCGCGCGCTCGCCGCCTCGGGCTTCTCGACCGCGACCGATCTCGCCGACTGGCTGGTGCGCGAGGCGGGGGTGCCGTTCCGCGAGGCGCACCATATCGTCGGCGCCTGCGTGAAACGATCCGAGGAGCTGGGCGTTGAGCTGTCGGCGCTGCCCGCTGCCGAGGCCGCGGCGATCCATGCCGCCGTGACGCCGCAGGCGCTCGCCGCGCTGACCGTCGAGGCATCGGTCGCCAGCCGCATCAGCTATGGCGGCACCGCGCCCGAACGGGTAAGAGACGCCATCGCCGCGGCCCGCGCCGCGCTGGAGAGTTGACGATGCGAATCCGCCCGCTGACCGCCGTCCTCCTGTCGGCCGCCGCCCTTGCGGCGACGCTCGGCGCGTGCGGCAAGCGCGAGGATCTGAAACCGGTCGTGGGCCAGGCCCCGCCGGTCATCCCGATCGGCGCGACGCGCCCCCCGAGGAACGAGGAGCTGACGACGCCTGACGCGCAGGCCAAGCCCGCGCGCAGCGACGAACTTCTCAAACGCTCGGAACAACGCGAGCCCGACGATTTCGACCTGCCCCCGCCAGGCTGAGCCAAACCCAGTTTAATCCGCTCGTGTCGAGCGAAGTCGAGACACCCATCGGCTTGTCCTGTCCTTCGGGGCATCTCGACTTCGCTCGATGCGAACGGAGAATGATGATCAGGACTTCCTTCGATGGACCATTTTGAACTTCGTGACGGCGTGCTCCACGCCGAAGACATCCCCCTGCCGCGCATCGCCGCCGAAGTGGGAACCCCCGTCTATGTCTATTCGCGCGCGACGCTCGAGCGCCATGCGCAGGTGTTCCGCGACGCGCTGAAGGATGTGCCGAAGAAGCACATCGCCTTCGCGATCAAGTGCAACCCGAACCTCGGCGTGCTGCGCGTGCTCGCGCGTCAGGGCTATGGCGCCGACGTCGTCTCGGGCGGCGAACTCGAACGCGCGCTCGCTTCGGGCATGGCGGCCGAGGACATCGTCTTCTCGGGCGTCGGCAAGACCCGCGCCGAGCTCGCGCAGGGGCTCGATCGCGGCATCGGCCAGTTCAACATCGAGCACGAGCCCGAGGGCGTCGCGCTCGCCGAGATCGCGCTGGCGCGCGAGACGACCGCGAATGCGGTGCTGCGCGTCAATCCCGACGTCGACGCGGGCACCCACGCCAAGATCTCGACCGGCAAGGCCGAGAACAAGTTCGGGGTCGGCATCGACCCCGCGCCCGAAATCTTCGCGCGGCTCGCGGGGCTGCCCGGGCTCAACCTGCGCGGGGTCGCGCTCCACATCGGCAGCCAGCTCACCAGCCTCGCGCCGCTGGAGGCCGCGTTCGAGCGCGTCGGCCGCCTCGTGGCCGACCTGCGCGCCGCGGGGCACAGCATCACCCATGTCGACCTCGGCGGCGGGCTCGGCGTGCCCTATCGCCCCGACGACGATCCGCCGTCGCCCGCCGACTATGGCGCGATGGTCGCGCGCGTGACGAAGGACTGGGACGTCACCCTGATGTTCGAGCCCGGCCGCGTCATCGCGGGCAACACCGGCGTGCTCTTGACCGAAGTGCTGTGGGTCAAGCCCGGCGCGACCCATCCCTTCGTCATCGTCGACGCCGCGATGAACGACCTCGCGCGCCCGGCGCTCTACGATGCGTATCATGATTTCGTCGCGGTTGAACCGGGCGGCGAACGGATGACCGCCTCGATCGTCGGCCCGGTGTGCGAGACCGGCGACACCTTCGCGCGCGACCGCGACATCGACGTCGTGCAATCGGGCGATCTCGCGGTCTTCCGCACCGCGGGCGCCTATGGCGCGACGATGGCATCGACCTACAACAGCCGCAGCCTCGTCCCCGAAGTGCTCGTCGACGGCGACCGCTACGCCGTGGTCGCCGACCGCATCGCGGCGGGCACCATCATGGCGGCGGAGCGGGTGCCCGACTGGATCGAGTAAGCGACTTAGCCCTCCCCTCCAGGGGAGGGCAGCGAGACTTGCGAGCTTGCTCGCTAGTCGCAGCGGGTGGGGTCCATCGGCCTTGCGCAAGGTTGCAAGACCCCACCCCAACCCAGTGACAGGTCGATCATGCCCCCGGCATGATCTAAACTGTCCGGGGGACAGTTTACCTGCCACTCCTGAAGGGGAGGGGCTTGCTATAGGTGGCCCATGAACCAGCTCCCGATCTTCCTCAACCTCACCGGCCGCACCGTCGTGCTCGTCGGAACCGGCGAGGCGGCCGACGCCAAGGCGCGGCTCGTCGCGCGCGCCGGCGGGCGGATCGTGTCGGCGTGGGAGCCCGGCGCGAGCCTCGGCTTCGTGGCGCTGGACGATGCCGACGCCGCGCGCGCCGCGGCCGAGGCGCTGCGCGCGCGCGGGCTGCTTGTCAACGTCGTCGACCGCCCCGATCTCTGCGACTTCACCACGCCCGCGATCGTCGACCGCGCGCCCGTCACCATCGCGATCGGCACCGGCGGCGCGTCGGCGGGGCTCGCCAAAGCCGTCCGCCAGCGTATCGAGGCCTTGCTCCCCGCGCGGCTCGGCGCGCTCGCCTCGGCGCTCCACGCCGCGCGCGCCGCGATGACCGCGCGCTGGCCCGCCGCCGCCGACCGCCGCCGCGCGATCGACGCCGCGCTCGATGCCGGCGGTGCGCTCGACCCGCTCGACGGCGGCGCGGCGGAGCGTATCGAGGCCTGGCTCGCCGCCGCCCCTGACGCCGCGCCGCCCGCGCGCCTCGAAACCATCGCGCTGGCCAGCGCCGACCCCGACGAGCTCACGCTGCGCGCCGCGCGCCTGCTCGGGCAGGCCGACCATATCTTTCACGCGCCCTCGGTGCCGCCCGCGATCCTCGCCCGTGCCCGCGCCGACGCCGCGCGGACCGAGGCCGAGGCGCCCCCCGCCGCGCCGCCGCCGGGCCTGTCGCTGTGGCTCGCGCCATTAAATTAAGTTAACTGGCGCCACCCGCGCGCCTTTCCCATCCTGTTCGCGGCGGATCAAACGCCGGAAAACAGGAGGGATTATGCCAATGCCAGCCATCGATATCGCCGCGCTGCCGCTGCTCGACACCGCGGTCGGCCTGTTCGGCTCCTTCGCCGCCGAAATGGCGACGTCGAAGCCGTCGGTCTTCGAAGCGACCGTCACCGTGATGCTCGTCATCTACGACTGACCGTGTGCGCGGGCGGCTCCCGCGCCGCCCGCGCTATCGCTCCGGAGGCCCGCATGTCCGCGCCCGCTTCGCGTCACGACCATTATCCGCGCGCCGATGCTCCCCGCCGGCAGGCGATGCGCGCCGCCGCCGCGGCGCTCGCCGACCGCTGGGCGGCGGAGGACGGCGCCCCGGCCGGCCTCCTCGCCGCGATGCGCGCGCAGGCGGCCACGCCGCCCGGCGAAGCGATCGCCGCCCTCGCGCCCTGGCTCGACGATATCGGCTGGCTGCGCGCCCGGCTCGCGCAGGCGCTGCACCTGCTTGCCGCCGACCCTTTCGCTCGTCCCCCACTCCGCGCCGTCGGCGGCGGCGCGCTCGGCGGGCTGCTGCTCGCCGAGGCCGGCGCGATCCGCCTGACCCTGCTCGTCCGCCCGGTCGAGGCGGCATCGCGCGACGCGGCGCCGTCCGTGCTTTTCGTTCCCGGCCATGCGCGCATCCGCATCCTCGCCGCCGGGAACGCCGCGATCCGCCTCCATCATGTCGCGGTGAGCCAGGCCGAGGAGGCCGGCGCTTTCACCGCCGCCGCCGCGAGCCCGTGCGCCGGCGATCCGCCGCGCCCGCTCGCCGCCGGCGAGACGCTGGCGCTCGACACCGCGCGCACCGCCTTCAGCCTGATTGGCGGCGACGGCGACGTGCTGATGCTCGAACTCGCGGCGCAGCCGCCGTCGCGCCTCCCGATCCGCGCCTGTGACAGCGAAAGCGGCCGCCTCGTCCACGTCTCGGCATCGCGTCGCGACAGCAGCTTCCGCGCGATGGCGCTGACCCTGCTCCGCACGATGCGCCGCGCCGACGCGGCGCCGCTGTTCGCCGACGAGACGCGCACCGAGGATTTCGCGGCGCGCTGGCACGCGATGCGCGAACTCGTCGCGCTCGACCCCGCCGCCGCCCGCGCGCCGCTGGCGCGCATGGCGGGGGAAGACCCGCATCCGGAGGTCCGCCACGCAGCAACGGCGACGCTGGCGCTCTATCAAACGCCCTCCCCTTCAGGGGAGGGGCTTTAGAAAGCAGACCCCATGCCCCGCCTGATCGACCCGCCCGCCGTCCCCGAAATCGACCTCGCCGAAGTCGCGGCGCGCCTCGACGAAACCGGCGTCGACCTCGCCGACGAAGCGAGCCTTGACCGATGCGCGCATCTCCTCGCCGGCCTGTCGCGCAACCGACACTTCCTCGCCGACCGCGTCATCGCCGAACTCAAGGCGAGCTACCGCGATCAGCTCGCGGAAAACCGCTATTCGGCGCAGGTCTTTCTCCTCCACCGCAGCCGCCGCGGCTGGTTCCTCCGTGCCAATCTGTGGCCCGCGGAAAGCGACGCCGTCTACGCCGCGAGCGGCCCCGCGGCCTTCGCCTACGGCCTGCCGCACGACCATAATTTCCACTTCCTCACGACGGGCTATTGGGGCCCCGGCTATATCAGCGACTATTACGACTACGACCCCGAAGCCGTCGACGGCCGCCTCGGCGAGCCGATGAAGCTGAATTTCGTCGAGCGCAGCACCCTCGCCGAGGGCAAGATGCTCCTCTACCGCGCCCACCGCGACATCCACAGCCAGCTCCCCCCGGACAGCCTGTCGGTCAGCCTCAACATCATGGACGAGGGCGAGCACGTCCCCTGGCGCGACCAATATATCGTCGACCTCGAGACGGGCACGATCGCCAAACGCCCGACCACCACCCCCACCGAAATGCTCCTCCGCTGCGCGGTGCATCTAACCGAAGAGGGCAAGGACATCGCCGCCGAGTTCGCGCACGCCCACCCAGTCCCCCGCATCCGCGCCAACGCCCTCGCCGCGCTGGCGGCGGTGGCGGAGGGCGAGGGCAGGGCGGCGGTGTTGGAGCGGGGGATGGGAGATGGGGATGCGCGGGTCAGGGATGATTGCGGGAGGTGGCTGAAGCTTTAGCCCTCTCCCGCTGGTGAGAGAGGGCAGGAGGCCGAGATCAAGTTCAAAGCCAGCAGGTTCGTTGCCGCTAATGCTGCGGGTTTCGCAAAAGCCGTGTTACCAGGTCTTTCAGTTCATGCGCTCGCTTGGTGTTTCGATGTCCGAGCTCGGCCAGAATTGCCGTCAATTCATCTTGGTCCCCGTTTGCCGCGCGCACATGCTGCTCGATCGCATCGATTGTCATATGACCAAAAGGCCTGCCACTACGCCCGCCGCTGCGTTGCATTATTCCTCCCACCCACTCCGATCGAGCGCCTCCATCGCCTCGGTGATCGCCATCGTATCGACGCTCACGCGCACGACCTTCGCCAGCAGCGCGACCATGCTCTCCTTGTAGTCGGCGAAGCGGTAGGTGTTGAATTTCTCGCGGATCGTCGGGTCGCGCGGAGTCTTTTCCTTGTGCTGGTCGAGCACCCAGTCGATCGCCGACCGGTTGCCCAGCCGATAATCCCACGCCTCGCGCGGAATGCCGCCGATCTGCGTGTCCTCGTCGACGCGTACCAGCCCTTGCTCGGGCAGCGATTTCAGCACCGGCTTGGGATGCGTCGCCTCGGCACGCTTGGCATTGGGCGTGTCGACCCGTTCGACCGCCCACGGCTCCACATCCTCATAACCGATATGCATCGCCATCAGCGCCTCTCCCCACGCCGCCCATTTGGCGAACTCGGGATACAAGGGAATGCGTGGAAACTCGCGTTTCAGGTTCAGCGCATATGTCTCGCGATAGACGGGGTCATGCAGCACGGCATAGACATAATGGAAGATCGCGTCCTTGGTGACGCCGGCCTTTTTGCCATAATGCGCGATGAACTTGCTTAGTGCCCAGTCGGTGATGTTGTCGACGCGTTCACCGGATTTTGTGTAGCGGTAGCGGGCGAGATAGTGCGCAGGGTCAGCTATGAAAAAGCTGTAGCTCGACACATGCCCTGTCGCCAATGTGCTAAATGGCAACCGCGGCCCGAAGTTGATTACGCAAGCAGGGTTTGTCGATTCAGCGGGATAAAATTCGTCGATTCGTCCAAGTTCATCAGCGAGCAAAGGGTCAATATAGATTAGTCTTTGAGTAAATGGCCGAAAATCATATTTACGAATTGCTCCCTCGTGGAGATGGAAGCGCCGCCCCCTCATCGCGTGCCGCTTAAGATTTCGTGACCATTTTATTTCTTGGCTTTCGAATTCCTTAGTGTCTGCAAGATTATTGAAACGAGATCCGAACTCATTCGCAAGGGTTCGCAAATCGCTTGGATTGCGAGCTACCGCCCAATCGTCTCGTCCAGTCAAAACTCCAGATGAGGTCGCGTGGAGGATCGAATTTCGGAAGTTGGCTGATACCGAACGAGGAGCGAGCGGAAGCAGAGATGAAAAGCCATCCTCTCCGACGTTAATCCACGTCCCATCCGAAGTGGGGTTGAGCATTGTAAAGCCCGCACTTTCCAATTCTTGCGAATGCAACCAGCTGAGCTTGTCTTCCAATGTGTCAAACTCTGGTCGCCGGGTGTAATGAACGGTCGCTGGGCTTGCTAATTTGCGACGTACGAGGAAGGCGATGGCAACTCCCGTTTGAATTCCAAAAACGTTGTGCTTTGTCCCTGATAGCTTTGGGTTCGCACGGACATCCCCGCCCAAATCTATCAACCAGATATCCTGAAAATCGTTGACTATCAGCTTGCGAAATCCGTCGAACGTGCGGCTATCCAAAAAGCTCCGATTGGTTACGAACGCCAGCACCCCCTCATCACCGAGCCGGTCGCTGGCCCATCGATAGAACCGCGCATACATGTCATAAAGCTTGGTCTTCTGCGCCGTGCTCGCCTTGATGTAGGTCCGCTTGATCCGGTCGTCGATGTGCGGATAGGTGCGGTTCTTGTTGTTGTCGTTCTCGTTCTGCTGGTTGGCGTTGTAGGGCGGATTGCCGATGATCACGCTGATCTTGCGGCGATTCTGGCGCTTGATGCGTTCGATATTCTCGTCGGCGAAGGCGCCGAACATGTCGTGCTGATGGCCCGAATGGATGCCCAGCCCCTCGACCATGTCGAGCGTGTCGGCAAGGCAGATATTCTCGAACTCGGCGAACTCGCCGGTGATCGCCTGATAGGTCGCCTCGATGTTCAGATTGGCGACATAATAGGGGAGGATTGCAACCTCGTTGGCGTGCAGTTCTTCGCGATATTTATATTTCAGCTTCTCGTGATTGCCCCGGAAATGTTCGAGCAGCTCGACGATGAAGGTACCAGTTCCCGTCGCCGGGTCCAGAATCTCGACCCCCTTGTCGATCAGGTTCCTGCCGAAATGCTTTTCGCACAACCAGTCGGCCGAGCGGATCATGAAGCGCACGATCTCGCCCGGCGTATAGACCACGCCCAGCCGGTCGGCCGCCTTGCGGTTATACGCCTTGTAGAAATCCTCGTAGAGCGCCTTGAGGAAGCCCTGTTTTTCCGAATGGCTCTGGATCAGCGCGGCGGTTGACGCGATTCCGGCATAATAGGGGTCGAGCGCGCGCAGCAGCGTCGCCTTTTCGCCGCGGTCGAACAACTTGTCCTCCAGCTTGTACAGCTCGGCGGCGACATTGTTCTTGCGGTGGAATTCGGGGTCGTTGAACACCTTGGCGAAGATGTCTTCGGTCAGGATGTGCTGGATCAGCATCTCGCGCACGTCGTCCTCGTTGACCGCGGGATTGATCGCGTCGCGCGCATGCTGCAGGAACGCCGCGACCGCCGCCGCGAAATCGCGCGAGGATGCGTGCTTTTCGGCGATCCGGTCGCGCAGCGCCTTCAATATTTCGGGCAGGTCGGTCGCGAACTGCTTCACCGCCTTGTTGAAATCGGCGATCTCGGCGCGTTCGTGGGCGAAAAAGCGCGTGAGCAGGTTCAGCAGGCTGTCGTCGTCGCCCTGCATATCGGCGCGCATCGCCTCCACGCCGTCCTGCCACAGCACCGCCGTCACATCGTCGGTGAAGACGATATTGTCGCGCGGATAGCCTTTGCGGAATTTTGCCTCGATCTCGGCCGCCAGATCGTCGTTGGCGTCCTTGGCTTCCCAATAACCGAAAGGCACGCGCAGCCCGTGCAGCAGCGCGCCGTCGATATAGATGCGCGTCATCTGCTTGGTCAGCATATCATGCTCGGCGACGAACTGCAGATCGTTCGCGCGGCCCCAGCGCTTCAGCAAATCCTTGAACGCCTCGCGAAGCACACTCTCGCGCTGGGTCCCAGAAACCGCACGTAGCCGGTCGAGCTCGGCCCGATACTCATTAATCAACTGGCGGCTCAATGACGTCTCCCCCCTTTGTCATGCCGTCGTCCGCGGGCGGGCGCAACATCGGAAGCCACCGAAATAAAGTCTTTCCTACATTATCCCGCCATGCCACCCTCTACCTCTTGCTCTTTGATTCCGTAGTAATCCGCCGTCTGTCGCCGCCACGCGGCGCGGCCGTTGCCGTTTTTTTAAAGCTCCAAAGGAGACAATAAGGCCTCGGAAGCGCGAAAGGGCGTCGCACAAGGCTGAACTTTCCTGAACTTTGCCCTGAACGTCGGGAAAATCGCCCCGTCCGCGCGGCGCCACCACTCCCTGCTGACAGCACGCATTTCCCCTGCTAACGCGCGCGCCATGACAACGCCCCTCTCGCATATCCGTAATTTTTCGATCATCGCGCACATCGACCATGGCAAGTCGACGCTGGCCGACCGGCTGATCCAGTTCACCGGCGGGCTGACCGAGCGCGAGATGTCGGCGCAAGTCCTTGATAATATGGATATCGAGAAGGAGCGGGGGATCACCATCAAGGCGCAGACGGTGCGCCTTTCCTACAAGGCGCACGACGGCGAGACCTATCAGCTCAACCTGATGGACACGCCCGGCCACGTCGACTTCGCCTATGAGGTGTCGCGCAGCCTCGCCGCGTGCGAGGGCGCGCTGCTCGTCGTCGATGCGGCGCAGGGGGTCGAGGCGCAGACGCTCGCCAACGTCTATCAGTCGATCGAGCATGATCATGAGATCGTGCCGGTGATCAACAAGATCGACCTGCCCGCCGCCGACGTCGACAAGGTGAAGGCCGAGATCGAGGACATCATCGGCCTGCCCGCCGACGACGCGGTGCTCGCCTCGGCCAAATCGGGGATCGGCATCGAGGAAGCGCTCGAAGCCATCGTCGCCAAGATTCCGCCGCCGAAGGGCGATGCGTCGGCGCCGCTCGTCGCGATGCTCGTCGACAGCTGGTACGACCCCTATCTCGGCGTCGTCATCCTTGTCCGCGTCGTCGACGGCGTGCTGAAAAAGGGCCAGCAGATCAAGTTCATGCAGGCGGGCACCACCCATCTGATCGACCGCGTCGGTTGCTTCACGCCCAAGCGGCAGGACCTGACCGAGATCGGTCCCGGCGAGATCGGCTTCATCACCGCGCAGATCAAGGACGTCGCGCAGGCGCGCGTCGGCGACACGGTGACCGACGCGAAGAAGCCCGCCGCGGCGCCGCTCGCCGGGTTCAAGGAAGTCCAGCCGGTCGTCTTCTGCGGCCTCTTCCCCACCGACGCCAACGACTTCGAGAAACTGCGCGAGAGCATCCAGAAGCTCCGCCTCAACGACGCGTCGTTCAGCTTCGAGATGGAGACGAGCGCCGCGCTCGGCTTCGGCTTCCGCTGCGGCTTTCTCGGCCTCCTCCACCTCGAGATCATCCAGGAGCGGCTGACCCGCGAGTACGACCTCGACCTCATCACCACCGCGCCGTCGGTGGTCTACAAGCTGAAGCTCACCCGCTCGAAGGACGGCGGCCCGACCGAGATGGAGCTGCACAACCCCGCCGACATGCCCGACCCGAACCGGATCGAGGAGATCGAGGAGCCGTGGATCGAGGCGGTCATCTATGTTCCTGACGAATATCTCGGCGCGATCCTGAAGCTGTGCCAGGACCGCCGCGGTATCCAGAAGAACCTCACCTATGTCGGCGGCCGCGCGCAGATCACCTACGAACTGCCATTGAACGAAGTGGTGTTCGACTTCTACGACCGGCTGAAGAGCATCAGCCGCGGCTATGCGTCGTTCGACTATCACCAGATCGGCCATCGCCCCGGCGACCTCGTCAAGATGAGCATCCTCGTCAACAATGAGCCGGTCGACGCGCTGTCGATGATCGTCCATCGCGGCAGCGCCGAGGCGCGCGGGCGCGGCATGTGCGAGCGGCTGAAGGACCTGATCCCGCGCCACATGTTCAAGATCCCGATCCAGGCGGCGATCGGCGGCAAGGTCATCGCCCGCGAAACCATCGCCGCGCTGCGCAAGGACGTGACCGCCAAATGCTACGGCGGCGACGCGACCCGCAAGAAGAAGCTCCTCGAAAAGCAGAAAGAGGGCAAGAAGCGGATGCGCGAATATGGCAACGTCAACATCCCGCAGGAGGCGTTCATCGCCGCGCTGCGGATGGGGGACGATGCCTGACCCGTAGGGGGCAGGCGCGCTTGTCCGGCAGGCGTGACGGCTCTATCCTTGCCGATATCGCTCGCGGCCGGGGAGATCGGCATGGCAACGACCGCGCGGGTGCCGCTGGGCGGCATCGAGGTGCATAGCGTGCTCGCCGACGGCACCGCCGTCTGCCTGCGCACGATCACGCCCGCCGACGAGCCGCTGCTGCGCGAGGGGATCGCGACACTGTCGACCGAATCGCGCTATCTGCGCTTCTTCTCGCCCGCGCCGATGCCGCCCGACAGCGTGGTCGAGCGGCTGGTCGACGTCGACGGGCACGACCATATCGCGTGGGGCGCGCTGTGCACCGAATGCGAGGGGACGCCGGCGATCGGCGCGGTGCACGCGGTGCGGCACGCCGACGGCGGGCGGGTCGGCGAATATTCGGTCGCGGTTCTCGACGCCTTTCACGGCAAGGGGCTCGCGCGGATGATGACCGCGGCGCTGCTGATCCAGTGCCTCGCCGAAGGGCTGACCGAGCTTGAGGTCGACACGCTGTCCGAAAATCGCGCCGCGGCGCGGCTGATGCGATCGCTCGGCGCGGCGTGGGCGGGCGAGGGCGCGGGGGTCGCCGAATATCGGCTCGATGTCGCCGCGGCGCTGGCGGTCCTGCGCGCGGACGGGGACCGCGGCGCGCAGGGGGTGCGGGACGTGTTCCGGGTGCTGGACGGGGCGGTGTGAAAAAAGGGCGCCGCGACAAGGCCGCGGCGCCCTTCCAACTGCCTTCGCGAAAAGGCCTATTTGGTCTGCGTGTCGCCGACGCCGGTTTCCGACGGGGCGATCTCGCCATTGTCGTCCATCGCGTTGGCCTTTTCCTCGCCCTGCTCCTCGACGACATCGGCCTTCTTTTCCATGGCTTCCTTCGCCGCGCCTTCGGGCATGGCGTCGGCCTGATCGTCGATCGCGTCGGCCTGCGCCTCCGCCTGATCTTCGACCTTGTCGGCCGCCGGGCTCTGGCACGCGCCGAGGGCGAGAACCGACGCGGCGGTAAGGGTGATTGCAAACTTGCGCATGTGAGTGATCTCCTGATTGACTCCCGGGCTTAACGCCGTGTGAACGCAGGGGTTGCAAGGAAATTGCTAAAGTCAGGAAATACGGGCTGTTTTTATGAGCGGATGGACGTCCGGACCGGGTGCATCGGCGGCACGGGCAAAAAAAGAGGGCGCCGCGGCGCCCTCTCTCATTCGTGCTTGGCGCCCCGGTCAGAAGCGCTGCTGGCGCTCGTAAAGGTCGCGGTAGTGCTGGATGCGCGTGACGCGCAGCCCTGGCATGCCGCTGCGGTCGATCGACCGCTGCCAGCCGGCGAATTCCTCGAGCGTCAGCCCATAGCGTTCGCACGCCTCGTCGACGGTCAGCAGGCCGCCGTTGACCGCCGCCACCACCTCGGCCTTGCGCCGCACGACCCAGCGCGTGGTGTTCGGCGGCGGCAGCGAGTCCAGCGTCAGCGGTTCCCCGAGGGGGCCGATGACCTGGGCCGGGCGGATTTTCTGATTCTCGATCATAGTCATTCCATAATGTCTTGAGCGGGGGGGATCGGTTCGACCGACAGCCGCTTACCTATATGAGCCAGGTTCAACATCGGCTGAAACCCTCTGGTAAACGGGCCGTTCATGGTTTCGGACAGGGCGTTTTTCCGATCGGACAGATCGAAGAAACGCGCCGGTCGCAGGTCGACGGAACGGGCCCCACCCGCATTTCCGCCCAGCATTGCGCGCAGAGCGTTCACCGCCGCCCGGTGCGATTCGCGATGCGACCGGGCGCGGAGCAGGCGCACGGTCGGCAAGGCGGCCTGCCGCGCGGCGGAAACGGCCAGAATGATGTCGAAGCCGGGCTTCGACAGGCTGGCAGCACCGGCAGGGCGCGGAAGATCGGACGGGGCGAGGTTCATGCCGCCTGTCTACCCCAGACCCGCTAAAGCGGAGTAAATGTCCATTTCAGAGCTTGTTAGCGAAGCTTAACCCCCGTCAATATTTTGACGCGATGCGCGGAAAAGCTGGCATTTCGGGCCAGCCGTCCCTAGATGGCCGCGATCATGGTTCATGTGCTTTCCCCTGACCGACTCGGCGATTTCCAGCTCGCCGAACCGCTGAAGGACCGGCGAATCGTCGTCGCCATGTCGGGCGGTGTCGACTCGAGCGTCGTCGCGGCGCTCGCGGCGCGCTCGGGCGCGGAGGTGATCGGGGTGACGCTGCAGCTCTACGATCATGGCGCGAAGGCGAAGCGTGTCGGGGCGTGCTGCGCCGGGCAGGACATCCGCGACGCGCGCGCGGTCGCCGACCGGCTGGGCTTCGCGCACCATGTCCACGACCATGAAAGCCGCTTTCGCGACACGGTGATCGACCAGTTCGCCGACGAATATCTGGCAGGGCGGACGCCGATCCCCTGCGTGCGCTGCAACATGGGGGTGAAGTTCACCGATCTGTTCGCGCTGGCGAAGGACCTTGGTGCCGACTGCCTCGCCACCGGCCATTATGTCCGACGCGTGATAGGACCGGCGGGCGCCGAACTTCACCGCGCGGTCGATCCGGCGCGCGACCAGAGCTATTTCCTGTTCGCGACGACGCAGGAGCAGCTCGACTTCCTGCGCTTTCCCCTCGGCGGCTTGGAGAAGAGCGTGGTGCGCGAGATCGCGCGCGAGCTCGGCCTCGGTGTCGCGGGCAAGCCCGACAGTCAGGATATCTGCTTCGTCCCCGACGGCGATTATGCGAGCCTTGTCCGCAAGCTGCGCCCCGAGGCCGACGACGGGGGCGAAATCGTCCATGTCGACGGCACGGTGCTCGGCGCGCACCGGGGCCTGATCCACTATACGGTCGGCCAACGGCGCGGGATCGAGATCGGTGGGCAGGCCGAGCCGCTTTACGTTGTGCGGCTCGATGCCGGGGCGAAGCGCGTCGTCGTCGGTCCGCGGCGCGCGCTCGCCGTGTCGGGGGCTCGGCTCGGCGAAGCGAACTGGCTCGCCGATGTCGAGGGCCGCGAGGTGCTCGCCAAGGTGCGCAGCATGGCGAAGCCGGTGCCGGCGCGGGTCGAAGGCGACCGGCTGCGCTTCGCAGCGCCCGAATATGGCGTCGCGCCGGGGCAGGCGGCGGTGCTCTACGATGCGGCGGACGCAAGCCGCGTCCTCGGCGGCGGCTGGATCGAGGAAACGCTGGCCGCGGACCTCACGGAATAGATTGAACTTTTCCCGCCGATGCCGCAGCCTGTGCGGCAACAAAGGGGAGAGACGATATGATCAACTGGGTGTTGCGCGGTGCCGTCCTGCTGTGGGCGCTGTTCTTTGCCATCGTCGGCTTGCGCGGGATATTCGACCCGGCGAGCTTCACCGAATTGTTCGGCATCATCGCCGAGGGTCCGGCCGCCAATACGGTGCGCGCCGACCTGTCGGCCTTTTTCCTGGTAGCCGCGGGCGGCGCGGCGGTGGGCGCGCTGCTGCCCGGCTGGTCGCGCGCGCTGCTGGTCCCCGCCGCGCTTTACGGCACCGCGCTGATCGGCCGGCTGATCGGGGCGAGCAGCGGCGATGTCGTCAACGCCGGCATCATCCAGGCGATGATCATCGAAGCGCTGTCGACCGGGCTGATGATTGCGAGCTGGTGGGTGCTGTCGCGACCGGCCCCGGCGGCCGTCGAGGCGCCGGTCGATACGGTGCATTGATCGGCCGACGCGGCGAGGATTTCGATGGTGGCTTGCGGCCGGTTGCGGTCGCTTTCCCACGTTCGTCATCCCGGACTTGATCCGGGATCCATTCACGCAGCGTCGAGCCAATGGATCCCGGATCAAGTCCGGGATGACGAAGACCTAAAACGACCGGTTGCAGCCATTTCACCATCGTCACCCTGAACTTGTTTCAGGGTCCATGGCCTGCCGTCTACTTCGACGCGGCATCGAACGAGAGGTCTGGTCATGGATGCTGAAACAAGTTCAGCATGACGTGATCTTGAACGGCCGCTTTCCACCCCAGAGCAGACATTCCACAAGCCCCCAAACTCCCGCTCGCTTGTCTTTTTGACAATATTGTGAGTAACTGACCGCCGGGTCGCTTCCGGTTCCTTTGTGGTGGGAAGGAGACAAGGATGGCCGACGAGGATAAGCGCAACAGGCCCGACCGGCGATCGGGCGATCGGCGTGTCGCCGACGATCCGGATTACAAGGGCCCCGAACGCCGCAAGGGCGAGCGGCGCACGGGCAAGGATCGCCGCTCGCCCTGACAGTGGGGCGGGGCGTTGCCGTGAAGGAGGATTGCCGTGACCGCAGCGCCCGTTCCGCGTCTGTCCGTCGATATCGTCTCTGACGTGATGTGCCCGTGGTGCATCATCGGCTGGCTGAAGTTCGAGACGGTGATCGCGCATTTCGCGGGCCGGCTCGACGTTCGCGTCCAGTGGCATCCGTTCGAGCTCAACCCCGGCATGCCACGCGAAGGCGAGGATGCGGTGGAGCATGTGATCCGCAAATATGGCATCACGCCCGAGCAGAGCCGCGCGAACCGCGACCGGATGGCGGGGATCGCCGCCGATCTTGGTTTCGTTTTCAACCGCGGGCCGGGTTTCCGGATGCGCAACAGTTTCGACGCGCACCGGCTGCTGACCTGGGCGGGGGCGCTCGAAGCGCCCGATCAGGCCGGGCCGACCGGCGTACAGACCGCGCTCAAACTCGCGCTGTTCCGCGCCCATTTTACCGACAATCGCGATGTGAGCGATCATGACGTCCTCGCCAACGTCGCCGCCTCGGTCGGGCTTCCCGCCGATCGCGCGGCGACGATCCTCGCCTCGGACGATTATGCCGAGATGGTGCGCACCGAGGAAGCCTATTGGGCCGAGCAGAACATCACCGGCGTTCCCGCCTTCATTCTGGACGGGCGGATGCTGATCCCCGGGGCGCAGGAGCCCGAGGCGTTCATTCGCGTGATCGATCGCAAGGTGCTCGCCGACGCGGCCTGAGGAACGGCGGCGCCGCGTCGCGCGTTGAACCGGCATCCAGCGTGAAGGAACCGGTCATGAGCGACAAGTCCTCCAAGCCCCGCGTCGATGATGCCCGCGATCCCGGCGCGCCCGAGGCGGTCAACCGCGAACAGCGCGACGACGAGGCGCAGGCGCAAAGCGTCGCCGAGGATGCGCGAAGCGGCCGCCGGCTGGAGGACAGCGCCAAGCCGCCCTCCCGCGACGAACGCGACGATACGCAGGATCTAGTCGATCATATGCGCCAGATGGAGCGGTCGGGCCGCATCGACATGGACGCCTATCGCGGGGAACGGAGCGACGACGACGAGGAGAGCGAACTCGGTCCCGGCGGAATCGACGACGACGAACCGCGCGGGGCGCCGTGAGCCCGGTCGGAAACGGCGCCGCGCTGGACGCGTTTCGCCCGCCTTCGCTTTCATAGCGGACGGAGCCGTTGGTATTTCGGTAAGCTCGGCATGGCAAAACCGCCGCCATGCCGCACCCTTCCTTCCGGCCCAGTTGGCACCCGCGCAAAGCCCATCGCGGCGCCGCGCGCTTCCGCCGCCGACGGCGGCCGAGCTTCGGCATCGGGCTGGTGCTTGTGGCGCTGGGCGGCTTCCTCGGCACCCTCGCTGCGCTTCGGCTAAACTCCGCGGAACCGGCGATCGCCAGCGTCGAGTATGCGCTGAGCCGCGGGGCTGCGGCCCCGGAGTCCGGGGACGACCTCCATGCGCGCTTTGGCTTCTGCCACAGCGGCGGTGGGCGCAATTGCGTGGTCGATGGCGACACCTTCTGGTTCGCGGGCGAGAAATATCGCATCGCCGACATCGACACCCCCGAAACCCATCCACCGCGCTGTGCCGAGGAAGCGCGGCTGGGCGAGGCGGCGACCGAGCGCCTGCGGCAGTGGCTGAACGAAGGCGCGTTCAGCCTCGAAAGCGTTGACCGTGACGTCGATCGCTATGGCCGCAAATTGCGGGTCGTGACGCGCGGCGGCGCGAGCGCGGGCGCAGCACTGATCGACGAAGGGCTGGCGCGAGAGTGGACCGGGTATCGGCGACCGTGGTGCTAGGGCGTCGATCCGATGGCTTGCGAAACGCCGGTCAATCGCCCTCCGGCGCCGGCGCTGGCTCGCGCAGAGGTTTCTTCGGCCCGGCGATCTGGCGGTCGATGTCATCGGCGACAGTCTGTGCCAGCGGGTCGTCGGCGCGGGCGCGATAGGCATCGCGGAGCCGCGTGAGCGCCGGGGCCTGCTCGGCCACGGGTAGCGCCGCAACCTCGGCATAGAGGCGCGTGGCCTGAAGCCAGGGCGCGTCGTCGGTCAGCACATCCTCGGCCCAGCGGCTGAACGGTCCGCCCGCCGGTACCCACTGGCCGTCCCGCTGCTTCAGAAAGAAAAGGACGTGCGAGCCGCGCGGGAAGGCATAACGGTTGCACGCACCGGCAAGGCTCTGCGGATGCGGTTCGGCCAAGTCATAAGGATTGCTGAGTCCGGCCATGGCGCCGGTCGCAATCATTGCCTGCGGCAGAGTGATCGGGCCTGTCGGCATGGTGCCCTTGATCGCGGCGAGCGGGCGGACGCGCAGCGTCATCGCATCCTCGCTTCCCGGCTGCGTCGCGCCGTCCTCGACCGCTGCGAGCAGGATCAGGTCGGCCGCCGCCGTCAGCTCGAAGTTGGTCGGCGGGCGATAGCCGGCCACCGGTGAGCAGGCGGCGGCGGGAAGCGGCGCCGCGGCGAGGACGAGGGCAGCGAAGGGAAGAAGGGTGCGCATCGCACCAAACTAGCGCAGCGCCGGCGGGGATGAAAGCCGGCGAAGATTTCGCCCGGCTCATCGGAGGCGCTGGAGCCGAATCGGATCTGGCGCGTAGGATGATCAGGCTCGCGCGGCAGGGCCCGCGAGCGGCAAGGAGACAGACCATGGCCGAACATGACCATAGCGCGATCAAGGAACATATGCAGGTGGTGGGCGCCGATGGCGTCCATGTCGGTACCGTCGACCATCTCGACGGCGAACGCATCAAGCTGACGAAAAGCGACAGCCCGCAGGCCGAGGATGGCGAGGGTGCGAAGCATCATTATCTCCCCGCCGGGCTCGTCGCCTCGGTCGATGGCGACACGGTGCGCCTGTCGGCGACCGCGGCGAACGCCGTCGACCTGTTCGAGGAAGCCGACTGACGGCCTGACCGGATAATCAGAGGGCCGGGCGCGCAATCCGGCGCCCCGGCACCGAAACTGGCCCGCCCCGCCGCCCCCGGGGCGGGCCATTTCCTTTGACGCTGGCTTCGTCTGTGGGCGGGCGCCGATCGCTTCGTGATTTTTCAACGCTTTGCCGCTATGTTGCCGTTCGATGACGGGTGCGGGGACGAAAGAAACCCGCCGCGCGGGCCGCGGCGGCTGGGGACGGATCGCGGCGGCGGTGCTGCTGTTCGCGGCGGGTTTCGCGCTCGCCAATCGCTTTCAGCTCGTCCATTCGGTGCTCTATCGCCTCGCTGCGGGGGACGCGGCGAGCGCGACCACCGCCTTCCTCTTCCTCTCGATGCAGGCCGCGGTGCTGCTTGCGTCCGCGTGGCTGCTGCCGCGCCGCTGGTTCGCGGCGCTGCTGGCGCTCGCGGGTGCGTCGATCCTCGTCAACATCGGCTATGGGCAGGTCGTCGGCGCGCCGCTCGACGCGGCGACGCTCGACTGGATGCTCGCCGAGGCGCGGCAGGCGGGCAATGCGGCGGGCGAGTTCACCGCGCCGCTGCTGCTCGCGGGCGCGCAGACGGTCGCGGCGCTGGCGCTGCTCGCGGGTTCGCGCGTACTGGCGCGGCGAAGCGGGCGGTTGCCGGCGTGGCCCCGCGCGCTGCCGGCGCTGCTGATCCTGCTGATCGTGCCGAGCCTCGTCTATCGCCTCGCCGACGTCTGGCCCGAGAGCGCCGGGCGCAATCTCTATGGTCTCGCCTGGGACGTCGCCACCGCCGAGGCGCCGCCGCCGCGCGCCGCCCCCGCGCTGCGACCGACGCCGGAGGGAGCGGCGCTGGCGCCGCGCCATATCGTCTGGGTGATCGACGAAAGCGTCGCGCAGGCACCGTTCGAGCGCATCATCGCCCCGCTGCTGACCCGCACTCCGCACATCGATTTCGGCGTGACCGCGGCGATGGCCAATTGCAGCGCGCCGGCGCATGTCGCGCTGCGATCGGGGGTCGATGTCCGCCGCGCAGGGCCGGGGATCGACCTTCGGCGGACGCCGTCGATCTGGGGCTATGCCCGCGCCGCGGGCTATCGAACCCTGCTGATCGACGGGCAGACGAGCGGCGCGCCGCAGAATCTGCTGCTGCCGCCCGAGCGCGCGCTGATCGACCATGTGCTGTCGATGAAGGGCGGGATCGACACCGACCTGAAGATCGCCGACCGACTCAACGCCGAGATCAAGAGCCGCGGACGGACGTTCAGCTATGCCGTGCTGCGCGGGGTGCATTTCCAGTATCGCGACCATTATCCGCTCGGCACCATCCCCGCCGACGCCCCGGTCGCGCGGCAATATGCGACGGCGCTCGCTTGGTCGAAGCGGCGCTTCTTCGCGCGGCTGCTCGCCGGGGTCGACCGCGACGACGTGGCGATCGTCTATACCTCCGACCACGGCCAGAATCTGACGCCGGGCGCGCTGCCGCACTGCAGCCGCGATCCCGTGGCCGACGAGTTTCGTGTGCCGCTGCTCGCTTTCCTGCCCGCGCGGCTCGCCAATCATTATGCCGGGGCGCCGCACGAGGGGCATTCGGCGAGCCAGATCCTGCCCGCGACGCTCGGCTGGATGGGCTATGACCCTGCGGCGGTCGCGGCGCGCTACGACAATGATCTGACGCGGCCGACCGCGCGCTATGTCTGGTTTGGCCGCGCGGTCATCCCGATCGCGACGGGCGGCGAGGTCGATGTGCACGCAGGTTCGAGCTTTCCCGGCATATAGTGAAGGCGCCGGAGCCTAAGCTCCGGCGCCTTCATGCGCGGCCGGGGGGGGGGGGTGGCCGCGCGGGGGGCTCGTTCGATCAGCGGGCGATCAGCGGCCGCCGGGGTCGCTGGCATCAGCGCCCGCCGCGCCGTGCGCTTCGAATTCGGATTTGGGCAGCTTGGTCACCAGGCCGTGCGCTGCGCCTTCGGCGTGGCTGTAGAGCGCCGAGAGCGGGATATTGTAGAGCTTGCCGCCGCTGACGACGACGGCGTTGTCGCCGTCGATGCTCTGCACCGTGCCGATGCTGTTGCCCTTGGAATCGGTGACATTGGCGCCCGCGCGCACGTCCTCGCGTGTCGCGAGCTTGAGGTCGGCGGCGTCGGTCGCGTCCTTCGCGGTCTGGTCGACCTGGTCGACCGCGTCGCCGACGGGCTGGGTCGCGTCCTGCACGACGTCGCCGGCCATACGGCCGGGATCGACGCTGCCGCCGACCGTTCCGCCGACCTGGCCCGCGACGCCGGTATCGACCTGGGCGAAGGCGGGAGCGGCGAAGGCTGCGGTGCTCGCCGCAAGAAGGATGAGGGTCTTGCGCATGATCGGTCTCCTGCTGTTCCCCTGTTCCTGAAATCGGATCAGCCGCCCGCGCGAAGGGACCCGCGCGGGCGGCGTTGCGAGGGAGTAACGAACGGAGACGCCCGCTTGTTTCCTTGCGGACGCGCGAACGCGGCGGGCGGGTGCAGCGATGCGACGAACGCCCGCCCGCCTTCGCGCCGGTGGGGCCGTCAGTGCGGCTTGCGGGTGGGGGCGATCAGCTGGTTGAGCGTCGCGATTCGTCGCCGCTCGCGGGTCCAGTCGCGTTCGGGATGCGCCTGGATCTGGTCGAGGAGGACGGCGAGTTCCTTGCGGCGGTCGCCTTCGGTTACGGCCTGCATGGGCTTTCTCCTTTCCGCGCGCAGCATAGCATGAGTCGGGGCTATGCCCAAAAGCGCGGGCGCTTCACTGCGGCGCGGTCCATTCGATCCAGGCGCCGTGCGGATGCGCGTGGCTGATCATCACCGGTTCGCCGCCGCCGGGCCAATAGCGCACGATCATCTCGTGCCGGTGCATCGTCCGGTTGGCCTCGAGCGCGATCCAGGCGAGCGGCCGCTCGGGCGTGGCGCGCGCGCCCGCGGCCTCCATCGCCGCGGTCACCCGCGTCTGCTGGTCGCCCGGAACATATTGCCAGACGATCGAATGCATCAGCACGCGCGTGGTCCCCTCGGCCTGCGGCTTTGCCAGCTCGGCTTCGACGAAATCGGCGGCGGTCATCCGTACGAGATCGGGCGGATCGGCCTCGGCGGCGGCGATCGCGGCCTCGATGCGGCCGAAGCGGATGTGATGCTCGGGCCAGATATAGGCCTTGAGCCGCAGCGCCTGCGCGGGATCGGTGAGGTCGACCGGCGCGACGTCGCATCCCCTGGTGCTCTCGATTGCAATCGCATGCTGCGGAGGGTGCGCGCCGTGCCATTCGGGGGTGAAGGCCATCACGCCGGGCTCGGGCCCCACCTGCACCCCGGCGAGGTCGTAATGATAACGGCCGAGCATCAGGTTGATCCCCGCGCTCGACCCGATTTCGAGGCATTGGAAGCGCGGCGGCAGTCCCTTGTCGGCGAGCCACAGCATCGCCGCGACGAAGTTCGACGAACGCCCCGCCTCATTGGTCTGCGGCGGCCCGTCGAGCCAGGGGAGCAGCACCGCCTCGTGCCGCTGCACGACCCCCGCGACGATCGCGGCGTCGTTGATATCCTCGGCATCGGCATAGATGGGCGCGAGCTCGGGCGCCGCGCCCGACAGATGGAGCGCGTGGAGTCCGCCGGCGGCGCGCAGCGGCAGCGCGTCGGCGAGCGGCGCGCCCGGCCAGTCGGCGATACTGCGCGCGAAGTCCGTCGCGGGGCGATCGAGCAGGCTTGCGACGGCCGCGACGATCCGCGCCGTCACCGGCGCTTCGGCGGCGCGGCAATAGGCGACCTGGTTCGAAAAGGCGGTGCGCACCGCCTCGCGCCCGGTTTCCGCCATGTCGACAAACTGATAGCGCTCGCTCATTGCCCTTTCTCCCGTCGCCGCTTAAAGGCACGGCGCTTATGCCCGAACCGATCATCTTTGCCATCCCCAAGGGACGCATCCTCGACGAGGCGCTGCCGCTGCTCGCGCGCGTCGGCATCGAGCCCGCGGCGGACTTCTTCGATCCGAAGAGCCGCGCGCTGGTGTTCGGGACGAACCAGCCGCATATTTCCTTGATCCGCGTGCGGGCCTTCGACGTCGCGACCTTCGTCGCGCACGGCGCGGCGCAGCTCGGCATCGTCGGGTCGGATGTCGTCGACGAGTTCGACTATTCGGAGCTTTACGCGCCGGTCGATCTCGGCATCGGTCATTGCCGCCTGTCGCTCGCCGGTCCCGCGGACAGTGCGCCGCCGGGGCTGGGCGAAAGCCATATCCGCGTCGCGACCAAATATCCGTCGACCACGCGCCGCTGGTTCGAGGGGCAGGGCATCCAGGCCGAATGCATCAAGCTCAACGGCGCGATGGAGATTGCGCCGAAGCTCGGGCTCGCCTCGCATATCGTCGATCTCGTCTCGACCGGGCGTACGCTGGTCGAGAATGCGCTCGCCGAACAGACGGTGATCAGCGAGGTGTCGGCGCGGCTGATCGTCAATCGCGCGGCGTTCAAGCTGCGTTCGGCCGAAGTGCCCGCGCTGGTCGAGCGGTTCCGGCAGGCGGTGGGCGATGCGGCGGCTTGACGCCTCCGATCCCGGTTTTGCGGCGGCGTTCGACGCGCTGGCGAACGACCGGCGCGAGAGCGCGTCCGACGTCTCGGCCGATGTCGCCGCGATCGTCGCGCGGGTAAAGGCCGAGGGCGACGCGGCGATTGCCGATTATACGGCGAAGTTCGACCGCTTCGATCTGGATGCCAGCGGCTGGAGCATTTCGAAGGAGGACTGCGCCGCCGCCTATGACGCGCTGGCGCCCGAGCTTCGCGGCGCGCTCGATCTCGCCGCGGAGCGCATCCGCGCCTATCACGCCGCGCAGCGGCCCGAGGATCGCGACTATCGCGATGCCGCTGGCGCCCGCCTCGGCGCGCGCTGGAGGGCGGTCGACGCGGCGGGAGTCTATGTCCCCGGCGGACGCGCCGCCTATCCCTCGTCGGTGCTGATGAACATCATTCCCGCGAAGGTCGCGGGGGTCGAGCGCATCGTCATGGTCACGCCGACGCCCGACGGCGCGACGAACCCGGTCGTGATGGCGGCGGCGCATATCGGCGGGGTCGACGAGATCTGGCGTGTCGGCGGCGCGCAGGCGATAGCGGCGCTTGCCTATGGCACCGGCCGGATCGCGCCGGTCGACGTCGTCACCGGCCCCGGCAACGCCTGGGTCGCCGAAGCGAAGCGACAGCTTTATGGGCTGGTCGGCATCGACATGGTCGCGGGGCCGAGCGAGATCGTCGTTGTCGCCGACGCGAAGAACGATCCGCATGTCATCGCCGCCGACCTGCTCAGCCAGGCCGAGCATGACCCGACCAGCCAGTCGATCCTGTTCACCGACGACGGCGATTTCGCCGATGCGGTCGCGGCGGCGGTCGCGCATGTCATCCCGACGCTCGGCACCGCGCCGACGATGCAGGCGAGCTGGGCCGACAATGGCGCGGTGATCGTCGTGCCGCGCCTCGCCGACGCCATCCCCTTGTGCGACCGGCTCGCGCCCGAGCATCTCGAACTCGCCGTCGATGCGGCCGAAGCCGACGCGCTCTTCGCCAGGGTCCGCCATGCGGGCTCGGTCTTCCTCGGCCGCCAGACCCCCGAGGCGATCGGCGACTATGTCGCCGGGCCCAACCACGTCCTCCCCACCGGACGCCGCGCGCGCTTTTCGAGCGGGCTGTCGGTCACCGACTTCATGAAGCGCACCAGCTTTCTCGCGCTCGACGAGGCCAGCCTCGCGGCGATCGGCCCCGCCGCGGTCGCGCTGGCGACCGCCGAGGGGCTGCCCGCCCACGCGCTCAGCGTCCAGAACAGATTGAAACAGCCATGAACAAACGCGCCGTATCCCGTTCCGCCGCCCGCCTCGCCGCCGTGCAGGCGCTCTATCAGCACGAGATGGAGGGCACGCCGGTCGCGCAGCTCGTCCACGAATTCCACCAGCATCGCATCGGCAAGATCATCGAGGATGCCGAATATGCGGAGGCCGACGTCCCCTTCTTCGACGACATCGTGAAGGGCGCGCTCGCGCGGGCGGACGAGGTTGACGCCGCGATCACCGCGCGGCTCGCCAGCGGCTGGACGATGGAGCGGCTCGACCGCACGATGAAGGCGATCCTGCGCGCCGGCGCCTATGAACTGATAGCGCGCGGCGACGTGCCCGTCGGCGCGGTGGTCAGCGAATATGTCGATGTCGCGAAAGCCTTCTTCGACGCGCGCGAGGCGGGCTTCGCCAACGGCCTGCTCGATGCGATCGGCAAGGATGTGCGGGCGAAGGGGTGAAGCGTTCTGTTCGCCGTTCGGGCTGAGCTTGTCGAAGCCCCGCCCTTCTTTTAGCGACGGCAAGAGAAAGGGCAGCCCTTCGACAAGCTCAGGGCGAACGGGGTTTGTGAGATGAGCGAAGTCGATTTCATCGCCCGCATGCGCGCCATCGCGACCGACCCCGCCGCGCGCGGCCTCGCCGACGATGCGGCGGTGTGGGAGGGGCTGGTCCTGACCCACGACATGATCATTGAGGGCATTCACTTTCTGCCTGACGAAAAGCCGCAGGACGTCGCGTGGAAGCTCGTCGCGGTGAATCTGTCCGATCTCGCGGCGAAGGGCGCGGCGCCCATCGGGGTGCTCGTCGGCTACAGCCTCGGCGACGAAGCCTGGGACAAGGCGTTCGCCGACGGACTCGACACCGCCTTGCGGCGCTTCGGCCTGCTGTTGCTCGGCGGCGACACGGTGCGCGTGCCCGCGGGCGCGCCGCGCAGCTTCGGCCTGACCGCGATCGGCCGCGCGCCCGAGGGCGGCGCGCCCTCGCGCGGCGGTGCGCGGCCGGGCGACCAGATCTGGGTCACCGGCACGATCGGCAACGCCGGCGTCGGCCTTGCCATGCGGCTCGGCGAGATCGAGCCGAACGAGACCTGCCTCGACGCCTATCGCCGCCCGCAGCCGCAGCTGACCTTCGGCCAGGCGGTCGCGGGTCATGTCCATGCGATGATGGACGTGTCGGACGGCCTGCTCATCGACGCCGAGCGGATGGCGGCGGCGAGCGGCTGCCGCTTCGGCATCATGCTCGAATCTCTGCCCTTGTCGGCGGCGCTGCTCGCGGCGCGCCCCGACGTGCCCGACACGCGGCTCGCCGCGGCGACGGCTGGCGACGACTATCAGCTTCTCTTCGCGGCCGATCCCGGCGAAGCGGCGGCGATCCGCGAGATCGCCGCGGGGCTCGACGTCCGGATCACGATGCTCGGCCACACAGCGGTGGGCGAGGGCGTCATGCTGACCCACAAGGCGCAGCGCGTTCCGCTCCCCGAGCGGCTGGGTTTCATGCACTGAAATGTCGCTCGACCGGCATCCCGACGGATGGCGGCCATTGCGGGCTTGTGCTTGGCATTCTTTCTTCCCATAACCCGGCCGTCCAAATTTGGGGCGGTCGCATCAGGGGAGAGAGCGAGCCGGCATCAATAAGTCGGACGTTCGACTGCTATCTTTGCGTTCGCCCTTCTCAATGGGGAAGGAACAGACACGCATGAATCCGGTTCTGATCGCGATAGCGTGCGGCCTTTTGGCCGTGCTCTATGGATTCATTACCTCCCGCCAGGTGCTCGGCGCCTCGGCCGGTAATGAAAAAATGCAGGAAATCGCCGCGGCGATCCAGGAGGGCGCGCAGGCCTATCTGAAGCGCCAATATACCACCATCGCCATCGTCGGCGTCGTCGTCGCGATCATCGTCGCCTGGGCGCTCGGCCCGGTGTCGGCGGCCGGGTTCGTCATCGGCTCGATCCTGTCGGGGGTCGCCGGATTCATCGGCATGAACATCTCGGTGCGCTCGAACGTCCGCACCGCCGCGGCGGCGCAGAAGGGGCTGCAGTCGGGTCTGACGCTGGCGTTTCGCGCCGGCGCGATCACCGGGCTGCTGGTCGCCGGCCTCGCGCTGCTCGCGATCTCGGTCTTCTACTGGTTCCTGACCACGCAGATGGGCAAGGGCGTCGGCGGCGACGATCGCACGGTCGTCGACGGGCTCGTCGCGCTCGCTTTCGGAGCCTCGCTGATCTCGATCTTCGCGCGTCTCGGCGGCGGCATCTTCACCAAGGCCGCCGACGTCGGCGCCGACCTGGTCGGCAAGGTCGAGGCGGGCATTCCCGAGGATGACCCGCGCAACCCGGCCGTGATCGCCGATAACGTCGGCGACAATGTCGGCGACTGCGCCGGCATGGCGGCTGACCTTTTTGAAACCTATGTCGTCACCGTCGGCGCCACGATGGTGCTGACCGCGCTGCTGCTCAAGGGCGCGGGCGAGCTTCTCGACGGCCTAATGGCGCTGCCGCTGCTGATCGGCGGCGTGTGCATCATCACCTCGATCATCGGCACCTATTTCGTCCGTCTCGGCAAGTCGAACAATGTCATGGGCGCGATGTACAAGGGCTTCCTGGTCTCGGCCGTGCTGTCGGTCTTCGGCATCTGGTTCGCGACGAGCTACGCGCTCGGCGGCATGGAAACGGTGATTCCGGGCACCGACTATACGGGCCGCGCGCTCTTCTATTGCTCGCTGCTCGGGCTCGTCATCACCGGGCTGATCATCTGGATCACTGAATATTATACCGGCACCGGCTTCCGCCCGGTCCGCTCGATCGCCAAGGCGTCGGAAACGGGCCACGGCACCAATGTGATCCAGGGTCTCGCGGTCAGCCTCGAGGCGACCGCGCTGCCGACGCTCGTGATCGTCGCCGGCATCATCATCGCCCATCAGCTCGCGGGGCTGATCGGCATCGCCTATGGCGCGACCGCGATGCTCGCGCTCGCCGGCATGGTCGTCGCGCTCGACGCTTATGGTCCGGTGACCGACAATGCGGGCGGCATCGCCGAAATGGCCGGTCTCGACGATTCGGTGCGCGAAAAGACCGACCTGCTCGACGCGGTCGGCAACACCACCAAGGCGGTGACCAAGGGCTATGCCATCGGCTCCGCGGGCCTCGCGGCGCTGGTGCTGTTCGCGGCCTACACGACCGATCTCAGGGAGTTCTTCCCGAACCTGACGGTCAATTTCAGCCTCGAAAATCCCTATGTCATCGTCGGCCTGCTGCTCGGTGCCCTTCTTCCGTACCTGTTCGGCGCGATGGGCATGACCGCGGTCGGCCGCGCTGCGGGCGATGTGGTGAAGGACGTGCGCGAGCAGTTCGCGAACGATGCGGGCATCATGGCGGGTACGTCGAAACCCAACTATGCGCGCACGGTCGACCTCGTCACCAAGGCCGCGATCAAGGAGATGATCATCCCCTCGCTGCTGCCGGTGCTGGCGCCGATCGTCGTCTATTATGTGATCAGCTGGGTCGCGGGCGATCAGGCGGCCGGCTTTGCCGCGCTCGGCGCGCTGCTGCTCGGCGTGATCGTCGGCGGCCTGTTCGTCGCGATCTCGATGACCGCAGGCGGCGGCGCGTGGGACAATGCCAAGAAATATATCGAGGACGGCAACCACGGCGGCAAGGGCAGCGAAGCCCATAAGGCCGCGGTCACGGGCGACACCGTGGGCGACCCCTACAAGGACACCGCGGGTCCGGCCGTGAACCCGATGATCAAGATCACCAACATCGTCGCGCTGCTGCTGCTCGCGGCGCTGGCGGGGCATGCCGTCGGCTGACGCTGCCTTCGGGTGAAAAAGAAGCCCCGCCGGAGCGATCCGGCGGGGCTTTTGTTTGGCTATTTGGCGGTTTTGGGGGGAGCGAGCGGACACTGCCCCCACCTTCGTCATTCCCGCGAAAGCGGGAGCCCAGCGTGGGGTCAGCCGACGTGCGCTCTGGGTTCCCGCTTTCGCGGGAATGACGAAGTATAGGAGCGGGATCGGCAGTTCCCGGCCGAAAGCCGCCTCAGGACGCGGACGTCGCCCCCATCTGCCGCGCATAGCCCGCCTGCACCATCGCGCTCATCCGGTCGAACAGCGCGTCGGGATCGCCGCGGCGGAGCGCCGCGATCTCGGCCTCGGCGCCCTCGGCGACGACGATCTCGCGCTTGCCCGCCGTCACCGCGTCCAGGATCTGCGCCGCGGCCGCATCGGGCGACAGGCCGTTGTCGATCGCGGCATCGCTGGTCCCGCGCACGCTGCCGTCGGCGTTGAGCGCGTTGCGGCTGACGTTGGTCGCGACCGATCCCGGCGCAACGACCAGCACCTTCAGTCCCAGATGCTCATTCTCCGCGCGCACCGCGTCATGATAACCGATCAGCCCGTGCTTGGCCGCCGAATAGGCGCTGCGCAGCGGGACGCCGGCGATGCCCGCGACGCTCGATATCGCGACGATCTGTCCGCCGCCCGCGGCGACCATGCGCGGCAAAAGCTGCTGCGTCAGCGCGATCGGCGCGAGCAGGTCGACGTCGATGATCTTCTCATAAACCGAAAGGTCGGTCTCGATCGCCAGGCTGCGCTGCGAGATGCCGGCGTTGTTGACCAGCCCGTCGATGCGGCCGCACCAGTCCCACGCTTCCTGGACCATGCGGGGTAGGGCGGCATAGTCGGTCGCTTCGAAGGGCAGGATCATCGTTCCGGGGCCGATATCCTTGGCTGCCGCCTCGAGCGCCGCGACATTGCGCCCCGACAGGATCAGCTTCGCGCCGCGCGCCGCCAGACCCCGCGCGAGCGCCGCGCCGATTCCTGACGACGCGCCCGTAACCCACCAGACTTGATCCTGCATATCGACATCCCCATCTGCATTTCCGTCTCAAGGTGAAACGGACTGGAATCGCCGTCAACCCGCTGATCTCGCGGATTTCCGCGCGGGGGTGGCAATTTTGTTGCGACTCTGCTATAATAAATGTCAACGCGTCGAACTTTTCCCCCGCTTCGCCGTTCGCGGCGGGGCATCGTCCGGCGTTCCGATGGAGCCATATCCCTTGTCACTTTAACGGGCTAGCGCCGACCGAACTGCTCGATCCCCCTCTCGCACGAGGGCCGGATGCACCGGAGTTTTGACGCTGACCCCACGGCAAGGCCAATGAAAGGAACCTGCATGTCCGCAAATACCCTCCTCTTCGAAGTCGGGGACTATGTCGTTTATCCGAAGCATGGCGTGGGGCGCGTCATCGAACTGCAGAAGTCGGAAATCGCCGGCATGCAGCTCGAACTCTATGTCCTGCGCTTTGAAAAGGAAAAAATGACCCTGCGCGTCCCGACCAACAAGGCCGAGGGCGTGGGGATGCGCAAGCTGTCGTCGGACAAGACGCTGAAGGAAGCGTTGCAGGTGCTGACCACCAAGCCGAAGGTCAAGCGCACCATGTGGTCGCGCCGCGCGCAGGAATATGAAGCGAAGATCAACTCGGGCGACCTCGTGTCGATCGCCGAAGTGACCCGCGACCTGTTCCGCGCCGACGACCAGCCCGAGCAGAGCTATTCGGAGCGCCAGATCTTCGAAGCGGCGTCGAGCCGCCTCGCGCGCGAACTCGCCGCGATGGAGGAAAGCGACGAAAAGACCGCGCAGGCGAAGATCCTCCAGATCCTCAACGAGCATGCGCCGCTCTATTACGCCGAAAAGGTGTAAGCGCGTCGCAGAGCGATAAAGGGGGAAGGGGCGGCCTGAGAAGGTCGCCCTTTTTCGTTTCCGTCATTGCGAGCAGAGCGAAGCAATCCCCAGCCATCGTTCTGCCTGGACGCCTACTGGAGATTGCCGCGTCGCTTCGCTCCTCGCAATGACGAGCTACGGATATTTCGCGCTCACGAAATACAGCCCGTCGGGCGGCGCATTGAGCCCCAGCGCGCTGCGGTCCGCTGCGTCGAGCGCCGCCTTCAAATCGCGGGCCGTCCATTTGCCTTCACCCACCATGGAAAGGCAGCCGACCATCGAGCGCACCTGATGGTGGAGGAAGCTCCGCGCCGCGGTCTCGATGATGATTTCCTCGCCGTGGCGGCTGACGCTGATCCGGTCGAGCGTCTTCACTGCACTTTCGGCCTGGCAATGCACCGAACGGAAGGTCGTGAAATCGTGCCGCCCGACGAGCACCTGCGCGGCGCCGTGCATCGCCTCGGCATCGAGCGGTTTCGCGAACTGCCACGACAGCCCCTTGTCCCAGGTCAGCGGCGCGCGGCGGTTGACGATGCGATATTCATAGGCACGCGCGATGCACGAAAAGCGCGCGTGCCAGTCGTCGGCGACCGTCTCGCACGCGAGCACCGCGACCGGCGCGGGGCGAAGCTGCGCGTTCAGGGCCTCCATCAGCCGGAAGGGGGTGAGCGGCTTTGCGATATCGACATGCGCGCGCATCGCGATCGCATGGACCCCGGCGTCGGTGCGCCCCGCGCCGTGCACCGCGGCCTCCTCGCCGGTGATGCGCGTGACGGCCTCCTCGATCGCCTGCTGGACGCTCGGCCCGTGCGACTGGCGCTGCCAGCCCATGAAGGGCCGGCCGTCGAACTCGATGGTGAGGGCGAAGCGGGTCATGGGCGGGGGCCACCCAGCCTGTCGTCACCCCGGACTTGATCCGGGGTCCCGCTTTCTGACGTCGCTGAGCGGGACCCCGGATCAAGTCCGGGGTGACGAAGAAGGGGAAGGGAGAGCGTCATGCCAGCCGAGTTCCCTCGGGAATCGCGCGCCCGCGCAGCAGGTCCGCCGCGTCCATTGCCGGCTTGCCCGCGCGCTGTACGCGCAGCGCGCGGATCGCGCCGGGGTTGCACGCCACCGACAGCGCATCGTCGAGCGTCACGCCGGGCGCTGCGCCCGCAACGGTCTCGGCGGGATGCACGACCTCGGCTGCGAGCAGCTTGTAGCGTTCGCCCTCCAGCTCGAAAAACGCGCCCGGAACGGGATTGAACGCGCGAATCTGCCGCTCGACCTGCACCGCGCTGGTCAGGAAATCGAGCCGCGCCTCGCTCTTGTCGATCTTCGCGGCATAGGTGGCGCCCGCGTCGGGCTGCGGTTGAGGGGCGAAGGCATGGAGGTCGCTCAAGACCTTCACCATCATCACCGCGCCCATTTCGGCCAGCTCGTCAGTCAGCATCCCCGCGGTCTTCCCCGCGACCGGTGTCACCTCGACCAGCCGCATCGCGCCGGTGTCGAGCCCCGCGTCCATCTGCATGATCGTCACGCCCGTCTCGGCATCGCCCGCGAGGATCGCGCGCTGCACCGGCGCCGCGCCGCGCCAGCGCGGCAGGATTGATCCGTGGACGTTGAGACAGCCCTCGCGCGGCGCGTCGAGCACCGCCTGCGGCAGGATCAGGCCGTACGCCGCGACCACCGCTACGTCGAGGTCGAGCGCCGCGAAGGCGGCCTGCTCCTCGGCGCTCTTGAGGCTCTTTGGCGTGCGGACGGGCAGGCCGTGTGCCTCGGCCCATATGTGCACCGCGCTCGGCTGCAGCTTCTTGCCGCGCTGCGCCGGGCGCGGCGGCTGGGTGTAGACGGCCACGATCTCGTGACCCGCCGTATGCAGCGCGGCGAGCGTCGGCACCGCGAAGGGCGGCGTTCCCATGAAGGCGATGCGCATCGCTGCGCGCTTTGGCGGAGCCAGGCGATACATTCAACCCCTCTCCCCTTGCGGGAGAGGGCAGCGAGACTTGCGAGCTTGCTCGCTAGTCGCAGCGGGAGAGGGGGCAGCAGCGCCGCATCCCCTCTCCAGCCTTCGCTAGGCGCTTCGCGCCAAGCTCCGGCATCCTCTCCCGCAAGGGGAGAGGATTGTATGGCGTCGCCCGGCGCGATAGGTGCTCTGCATGGCCTCCACCGAAATCGAAGCCCTCGTCCAGCAACTCGCCCGGCTCCCCGGCCTTGGCCCGCGCTCGGCGCGGCGCGCGGTGCTGCATCTGATGAAGAAGCGCGAGAGCGCCTTCGCGCCGCTGCTCGCCGCGCTCCAGACGGTGTCGGAGCGGCTCGTCACCTGCGGGGTTTGCGGCAATGTCGACACGCTGGACCCCTGCGCGATCTGCGCCGACCCGCGCCGCGACGCGCGCAGCCTGTGCGTCGTCGAGGAGGTGTCGGACCTGTGGGCGCTCGACAAGTCGCGGCTCTTTCCGGGCAAATATCATGTCCTTGGCGGGCGATTGTCGGCGCTGGAAGGCGTGCGCCCGCAGGACCTCAGCATCGACGCGCTCGTCGCGCGCGTCGCCGCGGGCGGCATCGACGAGGTCGTGCTGGCGATGAACGCGACGCTGGAGGGGCAGACGACCGCGCATTATCTCGCCGAGCGGCTGGAAGGCTATCCGGTGCGGTTGACGCAGTTGGCGCACGGGCTGCCGGTGGGGGGCGAACTGGATTATCTCGACGAAGGGACGCTGGCGCAGGCGCTTAGGGCAAGGCGGCCGGTGGGATGATCCGGTTTCCGCTCTTCTCTGCCCTGTGCTTGGGTGCCTGCACTCCGTTAGGAAATGAACCCACCGATGGAGAGATGGACCGTGTTGACGCTGCACTTCGGCGACTGCCCTGCGTGGGCGACCTGAATGACTGGGACCGGCGCTATTTCTATCACCCCATCTTTTCGAGCAGCGAAACTGCACGCGCTCTTGAAGAAAATAGAACGCCCAAGCCTACGAGCTATCTCCGATCCATCGTCGAGATAGATCTGCGCCAAGCCAATTTTGCGGAGTTCGGCAGGGGCAGGAAAGGCTATTCGGATTTTCCACCAGGATCGGGCGACAATGACGATCGTCACTATCGGATGGTGCTTGGGAGCTATGATCTTATCTCTGGAAAGCTAGACATGTTGCATTGCGGCGAGAACGTGTCTCCCCCTTGACCCCGCGCCCCGGCGATCATACCTCGCACCCATGGCCCTGCTACCCATCATAGAGACCCCGGATCCCCGGCTGCGCGTCATTTCGAAGCCCGTCGAGACCTTCGACGCCGAGCTGAAGACGCTGGTCGCCGACATGTTCGAGACGATGTACGATGCGCCCGGCATCGGGCTCGCCGCGATTCAGGTCGGGGTGGCGAAGCGCATCCTGGTGATCGACCTGCAGGAACCCGATCCCGAGGACGAAGAGGGCAAGCGCGTGATCCGCGATCCCCGCGTGTTCATCAACCCGGTCTTCTCCGACTTTTCGGAGGAGCATAGCGTCTATCAGGAAGGCTGTCTGTCGGTCCCCGAGCAATATGCCGAGGTGACGCGCCCCGCCGAGGTCACGGTCGACTGGCAGGACGAGGACGGCAAGCATCACCGGGAACGCATGACCGGCCTGATGGCGACGTGCATCCAGCACGAGCACGACCATCTGGAGGGCATTCTCTTCATCGACCATCTGTCGCGGCTGAAGCGCGATATGGTGCTGAAGAAGCTCGCGAAGCTGCGCAAGGCGGCTTAACCGCCAACATTCATCACCCCGGACTTGATCCGGGGTCCATGACTGTGGCGCAGCGATGGATGCCGGATCAAGTCCGGCATGACGACATTGGGTGAGTTGGACTCAATCCGCCTTTTTCGCCACCCCGACCATCGCGGGGCGCAGCAGGCGGTCCTTCATCATGTATCCCGCCTGCATTTCCTGCACGATCGTGCCGGCTTCCTTGTCGCTCGGGATTTCGAGCATCGCCTGATGCTGGTTGGGATCGAGCGGCAGGCCGATCGCGGCGATGCGGGTGATGCCGTGGCGCTCGAACACGCTCATCAGCTCGCGCTCGGTCGCCTCGAGGCCCGCGACGAAGGGCTTGAACTTCTCGTCCTCGCGCTGTTCCTCGCCGATCGCCGCGAGCGCGCGGCCCAGATTGTCGGCGACCGACAAGATGTCGCGCGCGAATTTGGTCGCGGCATAGGCGTGCGCGTCGGCGATCTCCTTGTCCTTGCGGCGCGTGACGTTCTGCGTCTCGGCGCGCGCATAGAGCAGGTCCTGCTGCAGCGACGCGACCTGCTCGGCGAGCTTCGCCGTCTCGTCCTGCTCAGCGGCCGGCGCTTCGGCGGTCTCGGCTTCGGGGGGCGTTCCGTCGTCGACGGGCGTCTCGTTTTCGATGTTCGTCATAAACCTATCGTATCAGTCTGGAGAGCGATTGGGCGGTGAAATCCACCATGGGTACGATGCGCGCATAGTTCAAGCGCGTCGGGCCGATGACCCCGACGACGCCGACGACGCGCCCATCCGATCCGCGATAGGGCGCGGCGATAACCGACGAGCCCGAGAGCGAAAAGAGCTTATTCTCTGACCCGATGAAAATGCGGGTCGCGCTGCCCTCGCGCGCGCTGTCGAGCAGGTGGGCGATGTCCTGCTTTGTCTCGAGTTCGTCGAGCAATTGCCGCACCCGGTCGAGGTCGCCGACCGCGCTCTCGTCGAGCAGGTTCGCCTGTCCGCGCACGATCAGCACCGGCCGGTCGGCGCCGTCCGACGACCAGATTGCGAGCCCGCGCGACACGAGGTCGGCGGCGGCGCGGTCGATCGCGATGCGCTCGGCCTCGATCTCGCGCCGCACCCGCGCCATCGCCTCGGTCAGCGTCAGGCCGGACAGCATCGCCGAGACATAATTGCCCGCCTCGACCAGCGCGGAGGGGTGGAGCCCGGCCGGAATGCCGATCACGCGATTTTCGACCGTGCCGTCGCCCGCGACAAGGACGACGAGCGCCTGGCTCGCAGACATCGGCACGAAGGCGACCTGTTTCAGCACCCGCTCATGCTTGGGGACGAGGACGAGCCCGGCGCAGGCCGACAGGCCCGAAAGCGCCGCGGTTGCCTGCGCGAGCGCGCTTTCGATCGGTCCGGCGTCGGACAGGCTCGCCTCGATCTGCGCGCGATCTTCCGCGCTCGGCTCGGCGACCTGCATCATCCCGTCGACGAACAGCCGCAGACCCTGTTCGGTCGGCAGCCGCCCGGCGCTGGTGTGCGGGCTCGCGAGCAGGCCGAGCTCCTCGAGGTCCTGCATCACGTTGCGGATCGACGCGGGCGACAGGTTGAGCGCCGCGAGCTTGGAGAGCGTGCGCGACCCGACCGGCTGTCCGGTCTCCAGATAGGCGTCGACCACCAGCCGGAACACGTCGCGCGCGCGCGTTGTGAGTTCGGTGATCGGCGGCGTGGTCATGCGGAGGATGTAGGGGCGGCGAGGGGGAGGGGCAAGCCGCCGCATATCGTCGCCCCCGCCTTCGCGGGGGCGACGAAAGAGGATGCATTCGCGTGGACTTACTCTTAGCCTCCCGCCGGGGGAAAAACCGCATGACCGATCGTCCATTGAACCAGAACGACCCGCTCGACGATTTCGAGCATCGCGACATCGCGCTGCTCGGCCGCAAGCACCGCGTCTACACGATGGGCAGCGGCCCCGCGGTGATCGTGATGACCGAAATGCCCGGCATCAGCCCGCACGTCGCGCGCTTTGCCCGCTGGGTCCGCGACGCCGGCTTCACCGTCTACATGCCGCATATCTTCGGGAAGGATGGCGCAGTGCCGCGCATGCCCGGCGCGCTGTTCACGATGATCGGCGGCTGCATCAGCCGCCAGTTCCGCGCCTTTCAGGCCAATGAAAGCTCGCCCGCGACGCGCTGGCTGCGCGCGCTCGCGGCGCTCGCGCACGAGGAATGCGGCGGCCGGGGCGTTGGCGCGATCGGCATGTGCTTCACCGGCAATTTCGCGCTGTCGATGATGCTCGAACCCGCGGTGCTCGCGCCGGTGCTCTCGCAGCCCTCGCTGCCGCTGAACGACGCTGCGGGGATGCACATCGCTCCCGACGAGCTGGCGGCGGTCAAGGCGCGGATGGAGGCCGAGGATCTGACCGTGCTCGCCTATCGCTTCGAGGGCGACACATTCTGCAAGGCCGCGCGCTTCGCCGCCTATGAGGATGCGCTCGGCGACCGCTTCGTCGGCCGCGTATTGCCCGACAGCGCCGCCAACCCCGACAGCCCGATGAAGAATCCGCACAGCGTCGTCACCATCCACCTGATCGACGAGGCGGGACAGCCGACGGTCGCGGCGCGCGACGAAATCCTCGATTTCTTCCGTATGCGGTTGAGCGAATGAGCGCGCGCGCCTAAGGGCGGCGGCAATCTTCCATCGAAAGGATCTACCATGCGCCCTTCCGGCCGCGCGCCCGACCAGATGCGCTCCATCGCCATCGAACCCGAATTCACCATCCATGCCGAGGGCAGCGTCCTCGTCGCCTTCGGCAACACCAAGGTTCTGGTGACCGCCAGCGTCGAGGAAAAGGTGCCGCCCTTCCTGCGCGGCAAGGGGCAGGGCTGGGTGACCGCCGAATATGGCATGCTCCCGCGCGCGACGCACACCCGCGGCAGCCGCGAGGCGGCGAAGGGCAAGCAGTCGGGGCGGACGCAGGAAATTCAGCGGCTTATCGGCCGCAGCTTGCGCGCCGTCGTCGATATGGCGAAGCTCGGCGAGCGCCAGATCGTCATCGACTGCGACGTCATCCAGGCCGACGGCGGCACGCGCACCGCGTCGATTTCGGGCGCGTGGGTCGCGCTGCGTCTCGCGGTCGACAAGCTGATCGCCGCAGGCGCGCTGACCGCCGACCCGATCGAGGACAAGGTCGCGGCGATCTCGTGCGGCATCTACAAGGGCACCCCGGTGCTCGACCTCGACTATGACGAGGATTCGAACGCCGAGGCCGACGGCAATTTCGTGCTCACCGGCAAGGGGCAGATCGTCGAAGTTCAGGCGAGCGCCGAGGGCGCGACCTACGACGAGGAAGGCCTGCTCCGCCTGCTCCGCCTCGCGCGCATCGGCTGCACCGACATTTTCGCGGCGCAGGCGAAGGCGGTGGGGCGATAGGATCGGGTTGATTGGGCTCGCACAAAGCCACGAAGCCACAAAGATGTGCCATACCGCGAAGCATTGTTTTTATTCATGCGCTGCGTCAGGCCCTCGGTTCATGGAATGAGGGGCCTGTCGGCCTAGGCTTTCTTTGTGGCTTCGTGGCTTTGTGCGAAACGATTTGAACCGACGGAGGATGGATAGACCCATGTCCCACCGCAAACTCACCCCCGGCAAGCTCGTCATCGCAAGCCACAATGCGGGCAAGGTGCGCGAGATTCGGGCGCTGCTCGAACCCTTCGGCATCGATCCGGTGTCGGCGGGCGATCTCGGCCTGCCGGAGCCCGAAGAGACCGGAACGACGTTCCGCGACAATGCGCTGCTCAAGGCGCACGCCAGTGCTACGGCGTCGGGGCTGCCCGCGCTCGCCGACGATAGCGGGCTCGAGGTCGCGGCGCTCGGCGGCCGGCCCGGCGTCTACACCGCCGACTGGGCGGAGCGGCAATGGTTCGAGGGCGAGCCCGGAAAAGATTGGGCCGGACGCGACTGGTATCTGGCGATGGGCAAGGTCGAGGGCCTGCTCGCCGAACAGGGGCTGGGCGTCGATCGAAGCGCGTGCTTCGTCTGCACCCTCGCGCTCGCCTGGCCCGACGGCCATGCCGAGGTTTTCGAGGGGCGGGCGCAGGGGAGCCTGACCTGGCCACCGCGCGGGACGCTGGGCTTCGGTTATGATCCGGTGTTCGTTCCGGTCGACAAATCACTGACCTATGCAGAAATCGACCCGGCGGAGAAACATGCGATCAGCCACCGCGCCGATGCGTTTGCGAAGCTGGTGGCCGAATCGTTTTGAAGCTGCGCCCCGTCAGAGGCGAAACCTGATTTTCCCATCCACCTTGATAAAACGCGATCGCTCGCCTTTTTTCCGCATATCCCATAGCGTCTGTTTGCGGCATTCGGGATCATGGTTGATACGACGGGCGACGAGCCTGCGCATCTCTTCATCGGCAAAGATCAGGTCGTGGGCGCCGTCGATGCTCACGCCAAATTTCTCGCGGGTCCGCTTGACCAGCTGAACAAAATCCCGATTGCCAATCTCCATAGCTTCCTCCGGCATTGCGTTCTGGAGGCAAATCTAACCACGCAGACAATCGCTGCAAAGTGACTATTTTGTGCCCGTCGCATATTTTACCCGGATGTTATTGACAGATATTTTATCCGGGTGTAATTGGCGCGGCATGAACGATATTCAAACCGTAACCGCCTTTCTTGGCGGCAGGAAACTCGCATCGGGATCGCGCGCGGCCGTCCAGCATCTGCTGGAGGAAGGCTATGCAAGCGACCTCGGGTTGATCCTTGTTTTCGACGACGCGACCGGCAAGCTTGCCGACCTCGACTATTGGGACGCCGCGACGCCGGCGCCCACGCCGTCGGCTGGGCGACCCCGGCTGGGCGTCAAGGCGCGCGAGGTGACGCTGTTGCCGCGGCATTGGGACTGGCTCGCGGCGCAGCCCGGCGGTGCCTCCGCCGCGCTGCGCCGGCTGGTCGAGGCGGCGAGCAGGGAGGCAGGCGACGGCCGGACGCGCAAGGATGCCGCCTATCATTTCATGAGCCATATGTGCGGCAACCTGCCGGGCTATGAAGAGGCGCTGCGCGCGCTCTATCGCGACGACGGCGCGGCGTTCGACGGACTGATCGCGGAGTGGCCCGAGGATGTGCGCGGACATATCCGGCATCTGATCGCCGGCTGACATTCGCGCACTCCGCGCCTATGTCGCCTGCATGGCCGAACCGCTCGCCCTTTACGTCCACTGGCCGTTCTGCGTGTCGAAATGCCCCTATTGCGACTTCAACAGCCATGTGCGCGAGCGCGTCGATCAGGCTGCGTGGCTCGCGGCCTTGCTCGCCGATCTGCGGCACGAGGCGGCGCTGCTGCCGGGTCGCAAGATATCCTCGATCTTCTTCGGCGGCGGCACGCCCAGCCTGATGCCGCCCGAAACCGTTGCGGCGGTGATCGCCGCGGCAGATGCGGCGTGGGGGCTGGCGGCGGATTGCGAGATCACGCTCGAAGCCAATCCCAATTCGGTCGAGGTTGCCAATTTTGCGGCGCTGGCGAGCGCGGGGGTCAACCGCGTGTCGATCGGCGTTCAGAGCTTCGATCCGCAAATCCTTGAATTTCTGGGCCGCGCACACAGCGGCGAAGAGGCACGCGCCGCGATCGCGGCGGCGCAGGCGCATTTCGCGCGGGTCAGCTTCGACCTGATCTACGCGCGGCCCGGCCAGACGCTCGCCCCGTGGGAGGTGGAGCTTAGCGAGGCGCTCGCCTTCGGCACCGGCCATCTCTCGCTCTATCAGCTGACCATCGAGCCGGGCACGCGCTTCGCGACGCTCGCGGCGAAAGGCGATCTCGTCATTCCCGATGGCGACGCCGCGGCCGACCTGTTCGACGCGACGCAGGCGCTGACCCGCGGCGCGGGCCTGCCGCGCTACGAAGTGTCGAACCATGCGCGGCCGGGCGAGGAGAGCCGGCACAATCTGACCTATTGGCGCTATGGCGACTATGCCGGCATCGGCCCCGGCGCGCATGGGCGGCGGTGCAAGCAGGCGACCGAGCGGCACAAGAAGCCCGAGAATTTCCTCGCGGCGGTGGAGCGCAACGGGCATGGGCTCAAGGTCGAAACCGATCTGCCTCCGCACGAACGCGCGACCGAGGCGCTACTGATGGGATTGCGACTGACCGAAGGCGTCGATCTGGAGCGCGTCGAGGCGCGCAGCGGGCTGGCACGCGGAGCCTTCGTCGATGCGGACGCGGTAGCGCGGCTCGCGGGGCAGGGGCTGCTTGTCGAGGATGGCGACCGGCTGCGCGTGACCGACGACGGCATCCTTTTGCTCGACAGCATCCTTTCCGAGGTCGTCCGGACGGGCTGAACCCTGCAGCCGTTCGTCCTGAGCTTGTCGAAGGACCGTTTTTCCTTCACCGTCGAAGGGAAGTATGGTGCTTCGACAAGCTCAGCACGAACGGATTTGGAGTGAGCGCAGACCTGATCCGCGACTGGGATGCCCATCTGGCGCATGAGAAGCGCCGGTCGGACCATACGCGCCGCGCCTATATCGCGACCGCGGAGCGTTTTTGCGCCTTCCTGTCGCTGCATCATGGCGGCGCGGTCGACAAGGCGATGCTCCGATCGCTGACCCCGAACGACCTGCGCGCCTATCTCGCCGAGCGGCGCGGCGAGGGGCTGGGCAATGCGTCGGCGGCGCGCGAACTGTCGGCGCTGCGGACCTTCCTGCGCTTCGTCGGCGGATCGGGCGCGAGCGTGCCGCAGATGCGCGGGCCGCGCGTCAAGAAGGGCCTGCCGCGCCCGGTCGCGCCCGCCGAAGCGCTGAACCTCGCGCAGGACGTCGCGGACAACGCCCGGCAGGGCTGGGTCGGCGCGCGCGATTTCGCGCTGCTCCTGCTGCTCTACGGCGCGGGGCTGCGGATCGGCGAGGCGCTGGCGCTGACCGGCGCGGTGCTGCCGCTCGGCGAGGCGCTGCGCGTCACCGGCAAGCGCGGCAAGACGCGCATCGTGCCGATCCTGCCCGCCGTCGCGTCGGCCGTGTCGCGCTATGCCGAGGCTTGCCCCTGGCCGATCGGCAAGGAGACGCCGCTGTTCCTCGGCGCGCGCGGCGGCCCGCTCGCGCCCGGAGTGGTCCGCGCCAGCGTCCGCTCCGCGCGGCGCGCGCTGGGCCTGCCCGAGCGCACGACCCCGCACGCGCTGCGCCACAGCTTCGCGACGCACTTGCTCGCAGGCGGCGCCGATCTCCGCAGCCTGCAGGAACTGCTCGGCCACGCGAGCCTCGCGTCGACGCAGGTCTATACCGCGGTCGACGCCGCGCATCTGCTCGACATCTATCGCAGCGCGCACCCGCGCGCCTAACTCCTTGGCCGCCAGGTGACGACGCGCCAGAGATAGATCAGCACCAGCGACCCGATCGCGACCAGCGCGACCGGCCCCACGAAGGCGTCAAGATTGGCGAAGCGGTCGCCGAACCAGCTTCCGGCGCCCGCCAGCGCTGTGATCCAGATCGTCGAGCCCGCCGCGGTCCAGGCCAGGAACTTCGCCTGGTTCATCCGCACCATCCCCGCGGGCAGCGACACCATCGTCCGCGCGACCGGCATGAAGCGCGCGGCGAAGACGATGCCGGGGCCATATTTGAGGAACCAGCCGTGCAGCCGCTCGACCTCGGCCCAGTCGAGCGTCAGCCAGCGCCCGTGCCGGTCGATGAAGGGCTTGAGCCGCTCATAGCCGATCCAGCGCCCGATCGCGTACCAGACCCAATTGCCCGCGGTTGTCCCCGCGACCGCGACCGCGATCAATGTCCAGAAATCGAACCGGCCCTGCGCGACGGCGATGCCGCCGAGGCCCATGATCACCTCCGACGGAATCGGCGGGAAAACATTTTCCAGCACCATCAGCACGAAAATGCCGAGATAGCCCCAGCCCTGGATCAGATCGAGAATGAAACCGGTCATGCGAAAGTTTACGCCGGCGGGCGTCAGCCGATCCGCCGAGCGATCGCGTCCCAGATCATCGCCGCCGTGTCGGTGCCGTTGAAGCGATCGATCGCGACGATGCCGGTGGGCGAGGTGACGTTGATCTCGGTCAGCCATTCGCCGCCGATCACGTCGATGCCGACGAAGATCAGCCCGCGCTCCCTGAGTTTCGGGCCGAGCGCGGCGCAGATTTCCTTTTCGCGCGGGCTCAGTTCGGCGGCCTCGGCATAACCGCCGACCGCGAGGTTCGAGCGGAATTCGCCTTCGCCGGGCTTGCGGTTGATCGCGCCCGCGACCTCGCCGTCGATCAGCACGATGCGCTTGTCGCCTTCGCGCACGCTGGGCAGGAACTGCTGGACCATGAAGGGCTCGAGCCACACCTGTCCGAACAGCTCGACGAGCGCGCCGAGATTGGTGCCGGCCTCGTCGATGCGGAACACCGCCTTGCCGCCGTTGCCGTGCAGCGGCTTGATGACCAGCGCGCCGTGGCGCCGGTGGAAATCCTTCACCGCCTCGAGATCGCGGGTCACCATCGTCGGCGGCATGAACTCGGCGAAGTCGAGCACGAACACCTTCTCGGGCGCGTTGCGGACCGAGACCGGGTCGTTGACCACCAAAGTCTCATGCGCGATCCGTTCGAGCAGCCAGGTGCCGGTCAGATAACCGAGGTCGAAGGGCGGGTCCTGCCGCATCAGCACGACGTCGACGTCGCGGCCGAGGTCGAGGGTCACCGCCTCGCCGAAGCGGTAATGCGCGCCCGCTTCGCGCTGGACGTCGAGCACCGGATGCGCGCGCGTGGTCAGCCGCCCGGCCTCCCAGGTCAGCGAACGCACGTCGTAATGATAGAGGCTGTATCCGCGGTCCTGCGCGCTCAGCATCAGGGCGAAGCTGCTGTCGCCGGCGATGTTGATGCCGTCCATCGGGTCCATTTGCACCGCGGCGCGCAGGGTCATCGGGGTCTCCTAGGGTTGCCAGACGTGGACCAGATGGCGCGGCAGGCGCCGCGGCGCAAGGAGCATCACGTCGATCCGGATGCTGTCGGCGGCGCGCGCGAAGCGCGGGCTCAGCATTTCCGCCGCCGCCGCGACGCGGCGCAGGCGATATTCGTCGATCGCATGGTCGAGATCTTCGACGCGGTCGCGCCACTTCACCTCGACGAAGGCGATCGTGCGCCCGCGCCGCGCGACCAGGTCGACCTCGCCCACCGGCACGCGCAGCCGCCGGCCGACGATGCGCCAGCCGTGGAGGCGCAGCCACCAGGCGGCGCGGCGCTCGGCCCGGCGCCCGCGCGCTTCGGCGGCGGCGCGGTTCATTCGCCTCCCTTTAGCGTCAGCGCGCGGGCGTAGAGATCGTGCCGGTCGCGCCCGAAGCGCTTCGCCACCTCCTTCGCGGCTTTGGCGACCGGCTGCTCGGCCAGCACCGCGCGGAGCGCGGCATCGACGGTCGCGTCGTCGGCCTCTTCGGCGATGCCGTCGGCGGGCGGCGCGACGACGATCACGATCTCGCCCTTGGGCGGCGCCTCGGCATAGCGCGCCGCGAGTTCGGCCAGGGGGCCGGTCACGCATTCCTCGTAGAGCTTGGTGATCTCGCGCGCGACCGCCGCGTCGCGGTTGCCGAGCCCCTCGGCGAGCGCGCCGAGCGACGCGCCGAGGCGCGGTCCGCTTTCATAGAAGACAAGGCTGGCGCGCAGCCCCGCGAACTCGGCGATCGTGTCGGCGCGCGCCTTCGCCTTCGAGGGCAGGAAACCGGCGAAGAGGAAGCGATCGCTCGGCAGCCCCGACAGGGTGATCGCGGCGATCGCGGCGCAAGGGCCGGGAAGGGTGGTGACAAGCCGCCCGGCCGCGCGGGCGTCGCGCACAAGCTTGTAGCCGGGGTCCGAAATCAGAGGCGTTCCGGCGTCCGACACCAGGACCACGACTTTGTCGGCCATCTGCGCAACCAAGGCGGCGCGGGTGCGTTCGTCGCTGTGATCGTGATAGGGGGTCATCGGAACACGCAAACCCAGATGCGACAGCAGCTTCGCGGTCACCCGCGTGTCTTCGGCCGCGATCAGGTCGGCGCGCGCCAGCACCGACGCGGCGCGCGCGCCGATGTCGCCGAGGTTGCCGATGGGGGTCGCCACGATATAGAGACCGGGCAAGGGAGAATATGAAATGGTCGAATCCGGCATGACGCCGAAAATGGCAGAAACTGCCGTCCGGCGCCAAGACAATGCGTCGCCGCGCCGGCATTTGCTGCGCGGGCTGGGCGTCATGGCGCTCGGCGGGCTGCTCGCGGCGTGCCAGGTCGTGCCGAAAACCGCGGGTCCGCCGCCGCCGCCCGAAAAGCCCGACACGATCGAACCCGGCCTGCCGACCGATACCGACCGCCACCGCGTCGCGCTGCTGGTGCCCGAAACGGGTACCAATGCCGACGTCGGCACCGCGATCGCCAATGCGACGACGATGGCGCTGCTCGACGCGCGCGCCGATAAGGTGCGCATCACCACCTACGATACCGCGCTCGGCGCCGCCGCCGCGGCGCGGCAGGCGGTTGCAGACGGCAACAAGCTGATCCTCGGGCCGCTGCTCAGCGAGGATGTCGCCGCGGTCGCCCCGATCGCGCGCGCGGCGAAGGTGCCGGTGCTCAGCTTCTCCAACGATACAAGCGTCGCCGGCAACGGCGTCTTCATCATGGGCTTCGTGCCCGGCCAGTCGGTCGAGCGTGTCGTCGCCTATGCGCGCGGCAAGGGGCATGTGCGCTTCGGCGCGCTGGTGCCCAAGAATGTCTATGGCGAACGCTCGGCCGCTGCCTTCCGCTCGGCGGTTGCGGCCTCCGGCGGCACGCTCGTCGCCGTCGAATCCTATGATCATAACGCGGCGGCGATGTCGGGCGCGGCGCGCCGGCTGGCCAATGCGGGCGATATCGACGCGGTACTGATCGCCGATGCGGGCGGCAACGCGGTGCGCGCGGTGCCGGTGATCAAGAGCAATGGCGACCGGCAGATTCTCGGTACCGAGCGGTGGAATACCGATGCCTCGCTGGGGAGCAGCGCGGCGATGCGCGGCGCCTGGTTCGCCAGCGTGTCCGACGGCCTCTATCGCCAGATGGCGACGCAGTATCGCCAGCGCTACGGCAAGGCACCCTACCGCCTGTCGAGCCTCGGCTATGATGCCGTGCTGCTCACCGTGCGAATCGCGCGCGAGTGGAAACCGGGGACGAACTTCCCGACGGGCCGCCTGCTGGCGCCCGATGGGTTCGGCGGAATCGACGGGATTTTCCGCTTCGACAAACGCGGGATCGCGGTGCGCGCGCTCGAGGTCAGCGAAGTCGGTGCGGGCGGATTCCGCGTCATCGACCCTGCGCCGACGAAGTGGTGATCGCCGTCAGGGCGTGACTTCGCCGCCACAGTCGGGCGAAAACTGCGGTCGCTTTGCCACAGGCGGCCTTTACGACGCGCCCGCGTTCACTATATGAGCGCGAGACGCGCCGCATGGCGATGCGCCGCGCTCGCTCGTCAATGATTTCAGGAGATACAGCTATACGCCCGCCCATGACCCGCCGCCCGCTTGGACCAACACCGCCCAAAAACGGCCCGCGATACAATGAATTCATCGCCTCCCCCAAGGTCCGCGTGATCGACGAGGAAGGCGAAAATCTGGGCGTGATGCTGACTGCCGAAGCGATCGAACAGGCGGCCGAGGTGGGCCTTGATCTGGTCGAAGTCTCCCCGAACGCCGATCCGCCGGTGTGCAAGTTCCTCGACGTCGGCAAATTCAAGTACGAAGCGCAGAAAAAGGCGAATCTGGCGCGCAAGAGCCAGAAGACGCAGGAAATCAAAGAGATCAAGATGCGTCCGAACATCGACGATCATGATTTCGACGTGAAGATGAAGAAGGTCTTCGACTTCCTCGAGGAAGGCGACAAGGTCAAGATGACCATGCGCTTCCGCGGCCGCGAGATGAGCCACACCCAGCTTGGCCTCAACGTCCTCCAGCGCGTCGCCGAAATGACCGCCGAGGTCGCGAAGGTCGAGGCGCACCCTCGCACCGAGGGCCGCCAGATGCTGATGGTGCTGGCGCCGAAATAGGAAATCCGGCTCAGCCGGAGCGAAATTCGAGGGCGGTCGTTCCATCGGGACGGCCGCCCGCTTCGTATCGGCGCTCGGTGATCCGTGCGGTGCCGTCCGCAGCGACCGCGATCAGCGTCGAGCAGCGCGTGCCATAGACCTCGCCGCGCAGGAACAGCGCCGGGTCGCTCGTCGCGCTCAGCGTGTCGAGCAGGCCGTCGGGCGCGATGCCGGCGTCAACCACCGCGCCGAGCGCCGCACGCAGCCGCTCGGCGCGCGGGCAGGGCCGGTCGATCGACTCGTTGGCGAGCGCATGGACGCCGGGTTCCAGCGACAGGATGCGCGCCCCCGGCCGGTTGGTGAGCAGGCGCGCCTCGCCGTCCACCGCGAACAGGTTGAAGGCGTTGAAGCGATCGAGATCGGCCGCGGTCGGGTCGGCGAAGCGGCCCTCGCCGCGCAGCATGTCGACGACGAGCACGCCGCGTGATTCTTTCGCCGGATCGGGCATGGCGCCGCGCACATTGGTCACGACGACGACGCGCCCGCTCGGCGCATGCGCCCCCAGCCACGTCCCGCCCGCCAGCAGGTCGCGTCCCGCGACGATGCCGCTACCATCGTCCCATGCGGCGAGCGCGGCGCTGGGGCGTTCGTGAAACTCGTCGCGATTGCCGACGAGGATCAACGGCCAGTCCGGATGGACCCGCCAGGCGAGGGCGACGACGCACATGGCGCGCCTATCGCGCGGCGGCGAGCGCTTGCCAAGGGCCGTGCGCTGTCATGACAAAATAATACAGTTCCGCGCGGGGCCGAAGCGTGGTAGATTGCGCCGGTTCAATGGGGAGGGGTTCGCCATGAATACAACCGTCAAGACACCGTGGCACCTGTGGGTCGTCGGAGTGCTGTCCTTGTTGTGGAACGCGATGGGCGCGTACGACTTTACCATGACGAAGCTCGACGCCGCGACCTATCTTGCCGATTTCACACCCGACCAGCAGGTCTATTTTACCAGCTTCCCGATGTGGGCCAATATCGGCTGGGCACTGGGCGTGTGGGGATCGGTCCTCGGTTCGCTGCTGCTCCTCGTGCGTAGCCGCCACGCCGTGACCGCCTTCATCGTCTCGTTGATCGGCCTTGCGATCAGCAGCATCTACCAGTTCGGGATGCACTGGGGCGACCTGCAACGGATGTTCGGGAACTTTCCTGCGATCTTCACCGCGATCATCTGGGTCGTCGCAATCGCGCTGTTTCTCTATGCCCGGCGGCAGACTGCGGCGGGGCTGCTGCGCTGAGCTGATGCCGATGGTGGGGACTTCTTATCGCCCCCACTTCGTCTTGCTCTGCTTCCCGAAACGCCCCTTGCGCGTGCCGGGCTTGCCCTCGTTCGAGCGGCCGACCATCGGCGCCACCTGCTGGTCGGCTGGCAGGCCCAGCTCGTCGGCTTCGAGCTTGCGGATTTCATCGCGCAACCGCCCAGCTTCCTCGAACTCCAGATCGGCAGCGGCGTCGCGCATCCTCTTTTCAAGGTCGGCGATATAGGCGCGCAGATTATGGCCGACCATATGGTCGGGCTTGTCCTCGCCGAGGTCGATCGTCACCTGATCCTTCGACGCGACATGCGCGATGATGTCGCCGATGTTGCGCTTGATCGTCGTCGGGGTGATACCGTGTTCGTCGTTATACGCCTGCTGCTTCTCGCGGCGGCGGTCGGTCTCGCGCATCGCGCGTTCCATGCTGCCGGTGATGCGGTCGGCGTAGAGGATGACGCGGCCGTCGACGTTGCGCGCGGCGCGGCCGATCGTCTGGACGAGGCTGGTTTCACTGCGCAGAAAGCCTTCCTTGTCGGCGTCGAGGATCGCGACCAGCCCGCATTCGGGGATGTCGAGCCCTTCGCGCAAGAGGTTGATGCCGACGAGCACATCGAACACCCCGAGGCGCAGGTCGCGGATGATTTCGATGCGCTCCAGCGTCTCGACGTCCGAGTGCATGTAGCGGACCTTGAGCCCCGCTTCGTGGAGGAACTCGGTCAGGTCCTCGGCCATCCGCTTGGTGAGCGTGGTGACGAGGGTGCGATACCCCGCCGCCGCGGTCTTCTTCGCCTCGGCGATCAGGTCGTCGACCTGCTCCTCGACCGGCTTGATCTCGACCGGCGGGTCGATGAGGCCGGTGGGGCGGATGACCTGCTCGGCGAAGATGCCCTGGGTGCGGTCCATCTCCCACGTCCCCGGCGTCGCCGACACGCTGACCGTCTGCGGGCGCATCAGATCCCATTCGGCGAAGCGCAGCGGCCGGTTGTCGATGCAGGAGGGCAGACGGAAGCCATATTCGGCCAGCGTGATCTTGCGGCGATGGTCGCCCTTCGACATCGCGCCGATCTGCGGGATCGTCTGGTGGCTCTCGTCGACGAAGAGCAGCGCATTGTCGGGCAGATATTCGAACAGGGTCGGCGGCGGCTCGCCGGGGAGGCGCCCAGTGAGGAAACGGCTGTAATTCTCGATCCCCGCGCATGATCCGGTCGCGGCGATCATTTCGAGGTCGAAGTTGGTGCGCTGTTCCAATCGCTGCGCCTCGAGCAGCCGCCCCTCGGCCTCGAGCTCCTTCAGCCGCTCGGCAAGCTCGTGGCGGATCGCCTCGGTCGCCTGCTTGAGCGTCGGTCCCGGCGTCACATAGTGGCTGTTGGCGTAGACGCGGACATAATTCAGGTTCGCGATCTTCTTGCCGGTCAGCGGGTCGAACTCGGTGATCTCCTCGATCTCGTCGCCAAAGAAGCTGACGCGCCACGCCATATCTTCATAATGCGACGGGAAGATCTCCAGGCTGTCGCCGCGGACGCGAAAATTGCCGCGCGCAAAGGCCTGGTCGTTGCGCTTGTACTGGAGCGCGACGAGCTTGCGGATGATCTCGCGATTGTCGGCGATCTGGCCCTTCTTCAAATCGAAGATCATCGCCGAATAGGTCTCGACCGATCCGATGCCATAGAGGCACGACACCGACGCGACGATGATCACGTCGTCGCGTTCGAGCAGCGCGCGTGTCGCCGAATGGCGCATGCGGTCGATCGCCTCGTTCACGCTCGACTCTTTTTCGATGTAGGTGTCCGACCGCGGCACATAGGCCTCGGGCTGGTAATAGTCGTAATAGCTGACGAAATATTCGACCGCATTGTTCGGGAAGAAGCTCTTGAACTCGCCATAGAGCTGCGCCGCGAGGATCTTGTTGGGCGCGAGGATCAGCGCCGGGCGCTGCAGCTCCTCGATCACCTTCGCCATGGTGAAAGTCTTGCCCGACCCGGTGACGCCGAGCAGCACCTGGTCGCGCTCGCCGTCGCGGGCGGTCGTCACCAGCTCCTCGATCGCGGTCGGCTGGTCGCCCGCGGGGGCATAGTCGCTGACCAGTTCGAACCGCTTGCCGCCCTCGACCTTGTCGGGGCGTGCAGGGCGGTGCGGGACATAGCCCTCCGCGGTGTCGATTTCGTCGAGCGAGGTGCGAATCTGGATGGCCATCGAGGCCAATATGGGACCGCCGGCGCGCCACGGCAATCGGCGCGCAACCATCTGGTCGCACAAGGGTTTCAACTCTGCCCAACAGGAGGATGATACCCATGAAGAAGTTCGTGACGGTGGCGGCGCTGGGCGTCGCTTTGGCGGTGGCTGGCTGCGGCAAATCGGACGATGCCGGGAAAGCGGGCGACACCGCGGACGCGGGCAAGACCGAGAGCACCGCAGCCGCGGGCCCGGTCAAGCGCGAGCCTGGCAACTGGAAAACCGAAGTGAAGCTGGTCAAGTTCGACATGCCGGGCGCGCCCGCCGCCATGAAGGACCAGATGGCCAAGCAGTTCGCCTCGGCCGGCAGCACCGAAACCTGCCTGACGCAGGAGCAGGCCGACCAGGAAGATCTGGCGAACGCCATGTCGAAGGGTTACGGCGATGCCTGCACCTGGTCGAAGAACGAGATCGGTGGTGGCAAGATCGACGTTGCCGGCACCTGCACCGCAAATGGCCAGAAGGTCGATCTGGCGATGGCGGGCACGGTCGAGTCGAAAAAGACCGACATGACGATCACGACCAAGACGGCCGCCCCCACCGGCGGCCAGATGGAAATGCAGATGCAGGTCACCAACACCAACATCGGTCCCTGCAAGGCCTGACGCCGCCAGGCATCGAGATGGAGAGGCGCGCGGCCGGTCGGTCGCGCGCCTTTCTTTTTGGGCAAGCGCCTTTCACGGCTGAGCCGGCCGCAACGCGACGCTACGCCGGGCGAAAAGGGACGGAGAGGGAGCGATTATCCCTTTCGGACACGTGAGCGATCCCCGGTGGAAGCCGGGGTCCGGATGGCGCGCGCCTGAATGGCGGGGACCCCGGCTTTCGCCGGGGATCACCTGCATATGTGTCTTGAGGGTATAAACGCCGGGAGATCGGGGGAGGGGAGCGGACTTGCCGATCGGGAGTAGGTGGGGCTACTGCCCGATCGGCGAAGTCTCAGTGTATGAAGCCGGCGAATCTTGCGAATGGCACCAGGGACCAGCTCGCGCCACTCAACCCACCGACCTCAATTCGTCCACCTGAGACCAGGTCTCAGACCAGACCGCGGCATTGTGGGGAATGCCGCGTCGGGGAAAGATTGACAGCTTCGGTCCGAATGCGGCAGTTACATGGGGTCACGAAGCGGCGTGTAGCCATTTGATAATCAATTATTAACCTCGTTCGACGCTTTTTTCGGGCCGGAAAAGTGGGAACCATGCCCGTCCGGGGGCGTTTGGGATCACTTGTTACCGTTACATGGCAGTAACTGGCTGGTCGAAGGGGCAGTTTGGCGTATCTACCGTGTTCCGCGTTGTCGGGGGGCATATAAGGCTAGCATGGACCGCACCAAGGATAGTGGGACGTCGGAATCCGGCGATACCGACCGGATCATCGCCGATGAGCTGGAACAGCTTCTTGCGTCGCCCCTGTTCGTGCGCTCGCCGGTCCTCTCGCGCCTGCTCCAGTTTCTGGCCGAACACCGGCTGCAGGGCGGACGCAGCGCGCCCAAGGCCTATGCCATCGCGACCGAAGCGCTCGGCCGCAGCGCCGATTTCGATCCCGCCGTCGACAGCTATCCGCGCGTCATGGTCGGGCGGCTGCGCAGCCTGCTCGACCGCTATTATGTCGATACCCCGTGGATCCATCGCCTCCGGGTGCCGCAGGGTAGCTACGAGATCGTCGTGCAATATCGCGCGTCGCCGCCGTCGCGGCCGGGCGATGCCTCCGCCGCAGGCGAGGAACCGGCAATCGAACAGCCGGCGGTACGCAGTCCGGACGGTGACCGCCGGACATCGCCGCGCTGGTGGTGGGCGGCGATCGCCGCCGCGGCGCTGATCGCGCTCTTCGCCGCCTGGTGGACATTCGGCGACAAGGGACATTTGCTTGGAAAGGCGCCGGCGCCAGTGCCGCTGCTCGAAGTCAGCGCCCCGGTCGCCGGCGAAACGCCCGAATCGCGCGCGATGGCGCGGGCGCTCGACGGCAAGCTGCGCGACGGATTGCGCCGGTTCGAGCTTGTCGACCTGCTGAGTGCGCGCGCGCCCGATGCCCGGGCCGCGGGTCGCGCCGCTGACTATCGGCTCGACACGTCGATCGTGCGGACGGCGGAGGGCCCGGTCGACGTCACGCTCGTCCTCAACCGCGTCGCGGACCAGCGCGCGATCTGGTCGGACCAGATTCGGGTCGCCGCCGACCAGCTTCCCGAATTCGGCGCGATCGCCCCGTCCATCGCGCAGATCGCAGGCGATTACGGGGTGATCGTGCGCGACCAGGTTCAGCGCGAGCCCGATAATTTCGCCGCGGGCTTTCCCTGCCTCGCGCAGTTCAACCGCATGCGCCAGATGCGCAACGCGACGACCGTCCGCCAGGTCGATAGGTGTCTGCGCGCATCGCTGGCCGAATCGCCGCGCGATCCGGTGCTGCTCAATGCGCTGTCGCTGTTGCGCTTCGGCGACTGGCAGCCGCAGCGCAGCAGCGCCGCGGGCAAGGCGGCGCTGGCCGAAGCGCGGCAGCTCGCCGAGCGAGCCTACGAAAGCGCCCCGGCATCGAGCGCGGGGTTGTTTGCGATGGCGCGGGCGCATTTCTATGCCGGCAATTGCGCGGCGGGAACGCCGATGGGCGATGCGGCTGTGGCGCTCAATCCCTACGATCCCGATCTCGCCGGCTTCCTGGGGCTGTTCAAGGCGTCGTGCGGCGACCTTGCCGGGGGCGAGCCGCTGCTGCGCCGGTCGATCGAGCTCGATTCCACTTACGCGGGCGTTCCCGCGGTCACGCTGGCGTTCATGCTGTCGCAGCGTGGCGAAACCGACGAAGCGCTGGCGATCCTCGACCGCATGCCGTCGCCCAGCAATCTCGAGCCGCAATATCTGATGGTCCGGGCGATCGTGCTCGCGCGGCGGGGGGATGTTGCGGGCGGACGCCGCCTCTGGGGTCAATTGCTCGACTATACCGGCCAGCCGGCGGGCACGCCGCCTGAAAAAGTGCTGCGCCAGTTCATGATCACCCCCGCGGTAATCGCACGATCGGCCGCCACCTTGCGCAATTCGGGCGTTGTCGCCGCGAAACCGGCGGGTTAGGAAGATTCGCGGAAATCCGGGGTGATCCGCGGGGCGGGGCCGAGGGGCGGACTCGTTCGGGCCCCCGGTCGGTGCCAGCCCTCTTGCCAGCCCCGTCGCTGCGCTCTAGGGCAAAACCAACATTCACGACATAGTCAGAAAAAGGAACTGTGCATGAGCGATTCGGCCGAAAAGGTTAAAAAGATCGTCGTCGAACATCTGGGCGTCGAAGCCGAGAAAGTGACCGAGGAAGCGAGCTTCATCGACGATCTGGGCGCCGACAGCCTCGACATCGTCGAACTGGTGATGGCGTTCGAGGAAGAATTCGGCGTCGAGATTCCCGACGACGCGGCGGAAAAGATCGCCACCGTCAAGGACGCGATCGACTATATCGAAGCGAACAAGGGCTAAGAGAGCCCTGTCCGGCGTGGCCGGACGCGGCGGCGACGCCGCCCATGCGTTTCCGGCTTCCCGGTCCCGAGCGCTCGCGCGCAGTGGCTGGGAAGCCTTTTTTATGGATGCGCGCCTGCGAATCTGATGTGGACCCTTGCGGGGGCAGGGCCGACGAAAGGAATGACTATGCGCCGGGTTGTGGTGACGGGACTGGGTTTGGTGACGCCGCTGGGCGGAGACGTCGAAACCAGCTGGGCCAATCTGCTCGCCGGAAAGTCGGGCGCGGGGCAGATCACCCGCTTCGACGCTTCGGATCAGAAATGCACGATCGCGTGCGAGGTGAAGCCCGCCGATCATGAATATGGCTTCGACCCCGGCAAGCGCGTCGACCACAAGGTCCAGCGCCAGGTCGACCCCTTCATCGTCTATGGCATCGACGCCGCGGGGCAGGCGCTCGAGGATGCCGGGCTCACCGACATGAGCGAGGAGGAGCGGCTCAACGCCGGCTGCTCGATCGGCTCGGGCATCGGCGGCCTGCCGGGAATCGAGAGTGAAAGCCTGCTGCTCGCCGAAAAGGGGCCGAGCCGCGTCTCGCCGCACTTTGTCCACGGCCGCCTGATCAACCTGATCTCGGGTCAGGTCAGCATCAAATACGGCCTGATGGGTCCGAACCACGCCGTCGTCACAGCCTGTTCGACCGGCGCCCATTCGATCGGCGACGCGGCGCGGATGATCAAGGATGGCGACGCCGACATCATGCTCGCGGGCGGCGCCGAATCGACGATCTGCCCGATCGGCATCGCCGGCTTCGCGCAGGCGCGCGCGCTGAACATGAGCAGCAACGACGCCCCCGAAAAGGCGAGCCGCCCCTACGACAAGGGCCGCGACGGCTTCGTGATGGGCGAGGGCGCCGGCGTCGTCGTGCTCGAGGAATATGAGCATGCGAAGGCGCGCGGCGCGAAAATCTATGCCGAGGTCGTCGGTTACGGCCTGTCGGGCGACGCCTATCATGTCACGGCGCCGCACCCCGAAGGCTTCGGCGCCTATCGCTCGATGGAGATGGCGCTGAAAAAGGCGGGCATGACCCCCGCCGACATCGACTATATCAACGCCCACGGCACCTCGACGATGGCCGACACGATCGAACTCGGCGCGGTCAAGCGGCTGTTCGGCGACGCGATCGGCGGCGTGTCGATGAGCTCGACCAAGTCGGCGATCGGCCACCTGCTCGGCGGCGCCGGCGCGGTCGAGGCGATCTTCTGCATCCTCGCGATCCGCGACCAGATCGTCCCGCCGACGCTCAATCTCGACGATCCCGACGAGGGCACCGAAGGCGTCGACCTCGTCCCGCACAAGGCGAAGGCGCGCCCCGTCAAGGCGGCGCTCAACAACAGCTTCGGCTTCGGCGGCACCAATGCCAGTCTCGTCTTGAAGGCGGTCGAGGACTGAGCCATGCGCTGGCTGTTCGCAGCCTTGCTGGCCCTCTTGCTCGCCGCCTGCTCGGGCGGCGCGCCACGCGACACCGTCGTCGTGATCCCGCCGGGGGCGAGTATCGCCAGGGCGGGCGAGATCCTCGAACAGGCGGGCGCGACCTCTGCCTCGGGCTTCGTCAATCACGCGCGCTTCTTCGGCGGCGATGCGCCGATCAAGCCCGGCGAATATGAGGTGAAGAAGGGGATGGGCGCGGGCGACATCCTCGAACTGCTCCAATCGGGCAAGACCGTCCAGCGCTTCGTCACGGTGCCCGAAGGCATGCCGTCGATCATGGTGTGGGAACGGCTGATGGCCGAAAAGCGGCTGAAGGGCGAGGTCGCGGTTCCCGCCGAGGGCAGCGTGCTCCCCGACACCTATGCCTATACCACCGGCGAGACGCGCGCCGCGGTGCTGAAGCGGATGCAGGCGGCGATGGACAGGACCTTCGCCGAACTGTGGGCGAAGCGCAGCCCGCGGACCGCGGCGAAGGACCGCAACCAGGCGATCACGCTCGCCTCGATCGTCGAGAAGGAAACCGGCGTTCCCGCCGAGCGCCGCACCGTCGCGGGGGTCTATACCAACCGCCTCGCGGTCGGGATGCGGCTCCAGGCCGATCCGACGATCATCTATCCGATCACCCGGGGCAAACCGCTCGGGCGCCGCATCCTGCGGTCGGAGATTCTCGCGGTGAACGACTATAACACCTATGCGATGATCGGTCTGCCCAAGGGGCCGATCGCCAACCCCGGCAAGGCGTCGATCGCCGCGGTGCTGAACCCCGAACCCAACGACTATCTCTTCTTCGTCGCCAAGGGCGACGGCGGCCACATCTTCGCGCGCACACTCGCCGAGCATAATGCCAATGTCCAGAAATGGTATGAACTGCGCCGCGAGCGCGGGGAGATGTAGGCGCGGCAACCGATGATCGTCGCCCCCGCGAAGGCGGGGGCCGCAGTCGTTTTACGCAGCGCCGCAGGAAAGGCCGACAGCGGCCCCCGCCTTCGCGGGGGTGACGGAGAAGGACAGATGACCACCGCGAAACTCTTCCTCCATGGCGTCCCCGACAGCCCCGCGATCTGGCGCCCGCTGCTCGCCGCGCTCGATCTGGATGACGTGCCCGTCGCGGTGCCCGCGCTGCCGGGCTTCACCGCCCCGCTCCCCGCCGGCTTCCCGGCGACCAAGGAGGCCTATGCCGACTGGGCGGTGGGGGAGGCGGAGGCGCTGGTTGCGGCGCACGGCCCGATCGACATCGTCGGCCACGACTGGGGGGCGCTGATCGCGCAGCGCGTCGCGATGCTGCGTCCCGACCTGATCCGAAGCTGGGCGGTCTCGAACGCGGTGATCGACCCCGACTATCGCGGCCACCGCATCGCGCGCATCTGGAACACGCCGATCCTCGGCGAGATCTTCATGGCGCTGAGCCGGCCCGCGGCGCTCGCCAGGGGGCTCGCCGGACAGGGCATGCCCGCGGACATCGCGGCGGAGGAGGCCGCGCAATGGGCGAACAGGGACAAGCGCCGCGCGATCCTCCGCCTCTATCGCTCGGCGAAGGGATTGAGCTTCGAGCACGACTGGGCGCGCGACATCGGCCGGCTGCCCGCGAAGGGTGCGCTGATCTGGGGCGCGAACGACCCCTATGTCGAGCTTGCGGTGGCGGAGCGCTTCGCCGCGCGCACGGGCACGCCGCTGACGGTGATCGACGGCGCGGGGCATTGGGCGATCGCCGAACGGCCCGCCGAGGTCGCCGCGGCGCTGACGCGTTTCTGGAACGATCTGTAGGAACGGGGTTTTTCGCCATGATTGGCGTGGACGATCATTGTGACCCAATAAATCGATTGGATCGTTTGGCGGCGATCGGCGAAAGGCGCTGGCAACGAGACAGGGCGTCCCATGGATTTCGGCCATCCCCCTCCCGCCGCCTCCATCCCGTCTCGTGAACAGCGACCCGGGCCTCCCCCCTCCCGTCCGGGCCTCTGGGGCCGCGCCCGTCATCGTCACCGCGACGATGGGCGCGGCAGACCAGCGCCATTTCGACGCTTTGCGCGCTGCGCATTTCCCGCCCGAGCGTAATCGCGTTCCGGCACACATCACGCTTTTCCGCCAGCTGCCGCCATCGAGTCTCGACGAGTTGAAGGAGCTGGTGCGGCGCGTTGCAGCCGATACGCCGCCGCCCGCGGCCCTGATCGCGGGCGTTTACTCACTCGGAACGGGGGTCGCGTTCCGCATCGCCAGTCCCGACCTTCTCGCCATCCGCGCTCGCCTTGCCGACCGGCTCGCGGGCCTTCTCACCGCGCAGGACCGCGGCACACCCCGGCTTCACATCACGGTGCAGAACAAGGTCGTGCCCGAAGCCGCACGGGCGCTGCTCGCCGATCTCGCGCGGAGCGCCCGTTCGCGCCCGCTGGCGATCACTGGCCTTGCTGCACATCATTATCGCGGCGGCCCGTGGGAACTCGCCTTTTCGCGGAATTTTCGTGCGCAGCGCGGAGCATATTGACCGCGGCTACCGCCATGCTTATAGGCGCGGCTCGCCCGAATACGGCGGCCTTTCGGGGCGGAGTAGCTCAGCCGGTTAGAGCAGCGGAATCATAATCCGCGTGTCGGGGGTTCGAGTCCCTCCTCCGCTACCATCTTCCCTTTGCCGGCAGTCACAGGATCCCTCGGAATAGCGGGCGGCGGCCGGCTACGACGCTTCCGTAGCGTAAACTGTTGCTTTTTAGTCACAAATGCGCCGTGAAATCGGCTTGCTTCCGTGCGTCGCGTTGACCTTGCGAGCCGGCCTATTACAGCCATCAGTCACCGGTGGAGCATCCCCTCTTGAGGCCATAGGGCCTGAGCTTCGCCGGTTGGAGAGACATGATGACTTTGCGCAACCTCTTGTTGGGCGCCACCATGCTGTGCGCCGCGACGACCCCCGCTTTCGCCTTCGCCCAGGACGCCGCGCCCGCCGACGACGCTGCGGCGCCGACCGATACCGTCGATTATGGCAACGACATCATCGTCACCGCGTCGAAGCGGTCGCAGACGCTGCAGGACACGCCGGTCGCGGTTTCGGTGACCTCGGCCGCCGACCTCGAGAATTCGCAGATCCGCGATCTCATCGATCTCCAGAGCTCGGTCCCCAGCCTGCGCGTGAGCCAGCTCCAGTCGAGCGCCAACACCAATTTCGTCATCCGCGGCTTCGGTAACGGCGCCAACAATGCCGGCATCGAGCCTTCGGTCGGCGTCTTCATCGACGGCGTCTACCGCTCGCGCTCGGCCGCCCAGGTTGGCGACCTGCCGAATGTGGAGCGCATCGAGGTGCTGCGCGGTCCGCAATCGACGCTGTTCGGCAAGAACGCCTCGGCGGGCGTGATCAGCATCATCACGCAGAAGCCGCAGTTCGAATTCGGCGGCTCGCTCGAGGCGAGCTACGGCAATTACGACGCGATCGTCGTCAAGGGCGACATCACCGGGCCGATCAGCGACACGCTCGCCTTCTCGATCGGCGGCAATTACAACCGCCGCGACGGCTATGCCCGCGACCTCCACCTCGATCAGGACGTCAACGACCGCAACCGCTGGGGCGTTCGCGGCCAGCTGCTGTTCGAACCGAGCGACGCGTTGTCGATCCGCCTGATCGGCGATTACGACAAGATCGACGAAAATTGCTGCATCGCGGGCAATGTCGTCGCCGGCCCGACGGTCGACATCACCGACGCGCTGGTCGGCGGACCGAGCGTCGATCGGAACAATCCCTTCTCCTACGATGTCTACAACAATTTCCTGTCGGAGAACCGGATCAAGAACTACGGCGGTTCGGCGCAGATCGACTATGACCTCGGCAACATGGCGCTGACCTCGATCACCGCCTATCGCGAGGTGCGATCCTTCGCCAACCAGGATTCGGACTTCACCGCCGCCGACCTGATCGGCCGCAAGAGCGACGACGTCGCGATCAACACCTTCACCCAGGAAGCGCGCCTGACCTCGGACTTCGACGGCCCGGTCAACTTCCTGCTTGGCGGCTATTATTTCAACGAAAAGATCGACCAGAAGAACCAGCTCTTCTTCGGCGACGATTTCCGCAATTACGGCAATGCGCTGATCCAGGCGGCGAGCGGCGGCGCGTTGAGCGTGCCGGCGCTCGAAACCTTCCTGGGAACCTTCGACGGGAACCCGGCGCAATATGCGGGCCGCTTCTTCCGCGCCGGCGACGGCTTCGACGAAGCCTATCGGATGAAGAACACGTCGTGGTCGATTTTCGGCACGGTCGATTTCGAAATCACCGACCGGCTGACCTTCACCGCGGGCGCCAACTATACGCAGGACCGCAAGCGCTTCTCGACCGATGTGGTCAGCACCGACACCTTCTCGGCGATCGACCTCGACGCGCCGCAATATACGCCCTTCCGTCAGGCGCTTCTCGTCGGGGCGGGTGTCGATCCGGTTACGGCCGCCTATCTGGCCGCGAACCCGACGATCACGCTGCCCGACGGCAGCAGCGCCAACCCGCTCGCCGGGCTGAAGGCGTTCCAGTTCCTGCCGCCCTTCCTCAACGTCCCGAACGCGGTCGAACCCGGCAAGACGCACGACAAGGACCTCGCGTGGAGCGCGCGCCTGGCCTATGAACTGACCGACACGGTCAACGTCTATGCGACCTATGCGACGGGCTTCAAGGCGAGCTCGATCAACCTGTCGCGCGACAGCCGCCCGCTTGCGTCGGACCTCCCCGCGATCGATGCGGCGGGGCTGACCACGCCGAACCTCGTCGGCGGCACGCGCTTTGCGGGGCCGGAGGAATCCGAAGTCTATGAATTCGGGCTCAAGGGCCAGTGGTCGGTCGCGGCGGTCAACCTCGCGGTGTTCAAGCAGTCGATCAAGGGTTTCCAGTCGAACATCTTCACCGGCACCGGCTTCGCGCTCGCCAACGCGGGCAAGCAGTCGACCTGGGGCGTCGAGTTCGACGGCTCGGTGCGGCCGGTCGACGGGCTCAACCTGACGCTCGCCGTGACCTGGCTCGACCCCAAATATGACAGCTTCACCGGTTCGGCCTTCGGCGATATTTCGGGCACCAAGCCTTCGGGCATCCCCGACCTGTCGGCGGCGATGGGGGCGACCTATACCGCCGAGGTCGGCGATGGAAACCGCGCGATCTTCCACGTCGACTATCTCTACGAAAGCCCGACGCGCCTGGTCGACGGCCTGCAGGGTTTCCCCGCCGGCTTCTCCGACCGGTTCAAACGCGAGGTGAACCAGCTCAACGCATCGTTCACCTTCGCGCTGAACAACGGGCTGGAACTCGGGGTCTGGGGCCGCAACCTGACCAATGCGCGCTATCTGACGACGATCTTCCCCGCCGTCGCGCAGTCGGGCAGCGTCTCGGGCTACCCCAGCCAGCCGCGCACCTATGGCGTGACCGGCCGCTTCAAATTCTGACGGGCAGGGCGGGGCGGTCCTTCCGCTCCGCCCGTCTCTCTGGGCAAAGAAAAACCCCGGTCCCTCCGTCGAGGGGCCGGGGTCTTTCTTTGGCGGATGTCTTCGTCAGATCAGAAGCGCACCCCCGCCGCGATGCCGTAGCGCCGCGGTTCGAGCGTGAAGATGTTGGTGTAGTTCCCCGACGACTGGTCGGTGATGTAGAGGCCGGTGACGCTGTTGGCATCGAAGATGTTCTGGATGAACCCCTTCACGAACCATTTGTCGTCGGCGCCGTTCAGCTGCAGCTGGGCGTTGACCTGGGCATAGCCTTTGATCTTGTTGACGTTGCCGTTGAAGATGCTGCCATAGCTGTCGCCGGTGTAGGCGAGGTCGAAGCGCGGGACGAGCGTCATGTCGCCCATATGCGCAGTGTACTGGATGCCGGCGCTGAACTTGTAATTCGGCGCCTGCGGCAGCTTGTTGCCCTTGATGTTCACGGGCACGCCGGCGGACAAAACCTGGATTCCGTTGGGGTCAAAGAACAGGGCGGCCGGCGTGGGATCGCCATTCGCATCGACCGCCGCGGCCGCCAGGACCGAGCAGATGCCGAACGCGCCGGTGGAGGCAATGCCCCCGTCGGCAGGGAAGGCGGTGGTGGGTTGCAGCCCGGCGCCGGTCGCGGTGTTGAGGTTGCCGTTGACGGCATTCACAAAGCCGTTGCTGCCTGCCGCGTTGCCGGCTGTGCCCGGCGCCACCGCGCAGTTAGCGCCGTTGGAAAGGTCCTTGATGATCACGGCGTCGGCCCGTCCGCCGCCAAAGTCGCGCGGGTTGCTGGTGAACTTGTCGCTCGACACCTTGGTGTGGAGATAGCTGAAGCCCAGGTTGACGACCCAGTCCGGATCGGGCCGGATCATGGCTTCGGCCTCGAAGCCGTAGATGTCGGCGTCGACATTGTCGTTGACCGCGGTGCGGGCAACGATCTTGCTGAGCTGCAGATCCTTGTACTTGTAGTAGAAGGCGGTGAGGTTGAGCTGCAGCGCGCCGTTGCCGAAGGCGTTCTTCGACCCGATTTCGAAGGCGTCGACCTGCTCTGGGGCGAAAGATTCGGGCACCGCGAACACGGGTTGCAGCGGCGGGTTGATTCCGCCCGATTTATAGCCCCGCGAATAGGAGGCATAGAGAAGGTTGTCCTCGGTCACCTTGAAATCGAGGACCGCGCGGCCCGTCCATTCGCTGAACTTGACCGTACGTCCCTGGATGATCTGGTTTCCGGGCGTGCCGGGGTCGGCATCAAAGCTGCCGACGAAGGGCGAATCGAACGCCGTGCCGGTCTGGCCGAAGGGCACGAGGAAGCTCGCCAGCGTCGAGCGCGCGAGTACGCTCTTCTTGTCGTTGTTGTAGCGCAGGCCGGCGGTCAGCTTCAGCCGGTCGTTCACCTCGAAATAGGCTTCGCCGAAGATGCCGTAGGATTTGATCTTCAGATCGTCGGTGTTGTTGCGGAAGAAGGGCGTGCCAAGATATCCTGGCGGCAAGTCGTTGGACGGGTCTGCGTCGGCCAAGGTCCCCAGGCCCGTGAAGGCCCCAAGCACGCCGGACAGATAGTCGATCGGAAAGGCGTTCACATAATAGCTGTTCTCGGTCAGATGATAATCGGCGTAAATGCCGCCGACCAGGAAGTTGAACGGTCCGTCGAAGTCGCTAGTCAGGATCGCCTCGGCCGACCAGCTGCTGTTATACTGGTTCGAGCGGTCGAACTGCAGCGATTGGTCGGAGCAAATGCTGTTGCCGCCATAACTGCCGAGTCCGCTGTCGTCGGACAAGGAGGTGCACAGCACGCCGTCGGGGCCATTGGGGATCAGGGCCGCGGCGACGGGGCTGAGATAAGCATCGAGGGCCGGGCCAAGCAGGCCATCGGCCGCGTTCTGCAGAAAGCCAAGGGCGCTCGCATATTGCGACCGATCGCCGACATTGCTGTTGTAATCCTGCTGCGCCTCGAGCTTGACCTTCTGATACTGGCCCGACACCTGCAGCGACACGGGGCCGAAATTATGCTCGATCTGGCCCTGAAGGATTAGTTCGCTGGTGAAATAGGAGGGGGTATATGCCGTGTTCACGACGCGCGGGTCGGACGGAACCGTCGTACCGGCATAGACGTCGCCATCGGTATCATAAACGCTACCCAGCGCGAAGATCGTCGGAATACCCCGGATCGCCAGGAATTCCCTTGACGTCAGCGCCGCGGTGAAGGTCGCGTCGCCGTTGAACGGCGAATTGTCGAGCCGCGTGTTCAGACAGCCGAGGATGCCGGTCGGGTCGCGCTGGCACAGCTGCTTCTGGATGCGGGTGCGCTGGTCCTTTTCGTGGAAATAGGACGCCATCAGGTCGATCGTCGTGTCCGACGTCGGCTCCCAGCGCAGCGAGCCGCGGACCGAATAGAGGTCGCGGTCGTCGATGCGGGTGTTGAGGAACGTGTTCTTCGTATAGCCGTCGCGGTTGAGGTAAATGCCGGCGACGCGAATGCCCGCGGTGTCACCCAGCGGGATGTTGATCATCGCCTTGCCCTTCATCGAATCATAATTGCCATATTCGGCTTCGGCAGATCCTTCGAAGGTGCCCAGCTTGGGCTTGGCGGTGATGACGTTGACCACGCCCGAGGTCGCGTTGCGGCCGAACAGCGTGCCCTGCGGGCCGCGCAGCACCTCGACGCGCTCGAGGTCGAAGAATTCGGTCTCGAACAGGCGGGTCGAGAACAGCGGGTCGCCGTTCAAATGGATCGCGGTCGCGCTGTCGCAGGTCGTGCCGACGCAAAGGTCGCCGATGCCGCGGATGGTGAAGCTCGCGCCGGTGAAGTTGGTCTTGGTGAAGGTGACGTTCGGCAGCGTGAGCTGCAGGTCCGACGGCGTCTTGATCTGCTGCGCTTCGAGCGCTTCGGACGAGAAGGCGCTGACGGCGATCGGCACGTCCTGCAATCGTTCCGACTGGCGCTGCGCGGTGACGACGATCTCGCCGCCGAAAGCATCGCGCGCCGTATCATCAGCCGCATCCTGCGCGAACGCCGGTGTCGTCACCGCCATTGCCAGGACCGAGGTTCCGATCAGTGCCTTGAACTTCATCTATTGCCTCCCTGTTTCGACCCCGCAATGTGCGGGGCCGCCCAACGTCAAATTGTGGTAAGGGGAAGGGGCATGACCGGGCGCAGCCACGGACACCGGACCTGATCGGTCGGGTGCCGGCATTGATCCCACCTGCCAGCTGTGCTGGTCATCGTCCTCTCCCACCGGCGTCGGGGAAAAACGCCGGCCTCTCCGGATTACGGCCCGCTCGGGCGGGCTCTGTAAGACCCCAAAGGTGCTCCGAGTTGACGAAAGCGTCAAGTCACTTGTTCATAAGAGCAAAGCACAAGAATATCGCGCGACTCCAAGGGATAAAAAGGTCCCGATTCCGCAACGTAAACTTGGCCGAAGGGTCGAAATTCTTGTCGCCCGGCCCTTGCGCAACGCGCCGATTGGCCCGACATGTGCGACATGATAGCAACAGTGAAAGCGGGGCAATGACGCAGGATGTCGAACTCGGACCCGACGGCAAGGTCGTCGTCCCGGATCATGTCGCACAGGCGGTCCGGACGCTGATCGAATGGGCCGGCGACGATCCGGGGCGCGAGGGACTGCTCGATACGCCGAAGCGCGTCGCGCGCGCGTGGAAGGAATATTGTCAGGGCTATGGCGAGGACCCCTCGGTCCACCTGTCGCGCACCTTTCAGGAAGTCGGCGGCTATGACGAGATCGTCCTGCTGCGCGATATTCCGTTCCAGTCGCATTGCGAACATCATATGGCGCCGATCACCGGCAAGGCGTCGATCGCCTATCTGCCGAAAGACCGCGTCGTCGGCATTTCCAAGCTCGCCCGCGTCCTCAACGGCTTCGCGCGGCGGCTGCAGGTGCAGGAGCGGCTGACCGCCGAGGTCGCGCAATGCATCTGGGAAAATCTGCACCCGCAGGGCGTGGCGGTCGTCATCGACGCACAGCACGGCTGCATGACCGGCCGCGGCGTCCGCACGCCGGGCGTCGGCATGGTCACCAGCCGCCTCCTCGGCTGCTTCCTCGAGGACGAGCGCAGCCGCAAGGAAGTGCTGAGCCTGATGGGCTATTGATCGGTCGGTTTCGGCCGGGATTTGCCGATCCTCCCCCGTTGGGGGAGGATCGTCCGCTTCCCACCCCAAAGCCGACATCCGCATCGGGCACCCAAGCAAAGAAAAAGGCTCCGGAACGATGGGTTCCGGAGCCTTTTCTGTCTCGTGCGAGAGAAGGAAGGGGCTTAAGCCTCTTCGCCTTCGCTCTCGTCCGCAGCGGGGGTGTCGGCCGCAGGAGCTTCCTCGGCGGTAACGTCCGACGGCGGGGTCGCGTCTTCGAACTCGTCCTCGCTGTCGGGTTCGAGCGCCGAAGCGACCGCCTCGGCCTGTTCTTCCTCGAACATGGCGGCGATGACGTCGATGCCCTGGCTCTGCATCTCCGCTTCGTCGGGCGAGCGCGCGACGTTGACACCGACGGTCACCGCGACTTCGGGATGCAGCTTCACCTTGACGTCGACGAGACCGAGCGACTTGATCGGGCGTTCGAGCTCGACCATCGCCTTGGTCACGCCTTCGACGCCGTCCTCGGCCAGCGCGTCGACGATGTCGCGCACCGAGACCGAACCATAGAGCTGGCCGGTGTTCGACGCCTGACGGATCAGGACGATCTGCTTGCCGTCGATGTCCTTGGCGCGGCCTTCGGCATCGGTGCGGCGTTCGGCGTTGTCGGCCTCGATCTTCGAGCGGTTCGCTTCGAACAGCTTGCGGTTGGCTTCGTTCGCGCGCAGCGCCTTGTTGTTGGGCAACAGGAAGTTGCGGGCAAAGCCGTTCTTGACGGTGACGACGTCGCCGATACCGCCCAGCTTCTCGATACGTTCGAGCAGGATGATTTCCATGACGCTGCTCTCCTTACTTCACGATGTAGGGCAGCAGGCCGATGTGGCGGGCGCGCTTGATCGCCTTCGCCAGCTCGCGCTGCTTCTTGGTGGACACCGCGGTGATCCGCGACGGGACGATCTTGCCGCGCTCCGACAGGTAACCCTGGAGCAGGCGGACGTCCTTGTAATCGATGACCGGTGCATCCTTCGTGCTGAAGGGGCAGGTCTTGCGGCGGCGGAAAAAGGGTCGTGCCATTGTGCTGTTCCTTATTCTTCGCCGTCGCGGTCACGGCCACGGCCGCCGCGGCGTTCCTGCTTGCGCATCATCACCGACGGACCCTTTTCGAGTTCGTCGACCTTGATGGTGAGCCAGCGGATGATGTCTTCGTTGATCGCAGCCTGACGCTCGATCTCCGCGATCGCTTCGCCCGACACTTCGGCCGACAGCATCACATAATGACCCTTGCGGTTCTTCTGGATCTTGTAGGCGAGCTGCTTGAGGCCCCAGGTCTCGGTCTTGTGGACCTGGCCCTTATATTCGCCGATGACGTTGGTGACGGTTTCCGCCAGCGCATCGACCTGAGCCTGGCTCAGGTCCTGACGCGCGATAAAGACATGCTCGTAAAACGGCATGGTTTGCGTCCTTCGATTTGGCCGATCGCTGATTTCGCGCCAATCGCGAAACCCCTCCGGCTGTCGTCCGGCTTTGCCTATTGGTGCAAAGCAAACGGGGCGACAGGCACAAGGCCTCGCCCCGAATGCGGGCGCCTATACAGATTCGGGCGTGAAAATCAAGCGCGGGCGGCCAGTTTTTCCAACAACTCCCGCCCGAACTCGGTCAGCGTGTCGTCGCGCGCGCCGAGGATCAGGATGCGGTCGCCCGGCTTTGCCGCGTCGAGCATCGCCGCGCCGCATTCGGCGCGGGTCGTCAGATGCACCGCGTCGCCGCCACCGCCGACGATGTCGGCGACCAGCGCCTCGCTGCCGGTGCTGCGGTCGACGGTGCCGCCGAAATAGACGGGATCGCTGACATAGAGCTTGTCGCCGTCGCGCATCCCCTTGGCGAAGCTCGCGGCGAGTTCCTTGCCCATCTGGCGGAGCGGGCCATAGCCGTGGGGCTGGAAGAAGAGCAGGGCGCGGCCCGGCAGTTCGGCGACGGCGGCGAGCGTCGCGGCGACCTTGTCGGGGTTGTGCGCGAAATCGTCGATGACGGTGACGCCGCTCGCCTGGCCCAACACTTCGTAGCGGCGCGCGAGTCCGGCGAAATCGGCGAGCGCGGCGACCGATTGGGCGACCGGGATGTTGACCGCGCGCGCCGCCGCGATGGCGGCGAGGGCGTTGGCGGCATTGTGCCGGCCGGGCATCCGCAGCCGGACATCATGCCGGTCGCCGGCGAAATGGACTGCGAAGCGGCACCCGTCGGCCAGCGCCTCGAAGTCGCTGCCCCGAACCGCCGCGGCCTCCGAAAAGCCGAAGCGCAGGACATTGCCACCCGCAAGTAAGGGCGCGGATTCCGCGTCGTCGGCGTTGATCACGGCAACGCGCGCCTTCGCGGCGAAATCGCCGAACAGCCCGTGCAGTTCGGCCAGGCTCTTGTGGTCGAGGCTGATGTTGGTGACCACCGCGACGTCGGGGCGATAGAGCGCGATCGAGCCGTCGCTCTCGTCGACCTCGCTGACATAGGTGGCGGCGTCGCCGACCAGCGCGCTCGCGAAGGGCGTGTCGGCGCCCGCGAAATTGCGCATCACCGCGCCGTTCATCACGGTCGGCTTGCGGCCCGCGCTTTCGAGAATCCAGCCGATCATGCCGGTGACGGTCGACTTGCCGCTCGTGCCGCCGACGCCGATCGCCCGTTCGGCATCGTTGAACAGCGCGGCGTTGAGGTCGGCGCGGGTCAGGCGCGGCAGGCCGAGCGCGTTCGCCGCCGCGACGTCGGGCACGCTGTCCTCGACCGCGGCGGATGCGACGAGCGTCTGGCCCGCCGCGACGCCGCTGCCGTCCTGCGGGAACAGCGCGATGCCGCGGCTTGCGATCCAGCCGAACTTGTCCGTCGATCGCCCCTGGTCGCGGCTGCGGTCGGAGCCCGAAACGGCGCTTCCGCGCGCCGCGACGATCATCGCCAGCGGCAACATGCCCGACCCGCCAATGCCGCAGAAGAAATAGGATTTGTTTTCGGCCATCGCGCGGCGTTATGGCCTTGGCGTAGGCTTGGCAAGGATGGTGCGGCGACAATGAAAAAGGCCGAGGCAGAAAGAGGCATCAGGCACATGGTAAGCTTGTGGAAGAAGCTTCCTGAACGAGCGGGCCAGTCAAATGATGAACTGAGTTTCTGTGCTTTTTATGCCTGGGTACGGTCGGAATATCCAAACTACCTAGATTTTCGGACGACAACCGGCGTGAGCTACGACGCAGAAATGTGGTTCGATCAAGAGCTGGGAACGGCTTGGAAGAAATAAAATGCGCATCGGAATCGTTGCCCCCTCCACCCCCATCCTCCCCGACGACGCCGAAGCCGTGCGCGCGATCGCGGCGCTCGGTTATCCGGGCGTAGAGCTCGTCTTCGATGAACAATGTTTCGCGGTGCACGGCCATTTCGCCGGCGAGGACGGGCATCGCTTCGCCGCGCTCGTCGAGATGGCGAACCGCCCCGACATCGACGCGGTCTGGTTCGCGCGCGGCGGCTATGGGGCGTGCCGGATCGCCGAGGATGCGGTCGCGGCGATGACCCCTGCGGCGCGTGGCAAGGCGTTCCTCGGCTATTCGGATCAGGGCAATCTGCTCGCCTGCCTCTATCGCGAAGGCTTCGACCATGTCGCGCACGGGCCGATGGTCGCCGATATCCGTCGCGACGGCGGCGATGCCGCGGTGCTGCGCGCGCTCGACTGGCTCGTCGCGCGCGATCCGGCGGCGTGCGAGGCGGGGCTGGAACATGGCGCGCGCCATGCCGCGTTCAACCTGATGACGCTGTCGATGCTGCTCGGCACCCCGCTCGAACCTGACCTGGCGGGGCATGTGCTGCTGGTCGAGGAGGTGAGCGAATATCTCTATGCCTTCGATCGCGCCTTCTTCCATGTCGCGACCGCGCTGGCGCCGCGCGGGCTTGCCGGTATCCGCCTCGGCCGCGTCAGCGATATTCCCGAGAACGACAGGCCCTTCGGCATGGAGGCCGAGGAGATCGCACGCGGCTGGTGCGCACGCACCGGCATCGCCTGGCTCGGCCGCGCCGATATCGGCCACGACGCGGCGAACAAGGTGGTGCCCTTCGGCTTGCATCGCGCCGGGTGAGCGAATAGGCGCGGGCCTGACAGAGAACAGGCAGGGGACGCAATATGCGCGCATTCATATTTCCGGGTCAGGGCAGCCAAGCGGTCGGCATGGGCAAGGCGCTCGCCGACGCGTCGCCGGCGGCTCGCGAAGTGTTTCAGGAGGTCGACGAGGCGCTCGGCCAAAAACTGTTCCAGCTGATGAGCGAAGGCCCCGAGGATCAGCTCACCCTCACCGAAAATGCCCAGCCCGCGATCATGGCGAACGCGATCGCGACCCTGCGCGTGCTCGAGAAGGAGGGCGGCGTGACGCTCGCCGCCGCGGCCGATTATGTCGCGGGCCACAGCCTCGGCGAATATAGCGCGCTCTGCGCTGCCGGGGCCTTCGACCTCGCGACCACAGCGCGCCTTCTGAAGACGCGCGGGCAAGCGATGCAGGCGGCGGTGCCCGTCGGCGTCGGCGCGATGGCGGCGCTGCTCGGCGCCGATATCGACACCGCACAGAAACTCGCCGACGCGGCGGCCGAGGGCGAGGTCTGCACCGTCGCCAACGACAACGACCCGTCGCAGGTCGTGATCTCGGGCCACAAAGGCGCGGTCGAGCGCGCGGTCGCGCTGGTCAAGGACGCCGGACAATCTTGGGGAATCAAGCGCGGCGTGCTGCTTCCGGTTTCCGCCCCCTTCCACTGCCCGCTGATGCAGCCCGCCGCCGACGCGATGGCCGAGGCGCTCGGCGCCAACCCGCCCGCCGCGCCGCTGGTGCCGGTGGTCGCGAACGTGACGGCGAGCCCGGTCAGCGACGCCGACGCGATCTGCGACCTGCTCGTCGCCCAAGTCACCGGCCGCGTCCGCTGGCGCGAGAGCGTCGGCACGATGGAGGATATCGGCGTCGACCGCTTCGTCGAACTCGGCGGCAAAGTGCTCTCCCCGATGGTCAAGCGCAGCGCGTCGGGCGAGGTCGAGACGGTCAGCCTGCTGTCGATGGACGACATCGAGGCGCTGCTGAAGGCGCTTTAAATTCCAGATTTCAGGAGAATGATATGTTCGATCTCACCGGCATGACCGCCCTCGTCACCGGCGCTTCGGGGGGCATCGGCTCGGCCATCGCGCAGGCGCTCGCGGCGCAGGGCGCGCGGCTCGCGGTGTCGGGCTCCAACGCCGAGAAGCTGGGTGCATTTCGCGACAGCCTCGGCGGCGACCATGTCGCACTGCCCTGCAATCTGGGTGATGCCGCCGCGGTCGATGCGCTGGTGCCCTCGGCAGTCGAGGCGCTGGGGCAGCTCGATATCCTCGTCAACAATGCCGGCGTGACGCGCGACAATCTGATCCTGCGGATGAAGGACGAGGAGTGGTCCGACGTCATCCGCATCAACCTCGAGGCGAATTTCCGCCTCGCGCGCGCCGCCGCCAAGCCGATGATGAAGGCGCGTTTCGGGCGCATTGTCTCGATCACCAGCGTCGTCGGCGCGACGGGCAACCCGGGGCAGGCCAATTATGCCGCGTCGAAAGCGGGCGTCACCGGCATGACCAAGGCACTGGCGCAGGAGCTTGCGAGCCGGGGCGTCACCGTGAACTGCGTCGCGCCGGGCTTCATCGCCACCGCGATGACCGACGACCTGCCCGCCGCGCAGAAGGAAGCGCTGAACCAGCGTATTCCCGCGGGCCGGATGGGCGAGGGCAGCGATATCGCCGCCGCGGTCGTCTATCTCGCGTCGAAGGAGGCCGGCTATGTCACCGGCCAGACCATCCATGTGAACGGCGGGATGGCCATGCTGTCCTGAACGCGAACGGGCCGGACCCGGTCGAACCGGATCCGGCCCTCGGGACGAGCGGAGAGAGGGGTCAGAAGCTCGCCCGGGCCGTCAGGCGGAAATCGCGTCCCGCCAGCGGCACATAATCCTTGGTGAAGCTGGCATGGCGGCGTGCCTCGACGTCGAAGATATTGTTCGCCGACAGGCTCAAGGTCAGGTGCCGCGCGTCGGGGAGCGGCCGCCAGCTGAGCGAGGCGTTGACGAGCGTGAAGCCGTCGGTCGGAGTTTCGAACTGCGCGACGCGGGCCTGGTCGTCGGTCCATTCGATCTCGACGCGCGCGTCGAGCCGTTCGCTCTGCGCCTCGAGACCGCCCAGCACGCGCAGCGGGGGAATCCGCGGCACGTTGCGATCGAGCCCCGCGCCCTTGATCTTCGCGCGCGTCATGTCGGCGGTCACGTCGCCGACGATGTTGAAGCCGCCGATCTGCGCCAGCCGCGCGCTCGCCTCGGCCTCGAAGCCGTAGACGCGCGCGTCGCGCTGGAAATATTGGAAGACGGGCAGTTCGTCCTCCTCGGCGCCGGTCGCCGCCGAATAGATGAAATTGTCGAACCAGTTCGAATAGCCGGTGAGGCTGAGGTTGAACGCGTCGGACTTGAGCTTGAAGGACGCTTCGGCGCCCCAGTTCGATTCGCGCTTGAGGTTCGGATCGCCGACCTCGAAGCTCTGCGTCGCGATGTGCGGGCCGTTGGAGAGCAACTCCTCGGCCGACGGCGCGCGAACCGCGCGCGAGGCCGAAATGCCGAATTTCGCGCCCTCGAAAATATCATAGGTCACGCCGAGCGCGCCCGAGAAGCTGTCGAAATCGCGATCGAAGCCCAGCGTCTGCGCGCGAACGCTGGTCTTTTCGTAGCGCGCCGCAGCTTCGAGCCCGAGCGGCCCCGCCGTATATTCCTGCAGCGTGAAAAGCGCGAACTGGTCGGTCAGGTTGCGCGGCACGAACGCCTCTTCACCGACCGCGTCGAAGTCGCGATGGCTGTACTGCACGCCGCTCGCCCCGCGCCAGCCGCCGCGGTCGTTCTGGGCCAGCTCGATTCGACTTTCGACGCCCTGGTTGGTGAAGATGGTGCCGACCTCTTCGCCCTCGAACTCGGTATGCTTGTAATCGGCAAAGCCGGCACGGATGCGCAGCTTGTCGAAGAAACCGTCGCCCAGCTCGACCTCGCCGCGCAGGTCGGCGCGCCATTGCTTCATGCCGATGGTGACGGGCCCCTCGCCATGGTCGTGGCCGCCCTCTTCGTCCTCGCCGCCATGCTCATGCGCGGTGTCGGGGCGATTGGGCACGCCGTAGTTGGTGTCGAAATAGCCGATCGAAATACCGAGCTGACCGCCGTCGTTGATCAGCGACAGCCCGCCCCCGGCGGTCCAGGTCTCGCTCTGCGTGTTGTCGATCTTGCCGCGCTTGCCGGCCTGCGCGGTGAGTTCGGCCGCTTCGTCGAGGTGCCCCTCTTCGACTTCATGTTCGGCAAGGTGGAGCAGGTCGCCGCGAATGTCGGGAGCGTAGACGAAGCCGCCGCTGCGCGTATCGCCGGTCTTGCGCCAGCTGCCGTCGACGTGCGCGACGATCTGCGGGCTCAGCGCGACGTCGATCGAGCTGCCGATATTGCGGTCGTTCGCCGCGGTCGCATAGCCGCCGATCGCGTCGACATGGACATGGTCGGCTGGGACCTTGCGCGGGATGCGGCGGTCGAACAGGTTGACCGCGCCGCCGATCGCCTGGCTGCCGAACAGCAGCACGGCGGGGCCGCGCAGGATTTCGACGCGCTCGACGGTCAGCGGGTCGATCGTCACCGCATGGTCGGCCGAGGTGTTGGAGGCATCGATCGATCCGATGCCGTCGGTCAGGATCTTCACGCGCTCGCCCGAAAAACCGCGAAGGACGGGGCGCGACGCGCCGGGGGAAAAGCTGGTCGCCGACACACCCGGTTGCCGGGTGAGCGTGTCGCCGATCTGGCCGCGGATGTCGCGCGCCAGTTCGTCTCCTTCCACCACCGACACATTGCCGAGGATATCGAGGCTGCGGACGTAGGGCGCCGTGACGACGATCGCGTCGCCGGTGTGGACGTCGTCGTCGTTCGCACCGTCCTGCGCGAAGGCGGGAGCGGACAGCATCAGGGCAAGGGTCAGCGAGGCGGAGGGGAGAAGGCGCATGCGGGAGAAGTTCCTGTTGCTTGGGGTCGGGCTGTGCGGGGCGCAGTAATGATATACTGTTACAAAAGCAAGCCTCGCGCCGGGGCCGGGGCGGGCGTTGGTCGGCGCTGGTGCCCCGTTGGTCGACAAAGACAGGTCTGGGTGGGGGCAAGCGAAGCTGTCTTGCGGTGCCCCGTGCGCCGTCTTAGATCGGGGGGCATGATCATTGCGGAAAACAGCCTGGAGCTGATCGGCAACACGCCGCTGGTGCTGCTCAGGGGGCCGAGCGAAGCGACCGGCTGCGAAATCTGGGGCAAGTGCGAATATGCCAACCCCGGCGGATCGGTGAAGGATCGCGCCGCCCTCTACATCGTCCGCGATGCGGAGGCGAGCGGCAGCCTGCGGCCCGGCGGCACGATCGTCGAGGGGACGGCGGGCAACACCGGCATCGGCCTCGCGCTCGTCGGCAACGCGCTCGGCTACAAGACGATCATCGTCATGCCCGACAATCAGAGTGCCGAGAAAATGGCGACGATCCGCGCATTGGGGGCCGAACTCGTTCTCGTGCCGCCCGCGCCCTTCGCCAACCCCGGCCATTTCGTCCACACCTCGCGCCGCATCGCCGAGGAAACCGACAATGCGATCTGGGCCAACCAGTTCGACAATATCGCCAACCGCAAATCGCACATCTTCGGCACCGCCGAGGAAATCTGGGAACAGATGGACGGCCGGATCGACGGCTTCACCTGCGCCGCGGGGACCGGCGGGACGATCGCGGGAACCGGGCTGGGCCTGAAGGCGAAGGACGAAAGGATCACCATCGCGCTGACCGACCCGCACGGCGCGGGCCTTTATAATTATTACCAGTGCGGCGAACTGAAGCCCGAAGGGTCGAGCGTCGCCGAGGGGATCGGCCAGAACCGCATCACCGCCAACCTCGAAGGCGCGCCGATCGACACCCAGTTCCGCATCTCCGACGCCGAGGGGCTGGCGGTCGTGCGTCGGCTGCTGGACGAAGAGGGGCTGTGCCTCGGCCTGTCGTCGGGGATCAACGTCGCGGGCGCGATGGCGCTTGCGCGCCGGATCGGCCCGGGCAAGCGCATTGCAACCATCCTGTGCGACAGCGGGTTTCGCTATCTCTCGACGCTTTACAATCCCGAATGGCTGGCGAGCAAAGGGCTGGCGGAGGAACTGGCGTGAAACGGACCGACGGCTTGATCGAAGCACCCGCGATGGCCACCGCCGCTGCGGCGACTCCCGCGCACGATACGATGCGGCGGTTGCAGATCGGCGTCGCGGGACTGCTGACCGTGCTGCTGCTCGTCGGCCTCGCCGGACTGATTGGCGAGCGGGCGCGCGAGAAAGCCGCGGCCGAAGCGCCGGCGGCAACCGAGGTCAAGATGCCCGGCGATCCCTCCAAGACCCCGAGCACACCACTCGAGGAACTCGGCGTGCAGCCGGTGTCGAAGGACGAGAATGAGGCGGTGGCGGTGAAGGTGCCGCAGACGGTGCCGACCGTTCCCGATCTGCAGCCCGACCCCGAATTGCAGCGCGCGCGCCAAGCCAATCAAGCCAAAAGGTGATCGCACGCCTGCGTCCGCTCGGCATCGCGGCGCTGCTTCTCCTGCTGGCGTGGTTCGCCGGCGGCCAGCGCCCGCTCGGCCGCGTCGATCCGGCGCTGGCGCTGCCGCTGCTTCTCTTGCCCATGCTCGCGCTCGGCTGGTGGCAGCGGGGCGAGCCGCGCGCGGCGCGGCAGCGCGCGATCCTCGCAACACTGCTCGCCGTTGCCGTGGGGCAGGGGTTGTTCGCCTGGCTGCTGGCGGGCCGCGCGGGGTGGGGGCAGATCGCGCTTGTGCTGGTCGTCGGCGCCGCGGCCGGCTGGCTGTCCGACGCGCTCGTTCAGCGGCGGACCTGGGCGCGTGCGCTGCGTGTCGCGGTCGCGGCGGTCGTACTCGCCGCCTGGTTCGTCGCGGGGCATGCCCTGCTCGCGCGCCTCTATCGCGCGCCCGCGCCATCGACCGACGCGCCCGTCGTCACGATGCTCACCGGCCTCCCGCTGCGCTGGTCCGGGGATGATCTGACCGCGATGATCGCCGCGGGCGCGCAGGAGGATCCGGCGCTTGCGCGGATCGAGGCGGCGGGGCCGATGCGGCTTGTCGATAGCCTCGCCGACCATGTTCCGCCGCCCGGCGGCACCTTGCTCCTCGCGCATCCGCGCGCGCTCGCGCCGCGCGACCTCATTGCGGTCGACGCTTTCGTGCGCGGCGGCGGCCGGGCGGTGATCCTTGCCGACGCGCTGTCGGGCTGGCCGGTCGAGCGACCGCTCGGCGATCCGCGCAATCCGCCGGTGACCAGCCTGCTCACGCCGCTGCTCGACCATTGGGGCATCACGCTCGGCGCCGCGCCGGTCGGCGAGACGGCGGCGCGGGCCTATGACGTCGGTGGCGCGCGGCTCCGGCTGTTCAGCGCCGGGCGCTTCGAGCGGCTTCCCCCGACCTGCGCCGCCTTCGCCGGCGGCCGCGTCGCGCAGTGCAGGATCGGCGCGGGCGAGGCGTGGCTGGTCGGCGACGCCGACCTGCTCTTCGCGCCGCTGTGGCGGCCGGCGGTGCCGGGCGCCGACCATCTGCGCCGCGCCGACACGATGGAATGGCTCGACGCGCGGCTGCGCGGGGCTGGCGCGGAAAGGGCGCTGCTGCACCCGCTCTGGATCCGCGCGCGCCAGCCATGATGACTTTGGGCTGACCTCCCCGCGTCATTGCGAGGAGCCGCCGGCGACCAAGCAGTCTCCAGCTATCGTCCCGCCGTGCCGATAGCTGGAGATTGCTCCGCTCCGCTCGCAATGACGGTCCCGTTGATGCCCCAATAGCAGCGTCCGCCTCGCCCCATTCCACCCCGATTTGCACCTCCTCGCACGGCGCGCGCGGGGATGACCGGCCCTGTATGCCCCCCATTTCGATGCGTTTTTGCGGTGAATAGGGGCTAGATTCCCTAATCTACCCTAAATTTCCCCTTTTCACCCCGATCCATAGTTGATAGGCAGGAATCGGAGAGGGGCAATCTCCGCCTGAGTCTTTCGCTTCGGAATCCCGTGATTCCGGCGTCAGGAAAGTATTGTCCGGTGGCGCGAGAACGGGGGCGACAGCGATGGCGATTGTGACGCCCGGCCGATACTCGGGCACCAACTTCGCCGCGATCGATGGCAAGGGACGCATCGCCGTCCCCTCGCAGTTCCGCAACAATGTGCCCCTCAATGCGGACGGTCAGCGCGTGCTTTGGGTCGGTTTCCATGAGAAGCTGCCCTGTCTGGTCGCCTATGGCCAGGACCAGTACGACCGCCTCTCCGACGAGATCGAGCGCGACCGCGCCGCCGCGCTCGCGCGCAATCTCGACTTCGACGAGGATGAGGCGTTCAAGCAGCGCTTCAGCTATACCGAGGCCTATGCGCTCGACGACAGCGGGCGCTTCCTCCCCAATTTCACCGCGCGCGACCGCGTCGGCGACGCCGGCGCGACCGCCTTCGTCGGCTCGGGCCGCCGCTTCGAAATCTGGTGGCTGCCGACGCTCGCCGACTGCGCCGAGGCTGATCCGGTGCTCCGGCGCCTCGCCGGCAATTGGGCCGAGACCAAGGGGAAGGGCCGCAAATGAGCGAGCTTCCCCGCGACCCCCGCCATGATCCCGTGCTTCGCGACGAGGTCATCGCCGCGCTCGCCATCGTTCCCGGCGAGCGCCACGTCGACGCGACCTTCGGCGCCGGCGGCTACACCCGCGCGATGCTCGCAGCGGGCGCCGACGTCGTCGCCTGCGACCGCGACCCCGATGCGATCGCCGAGGGTCAGGCGCTGGTCGAGGAAGCGGGCGGCAAGCTCACGCTGGTCCGCGGCCGCTTCGGCGAGATCGACCGGCTGCTCGGCGAACGCGGTATCGACGCGGTCGACGGCATCGTCTTCGACATCGGCGTATCGTCGATGCAGCTCGATCGCGACGAACGCGGCTTTTCCTTCCAGAAGGACGGTCCGCTCGACATGCGCATGGCGCAGGAGGGCGAAAGCGCCGCCGACTGGCTCAACCGCGCCGGCGAAGAGGAGATCGCCGACGTCCTCTATCATTATGGCGACGAGCGCCAGTCGCGCCGCGTCGCGCGCGCGATCGTCGCCGCGCGGCCGCTGTCGCGCACCGGCGAGCTCGCGGCGGTGATCCGCAAGGCGCTGCGCCACCCCCCCGGCGCGCCCAAGGACCCGGCGACGAAGAGCTTTCAGGCGATCCGCATCCACATCAACGGCGAGCTCGACGAGCTGAAGGCTGGCCTTGACGCGGCGGAACGGCTGCTGCGCCCCGGCGGCCGCCTCGCGGTGGTCAGTTTCCACAGCACCGAGGATCGCATCGTGAAGACCTTCCTGCGCGAACGCAGCGGTGGCGATGTCCGCGCGTCGCGCCACCGGCCCGCGCTCGCCCCTCCGGCGCGGGCCGCAACTTTCGACACCCCGGCGCGCAAGGAGCGCCCGGGCAAGGCCGAGGAGGCGCGCAACCCGCGCGCCCGCTCGGCGACGCTGCGCAGCGCGGTCCGTACCGCGGCGCCCGCCTGGTCGGGCGGCAAGACGGCAAAGGAGGCGATGTCATGTTGATGGCGGCTCGCAAGCTCCAGGGAATCGGCCTGGTGCTTCTCGTTCTGGTCTTCGCGATGATGCTCTATCCCGTGTCGCTCAAGGTGGCGGCGACGCGCAGCGAGCTCGCGCAGATCAACAAGCAGATCGCCGGCGCGCGCGATAATATCCGCTACCTCGAATCCGAACTCGCGGTGCGCGCCTCGATGCGCCAGCTCGAACAGTGGAACGCCGAGAGCTTCGGCTATTCGGCGCCGACCGCCGACCAGTATCTGACCAGCGAGCGTCAGCTCGCCTCGCTCGACCGCCTGCCCCGCGCGCGCGGCGCCAATGACGTGGCGCCTGTGCTGATGGCGATGGTCAGCCCGGTCGGAACGCCCGCCGCCGAGCCGGCGGCGCCGGCCGCCGCCGCTGCGGACAAGCCCGCACCGAAGCCCGCGGCGTCGAAGCCCGCCGCGCCCAAACCCGCCTCGTCGAGGCCGATCCAGCTCGCGCAGGCCGACACAAGCGCCGGCATCCGCTCCGACACGGCGCCGCGGATGGCGCCGAGCCGCCGCCACGAGCAGCTTCGGATGATCGAGGATCAGCTCCTCTCCGACTCTACCCTCGCCGCGCTGAAGCGTGGCGCCGCCGCCGAAGCCGGGGGAGGGCGCTAAGACGCGATGAACACGCTGGTCGTCCGTCCGGCAAGGGTGCGCACCGCGGGCGTGCGGCAGCAGATATTGCTGACCGCGCAGCAGCGGCTGATGATCCTGATGCTGCTGTTCATGGCGGCCTTCTTCCTCGTGTCGGTGCGGCTCCTCTATTTCGCGCTGTTCGACACCGCGTCGGGGCATGGTTCGGCCTCGACCGCCTTCGTGCCGGTGCGCGCCGACATCGTCGATCGCAACGGCGTGCCGCTCGCGCGAACGATCGACGGCTATTCGATCCGCGTCGTGCCGTCGAAGCTGCTCAACGACCCGCAATATCTGGCAACCGAACTCCACCACATCTTTCCCGACATGCCGCGCGAGGACCTGCTCGCAAAGCTGACCGGGCCGCGCGCCACCTATATCCGCCGCCGCGCCTTGCCCGATCAGGTCGCGGCGGTGAACGCGATCGGCGACATCGGCTTCGACTTCCCGCGCGAAAAGGAACGCCTCTATCCGCAGCTGACCCTGGCAGCGCACGTGCTCGGCTTCATCAATGCCGACGGCGAGGGCGTTACCGGGGTCGAAGGCGCGTTCGAAAATCGGCTGACCGACAAGGCGACCCGCGGCGAGCCGCTGGCGCTGTCGATCGACGCGCGCGTCCAGGGCGTGCTCGAAAGCGAACTGGGCTCGGCGGTCACCAATCTCGAGGCGATCGGCGGCGCCGGCATCATTCTGGATGTCCACACGGGCGAAGTGCTCGCGATGACCTCGCTGCCCACCTATAATCCCAACAAGCTGGTCGGCGGCAACATGGCCGCGCGGCGCAACGCGGTGACCTATAATCTCTACGAGCTCGGATCGACCTTCAAGCCACTGACGATCGGCGCCGCGATCGACAATGGCGTCGTCACCAGCATGGCGAAGCGCTACGATGCGACAAAGCCGCTGGCGATCGCGGGCTTCCGCATCCGCGATTCGCACATGATGAACCGCTGGCTCAACGTCCCGGAAACGCTGATCCACAGCTCGAACATCGTCACCGCGCAGATCGGCGACCAGCTCGGCCGCGAAAAGATGGAGGAGCTGTTCCGCAGCCTCGAATTCGACGGGCGTCCGCATATCGAGCTCAAGGAGCGCGCTTTCCCGCTATGGCCGAGGGACTGGGGCCGCGTCACCACCATGACGACGAGTTACGGCCACGGCATCGCGGTCACGCCGCTCCACCTCGCCAGCGCCTATGCCGCGCTGGTCAACGGCGGTATCTGGCGCCCCGCGACCCTGCTCAAGCTCGGCGACAAGGCGCCGCCGCAGGGCCGCCGCGTGTTCAAGGCGTCGACCAGCGCGCGGATGCGCCAGCTTCTGCGCCTGATCGTCTCCGACGGCACCGGCCGCAACGCCGACGCGCCGGGCTTCCGCGTCGGCGGCAAGACGGGCAGCGCCGAAAAGCCGGGCGCGGGCGGCTATCGCCGCCACTCACTCGTTTCGACCTTTTCAGCCGCTTTCCCGATGGACAATCCGCGCTACGTCGTCCTGGTCATGATCGACGAGCCCAAGGGCAACGCCTTCAGCTTTGGTCAGCGCACCGCGGGCTATACCGCGGCGCCGGTGGTCAAGCAGGTAGTGATGCGCGCGGGCCCGATGCTCGGCGTGTTTCCCGACGAAAGCCGCGACGTCGATGTGTCCGAACTGACCCCGCTGCTCTGGAAGAACGGGAAAGAGGACTGATGCGTCTCGCGGCGCTGCTCGACACTCCGGCCCCCCTCGATGCCGACCCCGTGGTCACCGGCCTCGCCATCGACCATCGCAAGGTCGCGCCCGGCACGATCTTCGGCGCCTTCGTCGGCGAAAAATTCAACGGCGAGGATTTCATTTCCGCCGCCATCGAAGCGGGGGCGATCGCCGTCGTCGCGCGGCCCGAGGCGAAGGTCGAGGGCGCGGTGCACATCGCCGACGCCAATCCACGCCGCGCCTTCGCGCATATCGCGGCGCGCTTCTTTCACCGCTTTCCCGCGACCTGCGTCGCGGTCACCGGCACCAACGGCAAGACCTCGACGGTCGAGATGACGCGCCAGCTCTGGCGGATGGCGGGGTATAACGCCGCCTCGGTCGGCACGCTCGGCATCACCACCTCGAACGACAGCGCCTCGACCGGGCTGACGACGCCCGACATCGTCACCTTCCTGTCGAACATGTCAGGCCTCGCCGCCGAGGGCGTGACCCACGCGGCGTTCGAGGCGTCGAGTCACGGACTCGACCAGTATCGCACCGAAGGGCTGCCGGTGAAGGCCGCGGCCTTCACCAATCTCAGCCACGACCATCTCGATTATCATGGCGACATGTACGCCTATCTGGCCGCCAAGATGCGCCTGTTCCGTGAAGTCGTCGACCCCGACGGCGCGGCGGTGATCTGGGCCGACGATATGATGTGGTCGCCCGCGGCCGAATATGAGGCGGAACAGCGCGGCCTTCGCATCATGACCGTGGGTCGCGAGGGCAGCGCGCTGCGCCTCGTCTCGCGCGAGCCGACGCAACTCGGCCAGTCGCTGCTGATTCAGGCGGGACCACTGGCGCAGAAGGTCACGCTGCCGCTGATCGGCGCCTATCAGGCGGCGAATGCGCTCGTCGCGGCGGGGCTCGTCATCGCGACTGGGGGCGATGTCCAGCAGACGCTCGCCAATCTCGCGCGGCTCCAGCCGGTGCGCGGGCGGCTCGAACGCGCGGCGATCACCCGCGCCGGCGCGCCGGTCTATGTCGACTATGCGCATACGCCCGACGCCATTAAGGCGGCGCTCGACGCGCTGCGTCCGCACGCGAGCGGGCGGTTGATCCTGGTGTTCGGCGCCGGCGGCGACCGCGACAAGGACAAGCGCCCCGAAATGGGCCGCCTCGCCGCCGCCAAGGCCGACGTGCTGATCATCACCGACGACAATCCGCGCGGCGAAGACCCCGCCGTCATCCGCGCAGCCATCGCCGAGGGCGCACCGGGCGCGCGCATGATCGGCGACCGCCGCGCCGCGGTCGCCGCCGCGATCGCCGAGGCGCGCGCCGACGACATCGTCTGCATCGCCGGCAAGGGGCACGAACAAGGCCAGATCGTCGGCGCCGGCGCCGATATGCGCGTCATTCCCTTCGACGACGTTGCCGTCGCGCGCGAGGCCGCGGCATGACCCCGCTGTGGACCGCGCGCGCCATCGCGGCGGCGACGGGCGGGACGGCGAGCGCCGACTTCACCGTGCAGGGCGTCGCTTTCGATTCGCGCGAGGTGACGAAGGGCGACCTGTTCGTCGCGATGAAGGGAGAGGCGACCGACGGCCACCAGTTCATCGACAAGGCGATCGCGGCGGGCGCCGCGGGCATCGTCTGCGAAACCGCGATCGACCATCCGCACGTCCGCGTCGCCGACAGCGCCGCGGCGCTGAACGCGCTCGGCGTCGCATCGCGCGCGCGCAGCCATGGCCGGATCATCGGCGTCACCGGATCGGCGGGGAAGACGGGCACGAAGGAGGCGCTGTTCGCCGCGCTCGACCGCTTCCGCCCCGGCAAGGCGCACCGGTCGGTCAAGAGCTACAACAATCATGTCGGCGTGCCGCTCAGCCTCGCGCGCATGCCCAGGGCCGCCGACTATGGCGTGTTCGAAATGGGGATGAACCATGCGGGCGAACTTGCCGCGCTGACCCGCATGGTGCGCCCGCACGTCGCCATCGTTACGACGATCGCGCCCGCGCACATGGAATATTTCGGCAGCGAAGAGGCGATCGCCGACGCGAAGGGGGAGATTTTCGAAGGGCTCGAGCCTGGCGGCACCGCGATCCTTCCCTTCGACAGCCCACATTATGCGCGACTGCGCGCCAAGGCGGAGCAACATGCGGCGCATGTCGTCAGCTTCGGCCTCGGCGAAGGCGCCGACGTGCGCGCGGTCGACTGGCTGCCCGACGGGCAGGGGGGCTCGCTCGTCACCGCACAGGTTCAGGATGCGCTGCTCTGCTTCACCATCGCGCAGGCGGGCGCGCACTGGGTGTCGAACGCGCTGGCGGTGCTCGCGGCGGTCAAGGCGGTCGGCGGCGATCTGCCGGCGGCGGGGCTTGCCTTCGCCGAAATGGCGGGGCTCGCGGGGCGCGGCGCGCGGCACCGGATCGCGGTCGAGGGCGGGGCGATCCTGCTGATCGACGAAAGCTACAACGCCAACCCGGCCTCCATGGCGGCGACGATCGGCCAGCTCGGCAGCGAATCCGCGGGCCGCAAGGTCGCGATTCTCGGCGCCATGAAGGAGCTCGGGACCGGCGGAGAAGCGTATCACGCCACCCTCGCCGCTCCGCTCGTCGCAGCCGGGGTGCAATTCGCCCTGCTTGTCGGCGAAGAGATGGCGCCGCTCGCCAAAGCGCTTGAGGGGCGCATCGATTTCGAGCATGTGCCCGCCCACTCGGCCGCCACCGCGCGGCTGAGGGACGTGATCCGCGCCGGCGACGTCGTGCTGGTCAAGGGATCGAACAGCGTCGGCCTGTCGCACGTCGTGACCGCGCTGACCAACGGGGATTATTGATGCTGTACTGGCTGGCGGAATGGCTAGGCTTTCCGGGGGCGCTCAACCTGATTCGCTATCTGAGCTTCCGTTCAGGGGCGGCGGTGGCGACCGCGCTGATCATCGGGCTGTGGATCGGCCCGCGCTTCATCCTGATGCTGCGAATGCGGCAGGGGAAGGGGCAGCCGATCCGCGACGACGGGCCGCAGAGCCATCTCGCGAAAAAGGGCACGCCGACGATGGGCGGGCTGATGATCCTGATCGCGCTGATGATCTCGGCGCTTCTGTGGATGGACCTCTCCAACCGCTTCGTCTGGGCGTGCATCTTCGTCACCGGCGGTTTCGCCGCGGTCGGCTTCATGGACGATCTCGATAAGGTGACCAAGGCCAGCCACCGCGGAATTCCGGGGCGCGTGCGGTTGCTGCTCGAATTCGCGATCGCGGGGATCGCGGTGCTGCTGATCGTCTCTCGCACCGGCACCGACCTCTATCTGCCGTTCCTCAACGACGCCTATATCCCGCTCGGGCCGCTCTATTACGTCTTCGCGATGGTGTTGATCGTCGGCTTCGGCAATGCGGTGAACCTCACCGATGGGCTCGACGGGCTCGCGACCTTCCCGGTGATCATCGCCAGCCTTGCCTTCCTCGTCATCGTCTATCTTTCGGGCAACGCGAAGTTCGCGGGCTATCTCGGCATCCCGCACGTGCCCGGCGCGGGCGAGCTTGCGATCTTCGCCGCGGCCATCATCGGCGCCTGCCTCGCCTTCCTGTGGTTCAACGCGCCCCCCGCCGCCGTCTTCATGGGCGACACCGGCAGCCTTGCGCTCGGCGGCGCGCTCGCGACGATCGCGGTGACCGCGCAGCACGAACTCGTCCTCGTCCTCGTCGGCGGGCTGTTCGTGGTCGAGGCCTTGTCGGTGATCATCCAGGTCTTCTGGTACAAGCGCACCGGCAAGCGCGTCTTTCGCATGGCGCCGATCCATCATCATTTCGAGCAACTCGGCTGGCCCGAATCGACCGTCGTCATCCGCTTCTGGATCGTCTCGATCGTCCTCGCGCTCGCGGGGCTCGCGACCTTGAAGCTGCGGTGATCACTTCGCGCGCCTTTGCCGGTCGCCGCTACGCGGTGCTGGGACTGGCGCGCTCGGGGCTCGCGACCGTCGAGGCGCTGGTCGCCAGCGGCGCCGGCGTTACCGCGTGGGACACGCGCGAGGAGGCGCGCGACGAGGCGATGGCGCTCGGCGCCGACATCGGTGATCCGCTCGCGATCGACCTCATCGGTTTCGCGGGGGTCGTCGTCTCGCCCGGAGTGCCGCTCAACCGCCACCCGATCGCCGCCCATGCGCGCGCGGCGCATGTGCCGGTGATCGGCGATATCGAGCTGTTCGCCGAAGCGCGCGCCGAACTGCCGCCGCACCGCGTCGTCGGCATCACCGGCACCAACGGCAAGTCGACCGTCACCGCGCTCGTCACCCACATGCTCGAAAGCGCAGGGGTTCCCGCGCTGATGGGCGGCAACATCGGCCTGCCGATCCTCGCGCGCGATCCGCTCCCAGAAGACGGGGTCTATGTGCTCGAACTGTCGAGCTACCAGATCGACCTCGCGCAAAGTCTGGCGTGCGACGTCGCGGTGCTCACCAACATCACCCCCGACCATCTCGACCGCTACGACGATTTCGCGGGCTATGCGGCGTCGAAGGCGCGGCTGTTCAGCCTTCAGCACCGCGATCAGGTCGCGATCGTCGCCACCGACGACGACCGCTCGAAGATGGTCGCGAGCCACGTCAATCACCGCCTCTTCCGCGTCTCGGCAAAGGATGTCGACCCCGCCGACCAGGCGCGCTGGCCCGCGTTGCAGGGCCCGCACAATGCCCAAAACGCGGTGTGCGCGATCGCGGTGTGCCGCGTGCTCGGGCTCGATGACGAGGCGATCGAACGCGGGCTCGCGACCTATCACGCGCTTCCGCACCGAATGGAATTGGTCGGCGAAGTCGCTGGCGTCCGCTGGTTCAACGACAGCAAGGCGACCAACGCGGCTTCCGCTGCACCGGCGCTGGCGGCCTTTCCGCCGGCGCCGGACCAGCGTTTGCACTGGATCGCCGGCGGACTGGCGAAGGGTGACGGGCTGGAGGCGTGCCGCCCCTGGTTCAGCCACGTCAAGCGCGCCTATCTGATCGGCGAGGCGATGGAGGGTTTCGCCGCGGAGATCGGCGATGCACTTCCCGTCGACCGCGCCGGCGACCTCGCGACCGCGGTCGCACACGCGGCGGCAGCGGCCAAGCCGGGGGACATTGTCCTCCTCTCGCCGGCCTGCGCGTCGTTCGACCAGTTCAAGGATTATGAGGCGCGCGGCGACCAGTTCCGCAGCCTCGTCAAGGCGCTCGGGGCATGAGCGGGGGGATGGACAATATGGACAGGGCAGGCGAGCGGCCGATCATCGCGACCACGCGCAGCGTCAAGCGCCGCGGGCCGCGCCTCAGCCGCGCCGACCGCACCCCGCTCGGCCTCTGGTTCTGGGAAATCGACCGGGTGCTCCTCCTCCTCGTCTCGATGCTGATCGCGATCGGCCTCGTCGCCGTCGCCGCCGCCTCGCCTGTCGCGGCGCAAAAGCTGTCGACGACGACCGCCAGCCTCGACCCGCTCTATTATTTCTATCGCCAGCTCATGTGGGTGATCGTCGGCGTGCCGGTGATGCTCGCCATCTCGATGCTGCCCAAGGCGCAGGCGCGGCGTTTCGCCATCTACGGCACGCTGACCTTTCTTGCCCTGCTCTTCCTCGTGCCGCTGATCGGCACCTCGGTGAACGGCGCGCAGCGCTGGATCGGCAGCGGCATGTTCCGCCTCCAGCCGTCGGAGTTCCTCAAACCCTTCTTCGCGGTCGCGCTCGCCTGGGTCCTCTCGCTCCGCCTCCACGACCAGACTCTGCCCGTCGTGCCGCTGTCCTTCGTGCTGACCGGAGTGATCGCGGTGCTGCTGATGGGCCAGCCCGACCTCGGCCAGACGATCATCTTCGCCGCGACCTGGTTCGTCCTCGTGCTCGTCGCCGGCCTGTCGATGCGGATCATGGCGGGGCTCGGCGTCGCGGGGCTCGTCGGGCTGGTCCTCGCCTATTTCTTCTACCCGGTCGCGCAGCAGCGCATCAACATCTGGCTCTTTGCGGAGGGCGACAGCTTCCAGGTCGACAAGGCGCACGCGACGCTCACCGCCGGCGGGCTGATCGGCACCGGCCCCGGCGCGGGGCTTGCCAAGTTCCAGCTTCCCGAGGCGCATACCGACTATATCTTCTCGGTGATCGGCGAGGAGTTCGGGATCATCGCCTGCATCGCGATCGCGATCCTCTATCTCGCGATCATCGTCCGCGTGCTCGTCCGCCTGCTCGACGAGGAGGACAGCTTCCTGATCCTCGCGGTCTGCGGCCTCGTCGCGCAGTTCGGCGGCCAGGCGGTGATCAACATGGCGGTGAACACCCAGCTCTTCCCGTCAAAGGGGATGACATTGCCGTTCATCAGCTATGGCGGCTCGTCGATGCTCGCTTTGTCGATCGGCATGGGTTTGCTCTTGTCGCTGACCCGGCGGAACCCCTATGCGGCGCGGGTGTCGATGACCCGCAACTGGAACAAGAAATGACCGCCCCCCGATGACCGCGACGCGCCACTTCCTTCTCGCCGCCGGCGGCACCGGCGGCCATATGCTCCCCGCCTATGCGCTGGCGGGCGAACTGATCGCACGCGGGCACCGCGTCGCGCTGGTCAGCGACGACCGCGGCCTCAAGATTCCCGGCGCGCCGGCAGAGCTCGAAACGCATGTCCTCCCCGCCGGGCGCGTCGCGGGCGGCCCGGTCGGCTGGGTCAAGGCGGCGCTCGCGATCCGCAAGGGGCGCCGGCAGGCGATCGAGCTGATCCGCAGCTTCGATCCCGCGGTCGTCGTCGGCTTCGGCGGCTACCCCTCGCTCCCCAGCCTGCTCGCCGCGCGCGCGACGAAGACGCCGAGCGTGATCCACGAGCAGAATGCGGTGCTCGGCCGCACCAACCGGCTGATGGCACGCCAGGTCGACGGAATCGCGGTCGCCTATCGCAACATCCACCGCTTCCCCGCCAAATGCGAAATGAAGCGCCACCTGACCGGCAATCCGGTGCGCGAGGAGATCGTCGCGATCCGCGACGAGGGCTTCCCGCCGCTGCCCGAGGACGGCATCTTCCGCCTGCTCGTTGTCGGCGGCAGCCTCGGCGCGACGGTGCTCAGCGAGGTCGTGCCCGCCGCGGTCGCGATGCTGCCGCGCGCGCTGCTCGACCGGTTGCAGATCGTCCAGCAGGCGCGCGACGCCGATATCGAAGCGGTGCGGGCCAAATATGCCGAACTCGGCGTCGCCGCGGAATGCGCGCCCTATATCGCCGACTTCCCCGACCGGCTGCGCTGGGCGCACCTCGTCATCGCGCGCGCCGGCGCCTCGACGGTGGCCGAGCTCGCCTGCGCCGGGCGCCCCGCGATCTTCGTGCCCTATCCGCACGCGATGGACGACCACCAAAGCTATAATGTCGTCGATCTCGTCGAGGCGGGCGGCGCGCAATCCTTCGCGCAGGCCGAATTCACCCCCGCCCATGTCGCGAAGCAGCTCCAGCGCATGGCGCTCGAACCCGGCGCGATCGAGGCGGCGGCGGACAATGCCGCGAGCTGCGGTCTGCCCAACGCGACGCGCGATCTTGCCGACCTTGTCGAGAGCTTCGTGCCGCCGCCGCTGATGGACGTGATCCGCGTCGGCGCCAGCGCGCAGCGATCGGCCGCGAGCGGCATCGCCGCGGCGCGGCGGGAGGCCGAGTGATGCGCGGCGTTGCGACAGACATCGGCGTCATCCATTTCATCGGCATCGGCGGCATCGGCATGTCGGGCATCGCCGAGGTGATGCACAACCTCGGCTATCAGGTGCAGGGCAGCGACATCGCCGACAGCTACGTCGTCGAGGGCCTGCGCAAGCGCGGGATCAAGGTCGCGATCGGACACGAAGCCGCGAACGTCGACGGCGTGGCGGTCGTCGTCACCTCGACCGCCGTCAAGCGCGGAAACCCCGAGGTCGAGGCCGCGCTCGCGCACCGCATTCCCATCGTCCGCCGTGCCGAGATGCTCGCCGAGCTGATGCGTTTGAAATCGACCGTCGCGATCGCGGGGACGCACGGCAAGACGACGACGACCAGCCTCGTCGCCGCGCTGCTCGACGCGGGCGGGATCGACCCCACCGTGATCAACGGCGGCATCATCAACAATTACGGCTCGAACGCGCGCCTCGGCGCCAGCGACTGGATGGTGGTTGAGGCCGACGAGAGCGACGGCAGTTTCCTGCGTCTCGACGGCACGATCGCGGTCGTCACCAACATCGATCCCGAGCATCTCGATCACTACGGCAGCTTCGACGCGATCAAGGCCGCCTTCGTCGAATTCATCGAGAATGTGCCTTTCTATGGCGCGGCGATGCTCTGCCTCGACCATCCCGAGGTGCAGGCGATCATCCCGCGCATCCGCGACCGCCGCATCGTCACCTATGGCTTCTCGGCCCAGGCCGATGTGCGCGGCACCAATGTGACGCCCGGGCCCGACGGCAACCGTTTCGACGTCGTCGTGCGCGACCGCGACGGCAACAGCCGGACGATCGAAGGCATCCACCTGCCGATGTCGGGCCGCCACAATGTCCAGAATGCGCTCGCCGCGATTGCGGTGGCGCTGCACATGGGCGTTTCGGACGAGAGAATCGCGACGGGCTTCGACGGCTTCGCGGGGGTCAAGCGCCGCTTCACCAAGGTCGGCGAGATCGCGGCGGGTGAGGGCGTGGTGACGGTGATCGACGATTACGCCCATCACCCGGTCGAAATCCGTGCCGTCCTCTCCGCCGCGCGCGAAGGGGCGGGGGCGGGGCGCGTCGTCGCCGTCGTCCAGCCGCACCGATTTACGCGCCTGCGCGATCACATGGACGACTTTCAGCAGGCGTTCAACGACGCCGACATGGTCCTTGCGCTTCCGGTCTATGCCGCGGGCGAGGCACCGATCGAGGGCATATCGTCCGACGCGCTCGCCCAGGGCCTCCGCGACCGCGGCCACCGCCACGCCTCGACCGTCGCCGACGCCGCCGCGCTCGCCGCGACGGTCGCCGATGCGATCCGCTCGGGCGCCATCGGCGCGGGCGACCGGATCATCTGCCTCGGCGCGGGCGACATCACCAAGATCGCGGCGGGACTGGCCGCGGCGGTGGGGGAAGCAAAGTGAGCCTCTCATTCACCCGTCATGCTGAACTTGTTTCAGCATCCATGGCCTGCTCTCTCGGTTGGCGCGGCGCGAGTTTCGACGTCCGGCCATGGACCCTGAAACAAGTTCAGGGTGACGAAAAAATGAAGGACGGTGGCCAATGACCACCCAAACCCTCCCCGCCGTCCGCGGCAAGCTCACCCCTCGAGCCCCGCTCGCCCCGCTCGTCTGGTTCAAGTCGGGCGGCCCCGCCGACTGGCTGTTCGAGCCGAGGGACGCCGACGACCTGGCCGATTTCCTGCGCGACCTCGACCCCGCCGTCCCCGTGATGGCCTTGGGTCTCGGCTCGAACCTCATCGTCCGCGACGGCGGCTTTCCAGGCGTTGTCGTCCGGTTGGGGAAGGCTTTTGCGAAGGTCGAAGTGTTCGACGGGACGACACTTCGTTGTGGGGGCGGGGCGTCGGGTATCCTCGTCTCCTCGACCGCGCGCGACGCCGGGGTCGCGGGGATGGAATTCCTGCGCTCGATCCCCGGCACTGTCGGCGGCTTCGTCCGCATGAACGGCGGCGCCTATGGCAGCGAGGTGAAGGATATCCTGATCGACTGCGAAGTCGTTCTGCGGTCAGGGCAACGCAAATTTCTTGGCCTCGACGAGCTTGGCTACACATATCGCCACAGTGAGTTGCCCGAAGGCGCGGTCGTGATCGGCGCCACTTTTCGAGGGCATCGAGACGAGCCCGAAGTCATTCAGGCCGAAATGGACCGCATCTCGGCGAGCCGCGAGGCGTCGCAGCCGCTGCGCTCGAAGACCGGTGGCTCAACCTTCAAGAACCCCGACGGGCACAAGGCGTGGCAGCTTGTCGACGAGGCCGGGTGCCGCGGTTTCGCGGTCGGTGGCGCGCAGGTCAGCGAGAAACACACCAATTTCCTGATCAACACCGGCGATGCGACGAGCGCCGATATCGAAGCGCTCGGCGAGGAAGTCCGTCGCCGGGTGAAGGCCAGAAGCGGCATCGAACTGCAATGGGAGATTCAGCGCGTGGGAGTGGCGAAGTGAGTGGCCATACGTTCTCCCTCCCCTTCAGGGGAGGGCAGCGAGACTTGCGAGCTTGCTCGCTAGTCGCAGCGGGTGGGGGCCAGATGCCTCGCGCAACGCTTCGAGCCCCCACCCCAACCCCTCCCCTGAAGGGGAGGGGCTTATGACGAGCCGCGGCCCCTGGCATGTCGCCGTCCTGATGGGCGGCTGGTCGGCCGAGCGCGAGGTGTCGCTGATGAGCGGCAAGGGCATCGCAGACGCGCTCGAATCGCGCGGGCACCGGGTCACGCGCATCGACATGGACCGCGACATCGCGCTGCGGCTTGCCGAGGCGAAGCCCGACATCGTGTTCAACGCGCTCCACGGCGTCCCTGGCGAGGACGGGACGGTGCAGGGCATGCTCGACCTGATGGGCCTCAAATATACCCACAGCGGGCTGGTCACCTCGGTAATCGCGATCGACAAGGAGTTGACGAAGCAGGCGCTTGTGCCGCATGGAATCCCGATGCCAACGGGGGTGATGGTCGACAGCGAAAGCCTGTTTTCAGCCGACCCCTTGCCGCGCCCCTATGTCCTGAAGCCCGTCAACGAAGGCTCGTCGGTCGGCGTCGCGATCGTCAAGGACGACAGCAATTACGGCAACCCGATCGCGCGCGAGGCGGTGGGTCCCTGGCAGGAGTTCGACCGCCTGCTCGCCGAACCCTTCATCAAGGGGCGCGAGCTCACCGTCGCGGTGCTCGGCGACACCGCGCTCGGGGTCACCGAACTGCGCGTCAAATCGGGCTTCTACGACTATGACGCCAAATATACCGAGGGGCTCACCGAGCATGTCTGCCCGGCCGACGTGCCGGCAGAGGTCGCCGAACGGATGAAGAGCCTCGCGGTCGAGGCGCACCGCCTGCTCGGCTGCAAGGGCGCCTCGCGCTCCGACTTCCGCTGGGACGACGAGCATGGCCTCGCCGGCATCTTCCTGCTCGAGGTCAATACCCAGCCCGGCATGACCCCGCTGAGCCTCGTCCCCGAACAGGCGCGCGCCATCGGCATCGACTATGCCGAACTCGTCGAACGCATCGTGGAGGAAGCGTTATGAGCAGCACGCGGATCAAGCGCGCCAAGGCGCCGCCGCGCCGCCCGGCGCGCGCGCCGAAGAAGCGCCGGACGGTCAGGACGTCGCGGGTCGACGCGATCATCAACGCGCTGCCGATCAGTCCGCAGGCGCTCCAGCGCGTCGCCAACTGGACGATCGGCCTCAGCCTCGCCGGCGTCCTCGCGGTCGGCGCGCATGCGACCGGGGTGACGCAGAAGGTGCAGGAGGAATGGGCGCAGGTCGTCGGCCGTGCGGGCTTTCAGGTCAAGAAGGTCGAGGTTGTCGGCGCCGAGCGGATCGACCGGCTCAAGGTCTATGACATCGCGCTCGCGCAGAAGAACCGCTCGATGGCCGCGGTCGACCTTCAGGACGTCCGCCACGACCTGATGAAATACGGCTGGATCAAGGATGCGCGCGTGTCGCGGCGGCTGCCCGACACCCTCGTCGTCGACATCGTCGAGCGCACCCCGGCGGCGATCTGGCAGAATGGCGGCCGCCTGTCGCTGATCGACGAAAAGGGCGTGGTGCTCGAACCGGTGAGCGTCGCGACGATGCCCGACCTGCCGCTCGTCATCGGGCCAAAGGCGAACCAGCGCTCACAGGATCTCGATCGCCTGCTCGCCGAGGCGAGCAGCTTGAAGGAGCTGCTCGCGGGCGCGACCTGGGTCGGCAACCGTCGCTGGGATCTCCGCTTCCGCAGCGGCGAGACGCTGTCGCTGCCCGAGGGCGAGATGGAGGCGAAGGCGGCGCTCGCCAAATTCGCGCATATGGACGGCGCCAACCGGCTGCTGGGCCGCGGCATATTGCGTTTCGACATGCGCGATCCGGATCGTTTCGTGCTACGCCTGCCGCACGAGGGGCAGGTGGCCCCCGCGAAGCTCGACGCCGCGCGCGAGGCCGCCGACGCCCTCGCCGCGAGCACCGCGAACGAAGGATAGGAACCGCATAGCATGGCGCCGCCGCGCATCGAGAAGATCATCACCGCGCTCGATGTCGGGTCGTGGAAGGTCTGCGCCCTGATCGCGGGCCAGACCGCCGACGGGCAGCTCCACGTCCTCGGCACCGGCCAGCGCGAGAGCCGCGGGGTCCAGCGCGGCTATGTCGCCGACATGGAGCAGACCGAGCATATCGTGCGCGAGGCGATCGAGCAGGCCGAGCGGATCGCGGGGCTCAACATCGACGACGTCTGGGTCGCCTTTTCCGCCGGCGGCCTCGTCAGCGACGTCGCGCCGATCGAAAGCGAACTCGGCGGGCACCGCATCGAGCAGGAGGATGTCGACGACCTCCTCGCCGCCGGCCGCGCGGGCATCGACCCCGAGGGGCGGATGATCCTCCACGCCCAGCCCGCGCTCTACACGCTCGACGGGCTCACCGGGGTCAAGAACCCGATCGGTCTCCACGCCGACCGTCTTGGCGTCGACATCCACATCATCATGGCCGATGGCGCCCCGGTGCGGAACCTGGAGGCGGCGGTGCGCCAGGCGCATCTCGACGTCAATGCGGTCGTCGCCTCGCCGATCGCGGCGGGGCTCGCGTGCCTCTCCGAAGAGGAACGCGACCTCGGCGTTGCGCTCGTCGAACTCGGCGCGGCGGTGACCACCGTGTCGCTCTACGCCGGCGGGATGCTCGTCGAAATGGTGTCGCTGCCCTTCGGCGCGACCGACATCACCGACGACATCGCCTCGGCCTTCGGAATCAGGCGAAGCCAGGCGCAGCGGCTGCAAAGCTTCTACGGCTCGGCCTCGGCGAGCCCGCGCGACAATAACGAGATCATCGAGCTCGACCCCGGCGCGCCCGCGGGCAGCGAGTCTCCACGCATCACCCGCGCCCAGCTCGTCTCGGTCATCCGCCAGCGCCTCGACGCGATGATGGGGGAGATCGGCCGGACGCTGAAGGACCTCCATTTCGTCGGCCCGATCGGCCGCCAGGTCGTGCTCGTCGGCGGCGGCGCCGACCTCAAGGGCATCGCCGACTATACGCAGAGCGCGCTCGGCCGCGCCGCCCGCATCGGGCGACCGCGCGGCTTGCACGGCTTGCCCGATGCCCATTCGGGACCGGCTTTCGCGACGCTCGCGGGTCTGGTTCTCTATGCGGCGTCCGACCCGGTCGACCTGCGCGATCTGCCGACGATGGCGCAGGATGTCTATCGCCCCAAGGGCGCTTCGATCCTGCAACGGCTGGTCACGGCATTGAAAAGCAGCTTTTGATGGCAGCGCGACGAAAAGGTTAATTTTTTGGGTGATTCCGGCGTCACAATAGTGCAATGCACAGGCAGGAATCCGGGCGGCGGGACCACCGTCCGTTTGGGTCGCATGGTGAGGCAAGCGGCAGAGGTTCGCCGCTGCAGGGAGATAATTTGATGAGCATCGATATTGGCCCGCCGCAGGTCGATGAACTGAAGCCGCGGATCGCGGTCATCGGCGTCGGCGGCGCGGGGGGCAATGCCATCGCCAACATGATCGCCGCCCGCGTCGAGGGCGTCGATTTCGTCGTCGCCAACACCGACGCGCAGGCGCTCAATGCATCGCCGGCCGAGCGCCGCATCCAGCTCGGTACGCAGATCACCCAGGGCCTGGGCGCGGGTTCGCGGCCCGAGGTCGGGCGCGCCGCGGCCGAGGAAAGCATCGCGCAGGTCGAAGAGGCGCTCAACGGCGCGCACATGTGCTTCGTCGCGGCCGGCATGGGCGGCGGTACCGGCACCGGTGCGGCGCCGGTGATCGCCAAGGCGGCGCGCGACCGCGGCATCCTGACCGTCGGCGTCGTCACCAAGCCCTTCACCTTCGAAGGCCAGCGCCGCATGCGCTCCGCCGAGGCCGGCATCGCCGAGCTGCAGGATCATGTCGACACGCTGATCGTCATCCCGAACCAGAATCTCTTCCTCGTCGCCAATCCGAACACGACCTTCAAGGAAGCGTTCAGCATGGCCGACGAGGTGCTCCAGCAGGGCGTGCGCGGCATCACCGACCTGATGGTCATGCCCGGCCTCATCAACCTCGACTTCGCCGACGTGCGCAGCGTGATGCGCGAGATGGGCAAGGCGATGATGGGCACCGGCGAAGCCGAAGGCGATGGCCGCGCGCTGGAAGCCGCGCAGAAGGCGATCGCCAACCCGCTGCTCGACGGCGTGTCGATGGCGGGCGCCAAGGGCGTGATCGTGTCGATCGTCGGCGGCGAGGACATGCGCCTGATGGAGGTCGACGAGGCCGCGAACCATATCCGCGAACTGGTCGATCCCGACGCCAACATCATCTGGGGCAGCGCCTTCAACGAGAATCTCGAAGGCAAGATTCGCGTCTCGGTCGTCGCGACCGGCATCGACGGCACGGGCGAATCCGCCGCCGCGGCGCCCGCGACGCGCAGCTTTTCCTTCGCGCCCGCGCGGACCGTGGCGCCCGCGCCAGCGGCCCCCGTCGTCGAACAGGCGATGGAGTCGGCGATCCCCGAAACGCCGGTCGTTTCGGCGCCCGAAGCCGAAGGGGACAGCGATCCGACGCCGGGCTTCTCGCTCGGCGGGCCTGCCGAGCCCGAAGCGCCGCAGGCGGACGTCGTGGCCGAGGCCGAGGAAGAGCCGATGGAGCTCTCCGAGGTTGCGGCGACCTATGACGACACGGCGGACGAGCTCGTGCTCGGCGAGCCCGCGGCGCCGGTGGCCGACTATCGCCCCGCGCCGGTCGCTCCCGCTCCGGTGGCCGAAGAGGCGCCCGCGCGCGCCATCGGCGGTGGAACCTTGTTCGAACGCATGTCGCGCCTGTCGCGCGGCTCGGCGTCGCCCGACAGCGACGGCGACGCTCAGGACAAGGATGACGGGGTCGATATTCCGCGCTTCCTGGGCCGGCAGAACAACCAGTAACAGGGCTCTTGGGCGGCCGCACACGGCGGGGCGGCCCGGAAACGGGATGATGGGCCCATGTGGCGATCGCAAATGACGGCAAGGCCGCGACGCGCACGGCATGGCGCGTTCGCGCTGCTGTTGCTGTCGGCGATCGCCGCCACCCCGGCGCAGGCGATGCAGGCGGCGCAGCCCGACGCCGCGACGCGCGCCGCGATGGACAAGCGCACCGCGGCGCGGACGATGCTGTCGTCGGCGCTCGGCCGCATCGCCGCCAATGCGAGCGATACCGGTGCGCTGCTCGACGCCGGGCGCGCCTCGATCGACCTCGAGGATTATCGCGCCGCGCTTGGCTTCCTCGTCCGTGCCGAACAGGCGGCACCGCGCGACGGCGCGGTGAAGGCCGCGCTCGGGTCGGCGATGGTCCATATGGAAAATCCGACCCGCGCGCTCGACTATTTCGGCGAAGCGCAATTGCTCGGCGCGCCCGAGCGGCTGTTTCTCGCCGACCGCGGGCTGGCGCGTGACCTTCTGGGGCAACAGGATGCCGCGCAGCGCGATTATCAGATGGCGCTGTCGATCGCACCCAATGAGGAAGTGACGCGGCGCTACGCGCTGTCGCTCGGGATCAGCGGCGACACCGACCGCGCGATCCAGATGCTCGGCCCGCAGCTTCGCCAGTCCGATCGCGGCGCCTGGCGGCTGCGCGCGATGATCCTGGCGATGAACGATCGCGACAAGGAGGCGACCGAAATCGTCAACGCGACGATGCCCGCCGCGCTCGCGCAGAATATCCTGCCTTATCTGACCCGGATGGACCGCCTCAATCCGGCGCAGCAGGCTGCCGCTGCCCATTTCGGCCGCTTTCCGGCCGGCGAGCTGGGACCGGCGCGGGGGCCGGTCCAGGTCGCCTCGGCCACGCCGCGGACGCCCGACGCCGGCACCCGCCGCGGATCGGCGAGCCGGCGCCCCGCGGCGGTCGCTGCACCCGCGCCGACCCCCGCGCCCGCCCCCGTCGCGGTCCGGCGCACACCCGCTCCGGCACCGACGCCAATGCCGGCGCCCGCCCCGGCGGCAGCATTGCCCCAGCCCAAACCCGCGACGCCGCCATCCGCCGCGGTTTCGCCATCCCCCGCACCGACACCGCCGGTTCGCACGGCCGCGACAGAGCCCGCGCCGATCGGCGTCGCGATCCGGCGCGATTCGGGGCCGATCGGTCCCGGCTTCTCGATCGCCGATATGGGAAGCGGTGCAACGCCGGCCGCGGCTGCCCCGACTCCGACACCTGCGGCGACAGCGTCGACCCCGGCGCCCGCACCCGCCAATGCGGCGGCTTCATCGCCGCCCCCCGCGGCTGCGGCGCCGCTCGCCTCGCTCGCCGATATCGTCAGTTCGATCGAAATCCCACCCGAGGAAATGGCGCGACCCGACAATGCGGTGGGGGCGACGACGCTCGCCATGCTGCTCGAAGAGAAACGCGAGGCGGAAGCCGCCGAAGAGGCGAAGCGCGCCAAGGATCAGGCGGCGGCAAAGGCGAAGGCCGATGCGGCCAAGGCCAAAGCCGAAGCCGATGCCAAGGCGAAGGCCGAGGCGGACAGGAAGAAGGCGAACCCCGCGCGCATCTGGGTCCAGATCGCCACGGGCTCGAACCCCAAGGCACTGGCGTTCGATTATAATCGCTTTGCCAAGCGCAATGCCGCACTGTTCAAGGGCAGATCGGGGTCGACCGCTGAATGGGGCCAGACCCGCCGCCTGCTCGTTGGCCCGTTCAAGGACCGCAAGGCGGCGCAGGACTGGCTCGCCGATTATAAGAAGGCGGAGGGCGACGGCTTCCTGTTCAACAGCGAGGCGGGCGAAGCCGTCGATCCCGTCAAGTGATGGCCATCTCGCCCTGCGCCAGCGACCCGGCGCATTCGCGGGGCCGCCGCCACGAGGAACCGGGCCGCGTCGTGCGCGGGCCGCGCGACGCGTTCCAGCGCGACCGCGACCGGATCATCCACTCGATCGCCTTTCGCCGCCTGCGCCACAAGACGCAGGTGTTCGTCGCGCCCGACGGCGATCATTATCGCGTCCGGCTGACCCACAGCATCGAGGTCGCGCAGATCGGCCGCGGCATCGCGCGCGCGCTCGGGCTCAACGAGGATCTGACCGAGGCGCTGTGCCTCGCGCACGACATCGGCCACCCGCCCTTCGGCCATGCGGGCGAGGATGCGCTGAAGGCTGCGATGCAGGCGCACGGCGGCTTCGACCATAATGGCCACACGCTGCGCACGCTCGCGCGGCTCGAATGCCCCTATCCGCGCTTCGACGGCCTCAACCTGACGTGGGAGACGCTCGAAGGGCTCGCCAAGCATAATGGCCCCGTCCGCCATCCGGGCTGGGCGCTCGCGGACATCGACGCCGAATTTCCGCTCGATCTCGCGAGCCACGCGAGTCTCGAGGCGCAGGTCGCGGCGGTCGCCGACGACATCGCCTACGACAATCACGACATCGACGACGGGCTGCGCGCGGGTCTGCTCGACCTCGACCAGCTGATGGCGCAGCCCTTCGTCGCCGCCAATTTCGCGGGGGTCGAGCGGCGCTTTCCCGGCGCCGCGCGCGAGCGGATGCTGCGCGAACTGGTGCGCGACCAGATCGGGGTGATGGTCAACGACGTGATCGCGACGACGGCGGCGAACATCGCCGACGCCGGGGTTGCGAGCTCCGCCGAGGTCCGCGCCGCCGGCCGCACCCTCGGCGGCTTTTCGCCCGACCTCGCGCGACAGGAACGCGACCTCAAGCGCTTCATGTACACTAATCTCTATCATCACCCGTCGCAGCTCGCGGCGGCCGGGGCGGCGCAGGAGGTGGTCGGCCGCCTCTTCGCCGCCTATGCCGACGACCCGTGCCGCATGGGTGATGACTGGGCGGCGCGCCTGCCCGAAGGCGACGCAGCGATCGTCCGCCACATCGGCGACTATATCGCCGGCATGACCGACCGCTTCGCGATCGACCGCTATGCCGAGATTTTCGGGCGCGATGCGGTGCCCGAACCACTCAGGCATGTGTGAGCCGTATAAGCAAAAAATTCCGTAGTTTGGCTTTGGAAGATTCGAATATCCTTCTCGTCACCCCGGACTTGATCCGGGGTCCCGCTCAGCAACGTCGAAAAGCGGGACCCCGGATCAAGTCCGGGGTGACGAAGCAGGCCAAATCGTGCGCCGCCTTCTGCGATGTCAGCACCGGATGGACCAGGCCTCTCGTCTTCGCTCGGGAACACGGATAGGGTGGCGGGATGGGTGACAATATCCTCCTCGTCGGCGCCACCGGCCTCGTCGGCCGCCGCGTGATCGCGCACGCGGGCGAACTGGCGCTGACCGTGCTTGCGCGTCGCGACGTCGACGACCTGCCCGAACGCCACGCGCTCCTCGTCGCGCCGCCCCAGCGCTGGCCTGATATCATCGCCGCCGAGCGGCCCGCGGGGCTGATATCCTGCCTCGGCACCACGATCCGCGCGGCGGGATCGCAGGCGGCGTTTCGCGCGGTCGACCACGATCTGATCCTCTCCGCCGCGCGCGGGGCGCGGCTCGGTGGCGCGGCGCGGATGATTGTCGTCAGCTCGGTCGGCGCCTCGGCGAAGAGCGGCAATTTCTATCTCAGGACCAAGGGCGAGACCGAGGCGGGGCTGCGCGCGCTCGGCTTCGACCGGCTCGATGTCCTGCGTCCCGGCTTGCTCACCGGCGACCGGCCGGGTCCGGCGCGGCTGGGGGAGGGGATCGCGATGGCGGCGGCGCCCTTCACCGATGCGCTGCTCCACGGCTCGCTGCGCCGATACCGGTCGATTCCCGCCGAAACGGTCGCGAGGGCGATCGTCGCGCTCGCATCCCGTCGCGAAAGCGGCACCCATGTTCACGAAAACGACGCGATCCGCGCGCTCGCCGATTGACTCTGCGAAGGGCCCCCGCCAAGGCTCGGGCGTCTGCCGGAGCTCGAAAGGGATTCGGCCGGCCGCGCGGGAGAGCGCGGGGAGCGGAGTGATCCGCGCCTCGCCACCGAAGGAGCAACCGCCCCGGAAACTCTCAGGTTCGCAGGACCGCGCGGGCTGGAACGGACACTCTGGAAAGCGTCATGGTCCGCCATGGCCACCGAAGGGGTAACTCCATGATTCATGGAGGAAAACTCTCAGGTTCCCGTGACAGAGGGGGCATGGCGACAAGGCGGCATCGGGCCGCGTCTTGCCGTGCCAACGACGGGAGTGCGATATGCGCGACGATGAAGACGATACGGGCGAAGCTGCGGTCGAAACCGCCACCCTGCCGCTCGACGCCTGGCACCGCGCGAAGGGCGCGCGGATGGTCGAATTCGCCGGCTATTGGATGCCGATCCAATATGAAGGCATCATGGCCGAGCATCTGTGGACCCGTGCGAATGCGGGCCTGTTCGACGTCAGTCACATGGGCCAGCTCATCCTCAGCGGCGAAGGCGTCGCCGAGGCGCTCGAAACGATCGTCCCCGGCGACATTTCGGCGCTCAAGCCCGGCCGCATGCGCTATTCGCTGCTGCTCGCCGAGGATGGCGGCATCCTCGACGACCTGATGATCACCGGCGGCGACCACGAACTTTACATGGTCGTCAACGGCGCGGTGAAATGGGACGATATCGCCCATCTGCGCGAGCATCTGCCCGACGCGATCGGGCTCAACCATATGGACGAGCAGGCGCTGCTCGCGCTGCAGGGGCCGAAGGCGGCCGCGGCGCTCGAACGGCTGGTTCCGGGCGTCGGCGCGCTCGTGTTCATGCAGGCGGGCGGCTTCGACTGGAACGGCGTCCCCCTCGGCATCAGCCGGTCGGGCTATACCGGCGAGGACGGGTTCGAGATTTCGGTGCCCGCGGCGCATGTCGGCGCGCTCGCCGACGCGCTCTGCGCGATGGAGGAGGTGAAGCCGATCGGTCTCGGCGCGCGCGATTCGCTGCGGCTCGAGGCGGGGCTGCCGCTCTACGGGCACGACCTCGACCCCGCGACCGATCCCGTCGAGGGCGATCTGGGCTTCGCGATCTCGAAGCGCCGCCGCGAGGAAGGTGGCTTTCCCGGCGCCGCGCGCATCCTCGGCCACCTCGCTGACGGAGCCCCGCGCAAGCGCGTCGGGCTGCTCGTCGATGGCAAGCTGCCGGTGCGGGAGGGCGCGAAGCTGTTCGACGGCGACACCGAAATCGGGGTCGCGACCTCGGGCGGCTTCGCCCCCAGCGTCGGCGCGCCGATCGCCATGGGCTATGTGCCCACCGGCCTCTCCGCGCCCGGCACCGCGATCGCCGCCGAGGTGCGCGGCAGGCGGGTGCCCTGCACCGTCGCCGCCATGCCGTTCGTTCCGCACAAATATGTCCGCAAACAGGGAGCCTGACGATGCCGCGTTACTATACCGAAGAGCATGAATGGATCGACGTCGACGGCGATGTCGCGACGGTCGGTATCACCGACTTCGCGCAGGGTCAGCTCGGCGATATCGTGTTCGTCGAAGTGCCCGACACCGGCGCCGAGCTCAGCGCGGGCGGCGACGCCGCGGTCGTCGAATCGGTGAAGGCGGCGAGCGACGTCTACGCCCCCGTCGACGGCGTGGTGACCGAAGGCAATGGCCAGCTCGAGGAGGACCCCGCGCTCGTCAACAGCGATCCCGAGGGCGAAGGCTGGTTCTTCCGCATGACCCTGTCCGACAAGGGGCAGCTCGACGGGCTGATGAATGCCGCCGCCTACAAGGAATTCTGCGACAGCCTGTAAGTCACGCCCCTCCCGGCCGCGGGAGGGGGGAGATAGGTTCATGATGTCTCTCGCCATCCTGTCGATCGGGCTCGCGGCATGACCGCCGCCGCACCCGCGCTCGCCGGCTGCCGGCCGATGGTCGCGACCGCGATCTATGCCGGCGCGCAGGGCGGCTATGTGCGCGCGGTGCTCGCGCTGTCGATGGCGGCGTCGGCACGCTCGCTGCCGCTCCGCTTCGAGTTCATCCTGCACGAGGCGCAGATCCACCGCGCGCGCGACATGCTGGCGAACATCTTTCTGCAAAGCGACTGCACGCATCTGCTGTTCGTCGACGACGACGTCGATTTCGCCGCCGACGATGTGTTCGCGATGCTCGCGGCGATGGCGGCGCGCGAGGATTGCGCGATCCTCGGCGCACCGGTGCCGCGCAGGGTGGTCAACTGGGCCCAGGTGGCGCGCGCCGCCGAGCGCGGGCTGGCGCGGGACAATCCCGCCGATCTCGCGGGCTATGCCGGCGATTTCGCGCTGAGCTTCCTCAACCCCGGCCAGTCGTTCGCATTGAACGAGCTGGTCGAGCTGACGCAGCTGGGCGCCGCCTTCATGCTGGTGCGGCGCGACGTGATCGAGACGCTGTGCGCGCGCCACCCAGAGCTCGCCTTCCGCGTCGATGCGCGCGACCGGCAGAATGCGCGGGTCGCCGAAGAAGTGCACGGCCTGTTCATGCCGATGATCGAGCCCGAGAGCCGCCGGCAACTGTCCGAGGACTACGCCTTCTGCCACCGCGCGCGCGCCGCGGGTTTCCGCATCTGGCTCGCGCCCTGGGTCCGCACCACGCACAGCGGACCCGCGACCTTCCGCGGATCGCTCGCCGATCTCGCCCCGCTTTTTTCCGACAACCCCGTTTCTTCGCCGGAGTAATTCATGCGTTACCTGCCCCTCACTCCCGACGACCGCGGCGCGATGCTCGCGGCCGTCGGCGCATCGTCGATCGACGATCTGTTCAGCGACGTTCCCGAAGCGGCGCGGCTCGACGGCCCTATCGCCGGGCTGCCGATGCACGCCAGCGAACTCGCGGTCGAGCGTCATATGGCGGCGCTGGCGCGGCAGAACCGCGCCGCGGGCGACGGGCCCTTCTTCCTCGGCGCGGGCGCCTATCGCCACCATGTGCCCGCCAGCGTCGACCATCTGATCCAGCGCGGCGAGTTTCTGACCGCCTATACGCCCTATCAGCCCGAGATCGCGCAGGGCACGCTGCAGATGCTGTTCGAATTCCAGACGCAGGTCGCGCGCCTGTTCGGCACCGACGTCGCCAATGCGTCGATGTACGACGGCTCGACCGCGTGCTGGGAAGCGATCGTGATGGCGCGGCGCGTGACGCGGCGCGGCAAGGCCTTGCTCTCGACGGGGCTGCATCCGCATTATCGCAGCGTCGCGCGGACGATGGCGAACTATACCGGCGACGTGCTGGTCGACGGCGATCCGAGCCTCGAAGCCGGCACCGACTGGGCCGCGCTCGCCGCGGCGGTCGACAAGGAAACGAGCTGCGTCGTCGTCCAATATCCCGACATCCTCGGCCGCATCGACGACATGCGCGCCCTCGCCGCCGCGTGCCAGGCGGCCGGCGCGCTGCTGATCGCGGTGGTCACCGAACCCGTCGCGCTCGGCCTCATCCAGTCGCCCGGCGAGATGGGCGCCGACATCGTGGTGGGCGAGGGGCAATCGATCGGCGTCGGGCTCCAGTTCGGCGGGCCTTACGTGGGCCTCTTCGCCTGCAAGGCCAAATATGTCCGCCAGATGCCGGGGCGCCTGTGCGGCGAGACGGTCGATGCGAACGGCAAGCGTGGCTTCGTGCTGACGCTCTCGACCCGCGAGCAGCATATCCGCCGCGAGAAGGCGACAAGCAATATCTGCACCAACTCAGGGCTTTGTGCGCTGGCCTTCAGCATCCACATGACCCTGCTCGGCGAAGCCGGCCTCCGCCGGCTCGCCGCGATCAACCATGGCCGGGCGGAAGCGGCGGCGACCGAACTCGCGAAGGTTCCGGGCGTGTCGGTGATGAACGGCGGCTTCTTCAACGAGTTCACGCTGATCCTGCCGAAGGCGGCGCGACCCGTCATCCACCAGCTCGCCGAGAAGGGCGTGCTCGGCGGCGTGTCGCTCGGCCGCCTCTACCCCGACAATGACGGCCTCGCGAACGGCCTCGTCGTCGCGGTGACCGAAACCGTGACCGAAGAGGATATCGCCGCCTTTGCCGCGGCGCTGAAGGAGGTGCTGGCATGACCGCGCTCAACCGCGCCGGATGGCGCCCCGAAATGAACGCCGGCGGTGCCGACGATAATGTCACCTTCACCGGCAACCGCGCGCTGATGCTCGAAGAGCCGCTGGTCTTCGAGATCGGCTCGACCGAAACCACGGGGGTCGATTTCGATGAGGAGGCGCCCGCGGCCGACCTCGGCGCGCTCGCGCGCTCGGCTCCGATCGGCCTGCCGGGGCTCAGCGAGGGCGAAACGGTGCGCCACTATACGCGCCTGTCGCGGCAGAATTACGCGATCGACCTCGGCCTCTTCCCGCTCGGAAGCTGCACGATGAAGCACAACCCGCGCCTCAATGAAAAGGTCGCGCGGATGCCGGGCTTCGCCGACGCGCATCCGCTGCAGCCGCAGGAGACGGTGCAGGGCGCCTATGCGGTGATCCACGAACTCGCCGCATGGCTGGTGACGCTGACGGGCATGCACAGCGTCGCGATGTCGCCCAAGGCCGGCGCGCATGGCGAGCTTTGCGGCATCCTCTGCATCAAGGCGGCGCTCGAGGCGCGCGGCGAGGACCGGCGCGTGCTGCTCGTCCCCGAAAGCGCGCACGGCACCAACCCCGCGACCGCGGCCTTCGCGGGCTTCAGCGTCGAGGATATTCCCGCGACCGAAGAGGGCCGCGTCGACCTCGCGGCGCTCAAGGCGCGGCTCGGCCCCGACGTCGCGGGGGTGATGATCACCAACCCCAACACCTGCGGCCTGTTCGAGCGCGACCTGAAGGCGATTTCGGACGCGGTTCATGCGGCGGGTGGCTATGTCTATTGCGACGGCGCGAACTTCAACGCGATCGTCGGGCGCGTGCGCCCCGGCGACCTCGGCGTCGACGCGATGCACATCAACCTCCACAAGACCTTCTCGACCCCGCACGGCGGCGGCGGGCCGGGCTCGGGCCCGGTCGTGCTGTCGGAGGCGCTCGCACCCTACGCGCCGCTCCCCTTCGTGACGAAGGACGGCGAACGTTTCCGCCTGATCGAAGAGGAAAGCGCGGGCGAGGAGCATCCCGACACCTTCGGCCGCATGACCGCCTTCCACGGCCAGATGGGCATGTTCACCCGCGCGCTGACCTATATCCTCAGCCACGGCGCCGACGGACTGAAGCAGGTCGCCGAGGATGCGGTGCTCAACGCCAACTATGTGCTGCGCAATCTGGAGGATGTGCTCGACGCGCCCTTCGCGGCGTCGGGTCCGTGCATGCACGAGGCGCTGTTCAGCGACAAGGGTCTCGCCGAGGGCTTTTCGACGCTCGACATCGCCAAGGGGCTGATCGACGAGGGCTATCACCCGATGACGGTCTATTTTCCGCTCGTCGTCCACGGCGCGATGCTGGTCGAACCGACCGAGACCGAATCGAAGGCGGTGCTCGACCAGTTCATCGGCGCGCTGCGCAGCATCGCGCTGCGCGCCCGCAACGGCGACCCGGCGCTCAAGTCGGCACCGCATTTCGCGCCGCGCGCGCGCCTCGACGAAACGCTGGCGGCGCGCAAGCCCATCCTGACGTGGAGCGAGCCCGCGGTCGCGCCCGGCACGCCGTCGATGAGCGAGATCGGCGGGAGCTGAGCGGGGCGCTCGAGTATCGGCGATAAAATGCGCCATGACAAGAATCCGTTTCCCCGAGCGGAGACGAGGGGGCCGTTCGAGCGAAGCGAGAACCGGGGCGGTGCCGCCTCGACTTCGCTCGGCAATGCCCCTCGCCTTCGCTCGGGGAAACGGAGGGATTCAGATTTCTCTCAACTTGTTCTAGGGCGATAGCGACCCTGCCTTCGCAGGGGCGATGGAGGATCGGGCATGAGCTGGAACAGCATTTTTCTCATCGCCAATTATTGGGCGATCGCCGGCTGGCTCGCGCTCGCCTTCGCTCCGCGCGGTCCGCGCATCCTGTCGGCGATCCTCTACGCCGGCGTTGCGCTGCTCTGCCTTGTCTATACGGTGACGATCATCGGCTTCCTGACCGGCGGCATCGATCCCGGCGGGGTGGCGGGCGGCGATTTCACCTCGCTGGCGGGCGTGATGAAGCTGTTCGACACCCCCGGCGGCGCGACGCTTGGCTGGACGCATTATCTGGCCTTCGACCTGTTCGTCGGGATGTGGATCGCGCGCGACGCCGACCAGAAGAGATTCGGGCGGATCGTCCAGCTTCCCTTCCTGTTCCTGACGCTGATGACGGGGCCGGTCGGGCTGCTTGGCTGGCTGGTGGTGCGCGAGCGGCGCGCTCGCGCGCTCGCGAAGGCGCGATGAGCCCCGAACCCTGGATGCCCGAGGACGGCGGGCGCGAGGCGAAGCGCCACGCCCCCGCGACGCTGCGCAACCGCGACGCGATCGCCGCGACGCTCGCCGAATGGCTGCCGCCGACGGGCCGGGTGCTCGAAGTGGCGAGCGGATCGGGCGAGCATATCGTCCATTTCGCCGCCGCCTTCCCGGCGCTCGACTGGCAGCCGAGCGACCCCGATCCCGGCGCTCTCGTCTCGATCGCGGCATGGAGCGCCGAGGCGGGGCTTGCGAATGTCGCGCCGCCGCTCCGGCTCGACGCCGCCACCTCCGGCTGGCCGGTCGCGGGCGCCGATGCGCTGCTCTGCATCAACATGGTGCATATCAGCCCGTGGAGCGCGACGCTGGGTCTCCTCGCGGGGGCGGCGCGCATCCTGCCTTCGGGCGCGCCGCTGATCCTCTACGGCCCCTATGTCGAACCCGGGGTGCCGACCGCGCCGAGCAATATCGCGTTCGACGCCAGCCTGCGCGCCCGCAACCCCGAATGGGGGCTGCGCGACCTCGATGCGGTGAAGGCCGCCGCGCGCGACGCGGGCCTCGCTTTTACCGCGCGGCAGGCGATGCCCGCCAACAATCTGATGCTCCTCTTCCGCCGCAGCTGACGTTCCGCTTGCCGATGGCGGTCGCGCGCGCTTAGCTTGCGAAGCGTCGCGCTTGCCAAGTCGCCGAGTCTGTTGTTATCAGGTCTGAGAATTGCGCAAAGACGCCGGGAGAGAGATGGACATGAGCGATACCGCCGACCTGCTGACCTTCGACGAATTCATCACCCATTGGGCGAAGGCGCGGCCCGACCGCGTCGCGATGCGAGAGGAAGGCCGGGTGATGAGCTACGGCGAGCTCGAAGAGCGCACCGCGCGCGTTGCGAGCGCGCTGCTCTCGGCCGGGCTGCGGCCGGGCGATCGTATCGCGTGGATCGGGAAGAACAGCGACCTCTATTTCACCCTCTTCTTCGGCGCGGCGCGCGCGGGCGTCGTGATGGCGCCGATCGGCTGGCGTCTCGCGCCGACCGAATGGGCGTTCATCGTCAACGACACGCGCGCGAAGATCGTCTTCACCGGCCCCGGCTTCGACGCGGCGGCCGAACAGCTCGCGGGCAAGCTCGACCATGAACCGAAGATCGTCGGCGCCGACGCCGCGCGCGCGATGATCGACGCCGCGCCGCGCACCGCCTTCGCGCCGTCGGGGCCGGACGATGCGGTGCTCCAGCTCTATACCTCGGGCACCACGGGCAACCCCAAGGGGGCGGTGCTCACCAACACCAACCTCTTCGCGCTGCGCAAGAATTCGGCCGATCTCGACCTGCCCTATACAAGGTGGGAGGATGACGAGGCGGTGCTCGTCGCGATGCCCTGCGCGCATATCGGCGGCACCGGGCTCGGCATCATGGCGCTCGCGGCGGGGCTGCCCGGCGTGGTGCTCGCCGAATTCAATCCCGACGGCGTGTTCGACGCGGTCGAGCATCATGGCGTGACGCGCTTCTTCATCGTTCCCGCGGCGCTGCAGATGCTGCTGCTCCATCCGCGCTGCGCGAGCGTCGACTACAGCCGGCTCAAATATATCCTCTACGGCGCCGCGCCGATCCCGCTCGACCTTCTGCGCCAGTGCATCAAGATGTTCGGGGCACAGTTCATCCAGGCCTATGGGATGACCGAGACGACGGGCACCATCTGCATGCTGCCGCCCGAGGATCACGATCCCGATGGCAACAAGCGGATGCGTTCGGCGGGCAAGCCGTTGCCCGGCGTCGAGATCAAGGTGCTGGGCCCCGACGGCAACGAGGTGCCGACGGGCGAGGTGGGCGAGGTCGTCACCCGCTCGTCGAACAACATGCAAGGTTATTGGAACCTGCCCGACGCGACCGCGAAGACGATGACGGAGGGCGGCTGGATCCACACCGGCGACGCGGGCTACATGGACGAGGACGGCTATCTCTACATCCACGACCGGATGAAGGACATGATCATCTCGGGCGGCGAGAATGTCTATCCGGCCGAGGTCGAGAGCGCGATCTACGGTCACCCCGCGGTGCAGGAGGTCGCGGTGATCGGCATTCCCGACGCCAAATGGGGCGAGACGGTGAAGGCGGTCGTCGTGCCCAAGCCGGGGATGACGATCGAGGAGGGTGACATCATCGCCTGGACCCGCGATCGCATCGCCGCCTTCAAGGCTCCGCGCAGCGTCGACGTGATCGAGGCGCTGCCGCGCAACGCCTCGGGCAAGATCCTCCGCAAGGACCTGCGCGCGCCCTATTGGGAGGGCTATGAGCGGATGGTGAACTGAGCCGCCAGGGCCGGTTGCGGGCAAACCTCTCCGCCGCATCAAGTCCCGTCGGCGCGGACCGCCGGGTGCGACCATGCCGGAATCTCGGCGACCGGCAGCGGAGTCAGATCGTCGATATCCGCCACCGCGAGCCGGTGATGCGCCGCGAAGTGCATCGAATGCGCGAGCAGGCCCGACCGCTCGACCGCGGGCAGATGGCACATTTCGGCCACCGCTTCGGCCAGATAGGCGACATTCTCCCCCGGATAATCATCGGGGATATAGCGCGTCGCGCCGGGTGTCTTGATGGCGGTCGACGGCGCGACCAGATTGACCGCGATGTTCGACGCGAGCAGTTCGGCCGCCGCGCCCTGCGTCAGGCGATTGATTGCCGCCTTCGCCGCCGCATAGACCGCGACGCCGCCGTCGGTGTCGAACGGGCTGTAGGGCTTGACCGGTGCCTGTGCCGTGACCGAGCCGATATTGACGATCCACCCCGCGCCGCGCGCCTTCATATGCGGGATGGCGGTGCGTGTCAGGATGAAGGGCGCGCGCAGATAATGGGTGAGGGTGCGGTCGAACGTTTCGATCGGCATCGATTCGATGGGGACATAATCGGCGTATCCGGCGTTGTTCACCAAGATGTCGAGCCCGCCCGCGGCCTCGACCGCCTGCGGGATGAGCCTCGCGCATGCCTGTTCGTCCTCAAGGTCGCAGGCGATCGCAATCGCGCGGCCGCCGCGCGCCTCGATCAGCGCGACCGTTTCGCTGAGCGTCCCCGGATCGCCCGTTGCCGAGTCGAGGCTCCGGGCCGTGACGACGACGGTCGCGCCGTCGGCCGCGAGACGGCGCGCGATCGCGCGCCCGATGCCGCGGCTCGATCCGGTAACGAGCGCGATCCTTCCGCCCAGCCGTCCTGAGGTCATATCTATTCCCTTTGTTTCAAATATTTCCGTGCCGGCCCTGCGTCAGGATTCAGGGTAGAAGCGGCTGATCGTATCGACGACGCACGCGGGCTTTGCTTCGCCCTCGATCTCCACCGTCACGCGCACCACCGCCTGGACGCCGCCCTTGGCCTCGTCGGCCTTGACCAGTTCGCCGACGCCGCGGATGCGGCTGCCGCTGCGAACCGGGTTCAGAAAGCGGAGGTTGTCGGTGCCGATGTTGATCCCCATCGCGACCCCTCGCACCTCGATCAGGTCGGGGAGGAAGCGGTTGACGAGGCTCATCGTCAGGTAACCGTGCGCGATCGTGCCGCCGAAGGGGCCGTCCCTGGCGCGTTCGGGGTCGACGTGGATCCATTGATGATCGTCGGTCGCCTCGGCGAACAGGTCGATGCGGTCCTGCTCGATGGAAACCCATTCGGTCGGGCCGAAGGTCTCGCCCACCGCTTCCAGCAGCGCCGCGGGCGTATCGAAGATGCGCGCGCTCATGCCTGCTGGCTCGACACCGCGACGACTTCGCCCGCCATATAGGAGGACAGATCGCTCGCGAGGAACAGCATGACGTTCGCGACCTCCCACGGTTCGGCGTAACGGCCGAAGGCTTCCCTCTCGGTCAGTTCTTCGAGCAGCCCCGGCGGCGTCACTTTCGACAGCGAGGCGTGCATCGCAAGGCTGGGCGAGACGGCGTTGATCCGCACGCCCTGCTCGGCCGCTTCGAGCGCCGAGCAGCGGGTGAAGGCCATCACCCCTGCCTTCGCCGCGGCATAATGCGCCTGCAATTTCTGCGCCCGCCAGCCGAGTACCGAGGCGTTGTTGACGATGGCGCCTTTCTGACGTTCGTACATGTGCGGCAGCATCGCGCGCGTCATGCGGAAGACGCTGGTGAGCGTCACGTCGAGCACCTTGTGCCATTGCTCGTCGGTCATCTCGACCACCGGTGCAGCGCCGCCGAGCCCGGCGTTGTTGATGAGCACGTCGACATGCCCCATCGCGCCGATCGCGCCCGCGACCAGCGCCTGCACCTGCGCCTCGTCGGTGACGTCGCAAACGAGGGTGCCGGGGCGCGCGAAGCCGAGCCTCTCGATGCGGTCGGCGGTTTCGCCGAGCCGCCGTTCGTGCATGTCGGAGAGGAAGAGGCTCGCGCCTTCCTCGGCCGCGCGCTGTGCCACCGCGCCGCCGATGCCGCTGCCCGCGGCGGCGGTGATCAGCACGGTCTTGCCCTTGAGGAGGCCGGTCGGGGTGGGGTAATCGGGGGCCGGTCGTGCCACGCTTCGTCTCCGTTATTTGAGGTCGCCGCGCGGCTCGCGCGGGAGGCCGAGCGCGCGCTCGGCGATGATGTTGCGCTGGATCTCGTTGGTGCCGCCATAGATGGTGTCGGCGCGGCTGTAGAGAAACAGGTTGGGGAGCGGCGGGAAAGCATAGTCGCCGCCCGGGATGGTCTCTCCCGCCTGGCCGAGTATGTCCATCGCGAGTTCGCCCAGATCGCGGCGCCACGTCGCCCACTGGATCTTGTAGGTGAGCGCGGCGGGATTGAGCTTGCCGCCCTCGGCATCGGTGAGCATCCGGAGCGCGCCATAGCGCATCAGCTTGAGCCCGATTTCGGCCTTGGCGATGCGTTGGCGGATCAGCGGATTCCTCGCCTCGCCGTTGGCGCGCGCCGCGGCAATTACCGCGTCGAGTTCGTTGCGGAACCCCATCTGCTGCGCGAGGGTCGAGACGCCGCGCTCGAAGCCGAGCAGCCCCATCGCGACCTTCCATCCATCGCCGGGCGCGCCGAGGATGTTCGCGGCGTCGGTACGCGCGCCGTCGAAGAAGGTCTCGTTGAACTCGGCCTCGCCGGTGATCTGGTGGATCGGGCGGATGGTGACGCCGGGCTGGTCGACCGGGACGAGCAGGAAGGCGAGACCCTTGGGGCCCTTCGATCCCTCCTCGCTGCGGGCGATCACGAAAATCCAGTCGGAGAATTGCGCGAGGCTGGTCCAGACTTTCTGCCCCTCGATCATCCAGCCATCGCCCTCGCGCCACGCGCGGGTGCGGACATTGGCGAGGTCGGAGCCGGCCCCCGGTTCGGAATAGCCCTGACACCAGATTTCCTCACCGCGCGCGATCGGCGGCAGGAAGCGCGCCTTCTGTTCGTCGGTGCCGAAGGCGAGGATCGTCGGGCCGGCGAGTTCGATTCCGATATGGTTGAGCCGCGGCGGCGCGCCGGCGCGGGCATATTCCTCGGCGAAGATCACCTGTTCGGCCAGCGTCGCGTCGCGCCCGCCATAGGCCTTCGGCCAGCCGACGCAGCTCCAGCCCGCTTCGCCCAGCCGGCGTTCCCAGTCGCGGCGGCGTTCGGGCATTTCGGTCAGACTCGTGAGCCCGCGCACATCGGCGAAGGGTCCGCCAAGTTCGGCTGTGAGCCAGGCCGCGGCTTCAGTGCGGAAGGCTTCTTCGTCGGGTGAGAATCCCAGCTTCATGCCGCCTCGTCCAATCCGGCCATTTCCGCGATCCGCTCGCGATGCCAGTCGGGGGTGCCGAGCAGGTTGCGGTCGCCGCGCGCGCGCTTGAAATAGAGGTGCGCGTCATGTTCCCAGGTGAAGCCGATGCCGCCGTGAAGCTGGATCATCTCTCCCGCACAATGCATGTAAGTGTCGCAGGCGAAAGCCTTGGCGGCGTGAACCGCGAAGACGGCTTCGTCCGATCGCTCGTCGATCGCGCAAGCCGCCCAATAGACCGCCGAGCGCGCCTGTTCGATCGCGACCATCATGTCGGCGAGGCGGTGCTTGACCGCCTGAAAGCTGCCGATCGCGCGGCCGAACTGGATACGTTCCTGCGCATAGGCGACGGTGCGGTCGAGGCAGGCCTGCGCGCCGCCGAGCGCATCGGCGGCAAGAACGAGCGCGCCGGTGCGGCGCGCGGCGGCGAGCGCGGCGGCGGGGTCGGCGAGGGGCTCTGCCGCGACCGCGCCGAAATCGAGCCGCGCATAGGGGCGTGTCTGGTCCATGCTGATGAGCGGGGTGACGGTGAGTCCGGGCGCTTCGCGTTCGACGAGGAGGACGGCCTCGCCGACCGCCACGACGAACAGGTCGGCGCGCGCGCCGTGCGGGACATGGAGCGCGGCGCCGGTCAGCGTGTCGTCGCTCCAGGTCGTCGCGGGCGCCGCCTCGGCGAAGCTCGCGACCAGATCGCCCGCGGCGAGGCGGGGGAGGAGGCGCGGCCTCTGCTCGGCGCTGCCGCCGGCGAGGATCGCTGGAATGGCAAGGCCGACGCTCGCGAGCAAAGGCAGCGCGGCGACATGCCGCCCGGCTTCCTCGGCCAGGATGGCAAGCTCGACCATGCCGAGCCCGACGCCGCCTTCGGCCTCGGGCACCATGACCCCGGCGAGGCCGAGGTCTGCGGTGAAGGCCTGCCACAGCGCCTCGTCGACGCCTGTGCCGGCCATCGCGGCGCGGGTGCGTTCGCTCGTCGCCTGCTCGGCAAAGAAGGCCTTCGCCGTTTCGGCGATCATCGCCTGTTCGGCGGTGAAGGCGAAATGCATCCTAGCTGCCCCAGACCTTACGCGGTTCGCGGCGTTCGGCGAGCAACTCATCGACCGCCGCGCCGACATCGGCCGGGTTCCACCTGGCTTGCTGATCGACCGTGGGGCCGAGATTCCAGCCGTCCTCGATCGTGATGCGTCCGCCCTCGAGTTCGAAGACGCAGCCGGTGACATGCTTCGATGCTTCGGAACCCAGCCACACCACGGTCGGCGCGATATTGTCGGGGTCCTGCGCGTCGAAGCCGCTCTCGACCGCCGCCATCTTGTCGGCGAAGGCCTGTTCGGTCATCCGCGTCCGTGCTGCGGGGGCGAGGGCGTTGGCGGTGATGCCGTAGCGGCCGAGTTCGGCGGCCTGTACCAAAGTCAGCGCGGCGATCCCGCCCTTCGCCGTCGAATAGGCGGCCTGCGCGATCGAGCCTTGCAGCCCCGCGCCGCTCGTCGTGTTGATGATCCGCGCATCGACGGCATAGCCGGCCTTTTGCTGCGCGCGCCAGTAATCGACAGCGTGGCGGGCGACGCAGAAATGGCCGCGCAGATGGACGTGCATCGTTGCGTCCCATTCCTCGGGCGTTGCCGACACGAACATGCGGTCGCGCACGATGCCGGCGTTGTTGACGACGACATGCAGGTCGCCGAACGCTGCGACCGCGGCATCGATGATCCGCTTCGCACCGTCCCAGTCGGTGATGTCCTCATAATTGGCGATGGCGTTGCCGCCCGCCGCCTCGATCTCGGCGACCACGCCATCGGCCGCCGAGGTGTCGCGGCCTTCGCCCGACAAACTCGTACCGATGTCGTTGACGACGACATTCGCGCCCTCGGCGGCGAAGGCGAGCGCATAGGAACGCCCGAGCCCGCGTGCCGCGCCGGTGATGATGACGGTGCGTCCTTCGCAGATACCCATGTCGCTTACAGCCTTTCGATGATGGTGACGTTGGCCTGACCGCCGCCTTCGCACATGGTCTGGAGCCCGTAGCGGCCGCCGGTGCGTTCGAGCGCGCCGAGCAGCGTCGTCATCAGCCGCGCGCCCGTGGCCCCGATCGGGTGGCCGAGCGCGATCGCGCCGCCCTGCACATTGACCTTTTCGTGCGGCACGCCGAGTTCCTGCATCCACGCCATCGGCACCGACGCGAAGGCTTCGTTGCATTCGAACAGGTCGATGTCGTCTACGCTCATCCCCGCCTTTGCGAGCGCATATTTCGTCGCCGGGATGGGGCCGGTGAGCATCCACACCGGATTGTCGGCGCGGACCGACAGATGATGGATGCGCGCGCGCGGTTTCAGCCCATGCGCCTTGACCGCCGCCTCGCTCGCGATGAGCAGCGCCGCCGCGCCGTCGCAATTCTGGCTCGCGATGCCGGCAGTGATCACGCCGCCCTCGTTGACGGTGCGCAGCGTCGCGAGACCTTCGGGCGTCGTTTGGGGGCGAACGGTCTCGTCCTGCTCCAGCCCTTCGAGCGGCGCGATCTCGGCCTTGAACCAGCCATTGTCGATCGCGGCTTGCGCGCGGCGGTGCGATTCGGTGGCGAAGACCTCCATCGCTTCGCGGCTGATCCGCCACTTGGCGGCGATCATCTCGGCCGACTTGATCTGGTTGACCTCTTCGGTGCCGTAGCGCGCGTCCCAGCCTTTCGAGCCGATGAAGGGGCTGTCGAAGCCATAGGGTTGGCCCGCGAACATCGCCGCCGAGATCGGGATCGCGTTCATCGCCTGACTGCCGCCCGCGACGACCAGATCCTGCGTGCCGCTCATCACGCCCTGCGCCGCGAAATGCACCGCCTGCTGCGACGATCCGCACTGGCGGTCGATCGTCGTGCCGGGGACATGCTCGGGCAGGCCCGCGACGAGCCACGCGGTGCGGCCGATGTCGCCCGCCTGCGGCCCGATCGTGTCGCAGCAGCCCCAGACGACATCGTCGACCTGACCCGCGTCGATGCCGGTGCGTTCGATCAGTGCCAGAATCGGATGCCCGGCGAGGTCGGCGGGGTGGACGGTGGCGAGGCTGCCCTTCTTGCGCCCGATGGGCGTGCGGACGGCGTCGATGATATAGGCTTCAGCCATTGTTTTTCGTTCCTTATGCGAAGCTGTGGCCGGGGCCGATCGGCAGCGCGCCGCCGAGGACGGCGGCGTCGATGCGCACGAGGTGGAAAGCGCGGTCGCCCCAGGCTCCGGACAGCGCCCAGGCGCGCTTCATCCAGAAATGCAGGTCGACTTCATAGGTATAGCCCATCGCGCCGTGCGTCTGGATCGCGATCTCGCTCATCGCCCACGCCGCGTCGGCGGCGGCGAGCTTGGCGTGGCTGACATGGACGGGGGCGCTGGCCGATCCTTCGGCGAGTGCCACCGCGGCGCGCTGGATCACGGGCTTGGCGAATTCGATCTTGACCACGGCGGTCGCGAGGTGGTGCTTGACCGCCTGAAAACTGCCGATGGGCTGGCCGAACTGGCTGCGGTTCTTCGCATAATCGGTCGCCTGTTCGAGCATCGCGTCGGCAATGCCGACAAGCTGCGCGGCGGCGATCAGCGCGGCATGGTCGAGCAGCGCGTCGGCCGAGCCGACTTCGGCTCCCGAAGGTGCGATCGGCGCATAAAGGCGGCGGAGCGGATCGACGCTGTCGAGGAGGTCGGCGCCGCCGCCATGCTCGGCGAGCAGCAGCGCGCCGTCCGTTGCCGACAGGAGATGGCTTGCGTCCTCGAGATCGGAGACCCACGGATTGACGGGGTGTTGAAGCGCAACCTTCGCTTCGCCGCTGGCGATGGCCGCGAGCAGCGCGTCCTGTCCGCCCGCCTTGGCGAGCAGCGGCGCGGCGACGAGCGCGGTGTCGGCCAGCGGCTCGGCGACCCCGGCACGACCGAGTTCGGCGGCGATCAGCACCGCGTCGAGCAGCGATAGGCCAAGCCCGCCCTGCGCTTCGGGGACGAGCAGGCCGGGCAGGCCCATCTCCGCGAGGCCCCGCCATACGTCGGCCGAGCGGCGGCTGTCGCTGGCGTCGAGCGCGCGCAGCAACTCGGGCGCGTGAACGCCCGCCAGATAGTCGCGCACGCCGGTCGTCAGCGTTGCCTGATCTTCGGTGACGGTGAAATCCATGGCCCGCTTACCTCGGCAGGCCGAGCAGCCGCTCGGCGATGATGTTGCGCTGGATCTCGTTCGACCCGGCGTAGATCGGGCCCGAGAGCGAGAAGATATAACCTTCGAGCCATGTGTTGAGCGCACCGCCGTCGAGATGGCGCAGCTCGGCCGAGGCGCCGAGGAGTTGCATCGCGGTGCGGTGCGCGGCGCGGTCGAGTTCGGACCAGAAGATCTTGTTGAGGCTCGCCTCGGCGCCGATATGCCCGCCCGCCATGATCTTCGAGGCGACGGCATAGGTGTTGTAGGCATAGGCCTGCGCATCCATCCACGCCTGCATCACCTGCTCGCGCGCAGCGGGTGCGGCCTTCGCCTCATGCTGGCGGAACAGCTTGACGAGGCGCTCGGCAGCCGCCTGAAAGCGCGCGGGCGAACGCAGCATCAGCCCGCGTTCGAACCCGGCGGTCGCCATCGCGACGTTCCAGCCTTCGCCTTCGCCCGCGATGCGGTTCTGGGCCGGCACGCGCACTTCGTCGAAGAAGAGTTCGGCAAAGCCCGGATCGCCGTGAAGCTGGCGGATCGGTCGCCGCGTCACGCCGGGGGCGTTGAGATCGAACAGGATGAAGCTCAACCCCTTGTGGCGCTTCGAATCCGGGTCGGTGCGGAACAGGCCGAAGCCCCAATCGGCGAAGCTCGCGCGGCTCGACCAGGTTTTCTGGCCCGTGATGACATAGTGGTCGCCGTCCCGAATGGCCTTCGACGTGATTGCCGCCATATCCGACCCGGCGTTCGGCTCGGACCAGGCTTGCGCCCAGATGACCTCGCCCTTCGCCATCGGAGTCAGGAAGCGCGCCTTCTGTTCGTCGGTGCCGAATTCCATGACGGTCGGGCCGAGCAGGAAGATGCCGTTCTGGTTGACGCGAAGCGGCGCCCCGGCGCGATAATATTCCTCTTCGAAGATCAGCCACTGGATGAGGTCGAGCCCGCGCCCGCCATAGGCTTCGGGCCAGGTGACCATGCCCCAGTTGCCGCTTGCGAGCTTGCGCTCCCACTCGACATGCTGGTGATAGCCGTCCTCGCGCTCGAGCGTGACGAGCGGTTCCTTCGGGACATTGGCTTCCATCCACGCGCGCACTTCGGCGCGGAAATCCTGCTGTTCGGCTGTGTAGGCGAGATCCATCAGAATTCGGCCGCCTTGCCGGTCTCGACGAACGCGTCGCGCGATTTCTGGCTGTCCTCGTGCATATACATTTCGAGCGTGAAGCCCTGTTCCCAGCGATAGCCGCGATCGACGTCGCGCTCTTCGAGCCCGTTCAGCGCTTCCTTGGCGATCACCAGCGCTTTGCGCGACTTGCCCGCGATGACGCTTGCGAACGCGCGCGCCTCTTCGACGAGCTTCTCGCGCGGCACCACTTTCTCGACCGCGCCGAGCCGGTACGCTTCCTCGACCGGGATATTGCCGCCGGTGAAGAAGGCCGCGCGCACCTTGTGCAGCGGCAGCATGCGCGACAGGTGCGAGGCGCCGCCCATCGCGCCGCGATCGACCTCGGGCAGCGAGAAGAAAGCATCGTCGGCGGCGATGATTGTGTCGCTCGCGCCGCAGATGCCGATGCCGCCGCCGATCACGAATTTATGGACCGCGACGACGACGGGGACCTCGCAGTCGCGCACCGCCTTGAAGGTCAGGTAATTGCCGCGGTTGAGCAGCGTGATGCGCTCGGGATGCGCCTGCATTTCCTTGATATCGACGCCGCCGCAGAAACCGCGGGCGCTCTCGGCGGCGCGGATCAGCACGACATTGACCTCGGGATTGCTGCCGGCCTCGCGGATGATCGCGGGCAGGTTGTTCCACGTTTCGCTGTCGAACGCATTGACCGGCGGGACGTCGAAGACGATCTCGGCGATACGGTCCTTGATCTCGGTATGGATCGGCATGGGTCAGGCCCCTGTTGAGGAGGAAGAGGAGAGGGCAGTGAGGCGCGCGCGCGCGTCGCGTTCGATGCCGCCAAGAAGCTCGGCGCAGCTTGGCAGATCGTCGAGCCGCCCGGCGACGAGGCCGGTCGCCATCAGGCCGTGGTCGGGGTCGCCTTCGACCACCGCTTTCTGGATCAGCATCGGCGCGGAGGCGGCCATCATCGCCTGCGGCAAGGTGAGGCCGCCGTGGCTGGTCATGCCCTTCGCGGCCTTGAACAATTCGCCGAAGGAGGCGCCGGTCTGGCGCTTCATCGCGAGCCCGCTCTCGACCGCGCGGCGCCAGATGCCGAGCCCGCTCGAACGCTCGATCCGGTTCAGCAGCGCATTTTTGATCATCCGCTGCGGCAGGCCGTCGACCTTGGTCGACACGAGGATATCGTCGGTGCCCGCGCCGACATAGCGCGCCTTGGTCACATCGGGGATCGGGCTTTCGCGCGTCATCAGGAAGCGCGTGCCCATCGCGATGCCGACCGCGCCATAGGCGAGCGCCGCTGCGAGCCCGCGCCCGTCGCCGAAACCGCCCGCTGCGATCACCGGCACCTTCACCGCGTCGAGCACCTGCGGCAGCAGGATCGTCGAGGCGACCGATCCGGTGTGCCCGCCGCCTTCGCCGCCCTGCACCGTCACCATGTCGACGCCGAGCTGTACCATCTTCTGCGCATGTTTGACCGCGCCGACGGTGGGGACGCAGAGGATGCCGGCATCCTTGAAGCGGCCGATCATCTTCGCATCGGGCCCGCGCCCGAAGCTCACCGCGCGGATCTGGTCGCGGTGCTTCAGGATGATCTCGACGATCTCCGCAGCGCCCGGCTGGAACATGTGGAAATTGACGCCGAAGGGCTGCTTCGTGCCCTGCTTGACCGCGAGGATCGCGGCTTCGAGTTCGGCGGGCTGCATCACTGCGCCCGCGAGGAAGCCGAACGCACCCGCCTCGCTCGACGCGATGACGAGCGCCGGCGTCGCGATCCAGCCCATTGCGGTCTGGATCACCGGCAGCCGGCAGCCGAGCCGCTCGGTCAGGATGGTGGCGAGCGCGTCGGCCATCAACCTTCCTTCGCATCCTTCTTGTTTGCCGCCGCCATCTTCTTGCCGTCGAACCCGGCGATATAGTCACCTTTGACCAGGCTGTTGTTGGCGTGGGCGAAATGATGATAGCCGAACGCCGCGTCGATCCCGGCATTCTTGCCCGCCAGCGTCTCCATATGGTTGCACGCCTGCTTCGCGAGCTGCAGCGCGAGGCGCGGCTGGGTCGCGATCCGCTCCGCGACGCGCTTCACCTCGTCGGCCAGCCCGGCGCGCGGCACGACGCGGTTGACCATCCCGGCTTCGCGGGCGCGCTCGGCGCTCATCCGTTCGCCGAGGAACAGGAATTCCTTCGCCAGCCGGACATTGAGTTCGTGGCAATGCGCGAAATATTCGAGGCCGGGGAAGCCCATCTGCAGCACCGGGTCCTGAAAGAAGGCGTCGTCCGATGCGATGATCAGGTCGCAGACCCAGGCGAGCATCAGCCCGCCGGCGATGCAGCCGCCGTGGACCTGCGCGATGGTGGGCTTGGGAATGTCCCGCCACCTTTTGCACATGCCCAGATATTGCTCATGCTCGCGGGCATAGGCCTTTTCGGCTCCGGCCTTGGTCGAGTGATCGTACCACATCAGCCGCCGCTCGACCGGCGAATGAAAGTCGCGACCCGGCGTGCCGATGTCGTGCCCGGCGCTGAAATGCTTGGCGTCCGATTTCAGCACGATGACCTTGACCGCATCATCGTCGACGGCGCGATAGAAGGCGTCGTCGAGCGCGTAGGTCATCTGGCTGTTCTGGACATTGTGATATTGCGGGCGGTTGAGCGTCACCCACGCAATGCCGTCCGCCGCCTCGTAGAGGATGGGCGTATCGGTCTCGTAAACCGGGGTCTCGTCGACCGGCGGGACCAGCCCGTCATTCTGATCGGTCATGGCTCAGCTCCTCTTGCCCGCGGGATTGTCCTTGAGCACCCCGGCGCGCAGACCGTGCGGGTCGAGCCGCGCGATGATCGCGAGTTGCTCGGCGGTCGGAGCAGGGGTGGTGGCGATTTCGGCCGCGGCCTCGAGCGCAAAGCCGGTCGCGTCCTGCACCTGCTCGAAGGTCACGCCGGGATGCAGCATGACGACGCGGATCGCATGGTCCTTGCCACCGAAATCCATGACGCACAGGTCGGTGATGATCAGCCGCAGATCGACGCGGCTGAAATTGACGCCCGGTGTGCGGCGTGCGGGATTATAGCCGACGCTCGACACCATATCGACTTCGCCCTCGACGAAGACGCGCTTCGAGTGGGCGGGGACGAACATCGAATTGATGTGGCAGATGCTGTTGCCCGGAAAGCCCCGCGCGCCGAGCATCTGCACCTTAGGCTGGTCATAGGTGCCGCCGAGGTAGGAGATGTTCGTCTGGCCGAAGCGGTCGATTTGGCTCGGCGTCACCATCGCGTGACGCTTGCCGGACCACACCGCGGCATCGAAGAAGCGCGAGAAGGGGAGGTAGCCCGCCGCCTTGCGGTCGTCATAGCCGCGCGGGCCGAGCGGCACCGGGTCCTCGACCAGATAGGCCTCGCCGTCGGTCATCATCAGCTCGGGGGTGTGCGTCAGCTTGGCGAGGCTGGCGGCGAGGCGCGGCGCGGGGCCGATGCCGGTCGCGACGAGTTCGCCGTTGCCGCGCCATGCTTCGGACGCGGCGACGATGAGCTGTTCGCAAAGGGTGAAGTCGGGTGCGGTGGTCATGGTCTCGGCCGCCTCAGAAGATGGGAAGGGGAAGGGCGGCGACGGCGTCCTTGCCGCCGACGCGGTCGAGATAGCCCGCCTCGTCGGCGCCGATGACGTCGGCGGCATAGGCGTCCCAGCCGGCTTCTTCGCGTGCGCTCGCGGCATAGGCCTTGAGCTGCTTCATGTCCCAGCCATAGGCGGGCGGCATCGAGGTGGGGTGCGCGCCGAGCGGTGCCGCGATCACGCCGTGGACGAAGCAGCGCTCGACGATGTTGGCGCGCGCGTCCTCGGGATAGCTATGGTCCATGCGGTCGACGACTTCCTCGGCCGAGACGAAGGTCCGGTCGGCAGCGCGCGCGAACCATTCGTCATAATAGGTGTCGGGGCCGAGGGCCTGGATATTGCCGAGCCTGTCGGCGCGCTGGACGTGGAGCAGCGCCGCGTCGAGCTTCAGCGCCGGCATCGCGAGCAACACCTCGCCGTCGGCATAGGGCGACTGCACCGTCTTGAAGCCGCCGTGCGTCATCACGTCGGTGCCGAGCCCGACGTGCGTGGGCAGGAAGGGCAGGCGGAACGCCGCGGCCTTGAGGCCCCATTGCAGCATCCCCTCGTCGAGTTCGAGGATGTCGAGCCCGCCGGCCTCGCGCGCCTTGCGGAAATAGGGTTCGAGCGGGATCGCGTCCATCGAGACGAAACCGAAAACGACCTTCTTCACCTTGCCCGCGGCGCACAGCATCCCGACGTCGGGGCCGCCATAGGCGACGATGGTGAGATCCTTGAGGTCGGAGCGCAGGATCGCGCGGACCAGCGCCATCGGCTTGCGCCGCGGCCCCCAGCCGGCGATTCCGATCGTCATCCCGCTTTTCAGCGAGGCGACGAACTGCTCGATGGTCACTTGCTTGTTCAATTCCCTCTCCAACACGCATGGGGCATTTGCGAGGCTGGATTAGGGACTCTGGCGGCGGGTCCGATACCGCCATATGGGGGGAGACTTTCTTGCTGCCGGTGCGAAGAGATCGGTCGAAGGATGGAGGCGGATATGGCGGACGGAAATCGGCGCGTGGCGCTCGTCACCGGGGGCGGCAAGGGCATCGGCCGCGCGATCACGGAGCGCCTGCTCGCCGACGGCTTCGACGCCGTGATCTGCGGCCGCAATGCGCCCGATGAACTGCCGTCGCTTGATGGGGCGATCGCCAAGTTCGAGGCGTGCGACGTGCGCGAGGCCGATGCGGTGCAGGCGATGGTCGAGCGCATTGTCGCGCGTCACGGGCGGCTCGATCTGGCCGTCAACAACGCCGGCGGCTCGCCCGAGGCCGATGCCGCGACCGCCTCGCCGCGCTTTTCCGAACGCGTCCTTGCGCTCAACCTGCTCGGTCCGCTGCACGTCGCGCAGGCGGCGAACAGGATCATGCAAGGGCAGGCCGAAGGCGGCGCCATCGTCAACATCGCCAGCGTGTCGGGGGTGCGCCCCTCGCCGGGGACCGCGGTCTATGGCGCGGCGAAGGCGGGGCTGCTCAGCCTCACCGAATCGCTCGCGATGGAATGGGGGCCGAAGGTGCGCGTCAACGCGGTCGTCGTCGGGCTCGTCGCGACCGAGGCGGCGGTCGATCATTATGGCGGCGCCGAGGGCATGAAGCGCATCGACGCGATGCTGCCGCTCGGCCGCATGGCAACGGGCGCGGACATCGCGGGGGTGGTGAGCTTCCTCGCCTCGGCCGACGCCGCTTATGTTAGTGGCGCGCGGATCGCGGCGCACGGCGGCGGCGAGCGGCCAGTGTTTCTGACGCTGGCAAGCAGCGGGTAAAAGTACGCTCCTTCATCTCGTCATCCCGGCGAAGGCCGGGATCTCATCGTCGCAATCTAACGCACCGGCGAGATCCCGGCCTTCGCCGGGATGACGATCTATGGAATCCAGTTTTCCGTCAGCGCAGCATCCGCTGGCGCAGGCGCTGGATCGCGGCGCGGTCGACCCCCAGTTCGCGCTTCAGATAATTTTCGACGCTGCCATAATCCTTGTCGATCTGGTCGAAGGCGGCGTTGAGATAGGCGGGCTCGACGTCGAGCAGCGGCTTGACGGCGTCGGCGGGCAGCGCCGCCGTCGCGGCGTTCAGCCCGGCATCGGCGCGCAGCTTGTCCATGTCGAGCGCGCTGTTGCTCAGCAGATAGTCGCGCATGATCGTGTCGCGCGGAACGCCGAGCGCGCTCAGCACGAGCGCGGTGGCAAGGCCGGTGCGATCCTTGCCCGCGGTGCAGTTGACGATGACCGCCTTGTCGGAATTCAGCAGTCGGTCGAACAGCATTCGATAGGACGCCGCCTGCTCCCTGGGAAAGCCGCGATAGCCCTCGATCATCGCGCCGCGCATCGTCGCGGCGTCGATCTTGGCGCCCTTGGCGAACAGCGCGCCGAGGTTGCCGGCCGACAGGTCATAATCGCGCGTCCAATATCCGACGTCGGCACCCTGCATCCACGGCGACTTGTCGGCCTGCCGCTCGCGCGTCGAGCGCAGGTCGATGATCGACCCCACCGACAGGCCGCGGATCAATGCCTGATCCTCGGCGGTGTAGCGCCCGACCGACGCCGAGCGGTAGAGCTTGCCCCACATCACCTTGCGGCCATCCGCGGTGCGATAACCGCCGACATCGCGGAAATTGTCGCCGCCGGTCATCGCAAATTCGCGCGTCACCGACGTCGCAGGATCGGCCGACACGGGGCCGGGCGCAGCTTGCGCCATCGCCGTCGCGGGCGAGAGCATCAGCAGCGCGAGAAATGCCTTTTTCATATCCTGTCCCTTTTCAAAGACCGCCCGGCGGCAACCACCCCGCCGGGCGGCATCCCCCTTCAGAACTTCATCCGGGCTTCGAGGCCATAGGTACGCGGTTCGTTATAGAATGTCGCGGTCACGCGGCCCGGAATACGGAAATCGAGCAGATTATAGGTCGTGTTGGTCAGATTCTTGCCCCAGACCGCAATCTCCATCTCGCCGCCGCCGAGCGTGATCTCGCCAAGCGACAGCCGGCCGTTCAGCAGCAGCGCCTTGTCCGCCTTCACGTCCACCGTGCCGTTCGGAATATAATTGCCCGCGGTGTCGAGCCCGACATGCGCGCGAAGCTGTCCGAAGGAGAAGGCGGGGAAGGCATAGTCGGCCGAGAAGGACGCGCTATGCTTCGGCGTGAAGGCCGAAAATGTCTCCTCGATCACGCCGGTGAAGATGTTCCGCACCGGCGTCGGCGGCGCGTCGGTGTAGACATAGTTGACCGCCAGCGACAGGCCGCGCACCGGAACGAGAGTGATGTCGGCCTCGACGCCCTTGATGTGACGCTTTTCGGGCGCGTTCACCGTTTCGGTGTTCGAAATGAAGGCCGGGTTCAGGAAATCGACCTGCTGGTTCGACAGGCGGCTGGCATAGGCGGCGAGGTTGACGCGCAGCCGGCGGTCGAACAGGTCGGCCTTCACCCCCGCTTCCCACGCGGTCAATTCCTCTTCGCCGAAGGTGCGCAGGATCGTCGATCGCGTGTTGGCGCCGCCGGCGCGATAGGCGCGGCTCCATTTCACATAGGCGTTGATGTCGTCGCTGAAATCATAGGCGATGGTCGCCATCGGGTCGACGCGGCTCGAGTTGAAGACGAACGAGAGGTCGGGGTCGGCGCCAGCGATGAACAGCAGGCGGCCGTCCTTGTGATCGTCGGTGTAGCGAGCGCCTGCGGTGATATGCAGCCCGCGAACCGCCTCGGGCGACCAGGTGGCCTGGCCGAACAATGCCTTCGATCGGACGCGGACGTCGGCGGCGCGATCGGGCAGACGCGCGGCGCCGCCATCAGGCGACGGTTCGGGGAAGAGGTTGACCCCCGTCAGCGTCGGATTGAGCGTGCCCAGCGAGTAGACGATCGCTTCGTCGCGCCCGTTTTCCTTGAAATAATAGCCGCCGACGACGAATTCGAGTTCGCCGAGGTCGCCGACGAGCTGCACTTCCTGGCTGAACTGGTTCTGCTTCACATTGGCATAGCTCAACCGGCCGAAGCGGCGGTTCGGTCCCCAGGTCGTGTTCGACCCCTCGTCGCCGTCCATCTGCGTCGAATCGAGGCTCCGCCACGCGGAGATCGAACGCAGCGTCAGCGCATCGCTGACATCCCATTCGGCGGTCAGGCTGTGGCCGTCCGCGCGCTGCGGATTGCGGAAGAGAGGAAGACCGATCCGCCCGGTTTTGACCCGCCCGGTGTCGAGCGTGATGAAGGACGGCGTATTGGCGGCCGGCTGGCTCGACGCCGTGATATAATGATAGAGTCCCGTCGATTTGTCGCGCGACAGGTCATAGGAATAGAGCAGCGAGATATCGTCGGCGGGGCGCCACAGTGCCGAGATTTTGAAGCCGTATTTCTTGATCTCGCCATAGTCGCGCGCGTCGCCGCCGAGGGGGTTCTGGACCAGTCCGCCGCGCCCTTCGAAGACGCCGTCGACCTTGACGCTGATCCCCGCCGCCTCGGGCAGGTTGACGTGCGCCGCGAAAGACCGGCCGCGGTAGTTGCCGATCCCGGCCTTCATGTCGACGCTTGCCTCGCCGGTCGGGCGCTTCGACACGACGCTGATCGCGCCGCCGATGGTGTTGCGTCCGAACAATGTGCCCTGCGGGCCGCGGAGCACCTCGATGCGTTCGATATCGGCGAGTTCCATGCCGAGCCCCGACACGCGGCCCAGATAGACGCTGTCGACATAGACGCCGACCGTGGCGTCGCGCGTGACCTGCGTCGCGTCGACGGGAACCAGTCCGCGCATCCCGATGCTGACCGCCGACACGCGGCCGACGAAGGGCGCGATGCGGATCGACGGCACCGCGCCGGTGAACAGGTCGGTCAGCGAGCCGATGCCCTTTTGCTCGAGTGCCTCCGACCCGAGCGCGACCATCGAGATCGGCGTGTCCTGAAGATTTTCCTCGCGCTTCTGCGCGGTCACCACGATGTCGGCGACGCCGACGTCCTGTCCGGTTCCGCTTTCCTGCGCCGCTGCCGGTGCCGCGACCAGCCCGGCGGCGGTCGACGCCATCAAAGCCGCGCACATTGGACCCATTTTATCCCTGAACATAGACACCCTCCCATTTGACGCGGTTTGCCCGCTTTAACTCACCTACTCACGAGTAGATGAAATATCTACCCGCGAGTCGGCGAATTGCAAGGGCAAAGAAAATCGGCCACAGAAGGGCCATGCACATGACCCTACCCACGCCGGGAACGCGCAAGGAGCGCGCCGATGCGACCCGTGAGGCGATCCTGCGCGAGGCCGAGCATATGTTCGCGCTTACGGGGTTCCGGGCGTCCCGGCTCGAAGACATCGCCGATGCGGTCGGCATCCGCCGGCCCTCGCTGCTGCACCATTTCGCGACCAAGAAGATGCTCTACGACGCCGTCGAGCAGCGCATCTTCGCCGATATGAATGCCGCGAGCGAGGCGCGGATCGCGGGGGTCGCGGACCCGACCGCGCGGCTTCTCGCGCACCTGGACGCATGGCTCGACTTCTTCGTCGATCGCCCCTCGGCGGCGCGGATTCTGCAGCGACTGGTCGCCGACACTGCGGTGCGGCAGGGCAATCCGGTCGAATTTTCCTATCTCGTGCTCGAGAATATGGACCGCACGCTGGCTTACGGAATCGAGAAGGGGGCCTTCCGGCCCATTTCGACGATGATGTTCGTCAATGGAGTGGGAGCCGGCATTCTCTTTTATATCTGCAACAGCAGCCAGGTCGGCGAGCAACGGAATTACGAGCCATCCAATCCCGCTGATCTTGCAACCTTCAGGGCGCTGCTCCACAAGCTTGCGCGCACGGCCGTGCTGCCGTGATTGCCTTGGCTTCGTGCTGCGACGATCCTTTCCCGATATTTGCATCGAAAGAGCAACAAGCGTAGCAATTTGTCCGTACGCTCGCCGAACGGAAGGAGCAAAAGCTTGTCGCCAGGTTCAAGCCTCCCACGAAAACGGGGCGGCGTATGAGGGCGGGTCGGCATTTGCTAACGCTGTATTGTTGGTGTAACACGGTCTCGGCATGAACGCGTTCGATCATCCCGGCACTTCGTCTTCGCAATTCGATCCGGTTACGCCTGGTCCGGGCGCCCCGGTCGATTCCGCTCCGCGCCGCCGCCCGCGGTGGCTGCGCTGGACGCTGCGCGGACTTACCGCCTTCGTGCTACTGTTCCTGCTCCTCGTGGGCTGGCTCGCGCTGACCGCGCCGCTTTCGAAATCGCTCGAACCGATCGCGCCGCCGCAGATCACGCTGCTCGCGTCCGACGGCACGCCGATCGCGCGCATGGGGGCGATCGTAGAGGCGCCGGTGCGGGTGAAGGACCTGCCCAGGCATGTGACGGGCGCCTTCCTCGCGATCGAGGACCGGCGTTTCTACACCCATTGGGGCATCGACCCGCGCAGCATTGCGCGTGCGGCGTGGAGCAACCTGACGACGGGACGAACGCAGGGGGGCAGCACGATCACCCAGCAGCTCGCCAAATTCACCTTCCTGTCGCCCAAGCAGACGCTGGGGCGTAAGGCGCGCGAGGCGCTGATCGCCTTCTGGCTCGAAGCCTGGCTGAGCAAGGACGAGATTCTCGAACGCTATCTGTCGAACGCCTATTTCGGCGACAACACCTATGGATTGCGCGCCGCGTCGCTCCATTATTTCGATCGCCAGCCCGAAAAGCTGACCGCGGCGCAGGCGGCGATGCTCGCGGGGCTGGTCAAGGCGCCGTCGCGGCTTGCACCGACGCGGAATTTCGATCTCGCCGAAAAGCGGATGCGACTGGTGCTCGGCGCGATGGCCGGGGAAGGCTATCTGACCGAGCGCGAGGCGAAAGGCCTGCGCGCACCGCGGGTCGATGTCCGCACGCAGAGCGACCTGCCGACGGGCACCTATTTCGCCGACTGGGCATTGCCCGAAGCGCGCAAGCTCAGCGATGTCGGCTATGCGCGGCAGACGATCAAGACCACCCTCGATGCGCGGTTGCAGGCGGCGGCGCGGCGCGCGGTGAGCGGGGCGGGGCTCGGCAAGGCGCAGGTCGCGCTGGTCGCGATGCGCCCCAATGGCGAGGTCGTCGCGATGGTCGGCGGGCGCAACTATGCCGCGTCGCCCTTCAACCGCGTGACCCAAGCGCGGCGGCAGCCCGGTTCGACCTTCAAGCTGTTCGTCTATCTCGCGGCGCTGCGCGAGGGCTGGCGGCCCGACGACGAGATCGACAACGGGCCGATCGAGGCCGGCTCCTATCGGCCCAAAAATGCGGGCGGCGCCTATTCGGACACGATCAGCCTCGAGCGCGCCTTCGCGTCGTCGAGCAATGTCGCCGCGGTGCGATTGTTCCAGGAGGTCGGCAGCGACAAGGTCATCGCCATGGCGCGCGACCTCGGCGTGACCGCGCCGCTTCCCGAGGGCGACCCCAGCCTCGCGCTCGGCACGTCGAGCATGACGCTGCTCGAGTTGACGGCGGCTTATGCGGCGGTGGCGGCCGACAGCTATCCGGTGGTGCCGCGCGCCTTCAAGGCGGAGGAGATGGGCTGGTTCGACCGGCTTTTCTTCGGCCCCGACAGCTTCGGGTCGCGCGAGCATGAGGATATGGAGCAGCTGCTGCGCGGCGCGATCAATCATGGGACGGGTCGCGCGGCGATGCTGCGGGTTCCCAATTTCGGCAAGACGGGGACGAGCCAGGACAATCGCGATGCGCTGTTCGTCGGCTACGCGAACGGTCTCGTCGTCGGCGTGTGGATCGGCAACGACGATAATTCGCCGCTGGCGGGGATCGCGGGCGGCGGCGTGCCGGCGCGCATCTGGCGCGACTTCATGGTCGATGCGAAGGGCGAACGGGCGAAGCCGCGCCCCGCGCACAACCCGCGCGGGCCGGTGCAGCCGCAGGATTTGCCTGACATTCCCGACATCCCGGCGGTCCCGATCGGCGAAAAGACGCAGATTGGCGTCGAAGGCGGCGAGGCGGTGATCTCGACCGAAATCGGCGGCAACCGCATCGACCTTCGGCTTCCGGTCGGCGGCAATCGCCCGCCCGAGGAAGCGCCGCCGCCGCCGTGACGCGAGCGGTCAGTTACGACCGCTCGTCAATCCGCGCGCGATGACCTGCGCCTGGATTTCGGCCGCGCCCTCGAAGATGTTGAGGATGCGCGCGTCGCACAGCACGCGGCTGATCTCATATTCGAGCGCATAGCCGTTGCCGCCGTGGATCTGCAGCGCGGCGTCGGCGTTCGACCAGGCGGCGCGGGCGCCGAGCAGCTTGGCCATCCCCGCCTCGATGTCACAACGTTTGCCGCTGTCTTTGGCGCGCGCGGCGGCATAGCTCAGTTCGCGCGCCATGACGAAATCGACCAGGCTCATCGCCAGCTTGTCGGCGACGCGCGGGAAATGGACGATCGCCTTGCCGAACTGCTTGCGGGCGAGCGCATAATCCAGCCCGAGTTCGAGCGCGCGGCGCGCGACGCCGACCGCGCGGGCGGCGGTCTGGATGCGCGCGCCCTCGAAGGTGCGCATGAGCTGCTTGAAGCCTTGCCCTTCCTCGCCGCCGAGCAGGGCATCGGCGGGCGCCGTAAGCCCATCGAACTGCAGCGCATATTCGCGCATCCCGCGATAGCCGAGCACCTCGATCTCGCTGCCGGTCATGCCATTGGCGGGGAAGGGATCGGCCTCGGTCCCGCGCGGCTTGGGGACGAGCAGCATCGAGAGGCCCGCATAGCCCTTCGTGTCGGGCACGGTGCGCGCGAGCAGCGTCATCAGGTCGGAACGGCTCGCGTGGGTGATCCAGGTCTTCGCGCCGTTGATGACCCAGCTCGCGCCCTCGCGGCAGGCGCGGGTTTGCAGCGAGCCGAGATCCGAACCGACGTCGGGTTCGGTGAAAACCGCGGTGGGGAGAATTTCGCCGCTGGCGATCTTCGGCAGCCATTCGGCCTTTTGCGCGTCGGTGCCGCCCATCGCGATCAGCTCGCCCGCGATCTCCGACCGCGTGCCGAGCGATCCGGCGCCGATCCAGCCGCGCGACAGTTCTTCGGTGATGATGCACATGACGAGCTTGCCAAGGCCGAGCCCGCCGAATTCCTCGGAAATACAGACCCCAAAGGTGCCGAGGTCCGCCATCGCCTGCACCGTGGCGTCGGGGATCAGGTCGTTGGCAAGATGCCAGCCGTGCGCGTTGGGGATGATCGCGGCGTCGGTGAAACGGCGATATTGCTCGCGGATCGCGTCGAGATCGGCGTCGTGTAGCGTCTCGCTCGGCCAATGACCCTCGGCGAGCGCGGCGGCGACTTCGGCGCGCGTCGCGGCATGGTCGGCGTCGAGAAGGTCGGCGCAGGCGTCCGCGAGCGCTCGCGCCGCCGCGCCAAGGCCAAGGTCGGCAGGGCGGAATATCTCGTTCTGCCCCATCGGCAGGCCGCCGGTGAGTTGGCCGATGCCCTCGGCGAAGGCGAGGGTGGTGATTCTGGCGTCGAGGGGATTCGAGCCCGAGCCGGAATCGAACCACTCCAGCACCGCTTCGAGCGCCGCCACCGTCGTCGCGACCCACGCGAAACCATGCGCCGCGCGCTGCTCGCGATCGATCGGGCTGGCGGCCAGTCGTTCGGCGAGCGCGGCTTGCGCGGTGCCGCGATAGGCCTGGGCGGCGATGAGAGCATTGTTCAGATCGGCGCACATCTTCATAGCCGGTCCTCTTTTTCATCGTCACCCCGGACTTGATCCGGGGTCCAGCTATGCAACGGTGAAAGCTGGACCCCGGATCAAGTCCGGGGTGACGAGGAAGAGGGGCTGTGCTCACGTCGCGCGCTCGAAGATCGCCGCGATGCCCTGGCCGCCGCCGATGCACATGGTTTCAAGACCATAGCGGCCATCCCTGCGCACCAGTTCGCGCGTCAGATTGGCGAGAATGCGTCCGCCGGTCGCACCGATCGGGTGACCGAGCGAGATGCCCGAGCCGTTGACGTTGAGGATGTCGTTGCGGCTGTCGTCTTCGGACCAGCCCCAACCCTTCAGCACCGCGAGCACCTGCGGCGCGAAGGCTTCGTTGAGTTCGACGAGGTCGATGTCGTCCCAGCCAAGGCCGCCCCGCGCGAACAGGCGCTCGACCGCAGGGACGGGGCCGATGCCCATGCGGCTCGGGTCGCAGCCGGCGGCGGCCGAGCTGTGATACCAGGCTATGGGCGTGAGCCCGAGTTCCTCGAGCTTGTCCTCGGCGACGACGAGGCACGCCGCGGCGGCGTCATTCTGCTGGCTCGCATTGCCCGCGGTGACGACGCCGCCCTCCAGCGCGCGCAGCTTGCCGAGCGTTTCCATGCTCGCATCGGCGCGATAGCCCTCGTCGTGCGCGAAGACGATGGGATCGCCCTTCTTCTGCGGGACGGGGACGGGCACCAGTTCGTCGTCGAACAGGCCGTTGGCCCAGGCCGCTGCAGCGCGCTGGTGGCTGCGCACGGCATAGGCATCGCACGCCTCGCGGCTGATATCATAGTCCTTCGCCAGATTTTCAGCGGTCTCGATCATGCCGGTGATGACGCCGAAGCGCTCGACCGGCTGCGACATGACACGGCCGCGCGTCAGGCGGTCGTGGAGCATGAGGTTGCCCGCGCGAACGCCTTTCCGGACATCGGTGCTGTAATGCTCGACATTCGACATCGATTCGACGCCGCCCGCGACGACGACGTCGGACATGCCGGTCTGGACCATCATCGCGGCGTTGACGATGGCCTGCAGCCCCGAGCCGCAGCGGCGGTCGAGCTGATAGCCCGGCACCTCCAGCGGCAGGCCCGCGGCGAGCCACGACCAATGGCCGATGCAGGGCGCTTCGCCATTGCCATAGCCCTGCGAAAAGACGACGTCATCGACGCGCGCGGGGTCGATCTTCGTACGCTCGATCAGCGCCTTCAGAATGACCGCGCCGAGGTCGCCGGCGGTCATCGAGGAAAGGGCACCGCCGAATTTGCCGACGGCGGTACGGATGGGGGCGACGATGGCGGCGCGGCGCAGGGTCATGTCTGGTCTCCGGTTTGGGCGGGGGCATTCAACTGCTCCGTCACCCCGGACTTGATCCGGGGTCCCGCTAAGCGACGGTGAGAAGCGGGACCCCGGATCAAGTCCGGGGTGACGGAAAAGGGGAAGGCGATCTCAGCCGACACCGACGATGCCGGCATCGATCAGGCGGGCGATCTCGCCCGAGGAAAGCGAAAGGCGGGTCGCGAGTATCTCTTCGCTATGCGCGCCGTTGTGCGGGGCAGGCCGAGGCGACTGCCGCTCCATCTGCGGGATAGTCGCGAAGGCACCTGCGGCCGGGTAAGCGAAGCCGCTCGGGTTGACGGTGCCGCCGAAGATCGGATTGTTCGCGACGAGTGTCGGGTCGTTCGCCGCATCGAGCATCGTGCGGTAGGGCGAATGGACGATCCCGCCTGCGTCGAAGGCGGCGGCGAGGTCGGCATGGTCGCGTGCAGCGATCGCCCGCTCGAACAGCGGATAGAGCGCGTCGCGATGGGTGAAGCGGAGGCCGTCGTCCTTCGCGAAGGAGACGCCGCGCGCCGCCTCGACCGCCGCGACCGCCTCGCCGAGATTCAGCGCGGCGATCAGGTTAGCCCACTGGCGCGGCGTGACGACGACGATCATCGTCCGCTGCCCGTCGCGCGTCGTGAAGTCGCGCCCGAACAGCCCGTAAACGGCGTTGCCGAGGCGTGGTCGATTCTCGCCGGTATAAAGCACCTCGGCGATCCCGCCCATATTGGCGATGGTGCCGATCGCGACGTCGGAGAGCGGTAGGCGCACCTCGCCGCCCTCGCCGGTCGCGGCGCGGCGCTGGATCGCGGCGAGCAGCGCGAAGGCGGCATAGGCGCCGGTGAGCAGGTCCCACGCGGGCAGCACGTGATTGACCGGCTCGGGTCCCGCGCCGGTGAGCATCGGATAGCCGACGCTGTTGTTGACCGTATAGTCGAGCGCAGGGGACCCGTCGGCCCAGCCCATCACGCGCACGGTGATCAGGTCGGGGCGGCCTTCGGCGAGCGTGTCGTGCGACAGGAAGCCGCTGGCGGGGAAATTGGTGACGAACTGGCCGGTCGCGCGCACCAGCGCCTGCAGCAACTCGCGCCCCTCGGGCCGGCCGAGATCGAGCGCGACCGACTTTTTCGCGCGGTTGAGATTTTCCCAATAGAGCGAGTTGTTCTCCGCCGTCACCGGCCAGCGCCGGAAATCGGGGCCGCCGCCGATCTGGTCGACGCGGATCACCTCGGCCCCGAACTGCGCGAGGTAGAGGCCCGCGGTGGGCGAGGCGACGAAGGACGACGCCTCGATGACGGGGAGGGCGGAGAGGAGGTTATACATTTCCAACCTCCGCGTCCCCGAGCGAAGACGAGGGGCTATGCCGAGCGAAGTCGAGGCTGCGGCGGTGCGGGTTCTCGCTTCGCTCGAACGAGCCCCTCGTCTTCGCTCGGGGATGCGGAATGTTAGGCAGGTCCTGCATCATCGGTGCTCAGTTCGCCGCCGCGAACTCGCGCAGCATATGCTTGGCGATCTGGAGCTGGAGGATCTGCGTCGTGCCTTCGTAGATGCGATAGATGCGCGCGTCGCGGAAGAAGCGCTCGGCGTCATATTCGGCAAGATAGCCCGCGCCGCCATAGACCTGGACACAGGCGTCGACGACGCGGCCGCACATCTCGCTGGCGAAGACCTTGAACGCCGCGGCCTTGCGCAGGACATTCTCGCCCGCGTCGGCGCGGCGCGTGACGTCCTCCATCATGCATTCGGCGGCGTAGATGTCGATCTCGCTCTGCGCGAGCATCTGCTGGATGAGCTGGAAGTTGGCGATCGGCTCGCCGAACGCCTTGCGCTCGGTCGCATAACGAATCGCGCTGTCGAGCGCGCGGCGGGCGTAGGCGGTCGCGGCGGCGCCGACCGACATGCGGCCGTTGTCGAGGCTCATCATCGCAAAAGCGAACCCTTTGCCGAGCTCGCCGCCGAGCAGCGCCTCGCCGCCGACGCGAACGTCGTCCATGACGATATCGGCGATATGGCTGCCCGACTGGCCCATTTTCTTGTCCGACTTGCCGATCGACACGCCCGGCGCGTCCATCGGCACGACGAAGGCCGAGACATGGGCGTTCTTGGGCAAATTCTCCTTCGAGGTGCGCGCCATGATCAGGCCGATCTTCGCGAAGGGCGAATTGGTGATATAGCGTTTGGTGCCGTTCAGCACCCAGCCGTTGTCGGTCTGCGTCGCGGTCGTCTGCAGCCCCGCCGAATCCGACCCCGACCCCGGCTCGGTCAGCCCGAAGCAGGCGATCTCACCCGCGGCGACGCGCGGCAGCCATTCGGCCTTCTGCGCCTCGGTCCCGCCGTTCTTCAGCGCCGAAGTGAACATGCCGATGTTGATCGAGATGATCGAGCGGAACGCCGGCATCGCATAGGACAGGGTATGGATGGTGCGGATATACTGGCTGACGCTCATGCCCGCACCGCCATATTCTTCGGGGATCGTCAGGCCGAACAGCCCCATGTCGCGCATTTCGGACAGGATGTCGGCGGGGATCGCATCGGTCTCGATGATCTCCTTCTCGGCGGGGATCAGCCGCTCGCGGACATAGCGTTCGAGCTGTTCGATGAACTGGTCGAACACCTCCTGGTCCATGCCGGGGTTCTGCATCCTCACGATCCCTTCCTGCGCGCGATTCGATTGGGGAGGGCTAGCGGCTTCAGGTATTATTTTCAATATTGAGAATTGATTTTCATAATAATGAAAACTAGACCGATGGCATGACCGGTCCGGTTCGCTCCGTTTCGCAGGCGTTCGCCATCCTTCGGCTGCTCGCCGACACCAGTCCGCTATCGCTGTCCGATATCGGCCGGGTGCTGGAGCTCAGTCCATCGAGTTGTCTCAACCTCCTGAAGACGCTGGCGGCCGAGGGCGCGATCGAGCGCGATGCGCGCAGCAAGCAATATCGCCTGGCCGCTGCGTGGGCCGGATCGGAAGGGCTGCGCGATGGAACGACGCGGCGGCTCGCCGAACGCGCGCAGCCGTTGATGACGCGCTTCGCCCAGGCTTCGGAAGCCGCGGTCGGGCTCTGGAAAATCGTCTCGCGCGACCGCATGCAGCTCGCGGCGCATGCCGAAAGCGAAGCGGGGATGCGGCTGCGCCTCGCCGATGCGCAGCGCCAGCCGCTCGGCGGCGGCGCGGCGGGTCGGGCGATCGCCGCGGCGCAGGGCGTCGGCGTCGCCGAACTGGCGCGCCGCCACGCCCCGGTGCGCTGGCAGGCGGAGCTGCCGTTCGAAACCTATGCCGCGCAGGTGCGCGAAGCCGCGGAAAAGGGCTTCGCGGTCGATCAGGGCCATGCGCATCGCGGGGTCTGCACCGTCGCGGTCGGGCTGGTCGACATCGCGCCCGGCTTTTGCCTGTCGGCGTCGATCTTCGCCGGATCGCGCAGCGATACCGGGGTCGACGCGCTGGGTGCGGAACTGATCGCGCTGCGCGACCAACTGGCCATGGGTGCCGGATAGGCAATGTTTCTTGTCTCGCCGCGCCCGCCATGTCAGGGACGCCGGCGATAAGCGCAAAATCCGTATCGGAGAGAGGAAGCGATGCAGTTCGACGTGGTGATCGTGGGGGCCGGGCACGGCGGGGCGCAGGTCGCGGTGATGTTGCGCACGCAGAAGTTCGAAGGCAGCATCGCGATCATCGGCGACGAGCCCGAACTGCCCTATGAACGCCCGCCGCTGTCGAAGGAATATTTCGCGGGCGAAAAGGAATTCGAGCGCATTCAGCTGCGCCCCGCCAAATATTGGGACGAGCGCGAGGTGACGATGCTGCTCGGCAAGCGCGTCGTCAGCGTCGATCCGGCCGCGCACAGCGTCACGACCGGCGACGGCGAGACGATCGGCTATGGCAAGCTCGTCTGGGCCACCGGCGGAGCCCCGCGGATGCTGCCGATCCCTGGCGGCGACCTGCCCGGTGTGCAAGGCGTGCGGACGCGCGCCGATGCCGATGCGATGAAGGCGGCGTCCGAAACCGCGAAGCAGATCGTCGTCATCGGCGGCGGCTATATCGGGCTCGAGGCGGCGGCGGTGCTGACCAAGGCGGGGAAGAAGGTCGTGCTCTTGGAAGCGCTCGACCGCGTGCTCGCGCGCGTCGCGGGCGAGGATTTGTCGCGCTTCTACGAGAAGGAGCATCGCGAGCATGGCGTCGACCTCAGGCTCGGCGTTTCGGTCGAGGCGATCGAGGGGGAGGATCATGTCACCGGCGTGCGTCTGGCGGACGGCGAAGTCATCCCGGCTGACCTCGTGATTGTCGGCATCGGCATCGTCCCGGCCGTCGAACCGCTGATCGCCGCGGGGGCCGAGGGCGGCAACGGTGTGCTCGTCGACCGGCATTGCAAGACGAGCCTCCCCGACATCTACGCGATCGGCGATTGCGCGGCGCATGAAAACCACTTCGCCGAGGGCGCGACGATCCGGCTCGAATCGGTGCAGAACGCCAATGATCAGGCGAATGTCGTTGCGAAGGGCATCGTCGGCGACGAGGCGCCCTATCACGCGATCCCCTGGTTCTGGTCGAACCAATATGACCTCAAGCTCCAGACCGCCGGCCTCTCGACCGGGCACGATCAGACGGTGGTGCGCGGCGACATCGCCAGCCGCAGCTTCTCGATCGTCTATCTGAAAGCGGGACGGGTGATTGCGCTCGACTGCGTCAACGCGACCAAGGACTATGTCCAGGGCCGCATGATCGTCACCGCGGGCCTCGCTGCCAGCGCCGGGCAGCTCGCCGACACCAGCACGCCGCTTAAGGATCTGCTCGTCAGCTAGCGCGCTTCCGCGCCGCGCCGTGCCGCCAATGCGGCAGGGCGATCGACCTTTCTAACCCTTCCTTTACGACGATCCGATACACCTCGCCCATGCGGGAAACGAGGGGGGCACACCGCGGCGACGAGCCGTAATGTCGGAGTGCCATAGTGCTTGAAAATCAGAGGATTCGCCCGGTATCGGTGATCGGACCCATGGGCGGGAAATTGACGTTGAAGGATCTGCCCAAGCGCGATACGCGGCGCTGGGTCAGCCGCCGCAAGGCTGAGGTCGTCGCCGCGGTCGAAGGCGGCCTGATCACCGTCGACGAAGCGTGCGACCGGTATAATCTGAGCCTTGAGGAATTCGCATCGTGGCAGCGTGCCTATGACCGGCTCGGCGTGCCGGCGCTGCGTGCGACCCGCGTCCAATTCTACCGCGATCGATTCGGAATCTGAGCGGAGGGCTCAGCGCAGCAGAGCGGCCTCGCGATCGGGGGCGTCGGGAGACGGGCCGCCGGGACCTGCGTGGCGTTGCAGCGCGACCTGATTGCGGCCCGCGTGCTTCGCCTCATAGAGGGCATCGTCGGCGATCTTGTACAGTCGTTGAAAGTCGCACGCGGGCCGCACCTCGGCCACCCCGATGCTGGCGGTGACAAGGCGGTCACCGATCGTCTCGCTATGATCGCAGGCGGCGATTTCGCGCCGGATGCTTTCGGCGAACCGGTCGAGGACGATGCCGTCCATTCCGATGGTCAGCAGCCCGAATTCCTCGCCGCCGAGGCGCGCGACGGTGCAGATGGGCCCCTCCCACCGCGCGATGCGCCGCGCGATCCGGCATAATACGGCATCGCCGGCGTCGTGGCCGTAGTCGTCGTTGATCGATTTGAAGCGGTCGATGTCGACGAGCAGCAGCGCCGCGGGCAAATCGCCCAACCGGGCCCGGTCGAGCAGCGGGGTGACGCTTTCGATGAAGCCGCGGCGGTTGGGCAAGCCGGTCAGCGGGTCGCGCCGCGCGAGTTCGCGGGCCTGCGCTTCCGCGACGCGGGCGCGGTCGCGTTCGATGCGCAGGTGCGCGAGCCGGCGCGTCGCCGCGGCCGAGAGCCAGAGCGCCTGCCAGGTCGCGGCGATCAGAATGAGGAGTTTCGAGCCGCCGCCCCACAGGCCGTCCTCGACATCGACCAGATTGATGAAGGCGAGCACCGCCATCGGCAGGCCCCAGGCCGCGGCGAAATCGCGCGCCTCGACCGAGCCGCGCCGCCAGCCCGCGATCAGGCAGAGCGTGACCGCGGCGAGATCGGCAAGGATCACGAAACCCAGCAATTCGGCCCAAAGCCCGATATCGCCGCTCCGCATCAGCGCGAGCGGGATACCGGCGAGACCGACGCATAGGCCGAGGCCGAGCGTGGCGCGTCTCCACCCTTTCGGCACCCCGCTTCGGTCGAGTGCGGTCACCGCGCTGGCTGTGGCGAGCGCAATGGCGAGACAGGCGAGGAAGGTGCAGATCTGCGCCGACACCGTGCCCGCCATGAAGGGCAGCCAGGCGAGGTGTACCTGAGACCACAAGGTGCCCCAGAGCAGCATCGCCGCCGCCCACGCCGCCTGCCAGGCGAGATATTGGCGACGCACCGCGACCGCGAGCGAGAGGCTGTAGATTCCGCTGACCAGCAGCAGCGTCAAAGCGGCGCCGACCGCCGCCGCCATGCCCGCCGATTGCATCGGGGCTTCGTCGCTCGGCAGCAGCCGTGCGCGCACCAGCTCGTGGCTGGCAAGGCGGTCGAAGCGCATCGTCACCGCGGTCAGCGGGGCCGGGAGCTCGGGCGCGTCGAACACGATTTGCCCGCCCGCGCGCCAGTGCGATCCATAGTCGCCCTGCCGGACCTGCTGCCAACGCACCGCGCCGTCGGCATAGGAAAAGCCGACCGCGAGCCGGTCGAAGCGCGAATGATGCACCATCAGCGCGACGCCGCCGCGCGGGGCAGGGTGGGTGCGCATGTCGGTGCGAAGCCACAGGCTGCTCCGCTGATAGCCCGCGGGCGTTCCCATGCAGGAAAAGCGAAGCTCCGGCAAACGGGCATCCTCCGTTCCGAGGCTGCTTACCGCGTGGCACATCGACTGGTTGAGACGAAGCGTCGCCGCGCCCGCCGGCGCCGTGCCCGTCAGCGCGGCCGCGCCCACCAGCGCAAGCAGCAGCCGGACGCAAAAGCGAATCGGAAGGTTCGTCATCGACGCCATCGCGAAGGCTATGGCATCCATGTCTTTGGAAAGGCTTACCGGAGCGGACAATAAGCTGGGGCCGGGGCCGGGGCGATACCCGCCGCGACGGCGCGGCCCGGAAGGCGGGCAATGGCGGAGCGGGAGGGATTCGAACCCTCGATACGGTTTTGCCGTATACTCACTTTCCAGGCGAGCGCCTTCGACCACTCGGCCACCGCTCCGCATGCACTGGATGAAGGCGCGCCCTAGTCGTTCGCCGGGGCTTTCGCAAGCCGGTTGGGCGTGGCAGACAGGCGCGATGAAGCAACTGCTCTTCGCGGCCGCCGCCGCCTTCGCGCTCTTGTCCGTCGCCCATGCGCAAGACCCGGAGCCCGCGCTTTCGCCGGGGCAGATCGTCGATGCGGCGAAAGCCGACGAATGGACCGCGATCGCGCCCGCCGACCTGCTGGTGATGGACCTTGCGCCCGATGCGGCTGGAAAGGCCCGCCGCGTCGTGATCCAATTGATGCCTGCGCCGTTCGGCCAGGGCTGGATCGGCAATATCCGCAAGCTCGCCGCCGCGCACTGGTGGGACGGTACCAGCGTCTACCGCGTGCAGGACAATTATGTCGCGCAATGGGGTGACGCCGATGGCGAGGATCCCGCGAAGGCCAAGCCGCTTCCCGAGGGTTTGGCGACGGTGCCGGAGAGCGACTATGCCGTGAGCCGGGACGACAAAAGGATCAGGTCGAACGATTATGCGTCAGCCGTCGCCAAATTCTGGCGGTGGCACACCCCCAATCCGCTGCGCGATGCCTATGCGGGCGGACAGGGGCATTGGGCCGGATGGCCGCTCGCGAACGACAGTGGATCGATCTGGCCCGTCCATTGCTACGCGATGGTCGGCATCGCGCGCGACATGTCGCCGAACACGGGCAGCGGGTCCGAACTCTACACGGTCATCGGCCATGCGCCGCGGCACCTCGACCGCAACATCGCGCTCGTCGGCCGCGTGATCAGCGGGATCGAATATCTGTCGAGCCTGCCGCGCGGGCCGGCCCCGCTGGGCGTCTACGAAGACCCGGCGCAGCGCGTGCCGATCGTCTCGGTGCGCCTCGCGAGCGAACTGCCCGAGGCCGGGCGGCCGCGTTTCGAATATCTGTCGAGCGACAGCGAGAGTTTCGCGCGCTATGCCGAGGCGCGCGTCAACCGGCGCGATCCCTTCTTCATCCGGCCGGCGGGCGGGGCGGATATCTGCAATATTCCCGTGCCGATCCGCGCCATTCCGGCGAAATAGACGTTGGACCGCATCACCGTCACGACGCCGCTGTGGCGCTGGCAATCGGCGACTGCGCCCGCCGCCTGGTATTTCCTGACCATAGAGGGCGAGGCCGCCGATGCGGTTCGCGTGGCGGCGATGACCGGGCAGTGGCTCGACGGCCGGCGCGGGTTCGGATCGGCGCGGGTCGAGGCGCGGATCGGCGGCAGCGTGTGGAAAACCTCGGTCTTTCCGCATCGCGAAAGCGGCGGCTGGCTGCTGCCGGTCAAGGCAGCGATCCGAAAGGCCGAAGGACTGGTCGAGGGCGAAGCAGTGACGGTGACCGTCAGTCTTTAGCCGGGTTTTCCGCCTTCTCTTCGCGCGCCCGCGCCTTGCGTTTCCGAAGGTTGGCGCGCAGCGCCTCGGCCAGGCGGCGCTCGCGTTCGAGGTCGGCAGAGGAGGGCGGCTTGCTCATCGCCGCGCCATGCCTGTGAAATCGCCCGATCGTCAAGCCTCGCACCTTGACAGCGGCGGGGCTCCCCGCCATAGGCCGCGCCTGCCCGGCGGCGATGCGCCGCAGGGGCTCCGGATGCTGCTGTAGCTCAGTGGTAGAGCGCACCCTTGGTAAGGGTGAGGTCGAGAGTTCAATCCTCTCCAGCAGCACCATTCCCGAACCTGATATCCTGATCGTTTCAGCAAGTTCGGGTGCGGATGGCATTGCCGGCACTGTCCCTTGCGCGTACGGCTCGCCGTCGCGTCAGGGCAGCAATCCAAAGCTCGATCGGGCGATCAGGAAGCCCGTTTGAGCAGGGGAAGCGGGTGCTTCGCCTGCGCGGGATTCCCGACGACCACGGTGTTGGGCGGAACGTCCCGAATCACGACGGCGCCCATTCCCACCACCGCATTCTCGCCGATCGAGACACCTTGTTTGATCGAGGCGTTGGCCCCGATATAGGCGTGATCGCCGATCCGCACATTGCCGTTGCACCGGACGCTGGGACCGAAGGTCACGAAGTCGCCGATGATGCAGTCATGGGCGACATAGCTGTAGTAGTTGGCATGAAACTGCTTCCCGATCCGTGTGGACGGGCCGACGATGACAAAATCGGAGATCAGCGCGCCTTGTCCGATTTCCCCCTGCTCGCTGACCAGCGAGGTGGCGGCGGTAAACGAGCCGGCTGCGACCTCGCTCGCCAGCCGCTGCCTGGTGCGACCATCGTTGATCGCGATCAGGACCTGGTCCGAATCGCGGATATCGGACGGCGCGATCACGGGAGCGCCCAGCATCTTCTGGCCCGCAAGCCGGCCGTCGCAGAAGGCGATCTCCGATCGGAGGTTTCGCACGGCCAGAAATCTGACCAGCGACGCGTGAATGTCGCGCCCGCATCCGCCCGCGCCATAAATGACGTACCGCATCGATCGAGGTTCCTCTTGATGATCGAATATCGGCTTGCTTATTCGCGATGGATGTGAAGCTTTGGAGACAGCCGGCGCAACTGGTCGCGCAGGCCCTTCGGATGATCGCAGGTCAGATCTTCGCCCCGAGCAGCCAGTCGTGGAACAGCTTGACCGCCGGCTGGCGCAGCGCGCGCGGGCGGCACACGAACCAGTAGCTGTAGGGGCTGTCGACGTCGAAATCGAACAGGCGGGCAAGGCGGGCGTCCTGCGCGTCGTCGAAATGATGGCCGTGCATGAAGGCGACCCCGATACCCTGCGCCGCGGCTTCGAGCATCAGCGGGCCCGAATCGAAGAAATCGATTCCCGCGGGTTCGAGATAGGGCATGCCGATCGCCTGCTTCCACTCGGCGAAGGTCTCGGGCATTTCGCGGTGGAGGAGAATGGTCAGCCGCTGGAGCTGTTCGGGCACGGTGATCGGCCGCTCGCCGTCGGTGAGCGCACGCGCCGCGATCGGGAAAACCTTGTCCTGATCGAGCCGCGCCGCATAGAGCGCGGGGTCGATCGCGCGCGCCAGCGCGATCGCCGCGTCGATGCCTTCGCCGAGCCGCGCCTCGCCATGCGAGAGCGTATCGATGTCGATATGCAGTTCGGGATATTGCTGACGCAGTTCGGGCAGGCGCGGAAAGAGCCGCTGCTGCGCGAAGAGCGGCAGGACGTTGAGGTGGAGCCGGAGCGATGCGTCGGGGCTGCCGACGCGCGCGATGACCCCGCGCAGATCGTCGAGGATCGGCGACAATTGCCCCTGCAGCGTGCGGCCGGCCTCGGTCAGTCGCAGCCCGTGATGATGGCGGTCGAACAGCGGGCGCCCGACCGAATGTTCGAGCGTCTGGATCCGCCGCGACAGCGCCGGCATCGACAGGCCGAGCTCGCTCGCGGCCGCCTTCACCGTGCCGTGACGGGCGACCTCCAGAAAGGCTTCCATGCTGCTGAGGGGAGGGAGGCGTGCCATGATGTCTCTCGCCGGTGTGATGGCATGAGACCGCCGCGCGCGCCAGAGGCATTTGTGCAGTGCGGTATGAAACGCTTCTATATTGCGTTCGAGCGGTGGGGGGTCGAAATCACGGAACGACCGCCCTATCTTCGGCATTCTGACTATTTTGCGGGAGACACGCCTTGGCCGACGCACCGGTTAAAGAAAAGCAAGTCAAGCTCCAGGTGGCGAATGCGAGGGCCGAGGAAAGCGGGGGCGGGATCGCCCGTATCCCGCGCTCGGCGATGGCCGAGCTCGGGGTGACCGAGGGCGACGTGATCCAGATCAGCGGCAAGCGGGCGACGGCGTCGCGCGTCATGGCGCCCTATGCCGAGGACGAGGGACTTGAAGTCGTCCGCCTCGACGGCCTTCAGCGCGCCAATGCCGGCGCCGGCGCGGGCGACATGGTGATGCTGAACCGCGTCGAGACGCGCCCCGCGACGCGCGTCGTGTTTGCGCCGGCGCAGGAGAATCTGCGGCTGCAGGGTTCTGCGAATGCGCTCAAGCGGAGCTTCTTCGGCCGCCCGCTGGTCGCCGGCGATACCGTCGCGACCGCGGGACAGCAGCGCGTGTCGGCGGGCGACATGCCGCCGCAGCTTCGCCAGATGCTCAACGCGCCCGCCTATGCGCTCGCGGAAGTGCGGCTCAGCGTCGTGTCGGCGAGCCCCAAGGGCGTCGTCTTCATCGACGAGAATACCGAGGTCGAGCTGCTCCCCGAATATCAGGAACCGCAGGATACGCGGCGCACCGACGTCACCTACGACGATCTCGGCGGGCTCGGCGAGACGATCGACCAGCTCCGCGAGATGGTCGAACTGCCGCTCCGCTACCCCGAACTGTTCCGCCGCCTGGGCGTCGATCCGCCGCGCGGGGTGCTGCTCCACGGCCCGCCGGGAACCGGCAAGACGCGGCTGGCGCGCGCCGTCGCGAACGAGAGCGAGGCGCAATTCTTCCTGATCAACGGCCCGGAGATCATGGGGTCGGCCTATGGCGAATCCGAAAAGCGCCTGCGCGATGTGTTCGAGGCTGCGGCGAAGGCCGCGCCGTCGATCCTGTTCATCGACGAGATCGATTCGATCGCGCCCAAACGCGGGCAGGTGCAGGGCGAGGCCGAAAAGCGCCTCGTCGCGCAGCTCCTGACGCTGATGGACGGGCTCGAACCGCGCACCAACCTCGTCGTCATCGCCGCGACCAATCGCCCCGACGCGATCGACGAGGCGCTGCGGCGTCCGGGCCGCTTCGACCGCGAGATCGTGATCGGCGTGCCCGACGAAAGCGGGCGGCGCGAAATCCTCGGCATCCATACGCGCGGCATGCCGCTCGCCGAGGATGTCGACCTCGCGGAACTGGCGCGCACGACCTTCGGCTTCGTCGGCGCCGACATGGCGGCGCTGACCCGCGAGGCGGCGATCGAGGCGGTGCGGCGGATCATGCCCAAGCTCAATCTGGAAGAGGGCACGATCCCGCCCGAGGTGCTCGACGAACTCCGCGTCACGCGCGAGGACTTCAACAATGCGCTGAAGCGCGTCCAGCCCTCGGCGATGCGCGAGGTGATGGTGCAGGCGCCGAAGACGCGGTGGAGCGACATCGGCGGGCTCGACGCGGCGCGCGACAAGATGATCGAGGGGATCGAGCTTCCCCTGAAGCATCCCGAGGCGTTCCGCCGGCTCGGCATCCGTCCGGCCAAGGGCTTTCTGCTCTATGGCCCGCCCGGCACGGGCAAGACGCTGCTCGCCAAGGCGGCGGCGCGCGAGTCCGACGCCAATTTCATCGCGATCAAATCGTCGGACCTGCTCTCCAAATGGTATGGCGAGAGCGAGCAGCAGATCGCCCGGCTGTTCGCGCGGGCGCGGGCGGTGGCGCCGACGATCGTCTTCATCGACGAACTCGACAGCCTGGTGCCCGCGCGCGGCAGCGGCACCGCGGGCGAGCCGCAGGTGACCGAGCGCGTCGTCAACACGATCCTCGCCGAGATGGACGGGATCGAGGAGATGCAGTCGGTCGTCGTCATCGGGGCGACCAACCGGCCGAACCTGATCGACCCCGCGCTGCTCCGCCCCGGGCGGCTCGACGAGCTGATCTATGTGACCGTCCCCGACGCGGGCGGCCGCAAGCGCATCCTCGAAATCCACACCGCGAAGATGCCGCTGGCGAAGGATGTCGATCTTGACGCGCTCGCCGGGCGCACCGACCGCTTCACCGGTGCCGATCTCGAAGATCTCGTCCGCCGCGCGGGGCTCGCGGCGCTCAAGCGCTCGATGGCGAGCGACAGCGTGACGATGGAGGATTTCGAAGCGGCGCTCAAGGATACCCGCGCCTCGGTGACCGAGGCGATGGAGCGCGACTATGAAAAGATCCAGGGCGAGATCAAGCAGCAGGCGATGAGCGTCAACCCGATCGGCTTTTTCGCGCCGGGCATGCTCAAGCCCGTGCGCGAGCAGAAGCACGGCGACGAGCCGCAGGATTAGGAGTGCGAGGGCTGGTCCTGCCGGAGCGCGGACCAGCCCCACGCCACCAGCCAGGCGCAGAAACCGGCCATCAGGCCGTAGGCGACCATCGCGTGCCAATTATAGAGCAGCACGCCGATCGCCGGCGAGACGATGTAGGCCGAGCCGTTGATCGATGCGGTCATCCCCGCGACCGCGCCCTGGTGCCGCCCGGTGACCGCGAGCGAAGCGCCCGCGGTGAAGCCGGGGCGGAACAGGCCGAAGCCGAGCGATCCGGCCGCAAAGCCGATGACGATCGCGTGGAGGTCCTGCGCGAGGCCGGTCATCACCGTGCCCGCCGCGCCGAGCGCCGCGCCGACCAGAACGGTGGCGCGCGGTGTCATCTTGAGCAGCGGGATCAGCCCCCATTGCGCGAGGAGGGTCGCGAAGGCGCCTGCCATCAGCACGATGCCGGTGATCGCGGCGGCCTCGTCGGGGTTGGCCCTGAGATGCAGCCGGTCGAGGATCAGGAAGCCGATGACGCCGAGCATCATCGCCTGCGCCTGGCCGCCGAACAGCCCGGCGAGCAGCCACGGCCGCACCCGGCGGTCGGTCCAGCGCAGCGGCGGCAGCGGCGCTTCGTCGGCGTCTTCTTCCTCGTCGCGGCGCGCGGTGTCGGCGAGGCCCGAGGCAGGGTAGGGCGCGATCGACCCGCGTGCGGCGAAGCGCGGCGTGTCGTTGGGAAGCCGCCAGCGCAGAGTGACGAGGACGGCGAGGCCGATCAGCGCGAAGACGAGCAGCGGCCCGGCGAGCCCGACGACGGGCAGGATGAAGAAGGGCGCGACCGCGGGGCCGATCACCGTCCCGAGCCCGAAGGATGAGGAGACGAGCGACAGCGCCTGCGTGCGTTCCTCGGGGTCGGTGCGGGCGGCGACATAGGCCTGCACCGCGGGCGGCGAGGCCGATCCGAACCCGCCATAGAGGCTGCGGAACAGCGCGAAGATGATGAAGGTCGCGCCGCCAGCCAGCCAGCCCGACAGGCCCGCCCACAGGGTCAGACCGCACAGCGCCATCGACGAGAGGAAGCCGATCAGCCCGAGCGCCATCAGCGCCTTGCGCCCGCGCTTGTCCGACTGGCGCGCCCAATGCGGCGCGGTGAGCACCCAGAGCAGCGCCGACCAGCTGAAGGCGAGGCTGACCCAGACGTCGGGAATATGCAGCTTGGCGCCGATCGCGGGGAGGATCGACTGCATCGCGGTGTTACCCGCGGCCGCGACGAGCATGATCGCGAAGAGGACGGCCATCCGGTCACTGGGGATCGAACGCGATATCGCCGTCATGCCGCCCCTTCCGTTCGCCGCAAACCCGCCTCTCCCTACACGCGATGCGCGATCTGTCCAGCGCCAAGCCCATATCTTTCCTTGCGCTGGGCCGCCGATTTTGCCACCGACGAGGAAACCGCAACAACGCGAAAGCCACCATGACCAATCCGCGGGCGCAGGCCCAAGACTCGAAGATCGCGCTGCCCCGCCGGGTGCGCGAGCGGCTCAAACGCTTTTTCGGGCCGTGGGGCATGTTCGTCCGCGGCTTCATCAAGCATCCGGTCATGGTGGGTTCGATCGTCCCGTCCTCGCCGACGCTGATCCGGCACATGCTGCGGCCGGTCGACTGGAAGAACACCAAATTGTTCGTCGAATATGGCCCCGGCGTCGGAACCTTCTGCCGCCCGGTGCTCGAACGGCTCCCCGGCGACGCGACGCTGATCGCGATCGACACCAACGAGGATTTCATCGACTATCTGCGCAAGGACATTCGCGACAGCCGCTTCATCGCGGTTCATGGATCGGCGGCCGACGTCGAGGATATCATCGCGGCGCATGGTTTCGAGCAGGCCGACTATGTCCTCTCGGGGCTGCCCTTCTCGACCCTCCCTGCCGGCGTCGGCCCGGCGATCGCATCGGCGACGCACCGCGTCCTGCGCCCCGGCGGCGCCTTTCTCGTCTATCAGTTCCGCGCGCGCGCGCGCGATTTCCTCGCGGCGCATTTCCAGCGCATCGACAATGCGTTCGAGTGGGTGAATGTCCCACCCTGCTTCCTCTTCTGGGGCTGGAAAGACTAGGACCGCGAGGGTTCAGACCGTTTCGAGGTCGGGTTCGGCGAGCCCGAAATTGAGTCGGCGCGACACCGTATAGTCGGCAACCCCGACGACGAACCAGGCAAGCGTCCAGCGCAGTCGCGTAAGCCAGCCAGCGCGGGCCTTGTGCGACTGGCGCGTTATCACCTCGCAATCGGGTTCCAGCCCGGCGACGAAATCGCGCATCGTCGCGGCGAATTCGGCATCGTCGATGCGCAGCATGACCTCGACGTTTACGAACAGGCTGCGCGCGTCGAAATTGGCCGATCCGATATAGGTGACATTGTCGATCACGATCAGCTTCAGGTGCAGCTTGCACGGCTGATATTCCCAGATCTCGGCCCGCTTGCGCAGCAGATAGCCGTAGAGCAGCCGCGACGCGCCGACGGTCGCGGCATTGTCCGACTTGCCGGCCATGACGAAGCGGGCATGGCCCTGCCGCGCGACGCGCCCGAGCCGTCGGAGCATGCCCTGGCCGGGCGAGAAATAGGCCATCGCCATGTCGAGCCGCCGGGCCTGGTCGAGATCGCGCCGCACCGCGCGCGCCCAGGGCGAAAGCCGCTGCGTGGGCCCTCCGACGAGCCATGCGACCGGACCGCTCGCGACCGGCCACTCGCGGATCATCCGGCGCAGCACCAGGAGCTTGCCGTCCTTCGTCACGGTATAGGCGTGGATCTGCTCGAACCATGCCTCGGCCCTGGCGACCGACGGCCCTTCGACCACCAATCCGAGGTCGAACCAGCATTTCCGGCCCGGCGGGCCCAGATAATGTTCGGCGATGTTGAAGCCGCCGGTGACGGCGATCCGCCCGTCGAACAGGATCAGCTTCTGGTGATTGCGGATCAGATAGCTCGATCGCCAGCGGCGCGAAAAGAAGATGACCTCGCCGCCCGCGGCGCGGAGCGGCGCGAACAGGCTGTCGGGCGTGTTCGATGATCCGAAGCTGTCGATCACCGCGCGTACCCGCACGCCGCGCTCTGCGGCACCGACCAGCCGATCGACGATCTCGCGCCCGGCGGGATCGTCGTGGAAGATATACATGATGATGTCGATGCTGCGCGCCGCGCCGTCGATCAGCGCGCGCAGCCGCGCCAGCCGGTCGGTGCCGTCGAAAAGCAGCTCGAGCCGGTGCCCCGCCACGTCGGCCGTCAGTCTTTGCGGCGGCGGAGCGGAAGCGGCGTCGATCATGTCCCGCTCATAGGCCGCGCGCCGCGGCGCGGGCAAGCGAGCGGTGGTGACTCCGTTTGGATTTGGAAGGCGCCGTTCCCTGCCTCGTCACCCCGGACTTGATCCGGGGTCCCGCTTTCCCGTCGTTTAGCGGGACCCCGGATCAAGTCCGGGGTGACGAAGAAAGAAAAATCGCACGCTTGCCTTCAAACCGAGTCACCACCAAGCGAGCGGTTCGATTGACATTTGCGGGGCCTGCTGCTAGCGCGCAGCGCTTGCCGCCAGACCCACAGGGGTGCTGGCCTCTCCTCGATCAAGGAATTACCATGGCCCGCGTTACCGTCGAAGATTGCGTCGACAAAGTGTCCAACCGTTTCGATCTGGTTTTGCTCTCGGCGCATCGCGCCCGCGAGATTTCGGGCGGTTCGGAACTGACCGTCGATCGCGACCGCGACAAGAATCCGGTCGTCGCGCTGCGCGAGATCGCCGAGCAGACCGTGCGCCCGAAGGAACTGCAGGAATCGCTCGTCGGCACGCTGCAGAAGGTCGTGGTCGACGACGACGACACCCCCGACGAAATCAGCTCGATCAGCCGGTCGGCCGAAGCGCTGCGCCTGACCGCCGCGGCTCCGCCGCGCAGTCCGGCCGGTGGTGGCGCCGATTTCGAATAAGCGTCGGCGACGAGAAAATCGAAGGGCCGCGGGAAACCGCGGCCCTTTTTCATTCCGCTTGGCCCACGTTCTGCCTCGCACGCGCCCGCGCGAAGCCGTCGCGCGCCATGCAGCGCGCCAGCCATGACTTCGTGGCTTCGCCCAGCATATCCTCGGCATCCAGCGTGGTCGCGAGGAAGACCGCATAGCCGATCGCGATGTCGGCGATGGTGAAGCGCCCCGCGACGAGCCACTCGCGCCCGTCGGCCAGCGCCGCCTCGATGCTTTTGGCCCGGCCGCCGAAGAAGGCCCTGTAATCCTCGACCGCCTGCGCGAGCCGGCGTCGCTCGGGCTCGACACGCGTGTAGCGGATCATGATCGCGAGCGGGAAGGTCAGCGTCGCGTCGCTCCGGTGCAGCCAGTTGCGATAGGCCCAGTAATCGGCCTCGTTTCGGCACACCTCGAGCGGCGTCCCGTCGGCGATGCGCTCGCAGATCGCCGCCGATTCGGTCATCAGCCGCCCGTTCTCGACCCAGCCCGGCACCGTCATCAGCGGGTTCACCGCGCGATAGTCGGGGGCGAAGGCGCGCGGCGGGAAGGGCAGGACGCGAAGGTCGATCTCCATCCCCGCCTCTTCGGCCGCCCACAGGCAGCGCAGCGACCGCGCGTCGGGGCAATGATAGAGGATGGGCGCGGGGTTCATGCGGTGATGTCCTTCTGCCGTTCGATGTGCAGCCGGTGCTCGCGCCAGGCGATGAACAGCCCGCTCGCGATGATCAACGGCGCACCCACCCAGGTCGTGTCGGCGGGGAAGGTGCCGAAGAAATACCAGCCGAAGGCGATTGCCCACAGCAGGCTCGAATAGTCCATCGGCGTCACCACCGCCACGGGGGCGAGCCGCAGCGCCCCGGTCAGCGACATCTGCACGACCGCGCCGAGCAGGCCGAGCCCGATCAGTATCGCCCATTCGGACGCGCTATGCGGCGTCATCACGAAGGGCAGCGCCACGCTCAGCGGGACGAGCGAGATCAGGCTGAACCAGAAGACGATCGACATCGGGCTTTCGGTGCGGCTGAGGTCGCGGACCTGGATGGTGATGAGCGCGGTCATGATCGCGCCGCCGAGCGCGATCAGCGTGCCGAGGCCATGGTCGCCGCGAAATCCGCTCGCGACGACCGTGGTCGGGTTGAGCACGACGAGCACGCCGAGAAAGCCGATGAGCACGGCGCTCCAGCGCTGCCAGCCGGTCGGCTCGCGGAGGAACAGCGCGGCAAAGATCACCGCGAAGATCGGCACCGACAGGTTGATCGTCGTCGCCTCGGCCATCGGCAGAAAAATCATGCCGCCGAAATTGAGCGCCATGCCGGTCAGCCCCATCATCGCGCGGCGCGCGTGGGTGCCGGGGCGGTGGGTGCGGAACATCGACAGCCCGCCATGCGTCATCGCCCAGCCGACGAGTAGCGGGAGCACGATGGCCTGCCGCCAGAACAGGCTTTCGACGATGTGGATGTCCGCCTCCGCGGCCATCTTCACCAGCACGAACATGGCCGACAGGCTCGCCATCGCGAGCAGGCGGAGCGCGATGCCGCCCAGATAATGTTGCGGAACCTCGGGATGCGGGGCGGCGGTCATGTGCGGCCAGCGCATATCAGCCTGAGAATGCTTTGCAAGCTATCGATCTTGCCGGTCGGCGCATTGTGACGTGCCGATGCAATCCCCTTGCGCACCCGCCCCCGATGCGGCTAAGGGCGGCGTCCGGCCTAGGGGTATAGCTCAGCTGGTAGAGCATCGGTCTCCAAAACCGAGGGTCGCGGGTTCGAATCCTGCTGCCCCTGCCAGGCCGGGGTCCCAAGGGGGCCCACAGGGACCCAGGACGTCCCACGTAAAAACAAGGAAATCAGCGGGTTACATAATGGGCTAGTCCCAGTTCGTCCCAGCTGCCCCCCTTGCAGCCTAAGCCTGTTTTTGTCATTTTTGGGGTAGGAAATCGGGTCCTACCCCAGTTTTTTGGGGTAGGAAATTCGAGCCGGTTTCACCCATGTGTGGAGACAGGTTCATGCTCACCAATATTGCGTTGAAGGCGCTGAGGCCGGAGGCGAAGCGATACAAGAAGGCCGACGGCGGCGGCCTCTTCATTTACGTCGAGGCCAATGGGTCGAAGCTGTGGCGCTTCGCCTATCGCCATGCGGGCAAAGCCAAGCTCCTTTCAGGTGGACGATATCCCCAGACGACGCTCGCCGACGCCCGGGCCTGGCGCGACAAGATGAAACATCAACTCGCCCTTGGTCTCGACCCGTCCAAGGAGCGGAAAAAGGAAGCGGCTGCCGCTGTCGTTGCCCGGGGTAGCACCTTCGAAGAGGTCGCGCGTGAATGGCTGGAGGCGCGCATGCTCTCCTGGGTCCCCAAATATGGCTCGCGGATCGTGAGCCGCCTCGAGAATGACGTGTTTCCCGTCATTGGCGACAAGGACATCGCCGCGATCACTCCGCGCGAGATGCTTGACATCTTTCGCTCGATACAGGCGCGGGGGTCGTTCGAGACGGCACACCGGATCAAGAATTACTGCAGCGAGGTCTTTCGCTACGCCATTCCCGACGGGCGCTGCGACAGCGACCCCTGTCGCGATCTCAGCCCGGCGATGGCGAAGAAAAAGCCGGTCAGGCACCACTCGAAGGTGGCGGCCAAGGATCTCCCGGACTTCTTCGTGAAGTTCAACGCCGACACCGGCGAGCGGCTCAGTCATCTGGCGCTGCGCTGGACCATCATGACCATGGTGCGCACCCAGGAAACGCGTTTCGCCGAATTCGAAGAGTTCGAGGATATGGATGGCGACAACGCGATGTGGCGCATCTCGCCCGAGCGGATGAAGATGCGGAGCGAGCATCTGGTGCCGCTGCCGCGGCAAGCGATCTCGCTCTATCATGAGATACAAGAGCTCAACGTCTATCGTGCCGCCGGCAACAGGCGGCTCGGCCGTTATCTCTTCCCGGTCCCCATTTCAAAATCGCTCGTGATCAGCGAGAACCGCATGCTCGACATCATGTACCGCATGGGCCTTCGCGGGAAAGCGACCGTGCACGGGTTCCGGTCGCTCGCGAGCACAGTGCTCAACGAAAGCGGCCTGTTCGAGCCCGACTGGATCGAGATGCAACTCGCGCACCAGCCCCAGGGCGTACGCGCGGCTTATAATTCGGCGCGCTATCTCGCGCATCGCCGCCCGATGATGCAATGGTGGGCAGACTATCTCGACGAGGCCGAGGCAAAGGGCATGTCCGGCCGCGGCCTCTAGAGGGCCGGCGGCTCGGGCGGCTCGACCCAGTCGAGGTTCGTGATGCCGCTGGCCACTTCCTTGCCCTCGCGCGTCATCTCGATCACCCTTGTCGTCTCGATACGCTGCGATCGGGTCAGGCCCTCATTGTCGAGGCGATCAAACATCGTCTCCAGTTTTCGCGCGGGTACGGCAATGCCAACATGGATCAGCCAGCGATAGAGGAGCTTGTCGTTGGTCGTGCCTTGTTCGTCGAGGATCGTGAGGATCTCGCGATATTGGAGCCGCTCGCGGATGGCGTCGAATTCGGCGGGGAGGTTGGTTCCGTGCATATGGCGATCCTACCGCGCGCCGCCGTTGGCGCCAAGGCGATCGAGGATCGGCCCCGGTCTGGCCAGGCGGCGGCGGGATTTGGCAGGTGCCCGCGACACCCACGTCGGGAAGTGTTCGGATCCCGGGCCAGATCCAGCGCCCGGCGAGCCCGGCCGTCAGATGGCAAGGCGCCTGCGGTGTCGTTCGATCGCTTCGATGACATCGGGCGTGAAGCTAAGTTGGTCTTTCTCCTCGCTCCATACCGCATCGAAATGCTCGGCCGTTTCTTGCGCTGTCCGGACGATTAGTGCCGCCGGGAGTCGCGCCCTGCCGGCGATCGCCTCGAGCTCGCCGAAGGTGAAGCTCTCCCATGCGCGCGAACGATGGAATTTGAGCGCGGCCTCCTCGTCGGCGGTATAGGGCAGCGTCGAAAGCAGATCATAGGCGGGCGCCAGGATCGGGCGCCGCCGGTCGGGATAGATCAGCGACCAGTTCTTGAGATGCATGTCGCCATTGCCGATCAGCACCGAATAGGTGAGGCGGCGAATGAATTGGACGGCGCTTTCCTCATCGCTCTCGATCGCGAGCACGGAGAGGATGCTGCGATAGCTCGCATTCTCATATTTATCGTCGGCGTAGACGCCGAAGACCTGCGCGAAATCCTCGATATGCACCGGGCCGTCGGGGCTGCGGTCGAAGCGCCGGATCGCAAAGGCCGTGGCGCCGTAGCGGTGGATGCCTTCGGGCAGGCCCGCGATGCTGTCGATCGCGACGAGGTCGACATCGGGAACATGGATGCCGATGCGGCGCGCGAGCAGCATGGCGGCATATTCATTCTCGGGGACGCTCGGGAAACGCGCCGAGGGCAGCTTGATGATCCAGTCGCCGCCGGTGCCGGTCACCGGGATGGTGAGACCGCCGCCGCGTCCCTGGTTTTTCACCGCCGAGAATTTGAGCTGCACGCCGGCGAGCGAGAAGCGGAGCGCATGCCTGGCCTCAGCCGCGATACCTTCCGCATTGGCCTCGCCCGGAGCATCCCAACCCTCGACCGGCACCGCCGTGACCGCGCCCGGAAGATCGGCCCCCAGTTGCGCGAGGAGGAGATATTCGCGGAGGCTTTTGACGCCGGCGCGCCGCGCGAGATAATCGCGAAGCGTTCCCTCGGGGAGGAGGTTCGAGAAGAAGGGCTCGATCCGCGTCTGATAGGCGCGCGGCTGGTCGATGAGCGCGCCATGGGTGTCGCGATAGGCGAGCGATAGCGTCGCGCGCTCGGGATCGACAGCATAGGCCGCGTCGAACGAGAAGATGCTCCTGTCGCCATCGAGCCGCGCGATCGTACCGATCCGCGTGCCGTGGAGGAGAATGTCGAGGGCGGCGGCATCGATCATGCGTCATCCTCGTCGTCGAGACGGTGCGCGGGACGCTGGGGAGCGGGGAGGGCCGGCTGATGCGCGGCTTCGTTGCGCAGCGAGCGCAGCGCGGCGGTGGTGCTGCTGAGATAGGGTGCCAGCGTCCCGGGATGCCCGAGCGCGTCGAGCGTCTTGCGGATTTCGCGGGAGGGGCGCAGGATCTCGTTCAGCGCCTTCCACAGCGGCGGGGTGTAGGAGAGATATTTGAGATTGCGGACCGCGGTCTCGAACTTCTCGGTTTCGCTAAGCTCCGGGAATTTCTGCTCGATCCTTTCGGCAAGATCGAGTTGCTCATCCAGCGCGGCGATCGCACGGCTGGTTTCGTCCGCGCCGCCGAGTGCTCGCACGCTGCTTTCGATCGCGGGGAGCGCGCGGCGCGGGACGAGCGTCACTTCAAGATCGAGCGCGCGCGCGATTTCGGTCAGACTCGACAGCTTGATGTCGACGCTGCCCTTTTCGATCTTTGAAATATGGCTCTGTGGGATGCCGACCCGTGCGCCGAGTTCGGCTTGCGTCAGTCCGCGCGCGCGCCGGGCCCGTTTGAAGGTCTCGGCAAAGCTCAGATCGTCGTTCATTATATTTTCTAACATATAATCACGTCAAAGAATATGCCTGGATATATGATATGTGAGCATTTGGCAAGAAACATATGCTAAGGCATATGGACTGGTAAAAATATATACTGAAATATATTATTTCTGATACGCGGGCTTTCCGTCATGGAAGGCTCGGCTTGCAAATGCGCCGCAAAAAGCCGGGGAAACTGTTCGAGCCGCCCATTAGAACGGCTGAAGGAAGCCGCTGCCACGCCCGTAGCGGACGGCAACAGCTTCGAGGAGATCGCCCGCGAATGGCTGGTCGCGCGTCAGCTCGCCTGGGTTCTCGAATATGCCGCGCATATCATCCGCCCTCTCGAATGGGACGAGTTCCCAATCATCGGCGACAAGGACATGTGCGAAATCACGCCGTGCGACCTGCTCGACATCTTCCGGGCGATCCGGGCGCACATTTCCCTCGAAATAGCGTACCGGATCAAGAACGATGGCAGCGAGGCCTTTCGCTACGCCATTCCCGACGGGCGCTGCGACAGCGAGCCTACGCTGCTTGTTCTATTCGGCATCGTCGTTGCCGCACGATGCGCCGGAGCGGCCGCGTCCCAAGATCGACCCATCAACGGGTCCAGTTTCGGTTGCGGTAGTTCGGCTACGTCATCACATTAAAACAGCACCTTTGCAGTAAAGGAGCGTGACCGGGTTCTGACGCGAATGTCCAAGCCTATCGCTAAAGGCGCCAGTACGCGCTCCGGAAGCGTGTTTTCTCAGCCCGGTCACCTTTTTCGGGTATGGGCTACCGAGAAAATAAACAGTTTATAAAATGGAATGCCCTTTTGCCTCGGCATAACTTTTCCTTGCGACTCATTCCGGTCGCAGATTGGAAAGGAAACATGCCATGCAGAATGTCCATGATCGTGACGATGACCTCATCGAACTCGGGGTCGCTTCGGAAGAAACCAAGGGGCAGGGGCGGATCGACCAGGATCCGGGCGGCACCCTGCTGAAGTTCGTCTCGGGCATCGCCGAGGACTGAGGGGATCGGGCGCGCGTTTCACCGGCGCGCGCCCGTTCTTGGCTTCGACATGGGCTTTGCGCTTCGTCCCGGCCTCCATTTTTGCGAGGCGGCTTCAGCCTTCATCTTTCTCGACCTCAAGACGGATCGCTATTTTCGCCTTCCGGCCCGGTTGGAGGATCATTTCCGCAATCTGGTCGACGACCCCCTTTCTGCCGGATCGACGGCACCGCCGCTGATCGAAGCGGGGCTGCTGCGCCCGGCGATTTTCAGACAGAGCCTGTCCCGCCCGCGGCTCGTCGCCGGCACGTCCGGTCTCGACGCGCTCGGCGCAGGAGGGCCGGGCGGTTTCGAGGTGGCACGGGCCCTCGTCTCGGACATCGGCGTGTCGCAGCAATTGCGACTGGGGCGGCTGGGGGCGCTCATTGCATCCTATGAAAAAGCGAAAGTCGGGCGGACCTTGGCGACTCCGCTACTGGATGACGCGCCCGCTCGCGCCGTGCGGGCCTATGAAAGGGCCAAGCTCTTTCGAGCGCCGGCAAACCGCTGTCTGTCGCGTTCGCTCGCGATGGCGCGCCGGCTTGCCGACCTGCGATGCGATGCCCTGCTCGTTATCGGCGTTCGCGCCCAGCCTTTTGCCGCGCATGCCTGGGTGCAGTCGGGTGACATCGTCCTGAACGAGACGCCCGATGAAGTCGCGCGCTACACGCCGATCTTCTTTGCATGAGCGCGTTTCGCTATCTGCTCGCACTCCCGCGGCGCCCCGGAAAAGGCGGCAAGCCGATTTCGCTGGTCGGCAGCTCCGAACTGACGCGCGCGGCTGCGCCGGCGCTCTGGTGCAGCGACGCATCGACGCTGGTCTGGGCGTCAGATCGCCGCACGGTCGTCCTCGGGCAGCTGTTCGACCGCAGCGGGTCCCGTCCAGTCGCTGCGATAGCGGATAACGTTGCGGCGCGGGTGGACACATCGCCCGCGATTCTTGTCGAGGATTTTTGGGGGTCTTATCTGGCGCTCGTCTCCGGGGCGGAGGGCTGGCGAATATTGCGCGATCCAACAGGACTCATGCCTTGCTACATCCGCCAGTTCGGGGACATCATCTTCCTGGCCTCGGACATTGCCACGCTCGAGGCGGCTCGGATAGCGCGAGGCACAGTCGACTGGGATCGTCTGTCCGAATTTCTGCAGACGCCGGGGATTCGGCGGCGCGCGACCTGCATCGAAGGCATTGAAGAACTGCCGCCCGGCGTCCTGACATGCTTCGGCAAAGAAGGGCGGTCCGAGCGGCGCCTCTGGACGCCTTGGACCTTCACGGGCGCGGCGTGCCGGATATCCTCGGATCAAGCCGTTGCTGCGCTGCGCGACAGCGTCTGCTCGAGCATCGCCGCTGTCGGAAGCGGATTCGACAATATCGTCGTGGGAATGTCGGGCGGCCTGGATTCCTCGGTCGTCTGCGCGGCGCTTGCCGCCAGCGGACAGCGTTTCACCGCGCTCACAATGTATACCGACGATCCGAGCGGCGACGAGCGCGCTTATGCGCGTCTGGTCGCGAGACAGACCAGCGCGGCCTTGCTCGAGCATCGGTACGAGGTTGAGCAGATCGATCTGTCCAAGTCGGGATCGACGCACTTGCCGCGCCCCGTCGGCAGGCAGTTCATGCAGGAAATCGAGCGCGCTTATCGCGCGGAGGTGGGGGCGCACGGCTTCGATGCCATCTTCACCGGCAACGGTGGAGACAATGTCTTTTGCTACCTGCACTCCGCCGCGCCCATCGTCGACCGGTTGCGCAGCGCGCGCGAGCGCCGCGGCGTTGCCCGCACCTTTGTCGATATGTGCCGGGTGACACAATGCGATCTCGCAACGATGATGCGCGCGACCTTGTCGTTGCTCGTTCGGCGGTCGCCACGCGGACCGAACCCCGATCTGCGCCTGATCGATGCCGATCGACAGGGGATGGAGTGGTCTCCGCTACTCACGCCCTGGCTCGAAGACGTTATGTGTTGTCAGGACAAAACTGCCCGCCTCCCCGGCAAACGCGCTCACATTGACTTGATCGTCGGGATCCAGAACCATCTCGAGGGATATGATCGAGGAGTCCTTCCGCCCGCCATTCCGGTTCTGCTCGCCCAGCCGATCGTCGAAACCTGCCTGCGTATCCCGACGTGGGACTGGTGCCGCGGCGGGATCAACCGCGCTATCGCGCGCGAGGCGTTCAGCACTGCGCTTCCCGCCCCAGTGATTGCTCGGCGTTCCAAATCCGGACCCGAAAGCCTGACCGCGGAGGTCTTCGAGTTCGGACGGCCGGTCCTCCGCGACCTCCTTCTGGGTGGCGCGCTGCGCGACAACCGGATCATCGATGCTGCTGCCGTGGAGGCGGCGCTCGATGATCCGGCGGTTACGCGCGGCCAGCTGCTGTACCGGCTGCTCGAACTCTCCGAGGCTGAAGCCTGGGCACGGTCATGGGATGGGCGGGGTTCCTCCGGCGCACAATAGCGTCGGCGGCGCGCCCGGCATCGCGAGCCACCGTTCATATCGCGCGGCCTTTTCCGCGTTGCAGTCGCGCTCCGCTTTCAACCAGAAGGTGAACCAGTCGACGACGCGGTCGTACATGGCAAGCCGATGCTGCGGCTGGAACTTGACGTGCGGCTCATTGTCGAAAACATGCAGCTCCATGACCTTGCCCAGGCGCCGGAATTCCGCAAGCACGTCGAGGCCCAGAAGATATTCGCCGCTCTGGACAAGGATCGGCGCGTCGATCCGTTCGGCATTCTGCATCAGCGAGAGCGGCGCCCAATAATCTTCCTTCTCATAGGAATAGATCGGCTGACCCATCTCGCGCAAAAAATCCTCATAGTCGATTCCGCCGTTCATCGCGATTGCGACCTTGTCTTCGCAGCATATGCCGAGCGCGGCGACCTTGAACAACCGGCTGTTGATGAGCGCCCATTGGGTCGCGGCCGTGCCTTCACTGAAACCGCTTATGCCAAGCCTGTCGGGATCGATCCGGCCGGTCGCCACGGCTCCTGCAATGGCTGTCTCGATCGCGGACTGGACGTTCCGGCGGTCGAACCAGTTGCGGCGGACGAGCTGTCGATATTCCAGTTCGGTCTTCGCCTCCTCTGTTCCCGGCGCGCCGAACGGCCGCTCGAAGCTCAGGACGGCAATGCCGCGCCCGGCAAGGACATGGACCGGCACCTCGTCGCCGGTCCCGCCGCGCAGGAAGCCCTCGCTATTATATTGCACGACGACGAGCGGATGCCTGTCGCCCGGTTTCGAGCCTGGCGGCAGGACAAGGTCGGCGAAGGCCTCGGTTCCGAACGCGGTCTTGTAGCGCAGGCGGCGCACCTCGCCGAGCTGCAGGTTGGCAAACTGCGGATTGGGATCGAAGATCACCCGCTCCTGGCCGTTCGCGAGATCGATCGCGACGAGGCGCCGCGGCCTGCGCGATCCCTCGCGCGCGCAGATCAGCTCTTGTCCGTGCCCTTCGCAGCCAATCAGCACATCCTCGGTCGACAGCAGTTCGCGCGGACGCGGCGCGCCCATCCGCCACTGGAAGACCGACGTGGCCGATTTCGCCCAGCCCTGGCGCGCGAGGAAGTAGATCGTCGCGCCATCGTCAGACCATCCCAGCCTGCGAATGGTCGAACAAATATCGTCGTCGCAGAGGCTGCGGGTACCGTCGCGCCATCGCACGAGGAGCCTCTTGGGACTGAGGAGCTTGTCCGGTGATTTGGCTTCGGTCCAGGTCTGGCCGCCGGACTTGCCGGCAGCAAAAAGGCCGGCCCCTGCCGGTTTGCCCGGATCGGCTTCGGGATCGACCCGCGCGATCTCGTCCGGACGGGCAGGGCGGCGCTGCCCGGTGCGGACATCGACATGGAAATATTCCATCGGGAACGTCCCCCGAACCTGCGGCCGGTTCGACACGAACGGGGCGATACGTCCGTCGTAGAGCCATCCCTTGCGGCCTTCGGCATCGATCCTGGCCTTTTCGGCCGCGATCGCCGGACGCCCGGCCACGATGAAACCCGCGCCGTCGGAGCTCCAGGTGAAATTTTCGGGCCGGAAGTCGAGTTTAGTGGCCTGGACCGCCGGACCGCCCGAAGCCGCTGCGGTCCAGATCTGGACGTCGCCGCCGACCTGTTTGGCATAGGCTACCGTCCGCCCGTCGGGCGACCAGCGCGGCGAGATCACATCGGCGACGCCCGATTCGACCGCGGCGAATTTTCGCACCGGGGTGAGCATGCGGATAAATTCGCCGCCGCGGTCGAGCTCGCGCACCGCACCCGCATCGGTCAACGGTGCAACCAGCAGTCGCTGGCAGTAGCTGTTCGTTTCCGGGTTCGCGCGGCGCACGACGAAGGCAATCGAGCGACCGTCGGGCGAGACGCCGAACGGGGAGTTCGCGACATCGTGCGGGCTTGCCTGGCCGATGTCGGCGATGGTGGCGAGGTCGTGCACGCCGACCGGTCGCCCGGCCTCGCTGCGTGGGTTATCGTCGGCAAACGCGGCGCAGGGATCCGAAGCAAGGGGAACCTGCGCCGCGAGCGCCGCGGACATGGTGACAGCGAGCACTACCATGTCCGCGAAACTTTCACGCCGACGAAGCGGCCGATCGGAGAATAGTTGGTCGAGTCATAGGGCGTGTCGCTCGACCCATTGGTGCCGATGGCCGGCGGCCGGTCGTTGAAGAGATTGTTGACGACGAGAGTGAGATCGAAGGCCGGCGGGCGGCCGGGCGCCGCGCTGACGGCGATCTGCGCGGTGAGGTCGAGCGTGACCGCCGACGGCAAGATCGTCGGGGTCGCGAACCGCCGGTCGGCGAGCTTACCGGTATAATTGCCGAACGCCGAAATCGTATAGCCCGAGCCTTGCCACGACACGCCAGCTCGGCCGCGCCAGTGCGGCGGGTTGAAAACCGTTCCCGCCAGCTGGCTGCCCGGCAGCGTGTCGGCCAGCTGCTGTTCGCTTTTAAGATAGGTCAGCGATCCGCTGATATCGAAACGCCGGTCGCTATCGACGTCGAAGCGGTACGAGGCGCCGAGGTCGACGCCTTCGATATGCTGACGCGCGATGTTGCGGTTGCGATTGTCGACGAGCGCAGCGACCGCTGCCGGATCATAGGCTTCGTCGGTGAAATTGGTGAGGCCGGAAATCGAGCCTTCGATGAGATCGGTGAGCAGATCTGCCGACGGATCGCGGTCGATCAGCGTGGCATAGCCGGGGTCGCTGAAGGCCGAGGCGATCGAACCGGGAACCGGCTGGGCGACGCGGTCGCGATAGCGGACGTTGAAATAGCTGGCCCAGAGCCGGAGCGCGGGCGTCGGCTCGAAGGTGATCCCCGCCGACCAGCTTCGTGCCCGTTCGGGCCGCAGCGCCGGATTGCCGCCGCTCGCGTACAATATCGTGCCCGAGGGCGCGGCACCATAGTTGCTCGCCGGTAGGAGATAGGTCTCATAGCCAACATATTGCTGGTAGAGCGTGGGCGCCTTGAATGATCGGCCCCACGACGCTTTGATCGCGATATCGTGGACGGGTTCGTACACCAGCCCGAGCTTCGGTGTCGTGACGCGGCCCATGCCGGGATAATCTTCGTAACGGAGGGCTGCGCTGACCGTCAGCCGGTTGACGAGCGCGAGCTGCTGCGCCGGGCCGACGAGCGGGATATTCGCTTCGCCGAAGACAAAATGGCTGTCGCGGTTGACGTCGAAAGCCGAGGTCAACCTCCCGTCACGGACCTGCGAATAGCGCAGCTTGTTCGAGCGATACCCGCCGCCGAACCCGACGCGGACATCGCCGCCGGGGAGCGCGAACAGCGATCCGTCGAACAGGAGTTCGGCGTTGAGCGCGCTGTTGCAGAAGCAGCCGGTCGTCAAGGTGCGCGGCCCCGCGGTCGGCTCGAACGCGCTATGATAGCGACTGTCGCTTTTGCCATACACGATCGACGCGCGCGCCATCCAGTCGCCGCCGAGTTCGACCGCAAGTTCTGGGGCGATACTGAAACTTCGCGCGGTCGGCGAGAAGATCAGGCGCTGCCACCCGGCGGCGGTGAGGTTGCCGCCGACCGTCAGCGAGCGACGGTCGCTGAAGACGATGTCGATATCGAACTCGACCCCCGCGCCGAGCGTCTGGCGACCGCTCAATAGGGCGCTGTGCTGGCGGATGGCGGGATATAGATCATTGCCTTGCGGCAAGGATCCGGCGAAGTCGCGCTGCCGGGCCGTGATCGCGCTGTTTTTCGCGAACTGATAGGCGAGCATGACATGGCCGCTCGACCAGCCCGTGCCGGCCACCGCATCCGCACCTTGCTGGAGAAGGCCGCCCGAGGAGGCGGCGCCGAGGCGAGCCGTCGTCGTGATGCCTTCGAAGTCGCGGCGCAGGATGATGTTCGCGACGCCCGCGACGGCATCCGAGCCATATTGGGCCGAGGCGCCGTCCGGGACGATTTCGAGTCGTTCGACCGCCGCGACCGGAATCGCCGAGATGTCGATCCCGGCGAAAGCGCCGCCATAGGGCAGGCGGTGGCCGTTGAGCAGGGTGAGCGTTGCATCGGGTCCGAGGCCGCGAAGGTTGAGCTGCGACGAGGAATCGAGATTGCCGTTGGCGAGGCCGCCTCCGGTTCCGATCCCCGGATTCTGGCCACCGCTGAAATTCTGGGGAACGTTGCGCACCACTTCGCCGAGATCGTTCTGCCCCGCCTTTTCGATGCTGTCGCGGCCGATGGTGATGACTGGCGAAGCTATTGCGGCGCCGCGTATGTGCGAACCGGTCACGACGATGGGCTCGTCGCCGGCATCTTCCGACGATTCTTGCCTCGGCTGATCGGAACTGTAACCGGGTTCGGACGGCTGGAGGGCGGCATGCGCCGGCATGGCGGATAGGGCGCTGCTGCCAAGGAACGCCAGCGCGGCACGGCTTCTCGAAATCGTCATAAGGTCTCCCCCTCTGTCTGGGCCGCGCTTTCGGCGCACGACCTTCGGGGAGGGAAGATGCGTCCTGCGAGATTACCTTAGTTGGGGCGGAATTTTTTTTGAGCGAAGGTGACGGCAACGTCAGCCGGCGCAAATCCGGACGATCAAACACCGCAATCCCGCCGATCCGGCTTGCTGCCGCACGCTGCGGAGAAATCCCCGGGGTCGGCGCCGGCGTCTGGTCGAGGATGATCGGCGATGCGGCCCCGCGACGGTTACCGGTGCCGACTGTTGAGACGGCCAAGGATATTCGTGCAGCCGTTCGTTGTCCGTCGCGCAAGCGGCGAGCTGCCGGGGCGACGCCGCGCGCAGTACGGAGGCGGCGATGATATGTCCTTGCGGTCGCCAATCATAGCGAGGCGTTTCCGCGCCTGGGTCTGCGTCGCGCCGGGCAGGGGGCGGTCAGGGATGCGGTCCATCCCAGGTTGGCTCCGGAGGGGAACGGTGATGACCCCGGCGCTTGCGTCATCGTGGCTCGACTTTGTTTCGTTTTCCGGTCCCGGGCGCAGGTTCGCCGGTTAAGTCAGGAGCCTCCCCGTGCTTCGCGTGCCGAGAGCCACGCGCGATTTCAGGATTTCGCCCGTTCGGCGAGCCGACGCGCATAAGTGGCCGCTTCACGCGCGCGGCGCTCATGATAACGAAGCACGATGCCCCGCGCTGAACCGTCTGGATACATCTCGCCGGCGAGTGCGGCGCCGAGCACTTCATGCTCGGTCGCCACCTCTTCCAATATATCGGCGTCCAGGCGGCGCGCTGCGTGAAGCCGATCGTTCAACGCCGCGATCGCCGCGGAGATCTCGGCATTGCCGGAGCGTAGTGCGACAGCCGCAAACAGCACCGCAGCGGGATCGGCATCGTCCGCAAACTCCGGATTCGTCTCTTCCCCTTGCCCACGAGCGGTTGCAATCGCGGCGAGAAGCAGAATGAGGTTAAGCTCGAGCATGTCGCGGAGTTCGGTTTCGGTGAGCCGATGGACATGGAAACCCTCGCCGTGCGTAAAGTCGACCATCCTCTCACCCGCCAGCCGATAGAGGCTGTCGCGCACCGGGGTGACACTGACGCCGAGCGTTTCCGCGATCCGGGTCGAATCGAGGCGCGCGCCGCCGGCCCATTCGCCGCGCATCAGCCGCCGCTTGATCGCCTCGTAGGTCGGCTCGATGACGTGCGCGGGACTCATCGCGCGCGCCGCTCGGCGGCGGCGAAGGCGGCCACCGCCGACGCCTGGTCAGGGCGAAGCGCATCGATCGCTCCCAAATGGCGGGGCACATGGTCTCCGAGCAGCACCGAGGGGCACCTGCCTTCGTAATTACCGAGGTTGGGCCGGTGCTGCGCGTAGCCCGCAAGGGCTGCGAGCTGGGGGTTGAAGGTCCGGGCCACCTCGGGCGGGTAGGCGAGCCAGGGATTTTCATAGGGCTTGAGCCAGCCGAGACTGTAGCCGATCACGAGGCCGCGTCTGACGTCCGCGCTGAGATTCGATCCCGCACCATGCGCGGTCGAACCGAGAAAGCAAATCGCCGATCCAGGTTCGCACGCGGCGACGACCGGAGATCCGAGATCGGCTTTCTCCATCCCGTCGAGGCCGTGGCTGTTCGGGTAAATCTGGGTTGCGCCATTGTCCGCGGTGAACGGCGTCAGCGGCCAGATGACATTGACGAGAAATTCCTGCTCGCCCTTGACGCACGGCCACATGTCATGATCTCGATGCGGAAACTGCCGGACTTCGCCCGGGTGGATTTCGATGGCCTGCGCGACGTTGAGCTGGATGCGGTCGCAGCCGCCGCCGAGAATTCGCTGGACCGCGGGCAGGATGACGGGGTCCTGCACCAGATATCGCACGCGCGACGACCGCTTGAGCACGCCCCCGATCCGCTTTGTCCGGTTGCCGTAGAATGGCCCTTTGCAAAAGGGCGTTTTGGCGAACAGCGGACCGAGGTCGTCGCCGAGGCTGGTCAGGAACTTCGGGGGTCTGCAGCTTTTGATGATGGCATAGCCCTTGGCCCAAAGCTCCAGAACAAGTTTTGCCGCGGCCACGTCCGGTGAGAGATCGCGTTTCATTGGGCCGTCTCCCCGCTCTCATAGTGGACAAGTCCCGACGGCACATAGGTTCCGGCACCTTCCAGGCCGGCTTTGGTATCGGCGTCGATCCGGATGCGAAGCGCGACAAGCTTTGAGGCGCCTTCGTCGGTCGCATGACCCAGCGGTCGGCAAGACCAGCCGAAGCGCATGATCTTCTGGAACCAGTTCCACTCGGCAACGCCGGTATAATCGCTGATATCGTGGCGCAGCGCATAGTCGGCGAGCGCGCTGACTAGCTCGTCGCGCGCGCTGCGGCGTTCGGACGCGGGCTGGCCGGGGTCGATGCAAAACCGGCTGATCTCCCAGATCGAGGGGCCTCGCGGCACCGCTTCGTCGCACAGCCAGGGATAGAGGTCGCCCAGAAGATGCGGCGCAGTGGTCGGAAGAAGGCGCGCCGAGGCGCGATGGTCGCCTCCGTCGCCAAGCAGGATGAGATATTCGGCGTCGGGCGTATCGAACTGGTCGATTTCGTACATGTCCTCGAGAACTGGTAGATCCCACCGTAACATGTCGACAAAGACCCGCTTCCGGGCCGTAAACATCGCGCGCATCGCCGCATTCCCGGGCGCCTGCTGCGCCCGCGTGAGCTGATCGGTCATGACTTTTCCTCGCTTGGTGAGAGGCGGAATCAGACCATGTCCGGCGGATTTCGGCGATACCAAGAAATGGGGATGGTTTGCGCCTCGCCACCCCCGGTTATCCGTCAGTCGTGCCACCAGTCGTAAATGTCCGAAAAGCCGATTAGGCCGTCGAACAGCGCGCAAAGAATCAGCATCTGGCGACAATGGACGTCGTAGCGGTCGCGCGCGACCTTGAGATGCTGGACAACGGTTTCCTCGCTGATGCCGAGGATCGCGGCCGTTTCGCCTGCCGTTTTTCCGCGTGCGATCCACAGGACGCATTCGCGTTGCCGCTCGCTGAGCCTTGGCCGATCATTCGGCCTCGGCGCGCCCATCAGGCTCCGCGCGGCAGTGAGGGCGACGGCGCCGATAATCTCGGCGGCCATGAACATGCCGCACGGCATCTGCTTTTGGGGACCGACCGCGAAAGAACAGGCCCCGCTCGCTTCGCCGGGGAGATGCCGCGGGACCGTAAAGCCGTCGCTCACCCCATGTTCGCGGCCGACCTCGAGCATCCTGCGATCGCCCTTGGTCAGCGGAATATACTGGTCGAGGGCGTGCCAGCCGAAACCGGTCATCGATCGCTCGGCGGCGCGCCGGACCGGATCGATGCCGCCGAGGTCGAGTTTGACATATAGCTGGGCCCAGTGCTCCGGATAGTCGTGGATCAGCAGCGAGGCTGGCCCGCTGGCGCCGCGGCGGTCGTAGGCCAGCGCGAAATGATCGAAGCCGAGCCGTGAGGCGGCGCTCGACAAGGCGCCGTAAAGTTGGTCCTCGGTCGCCGATGAAGCGATACCGGACGCAAGCTTTTGTATCAGTCGGTTATGCATGGTGGGGATCGTCGGCCGCCGACGGGTTCCGGACCCTTCGCCCGGCAGCCGCTCCTCAATGGCGCTTTTCCGGGTTCCTCTCCCGGTCCGGCCTCGCTGAACGATCGCGCGATTGGTCCTGTCATCTCAAGGCCGGCTTTTGCCGCTACCGTTTCGCCAGATGACAACCGGCGCCCAAATAGTAGCCGATGAAGCCCGGCAATTGAAGGGGCCGCCATGAAAAATCGATCCCGAAACTGGTTCTAATTCAGCTGCTTGAACCAATTCCTATAATAGCCGGACCATCCCCGGGGTGCGCGGGCTTTTACTCGTCGTGCGCGACGAAATAGGCTGTCAGACGGTGCGCGATGTCCGGCGCCAGGCTGACGAAATGGCGTCGTCCATCGTCGGGATCGGGGGCGCGCACTATGAGCCCTGCGTCGACCAACCGCTGGACCAGGCGCTGCGCGCTGCTCGATGAAAGTCCGGAACCGATGCCAAGCGCTCCCGTCGGGACCGCCGCGCCTTCGCAATGAGCGATGAAGAGTTCGACGAGCATATCCCACGCCGGATCGCCGAACAGCCTGTCGGCATCCAGCAACTGCCGGCGCAGCAGGAGACGTCGGACCGATCGCCGCGCGTTTGCAAGTGCGTCCGACAAGGCGGCGCCGAGGGTGCTACCGGCGCCGTCACCGCGCGGCAAATTGTCCCCACCCGAGCGCAGGCCGAAGGCCTGTCCTATTTTGTCGCCGGATGCGCCGCTCGGTTGCACGATGCTTCGATGCGATGTCGCCGTGACCACAATGTGGTCCACGACGGCGATATCGAGCGATCGCGCCATTGCGGCGAGCCGTTCGGTGACCGAGAGATCGGCGGAGCTCGGGGTCGGGTCGCCGCTCGGGTGATTGTGGACAAGAATGACCCCCTCCGCATCGAGCTCGATCGCGCGGCGCAGAATGATCCGCGGATAGAGCACGACCTGATCGATCGTTCCCCGCTGCATCTGCTCGTCGGCGATCAATCTGTGCCGCGCGTCCAGGAACAGAATGCGCAGCGTCTCGTCGGGCAGGCCGCCCATCGAAATCTTCAGATAATCGGTCAGTCTGCGGCTCGACGCGGTAATCCGCCTGTCATGCAGTTCACCGCGCATCGCCTCGCTCATGGCGTCGCGCGACGCGAGCAGCAGCGGGATGATCGCACTGTCGCGGCCCACGACCCGCGCGATCGCGTCCGGGCTTTGCGATAGCAGGCGGGCGAGACTTCGAAACTCGGTGATGAGCCGCGCCGCTACGATCTCGGCGTTGCCCGGTTCGACGCACGCCACCAGGCGTGCCAGGACGGATCGCTGCCCCGCCGCCGCAAGCGCCGCTGGTGACGCCAGGTTGCGAGGATGAGCAGGGGTGGCACCAGCCACGACGCCGCCACCTGCATCGTGAGATAGGCCGCCGGATGCAGCGTCATGTCGAGCGCCCGGCTCATGTGCGCCATGAGTGGGAGGATATGGAGGACGGCCGCGATCATCGGCCAGAAGCGATGCGCACAGAGCGCGAGCGTTGCGGTAGCGGCTACGCCAAAAACATCGATCGCCAGATGTCCCACGTCGAGCGTCGCAAACTCCACCGGAATATATCGGTGCAGAATCCCGTCCGCGCCCACCAGTCCGAGCGCAATTGCGGCCATCGCGCGTTCGGGACCGCCCCCCCGCCAGGCGGCGAACCCAATCGCAGCCAGCAAGAAAGCCAGAAACAAGGCGGTTCGCATCAGGACTTTTTTCCACGCTGGCTGCTCCGGGGTCAATATGGCGCTATGCAACGCTCCGAAGCGGGAGCCCCGCCGACGGGGCTGCCTCGGGACATTCGTGAAGATCGTACCCCGCGGTTTCCGTGGCGATGCGCGCGAGTTCGCCATGGACCCGCAAGACGTCCCCGCTCACGCCGACGAGCGCGAGCTGCGCCTTTGCGAGGCGCTGGATCGTCGCCTGGCCCGCTACGGCAGGAATGTTGTCGATGTCGCGCCGCGCGGTCACGATCGTCGTCATGAGCGAGGATACGGCGAGCAGCGCGTCGTCGATCCGAAATTCGGTGGCGGGTACGTCGCGCTGGAGGCGGGCGGCTGTGCTTGCGATGGAACTGGACATAGCTTCTCCTTTCCGGGGACCGGCAGACGGACCCCCGATGCTGGTTGCGGTTGGTGGGAGGGGTCAGCCGGAGATCAGCCGCGTCAGGACGTCGCCGATCACCAGGCCGGCGAGAACGAGAAAGACTGTCAGGACCAATATGACAGCGGTTATCGTACCTCGCGTCGTCGGAGGGTGGTCGGGCCTCCAAAAATCCCCGAACGGCTGTGCGAGGAGCGAGGCGCGTTCTTCGGGCGCTGTCGTCCTGGCTGGGTCACCGTTCGCAAAGTCGGATGACACAAGCTTGCGGCTCTGGGGAAGCTGTATCGGATCATATATGATTTGATCATATATCGCCTTGAGCCGGGCATAGCGCAAAGCGGCATCGCCGCGATCGCTTGCGCCGAGGATGACCCGCGCCGCCGCGATGCGCTGGTCGACCGTCGGCTTCGAAATGTCCAGTATCCGAGCAATCTGTTTGGACGTCCGATGCTCGAGAAGCAGGTCGAGGCAGGCGCGATGCTTCGCGGTCAGTCGCGCCCAGCGCTCGGCGTCCTCAGCTAGAAGATCATGCGAATCGAGCATGTTTACACTCTTGTCAAAAAGACGCCCGTGGCAAGGATCATGCGCTGCCGGCGATGCGGCCGGAGCGGAATCGGGCTCGGCACGCTTCCCAAAAATTCCGCCGTTCGCACCCCTTTTCTTGGGATGGCGGAGGCGGCTCTTCTGGTCGAGACCTGTCGGTCGTCATTCCAGAGGAGGGCAGATGCAGGTCGCGCGCGAACCAGGCTGCCGAATAGGGCCCCGGCATAGCGGGCGCAGCGTTTCGGTCTATGCGTCGGGGCACCCTCCCGGCGATGGTGCGTGCGATCTTCGCCCGTTTCCCTCGTGCCGATCGAGCGGCTGATCGAGCAGCACCGTAAATCGGTTCGCGCCGCGCGGCGCGACCGCGATGTCCTGACCGATACCGTCGATGCTGTAGGCGAACTCGGCTTCGACCGCGTGGCGCTCGTTCAGATGGTCTGGTTCGTTCGCCAGGAGCCTGCTTATTTCTGCCTCGACAATTATGGCGAATGGCACGACATCTTCATCGCGCGTCATTATTATCGCCGCGATCCGGTTCACCTCGCCTCGCTGCGAACGAACCGATGTTTCGCATGGAGCGAACTCGGCTCGATCCTCGGGCGAAGCCGCGTTCATCGGCCGATCCTCGACGAGGCCGCGCGCCACGGACTGTGCCTGGGTATCACCGTTCCCATAGGCGTTCCCGGCGAGCCGCCTGGCAGCGGATCGCTCGCCACCCAAGCCACCGAGCTTCCTCCACGCGATTATTGCCGCGCTGCCGCATGGATCGTCGACGAAGCGTTCGCTGAAGTGCGCCGCATCTACGGCTATCCCGCCCCCGACGAAGACGGTCCACCGCCCCTCAGTCCGCGCCGCCTCGAATGCCTTCGCCTCGCGGCCCTGGGGCACAGCGACGCCGAGATTGCACAGCGCATGGGCGTCGCGCTCTCAACCGTGCTCACGCATATGAAATATCTGCGCCACACTTACGCCGTCCGCAGTCGCACGCAGCTCGCGCGGATCGCGCAGCGACATGGGCTGATCGGCGTCGACGAGATTATTCCCTAGATCTGGGGATGCCCAGCGTTCCGCATTGCTGGTCGACTTGTTGCTCAACAAGCCTGGAGTCGACCATGGAACACCCTTTCGCACTTCATTGCCGCCGCGCCGCGCGACGGAATGCCGATGGCGGGATTTGCCGCCATGGCTGACATCCGTCCGTTCATGAACACCCACGCGGCCGCCGCCTATCTCTGCATCGGCTGGCGAAAACTCAGAAAATTGCGCGTCAGCGGGCAGGGACCGCGCTTTCGCAGGCACGGCCGCCTCGTCTTCTATTGCGCCGAGGATCTCGATGCCTGGTCCCGCGATACGATCGCGCAGCGAGAACGCGATGCGTGACGGCCGCTCCGCGAGATTGCTGGGGCTCCTGCCGCTGCGCAATTCGGCCGTCCTTCGCCGGAAATCCTGTTTGACGGTCACCGCCGCATGCGTTGGCGCCGCGGTCGTCGCAACGTTGCTCGACCCGCCCGGGCCATTGCTTATCTGGAACGTCTCCGAAAGCGCGGCCATCGGTCTCTATGCGGTGGGCAGGGCGCCCCTTGCCCGGGGCGATCTGGTGGCGGCAAGGCTGGAGCCGCGCTGGCGCATCCTGGGCAGCGAGCGCCGCTATATTCCTGCCAACGTCCCGCTGATCAAACGCGTAGCGGCAGCGGCAGGCGACCGTGTTTGTGCGGTCGGCGCCGATATCGCGGTCAACGGTCTGCGCGCCGCGCGCCGGCTCGATTTTGACGGCGCGGGACGGCCAATGCCGCATTGGTCGGGCTGCATCGTCCTCCGCCGCGGCGAGTATCTGCTGCTCATGCCGGGTTCTGCGTCGTTCGACGGGCGCTATTTCGGTCCGACCGCTGAGAGCGATATCGTCGGCAAGGTCCAGTTGCTGTGGGCGCGCTGAGGCTTCTCGGCCTCACGAAAGGCGCGGCGGCAGTGGCTGCGACCGCAGCCATGGCTGCAACGGCGGCTTCGGCGGGGCCGGCAACGGCGGAGACACAGCCCGCGCTCGCCGCGCCAGCGCCCGAAGCGGCAAGCGGGGCGGCGCCTTGGCGGTCGCACATCGAGGAAGCCTCGAGGCGATTTGGCGTTCCGGTGCCATGGATCGAACGCGTCATGGTCGCCGAAAGCGGCGGACGAACGCTTTGGCACGGTCGCCCGACCGTCAGTCATGCCGGCGCCATGGGATTGATGCAGCTGATGCCGGCCACCTGGGCCGAGATGCGACTTCGCTTGGGGCTCGGCCAGGATCCGCATGCGCCGCGCGACAATATCCTTGCCGGCACTCTCTATCTGCGCCTGATGTACGATCGTTTCGGCTATCCCGGCCTGTTTGGCGCCTATAATGCGGGACCGGCGCGGTACGCGGCCTATCTTGAGGGCCGCCGCGCGCTTCCCGGCGAAACGCGCGACTATCTGCGCAGGGTCGCGAGGAGCGACGTACCGCCGCCCCCACGCGGAACTCCGGCGCGCGCCGTCATCGGGGCCAAGCCGAAATCGCCGGATAACCAACCCCCAGCCGTCCCGAACGACATCTTCTTCATCAGGCGCTGATCGGCCGCGTTTCAGGAAGGAAACAGGCGACCGGCATGTTATGTCGTCGATTGCGTGCGGCTGAAAATGAGCGCGGCGGGAAATGGGCGCACACTGGCGGCGCGGGCCGCCGCCAGAGGTCGCGCGCTTGCTTTTTCGACCGCGCACGCGCTCTTGGGCTCGCTGTCTTGACGCAGCGGCGGCGCACGTCTCGCGGCGGGTAAACAGCGCTGCCGCGCTGTTCCGGCCATGGCGGCGCCACGGCCGACCCGCCGCATCCGTGCGCACGCCGCTCCGCCTGCGGCTCGCCAAGGGCGCCATTATCGCTCCGGCCGGCGCGGCCGCCCTGACGGGCCGCCGCGCCGGCGATCATCGGGAGGCGCTTGCGCCGGGCTTTGCTTGATCCCGGCGTCGGCCGACCGGGTTCATTCCACCGGGTTCATTTCGATTCCCCGTCGTCTGTCATGTCCGACCGAGGGTGTGAAACGACAAAGGGGTCGGGCGACAGCATCGCTCTGATGACGCCGCGCGCCTGGCGGCGCGCGGCGGCGCTTTGTGAAGCGGCGCACCGGAACGGCGGTTCGGGCGGCGCAGGGCCATGGGGCCGCCCGGCGGTTCCGCAAACCGTCATTCTTCCGGCTCCTCCGCTTCGCTTCGGCCCTGCGGGTGCGGACCCGCCTCCGGGGGCGACCCCCTTGTCCTGATCTGCCGCCCGCCCCGCCGTCCGGGGCCGGCCGCGGCGGTTTTTGGTCAGGAGGACCCGCACCGATGGTTTATGATCCGCAAGCCTTGGCCGATGGCCGCGAGGCGCTTTCGAACAGCCCTGAGATGTCGGGGACAGCGGCATCGACACTGACGCCGACGTCGACACGAAAAACCGCATCGGGTGCGGTGCCGACACTGGCTCCAACGCCAATGCCGATGAATGCCGCTCAGGTCCGCAGGTCCAAAAGGCGCGGGCGTCGCGCGGCGGTCCGTAGCGAGCGAGACGCGGCGGCAACGCGCGCGTCGCTCTACGACGAGGTCACCGCGCGCATCGTCGGCGAGCTGGAAGCCGGGCGCGTCCCATGGGTTCAGCCATGGGATGCCGCCGCCTTCGCGCCGGGGCTGCCCCGCAACGCCGATAGCGGGCGCAGCTATTCGGGCATCAACATCCTGATCCTCTGGAGCGAGGCGGCGGCGCGCGGCTTTGCCGCGCAGCGCTGGCTGACGTTCCGTCAGGCGCTTGGCGCGGGCGGCGCGGTGCGCCGGGGCGAAAAGGGCACGACGATCTTTTATGCCGCGCGCTTCACGCCGAAAGGCGGCGGAGGAGACGGCGCGAGCGCGCCGCATGCACCGGGCGCAGCGCGCGCTGCGAGCAGCGGCGATATCGGCGGCGGCAGCGGCGGCGATGCGCGGGGAGGCGAGCGCGGGGTCCCGTTTCTCAAGCGCTTCACTGTCTTTAACGTCGATCAGTGCGAAGGACTGCCGCCGCGTTGCCTGCTGACCGACATGGCGCTCCCGCCGCGCGAAACAATGCCCATCGCCGAGGCGCTGATCGCGGCGAGCGGCGCCGATTTCCGCATCGGCGGCCATGAAGCCTATTATTCGCCCTCGCACGATTTTGTCGCGGTGCCGCCGCAACAGGCATTCCACAGCCAGATCGATTATTATCGCACCGCGCTGCACGAACTCGGCCACTGGACCGGGCATCCATCGCGGCTGGACCGCGACCAGTCGGGGGCCTTCGCGAGCGCCGCCTATGGCCGCGAGGAACTTTGCGCCGAGCTCGCGAGCGCCTTCCTCTGCGCCGCGCTCGGGATCAAACCGACGGTCCGCCACGCCGATTATATCGGCGCGTGGCTCGCGATCCTGCGCGCCGATACGCGCGCGATCTTCAAGGCCGCGAGCCTCGCGAGCAAGGCGGCGGACTATCTCATGACCTTTGCACCCGAAGCGGCGCGCGCCGCGCGCGGCGCGGATACGGCGGGGGAGGGGCAATGAACCTGCTTCCCCACAGCCTCGCCTTCGCGCTCCACGCGAACGGCCTTACGAGCCGCATCCACGCCGCGCGGGATGAGCGCTTCGACCCGTGGCCCGTCGTCAAATTCTTCAGCCCCGTGGGCGCGGCGACATGGATCGCCACCGAACTCGCCGAGGATGGCGACACGCTCTTCGGCCTCGCCGATCTCGGCTTCGGCTGCCCCGAACTTGGCTGCTTTTCGCTCGGCGAAATCAAAGCGGTGCGGCTTCCGTTCGGCCTCGCCATCGAGCGCGACCGCACCTTCGACCCGCTCGCGCCGCTCTCGGTCTGGACCGAGACCGCGCAGCGGCTCGGCTCGATCACGCGCGCCGAAGCGGCGCTCAGGCGCCGCAAGGCCGACCGGCTTCTGCCCGAACCCGACCCTCGCTCCGATCCGGGCGCGGAGGGGGAGGACAGCTGACGCGGCGGCGCGTTTTCGCCGTCATCTAAGCCGGTTCCGTCCCACTAGCCCCCGAGACGGAACCGGCGCTCACACGGAGCAACTATCATGAAACTCGATTTTATCGATCTCGACAAGCTGTCGATTGCGAAAACCAATATGCGCGGCAAGGGCAAGGACCCCGACGTCGCGGACATATTGCCGAGCATCCGCGCGCGCGGGGTGCTCGTGCCGCTGCTCGTGCGGCCGAACTGTTCCGCCGGTCATTTCGAGATCGTCGCCGGGCGCCGCCGCTTCACAGCCATGAATGCCGTTGCGCGCGAAGGCGGGGCGGTGAAGCCGCTGCCGTGCGCAATTCTCGACGACGCCGACGATGCCGCCGCCATCGAGGCATCGATGCTCGAAAATCTCGCGCGCGTGAAGCCCGACGAAGTCAGCCAGTGGGAGGCGTTCGGCGCGCTGGTCAAGGCGGGACGCAATGTCGAAGAAATCGCCGATATCTTCGGCTTCGAGGTGTCGGCGGTGAAGCGCATCCTTGCATTGGGGGCGCTGCTTCCGCGCATTCGCACTCTCTATCGCGGCGGCGAGATCGACGCCGCGACGGTGCGCCATCTGACCCTTGCCTCGAAGAGCCAGCAGACCGCTTGGCTCGCGTTGCACGACGACAAGGACGCCTATTGTCCGACCGGTCATCAATTGAAAGCATGGCTTTTCGGCGGCAGTGCGATTGCGGTGCAGCATGCGCTGTTCGACGCCGAGGCGAGCGGCGCCGCCATCGTCGCCGACCTGTTCGGCGAGGAGCGTTTCTTCGCCGACAGCGATGTCTTCTGGACCGCGCAAATGGCCGAGATCGAGGCGCGCAAGATCGCCTATATCGACGCGGGTTGGAGCGATGTCGCCATACTTGCGCGCGGCGAATGGTTCCGCTCGTGGGATCATGCCCATGCCTCGAAACGCAAGGGCGGGCGTGTCTATGTCGAGGTCCGCGACAGCGGCGAAGTGACCTTTCACGAAGGCTTCGTCACGGTGAAGGAAGCCGCGCGCGGCGCCAGCGCGAGCGGGTCTGGCGACAGCGTCAAAGCGGCCCGGCCAGAGGTCACATCGGCGATGAACGCCTATATCGACCTCCATCGCCACGCCGCCGTTCGCGCCGACCTCGCGCGCCATGGCGGGGTCGCGCTGCGGGCGATGGTCGCGCATGTCATCGCGGGCACGGATCATTACCGCGTCGATGTCGAGAGCCAGCGCGCGCCGAAGGAGGATATCGCCGAGAGCGTCGAAAGCTCTGCCGCCGAGGCCGCCTTCGATGCGCAGCGGCGCGCGGTGCTTGGCGTCCTCGGCTTCGATCCCGAGGCGCCGACGGTCACCGGGTCGGGCTATGATCGGCCGGTCTTCGCCAGCGTATTCGCGCGTCTGCTCGAACTTCCCGATCCCGTGGTGATCGAGGTCGTCGCGATCGTCATGGGCGAAACATTGCAGGCGGGAAGCCTCGCGGTCGAGGCGATCGGGCTCCATCTCGGCACCGATATGCGCAGGCACTGGCACGCCGACGCGGCCTTCTTCGATCAGCTTCGCGACCGCGAGGTGCTGCTCGCCATCGTCGGCGAAGTCGCGGGCGCCGAGGTCGCGAATGCGAACGAAAAGGAGAAGGCGAAGGCGCTGAAAGCGATCATCGCCGATCATCTGGACGGCACCAACGGGCGCGCGCAGGTCGCGCCGTGGGTCCCCGGATGGATGAACTTTCCGCCTGCGGCATATACGCCGCGCGGCGGTGTTGGCAGTGTCCGCGCGCATGCGCGCTGGGGCGCCGATCTCGAAGCGATGATCGAGGCCGAAATGGCCTATGGTGGTCCCGCCGGTCTGGACATGGATGCCGATGGCGATGCCGGGAACTGCAGCCAGGCCGAAGCCGAGGCCCCGCCGCTCGCGGCTTGAGGAAAGGGCGGGCGGCTCGCCGCCCGCCCTTTTTTCCGCCGCATTCGATCCCGAACGGCCATCGCGCCGTCCCTCGCCGCGCTGCGGCTCGGATCGGCGCGATGGCCTTTTTCGTTGCGCGCGCCTCGGCCGTGAGCGGCCTCGGCGCGCGAAATTGCAGAAGGAAAGAAGCGGCGTGCGGATCGCTCCGCACGCCGCCAAACGATGACCTCGGTCATCGCCCCCACTGATACCGGGAGCCGCGGGTCGCTACGGGCCTCCGGTCGGTAGAAGATGTCGCCGGGCGCGTCCTGCCGCGCAGCGCGCGATTCGCATTGGACGAACGCGCCAAAAACGACGCGCGACCTTGTCGCGATTGTCTCTATGACACTGGTGAACCGGCGGACGGGTGCGGCGTACGCCGGTGATGCCGGAAATATGGGGCGGTGCGGTTTTCCCCCTCCCACCGCCCCGACGACATGCGCATCGATGATGCATCGCCCCCAAGCTGCCGAAATCATGGACCGCGGGTCGCTAACGGCCCCGACTCCGGTGGCTGGTGCGCCGTTCTAGCGCGCTTTCCCGAAAGGGCGAAGCGGCAAGTGGCCGCGCCCGCGATGTGCGTCATCGTGCGACAGTCTTCCTTGCCTTCCTTACCGGCGGCCACCGGTCGCGCGATGGGCACCGTCGACGATATTGTTCCGGTCGTGATGCCCGAAATCGCTCCCATGATGCGCGTGATCCGGGACGACGCGGCGGCGCGGAGGCGCCGCCCCGGCAAACGCTGATCGATCGGCGCTGCCGTTCGCATAGCCGCTACCCCGTCTTTTTCCTCTTGTCTCCACAGGCCCATCACCCCGCGCCGGGCGAGCGACCTGGACCGGCGCGGCGCCGCGCGAAACCATCGGCGGGCGATTATTTCCCCGCGCGTGTGCCACGCGCTCCTCGCGGCCGCGTCGCTTCAAATAATCGTCCGCCTCAAGTCCTCCGCTTCGCTGCGGCCCTTCGGGTTCGCGCGGCGCCATCGCGCCGTTCTTCGGTCCGCCCATGCCGCGGGGATGGTCCCTGCGGCGGTTTCGAGGAGACGAAAAATGGCAGCTATCGGCTATGTGAACGGCAGCATCGACAAGGGTTTTGTCGGGCAGCTCAAGACGCTGACGATCCGTGCGGGCATCGAGGTCCGGACGAACCGCAGCAAGGCCGGCGAGACCCAGCCCGACTACCGGGTCTATTCGGACGGCGTCGAGATCGGCGCGGGCTGGCTTCGCGTGGGGCAGGTCTCGGGCGAACAATATGTGTCGCTGACGCTTGCCGCCCCCGAGTTCGGACCGCGCCGGCTCTATTGCAATCTCGGCCGCGCCGCGGGGCAGGACGACGACGACAGCTATGCGCTGATCTGGAATCCTGCCGACTGAACCGGCCCCGGACGCCCCCGTACCGGCGACGGTGCGGGGGCCTTTCGCCGCTCGTATTCCGCGAGAGTTTCGTCCGGATGATGCGGCGAAAGGCGCCGGTAACTGCGACCGGAAAGCGCCGTACCAGTGGCGTCGCGCGGCCGCGGGAGGGTGGAGGCTCGTCTCGGCAAGGCCAAGTATAACGGGCGGCGGCGCGGCTGTGCAAGGCCGGCGGTCCCCCCAATTTTCTTCGAAAATTGGCTCCCCCGCCGCCGCTTCGCGGCGCGCTGCGCTGCGCTCCGCGCGGCCCTGACAGCCGCGCCGCCGCCCGCCTTCGAAGGACTGTCCTCGATGAGGAGGGCGTTTCGCAAAGGAGAAGGATCATGTTTCAATCTTCGATCGATATGGGTGAAGCCCGGGTGTTCGAACGGCTCGTTGCCGGGCTCGAAATCGAGTTCGGAAGTGCGGCAGCAGAAGGCCTGGCGCGGCAGTTTATCGAGGCCGAGGGCGCCGACTTTTACTGGGAAGCGAGGGCGCGCGAACGCTGGCTCGGCAGCTACGATAGCCTCGATTGGGACGAGGAAGACGCGCTCGATCGCATCGCGGTGAGCGGAATATTGGACGGGCGGAACTATGTCGCGGTGTTGCTTGTCGACGCGCTCGGATCGGTCGATGCGCTGCTGGGCGTGCGGCATTTCGAGGATGGAAGTGCGGCCCTAGAAGCGTTCAGAACGACTGTCTGAAGGGCGCTGATCGCCCGCGAAAAGGAGCGGTGCCGACGAGGCGCTGCTCCTTTTTCTTTGCTCGTCTGCGGCGGAAGTGAGCTGTTGAGAGCGGGGGGCGGGGGACGGGACGAAGCGCCGGATCGAGAGGTGGGTGCTGATAGCAAGATAGAAGCAATATCTCGCGATATTGTAACTCACTGTCTGCACATCCTTTTTTCGGAGTTTTCGCGAGATACGAGTTATCGTCGCGAGACTCGCGGCGCGGATCGCGCGGATTTCCACGCCTCACGCGCCGAAAACGCGAGACTCCTTGTCAAATCCGGCGGAATTGCCATTCTTGTCGTGGGGAGCGTCGTTCCATCAGGAAGGACGCGATATGGACGAGGATGAATTCACCCCGCGGCTCGGGCGCATGCGCAGCCGCGGCAAGGAAGCCCGCTATATCGGCCTCGTGATCAAGGCGGCGCGGCGCGCGGGCAAAAGGACCGGTAGGCGTGGCCAGTTCGATGGCAGCCGGATCGGCCGCGGCGCGAGCGTTGCGCGGGTCCTGCGCGGGCAGGGCAGGCATACGGCGCTCCGGTCGCGCCGGGTCATCGTGAAATTTCGTCCGGTCACGCTCGCCGGCAAGGGGCTCGGCGGCGCCAAGGCGCATCTCTCCTATATCCAGCGCGACGGCGTGACGCGCGAAGGCCTGCCGGGCGAACTCTATTCCGCCGATCTCGATATCGCCGATGGCAAGTCGTTCCTCACCCGCTGCGGCCAGGATCGGCACCAGTTCCGGATGATCGTCGCGCCCGAGGATGGCGATCAATTTGGCGACCTCAAAACTTACGTCCGCCGACTCATGCGCGAGATGGAAAAAGATCTCGGGACGAAGCTCGACTGGGTCGCCGTCGACCATTTCAACACCGGCCATCCGCACAGCCATGTCATGCTGCGCGGCAAGAATGATCGCGGCGCCGATCTCGTCATCGCACGCGAATATATTTCGCATGGCGCCCGCGAGCGCGCGATGGCGATCGCGACGCTCGACTTGGGGCCGCGGACCGACCTCGAAATCGAACAGCGCCAGCGCGCCGATACGGAGGCTGAAAGGCTGACGCTGATCGACCGTCGGCTGGCCCGGGAAATGAACGCCCACGGTCTTGTTACGGCTCGGGACGCCGAGCCCTTCCAGCAGTCGCTCCGAACGGGCAGACTCCAGAAACTTGGCCGCATGGGACTTGCTACGCATCTCGGCGGCGAGAGCTGGCGTCTCGAACCGGGCCTGACCGATACGCTCCGGCGCATGGGCGAGCGCGGCGATATCATCCGCACGATGCAGCGCGAACTCAGCGCCAGAAATGTCGAGCGCGCGAGCACCGATCGCCTGATCTTCGATCCCGCGGCCGGGGAGGGGACACGGCTCGTCGGCCGCGTCATCATGCGCGGCCTCGCCGACGAACATGGCGACCGCCATTATCTGCTCATCGATGGCGTCGACGGCCGTGTCCATTATGCCGACATCGGTGCCGGCGATAAGACCGATCCGACGCCCGAAGGCGCGATCGTCAGCATCGCGCCGCGCGGCGGGACCGTGCGCGTCGCCGACCGGACGATCGTCGAGGTCGCCGCGGCGAACGAGGGACGATACTCGATCGATGCCCATCTGCGCCACGATCCCACGGCGCAGCAGGCGTTCGCCGAAACCCATGTTCGCCGGCTCGAGGCGATGCGCAAGATCATGCGCAGCGTCGAGCGCGAACCCGACGGAACATGGATCATATCGCCCGATCATCTTGCCAAGGTCGAGGCGTTCGAAAACCGTCAGCTGCGGAGCCGGCCGGTCGATGTCGAAATTCTATCCGCCGAGCCCATCGAAAAATTGCCCGCGATCGATGCGGCAACGTGGATCGATCGCGAGCTCGTGGCCGTGACCCCGACCCAGCTGCGCGATGCCGGGTTCGGGGGCGAGGTCAGAGCCGCGCAGGCGCTTCGCCGCCAGTGGCTGATCGCCCAGGAGTTGGCGGACGAGCAGGGCGGGCAAATTACCTATCGCCGCGGCATGTTCGCGGCGCTCCAGCGGCGCGAACTACTGCGCGTCGCCGGACAACTTTCGGATGAGCTCGGTAAGCCTTTCAGGGAAGCAAAGTCTGGCGATCGGATCGAGGGGCGTCTGGTGCGCTCCGTGGAGATGGCGAACGGGCGGCACGCGCTCGTCGAACGGTCGCGGGATTTTACATTGGTGCCGTGGCGGCCGGTGCTCGACCGGCAGGTTGGTAAGCCGGTAGCGGGCATCATGCGTGACGGCGGGATCAATTGGACGTTGGGGCGGCAGCGTAGCGGCCCGGCGATATCGTGACGACCACCGGCCTCCCATCTGTTCGCATACCAAGCTAATTCAATCGCATTCGCGCGGTCGTTAGCCCTTGCCAAACTGCGCGATATTCTCGAAGATTCATCACCATGCGCACCGATCTCGATCATCTTCCTGCGGCCAAGCAGCGCGAACTTGAACGCGTCGTCGAGATTATTTTCGACGAGTTCGGGCAGGCGATCGAGAATGCGAGGGGTCAACGCAAGGGTGCGCGCATTCTCAAGATCATCCTGTTCGGCAGTCACGCACGGGGAGATTGGGTCGATGCGCCGCTGTCGGCAAACCAGTATAAGTCCGACTACGATATCCTGATTATCGTCAGCCAGAAGGAGCTGACCGACCGCGCCGCCTATTGGGCGAAGGCCGAGGAAAGATTGATCCGTGCGTACACGATTGAGAAGACACTCCGGACACCGGTGAACTTCATCGTCCACAGCCTGCACGAAGTGAACGACGGGCTTTCGCACGGACGTGTATTTTTCATGGAGGTCGTGAAGGACGGCATAGCGATTTACCAAGCCGACGACACCGAGCTGGCACGGCCGAAGCCCAAGTCACCGCAGCAGGCGCTTGAAGCAGCTAGGGAGTATTTTGAGGAGTATTTACCTGCCGGCCTGCGGAAACACGATCTCGCGTTAGAGGCGCAACGCCGGGGCTACAGCAAAGACGCCGCTTTCTTGTTTCATCAGGCGACGGAAAGCCTCTATCAAGGCGTCCTTCTCACACTGACGTACTACACGCCGTACAATCACAATATCGCCTTTCTGCGATCCCTCGCCGAAGGCGTAGACCGCCGCCTCTTCGGTATCTGGCCGGAGGGGACGCATCGTGAGCGAGCCATGTTCCAGAAGTTGAAGGAAGCGTACACAAAGGCCCGTTATTCCAAGCACTACAAAATCAGTGAAGAGGAACTCACATGGCTCGGAGCGCGGACCGAGGAGCTTGGCCGCGTCGTGCATCAGGTCTGCACCGACACGATCGCAGAACTCGAAAAGGCGGTTGGCGCCGAATAGGCGCCGCTGCCGGACCGCTTGCCGGGAATCCGCATTTCTGGCATAGTTCCTTTCACGGGATGGAGTGACTGGCGGCCATCCTGAGGATAGTCCTGCCAGGCATCATGTAGGTCCGGCTGCGCGTCGGACGGTTGCTGAAAGCCGCTTCGTCGGCTCGCAGCGGACACCGCTTGCACATCCGCGCATGATTGCGCGGACCGCCGCGGTGCGAGCTGCAATTGCAAACCCCAAGTACGAACGACGTTTACGCGCGCGAAGTTGTTATGGCGCGCGTCGGCCACCTGATCCGCCGCAAGCAGCGCGAGATCGAGCGGATCACGCGCATTCTGCGCGCCTTCTTCGATCCCCAACAGGTACAGGCCCCTAAACCCGGCCGCATCAAACGGATCATCCTGATCGGCCCCTATGCGCGCCGATCCTGGTACGAAGACAAGCGCACGATCGACTTCTCGGACTACGAGTTCTGGGTCGTCGTCAATCATCCCCTGTTTGCCGACGAGCAATGCTGGCGACGCGCCCGCGATATTGTCCACCGGGAACTCGGGGATCGCTGCGCCGTCGATGTCGAGATATATTCGAAGTCCGACATCCGGATCGCGACGGCCGAGCGCGATACCTTCATCCTCGATCGGATCGAGGCCGGCATCACGCTTTACCGGGCCTCACGGGATGCGCCGCTAACCTCGCGCGGAGTCCGGGAGCCCTTATCATGATGGCCCCGGGTTCCACCGCCTCTTTTGAGGCTTTCTATCGGTCCCAGAACGGACCCTTGTTCCATTTCTTCAGGCGCCGGGCGGGCCGTGACGCGGCGGCCGACCTTGCGCAGGAAGTTTTCGCAAGGATGCTGTGTGCGGAAGTGTTCGATCGGCTGGAAAATCCTCGCGCCTACATGTTTAGCGCTGCCCGGAACCTGCTGATCGAGCGTTCGCGTCGGAAAGCGCGCAAAGAAACCCGGCTCTTCCCGCTGGATGACGGGCGCGATACTGAGGTTTGCCCGGAACAAGCCCATTCGATCGAGGCTGCCGACTTGCGGCGAACATTGCGTCGGACAATTCTGGCAATGCCGCAGAGGACACGTCGCATCTTCTTAATGCATCGGCTGCGAAGCCAAACGTATAGGGAGATCGCAAACGAGGTCGGCATCGGTGAGGAGGGCGTTGAATATCATATGATGCGTGCTCTTGCGCGTTGCCGCACGGCAGTCGGGTCTCAATGATAAGCGGATAATTGCCGGGTGCGGAATTTCTTTGTTCGAAGGTGGGCAGGGGAGGCGCTTCGGGTTTGCGCCCGATCTTCGCCATTCGGTGACGGCACCGCCACTCCCGAAAGCTGCCGAAGCCCAGGCGCCCGACACGTGAGCTCGCGTAGAAACGTCACTAACCGTACCATCAATCCAGTGGACGGCGGAAAAGTCTTCCGGGGCGACATCAGTTGATAGGTCTCGGTTCCCAAAAGTTTTACTGCCACATAACTGCGACCCGGATTATTTTATGAGCGTCTGCCGGCGCCAGCTCTCGACTGCCTTGTCGAGCGCCGCTGCAGCCGCGGCGTCGGCCCAGCGATCCCAGAACTCGATCGTCCCGCTGAGCGGTTCATTGACGGGCTTGGCGATGCGGATGCGCGTCGGCAGCAGGATAGCGTCGCCGACCACCAGCGCCTCGCCGGTGTCGAGCACCGGCAGCAAGTCGCCGAACCCGCCCAAGCTGTCCGGCAGCAGGCGTCGCACGACGGTTTGATCGTCGCCGTTGGTCAGCCGCATGGCAATCAGATTGTTGCACTGGCTGACGACGGTGCGGTTCACTTCCGCCGGGCGCTGGCTGATTACCACCAGGCCGACGCCATATTTGCGGCCCTCCTTGGCGATGCGCTCGAAGGTCGCAATCGCATTCTCCGCCGCCCCGGACGTCGCGTCCTGCGGGATGTAGAGATGCGCTTCGTCGCAGAATAGCGCGACCGGATGCCGGGCGCCCTGGGCACTCCACTGCTGGACGTGGAACGCCATGCGCGCGACCATGCCCACGATCAGAGGCAGGATGTCCGAAGGCACCTCGGAGAAATCAATGACCTTCACGCCGCCCTGGCCGCCCTTCGCGGCCCGGCCGCCGAGCAACAGCGTGACGGCTTCGTCGAGCCACTTGTAGCTGTCGGCGACGCCGGGCGCCGGGAAGAGGAAGCCGAGCCGGCGATCGGTGCGCTTGCCTTCAAGGCGCTGAATCAGGCGGCTGAGCTTCCCGTGAAAATCACCCTGCTTTTCGGTTCGGGCGCCAGGCACCATTTCGGTGTTGAGCCGCTCCAGCGCGGCGAGCACGGATGCGATCTCGAAGGGCACCGGACTGTCGATGGTGAAATTGGCGAGAACATCGGTATGCCCGCCAGCCGTCAGGAAGCCGGTCTTGGCCTCCACGATGGCGCGGGACATGACCATCGCCTGATTGGGCGCGTTCTGGTCGCTGCGATCGACGAACATCGAGACCAGCGCCTCGTAGCTCATCAGCCAATAAGGCAGATGCAGCACCCCGTCGGCGAGACTCTTGCCCGCCTCGATGTCGCCCGGACCCGCGACGCGGAGATGCACGAATCCGTCGCCCGCCATCGACGCATATTCGCCGTGCATGTCGAACACGATCGCATTGGCGCTTTCCAGCTCGGCGACCTGTTCAAGCAGCCGGGCGGTCGTCCAGGATTTGCCGGACCCGGTGCTGCCAACGACGAGGGCGTGGCGCTGGAAGAGCTTGTTGCCGTTGACATAGGCTTCGGCGTTGGGATCGAGCGTATACGCGCCGAGCGAAAGGCGCTGGGCGCCTCCGGTCACTTCCGAGATCACTCCCATGAAGCGGGTCAGCCGCTCGCCTTCGAGAGCGAAGCAGCAAGCGTCGATCTCCGGCACGGTTTCGAGCGTGCGGCGGAAGATGTTCGCGCGGGTCCCATCGCGATCGAGCAAGGTGCCGATCAGCGTGATCCGGACCAGATTGACCTCGGGATGGGCCTCCTCGCCCCGTTCCACATCGGCCACCTTCGCCTCTTCCAGCGCGGTGCGGGTGATCTTGTGAATGACGCCGATCAGCTTGTGGCCGGCGAGGCTGCTCTGGAGCGCAACCAGCCGATTCACCTGGAGGGCGCGCAACGCCTCGACGTCGTCAACGCGCACGATGACCGTGGCCGTGTCGACCGATTGGACGCGCCCGAGCGCTTCTTCGTCCGCGAAATCGAGGATGCTCATGCCGGTGTCCCTGTTATGTGATCGAGGAATTGATCGAGCCGCCACAGCGGCTGGTCGAGATCGAAGCCGACCGGCGCGTCGTGCATATAGGCCCGCGCGCCCGCCGGGCCGTCTTCGATGGCGAGATAGCGCCGGCACCGCCCGCTTGTCAGGAAAGTCCTGGCGGTCGGTGTCAGCTCCTTGGTGATGACGACGAGCGGCGTGGAATCGCGGTCGCAGCGCTCGATCAGCTTGGTCTGGACATGCTCATCATTGAAGCCATAGCCGACGCAGAAATAGGCGCGGGCATTCTCCAGCGCATTGTCGCTGCACGCGAGGATCGTTCGGAAAGGCTCGCCATGGGTCAGGCGATATTTGTCGATCCCGGGCGTTATCATGAGCGGCGCATAATCGGGCGGGACGGCAAGCGCGCTGCGGATCCCGACGATCTGCTTGGCGGCATCCTGGAACCAGTCGAGCGAGCCGTGAACCTTCCACACCGCGACCGTGCGCATCTCGCGGCCCCTGATCGCAATCCGCGTCCTGGGATCGCGCGCACGCGATTGGAGATAGCCGTAATTGAACCCGGTGAAGGTGCTGACGTCCGCGGCGTCCGCGGCATATTCGGCGAGGCGATCGTAATTGGGCGTGACGACGTGGAGGGTCGTGTGGGTGCTGTCGAACAGGTGCCGGTAGAGCCGCGACAGCGGCAGGTGATGCCGATCCGCCAGCAGCGCCGACAGCACCGCCAAGTCGGACGGCAGCAGGAAGTCCCGCGTCGCGCTGGCGATGAAATGGGTTTGACGCTCGGTCGGGCGGACCGCCTGCAAGGCGCTTTCGAGATCAGTTCCGGCCTTGAGATGGGTCAGGAAGGCGTCCCATTCCTTATTCTCATCGGCCGTCCACGCGGCGGGCGGTGCCGCGCCCGTCAGATGCGTCGCGAGCGCGAACATGCCGGGGACGCCGTGGGCGGCCGATGCGCCGCTCCCGAGAATGATCACCGGGGTCGCGCTCAGCGCGCCCTGGGCAAATTCCTGCGCGATTTCGGCCGCGCTCTTGGCTGCCATATCCCTGCCCCCCTCGATCGTTCTAAGCGAACCGACACGCCGTCGGCGTGGTCCGCGACATGGCCGTTGCGCCGTGCGGAGGCGGAAAGGCGCCGCCGCCCCTCATGCGAGCAGAAGCCGCTTGGCGTCGAGGCCGCGATAGGCGCTGGTGCGGCAGCTCAGAATGATGATCTGCATACGCTGGGCGGCTTCGGCCAGGATTTCGAGCATGACCTCGAAGCGGTCGTCGTCCGCGAAGACGAGCGCGTCGTCGAGCATAAGCGATGCGGGCTTGCCCTTCTCGATCAGCAAATCGGCAAAGGCGATACGCGTCAGGACCGCAAGCTGTTCCTGGGTTCCCTTGCTGAGATCCTCGGTGGCTTCCTCGCGGCCGCACCGCGTGAGCAGGGTGGGCCGTAAATCCTCGCCGAAGACAATGCTGGCATTGGGTAGCAAGCGTCCGATGAAGGGGGCCACGCGCTGGGTGATCGGCGCGAGGAAGCGTCGGGCAGTCTCGCGCTGGGCGTCGCGGATGGTCTCGGTAAGGAGCGAGAGCATCTCGGCCTCCTCCTTAAGCCGATCATGGGCGGCGGCGGCGGCTTCCGCGAGCTCGGCGGCGACCGCGGCCCGGGTGGCGGGGCCAGCGCCGCCAAGCGTCTTGGCGCGCTCCTCAAGCTGGGCGATCTCACCGACCAGCCCGAGCCGGTCGTTGACCAGCCGTTCGCGGCGTTTGCGAAGGGCGTCCCGGCGCTGGAGCAAGGCAGCCTCGTCCAGCCCTTCGACGGCGCGCTGCGCCTCGTCGCGGGCCAGAATCGCGCGGGCTTCTTGCGTCTTGGCCGCGTCCAGCGCGGCGGTGAGCGCGGCGTCGTCCATCGCATCCAGATCGGCGGTCAGTTGCTCGACGAGCCGCGACACGTCGGCTGTCGTGCGCTCGACCTGGCCGGAGAGCTTGACGTTAGCGATCTGAGCTTCCTGCAACGTATCGAGCGCGGCCTGGCGACGGCCTTCGGCCTCGCGTTCGGCCGTGCGCGCCGTCTGCCACGCGCGATCGACATTCTCGGCCTCGGCGGAGGCGGCGGGCGATGCGCTCGCGCCCGGCCGCGTTTCGGACGCGAGGGCGCCGCGCAAGGATTCCAGGCCGGCGCCGATGTCGAGCGCCGCATCCTCGGGACAGGCGCCCTCAAGCTGGGCCGCGAGCAGCGCTGCGGCCTGCGTGGCGTCGCGATGCGCCTGGGCCGCTTCCTTGGCCGCGAGCGGCGTGGCGCAGCCGACGTTGGCGAGAAAGGCGGCGAGGTCCTGTTCGGCTGCGCGCAGCCTGGCTTGGGCCGGTTCGCCCGAAGCCGGCGGCGTGACCGACACCGACCCGATTCCTTCCAGTTCGAGACTCTGCGGCTCGCTGACGGGGACGCGCAGGCTGCCTTCGACCAGCGTGCCGTTGAGCTTCACGGCCGGCGCGGAGGGCAGCAGCTCGACCGAGAGGACCGCTGCCCCGGCGGAAGCGGCGGCCTGGGCCTCGGCGACCGTCTGTTCGAGGTTCAGCAAGTCGCTGTGCGCGTCCGGCGTCATCCGGTTGGCGTCCAGTTCCTCGCGGCGCGCCTGCAATTGGACCGCGATATCCTCGGCCGCCTCGAGCCGGAGAAAGGCGGCCGCCAGCGCACGCTGCCGTGCCTGAGCGGCTTGGCTGCGCTGCACCTCCAGCCGTCGTTCTTCGGCCGTCCGGAGGGCGGTGCGCGCCGTTTCGAGGGCGGCATTTGCATCTTTTTCGCTCTGGCGCGCGGCTTCCAAGACCGGCTCGTGATCATCGGCGGCGGCGCGTGCCGTCGTCGCAGCCTGATCGGCCTGTTCGACCTGCGCGCGCAGATCGCGGCGGGCGGTTTCGCGCGCTTCGAGACGCGCGCGTTCGCCCCCCGCTTCGCGGAGCAAGGCTTCGGCGGTGCGCAGCGCTTGGCCCGCGGTTCTGGCGCGATCAAGGTCGGCCTCAAGCTGGGTCAGTTTCTGCTGCTGCTCCGGATCGTCGAGTTCGGCAACCAGCCGCCGCTGTTCATTGCGTTTCACCTCCAAGCGCTCGAGCACGCTGTCGAATTGCTCCAGCTCGCCCTGTGCCGCACGGGCGTCCTCGGCCGCCGACGCGGCGGCCTCTTGTGCATCGAGAAGGCGGCGGGCGGGCCGACCGGTCGGTGTCTGATAGTCCGCGAGGCTGCGTTCGATCGCCTGAAGAACGGTGGCGGTTCGCTGGCCGCCCGTCACGGCGCCGACTTCGCCGGCGAGCACTTCTTCTAGCGTCCGACGGGCGCCTTGGCCGGGCGCACCGAGGACGAAGGATTGACCTTGCTCGACCCAGAGCAGACCCAAGGCGCCGCGGCTGTCGTCGTCGGCGCCGCGATTTCCGGCCCGCGCAAAACCGAGCAAAGTCTGCAAGCGTTCCTCGGCTTCGTCGCCGGTTGCCCGTCCGATCGGACCCTCGAGTTCGACTGAGGGGTTCTGGAGGAAGCGCTTGCGCAGCCGCCAGCTCGCGTCGCCGAGATCGAAGCCGAGCTCGATGGTCGGGGCGACCTCATCGCCATGCGGCCGAAACGAACGGATGCGATCGCTCCGCGAGCCGTGCCGCTCGAACAGCACGGCGCGCAGGGCTTCGAGGACCGTCGATTTTCCGGCCTCGTTCTGCTCGCATACGAGGTTCAATCCGTCCTCGAAGCCGGTCAGGTGCAGCGGTTGCCGGAATTTGCGGAAATTCTCGATGCGAAGCTCGCGGATTCTCATCAACGCGCCTCCAGCCGGTCGGCGCGGCGCTGCTCGACATAGAGGCGTTCGAGCGCCGCCGCCGCGCGCTTACCGGCGGCATCGTCGGTTGCCGACAGCGCTTGCAGCCGCTCGGCGGCGACGCGCAGCACGCCGTTGGCGTCGATGTCGGCAAGATCGGCGTCGGTCGGACGAGCGTAGAGATCGTCGAGATTGAGATCGAGCCAGCGGACCTCGTGGGCCAACTCGCTTTCGAGACGATCACGAAGCGCGACGCGCTCGGCGAGCGTGAGCAGGCCGGACAGCCGGAGCCGGAGCACGAGATGCTGTCGCTCAATGCCGGGCGCGAGATTGACGAGGAGTCCGTCGAGCTCAGCGGCGCTGCCAAGCGACCAGTTTTCTGACTTCCAGTGATAGCGGCCGATTTCCACCTGCGCGACGTCCGGCGTTTCGCCGGCCAGATCGACGCGGAGCGCCACGCCGCTCACCTCCCGATCGAAATCGTCGGGTTCGGGCGTTCCGGAATAGTGGGTCAGGGGATCAATCTCGCGGCGGCCATGCCAGTCGCCGAGCGCTAGATAGGCAAGGCCCGCGCGGCGGGCGCGGTCGGGTGCTATCAGGTTCGCCGCGGGCGTGCTCGACCCGAAATCGCGGATCGGGCCGTGGGCGAGGCCGATCCGTTTGGCGCCATCCGGCGTTTCGGCATGGTCAAACCAGGCCGTCGGATCATCCTGCGTCCGCTTATACTGGAGCGGCGCGGGCAGCAGCCAATATCCTTCGGCGAGTTCGATCGGCTGCGGTTCGAAACAGACGACCACCGTTTCCGGCGCCTCGCCGGCCAGACGGCTCCACAGACCGTCCGCGCGCGCCGGATCATGGTTCCCAGGCAATAACACCCAGCGGATGTCGGCAGCAGCCTTCATGCGCGTCAGAGCTTGGCGATAGATCCGGTCGCCGGGCTCAGGGCTGTCGAATACGTCACCGGCCACCAGCACGAGGCCGGCATCTTCGCGTCGCGCCGCGGCCGCCAGCGCATCGATCGCGTCCAGCCGCGCTTCGAGCAGAGCAGGGCGCGCTTGTTCCGATGCGCGTCCGAACGGCTTGCCGAGCTGCCAGTCAGACGTGTGAATGAAACGCATTGGTTTCTCCGATTCGGACGGGCTTCATTTGACGAGCACCAGCAAGTCCCCGCGCTCTTCCAGATCACCTGACTCGAGCGTGCGGTCGATCACAGCTTCGATGACCGCCCGAAGCTGCGCGCTCGTAGAGAGGAATCCGAAGCTTCGCGATACCGCGAGCACGAGATCGTGGCGACCGGCGCCATAGTTGGCGTTGACGATATCGAGGACCGCCTGCCGGATTTCGGCGGGCGGCAGCATTTCGGGCTTGCGAAGCGTCGGCGAGGTCACGCCCGAGCGATCGCGCACGACGAGCGGCTTGCCCGGCCAGGCATAGAAGGGTCCGCCCTCGATCAGCCCCTTGCGGACCGCGACGCCGAGCGCGCGGTCGACATGGCCGCGGATCCGGCTACCGGCGCGCGCGAGGCCCCAGAGCATCCGGATGCGCGCCGCGACTTCGTCGCCATGGATCGGCGACTCGATCTCGACGACCTTCGCGGCATAGTCGGCCATCAGCGCGAGCGAGGTCTCGTGCGGCTCGGCGGCGCGGATGACGGGAAAATCGGCCTCCACATAGGCTGAAGGCTGCGCCTCGTGCCGCGGCTTCTCACCGACAATCGCGGTCACGATATCGGTGTCGCCGACCGTCTCGGCCTCGAAGCTGACGGGCACTGCGGGCGGAGCGCGATAGCCTTCCTCGTCGCGCGCCGCCCATTCCGCCTTCGCGCCGGCGACCGCCGCCTCGATCTTCGCGAGCTCGGCCTGAGGGCGTAGATACCAGTCGGCGCTCCAGACCCGGTGAATGATCCAACCATGCGCCTCGAGCACCTGCTGGCGCAGCCGGTCGCGGTCGCGTGCCGAGCGCGAAGAATGATATTGGGCGCCGTCGCATTCGATCCCGAGCAGGAAGCGGCCCGGCTTTTCGGCATCCGATATCGCGAGATCGACTCGGAAGCCCGATGCGCCGATCTGGCGCTTCACGTCATAACCTAGGACCTGCAGGCGCTCGCAGACCTGGATTTCGAACTCGCTGTCGAAATCCTCGCCCGATACCTCGCCCATCCCGAAATGGCCGGTCTCGGCGAAGGTCAGGAACAGCTTGAGCGCCGCGACGCCGCGCGCCTTGGTGCGCTCAAGATCGATGTCGGCGCCGGTGAAGTTGCAGAAAATCTCACAGCGCAGCTTGGCGCGCGAGATGAGCACGTTGAGCCGGCGCTCACCGCCCTCGCCGCTCAGCGGGCCGAAGGCGTGCGCGAGATAGCCCTGCTCGGTCTTGCCGTAGCCGACCGAGATGAAGATGATGTCGCGCTCGTCGCCCTGGATATTCTCGAGATTCTTGACGAAGAAGGGCTCGGCGCTGCCGCCCAGAAAATATTCCTCGACGTCCGAATTCTCGCGGCGCAGCAGCTCGAGCTCCTTGAGAATTGCCTGGCGCTGCGCGACCGAGAAGGTCGCGACGCCAAGCGATTGGCCGGGATTTTCGCGCGCATGGCGGATGACCGCCGCGGCGACATGCTGCGCTTCGCGGACGTTCGTGCGGGTGCCGCCGCGGTCGTAATGCGCATCCTTCAGGAGATTGAACTTCAGCCCCATGCCGGCAACCGCATCATAAGGGCTCGGCACGATGAAGAGCTTGTTCTCGTAGAATTCGCGGTTCGACACCGCGATCAGCGACTGGTGCTTCGAGCGATAATGCCAGCTCAGCATCCGCGAGGGCACGCCCTTGGCAAGGCATAGCTCCAAAATGCTCTCGGCGTCCTTGGCCTCGATCGTGATCCCTTCGTCGACGTCGTCGCTATCATCCTCGCCTGTGAGCTTCTTGAAGAAGGCGGTGGGCGGCAGCTGCTTCTCGTCGCCGACGACGACGAGCTGGTCGGCGCGCGCGATGGCGCCGAGTGCATCGACGGGCTCGATCTGGCTCGCCTCGTCCATCACGAGCATATCGAACTGCAGCGCGCCGGGCTTGAGGAACTGCGCCACCGAGAGCGGGCTCATCATGAAGACGGGCTTGAGCTGCTGGATCGCGGGTCCCGCCTTGTCGAGCAGCACCCGGATAGGCGCATGGCGGCGCTTCTTCGCGATCTCGGCGTTGAGAATGCCGAGCGGGCCGATGCCCGCGGCGCCTGATGGGCGCCCGGCGGCATGCGCCGCGACGATCTGTTCCTGCGCGAGCGCGATCCGCGCCCTGTCGAATTGGCGAAAGTCGGCGACGGTCGCATTGTGATGATCGCCATCGAACCCGCGCAGCTCGGGCCAGGCCTCGAACAGCGCCTTGCGAAGCACCTCCGCATAGGCATGCGCGAAGGCGGCGGGCAAATCCTTAGGCGCAATGGCGCCATCGAGCAGTGCCGCGACGAGGCTGGCCCCGCCCGCCTCTGCGAGCGCGCGGGCGCGTGCATAAAAGGCGGTCCAGCGGCTCAGCCCCTCGAGGTTGGCGGACCAGCCCTCAAGCCGGCCAGCGAGGCGATCGAGCGGAGCTCCCGACAGCGCGTCGGCGCCGAGCGAGCGCCCCAGATCGAGATTGAGGTGTCCGAAGAGATCGCGCAGCGATGCATCGAGATTGGGAAGCTGGACGCCAAGATCGGCGCGCGCGCGCTCGAGCGCAGCGACGTCGGCGCCCGCGGCAAGCCGCGCCCAGACGCTATCGGGCTGCCCTTCGTGGCGAACGCGCCAGGTGCGGACCGCCTCGAGCCGGTCCCAGTCGGACCGCTCCCCCTTCCAGGCGCTGCCGAACATCGCGCCCGCATCGCTTGCTTTCTCGAACGCGGCGCGCGCGGCCTGCGCCTCTACCGCTTCATCGATCAGGGCGATCCGCTCGTCCTGCGAGCCGGGTAGTTCGATTTTCAGATAGGAACGGAGCAGCGCGAGCTGCGCACGGTAATTGCTGTCGAGGATGCGGAAAAGGCTCGCGCCCTTGGTGACGACCGCGAGGCGGATCGCGGACCAGTCGGCACCGAGCCCCGCGGCATTGATCTTGGCTTCTGCGTCACTCCAGAGCGCGGCGAGCCGCCGGCCCGCCGCGATCAGCTCGGCCGCGCGCTCCGCGTCGGACGACCAGAGCGGATCGCTCATCGCCGCGAGATCGGCGCCCGCGGGGATCGGGGCCACCGATAGCTCGCCGAGCGCGCTGGTGAGATCCGAGAACAGCGCGGCTTCGTCGGTGCCCAGCTCGCGCGCCGCGACGCCCGCGACCGCGCGCGCGCGAGAGAGCGCTTCCGCGGCGATCCGGATCCGCGCGCCGAGCGCTTCGCGTTCGACGGGATCGAGCGGCCCGCAATGGACGCCGATCCAAGGATCCGCCGCCGGCTCGCCGAGCGCCTTTGCACGTTCGGCGACCTCGGCCGCAAGCGCCTGAATCTCGGCGGCGCGCTGCCGCGACCAGCTTTCGGCCTTGGCCAGCGGATAGGCGGGGGTGCCCACACGGTCCCCCACGGAGGCGAGGCGCCCGAGAATCGCGTGCGGTGAGAGCTCGGAGGGCGCGAGCGGCGTGTGAAGACGGGCCGCGAAACTATTGAGATCGTCGCCGGTCGACCCGAGCTTGTCGACGACGGTGAGGTCGCCGCGCGCGCTGCGATGCTGTGCGTCGCGGGTGCGCTTGAGCTCTTCGAGGAGCGAGCGCTTGTTCGCCTTGTTCGAGTGGAGCTCGAGCGTCAGCGGCCCGAGTCCGACCTGCTGGAGCCGGCGATGGACGACTTCGAGCGCCGCCATCTTCTCGGCGACGAACAGCACTTTCTTGCCGCGCGCGACGGCGGCGGCGATGATGTTGGTGATCGTCTGCGACTTGCCCGTCCCGGGCGGCCCCTTGACGACGAGCGACCGCCCGCCGGCGGCCTCGGCGATGACCACGGTCTGCGAACTGTCGGCGTCGACGACATGATGAAGTTCGATCGGACGAATGGCGTCGTCGATCCGGACGTCGTCGGCGACGATCGGCTCGGTCGCGGGAAAGCCGTCGCGCAGCAGTGCGGCGATGGTCGCCTTCGCGTCGATCGCGCCCTCCGCCGGCCAATTGTCGGGATCGAGATCGCGGTACATCAGGAATTTGGAGAAGGAAAAGAAGCCAAGGACCATGGCGTCAGGCAGCACTTCCCAGCGCGCCTGGCTCGACACGGTAGCAGCGACCCGCGCGCAATAGGCGGCGAGATCGACCTCGTCCTCGTCCTTGAAATCCTCGATGACGAGCCCGAACTCGACCTTCATCTTCGCCTGCAAGGTGAGATTCGGCGAGGGCGGCTCGTCGCGGCCCTTGAGCTTGAACCGATCGGCCGCGCTGCTGCGATCGAGGCGGACGGGAAGGAGCACGAGCGGGGCGTGGCGGGCGATGTCGGAGCTATCGCTGTCGTACCAGCGCAAGAGCCCGATCGCGAGATAGAGGATATTGACCCCCTGCTCTTGTTCGAGCGTCTGGGCGTCGTACCAAATGTCGAAGAGCCGCTTCTGCAGCCCTTCGGAGGTGAGGCGCGTCTGGAGGCGGAGGTCGCTGTGCCGCCCGGCGACGCCGCGCGCATCGACAGCGTCTTCGTCGGGCTGCGGGATGCCGCCGGTGACATCGTCGTCCGGATCCAGCTCGGCGCGCTCTTCGTCGCTGAGCTTGACGCCGGGAAGGAAGCTCAGCGCCTTACCGTCGTCGAGAAGCCGGAACACCTCGGTCGATTTCTCGTCGACGATCTCGATGGCTCGATTGTTGCGCGTTCGAAGCGGCGTGTTGAGGAGGCGATTGCGCGTCGAAAGATCGAGAAGCGCGTGGCGCTCCTTCAGTAAGCGGTCCCGGATCGATGCGAGCGGTTCAATATCGGCCATGATTCTCTTCCCCCTATCCAAGGGCTATACCGACAGCGAGGGCCAAGCCAAGCGACGAAAGTCGAACCTTGTCCCGATTAGGCAAGCAAATCAGCCATTTTCCGTCGCTCCGATTAACTTAACGGCCACATTGGATCAATTTTTGTTTTAGAATTAGCGAAGCGGCCTTCCCGCAGCGCGGCCTCAAAGCCATAACAGTAGCGGGAAGACCTTCGGTGCAGCGAAGCGCCGGAGCGTGAGGGGAATATGAATGACGACTCTTGGGAATCTTGCCCGGCTCGGCGGCAGCAGCAGCGCGGTGCCACCACTTCCGCCCGGCATCGAACTTGACGAGGTTGCGGATGATGAGGAAGTCGCCTCTTCACCCCCCGACACGCCGCAACCGATCTCGGCGTACGTCTGCATCATCGAATATAAGAACGCCATGCGGCGTATCATCTGCCGGCGCTACGAGCGCAGAGGTACGCTCGCCTATGTCGGTGCGATTTGCGAGAAGGTGAACAGGTATAAGCAGTTTCGCTGCGATCGTATCGCCGGCGTCTTCGACGCAAGGTCGGGCGAGATGCTCGGAGACGGCAGTTTCTTCGCGCGCTTTGCGGTCGATGCAGAACTCGACCCAACATCGGGCTGGGGACTTCCCCGCGCGGATCGGACGCTGCTCACCGCCGGGCTTAATATTCTCGCCTTCATGGCGAGGTGCGACGGTGTCTGGCATCCACTAGAAGCCGAGGTGATCGACAGTTTCGTTTGCAGCCTGTGGCTCCGCAGCGAGTGGGCCGGTGAACCCCCAGTTCCAGAAATTGTTGCGCATAGTCAGCGTCTCGCACCGAACGCGGATGACTTTTTTGCCGCGCTCCGTCTCTATACGCAAAACGAACGCGCGGGCCGGATCATTCGCCGCGCGGTTGGTGACCTTATCGCCGCCGACGGATTGATCTGCGATAAGGAACTCGAATGGGGCGCCGAAATTGATCGGTTCTTTCGCGATTATGACGACGTAACCTTTGAACGTGAATTCCGCGCACGCCTGATTGACTGACAGGCAGAGTCGGGACCGTTGCTCTCGGGTGCTCTTCGGCATGCGAGCCCGCCGCCCAGTCGTGACTGCCCGTGGGATGTCCGCTTAAATATATTTGCGCCGGACAGCGGCCAGACCGCAATCGGCCATTTCATGCGGCATCCGGATCAGATTACCCCCGGCATTGATCCGGCGGACGACAGAAATATGGAGAGCATCGTCAGCCCGCGCCGCACGCCCGATACGTCGATCGCTCCGCCAAGCGATACGCGTAAGGCGGGCGCCCTTGTTTCGCCGGGTGAAAAGCTGTCGGCCGGTATTGCGGTCATGCCGGCGCCGGCGAGCGCGCTGCTGATCTGCGCCGCGTTGCCGTCGGCGCCAAGCGGGACCCAAAGATGGTAGCCGCAAGGGTGGGCGGCGTAGCTCGCGCGCAGCAGAATCTCTGCCGCGATCGCCTGGCGCCGCATGGACTCGGCGCGCGTTTCGGCGACCAGCCGGTCATAGCGTCCATCCTCGACCCAGCAGGTCAAAAGCGCCGCGTTTAGCGGTGGGGCCATCACATTGTTGTCGTGCACCTGTGCGGCCAAGGCCATCGACTGACGCAGCGAGGGGGCACGGACATGGGCGACGCGTAGCGCGGGCGAGATGATTTTCGAACTGGTGGCGACGTACCAGCCAAGTTCCGGCACAAGGCTGGACAGAGGCGCCAACGGCCCCTCGTCCAGCAAGGCATAGGCATCGTCCTCGATGATCTGAACGCCGTACCGGCGCGCGACCTCGGCGATCGCCGCGCGTTCGTCTGCCTTCAGCGTCGTCGTGGTCGGATTGTCGTTCGTCGGCACGAGGTAAAGTGCGGCAATCTTCCCTTTTCGGCAAAGGGCTTCGAGTTCCGCCGCTTCGATGCGGGCCATGGGCGCGAGCTTCAGCCCGGCCTTTCGGGCGAGCGCGAGGAAGCCCGGGTAGACATAAGGTCCGCAGGCAACCGTGTCGCCGGGCTTCAGTGTCGCGCCGATAATGGCGTGCAGGGCATTTTGCGAACCCGCGGTCACGACCACCTCGTCGGGATGGCTGGCCAAGCCGATTCGTTCAAAAATCCTTGTGCCTGCGATCCGGTCGGCTTCGCACCCGCCCGCGGGAGCGTAATGGAGACGGCCGCCCGCTCCGGGCGCGCTCAGCAGGGCACTGGTCGTTCGTTCCCACGATGCGAGCAGCGACCCGCCCTCGACTTCGGGCGGCATGTTCATGCCCGTATCGCGCGGAGGTGGCCCCGCAGCAATCATGTCCTGCGGCAGGACGAAGCTTCCGGCGCGTCCGCGTGCCACGATCAGCCCGCGGCTTCGCGCCCGGTCATAAGCCTTGGTGACGGTCGTGAGATCGACGCCGAGACGGGCGGCGAGATCGCGCTGCGGCGGCAAGCGGTCACCGGCGCGCAGTTCGCCCGCTTCGATCGCCGCGGACACCGCGTCGGCGATCGCCAGATATTTGGGGCCGCCAGTGCGACCGAGATTGGGTATCCAATCCTTCTTGATCACGCTTGGTCACTCCTCTTTCGCACGCGCATTGAGCTTGTCCCATAGCGCGCCCGTGCCCGCTTCCTGCGCCTTGTTCACATATTGCGATGCGACCAGCCATCCCTTGATCGGATGCAGCGCGAGCACGCAAGGGATGATCATGAGCGGCACCGAGACAAGAGCGTGCATCCACCACGGCGGGCTAAACGCCACCTCGAACCACACCACCAGAAAGATCAGCGGGAAAGCGATGAAGCATAACGAAAAGAATGCCGGTCCATCGTCGGGCGTCGCAAAATCATAGTCCAAACCGCAGTTGGGGCATTGATGCTCGACCTTCAGCCAGCGCTTGAACATTTTGCCTTTTCCGCAGCGTGGGCAGAGGCCGTGGAGGCCGGATTTATATATCCAGCCCCATTTTTCGCGAGCCTCAAGTTCGTGCGCCATATAAAATGCCTATATATAGCCATGCAATAAACCATACATAAGTTGCACTCGTGAAACGTCCAGTCGCGAGGCATCTCATTCGTAAATGCGCATGGCTGGAGGGCGTGGTCGCAGCACATCCCAATCATCCGTCAATAACAGTGTACCGATTCAGATCACTGAGAGCCCCTTTTTCCCCGGCAGAAGGGTAGCAGTTAAGGATGCCAAAATGGGTGCGACGAACCAGGGGCCGCTATGTTGGGACAGGAATGGAAAGCGGTCGGTCCGCTTCCGGCCAGCCTAGGCCAAGTCGGGACCCAGCGTCTCAATGATCCGGCAATCGCCGATCGTGTCCTGCTTGCACGTCGTCAGCATTCGGCTGAGCTCCGCGCGCATCTTGCCGAGATCTGCGATCTTTGCGTCGATTTCCTCAAGATGCCGTGTCGTGATTTCGTCGACCGCGCCGCAGGGGCGCGATTTGTCGTCGGCAAGCGTCAGCAATTCGCGGACATCGTCGAGCCGGAAGCCCAAGTCGCGTGCGCGCCGTATAAACGACAGGCGCTGGCCATGCTCGCAGCCATAGCTGCGGTAATTGGATGCGGTCCGCGATGCTTGCGGGAGAAGGCCTTCCCTTTCGTAGAAGCGGATGGTCTCCGTCTTCGTTTTCGTGATCCTAGCAAGCTCGCCGATACGCATGATGCCAACCTTATAGTTCGTGCAAGGTCCGTATAAGAGTCGGCGGCGATCGGCTCAATGGTCGCCGCCGAATTTGAAGCGAACCCCGCCGTTGACGACAAAGCCGTCAGTCGGGGCCCAAGCGTCGGTGGTCCAGCTGCCGTCAGGCGCGCGCTGTGGCAGCAAGATCGGATCATATTTCGTCTGGCGAATGTTCAAGATATTCTCGGCGTTCACGAACAAGCTGACCTTGCCGAGGGTGATTTCCCCTAGAGCACCCAGCTCGAAATAGGGCCGGCTGCGCGTGCGATAGGGATTGTCGTCAAGCTGCTGGCGACCGGTGTAATAGGCTTCGATCCCGATGCGTCCCTTGCCATGCTCTTCCCACATGCCGACGAGTCCGGCGGTGTGACGCGGCGTGCGCGGAGTCGTGCGTCGGCCGGTACCTGAGACCACTTGCTGCCCGCCTTGCGCGGTGTGAAGCGGACAAGCCAGTGTTTATCGTCGTACTTGTCGAGCCGCCCATCGATCCAGCCGTGGCAGAGCGCAGCGTCGATTGCCTCGCGCTTCGTCACGCTGGCGATGCCCGATCCCGCCTTGGCGAACTTGATCCAGAGCCCAGGAGAGCTTGCAGGCTGCGCCTCAAGCCAGCGCTCCAAGGCTGCCGCATCGGCAAAAGCAAGGACCGGTAGGCCGCAGTGATCTTCGGCCATCGGACGCTCTCCTTTTAAAATTTGGCCACGACGCTTTTTCGATATTCATAGCTCAGCATGAGCGACAAATTCCTAGCATGGCTGGCTCTATCGAACATTTTTTCATTCGCAATAAGTCAACCGCCGCTTTCGAAGAATCCCTCCCCAAAGCAGACCGAGCGCAAACGGCCATAGGCAGCAGTGCCGGTCGCCTTGTCTCGGTCTGATGCCGGGCGGATGGGAAAGGACGGCGCGAGAGGGACCAGTCTGCTCGCGCCGCCCTCGTGGCACCGCGCGCAATTGTGGGGGACGCGCGGTACTTTCGGTAAATCTCATCGCCGTCGATATTGTCGCATCTTCGTGACCCGGAGTCCCGGAATACCGGCGCGATCAAGCGTGCGCCGCCAGCCATCGAGTTCTTCCTCGCTGAGCCGGTATTTGCGGCAGGCGTCTTCGAGCCCGAGCAGACCGCCGTCGATCGCCGCGAGAACCTCGGCCTTGCGCCTGGCGACCCAATAGGTCGTCGATGACGACGGAAGGTCGGCCATCATGAGCGGGCCGAGCGGCCCGGCGACCGATACCGGTCTTGTTTCCAGTTCGAGCACCGCGAACTCTCCATTCGCGCGGCTGAAGCCGCTTGCTGTGCCCCCCGCACGAACAATGCGCGGACGAGGTTAATGAAATCTTGCCAAATGGCGGCAGATGCGGCGAACGGTTGGTCGCGAGCAGATCAGCGACCGACATCGCCGATCAGCGAAAAGGGCGCCCAGGCGCTCGGGTGCGACCAGCTCTTGAGATAGAGATCGTCGCGCGCGTCGTTGCGGATTTCGCGCTCGACCCGCTGCAGGGCTTCGGCGCGCGACAGTTTTGGTTCGCTTTGCAAAATCTCGAACAAGCGCACGGTGAGTACGGCCGCGACATCGTCACGGACCGGCCAGTGCGAGGCGAGCAGGCTCTCGGACCCGGCAAAGAAGAAGGCGCGGGCAAGGCCGGACAGGCCGGGCGCGCCGGCGCGGCCGTCGCCGGCCGCTGTGTTGCAGGCCGACAGGATGACCCACCCCGCGTTGATGCGCAGTGCCGCGACTTCGCTCGCGGTCAGCAAACCATCATCGGCTGGGCTGGCCGCTGCGGGCGGCGTGAAGACGAGGCCGGGTTCGCCGATGTCGCCGGCCTCGCCCGCGACGAGGCCATGCGTCGCGAGAAACAGAACCGAGGCGGACGCAAGGTCGGCGGCCTTCAGCTTTGATTCCGTCGCTTCGCCTGCCAGGAACAACTTTGCCTTGTCGGGGCCGACGAGCGCCTCCATCGCTTTCAGCTCCTTCGCGGTTCCCGGAAGCCGGGCCAGCCTGCGGAGCGCCGCCGGATCGGCAAGCTGGGTTTCGCCGCTCGAGGCGCGCCAGATATTGCTCGCCAGCGGCGTGTTACCGCCGCGCGCAAGACGGGTTCGACCTTCGACGCCGCGCGTTTCCGCATTGCCCTCGAGTAACGGGTCGCCGAAGCCGATCATGCCGCTTGCCGCGTCGGCTCCGTAGCGGCCCGCCACCGCCCTGAGAAGTTGAAGCGACTGGAGCGAGGGAAGCTGGGCGATCGCTATTTTATCCGCGAACCAAGGCGTAGCGCGCAATGTGGCCGGGTCGCCGTCAACGCCTGCGGGCGTTTCGGTAACGAGGATGCCGAGGGGCAGGGACGAGATCGAACCCGTCGCGGACGTGAACAGATGCCGCTTGCCGGCGAGGGCCTTGGCGACGGGAGCTATCAGCTCCTCATAGAGACGGAAGGCCGTGCCGCGATCGAACGGGAAGTCGCCTTCGCCTTCGGCAGACCAACGCTCATCTTCTTCGGGCGTCACGTCTATACTCGCGCCGACATCCCAGAGCAGCCGGCGCACATCGCTTGCCAGCTCCGCTTCGGTCATGGCGGAGCGGTGCCAGTCGATTCCTTCGCGCGTCACGACAAGACTGTGCGTGCCGCGTGCCGTGGGCACGATCATCAAGAAGGCTTCGTCGGCGGCGAGCAAGCCCTTGGCGGACGCCTCGTCGAGCAGCGCTGGTTTCACCAGTTCGAAATAGCCCGGCGTTGCAGCGGTTAACCGCGCATCGATCGCTTCGAGCGCTGAATTGGCCGTGCCGATCTCCTGCCAGAGCGCGCGATCGGCATCGCTGCCTGTTTTTACGCTTTCGCTTCTGGCGAAGAGGGCGCCGAGTTCGGCGGCCTTGGCATCGCGCTCAACTGCGAGTCCGGCGGCGCCCGATGCAGCGGCGGCGCGCGTCGCTGCCGATCGCGCCAGCGCGCGCGAGGTCCGGCCTGACATGATATCCTGCAAGACCAGGAGCGCGTCAGCCTTGGCAGAGCGGCTTGTTTCGCGGGCTTCCCAAAGGGCGTCGGCGTAGAGACGCGACCATTCGGCAAATGTTTCTTCGCCCGTGTGGGTGGACGGATCCCTCTCGGCGAGCTCGACCATCTGTTCGTCGAGCACACCAACGCCGAAGCCGCGCCGATAGGCAAGGGAAGACGCCGCAGCGATGCGAGCCGACGCCAGTGCCGATGTCGCATCGCCGCTTTCGAGCGCGAGTTTGGCATGCGCGGCCGCCGCCATGCCGAGCGCCTTGCCTTCGACCGTGCGTCCGCGCGGTACCGTGCGTTCGGCTGCGTCGGTCAGGTTGGCGCTGCCCAGCCAGGCTCCAAGCACGTCGGCCAAAATTCTTGTCGCCTCCGGCTTTTGGCCGTCTTCTGCCAGCGAGTCGGCGAGGGCGCGTACGGCATAGAGCGTATCGCTCGAGCGGTCGCCCTGGAGCTTGCGACGAATGTCGAGAGCCTGCGCGCGAAGAACGGCATCCTCGGCCCAGCGCTTCTCCGAATAATATTCGAAAGCTAGAAGCTGGAGGGCGTCGGCATGGGCGACGCTGTCTTCACCATGATATTCAGAAATGAGCTTGGCGCGTTCGGTGAGCAGCGCGATACGCGCGGCCTTGTCGCTATAGGGTAGCGCGCTCTGGCGTTTCCTGATGTCCGCCATGCGCTTGTCGAAATCGGCTTTTCGGGCGTCATCGTAGGGTTGGGGCGACTGCGCCTGGGCGGGCGGCACGCAGGCAGGGGCGATCACGCAGGCGATCGCGGCAAGCTGTCCGAAAAATCTGCGCATCGCCATCCGCCCCCGCTGGTCTGTACTGAGCTAGCCGCCGATCGCGGGGGCGGCAACATGCCGATGGCCGAATTGGCGTTTCTATCCAATCGCAGCCTGTAAGTTTGCCCAACCAGCGCCCCGTGACCCACGAGAGCTCGACCTCATGAGAGGACGACTTCTTCATCTGGCGTCCGCTCGGTCCAACCCGGGCGGGCGTTTTTTTCCTTCCCGCGGCGAATGAACGGCCGCTATCGGATACGAAGCCCAACAGCAGACAGCCAGCTCGCGGCCAAATCCGATCATCTAGTCCCGGGCAGTTCCGCCAGTTCCGCAGGCGTCACGATGGGCTGTTTGCGATCTTTGCGTTCTGAATACCGGTCGACGAGCTGGTCGGCATGGCCGCGCGTCAGCACGGTGAAGCGCACCAGTTCTTCGGCGACATCGACAATGCGGTCATAATAGCTCGACGGCAGCATCCGACCGGCCTCGTCGAACTCCGCATATGCCTTTGCAACGCTCGACTGGTTGGGGATGGTGATCATCCGCATCCAGCGCCCGAGTATGCGCAGCGTGTTGACGCTGTTGAACGATTGCGATCCGGCCGACACCTGCATCACTGCGAGCGTGCGGCCCTGCGTCGGGCGCATACCCTTATAGGCAAGTGGCAGATGATCGACCTGCGCCTTCATGATGCCGGTGATCTGACCGTGGCGTTCGGGGCTGCACCAGACCTGACCTTCGGACCAGAGCGAATGCTGGCGAAGTTCCTCTACGGCAGGATGGTCGTCGTCGGCGATCAGGTCGGGAAGCGGAAGGTCCGACGGATCGAAGATGCGCGTCTCGCATCCGAAGAGCTGGAGCAGCCGCGCGGTCTCCTCGACGACCAGCCGCGAATAGGAGCGTTCGCGCAAGGATCCGTAGAGTAGCAGGATGCGCGGCGCGGGATCGAGCGGTCCGAGGCCGAGCGCCGGCTGCGTGCAGATATACTCTGCATTCAGGGCGGGGAGGTGGTCGGGATCGGCCAGCGAGCGGAGGCGCGTATAGGTCAGTTCTGTCATGATACTCAGGCTTGTGAAGAAACGGTATTGGGGAACCAGCGGCGTCCGAGGCGGAAGGCAACCCCGACAAGCAGAATGAGGACGGGCACTTCGACCAGCGGGCCGATGACGGCCGCAAAGGCCACGGGGGAGGCGAGCCCGAAGGCGGCGATCGCGACCGCGATCGCGAGCTCAAAATTATTGCCCGCCGCAGTGAAGGCGACCGCGGTCGTGCGCGCATGGTCCGCCCCGATGAGTTTTCCCATCCAGAAGCTGATGAGGAACTGGACGACGAAATAGATGGTGAGCGGGATTGCGATCCGGAACACGTCGCCCGGGATGGTCAGGATCTCGCCGCCCTTGAGACTGAACATCGCGACGATCGTGAACAGCAGCGCGACCAGCGTGACCGGGCCGATCTTCGGCAGGAAGCACGTCTCATACCACTCGTCACCCTTTGCCTTCGCGAGAACGCGACGCGTGAGATAGCCTGCGAGAAAGGGGATGCCGAGATAGATGAGTACCGCCTCGGCGATGGTCCAGAAACTCACGTCGATCACGCTGCCTTCGAGCCCGAAAAGCGGCGGCAGCACGGTCAGGAAGAACCAGGCGTAGACGCTGAAGAAGAGGATCTGGAAGATCGAGTTGAAGGCGACGAGCGCCGCGACATATTGATTGTCGCCCTTCGCAAGCTGGTTCCAGACGATCACCATAGCGATGCAGCGCGCGAGGCCGATCAGGATCAGGCCCGTCATATATTCGGGCTTGTCCGAGAGGAAAATGATCGCGAGCGCGAACATCAGCACCGGCCCGATGACCCAGTTCTGGATCAGCGAGATTGCGAGGACGCGCTTGTCCTCGAACACCCGCGGGAGTTCGACATAGCGAACGCGCGCCAGGGGCGGATACATCATCAGGATGAGGCCGATCGCAATCGGGATGTTCGTCGTTCCGACAGACATGGCATCGATCGCGGCGGGCAGACCCTTGAAGGTTGACCCCAAAAGGACGCCGATCGCCATCGCGAGGAAGATCCAGAGCGTCAGATAGCGGTCGAGGAACGACAGGCGTTCGCGCTTTGCTGCGGCGGTCATGTCGATCTCCTAGGCCCGAACGCGATTGCCGACGGCATCGATGATCCGCTCACCGTCCTCCTTGGCGAAGGCGCCAAGCTGGCGTGCCGGAAGAATGTCGAGCACAGCTTCGGACGGGCGGCAGAGCTTGACCCCGAGAGGCGACACGACGAGCGGACGGTTGATGAGGACCGGATGCACCATCATCGCGTCGATGAGCGCGCTATCGTCGAGGCTCTCGTCGCCGAGCCCCAGTTCTGCGTATGGCGTACCCTTCTCGCGAAGCAGGTCGCGCGGGCTTATCCCGGCGCGCTGGATCAGCTCTTCGAGCAGCGCGCGTGACGGCGGTGTCTTCAGATATTCGACGACATGCGGTTCGATCCCGGCATTGCGGATCAGTGCGAGCGTGTTGCGCGACGTGCCGCAGTCGGGATTGTGGTAGATGATGATATCGATCACGGGGCCGGTTCCTTCAGCAGCAGGTGAGTTCGGCGAGCAGCGGCTCGCATAACTCGGGGCGGCCTTGGCAACAGTCCTTCGCAAGGAAGAGCATCAGTTCTCGGAGCGTGTCGATATCGGCTCGCTGTATCTGCTGCCGGCCTTGCTTCTCGGATTTTACGAGACCAGCTTTGGCCAACACAGCGAGATGCGTCGAGAAGGTGCTCTGCGTGAGACCCGAAGCGTCAACAAGTTCGCCGGTCGACAGGCCGTCCGGCTCATGCCGGACGAGCAAGCGGAAGGCTTCGAGGCGCGTGGGATGGGCGAGAGCGGCGAGAGCGGGAAGCGCGGAATCGATGTTCATTAATCGGGATTATCCGATGTGTTGGCGCGCGTCAATTCCTATCGTAAATAGCCGATGAATTAGGCCGAGTGTCCGCTTGTGCCGATCGTCGGCTAAAAACGGACCGTCTTCAAGTGATGACTGGACGGCTCTCCACCTCCCCGCTGTATGATCCGCGAGATAAGCTGAAGGGAGGGGTACGATCGAGAGGATTACGACGATCGGGCTGGATATCGCGAAGTTGGAGTTTCAGGTCCACGGCGTTGATGCCGGAGGCGAGGTGATTGAGGTCCGCGGTCATTTCTGCTCCGCGAGTATATGTTCGTCGGATTCGGCGTATCGGCGAAGCGTCGTAGGCCAGCTCTCGGCCGGGCGGATGCCGGTACTTTTCGTGCCGACGTCGAGCGAGCGGTCTAGTGGCTCGGGTAGAAGCCCTCGCCGAGTGAAGCGCGGATCGTCCACGGGCGAGGCGATAGAGCGCCGAGAGGCGCGGGCTGAAACGCGTGTCATACCCGCACATGTCCGCGCCTTTGACGTTGTGCCCAGCGGAAGCCGCATTGCACGTGGAACCGGTCTTTGTGGAATCACTCATATGAAAATTGCAAACATATGATGTTATTGATAGAGAGCCTTTGAACGAGGCCGTCGAGCCTCTTGCGGGAAGAGGTGACAATGCTGCGATGCCCTAAATTTGCTGTTTTTCCGGCGGACATGAAAATCGTTGGTGGAACATTGGCCGCAATGGCGGCTTCGATGGTTCCGACTGTGCAGGCGCGCCAGGCGGAATCGATCGGTGCAAGTGCGAAAGCCATGTTTGTCGACGTCGATGATGCGATCCCGCTCGATGTTGAGCGCCGGCAAAAATGGGACAGCCCGGTCATTGCCGACGTCGATCAGGATGGCCGGCCGGATGTGATCATCACCGAACATGGCCGAAGTCTTGCTATCCACTGGAACGAGGGGAACGGAAAGTTCAGCAGCGCCCGACGCATCGCTGGCGGCGATCTGCATGGACTTGCGGTCGCGGACTTCGACCGCGATGGCGTCATGGATGTCGTGATCGCACAGGGCGGGGGCGACGGTGCCAATCCGCGCCGCCCGCTGCATCTGCGAGTCGATCGAAACCGGACGGTCGTTTCGCGCGGCATCTTCGATTATTTCGAAAAGGGGCGCGGGCGCGCGGTGAATTTTGTCGACGTCGGCAACGACGGTTTGCTCGATCTGGTGCTGACCGGATTTCCGACCGCCGATCAGCGCGATGGCGCCAATCATCTCTATCGGAACGTCACCGAGGAAAAGCTCGACTTCGCAGCGACGCTGCCGCAGGCGAAGTGGCTCGGCTATCGTGTCGCGCAGACCGATTTCGAAGGCGACGGGTATGCGGACATGCTGTTGTTCGGCGGCGAAAACATCGTTGCGCTTCGCGGTGACGGCGAGGGTAAGTTCGCCGATGCGAGCGAGACGGTCCTCGGCGCGCTTGCGAATACGAGCCACGTCGCGAATGTTGCGCAGATCGATTTCGATAATGATGGCGACCTCGATCTCTTCCTGACGCGTGCCGAACATCAATTCGACCTTGAATCCTACTATGATCCCAAAAGCCGGACCTTTGCCTTTATCAGCTTTCGCAAACCCTTCATGCATGAGGTCAAGAATGTCGCGGGCGACCTGGTGATCGAAAATTTGCAGCGAACCTATCCGCATTATGACATTTATCTGGGCAAAGCGCGGACGAAGCTTGCGGACGTGACCGACCGCCACGCGGGCCGCGATGTCTCGATCTCCCCCGGTGAGGCCGAAGGCTGGCCCGACGGGGCGACCGAAGGCGGACTCTATATCGGTTACCTCGGAAATGGTGCCTGGCGGATCGGGGGTCAGGTTCAGTCGCGGCTCGCTGCAGCCGTCCGCGGGGTCGATATTTCCGAGCCGATCGAGCCGCAGCCCGCGCTCCCGGCGCAGCTGTTCGAAAACCGGGACGGGGTTTACGTCGATGTGACCAAGGCAATGGGCATCGATATCGACGAGCAGACGACGAGCGCGGCGGTCGGCGATTTCGATAATGACGGCTGGTCGGATATCGCCGTGCTTCGCTATGGCGACATGGCGCGTGCGAACACGCACATCCTCCTGATGAACCGGGTCGGCAAGCGTTTCGACAGCGCTGTCCAGCACGGCATTCGCTCGCCCGACGTCGGGACGACGGGCGGGGCGATCGAAGCTTTCGACTATGATGCCGACGGCGCACTCGATCTTGTTTTTTCGAGCGAGCGCGGCCGCTGGCAACTGCTGCGCAACCAAAAGGCCGATCGACGCGATTTTGTCGGCGCGCGGGTCGGCAAGTCACCATCGGGCATGGCGCAGGCGCCGGGGGCTCGCTTGACTGTCAAGGCGTGCGGACAAACATACCAGCGCGTCGTCGGCGCAGGATCGGCCGCCTTCTCGCAAAGTTTCAACCCGGAACTCCACATTGGGCTTGGCCAATGCAAGGCCATCGGGCGCGCGGAGGTGCGCTGGACAAATGGCGAGACAGCTGCCGTTTCGCTGCGGCGCGGTACCTATGTCGATGTGGGGGACCGGAAATGATGAAATCGGACAAGGGCCGGCGCCGCCTTGCGCTATTGTGGGCCAGCTCGACACTGCTTGGCGGTGCCTTGCTGGCCGGCTGCGCGGCTAATGGCGCTGCGTCGGCGGCGCCGCCTGCGATCGCTGCCCCCGCCGACCTTGAGCAGTCGGCACGGACGAAGATCGCGGCGCTCGAAAGCCGGATGGCATCGGCGAAGGCAGCGGGGCACGATGTCGTGCGCGAAGAAACGACCATCTGGTTCGCGCGAGAATTTCTCAAATTCGCCGATTGGGATGCAGCCAATCCCAAGGCGGTCGAATATGCCTTTTCGAAGTTCCCGCCCTATGCCGACGAGGCCGCTCGCTGGGCGCGCGAGATTCCCGATTTCCAGCGCGAGCAGGTGAATGAAATGCTCGATCGCGCGATCGCCGAACTCGACCGCGTGACCTCGGGCGCGATCGTGCGGAGGCCGGTCAACAAGGTTGACTGGCGGAATATCAAGGTCGGTGAGAACGCCTATTATTCGAACGGGCGTCCGATCTTTCTTTACGATTATTTCTCGAAATCGGTCGGGCGTCCGCTCACCGACGAGGGGGTCTATAACGACCATCTCGGCGCCATTTATCATGGCGGGCAGCGCGTTTATGACGTCGATCATGACCGCGCGATCAATTCTTTCCTGCTGAATGAAGATGGGAGCTGGGACGAAGAGCGGCTCAGCTATGTCACCGAAATCCCCGACACCAATGTCGGCTTCCTCATCTACTGGAACATGGGCATTCCCGAATGGGTCGAACGGCGCGAGCCCGAGGTGCGCAAGGGGCGCTCGCTCTTCACCGGCTATGATGTCGACAATCCGCTGGTGCGCGACGTCTGGGGCAAGATCGCGCGCAAGACGGGCGAGCTGACCCGCGGCAAAAAGGTGACGCAGCTCGGCTATATATTGTCGAACGAGCCGCACTGGTTTTCCGAAAAGGGCCATTGGAGCCAGAATTTTCAGGAGATGAACGCAATCTCCTCCTACACCCTTGCGAAGTTTCGCGATTGGCTCGACCGCAAATATGCGGGCGACATCCAGCGGCTCAATGCCAATTGGGGCGCTTCGTTCAAGGATTTCGGGGCCGTCGAGATCGCGATTCCGATCGATCCCGCGACGCGCGGAACGCCGGTCTGGTACGACTGGTCGCGTTTCAACATGGACCGCGCGACCGATTGGTTCACCTATATTCAGGGCGAGCTGCGCAAGGCGAACCCCGAGGCCCACACCAGCATCAAAATCATGCCGAACATGTTTACCGAAAATGCCCGGTCGCACGGCATCGATATCGAGGCGCTCACCGAGCTCACCTCGATGATCGGCGATGATGCGAAGGCGCAGGAGGGCAAGGATCTGCGCATCACCAAAACGCTGCCCTGGGAAGAGCATTATTCCTATTTCTGGGAAGAGCTCAGCATGTCCTATGACTTCATGGAATCGGTCGCGCCCGACAAGCTGCACTTCAATTCGGAATCGCATTTCCTGTCGACGTCATGGTTCCGCAAGATGGACATGACCCCCGAATATGTGCGCAGCGTATACTGGCTCGCGACGCTGCAGGGGATGGATGCCAACCTCGGCTGGTTCTGGGCACGCGACCCTGACGGATCGTTCGAGGACCGGCTCGAGGGCGAACTCAACTTCTTCGATCCGGCGCTTGCCGGGTCATTTGTCGGCTCCGTCAACCAGCAGCCGCAGGTGGCGAACGCGGTCACACAGGTGATGATGGACCTCAACAGCTATTCCGAGGAAATTATCGCGCTGCGCGAACAGCGTCGCCCGATCCGGCTATTTCATTCCGAAACCTCGGCCATCAACAAGCGCGATCATATGAGTGAACAATTCGCTCTATACGAAAATCTCTTCTTCGAAGGATTCCCGGTCGGCTTTGCAACACAGAAGATCATTGCGAAGCAGGACAATCGACAGTGGGATACGATCGTCGTTTATCGCACCGAATATGTGACCGATGCCGAGTTCGCCGCGCTCCAGGCCTATCTCGATCGCGGCGGCACGGTCATCGTCGATCGACCGCAGAGCCTGTCTATGGACGAATATGGCGAGCGGCGTGCGGCACGATTGCGCGCGAGTGCCGGAAAACTCATTACCATGGGCGAGGGTGCCGATCTTGAAACGCTCCGCCAGGCGGCGCTCGAAGCCGCCAAATCTGGACGACCCGACGTTCGCCTAGTCGAAGACAATGGTACGTCCCACAAGGGCGTCACATGGCGCGCCGTGCGGCAGGCCGACGGCAGTTGGCTCGTCAATGCGCTCAACATCGGCAAGAACGCAGCTTCCTTGCGAATCGAGGGGCGCGACGGACGCGCGCTCGACGCGACCGATCTGATGACCGGCAAGGCGCTGGGTTCGCAGGTCGCGATCGACCGCAATGGTGTGTTGCTGCTGAAGGTTGGCTGACGAATAACGGCGACGCGCGCGGCGCCTAGCCGCGGTGAACGCGCCGCGCCGCCTCGCCGAAGGGACTCTTGCCCAAAAAGGTGAGATGGACATCGCGGCTGGCGGCATTGATCGGCGCTTGCGGACTGCCCCAATGACCCAGCATCAAGCGGAGCGGGCGGTGGTCTGCGGGAGCGGCGATGGCGCGGGCTATCGCCTCGACGACCTCGGCCGTATCGCCGGGTGGTCGGGGGATGCTACCTGACCCCATTTCGGTACTGATCGCGCCATAGCCTTCGAGGTGGGCGATGTCGGAGCGGTCCTTCAAGGCTTTTGTCAGCCGCTCGCGATTCTGCCAGAGGCGCGTCGGATAGCTGCCGGGCTGGACGCAGGTCACGTTCACGCCCTGATCGGCAAGCTCATAGGCAAGCGTATCCGACATTGCCTCGACGGCGAATTTCGTGGGGCAGTAGTGGCCGAGCCCCGGCCACACGAGCCGTCCCGATTGCGACGACATGTTGACGATATGACCCCGCCGACGCTTTCGCATACCCGGCAATATTGCGCGGATCATGCGTTGGTAGCCAAAGACATTTGTTTCATAGACCAGCCGCGTCGCGGCGATGTCCTGCGCCTCGAGCGGGCCGACGATCGCAATCCCGGCATTATTGACCAGGACATCGGGAACGTCGCCGAGAATGCGCTGCGCATCTTCGACCCCGCGCGCCACACTGCGTTCGTCAAGTACGTCGATTTCGGCGATATGGAGCGCAAGCCCTTCCTGCGCGGCGATTGCACGGATTTGATCGGCTTCGGGGCGCGGCAGGTCGCGCATCGTCGCCACGACGGCGGCACCAGCACGCGCGTAATGTAGCGCGCCAAGATAGCCGAAGCCGCTTGAACAGCCGGTGATCAGGATCGAGGTTCCGGCCAGATCCGCGGGCCCAGATGCTGGCGCCGCACGGGCGGCTTCGCTCATGGCAAGCGGCGCCGCGGCGCCCGCTGCGAGGAGGGAGCGGCGAGAGATTTTAGTCATGGCTGGCTGCCGGGTTTTGGCGTGGCATGGGCGTCAATTGGCATGGCTGGCAGCTTTCTCACTGTCATAAACAAGCCGGAATCCGACATTGCTCGCTCCCATCCCCGCGTCGCGTCCGGTGCGCGCGGCGGGGCGGTAGCGCTGGCAATAATTGGGGGCGCATAGATAAGAGCCGCCCTTCATGACGCGCGAGGGCAGGCCCGGGTTTGCTGGATCGAAGGCGTCGCTTTCGGCTGGACCGCGCGGGTTCCGGGTGGGCCGGTCCGGGTCGTGACCGGGAGCGTAAAAGTCGCTTGTCACTTCCCAGACATTGCCGATCATATCATAAAGACCCCAGTCGTTCGGCGCATAGCATCCGACCGGAGCGATTCCCCCGAAGCCATCGGTTGCAAAATCCTTGACCGGGAAAACACCTTGCCAGCTGTTCGCTTCGCTCGGCTGGGCGGTGTAATTGGCGCCGCCGGCGCGCGCGGCATATTCCCATTCGGCCTCGCTTGGCAGCCGCCCCCCGCGCCAGCGCGCATAAGCTTCCATATCGGCATAAGCGAGATGGACGACGGGCCGGTCGGGTCGGGAATCGGGGCCTTGCGGGCCCAAGGGTTTGCGCCAGTTCGCACCCGGGCGATACTCCCACCAGTCGGCGTAATTGTTCGACGGACGGTCTGGAGCGGTGAACACGGCAGAGCCTGGCTTGAGCATGTCGGACGGGATGGCGTCGACGGGTAAGGCAAACTGGCCGGGATCGACCGGCCTTTCCGCGACCGTGACGTAGTGCGTCGCTGCGACGAACCGCGCATAGTCGGCGTTGGTCACCTCGGTTCGGTCGATCCAGAAGCCATCGACTGCAACGCGGCGCACCGGACCTTCGCCAGCATACACATCCTCCTGGCCCATCATGAAGGATCCAGCCGTTATATGCACATAGCCGGGCGCTCTGGCTGCGCAAATGCGCGGCTCAGCTTCTCCCGGTCGCTCGCCTGTTGGCAGGAGCGCCCAGGCAGCTGCCGCGGCTCCGGCCAGTCCCGCGGCACCAAGTAGCATCGCGGCCAGGCCGCGGCGGCCGACATGGTTTCGCATGTCCATCTCCCAAAGCTCATTGACTCATGAAACATATGATGTTTAATCACGTCCTATAACTGTGCGCTGGCGAGGTCAATGTTTCGAGGCGTCGCCGGGCACGACAAACGGGCGGTTCGGCCGCGGGAGATGGAATGACGGGCGAGACTTTCCCCCTTTATATTGCTGGCCGGCTGGTTGGCGCAGATACTGCCGTTGATGTCGTCAATCCGGCGACCGATCAGATCGTCGGCCGCATCGCCGCTGCGTCGCCGGAGGCTGTCGATGCGGCGCTCGCCGCGGCTGCGGCGGCCTTTCCCCGCTGGTCGGCGCTGAGCGGGGCCGAACGGGCCGAATGGATGAACCGACTGCGCGCAGCCATCGCGGCGAAGGAGGAATGGCTTCGCACCCTTGTTCATCTGGAGATGGGCAAGCCCTGGGCGGCAGCGGGCGAAGATTTTTCGATGCTGCTCGACAGTCTCGACTATTATGCCGGACTCGCGCGCGGCTTCGACAGCGCGCTGATCGAGGATCGCGAGGGTACGCATCACCACGAAATCACCCGCGAGCCGGTCGGCGTCGTCGGCGCATTTCTCGCCTGGAATTTCCCGCTGCTGAACCTCGCCTACAAGCTTGGGCCGGCACTGGCGTCGGGATGCCCCATTGTCATAAAGCCATCGGCAAAGACGCCGCTATCGGCCTATGCGGTCGGACAAATCTGCCATGCGACCGGCCTGCCTGCGGGCGCCGTAAACATCGTGGGCGGCGACGACGCGATGATCGGCGATCGCATATCTTCGTCACCGATCCCCGCGATGCTCACCCTGATCGGATCGACCGCGACCGGCGCGCATGTCATGCGGACCGGCGCGACATCGATCAAACGCTATTCGATGGAGCTGGGCGGCAATGCGCCGGTGCTGGTTTTTGCCGATGCCGATCTCGATCTTGCGGCAGATGTGATTGCCGCGCTGAAGTTCGGAAATTCGGGGCAAATCTGCGTCGCACCCAACCGGGTCTTTGCCGAAGACGCGGTCCGCGACGCGCTGGCGCAAAAGATCGTCGAGCGCGCGCAGGCGGTGATCGTGGGTTTCGACCGGAACGCCGCGATCGCGATGGGGCCGCTGATCGATCGCGGCGCGCGCGCGCGGATCGAAGGGCTCATTGCCGATGCGACTGCTGCGGGGGCCGAAATATTGACGGGGGGCACTGCGCCGGAAGCAAGTCCCAGCGACGCCTTCCTCGCACCGACGGTGCTGCGACATGTCTCAGGCGACATGCGCATCGCGCGCGAAGAGGTATTCGGCCCGGTCGTCAACTTGATGGAACCGCCCGGGGGCGAAGATGAGATGCTCGCGGCCGCGAATGATACCGACGCTGGCCTCACCGCTTATGTGTTTACGGCCGATCCCGCGCGCGCGCGGCGGTGTGCTCGCGCGCTGCGTTTTGGCGAGGTCCAGATCAACGGCGTCAAATATGCGATCAATCTTCCCCATGGCGGCCTGAAACAGTCGGGGATCGGCGTCGATTGTTCGGATCTGGCGCTCGATGATTATTTCGCGGTGAAGCGGATCAGCACCGCGCTTACGCCGGACACCGCCGCGTGATGCGGGGTGTCCACATGGCTATGCTTCGCTGCGCGCGCGCGTCCGCGATGCTGTTCGGCGCGAGCATTCTCGGCACCGGAGGCCCCAGCTGGGCGAGCGATCCGGCTCCTTTGTCCGATCCGTCAAATGGCAGCGGCTGGGTGCTCAATCACCTGGTGTCGGACGAATTTAATGGCGAAGACATCGATCACGACAAATGGAATGTGCAAGGGCGAGGCGGCGGCTTCAATGGCTGGAAGGGGCGCGCGCCTTCGCAATTCGTTGCCGAGAATGTTCGCGTCGAGGACGGCAAGCTCAAGATCCGCTCGAAATGGGATCCGGATTATGACTTCGTTGGCGAGTCGCAGGGAGGCGTGCGCTACGGCGATCCTGTCGCCCCCGTCACCACCGGCGGCGTGATCGGCAACCGCCGTTTTCTTTACGGCTATATGGAGGTCCGATCCAAGGCCGCCGATGCGGCGATGACGAGCGCTTTCTGGACGCTGGGTCATGAGTCCGAACTTGATATCTACGAGCAGATGGGGCGGCCGAAAAAGAGCGATGGCGGGATCGAGGCCGATACGCTCAACGCCGCGATCCATGACTGGCGGCCCGGCAAATTCTCGACCGGCGGCGTGCCGCTCAACAAGGTTTTCAATTTAAAGCACGACCTTGGTTTCCGCGTTGCGGATGATTTCCATGTCTATGGGGTCGAATGGGATCCCGCGTATCTGCGCTTTTACGTGGATGGCAAATTTATCCGCGAGGCGACGCGGGCTGAAATCGGCGACGGCTGGGTGCTCACCAATCCGCTGCAGCTCTATTTCGATTCCGAGATATTTTCCTGGCTCGGCTATCCGCATGCCGCCGAGCTGCCCGCCGATTATGAAGTCGATTATGTCCGGGTGTGGCAAAAACCCGATACCGAGCGCCTCGACCGGGCTTTTTACGGTTTCGAGGGGCCGCTCTTCACTCTTGGTCGCAAGCCTCCCGGTGCTTCCGAAAAAGTCCGCAACAAAGAGGAGTGGCGGCAGGACTGGTATTTCGATGGCGCGGCGGCGAAGCATTTTGCGATCGCCGAAAATGAGCAATATCTCGGCGGAAAGCGCAGCTTGCGGCTTGTCGCCGACAAAGCCCCGAAGGGCCGGCTGACCGCATTCGCGCCCCCCGGTTCCGTCGTGAGCGATGCGGGCGAACAGGATTTCTCGGTGCGTGTCTATGTGCCGACCGGACCCGGCCGCGCGGTCGTCCAGTTTTTCCTCGACGAGCCCTGGTACCAGTCGCCGCCCATCGACCTCTCCCGCTTTCCGCGCGATCAGTGGGTAAACCTGCCCATCCGCATTCCCCGCAACGCAGCCTCAGGGCCAAATGACCGGGTGCGGATCATGCTCGTCAACGAGGACGGGCGGGCTAGTGGAACCTATTATTTCGACGATGTGTCGCTGGTGCCGGCAGGGGAGGCGGAGTGAATATGAAGGGCAAGAAACTGGCGATACGGAGCGCTTTCCTGCTCGGGGTCTCGATGGCGCTCGCCGCCTGCTCGGCATCCGAACGCGATGGCACCTTCGCCGTACCGGCGGCGCAGCCCGTCACCGCTGCGAAAAAAGCGCAGGATCGCCCGCCGAACATCATCGTCATCCTGACAGACGATCAGGGCTATGCCGATGTCGGGTTCAACGGTTCGACCGAGATTCCGACGCCCAATATCGACCGTATCGCGAAGGAAGGCGTGCGTTTCGATCGCGGCTATGTGAGCTTTCCGGTTTGTGGTCCGAGCCGCGCCGGCTTGTTGACGGGGCGCTATCAGTCGCGCTTCGGCTATGATCTTAACGCCAGCGAAAACCCGCACGATCCCACCGCCGGTCTTCCGCTTTCCGAACGCACGATCGCCGATATTCTGGACCAAGCGGGCTATACCAGCGCGGCGCTGGGGAAATGGCACATGGGCAACCATGACCAGTTTCACCCCTTCGAGCGCGGCTTCGACGAATTTTACGGCTTCCCCAACGGCGGGCACAATTATTTCCTCGATCGGCTCCGCAACATCCCGATCAAGGAGGCCAAGAACGGCGGACAGCTCTATGAGAGCTGGCTGATGGTCGGACGCGAGCAGGTTGCTACCTCGGGCTATTTGACCGACTGGCTATCCGAACGCGCCGTCGAGTTCGTCGAACGTCACAAGGAAAGGCCATTTTTCCTCTACCTCGCCTACAATGCGCCGCATACGCCGATGCAGGCGACCCAGAAATATCTCGACCGTTTCCGCCATATCGCTGATGAGCGTCGGCGGACCTATGCCGCGATGGTCAGTGCTGTCGACGACGGGGTTGGTGTGCTTCTTGACCGGCTCGACACGCTCGGCCTTGCGGACGATACCATTGTTTTCTTCCTCTCCGACAATGGAGGGCCGCTCGTTCGCGCCCGCAACGGTTCGGTCAACTTGCCGCTTCGGGGCGGCAAGGGCGACCTGTTCGAGGGCGGGGTTCGTGTTCCTTTCGCCATGCGCTGGACCGGACGGATCCCGGCCGGCGTCAACTATCCGCACAGCGTCAGTTCGCTCGACATCGCGGCGACCGCCGCCGGGGTCAACGGGATCAGCATTCCGGCGCGAAACGCGCTCGATGGGGTCAACCTCATCCCTTACTTGACGGGCGCCAAGAAAGGCGAAGCCCCGCATCGCCAGTTGTTCTGGCGCTACCCCGCCGATACGCGCGACAATTTGCGGATCGGCCGCCGTGCGGCGATCGATGGGAATGACAAGCTGGTCGAATATAAGCGCGACCAATCGCTGTTCGACGTGTCGAAGGATATTGGCGAACAGAAAAATCTGCGGGGTGATCGAAAACAGCGCGCGCACGAACTCGATGCCGCCTGGCAGCGCTGGAACGATCAAATGGCGAAGCGTAGCGCCATCGCCATCTACAATGAATGGGAAGGGTCCTGAACGATGCTGGTTCGTTCGCTCGCGCTCGGTCTTGCGCTCAGTGCCTCCACGCTGGTTGCGGCGAAGGCAGCGCCGGCGGGAGCTGCGGCTGACGCTACGGCTCCCTCCTCGACAGCGAAAGCAAAGGTCCGCAAGCCGAACGTCCTGATCCTCCTCTTCGACGATTTGCGTTTCGACAGCTTTTCTTACCGGGGCGGACCGGTCCCGACGCCCAATATAGATGCGCTGGCAGCGCAGTCGACGCGCTTCGACCTTGCGATCAGCACGACGGGGCTTTGTTCGCCCTCACGCGCCGCGCTTTTTACCGGCCGGTGGGGGCATCGCACCGGCCTCGACGACAATGTCGAGCTTTGGCATTCGCGCCTCGCGAAGCTCAGCGATGACGAGGGGGGATTGCTGCGCGCGGCGAGCCGGAACGGTTACCGCGTCGGATATGTCGGGAAATGGCATCTCGGCGAGCGCGGCCCGCAAATCCGCGGAGCCGAATATGTCGAGGCATTTGAGGAAGAAGAAGCGGCGCGCAAACCCTACACCCCGCGCGACTCGCTTGCCGCCGTGCGGCGCTATCAGGCCGGGGAGCGTGATGCTGGCGGCGAAAAACATCAATATTATGAGACGCTCGCCGGCAGTTACGAAACCAGCTTTACCGCCGGGAAGGTCCACAAGGGTCAGCAATTCATCCGCGAGGTTGCGAAAGAGGATCGGCCTTTCCTCGCCGTTGTGAGCTTTCAGCAGCCGCACCCGCCCTATCGCGTTCCCGAACCCTATGCGTCGATGTTCGATCCTGACACGATCAAACTTCCGGCCAACCATCTCGCGCCGCGCGTCGCCACGCCGCTGAGCCAGGAATATCCCTGGTGGCCGTGGCACGACGTCGGGCACATGACCGATCGGGACTGGCGCGAGGCGCGGGCCAAATACTATGGCGCGGTGGCGATGATCGACCGCGCGGTGGGCGACCTCATCCGCACGGCGAAGGAAGCGGGCCTTTATGACGATCTGCACATCGTCCTGCTGGGCGACCAGGGGAGCATGATCGGCGAGCATGGTCTCTATGACAAATCGGCCTATGCCTATGACGAATTGATGCGCATACCCTTGTTGATGCGCGATCCCGATGCACGCCCCCATGTGGTCGACCGGCATGTGTCGCTCATCGATATTCCGGCGACCTTGTTCGACTGGATGGGATTGGCCCCCGACAAGCCGATCGACGGCCAGTCGCTCGCCGGCCTCATCGACGGCAGCGCGGCCTATAAGGGGCCCGACGACGCGCTCTACGCCTATGAATGGTATAATGGTGCCTGGTTCGGTCTTCGCGCGCTGCGCACGCGCGATCATAAATATGTGTGGAACCCCGGCGATACGATCGACGAGCTTTACGACTTGAAGGCCGACCCGGGCGAAACGGTCAATCTGATCGATTCGCCTCGCCATGCCGCAAAACTGGCGGGATTGCGGCATCGGCTGCTCGAGCGTCTCCGCGCCGTGGAAGACCCTGCCGCGGCTAATCTGGCGTTGCTGATCGACCGGAGCGAAAAGCGATGAGCGGCAGCGCGGACAGTCTTCCCCCGCGGATTTTCGATGATCGTCGCTGCGGACTCGGCGAGGCGCCCCTGTGGCACCCCGGGCGGGACGAACTGTTCTGGGTCGATATTCCCAAGCAGAAGCTGATGGCGCGCGGCCCGGACGGAGCGCGCGAGCAGCACTTCGACGAAATGATCTCGGCGCTCGGCTGGATCGATCGCGACACCCTGCTGCTCGCGAGCGAAACCGGGCTCTACCGGCTTGCGATCGCCGACTGGGCTCGGACGCCGATCTGCCCGATCGAGGCCGATAACTCGGCCACACGAAGCAACGATGGCCGCGGTGATCCGTGGGGTGGCTTCTGGGTCGGCACGATGAGCAAGAAGGCGGACCCCGAGGCTGGCGCCATTTATCGCTTTTATCGGGGTGAGCTTCGGCGGCTGGTTGAGCGGATGACCATCCCCAATGGCCTTTGCATCGACCGCGCGCGCCAAATCGCCTATTGTACGGACTCGGCGCTGCGCAAGACGTGGCGCCTGACGCTCGACGCGGATGGGTGGCCGGTGGGCGATCCCGAACTGTTTCTCGACTATTCCGGTTGCGTGACGACAATCGATGGCGCGATCATTGATCGCGAAGGGCATCTTTGGTGCGCAATCTTCGACGGCTCGGCGGTGCTGCGGATCAGCCCCGAAGGCAAACTCGTCGAACGGTTCGATACGCGAACGCCGCGTCCGACCTGTCCTGCGTTCGGCGGCAGCGATTATTCGGACCTTTTCGTGACGACGGCGGCCATCGGTCTCGACGCTCGGTCGCAGGATGCCGCGCCGCACGGCACCACATTATGCTTTCCGGGCGTCGCGCGCGGCGTGGCCGAGCCGCGCTTCGTTGTCGATGGCTTATAAGGCCAATACAAACATCATATCTATGTGTTAGGGTGACCGGGCAAGCTTGATGGAGATATTATGAGCGAACTCGTCTATTATGATCTCAAGGACACACCCAATGTCCGGTTGAGCCTTCCCGCCCAGATGGCGCGCGAGATGGGGCGGCGGATTGTTGCCGGCACATTCCAGCCCGGCGAACTCATCGAGGACGAGAATTCGCTGGCCGAACGCTATGCGGTGAGCCGGGTTGTCGTACGCGAAGCCGTGAAGATTCTCGTCGAGAAGGGCATGTTGTCGGTTCGCCGCGGGATCGGCACCCATGTGCGCGCGCGCAACAACTGGAAGCTGCTCGACGACGATGTGATGGCGTGGCACCTCTCTGCCCCGCCGCGCAAGCAATTCCTGTCGCAGCTCGCCGAGATACGCCTCGCGATCGAACCCAAGGCGGCGCGCTGGGCTGCCGAGCGCGCGACCGACGAGGAAGTTCAGGATATTCAGCTCGCCTGCGACCGCATGGCCGAAGAACAGGGATCGGCCGAACGCTTCATCATCGCCGACGCGCTGTTTCACAAGGCCATCCTCCATGCAGCGCATAATGAGTTCATCGCCGCGATCGAGGGGGTGACCTATTCGGCGCTGCTCATCAGCGTTCGGATCACCAACAAGGATCCCCGCGAAAATGGCGCTTCCATCCCTTTCCATCGCGACGTCGCCAACGCGATCGAGAAACGCGACGGCGCGAAGGCCGAAAAATTGACGGCCAAATTGCTCGAGGATGCCGTCCGTCGGCTCAACCTCGAATTTGGCGACGATCCCTTGATCTAGCGCGGCTATCTGCGGCCGTTTCCAACCTCCACCGATGAGCAAATACCACCGATGATCAGCAAAATCCTCTCCCTCTGCACAGCGGTTTGCATAGCAGCCTCTCTTCCTGTCGCGGCGCAGACACGTCCCGCCAGCCAGACCGAACAGCCCAACATCATCCTCATCTTCTCCGACGATGCGGGCTATCATGATTTCGGCTTTCAGGGCGCTCGCGACATTCTGACTCCGAATCTCGACGCGCTGGCGCGCAGGGGCGTGCGATTCACCCGTGGCTATGTCACCGACGCGACATGCGGACCGTCGCGCGCGGGGCTGCTGACAGGACGCTATCAGCAGAAGTTCGGCTATCAGGAAATCAACGTCCCGGGATTCATGAGCCCCAATTCGAAATTTCTCGGCGACGACATGGGTGTACCGCTCAGCCAGACGACGATGGCCGAACTGCTCAAGACGCGCGGATACCGGACCGCGATGTACGGCAAATGGCACCTCGGCAATGCCGACCGCTTTCATCCACTCAGTCGGGGCTTCGACGAATTCTACGGCTTTCGCGGCGGCGATCGGAGCTATTTCGCTTATCGCGCAGGCGATGCCAGCGTTGCGCGCGACAAGCTGATGGAGCGGGGTTTCGGCAAGCTGGAGGAGCCGAGCCGCTATCTGACCGACCAGCTCGGCGATGAAGCGGCAGACTTCATCGATCGCAACGCCGAGAGTCCCTTCTTTATCTATCTTGCCTTTAATGCGCCGCACACGCCGATGGAAGCGACGGACGAGGATCTGGCGCGCTTCCCTTCGCTCACCGGCAAGCGTAAAACCTATGCGGCGATGATGCTGTCGATGGATCGCGCGATCGGAACGGTGATGGCATCGCTCGAGAAGCACGGACTCAGCGATAATACGATCGTCGTCTTCACTAACGATAATGGCGGGCCGACCGACAAGAACGGATCGATCAACTGGCCGCTTGCGGGCACAAAATCAAACCACCTCGAGGGCGGCATCCGGGTGCCTTTCCTTCTGAGCTGGCCGGCCCGTCTGCCTGAGGGAATTGTTTATGACCGACCGGTGAGCACGATGGACCTGCTGCCGACCTTCTTTGCCGCCGCCGGCGGCGATACAAGCGTGCTGCGCAACGTCGACGGCTCCAATATCATTCCCTTTATCGGAAACGCGGGTTCGGCCTCGCCGCATCGCTATCTGTTCTGGAAAAAGGACGTTCGCGCGGCGGTGCTTGACGGCGAATGGAAGCTCATCCGCTTTGCCGACCGACCGGCACAACTCTTCAACCTCGCGCGCGATGAAGGCGAGCAACGCGACCTTGCGGCGCGCTTTCCCGAACGCGTGTTCGCATTGTTCAAGCGGCTCCACGAATGGGAGCTGACCCAGCAGCGCCCGCTCTGGACGCTCGATCAGCAGTTCGAGGAATATGACACCGATCGCATGGACCGGTATCGCAAGCCCGCGCTCGATGCCTATACGACGCCCTGGGACTGGAAAGCCGACGGCACGACCGATCAGTCGGAATAAAAGGCCGATCGTCCGCCATCGACGATCAGCGATTGGCCGGTCATGAAGCTCGATTCATCGCTCGCGAGGAAAAGGGCGGGATAGGCCATTTCCTCGGGACTTGCGTTACGTCCGAGCGGATGGGTCTCACCGACGGCCTTGCGGATGCCCTCAGGGTCGTCGGTCGCGGCCCAGCCGCGCAGGGCGGTCGGTGTTTCGACCATTCCGGGGCACAGGGCATTCACGCGGACATTGTCGCGGCCATATTCGACCGCAAGGCTTCGCGTCAGGCCGATGACGCCATGTTTGGTGACGGCATAAGGGAAATGGCCTGTCACGATCTGAAACGAATGAACCGACCCGAGATTGATGATCGAGCCCTTTTTTGCACTGCGCATGAAGGGAAGGACGGCGCGGCTGCACTCCCACATGCCCTCCAGATTGACTTGAAAAATGTCGCGCCAGGTCTCTGGCGTGGCTTCGACCGGGTCGTCGGTGAACGTAATATAGCCGGCATTGTTGATAAGAATATTCGGTTCGCCGAACCGGGCGCAAGTCGCGGCGACCATCGCCTTGATACTAGCCGCGTTGGCGATATCGGTCGGGACAAAATGGACGATGCCGCCGTCGCCCGAAATGTCCGCGACCGCTTTCGTGCCCAACTCTTCATTGCGATCGGCGATGCAGACGTGCGCGCCCTCGCGCGCGAAGAGTTCGCTGATGGCGCGGCCGATACCGTCGGCCCCCCCGGTCACGATGGCAATGCGGCCTTCGAGCCGTCCCGGCATGATGAATCTCCTTGGCAGCATGGCTGCAAATCGCTGAAAATGGGCTAGTCCCTGACGAGCTCGCGCTCAAGCTGCTCGATCGATTTGCCTTTCGTCTCGGGCAGGATGAAGGCCATGACCGCGACCCCGATTCCCGCGACGATCGCGAAGATCAGGAAGGTCGAGGCCGCGCCGAAATTTTCGAGCTGCCAGGGGAAGAAATAGGAGATGATGAAGCCCGCGATCGTCTGCACGAGCGCGACGAAGGGCATCGCCACGCTTCGCACAGCGTTCGGAAATATCTCTGAAAAGATGACCCACATGATCGGACCGATCGAGAGATTAAACGCCGCATAAAAGGCGAAAATGCCGAACAGGACGAAGATCGGATTGATGTCGATCGTCGAATTGATCACCGGCCCGGTCACAAGCGGAAGTTCCTGCATCGAATAGACGGACGCAAGATCGCGCTTGAGCGCGACGTCGCTGTCATAGGTGCGGCCGGACAGGGGCGCGAGCTTGCTTGAATCGACGCCCTGCTCGGCGATGGCCGCGATTGCGCTTTCGTCGATCCGGTATTTGGCGCTGTCGAAACCGTGCCAGGTCGACAAATGGGCAACGAAAATGAGTGTCAGCCCGGCAATGGTCAGGAAACGACGCCCCCATTTCTCGACAAACAGGATCGCGATGATCGTCCCGAGCACCGCCGTGCCCCCGAGGATGATGGTCTGGAAAAAACTGTCCTCGACGCTCATGCCGATCTGTTCGAACACCATCGGTGCAAAGAACAGGACCGCGTTCATGCCCGTCGCTCCCTGGACCACGGCATAGACCGCGCCGATCGCGATGACATAGCCATAGTGACGGCTGAACAGCTCCCTGAGTTGGGCCAAGGGACGTTGGCGGGCTTCCTCCGCGATGCTTGCTTCTACGTCGGCGACCGTTGCCGGAATTTGGTGATCGGGAATCGTCCGCCGAAAGACGAGGAGGGCGTCTTCCTGCCTGCCTTTGCCCATCAGCCAGCGCGGCGATTCGGGCACGGTGAGCAAGCTCGCGACCCAGATGACATTCGCGATCAGTTCAAAGCCGAGCATGTAGCGCCAGACATTCTGCTCGGTGAACAAGGTCGATGTCGGCAGCGATTTGACCAGAAAATAATTGACTATGAAGGCCACGAGACTCCCGAGCACGATCAGCAGCTGCGACATCGAAACGAAGCGCCCGCGCTCGTCGGCAGGCGCGATCTCGCCGATATACATGGCGGAAACCGTGATCGATGCGAAGGCGACCCCGCCGATGAAGCGCCCGATCACGAGCATCTCGAAGTTGACGGCCAGCGCGGAGAGAATCGACGACAGCGAATAGGCGAGGGCGATGGCGAGGAGGATCTTCTTGCGCCCGAAGCGTTCGCACAGCCATCCCGTGAAGAAGAGGGCGACGATGACGCCGACGATCGAACAGGTTGCGACGAGCCCCACCTCGAACGAATCGAGCGCGAAGAGTGCGCTGATATAGCGAATCGCCCCTGACAGGTTCGCCGCATCGAGCCCGAACACAAAGCCGCCAAAGGCGGCGATAAAGGCATAGCGCGTCGCACTGCGCTGGGTGGCGGTTGCCAGCATCGAATTTCCTCTCCCTCTGCCCTGGTTCCCGTCGATAGCCCGACGGAACCGATTATCTACGGGCGACTGCTGGCGCTATGCCATATTAGTTTGACCTTCGCAAACATATGATGAATGATGTAGAGCGATGGCGCTGAGCTGGGAGATGAGGCAAGCGCGCATAGGAGAGGATAATATCATGCACACCCGGCCATATGTCGGCGTCGACTGGGGCACCAGTCGTATGCGCGCCATGTTGATCGAGGAAGAGGGGCAGGCGCCCGATCGCGACCATGTCGTTTATGGCGACGGCATCGCCAGGCTCGACCGTCCGATCGCCGACGTCCTCCTGTCGGCTATCGAACCGTGGACCGACAAACATGGCAAGCTCGATATCGTAATGGCGGGGATGGTCGGATCGAATATCGGATGGCGCCAGACTCGCTATCTTCCGTGTCCCGCCAGCCTTGCTGACCTCACCGACCAGGCCGAGCGGTTCGAGCAGTGTGGCCACCGCATGGCGATCCTGCCCGGCGTGCGCTGCACCAATCCGATGGGGCAGCCCGACCTGATGCGTGGCGAAGAATTGCAAATGCTCGGTTGGCTGGCTGCGAATGCGGGTGTGTCGCAGGCCGACCGGCTATACTGCCTGCCCGGAACGCACACGAAGTGGTGTCGGATGGACGGCGGGCGCCTCGAATTTTTCAATACGTCGCTCACCGGCGAGCTTTTCGCGATGCTCAAGGAACATTCGATCCTTGTCCCCAAGGACGATGTGATATTCGCCAAGCCGTTCGAGAAGGACACATTTCTCAAGGGTGTCGACGTCATTCTCGACCAGCCCAGCGCGCTGCTTCATTCACTCTTCTCGACGCGAACGCGCAAACTCGTTCAGGGCGAAGCGGCGGGCGACGGCCCGAGCTATTTGTCGGGCCTGCTCATTGGTTCGTGCGTGCAGAACGCCTTCGATCTTTATGGCATCCCCGCAGCCGGGATCGAGCTTGTCGGTGATCCCTCCCTATGCCGCAAATATGCGCATGCCATCGAGCGCATGGGACAGTCGTGCCGGATCCTCGACGGGGTCGACGCCGTTCACGCCGGCTTTCTTGCGTTATAGTTTCAAATTGAAGGATCGACGATGATGACAAGCATCGAACAAGCGCTCGCGCACATGCCTCTGGTGGCGATTTTACGTGGCATAAGGCCCGACGAGGCCGCTCCTGTGGCCCGCATTCTCTACGATGCGGGCTTCCGCTGCATCGAAGTGCCGCTGAACTCGCCTGACCCCTATGCGTCCATCCGCGCGATGGCCGATGCCCTGCCGGGCGACTGCATCACCGGCGCGGGAACGGTACTCGATGTCGCGTCGGTCGCGAAGGTTCGCGCGGCGGGGGGACGGATTATCGTGACTCCCAACACCAATGCCGACGTCATTCGCGCGACCATCGCGGCGGATATGATTGCGGTGCCTGGCGTTGCAACCGCGACCGAAGCCTTTGTCGCGGTCGAGGCGGGGGCACGCCACCTCAAGCTCTTTCCGGCAACGACATACGGCACAGGACATTTGAAGGCACTGTCCTCGGTTTTGCCAACCGATGTCAGCATCCTCGTGACAGGCGGGGTGAGTTCGTCGACTATCGCCGAATGGAAGACGGCGGGCGCGGCGGGATTCGGGATCGGGAGCGAATTATATCGGCCCGGCGATTCGGTCGAAGCCGTGAAAACCAGGGCCGAGGCCTTGCGCGCTGCCATCGGCGGTTGAGTTTGCTTGGGGAGGTTCGCAGCAACCATGAAGATCACCGATGTCAAAGCCTATCCGGTGTGGGTCGGGCACCGTAACCTCTGCCTCGTCAAGGTCGAGACCGACGAGGGGCTTCACGGTTGGGGCGAGTCAGGCCTGTCGAGCCGCGAAAAGGCGGTGGTCGGGGCGATCGACCATTTTCGCGAGTTTCTGATCGGCAAGGATCCGACGCGCATTGGCGCGATCTGGCAGGAAGTCTATCGTGGCCAATATTTCGAAGGCGGGCGCGTCCTCACCGCTGCGCTCTCGGCGATCGACATCGCGCTCTGGGACATTGCGGGTAGGGCGCTCGACGTTCCGGTGCATCGCCTTCTCGGTGGCAAGCAGCGTGACCGGGTCGACTGTTTCGTGACGAGCATCAAGCCCCACGACGCGACGATGATCGAAGAGGTCAAAAGCTTCGTAGCGGACGGGTGGAAAACCGTGCGCCTCGCTGCCGGCGATTTGGGATCGAGCGATCGGACGACGATCATCGACATTCGCAAATCGATGGCCGATACCGCAGCCGCGCTCAGGGAATTGCGCCAGGAGATCGGCGAGACCGTCGCGCTCGGCATCGACCTTCATCATCGGCTCAGCGTCGCCGAAGCGGCGTCCTTTTGTCAGAAGCTGCCGCCCGCTACGCTCGATTTTCTCGAGGAACCGATCCGCTACCAGTCGGTCGAGGCCTACAGAACGCTAAGGCAGATGACCGACATTCCTTTTGCAATCGGCGAGGAATGTTCGGACAAATGGCAGTTCATGCCACTCATAGAGTCGGGTCTCACGAATTTTGCGCGGATCGACGTGTGCAATGTCGGCGGGCTTACCGAAGCGATGAAGGTCGCGGCCTTTGCCGAAGCCCATTATATCGACGTGATGCCGCACGATCCCCTGGGGCCCATCTGTACCGCGGCGACGCTGCAAATGGCGGCCGCCATCCCCAATTTCTTCTCGCACGAAATCGCGCCCTATGAATTGCGCGACAAGGAGGATCTCTCGCGCTATTTCGAACATGTCCCCAGCGTCGAGCAATGCACCTATTCGATCGGCGACCGGCCCGGGCATGGCGTTCTCGTGAACGAGGAAGCGGTTGCGGCGTGCAGCTTCAAATATTGGGAAGCGCCGCGAATGCAAAAGCCCGACGGCTCTTATACGAACTGGTAGTCGAGCCGCGCGATCCGTCGAACATGGCTTGCAATCCTGAAACATATGATGTTTATAAACATCATAGAGAATCGAGGCGCGCAAAGTCGCGCCCGCTGAAAGAGGGAGCGGATCCATGAGGATTTCAGACGTGACGTCGATCATCGCTTTAAGCGTCGGCAGCGCGGCCCTGGCGAGCGGCGCCCAGGCCCTGGAGCCTGACCGCCCGATGCTTCCGGCCGATCAGCAGGCCGGGTGGGAGTTGGTCCAGACACTGTCGGACGAATTCGGCGAAGCGAAGGTCGATCCTTCTCGTTGGGATGCCGATGTCGACGATTGGGGTCCCTGGACGTGGGATCCGGACAATGCGGCGGTTGAAGACGGGCGCCTACGGCTGACGATCCGCTACGCACCCCACCGCGCTTCGCGCCGTGCTCCCGCAGCGAGCGGCCCGAGCGAGCAGCAGCTCTATTATAAATCGGGGATTGTCCGTTCAAGGGACTATCAGACCTATGGCTATTACGAGGCCCGCATCAAGGGCGTGCCGACTTTCCCGGGTTCCAGTCCGGCCTTCTGGATTTATAGCGTCGCTGACACCAACAAACGGCACGGTTTCGAACGCAAGGAAGGCGCGGTCACTTATTCCGAAGTCGATATCGTCGAGCTTCAGCAAGGCGGCTTTGTCGAAAATGCGGTCGGGCGCGACGGCCCCGAGGTGATCGACATGAACCTCCACATGCGGATGATCGAAGGCGGCAAGGAGATATGGAAGCGGCCGGGCAGTTTTCCCGAGATGACCAAAAACCGGATCGAGGCCAAATTCGATCCGCGCGACGACTTTCACGTCTATGGCGCTCGCGTGTCACCCGACGAAGTCATCTGGTATGTCGATGGAGTCGAGGTCGCGCGAAAGCCGAACCTTTATTGGCACCTTCCCATGTATGTCACGCTCTCGCTGGGTCTGCGCTCGCCGCATGTCACCTATCGGGACTGTGCCGGGGGCTTCTGGCGCTGTCCCGTCCCTGCGGCGGCGACGGCTGATGGCTATCCAAGCACGATGGAAGTCGATTGGGTGCGCACGTGGCGCCGGTCGGACGAGCCGCGTCTGGGTGCGCCCGCGATGGTCAAATCGTCTGTTGCGGCGCCGCACAGCAGCGCTGGCGCATCGTCGCCGTTCAAGCCGGGCGTCGATGGCGACGTTGACGGGCGCCTTTCGCCCGCCGAATTCGTGATGTTCATGGGGACGCGCGAGCTCCAGATCCGCGACGCCGACAAGAACGGCAAGATCTCCGCGGCTGAGTGGCTCGGTGGCAACGAAGGCGGGTTTCAGAAGCTGACGCTCGAGCGTTTCAACGCCGACGGAAACGACGAAATGAGCGCCGACGAAATCGTGCGCGTCTATCTTTGGGTCTTTTCCAATCGCGACAAGAACAAGGACGGGCATTTGTCGAGCGACGAAAGTCCACCTTTCGCCTTGATTCCCTGAGATTCCTTACTGTGTTCGCTCACGCGAGCAATGGATGTCTTGCATTTCGAAACATATGATGTTTAATTAGATGTGTTGTCGATTCGGTCCATGCCGGGCAACTGGGAGAGGGAGGCGCCGGATCATGCCGGTCTTTAAAATGCCGTTGGTCGCACTCTGATGCGAATTACCGCCATCAAGAGTCATGTGCTGCAATATGATCTCGACGAAGAGCTCGGTTATTCGCAGCAATATTATGCGAAGCGTACCGCGCATCTCGTCGAGGTTCAGACCGACGAGGGGGTCACCGGCTGGGGCGAATGCTTTGGCGGCGGGGCGGTGGCCTTCGCCAACAAGACGATCGTCGAGCGCGTCATCGCGCCACTTATCGTCGGGATGGATCCGCGCGACCGCGAAGTCATCTGGCACAAGGTGTATAATCTTCTACGCGATCATGGCCAGAAGGGCATGCCGATCCAGGCGCTCTCCGGCGTCGATATTGCGCTCTGGGATATCGCCGGAAAGGCGTGCGACTGCCCCGTCTATCAGTTGATGGGCGGTGCGTTTCGCGACCGCATCGAGGTCTATGGCTATGGCATGATGCTGCAGCGCAAGAATGACCTTGCCCGCCGCTTCGCCGAAGAAAGCGTGAAGATCCGCGATGCGGGCTTCGGCGCGATGAAGATGAAGATCGGTCTTGGGCCCAAGGCGGATATCGAACTTGTCGAAGCGGTGCGCGGCGCCATCGGCGATGCGACGGGGCTGATGGTCGATGCCAATCACGCTTATACCGCGCGCGAGGCGATCGGGCTCGGGCGCGCCCTCGAACGGCTCGACGTCGCCTGGTTCGAGGAGCCGGTCGCACCCGAGGATCGGCAAGGCTATCGCGATCTGTGCGAGGCGCTGGATATCAATATAGCGGGCGGTGAGGCCGAATTCACCCGCTGGGGCTTTCGTGACCTCATCGGCGGACGCTGCGTCGACATCCTTCAGCCCGAGGTTTGCGGCCTTGGCGGCATCACCGAATATCTGAAGGTGCTTGCGCTCGCCCAGGCGCATTTCGTGCCGGTGGTCAATCATGTGTGGGGTTCAGCGATCGCGGTCGGCACGAACCTGCACCTGCTCGCCGCGCTCCCCGATTTTCCTGGCGGGGCGCATCCGGTCCAGCCGATGCTTGAATATGACACGACGCCCAACCGCTTCCGCGAGGAATTGCTACAGGAACCGTTGCGAATTTCCGAGCAGGTCAAGCAGAGCGGCGGAAGCGTTGCCTTGCCGACAAAGCCCGGCCTTGGTGTCGATCCCGACCCTGATTTCATACGGCATTTTGAAGTGAGTTGAGAGCGATTTCCGCGCGCGCGCGCCGATGGCCTTGCTGTCACCGCCGCTCGGAGCATCGACGAATATGACGACAAATATTACAAAATTTGGGGAGAGTATCATGTCCATGACTATTAACCGGAGCGGGGAGGCTCGGTTCGGCCGGAGCCTTCTTCTATCTGCCTCTTTTGGCGCGCTGCTCTATGCCGCGACGCCCGCGCTTGCGCAGGTCGAGGAACCCGCATCGCCTCAGGCAGACAGCGCGTCTGTGGACGATAATGTCGATGATGATGATGCGATCGTCGTGACCGGCTTTCGCCGGTCGCTCGCCGATGCCCTCGACGCGAAACGCGAATCCGGCAATATCGTCGACGGGATCAACGCCGAAGATATTGGCAAGTCGGCCGACCAGAATATCGCCGAAGCTCTGCAGCGCGTGACCGGCGTGTCGATCGAGCGCAGCAATGGCGAAGGATCGACGGTCACGGTCCGCGGCGTCGACGCCAATCTGAACAACGTCACGCTCAACGGCGTTACCGTTACCAATGCCGCCGGCGACGTGCGGAACGGGAGCGCCGGGCAGGCGGTCGATTTCAGCTCCTTTACGTCGGATATCCTCTCGCGGATCGAGGTCGCAAAGACCGCGAGCGCCGACGACAATGAAGGCAGTCTCGGCGCGACGATCCGCTTGACGACATTCAAGCCGCTCGCCGTCAAGGAAGACCGCCGCGTGATCGATATCCAGGCGCGCTACTCGCCGTTCGCCGACCCCGGCTTCAGCGTCGGCGACGATATTTTTGGTGGGGATTATCGCGTCAATCTAGCATTGTCCGAGAAGTTCGCGAACGACACCATCGGCGTGTCGCTCGTCGCAACGTCGGAGCAGACTTCGGGCCGGACCGATGCGCTCAATATCCCGCGCTACGAGGCGACGAACAATATCGCTGGCCCTTTTTCCAACAACACCGGCGTGCTTTTCACTGGTGGCCTTACCAATATCGAAACCGGGCAGATCGAACAGAGCGGAGCCGCACCGGAAGACAAGCAGCGGGTGCTCTTGCCTTTCGAGATTGCCTACGACCAGCTCTTCTTTGAAACGCAGCGCAACAATGTGACCGGGACGGTTCAGTGGCAACCGACGCCGGACACCGATATTCAGATCGACGCGACCTATACGCATGTAAACCGGAAGCGCGACCGGGCGCAATTGGCTATGCGCGCGGCGCCGCAGTTCTTCCCGTTACGCGAAGGGCAATTCAATGTGTATGACCCCAATACGTCAACGCTTCTGAACTATCGCTCGATCGCAACAAATTATGGTCCGGGCGATGCCCGTAATCCCGGCTATGTCCGCCCCGTACAGGAATATGAAGACACGTACGAAGAAACCTTTGTTCTTGGTTTCGACGCCGAGCACAAGGCGGGGGACTTTACCTTCAACTTCTCCGGCGGGCATTCGAGCAGCAAGGGCCGTGATAACGAGTATATCTATGCCACGGCCCAAATCGAGAATCAGGATTTGGCGGGGCCGCTGAGTTTCGACAACGGATTCAACGGCTTCGACAATCGTCCGGGATTCACCAAGGGCTATGACTGTGTAGCGGGAGGAATCTGCTCGATCTTCATCAGCGACACGGTACCCAATCGCACGCAAGGCGGCACCAATGGCGCCAACCCGAACCTCGCGATTGTCGATGACGGTTTCGAGTTCGATATCGGTTCAATCAACTCGCGCGACCGCGCCATCGACGACAAGGCTACGAGCCTCTATTTCGATGTCGATTGGGAAACGCGTTTCGGCCCCATCAAATCGATCGAGATCGGCGCGAAGTGGGACAAGCGCAACCGCGTCCAACGCCAGACCAACACCTTCCTCGACCGCTTTGCCTTCAGCGATCCGCGCGCCAGCATCCTGCCGTTCGTCGTGCCCGGCGAGAGCGCCCTGCGCGACGGCTTCGGCGAACAGATCGGTCTTCCGCGCGACAGCATCACCGACGGCATCGTCAAGTTCGATCCCTTCGCGCTCCGCACAGCACTTCAGGAGCAGCGCGGAAATGCCGGCATCACATCGCCCGACGGCCGCGATTTTCGAGATCTGACGCTTGAAGTGTTCGGCGGCTATTTGCTTGCCAATTTCGAATTTGCCGATGGCCGAGTGTTCGGCGATCTTGGCGGTCGCTGGGTGAAGACCAACGTCGATGTGCGTGGTGGCTCGCTGCCGACGCCCAGCTTTCTTCAATTCGCAGAGCGACCCGAAAACCTTGCATTCTTCGGCTATTTCGGAGCTGGAAATGCGGCGAATACCGCCACGCTCGCGCAAGCGCGTGCGGCCGTCATCAACGTTCTGGGGCCCGATCTGGTCGCCCAGACCAACCCCGCGTTCGTTCCTCTGCAGGCCGTCGACGCCACGGATCGCTTCAGCTACGACAATTTCCTTCCGTCGCTGAACCTCAACTGGCTTGCCAAGGACAATCTCGTCGTCCGTTTCGCGGCGTCGCAGACCATGGCTCGGCCGAATATCGACCGGCTGCGGCCGAATTTCCTGTTCAACGAAAATACCTTTTCCAATTCTTTCGCGACCGCGGGCAATCCCAGCCTGCGGCCCTTCCGATCGACCAATCTCGACCTGTCGGTCGAATGGTATTTCGATAGGAACTCGCTTCTCTCGGTCGCTTTGTTCAACAAGCAGTTGAAGGATGCCGAACGCTCCGTGTCGGAGACCTTCTACATTCGCGATTTCCGCAAGCTCCTCTTTGACGCGAACGGCTTGTTTGATCCTGACAGCAGCTTCGACCCGTCGGCTTCGACATTGTTGCTGCCCTACACGCCCAATGCCCAGCCGCTCGGCGATTGCCTGCCGAACCGGGTGCTCGATCTTTCGCTGCAAAATCCCACCCAGGAGTGCGAAATCGTGCAGTTCAACCGCCCGGTCAATGCCGGCAGCGGGTATGTGCGCGGTGTCGAAGTGTCGCTGCAGCACAATTTCACCTATCTCCCCGGCATCCTGAGCGGGCTCGGTTTCGTCGCCAACTATACCTATGCCGACTCCAAGCTGAAGGAGCAGACGATCACCGACGCGCTCGGTAACCCGCAGGTGTTTCGTGCCGCACCGTTGCCGAACACGTCGAACCATACGTTCAATCTGACCGGATTTTACGAGAAGGGCGGGATCCAGCTTCGTGTGGCCTACAATTGGCGCTCGGACTATCTTGTCTCCTCGGCGCCCGAGCAAGGCGGCTTGCGACGCTACACGGAAGGTTATGACTCGCTCGACGTTTCGGGCGGCATCGACATTACCGACCGCCTCCAGTTCAACTTCCAAGCCGTCAATCTGCTCGACACGGTGCGGCGCGATTATGCCGTACTTGAAGCCGATGAGCCGGTTCCGAATGCCATTGCGGGCGAGTCACTCTCACTTGGAAGCGTGCCGAAGGGGCGCACGCTTCTCCTCTCGAACACCGGACGCATCTTCCGGTTCGGTTTCCGCTATACCTTTTGACGCGCTCTGAGATGAGGATCGGGGCCGTTCGTCTGTCAACGGACGAACGGCCCTTCGAGCATCTTTTGACACCAACTGTTGGTTCGAGATCGACGAGCGTCCAACACCAAAGCGCCGACTTGTGTCGCCGGGAAGCGACAAGCCGCATCGATGATACAATCGAATGGTTTTTGCCCGGCTTCAATGGTGTGATCGCCTTCGACCAGACGCAAGCGATGGACAATTTCGCTGGGCGGCACGCTCCCTTTCGCAGCTCAGATCATGCGCAGCGCGTCGTGGTGCAAATTGATGCGCCAGTTCTATCCGCTATTCCTGCCAGCATTTCACAGATTTTCATCGCCGGGAATCGCAGCCCCTTCACAGAATATCATTGCGGAAGCTGCGGCGACTTGCGTGCTATCCGGCCAATTGCTCGGCACGTGCGGCGTAGAATTTGTCGGGAGCCTGCCATCGATCCGGAATATACTCTTCACCCCAGCGGGCGAGTTGCTGAATCGTGGGCAACAGCGCTGCCCCCTTGCGGGTGAGCGCGTAGACGCCGCGCGCGGCGCCCCGGCGCGTGGTACGCCGCTCGACAAGACCGGCCGCTTCCATTCTTCGCAGCCGCTCGGAAAGGATATTTGTGGAAATCCGCTCGGGGACTGAAAGCAAGTCGGAATAGCTGCTCGCGCCCATGACCATAGAGCGCAGGATCACCAACGTCCATTTGTCGCCGATTAGATCGAGGGCCGAAGAGATCGGACAGCCGGAGCGAAAGCCTTTCATAATCGCGATATCCTAACTTGCAAAATACAAGTTAGGATATATACCAACCCCGACCACTTGGCATAGCGGAGAAATCACATGCTTCCGATCACTTCGATGGTTGCAGCGCTGGCTGCAATTCGCTCATTGCCTTGAGCCTCCCGGTCAGCCTGCTTCGCATGAAGGTGGGCACGGAGATCGGCGTGGGCGACGATCCGGCATTGCTGCGGCGCATCAGGGCGCAGGGCAATTTTGTCGAATATGTACCGCTCGGTCTCATCCTGCTTGGGCTCGCAGAACACCGACAGGTAGCAACTGCGCTGTTGTGGACGATAGCGGCGCTGCTCGTCATTGGCCGCGCTCTCCATGCAGCGGGAATGTTAAGCGGCCTGACGCCGGTACGCGCGGCCGGAATGGTCACGACCTATGGCGCACTGCTCGCGGGAGCCGGAGCGCTGGTTATCCAGTGACGATGCGGACTGGGTTGCTGCAGCGCCCTGACCGATGCCAGGCCGATATTAAAATTGTCAACAATTGACTATTACGTTAGAGGTGACCTCCGATTTCCACAGGTTTGCGCAATCGTGGTTCAGCGGAGGAGTGTAGCTTTGTCGAAGAATTTTTCCCGGCGCGATGGATTGAAGATCGCCGTGGCCGGCCTTGCCGCGACGGCGGCATCTCCCAAGGGTTCTTCCTTGGCGGTACAGGCAAGCGGAACCGGCGGCCTTGCGAAGCGGGTCAGCGATGATTGGAGCAATCGATTCGATCGGGTTTGGATTGGCGGGGAATATTGGGCCAACCCGATGGAAGATTGGCGAATAGTCGACGGCACCGCCGAGTGCCGGACATCTGGTGGCAACCGCAGCATCCACTCGCTAGTCCATCAACTCGTCAATCCGAGCGGGCGTTTCGAAATCTCGGTATGCCTTCGCAACGTGGGTGCAGGAACTGGCAACGGTGGGGCCGCGATCAGGATCGGCGCGAAGAGCGAAATCAATGAGTATCGCAGCAATTGCTTTGTTCAGGAGGGCCTTGACGCCGGTGTGACGGACCAAGCCCTTCGGTTGGGCAAGCTCTCGGCTCGCTTGTCCCGGTCGATCGGTCGCGACGAGATGGAACTCAAATTGTCGGGCGAACCGCGCGGGCGGGTCTACGCACTGATGTTCGAGGTGCGCGCGGCGCGGACCGGAGAATTGCTGGGCAAGATCGAAGAATTCGTCCCAGCCGACGAAATAATGGGCAACGTCGCCATCGTGAGCAATTTTGCTGTCGCTTCGACCGATGCAAGCGGTGAAGGGGGGTCACGCTTTCGTTTCAGGCGCTGGCAAATGGAGGGGGACGCCTTCGACGAGAAACCCGACCGTCGTTTCGGGCCCCTCCTGTGGGCGATGTATAGCTTGAACGACACGCGGACCGATGAAGGCCATGTCCTGAAGCTGAGCGCGCTCACGGGGCCAATGGGTTCGCGCGATGCGCAGCGGGTCGAATTGCAGATCCGCGACGGCGAACGATGGAAATCGCTGGGCACGTCCGCTCTCGACCCCGATGCCTGGGTCGCGACATTTCGTATCGCGAACTGGAACGCGCGCGCGGATATATCCTATCGGCTCATCTACCGCGAAAAGCTGCGCGATGGGACCGAGCGACCCGATTTCTACCTGGGGACGATCAAGGCTGACCCGGCTGGCCGTCCGCTGAAGATGGCGGCGCTGACATGCCAGAACGACTATGCTTTTCCTTATGAGCCCGTCGCCAACAATGTCGTCCGGCTGAAGCCGGACATCGTCTTTTTCTCAGGCGATCAGATTTACGAGAATCATGGCGGCTTCGGGCTCGTTCGTGCTCCCGCCGATCGGGCCATCCTCAACTATCTTCGCAAATTCTACCAGTTCGGCTGGGCGTTCAGGGACGCGATGCGCCACGCGCCGACCGTCTGTCTGCCCGACGACCACGATGTCTTGCAGGGCAATCTGTGGGGTGAGGGCGGTGCGCCCATGTCGGCCGAAGCCACGGCGCTAGGCCGCAGCGATGCCTGGGGCGGTTATATCGAGCCGGTGCGCGTCGTGAATGCGATTCACCGAACCCATGTTGCGCATCTGCCCGATCCATACGATCCCACGCCATCGCTGCAGGGAATAAGCACTTACTATACGACGTTGATCTACGGAAATGTCGGTTTTGCGATTCTCGCCGATCGGCAGTGGAAATCGGGTCCGGACCGGTTGGGGATCGTCGTCGGCGAAACGGGGCAGGGCGAAGATCCCGTTTTCGTGAATCCGGCGTTCGACCGGCCCGACCTGCAATTGTTGGGGGGACGACAGGAGGCGTTCCTCGAAAAATGGTCGGCGGACTGGGACGGCCATCGCTTGAAGGCAGTTTTGAGCCAGACCGTGTTTGCGGGGCTGTCGACGCATCAGCCTGAACCCGACCGCTATTTGAAATATGATTTCGACAGCAGCGGTTGGCCCGCGACCGCGCGCAATCGTACCGTGCGGATCATGCGAAAATCGAAGGCGCTGCATATTTGTGGCGACACGCATCTTGGCAGCTTGTCGCAATATGGCGTCGAAAAGCAGCGCGACAGCAACTGGGCATTCTGCACGCCGGCGATCGCCGCCGGTTGGCCCCGCTGGTGGCGGCCCGAAGCTGCCGGGCTTCCCGTGTCGAACCGGCCGGCACACGGACTGGATGCGACGGGCGAATATGCCGACAGTTTCGGGAATCTCGTTTATGTTTATGCGATCGGCAATCCCGAAGTCGGGACCGCGCCCAACCGCTATATCATGGCGCATCAGAAGGGCAGCGGATTTGGCGTCGTCGAGTTCGACACGGCCGCGCTTACCTACAGGATGCATGCCTATCGCTTCCTGGTCGACGTGACTGCGGGCCAGGCGGACGCCCAGTTTCCCGGGTGGCCGCTCACGATCGGCCGGGACGAGAATGAAGGCGAAAACAGGGTGGGGTGAGACTTGGCGCGGCTCGCATTGAATCTCAGGGTCGGTCGGCCGCACCGATCCGCGGCACGAGAAGCTGGATGACAAGCAGCGCCGCGAGATAGGCAGAGGCTGCGGCGATGAAAATTGCGCCATAGCCGTCACCGGCATCGAGGTGATGGCCAACGAGCCACGCCATCGCCATTCCGCCGATCGCACCGATGGTCCCGCCGAAGCCCGCGACCGACGCCGCCTGCCCGGAAGGGACGAGATCGGAGACGAGTGTCAGGAGGTTCGAAGACCAGGCCTGATGCGCGGCGACGCCCAGGCTGATCAGTAGCACGGTCGGCCACAGCGAAGTCAGAGTCGGCGCGAGCGCGACGGGGAGCGCGGCGATGGCGCAAAGCAGCATGGTTCCCTTGCGCGCGGCATTGACCGGCACGCCGCGCCGCATCAGCGTCGACGACGTCCAGCCGCCGGCGATGCTGCCCACGTCCGCGATCAAATAGACGGTGAACAGCGGCAGCGCGAACTCGCTGATCGCGAGCCCATGGGTCTTGGAAAGAAAGTCGGGCAGCCAGAAAAGAAAGAACCACCAGACAGGATCGGTGAGAAACTTGGCGATCGCATAGGCCCAGGTGCCGCGGTATCGCACGAGTTGACGCAACGGGACGCGATCGGCGGCTTTCGCCTCGATGCTCCGCTGCTTCGGATTCCAGACGAGCCAGGCACCCACCCAGATCAGCCCCGGGACTGCGGCGATAAGGAACACCCAGTGCCAGCCGAAAGCGGCGAGGATGAGCGGGACCATGAGCGGTGCGATCATCGCGCCGACATTCGACCCGGCGTTGAACAGGCCGGTCGCAAAGGCACGCTCGCGTTGCGGGAAATGCTCCGCGACTGTTTTAATAGCGGCTGGATAATTTCCGGCTTCGCTGAGCCCGAGCGCAAAGCGCGCTGCCGCGAATCCGACGAGCCCCGTCGCCAGCGCATGCGCGCCGATCGCGACGCTCCAGGCCCCGGTCGCCAGCGCATATCCGGCCCGCGTCCCGATCCGGTCGAGCAGCCACCCCGCGCCGGTCAGACCGATGGCGTAGGCGAACTGGAAGGCGAGGACGACAAGACCATAGTCGCTTTCGGACCACCCGATTTCTCCGTCGAGCACGGGTTTGAGGATGCCCAGAAGCTGGCGGTCGAGGTAGTTGATCGTCGTCGCGAAAAACAGGAGCGCGCAGATTCGCCATCTGATCGGAGAGCCTTCAGGCGCTTCGGTGCCGGACACGGTATTGCTTTCGCCTGTAGCTGTCATCTTGTCCCTCTCACCGATATTATTATCTGATGGGCCCGTGTAGCATATTGTTGACAATTGACAACCAAGCTGATTGAACGTCAGCGCTAAACGGATCGCGCGATGGCTGCGATCGGGACGAGGATGTCATGGATCACCAAAGGAAGACGATCATTGCCGCGCTTCGCCGCGCGGGCCTCGGGCTGGCAGATGATCGTTTCGAACTCCGACCGCTCGACGGTGGCGTTTCTTCCGACGTCTGGGAGGTGACGGTGGGCGATCAGCGTTATTGCATCAAATCGGCGCTCGCTCAGCTCAAGACGACGGCCGAGTGGAGCGCTCCGATCGGACGCAGCAAGGCCGAATGGAACTGGCTTCGCTGGGTCGGCACGCGCTTTCCCGATTTTGTGCCGCGTTGCCATTTCTTCGATCCGGCAGGGCCGGCGCTCGTCATGGAATATCTGCCCCCCGATCGCTACCCAAATTGGAAGCGCGAATTGTTCGCCGGTCGCATTTCGAACGGGTTCTCCAAAATGTTGGGCGCCCGGCTGGCCGAAATTCATGCGGCGTCGGCATGCGATGAGAACATCGCGAAAGCATTTTCGAATAACGCGGATTTCGGGGCGCTGCGGATCGAGCCCTATTTTCGCCATACGGCCATGCGCGAGCCCGGTGTGGCCGCGCGCCTCAACGCGCTTGCAGACGAGCAGGCACTCGCGCGCATCGCGCTTGTCCATGGCGATGTCAGTCCGAAGAATATTCTTTGCGGTCCCGCAGGGCCGGTGTTCATCGATGCCGAATGCGCGAACTACGGCGATCCGGCCTTCGACCTCGCCTTCTGCCTCCATCATCTTTTCATCAAGGCACTCGTCATTCCCGGCGCGAAGCCAGCACTCCTTGAGGCGGCGACCAGCTTGTCGCGCGCCTATTTCGCGAAGGTGGACTGGGAGGATGTCGCGGCGATTGCCAATCGCGTGGCGGCGCTGGTTCCCGCGTTGATGCTTGCGCGGGTGAGCGGCAAATCGCCAGCCGAATATCTGGACCGCGACCTGGGACAGACCGTGCGCGGTGCAGCCCTCGCGCTGCTCGCCGCGCCGCTCGCCGACATTCACTCGATAGGTCAGTTTTTAGCAGGATATTCGCATGAACCCGGATGAAATCGTCGAAGTTCGCGGCCGACGAGTGTGGGATTCGCGGGGGCGACCTACCATCGAGGCCGAGGTGCATTTACGCGGCGGGGCATTCGGTCGCGCGATTGCACCGGCAGGCGCATCGTGCGGCGCGGGCGAGGCGATCGACCTGCGCGACGGGGGCGACGCCTTTGGCGGCCTCGGCGTTCAGCATGCGCTCCGCAATATGGCCGACGCGATTGCGCCCGCCCTTCTCGGACTTGCCGCGACCGATCAGGCCGCGGTCGATCGGCGGCTCGAAGACCTCGATGGCACTGCGAACTTTTCGCGCATCGGCGGAAATGCTGCGGTCGCGACGTCGCTCGCGGTGCTCCATGCCGCGGCGGCAAGCAAGGGCATGCCGCTGTGGCAGAGTATCGCGGACACATTCGGAACCACGTCTTCGATCCCGCTTCCGGAAATCCAGATTTTCGGTGGTGGCGCCCATGCCGCCGCACGTGTCGCGGTGCAGGACTTCATGATCATGGTGCCGGGCGCCGACGGTTTCGACGAAGCGCTGGCGATAACGGCAGAGGTGTACCGTGCCGCCGGTGCGATCATGGCCGAACGCGGCCCCGTCCATGGTGTCGCCGACGAGGGGGGATGGTGGCCCGATTTCGATTCGAACGAAGACGCGCTCGATACGCTCGTCCGCGCGATCGAACGCGCGGGGCAGGTGCCGGGGGACAAGGTCGTCATTTCGCTCGATATCGCGGCGACGCAGTTCGCCCGTGCCGGGAGTTATGCGCTGTCGCATGGTGATGCGCCATTGAGCGAGGACGCGATGATCGACGCACTCGCCCGCTGGGTCGATCGCTATCCGATCGTGGCCGTGGAGGATCCGCTCGCCGAAACGGCCGAGGAGGGCATGGTGAGTTTCACCCAGCGGTGCAGCGAAATCCAGGTCGTCGGCGACGACTTCCTCACTACCAACGCCGATCGGGTGCGCATCGCCGCCGCCGCCGGCGCGTGCAATACGGCGCTGATCAAAGTCAATCAGGCCGGCACCGTCAGCCGCACAGTGGCTGCGCTGAAGGCCGCGCAAGCCGCAGGTTGGGGCGCGATCGTTTCGGCGCGCTCTGGCGAGACCGAGGATGTCTCCATAGCGCATCTCAGCGTCGGACTGGGCGCCGGGCAGTTAAAGGTCGGATCGTTCGCGCGCGGCGAGCGCACGGCCAAATGGAATGAAGTGCTCCGCATTGCCGAACAGGCGGGTGAGGAAAAATTCGTCGGCGGCGCGCCGCTCGCCGGCACCTGGTGGAATCGCGATCGAAAGGAATAGACGATGCGGCTGGTACGGTTTGGAGAATTGGGGCGCGAACGCCCGGGCATCCGCGATACACAAGGCGTGCTGCGCGATGCCTCGGCGGTCGTCGATGACTATCGTCCCGAAACGCTAAGCGAAGATCTGATTGCGCGGCTCGCGGCTGCCGAGCTTCCCAAGGTCGATGAAGCCAATGTCCGCTATGGTCCACCGCTCGCGCGCGCGGGGACGATCTGGTGCATCGGGCTGAACTATGCGCTGCACGCCCGCGAAGCGGGCCTCGAGGTTCCCGCCGAACCGATTGTGTTCAGCAAGGCCGCCTCGACCCTGTGCGGGCCCGGCGACGACATCCTGTTTGCGAAAGGGATGACAAAACTCGATTGGGAGGTCGAACTCGCGGTGGTGATCGGCAAGCCGGCGCTCGCGGTGGCGCAGGCCGACGCGCTCGACCATGTGCTCGGCTATGCTGTTGTCAACGACCTGTCGGAGCGTGCCTGGCAGATGGAGCGCGGCGGGCAATGGATGAAGGGAAAGAGTTTCCCGAACTTCTGCCCGCTGGGGCCAGCGATCGTGACGCGCGACGAAGTCCCCGACCCGCAGGATTTGCACCTCTGGCTGGAGGTCAACGGCGAGCGGGTGCAGGATGGCCGCACCGACGACATGATATTCGGCGTAAGCGAGATCGTCGCCTATCTCAGCCAGTTTGCGCGGCTGATGCCCGGCGATATCATCTGTACGGGAACCCCGAGCGGCGTCGGCGCGGGCTTTACTCCGCAACGCTGGCTGCATCCGGGCGATACCGTGCGCCTTGGCATCGAGGGGCTCGGCGAGCAGTCGCAAAAGGTCGTCGCGCTGTGAACCGGATCGACCTCGAAGGACGTCATGCCGTTGTCACCGGCGGCGCTCAGGGAATTGGTGCGGCGGTATGCGATCGATTTCGCGCGTCTGGTGCGCAGGTGACGGTCTGGGATCTGGAAGGCGCCGGCGCTGGCGGTATCGACGTCGACGTTTCCGATCCCGAAAGCGTCGATGAGGCGATGCGATTGACGCGTAAGCGCGGCGCAGGGATCGACATTCTGGTCAATAGCGCCGGCATCGCGGGGCCGACCGCGGCGACCTGGGACTATAGCGTGGAAGATTGGGAGCGGGTGCAGGCGGTCAATGTGCGCGGGACGTTCCTCGCCTGCCGCGCGGTCATCCCGGCGATGATCGACGCGGACTATGGCCGTATCGTCAACATCGCTTCGATAGCGGGCAAGGAAGGCAATCCCAATGCGGCAGCCTACAGCGCGTCCAAGGCAGCGGTCATCGCGCTCACCAAATCGCTTGGCAAGGAACTTGCGGAGAAGCGGATCGCGGTGAATTGCGTGACGCCTGCTGCCGCGCGCACGCGCATCTTCGATGCCGTGAGCGAGGAATTTGTCGCGTTCATGCTGGCAAAGATTCCGCGCGGGCGCTTTCTCGAGCTCGATGAAATCGCCGCAATGATCGCGTGGCTCGCTTCGGCGGAGAACAGCTTCACGACGGGCGCGGTGTTCGACCTTTCGGGCGGGCGCGCGACCTATTGATCCCGCCGCAGCGCGCTCAGCGCGCGGCGGGTTCGGCATCCTGCAAGATGATGGCCTGTTGCAGGCGGTCGATCTCGGCGTGAAACGCGCGCTCGGCCTCGCCAAAATCTTCGACGGGTTGTCGCTCTGCCCCGAAATGCCCAAAGCGATCGGTGCCGCGGACAAGCGTCGCGGTGTCCGATTGGCCCATGACCTGGCGGACGTGGGTCGGCAAATAGCGGATTGCGAAGCCGATCCGGCGCCGGCCCGATTCATTCGGTCCCGACCCATGGACCATGCGAACATGATGCAGCGACATCTCGCCGGGATCGAGTTCGAGCGCGACGATGTCCTTCAGATCGACATCGACTGCGATTTCCTGGCCGCGCGACAGCATGTTGGCGGCCTCGAAAGTGTCGCGGTGCGGCATCTGGTCGAGCCTGTGGCTGCCGGGGAGAACGCACAGCGCGCCATTGTCGGCCTTGCTGTCGGAGAGCGCGATCCATGCGGTCAACACGTCCGCAGGATCGAGACCCCAATAGGTCGAATCCTGATGCCAGGAGATATAGGCGGGATCGTGCGGTTCCTTGATAAATAAGGTCGTTCCCCAGACGAGCAAATCTTCGCCCATCACCTGGGTGACGGCATCGAGGACGGCAGGCTCGCGGATCAGACGGTCGGCCCATGGAAACAGCAAATGCGGATTGTTCCGATGCGCCTTCGCCAGCGCGCCATGTCGCTTTTCATGCTGTTCGAGCGCACCACGATATTCGGCAGCGCGATCGGCGGAAAGCGCACGCAGCGGTGCGACATATCCCTGTTCCTTGAACCTTGCCGCAAGCGGCAGACCGTCGGTCATCGAATTTACCTTTTCTGCTGAGGCTTTCCGCTAGCGGCCCATCCAGCCGCCATCGACAAGCAGCGTGGCGCCGTGAACATAGTTCGAGGCTGCCGAAGCAAGGAACACGACCGGACCCTTGAAATCGTCAGGTTCGCCCCAGCGGCCTGCGGGAATGCGTGCGAGGATAGACTCGGCGCGCCCCGCATCGTTGCGCAGGGCTTCGGTATTGTCGGTGGCGATATACCCGGGCGCCACCGCGTTGACATTGATGCCGCGCGACGCCCATTCATTCGCGAACGCCATCGTCAATTGCTGAATTCCGCCCTTGCTCGCGGCATAACCAGGAACGGTGATTCCACCTTGGTAGGACAGCAGCGAGGCAGTGAAGATAATCTTCCCCGCGCCAGCCTCGAGCATTTTTCGCCCGATTTCGCGAGTGATCAGAAATTGCGCCGACAGGTTGACCTCGATCACCTTGTCCCAGAATTCATCGGGATGCTCGGCAGCAGGAGCGCGAAGAATCGTTCCGGCATTGTTGACGAGAATGTCGATCGCGGGAGCTTCGGTCGCGAGCTGCGCAAGCAGCGCCTTGAGCGCGTCCCGATCCGCAAAATCGCACTGATAGCCGGTAAATCGGCGTCCGGTGGCGCGAACCGCCCGCACGACTTCGTCATTTTCCGGATCGAGCGACGCCGAGACGCCGATGACGTCGGCGCCGGCCTCGGCAAGCCCGACCGCCATCGCGAGGCCGATGCCGCGTCGGCAGCCGGTGACCAGTGCCGTCTTGCCGCTGAGGTCGAAAAGTTCGGCAGTCATCATGCGCACTCCAGCAAGGTTTTCATCCCCGGGTCGGGGCTGTCGAGTGTTTCGAAGGCGAGCTGAATATCGTCGATCGGGCGAACCGAGGTAATGAGCGCGTCGACATCGACCTGGCCGCTCGCGATCAGTTCGATCGCGGCATCGAAGTCCGCAGCCTCGTAGACGCGGGCGCCAACAAGTTCGAGTTCGCGCCAGAAGAATTTGAACAGGTCGACCTGGGCTTTTGCCGAATGAATCGCGACCATGCAGATGCGCCCGCGCACCGCCGCGATCTCGGTCATCGCATCGACCGTCGGCTGGACCCCGGCCACCTCGAAGACGATATCGGCGCCCTTGCCGCCGGTCCACGCCATCACATGGTCGGCGAGGCTACCCGAGCCGGGATCGAAAGTCGCGAATCCTGCATCGGTCGCATAGGTCCGGCGCACGGGCGTCGGCTCGGAAATAAGAACCTCCGCGCCCCGCGCACGCGCGACCAATGCGATCAGCTGGCCGATCGGTCCGCCCCCCAGCACGACCACCTTCTCGCCCGCAGCAACCCGCGCGCGCGCGACGTCGTGGCAGGCGACCGCGAGCGGCTCGACCAGCGCACCGCGGCGCAGATCGACCGAGTCAGGAAGTTTGTGGAGCGTGCGCGCCTTGACCGTCCAGTATGACTGGAGCGCTCCGACCGTGTCGATTCCCATGAATTTGAGCTTGTGGCAGATGTGCGAGTGGCCGGCGTCGCAGGCGGGGCATTCGCCGCAATAATCGAGCGGGCGCACCACGACCTTGTCGCCGACTTTAAATCCGGACACCTCCGCCCCGACCGTTTCGACGACGCCCGACATTTCGTGGCCAATCACCCCGGGCGGGCAGACGCGATGATCCATATTGCCGTGATAGACATGAAGGTCGGTTCCGCAGAGGCCGACATAGCCGACGCGAAGCGTCACTTCGTCGTCCGCCGGTGCGCGCCGTTCGCCTTCGCCAATCTTGAACTGGCCCTTTTCGACATAAATGGCAGATTTCATGGGTAAACTCTCTTCAGGAGGCGAGGTGGGGACGGATGAGTTTGTGATCGAAGGCGACGCCGTTTCCGGGGTTTTGCGGTGCGAGAGCGGTGCCGTTCTGGATGGGGAGGGGGTTTGTTGTGTATTGGTCGATTGGAAAGGAGTGGATTTCGAGCATGGCGGCGTTGGGCTGTGCGGCCATGAGCGAGACATGGAGTTCGTGCATTCCGTGGGAGGCGATGGGGAGGTTGTGTTGGCGTGCGAGGCTGGCGACCTCGAGCCATCCTGTGATGCCGCCGATGTTGGATGCGTCGGGCTGGAGGAAGGCGACCGATCCGTGGCTTGCGACGTCGCGGAACTCGGCGAGGGTGCGCAGGTTTTCGCCGGAGGCGAGGGGGATGGCGGTTGCGGCGGCGACCTTGGCGTAGGCGGCATGATCGTCGTGGGGGACGGGCTCTTCGAACCAGGCAAGCCCGGCGTCGTCGACGGCGCGGGCGAAGGCGATGGCGCTGTCGGCGTCCCAGGAATAGTTGGCGTCGGCCATGAGGCTTCGCTCGCTGCCGATGAGGCGGCGGACGGCGCGGACGCGGCGGACGTCGGTGGCGATGTCGGGGCGTCCGACCTTGAGCTTGATGCCGCGATGGCCTGCGGCGAGTTCGGCAGCGACGCGGTCGAGGAGCTGGTCGTCGGAATAGCCGAGATCGATGAGGCCGCGGTAGCAGGCGACCTGGTCGGCATGGCCGCCCGCGAGCTCGCACAGCGGCTTGCCGAGACGAATACCGCGAAGATCCCAGAGGGCGATATCGGCGGCGGCGACGGCGAAGGCCGCAACGCCGCCGAGACCGAGATAGTGGAGCCACGCGCGCATGCGGGTCCAAAGGCCGTCGATATCGTCGGCGTCGGCACCGATCAGGAGGGGAGCGATCTCGTCGGCGAGGAGCGCGCGAATGGCGCTGCCGCCGCGTCCGCCTGTATAGGTATAGCCGGTGCCCTCGTAGCCGTCGGCGCAGACGATGCGGCAGGTGACGATCTCGAAATGGGTGTGAAGACCGTGCCCCGCATCGCTGAGCGTCTCCGCCAGCGGTATACGATAAAGATCAACCTCAACCGCTACGATCGGACGTGCGGAGGTCTTGTTCGTCGGCGGGACGTCATCGCCCGCCCGGTGTGAAACCATTTCCATTAGCGTCAATTGTCAATTGTCAACGATTGTGTCAAGCTGTGAATTGTTTACAACGTTGCGATCAGATGAAGCGCTGCAACGGAACCGGTGGGAGCAGGACATGATTTCAAGACGCGAAATGGTTGCGATGTCGATCGTCGCGGGAATGTGCAGCCGCGCTGCGCCAGCCATCGCGGCTGCAGTGCCTGCCGCGAAAATCGAGTGGCTCGATGATCGAATGGCGGCGCATTTTGCGCGCGATGCCGTGGTCGAACATCTTGGGTCGGGGCTGAAATGGGCCGAAGGGCCGACGTGGGACAGTCGGAGAAACTGCCTCTATTTTTCGGACATTCCCGCCAACATCCTCTACCGTTGGGACGAAAGCGAGGGAATCAAGCCGTGGCGCAATCCTGCCGGCTCGGGGCGCGCGGCGGCGGGCGTGATGCCTGGCACCAATGGCCTTTGCTATCGCGCAGAGGATGACATGCTCCTCGTGTGCGATCAGGACAGCCGTTCGATCATTGCCTATTCGCTTTCCGACTGGGTGGGCCAGCCGGTCGTGTGCGACGCCGATCGCCCGTTCAACAGTCCCAATGATCTTGTGCGCGGCCGAGACGGGGCGCTCTATTTCACCGACCCGCCCTATGGGTTGATCGAGAACGACGCATCGCCAGCGAAAGCGCGCAAAATGAACGGCGTATACCGGCGCAATTCCGACGGCAGCATTTCGCTGATCGACGGCGAACTGACCTTTCCCAATGGGATAGGCCTCTCCCCCAACGGGCAATATCTTTACGTCACCGTCTCCGATCCGGCGGCTCCGCGGCTGGTCCGTTACCGTCTCGAAGGCCGCGCCGTGGCCGCCCGCGACGATCGCTGGTTCGACATGCGGCAGTTCCAGCGCGACGGCAGTCCGGGAATGCCCGACGGCATGGCAATCGCTGAGGATGGTACCTTATTCGTAGCTGCTCCAGGGGGAGTGGCGATCATCGGCGCCGACGGCGTGGCGCTCGGGCGAATCGTCACCGGCGCACCGACGGGAAACTGCTGCATCGCGGGGAATGCCCATGCGCTGTTCATCACCGCAAATGACAGCCTCTGGCGTGTGCGCTTGCGCGAACGCGCCTAGAGTTTTCCCCCTTTTCAGATCAGCGATGTTAATTGTAGACAATCGACATTTAAGCCGATAGGTCGTTCGCATCGAGAAACAAGAGTCTTTGGGAGAGAGAGATATGCGTCGGTGGGCTTTGGCATGTGCGGTGGGTTGTTCTGCTCTCGCTTTGACGAGCGCCATGGCCGAGACGGGCGGCGATCGCCAATGGCCGGTGGAAAGTTTCGAAACACGCAGCGTTCGGATCGAAGCCCAAAATGCGTCCGCAACTATCGGAGCCGATCGCCGGGCCACCGATGGCAAGCAGCTTCTGTCGATCACCTATGAGCCGCATGTCGATGATGTCGTCACCCTGAATTTCGACAAGCCGCTCGACCTTAGCGGTCGCGGCGACGTCAATCTGGCGTTCGACCTTTTCAACGATAATCCCGTCTCGACCCAAATATTCGTCAACATCGTCGACGATCAGGGGCGCTCGCAGCGGCGCAGCGCCGCGATTGCGGCCAATAGCTCGGCAACGCTCTATGCGGTTTTGTCCGGGTATGAAGCGAATGTGCAGACCGGGCTTCGCGAGATTCCGCCGAGCTGGAAGAGCGACGACGTAAAGCTGTTCTGGCGCAACGGCGATCGCAATCTCGATCTTTCGCGTATCGCCAAGCTCAGTTTCGAACTCGAAGCGATCACGGCGCCGCGCAAGCTGGCGATCGACAATATTCGCCTGCGTGCAAACCCGATTTCCGATCCCTTTTTCCTCACCGAGATCGTCGACCGCTTCGGTCAGAACGCCAAGGTCGATTATCCGATCAAGATCCATTCGGAAGCCGAACTGAAGCAAGCTGCGGCGAAGGAACTCGCCGAACTGGCGACCTCGAAGGGCGCGCCCGAGCGATCGCGTTGGGGTGGCTGGACGGGTGGTCCCAAGCTTCGGGCTACGGGTCACTTCCGGACCGAGAAGGTCGATGGCAAATGGTGGATGGTCGATCCCGATGGATATCTCTTCTTTTCGAGCGCGATCGCCAATGTCCGCATGGCGAATCTCGAAACCGTCACGGGCTATGATTTCGAGGCCCCTTCGGTTCGCAAGATCGACCCCGAAGAACTGACTCCGGAGGATTCGCGTGACGTCGTGCCCGTCGATCCGTCGGTACGCGGCACACGTTTTCTCGCCTCGCCCCTTCGCCGGGCGATGTTTCAATGGCTTCCCGCCTATGACGATCCCTTGGGCGATCATTATGGATATCGCCGCACCTTCCACCAGGGCGCGCTCGAGCATGGCGAGGTATACAGCTTCTACAAGGCGAACCTGGAGCGTCGTTACGGCGACAATTACATGTCGAAATGGCGCGACGTCACGATCGACCGCATGCGCGACTGGGGAATGACGTCGTTCGGAAACTGGATCGACCCCATATATTACGACAACCAGAAAATGCCCTATTTCGCGAACGGCTGGATCATCGGCAATTTCAAGACGCTTTCGTCGGGTTTCGACTATTGGTCGCCGCTGCCCGACGTCTATGATCCAAATTTCAAGCGCCGCGCGCGGCTGACGATCGAACAGATCGCGCGCGAAGTGAAGGGCTCGCCCTGGTGTATCGGGGTCTTCGTCGACAATGAGAAGAGCTGGGGGCGCACCGACACGCCGCGCAATCAATATGCCGCCGTCCTCGACGCGCTGTCGAAACCGGCCAAGGACAGCCCGGCCAAGGCGCAGTTCGCGAAGATGTTGAAAGGCAAATATGCGTCGATTGCCGCGCTCAACGCGGCATGGAAATCGAGCTTTGCCTCTTGGGAGGAATTCGACGCCGGCGTGAAGGTCGCTGACATTGAATCGGCCAAGCCCGACCTCTCCTTGCTTTTCGCCGACTATGCGGAGACTTATTTCCGCACCGTGCGTGACGAACTCAAGCGGGTGATGCCCGATCATATGTATATGGGCGTGCGCATGGCCGAATGGGGCATGCCCGATGAGGTCACCAAGGCCGCGCTGAAACACTCCGACGTTCTGAGCTACAACGTCTACCGCGAGACGATCCATCCCGAAACCTGGGGCTTCCTGCAAAAGCTTGACCGCCCCACGATCATCGGCGAGTTTCACATCGGCAGCACGTCCGACACGGGTCTCTATCATCCGGGGCTTGTCATCGGGGTAGATCAGACCGACCGGGCGCGTATGTACGAGCGATATATGAATTCGGTTCTCGACAATCCGATGATGGTTGGGGCGCACTGGTTCCAATATGTCGACGACAATGTGACTGGCCGCGCCTATGACGGAGAGAATTACAATGTCGGCTGGGTGACGAATACCGATATTCCCTATCCCGAAATGACGGCCGCGGCGCGGCGCTTCAACTACGACCTGTACCGTCGGCGCTTCGGGAACTGAGATGGCGGGTGCGATCAACCTGCAGGCCGAAACGGGACTGAATGAGGCCCAGACCAATCGCCGGGCCCTGTTACTTGCGATCATGGTCTGTTTCGGTGGCTTTGTGTTCGGTCTCGACGCGGCGCTCGTGTCGGGCACAAAGACCTACGTCATGCAGGATCTGGGGACCGATGCGATCGGATATGGTTATGCCGTGAGCGCCCCGGGTCTCGGCGTCGTTTTTGCACTGCTGGTGACCGGGCATATCTGCGACCGGATCGGTCGCCGCAAGACCCTGCTTTTGATCGGCTGGCTCTACTTGCTGTCGGCGGTCTGCGCTGTTCTTTCACAAACCCTGTGGCAATTGGTCGCGGCACGTTTCCTCGGCGGGTTGGCCTTTGCCTCGCTCTCCGTGTCGTCGATGTATGTCGGGGAGGTCGCACCGCCGGCAAAGCGTGGCCTGCTCGTCGCGGTCAACCAATTGAACATCGTGTTCGGGCTGTTCGCGGCCTATCTCGCCAACTACTTCATCCAGGGCTGGGTTCACGCCGGCGCGCCGTGGATCAGCGCCGTCGGGATGGACCGCTATACCTGGCAGTGGATGCTCGGAGTCCAGATTCCGCCTTCGATTTTGTGGATCATCTTCCTTTTGAAAATCCCCGAGAGCCCGCGGTGGCTCATGCTTCGCGGGCGCAAGGCCGAGGCGCGCAAGGTGATGGAGGGGTTGCTGCCAGCCTCAGAAGTCGACGCCGTGATCGACGACATCGAAATCGCGGTCAGGACGGATCGCGAAGATAATATGTCGCAGCAGGGGCAAACAAGGCGCCAGCTTGCGCGCATGCTTTCGCCCACGATAGTCCGCGCGACGATCATCGGACTCGTAATCGCAGCGGTCCAGCCGACGACCGGCATCAATGCGATCATGTTTTATGCGCCCTATGTCATCGAACAGGTTGGCCTTGGCGTCGACGCATCCTTCCTCGTCCCGGTCGTCAACGGGATATTCAGCATCATCGCCACATCCGCGGCCCTGATCTTCATCGACCGGATCGGACGCCGGACGATATTGCTCGGCGGTCTTGGGGTCGCGGCGATCAGTCTCGCCGCCTGTTCGCTCAGCTTTGCCAGCGCAACCTATCGGTTGCAGGCCGATACCATCGCGGCGCTGCCCGCGACCATCGATCGCTCGGCGCTTGTACCGCTTGCCGACCGTAGGTTCGACAATGACGTCGACTTCAAGAATGCGCTGAACGAGGCGCTCGGCAAGGACGTCGCGCAGGCAAATGAAGGTGAGCTGCTGAAAGCTGGAACGCATATCGACAGCTGGATCGTCCTCATTGGCATTGCGGCCTTCGTGGCGGCTTTCCAGTTCTCGATCGGCCCGATCATGTGGGTGATCCTGTCGGAGATATTCCCAACCGGTGTACGCGGGGTCGCGATACCCGCCTGCGCGTTGCTCACAAGCGTTTTGAACTATGGCGTCCAGCAACTATTTCCGTGGCAGCTCGTCAATCTGGGCGCTGCCTCGGTGTTCGCATTCTACGCCCTGTGCGTCTGCGCTGGCTTCGCGATCCTGTGGCGAATGCTTCCCGAAACGCGCGGGAAATCTATCGAGGAAATTGCGGTCGAGATGGCCAGGAAGAAAGTGACAGCGTGAATTCCATTGGAAGCCTGGAAGGCAAGAATGTCGTCCTCACCGGCGGCGGCGCGGGTATTGGCTGGGGCATTGCGCAGGCCTGCTGCAACGCAGGCGCACACGTCTTCTTTGGCCAGCGGAACGCCAACGGCGAAGCGAAGGCGGAGCTGTTGCGCGGGTCGGGCGGCGATGCGACCTTCAGGCAGCTCGACGTTTCCGATCCGTCGAGCATCGCGGAGTTCGCTGCGTCGGCGACGGAGCGTTTTGGACGCATCGATGCGCTGATCAACAATGCCGGAGTGACGATCGAAGGCGACTTTCTGGCTTTTGCCGCCGACGATCTGGAGCGCCTGTGGGCGACCAACGTGCGATCGATTTTCCTCCTGACCCAGGCGCTCGTTCCGGCGATGCCGCGCGGCGCCTCGGTGCTCAACATCTCTTCGAACCATTCGGTCGCCAGTGTCCCCGGTTATGAAATGTATGCGGCGACCAAGGGCGCCATCGCCGCGATGACGCGCGCCATGTGTACGAGCCTTGGCCAGCGGGGAATCCGGGTGAATACGCTCAGCCCCGGCCTCACGCGGACCGAGGCCGTGCAGGAGGTCATCGATCGATCGCCGGAACTGGAGCGCAGCTTCAATGCGATGCACGCCGATGGGCGGTTCGCGACAGTCGAAGAAATTGGCGCCGTTGCGGCCTTCCTCGTCTCCGACGCGGCGGCAGCGGTGACAGGCGCAGACCTCGTCGCCGACCATGGGCTTGCGGTTCAGCTATGCCGCGATGACGAACTCAAATGAGGAGCGTCCCGCGATGAAGATATCGGACATTTCGGTCTTCCCCATTTGGGCCGGCTATCGCAACATCTGCCTCGTCAGGGTGGAAACCGATGCGGGGATCGTCGGGTGGGGCGAGTCGGGATTGTCGGGGCGCGAACAAGCGGTTGCCGCGATGATCGGGCACTTCCACGAATTTCTGATCGGCCGCGACGCGCGGCGGATCGGTGCGCTGTGGCAGGAGATGTATCGCGGCCAGTATTTCGAGGGCGGGCGCACGATCACGGCGGCGATTTCGGCGATCGATATCGCGCTTTGGGACATCGCGGGCAAGGCGCATGGGGTGCCCGTCTATCAGCTTCTCGGTGGTCGGCAGCGTGACCACATTCCCTGCTTCATCACCAGCACCGCCGAGCATGGCGACGCGTTGGTGGCCGATATGCTCGACCTGCAGCGTCAGGGCTGGGATTGCATCCGCGCGACAGTGGGCGACGGTGCCCAGGCGTCGCCGACCTATGATCCGCGAAAGGCACTTGCAGTAGCGGCCGACGTTCTCATCGATGCCCGGGCGGCGCTTGGCAGCGGAACCATCCTCGGCATCGATTTCCATCATCGGCTTCAGGTAGCCGAGGCGGCATCCTTTTGCCAGCGCATGCCCTCCGGCACCCTCGATTTCCTGGAAGAGCCGATTCGCCAGCAAACGCCGGGCGCATACAGCAGCTTGCGCAGCATGTGCGACATCCCTTTCGCGATCGGAGAGGAGTTCGCTTCGAAATGGGACTTCGCTCCCTATCTCGAGTCCGGCCTCACCAATTTCGCGAGGATCGACATTTGCAATGTCGGCGGGTTCAGCGAGGCGATGAAAATCGCCGCGATGGCCGAGACGCATTATATCGACGTGATGCCGCACGACCCGCTCGGCCCGGTCTGCACGGCGGCGACCATCCAGATGTGTGCAGCGATCCCCAATCTTTCGTGGTGCGAGGTCGATCCCTATGGCGTCGATACATCGGCCTATGATCGCCTGTTCCGAGTGCGTCCGCGGCTCGACGGCACGCGCTTTGCCGTGCCCGTTCTGCCGGGTATAGGTGTCGAAGTCGATGAGGCGGCCGTACGTGCCGCGGCCTTTGAATATTGGGAACCGCCGCGGCGCTACAAGCCCGACGGCTCCTACACCAACTGGTGAGCACTCCGCGCGTGCAACGGCGCCATGTGATGCTGGCTGCAGTTTTCGTGAGCGTGGTGGTCAATTATCTCGATCGCACGAACATGGCTGTCGCCGCCGTGGAGCTGCGCCGCGACCTTGGTCTGTCGCAGATAGAGCTCGGGCTCGTCTTTTCGGCCTTTGCCTGGAGCTACTCGCTGCTCCAAATTCCAGGCGGGATTCTCGTCGACCGGATTTCCCCGCGCATTCTTTATCCGATCCTGCTCGCCGGCTGGTCGATCGCGACGATCATTCAGGGCTTTGCGTCGTCGCTACTCCTTCTGCTCATATGCCGCGTATTTGTGGGCATTTTCGAGGCTCCCTCCTTTCCGATCAACAACCGGGTCGCGACGAGCTGGTTTCCCGAACAGGAACGCGCCGGCGCGATCGGAAGCTATACGGCAGGACAGTTTCTGGGGCTCGCGGTCCTCGCGCCGATCCTCTTCTGGGTGCAGCAATTGTGGGGCTGGCGAGTCCTTTTCTTTGTCTGCGGTTTCGCCGGGTTGCTTTGGGCGTGGGCGTGGCATGTCATTTACCGCGACCCGCTCGATGACAGCAAATTGACTGACAGCGAGCTGGCACTGCTGCGCGAGGGCAAGGCGGCAGTTGAATGGCAGCCCCGGCAGAACGATGCCGAAGGACGCAAGGGATGGCCCCGATTTCCTCTCGCGCTTTTTCACCGCAAGCTTGTTGGTCTGTATATTGGCCAGTTTTGCATCGGTAGCGTATCGATCTTTTTCCTGACCTGGTTCCCGACCTACCTTGTGGAAAGTCGGGGTGTTGCGCTCGACCGTGCGGGTTGGATGACGACATTGCCGTTTCTCGCCGCGATGGGGGGTGTCGTCTTCGGGGGTCGCCTTTCCGATGCCATGATCCGTAAAGGATATTCCGCGAGCGTCGCGCGCAAATTGCCGGTGCTCTGCGGACTTGCACTTTCGTCGACGATCCTGCTTGCGGCCTTTGCCCGGTCCGATGCGGAGGCGTTGGCCGCAATGTCGATCGCATTTTTCGGCAATGGCATGGCCTCGATTGCCTGGGTCTTTGTATCGCTGCTCGCGCCGGAAGGTCGCGTCGGTCTTGCGGGCGGGATCTTCAATTTCTGCGGCGGCTTGTCGGCGATCGTCACGCCCTTGGTCATCGGCGCCATACTATCGACAAATGACTTTACCTATGTGCTTGTGTACATGGCGACCATGGCGGTCGTCGGCATGGCGGCCTATCTGGTACTGATAGGCAAGGTCGAGCGGGTTTCCGCAGAATCAGGGCAATAGGGAAGAAGCGAGAGTCTGTATGGCGGCATCGGAGGTTATCGGGATTCGGCAACAGATTGCCGACCATCTGCGCGGCGATATCATTTCGGGAACGCTTGCACCCAACCAGAAGATCACCGAAGAGGCTCTCGCGCAGCGCTTCGGCGTATCGCGCGGACCGATCCGTGACGTATTGCTTGAGCTGTCGAAAGAAGGACTGCTGGTTACGCGTGCCAATCGCGATACCCGGGTCAACGACGTGGCACCGCCCGAGTTGCAGGCGTTGATGGTGCGTCTCCGCCTCGACATCGAAACCTATTCGATCAAGCGTGTCACGAAGGCCGCATCTCCCCGCTTCACCGCGATGCTCGAGTCAGCGGCCGAGGAATTGTCGAAGCGGCTCCGCGAGGGCGACTTTACCGAAGTGACTCGCGCCGACATTGCGTTCCACCGCGCTATCGTCTTCGAGGCCGGGGGGGACGATCTCGTCAATCTCTGGCGGCCCGTGATCATGCGCATGCGAATGAACTATCAACGGATTTCGACGCCGGACCAGGCGATTGGAGAACATCGCGCAATTCTCGACGCGATCCGCTCGGGCGATGCCAAGCGCGCCGAGGAGGCATTGCGCGACAATATTCGCTGACATGCATTCTGCCGCGGCGCTCGAACGCGCGTCGATTGGCTCCTTGCAGGCACCCGGTTGTCGTTTCGGCCGCGCGATCCGCGCATGGCCCCCGTCCGTCCTGTTGGATTCATCGGCGAGTCGCTCGGCGCGTGTCCGCGTCAAAGGCTTTGAGCGCCTTCACCACCGGGCCACCGGCTTTTATGATCTCAAGCTGCTCATTCGAAAGGTCTAGCGCACGGCGATGTGGCCATAATATCATCGCGCGCAGAATCTGTAAAAGTTGTCAAAGATTGATTGTTGACAATTGACCATCACTTGCTATTCCCAGCTGATAATCGATCAAAATATCCATGGGAGGGTTATGTGACCACGACACGCTCGAAGTTTCTGTTGTCGTCCGGGGCAATCGCGTTGACGATTTGTGCGTTCAGCCCGGCGGCTTTTGCGCAGGAGGCGCCCGCGGACGGCGGTGATGATGCCATCATCGTCACGGGCATTCGCAAATCGCTCAGCGACGCAGCCAATATCAAGCGCGAGGCGAGCGGTGTCGTCGATGCGATTTCGGCAGAAGATATCGGCAAATTTCCCGACGCGAACCTCGCCGAATCGCTCCAGCGCATTTCCGGCGTTTCGATCGATCGTTCGAACAATGAAGGCAACCAGGTAACGGTTCGCGGCTTCGGTCCCGGTTTCAACCTCGTCACGTTGAACAGCCGCCAGATGCCCAATTCCTCGTCGCTCCAGTCGGCCGGCATTTCGCGCAGTTTCAATTTCCGCGATCTCGCTTCCGAAGGCGTTTCGGCGGTCGAAGTCTACAAGACCGGCCGCGCCGACATCGTTTCGGGCGGGCTTGGTGCAACGATCAATATCCGCACGCCGCGTCCGCTCGACGATCCCGGTTTCCGTGCGGTGGCGAGCGCCAAGGCGAACTGGGACACCACGACCGAGGTCGGCGCCAAGGTAACGCCCGAGATTACCGGACTGATCAGCACGACGTTTGCCGACGATCGCATCGGCATCCTGGCGATCGGTTCCTATTCGGAGCGCAACTCGCGCAAGGACCGCACCGGCACGCAGGGCTGGGTTCGCAATCGCGGCAACCGCGCCAATCCGAACCTCGATCTTAGCGCGATCGATACGGCGGCCAATCCGACGGCGGCGTTCTGGACGCCCTGGACGATCGACATGGACGTCTGGGATTCGCAGCGCAAGCGCACCAATGGTCAACTGGTCGTGCAGGCCGAACCGGTCGATGGGCTGACCATCACCGCAGACTATACGATGTCGCGCTACAAGGAACGGACGCAGATGCACCGCATGGCGTTCTGGTTCGACAGGCCCGATATTGCGACCGCGGATGCCAATGGCACGCTGGTCGACATTACGACGCTCAACGACAATCTCGATTTCTGGTCATGGGATTTTTATCAATATACCAAGAATGATTCCTTCGCGGCGAATATCGCCTGGGACGTCACCGACAATCTCAGCTTCGAAATCGATGCGCATGATTCCACCTCGCACTCGAACCCGAACACCAAGAACGGCCAGACCGCCGAGACATTGTCCAACCTGCGCAACCCCATCGGCAGCATCGCGTCGATCAGCGGGAATTTCTCGGGCAAGATTCCGGCGGCCAGCTTCGATGACTCAACGCTTGCGGGCGGCGGCCTGAACTTCGCTAACGTCGTCTCGGATCTTTATCAGAAACGCGGCTACGAAGTCGAAAACAATATCCGGCAACTGCAGTTTGCGGGCAAGTGGAAGAGCGACGACGGCGCGCTGAAGGCGATCAACTTCGGGGCCGACTATACGGACTATAAGGTCGACACCCTGCTCAGTGCGACCTTCCGCTTCGTCGATGTCCCTCTGGGCGGGCTCGAATTCGGCTTCGTGCCGCGCGGCAACACGCTCGATCAATTCAAGGGCGCGGATCAGCTTTTCGGGCAAATTCCGATCTATAGCGCGACCGATTTCGTCGGCATCGTCGAAGACGCGGGGCTGTTCTCGCTCGATCCGCCGTCGCTCAATGGCGTGCGCGAAAAGACGAAGGCGGCGTTCGTGTCTTTCGATCTCGAGACCGATTTCAACTCGATGCCGATCCGCATCAATGCAGGGCTGCGGTATGAGAAGACCAACGTCAGCGCCTACACGGTGCAGAACGGGATCGTCGCGCTGAACTTCCGTCATCCGCAGGAACTGCAGGTGATTCGTGACACGACCCCGACGCGGCAGGAACTCAAGGGCGACTACAACGTCTTCCTGCCGAACGTCGATTTCCGCATCGACCTCACGGACAACCTTGTCGCGCGTGCGGCGTACAGCAAGACGATTGCGCGCAGCAGCCTGTCCGCTATGTTCCCGGCCACGAACTTCCTCAATTCGCGTCCCGGCGGCCCGTTCATCGTGTCGCAGGGGAACCCGGGCCTGCTGCCCTACACATCGAACAACATCGATTTCTCGGTCGAATGGTATTACCAGCCGAGCAGCTACGTCTCGGTCGGCGTGTTCAAGAAATGGGTCGACAATTTTATCGGCGCCGTGACCAACAAGGGGCCGGTTCTCAACGCCAACGGCGAACCGCTGCGCGACCCGAGCGTGAACCCGCGTCCCGGCTGCCCCGATTCATCGGCGACACCGAACCCGGCCTGTCTGTCGGCACCGGGTGATCCGATCGTGACCTGGGATATCAATACGGTGGGCAATCTGAAGTCGGCCTCGGTCCAGGGGCTCGAGGCGACCGTCCAGCACGTGTTTGGTGACACCGGCTTTGGTGTGATGCTCAACGGGACGATCGTCGATGGCAACATCGATCTCGATCCGTTCAACTTCTCCCAGATTCTGGCGCTCACCGGGCTCAGCAATAGCTACAACCTCGTCGGCTTTTACGAGAAGAACGGCTTGCAGGCGCGTCTCGCCTATAATTGGCGCGACAAATTCCTGCTTTCGCTCGGCGCGGAGCCGGTGAATACCGCCGCCTATGGCCAGCTGGACGCTAGCGTCAGCTACGACATCACCGACAATTTGACGGTGTTCGCCGAAGGCCTGAACCTCCTGAATGCCACGACGCGGCGTTACGGCCGCTTCGAGGAGCAACTGCTCGACGCCGAACAATATGGCGCGCGTTACGCATTCGGTGTCCGCGCCAAATTCTAGTCTCCCCTCCTGCCCCTCCCCGGGGGTGGTACTTGCGGCGGGGCTGGTCCAGGCGGATCGGCCCCGCTTTTTTGTCGCGCAATCGGGTGCAACACAGCTAGGATGAAGTCATGGCAACGCCAGTACGCAGGGTCGTCGTGGTCGGCGGCGGGACAGCCGGTTGGCTCACGGCCGGGATTATCGCCGCGACGTCCCGCGCCGAACGCAGCGAACCGCTCGAGGTCACTCTTGTCGAATCGCCCGGCATACCGATCATCGGCGTGGGGGAGGGGACCTGGCCGACGATGCGGCGAACGCTGCAGCAGATGGGCGTTCGCGAAACCGACTTCATTCGCGCGTGCAGCGCCTGTTTCAAGCAAGGTGCAAAGTTCGCGCGGTGGGCGACCGGCGCGGAAGATGATTTCTATTATCATCCGCTGATGCTTCCCGAAGGCTATTTCGACGAGAATCTGGCCGCGCACTGGCTTGCCGACAATCGCGGACAGTCCTTCTCGACCGCGGTGTGTCCGCAAGAAGAATTGTGCGAGACAGGACTGGCGCCCAAGTCGATCACGACCGCCGAATATGACGGCGTTGCCAATTACGCTTACCATCTCGACGCCGGCGCGTTCGCGTCGTTCATCCGCACACATTGCGTCGAGAATCTTGGAATCCGTCATATCGAGGCGGATGTCGACAGCGTGCGCGCGAAGGAAAATGGCGACATCGCTGCCGTGGTCACGCGGCAGGCGGGTGAGGTTGCGGGCGACCTATTCATCGATTGCACCGGTTTTCGCTCGGTTCTGCTTGGCGGGCATTTCGGCGTCGCCTTTCGTTCGTGCAAGGACATTCTTTTCATCGATCGCGCGCTGGCGGTGCAGGTGCCTTATGACGAGCCCGACAGCAGGATTGCCTCGCACACGATATCGACCGCACAGCGATCGGGATGGGTTTGGGAAATCGGCCTGCAGACGCGGCGCGGGGTCGGCCATGTCTACAGCAGCGCGCACATGGACGACGACACCGCCGAGGCCTGTTTGCGTTCCTATATACGCTCGACCGGGTCCGATCCGGACGCGCTTTCGGTTCGCAAACTCACGATCGAACCGGGGCATCGCGAGAAATTCTGGGTCGGCAATTGCGCAGCCGTTGGCCTGTCGGCGGGATTTCTCGAACCGCTTGAGGCGTCGGCGATTCTGCTGATCGAGATTTCCGCGCGCTTCATCGCCGAACAGATGCCGCCGACGCGTGAATCCATGGATGTCATTGCCGATCGCTTTAACCGGACATTTGCATATCGGTGGGAGCGGATTATCGATTTCCTAAAGCTGCATTATGTTCTCAGCAAACGTACCGACGACGATTTCTGGCATGATAATCGCGCCCCGGCATCGGTTCCCGAGAGCTTGTCGGAGTTGTTGAAACTCTGGCGGTACAAGCCGCCTTCGAACGACGATTTCGATCGCGCGGTCGAAGTTTTCCCCGGCGCCAGTTACCAATATGTCCTTTATGGCATGGGATTTGAAACCGACCTCGCCGGCGTATCGCGATCGGAGGCGAGCCGTCGGCGTGCCGAGGAATTTTTCGAGGCGAAACGCCGCGACTTGCAGGCGATGAGGGCATCGCTTCCTCCCAACCGGGATCTGCTCGACAGGATTGCCAAATATGGGCTGCAGAAAGTCTAGACCAAGGAGGAAGCGTCAATGACGAAAATTGCCATCCTCGACGCCGACGAACACCGCCTATTGCGCGTGCGGACCGGATATGGCGCGCAATATGGGGAAAATGTTGCGATCGTCCCGGTCCTGGCAACCGAGTTACGCAAGCTGGCGGTCGAATATCCCGTGTTTTTTGCCAAGAGTCCCGAAACCGGGCGCTTCGGCCTTGTCGCGCTCCTCGGCTTGTCGGCAGGCAACAATCAATATCTGGACGGCGATCATTGGTTGGGCACCTACGTCCCGCTTCATTTTCGGCGGCAACCTTTCCTCGTCGCGCAGGAAGGCCAGACCCCCGGCGAAGGCGCGCTCGCTATCGACCTCGATCATCCGCGCGTCAGCGATCGCGAAGGCGAGCGCCTTTTTGACGATGCTGGCGAACCGACCGAATTTGCCGCGGATGCGAGACAGCTGGTATCGCAGCTGATGGGCGGGATGCGGCCGACGGAAAAGTTGATCGAAACGCTTGTCGAGCTCGACCTCATCGCCAAGGCGCCCGTGGAATCGAGCGGCGAGGTTGGCGGATCGCTTGCAATCGGCGGCTTATATTCGGTCGATGAAGCGCAGCTGGCGCGGCAAAAAGGTGACGTGCTCGAACGGCTCGCTGGCGCGGGCTATCTGCAAGCCTGTTATCTTATCGCCGCATCGCGCGAAAATGTCGCGAAGCTGCAGCTTCGTTCCCCTGGCGTGAACGACGAGCGGGGATCGCGATAGCTAACGCGCCGAACAGGCGATATGGATCGAACCGCTCAGAGTCTCTCCCGGCGCAAGTTCGGCCATCGTCAACGGGTGGTCGGGCGTCTCGCGTCCGAATGAGCCGGACAAGTGGCTTTGCGGTTCGAGGCAAAAGCTGTCGCGTTCGGGGTCCGCATAGATCATCAGATGGTCGAATATCGGATCGGCACATATGTCTACGGCCAATTTTTGCGTCGGATAGTCGATGCGCAAGCGCCCATCCCAGCCGTCGTAGCAATTGTTGCGCCATCCGGCGGGCAGGGCGCGGCCATCGCAATGATCCAGTTCGGGCGGCAGCGAGATCCGGTCGGAGGGAAGCGCATCATTGCCCGCCAGCCAATAGCCGCTGGCTTTGAATTGCCAGACGACGCCGCGCGCGCGCGTAAACCACGGATGAAATCCGATGCCGAAAGGCAAGGATTTTTTCCCGCAATTGGTAACGGCAAGGGTGGCGCGCAGCCCCGCTTCGGACAGCGAGAAAGTCTCGCGCGCGGCGAAGTCGAAAGGCAGTGTCACGTCGCGCAGTACGAGGTCGACTTGGTTCTCGCTTTGCACCTCGATTGTCCATGGCCGGATCCAGCCATAGCCATGCAGGGCGCGGTCTTCGCCGGCAACATTGGGCGCAACCTCGAAAATCTCGCCCCGCCACGCAAGGCGCGATCCGGCGATGCGGTTGCAAAAGGGCAGCATGGGAAACATCGCGGTATCTTGCGCCCCCACGCCGGCCTCGACCGGCTCGGACAGGGGGCGGAGCAGGTCACGCCCGTCGTGGCGAAGCCAGGCAAGACTGCCGCCGAGTTCCGGTACGATCCCCGCCGCGTAAGCGCCGGCCTGGATTATGAGTGGTTCTGAAGTCGGTTTATCGCCGGACATCGGACTGACCCGCCAGATAGGCATCGACGTCGCGCGCGCTGAACAAGGAGGCATCGCCGGGCAGCGAATGTTTGAGGACGGCGAGTGCCAATCCGTAGGCGACCGTATCGCTATCGGCCATGCCGTTGAGCAGGCCGTGGAGGATGCCCGCGCAAAAGGCATCGCCGCTGCCAATCCGGTCGACAATTGATGTCAGCGTGACCTCCGGCGTTTGATGATGACCGTCGCGGCGATCGATCCGAGCCGACAGGGTCTGCTTGTCGGCTTCGACGATATGACGCGCGGTCGATGCGATGCATTGCAGGTTCGAAAACAGGTCGAAGGCGGTTTCCGCAGCTTCGCGGCGCCGCGCTGCACCCTGATCGTCGAAGCGCCGTCCGCTTAGGAGGGCAAAGTCGTTGTGATTCCCGAAAATGACGTCGGCAAAGGACAGAAGGTCGCGGAGCAGCGGAACGGGATCGCGCTTGTCGCGCGCCCAGAGGCTCGGACGGAAATTGCAGTCGAACGAAATGGTAATGCCAAGATCGCGGGCCGCTGTCAGGCCATCGCGCAGCGCGGCCGCCCCGTTCGCGCTCACCGCAGCGGTAATGCCCGAAACATGAAACCAGGTCGCGTCGGCAAGAATTGTCGACCAGTCCCAAAACGCGGGGGCGGCGTCGCTGAACGCCGATGGGAAACGGTCATAGAGAACGTCGCTCGCGCGCGCGCCTGCGCCGCGCGTGACCAGATACTGGCCAAGCCGTCCCTCTCCATCGATTTGAACGGTGCGCGCGTCGATGCCATTTTGCCGCAACATGCCCACGGCGCCGCGGCCAAGAGCATTGTCGGGCACCACCGAGGCAAGCCGCCCATCATGGCCAAGCTGGGCGAGTTGAGCCAGGACATTGGCTTCGGCTCCGCCGATCCAGCAGTCGAAATGCGGCGATTGAAGCGGCAACTCGGTTCCTGGCGGAGACAGTCGAAGCAATATCTCTCCAAAGGCAACGACGGTCATGCCGATTGGCTCGCGCTCGTCCAGGCGGCGACATAGGCGCACGCGCGCTCGCCGACCTGCGAGTCGGTCATGCCGGGACGATACAGGCCCGAACCCAGCCCGAACCCGGACGCGCCCGCGTCCCTCCATTGGGCGATATGCGCCGGTTCGATGCCGCCGACAGGAAGAATGGCGGTTGCGGGGGGCGCGACCGCCCGGACCGCCTTGATCCAGGCGGGCGACGAGGTTTCGGCCGGAAATAGCTTCAGGCCCGTTGCACCGGCGGCCAGGGCGGCCATTGCTTCGCTTGCTGTCGAGACGCCGGGCAAGACAGCCAACCCCATCTCCACGCATTTGGCGATGAGGAGGGGATCGGTGTGCGGACTGACAATCAGTGCGCCTCCTGCGCGCTGCGTCGCTTCGACGTCGGCGACGCGAAGCACCGTGCCGGCGCCGACAACCGCTCGGCCACGCAAGGTGTTGGCCAGTATCGCAATGCTCGCAAAGGGATCCGGAGAATTGAGCGGCACTTCGATGATCCGGATTCCGGCTGCGACCAACGCCTCGCCGACTTCCTCGACTTCATCGGGCGCGATGCCTCGCAGGATAGCGACGAGCGGACAGGTCTCGAAGGCCATCTTGTAAGTCAGGGTCATGCACTCATCTCCCGGATGCGAATGATGCCGGCGACGAACGCGGCATGGCTATCGACTTGTTTGGGTTTCGCTCCGATTTCGCGAAGCGCGGTCGTGTAAAGTTCGGCGAGCAGGCCATCGGCGAGCAGATGGACTTCGCGATCGCGCGCATGCGCCAGGCAGTCGGTTCCGATGACAAGGCCGCTGCCATAAGAGGCCCAATCGCTTCGATCACCGGCCGCAAACATAGATGCGGGACGCATTTCGAACAGCGAAGCGAGAAGGTCGCCGCGTCCGGCCTCGGCGACACCGCGGCGGAAGGCGTCGCCGTTGGTCACCGGGCCGCGAAGCAATTCGCCGATCATGGCATGGTCGCGCAACAGGGCGAAGACCTCGCCCGTCATTGCGGTCACAAAACTGTCGATGTCGCCCGCGCGCATCTCGGCCCATTTGCAGTGGGTTCCCGGCTGGCACAGCAAGGCGTCGGGCGGTGCGAGGCCGTCGCGACATGCGCCGAGCAGCTGGACTTCCTCGCCGCGCATGACGTCGATACGCGGCGCGCGTGCATATTTGACGCCGGGGACAATCAGAATGTCGGGCGCGGGGCGGATAGCCGCCGCCGCGAGCGCTTCGAGGGACGCGGGTGCGCCGACATATCCCGCGTCGATCCAGCCGCGGTTCGACCCGATCATTCCGGCAAGAATCGTCGGTACCGAGCCGTAGTGCGCGCGCAAACGGGCGACTTCGGAGGCGAACGCCGCGGGGGCGAAAGCGGCGATCCCGCGATCATCGCGTTCGCTCAGGACGGGTTCGCCGCCGACGATCAGATACACCCGCCGATTGGTGGTGCCCCAGTCGACGGCCAGGAATGTGTCGCTCGATCGTGTCATTTTCTGTTCCGCGCGGCGCTCGCGCCGCGGTTAATAGGCAAGATAGACGCTACGCTTCTGCATATAGTTTTCGAGGCCGTGCGGGCCGTCCTCGCCGCCGATACCGCTGCGCTTGTGTCCGTTGTGATAACCGTGGAACGATCCCGAAATCCCCTTGTTCACAAAGACCGTCCCCGTTTCGAGCCGGTCGATGAAATGGTGGACCGCGCTGTTGTCGCGCGTCCAGACATAAGCAGAGAGCCCGTCGTCGCGGGCATTGGTGAGCGCGATGGCTTCCTCGGCGCTGCCGATTTGCAGAATGGGAAGCACCGGGCCGAATATTTCGTCGCGGACGACCGGAAGATCGGAACCCGAACAGGCGAGGACGGTCGGCTCGAACCAGTTGCCGCCTTCAAATCCGGTGGGTTCGGAACCTCCTCCGCCCATGAGCAGCTCGGCGCCGGCAGCGACAGAGTCGATCACCAGCTGATCGATTCGCGTGCGTGCGCCGGCCGTGGCGAGCGGGCCCATGTCGGGATTGTCCATCGGGTTTCCGACGCGCACGGCCCGGGCTTTCGCAAGCAGCTTGTCGGTAAATTCGGCGGCGACCCGCTCGTGCACCATGACGGCCTCGCTGCAGATGCAGACCTGTCCGCAGTTGGCGAAGCGCGCGATGGCGGCGGCGTCCACCGCGGCGTCGATATCGGCGTCATCCATGACGATGAACGGCGCCTTGCCTCCGAGTTCGAGGCACAGGGCGGCAAGATTGTCGGCAGCAAGGCGCGCAACGCGCTGCCCGGCCGCGATGCTGCCGGTCAGCGTGATCAACCGCGTTCGGGGGCTCGATACCAGCGCCGCGCCGGTTGTCGCTCCGTCGCCGGTGACCATGTTGATCACCCCGTCGGGTATCCCGGATTCCTCCGCCAGGCGGCAGAACTCCGACGCGGTGACGGGGGTGGCTTCGTGCGGTTTGATGACGATCGTGTTGCCCGTGACGAGCGCCGGGCCGACCTTCCGGCCGATCAGGGCCAGCGGATAATTATAGGCGCAGATGGCGACGCATACCCCATAGGGGACGCGAAAGGTCATCAAACGTTCGTCGGGATTGTCGGCGGGCATGATCTCGCCGCGTAGCCAACGCGCGGAATGGGCGGCGTATCGCATATAACCGATGGTGTCGGCGACCTCTCCTTCGGCTTCGCGGAGAGTCTTTCCCTGTTCCAGCACGAGGAGGCGCGCGAAATGGTCGCGTTCACCTTCGAGTTTTGCGCACAGCGCTTCGAGATGCGCAGCGCGCTGCATCGCGGTCAGCGCCCCCCATGATCGCTGGGCACCCGCGGCGGCGGCCAGCGCCATTTCGCAATCGTCTGCCGTGCATGCGGGCACCTCGGCCCAAATCCGATTATTGGCCGGGTTGAGGACGGCTAAGCGGTCGGATGACGAGCCTTCGGTCCAGCGGCCGTCGATGTAGCAGCGATAAAAGGGAAGGTCGGTCATCGGGAAGAGCCTTATGCGATTAGGTGGGGACGGATGAGGTTGTGATCGAAGGCGACGCCGTTTCCGGGGTTTTGCGGTGCGAGAGCGGTGCCGTTCTGGATGTGGAGGGGGTTTGTTGTGTATTGGTCGATTGGGAAGGAGTGGATTTCGAGCATGGCGGCGTTGGGCTGTGCGGCCATGAGCGAGACATGGAGTTCGTGCATTCCGTGGGAGGCGATGGGGAGGTTGTGCTGGCGTGCGAGGCTGGCGACCTCTAGCCATCCTGTGATGCCGCCGATGTTGGATGCGTCGGGCTGGAGGAAGGCGACCGATCCGTGGCTTGCGACGTCGCGGAACTCGGCGAGGGTGCGCAGGTTTTCGCCGGAGGCGAGGGGGATGGCGGTTGCGGCGGCGACCTTGGCGTAGGCGGCATGATCGTCGTGGGGGACGGGCTCTTCGAACCAGGCAAGCCCGGCGTCGTCGACGGCGCGGGCGAAGGCGATGGCGCTGTCGGCGTCCCAGGAATAGTTGGCGTCGGCCATGAGGCTTCGCTCGCTGCCGATGAGGCGGCGGACGGCGCGGACGCGGCGGACGTCGGTGGCGATGTCGGGGCGTCCGACCTTGAGCTTGATGCCGCGATGGCCTGCGGCGAGTTCGGCAGCGACGCGGTCGAGGAGCTGGTCGTCGGAATAGCCGAGATCGATGAGGCCGCGGTAGCAGGCGACCTGGTCGGCATGGCCGCCCGCGAGCTCGCACAGCGGCTTGCCGAGACGAATACCGCGAAGATCCCAGAGGGCGATATCGGCGGCGGCGACGGCGAAGGCCGCAACGCCGCCGAGACCGAGATAGTGGAGCCACGCGCGCATGCGGGTCCAAAGGCCGTCGATATCGTCGGCGTCGGCACCGATCAGGAGGGGAGCGATCTCGTCGGCGAGGAGCGCGCGAATGGCGCTGCCGCCGCGTCCGCCTGTATAGGTATAGCCGGTGCCCTCGTAGCCGTCGGCGCAGACGATGCGGCAGGTGACGATCTCGAAATGGGTGTGAAGACCGTGCCCCGCATCGCTGAGCGTCTCCGCCAGCGGTATACGATAAAGATCAACCTCAACCGCTACAATTGCCACGCCATCGGTCGGACTTCCGTTGCTGCCGACGTCGTTCGCCCAATCTGCCCGTGCGGAGGGGCGACTGCCGAGGGGTATCGAATGGGTAGCGTCCTTCTTCATTGCGAAAGCCGCAGACGCGGTTCGGGCATCCCCTGAAATCTGGAATCGACCCGATAGAGCTTCCCCGCCCCGGGGTGGGCCGCAGCGATGCCCACGCTTGCTGTCGTGACGAACAGCGATCGAAAATCGGCGTTTCCGAACATGGGGCATGTGGCCTGGGGCACACCGACGTCGAGCGTATCGATTTTCCGGCCACCCGGATCGAATGTCATGACTTCGCCGCGGTCCCAGAGAGCAAGATGAATATTGCCGTCGCGGTCGGTGACCGCGCCGTCGATGAGGCCCCCATCCTTGCCGAGATCGACGAACACCGATGCCTCGTCGATCGGCCAGCCGTCGGCGCCGAGCGGGAGCCGGAACAATTTGTGAGTCAGGGTATCGGTATAATAGCCAAAGCCCCGTCGTTGGTCGAAACACAGCCCATTGGGAATGGCGAGACCATTTACGATCGCGCGCAGCTCGCCGGCATACCAGCGATAGATCGAGCCGCGCCCTGGCGCACCTTCGAGTTCCATCGTTCCGATCCAGAATCCGCCCCATGGATCGACGCGACCGTCATTGCTGCGGTTGGTTTGGATTTCCGCCTCAAGCAGGTGCAGCTGGCCGCGGCGACCCGTTTCGATATCGAATGTAAAAATCTCGCAGGAGTCGGCGGCGACCAATCTCCTTTCGTCGATGATGCCGATCGCGGAGACGGGCGCGTCGAAGGTCCAGCTCGATGCCATCTTCCCTTTGCGCGCAAGAAGGCGGTTGGCGAGGATATCGGTCCAGAAGAGTTGGCCGCGCTCCGGATGCCAGAGCGGAGATTCGCCGAGTTGGCAGACGCGCTCGTCATACAGATTCATTCTTCCCTCCTTTCCGGCCACCTCCGTTACAGGGAATATTTATTGTTGACAATCAACAATTGACTGTCACTTTCTCGACAGCTCTGGAGAGGATGTGCAGATGCCCCTGAAGTCCCGGATTTTCCTGCTTGGCTTGGCAATCGCCGAGGCCGGCGCGTTTTCGGCGAACGCGAAGCCGGTCGATTTTGAGGATGTAAGCGCGAAGGCGGGCATCCTATCCTCGGCCGGCTGGAAATATGGCGGCCCCGTTGTCGCCGATCTCGATCGCGACGGGGTCCTCGATCTTGTTCTCGGCAATCACGACGAAGAACCCGCCCAGCTATATTGGGGCAAGAGCGACGGCAGTTTCGTCGCAGGATCCTTCCCCGACATCTATCGCGACGTTCACGGGATGGCCGCCGGCGACTATGATGGCGATGGCGACCTCGATCTGCTCGTCGCGGTCGGTGGCGGCAACGGCAAGCAGCCGCGCCCGCCGATTTTGTTGCGCCTTGACGGGCGCCGCTACTCGGACGTTTCGGCCGAAGCCGGCATTTCGGGCTATGGCGCCAGGGGACGATCGGTGCGCTGGATCGATATCGACGGCGACGGCGATCTCGACATCCTTGCCGTCAATGCGCGGCAGCTGCCCGGCGAGTCCGGCCCGCGTAACCTTGTTTTCGAGAATGTCGGGGGCACTTTTCGCTATCGCGCTAATGTCGGGCTGGAAGCGATCGAGGCGGAGCGCGTGCTGGTCACGGACATCAATGGCGACCGCCGGCCGGACCTGCTTCTTTTCAGCCCTATGACGCTGCTTGAAAATCAGGGGGAGTTTCGCTTCCGCGATGTCACTCGGGAGCGTCTGGGCGAGAATCTGGTCGATCTCCCCTATGTCACGGCGGCGAGCGAAGCCGATATCGACAATGACGGCGATTTCGACCTCTATCTCGCGCGCGGGAAAGTCTATTACGAGATCGCCGACAATGCGCTCGACTTCGACGCTGCGGCAGGACGGCTCGATATAAGGGACGCCGGGAACAAGGGGCGCGACGGCGTCACCTTTACGGCGAGCGGGCCGGTCACCCTGCGCGACTTTTGGCATTGGCGCCGCGTTCCCGACGTGGTTCTTCCAATCTATATCGGCGCTGCAGCGCGCCGCGCCGATACGCCCGTGGCGCCGTTCGCAGTCGATCCCGAGGAGGCGCGCGGATTGCCCGCGGACCGCGACCGCGACGGCTGGTATATCGGTTATCTCGGCGACGGACGCTGGCGTCTCGAATGGAATCTGTCCGGCGATCTTGCGTGGGATGTGCGGGCCTCGGTCGACGGCCTTTCCTCGGTTGTGCCCGATTGGGAACCGCAGGACCTAGACGTGGCCGACATTCTGCTCCGCAACGACGGCACGCAATTCACGGACATTTCCGCGACGCTGCCCGAACCCTCGCGGCGCAACAATTGGGGCGTTGTCGCGGGCGATTTCGACAATGATACGCGGTCGGATTTCTTCCTGTACCATTTCGGGGGCTTGCGGAAACGCATCGCGGATACGTTGCTCCTGAATGGTGGGCGCGCCGGTTTCGGGCCTGCCACGCTTTCCGGTGCGACGAGCGAGGTTGGCGCCAACAGCCATGGCGACATGGGCGCCGCGGCCGATTTCAATCGCGATGGACGGCTCGATATTCTGAGCGGCGATGACGATCTCGGCGCGTGGCACCTGTACGCGAATCGCACCGTGACGCCCGCCAACTGGTTGGCCGTGCAAGTCGGCGACTCTCCACGGGGTACCGATCCGCATGGCGCGGTTGTCCGCATCGCTGGGCCGCTCGGCATGCAGGTCCGCCGCGTCGGATCGTCGGGGGAGGTCCATTCCCAAAGCCTGATCGACCAGCTTCACTTTGGGCTTGGCGATCAAGCCCGCGCGATTCGAGTCGAAGTCACCTGGCGCGACGGGGCACGCGCGACGTTGAACGACGTAGGCGCCAACCAGATCCTGACGGTCGGAAAGTCCGGATCTTCGGCAAAATGAAGCCAAAGCCTTGGAGATTGGGGAGTGTTCGCGATCGATGGATGGGGGTTGCTCCGGACCCGACCGGCAGTGAGCGTTTCCTAGAGCTGCAGATCGACGCCTGGTTAAAGTCACCCGGGGCTTGCGTCGGGCCGTCAATCGGTGATGACCCCTACATTCCAGCCGGATCCCCAGCCCGATGCCCAAAGCAGCCGTTTGTCAAAGGGATCGGGTTTTGCGTCGATCAATTTTTCGTGGCTGTTGAGGTTGGTATTGATCTTTGCCCAACTCCTGCCTCCGTCGCGCGACAGATATAATCCCGGATTGACGAAGGCGGGATCTGGCCTGAGCTCGCGGTAGACGGTAAGCAAAAGCAGGTCGGGATCGAGTGGCGAGGCTTCAAGTTGCGTCACCAGTGGCGCCTCGAACAACCGCTCCCAACTGACGCCTCCATCGGCGCTGCGCCAACCGCCGCCTTCCCCGATCGACCCATCATATGGTGAGCCGGTCGCGATGTAGATCGCTCCTGTCGCGCGGTCGAGCGACACGCTGTTGACACTACGAATAACGGCAGGAATCGCCATCCGCTCCCAGTTCGAGCCCCTGTCGGTGGATCGAAACAGGCCCCCATTCGCATCGTTTGCTGCGGCGTAGAGGATCGAGGGGTCGCGAGGATCCAGCACCAGTCGCCGCAGGCTCGCACCGTCGTGCAAGCCGGCATTGCTGATCTCCCAACTGCGTCCGCCGTCGCGCGACCGCATGAAACCGTAGCCGCCGACGGACGGAGTGCGGATGTTCGACCGATATATCTCGGTGAACGCATTCTTTGTGACGAGGACATACATGTTTTCGGGCAACACCGGATCGATCGTCAGCGAGTTCTGTTCCGGCAACATTCCCGGTGGACCCTTGCCGAAATCGGAAGCGTCGTCTCGCGCGTCGCGCCCAGCGACGAGCAACGTACCGATATTCTCCCACGTCCGCCCGCCGTCGGTCGTGCGCCGCACTTTGCCTACATGTCGTTGGCGCCAAGACAGCGCGTAGATCGTTGCCGGATCCTTGGGATGCACCGCCATGGTTGCGATCGACAGCATGCCCTCCTCATGCACTTGACCTTCGATCTGCTCGACGACGACGGCCTCGGGATCGAGCCGATCCGAAGCGACGGCCGTCTGCCAGATACCATGCTCGCCGCTCGCGAACAGCCGGCGGCCGGGGACGCCCGTATCGAGCAGCATGAGTCGGCCGGGAAGGTCGCTGTTGCCCCGCCCGATCCAGCGGCTTCGCGCCCCATCGACCTCGATGTCGTCGATTTGTTGCCAGCTTTCGCCCTTGTTCGTTGATTTATGGGTCTGCTGGTCAACGCTGACGAACAAGGTCCCGTCGGCTCCGATTTCGAGTAAGCGGTTACCCGAGAGTTCGGGCTGCTTGTCGAGTTCGTGCCGCAAGTGCGCGAATTCGACGTTCGGCGCCGTGGGATTGTTTCGACTGCGCCAATAGTCCCCGTTCTTGGCCGACTTCCAATAGGTTCCATAGCGAAGGACCGACTGCCAGTTTCTGCCGCCGTCGAGTGTCCGCCAGAGCTCCCCCGGACCGAAGGTGCGATCATGTTTTTTGTTTAGCGCGAGATATATCTCATCCCGATTGAGGGGGTTTACGGCGATCCGATTGAAAACCGGCAATGTCGCGGCGGGCAGTTCCGGATAGGCAGAACGCGCATCGGCCGCCGAGAGGCCAAGCCATTGCCCAACGGTCTGATAATAGCGCTCCACTTCGAGCGGGCTGTCGAGCCGCGAGAGATCAAAGGAGAGATTGCCGCCGATATCGTGCCAGCTCTTCCCGAAATCGTCGCTTGTGAACACACCGCCGCGAACCGCAGTTGTCTGTCCCGAAGGCACGTAGGCTGTCTGATCGATGAGGAAGAGCCGAACCTGCCCATTCAGAGGATCATGATGTATCGTCATGTCGCGGGGCAGATTATTCGGCAGTGCCTTGCCAGCCATGTGCCAATGCAGACCGGCATCGTCGCTCAGAAACAGTCCGTGACTGGTCGCCATCGCCAGCTGCTTTGGGGACAGCGGATTGACGATGATCCGGCCCACGTCGAGATTTGCGGGCAAGCCTGCGGTTATCTTCTCCCAGTCACGGCCGCTATTTACGGATTTGAGCAGATAGCCATAGTCGGCATAGCGTTCGACCTTTCCGTGGGGCTGTGCGAGCGACCGATGATTGTTCTTAACGTCCCAGAAATTGCCCGCACCGATATACCAAATTCTATCGTCGGTCGGGTCGACCGTCAGTTGAGAAAGCCGCGTCCCGAGTTGTTCATCGTACCAGCCCTTGGCGAAGGCATCCGGATCATAGGGATCGATGCCCAGATATCGCCAGCTTCGCGACAGTTCCCTCATCTTCGTCCATCGCCGCCCGCGGTCCGACGTGCGGTACAGCCAGCCGTTCCAGTCGATGGCCAAACCGAAGTCCGGATTTTGCCGCGAGAAGTCGACATCGACCACGCGCTTCATTTCGTCTCCGGTGCCGTCAAAGTCCTTCAGGCTATTCCACGTTTTTCCGCCGTCCCAGCTTCCGTAGGATATGTGCATGTCCGGACCGATCAAAATCGTCTGGGAGTCGCCGGGATGCGCCCATAAGGCTTCGTTATACCCCGCCATCCCCGGCCCGACGGGATACCAGACGACACTCGGATCAGAGGCGACACGAACGGCGCGCAGTCGTTCGAAGTACCCATTTCGCTGCGCCCCGCGGGCAGGGGCTCCGACGGTGTAACCCGTTGTCACGAGCGCGACGGCAGTCATGCTTACAGTTCCAAGGAACTCCCTTCGAGTTGCCATATCAATGCCCCATCTGTCCAATTTCGGTGTGACGCCGAAGGGAGACCAACGTCGTTACTTCCTGTCTTTCTGAAAGATCCCGCTGTCCGTTCAAGACGACGATTCTATGAAGGCAGTGAAGATGTCAAATGTTGATTGTCAACAAATTTGATCGCTGCGAAGTCCTTGTCCATGACCCTTCCGAGCTAAAAGCCAGTCCGAGCGCGCTCGGCTGGGCCAACCTACTTGCTTGCGGGGGTTGCGACGTCTGCCCAATTGGCCGTTGCGTCGACGATGCGCCTATAATGTCGGCCGCCACCGTGCTGGCGGTCCACGAAACGGAGGTGCGCCGGCGTCTGGTCGTCTTTTGATCGTCTTTCGCGATTTGCCGACTGGCCTGCTCTCAAAAGGTTGGTCTACGGCGACGCTCGCGGTGGTCGCCGACGACTGACGAGCTTTTAGCCGACCATTTACGAAGCTCGCGCCTCTGGCTGGTGCGTAGGTGGCGCATGAGAAGCCGGGAGACCGACCATCTTTGTCCGGTCTTGAGGGCTCTATCGGTCAAGTGTCGGCTAAGCCGTAAATCAACTGCCCACCCTTCCGCCCCCGCTGGTTAGGAATCAGCTAGCTGCTGATCGTGGGGACGGCGATGCGCCGCCGGCCGATTTGGCATTTCCGTCCAATCGCATTCCGGAGGTTCTTCTCAACAGCGCCGCGCCTCCGGCTTGTCCGCTTTTACCCACACTAGTCTGGAAGCTGCCTGTCCGAACTCGGCCATCGCTAGTCGGTCTAATATGCCATATGCGGCGCTAGCCGCCATCGTAGCAACTACCCACCCGGCGCCGCGTGAGATTCTCGTAAATTATGCGTGTCGGGCTTGAGCCGACTTCGCCCTTCCCTATAATTTCTGCGGCGTCGCGCAATGGCGAATCGTTGGCTGACTTTTCGCAGGCTAGGAGGTTCGCATGGACCACTTTGTTCTTGTAATCCGGCATATGGCGCGGCCCGAGGAACGCTGCGCGATCGAAGCCATCGACCGCGATCATGCCCTTCATCTCGCTGAATTGCGCGCCGGCAATGCCGATCTCGAATTGTGGGAAGCCGACAGGCTGGTTGCTGAAATGTCGATCGCAGCACCGCATTTGTGGGTAATCAAGGCATCCGCCGACAGGTCGCTTCCCGGAATGTCGGCGTTACGGGTTGATGCTTCAGGAAGCTGACGATCTACAATCCGCCAGGTCCAGCGGTACGTCCGGTTGAACACACCATCAGTTGATAAATAGCGCGTGCGGGCCTCCGGCACCTCGCTTGGGCTCAACCGTTTCTGGTCGCGCGATCGAGACGGCCCCGTCGTTTATCAGTCGGCGACGTCCTGCTTTTCTAGCGCGTCCGCGATCATCGCCGCTAGCGCTTCCTCAGCCTGCGTGCGCACGACGGCGTCCTTGGCTTCCAGATCGCGTCGCATCCACTGTGGAGCACGTTCAATCACGTGGAGAACGGTGCTGGCAAGGTCGCTGGTCATGGGGGTCTATGGCGCACGTGGTCGCTCTTCGCAACCGAGCTTCCGCGACTCGGCCGCTCTTCCAGCTGCGTTCGCAGGTTGAAATATGCGTCAAAAGAAGCGGGGGACTGAAGCGACCCCCGCGCAACCCTCGCGCGACCCCGTAGCGACCCTGTCGGCGGGGAACGCTCCGATGCGATGATTTCCAGGTCAGGGCGATCCCGTCCTTCCCGGAGTGTCATTCATGTCTCCCACCCGATTGCTGCTCGGCCAGATTTTCATTGTCTTCCTGATTGTGATCCTCGGTGTCTGGGGAGCGACGCAATATTGCGCGTTCGCGCTTGGCTATCAGCCCGAACTCGGCCCGGCATGGTTCACTCTGTTCGAGACCCCCGTCTACAAACCCTGGGCGCTTTTCCCCTGGTGGTATCATTTCGAGGCCTATGCGCCCGAAATATTCGACACTGCAGGCACCATCGCCGCCACGAGCGGATTTCTCGGATGCGCCAGCGCGATCGCCGGATCGCTTTGGCGGGCGCGGCAGTCGCGCCATGTCACGACCTATGGTTCGGCGCGGTGGGCAACCGATGGCGAGATAACGCGCGCCGGTCTGACACGCGACGCCGGTGTCTTTCTGGGCCGCCACGGCGCGCGCTATCTTCGCCACGACGGTCCCGAACATGTCATGGCGTTCGCGCCGACGCGGTCGGGCAAAGGCGTCGGCCTCGTTGTGCCGACACTTCTCAGCTGGACGGGAAGCGCCGTCATCCACGACATCAAGGGCGAGAACTGGCAGCTGACCGCAGGTTGGCGCGCCAGGTTCAGCAATGCGCTGATGTTCAACCCGACCGACATGGCCTCCGCCAAATATAATCCGCTGATCGAAGTGCGCCGCGGGATCCATGAAGTTCGCGACGTTCAGAATATCGCCGACATTCTTGTCGATCCGGAAGGGGCGCTCGAACGCCGGAGCCACTGGGAAAAAACGAGCCACAGCCTTCTCGTCGGCGCCATACTGCACGTCCTTTATGCCGAAGAGGAAAAGACGCTCGCGCGCGTCGCGACCTTCCTCTCCGATCCGCAGCGGCCGTTTACCGCGACCTTGCGGCGCATGATGGCTACCAACCATCTGGGCAGCGTCGAGGAACCGATGGTCCATCCGGTGGTCGCGTCGGCGGCGCGCGAGCTCCTCAACAAGAGCGAGAACGAACGCTCGGGCGTGCTCTCGACCGCCATGTCGTTCCTCGGTCTCTATCGCGATCCGACCGTCGCCGCCGTGACGTCGCGCTGCGACTGGCGCATCGCCGACCTGGTCGATGGCGCAAATCCTGTATCGCTCTACCTCGTCATCCCGCCGTCGGACATCAGCCGGACCAAACCTCTTGTCCGCCTCATCCTCAACCAGATTGGCCGCCGGCTCACCGAGAAACTCGACGATCGTGGATCGAGCATCCGGCGCCATCAGCTGCTGATGATGCTCGACGAGTTCCCGGCGCTCGGGCGGCTCGATTTCTTCGAGACGAGCCTAGCCTTCATGGCCGGCTACGGCGTGCGCGCCTTCCTCATCGCCCAGAGCCTCAATCAGATCGAGAACGCCTATGGCGAACACCATAGCATTCTCGACAACTGCCACGTCCGCGTCGCCTTTGCGACCAACGACGAGCGAACCGCTCGCCGCATCTCCGACGCGCTCGGTGTCGCGACCGAACAGCGCGCGATGCGCAACTATGCCGGTCACCGCCTTGCGCCATGGCTCGCGCATGTGATGGTCAGCCGCCAGGAAACCGCGCGCCCGCTACTGACGCAGGGCGAGGTCATGCAGCTCGATCCCAAGGACGAACTCGTCCTCGTCTCGGGCATGGCGCCGATCCGCGCAAAGAAACTGCGCTATTATGAGGATCCGCACTTCAAGTCGCGCCTCTTGCCGCCGCCCGGCCCCGGGGGCGAGGCCTATCCCGATCGTCCGACACCGCGTCCGAACGACTGGGGCAGCCTGGCGCGCCGAACCGATGCGCGGCTCGAGGCCGCTGCGGCCGAAGAAGGTTCGGGAGACGATGGCGGACTTCAGCAGCAGCGCAGCCCCGATCTTTCGGGCGAGCCGCTGTCGCGAGCCGAACCCGCGAAACAGCTCGACCTGCTCGGCCTCGAGCAAGACGATGTAGACCCCTTGGCCGACAAGCGCGCGATGGATCGCTCGCGCGGACCCCACAGTGACGTTCAGCGTGCCCACGCGATCAACCAGGCCGAGGGTGACGACACCCTGCCGAGTTTCTGACCATGGGCCGCCGCAAGGAAAACAAGGTGCGCTACCAGCTGTTCCTGCCCGAAGAGCTGAGCCAGCGGTTCGAGGCGCTCGCCGCCGCGCCGGGTGCCGCAAAGTCGGCGATCCTCGCCGATGCGCTGACCGCCTGGCTCAACCGGCAGGCTGTGTCCGAACTCGAGACCAGGTTCAGCGCGCGGCTCGACCGTATGTCGCTGGCGATCGGGCGGGTCGAACGCGACGGCCAGGTTCTGCTCGAAAGCCTTGCCCTCTTCATACGTTACCAGCTGACCGTACAGGCCCCGCTCGCCGAGGGCGATGACGCGGCGCGCGCAGTCGGCCGCGACCGGTTCAACACCTTTGTCGCGCGCGTTGGCGAAGCGTTGGCGAGCGGCACGCGTACGCTCGGTCCCGCGCGCTCTGGCTCGGGAGAGCGGAGATGAGCGAAAGCCTGTCCGCCGCCCGGAGCCGCGCGATGCTGCGCACGGCCATGGGGCCGACGATCGCCGCCGCGCTCGCCGACGCCGAAGTCATCGAGATCATGATCAACCCCGACGGTCGCCTCTGGCTCGATCGGCTCGGGCGCGGCCGCTGGGATACCGGCTTCCGGTTCGAGCCCGCGCAGGTCGAGCGGATCATCCGTCTGGTCGCGAGCCATGCGCGCGCCGAGGCGCACGCCGCGTCGCCGATCGTCTCGGCCGAGCTGCCGCCGCACGGGCAAGGGGCTGGCGAACGCTTCGAAGGCGTGTTGCCGCCGGTTGCCACCGCGCCCTGCTTCTCGATCCGCAAGCCCGCCGCGAAAATCCATACGCTGCTCGACTATGTGAAGGACGGCATCATGTCCGCCGATATGGCAAGAACGCTCGCCATGGCGGTTGTCGAGCGGAAGAATATTCTCGTCGTCGGCGGCACATCCTCGGGCAAGACGACGCTCGCCAACGCGCTGCTCGCCGAGATGGGCGACCTCGACGAGCGGGTGATCCTGATCGAGGACACGCGCGAACTCCAATGTGCCGCCGCGGACGTGGTGGCCCTCCGCACGCGCGTCGTCGGCGCGGGCGGCACAGCAATGGTCACCATGGCGGATCTTGTGCGCTCGACGCTGCGGCTGCGGCCTGACCGGATTATCGTCGGCGAAGTGCGCGGGCGCGAGGCGCTCGACATGCTCAAGGCCTGGAACACCGGGCATCCTGGCGGCATCGCGACGATCCACGCCAACAGCGCCGTGGCCGCGCTCTACCGGCTCGAACAGCTGATCCAGGAAGCCGTCGTGACCGTCCCGCGGCGCCTCATTGCCGAGGCGGTCGACCTCATCGTCTTCATCTCGGGGCGCGGCCTCGCGCGGCGCATCGAGACCGTCGCGCGCGTCGCCGGGCTCGACCCGGACGGCGGCTACGGCGTCGACGACCTTGTTCCCCCGCCAACTTCCGAAGGAGAATGAAATGAGCCTGACTGCCATCACGCCGCTGCTCGGGAAAGCTCGCTCTCGCTTTCCCGAGCTTCTGAAGTTTGCCGCAATCGGCGCCGGTCTCGGCCTGGTGTTCGGCCTCGGCGGGATCGCACAAGCGGCAGGGTCGGGCATGCCATGGGAAGAGCCGCTTCAGCAGGTTCTGGAATCGGTGCAGGGACCGGTCGCGAAGATCATCGCGGTGATCATCATCATCACGACGGGCCTCACGCTGGCTTTCGGCGAAACCTCGGGCGGCTTCCGCCGGCTGATCCAGATCGTCTTCGGTCTCTCGATCGCCTTCGCCGCGTCGAGCTTTTTCCTCTCCTTCTTCAGCTTCGGCGGCGGGGCGCTCATCGCATGACGAGCGCCGGACAGCATATAGAGGGCTTCGAGGCGCCCATGCACCGCTCGCTCGCCGAGCCGATCCTGCTCGGCGGCGCGCCGCGCGCGATCGCGATCCTCAACGGTACGCTCGCCGCGGCGCTCGGTCTGGGGCTCCAGCAATGGATCGCAGGTCTTGCCATCTGGGCGCTCGGACACACCGCCGCCGTCATGGCGGCAAAGCGCGATCCCGATTTTGCGCCGGTGCTTCTCCGGCACCTCCGCCAGCGGGGGCATCTGTCATGCTGATGCTTCACGAATATCGCCGCCGGGCGGACCGCCTCGCCGATCATCTGCCATGGGCGGCGCTCGTCGCTCCCGGCATCCTGCTGAACAAGGACGGCAGCTTCAGCCGCGTGCTCGCGTTCCGCGGACCCGACTTGGAATCGGCGACCGAGGCCGAGCTCGTCTCGGTCTCGGCCCGGGCCAACAATGTCCTGAAGCGCTTCGGGTCGGGTTGGGCTCTGCACATCGAGGCCGAGCGCCGCGAGGCTCTTGGCTACCCGGAAAGCCGCTTTCCTGATCCCGCATCCTGGCTGGTCGATCAGGAGCGGCGTGCGGGCTTCGAAAGCGCGGAGGCGCATTTCGAGAGCCGCTATTATCTGACGCTCACATTCCTCGCCGAGCCCGACCAGGCCGACCGCGCGGGCCGCGCGCTCGTCGAGCGCGGTGACCGGAAAAAAGGCCGCGACTGGCGGCAGGCGCTCGCTGCCTACGTTGCCGAAACCGACCGGGTCCTCGATCTCTTCGCGGGGTTCATGCCCGAGGTGCGCGCTCTCGATGACAGGGAAACGCTGACCTATCTTCATGAGACCATCTCGGCGCGCCGGCACGAGGTAGCGGTGCCCGAGACCCCGATCTATCTCGACGGCCTGCTCGCCGACACGCCGCTCGTTGGCGGCCTCGAGCCGATGCTCGGGCCGCTTCACCTGCGCACGCTCACCATCCTCGGGTTTCCGAACAGCAGCCGTCCGGGCATCCTCGACGCGCTCAATCACGAGGGCTTTTCCTATCGTTGGGTGACGCGGTTTATCGCCCTCGACAAGGTCGAGGCCGTCAAGGCGCTGACGAAACTGCGCCGGCAGTGGTTCAACAAGCGCAAGTCGATCTCGGCCCTCCTGCGCGAAGTCATGTACAATCAGCCCGCGCAGCTGCTCGACAGCGACGCCGACAACAAGATGGTCGACGCCGATCTGGCGCTTCAGGCGCTCGGCGGCGACCATGTCGCATTCGGCCATCTCACCGTGACGATCACGGTCTGGGATAAAGACCGCGCCCGGGTGGAGGAGAAGGTCCGCGGCGTCGAGCGGATCGTCAATGGCCTTGGCTTCACCTCTATCCGCGAAAGCGTGAACGCGGTCGAGGCATGGCTTGGGTCGCTCCCGGCGCAGGTCTATGCCAATGTCCGCCAGCCGCTGGTCCACACGCTCAATCTCGCGCATCTGATGCCGCTGTCGTCGGTATGGGCCGGACCTGCCCGCAACGCGCATCTCGGCGGGCCGCCCTTGCTGTTTGCCGAAACCAGCGGTTCCACGCCGTTCCGGCTTTCGACCCATGTCGGCGATGTCGGGCACATGATGATCGTGGGGCCGACCGGCGCCGGCAAGTCGGTCCTGCTCGCGCTTCTGGCGCTGCAGTTCCGCCGCTACCAAGGCGCGCAGGTCTATATCTTCGACAAAGGCTTCTCCGCGCGCGCTGCGGTTCTCGCGATGGGCGGCGCGCATCATTCGCTCGGCCTTGGAGGAGGCGATGGGAATGACGTCGCGCCGGCGCGCGGAGGAGGCACCTGCCTCGCGTTTCATCCGCTGCGCGCGATCGATCGCGCCGACGAGCGCGCGTGGGCGGCCGAATGGATTGCCGCGCTGCTGGCTCACGAGAAAGTCGCCGTCACCCCCGACGTCAAGGAGGCGCTCTGGTCGGCGCTCGGCAGCCTCGCTACCGCGCCGGTCGAAGAGCGAACGCTCACGGGGCTCGCCTTGCTGCTTCAATCGGCGCCGCTGCGCATGGCGCTCGCGCCATACACGCTGGAGGGCCCGTACGGACGACTGCTCGATGCCGGCGAGGAAAATCTGGCGGTCGCCGATGTTCAATGTTTCGAGACCGAAGATCTGATGGGGCAGGGGGGCGTCGTCGCGCCGGTGCTGACCTATCTCTTCCACCGCTTGGAAGAGCGTTTCACCGGGCGGCCGACGCTGCTGATCCTCGACGAGGCCTGGGTCTTTCTCGATCATCCGCTCTTCGCGGCGCGCATACGCGAATGGCTGAAGGTGCTGCGAAAAAAGAATGTCGCGGTCGTCTTCGCGACGCAGAGCCTCGCCGACATCTCCGAAAGCGCGATCGCGCCGGCGATCATCGAAAGCTGTCCACAGCGGATAATACTGCCCAACGACCGCGCCGTCGAACCGCAGTCCGAGGCGGCTTACACGCGGTTCGGCCTCAATAGGCGGCAGATCGAGCTCGTCGCGCGAGCAACGCCAAAGCGGCATTATTATCTCCAGTCGTCGCGCGGCAACCGGCTGTTCGAGCTTGGCCTCGGTCCGGTCGCGCATGCGCTGTGTGGCGCATCCGATCCCGACACGCAGAAGCGGATCGGCGCGCTGCTCGTCGAGCATGGCGAGGCGGATTTCGCCGCGCGTTTTCTCCGCGGCGCCGGCCTTGGCTGGGCCGCCGAGCTGCTCGCCGGCTTTGCCGGCCCCTCATCGCCCGAAGACCTGTTTTCCGAAGGAGAAGAAGCATGAAGAAGTTTGTCACGATGTTGCTGGCGGCAACGCTCGCGCCCACGGCTCTCGTTGCGGTGACGCCTGTCTACGCCGTACCGGTTTTCGACAGCGCCAACTATTCGCAGAATCTACTGACGGCAGCGCGGACGCTGCAGCAGATCAACCAGCAGATCCAGTCGCTGCAGAACGAAGCGCAGAGCCTCGCCAATCAGCAAATGCATCTCAAGAAGATCGACTTCCCGCAAATGTCGGCGCTTCAGCAGCGACTGCAGGAAATCGACCGGCTGATGGGGCAGGCGCAGGGCATCGACTTTCGCCTCGACCGTCTCGACGAGCAGTTTCGCGCCGCCTTTCCGGCCAGCTTCGAACATCTTGCGCGGCGCGATGGCCGTATCGCCGCGGCGAAGCAGCGGCTTGAGGCCGAGATGGCGGCGTTTCGCCAGGCGATGGGGGTGCAGAGCGGGATCGTCGGCAATGTCCGCGAGGATGCCGAGGCGCTGAAGGCGATCGTCGAGAAGAGCCAGGGGGCCGAGGGCGGCCTGCAGGCGGCTCAGGCGACCAACCAGCTGCTCGCGATTGCGGCCAAGCAGCAATTCCAGATCCAGCAGCTGATGGCCGCGCAGTTCCGCGAACAGACGCTCGAGCGCGCGCGCCGCGGCCAGATCGAGCGCGAGGCTCGCGAATCCGCGCGCCGTTTCCTCGGCGACGGCAAGGCATGGACGCCGCCGCGCTGACGTCAAACTGATTGGGGCAGGACGGGTCACAACGCTCCCCAACCCGAAAGCTGCCCCGTCGCGGGGGCTGCCGCGACCGCCGCCTCTCAGGCCGCAGGCCCCCGCGACAAATTTCATGGAGGAAGCCGCACCGTGGACGATCTCAACATCATCGACCAGTTCATGCAGGCGTTCATCGCCTATATCGACAGCGGCTTCGGGCTGCTTGGACCCGATGTCGGCTTCCTCACGACGATCCTCATCGGCATCGACATCACGCTCGCCGGCCTGTTCTGGGCGCTCGGCGGCGAAGACGATATCATCGCCAAGTTTCTGAAGAAAATCCTCTACGTCGGCGTCTTCGCGCTGATCCTGAACAATTTCCAGTCGCTGTCGGAGATCATCTTCCGGTCGTTCGCCGGCCTTGGCCTGACCGCCGGCGGCAGTGCGATCGCGGCGGCGGACCTGTTGCTCCCCGGACGGCTCGGCGGCATCGGCTTCGAGGCGGCGGCCCCACTCCTGGTCAGGGCGGAAGAACTGGTGGGACCGGTCGCCTTTTTCGAGAATTTCGTCGAAATCTCCGTTCTTCTTGTCGCGTGGCTGATCGTCGTCGTCGCCTTCTTCGTTCTCGCGGTGCAGATGTTCATCACCATCCTCGAGTTCAAGCTCACGACGCTGGCGGGCTTTGTCCTCGTTCCCTTTGCGCTCTGGAACCGTACCGCCTTCCTCGCCGAGCGCGTCCTTGGCAATGTGATAAGCTCGGGCATCAAGGTCATGGTGCTCGCGGTCATCGTCGGCATCGGTTCGAACTATTTCGCCGAGTTCACCGGCGCGCTTGGCGGTGAGCAGGTGACGATCGAACAGGCGGTGTCGCTGATGCTCGCCAGCCTTGCCCTCCTCGGACTCGCCATCTTCGGGCCGGCCATCGCGTCGGGCCTGGTGTCGGGGGCGCCGCAGCTTGGCGCCGGTTCGGCCATCGCCACGACCGCGCTCGCTGCCGGCGGCCTCGCCATGGGCGGCGCCGGCGCTGCCGCCGCGGCGCGCGGCATTGGCGGGGCAGGGCTCGGCGCGATCCGCGCCGGCACGTCCATGGGGAGCGCTGCTTCGACATCGTACAAGCTTGGGCAGGAAAGCTCGGGCTCACCCACGGTGCGGGCGGGGCTCGGCGGCATGGCGTCGGCCGCGAAAGGGGCCGCAGCCAATCGGCTCCGATCCGCAGGCGGGATCGCCGCTGCGGCGGAGCGCGGTCGGCAAGCCGCGTGGGATGCCGGAACCTCGAACACCGCGCCAGCGACGTCCTCTTCACCGTCCGCGCCGCCCCACGCGGCGCCGGCATGGGCGCGCCAGCTGCAGAACCAGCAGACGGCCCGCCACCGCCGACAGATGGCGGCTCACACGATCAAGGAAGGCGATCGGGGCGGCGCAGGCATAACACCCGACATCAACGAAAGGGACTAAGTCATGCATTTCAAACGCGCCGTGCAGCGCTATGGGCAGACGCCCGAGCCCGAAACGCCCTATCAACGGGCCGGGCAGCTTTGGGACGAGCGGATCGGTTCCGCCCGCGTGCAGGCGAGAAACTGGAGGCTGATGGCGTTCGGCGGCTTGCTGCTGACGACAGGCCTATCGTCGGCGCTCGTCTGGCAATCGATGCAGAGCCGCGTCGTGCCTTATGTCGTCGAGGTCGACAAGCTCGGCCAGGCGCTCGCGGTCGCTCCGGCCGATACGCCGTTCAATCCCAGCGACCCCCAGATCGCCTGGCATCTGGGGCGCTTCATCACGCATATCCGCTCGCGCTCGCTCGACGCGGTCCTCATGCGCGAGAACTGGCTGTCGGCCTATGACTTCGCCAGCGAGCGGGGCGCCATGTTCCTCGGCGAATATGCACGCGCGTCAAACCCGTTCGCGGAGGTAGGCCGGCGCACAGTCTCGGTGCAGGTGACGAGCGTCGTGCGCGCGTCGGACAACAGCTTTCGCCTCAACTGGACCGAGCAGGCTTTTGAGCGCGGCAGCCTTTCGGGGACGTCGCGCTGGACCGCCGTCGTCACGGTGAAGCGCCAGCCGCCCCGCTCCGCCGAAGTGCTGCGGAAGAATCCGCTCGGTCTCTATGTCGATGCGATCGACTGGAGCCGCGAACTCGAGACACCGAACGCCGTTCCGGCCACCGCCGGGCCTTCGGCGCCATCGGCGCAGGCCGGTCCCGACACGCAGGGCACGGCCTCTGCCAATCTCCCGCTTGGCTCGCCGCTCGATCCCGCTCTCGCGCCGCTGCCGGCGACACAACCCGTATTCGAAGGAGAAGCTCGATGATCCGCCCCCTCATTTTGTGCGCCAGCCTCGCTGCCGCCGTGCCGCCCGTCCTCGCGCAGGGCGCGTCCAGCGTCGCCGCTGCGAACAAAGCGGCGATCCGCGAGCCCTTGAAGTCCGGATTCCTCAATGCCGTTCAGGTTTATCCATACAGCGAAGGCGCGCTTTTCCGGCTGTTCGCAGCGCCTGAACGCGTCAGCGATATCGCGCTGCAACCTGGCGAGACGCTGACCTCGGTCGCCGCCGGCGACACCGTGCGCTGGACCGTGGGTGACACGACGAGCGGGAGCGGCGAGCGGCGCCGCACGCATATTTTGATCAAGCCATTCGCGCCAGGCCTATCGACCAATCTGATTATAGCGACCGACAGGCGCGTCTATCATGTTCAGCTGACCAGCACGGTGTCGACGGCGATGACCTCGATCCGCTGGACCTATCCGCTGGACGAAATGCAGGCCTTGACACGCCAGCGCGAAAACGCGGCCGCGGCGAGACCGGTGTCGGCCGGCATCGCGATCGAGCGGCTGCAGTTCAATTACCGGATCAGCGGAGACACGCCCGCCTGGCGTCCGATCCGGGCTTTCGACGATGGCCGCCAGACCTGGATCGAATTTCCCGCCGACCTCGGGACGGGCGAGGCGCCGCCGCTTTTCGTCCTTGGCGACACGGGCGAGGCCGAACTCGTCAACTACCGTGTCGCTGGACGCTATTATGTGGTCGATCGCCTGTTCGCAGCCGCCGAGCTTCGGCTCGGGGCGAAGAAGCAGAAGATCGTCCGCATCACCCGCCTCGGCAAGAAGTCGGAAGGCCGGAGGGTGGGCGCATGACCGAGGTTGCACCGCCCGCCACCGGCGCACCGCCGAAGATCGACCCGGAAAAGCTGGTGCTGCGCGCCAGTCCCGCCCGCGCAACTCGTTTTCGGCGCGGCGCGATCGTGGCGATCGTCGGCGCGGGAGCTACCATCGTTGCGGGCGCCGCCTGGCTCGCGCTGAAGCCTGTCGGTATTGGGTCGGTCGGCTTCGATGATAACCGCAGCGCGGTTGCGGCGAAGGCGCCATCCGACGCTCTCGTTGGCGCGCCTTCGAGTTACGGTGATGTTCCGCCGCTCGGTCCGAAACTGCCCGGAGATCTGGGGAGACCTATTCTCGAGAAGCAGCGCGAGATGGACATGGCTATGCCGAACGATCCGCAAGCCGACGCTGCCGCCCGGGCCGCGCAGAATGCCGAGACCGAGCGCCAGCGCCTCGCGGCCGAGGTCCGTGCAGCGCGCCAGTCCGGCCTCATGCTTCAAACCGCGAATGCGGCGCCCGCCGCGCTTGACCCTGCAGAAGCGAAACGCGAACCGGCGGCAGTGCAGGGTGAAATGACCGGCGGCGCCGACGCGGGCGGCCGGCAGCGCAAGAATGGTCTCGTGGGACGACCCGGCGAGGGCGATCAGGTGAACCCGCATCGGCTCACCGCGCCGGTGTCACCTTGGACCCTTCATGCCGGGAGCATCATTGCCGCAAGCCTCATCACCGGCCTGAATTCGGACCTTCCCGGGATTGTGACCGCACAGGTAACCCAGAATGCCTATGACAGCGTCACCGGGAACACGCTCCTCATCCCGCAAGGGGCGAGGATTATCGGGAGCTATGACAGCGTCGTGGCATTCGGGCAGAGCCGCGCTCTCGTCGTGTGGCAGCGCATCATTTTTCCCGACGGCTCGTCGATCCGGATCAATAACGTCCCGGCGAGCGACACCGAAGGCTATGCTGGGCTTTCCGACCGTATCGATCGCCATACGTGGCAGCTGCTCAAGGGGGTCGTACTTTCGACCCTGCTCGGTGTCGGCACGGAACTCGGGTGGGGCAGTAGCGAGAGCGACCTTGTGCGGGCCATCCGCGAATCTGCCCAGCAGAATGGCGCCCGCGCCGGCGATCAGCTGGTCGTTCGCAACCTCGACGTGCAGCCGTCGCTCAAGGTTCGGCCTGGCTGGCCGCTCCGGATCGTGGTCCATCAGGACCTGATACTCAAGCCGTGGGGAGGGGGCGGTGCCTGACCTCAAACTGGCAAAACTCCCCGACAGGAGACCGGTGAAACTTGTGATTCAAGTCTTGCCGGATCTGGACGCGGCGCTGGCGGACTATGCCGCCGCTTATGAGGCGGCCTATGGCACAAAAGAGAGCGTGATCGACCTCATCCCCTCCATGCTTGAGAATTTCCTCGAAAGCGACCGCAGTTTCATGCGTAACCGGCGGAGATAGCGATGATAATCGAAACAATGATTGTCGATAAGCCGGACCGGATTCTTCGTCTGCCAGACGTCATCGTCCGCTCCGGCCTCTCGCGTTCGACGATCTACAGGAAGATGGCAGACGGCACCTTTCCAACGCAAATTCGAATTAGTTCGCACAGTTCGGGATGGCGCGAAACCGAGGTGGATCGGTGGTTTGCGGACCCAGTCAATTATCGAGCTCTCGACTGAGTCAGCGGCGGCGACGCCGCGATGCGAGAGGATCGCTACGCGCTCAAGAGGACCGCATGACCTGCTGTTCTCGACGGCGAGGCCGTTCAGCATCTCCTGCTGCGGCATTGTTGTTGCGCCGACGCGTCCATTCTCCGCTGAGAGCGCATGCCTTGAACTCGTCACCGCCGGGCACCGCGCAATCTTGTGTTTTGAGCTGGCCCGTCCGCGGAGCGCGATCCGCGGCGCGGGCCCTTATTAACGGGAGGAAGTATCGATATGGGCCTGCTGTCAAAGTTTCGTGACTGGTTCATGATGGAGGGCCAGTCGGCGCCGCTCTACCAGCCGTCAACGTGGCAGCCAATTGCTACGGCGCCCGACGACCAGCATATTCTGCTGGGTTGGAGCGAGGGCGATGAGGAGTTCGATTATCTGATCGCTGCCGGACAATTGCACGCAGGGGAATGGATCGATGGTCCGGGTCCCCAGCCAGACTGGTGGATGAGCGAACCCGGCTTCCGATACCGCAAGCCGATCGCAAGTGCCCCGAATAACGAGACGCTCGTTCTGCTCTGGGAGCGCGATAACGAGTATGATTTCGATGTCGGTGAATTGAGCAACGGCATTTGGCAGGATGGGCCCGAGCAGCCGACGAGTTGGGTATCGACGGGAGCTCCCCCACGACTTCGGTCCGGCTGAACCCGCCTCGGACCGGTAGAAACACAATAGCGCAGAATCGGGGCAAGGGCTGAAATTCGGCTGACGCCGTGGGCCGGCATTTCTCGGTTTCAGCGCGACGACATCGGCAGCGATTTGGAACGTTGACCCCACAAATCGACGTCATTTTCAGACGAGCTTAAACGGCTCGTCGCACGCCAGAATCATTTGGTCGAAAACACCGAAATCATCCCAAAAAGTCCCACTACAGCCCATGAAATTGACGGTCGAAGTTGCGGTAGATCGCACTTTTTCGGGCCTGTACCTGTTATATTTCAAATAGTTACAAGTTCCTGTTGTGTCCTGCTGCCCCTGCCAGGCCGTTTCGTGGCAATCGGGCCGGGCCTTGGTGCCCGGCCGTCGGCCGTTCGGGAAGCGATTACGCCCTGCCGAACTCCAACGCCGTCTCCTTCAGAAAGGCCAGCGCCGACCGGCTCGGCAGGAAGAAATAGCCGCCGGCGCGCACCGTCACGAATTGCTCGATCCCCGTCAGCTTGACCGGGCCCGCCGGGGTCGGGATGGTGAAGCTGCGTTCGGTGTCGAGGTCGGGGGAGGTCAGCGGGTCGGGTTCGCCCGACAGACCGTGGAATGCGGGTGAATTGACCCAGGTCTGCTGGACGAACTCGAACTGACGCTCCAGGTCGGCGCAAAGCGCGACGAAGACGATGCCCTTTTCGTCCTTTCCGGCGCTGCGGTCGTGATAGCTGCGGCCTCGGCGGAGCAGGCGGTGCCGGTTGGTGATCGCCTGTTCGGCCGGATCGCCGGGTTCCTTGCTGTCGCGCGGATTGGCCCGTCGGATATGGGCGCCGAAGGGACAGGCGAAGCCCTGCGGATCGTCGATGCCGTAGGTGAAGTCGTTGAAGCGTTCGTCGCGGTAATGGACGATGTCGCGCGTCGCCTGCTCCCCGATGGTCTGGCGCCGCCGCTCCTCGTCCGCCGATCGCGTGCGGGCGGGCTTCGGCTGCTCGACCGGATTGCCCACCAGCGGCCGACCGTCGGGCCAGCGGCCGACCATCTTCGCCTTGATCCAGGTCTTGGTGGGAAGCTGCCCGGCGATCTTGAACAGGTCGGGATAGGCGGTCTGCCGGCTTGCCGACGCGCCCGCATTCACCGATCCGCTCGCTTTCACGAGTTCGGCGGCCTTGGTTTCGGCGAAGGCGTCGAACGCCTCGACATGCTGTTCGAGCTCGCGGATCACCAGATAGCTGCCGTTCCGCCCGAAGTCGCGCGGCAGCCCGCCCGAGCGCCCCGCGCCGAAATCGGGAAAGCGGCTGAGGTCGGAGGCCGAAGGGACGGGCAGATTGTCCTGCGCGTCGGCTTCCTGCCGGATCAGCGGGCTGGGCGGCAGGAAACCCTGGTTGTTCGCATAGCCGAGCAGAAATTCCCCCGGTTCGACGATGTCGCGTTCGGGCGCGCCGCGGGTGAAGCGCTCGGTTCCGCGGATCACGGGCTGCGATATGCCGTCGCGAAATCCGAAATGCTCGAACTGCGGGCGGTCGCCCACCGGCTGGCAATCGCGCGCGAAGATCAGGCGCCCGCCATAGGCCTCGAGCAGTTCCTGATGCACCGCTTTCGATTCCTCGAGCCCGGCCTCGTCCTTCGCATAGAGAAAGATCGCGGCCTCGACCGCCGGCCGGCCCGATGCGTCGACGTCGCTCCAGCGCCAGGCCTCGGGGGCCGCCGCGCCGCGGTCGCCCAATATCCGGTCCCGCTTCCCCATGCCCATCTGGAACGCCGGCGAGAAGCCCGCGGGCAGGTCCTCGCCCAGACCGTTGGACAGGCCGGCGCAGATTTTGCGGAATCCGGCGGCCGAGCAGGCGAGAAACACCGATCTTTCCATCGAGCCGCGCGCGCCGGTGCCGGGCGGCCAGTGACCCTTATAGGGCTCGACCCCCGCCGGATTATCCTCGCCCATCGACTGTCGGTCGCCGAAGGCGACGCAATAGGGTTGAAGCAGGCTGGCATACCGCCCCCGGCCGCGGTCGAAGGCCGAGGGGTGCGCGTCGATCACGGGCCGGCTGCGGCGGTCGATCGGCAGATCGCCGCCCGAAATCCAGTCGAGCCAGCTGCCGAGCGCCCGATCGTCGCGCGGGGGAAGTTCGACCGCGAGGCAGGCGCTATGCGGCAGCGAGGGCATGCCGCGGAAGACGATCGACTGCACTTCGTGCGTCTCGATCAGATTCTCGACGCGCGGCATCGAGCCGAAGCAGCGCAGCCACTCGCGGGCTTCGCTGTCGTTCTGCGCCCGCGCGATGCCGTGGTGGATCAGCGCATTGTTGCGGATCTGGTCGGTCGTGAGACCGGGAAAGCGGCTGTACCAGAAGGGCACCGGCTGCTGCTGCGTCCGCACCCAGCGCTTGAAGCGGTCGCCGTCCTCCGCGCCGCCGAAGATCAGGTCGCGCGTTCGCGGAAAGCCCTGCCAGTTGCTCCAGACCGCGGTCTGTCCCCAGCGCGCGCGGGTGATGAAATCCTCCAGATAGCTGTCCCAGCTGCCGTCGTAGTTGGAATAGAATATCGACCGCCGCGTGCCCGGCAGCCGCCACCAGCGCGCATAGTGGATCGTGCCCATGTTGATCACGAAACCGGGGCGATAGTAGAAGACGATGATCATCTTGATCGCCCACAGCGCGAAGGCGTGGATCAGCGTCCGGAACAGCCCCGGCTTCAGCGTTCCGACCGCCATGATATGATTCTGGGCATGGCCGGGCTCGTCTTCGGTTCGCATGATCGCGGCGAGCTTGTCGATGGGGGCCTGCTTGCCGTCGATCCGGTCGGACGTCTCCTTGCGGCGGAGCAGCGTGACGGCACCGAAGATCAGCGCCGCTATGACAAGCGCGGCCGCGACGGTCGCGCCGCCCAGCACCGTCAACAGCTCCCAGCCCGCGCGCGGCAAGGCGGCCCAGTCGACGACGCAATGAATCGCGCGCCACGACGCCCAGGGCCATCGCGGCGGGACATGGCATGCCAGAACCGCCGGCGGCGCCACGACGCGCCACAGGCCGACCGCGAGCGCCGCCCAGAGCGCCAGCACCGGCAGCGTCAGCACCAGTCCCGAACGTGAGGTCAGGAAGGCCCGGGCGGCCGACTTATAGGAGGGCGTGCGATAGTCGGCGAGCTTCAGCCGCGCGCGGCTGGGCTTGAGGATCAGCGTGTCGAATCGCCGTTTCAGCGCCTCGCGGATCAGCGGATTGCGCCGGCTCCGCGTCATCAGCAGATGATAGCGATCGCCCTTCAGGATGCGGCGGACATAGGTCAGCGCGCGCATCGCATGGTTGCCGCCACCGATCTCGCGGCCCAGATATTCGGCCAATATCGTCTCGACATGCGCCGCAAGGTCCCGCTGGCGCGCGATCATCGCGGCCGGGAATTCGCTCGTCCCGTTATAGTCGAGCCCCGTCGCGCCCCACGGGCGGCTGTGCAGGCGGACGATATGGCGGCGCAGGAAGCCGGCGAGGTCTTCCCTGGCGCCGAGCCCCGCGACCGCGAAGACCGGGCGCAGGAATGCGCCGGCCTGTCCGGCGATCGCCTCGATCGCGGCCTCGGCCGGGCCGTCGACGCTGAGTTCGAGGACGATGTGGAGCCCCGCCTCCGAATCGACCGTCGCGAGCGATGCGAAATGGACGATTCCGCTCGCGTCGAACGCCTTGCGAACCGCGGGTTTCGCGGGGTTGTGCAGCCGCGCGATCTTCGTGTCGATCTCTTCTTTGGTGACCCCGGATCGCGCGGGAACGGGCACGACGACCAGAAACATCGACTGGGTCGCACCCGGATGATCATAGAGCATGTCGAGGCGTGTCGGGAAAACGCCGGTATATTCCATCCGGCCTTCCTTGCCGGGCGCCGGCGTCAGGCCGGGGCGTGCCAGCAGGGTCATGAACATGGTGGTGATCTGCTCGATCGCCATGTGCGAGCCCATGCAGGCATGCGGACCCCAGCCGAACATCAGGTCGCCCTCGACGTCGCGGTCGGTGCGGAACCGGTTGGGCCGGCGGAACCGGCGGGGGTCGCGCAGCGCGGTCATGGTAGAGACCATGATGACCGTGCCCTTTTTGACCCGGCGCGCGTGCGGGCTTCCCGCCGCGATCACGGCATCGCTTCGCGCGACGCGCCATTGACCGGGCGCGAGGGCCGAATCGAGCCGCGCGGCTTCCTTCAATATCCGGCGCATGTCGTCGCGGCGGCCCGTGCGCGCGCAATCCTTCGCCTCGGTCATGACGTCCGGCCGGCGCAGAAGTTCGGCCAGCATCTTGGCGGCCGCCAGCGTATTGGTCGGGATGAAGCCGGTGACCATGCCCATCAGGATCGCGTTGATCTCGGCATCGCTGATCGGGTCGGGCCCTCCGGCACGCTGGCGCTGGAGCAGGACCAGGCGATCGAGGATGGTCTTGAGGCGTCCCTTGCTCGGTTTGGGGTGGCTGGACCAGTTCCGCTGGGCGCGGTTGATCGAGTTCGCGAGCGACAGGCGCAGCCTTGCGCCGGCGTTGAGCGCGATGTCGCGCGTCTTGCGATCGCCCTTCGGATCGCCGAACAACATGCACGACGCCGCGAGCGACCATTCGGCGAAGGCGTCGGAATCGGCGATGTCGAGGCCGAAATAGCCTTGCGCCGTTTCGGTTGCGATGCGGGTGATATAGTCGCGGATCACGTCGAGCCGCCCCGCGCCATTCTCCAGCAGCGCCTCCGCGCAGGCCTGGGTCCGGGCCAGGATTTCGGCCAGATCCTCGGCAAAGGCCGCAGGATCCCCGGCGTGCATCGCCGCGGCCATGATCTCGCGCTGCCGCTTGTGGGCCGCGCCGTCGAGTCCCAGGCCGAAGGTCGTTCCGGCCCCCAGATCGCACATCTCCGGCCCATAGGGCACGCCGAACCGGTCGGCATCGTTCAGCACCGCGCGCACATCGTCGTCGCGCGTGACGATCGCCAGATTCAGGAAGGGAAGCGACGGAACCGGCCAGATCGTCTGGCAAAGGCGCAGCACCGGCGGAATGATGCGCTGAAAGGCGAAGGAGCCCGCGGCTTGCGCGATGCGTGCGCGCCAGCCTTTCGGCGTCAGCGCCGCGAAGTCGAAGGGCGGAAGCGGGCTCGGCGGGAGCCCCTTGTCTTCCGCGCGCAACGCTTCGATCTGGCCGAACCATTTGAAGAACGCCATGTCATGCCCCCCACTTACCGCCCCCGCGGTCCCGCTAGTCTTCAGCCTATGCCCGCTCGTCGCAGCCCCGATTTCAGGCGATCGTTCCAGCGCGGATCGGAAAAAGGCAGCCAGTCCACGAACCGCGGCGAAAAGTCGGGCTTGGCCTGCATCAGGTGTCGCGCCGCGAATTGCGCTTCCTTGATCCCGCCCTTTTCGACCAGCGCGTTGATCTTCGTCGTGTGGGCGTACCAATAGGCCGTGCGGCGCAGCAGCGACTGATCGGCGTGATCGATCGCGCGATCCCATTGGCCCATCATGTAATGGGCGACCGCCAGCTCCCCCAGGACATAGAAATTATGCTCGTCATTGGGGCCCAGGCGCAGGGCGAGGCGTAGCGGAGCCTCCGCCGCGGCCGGCGCATCGCGCAGGATATGGGCGCTGCCGATCTGCGCATGCGCCAGCGACAGGCTGGGGTTGAGCTCGACCGCCTTGTCGAACAGAGCCAGCGCCTTCCGGGTCTGGCGCATCCAGAGCTCGGCCATGCCGGCGTACATGAAGCCGCGGCCGTCCTCGCCGTCGGCGACGATCGCACGCTGCGCCAGCGCGCGCAGCTCGCGCATCCTCCCTTCTTCCTTACGCTCGGCCCAAATCGAGCGCGCGTGAAAGAAGGTGAGCTGGATCAGGGCTTCGGCCGAGTTGGGCGCGAGCGCCAGTGCTTCCCGGAAACAGGATTCGGCCAGCTCGGAATCCTCGCGCGTGAAGCGGTGCAGATGCCACCGGCCGCGCCAGATCAGGTCGTCGACGTCCATCCGGTCGGGCGTCCGGGCGCTCGCCCGCGTTTTTTCCGCGGCGTCGATCCGCATGTCCATCACGCCGACGATTTCGCGGATCAGCTCGTCGAGCATGGCCTGCGTGAAGGCGAGGGGGATGTCGGTCGTGTGCGACCACACCGACAGGCCGGTTTCGACGTCGGCCATCTGCAGCCCCAGCCGCAGGATGTCCCGCGACCGCCGCAGCGACCCTTCGACGATGTAGCGCGCGCCGAGCGCCGCGCCGATCTGGCGCAGCTCGATCTCGCGCCCCCGGTAGAGGAAGCTGGCGCTGCGCGCGATCACCGGCAGCCATTTGAGCCGGGCGAGCCCTTCGCTCAGTTCCTCGCTGATGCCGTCGGCGAGATAGGCGAGCGCGTCGTCGCCAGTCAGGTTATTGAGCGGGAGGACCGCGATCGCCGGACGGCCCGCAAAGCCCGGAACCGGCTTCGACAGGTCGATGATCGTCTCGGGTAGTCGGACCTGGCCGATCGCGTCGCGTTCGAGCCGTGCCTCGATCGCGCGCCGCTGCTCGCGCAGCCAGTCTTCAAAGGCCTCCTCACCCTGAATGTCGAGCCCCTCCAGAAACTCCCCTGACGCATGGGACGACAGGTCCGCCACTTCGACCCGGTCCAGTTCGATCCACACGCGATTGTGGTCGGCATCGATCAATGTGCCGTGCGGTCCATTGACGATCCGCCGCAGGTTCGACAGCTCGCGCCGCAAGCTGGCCTGCGCCTGCGGCTGCTGGCGCGATCCCCACAAACGCTCCTGCAACCAGCTTCGCGTGCGGTCGCCGCCGCGCGAAACGGCCAAGGTTGCGATCAAAGCCTGTCCCCGTTTGCTCGCCACTTCGATCCGCCCGCCGTCGCCGGCGGACAAACGAAACGGCCCCATCAGGTCGAGCCTGAATTTTCCGTCGGCATCAGACATGCAGCAAATCACCCCCCTGACCAGACGCATAGCGCAGCCGCGCGGGTTATCACGCAATTTTTCACGCAATCCGGACTCCCCGCTCACGCTTGCCCGACGATCGCGCCCTAGGCCGGGGGCAGCAACCAGGGGGAAGGCGATGAAGGGTTCGGCAAGGCATGTGATTCTGGCGTGGGCGACCGCGACCTCTGTGGCCCTGGTCGGGCCCGCGGAAGCCCGGCCCAAGAAATCGGGAACGCAGGCGACCGAGCTCGACCCGGGCGGGCGCGGCGCGATTTCCGGGATCGGGATCGAATCGCGCGATATTGACGCAATGGCCGACCAGGTCGTGCGCGAACTCATGTCGCGGCCCGATTTCATCGCCTCGGCCGTGCCGCCCCGCATCGTCGTCGACAGCGCGGCCTTCTACAACGACAGCAGCCAGCGGATCGACCGCAACATGATCACCGACGCGCTGCGCGCCAGCCTCAACCGCGCCGCAAACGGCCGCATCCGGTTCATCAGCCGCGAAACCATGACCCTCATCCAGCAGGAACGCGAGCTGAAGCGCACTGGCGTCGCCGACGTCGGGACGCGCGGCATGACCGCAGGGGTCGCCGGGCTCGATTTCCGGCTGGTCGGGCGGATGACGTCGCTCGACAATCGCGACGGCCGTAGCGGCCTCACCCAGCGCCGCACCCAGGTCCTGTTCGAGCTGGTCGACATGGAAACCGGCGAAATCCCGTGGACGGGCCAGCCCTATGTCATCCTGCGCGCCTCGGGCGACGACGTTGTTTACCGTTAGAACAGGGGGATAAGATGTCGAAATTCCAAACCAGCCGGTGGATGGCCGCCGCGCTTCTCGCCGCGGTCGCGGTCCCGACCATCGGTGCGGCGCAGGACGCGGCGCCGGTCGTCGACGACAAGGCGGCGGCCAAGGCCGCCAAGGCCGCGGCCAAGGCGGCCGAAAAGGAACGGCGCGCCCAGGAAGCGGCCGAGCGGAAGCGGCTCGCGGCCCTCCGGCGGCAATATGGCGAAGGCCCCTATCCCGACGAGATCGACGCCTATCTTGCCGACAAGCCCGAAGCCTTGAAACCGCTCTATCGCACGCTCTTTACCGGCGGCGAGCGCAACGCGGTGCTCAATTTCCAGCGCCTCGGCCTCGCGGCGATGGACCGCGGGCTGTGGAGCGACGCCGAGCGTTCGTTCGACGCGGCGCTGACGCGGATCGAGGCGGTCTACGCCAAGAACAAGCAGGCCGAAGCGGCGCGCGACACCTTCCGCAAGGAAGCGAACAAGGATTTCAAGGGCGAGCCCTACGAACGGGCGATGGCCTATTATTACCGCGGCCTGCTCTACCTGCGCGCCGGCGATTACGACAACGCCCGCGCCTCGTTCCGTACCGCCGAATATCAGGACACGATCTCCGAAGCCGAAGAATTCAAGAGCGACTTCGCGGTGATGAACTATCTGGTGGGTTGGACCTATCATTGCCAGAACCAGCCGAGCATGGCCGAGGAAGCCTTCGGCTTCGCGACCGAAGCGCAGCCCGGCCTCACCGCGCCCGGCTCCGACGACCGGCTGCTGATGGTCGCCGAATATGGTCATTCGCCGATGAAGGCGCGGGCCGGCGCGCAGTCCGAGAAGATGATCTTCGAGGCACCGCCGCCGAGCGCCGAAACGGCGGCCCGTTTCGAACTTGGCGACACGGCGGCTTTCGAGGCGGTTCCGGCCAGCAGCGTCTATTATCAGGCGACGACGCGTGGCGGCCGGGCGATCGATGCGATCCTGAACGGCAAGGCCGAGTTCAAGGCGACCACCGGCGCGGTCGGCGATGCGCTGACGACGTCGTCGCTGGTGTCGATGGCGAGTGGGAATCTCGATTCGGGAACGCTCGGCCTGGCGGGGGCGGGCATGCTGTTCTCGCTCTTTGCCTCGGCGGCCAAGACCGAGGCCGACATCCGGACCTGGGACACGCTGCCCGACATGATCACTGTCGCGACCGCAAAAGCCGCGGATCCCGGCAAGCTGAAAACCGCGCGCGTCGACTATCTGACCGGCACGGAAAGCGTGGCGACCAAGACGCCGATCATGGCCGCCGCCAGCGGCTCCTGCGCGATCCTGTGGTCACGGTCGCAGGCCGATGACGCGGTATCGGCCGATGTCCCGGGCGAGGACAGCGCGCTTGCGGCGAAGATCGCCAGGCGCAAGGACATCCAGCAGCGCGACAAGGCGTTCCGCGTCAGCCTGCTCGGCCGCTGAGAGAAGGGTCTCGATATGCTGAACGCCACACGTTCCTGCGCGCTCGCGGCCCTGCTGGCGACCTCGCTGGTCGCCACCGTATCGGTCGAATCGCGTGAAAACCGGGTGCTGAAATGCAAGACCTCGGCCGCGCGCGGGGCAAAGAGCACGGGCGGCCCGGCGCTGGTCGCCAATATTCCGCGCGCGATGACGCCGATCGACCTCAACGCCGTCCAGATGACCGACAAGGCGCTGACCCGCAAGGTGGTGGTCGAGGGGCTGTGGGCGCAGCGAACCGAAGCCGACACGCTGCTGATCACCGCGCGGCTGGTGAACTGTACCAAGAAGCCGCTGGTCGTCCAGGCGCGATCGAATTTCATGGACGCCGCGCAGATCCCGACCGAGCCCGTTTCGGCGTGGAAGACGATCTTCCTCCCGCCGCGCGCAACGAGCGTCTATCAGGAACGCTCGATCGGCATGGGCAAGGTCGCCGCTTATCTGGTCGAATTGAGGACCGAATGATGCGCGCGGCCCGCCTCGCGTTGCCGGCCCTGCTTGCGGCGGCGGCGATGCCGGCCGTCGCCGCGGCGCAAAGCGCGCCGCCGCCGACTCCGTCCGCTGGCGTCGCGGCACCGGCCTCCCCGACCGCTACCCCACCCGCCGCGGCGGAAAAGAAGGAGGCCTATGGCCTCCAGGACGCGGGCGAGCATACGCTCCGCGCGACGCAGACGATCTTCAACGGCGCGGGGGCGGGGGCCAGTCCCAATCCCTCCGCGACCATCGCTCGCGACGTGAAGCGGGTGAACGGATATTTCGACAAGGTCGGGGACGGGCTGACGCTGATCGACGTGGGTTTAGCCGGCTACGAGGTGGGCACCGAGATCAGTCAGGGAAATTACGGCGCCGCGGCGCGCAAGGGCGCGGCGGCGGTCATCGACCAGTGCATCGGTGCGGCGATCGCGGCCGGCTGCACCGCGGCCACCGTGGGAACAACGGGACCGGGCGCGGTCTTCGCCGAGCCGCTGTGCGTCGCCGCCGTGACGACGGTGGTGGAATATTGCGATCACAAGCTCGAACAGGCGACGGGCATGAGCATGAGCGAAACCGTCGTCGACTGGGGAGTGAAGGGCGGGGCCGCAGCCATTGGCGCGATGGATAGCGCGTTCGGCAGCGCCGAACTGGATTTCGGCCAGGCCCGCGCCAGCGCCGATGCCAAGCGGATGTCGATGTCGGACGCCAATCAGGCGGCCCTCGCCGAACAGGCGGCACAGGAGCAGGCGGCGCGCGATGCGGCGGCGCAGGCGGCCTCGGGCGCGAACGACGCGCTGTTCTTCAACAATCTGATGATGGGGCTGGGCTCGTCGTTCGCGCCGCCGCCGGTCGTGCCGTTGGCGCCTGCTTCCGGTCCTTCGGGCTGTCACCCCGGTCACGACGAGGCCGCCCACCCGGGCGGATGCCATTCGCCTCGAGGAGGGACTGCAAATTGAGCCACCCGTTCGCCAAACCGCTTATGCTGCTCGCCGCGGCGGCGGCCGGGCTGTCGACGCCCGCGGCCGCCCAGATGCGCGCCAATCAGCCCGAAACGCTGCCTCCGCCGCCTCCGCGCGCGGACCCGGCGCTCGTCGCCCTTCACCGCTTTCGCAGCGCCTATCAGCAGGCAGGATCGCCGCGCATCGTCATCCTGTGGAACCAGGAATTCTCCGACGAAGTGGCCTCGGAATATGAGGATCGCCTGACCCGCGACGGCATGGTCAGCGAAAAGGAAAACGAGGTGGTCGAGGAAACGAGTGGCCCCGCCGGCGCGGTGTCGGTGCGCGACCGCAACCTCCTGAAGCGCGAAAAGAGCGAGGAGGTCGCCGGGACCAAGCGCGTGCGCAGCAAGCGGGCGCAGCTCGTGCCCGAGCCCGTTCAGTGGCAGATGGAGGAGAATTTCCAGCAGACGCTGCGCGCGGGGGGCGCGCAGATCGTCGACCGCAACATGATCATGCGGCGCGCGGGCCTCAACGCCGGGGCGGGCGAGCGCGCCAATGTCCAGGGCCTCGAAATGGAGGCGCTGTCGCAATCGGCCGACTGGCTGGTCGAGATACTCATGGCGCCCGACAGCCGCGCGCCCGACGGGGTCAGCTTTCGCGTCAACGTCCGCGACCTGCGGTCCGACCGGCTGCTGGCCAATTTCATGACCAACGGACGCCCGCGCCCCGCGCCGCAGCCGCTGGTTGCCGGGCCCGGCGGCTTCGTCCGCGCGAGCGCGCCCGAACCCGGTCCTTCACAGGTCGCCTCGCAACTCGCGATCGAACTCATGGAAAATATGGCGGTGGGGCTTCGCTAAGCCGGGGCAGGCGAGGGAAACCCCGGTGGCATCGCGGGCACTGCGGCGAGCCGGATCAGGCTTGCCTCGTCGCCATAGGCCGCGGCGGACATCATGCCGATTGGCAGAAAGGCACCACCCGGATCGCAGCTCTTGCCGCGCGGACGGGCGCATCGGGTGCGACGACGCCGCGCGCCGCCAACCGGACCAGCGCGGTCGCGTTGCGGCGGCGATACCCGTCGAAGCTCAACCCCAGAGCGCACGCTCCGGCGGCTGGACGATTCCATTCTCGTAACGCAGCGCGCAGTCGCGATCGCGCGCGATCAGCATTGGGCCGTCGAGATCGACGAAGCGCGCCTGCTGGGCCACGAGGTGCGCCGGTGCCATCGCCAGCGAGCTTCCGGTCATGCACCCTACCATGATCCCGAGTCCGGCGCGGCGCGCTTCGGCGGCGAGCGCCAGCGCCTCGGTAAGCCCGCCGGTCTTGTCGAGCTTGATGTTGATGAACGCATAGCGGCCCACGACATGCGTAAGCGAACTGCGATCGAGGCAGGATTCGTCGGCGCAGAGCGGGACCGGGCTGTCATAGCCCGCGAGATCGGCGTCGGCCCCGATCGCGAGCGGCTGTTCGATCAGCGCGATGTCGAGATCGGCAAGGGCAAGCGCCATGCGCTTTAGGATCGGAAACGTCCAGCCGCCGTTCGCATCGACGATGATCTCGGCATCGGCGCGCGCGCGCCGGACCGCGGCGACGCGTTCGAGATCCAGGCTGGCGTCCTTGCCGCCGAGCTTGATCTTGAGGCTGGGCCAAGTCGCGAATTCGATCGCCTTTCGCGCCATCGCCGCCGGCGTGTCGATGCCCAGCGTATAGACGGTGGTCAGCGCTGTCGGCCGGGGCAGTCCAGCGATATCTGCGACCGTCCGCCCCGAACGCTTGGCCTCGAGGTCCCACAGCGCGCAGTCGAGCGCGTTGCGCAGCGGCCCCGAAGGCAGGAGATGTTCCAGTCCGGCGCGATCGATACCCGCGGCGATGCGCGGCGCAAGCGCGCGCAAGTTCGCCACCGCGAGGTCGCGAAGCGCCGGATCCGATTCATGCGGTTCGCATTCGCCCCGCCCGACGTGCCCGTCGGCCGAAATCTCGGCGACGAGAATCTGGCTGTGATGGAATTCGACCCGCGAAATGCGGAACGGCTCGCGAAGCGGAATATCCTCTGCGATCACATTGAGTTGCATGGCCAACAGAGGCTCCTTCATTTGTGATGATCTGTCCCGCTCACCGTGCCATAAAAACTTCTTATAAACTTATATGTAATCTTTATAACAAGAATAAGCAAGCGTACGCATATCGCGCGTTCGCCTGCCAAGATGGAGCCTGCGCCTCGGAGGCGGCGGCGAGCGCCTGTCAGGTCACCAGCCGAAGCAGGTGCCGTTGGCCCCTTCGAGTCGCGTCACGTCCCCGCGCCCTTGCCGCGCGACGGGCGCACGAAGCCGGTGAATTCATCATAGAGCTGGCCGACCCGGTCGAGCCGCGCCTCGACCTGGTGTCCGCCCCCTTGGCCGACGACATCGTTGACGAGCAGGTTGATGAGAGCGACCATCGGCACCGAGGATTGCCAGAACAGCGCTCCGTCGCTGTCGGCGGTCAGCACATGCGACGTCAGGCGGGGCGCCCAGTCGCACAGCGTGTCGGTCAGGATGACCATGGGGATTCGCGCCGCGTGGGCCTTTTCGGCCAGCAGGCGCGACTGGCGGGAATAGCGCCGGATGTCGACGATGATCAGGCAGCGCTCGTCGCCCTCGTCGAGCAGCACCTCGGCGAAATGTCCCGAGGAACCGTCGACGAGTTCGACCCCCGCCCGGACATATTGAAGATTGTGTGCGAGCAGCGCCGCGATTCCGCGTTCGGTCTGGAAGCCCGCGATCTGGACGTGGTGCGCATTGGCGATCAGCGAGACCGCCTCCCGCCACACCTTGTTCTGCGACCGCTCATAGACGGCCACCATCAATTCGATCTCGCGTTCCAGCGTCTTGCGGCGCTTGTCGCTGTCGTTGAAATCGGACAGGAACTCCTGGAAATCGGAGCCTTGGAGCCAGGGCAGATTTGCAGAGGCGCGGAGTTGCTCCTTGAGCTCCCGGAAATGCTTGAAGCCCAGCATCCGGCAGAAACGCCCCACCGTCACCGCGCTGACGTCAAGCCGCGAAGCGATCGAGGCCGCGGTTTCGAACGGGATCAACTCGCGATTGTTGAGCAGGAACAGGGCAATCTGGCGTTCCGCCGCCGTATATTGCGCGTTCTCGGCCTCGAGCCTTGCGAAAAGATCTGCCATCCTCATCCTCGATTGAACACATTATGCTGTTGATGTTATTAATATAACGCAGAGCTAATGCAAGTGCCCCGATCCGGCATGGCGAAGGGAGGGGCGGGCGAAGGCACCGACGGGCGAGGGCTGGTTGAAGACGGCGGGAATCGACCGCTGCAGGATCCCCGGCCCGAGCGGACGCCGCCGCTCGTGGAGGAATTTTCGCGCGGGCATTCATCGCCGCGGTGGGCGCGCCGCCTTGCGCCGCCGCGCCGAGTTCGTCGAAGGGCGCTTCCCGGCGATCGGCGCCCTTCGACGGGCGGACTGCGGTTCAACCTGAACGGGACAGGGTCAGCTCGCCTCGGCGTCGCCGAGCGCCTTCTTGAGCGTCGCCTTGATGTTGCGGAGCAGGCGGCGCAGCGCGACGATCACGACCACCGCGGCGATCGCGAGGAGGATCGCGATGACGATGGCGAGCGGCGGATAGGCTATCGCGAGAGCGAGCAGCCCGCCCGTCGCGACATCCTCGCCGGTTGATACGACGGCGTTGCTGTAGGGTTCGGGGCTGACGTTGACCACCGCCCGCGTCGTCGCCTTGGCGCCGTGGCTGAGCAGCGCGCCGCCGCCGCCGAGCAGGAAGGCGACGACCTGCCACGCGGGGTCGGACGAATCGACCAGCGCGAGCGCCAGCAAGGCGCCGCCCAGCGGCCGGACGATGCCGTGGATGCCGTCCCAGACCGAATCGACCCAAGCGACCTTGTCGGCGAGGAATTCGGCAAATGTGCCGATCGCAGCGACGCCAAGCACCCACGGATTGGCGAGGATCTGCAGGGCCTTCAGATGTTCGGGCAGCGGCAGCCATCCGAAATGCATCGCTATGCCTGTCGCCAAGATGGTCAGGTAGAGCCGCCACCCGGCGAGCAGGCTGAGGCTGCCCGCGACCCCCAATATCTCGATGATTCCCATGGCCCGCTCCCGGCTGTGGCTTTGACGGCATCCTGCACCGCCGTCGGCGCCGCTGCAATGGCCGGATGACAAGGGGGCGAAGGCCCGGTATCGCTCTTCTCATGACGGATAACAGCTTGCAGACGAATGCGGCGCCGACGCTGCCCGCCGGCGCCATTCCCGCGGCGACCCTGGTGATCATGCGACGCTCCGAGAGCGGCGGGTCCGACGAGATTCTGATGGTGAAGCGCGCGACGACGATGGCGTTCGCGGCCGGCGCGGTCGTCTTTCCGGGCGGGCGGATCGACCCCGACGACTATCTGGTCGCGGCGCGGCACGGCTTTGCCGAGGGCGATGTCGAAGGGGCGGCGCGCGTGGCCGCGCTGCGCGAAACGCTCGAGGAAACGGGCCTGGCGGTCGGCTGGCCGGCACTTGCCGAAGCGGACGCGGGCGAGGTGCGTCGTGCGCTGCTCGCCGACGATCCGCTTTCGGACATATTGGCGGCGCGGGGCGACCGGCTCACGCTGGGCGCGCTGGTCCCTTTCGCGCGCTGGTGCCCGAATTTCAAGGAAGCGCGGACCTTCGACACCCGATTCTACGCGGTCTCGGCGCCGCCGCACGGGCACGAGTTGACCGTCGAGGCGGCTGAGCACAGTCATATTTTCTGGGCCAGCGCGCGCGATACGCTGACGATGGCCGACCGCGGCGAGGTGTCGATCATCTTCCCCACGCGGCGAAACCTCGAGCGCCTCGCTCAAGTCGACGATTTCGACGCATTTTCGATCCATGCCGCCGATCATCCGGTTGAACTGGTGACGCCGTGGGTCGAAGAACGCGGCGGCGAATCGCATCTCTGCATCCCCGGGCATCTCGGCTATCCGGTTACCAGCGAACCCTTCGAGCGCGTTCGCCGCGGATAAGCGAGGGCCGGGAGATTTCCCGCATCGTCGTTTTTCGACGGGGTTGCCGCTACAGGACGAAAGTCGTTGCAATTGTTGACGACCATGCCTAGAAGAGCCCTGCAGAAACGAGCGGGGGAAGCGATTCTCCTGTCCGATTCGAGAAGATTAAAGTTCCAGTGGATGGAGAAAAAGATGAATCTGCTCAAGAAAGCTGCGATCTCCCTCGCGGCCACTTCGATGATTGCGGCACCTGTTGCGGCTTCGGCTGCTCCCGTGGCTGCGGATGCTCGCGCTGTGTCGAGTGTTGACGGCCAGAGCGAACTCGAAGGCAGCTCGGGCTGGCTCATCGGCCTCCTGGCGCTCATCGCCATCATCGGCGGCATCGTCATCGCGGCGGGCAACAACAACGACTCGCCGACCAGCCCGTAAATTCGGCGGTCACGCAAGTTTCAGAGGGCTCCGGACATTGTCCGGGGCCCTTTTTGCGTTTGGTGTTCGGGAATTTACCAGTCTGCGCGAGCCTTGGCACGGTGGGCGGGCCGGCTTGACGAGGCTCGCCCGCGCTACAGGTCGATATTGCGGATCGTCCGCGAGCGCGCGAGCGGAATGGCTGCGCGCGCCTTTTGGGCCGCGGCGGCGTCGACCTCCGCAAAAGCCAGTACGAAGCCGGATTCCTGGGCGCGGCCGCCGGCGTCGACCGTTATCGCGCCCCACGGATCGGCCACGAGGCTATGGCCATAAGTCGCGCGGCCATCGGCATGCAGGCCGCATTGCGCCGCCGCCACGACATGGCAGCCGGTTTCGATCGCCCGCGCGCGCAGCAGGACATGCCAGTGGGCTTCGCCGGTAGGGACGGTGAAGGCGGCGGGCACTGCCAGCAACTCGGCGCCGCGATCGACCAGCGCCCTGTAGAGCTCGGGAAAACGCAGGTCGTAACAGACGCTGAGGCCGAGCATCCCGACCGGCGTTTCGACCACCGCCAGCGCATCGCCTCCGGCATAGCTCGCCGATTCGCTCCAGCGCTCGCCGGTGGGCAGGTCGACATCGAACATGTGGATCTTGTCGTATCGCGCGCGGATCGTGCCGTCGGCGGCGATCACATGGCTGCGGTTGACGCGCCGGTCGCCGGTTTCCGCGAGCAGCGGCATCGATCCCGAATGCAGCCACAGACCATGGCGGCGCGCCATATCCTGCAATGCCGCGGGCCACGGGCTGTCGGCTTCGCGTGCGATATGCGCTGCGGATCGCTCGCGGTCGCGATCGAGCAACAGCGACATTTCGGGCAGAAACGCCATCGCGGCCCCGTCCGCCGCCGCGTCCGCGAGCGCGCGGTCGATTGCCGCCAGATTCGCGTCGGGGTCGACGCCGCTGGTCATCTGGACCAGTGCGATGCGGGAAAGCTGCGCCGAGGTTTCCATATCGCATCGCTAGGCAGATGCGATCCGTCGCGCAAGCACCTCCCGATGCCCATAGTTCAGTGGCCAGCAAGGTTCGAACGCGATAAGATCGGCCGATGTCCATTCTCCCCGCGCCGGCGCCGCTGCGTCTCGCCCGCTCGATCCTGTCCGCCGCCGCTCTCGCCCTGCTGGTCGCGCCGCCACTTGCCGAGGCCCAGCAGGTCACTCCCGCGACGCCGGCTGCGCCCGCGCCGCCCGCTTCGCTCAAACCCGCGGCGGACAGCTGGCTTTACGAGGGCAGCGATATTCCGCGCGATGCCGGCTGGCAGTTCGGCGAGCTTCCCAACGGTCTGCGCTATGCCGTGCGTAACAATGGCGTGCCGCCGGGACAGGTGTCGATCCGGGTCCGTATGGACGTCGGATCGATGTTCGAGACCGACAAGGAACGCGGCTTTGCGCACCTGCTCGAACATCTGACCTTTCGCGGCTCGGAGCATATCCCCGATGGGGAGGCGAAGCGCATCTGGCAGCGGTTCGGCGTGACCTTCGGCAGCGATTCGAACGCGCAGACGACACCGTCACAGACCGTCTATCAGCTCGACCTGCCGAGCGTGACGCCCGCGAGCCTCGACGAAAGCATGAAATTGCTCGCCGGCATGGTCCGCGAGCCGCGCATATCGGAGGCCGCGGTGACCGCGGAGCGCGGGGTCGTATTGTCCGAACTGCGCGAATCCGACGGGCCGCAAAAGCGGATCGCCGACGCGACCTCGGCGCACCTGTTCGCGGGACAGTTGCTCGGCGATCGCTCGCCGATCGGCACGATCGAATCGCTGACCGCCGCGCGCGCCGGCGCCGTCGCGGCGTTCCACGACCGCTGGTACCGGCCCGACCGCGCCGTCGTCGTCATCGTCGGCGACGCCGATCCGGCCGAATTCGCGCGGCTGATCGAGAAATATTATGGCGACTGGAAGGGTGATGGCCCCAATCCGAAGCAGCCCGATTTCGGCAAGCCCGACCCCAAGGCCCCCGTCGCCCGCACGATCGTCGAACCCAACCAGCCGCTGTCGCTGACCCTTGCGACGGTCCGCCCATGGATCAGGCGCGTCGACACGGTCGAGAACACGCGCCGGCTCTATCTCGAGTTCCTCGCCGTCGCGCTGGTGAATCGCCGGCTCGAAAATCGGGCGCGCAGCGGCGGTTCCTATCTCGTCGCGACGGTCGAGCAGGAATATATGAACCGCAGCGCCGACATCACCATGGCGCAGATCGTCCCGCTCACCGACTGGCAGGCCGCGCTTGCCGACGTGCGCGGCGTCATCGCCGACGCGATGAAGACGCCGCCGTCGCAGGCCGACATCGACCGCGAGGCGAACGAGATCGAGGCGTTTCTGCAAAAGGAACTGGAGAACGCCCGCAACGAATCCGGCGCGCGTCTCGCCGACGACCTCGTCCGCGCGGTCGACATCAACGAAACGGTGACGAGCCCGCAGGCACAGGTCGACATGTTCAAGGCGATCCGTGCTTCGGCGACGCCGCAGGTGATGCTCGATATCAGCCGCGCCATCTTCACCGGGCCCGCGACGCGCCTCGTCCTCACCACGCCCACCCCCGTCGAGGGTGGCGACGGTGCGCTGCTCGCTGCGCTCGCGCGCCCCGCGACGATCAAGGATGAGCGGCTGGCCGCCATCAAGGCCGATTTCAGCCAGCTCCCGCCGATCGGCACGCCGGGCACGATTGTCTCGAACACGACGATCGGCGGATTGCGCGCCGAGCGGATCGAATTCGCCAACGGCGTCACCGCGCTAGTGTCGAACAACCCGGTAGAACCCGGCAAGGTCCGCGTCAACGTCCGTTTCGGCAGCGGCAACCGCAGCGTCGCCGCCGACGCGCCGAACCTTCTGTGGACCGGCGACTATGCGCTCGTCGCCAGCGGCATCGGGCCGTGGGGCCAGAATGCGATCGACCAGCTGACCAACGGCCGCCAGATCCAGCTCAACTTCGCGGTCGACGACGACGCGTTCGAACTGTCGGCCGAAAGCAAGCCCGCAGACCTTGCCGACCAGATGAAGCTGATCGCCGGGAAGCTCGCCTTCCCGCGCTGGGACGCGGCGCCGGTCGATCGGCTGCGCGTCGGCTATCTGACCGGTTACGATCTCAATGACGCGACCCCCAATGCCGTGCTCGACCGCAACCTGCGTGGCTGGCTGTCCGGGGGCGACACGCGCTGGGCGCCGCCCGATCGCGCCGAGATCGAGGCGCTGACTCCCGCGGCCTTCAAGGCCTTCTGGGCGCCGCGCCTTGCGAGCGGACCGATCGAGGTGCAGATTTTCGGCGATCTTTCGACGGTCGACTACAAGAAGATTCTGGCAAGCACGCTCGGCGCGCTGCCGCCGCGCAAACCGCTCGCGCCGCCGGGTGGGCAGAAGGTCGCCTTCGCCAGGCATGTGACGGTGCCCGAACTCGCCTATCATCGCGGCGAGAAAGGGCAGGCGGCGGCGATGACCGCCTGGCCGACGAGCGGAGGTCTTGCCGCGCCGCGCGACCAGCAGGGACTTCAGGTACTCGCCGCGATCTTCAATGACCGATTGTTCGACCGGCTGCGCGCCGAACAGGGCGCGAGCTATGGCCCGGTGGTCGACAGCCATTGGCCGACCGGCTTCGACAGCGGGGGCTATCTGCTCGTCGGCAGCCTGCTGGCGCCGAAGGATGTCGATCGCTTCTATGATATCGCAAAGGGGATCGCCGCCGACCTTGTCGCCAATCCGGTGACCGCCGACGAGCTGGCGCGCAACGCCGGCCCGATCCGCGAGCAGGTCGCGCGCGCCTCGACCGGCAACGTCTACTGGATGTACCTGCTAGAGGGCGCGACGCGCGACCCGCGGATCGCCGCGGCGGCGCTGTCGGTCCAGGACGATATCATGGCGGTCACCCCTGCCGATATCCAACGGCTCGCAAAGCAATATCTCCAGCCCGCTCGGCAATGGTCGCTGGCGATCCTGCCCAAGGGCATGACGCTCGCCGACGCCGCGGCGCTGAATGTTGCACCGGCCGCGCCTGCGGGCGGGCGCTGAAGAAAGCTTAGCCCTCGTCGCCCGCGGGTGCCGGCGTCGATCGCACCCTGCGAATCCTCGGTTCGCGGTCGAGATGGCTTTTGGTCATGATATCGTGGCGCATCTTGGCGCGCACGTCGTGGATCGAGGCGATCACGGGCCCCATGGCGACGCCGAGGTCGATCAGTACGGCTTCGGCGAGTTGCAGCGAGCTTTCGAGCGTTTCGGGCACCGCGTCGGTCGCTCCCGCCTGATAGAGCGCGGCGGCGTGGTCGGAGCCGCGCGCGCGCGAGATGATCGGCAGTTCGGGATATTTGCGGCGGAGCTGGCGCGTCATGCGCAGCTGCTGTACCGGATCGTCCATCGTCAGCACGACCGCCTCGGCGCTTTCGATCCCCAGCTTGTCGAGGCTGCCGGGCCGCGCGACATCGGCATAGCGGACGACGAAGCCGTCGCGCCGCGCCTGTGCCACTGCGTCGATGTCTGCATCGACGGCGATATAGGGCCGCTGATGCTCGCGCAGCAGTTCGGCGACGATGCGCCCGACGCGGCCGAAGCCGACGATGACGGTCCGTTTCGGCGGTGCATCGTCGGCCTCTGCCTCGACATTGCTCATTTCGATGCGCCGCGCGATGTCGTGGCCGATGCGCGCGAGCAGCGGGGTGATGGTCAGCCCGATCGCGGTGACAAGTTGCCAGAATTCGGCGGTCTGGCGGCTGATAAGCTGTGCCTGGAAGGCGGTGGCGAGCACGATCAGGGTGGTTTCCGACGGGCTTGCCATCAGCAGGCCGACCTCGGCGGCGGTGCCGCGGCTGGCGGATCCCGAAAAGCGCAGCATCATGGCGGTCACGATCGCCTTGATCGCGACGACCCCGACGACCGCGGCGACCAGCGCGGGCCATTGCCCGGCGATCGTCTTCAGGTTGAGGCCCATGCCGACGCTGATCAGGAAGACCCCGAGCGCGAGCCCCTTGAACGGCGCCGTGATCGCCTCGACCTCGCCATGATATTCGGTCTCGGCGATCATCAGTCCCGCGAGCAGCGCGCCGACGATCGGCGACAGGCCGACCGTTGCGGTCGCCAGCGCGGCGACGATCACGACGAGCAGGCTTGCGGCGAGAAATAGTTCGGGGTCCTTCGCGCGCGCCGCCTGGGCAAAGATGCGCGGCAGCAGGAACCACCCGCCGATCGCCAGCGCGGCGACGACGAGCGCGCCCTGCCAGAGGGTCGTCAGCAACAGTTCGGCATTGTCGCCCCCCGCGCTGGGGGCGAAGGCGCCGAGGACGAAGATGATCGGGACGATCGCGAGATCCTCGAACAACAGCATCGAAAAGGACGCCTGGCCGACCGCCGACTTGGTCCCCGCGATCGGCAGGACGAGTGCGGTCGAGGAGAGAGCGAGGGCGATGCCGAGTCCGAAAGCCGCGGGCGGCGACAGCGTCCCGATCATGTAGAGCAGGCCGCCGAGTATCGCGCCACTGATCAGCAGCTCGGCCGCGCCGACGCCGAAAACGAGCTTGCGCAGTTGCCAGAGGCGCCGGAACGACAGTTCGAGGCCGATCGAGAAGAGCAGCAGGATGATGCCGAACTCCCCGAACAGCGCGATGTCCTCGGGCGATCGGATCGTGATGTGCCGCAGCCACGGATAGTCGCCGACGAGCGCACCGAGCCCCGACGGGCCGACGAGCAGGCCGACGAGGATGAAGCCGATCACCGGGGTGATGCGGAAGCGCGCGAAGGCGGGGATCACGATCCCCGCGGCTCCCAGCACGACGAGGGCGTTGCTGAGGCTGGATGCTTCCGTTTCGATGGACATGAAACGGTCTTAGGGAGCGGGGCGGGGCTTGGCTATGCCTTTGTCAATCAAAACGCTTGTTTGAGGATGGCATGGCCATGCGAAGGCTGGAAACGGCCGGATGCGGACATGTGATCCCCGGCGAAAGCCGGGGTCCATGCGGTCTGGGCCTCATTATGTCTTCGTAGACCCCGGCTTTCGCCAGGGATCACAGAATGCCAACCGGAACGTCACATTTCTTTCCTCGTCACCCCGGGCTTGATCCGGGGTCTGCCTCTCTTGAAATAAGAGGCGGATCCCGGGTCAAGCCCGGGATGACGAAGGTAGGGAAGTGTTCGCGCTCCACCCCAAAGCGCCTGCCTTCAGGCGCCCATCTTCTTGTCGAGATTCTCGACGATCGCCTCGAAGAAGCCTTCGGTGGTCAGCCAGTTCTGGTCGGGCCCGATCAGGAGTGCGAGGTCCTTGGTCATCTTGCCGCTCTCGACCGTGGCGACGCAGACTTTCTCGAGGTCGTCGGCGAACTTCACCACTTCGGGCGTGCCGTCGAGCTTGCCGCGGTGCTTGAGGCCGCCGGTCCAGGCGAAGATCGACGCGATCGGGTTGGTCGAGGTCGCCTTGCCCTGCTGGTGCATGCGATAGTGGCGGGTGACGGTGCCGTGCGCGGCTTCCGATTCCACCGTCTTGCCGTCGGGGGTCATCAGCACGCTGGTCATCAGGCCAAGCGAGCCGAAACCCTGAGCGACCGTGTCCGACTGGACGTCGCCGTCGTAATTCTTGCAGGCCCAGACGAACTTGCCGCTCCACTTGAGCGCCGAAGCGACCATGTCGTCGATCAGGCGATGCTCGTAGGTGATGCCGAGTTCGTCGAACTTCGCCTTGAATTCGGTCTGGTAAATTTCCTCGAACAGATCCTTGAAGCGGCCGTCATAGGCCTTGAGGATCGTGTTCTTGGTCGACAGATAGACCGGCCACTGGCGCGCGATGCCGTAGTTCAGGCTGGCGCGCGCGAAGTCGCGGATCGAATCGTCGAGATTGTACATCCCCATCGCGACGCCCGACGAGGGGAACTGGAACACCTCCTCGTCGATAACGGTGCCGTCCTCGCCTTCGAACACCATGCGCAGCTTGCCGGGGCCGGGGACGCGGAAGTCGGTCGCGCGATACTGGTCGCCGAACGCGTGGCGGCCGACGACGATCGGGTCGGTCCAGCCGGGGACGAGGCGGGGGACGTTCTTCATCACGATCGGCTCGCGAAAGACGACGCCGCCCAGGATGTTGCGGATCGTGCCGTTCGGCGACTTCCACATCTTCTTGAGCCCGAACTCCTCGACGCGCGCCTCGTCGGGGGTGATCGTCGCGCACTTCACGCCGACGCCGTGCTTCTTGATCGCGTTCGCGGCCTCGACCGTGATCTTGTCGTCGGTGCGGTCGCGTTCCTCGATTCCCAGGTCGTAATAATGGAGGTCGATGTCGAGATAGGGCAGGATCAGCCGCTCGCGGATCCATTGCCAGATGATCCGGGTCATTTCGTCGCCGTCGAGTTCGACGACGGGGTTGGCTACCTTGATCTTGCCCATATGCGTGCCTTTTCCTGTGGGGAGTCGAATTGCAGCGGGCCTTAGGCAATGCGGCCCGATTGATCAACTGCCCTGACGGAACCCGGCGCCGCCCTAATTCGATTGTCAGTGTGGGGAGCGCACCGTAGAAGAACCGCCATGTCCACGACCATCTCTTCCAACCGCCCCGGCGGCGGCATCAAGTGGCGCTGGCCCTCGATCCACCCCGAAGGCCGCAAATTCCTGTTGATCGCGGCGATCATCACCCTCTGTTTCTGGCTGCTCGGCTGGGAAATCGCGGGGTGGCTGATGTTCGGCCTGACCGTCTGGGTCGGCGCCTTCTTCCGCGACCCGGAGCGCATCACGCCGCTCGGCGCCGACCTCGTGATCGCGCCCGCCGACGGGCTGGTGACGCAGATCGCCGAGGTGGCGCCACCGCCCGAGATCGCGGGCCCCGACGGGCTCGGCGACGCGCCGATGCTGCGCGTGTCGATCTTCATGAGCGTCTTCGACGTCCACATCAACCGCACGCCGGTCGCGGGCACGCTGCGCAAGCTCGCCTATATTCCGGGCCGTTTCCTCAATGCCGACCTCGATAAGGCGAGCGAGGATAATGAGCGCCAGCATTTCGTGGTCGAGCGGCCCGACGGCATCCGGATCGGCTTCACCCAGATCGCCGGGCTCGTCGCGCGCCGGATCATGCCCTTCGTCAGCATGGGGACCGAGCTTTCGACCGGACAGCGCGTCGGCCTGATCCGCTTCGGCAGTCGTGTCGACGTCTATCTGCCCGCCGGCACGACGCCGCAGGTGCTGCTCGGCCAGCGCACGCTGGCAGGCGAGACGATCGTCGCCCGGATCGGCGACGGCGCGATCCTCGACGGCGTCGGACAATAGATGACCGAACCGGCCGTTCCTTCGCCCGGCGCGCCGGGGCGCGGCATCCGCGGCATTCCGCTGCGCGCCTTCGCACCCAATGCGATCACCGCGCTGGCGCTCTGCTTCGGCCTGACCGGGGTGCGCTTCGCGATCGGCGGGGAGTGGGAAAAGGCGCTTGCGGCGGTGATCTTCGCCGGCGTCCTCGACGGAATGGATGGGCGCATCGCACGGCTGCTGCGCGCGCAGAGCAAATTCGGCGCCGAGCTCGACTCGCTGTCCGACGTGATCGCCTTCGGGGTCGCGCCGGCGATGATCCTCTTTCTCTGGTCGCTCGACGACGCGCCGAAGTTCGGCTGGACCGCGGCGCTCGCGCTCGCGGTCTGCTGCGCCCTGCGGCTCGCGCGCTTCAACTCGCGCATGGAGGCCGATTTCCAGCCGCACAAGTCGGCGGGTTTCAACACCGGCATTCCGGCTCCCGCCGGCGCCGGGCTGGCCTTCGTTCCCGTCTATCTTTGGCTCGCGACAGGTCACGAGCTGTTCCGCGCCTGGTATGTCGTGATGCCCTGGGCGCTCGGCGTCGCGATGCTGATGATCTCGGCGATCCCGACCTACAGCTGGTCGTCGATCCGCCTCCGCCGTTCGTGGCGGCTGTTCGCGCTCGCCGGGGTCGGCCTGCTCGGCGCAGCGCTGGTCACCGCGCCGTGGCCGACCTTGCTCGTGGTCTGCGCAATCTATCTCGTGCTGCTGCCGTTCGGCATCGCGAGCTATGCGAAGGTCAGGCGGCGCGGTTCAGCGGCGAGCGAACGGGCATAGCGATCCGCACCGGCCGCGGCGCATCGCGGCGGCCGGTCGCACGGCGCAGCGGCACGATCTTCGACGACGGGCCGGTCTGCGGTCCCGCGGCGATCGGGAAGGCGCCTTCGCCGACGAGCGCCGAGAGGATCGCCTCGCCATTGGTCCTCAGCATGCCCAATATCACGGCGATGCCGAGCCCGGCGGCCAGAGCGAAGAGGAGAGCGGCGGCGATCTGAACCATGATCTTGTCCTTCCGGCTTCTGTGTGCGAAACCCGTGCCCAGCGGACGGTTTCCTTGCGCTCCTCGTTCCATGTTCCCTATTTGTTCTCAACGATATTGCGATGAAGCGAGTTGTTTCGTCGATGAATCGAGTATGCGCGGGGCAGGATGATGATCGAAGGCGCGTCGGTTTCGGGGTGGAAATCTGCCCTGCCTTCTTGCGTTATCGCAGCTTGGATCCCGGAGGCTGGTCGGCGCAAGGAGCGCGCGATCATTCCAAAGTTCAGGAAAGTTCAGCCTATTGCATGCCCAATCGGGGCCTTGAGGAGCGCTGAACGCGCCCAGCACGCCTCGCCGTGGCCGCCCCCGCAAGCTGGACCGTCATCGCTTTTATCCACCAAATGAAAGAGCCGGATACAAAACTGGCACAGCCCGATAATGTAGGAAAGGCCTATTTGACGCCGATGCCTGCTTTGGGGTGGGGAGTGGCCGTTCAAGATCACGTCATGCTGAACTTGTTTCAGCATCCATGGCCAGACCTCTCGTTCGATGCCGCGTCGAAGTAGACGGCAGGCCATGGACCCTGAAACAAGTTCAGGGTGACGATGGTGAAATGGCTGCAACCGGTCGACGTCAGCCATGTCATGCCACCCTCACCGAAGCCCCACCAGCCCAGCCCCTTTCCTCCTTCCCGCTTGCTTTTCGCCGCGAACGCCGCTAACGGCCCGCCCATTCCACATGGAAGGCGCACATACCGGTGCCGGGTCCATCCCTTCGCGGATGCCTCGGTTCTTGCCTTCCAGAGGACTAACCGGAAGGAGAAAGACTATGGCGGCACCTGTCGTCACGATGCAGAATCTTATCGAAGCGGGCGCCCACTTCGGCCACCAGACCCACCGTTGGAACCCGCGCATGAAGCCGTATATCTTCGGCGCGCGCAACGGCATCCACATCCTCGACCTGTCGCAGACCGTGCCGCTTTTCGCGCGCGCGCTGGACTTCATCTCGTCGACCTCGGCCGCGGGCGGCAAGGTGCTGTTCGTCGGCACCAAGCGCCAGGCGCAGGGTCCGATCGCCGATGCGGCCCGCGCGTCGGGCCAGCATTTCGTCAACCACCGCTGGCTGGGCGGCATGCTCACCAACTGGAAGACGATCTCGAACTCGATCAAGCGCCTCAAGTCGCTCGAGGAACAGCTTTCGGGCGACACTTCGGGCCTCACCAAGAAGGAAGTGCTCAACAAGACCCGCGAACGCGACAAGCTCGAGCTGAGCCTCGGCGGCATCCGCGACATGGGCGGCATTCCCGACGTGATGTTCGTGATCGACGCGAACAAGGAAGAGCTGGCGATCAAGGAAGCCAACGTCCTCGGCATCCCCGTCGTCGCGATCCTCGATTCGAACGTCTCGCCCGACGGCATCGCTTTCCCGGTTCCGGCGAACGATGACGCCGCGCGCGCCATCCGCCTCTATTGCGACGCGGTCGCCCAGGCGGCGACCCGTGGCGGCCAGCAGGCCCGCGCCGATCGCGGCGAGGATCTGGGCGCGGCGGTCGAGCCCGTCGCCGAGCCCGCGCTCGTCGAAGAGGCCGCCGCTCCGGCGACCGAGGACGAGCAGGTCCCGGCCGAGGCCGCTGCCGAAACCGAACGTCAGAGCGACGCCTGAGCGAACGCTCGCATGACGGGACGGCGCGCGGCGACAGCCGGCGCGCCGTCCCGGTCATCACTTTGACTTATCGCCCCGCCATGCGCGCGGGCAGATCGCAGGCCGACAGCAAGGGCCTGCCGCTTTTGGAAAGGATATTCCCATGGCTGAGATTACGGCCGCTCTCGTCAAGGAACTGCGCGACCGCACCGGCGCCGGCATGATGGACTGCAAGAAGGCGCTCGCCGAAAACAACGGCGACATCGAAGCGTCGATCGACTGGCTGCGCACCAAGGGCCTCGCCGCCGCCGCCAAGAAGGCCGGCCGCGTCGCCGCCGAGGGCCTCGTCGGTGTCGCCACCGACGGCGCCAAGGGCGCGGTGGTCGAAGTGAACAGCGAAACCGACTTCGTCGCCAAGAACGAACAGTTCCAGGGCTTCGTCCGCGACGTGACCCAGGTCGCGCTCGCCGGCAGCATCAGCGACGCCGAGGCGCTGGCCGCCGCCGCCTATCCCTCGGGCGGCACCGTCGCCGAGGCGCTGACCCAGAATATCGCCACGATCGGCGAGAACCAGTCGCTGCGCCGCGCCGCGATCCTCTCGGTCGGCTCGGGCGTCGTCACCGGCTATGTCCACAACGCCGCTGCGCCCGGCCTCGGCAAGATCGGCGTGCTCGTCGCGCTCGAATCGACCGCTGGCGCCGATGTGCTCGAACCGCTCGGCAAGCAGCTTGCGATGCACGTCGCCGCGGCGAACCCGCTGGCGCTCAACGGCGACGACCTCGACGCCGACCTCGTCGCGCGCGAACGCGCGATCGCCGAGGAAAAGGCGGCCCAGTCGGGCAAGCCCGCCGACATCGTGTCGAAGATGGTCGACGGCACGATCGCGAAATTCCGCAAGGAAAACGCGCTGCTGTCGCAGCCCTTCGTGATCGACGGCAAGACCCCGGTCGCCGAAGTCGTTGCCGCCGCCGGCAAGGACGTCGGCGCGGCGATCACCTTGAAGGGCTTCGTCCGCTTCCAGCTCGGCGAAGGCATCGAGAAGGAAGAGAGCGACTTCGCCGCCGAAGTCGCCGCCGCCGCCGGCCGCTGATTTGAAAGCTGCGGCTGCCGCGCTTCGATGCGCGGTAGTTCGCTTGGCAATGGCGCGCACTCTGACTAGGGTGCGCGCCATTCGCATATTGTGACCCCATCGATAGAGGTTCCCCCATGGCATTGCCCGGCCTGAAACGCATCTTGCTCAAACTGTCGGGCGAGGCGCTGATGGGCTCCAGCGCGTTCGGGATCGATCCCGATACGGTCGCCAGCATGGCGGCCGAGGTGAAGGCGGCCAAGGACCGCGGGCTCGAACTCTGCCTCGTCATCGGCGGCGGCAATATCTTTCGCGGCATGGCGGGCGCGGCCAAGGGCATGGATCGCGCGCAGGCCGACTATATGGGGATGCTCGCCACCGTGATGAACGCGCTCGCGATGCAGAACGCGCTCGAACAGCTCGGCGTCGAAACGCGCGTCCAGTCGGCGATCGAGATGGACAAGGTGTGCGAGCCGGTGATCCGCCGCCGCGCCGAGCGCCATATGGAAAAGGGCCGGGTGGTGATCTTCGCCGCCGGCGTCGGCGCGCCCTATTTCACCACCGACAGCGGTGCCGCGCTGCGCGCCGCCGAAATGAAGTGCGACGCGCTCCTGAAGGGCACCAGCGTCGACGGGGTCTATAATGCCGATCCCAAGAAGGATCCGGCCGCGACCCGCTACGACCGGCTGACCTACGACCGCGTCCTCGCCGACAATCTGAAGGTGATGGACGCGAGCGCGGTGGCGCTGTGCCGCGACAACCATATCCCGATCGTCGTGTTCAACATCCGCGAACCCGGCAATCTTGCGCGCGTCCTGGCTGGCGAGGGTGTCGCCACCGTCGTCGGCGACGCTGCCGGCAACGCCTGAGAGAGGAAGAGAAATGGCGAAATATGACAAGACCGACCTCGAGCGCCGCATGCACGGCGCGGTCGAATCGCTGAAGCACGACCTTGCGGGCCTGCGCACGGGCCGCGCGCATACCGCGCTGCTCGATCCGGTGACGGTCGAGGTCTACGGCAGCCACATGCCCTTGAACCAGGTCGCCTCGGTCAGCGCCCCCGAACCGCGGATGCTGACCGTGCAGGTGTGGGACAAATCGAATGTCGGCCCGGTCGACAAGGCGATCCGTTCGGCGGGCCTCGGCCTCAACCCGATCGTCGACGGCCAGATGCTGCGCCTGCCGATCCCCGAGATGACGCAGGAGCGCCGCAAGGAACTGTCGAAGCTCGCCGGCCAATATGCCGAAAAGGCCCGCGTCGCCGTGCGCAACGTCCGCCGCGATGGCATGGACAATCTGAAAGCCGACGAGAACAAGAAGGAAATCAGCGAGGACGAGCGCAAGCGCCACGAGACCGAGGTGCAAAAGCTCACCGACGCCACGATCGCCGACATCGACGCCGCGGCCTCTGCGAAGGAAAAGGAAATCCTGGGCTAGTGCTTTTCGGCGCCCATCCCTTTTCCGTTCGTGTCGAGCGAAGTCGAGACACCCATCGGAATAGCGCCAAGCCGAAGAGCATCTCGACTTCGCTCGATGCGAACGGGATTTGAGGTTTCTTGATGTCGGCAACTGACCACCGCGCGCGCCATGTCGCCATCATCATGGACGGCAACGGCCGCTGGGCGAAGAAGCGCCACCTGCCGCGCGTCGCCGGCCACCGCGCGGGGGTGGAGGCGGTGCGGAAGATCGTGCGCGCCGCGGGCGATCTCGGCCTCGAAGCGCTGACGCTCTATGCCTTTTCGTCGGAAAACTGGAAGCGCCCCGAGGAGGAAGTCAGCGATCTGATGGGGCTGATGAAGCGCTTCATCATCAGCGACATCGACGAATTCGCAGCCAATGACGTGCGCCTCAAGATCATCGGCAACTGGCGCGCGCTCGCCCCGGACGTCGTCGCGCTGATCGAGGACGCGCTGGCGCGCACCGCGGGCAACAAGCGCACGACGCTCGCGGTCGCGCTCAACTATGGCGCGCAGGACGAGATCGTGCGCGCCGCGCGCGCCGCGGCGGGGGAGGGGGCGATCACCGCCGAGGCGATCGAGGCGCATCTCGACACCGCCGACCTGCCGCCGCTCGACCTGATCATCCGCACGTCGGGCGAGGTGCGCCTGTCGAATTTCCTGCTGTGGCAGGCCGCCTATGCCGAGCTATATTTCACCGATCGGTTGTGGCCCGACTTCGCGCCCACCGATCTTGCGGCGGCGCTCGACCAGTTTGCGCGGCGCGAACGCCGCTTCGGAGGATTATAGGGGATGGCGACAGCGGCAAGATCGGACCTCGGGGTGCGGATCGCATCGGCGCTCGTGCTGTTCGCGATCGCCGGTGCGGCGCTGTGGTTCGGGGGCATCGCCTTCGGCCTGCTGCTGCTCGTCGGCGGCGCGCTGGTGCTCGTCGAATGGTTCGCGCTGGTGCGCGCGATGACGCTCGACGGCGGGGTGAAGGGCGCGCTGATGGTGGCGGGGCCGATCCTCGTGCTTGGCGCCATCGCCGGGCTCTGGTTCATCCGCGACCGCCTGGGCGTCACCGCGGCACTCTGGGTGTTCGGCATGGTCTGGGCGACCGACATCGGCGCCTATTTCGCCGGCCGCGCCTTCGGCGGCGCGCGCCTCGCGCCGAAAATCAGCCCGTCGAAGACCTGGTCGGGGCTGATCGGCGGCATGATCGCGGCGCTGATCGTCAGCGCCACGCTGGGCGACCGCGGCGGCATCACCGGCGTGCCCTTGTGGATCGGCCTGTTCATGGGCCTGCTCGCGCAGCTCGGCGATCTGGGCGAAAGCTGGATGAAGCGGCGCGCGGGCGTCAAGGATTCGGGCAGGCTGATCCCGGGTCACGGCGGCCTTTTCGACCGCGTCGACGGGCTGCTGCCGGTCGCGCTGGTCCTCGGCGCGCTCGCGGCGCTCGGGCATATCGCCGTGCGGGCGGCGGGCTGAGATGACGCGCCGCCTGTCGCTGTTCGGCGCCACGGGCTCGGTGGGGCGCTCGACGCTCGACCTCGTCCGGCAGGACGGCGACGCCTGGGCGCTATCGGTGCTCACCGCGAACAGCGATGTGGCCGAACTGGCGAGGCTCGCGCGCGAATTCCGCCCGACCCTCGCCGTGATCGCCGAGGAGGCGCGCTACGGCGACCTGAAGGATGCGCTCGCCGGAACCGGCATCGAGGTCGCGGCGGGCGCCGAGGCGCTGGTCGAAGCGGCGCGGCGGCCCGCCGACCTCGTGATGGCGGCGATCGTCGGCTGCGCGGGGCTCGCCCCGACGATGGCGGCGCTCGAGGCGGGGCATGATGTCGCGCTCGCCAACAAGGAGGCGCTGGTCTCCGCAGGCGAACTGATGACCACGGCGGCGCGCGCGTCGGGCGCGACCATCCTGCCGGTCGATTCGGAGCATAATGCGATCTTCCAGTGCCTCGCGGGCGGGCGCATCGATCAGGTGCGGCGGATCATCCTCACCGCGAGCGGCGGACCCTTCCGCACGATGCGCGCGGCGGACATGGCGCATGTCACACCCGCGCAGGCGGTCGCGCATCCCAATTGGTCGATGGGCGCGAAGATCAGCGTCGATTCGGCGACGATGATGAACAAGGGCCTCGAACTCATTGAGGCGCATCATCTTTTTCCGGTGGGGCTCGATCGCATCGAGATTCTCGTCCATCCGCAGTCGGTGATCCATTCGATGGTCGAATATGTCGATCGCTCGACCCTCGCGCAGCTCGGCTCGCCCGACATGCGCATCCCGATCGGCAGTGCGCTGGCCTGGCCGCAGCGCATGGAAACGCCGTGCGCGCCGCTCGACCTCGCGGCCATCGGCCGGCTCGATTTCGAGGCGCCCGACGAGACGCGCTTCCCCGCGACCGCGCTCTGCCGCGCCGCGATCGCCGCGGGCGGCGCGCGCCCGGCGCAGCTCAACGCCGCGAACGAGGTGGCGGTCGCCGCCTTCCTCGCCGGGCGCATTTCCTTCCCCGCGATCGTCGAGACGGTGCGCCGGGTGATCGACGCCGCGGCGCCCGCCCATCCGTCGTCGCTTCAGGACATATTCAGCGTCGATGCCGCATCGCGCGCGGCCGCGCAGCAGTTTGTGGACCAGCTTGAACATGCCTAATGTGCCGATTTGGCTCTATTTTGCCGCCTTCCTCCTCGTGCTCGGGCCGCTGGTCTTCGTGCATGAATATGGCCATTATATCGTCGGCCGCTGGTGCGGGGTGAAGGCGGATGCCTTTTCGATCGGTTTCGGGCGCAAGATATTGGGCTGGACCGACAGGCGCGGCACCGAATGGAAGATCGGATGGCTGCCGCTTGGCGGCTATGTCCAGTTCGCGGGCGATCGCGACGCGGTCAGCCAGCCCGATGCCGAATGGCACAATCTGCCGGCCGACGAGCGTGCGCACAGCTTTCCCGCGCAACCAGTGTGGAAACGGGCGCTGATCGTCGCCGCCGGGCCGGTTACCAACTTCCTGTTCGCGATTCTGATCATCGCCGCATTTGCAGCGGCTTACGGCATACCCCAGACGCCCCCGGTCATTGGGGCGGTTCAGCCGGGGACTCCGGCCGCCGCCGCGGGGCTTCGGGTCGGCGATCGGATCGCCTCGATCGACGGGCGCACGATGCGGGTGTTCGACGACATTCCCGGCGCGATCGCCTTCGAACTCGGCAAGCCGGCCGACCTGATCGTCGAGCGCGACGGCCGCCGGTTCGCGCTGATCCTGAAGCCGAAGATGATCACCGAAACCGACGGGTTCGGAAACAAGATGCCGCGTGCGATCATCGGCATTCGTTCGGGAAAGCCCGTTTATACATCCGTCGGGCCGATCGCCGCTGTGGGCCATGGCGTCGATCAGACGGTCGGGATCGTGCGGATGACCGCTTCGGTGCTCAGCCAGTTCGTGATGGGCGAGCGGTCGATCAAGGACATGGGCGGCCCGATCAAGATCGCCAAGGCATCGGGCGAAGCCGCGACGCTGGGGATCGCGATGCTGATCACCTTCGCCGCCTTCATCTCCATCAATCTGGGGTTCATAAATCTCTTGCCATTGCCGATGCTCGATGGTGGTCATCTGCTCTTTTACGGTTATGAAGCGGTCCGGCGTCGCCCGGCGCCGCTGGAAGTCCAGGAATGGGCCTTCCGGTTCGGCTTCGTGGCGATCGTCGTGCTGATGTTGGTCGTGACTTTCAACGATTTGGGCTCAATCGGGGCCTGGGACCGGATCGCGCGCTTGATTGGATAGGCGGACTGGTGCAGGAGTGCGCGCCAACCCGCAGGCAAGCGGGTTTGTCGCTTTTGAGTTATTTTGGCGGGATGAACAGCGTGGCTTCACACAATTTCACGGCGCGGACGCAGCTGTCGGCACTCCTTATGGCGGGAACGATGCTGGCATGGCCCGCCGCGCCGCTGCTGGCCCAGGAAGCCGCGCCGACACCGCCGCCGGCCGTGCCGACGCTTCCGGTTCCTGCGCCCGAAGCCGTCCCGACCGCGTCGACGATCAAGTCGATCACCGTCACCGGAAACCAGCGCCTCGAATCCCAGACGATCCTCTCCTATCTGCGTCTGCGCGTCGGCCAGTCCTATGACCGCGCGACGCTCGACCAGGCGCTGAAGGACCTCGCGGCGACCGAGCTGTTCAAGGATTATCAGATCACCGACGATGCCGGCGCGCTGACGATCCAGGTCACCGAGAATCCGGTGATCAACCGCGTCATCCTGGAGGGCAACAAGCGGCTGAAGGAAGACAAGATCCGGCCCGAGATCAAGCTCGCGCCGCGCCAGATCTTCACCCGCTCGAAGGTCCGCGCCGACGTCGCGCGCATCATCGAGCTCTACAAGCGCCAGGGCCGCTTTGCCGCGACCGTCGAGCCCAAGATGGTGCAGCTCGACCAGAACCGCGTCGACGTGGTGTTCGAGATCAACGAGGGGCCGAAATCGAAGGTCCGCCAGATCAACATCATCGGCAACGAGAAGTTCAGCGACGGCGACCTCAAGGACGAGATGGCGACCAAGGAGACCGGGCTCCTGACGATGCTGTCGTCGAACACCACTTACGATCCCGACCGCCTCGCCTATGACCAGCAGAAGGTGCGCCTCTTCTACCTGCAGAACGGCTATGCCGACTTCCGCGTCATTTCGGCGGTCGCCGAGCTGACGAGCAACAAGCAGGACTTCATCATCACCTATGTCGTCGAGGAGGGCGAACGCTACAAGTTCGGCGACGTGAACCTCGAAAGCAGCCTGCGCGACTTCAAGCCGGAGACGATGAAGGCGATGCTGCCGATGAAGACCGGCGACTGGTACAACGCCAAGCAGGTCGAGGACACGGTCGAAAGCCTCAGCGAGACGGCGGGCCTGTTCGGCTACGCCTTCGCCGACATCAATCCCGAATTCCATCGCAACCCCGAAACGCGGACGATGGACATCACCTTCAACGTCGGCGAAAGCCCGCGCACTTACGTGGAGCGGATCGACGTCAACGGCAACACGCTGACGCAGGACAAGGTCGTCCGCCGCGAATTCCGCCTCAACGAAGGCGACGCGTTCAACAGCTTCGCGGTCAAGCGCACCGAAGGCCGCCTCAACAGCCTCGGCTATTTCCAGGAGAATCTGGAGATCGAGCGCAAGGAGGGCAGCGCCCCCGACCGCATCATCCTCGAAACCAACGTCGAGGAAAAACCGACCGGCGAACTGTCGCTCTCGGCGGGCTTCTCGTCGATCGAAAGCTTCCTCGTCCAGGCGTCGATCCGCCAGCGCAACTTCCGCGGCCTCGGCCAGCAGCTGCAGGCGTCGGTCAACTATTCGAGCTATTCGAAGTCGGTCGAGCTCGGCTTCACCGAGCCCTATCTGTTCGACCGCAACATCTCGATCGGCGGCAGCGTCTATCGTCGCGACCTCAATTCGTTCAACTTCATCAACAACGACCGCCGGACGACGTTCGAGCAGACGACGACGGGTTTCCAGATCAACGTCGGCGTGCCGCTGACCGAATATATGTCGGCCTTCGGCCGCTACAGCCTGAATTTCGACGATGTGTCGCTCGACCGCAGCATCTATTATTTCGGCGACGAGTGCGACCCGCTGGTGGCCGGCCGCTATCTGTGCGACGCGATCGGCAAGCGCACGACGTCGCTTCTCGGCTTCACGCTCGCCTATGACGACCGCGACAACAGCCGCCGTCCGACGCGCGGCCAGTCCTTCTCGTTCAGCCAGGATTTCGCGGGTCTCGGCGGCAGCGTCAAATATGTCCGCAGCCGCGCCGCGGCGAGCAAGCATTTCAACCTCGGCAGCCGCTTCATCCTCAACCTCTCGGCGGAAGGCGGCTATATCTATCCCCTCGGCGGCCGGCCGACGCCGACCAGCGACAAGGTCCGGCTGACCGACCGCTTCTTCCTCGGCGAGCCGCAGATGCGCGGCTTCGACATTCGCGGCCTCGGCCCGCGCGTGATCCGCTATTCCAGCGTCGATATCAGCGACCCGGCCAACCCGGTGCTCGACACGACGATCAACCGCAACCAGCTGATCGACGACGCGCTCGGTGGCCGCGCCTATTATCAGGGCCGCGTCGAGGTCGATATTCCGCTCGGCTCGGGCGCCAAGGAAATGGGGCTGCGCCCGTCGATCTTCCTCGACGTCGGGTCGGTGTTCAACGTCCGCCGTCCGCAGCTGACGACGCTCGCCGATTTCCGCGACCCGTCCGACGGCCTGACCAAATATCTCTGCCGCAATGCCGCGTCGGGGACGACCAGCTTCGGGACACAGGCGACCGGATCCGACGGCACTCCGACCGGAAGCTACAGCGTCTGTCCGGAAGGCTCGGCGGCGATGGCCCCGTTCGAGGAACGCTTTTACGGCGACACCTGGATGCCGCGCGTGTCGATCGGCGCCGGCGTCAACTGGAATTCTCCCTTCGGTCCCTTCCGGATCGACTTCGCTTACGCCCTTCGCAAAGAAGAGGGCGATGATACCAAACGCTTCTCATTCAACGTAGGAACCCAATTCTGATGAAGAAAATTTTTGTCGCTTCGGCGCTGGCGATTGCCGCGCTGTCGGTTTCGCCCATGGTCGCCGCCCCCGCCGCGGCTCAATCGAAGACCGGGATCGGCATCGCCGACCTCGACGTGGCGACGACGCGCTCGAGCGCCTATCAGACCGCGCTGGGCCAGATCCGCACCACCTACAAGGCGCAGATCGATCAGGTCGAGGCTCGCGATCAGACGCTGGGCGCCGAGCTGAACGTGCTGCGCGCCAAGGCGAACGAGGAAGCCAAGAAGACGCCGCAGAACAAGGCGGCGATCGACGCCGCAGTCAAGGCTTTCCAGGACAAGTCGGCGGCCGCGCAGCGCGAACTCGCCCAGATGGCCCAGCCCTATGAACTGGCGCGCGCCTATGTGATCGACCAGATCACCGTGCGTCTCGACGATGCGGTCAAGGGCGCGATGACCAAGCGCAAGGTCGACCTGCTTCTGAACTATGATCAGCAGGTCGTTCTCGCGGCGCAGCCGCCGGTGGACATCACCGATGCGATCACCGCAGAGCTCAACACCCTGCTGCCGGCCGTCTCGATCGCGGTGCCGGCCGGCTACCAGCCGGGTCAGCTGATGCAGCAGAAGAATCAGGCGATCGTCGACGCCGCCCGCGCCCGTCAGGGTCAGGCCGCGCCCGCGGCGCCCGCTCCGGCCGCCGGCACGCCCCCGACCACGCGCTAAGGCGATGGGCGAGGGGGACAAGGCGGAAGGCGCTCTGGGTCCGGTGGATATCCGCCGGATCCTGACGCTGCTGCCGCATCGTTATCCGATGCTGCTCGTCGACCGGGTGGTCGCGATGGTGAAGGACACCTCGATCCACGCGGTCAAGGCGGTGACGATGAACGAGCCCTTCTTCCAGGGCCATTTCCCTGGCCGGCCGATCATGCCCGGCGTCCTCATCGTCGAGGCGCTGGCGCAGGCGGGCGGGGTTCTGGCGATCGAATCGCTGGGGCTCGCGGGGACGGGCAAGCTCGTCTATTTCATGGGCATCGACGGGGTGAAGTTCAGGAAACCCGTCGAACCCGGCCACCTGCTCGACCTTCACGTCACCATTCTTCAGGCGAAGCGGAACATCTGCAAGTTCGAAGGGCGGGCGATGCTGGACGGGCAACTGGCGACCGAATGCCAGTTCACCGCGATGATCGCCGATCCGCCGGGCGACTGAACCCAATCCATTTCGTTCTCGCCGTCATTGCGAGGAGCGCAGCGACGAAGCAATCTCCAGCTATCGGCCTTGCGCAAGACCAATAGCTGGAGATTGCTTCGCTTCGCTCGCAATGACGAGGGGAGGGTGTTGCTTTTCCCGCGATTGCCCGGTAAGGGCGCGCCTTCGCGTCCCCGGGCGCACGGACTCAGCCGCTGGTCGGAAACCAGCGGCACAGGAGCTATAAGATGAAAAAAGACATTCACCCCGACTATCATATGATCACCGTCAAGATGACCGACGGCACCGAATATCAGACGCGCTCGACCTGGGGCAGCGAGGGCGACGTGATGACGCTCGAAATCGATCCCACCGCGCACCCGGCGTGGACCGGCGGCCAGGGCCGCATGCTCGACACCGGCGGTCAGGTCGCGAAGTTCAACAAGCGTTTCGGCGGGCTGACGCTCAAGCGCTAAGGCGCTTCGAACTTACCTCAAAACCTTTGCAAGCGCGCTTTGCCACCCGGCAAGGCGCGTTTTGCGTTGGTCCGCGCCCAGCGCCGGGGTGAAGCGCGTCGTGCGTCCGCGCATCGCCTGTGCCGCGTTCGCGAGGTCGGGGTAGAGCCCGGCTCCGGTCGCGGCGAGCATCGCGGCGCCGAGCGCGGTGCTCTCGACGAATTCGGGCCGCTCGACGGTCAGATCGAGCATGTCGGCCAGGTCTTGCGCCATCCAGTTGTTCGCCGCCATGCCGCCGTCGATGCGCAGGTCGGCCCAGTCGACCCCGTCGGCGGCGAAGGCCGATTTCAGGTCGTGCGCCTGATAGGCCTGCGCCTCGAGCGCGGCGCGCGCGACATGCGCCTTGCCGCTCGCGAAGCTGAGCCCCGACAGCGCCGCGAGCGCGTCGGGCCGCCAGTGCGGCGCCCCGAGGCCCGAGAGCGCGGGCACCAGATAGACGCCGCCATTGTCGGCGACCGAGCGCGCCAGCCCCTCGCTCTCCCCCGCGCTTGCGAGCAGGCCGAGCCCGTCGCGCAGCCATTGGATCAGGCTGCCTGCGACGAACACCGAGCCTTCGAGCGCGTAGGCCCGCGCGTCGCCTTCCTGCACCAATATGGTGGCGAGCAGCCGGTTCGCCGAATGCGGACGGGCGGCCCCGCTTGCCGAGAGGATGAAGGCGCCGGTGCCGAAGGTCGCCTTGGTCTGCCCCGGCGCGAGACAGGCCTGTCCGATCGTCGCCGCCTGCTGGTCGCCCGCCATGCCGCAGATCGGGATCGCGCCGCCGAACAGGTCGGGGGCGGTGGTGCCGACGGTCGCGGTGCAGCCGGTAATCTCGGGCAGCAGCGTCCTCGGCACGCCGAGCAGGTCGCACAGCCCCTCGTCCCAGCCGTGCGCGTCGTCGATCGCCATCAGGAGAGTGCGCGAGGCGTTGGTCGCATCGCTGACATGGGCGCCGCCGGTCAGGCGATAGACGAGATAGGACTCGATCGTGCCGACCGCGAGCCGATCGCCGGCCTCGCGAAGCTGCGGCCAATTCTTCAGTGCCCAGCCGATCTTGCTTCCCGAAAAATAGGGGTCGAGCAGCAGGCCGCTCGTCGCCTGCACCGCCGGCTCATGCCCCGCTTCTTTCAGCGCCGCGCACTCGGCGGCGGTGCGTCGGTCCTGCCAGACGATCGCGGGGGCGAGCGGTTCGCCGGTCCGGCGGTCCCAGAACACGATGGTTTCGCGCTGATTGGTGATGCCGATCGCGGCAACTCGGTCGGCGCCGCCTGCCTTGTCGATCATCGACCGTGTGCAGGCGAGGGTCGCGTTCCAGATTTCGGCGGCATCATGCTCGACGAGACCGGGGCCGGGGTAATGCTGCCGAAACTCGCGCTGCGCGCTGCCGAGCGGCGTGCCATCGGCGGCGAACAACATCGTGCGGGTAGAAGTGGTGCCTTCGTCGATGACGATGATCTTCTCGGCCAAGATATCTCTCCCATCGTCACCCTGAGCTTGACCCGGGGCCTGCCTGTTTTGAAGGGAAAGATAGACCCCGGGTCAACCCCGGGGTGACGGTAGGCGCAATAATCTTGCAATCCTTCGCAACGCATGCCATATGATTGTGCAGCGCAGCATGGCGGATCGATCCGCCGCAACCACCGGCAGCGTGATTTTCCCGTCCGTTTCAGGCGCGGGACGAGCCGGAAGTGCGCTTTGTCCCCAGAGGCACCCTTTCACGCGGGTCGTTTCGAACCCGCGGCCGTGCGCCGTCCGTTCGATACGAACGGATGCGCCTGCGCGTCGCCCTATGTGAGTATTTTATGACGACTTTTAATGACTTTGGCCTGCATGCCGACATCAATCGCGCGCTTGCCGCCAAGGATTACACCATCCCGACCCCGATTCAGGTCCAGGCGATTCCGCCGCTGATGAAGGGCCGCGACCTGTGCGGTATCGCGCAGACCGGCACGGGCAAGACCGCGGGCTTTTCGCTGCCTTCGATCCATCACTTGCTGACCTATCCGCATCGGCCCACCCCGCGCGGTTGCCGGATGCTCGTGCTCGCGCCGACGCGTGAGCTTGCTGCGCAGATCGCGCAGAGCTGCCGCGACTATGGCCGTTTCACCAAGCTCAGCGTCACGACCGTCTTTGGCGGCGTGCCGATCAACAAGCAGATTCGCGACCTCAGCCAAGGCGTCGATATTCTCGTCGCGACGCCGGGCCGCCTGCTCGACCTGATCGACCAGCGCGCGCTGCGCCTCGACGATGTCGAAATCTTCGTCCTCGACGAGGCCGACCAGATGATGGACATGGGCTTCATCCATTCGCTGCGCCGCGTCGCCAAGCTGCTGCCGTCGCGTCGTCAGAATCTGTTCTTCTCGGCCACCATGCCGCGCGAGATCGCGGGCCTTGCCGACCAGTTTCTGAACGATCCGGTTACGGTTTCGGTCGCGCCGCAGGCGACGACCGCCGAAAAGGTCCGCCAGCAAATCACCTTCGTCGAGCAGAAGGAGAAGCAGGCGCTGCTCCACCATGTTCTGAAAACCGAGGACATCGACCGCGCGCTGATCTTCACCCGCACCAAGCACGGCGCCGACCGCGTCGTCCGCCACCTCGCGGGCGCGGGCATCCAGGCCTATGCGATCCACGGCAACAAGAGCCAGGCACAGCGCACCACCGCGCTCCAGGCCTTCCGCTCGGGGCAGGTGCGCCTGCTCGTCGCGACCGACATCGCCGCGCGCGGCATCGACGTGTCGGGCGTCAGCCATGTGATCAACTTCGAAATCCCGAACGTCCCCGAACAATATGTCCACCGCATCGGCCGTACCGCGCGCGCCGGGGCTGAAGGCATCGCGATCAGCTTCGTCGCCCCCGACGAAAAGGCCTATCTGCGCGATATCGAGCGCGTCACGCGTACCCGCGCCGAGCCGGTCAAGCTGCCCGAGGGCTTTTCGGAAATGGTCCGCAACCTGCCCAAGCCCGCCCAGCCGCCGCGCAACACCGGCGGCAAGGGCCGCGATCCGCAGCGCCAGCGCGAGGACGCGCAGCGCCAGCGTGACGGCGGCAAGCCACGCGGCGATCGCGGCCCGCGCCACGACGCGGCGCCCGCCGCCGACGGCCAGGGCCAGCGCAAGCGCCGCTTTCGTCCGCGCCGCGGCGGCGTCGGCGCGCACAAGGGAGCGGTGACCCGCGTCGGTTGATATTCGGACTCTCGTCATTGCGAGGAGCGTAGCGACGAAGCAATCCAGAGCGGTGCAAGGCTGCCCTGGATTGCTTCCCCCGGCTTTCGCCGAGGTCGCAATGAAGGCTCCCCACAGATCATATCTGCGGCATTGACGCGATGCGGACACCGTTTACCTTCGCGCCATTGAGGGCATGAGGGGGCAGCGAATGACGAACGGCGCGGCAGAGGCGGTGGGTGCGCGGCAGAGCGAGCGCAAGGTCATATTGGCCTCGTCGCTCGGCACCGTCTTCGAATGGTATGATTTCTACCTCTACGGGCTGCTCGCGACGATCATCTCGGCGCAGTTCTTCTCGGGGGTCAACGAAACCACCGGCTTCATCTTCGCGCTCGCCGCCTTCGCCGCGGGCTTCGCGGTGCGGCCGTTCGGCGCGCTGGTCTTCGGCCGGCTCGGCGACCTCGTCGGGCGCAAATATACCTTTCTCGTGACGATGGGCCTGATGGGCCTGTCGACCTTCCTCGTCGGCGTCCTGCCGAGCTATGCGGCGGTGGGCGTCGCGGCGCCGATCCTGCTCGTCGTCCTGCGGCTCGTGCAGGGGCTCGCGCTCGGCGGCGAATATGGCGGCGCCGCGACCTATGTCGCGGAACATGCGCCCGAGGGGAAGCGCGGTCTCTTTACCAGCTTCATCCAGACCACCGCGACGCTCGGCCTGTTCGCGGCGCTGCTCGTCGTCATCGCGACGCGTTTCCTCGTCGGCGAGGAGGCGTTCGCGGACTGGGGCTGGCGCATCCCCTTCCTCGTCTCGGTCATCCTCCTCGGCGTCTCGCTGTGGATACGCCTCCAGCTCGAGGAAAGTCCGGTATTCCGCCGCATGAAGGAAGAGGGCACGACCTCGAAGGCGCCGCTCTCCGAAGCCTTCGGTCGCTGGATCAACCTCAAATGGGTGCTCGTCGCGCTGCTCGGCGCGGTCGCGGGCCAGGCGGTCGTCTGGTACACCGGGCAATTCTACGCGCTCTTCTTCCTCGAAAAGACGCTGAAGGTCGACGGCGCGACCGCCAACATATTGATCGCCGTCGCGCTCGCGCTCGGCACGCCCTTTTTCATCCTCTTCGGATGGCTTAGCGACCGCATTGGGCGCAAGCCGATCATCCTCGCCGGCTGCGCGCTGGCGGCGCTCACCTATTTTCCCGCCTTCCAGATGCTGACCGCCGCGGCCAATCCGGCACTCGCCGAAGCGCAAGAGCGCGCGCCCGTCGTCGTGTTCGCCCATGCAGAGACTTGTTCGTTCCAGTTCGACCCCATCGGCCGAACCTCGTTCGACCGGACCGGCTGCGATATTGCCAAGTCCGGGCTGGCCAAGGCGGGGATTCCTTACTCCAATGAGGATGGGACCTATGATGGTCGAGCGGTGGTCCACGTTGGCGAAGACGTGCTTCCCGTTACCGACAAGGCGAGCTTCGGTGTCGCGCTCCCACGATTGCTGGCCGAGGCGGGCTACCCCGAAAAGGCTGACCCTGAGACGATCGACAAGCCGCTCGTCGTCGCGATCCTCTTCTGGCTCGTGCTGCTCGTGACGATGGTCTACGGCCCGATCGCCGCGCTGCTCGTCGAGCTTTTTCCCAGCCGCATCCGCTATTCGGCGATGTCGCTGCCTTACCATATCGGCAACGGCTGGTTCGGCGGCTTCCTGCCGACGACCGCCTTCGCGATGGTCGCGGCGACGGGGAATATCTACTACGGGCTCTGGTATCCGGTCGCGGTCGCGCTGCTGACCCTTGTCGTGGGCCTGCTGTTCCTTCCTGAAACCTTCCGCCGCCCGATTCATTAGCCGCGCGGATTGACCCCGCCCGGCCACCCGCTAGGGTCGAAGGCGGGTCGGGGAGGGCTTTATGATCGACGATGACGAATTCGAGGGGCCGCCGCCGCGGCGCCCGCTCCTGCGGCGCAAGCGCGTCCTGGTCCCGCTGGGCGTGTTACTGGCGATTCTCGTTGCCTTCCTCGCGCTGCGCACCCCAGATACCGATCGTGACGCGATGATCGCCAAATATGGCGGTCCCGATGCCCAGTTCGCGCTGGGCCCGGCGGGGCAACGCATCCATTATCGCGACCAGGGCCGGCGCGACGGGCCGGTGATGGTGCTGCTCCACGGCTCGAACAGCAGCCTTCAGACGTGGGAGCCGCTGGTGAAGCGGCTCGGCGGAAGCTATCGCGTCGTGACGCTCGACCTTCCCGGTCACGGGCTGACCGGCGCGACGCCCGACAAGGATTATGGCGCCGATGGCATGATCGCCGCGCTTGACGTCGTCGCGGCGCGGCTCGACCTCGATCATTTCATTCTCGGCGGCAATTCGATGGGCGGCTGGGTTGCCTGGCGCTATGCGCTCGCCGAGCCCGGCCGGGTCGATGCGCTGCTGCTGCTCGACGCCGCCGGCATGCCGCTGCGCAAGGGCGAAAAGCGCGCCCCGTCGAACGTCGGCTTCCGCCTGCTCCAATATCCGTTCGGCCGCTGGCTCGCGAGCCAGATCACGCCGCGCGCGCTGGTCGAAAAATCGCTGCGCGGGTCGGTCGCGCGGCAGGAGATCGTCGATGACGCGATGGTCGACCGCTATTGGGAGCTGCTGCGTTTTCCGGGCAACCGCGAGGCGACCTCGCTCCGCGCGAAGCTCGATCGCGAACCGGCGATGGCCGACCGGATCGGAGCGATCAAGGCGCCGACGCTGATCCTGTTCGGCAAGGAGGACCGGCTGATCAACCCGAGCGCGGCCGAGACCTTCCACGAGCGTATCGCGGGGTCGGAGGTCGTGCTGCTGGGCGGGATCGGTCATCTGCCGATGGAGGAGGCGCCCGACGCGACCGCGGCGGCGATCGCCGATTTCCTCAAGCGGCGGCTCGCGCCGCCGTCTGCGGTTGGTCCAGAAACGCCGTGATCCGCGCCGCGACCGTCGCGGCATGGGTAAAGGGGAAGAGGTGCGACCCCGGCACCACCTCCAGCACCGCGCCGTCGATCAGCTCGGCGATCGTCTGGCCGTGGCACGCCGGGACGACGCCGTCGCGTTCGCCCATCAGGACCAGCGTCGGCAGATTCTTCAGCGACGGCAGCATCGGCGCGCTCGTCCAGCCCGCCATCGCCGCCGCCTGATAGGCGAGGCCGAGCGGGGTCGCGGTCGGCAGCTTGAGTCCGCTCGCGAGCATGTCGTCGTCGAGCAGCGCCGCCCAGCCGATTCCCGGCGCCGCGACCGTCGGAGTGGTCGCCATCAGCACGAGGCGGCGGACGCGCCCCGGAAACTGGACTGCGATCTGCTGCGCCAGCGCGCCGCCCCAGCTAAAGCCCGCGAGATCGATCGCGTCGTGGCCGAAGCGGTCGGCGATCTCCATCACGATCGCCGCCATCGTCGGCGCGCCATAGGGCATCAGCGCATCGGGCGAGCCGCCGACACCGGGCATGTCGAGCGTCCACACCTCGCGCCCCGATATCTGCGCGAGCAGCGGCGCGGCGGCGGCGATGTCGGCGCCGATGCCATTGAGGAAGACGAGCGGCGTCCCGGCCGCGCCCTCCCGCCAGCGCGCGACGCGCAGCGCCAGGCCATAGGCGCGCTGCACGTCGAGAATGGGGTTGCCGGCGATCCTGCTCATCGCGGGCTGCCTTGGCATATCCTGATGACGGGGGAAAGTCCGGGCGCCGCCTATGTCGCAGGCTGGGACGCCGCAGCCTCCTTCGCGGCCTGTTCATAGCGCAGGCAGTCGAAAATCTTCGCGCCCGCGAGGAACACCGAGCCGCTGCACGCGACGAGCAGCAATTTGCCGCCGATCCCCGGATAATGGTCGAGATAGGCCATGCCGCGCGCCATCGCGCCGACGCCGAGCGCATAGATGATCAGGCAGGCCTCGAACCGGGTCTTGATGACGAAGAGTCGTTTGATTTTGGTCCACATCATCGTCGGTCCAGCAAAAGCCATGCCACTGGCGGAAATTGGGGAATCGGCGCGCCGAGCTTATGGTAAACTGTAAGTTAATCCGACAAGCGTGGGAAGGGCAGTTGATGGTTAATGGTCGGTTTTGGGGTGGGAAGCGGACGTTTCCATTCCATTGTGTGCCCCGGCGAAAGCCGGGGTCCAGGGCGATAAAAAGCTAGGGATGCGCGACGAAGCCCTGGGCCCCGGCTTTCGCCGGGGTACACGTCGGATATGGCAGCAACCGGTCGAAAGCCCCCGTCAGAGCAGCGTCGACAATCCAACCGCCTCCAGCAACGCCGCGCGCGCGCGGCGCACGTCGGTGACCAGCGCCGCCGAAGCCAGATCACCCGGCGCGATCGTCTCGGGCCAGTGCTTCGCCACGACTTCGGCGATCCCGTCGAGCTTGGCCTCGTCGGCGAGGAAGCGCGGATCGACCCGCGCCGGATCGGCGACGACGCGCAGCCGCAGGCAGGCGGGGCCGCCGCCGTTCGCCATCGACTGGCGGACGTCGACCGGGAGCAGCGTCCGGATCGGGCCGTTGCCTGCGACATGCGCCTCGAGCCAGTTCCACACCGCGGGCGTTTCCTTCGCTTCGGTCGGTAGCACCAGTCCCATGCCGCCGCCGGGCAGGCTGACGAGTTGGGCGTTGAACAGATAGGATTTGATCGCCTCCGCCAGGCTCACCGCGTCAGCGGGCACCTCGACGATCTCGACCTCGGGAAAGGCGGCGCGGATATCGGCGTGCGCGGCCGCGCGGTCGTGAAAGGCGGTTTCGTGGGTGAAGAGCACATGTTCGTTGGCGACCGCGACGACATCATTGTGAAAAGCGCCGCCCTGGATCGCGGTGTCGGACTGGCGAATGAAGAGCGTACGCTTCGGATCGAGGCGATGGTGCCGTGCGATGGCCTTTGACGCGTCGAGATGCTGGCGCGCCGGAAAGCGGCCGCCGCCGACGCCATAGACGAAAATCTCGACCCCCGGCGCGTCGTGCCCGGTGCACAGCCGCATATGGTTCGCCGCGCCCTCGTCGCCGAAGGGAGCGGGGGCAGGGCCGTGCACGGTGAAGGCGGGATCGGCGAAAGCGAGGCGAAGCTGCGCGAGCGTGCCCTGCCATTCGTGGCTGCGGTGCGGCATGGTGACCAGGTTGGCGACGGTCAGATGGCATTTGCCGTCGCCGCTGTCGGGTGCGGGCGAGACGGTCGCGGCATTGGCTGCCCACATCGACGACGCCGACCACGCCTGCGCGCGCAAATGCGGCTCGGCGGCGTCAAGGGTCGTTCCCAAAGCTTCGAGCCAGGCGGCATCGGGGCGATCGAGCGGCAGGAAGAAACCCTGCGGCAGACCGAGCGCAAGATTGTGGCGCATCTTCTCGACGCCCTGCAGCGCCGCGGCGCGCGGCTGCGACACGTCGCCGGCGTTGCTTGCCGAGGCGATATTGCCGCGGCTCAGCCCGGCATAATTGTGCGTCGGGCCGATGATCCCGTCGAAATTGATTTCGGTGAGCATCTCAGCGCCCGATCCAACTGATCGCGTCGCCTTTTCCGACCCCGAGCAGCGCCGCACTTGCTGCATCGATCGCGCTGTCGGCGCCAACTCGGCCGAAGCAGCAACGGAAATCGGCGAGCTGCCCGGTCGCGATCAGCGCCTCCTCGCCGCCGTCGCCGATCCCCGCGACCTCGACATGCTTTGCGTCGCGCACGCTCACGACCTGATCGGTGCGCGCGGTCATCGTCGGGCCGCCGTCGAAGATGTCGACGTAATTTTCGAAGGCGAAGCCCTCATTCTCCAGCATCCGCATCGCCGCGCGCCCGCTCGGATGCGGGACGCCGATCACCGCGCGCGCGCTTTCGGGCAGCATCGCGATATAGACGGGGTGCTTGGGCATCAGGTCGGCGATGAACTGGTTGCCGTGGACCGCGTTGAACTGGTCGGCCTCCTGAAAATTCATGCCGAAGAATTTGCCCGCAACCCCGTCCCAGAAGGGCGACCCGCCGGCCTCGTCGATCACCCCGCGCAACTCGGCAAGGACGCGGTCGCCGAAGCGCGCGCGGTGGCGTGCAATGAACAGGTAGCGCGAGCGCGCAAGCAGCAGGCCGAGCCCGCCGGCGCGCGCCGCGGGGTGCAGGAACAGCCCGCCGACCTCGCTCGACCCGTTGAGGTCGTTGCTCAGCATCAGGATCTGCGCGTGAAAGGTGCGCCCGAGCTGTTCGCTATGCTTGCTGTCGGTGCCGATGCGATAGGAATAGAAGGGCCAGCGCTGGCCGACCTGCCCGAAGATCTGGCAGGTGCCGCGCACCTCTCCGCTGTCGGTGTCTTCGAGGACGAGCAGATAGAGCTCGTCCGACGGATATTCCTTGTCGCAGGCGAAGCTCGCCTCGGCGCGCTCGAGCTTGGCGCGCAGCGCCAGCCTGTCGGGGGGCAGGTTGGTAAAGCCGCCTCCCGTCAGCTTCGCCATTTCGTAAATGCTCTGCAAATCGCCCGGCTTGGCTGCCCGGATCACATAGTTCACACCGTCCCCCGTTCTACTATCCTCATCATGGTGAGCGCCGACAATTGCGCCCGCTCGACAAGGCTCCCGGCGATCAGAAATTCGTCGGAGCTATGGATGGCGCCGCCACGCGGCCCCATGGTGTCGACCACCGGAATGCCGCAGGCGGCGATATTGTTGCCGTCGCATACGCCGCCGGTCGCTTTCCATGCGATGTCGATGCCCAGCGCGACGCCGCATGTCCGCACCAGCTCGAACAGGCGCGTCGCGGCGGGGTTGAGCGGCTTGGGCGGGCGGTTGAAGCCGCCGTGCAGGTGGCAGTGGACGTCATGGTCGCGTTCGATGTTGGCGATAGTGTCGCGGAGCGCGGCTTCGGCGGCCGCCATCGCCTCGGGGGTCGCGGGGCGGAGGTTGATGCGGAGGATCGCCTGGTCGGGGACGACATTATTGGGACCGCCGCCGTCGATCTTTGCAGGATTAACCTTTAATTCCAATGATTTGAGCGCATTCAGTCGCAGCGCCAGGTCGGCGGCGGCGACGAGGGCGTTGCGGCCCTCCTCCGGGTTGCGGCCGGCGTGGGCCGGGCGGCCGTGGATCAGGATGCTGAAGTTGCCGCTCCCCGGCCGCGCGCCCGCGAGCGTGCCGTCGGGAAGGGCGGGTTCGTAGGTGAGCGCGGCGGTCTTGCCCGCGGCAAGTTCGGCGATCAGGCCAGCCGAGGCGTGGCTTCCGGTCTCCTCGTCGCTGTTGATCATCACGTCATAGCCGACGCGGCTCGCGAGCGGCGAGGTTTCGAGCGCCGACAGCGCCGCGAGGATCACCGCGATGCCGCCCTTCATGTCAGCGGTGCCGGGGCCATTGAGAACGCCGTCTTCGAGCCACTGGAGCGACTGGAACGGATGGTCGGCGGCGAAAACCGTATCCATATGGCCCGTGAGCAACAACTGCACCGGGGCGTCGGGACGAACGCGCAGGTGGAGGTGATCGCCGCGCTGGGTCGTCCGCACCGTCCCGGCGGGATCGACGCTCTCGACCGGCGCCGGCGCGATCAGCCGGACCTCGCCCGGCAGCGCGGCAAAGGCGTCGGCGAGCAGGCCCGCGACCGTCTTCAGCCCCGCAAGATTGCCGGTGCCGCTGTTCACCGCCGCCCAGCGCTCGACCTGCGCCAGCATCGGCGCGTCGGCGGCGCGATCGAGCGTCGCGGTTTCGGTGGCGGTGAGGCTGGTCATGGCCCGCCTATAGCGAGCGTCGCGATGCTTTTGCACCCCCGCTGACTCGCCGACATCATTTTGTCATGCCGGTTCCGGCCCTGTTGCCGTAGCGGCGGTCCTGTGGAATGCTGCTTCGGACGAATCCGGAGGAGACCCTATGGCTGGCGGCTGCTGCGGCGGAACCGAAACGACGCTGCCGATTGACGACAAGGCGTGGCGGCGGGTGCTGTGGATCGCGCTGACGATCAACGCCGCGATGTTCGCGGTCGAGATCGCGGGCGGCGTCGCGGCGCAGTCGGCGGCGCTGCAAGCCGACGCGCTCGATTTCCTGGGCGACAGCGCCAATTATGCGATCAGCCTCGGCGTCGCGGGGCTCGCGCTGCAATGGCGCGCCCGCGCTGCGTGGTTCAAGGGCGCATCGCTGCTCCTGCTCGGCCTGTGGGTGCTCGGCAGCACCCTTTGGATGGCGCTCGCGGGCACACTGCCGCATGCAGAGACGATGGGCGCGATCGGCGTCCTCGCGCTCGCGGCGAATATCGCCTGCGCGATCATGCTGTGGCGCCACCGCGACGGCGACGCCAATCGCCGCTCGGTCTGGATCTGCTCGCGCAACGACGCGATCGGCAATATCGCGGTGGTCGCGGCGGCGCTTGGTGTGTTCGGCACCGGCACCGGCTGGCCCGACATCATCGTCGCGGCGATTCTCGCCGCGCTCGGCATCAGCGGCGGGTGGCAGATCGTCCGCCAGGCGCGCGGCGAACTGGCGAGCGTGGCGGCGGAACGGCGGGCAGTGCGCGACGCCGCATAGCGGCCTTTCGTGCCGCTCAGCCGATATGGCGCAGCATGTCTTCGAGCGCCGGGCGGAGGCGGCGGATCTCGTCGCGATGCGCCGCCGACAGCGAACGCAGCACCGCGTGCGCTTTCTCCGTGAGGTGCAGCGTCGCGCGCCGGCGGTCGTCGGCGGCGACTTCGCGGCGGACGAGATCGAGAAGCTCGAGCCGGTCGACGAGGCCACTCGCGCTGTGCGGTTTCAGCATCAGCCGCTGCGCGACGGTGCCGATCGTCGGCGCCCCGGGCGCCGCGCCGCGGATCGCGAGCAATGCCTGATGCTGTTGCGGCGTCAGCCCCTGCTCGGCGGCGCGCGCCTCGCTGAAGGCGTGGAACTGGCGCAGCGCATGGCGGAAATCGGATAGGGCGGCATAGTCCGCGTCGGACAGGGAATCGGAGTCCGCGTCGGACAGGGAATCGGCGATTTCCGGCATCGTCATCCTCGGAATTGAATTATATCGCATTGCGATATATGGGCGCGGGCGCCCGTTCCTCCAATGCCGGACAAAAAGTGTCATCGCAATCCGCCGCCACCGCACCCAAGCTTTCCGACCATAGCGCCGACAAGCGCATGCTGTTGCTCGCCGCGATGGCGCTCGTCGTCGGCGCGGGCGGCGCGATCGGGGCGTGGGTGCTGCTGAAGCTGATCGCGCTCGCGACCAACATCTTCTGGTTCGGGCGTTTCTCGACCGATCATGCCGCGATCACCGACGCGTCGGTGGGGCTGCTGGTCGTCGCGATCCCCGTTGCCGGCAGCCTGATCGTCGGGCTGATGGCGCGCTTCGGATCGGACAAGATCCGCGGTCACGGCATCCCCGAGGCGATCGAGGCGATCCTCTATGGTCAGAGCCGCCTGTCGCCCAAGGTCGCGATCCTGAAGCCGATCTCTTCGGCGATCTCGATCGGCAGCGGCGGCCCGTTCGGCGCCGAAGGGCCGATCATCATGACCGGCGGCGCGATCGGGTCCTTGTTCGCGCAATGCTTCCGCCTGAGCGCCGCCGAGCGCAAGACGTTGCTCGTCGCGGGCGCCGCCGCTGGGATGACCGCGATCTTCGGTACCCCGCTCGCCGCGATATTGCTGGCGCTTGAGGTGCTGCTGTTCGAATGGAAGCCGCGCAGCTTCGTTCCCGTTGTCGCGGCGGTGCTGGTCGCGATGGCGTGCCGGCCGGCGCTGGTCGGCAGCGGGCCGATGTTCCCGATGACGGCGGGCCTGCCCGCTATCGGCCCCGCGCTGGCCGCAGCCGGCGCGCTGGGCCTGGCGGTGGGGCTGCAGGCGACGCTGCTGTCGGCGCTGCTCTATCGCATCGAGGACATGTTCCACCGGCTGCCCGTCCACTGGATGTGGTGGCCCGCGATCGGCGGCATCGTCGTCGGGCTGGGCGGGCTGATCGACGCGCATGTGCTCGGCGCGGGCTATGGCAGCATCCAGGCGCTGCTCGACGGATCGCTGGGGCTGCGCGTCGTGCTCGCGCTGCTGATCGTCAAGGGTGTGGTCTGGCTGGTCGCTCTGGGGTCGGGGACCTCGGGCGGCATATTGGCGCCGCTGCTGATCCTCGGCGGCGCGGCCGGCGCGCTGGCGGGGCATTTGATCCTCGGCAATCCCGGCGTCTGGGCGCTCGTCGGCATGGCCGGAATCCTGAGCGGGGCGATGCGCGCGCCGCTGACCGGCGCATTGTTCGCCGCCGAGGTGACGGGGCTGTTCGAGGCGCTGCCGCTGACCGTCGCGAGCGCGGGCGCCGCCTATGCGGTCAGCGTCCTGATCATGCGCCGCTCGATCCTGACCGAGAAGATCGCGCGGCGCGGCCGCCACATCCGCCAGGAATATGTCGTCGACCCGATGGACCTGATGCAGGCGCGCGACCTGATGACGGCGGATCCCGCGACGCTGCCGGGGACGATGACGGTCGGTGACGCGCTGCGCTTTTTCTCCGAACAGGCCGACCATCGCAGCTATCCGGTCGTCGATGCCGCCGGGCGGCTGCTCGGCCTCGCGTCGCGCACCGACGCGCTCGGCTGGCGGGTCGCCGACATGCCCGCCGACCGCACGCTCGCCGACCTCGTCTCCGACGCCGCGCAGCCGGTCGCCTATGCCGAAACGCCGGTCGGGCAGGTCGCCGACCTGATCGTCGAATCGGGGGTCGGGCGCATCCCGATCGTCGATCCGGCGACGCGCCGGGTCGTCGGCATCCTGTCGCGCCACGACCTGTTGAAGGCGCGCCACAGCCACCGCCAGACCGAAACCGCGCGCGCGAGCTTCATGGCGCCGGGGGCGAGCGAATAAACGGGGATTGGGTCGCGTTTGAACGCGCGTCGGCTTTGGGGTGGGAAGGTGACATCCCCTACCTTCGTCATTCCCGCGAAAGCGGGAACCCAGAGCGTCCGTCGGCTGCCCCCACACTGGGTTCCCGCTTTCGCGGGAATGACGAGATTATGAGACGCGGAATGTCGCGAAGCGGTCGGTTTTAGATATTCGTCATCCCGGACTTGATCCGGGATCCACTCCTCCAGCGCTGCGTGAATGGATCCCGGATCAAGTCCGGGATGACGATTAAAATAACGTCGTCTTCCCGGCCGCAACCGGTTGTGACCGGAGGCATTCGCGCGCGATACGATCCCCAAATAATTGCGCCGACGGGAAATTCCCCCGCGCGGCGAGCGCGGAAATTCGCTAAGCAAGCCGCGATATGACAGCGGCGTTCGTCCTCGGCATCAACATGGTCATCGCGGGCATCTTCGCCATTGCCTTTGGCGTGGTGGCCGCGACGAACCGGCCGGCGCGCGGCGCGGTGTGGATCGCGTCGGGCTATGCGATGGGTATCGTCGACGCGGCGCTCGAATTCCTGCTGCGGATGCAATCGAATCCCGCGCCGGTCGGGATCGGCATCTTCCTGACCTTCCTGCTCGCGCTCACCCTCTGCCTGATCGGCGTCGCGCGCCACTATGATGTCGTGCCGCCCTGGAAAGCGCTGGCCGCGATCTGGGGCCTCAGCCTTCTTGCCATCCCCTTCCTCTTCTCCATGCCCGCGGCTTCGGTGCTGCGCCGGGTGCTTTACCAATTCCCCTATGTCGCGACGCAGCTGCTCTTCGGCTTCGTAGTCCTGCGATCGGGGCGGCGCCAGGCGCTCGACCTGCTTCTGATCGGGCTCGCGGTCCTGTCGGCGCTGCTCTATGCGACCAAGCCGCTGATCGCCTGGACGATCGGCGCGGCGAGCACGCCGCAAGCCTATATGACATCGACCTATGCCGCGATTTCGCAGAGCATGGGGGCGGTGACGCTGGTCGCGCTCGCGCTCGTCCTGCTACTCGTGATGATGCGCGATGCGACGGCCGAGATGCTGGTCCGGTCCGAAACCGATTCGCTGTCGGGGCTGCTCAACCGGCGCGGTTTCGACCGGCACGCCGAGCGGCGCATCGAGCGCGCGCTGCGCTCCGGAGCGCCCGCGGTCCTGATCGCCGCCGACCTCGATCATTTCAAGGCGATCAACGATGGCTATGGCCATGCGGCCGGCGACGGCGTCATCGCCCATTTCGCCGATGTCCTTCGCCATGCCGTGGCCGAGGGCGCGGTGGTGAGCCGGCTGGGCGGCGAGGAGTTCGCCGTGCTGCTCACGGGCGCCGACCTTGCCGAAGGGCGCCGCCAGGCCGACGCCGCGCGCCGCGCCTTTCGCGCCGCGTCCTTCGCCGCGCTGGGGATAGACGGCACGGTCTCGGCGTCTTTCGGCGTCGCGCAGGCGATGCCGGGCGATACCCTGTTCGACCTGTCGCGCCGCGCCGATGCCGCGCTCTACCGGGCGAAGGCAGGCGGACGGAACAAGGTGTGCGTCGCGTTCGGCGAACTGCCCCCGACACCCACGCCGGTGGGGGTGCGCAAGCTGTCGGGCTGATCGTCGCGCGGGGCGGTTGCCATCGTGCGCCATTCGCGCCATAGGGCGCGGGCCCTTCCTCCCCGGATCCCATGCGCGTTCGCGCCGACCATAGGGTGTTTGCATGACTGATTTTCTCGATCGCCGCGGCCTGTCGGTCGATTCGCGCCTCGTCTCCTTCATCGAGGAGAAGGCGCTTCCCGGAACCGGGCTCGACGCCGATGCCTTCTGGGCGGATTTCGCCGCGCTGCTGGGCCGCTTCGCGCCCGAAAATGCGGCGCTGCTCGCCAAGCGCGAGGATCTGCAGGCGAAGATCGACGCCTGGCACCAGGCGCGCGCCAAAGAATCTGGTGGGGGGCAGGCGCACGACGCGGACGCCTATCAGGCCTTTCTGCGCGAGATCGGCTATCTGGTTCCCGAGCCGGCACCGTTCGCGGTCGGCACCGCGAATGTCGACCCCGAGATCGCGACGATGGCGGGGCCGCAGCTTGTCGTCCCCGCGCTCAATGCGCGCTTCGCCCTGAACGCCGCCAATGCGCGCTGGGGCAGCCTTTACGATGCCTTCTATGGCACCGATGCGCTCGACGCGCCGCCGGCGAAGCCCGGCGGCTATGACGCGGCGCGCGGCGCGGCGGTGATCGTGCGGGCGAAGGCGTTCCTCGACGAGGCGGTGCCGCTCGCGTCGGGGAGCTGGGCCGACTGGCAGGGCGGGGAGCTGGTGCTCGCCGATCCCGCGCAATGGGTGGGGAGCAAGCCCGGTGGCATCCTGCTCCGCCACAATGGCCTGCACATCGAACTGGTGATCGATCCGGACAGCGCGATCGGCAAGACCGACCCCGCGGGTATCGCCGACGTGTTGCTCGAGGCGGCGCTGACGACGATCATCGACCTCGAGGATAGCGTCGCCGCGGTCGACGGCGAGGACAAGGCGCTCGGCTATACGAACTGGCTCGGGCTGATGCGCGGCGATCTCGTCGAGAGCTTCGACAAGGGCGGCAAAACCGTGACGCGCGCGATGGCGGCGGACCGCGAATGGACGTCGCCGTCGGGCGAAGCCTTCGCGCTGCATGGCCGCAGCGTGATGTTCGTGCGCAACGTCGGCCATCTGATGACGACGCCGATGATCAGGCTGCCGGACGGCGCCGAAGCGCCCGAGGGCATCTGCGACGCGGTGATCACCAGCCTCTGCGCGCTCCACGATCTGAAGGGACTCGGCACGCTCCGCAACAGCCGCGCGGGCAGCATCTATATCGTCAAGCCCAAGCAGCACGGGCCCGAGGAATGCGGCTTCACCAACCGTCTGTTCGATGCGGCCGAGGACATGCTCGGCCTCGCGCGCCACACGATCAAGGTCGGGGTGATGGACGAGGAGCGGCGCACCAGCGCCAACCTCGCCGCCTGCATCGAAGCGGTGAAGGACCGCATCGTCTTCATCAACACCGGCTTCCTCGACCGCACCGGCGACGAGATCCACACCTCGATGCAGGCCGGGCCGATGATCCCCAAGGGCGAGATGAAGGCGTCGGACTGGATCGCCGCCTATGAGGACCGCAACGTCCGCATCGGGCTGGCCTGCGGGCTTTCGGGCAAGGCGCAGATCGGCAAGGGCATGTGGGCGATGCCCGACCTGATGAAAGCGATGATCGAGGCGAAGATCGGCCATCCCAAATCGGGCGCGAACACCGCCTGGGTGCCGTCGCCGACCGCGGCGACCTTGCACGCGCTCCACTATCATCAGGTCGACGTGTTCGCGCGGCAGAAGGAGATCGCGGGCGAGGCGGTTCCGGGGCTCGACCGGCTGCTCGCCATCCCCGTCGCGAACGGGCGCAACTGGAGCGAGGCCGAGGTCACCCGCGAGCTCGACAATAATTGCCAGGGGATATTGGGCTATGTCGTGCGCTGGATCGACCAGGGCGTCGGCTGCTCGAAGGTGCCCGACATCGACGACGTCGGGCTGATGGAGGATCGCGCGACGCTGCGGATCAGTTCGCAGGCGCTCGCCAACTGGCTGCTCCACGGCGTCTGCACGGAGGAACAGGTCGACGCGGCGCTTGCGCGGATGGCGGCGAAGGTCGATGCGCAGAACGCTGGCGACCCGCTTTATGAAAAGCTGACCCCTGACGGCATCGCCTGGCAGGCGGCGCGCGCGCTGATCTTCGAGGGCGCGGCGCAGCCGTCGGGCTATACCGAGCCGCTGCTGCACAGGTTCCGGCAGGCGAAGAAGGCGGCGTAAGGCGGCGCGCTCCTGCGGGATTGCCAGCCGGCCGGGGGATGGGTAGGGGATTGGCCGCTGCCCTCCCCGGGCAGCATAGGGGCCACGTCCCCGCCCGCCGGTGCGGGTTTGAAGTCCGGGACGGCCCGGCGGCCCTTGAAGGAGGCTGCCCGTGGCGTGGATTTACCTGGTGATCGCCGGACTTCTCGAAGTCGTCTGGGCTTTTTCGATGAAACAGTCGGACGGCTTCAGCAAGCTCGGCCCGTCGGTCGTCACGATCGTCGCGATGACCGCCAGCTTTGCGCTGCTGGCGCTGTCGATGAAGGCGCTGCCGCTCGGCACAGCCTACACGATCTGGACCGGGATCGGTGCGGTGGGCGCGTTTCTGGTCGGCATATGGGTGCTCGGCGAAGCGGCGAGCGCCATGCGGATCGCGGCGGCGCTGCTGATCGTCGCCGGGCTGGTGCTGATGAAACTGTCGTCGCCGGCCTGAACCGGCGACGATCATCGCGCGGGTCAGTCCTCGAAGCGGCGGATGCTTTCGAGGTCGGCCTGTTCGAGCGGCGCGGTGAGCCAGACGCCGCTCTGTCCCTGCCGCGACCAGCGGACGATGCCGCGCCGCCGGATGCCGCCCCACAGCACCAGCTCGAGCTTCGTTCCGACCTCGAGCTCGCCGTCATGGACGAGCCCCGCGCCCTGTTGCGACAGATTGACCACGTCGATTTCGCGGGGGCCGTCGTCGGTCACGATCGTCGCATGGCCGCGGACCGCCAGCCGCGGCGGGCGATAGCCCGAGGCCTTTTGCCCGGCCGCCAGCTGCTTCAGCAATTCCGCTGCGTTGATGGGCGTGTCGAACGCGACGCCGCAGCGCCCGTTTTCGGCCCAGACGACCTCTCCCGACAGCCTGATGCTGTCCGACAGCGCAATCTGCAGGCGCTCGCCGGGGTCGACCTGCACATTCGCCGCGAGCATCATGCCTTCGTCAGAAATATTGCGGACGCGCCAGAAGCCGGCGTCGCCCTCGCGCTCGATCGTGGCGATGCGATAGACGGTGCAGTGACGACTGCTGCTACGCCGATCGGCGTCCGTCAGGTCTGAAGCGATTCCCGATGGGTGGGGGACCCGGGATACATTCATGCTATTCTCCGTATCAAAGCCTGCGCGCCCAGACAGAGCCAGCGAATGTTCTGGTTATGCGATCCATGGTGGCTCTGATTTGCAATGATGTAAATTTACAAAGATTATCGCCATAACATCGCTAATCTAATATTAATCTTCACCCCTTTGTAATATTATATATTATTGCGATTTATCAGCAGCTTAATCGCGATTACTGTCAGCCTTGTCGCAATCGTTCCGGCTTCTGACGCGAAGTGGGACAAATTTCCGCGAAAAAAAGGCGCGCGACCCGAACGGGGTTTCGCCGTGCCGCCCGTCGAGCTCGACGCCATGCGGCTATCGCTTGCCAAGAACAGGGGGCACGGCTAAAGGCCGCTTTCATTCGGACAGATGCGCCGTTTTCGTTCCGCCTTTCGCCGGCATGCCGGGGAGGGTGGGCGGACTATTGCCCGAAACGCGCTTGACGCGGACGGAGCGGCAACCCATCTGGCCGGAACCATTGAACAGGCAGGAACAGGACGATCGACATGGCGAAGCCCAAGATTGGCGAATTCGTCAACCAGGTGAAGACCGAAGCCACCAAGATCGTGTGGCCGACCGGCCGCCAGACGATGCAGACGACGATCATGGTGCTGATCATGACGACGCTGCTCGCGCTGTTCTTTCTGGGCATCGACACGGTTTTCAACGCGATCGTCGGCTGGCTGACGTCGCTCGCGCGCTGAGCGCGCTTTCACAGGGATACGCAGACTTATGGCGCGCTGGTACATCATTCACGCCTATTCGGGTTTCGAGAACAAGGTCCGCGATTCGGTCGTGGCCGAAGCCGAACGCATGGGCCTCACCGATTTCGTCGAAGCCGTCGAGGTGCCGGTCGAAACCGTCACCGAGGTCAAGCGCGGCAAGAAGGTGCAGGCCGAGCGCAAATTCTTCCCCGGCTATGTCCTCGCCAAGCTGACGATGACCGACGATGTCTATCACCTCGTCAAGAATACGCCGAAGGTCACGGGCTTCCTCGGCTCGATGGGCAAGCCGCAGGCGATCAGCGAGGCCGAGGCCGCGCGCATCCTGAACAGCAAGGAAGAGGCCGCGGCGCGCCCGAAGACCGAAATCCGCGTCGATTACGAGATCGGCGACCAGGTCAAGGTGCTCGAAGGCCCGTTCGCGAGCTTCAACGGCGTCGTCGAGGAACTCGACTTCGACAAGGCGCGGGTCAAGGTTTCGGTGTCGATCTTCGGCCGCGCCACCCCCGTCGAGCTCGACTTCGAGCAGGTCGAACGGATGAAATGACGACCCCGACAGGTCGTCATCCCCGCGAAGGCGGGGATCTCGTGCGTCATGACAGAATGATAGCGGGAGATTCCGGCTTTCGCCGGAATGACGAAAGGGGTTCTGCATCATGACCACTCTTTCTCCCACAGAAATCCAGGCGCGCATCGACCGCGCGCGGGAGATCAACGCCAGCGTGCCGCCGGAAACCGTGGTCGGCGCGGTCGCGAAGCTGTTCGATCTCGACCCCGTCCCCGGCCTCGAGGACGAATTCACCTTTCCCGCGCTGGCGACGACCGCGCGTGACCGCATCTTCGGCGGGCAGGTGATCGCGCAGGCGATGATGGCGGCGGCGCGCACCGTCGATGAGGGCAAGCAGGTCCATTCGCTCCACGCCTATTTCCTGCGCGGCGGCGACGAGACCAAGCCGCTGCATTTCCGCATCCACCGCGACTTCGACGGGCGCAGCTTCTCCAACCGCCGCGTCGTGGTGCGCCAGGACGGCAAGGTCATCTTCAACCTGACCGCTTCGTTCCAGCATCCCGCCGCCGGCCTGTCGCACCAGGTCGCGATGCCCGAGTTGCTGCCCCCCGAGGAATGCTGGGACTTCACCGATTTCATCGCGGCCGATCCCCATATCTCGGACCGGCATCTCGCGCATATGGCGCGCCGCCGGCCGTTCGAGGTGCGCAGCTATCGCCCGCCCGCGTCGGCGAAGGCGACGCAGCATTATCAATGGTTCCGCGTCGCGGCGCCGATCGGCGACGACCCGCTCGTCCATCGCGGCTTCCTCGCTTTCGCCTCGGACATGGGGCTGCTGTCTTCGGCGATGCTGCCGCATGGGGTGAATTTCTGGACGCCGGGGCTCGTGTCGACCAGCCTCGACCATGCGATGTGGTTTCATGGTGACGTTCGCGTCGACGAATGGTTCGTCTTCGTCATGGACAGCCCGTGGACCGGCGGCGACCGGGGCCTGTGCCGCGGGTCGATCTACACCCGCGACGGCACGCTGATCGCGACCGCGGTGCAGGAAGGACTTGTGCGGTATCGGCCGCCGACCGGATAGGAACGCCAGGGCGAGATCCCGGCCTGCGGGTGGTGGCTCAGTTTGGATTTGGAAGGCGCCGTTCTCTGCCTCGTCACCCCGGACTTGATCCGGGGTCCCGCTAGAGCGGCGGGGAAAGCGGGACCCCGGATCAAGTCCGGGGTGACGAAGAAAGAAAAATCGCACGCTTGCCTTCAAACCGAGTCACCACCGGCCTGCGCCTCCGCTTGCAATTTTCCCCGCTTGCGCCTATGCGCCGCGCTTCGCGTCAGATACGGGCGTGATTCCGCGCGGGAGGAAGGGGCACAAGCCCTTCCGTTCGACCGCTTATTTTGAGCCCCGGATCAAGGTCCGGGGCGACAGAAAGAAAGGAGGCCATCATGGCCAAGAAGATCAGCGGCTACATCAAGCTGCAGGTGCCCGCCGGCACCGCGAACCCGTCGCCGCCGCTCGGGCCGGCGCTCGGTCAGCGCGGCGTCAACATCATGGAATTCTGCAAGGCGTTCAACGCCGCGACCGATTCCATGGACAAGGGCACCCCGACCCCGACCATCATCACCGTCTATGCCGACAAGAGCTTCTCTTTCGTCACCAAGACGCCCCCGGCGACCTATCTGATCAAGAAGGCCGCGAACCTGAAGTCGGGTTCGAAGGAGCCCGGCAAGATCAGCGGCGGCAAGATCGCGCGCTCGAAGCTCGCCGAGATCGCCGAGATCAAGATGAAGGATCTGAACGCCAACGACATCGAGCAGGCGACGAAGATCATCGAAGGCAGCGCCCGCTCGATGGGCCTCGAAGTGACGGAGGGCTGAACCGATGGCAAAGCTGACCAAGAAGCAGAAGGCCCTCGAGGGCAAGGTCGACGCGCTGAAGCTGCACGCCGTCGATGAAGCGATCAAGACCGTGCGCGAGCTCGCGTCGACCAAGTTCGACGAAACGCTGGAAATCGCGATGAACCTGGGCGTCGATCCGCGCCACGCCGACCAGATGGTCCGCGGCGTCGTGACGCTGCCCGCCGGCACCGGCAAGGACGTCAAGGTCGCGGTCTTCGCGCGCGGCGACAATGCCGACAAGGCGCTGGCCGCCGGCGCCGACAAGGTGGGCGCCGAGGACCTGATGGAAGACATGCTCGCCGGCAACCTCGACTATGGCCGCGTCATCGCGACGCCGGACATGATGGGCATCGTCGGCCGCCTCGGCAAGACGCTGGGTCCGAAGGGCCTGATGCCGAACCCGAAGCTGGGCACCGTGACCCCGAACGTCGCCGAAGCCGTGAAGGCCGCCAAGGGCGGTCAGATCGAGTTCCGCGTCGAAAAGGCCGGAATCATCCACGCCGGCATCGGCAAGCTGTCGTTCGGCGAGGAAAAGCTCCGCCAGAACTTCGACGCCTTCGTCGACGCGATCGTCAAGGCGAAGCCGGCCGGCGCGAAGGGCAAGTACGTCCGCAAGATCGCGCTGTCGTCGTCGATGGGCCCGGGCGTGAAGGTCGACACCGCCGAAATCGGCGCCTGATCGAAGCGCACACGTTATAGGGAAGGGCCGGGGGAAACTCCGGCCCTTTTCTTATGGCGGCTATGGGGTGGGAAGCCGCCATTGACCCCGGGGGCGCATAAGCTACACCTCCCTCCATGCTACGCATCGGCATCCTCAGCGTTGGACTGATGGCTGTGAGCGGGTGCTCCGATGGATGCGCCAACAGCCGGATCAGCCGCGCCGACTCTCCTGATGGACTGTACAGCGCAGTGATGTTTCAGCGCGACTGTGGCGCTACCACCACCTTTTCGACACAAATCTCCGTGGTGAAGCGGGGGGCTATGCCGTCCGGTATCGGCAACATTTTTCGCGCCGACGACGATCATGGCGCTGCCACCACAGGTGAATGGGGCGGCCCTTGGGCAGAGATGAGATGGCTTGCTCCAGACCATTTGCTGATACGTTACGCCGCCAAATCCCGCCTCTTTGCGCAGGCGGGAAAATTGTCCGGGGTAAAGATCAGCTACGAGCAAGTAACCCACTGACCATCCGCAATCGGTCGCTTGCGGTCATTCCCTTAGCCCCCTGAGCGCCGCACCCGCCGCGAAGGGCCCGATCGCGGTGAGCAGCAGGCTCGACGCCGTGAGCAGCTTCACCGCCCCGCGTCCTGACGGGTCCAGCATTCCGGCGCCGAAGATCAGCAGCGGCACCGCGAGCGGCAGCACGAGCAGCCCGCCGATCGCGCTGCCGCTCTTGAGGTTCGCGGTCAGCGCGGCGCTCAGCACCGCGAGCGCGGCGAGCGCGGGGATGGCGATGGCGAGGCCGATCGCGAGCGTCGCGACGCGCGCGCCGTCCTGCGCGAGCAGCGCGGCGGCGGGGAGCAGCGCGACGAGCAGCGGCAGGCCGAAGCCGATCGCGTGTGCGGCGATCTTCACCGCCGCGATCAGCTCGTCGGAAAATCCCCGCACCGCAAGCTGGTCGAGCACCCCGGCGTCGCGGTCGGGGCGCACCAGCCGGTCGATCGGCAGCAGCGCCGCGAGCAGCGCGGCGACCCAGACCATGCCGCCGCCGGTCTTCGCGAGCAGCGGAGCGTCGGGGCCGACCGCGAAGGGAAAGGCGGTCGCGACGAGCAGGAAGAAGACGGCCGGCAGCCACAGCGCCCCGCTGCCCCACGCGCGGCGCAGGTCGCGCCAGAAGAGCGCGATGAGCGCGGTCACACCGTATCTCCCTCGTCATTGCGAGGAGCGTAGCGACGAAGCAATCTCCAGCCATCGACCTTGCTCAAGGCGGATGGCTGGAGATTGCTTCGCTCCGCTCGCAATGACGGGAACCGGATCACGCCAGCGCCCCCATGTCGAGCTCTGCCATGTCGGGAATGTCCAGCGCGAAGTGCGACGCCAGCATCACCGCGCCGCCGTTCGCCCGGTGTGCGGCGATCGCCGCGACTAGCCGCGCCTGCGCCGCGTCGTCCATGCCGTTGGCAGGCTCGTCGAGCAGCCAGATCGGCGCGCCGCTCGCGATGACGCGCACGAGGCCCGCGCGCTTGCGCTGGCCGGTCGAAAGCATCGACACCGGCACGTCGGCCAGGTTGCCAAGCGCCATCGCGTCCATCGCGCGGCCCAGCGCATGCCCGTCGACGGTGTCGATCCGCGCCCAGAAATCGAGCGCGCGGCGCAACGGCAGTTCGGGGTCGAGCGCCGAGGCCTCGTCGATCAGCGCGATCCGCTCGCGCCGCGTCACGGTGCCCGCCGCGGGACGCAGCAGGCCGGCGGCGAGGCGGATCAGGCTCGACTTGCCCGCGCCGTTCGGGCCGCGCAGCCAAAGCGCGTCGCCGCGGTTCAACGTCAGCGACAGGCTCTCGAACAGCAGCCGGTCGCCGCGGATGCACGCCACGCCGTCGAGCAGAAGCAATGCGGTCACGCCATATCCTCGAGCGCGTGCATGTCGTCGTCGGAAAAGCCGAAATGATGGCCGATCTCGTGGATCAGCACATGACGGACCAGTCCGTCGAGCCGTTCGCCTTCCTCGATCCATTCGACGAGGATGGGAATGCGATAGAGGGTCACGCGGTCGGGCATGCCGCCGCTCTGGTCGATGCTGCGCTCGGTCAGCGGGCGGCCTTCGTAGAGGCCGGTGAGTTCGTAGGGATGATCGATGTCGAGCGAGGCGAGGATTTCGTCGTCGGCGATCTCCTCGATCGCGATGACGAGGCCCGCGACATGCGGTGCGAACACCGCGGGCAGCGTCGCGAGCGCGGCCTCGGCCATCGCGTGAAAAGCGTCGGCATCGGGCGCGCCGCCGGTCCAGCCGTCGGGAAGGTCGGAGAGGGCGGGCTTGTCGCTCATCGGCCCCTTCCTTATGGCGGGCGGCACGGCTTGACCAGCGGGAGAAGAATGCGGTGGTTCAGAAACTCGACGACGATGCGCGCGCCGCGCTGCTCGCCCGTTTTCCCGAATGGACGCACGAACCCGCGCGCGATGCGATCACGCGCCGGTTCCAGTTCGCCAATTTCGCACAGGCCTTCGGCTTCATGGCGAGCGTCGCGATCATCGCGGAGAAGATGGATCATCACCCCGAATGGTCGAACGTCTACAACCGCGTCGACATATTGCTGACCACCCATGATTGCGATGGCCTGTCGGAGCGCGATGCCCAGCTCGCCGAAGCGATCGAGGCGCTGTTCCGGCCATAGCGGCAGGGAAAAGGGGTTGCCACGGCGGGCACCCCCATGCAGTTTGGCGGCGGGTATGAAAAGGGGCAGGGGGCAGATTTCGATGATGGTTTGGCGCCAGTTGGCGTTCGTGGCGGCGATTGCCGCACCCGCTGCGGTTCAGGCGGGTGAACAGCCGCTCTATGAAGCCGCGCCGGCGTGGGTGGTCGCGACCAGGCTTCCCGATGCGGGCGGTACCGGCGGCGGCCCGATGCTGTACGACGCGCAGCAGCGCATCGACGGCGCGACGGTGTGGAGCTATTTCGACACCGCGGTCAAACTCGATACGCCCGAGGCACTGTCGCAGAACAGCAATGTCACGCTCGCCTGGCTGCCCGACAAGGGCGACCTGATCATCCACGAGCTGTCGATCGTGCGGAACGGCGAGGTGATCGACGCGCTCGCCGGGGGACAGAAATTCACCGTGCTGCGCCGCGAGCAGACGCTCGAGCAGCGCGAGCTGACCGGCATATTGTCGGCGACGCTCGCGGTCGAGGGGCTGCGCGTCGGCGACGTCCTGCGCCTGCGCATGTCGACGACGGTGAAGGACGCGGCGCTCGGCGGCCGCGCGCAGCTGTCGCTGCCGCTCGTCGCCCAGCCCGCGCGCGTCGCGGCCGCCAACTATCACCTGTCGTGGCGGAGCACCGACAAGACGCAGTGGAAGCTGCTCGCGAGCGGCGTCGATGCGAAGGTCGGAAAGAGCGGCGGCTTTTCCGACCTCAGCTTTGCCGTGCCGATCGCCAAGCAGCCCGAGATGCCCGGCGACGCGCCGGCGCGTTACCAGATGCCGCCGGTCATCGAGGCATCGACCTTCGCCGACTGGACCGACGTGTCGCGGACGATGGCGCCGCTCTATGCAACCGACGGCACGATCGCCGAGGGGAGCCCGCTCGCGGCCGAGGTGGCGACGATCGAGGCGGCGTCGAGCGATCCGCTGACGCGCGCGGCGATGGCGCTGCAACTGGTGCAGGACAAGATCCGCTACCTTGCGGTCGGCATGGACGGCGGCAATTATGTCCCGCAGGCGCCCGCCAAGACCTGGGAAGTGCGCTACGGCGACTGCAAGGCGAAGACCTTGCTGCTGCTCGCTTTGCTCCACGCGATGGATATCGAGGCCGAGCCGGTTCTGGCGCACGCCGGGCTCGGCGACGCCGTTGCGCAGCGCGTGCCGAGCGCGCTCGCCTTCAACCACGTCCTCGTGCGCGCGACGATCGGCGGCGAGACGCTGTGGCTCGACGGCACCGACCTCGGCACGCGGCTCGCCGATATTCGCGACACTCCCGCGCTCGGGCATGTCCTGCCGGTGCGGACGGGCGGCGCCGACCTGATCGAGATCGCGCTGCGTCCGCCGGCGCGGCCCTATGTCGACCTCAGCATCGACGCCGACGAGAGCACGAGCATCGACCTGCCGTCGGTGATCGACCTGACGATGGTGGTGCGCGGCAGGTTCGCGAGCCTGCTGACGCTCGCCTCGGCGCAGCTCGGCCCGAAGGAACAGCGCAAGCTGACCGAACAGTTCCTGCAATCCTATGTCGGACAAGCGCAATATGAGTCGCTGACGACGACGACCGATGCCGAAGCCGGAACGGTGACGATCAAGGCGCGCGGGGCCTTCTCGACGGGCTGGAAGCGCGACGAGCGGCGCATGGAGCGCTGGCTGTCACGCATCCCCGATCTTCTCGATTTCACGCCCGACCGCGCGCGGGCGGCGTGGGCCGACATTCCCGTCGCCACCGCGGCGCCCGACCGCGCGCGCTACCGGATGCGCATTCGCCTGCCGAACGGCGGCAAGGGCTATACGATCGAAGGGGAAGGCGCGCTCGCCGGCGCGTTCGCGGGCTATGGCCTCAAGCGATCGGTGACGCTGGCGGACGGCGTGGTGACGGTCGACGAGACGCTCGCCGCGTCGGGGACGGAAATAGCGGCGGCCGAGGTTCCCGCGGAGCGCGACCGCTTCGCGACGATGGAGGCGCGGGCGCCGCGGCTGATCGCGCCGCAGGATGCGCGGCGCCGCTGGCAGCTCGCGGCCAGCGACCGGCCCGACGGAACGCAGCTTGCCGCCGCCGAGGCGATTTTCGCGAAGGTCGCGAAAGAGGCCGATGAGGAGAATGTGGCGCCGCTGGTGAGCGCCGCCTCCTTCCACCGCGGCATTGGCGACTACAAGGCGGCGATCGCGGATTATACGCGGATGCTGGCGATCCTGCCGTCGGCGCAGACCTATCTCGAACGCGCCTATGCGCGGCAGGCGGTAGCGGACGTCGCCGGCGCGCTTGCCGATGCGGAGGCGGCGCGCAAGCTCGACCCGTCGTCGCCGAACGCGATCGGCGCGGTCGCGATGCTGACCGCCGAGCAGGGCGACGTCGGCAAGGCCGTCGCGATGCTCGACGAGCGCATCGCGATCGGCGGCAAATTGCGCGACGACTACAAGCTCGGGAAGGTGAACTTGCTCGGCGAATATGGCGACGCGCGGGCGGCGCTGGACGTCGTCAATGCGATGATCGAGGAAAAGCCGGGCTCGCCGTGGCTGCTCAACGCGCGCTGCTGGATCAAGGGCACGCGCGAGATCGAGGTCGAGTCGGCGCTTAAGGACTGCACGTCGGCGATGGAACTGAGCGACAGCAGCGCGTCGATCCTCGACAGCCGGGCGCTCGCGTGGATGCGTCTCGGCCGCGACGAGGATGCGCTGCGCGATCTCGATGCGGCGCTGTTGCAGGCGCCCGACCTCGGGTCGAGCCGCCTGCTGCGCGCGATCGTGCTGAAGCGGATGGGCAGAGTCGACGACGCGAACCGCGACCTCGCGGCCGCGCGACGCATCGCGCCGTCGCTCGAACGCGAATATGCGCGCTATGGGCTGAAGCCCTGATAGCGGGCTAGCCGCTCGCGGACGGCTGCCAGTCGAAGGCGAGCGGTGCCTCGCGGAAGGCGAAGCGGGCGAGGTGGCGCGCGACGGCGCCTTTCAAAGCCTCGAGCTGTCCCTCGGCGCTCGCGTCGATGCGGACGGCGAGCGCATCCGCACCGGCATCGAAGGTCACCAGCGCATCGCCTGGCCAATCGGCGCCGCGCGCGTCCCTGGGGAAGGTCACGGTGCCGTGATCGGCGGTGAAATCGACCGCCAGATTATGCTGCCAATGCTTGCAGAGCTGCTGCAGATATTTGCTCGCCTGTCCGGTCGGAACATACGCGGTGGCCGAAACGGTCATGCGGTCCTCGCTCACAGGCGTTCGATCTTCTGCGCTGCGTCGTCGATCAAGGCGACGATCGCGTGCAGCGTTTCCGCATCCGCCTCGCGGCGGCCGAGGCGGTTCATCAGCACCTGGCGCAGATTGCCCATCGCGCGGCGCACCGATGCCGAATCGGTGCGCTTGCGCTCTTCGCCCACCGCGGCGAGCCGCGCGATCAGGGCTTCGATCAGCTCCTTGTTCGCGTCGAGTTCGGCCTCGCCCTCGGGGGTGATGGCGAACAGCTTCTTGGCGCCCTCGCTCTGCTGCGCGGCGATCTGGCCCATGTCGTCGAGCAGGGTAAGCGTGGGGTAGATGACCCCGGGGCTCGGTGCATAGGCGCCGCCGGTCAGCTCCTCGATTTGGCGGATCAGGTCGTAGCCGTGGCGCGGCTCGTCGGCGATCAGCTTCAGGAGGACGAGCCGCAGCTCGCCACTGTCGAACATCCGCCGCCGCGCTCCGCGGCCGTCGTGGTCATCATCATGGCGCCCGCCGAAACCGCGTCCGAAGCCATGACCGAAACCGCGCCCGCGCCCGCCGCGATGCATCGCGTGGCGATGACCGCAAGGACCGGAAAATTCTCTGTGATTACGCATATCATCTTTCCTTAGAGCGATTCTTGATAGCTCTAAGATATATCTTAATTACCATTCTGCAAGGGGCTATCTGCATCCTGGCAGCCAATCGGCGCGCGCGAGGATGTCGCCGGGCCGACCGCGCAGCACTCGGTTCGTCGATTCTGAACAACGTCATGACTTGACTTGATTTCAAATGAAACTAGGAGCGCGCGTCGCTGAGACCGCCGAGGATGCGGCCGCACATCGCCGACCCGATAACCCCGCGAGCGTAGCGCCGCGGCAGGCGGGCGGATACGGAGTTTTTCGTTGAAAGATCAGTTGGCTCGCACACGGGCGGTTCATCGGGGTTTCATGTAGCGTCCTCTAAGCGCCGCGCCTCTCGCACCGGACCAGCAAGCGAGATTGTGGGGATGAAATCATGTCGGGAACAACTTCCTCGACGCGAGGGCGTGCAGCCGTCGCAGCGAAGGGTGGTCTAATGCCGAAAGCGTCGGCGCGCGAAGAGCAGTGGCGCCGCCTCTATCTGGGCGTGCGCGGCAAGTTCCTGCTGGCGCTGCTGATCGCGATCCTGTGGACCGCGCTGAGCGTCTGGCTGTCGCAGCGCTGGGTGATCGACCTCGCGGCGGTCACCAACTGGCCGTTCGCGCTCGTGTCGATCATCTTCATCGCCTATGTGCCGGGCTTCATGAACGCCTTTTTGATCGCGACGCTGTCGCTCGATCGCAGGCCGTCCGCCCGGATGCCCGCGAAGGCGCAGCCGGGCGTCACCGTCCTCGTCGCGGCCTATAACGAGGCGAGCGCCATCCGTGACACGCTGACCAGCCTCGCGCGCCAGGATTATCGCGGGCCGCTCGAGGTTCTGGTCCTCAACGACGGATCGTCCGACACGACCGCGACCATCGTTCGCGAACTGCTGGCCTCGCTCGCGCTGCCGGCGGGCGCCACCTTCACCCTCCATGATTTCGCGGTCAACCGCGGCAAGTCGGCGGTGCTCAACGACGGCTTGCGCGCCGCGGCGCACGGGCTGATCGTGACCATCGACGGCGATTGCTGGATGCGCACCAACGCGCTGACCCAGATCGTCAGCCGCTATCTGTCCGACCCGGACAATACGGTCGCGGTGGCGGGCGCGGTGATGGTCCGCAATTCGCGGACCAACCTGCTGACCCGCGCGCAGGAGTGGGATTATTTCCACGGCATCGCGTCGGTGAAGCGGATGCAGGGCATGTATCACGGCACGCTTGTCGCGCAGGGCGCCTTCTCGCTCTATCGCCGCGATGCGCTCGAGGAGGTCGGCGGCTGGCCCGAATGCGTCGGCGAGGATATCGTCGTGTCATGGGCGCTGCTCGAGCGCGACTATCGCATCGGCTATGCCGACAATGCGCTCGCCTTCACCAACGTGCCCGAAGGGTTCCGCCAGTTCGCGCTGCAGCGCAAGCGATGGTCGCGCGGGCTGATGGAGGCGTTCAAGGCGCATTGGCGCCTGCTGTTCAAGCGGCGCATGACGACGCTGTTCATCTGGTGGAACGTGTGCTTCCTGCCGCTCGACCTCGTCTACAGCTTCGTCTTCATTCCGGGGCTGATCCTCGCCCTGTTCGGCTATTTCTACATTGCCGGGCCGCTGACGCTCGCGGTGCTGCCGCTCGCGGCGCTCTGGAACATCGTCATCTTTCGCATCCAGCGCGGCGTCTTTGAGGGCGAGGATCTGAAGGTGCGGCGGAATCCGATGGGATTCCTCTTTTACGCTTTGGCATACAGCCTGCTGATGCAGCCGGTGTGCGTGTGGGGCTATGTCGTCGAAATCATCGGGATGAAGAAGAAATGGGACACCAAGTGAAACGCGCATCGATCATCGCCGCAACCGGGCTGATCGCCTTGACCAGCCTGCCCGCGGCCGCGCAGGACAGCGCCGCCGCGCCCGCCGAAGCCGAAACGCCGGTGCGGCACGCGGTCGGCCTCGACCTTTTCGCCTCGACCGACGCCGACAACACCGATGTCTATCGCGCCGGGCTCAACCTCGACCTTCGCTATCGCGACCAGCAGGACTATCTGGGCGTGCGCGTCGAAAAGGCCTGGTACCGCCCGCTCGGCCAGAAGACGGTGGGCAAGGAGCGTGTCTTCCTGCGCTACGCCGATACCGGCGGGCATTGGGCGTGGAACGCGCAGGTCGGCACCGACGGCGACACGGTGATCGGGTCGGCCTCGATCCATGACGATGCCGCCTTCCGGAAGGAATTCTTCATCGAGCGCGACGTGGTCGAAACCCCGCGCGGCGTGAACGAGGGCATCTATTACACCTTCGCCGGCGCGGCGCTCGACCTGCCGGTCGACGATCGCAACAGCTTCACGGTCGTCGCGGGGGCGCAGGAATTCACGGGCAAGAATGTCCGCCTGCACGCGCGCGCCAATTATGTGCATGTGGTGAAGCCCGAATGGGGCCTCAGCGCGCAGCTTCGCACCCGCTATTTCCACAGCACCGAGCCCGGCGAATATGATTATTACTCGCCGCGCTGGTACGCGCAGATCCTGCCGGTGCTGCAGATGCGGCGCTACAGCGGGGGCTGGCGCTACATGGTCGCGGGCGGGGTCGGCGTGCAGCGCGATTCGGCCAGCGACTGGCGCGCTTCCTATTATGCCGCCGCCGAGGTGACGAGCCCCGAGGTCGGCCGCAACTGGTTTCTGAAGGCGAGCGTGCAGTACAACAACATCCCGCAGAACAGCGGCGCCTATGACTATGGGCAGGCGACGGTCGGGCTGACCCGCGTCTTCTGAAGGCGGAACGGCGCCGGCGAGACGCGCCTTGCGCCTTGACTTCGCGCCGCCTGCCGCTATGAGGCGCCCCGTGTCGCCGTGGCCCCGGTCCCGGCGATTCCGTCCGAGACAGTTGGTGAAGGGGATTTGCCCTTCTTAATTTCCAGCCGAGACGGGGAACAGTCTTTATCGGTCGCCCGCCCCAAACGGCGTCGCGGCTTGACCGGCCCCATCGGACATCGTTGCGCATGGACAGGCGGGATTCGTCCCATGTCTGCCCGTGCGTGTGTTAGCCGCCCGGCGGCGTGCGCTCGCGCATGCATCCGGGCAAGAGTGGAGAAACAGGCATGGATCGTGCTGAAAAGGCCGAAGCCGTATCCGCGCTGAACGCTACGCTGTCGAACGCCGCCTCGGTTGTGATTGTTCGCAACCTGGGCCTCACCGTCGCCCAGTCGACGGTGCTTCGCCAGCAGATGCGCGACGCCGGCGCGAGCTTCAAGGTCGCGAAGAACCGCCTGGCCAAGATCGCGCTCGACGGCACGCCCTACACCGGGATCAGCGACCTGCTGACCGGCCCCACGGCAATCGCAGCTTCCACCGACGCGGTGGCGGCGGCGAAGGTCGCGGTGGAATTTGCCAAGACCAACGACAAACTCGAGATCGTCGGTGGCGGCATGGGGGACGTGATCCTCGACGTGGAAGGCGTGAAGGCGCTTGCGGCGCTGCCGTCGCTCGACGAACTGCGCGGCAAGCTCGTTGGCCTGCTCCAGGCTCCGGCCACCAAGGTTGCCCAGATCGCGGCAGCCCCGGCTGGTCAGCTGGCGCGGGTCTTTGGCGCCTATGGCGCCAAGGAAGCGGCATAAATGTGCGTCACCCCAGCGAAAGCTGGGGTCTGTGTGAAGTCCGAACGATGCCAGCTTTCGCTGGCATGACGATTTGAAATCTGATGGAGAATGAAAATGGCTGATCTTGCTAAGATCGTTGACGACCTGTCGGCGCTGACCGTTCTGGAAGCCGCCGAGCTTTCGAAGCTGCTCGAAGAAAAGTGGGGCGTTTCGGCCGCCGCTGCCGTGGCGGTTGCCGCTCCGGGTGGCGCGGGCGCCGCTGCTCCCGCCGCTGAAGAGAAGGACGAGTTCGACGTCATCCTGACGGGCGACGGTGGTCAGAAGATCAACGTCATCAAGGAAGTCCGCGCGATCACCGGCCTGGGTCTTGGCGAAGCCAAGGCGCTCGTCGAAGGCGCGCCGAAGGCCGTCAAGGAAGGCGTGAACAAGGCCGAAGCCGAAGAGCTGAAGAAGAAGCTCGAAGCCGCCGGCGCGACCGTCGAACTGAAGTAATTCGGTTCGCGGACGGGAGCCGGCTCGCCGGCTCCGTTCCGACGAAAAGAAAAGGGCGGTGCCGCGAGGCGCCGCCCTTTTTTCATGCCAACGGGAAGGGGATCAGGGGCGATTCCAGCCCGGGCGAAGCGTGTTGGCACGGCCTCGGCCGGCCTCGGGGCGACGCACTTCCTGCTCGGCGGACGCAGGCTCGACACGGTGCGAGATTTCCCACGCGGTCGCGGGCTTGCGGCGCAGGTCCTTCTGCCCGGCCAGCGTGTCCTCATAGGCCTGGCGTTCCTGCTGATCGAGGAAGCGCGCGCGTTTCAGCCGCTTGGCGAGGGTGGCGAACGGATTGTCGGGCGTCGGCCCGGCGAGCGCCATCGCCTCGTGGCGGCCCATGCTGCCGTGCGGTGCCGCGGCAAAGGCAGGGGTGGAGCGCGGCTCGTCGACCGGCGCGGCGGGCGCGATCGGCTCGGGTTCGGCGGCGGGCGGGCTATAGGGCACCGCTTCCGCTGCCGCCATTTCCTCATAGCTCATGCCTTCATCGGCCGTCTCTTCCGCGCTGCGACGGCGGCGGGCAAAGGCGAGACCCGCGCCGCCGACGATCAGCAGCGCCGCGGCACCCCCCGCCAGCTCCCAGGGAAAGCCGTCGCCAGCCGGGGCGGCGGTTTCGGCCGGCGCCGGCGCGGTTTCGGCGATCGGTTCGGGCAGGGTCGTCATGGGCGCGGTGATCGGTCCGGCTTCGGTTCCAGACACGGCATCGGCCGACGCCTCGGCAGGAGCGGGCGCCGCCGCTTTCGGCGCGGCGACGGGGGCCCGTTCGGCGCTGCGCTGGCGCGGTGCGGGGCGTTCGGCGCGCTCGGGCGCCGCAGAGTTCGCGGGCGCTTCGGCTTTGGGCGCGGGCTCGGCGGGAACAGGCGGCAGGTCGAGCGGCACGCGGATGACGGGCTTGGGCGCCGGCGCCGGTGCGGTCTGCTGCGCCGGGGCGGGCGCCGTCGGTCCGGGAGTGGGCGCCGGCGCCGGGGTCGCGACCGGCGGCGGCGTGCCGACGGGCGAGGTCATCGGGACGGTGGGGGCCTCCTGCGCGAAAGCGGCGGGAGCCGAGAGCGCCAGGAACGCGGCAATCGCGCTCATGGCGGGGCGGGAGAGGGGGATATTCTTCGTCATGGTGAAGGGGAAACGAGCGGCGCGCGCAAAGTGCTGCCGAAAAGCGCCGGTTTTCGCGATGAACGGTGGCCGCGGGGCGGCTGGGCGAAGAATCGGGCCCCCTTCGTCGTGTCTGGGAACCGCTTTTGCGGTCAGCCGAGCGTAGCGGTTTCGCGCTTGTCGAGCGTCGTCGACGCCGCCGCCGAGATCGCCGCGCCGACAAGCGCCATGTCGCGGTCGAGCCGGTCGTCGAGCGCAGGATCGGGCAGCGCGGCAAGCTCCGCGATCAGCGGCATCGACAGCGACAGGCGCAGCGTGCCGGCGGCGCGGCCGTCGGACATCCGGTGGGTGCGCACCGGCTGTCCGAGCCGCACCTCGCGTCCCAGCCAGAGGCGCGAGCGGCGGGCGATATGGCCGTGCATGGTGCGCGCGGCGTCGAAGTCGCAATCGGGCCAGCGCGCGGTGAGATCGAGCGTACGCAGCGTCTCGGTGGCGAGGCAGGAGGTGCCGGTGCCCGGCACCTCGGCGAGCTCGAGTCGCTGCGCGAGGCGGGCGGCGTGGTGGCCGAAGCGCGCGGCGACGGCGCCGACGCGTTCGGCGGGCAGCGCGGCGAAGCGTTCGAGCTCGATCATCGCCGCCTCGAGTCGCAGCAGCAGGCCGAAATTGCCCGATGCGGGTAGCGCGTCGGCGCCCGGCCAGTCGGCGGGCCATTCGGCGCGGTTCGCGATCCGGCGGTAGCCGGCGGGCAGCGGCAGCGCCCGCTCGCGCATCGCGTCGGGGATCAGCGCGAAGCCGCTGAACGGCGGGCCGCCCGCGAATTTCGACCCGGTGAGCAGGACGACGCAGCCGAGCGCGAGATATTGCCGGATCGCCGCGGCGGCGATGCGGAGCTGGCAGGCGTCGACGACGATCGTGACGGCATCGCCGTGCGCCGCGGCGAGCCGCTCGACGTCGGCGAGCGCAGGCAGCGTCAGGCCCGATTTCGACCCGTGCACGACATGCACCACCGCGCGGCGGCCGCGCGCGGCGGCGCGCTCGATATGCAGCGACAGTTCGGCGGCGACGGCCGCCGAGGCGCGCGGCGCTCCCGCCGCGTCGCGGATGGCGATGTCGACGAGCTCGGTTCCCGCGTAGGCGGGATCGATCGCGGCCTGCGCGACGACGCGCGCGCCCGTCGCGGTTTCGCCCGCGAAGAAGCGGCCCGCCGCGCTGTGGACGCAGCCGCTGCCGACCTCGTCGCGCCCGAGCAGGACCGCGGTGACCGGCCGCCCGTCGTGCCGCGCCGCGAGCCCCGCATATTCGAGGTCGGTGCCCGACGCCGCGAACACGATCGCGGTGTCGGTAAGGCCGAAACAGGCGGCGAGCTTGAAGCGCAGGATCGCCAGCCCCTCGGCATAATCCTCGTCGGCGACGGGGCGGTCGAGGCGGGCGCCCCAGCGCGCCGCGAGCGTGTCGAATGCCGGGCGCGAAATGCTGCTGATCGTCGACGAGCCATAGGCGAGCGCGTCCGAGGGCAGCACGCTGGCGTAATATGGGTTGCAGCCGCTCGCGTCGGGCCGGATGCGGGCGTCGCCGCCGCTCACCAGCGCGGATGCGAGCCGGGCGGCATCGCGGGGCCAGGGCGCGGCGCGGCCTTGGTCGGATGCGAACGCGGTGAGCAGCATGCGAGGGCCTTTCCGGAAGAGGAGCCTCGGCCGGGCTAGCGCGCCAAGATGACAGGGATTTGGCGTTTCGGTTTCAGCGCCGTCATCGAACGGTCATGCCCCTGCAACCTGGCTGTGGTCGGATCGCAACATGCAAACGACCGACCTCGTCCCGACCCGGCTGCCCGATCGCCTTCGCGATACGCAGCGGCTTCTGTTCATCGCCAAGCACGCCCGCTGGACCGGGGGCCTGCACCCCGAAGACGGCAATCACGCCCTCTACCACCGCGAGGTGCGCGAGATATTGGAGGGGCTGGGCCTGCGACTGTCGGTGGCGGACAGCTATGCCGTGCTGTTCGACCGACCCGACGCCGACTTCGTCTTTCCGCTGCTCAACCGCGGCGGCTTCTTCAATTCGGAGATGCTGCTGCCGCTGCTCTGCAACCGCGTCGGCCTGTCCTATGTGGGCGCCTCGCCGATCGTGCGCGGGCTGTCGGACGACAAGCATCTGACCAAGCTGGAGGCGGCGGCGCGTGGCGTGCCGACCGCGCCCTGGACGCTGTTCCGCCGCGGCGCGCCGGTCGACGTCGCGCGCTGCCCGCCCGCGCGGCGCTGGGTGATCAAGCCGAACAACAGCTCGGCCTCGTGGGGGATTCGCGACGCGCACGACCGCGGCGAACTGGCGCAGGCGGTGGCCGAGGTCCACGCGCTCGACCATGACGCGATCGTCGAGCCCTTCATCGACGGCAGCGATGTCGAGGTGCCGGTGATCACGGTAGGCGGCGCGCCCGCTATCCTGCCGATGATGATCTTCGAGCAGGCCGACCCCACACACCTTCGAACCTATCAGGAGAAGCGCGACCTCGTCGATCGCAGCGCCAAATACAGCCTGCGGCTGTTCGACGATGGTGAGCTGGCGGCACGGATCATCGCCCATACGCGGCAGATGGTCGAGGTCTTCCGGCCGTTCGACTATGGGCGCTTCGAGTTCCGGGTCGATTTCGCGAGCGGGGAGGTGCGGCTGCTCGAGGTCAATCTGAACTGCAACCTCTGGTCCGAGAAGGTCTTCGGCCGCGCGGCGGTGGCGGCTGGCTTCACGCAGGCCGACCTGATCGAAACGATCGTCGCCGAGAGTATGATCCGGCAGGTGGAGGCCGCCGGCGCGCGGCGCGACGCCGCGTGACCGGGTCGATCCTGATCCTGGCCGGCCGCCGGCCCGGCGCGGTCGACGCGCTCGCCGCGGCGCACGGCGTCGCCGACAAGTGCCTCGTGCCCGTCGCCGGACGGCCGATGATCGCGCATGTCCTCGACAGCGCGGCGGCGAGCGGTGCCGAGCGGATCTTCGTGTCGACGCACCACACCACGCTTCTCGAAGACATCGACGATCGGGTCATCGCCGCGCTGGGCGAGCGGTTGGTCGTCGTTCCCGCCGCCGATAATCTCGCGGACTCGGTGCTCGCGGTCGCCGGCCTCGCGACTTTTCCGCTGCTGATCACCACCGCCGACAATTGCCTGCTCACCCCCGACACGATCGCCGAGATCGGTCGCGAGGCGGTGCGGCTCGGCGCCGGCGCGGGGGTCGCGCTCGCGCGGCGCGAGGATGTGCTCGCGGCCCATCCCGAAGGGCAGCGGCGCTTCTATGAATTTTCGGATGTCGCGGTGTCGAACTGCAACGCCTACTGGATCGGCGACCGCGCCGCGCTGAAGGCCGCCGAGGCGTTCCGCGGCGGCGGCCAGTTCGTCAAGAAGCCGATCCGGGTGATGCAGGCCTTCGGGCTGATCAACCTGCTGCGCTTCCGCTTCGGGCTCGGCCCGATCCACCATATCTTCCGCCGCATCTCGCGCCAGTTGAAGGTCGACGTCGCTCCCTTGGTGGTCAGCGACGGGCAGACGGCGATCGACGTCGACAACGAACGCTCGCTGCGCGTGACCGAGACGCTGATGGCGCGCCGGGCCGCGGTCAGTCCGCGACCCAGTTTCCGTGAAAGCCCGGCGGCACCCGATGCGGCAGATGCACGACGGCTTGCGGCGGTCCGCTGAAATCGTCGGCGTTCAGGATCATGAGGTCGGTGGTCTCGTCGTTCCTGTCGACGACGAGGCCGACCAGCCAGCCGTCATCCTCGGCCCCCGCGGCGGCGCGCGGGACGAAGACGAATTCGCCGGGGTGGCGGCCGGGGCCGAAATCGCGCGTCTCGGTGATCCCGCGTTCGAGGTCGTGGCGGAACAGGCGGGTGTCGGCGATCGCCAGCTCGCCCGGCCCGTCGGGTAGCGCGACGCTGTAGACATAGCGGTAGGGCTGCGTCGTCCGCCGCTCGTCGTAGCGGGGGAACTCCTGGTTGTGATCGTGGATGACGGCGCGCGTCGTCGCGCCCGCGGCGGGATCGATCGTCCAGCGTTCCAGGCGCGAGCGCGGGCTGTCGGGGCCGCGTTTCGATTCCGCGAACATCGTCTCGTGCGCGGCGACATCGACGATCACCTTGCCGTCGGCGGTCTCGAACGCGTTGGCGGGGTGGAAGACATAGCAGGGGGCGACCGGCACCCAGACGATCTCGCTGCCCGCGCCGTTGCGGGGGAGGAGGCCGACGCGCGCCGGGTGCGCCTCGTTCCACGCATAGGGGAAGCGATAGCCGGCGAGCAGCGACTTCATCGAGAAGGTCACGGGCAGGTCGAAGACGAGGACGTAATTCTGCGTGATCGCGCAGTCGTGGATCGACGGGCCGTCGGCGACCGCGACCGCTTCCTCGCGGATCACATGCGCGTTGGTGTCGAGCACGACGTGCCACACCTTGTTGGGCTGCTCGCCCTGATAGGTGATCGCGTGGGTCTCGCCCGTGAAGGGGTCGTGGTGCGGATGCGCGGTGTAAGGCCCCGCGAGCGTGCCGTCGAAGGGGTTGTGCGCGATGGTGTCCAGCGTGTCCGACATCTCGACCGGCTTGCCGCCCGCCTCGACGATCGCGAAGGTACGCCCGGCGAGGCCGACGACATTGGTGTTGGGCGCGTCGAAGCCTTCGGCGCGGGGACCGGGAGGAATCTCCTCGCCGAGCTTCGCGCACGCCTCGGCACCGCGCACCCAGCGGTTGCGATACCAGAGCGCGGCGCCGCCCTCGATGCGGATGCCGTGGACCATGCCGGCGCCCGTGAACCAGTGATAGCTCGCGGGATCGGGGGGGAGAGCCGGGTTGGGTCCGTTGCGGAGGTAGCGGCCGGAGAGCGCCGCGGGAATCTCGCCGTCGACGCGCAGCGCCTCGAGCGTCAGCTCCTCGGTCATCGGCTGATGGATGCCGGTGAGATAGGGATGCGCGTCGGCGGGGCGGGGGAGGCGCTTGCGGTTGAAGTCGGCGACCTTGCCGATGCCTTTGGTCACCGCGCTGCGGATCAGGGTTTCGACGTTGCTGGCCATGACGCTTCTCCTTAAATCCCGGGGAGGGGATGCCTGAAACTTGCTTTTGGCGACTCGCTATGTTTACAGTGGAAACATGATGGCGAACAAAGATAACAGTGTCAACATAAAAGATGCGCCCGCGAAGCCGGCGCGCGCCTATCATCATGGCGACCTGCGCGCGGCGGTGATCGCGGCGGGGCTGGAGCGGCTGGCGAAAGGCGACGCGGGCGAGTTGGGGCTGCGCGCGCTGGCGCGCGACGTCGGGGTCAGCGCGACCGCGCTCTACCGGCATTTCCCGGACAAGGAGGCGCTGCTCGACGCGCTCGCCGAGGAAGGGTTGCGGCGGCTGGGCGCGCTGCAGGCGCAGGCGTGGCTGAAGGCGGGCGGCGGGCGCGCGGGGTTCAAGGCGACGGGCATCGCCTATGTCCGCTTCGCGCATGACGAGCCCGCGCTGTTCCGCCTGAGCTTCACGCGCCAGATGCCCGAGCGCAAGGGCGGCGAGGAGGGTGATGGCGGCGAGGTCGCCTATAATCTGCTGCGCGCCGGGGTGGGCGAGGTGTTCCCGGCGGAATCGGTCGATACCGCTGCGCTCCATGCCTGGGCGCTGGTCCACGGGCTGGCGATGCTGATCCTCGACCGGCGTGTCGACTGGGACGAGGCGATGGTCGCGCGCGTGGTCGGGTTGACCTTCGGCGGAGTGGATTGAGGGGGGCTCGCGTCAGCGGCGCGGCGCCCGTAAGCGAGACGTCGACTTTGAGGTGGGGAACTGCCGTTCAAAATCACGTCATGCTGAACTTGTTTCAGCATCCATGGCCAGACCTCTCGTTCGATGCCGCGTCGAAGCAGACGGCAGGCCATGGACCCTGAAACAAGTTCAGGGTTACGATGGTGAAATGGCTGCTGCCGGCCGTTTGTGAAAAGCATCCGGGGGGCGGGGCCGTTGGGCCGCTCCGCCCCCCGTGTGCCTCGGGGGTAAGTGGATTTTCCCGAATGAGGGCGGGGAACATCAGGGACCAGACCGATGTCCCCCGCCGCTCCATTGAGCGGAACACTCGGGAACACGGAATATCATACAAGCGCCGTGCCAATTCTGCGCCGTCCCTGTTTTCGGCGTGATACGCTGGTTAGCGAATCCTTACCGGCCGGATGGAGTGTCAAGGTTTCCGACACATGGACGGGCCGCGCCGTTCATCGGCCATTCAGTCTATTGACTACATCTGTAATCGAATTGCAGGATCAAGCCGAAGGGAGGGGATCCGCATGGCCGAACGTGCAAGCGAATCCGAAATGCAGGTGTTGAGCGCGCTGTGGGACGATGCGCCGCAGACCGCGGCCGAGCTGACCGCGCGGGTCGGCAAGGCCAACGGCTGGACGCAGGCGACGGTCAAGACGCTGATCGCGCGGCTGGTGCAGAAGGGCGCGGTGACCGCCGAGGCCGACGGGCGCCGCTATCTCTATCGTCCGGCGATCGATCGCGCGGCGGCGATGGGCGAGGAATCGCAGCGCTTCGTCGACCGGCTCTTCGGCGGCCGCGTCAGCCCGATGATCGCGCATCTCGCCGAGCGCGAGGCGCTGACCGACGCCGACATCGCCGAGATCGAGGCGTTGCTGCGGAAGCTCAAGTCATGAGCGCCGCGATACTGATGCAGGCGTGGGGCGATACGATGCTCACCACCGCGCTGCTCGTCGCGGCGGTGCTGCTGATCCGCAAACCCATCGCGCGGCTGTTCGGTCCCGGACTTACCTACGCGCTCTGGGCCATTCCGGCGCTGCGGTTCGTGCTGCCGCCGCTGCCCTTCGCCGATCCCGCGCCGGCGCCGGCGGCCGCGCCGATGCTTCCGGTCGACGGGATGATGACCGAAATGACCGAAGCCGCTCACGCAGTGGTGACTCCGGCGGCGATGCCCCAGACGGCCTGGACCTTCGCCGACGCCTTGCCGCTGCTGTTTCTGCTCTGGCTGGCGGGTGCGCTCGTCGTTCTCGCGCGCGCCGCGCTCGCGCATCGGCGCTTTCAGGTGGAGGTGCTGGCGCGCGGCGCCGAGCTCGATCCGCTCGGTTCGATCCGCCTGGTGATGAGCGATGCGGTCGACGGGCCCGTCGCCTTCGGCCTCGTCCGCCGCTTCGTCGCGGTGCCGCGCGATTTCTTCGCGCGCTACGCGCCCGAGGAACGCGCGCTGGCGATCGACCATGAGCTGGCGCACCATCGCCACGGCGACCTCTGGGCCAATGCGGCGGCGCTGCTGCTGCTCGCGAGCCAATGGTTCAATCCGCTCGCCTGGCGCGCGATCCGCGCCTTCCGCTTCGACCAGGAGGCCGCGTGCGACGTGCGCGTGCTCGTGATGGCGGGCGAGGAAGGGCGCGGCCCGCGCACCGCGAGCTATGCAACCGCCATTGCCAAGGCGGCGGTCGGCTCGCGTCTCGCGCTCGCGGCGCCGATGGCTTCGCGCGACACTTTGCAGGAGAGACTGACGATGCTGATGATGCAAAAGGATATTTCGCGCCGGCGCAGTCTCGCCGGACGGCTCCTCGTCGGCGGCGCGGCGATGGCGGCGCTCGCGGCGACCGCGACGCTGGTCCCCGCGGCGACAGCGCAGGCGAGCGCGCAGGCCGAGGATTTGCCGGTCCCGCCGGGGCCTCCCGCGCCTCCCGCGGTGGACCTGCCGCCGCCTCCCGCGCCGCCGGCTCCGCCCGAAGCGGTCGAGGGCGCGCATCGGGTGATGATCTTCACCAGCGAGGATGACGGCGAAGGCGGCAAGGCCGACGGCCGGCGCCGCGAGGTCACCCGCGTCGTGGTCCGCGAGGACGGAAAGGGCGAGGCCGCCGAGGGTGGGGCGCCCACCGCGCGCCGTTTCGAACTCCGGATGCCGGGCGGGCTGTCGCGTGAGGATATTCTGGCGACGCTCGCCGAACAGGGCATCACCGGCGACCGCGCCGCGGCGATCGCCGACAAGCTCGAGGCGAAGCGCCGCGAGCGTTTCAGCGCCGCGATGCCGCCGATGCCTCCCGTGCCGCCCATGCCGCCGGCGCCTCCGGGGGTCTGGACCGTCGCCGACGCCCAGGCGGTGATCCGCGCCGGTTGCGGCAAGGACGGCAAAGGGAAGATGCAGATGCCGATCGTCGATCGCGACGAGAAGGGCGGCCAGACGCATCGCCGCGTGATGGTGCTCCACTGCGGCGATGGCGGCGATCCGTCGAGCCAGCTTTCGGCGCTCCGCAAGGCGCGCGACCGCATCGCGAAGGGCGAGGCGTCGACCCATATGTCGGCGGAGACGCGCGCGAAGGTGGTCGCCGACATGGACCGCGCGATCGCCGACCTCGAGCGCAAGACGAAATAGGCCGCGGCCGCCATTCGGCTTCGACGCCGGTCCAACGTCCCCGGTAGGGGCCGGCGGCAGGGGCGGGGAAAGGGAGCGGCGCTTCGCCGCTCCCTTTTCTCGTGGAAAGCGGAAAGCCGGTGGTCCCCTTTCATCCTACCTTCCTCTTTACCCGCAAGCTGGTCGCGGCCGAGGCGCTGAAGACCGCCGCGGCGTATGGGGTCGAGGTCGCGTGGCTCAACGAACAGCTGATCTGGGCGCAGGCGATCGCGACCGAGGTGTTCATCTATATTCCCTATCGGTTCAGCGTCCGGCCCAAATAAAAGGGCCCACCGGAACGGCCGGTGAGCCCTTTGGTCCTTGGAGATAGGCGGGCCGGTGCGACTGCGCCTGGAAGGCGGCCGGCCCGGGGCCAGAGCCTGATGACATGGCTTTGATCCACCGTGACGGAGCCGAATTTGGCCCAGTGCGAGGCGCGAGGAGGGAGCGATGCCGAGGCATCGTGACCGACGAGCAACGCGGCAATGGGCCAAAAGCGGCCCGCCCCGCAGGGGTCGCCCTGTGAAGGACGCCGGACGTCGTCGCGGGTCTTGCGCGGGCCACCGGCCCGCGCTGCGCCCCGCTCCTCGCCGGCGTCCTTCACAGGGCGATCACGATGGGTCAAAGCCATGTCATCAGGCTCTAGGGTGCGAGGATCGCGACCGTGATATAGAGCAGCAGCGGCAGGCCGAAGCCCAGCAAGGTCAGCGCCACAAAGGCGACGCGCGTCCACAAGACGTCGAAGCCGAAGTGGTCGGCCATGCCGGCGCAGACGCCGAAGACCATGCCATCGCGACGATTCTTGCGAAAACCCTGTTTCATTTCTTTCCTTTCCGTCCCGGCGCGAGGGCCGGCATCATGGGGTGGGCGAACCGGCCGCTGGTCAGATGACCAGGCGGCCGAGTTCGGCACCGTTCGGGCCGACAGCGGCCAGGAACATCAGCGAGCAGTAGAGCGAGGCGACCGCGGCGATCGCGTAGCTCTTGAGCGATTCGGTGTTGAAGTGGGCCATGATGAAATCCTTTCGTTCCTCCCATCCGGACCATCCGGTGGATGCCGACACTATTGCAGGAGGCGTGCCAATTTCATTCATGGACGGTTAAGCGCGGTTTTTCCGGTTTTGGAATATTATTGCGTTGGGAATTTTGCGCGATGATGGGAAAAATTACCGATAATGTGAAAAATTCCTTTCCGCCTTAGAAGTGCTCCTTCCCTTCCCGCTTGTGGGAGGGAAGAAAGAGGCGTTTCCCTCGTCGTGAGAAATATCCTACGCGCGATCGGGATGACGCTGACCCGCCTTTCGCTGACCGATTTTCGCAATCATGCCGGCGCGGATCTGGGCGCAGGACCGGGGCTCGTCGCGCTCCACGGCGACAATGGCGCGGGCAAGACCAATATATTGGAAGCGATCTCGCTGCTCGCGCCGGGGCGCGGGCTGCGCCGCGCGCCGCTGTCCGAGATGGTGCGCGACGGGGCTTCGGGGGGCTTTGCGGTGTTCGCCGAGGTGCTCGCGGGCGAGGGGCTCGCCCCGGTTGCGCTCGGCACCGGGATCGAGCCCGCGCATCCGGGGCGTCGGCTGGTGCGGATCAACGGCAGCCCCGCTGCGGCGACCGCGCTCGGCGACTGGCTCGCGGTGCTGTGGCTGACCCCCGCGATGGACCGGCTGTTCGTCGAGACCGCAGGGAACCGGCGGCGCTTCCTTGACCGGCTCGTCCTCGCGCTCGACCCGCGCCACGCGCAGCACGGCAACCGCTACGAGGCGGCGCTGCGCGCGCGGGGCAAGCTGCTCGCCGATCTTGCGGGCGCCGACGCGCGGTGGCTGACGAGCCTCGAGGCGCAGCTCGCCGAGCATGGCGCGGCGATCGACGCGGCGCGGCAGCGCACGCTCGCCGCGTTGTCGGCCGAATTGGCGGAGCAACCCGACGCCCCCTTCGCGCGGCCGCTGCTGACGCTGGTCGACAGCGAAGGCGCGGCGCGCGCGCTGTCTTGGAGCGAAGAGGCTTTGCGCGAACTCTTCGCCGGGCGGCGGCGGATCGACGCCGCGGCGGGACGCGCGACCGCGGGGCCGCACCGCGACGATCTTGCCGCGGTCCATGCCGCGAGCGGCCGCGCGGCCGCGCGCTGCTCGACCGGCGAGCAGAAGGCGATGCTGCTCTCGCTCGTCCTCGCGCACAGCGACTGCGTCGCGCGGGCGCGCGGCCGGCGGCCGGTGCTGCTGCTCGACGAGGTCGCCGCGCACCTCGACCCCTCGCGTCGCGCCGCGCTCTACGAACGGCTCGCGGGGCAGGGCGGACAGGCGTGGCTGACGGGGACCGAGGCGGCGTTGTTCGACGCCATGCCGGGGCCGGTGACGCGGTTCCGGATCGCGGGGGGGCGGATTTCGGCGGGGTAGGCAAGCGATTGGTCCCGCAATATAGTGCGGCCCATCGCGCAACGCGGGAGAGCGAAATGCGCCTAAGCTGTTCGGCCCTGCTGATAGGAGCCATGCTTTTCAGCGACGCTGCCGCCAAGCAGCCGGCGGCGGACACTCGCGATGTCGAAGTTTTGGGGCGGCTTGAGAATCTGTATGTTTATGAGCCGACGAACCATCCGGACGACCTGTTGGGCCACGGCCGGATGACAGCGAAATTTTATGTGGCGCGAGTCTTGCGCGGTCCGCGGCTTCCGCCTGTGGTGACAGTGCAGTATTTTGGGCACACTTTCATCAAGAACGGGAGAATGCGCCTGAAGCTACGGCGCGATGGCGATATTTATCTTGTCTGTGTGCCCACTGGGAGCGTCGGGTTTCAATGCCCTTGATACAGGCGACCGACTAAAGAATCTCCCGCACCACGTCCTGCGGGCGGCAGAAGCGAACGCCCTTGTCGGTCTCGACGAACGGGCGGTTCACATAGGCGGGATTATCGACCATCGCGGCGATGATCGCCTCCTCGTTCGCGTCCGGCAGGCCGCGCTCTTCGGCGTCGGTGCCGCGGAGGCGCAGCGCCTTCTTTGCGGTCAGGCCGGCGTCGGCGAAGAGCTGGCGCAGCTTGTCCGCCGTGTAGGGCGTCTTCAGATATTCGACGACGGTGACTTCGACGCCCGGCGTCTCCTCGATGATCGCGAGGGTCTTGCGCGAGGTGCCGCAGGCGGGGTTGTGCCAGATGGTCGCTTTCATGGAAGCGGCTCTATCGCGCCGGTGCGGGCGGGGCAAGGGCGGGCGGGTGCGGCGCGTAAACCCGCTGTTCATGGCGATTATGGCACAACACCCCGCATGAAGACGATGATGCGTCTTGCCTTTAGAGGGCAAGCTGCGGCTAATGTCCCGACGAAGGACCGCCGGAGGCGGCATGCGGGGTTGGGTTGCAAGTGAACAAGATGATCGATCGCAGGTCGATGCTGGCGGGGCTCGCGAGTGCGGGCGCTTTCGCGGCGGCAGAGGCGCGCGCGCAGGTGCCGGACTGGATCGCCCAGCACCCGGCGGCGCCTGCACCGCCGCCCGTCGACTATCTCGCGGTGGCGCGGGCGCAGCTCGCGCGCGAGGGCCGTCATATCGCGCTGACCGACCGCGTCGGCATCGTCGATTTCGGGCTTCCGTCCTCCCGCCCGCGCTTCGCGCTCGTCGACATGGTCGCGGGGCGGATCGACCTCTATCCGGTGACGCACGGCCGTGGCTCGGACCCGCAGCATGATGGCTGGCTCAAGAGCTTCTCGAACGCCCCCGGCAGCCTCGCGAGTTCGCGAGGCGCCTATCGCACCAGCGACTATTATTGGGGATCGAACGGCTCGTCGATGCGGCTCGCCGGGCTCGATCCCGACAACAGCAACGCCGACATGCGCGCGATCGTCGTCCACGGCGCCTGGTACGCCGAACCATCGCTGATTGCCACGCAGGGCAAGCTGGGGCGCAGCGAGGGCTGTTTCGTGTTCGGCGAGGAATTGCTGCCGCAAATCCTCTACAAGCTCGGCCCGGGCCGGCTGCTGTTCGCCGACAAGCTGAGCGTTCCGCCGCCGCAACCCGTGCTGCCGCCGCTGCCGGGCACCGAGGCTATCGTCCGGACGAGCGCGACGAGCGGGGTGATGCCGGGGACCGCGGATTGAATCGTCAAAGGGCGGCCGAAGCCGTCACGAATACGCGCGCGGGCTCGCGGGTGAGGAAAACAATCACCGGATGCTTTGTAAAGGGCGCGCACCCCAGGCCGGCGGCAAAGACATGGAGGTCATTGCCGCTCCAGCGAACGTCGAGTGTGGGTCGACCGGTGGGAAACACCGCACGCACCAGATAGGCACGATACTGATCGCCCGGCGGGATGGTTTCGGAGGCCTTCGTTCCCATGAACTCGACAAGTTGACCGTGCGTCAGGGGAATGGCGCTTCGATCGCCCAGCAGCGCGATGGCCCGCTTGATATTGCTTGATATGGGGCGAACGAGCGCCGGATCGATTTTCTCGCCTTCGTCCACGTTGGAAGGGGGGGCGAGCCATTCGTTCCTTGTCGTCGCGTCGCATTGAAATTGCGCGTCGGGACGTTCTGCGGAGATGGCAGGCGGCGCAACCAAGGAAAGCAGGATCGCCAGCGCCATCAGACCTTTGCCAGTTGAGCGCCCAGCTTCCATGACTGCTCAATAAATCCCCGACGTCCCCGGCGCGGTTGCGCTCGGCGCGCTCGCCGGTGCCGGCTGGCGCGTAGCGGTCGTCGTCGTCGGCACGACCGGCGGCGGGGTGGGAGAGATCAGCACCGCGGTTGGGCGGCCGGGCTTGGCGAAGCTCGCGACGACGGGCGCGTCGCGGCCGTAGAGGTCGGCGAGCTTTTTCACGCCGCCCTTGCCGTCGGGCACCATCGTCCAATAGGCGACATAGACCGGGAAGGGCTGATCGAAGCCGAAGCGGGTCGTCTTGCCGCTGGCGATCGCCTCGCCGAATTCCTCGGGCGATTTGCCCGCGAACATCACCGCCATCAGGCCCGAGAAATGCAGCGCCTTTTCGGTGCGGATGCAGCCGTGGCTGAACGCGCGCTTGTCGGCCGCGAAGGCGCCCTTCGACGGCGTGTCATGGAGGTAGATGGCGTGCGGGTTCAGCATCTCCATCTTCATCACGCCGAGCGAATTGCCCGGCCCCGGCTGCTGCACGACCGACAGCGTCTTGCCCTTGCCGGTCCAGGTATAGCCCTGCGCGCGGGCGCGGGCGGGGTTGCTGGCGATCGTCGCGCCGATTCCTTCGTTGATGATGCTGCGCGGCAGCGTCCAGGTCGGGTTGACGATGACGCCGGTCGCCATCGGGTTGAGCTGCGGCGTCGGGGTCGAGGGCTTGCCCACGACCGCCTTGTGCGTCGCGATGACGACGCCGTCGTGGATGACGCGGGTCAGATATTCGGGGACGTTGCTGACGACATAGCCGGTGCCGAGGTCGCGCGGCATCCAGCGCCAGCGCTCCATGTTGACGCGGATCGCATTGGCCTCGGCGGGGGTCTTCGCGGTGGCGAGCGCCGCCTTCAGCAGCGCGAAGGTCGGATGGACGGGGTCGAGCCCGCCGAGCGCGACCGGAATGTCGTTCGCCGTCAGCGCATAGCTGAGCAGCGGGATCAGCGGGGTGCCGTCGGCGTCGCTGTCGGTCATGAACCACTGCTTGCGTGCCGCATTCGGCGTGCGGCCGTCGCGCAGGTGCGTCGCGAGCAGCAGGAAGCTGTCGGTCGCCACCTTGTCGAGCTGGATCTGATTGCCGCTGGCGATCGCCGCCTCGATCCCCTCGGGATTATAATCTTTCGGGAACAGGCCTTCGCCGCCGACCGTGCCGATGAAGGCGACCAGCGCGCGAGCATTGTCCTTCGACCAGCTCGGCAGATTCGCTTCGGCGAGCGTTTCGACGACGGGGGCGTCGTCGGCGACCTTGTCGGGCTGGAAGACGACCGAGTCCTCCTTCACGTCCGACGTCTGGGCGAGGGCCGGAGCGCTTGCGAGAGCGAGCGGGAGGAGGAGCGCCGCGGCAGGCGCGGAAAAGGGAGAGTTTTTGACCATAGGCGTCGCCATAGCCAAAAAAACAGGGGTTTGGAAGGCGGGGAGGCGCGATCCAGGACCGCCCTCTCCCCTTCAGGGGAGAGGGCGGTCAGGCCGTGCTAGGCCGCGTCGTCCTGCTGCGCGAGCCATTCCTCGAGCCATTTGATCGTATAGTCGCCGTGGATCACGTCGGGCGCGGCGAGCAGCGCCTGGTGGAGCGGAATGTTGGTCTTGACCCCGCTGACGACCATTTCCTCGAGCGCGCGGCGCATCCGCATCATGCAGCTTTCGCGGGTGCGGCCATAGACGATCAGCTTGCCGATCATGCTGTCGTAATAGGGCGGGATCGCATAGCCGGCGTAGAGCCCGCTATCGACGCGGACGTGCATGCCGCCCGCGGGGTGATATTGGGTGACCTTGCCCGGCGAGGGCAGGAAACTGCGCGGGTCCTCTGCATTGATGCGGCATTCCATCGCATGGCCGCGAAATTCGAGATCCTCCTGCCGAACCGACAGGCCGCGGCCGTCGGCGATGCGGATCTGCTCGCGGACGAGGTCGAAGCCGGTGATCATCTCGGTCACCGGATGCTCGACCTGGATGCGGGTGTTCATCTCGATGAAGAAGAATTCGCCATTTTCCCACAGGAATTCGATCGTCCCCGCGCCGCGATAGTGCATCTTCGCCATCGCGTCGGCGCAGATCTTGCCCATCCGCGCGCGCTCCTCGGCGGAGATGACGGGCGAGGGGGCTTCCTCGAGCACTTTCTGGTGGCGCCGCTGGAGCGAGCAGTCGCGCTCGCCGAGGTGGATGGCGTTGCCGTTGCCGTCGCCGAACACCTGAAATTCGATATGGCGCGGGTTGCCGAGATATTTCTCCATATAGACGGTCGGGTCGCCGAACGCCGCCGCCGCCTCGCTCGACGCCTGACCCATCAGGCTTTCGAGACTGTCCTCGTCGGGAACGACCTTCATGCCGCGCCCGCCGCCGCCCGAGGCGGCCTTGATCAGCACCGGATAGCCGATCTCGCGCGCCAGCGCTTTCGTCTCTTCGCCATAGGTGACCGCGCCGGGCGAGCCGGGGACGACCGGCAGGCCGAGTTCGACCGCGGTGCGCTTCGCCTCGACCTTGTCGCCCATCGTGCGGATATGCTCGGGCTTGGGGCCGACGAAGACCAGATTATGCGCCTCGATGATCTCGGCGAAACGCGCATTCTCCGACAGGAAGCCGTAGCCGGGATGGATCGCGTTGGCGTTGGTCACCTCGGCGGCCGAGATGATCGCCGGAATGTTGAGATAGCTGTCCTTCGCCGCGGGCGGGCCGATGCACACCGCCTCGTCGGCCAAGCGGACGTGCATCGCGTCGGCGTCGGCGGTCGAGTGGACCGCGACGGTCCTGATGCCCATTTCATGGCATGCGCGGTGGATGCGCAGCGCGATCTCGCCGCGGTTGGCGATCAGCAGTTTCTCGATCGTCATGCGGCTGGGCCTCAGCCGATGGTGAACAGCGGCTGGTCGAACTCGACCGGCTGGCTGTTCTCGACATGCACGGCCTGAAGCGTGCCTGCCCTGGGCGCGGTGATCGGGTTCATCACCTTCATCGCCTCGATGATCAGGATGGTCTCGCCTTCCTTCACCGCGGCGCCGGCGCTCGCGAAATTGGGCGCGCCGGGTTCGGGGGCGAGATAGACGGTGCCGACCATCGGCGACTTCACCGCGTCGGCGAAATTGTCGGCGGCGGGGGCGGCCGGCGCGGCCACGGGTGCAGCGGCGGCTGCGGGCGCGGCGACCGGAGCGGGGGCGTAAGCCAGCGGCGCGGCGGCGGCGGTCAGCGTGCGCGCGACGCGCACCTTGCGATCACCGTCCTCGACCTCGATTTCCGAAAGCTGCGTGTCGTCGAGCAGTTCGGCAAGCGCGCGGACGAACGCCGGATCGATGTTGATGCCCTGCTCTTTATGGTCACCCATATGTGTTTTCCCGTTGTTGCGGCGCCGGATTGGAGGCGCCCTGACCCCTGTTTCTGATCGCGCCTCTTGTCAGAAGCGCGCGGCGGCGTCCAGCGCCAGCGTGTAACTGTCGGCGCCATGCCCCGCGAAATGCGCGGCCGCGGCCATGCCCACATAGCTGATATGGCGGAATTTTTCGCGCTTCATCGGGTCCGACAGATGGACCTCGATCACCGGTACCTTGATCGACTTGATCGCATCGTGGATCGCGATCGACGTGTGGGTATAGCCGCCCGCATTGAGCAGCACCGCCTTCGCCCCCTGGACATAGGCCTCGTGCAGCCAGTCGATCAGCACGCCTTCGTGGTTCGTCTGCCGGCATTCGACGGCGAGGCCGAGCCCAGCCGCCTGCGCTTCGAGCCGCGCGTGGATGTCGTTCAGCGTATCGTGCCCGTAAATCTCCGGCTCGCGCGTGCCGAGCAGGTTGAGATTGGGGCCGGAAAGGACATAGACGATGGGCTTGTCGGGCAAAAGGCGGGCTTTCGGTTGCGGTGCAATCGCTATTCCCTATATGCGTCGCGACTGTTTGGAAATGTCCATCGACGCGTTTCACTAATGCTCCCGCATCCCCGAGCGAAGACGAGGGGCTTTGCCGAGCGAAGTCGAGGCTGCGACGACGCTGGTTCTCGCTTCGCTCGAACGGGCCCCTCGTCTTCGCTCGGGGATACGGAGATTATTGATAGCATGGCGAGCATTTCGATCGTCCTCAACGGCGAACAGCGGCAGGTGCGGAGCGGCAGCATCGCCGATCTCGTCGCCTCGCTCGGGCTCGACGTGAAGAAGGTCGCGGTCGAGCGCAACCGCGAGATCGTCCCGCGCTCGACCCTTGCCGATGTTGCGCTCGCCGAGGGCGATGCGCTGGAAATCGTTCATTTCGTAGGAGGCGGTTGAGGTGTCAGCGGACCAGTGGAGTGTCGCCGGGCGGACGTTCACGTCGCGGCTGATCGTCGGCACCGGAAAGTATAAGGATTTCGAGCAGAATGCCGCCGCGGTCGAAGCGTCGGGGGCGGAGATCGTCACCGTCGCCGTGCGCCGCGTCAATGTCTCGGACCCGACCGCGCCGATGCTCACCGACTATATCGATCCGAAGAAGATCACCTATCTTCCCAACACCGCCGGCTGCTTCAACGCCGACGACGCGATCCGCACGCTGCGGCTGGCGCGCGAGGCGGGCGGCTGGGATCTGGTGAAGCTCGAGGTGCTGGGCGAGGCGAAGACGCTCTATCCCAACATGCGCGAGACGCTCGAAGCGACCGAAGTGCTCGCGAAAGAGGGCTTTCTGCCGATGGTCTACTGCGTCGACGATCCGATCGCCGCGAAGCAGCTCGAGGATGCGGGCGCGGTCGCGATCATGCCGCTCGGCGCGCCGATCGGTTCGGGGCTCGGCATCCAGAATCGCGTGACGATCCGCCTGATCGTCGAGGGCGCGTCGGTGCCGGTGCTCGTCGATGCCGGCGTGGGCACGGCGAGCGACGCGGCGGTGGCGATGGAACTCGGCTGCGACGGCGTGCTGATGAACACCGCGATCGCCGAGGCGAAGGATCCCGTCCGCATGGCGCGCGCGATGAAGCTCGCGGTCGAGGCGGGGCGCGATGCCTATCTCTCGGGCCGCATGGGCCAGCGCCGCTACGCCGATCCGTCGAGTCCGCTCGCGGGACTAATCTAGGTTAGTTTTCTCTTTTAATTTAATGGCTTAATTCGATTCCGCGGAACATTGACGACGCGCGCTCGTTGATCGGGCACGGGGCTATGTTGCCTCGTGCCAGCCAAGGAGATTCCCCGTGGGTGAATTCAAGGACAAAGCCAAAGGTCTCGCCAATGAAGCCGCCGGCAACACCAAGCAGGCGATCGGCAAGGCGACGGACAATGAACGCCTGCGCGCCGAAGGCGAAGCGCAGGAACGCAAGGGTGAAGCCCAGAATCTGAGCGGCAAGGTCAAGGGCGCGCTTGGCGACAAGATCTGACGCTCGGTCTTCCCCGAACGAAAGGCCCCCGGTCGCCCGGGGGCCTTTCTTTTTCGGCGATTGCATCGACTATAAACGCAAGTGAGACGTGCCGGCTTTGGGGTGGGGAGGTGACATCCCCACCGTCGTCATTCCCGCGAAAGCGGGAACCCAGCGTGGGGTCAGCCGACGCTCGCTCTGGGTTCCCGCTTTCGCGGGAATGACGACGGTATGAGACGCAGAATCTCGCTGGTCGACCGAAAGCCGGTGCAAGCGGATTTGCAAAATCCATAATCGCCTTTTTTGCCGTTCAGATCAGGGCACCCGCTTCAGCGGCGGCGGCGTCCAGCGCCCTTCGAGCGCCTCGCGCCGCGGCAGGTAGAGGCGCAGGTTCATCGTGAACGGTCCCGCGGGCGCGGGGAGCCAGTTGGCTTCCTTGTCCGCACCCGGATTATCCTTCTGGATATAGAGGTCGAGCGAGCCGTCGGGGTTGAAGGCCAGCTTGTCGCGGTCGCCGATCGCGAAGCGGTCGATCGGGTTTGCGACGAAGAACTGGTCGGCGCCGTACATGGTCAGCGACCAGAAGGCGTCGGCGGGCGGAATCTGGTCCTTGTCGAAATGCAGGACATAGCGCGCCGCGCCGCTGAGCGGCTTACCCTCGCCGTCGAGCGGCACCATCGGATAGATGGCCTCCTCGGGCGGCAGCGCGCCGAGGCCGGCGTAGGCGATGAAGGCGCGCTGGAGATAGTCGTTGCCATAGACGCCGAGCGCGTTGCCCATCGCGACCCAGCCGTTCTTCGTCAGGTTGAGCCCCTTGCGGCGGTTCAGGATTCGCGCATAGGCGTCGGCCGCGGCGCGGGTCAGGCCGCGCTGCACCGCGGGGTCGGCGGTGGCGAGGTCGAAGCTCTTCCCCGGCACCAGCCCGACGCGCTCCATGCGCAGCAGCACCGCATAGTCGCTCGCGTGCGGCGGGTTGCGCTTCAGCGTCTCGGCGAACAGCGCGAAGAAGGCGCCGGGCGCCATCTGCGCGACCTGCTCGACCGGCGGAGTCTTCATGTCGACCGACGGATCGGCCTTCGCCTCCGCCGCGGCCTGCGGCTTGCCCCAACCCGACAGCGGTGTCGCGGCATAGCCCGCCTGCAACTGGTGGACATGGTCGTAATCGGCGGCGCCGTTGGTCTGGATGCGTCCGATGATCCAGCCCTGCTCGGTCGGGCTGCGCACCATCCGCATCCCGGCGGGCAGCGTCCCCTGCCAGTGCGGGCCGACGAGCGCTACCGTGCCGCCGTTGTTGCCAGTGGTGCGCGTGCCGAGCGTCGCGAACACCTCGGTCCACATGTCCATGATCGGCACGACATGATAGCGGCCCGCGGTGTCGGGCAGGGTCAGGATCAGCGGTTCCCGGCCGACGTCATACCACAGGGTCGAATAGAGGGTGTCGGCGTTGGGGCGCACCACATCCTTGAAGCTCGCGTCGGGATAGGTCTTCATGTGCGCGAATTGGTTCACCGGCGCGCGCAGCCGGCCTTCGCTGGCGTTGGTCGACACCCGGCGCGTCACCTCCATCAGCACCATCGGATAGGCGTAGGTATAGGCTTCGAGACCGATGGCGTAGGCGTCCTCTTCGGTCGTCGTCGTTTCCTGGGGCGTCGCTTGCGGCGCGGCGCGCGCCGGGCCGGACAGGACGGCCGCCGCCATCGCGGCAAGGGCAAGAAGCATCTTCATGCGATAGGTCTCCTCTCGATCTCGCCTTCCGCTAGCGATGGCCGCGCCGCCAGTCTGTCATCCAGCCGACAATCTCTTTGGGATTTTCGCATGTGCGGCATAGAGGTCGGCAGCATAGGGGAACGAAAGCATGTCGACGAGGCCGCAGGCGAACCGATCGCCCGAACATTGGGGACCCGACGCGCGCCTGCGCGCACTCCGCCTCTGCCCGCTGTTCCGCGACTGGCCCGAGGCGCGGCTGATCGAGGTCGCGGCGATCGCCCGCGCGCGATCCTATGCGCGCGGCACGGATATAGGCACGCACCACCATCCCCGCAGCCGCGACGTGATTGTCGTCGCCGCGGGCGGTGTCGAGATCAGCAGCGGCTCGGCGGAGGGCAAGCGTTTCGTCCTTGGCCTCGCAAGCGCGCCTGAGGTGCTGGCGCTCGTCTTGCTCTTGTCGGATGTGCGGTTACCCTATGATTTCCGCGCCTATGCCGACAGCGTGCTGTTGCACCTACCTTGCGACGCGCTGACCGCGATCCTCGATGCCGAACCGGTATTGTGGCGCGATGTCGCGCTGCTGCTCTGCACCCGCCATGGCGACAGCCTGCGCCTGCTCCACGACCAGACGCTTGGCACGCTCGAGCAGCGCATGGCGGCGACGCTCGCCCATCTCGGCCGGATTCACGGCATCGCGGGCGATGGCGGAACCGAACTCGGCCTTCGACTGCCGCAGGAACAGCTCGGCGCGATGCTGGGGGTCACGCGGCAGAGCGTCAACCGTGTGCTGCGCGACATGGAGCGCGCCGGCGTGATCGCGATCGACTATAACCGCATCACGATCCGCGATGCGGCGGCGCTCGACGCGGTCGCGACGCGGGGGCCGTGAGGCTTTCTCAGCGCCCGCCCGAGGCGACGATGTCGACGTCGGTCATGCCGCCGTCGCGGCGTAGCATCACGACATAGGCGAGTTCGCCCTTGGTGCCGCCGAGCATATGTTCGTTGCCGCGCACGCGATGGTCGCTCGTGTAGCCGGCGCGGACCGCCATCGTGTGATAATAGTCGAGCACGCCCTGGATCGAGGCGGCGGTCTGGAAATTGACGACGCGGATGTTGCACTTGCCGCCATTGATGCCGGCCGCTTCGCGTAGAGTCGCGCGCGGATAGACGGGGAAGGCCGCGGGCATGCGGTCGGCCCAGCCGTTGCCATAGGTCAGCTTCGCGTCGCAGCTGCCCTTGGTCTGTTCGCGCGCGAGCGCGCCGATGGTGACCGGACGCTTGGCGGCGCAGTCGCCGGCGCAGCCCTCCTCGAAGGGCAGCGCCCTGGGTGCGGCGAGCAGCTTGCCCGCCTTCATCGCCGCGGCGGCTTCGGCGGCGGTCGCTGCCTTGCCCGCAGCGATACCGGGAACCCCGCCGTCGACCGGCCGGTTGCCTGGCCCCGCGGCGTTGCGGTTGGCCTGGCCCGCGAGCTTGGGGTCGACCATGATCTTGTCTTCGAGCGCGCCCTTGATCGCGGGGTCGGCATTGGTCAGCCCGTCGTCGAGCGGCGCGAGATCGGCCTTTTCGGGGTTGTCCCGGCAGCCGGCGAGCCCCGCGGTCGCGATCAGCAAACCGGCAACGAGCCATTTTCCCCGCAACATCATCGCTAACACTCCCTTAATCTTTCATCGGGACTAGCCGAATTCTGGTTAAGAAGATGTGAGCAAAAAGCGTTAACCGGTAAGGCTTTGTTAGCCGAAAACTGTCTCGGAGCGAGACGCTTTCGGATTGCAGCGGATCAGCCGCGAGGTCTCGACCGCCGCCTGGCGGTGGACCACCGCCTGCCGGTAGACGGGGTCGGTGACCATTTCCATGAAGGCGCCGCTGTTCGGATATTCGGCGACGAAGATCGCGTCCCAATGCTCGCCCTCGGGGCCGATCACCATCGCCTCCATCGTGCCGCGCCAGACGATGCGCCCGCCGACACGCTGGAATATCGGGCCGCTGTCGGCGCCGTAATGGCCGTAGGCCTCGGCGCCGGTCAGATGCCGTCCGGCGAGCGGATGCTCGGCGGGATAGGCGGCCGTGTCGCGGAAACGCACGAGGTTGAGCATATGGATCACCGTGTCGCGCGGCAGCGCCTTGAAGGCGTCGAACTGCGCGCGTTCGGGGTCGACATGATGGTCGGTCATGGCGTCAGCTCCTTGCGCTTTTGCCGCCACTGGTCGGCGCTTTGCGTCCAGGCGTCGACCGGGGCGTCCTGAAAGGGGGCGGGGAGGCGGGTGGGGCCGCTGTTCGTCGCGCCGAGCCGCTTCGCCAGCGCCTGCGAGCGATGGTTGGCGGGGTCGATGCTGTGCATCAATTCGGGCCATTTCAGGAATTCGACCGCGAAGTCGCACGCGGCCACCGCGCCCTCGAAGGCATAGCCCTTGCCGGCGAATTTCGCGCGCACGCCATAGGCGATTTCCGCGCCCGGCCAGCCGTCGGGCTCCCACGGGCCGAGCCGCCCGACCCATTCGCCGGTCGCGCGCTCGATCACCGAGAACATCGAAAAGCCGCGGATGTGCCACGCGCCCGCGAGTGTGCACCAGAGCCGCCACGCCTGCGCGCGCGGGCAGGCGCCGCCGATGAAGCGCATCGTGTCTTCCTCGCCGCACATTTCGGCGAAAGCGTCGAAATCCTCGGCGGCGGGTGGGCGCAGGATCAGCCGCTCGGTGACGAGAAGGGGGCCGTTCAGCATGGCGATCCTTTCGAAGCGGCGGGACAAGGCCCCGTTTCTGGGCGAAGACGCCAGCGGGGGCAAGGCGCAATCGCTGGCGCATCGGGCGCAAACGACGAGGGCGCCGACCGAAGCCGACGCCCTCTCCATCACGCGGTGCGGGTGGAGGGGTCTCGAACCCGTACCCGTAACGGTTCTCTGTGCCTTAGCGGCAGCGATATTTGTCGCGGTCGATCTCGCGGCCGAGCAGCGCGCCGCCCGCGGCGCCGAGCACGGTGCCGAGCAGCTTGTCGCCGTCGCCCGCGATCTCGTGGCCCGCGAGACCGCCGACCGCGCCGCCGATCAGCAGGCCGGTGGTGCCGTTGTCCTTCTTGCAGCGATAGCGGCCATCGCTACCGCGCCAGATGCGGGTGTTCGAATTGACGCGCTGGTCGCGCGCATAGGAACGATGATGGCGCTTCTTGCGATAGAAGCCGGCGTCCTGGTCGGCCTTGACGAAGACGTGACCCTGCGCCGGTGCCGCGGTCGAGATGCCGGCATAGGCGGGGGCGGTGGCGGCAACGCCGATCGCCGCGAACGCGCCCAGCAGGCTCTTGGTGAAATTACGCATTACAAGTCCTTTCCTGGTTCGACGCCTCGATCCCTTGTCGGCATCCGGGCGTTTCGGTGTGAGAACGGATGCAGGCTGAACTGCGTTGCATGAACCCAAGGCAACAAGACGAGCCGAGTGCTGGCGTCGACGAACCGAAAGGGTCTTGCCGGGCTTCGGACGGCGTGCGACACTATGCCCATGCTCAACATCGCTTCGATCGTCATCGGCGTTATCGCCTTGATTCTGGCCATTCCCGCCTTCATCCCGCTGCTCGGCTGGGCGAATTGGGTGGTGGTGCCGATCGCGGTGGTCGGGCTCGCGCTCGGCGCGATGTCGAACCGGACCAGCGGCCGCAACCTCAATATCGTCGTCATCGTCATCGGCGTGCTGCGCCTGATGATGGGCGGCGGCATCATCTGACCCCACCGACCGCAAGAGCAAGACCATGAACCGACCGCCGGCCCCCGCGGGGAGCGACCAGGGAGGGCTGCCCTACGCGTTGGGCGCCTATACGATCTGGGGCTTCGTCCCGCTTTTCTTCAAGCTGCTCGAAAGCGTGCCGCCGGTCGAGGTGCTGTCGCAGCGCATCATCTGGTCGCTGCCGCTCTGCTTCGTCATCATGCTCTTCCGCCGCCAGATCGGCGATTATCTGGCGGCGCTGAAGGACTGGCGCGTGCTGCGGCTGCTGCTCGCGAGCGCGCTGCTGATCGCGCTCAACTGGCTCGTCTACATCTATTCGATCTTCTCGGGTCACGTGCTCGCGTCGAGCCTCGGCTATTATCTCAATCCGCTGGTCAATGTGATGCTGGGCATGGTTTTCCTCGGCGAGCGGCTGAGCCGGCTGCAGGTGGTCGCGGTGGCGATCGCCGGGGTCGGGGTCGCCATCCTGCTCGCGGGCGCGCTCGACACGCTGTGGATCAGCCTGACGCTGGCGCTCAGCTTCGGCGTCTATGGCCTGCTCCGCAAGGTGGCGCCGGTCGGCGCGCTGCCGGGATTGGCGATCGAGACGACGCTGCTGTTCCTGCCCGCGCTCGCGATCGCGGCCTTCTATGTCCAGGCGGGCGACGGCGTCGGCTTCGGATCGGGCGGCGCGATCAGCTGGCTGCTCGTCTCGGCGGGCGCGGTGACCGCGATCCCGCTGCTGATGTTCGCGACAGCGGCGCGGCGGATGAGCTATGCGGCGCTCGGCTTCTGCCAGTATCTCGCGCCGAGCATCGTCTTCCTGCTCAGCCTCTTCCTGTTCGACGAGCCGCTGAAGCCTGCGCAGCTCTTCTGCTTCCTGCTGATCTGGATCAGCATCGCGGTGTTCAGCTTCGACATGTGGGTGAAGGCCCGCGCGCCGCGCGTGCCGCCGACGCCCTAGGACGGATCGACATTTAGCCCTGGCGGCCTGCAAATGGCGGCCTTCCGCGCTTCCGGTGCTCACGTGCCATTAGCACGCTGCGCTCCGGGTCGCGGAAAACCACCATTTTCGACTCGCCATCTTCTGAATGTCGATCCGTCCTAGACGATCCGCCAGCCGAGCGTTTCGCCGGCGTGGAAGGGAACGACTTCGCCGACCCGGTCGGGAACGACGGTTTCGCCGCGCTCGAGGGTGATGGTGCCCTCGTTGAGCGGCAGGCCGTAGAAGCGCGGACCATGTTCGCTCGCGAAGCCTTCGAACCGGTCGAGTGCGCCATCCTCGTCGAACGCCGTCACATAGGATTCGAGCGCGTAAGGCGCGTTGAAGATTCCCGCGCAGCCGCACGCCGCCTCCTTGGTGTGGACCGCGTGCGGCGCGCTGTCGGTGCCGAGGAAAAATTTGGGCGAACCCGAGGTGGCGGCGGCGCGCACCGCGAGGCGGTGATGCTCGCGCTTGGCGACGGGCAGGCAATAGGCGTGCGGCCGGATGCCGCCGACGAGCATCGCGTTGCGGTTGATGTGGAGATGCTGCGGGGTAATCGTCGCGGCGACATGGGCAGGCGCGTCGGCGACGAACTGCGCGGCCTCGGCGGTGGTGATATGTTCGAGGACGATCTTGAGTTCCGGCAGCGCCTTCACCAGCGGCGCGAGGGTGCGCTCGATGAACACCGCCTCGCGGTCGAAGATGTCGACCTCGGCATCGGTGACCTCGCCGTGGATCAGCAAGGGCATGCCGATGGCCTGCATGCGTTCGAGCACGGGCATGATGTTCGCGACGTCGGTGACGCCGTGCGCGCTGCCGGTCGTCGCATGCGCGGGGTAGAGTTTCGCGGCGGTGAAGACGCCCTCGGCATGGCCGCGCGCCATCTCGCCCGCGTCGCTGTGGTCGGTCAGATAGGCGACGATCAGCGGAGTGAAGTCGAGATCGGCGGGCACCGCGGCCCGGATGCGGTCGCGATAGGCGACGCCCTCGGCGGCCGTCGTCACCGGCGGCGCCAGGTTGGGCATCACGATCGCGCGCGCGAACTGGCGCGCCGTGTACGGAGCGACATGGGCCAGCATCGCGCCGTCGCGCAGATGCACGTGCCAGTCGTCGGGGCGGCGGATGGTCAGGCGGTCGGTCATACTGTCTCCCCCCTCCTCTTCAGGGGAGGGGCCGGGGGTGGGGTCTCGAAACATAGAGCAAGGCCGATGGACCCCACTCCAACCCCTTCCCTGAAGGGGAGGGGCTTTAAGTTGGCTCGCGCGCTCCCTATTGTCCGCTCATGTCTAACACAACCCTCAACGATCGTGCCCTCATCCGCCTGTCGGGCGACGATGTTCGCGGCTTCCTTCAGGGCCTCGTCACCAACGACGTGGCGGGCAATCTGCCGGTCTGGGCGGCGCTGCTGACGCCGCAGGGGAAAGTGCTGTTCGACTTCCTCATCTGGGGCGATGAGGACGATTTGCTGGTTGATTGCGAGCGCGAGGCCGCCGACGACCTTGTCAGGCGGCTGACCCTCTATCGCCTGCGCCGGGCGATCACCATCGCGCGCGAGGAGGGGCTCGCGGTGCATTGGGCGCCCTTTGGCGACCTCGGCGAACCCGACCCGCGGCTCGCCGATCTCGGCCAGCGCTGGCTCGGGTCGCCAGACGAGGGCGAGGGCGTCGACGCCGGCTGGCGCGCGCACCGGCTGCCGCTCGGCGTCACCGAAGGGCGCGCCGAGCTCGGCGACGGCACGACGCTGTGGCTCGAATGCAATGCCGCCGAGCTGAATGGCGTCAGCTTTTCCAAGGGCTGCTATGTCGGACAGGAGAATACCGCGCGGATGAACTGGCGGCAGAAGGTCAACCGGCGGCTGGTCGTGGTGCCGATCGCCGCGGCCGAACCAGCGCGGCAGATCGTCGCCTATCCCGAGCTCGGCTGGTCGGTCGAGCATCGCCGCGTCGAGACGATCGACGCCGCAAAGGCGCCGGGATGGCTGCGCGAAGGGCTGGCCGCGTCCGGTTCATGACGCATGCAGCCGGACGTGATATGATGCCGCCCATGCGTGCGCTTCTGATCCCGTCGGCACTGGTCGCCGCCTTCGCCGCCCTGCCGGCCGCAGCACAGGACTGCGCCGCGCCCCCTGCGCCGATCGCTGGCACGGCGCCGCTGGTGCCGATCGAGCCCGGACCCGCCACCGAACCCGCGAAGCTCGCACCGCTCGCCGCGGATTCGCCCTGGCTCGCGCGCTTCGTCGCGGCGGCGGACGAGCTGCTCCCCGCGCTGCGCTCGCGCGAACCCGCGCGCTGGCAGCCGCTGCTCGGCGGACGCTGGCTCGGCGCGGCCGAACGGCAGGCGGTCGCCGCGCTGCTCGCCGACCGCTGCGCCGCCTTCGCACCGCTGTTCGCGGCGTCGGAGCCTATCGAGCGCCGGATCTTCGGCTGGAGCGTTCCCGCCGCCTACAGTGCCGCCGACCGCGCCGAGATCGCGGCGCGGCCCGAGGCCGAGGCGCTGGTGTGCTGGGCCGCCGGGCAGGACGGCGCGGCGGCGTGGCCGGAAACCGCCGCCGAGGCGGACAACAGGGCGGGGCGGCCCTATGCCTGCGCGCGCATCACCTATTCGCTGCGCGGCGGCGCACCGACCTGGCGCGCCTTCGTCGAGCGCGGCTGAGCCCGCTTCGCGCTTAACCATTCCCCAACGCCGTTGTGCGAAAAGCGCGGCATGTTGGGGCGTTTTCTCGGTCTGGCCGCGGTGATCGCGGCGGCGTCGATCGGCATGGCGGGGATCGCCAGCCGCTCGGCCCCCGATCGCGCGCAGGCTTCTTTGGATTCGGACGACCGCAACAATAATTGGACGACCGAGCGCCGTGCCAAGGGTGGCTGGTCGCCGGCGCCGGTGGCGGCCGGAGCATCAGGCGAGGTCCGGCTCGACCGCGCGGGCGATTCGCATTTCTATGCCGACGCCGACGTCGACGGTGCGAGCATCCGGATGATGGTCGACAGCGGCGCCTCGATCGTCGCGCTGACCCGGCGCGATGCCGAGGCGATCGGCATCGACGTCGACCGCCTTCCCGTCGCGGGCAGCGCGCGCACCGCGGGCGGCGACGTGCCCGTGCGCCCGGTGATGCTGCGCAGCGTCGAGGTCGACGGTATCGAAGTGCGCGGCGTCGCGGCGGCGGTGGTCGATACCGACATGGGCGTCTCGCTGCTCGGCCAGAGCTATTTGTCGAAGCTCGACGCGGTGACGATCGAAGGCGACACGATGACGCTGCGGTAAGAGCCGCAGGTAACGCATTGACTCGCGCATCGGCACGGACCGATAAGGTGCGGGACGGGCCGACGCGGACGCCCGTTCAGACGGGTTCGTCCAAGTTCCGCTCCACCCGCCGCGTTCGCGGCGCTCGGAGCGTTATATGACGACCAACATCCCCGCCCCTGTCCACCCGTCGCGGCTGAGCCTGACCGCGCTGTTCCTGAAATTCCTGCGCTTCGGCGTCGCGCTGGCCGCCGCCTGGCGCCTCAAGGGCATGTGGGTGACGCCCGCGCTCGTGGCGGGCGGGGCCATCGCCGGCTGGCTGGTCATGCCGTAGAGTTGGGGGGCGACAACCCTTGCCATCCCCGCCGCTTTTCCCCACATCAGCGGCCATGAACGCTCCCAATCCGCCGCTGCGCGCCGCCGTCGTGCCCGTCACCGCCTTTCAGCAGAATTGCACCTTGCTCTGGTGCACCGAGACGAACAAGGCGGCCTTCGTCGATCCCGGCGGCGACCTCGACAAGCTGAAGGAGGCGGTGCGCCAGACCGGGGTCGAGGTCGAGAAGATCCTCGTCACCCACGGCCATATGGACCATTGCGGGCAGGCGGGGGTGCTCGCGAAGGAACTCGGCGTGCCGGTCGAGGGGCCGCACGAGGACGACCGCTTCTGGATCGAGCGGCTCGGCGAGGACGGCGCGCGCTTCGGCATGTCGGGCGAGCCGTTCGAGCCCGACCGCTGGCTCGTCGACGGCGACACCGTCACCGTCGGCAATCTGACGATCGACGTTATCCACACCCCCGGACACACGCCGGGGCACGTCGTCTTCTATCATCGCCCCTCGAAGCTGGCGATCGTCGGCGACGTCCTGTTCCAGGGCTCGATCGGCCGCACCGATTTTCCGCGCGGCGACCATCAGCAGCTGCTCGCATCGATCACCCAAAAGCTGTGGCCGCTCGGCGACGACACCGTCTTCCTGCCGGGGCACGGCCCGCACAGCAATTTCGCGCAGGAGCGGCGGACCAATCCCTATGTCGGCGATGCGGCGCTCGAAGCGTAGAATTTCCCCTCCCGCAAGCGGGAGGGGAGACCGTCAGTTCGGAGCGACGGCTTCGGTTTCCTGCACCTCGGTGGCAATGATCGTCGTCGGCGTCGTGTAGACCGCGACCAGCGCGGTGATCGCGAGCCCGGCCTGGGTGAGCATGGTGATGGCGGTCCCCGCCATGCGGCCCCACATCATCCCGTCCATGCCGAGCGCGTGGAGGATGCGGCCGACCAGATAGAGCGCGCCGACCGCCCACAGCCAGATCGACGAACCGAGTCCCAGTTCGACGAGAATGAGCAGGATCAGCACGAAGGCGGTGTTCTCGACATAATTGCTGTGCGCGCGCATCCGGCGGATCACCGCCTCGTTGCCGCCGTCGCCGACGAAGATCTTTTCCTTCGTCCGCACCCGGCCGACGCGCGTCGCGAGCCAGATGTTGAGCAGCGCCGCCCCCGCGGCGATCGTCAGGCTGATCGGCAACATCGTCATCGGCTTTCCCCTCCTGCGGTTATCGCGTCCGATGTGGCATTGTCGGGCGGAGCGGGCAAGCATTCCCGTGGCAAAGCCGTTCGAAAAGCGCGTGTGATTTTGCTGGTTTCGTCACCCCGGACTTGATCCGGCTTCCCGCTCGGCAGCGTGGAAAAGCGGGACCCCGGATCAAGTCCGGGGTGACTAGGAGGGTGGCCGAGCTTTACAAAGCCGGACAACGTCACCGCCGGCATTCCTCGGGGCTTGCCTTTGCGGGCAAAAACGCTATAGCCGCGCCCGATCCGGCACCCGACACCATCAGGCGTTGAGGCACCTTCCGGCGGAAGATTTTCCTGTCCTTTTCGAACGGGAACAGCCTTCGGCGCGGCGGGCGGGCCAGTCGTTTCCGGTAACGGGCACGACAAATCCGGGTTTGCCGATTCGTAACGAACAGTTTGAGAATACAGGATATATCATGGCCGTCCCCAAGCGAAAAACATCGCCCTCGAAGCGCGGCATGCGTCGCAGCCACGACAGCCTGAAGGTCGAAGCCTATCAGGAATGCCCGAACTGCGGCGAGCTGAAGCGTCCGCACAACCTCTGCAACGCTTGCGGCCATTATAACGGCCGCGAAGTGGTGGCCGGCGCTTAAGCCAAGCCGGAGAGCGTCCCGATGAGCCTGACACCGCGAATCGCGATCGATGCGATGGGCGGTGACGTCGGCGTCCGCGTGATGTGCGCGGGCGCGGCGATGGCGCGTCATCAGCACGACGGTCTCCGCTTTCTGCTTGTCGGCGACGAGACGCGGATCAAGACCGCGCTCGACAACCACCCGAACCTGCGCGCGGCGTCGGAGATCATCCACACCGACAAGGTCGTGTCGGGCGAGGACAAGCCGAGCCAGGCGCTGCGCAACGGCCGTGGCAGCTCGATGGGGCTCGCGATCGACGCGGTGAAGCGCGGCGACGCGGGCGGTGCGGTTTCGGCGGGCAACACCGGCGCGCTGATGGCGATGGCGAAGCTCGCGCTGCGCACGATGCCGGGGATCGACCGGCCGGCGCTCGCGGCGCTGCTGCCGTCGCTCGGCGACAATGACGTCGTCATGCTCGACCTGGGCGCCAACACCGATTGCGACGCGACCAACCTCGTCCAGTTCGCGGTGATGGGCGCCGCCTATGCGCGCACCGCGATGGGGCTCGAACGCCCGCGCGTCGCGCTGCTCAACATCGGCACCGAGGAACTGAAGGGCACCGACGAGATTCGCGACGCCGCCGCGATGCTGCGCGGCGCCGAGCACCTCCCGATGGAATTCACCGGCTTCATCGAGGGCGACAAATTGTCGCGCGGTCATGTCGACGTGGTCGTTCACGACGGCTTTTCGGGTAACATCGCATTGAAGACGATCGAGGGGACGGCGCGCTTCGTCACCGACCTGCTCCGCCGCGCCTTCACCTCGTCGGTTCGTTCGAAGATCGGCTTCCTGATCTCGCGCCCGGCGACCGAGTTGCTGCGCCACCATCTCGATCCCAATAATCACAATGGCGCCGTGTTCCTCGGCCTCAACGGCGTGGTGCTCAAGAGCCACGGCAGCGCCGATGCGAAGGGGGTCGCCAACGCGGTGCATCTGTGCGCCGAACTCGTCGAAAAGGATATCACGCGTCAGGTGACCGAGGATCTCGCCAATTTCCGCGGGAGCGCCGCAGCATGACGCTTCGCGCCATCCTCACCGGCACCGGCTCGGCGCTGCCGCGCACGCGCGTCTCGAACGAAGAGCTCGCGCGGCGCGTCGACACCAGCGACGAATGGATCGTCGAGCGCACCGGCATCCGTTTCCGCCATATCGCCGAGCCCGACGAGACGACGGCGACGCTTGCCGCCGCGGCCGCCAAGGAGGCGCTCGCCGCCGCGGGACTCGAGGCATCGGACATCGGGCTGATCATCGTCGCGACCGCGACCCCCGACAATACCTTCCCGGCGAGCGCGACCAAGGTGCAGGCGCTGCTCGGCGCGCCCGACTGCATCGCCTTCGACGTCGCCGCAGTCTGCTCGGGCTTTCTCTACGCGGTGTCGGTCGCCGATTCGATGCTGCGCACCGGCGCGGCAAAGCATGCCCTGGTCATCGGCTCCGAAACCTTCAGCCGCATCCTCGACTGGGAGGACCGCACGACCTGCGTACTGTTCGGCGACGGCGCCGGCGCGGTGGTGCTGTCGGCCGAGGAGGTCGCGGACGACCGCGGCATCCTCGCGACGCGGCTCCACGCCGAGGGGCAATATTGCGACATGCTCTATGTCGACGGCGGCCCCTCGACGACGGGAACCGTCGGCCATGTGCGGATGCAGGGGCGCGAGGTATTCCGCCACGCTGTCACCAACCTCGCCGCGGTGCTCGGCGAGGTTCTGGCCGACGTTGGACTCTCGCCGGCCGACATCGACTGGGTCGTGCCGCACCAGGCGAACAAGCGCATCATCGACGCGACCGCGAAGAAGCTCGGCCTTCCCGCCGAGCGCGTCGTGCTGACCGTCGATCAGCACGCCAACACGTCGGCGGCATCGGTGCCGCTCGCGCTCGATCTCGCGGTGCGCGACGGGCGAATCCGGCGCGGCGACCTCGTCGTGCTCGAGGCGATGGGCGGCGGCTTCACCTGGGGCGCGGCGGTCCTGCGGGTCTGAACCGGCCCTGCGGGCGTCGTCGAGACTGTTTCCGCGGCGTTCGTCGCTTCAACTTCTCTGTCCATCCGTTTCAGTTTTGCGGATTTATTCGCTTTTGTTACAACTATGCGCGGGACTCGTGACGGTGGGGGACCTTCCGGGAACCGGCTTCGGTTATCGCTTCAGGAGGGGAAGGGACGAACATGGCTGCAGGAACGCTTACCCGCGCCGACATCGCGGCGCGAATCAATCAGATGGTGGGGCTGTCGCGCAACGAATCGGCAACGATCGTCGAGAGCATCTTGTCGCACATGTCCGACGCGCTGTCCGACGGGCAGAATGTGAAGATTTCGGGCTTCGGCACCTTCGTGCTGCGCGACAAGGCGCAGCGCATCGGCCGCAATCCCAAGACCGGCATCGAGGTACCCATCCTGCCGCGCCGCGTGATGACCTTTCGCGCCAGCCAGGCGATGCGGGCCCGCGTCGCCGGTAGCTGAGCCGGGGATCGGCCATGCCCGATTTCGACGAGCGCGGCGACGGCGGCAAGGCGGCGGGTGCGATGCTGTCGATCGGCGAGCTCGCCGACCGGATCGGGGTGCCGACCCATGTGCTGCGCTATTGGGAAACGCGTTTTCCCGAGCTTCGGCCGCTTCAGCGCTCGGGCCGCCGTCGCTATTACCGCCCGGGGGACGTCGCGCTCGCCGAGCGCATTCATCATCTGCTGCATGTGAAGGGCTTCACCGTCGAAGGCGCGCGCAAGGCGCTGTCGGGCGGGGGCAAGGCTGAGGCGGTCGCCGCGCCCACGCCGCCTCTGGACACCGCGTCGTCGCCGGCCCCCGCCGCGGGCGGCGTGCCGCTCGCGGCGCTCGTCGCGCTTCGCCAGCGGCTGGCCGCGGCGCTCGACGCCGGCTGAGCCAAGAGTGCGTTCGGTTTTGATGGAATCAAAACCGGCACTCTAGATTCTTGTTTTACCGTGTTTTCCGAGTCGTCAGGTGATTCCACCTGACTTGAAAACACTCTAGTCGATCGCCGGCGACAGCGCCGGGTCGAGGTCGCGCGGGCGGATGAACAGCGCGAAGCGCGCCTGTCCCGCCTCGAGCGCGTGCCAATCGTCGATGTCGAGTTCGAGCCGCGCGAGCGCGGAAGTCGGCAGCTTTTCCTCGACCTCGGCGCGCAGCGCATCGCCCGCCGATTCGGGAACCAGCATCAGGATCAGATCCTCGAGCCCGGGATTATGCCCCGCGATCAGCACATGATCGGCGTCGTCGCCGGTGTCGCGGACCACGTCCATCAGCGTCGCCGCCGAGGCGAGATAGATGCGCCGGTCCCAGTGCGGCTCGATGGCCGCGAGCCCCGCTGCGGGCTGGAAGATGTCGAGCGTCTCGGTCACGCGCACCGCGGGCGAGGCGACGATGCGCTCGACGGGCAGCCCCTGCCGCTTCAGATACTGGCCGACCAGTTCGGCGCCGCGCCGGCCCCGCATATTGATCGGACGGTCGAAATCGCGCTCGACGGGGGCGTCCCAGCCCGATTTGGCGTGGCGCAGGATCGTCAACGTCTTCAAAATCTCTCCCCACCTGTCGGCGCTGTCCCCGAATCGCCGCCTTGTGCCGCAAACTCATGACGGTGGGAAGGCATATGCGCGGCCGCGCTGCGCGACATTGGCTGCGGCGACGTGATTCACCACTTCGTCGAGCGGCAGGCGGCGGATCGGCGTCCCTTCGGGAAAGGCGCCGAGCAGCCGTGATGGGAAGCTGGGCGAGAGCATCACGAACTGCCCGAAATCGTCGGCGCGGCGGATCAGCCGGCCGAACGCCTGCGCGATGCGGCCGCGGATCACCATATCGTCATAGGCGCCGCCGCCCTGCGCGGCGCGGCGCGCGGCGTGGAGGATCGTCGGGCGCGGCCAGGGCACCCCCTCCATGACGACGAGCCGCAGCGAATCACCGGGGACGTCGACGCCATCGCGCAAGGCATCGGTGCCGAGCAGCGAGGCGTGGGGGTCGGCGCGGAAGATGTCGACGAGCGTCCCGGTGTCGAGCGGGTCGACATGCTGAGCATAGAGCGGCAGGCCCGCGCGCGCGAGGCGGTCGGCGATGCGCGCATGGACGATGCGCAGCCGCCGGATCGCGCTGAACAGGCCGAGCGCCCCGCCGCCCGACGCCTCGATCAGCCGGCTGTAGGCGCCCGCGAGCGCGGGGAGGTCGCCGCGCGCGATGTCGGTGACGATCAGCACCTCCGACTGGCGCGCATAGTCGAAAGGGCTCGCGACGGCGAAATGCCCGACATGGCCGTCCATGTGCCGCGCCCCGGTGCGAATGTCGGCGTCGGCCCAGCCCGCGCCGGCATGATGCCCGCCGCGCAGCGTCGCCGAGGTGACGAGCACGCCCTGCGCCGGGCGGTAGACGATCTCGGCGACCGGACGTGCCGGGTCGAGCCAGTGGCGATGCAGGCCGCAATCATATTCGCGCCCGTCGAAACGGTCGACCGCGAGCCAGTCGACGAAATCGGGGTCGGCGGGCCCGCCGACGCGGCCGAGCAGCGACAGCCATGCGCCCAGCGTGTCGATCCGCGTGCCGAGGCTGGCGCGCGCGCCGTCGACGCGCGCGCGCGCCTGTCCGTCGAGCCAGTCGGGCGGGTCCTCGATCAACGCGTCGAGCCGCTTGCCGAGCGCGAGCAGCGGCCGCAGCAGCGCCTCGATCGCATCGCTCGCCGCGGCGGCGGCGCTCACCAGCGCGCCGTCGGGATCGGCGAGCTCGGTTTCGAGGCCGTAGCCGCTGTCGGCGCTCTTCGGATCGGCGCCGCGCGCATAGACCTGCGCGCGCACCGCCGCGAGCAGCCGCTCGATCGCGCCCCACGGGTCGTTCTCGGCGAGCCGCGCGAGCCAGCCGTCGCCGGGCAGTTCGGCGGCGGCGGCGATCGCCATCTGGATCGCCTGCTCGCCCGCCTCGTCATAGCTCGCGACGTCGGCGAGCCGCGCCGCGAGCCCGCGCCGCCGCCCGCGCGATTTGCCCTCGGGGCCCAGGATCCAGCGGCGGATCTCGACCGCTTCCTGCCCCGTCAGCGCCGCGGCGAACATCGAATCGGCGGCGTCCCACAGATGATGGCCCTCGTCGAAGATCAGCCGCGTCGCGGGGCCGCCACCGTCGCGCGGGCGCGCCGCCTGCACCATTGTCAGCGCATGATTGGCGATGATGATATCGGCCTGCGTTGCGGCGCGCGCCGAGCGCTCGATGAAGCATTTGCGGAAATGCGGGCAGCCCGCGTAGATGCACTCGCCGCGCCGGTCGGTGAGCGCGGTGGTGCCGTTGCGGCGGAACAGCGCGGGAAGCCAGCCGGGCAGGTCGCCGCCGATCATGTCGCCGTCGCGCGTATAGGCGGTCCAGCGCGCGACGAGCTGAGCGAGGATCGCAGCGCGGCCCGAAAAACCGCCCTGCAGCGCGTCCTCCAGGTTCAGGAGGCAGAGATAATTCTCGCGCCCCTTGCGCACCACGACCTTTTCGCGGTGCGTCGCGGCGTCGGGGTAGAGCTTTTCGGTCTCGCGCGCCAACTGGCGCTGCAGCGCCTTGGTGAAGGTCGAGATGCAGACCGCGCCCGCCGATGCGTCGATCCACTGCTTGGCGGGGGCGAGATAGCCCAGCGTCTTGCCGATCCCGGTGCCCGCCTCGGCCACCAGCATCTGCGGCGCGTCCTTGCGCTCGCGCGGTTCGAAAACGGCGGCGACGGCGCGGGCATAATCCTGCTGGCCGGGGCGGCGCTCGGCGCCGTCGCCGGTCAGCTGACCCAGCCGCGCCGCGACATCGGCCGCCTCGATGCGGACCTGACGCGGCGCCCCGCGCGGCGGTGCTTCCTCCCATTCGGGCAGGCGCGCGAACAGCCAGCGGTCGGCCTTGTCGGGCGTATCGAGTCGTGGCTGGACCAGCGGCGTCCACGGCCAGCGCTGCCGCGCGAGCGCCTGCAGACTATGCCACGCGCCTTCGCGCTCGGGCCAGCCGGGATCGCCGAGGCTGTCCAGCATCGCGGCGGCGGCGCGCGGCAGGAAGGCCGCGATCTCGGCCTCTGCCTTCGGCGGATCGATCCCGAGCGCGGCGGCAAAGCCCGCCGGCGTCGGGACCGCGAAGCGCGCGGGATAAAGAAAGGCGAAGAGTTCGAGCAGGTCGAGCCCCGACAGCTCGGGATAGCCCAACCGGTCGCCGGTCAGCGGCGCGCCGAGCAGCAGGTGCGGGGTCGCCGCGACCGCCGCGATCGCCTCCCCGCGCCCGACCCGCTGCACGCGCCCGGCGGCGTCGGCGATCCAGATGCCGACATGGCTCGCATGGATCGCGGGGAGGGAGAGGGGGACGGGGGCCATGCCCCGACGCTAGGGACAAAAGAGGAACGCGGCAAGGGCGCGAGAGCCTTGCGATACTCCTCTGAAAAGAAAGGGGCCGGGCCGGTGCCGGAAAGTTTCGCTGAGCCGGAGGTCGCTACCCGAACCGTCGAGAAGCCGGCCGATCGCTTTCTACATCCGGCGATGGCTGCGCATCGCGAAGCTGGAGGTGATGCGCGACACGCCGGGCAAGCGCGAGAGGATGTCGCGATGGAACGCACCATAATCGTCGATCCCGGCGATCTGGACGCGCAGGATATAGTCGCCGTCGCCGGTCATCAGATACCATTCCTGGATTTCGGGATGGCGGCGCAGCGCGGCCTCGAAGCGGACGAGATATTCCTCGGTCTGGCGTTCGAGCTCGATCTGGACGATCGCGATCGTGCCCTCGTCGGGCGCCGCGCCCGAGACGATCGCGGTATAGCCGCGGATCACGCCCGATTGTTCGAGCAGGCGCACGCGCCGCAGGCAGGCTGAGGGCGAAAGGCCGACCTCCGCGGCGAGCGCGCTGTTGGTGATACGCGCATCGAGGCGGAGGCGGGTCAGGATGCGCCGGTCGGCGTCGTCGAGCGCTTGCATATGGAAAATTCCAATTTTTCGCAGATTATGCCAATTTTATCGTAGTCAGCGCGGGGTTATACAGCGAATCGGCGAAATATAGAGGATAATATTCGCTATCTCCTGCCGCGGGAGAGCGATATGCAGCCATCATCTTGCCTCGAAGCCTGTTCGAGCCGCCTCGGCATCGACCTCGACGCGCTGCGCGCCAATTACCGGACGCTCGCCGAGCGTGTCGCGCCCGCGCGCTGCGGTGCTGTGGTCAAGGCGAACGCCTATGGCCTCGGTGTAGCGCGGGTCGGCGCCGCGCTTTATCGCGAGGGCTGCCGCACCTTCTTTGTCGCCCAGTTCTGCGAGGCGGAGCCGCTGGCGCGTACGATCGGCCCCGATGCCGCGATTTTCATCCTCAACGGGCTCGACCCGGGGAGCGAGGCGATGTGCGCCACTGCCGGCGCCGTCCCGGTGCTGAATTCACTGTCGCAGGCCGCGCGCTGGCGCGCCCACGCCCGCGCGATTGGCTGCGCGCTTCCTGCTGCGCTGCAGGTCGACAGCGGCATGTCGCGCCTCGGCCTGCCCGCGGACGATGCTATCGCGCTCGCCGCCGATCCCGCGCTGCCGCGCGATCTCGACCTCCGGCTGCTGATGACCCATCTCGCTTGCGCCGACGAACCCGGTCGCGCCGCGAACGCCGACCAGCTTGCGGCATTTCGCGCGGTCGCCGCCCATTTCCCGGCCGTGCCCGCCTCTATCGCCAATAGCGGGGGCGTCTTCCTGCCGACCGATTTTCATGGCGATATCGCACGCCCCGGGGTCGCGCTGTTCGGGGTGGACCCGGGACCGAACGCGCAAGGGCTGCGCCCCGTCGTCCGGCTCGACGCCCGCGTGCTCCAGATCCGCACCGTCGCGGCGGGAACGGGGGTCGGTTATGGTCTCGATCATATCGCTCCCGCGCCGCAGCGGCTCGCGACGATCGCGCTCGGCTACGCCGACGGCTGGCCGCGCTGCCTCGGCGGCGTCGGCGCCGCCTGGCACGGCGGCGCGCGGCTGCCGATTGTCGGGCGCGTGTCGATGGACAGCCTGACCGTCGACATCGGCGCGCTGGCCGAAGATGATCTCGCCGAGGGCGATTTCGTCGAGCTTCTGGGGCCGTCGCAATCGCTCGCCGACGTCGCGCGCGACGCCGGCACCATCGCCTATGAGATATTGACGCGGCTCGGCGCGCGTCACGCGCGCATCCTTGTCGAGGACGGCCACGCCGAGATCGTCCTGCCGGGGGAAAATCCATGAAGGTCATCGTTCTGGGCGCGGGCGTCGTCGGCGTCACTTCGGCCTGGTATCTCGCCGAGGCGGGGCACGAGGTGGTGCTCGTCGATCGCCAGCCGGGGCCGGCGCTGGAAACCAGCTTCGCCAACGCGGGCGAGATTTCGCCGGGCTATGCCTCGCCATGGGCGGCGCCGGGCATTCCGGCGAAGGCGCTGCGCTGGCTGTTCATGAAGCATGCGCCGCTGATCATCGAGCCGCGGCCCGACATGGCGATGCTGCGCTGGACCCTCGCGATGCTGCGCAACTGCACCGCGGCACGCTACGCGCTCAACAAGAGCCGCATGGTGCGGCTCGCCGAGTTCAGCCGCGACGAACTCGTCGCGCTGCGCGGTCGGCTCGGCCTCGACTATGACCAGCGCTCGCAGGGCACGCTCCAGCTTTTCCGCACCGAGAAACAGCTCGACGCGAGCGCCGGCGACATCGCGGTGCTGCAGAATTATGGCGTGCCCTACGAACTGCTCGACCGCGACGGCTGTATCGGCGCCGAGCCCGGCCTCGCCGCCACGCGCGACCGCTTCCTCGGCGGATTGCGCCTGCCGCACGACGAGACCGGCGACTGCCATATCTTCACCAACAAGCTCGCCGCGCTGCTGCCCGCGAAGGGCGTCGATCTGCGCTACGACACGCGGATCGAGGGGATCGAGAAGGAGGGCGACCGCATCGCCGCGGTCCATACCGACGCGGGACCACTGCACGGCGATGCCTATCTGGTCGCGCTTGCGAGCTATTCCCCCGCGCTGCTGCGGCCGCTGGGACTGCGCCTCCCCATTTATCCGGTGAAGGGCTATTCGATCACGCTGCCGGTCGCCGATCCCGAACGCGCGCCGGTCTCGACGCTGCTCGACGAAAGCTACAAGATCGCGATCACCCGGCTCGGCAACCGGATCCGCGTCGGGGGGATGGCCGAGCTCTCTGGCTTCAACCGCGCGCTTCCGGCGCGGCGCGAGGGCACGTTGCGCCATTCGCTGAACGACCTGTTCCCGGGCGCCGCCGACAATGAAGCGTCGTCGAATTTCTGGAGCGGGCTGCGTCCGATGACCCCTGACAGCACGCCGATCGTCGGGGCGACGCCGATTTCGAACCTGTTTCTCAACGCGGGGCATGGCACTTTGGGCTGGACGATGGCATGCGGCTCGGGCCGCCTGATCGCCAGCCTCATCGGCGGAGAGGCTCCGCCGATCGATCCCGATGGGCTGGGGTTCGACCGTTATTCGCACTGAACCCAAAAGGAGAGACCAATATGAGTATCGAGCGCCTTCATTCGGGCCCGCGCATGAGCCAGGCCGTGATCCACGGCGGCATCGTCCACCTCGCCGGCCAGGTCGGCGCGCCGGGCGAGGATGCGACCGCGCAGACGCGCGCGGTGCTCGCGCAGGTCGACAGCCTGCTCGCCGAGGCCGGCACCGACAAGTCGCGCCTGCTGACCGCGACGATCTGGCTTGCCGACATGGCCGATTTCGGCGCGATGAACGCGGTGTGGGAAGAGTGGATCGGCGGCGCCAATGCCCCGACCCGCGCGACCGGTGAGGTCCGGCTTGCGACCCCCGACTATAAGGTCGAGGTGATCGTCACCGCCGCCCTGGCCTGAACCGGGGCTGGGCTGCCGGGTGCCGCGCGGATTCCCGCTGACGATCCTCAGTTCAACCCGCGGCGCCCGAAGCCCGTCGGGCGCATGGCCCGGAAAATCTGCCCTGGATCGACCATCGCCGCGCCGCGCGCGCGTTCGAGCGCCTTGTGGAGCGGGCCGTGGGTCAGTTCATAGGGGAAGCGTACCCCCATGCGGTCGACTTCGGACCACATGACGACGGCATAGACGGTCTGGCCGCCATAATGGATCTCGCAGCGCGAGCGCGCGGGCAGGCTTGCGCCGTCGATGCGCGCGCCGCCTTCGGACAGGTCGATGATCCGCCCCTCGACATGATTGAGGACGCCGTTGACGACGATGTCGAGGTCGACGGCGGTGCGCCTGTGATGGCGCGGTGTACGGGGCAGGGAGCTGGTCATGCGGCGACGCTACGGCAAAGATGGTAAATTTCGGGTAACCATGATCGCGATCCGCGCGGCAATTTTGCCTTTCGAAACCCGCCATCTTGCCGCTATGGGCGCGGCATGACCGATTTGCACCTTCACCCGTCGCTGCGCGAGCCCGCGCAAACGTCCAAGGCCTGGCCGTTCGAGGAAGCGCGCAAGCTGGTCAAACGCTATCCCGATGGCAAGCCGGGCGGCGAACCCATGCTGTTCGAGACCGGCTATGGCCCGTCGGGCCTGCCGCATATCGGCACCTTCAACGAGGTGCTGCGCACGACGATGGTGCGCCGCGCCTATGAGGCGTTGACCGGCGGCGCGGCGACGCGCCTCGTTGCGTTCAGCGACGACATGGACGGTCTGCGCAAGGTTCCCGACAATGTGCCCAACGGCGACATGCTGCGCGAATATCTGGGCAAGCCGCTGACCGCGATCCCCGATCCGTTCGGAAAGTATGAAAGTTTCGCGCATCATAACAATGCGATGCTGCGCGAATTTCTCGACCGTTTCGGCTTCGACTATGAATTCGTCAGCTCGACCGAACGCTACCGGTCGGGGGCGTTCGACGACGCGCTGAGGAATGTCCTGCGCCACAATCAGGACATCCTCGATATCATGCTGCCGACGCTGCGCGCCGAGCGCGCGGCGACCTATTCGCCGATCCTGCCGGTGAGTCCGAAGTCGGGAATCGTATTGCAGGTCCCGGTGACGGTGGTCGACGCCGACGCCGGACTCGTCTCGTTCGAGGACGAGGGCGAGACGGTCACGCACAACATCCTGTCGGGCGGGGCCAAGCTGCAATGGAAGGTCGATTGGGCGATGCGCTGGGTCGCATTGGGCGTCGATTACGAGATGTACGGCAAGGACCTGACCGACAGCGGCGTACAGTCGGGCAAGATCGCGAAGGCGCTCGGCGGACGCAAGCCCGAGGGGCTGATCTACGAGATGTTCCTCGACGAAAAGGGCGAGAAGATATCGAAGTCGAAGGGCAACGGCCTCAGCCTCGAACAATGGCTCGACTATGGCAGCGAGGAAAGCCTCGCCTTCTATATCTATCGCGAACCCAAGTCGGCGAAGCAGCTCCACATCGGGGTGATCCCGAAGGCGGTCGACGAATATCTCCAGATGCGCGGCCATTATCCGGCGCAGGAAGCCGACAAGAAGCTCGGCAATCCCGTGCATCATGTTCATGTCGCGCGCGGCGAGGATATGCCGGATACGGTGCTGCCGGTCACCTTCGGGCTGCTCCTCAACCTTGTCGGGGTGATGGGTGCCGACGCGTCGAAGGATCAGATCTGGCGCTATCTCGGCCAATATGTCGCGGGCGCGAATGCGGACAGCTATCCCGAACTCGACCGGCTGATCGACAATGCGATGGCGTACAACCGCGACTTCGTCGCACCGACGCTGAAGCGCCGCAAGCCGCAGGGCGGCGAAGGCGCGGCACTGCGCGAACTCGACGACAAACTCGCGGCGCTTCCTGCCGATGCCTCGGCCGACGATATCCAGAATATCGTCTATGAGATTGGCAAGAACGAGGTCTATGGCTTTGAAAATCTGCGAGATTGGTTCAAGGCGCTCTACGAGACCCTGCTCGGATCGAGTGCGGGCCCGCGCATGGGCAGCTTCATCGCGCTGTTCGGGGTGGAGAATACGCGGCGGCTAATCGCCGAGGCTTTGGCGTGAAACGGAACGTCATTGCGAGCGAAGCGAAGCAATCCCCAGCCATCGGCCATGCACTAAGGCCGAGAGCTGGAGATTGCTTCGTCGCTGCGCTCCTCGCAATGACCAAGGGGTGCTTATGATCGACATCTTCACCACCGGCGGGACGATCGACAAGGTCTATTTCGACGCCCTGTCGGAGTTCCAGATCGGTCCCGCGGCGATCCCCGACATGCTGCGCGAGAATAATGTCCATGTCCCGCACCGCGTCACCCAGCTCATGCGCAAGGACAGCCTCGAACTCACCGATGCCGACCGCGAGGCGATCCGCGCCGCGGTGGCGGCGAGCGACGCCGCGCGCATCCTCGTCACCCACGGCACCGACACGATGGTCGTCACCGGGCGGGTGCTCGCGGGGATCGCGGGCAAGACGATCGTGATGACCGGCGCGATGCAGCCGGCGTCGGTGCGCGCGAGCGATGCCGAGTTCAACGTCGGCTTCGCGCTCGCCGCGGCGCAGACGCTGCCGCCGGGGGTCTATATCGCGATGAACGGGATGATCTTCGACCCCGCGACGACGGTGAAGGACCGCGCCGGGGCGCGCTTCGTCGCCGAATAGGGCTCAGCCCAGCGCGGTCACCTGGCGCAAGACCGCGCCGTAGCTGGGCGCGATCGTCATCGCCTCATGCTTGCCCGCGCGGCCGAGCGCGGCGTGGACCTCTGGCAGGCGATAGCAGGGCACGCCCATGAACAGATGATGTTCGGCGTGATAATTGACCCAATAGGGCGCGACCGTCGCGCGCGCGACCCAACCCGCATGGGTGGTGCGCGCATGGGTGAAGGGGTCCTGGCTCCCCGTCGTCGTGCAGGCGTGCTCGGCGATGTTGCGGATGCGCAGATAGAGCTGGAAGGTTGTCGCGAGCCCCGCGAGCCACAGCAGCCAGGGCGTCCAGCCATAGAGCAGCAGCGACGCCGCGAGCAGCACCGCCTGGACCAGCAGGAATCGACCGACCGCGCGGGCCACCGCCATCGCGCCCGCGACGTCGGCGGTCGGCGACGTCATGCCGTCGTCGGACTGCTTGTTGAACGGCGTCCCCGCCTTCGTCCCGCCCTGCGCCTTCTCCGGCTTTTCGCCGCGCAGCATCGCTTTGAGGCCGGTGATCGCATAGGCGAACTGCGCCATCCGCTGCTTGAAGAAGGTCTGCCCGCTCAGGTCGCGCACGATCTTGCGTCCCAGGCTGGCGCGGGTGGTGGGGAAGGGCTTCGAGAGCGAGAGGTCGGGATCCTCGGGCTGCTGCGTATATTTGTGATGCTGCAGATGATAGGTTCGATAGGCGATCAGGTCCGATCCGACCGCGGCGCCGGTGAGCCACTGGCCGAGGAAATTGTTGACCTTGCGGTTCGGGTGGAGCGCGCCATGCGCGGCGTCGTGCATCAGGATCGCGAGGCCGAGCTGGCGCCCGCCGACGAGGATCACCGCGAGCAGCCATGCGGCCGGATTTTCCGACCAGGCGGCGAGGCCGACCGCCGCGATGCTGACGATCCAGGCGTGCGCGACCAGCCAGATGCCGCGCCACGACGAAGCGCGCGTCACCGCGGCCCATTCGGCGCGGTCGAAGAAACGGTCGGGCGGCAAGAGGCGAACGGCGGGCATGATCAAGCTATAACAAGTTGCGAACCGAAACCCAACCCCTCCCGATATGGCGCAACAATGGGGGGATTTCGCCTTTCAGAATAAGGATTTGGAAACCCCTTTCTGACAGTGCTCCATCCGGGTCGAACCAGCAGGATCAAGGGATTTTGGCGTCAAAGCGTTCCATAGTGCGACCGCTTTCCGGTGCGGCGTCTTCGGACGAATCGCTGCTCGACTCGCCCGAGTTCGTGGCCCGGCTGAGCCGCGTGGCGCAGCTCTGGCACTATGTGTTCATCGGGCGGGTGCTCGCCTTTTTCGCCTTTGCGTTCTTTCCCGGCATCGACGGCTTCCTCGACCAGCGCGCGCAGTGGCTTTCGATGGCGGTCGGCGTCGGCTGCGACCTCGTTTTGACCGTGCTCGGACAGATGTCGCGCGCGCGGCGGAGCCTTGCGCCGTCGCACCTGCGCATCGCGGCGGCATTGGCGATGGCGCTGGTCGCGCTTGGGACGCTGCTGACCTCCGCCGCGATGTTCGCCGCAACCGCGATGCGCGACGGCAGTTTCTATTTCGATGCTTTCACCGCAATTGAGTTCGGCGCGATCCTCGTCGCGGCATCGGCGTCGGCGATCGCCCGGCCGGCCTTCTTCGCCTTTGCCGGCGCCGCTGCCTTTGGGGGCGCGATCGGTGTCGCCTCGTGGCCGTTCGCCGTGGCGGGCATGGTGTTCCTCGCGCTGCTGATCGTGATGGTGCGCGAGGATATGCGCCATCAGCGGCGCGCGACGCGCGCGCGGCGGCTCGCGGTGAGCGAGCAGCAGCGCGCGCTGGGACTGGTCCGCGATTTCGAGCGCGCCGGGCGCGGCTGGTTCTGGGAAACCGACCGCTACGGGCAGCTCGTCTATGTCTCGCCGACCGTTGCGACGAAGCTCGGCCGCCCGCTCGGCGATATGTTGCACCGGCCGTTCACCGGCATCATCCGGAAACGCATCGGCAATGACGAGAGCGAGGAGCGGACGCTGGGGTTCAGCCTGTCGTCGCGAACCCCCTTCAAGGATCTGACGGTTCAGGCAGCAGTGCCGGGCGAGGAGCGGTGGTGGTCGATCTCGGGCAATCCGATCTCCGACGAATTCGGCAATTTCCAGGGCTTTCGCGGTAGCGGCACCGACCTCACCGAAAAGAAGAGGTCGGAGCGCGAGATCAACCAGCTTGCGCGCTACGACACGCTGACCGGCCTCGCCAACCGGCTTCACATCACCGATCTGCTCGAACGCGCGCTGCGCAACCATATGGGGCAGGCGCAGCCGTGCGCGCTGTTGCTGCTCGACCTCGACCGCTTCAAGGCGGTGAACGACACACTCGGTCACCCGGTCGGCGACCAGCTGTTGCAGCAGACGGCAGGGCGGTTGACGCAGATCGTTGGCGACAAGGGGCAGGTCGGGCGGCTAGGCGGCGACGAATTCCAGATCGTGCTACCGCAAATCACCCAGGCCGAAAAGCTCGCGAGCATCGCCAACGCGATCATCCTGAGCCTCGCCAAGCCTTTCGCGATCGAGGGCGAGCAGGTGCGGATCGGATCGTCGGTCGGCATCGCGGTCGCCGACGGGCAGGCGGTGAGCGCGGCGGCGCTGGTGCGCAACGCCGACCTCGCGCTCTATGCCGCGAAGGACGCGGGGCGCGGCGTCTATCGCTTCTACGCCGACGCGATGCACAACCAGGCGAGCGAGCGCAAGGCGATCGAGGACGCGCTGCGCGACGCGCTGGCTCGCGACGAGCTGAAGCTGCTCTATCAGCCGATCGTCGATGTCGCGCGCGAGCGCATCACCGGGTTCGAGGCGCTGATCCGCTGGCAGCGGGGTGACGGCGAAGCGGTCAGCCCGTCGAAATTCATCCCCATCGCCGAGGAATCGAACCTGATCGTGCCGATCGGCGAATGGATCATCCGCACCGCCTGCGACACGATCGCGCGCATCGGCCCTGGTTATCGCGTCGCGGTCAACGTGTCGCCGCGGCAGTTCGCCAACGACCGGCTGCCCGCGACGATCATGAGCGCGGTGTCGGCGTCGGGCATCGCACCCGAACAGCTCGAACTCGAGATCACCGAAGGGGTCTTCCTCGACGAGAGCCCCGAAAATCTGGAAATGTTCCAGCGGCTCAAGCGCACCGGCGTCCGGCTCGCGCTCGACGATTTCGGAACCGGCTATTCGGCGCTCGGCTATCTGAAGAAGGCGCCGTTCGACAAGATCAAGATCGACCAGAGTTTCGTGCTCGGGGCCGCCGACAAGAGCAGCATGAACGCCGCTATCATCTCGTCGATCGTCGGCCTTGCGACCGCGCTCGACATGGAGACGACGGCCGAGGGGGTCGAGACGCACGACGATCTGGCGCTCGTCCGCCGTCTCGGGTGCAGTCACGTCCAGGGCTATATCTATGGCAAGCCGGTGGATCTGGACGAAATGCTGGCGCTGCTCGGCGAAGGCGACGGCCGGGCCGTTGCGCGCGGCTATCAGAGCGCGCGCGCGCCGCGTCGTCATATCCTGCGCGCGATCCATGTGATGAGCGGCGGCTATCGCTACGAGGCGCTCGTCCGCAATATATCGTCGGGCGGCGCGCTGATCGAGGGGCTGTGGAATGTCCCCGCGGGAACGCCGCTGACTCTGGAGTTCGGGGCGGGGATGCGGCTCGATGCCGAAGCGCGCTGGTCCGACGGCAATCGCGTCGGGGTGCGCTTTGCCGATGCGATCGAGATCGAGGCGCTGATCGGGCAGGCGAGGCAGGGGCGGCCGTCGGCGCCGCGCCGGCGTGCGAATCGCGCCGCCTGACCCTACAAAAGAAGGGCCGGCGACGCCGGCCCTCCAGTTGGCTTCCGGTAACCGAAAGGAATATTACCAGAAGAAGTCGTAGATGACGTCGACCACTTCGCCCGAATAGGTGTCGACGAGCAACGCATCGTCATAATAGCGAATCCAGCGATAGGGGCCGTAGGCGGGCGGCAGGCGATAGTACCAGGGATCGTTGATCCAGTATCGCTGGCCATAGAAGAGCGACCCCAGCGTGAAGCCGATGCTGAACCGCGTGTAGCGATGGTTGCGATACGGCGAATAATAGCGTGGCATCCGGTAATAGCTGCGATGCGAATTGCGGTAATCGCGCCAGTCGTAGCGGCGGTCGTGGCGCCAGTCGCGGCTCCAGTTGCGCCGGTCGTTGTCACGATAGCGCCGGTTGTCGTTCCGATCCCAGCGGCGGTTGTCGTTGCGGTCATAGCGCCGGTTGTCGTTGCGGTTCCAGCGGTTGTCGTTCCGGTCGCGATCATAGCGCCGGTCGACCTGTCCGTTGCGGTTGCGGTCCCACCGGCGATCGGTGCGACCGTCGCGGTTACGGTCATAGCTGCCGCCGCGGCGCTGCGTCTGCTGCGCGCGCTGGCGGTCGCGCCAGCGATTGTCGCGCTCGCTGCGCTGCGGGCGCTGAACCTGCTGACGTTGCACCTGCGGGCGCTGCGACCGGTCGCGCTGAACTTGCGATCGCTGCCGCTGCACCTGCGGGCGTTGCCGCTGCACTTGCGGTCGCGATGCGCGCTCGCGCTGGACGCGAGCCTCGCCGCGCCGGCCTTCCGACCCGCGGTGGCCGCGTTCGCCGCCGCGCTGCGCCATCTGCACGCCCGCACTGTCGGGTCGCGCGAAGGCGGGGCCCAGCGGCGTCAGGATCGTTGCCGCCATCAGCAACCCTCCGAACATCTTCTTCATGTCGCCAGTCTCCAATCCATGTCCCGCATACTGGAGGCGCCAGTGGGGATGATGGAGCAATTCCTACACCCCGCAAGATGAGTCGGTGCTGACCGGGGCGTTGTCTGCGGTTCAGCTTCCGCGCGGAGGGCGCATCGCGGGAACGGCGCGCGCCGCGTCCTCGGGGCGGATGCCCGGCGGCGGCGCGGCGGCGATCCGTTCCTCGCCGCGCAGCACCCGTCCGGCGAGGCGGATCGCACCGCGGATGCGCGGATAGGTTCCGCAGCGGCAGATATTGGTCATCGCCGCGTCGATTTCGGCATCACTGGGGTTGCTGTTGGTGCGCAGCAGCGCCGCGGCTGTCATGATCATCCCCGACTGGCAGAAACCGCATTGCGGCACCTGCTCGGCGACCCACGCCTGCTGCACGGGATGGCTGCGGTCGCGCGACAGGCCCTCGATCGTCGTGACGAATCGCCCCTCGCACTCGGCGATGGTGACAAGGCAGCTGCGAATCGCCTCGCCGTCGATATCGACGGTGCAGGCGCCGCAATCGCCGGTGCCGCAGCCATATTTGGTGCCGGTCAGGTTCGACGCGTCGCGCAATGCCCACAACAGGGGCGTTTCGGGCTCCATCCGATATTCGACCGGCCGGTCGTTGACCGAGAATTTCGTCATGCGGGTCTGATGGACCGGTTTGACGGATTAGTCACGCCAGCTCGTGTCGATCTTGTCGACCTTGCGCACCATCGCGTCGAATTCGGCCTTGCCGGCCTGTCCGGGGATCGAGGCCATGAACAGGTCGCGCTGGTGGACCGCGATCACCTCCTGCGGGACGGTGATCGGCTTGCCCATGCTCATCGTTGCGAGCTGAATCTCGCATGCGCGCTGGAGCGCCCAATATTTGATGAAGGCTTCGGTCAGCGTCTTGCCCATCACGACGGGGCCGTGGTTCCTCAGCATCAGGATGCGCTTGTCGCCGAGATTCCGGACGAGGCGCTCGCCTTCCTCCTCGCGCACCGTCACGCCCTCGAAATCATGGTAGGCGAGCTGGCCGGCGAAGTTGCAGGCATAGAAATTGACCGGCTGCAGCCCGCCTTCGAGCGCGCAGACCGCGGTCGTCGCGGTCGTGTGGGTGTGGATGATCGCGTGCGCGTCGGGCAGGACGCGGTGGAACAGGCTGTGCTGGACGAAGCCAGCCTTGTTGACGTGCCACGGATTGTCCTCGTCGACCTTGTTGCCGTCGATGTCGATCTTGATCAGGCTCGACGCGGTGACCTCGCTGAAATGCATGCCATAGGGGTTGATCAGATAGCTGCCCTCCTCGTCGGGCACCTTCACGGTGATATGGTTGAAGATCATTTCGTCCCAGCCCATCATCGCGAAGATGCGATAGCAGGCGGCGAGTTCCTGCCGCGCCGTCCACTCGGCTTCGCTATATTTGCTGTTGCGCTTGAGCTGGGTCGCCATCGGCTGATCCTCTTCCTATCGGTTTCGTCCTGCTACCTATGCCACAGGCAAAGGGGCGGGCACAATCCCGCCTGCAGGGTTTCGGCAGGACGTTCGCGCGGTCCATCTCGCGGCTCATCGCTCGGGGGCTTGCATTTCGGCGCGAATCTCTTTAGTTGGCGCTGCATCGGACGCCCGCGCTTTCGCGGCGCTCTTTTTATTGCCCGAATATCGGCGACCTATGGCGAACCGGAATGCGACCGGGGACACAGGCCGTTTGACGAACAGGAGACGACACGGCGTATGCAGATCATCGTTCGCGACAACAATGTCGACCAGGCCCTTCGCGCGCTCAAGAAGAAGCTGCAGCGTGAGGGCGTGTATCGCGAAATGAAGCTGCGCCGTCACTACGAAAAGCCCAGCGAAAAGCGCGCGCGTGAACGCGCCGCCGCCGTCCGCCGCGCCCGCAAGATGGAGCGCAAGCGGATGGAGCGCGACGGTATCAAGTAACCGTCCCTCCCGTTCGGGATCCTGATCGTGAAAAGGGCGCTGCGGCAATGCGGCGCCCTTTTTCTTTTTGCCGAGCCGCGGATGGCGGTCCTGTTTCGTGCATTCGCAGTCGAGACGATCAACCCGTAGCCGGCCCGCGCAGCACCCGCGCCAGCGCCACCCATTCCGCGACGCTCACCGTCTCGGCGCGGCGCGTCGGGTCTATTCCGATCGTTTCGAGCGCCTCGACCGCGCCCGGCACGCCCTTCAGGCTCTGGCGCAGCATCTTGCGGCGCTGGCCGAAGCCTTTTTCGGTGAGGCGCGAGAGGAGCGCGGGGGTGACGCCGGCGGGCTGCTCGGCGGGGACGACATGGACGATCGCCGACATCACCTTGGGCGGCGGGGTGAAGGCCGAGCGGTGGACCTTCATCGCGATGCGGGCGGTGGAGCGCCACTGGGCGAGGACGCTGAGCCGGCCATAGGCGGGCGTGCCGACCGCGGCGACGATGCGTTCGGCGACCTCCTGCTGGAACATCAGGGTCAGCGAGCGCCATTGCGGAGGCCATGCCGCAGGTTCGAGCCAGCGGGTGAACAGCGCGGTGCCGACATTGTAGGGAAGGTTGGCGACGATATGATAAGGGCCGCCCGCCAGCGCGTCGGCGTCGATCGCCATCGCATCGTCGGCGATCACGGTCAGCCGTCCGCCGAACGCCTCGCCGAGTTCGCCAAGCAGCGGCAGGCAGCGGTCGTCGCGCTCGACCGCGATCACCCGCGCGCCCGAGCGGAGCAGCGCGCGCGTCAGGCCGCCGGGGCCGGGACCGACCTCGAACACCGTCGCATCATCGAGATCGCCGGGCAGCGCCGCGATCCGGTCGAGCAATTGCTCGTCGAACAGGAAGTTCTGCCCCAGCGCCTTGCTGGCCGACAGGCCATGCGCGCGCACCGTTTCGCGCAGCGGCGGCAGCGGGCGCGTCGGCTCGTGGGTCGTCACTTGGCGGGCGCGCAGCTGCGTTCGCGCGCCTCGGCCATCCGCGCCGCCATCGCGATCGCCGCGATCGTCGGGCCGGGGTCGGCCTTGCCGGTGCCCGCGATGTTGAACGCCGTGCCGTGATCGGGCGAGGTGCGCACGATCGGCAGGCCGAGGGTCAGATTGACCCCGTCGTGGAAATGCAGCGCCTTGAAGGGCGCGAGCGCCTGGTCGTGATAGGCGCAAAGCAGCGCGTCATATTGCATGCGGATCGCCGGGGCGAACAGCGCGTCGGCGGCGAGCGGACCCTCGACGATCAGCCCTTCTTCGGCGAGCTGCGCGACCGCGGGCGCGATGATCCGCAGTTCCTCGTCGCCGAGCTGACCGCTTTCGCCGGCATGGGGGTTGAGCCCCGCGACGCCGATCCGCGGTCGTTCGATACCGAAATCGCGCTGCAGCCCGCGCGCGACGATCCGCGCCTTGGCGACGATCAGTTCGCTCGTCAGCCGTTCGGGCACCTGCGCAAGCGGGATGTGGACGGTCAGCGGCACGACGCGCAAAGCCGGGCCCGCGAGCATCATCACCGCATTGGTCGCGGTGACGCCGCAGCGTTCGGCAATGAATTCGGTCTGGCCGGGGTGGGTATAGCCGATGCCGTGGAGCGCGTGCTTCGACACCGGGCCGGTGACGAGCGCGGCGCTTGCCTGATTGCGCGTCAGCCCGATCCCGGTTTCGAGCGTGTGCAGCGCGCAGGTGGCGCCCGCCGGAGTAGGCTGGCCCGGCGTCAGCGGTCCGCTGTCCTCGAGGTGCCAGACCGGCAGCGCGTTGCCGAACACGCGTGCGGCCTCGTCGATGTCGCTGACGCGCGCGATGGGACCGTCCCAGACGGCCTCGATCGCGGCGATGTCGCCGATCGCGACGAAGGGAGGCAGGCGATGCTCGCGGCGCGCCGCCCAGGCGCGCGCGGCGACTTCGGGCCCAACGCCGGCGGGGTCACCCATGGTGACCGCGATCGGGCGCGGGCTGGTGCAATCGGTCATCAGCTATATTCGATCACGGCATCCCGGCGCAGGTCGCGCAGATAGCGCTGGGCGCGCTTGTTGACCTTTTCGTCGAGCAGCCGCTGCTCGATCTGCTCGGCGCTGGGCGCACCCGCCGCCTGCGGCATATCGCGTCCGCAGAGCACGAGGACGCTGATGCCGTCGCTGGCCGAGCCGAAGGGCTGGGTGGTCTTGCCCACCTGAAGGTCCATCAATGTCTGCTGCAATTGTGGCGGAAGCTGACGCATCGACAGATTGTCGCGCGATACGACCGCCGCGCCCAGGCTTTGCGCCACGGCGTCGGCGGTTCCGCACCCCGATATGGCGTTCGTCGCCTCGGTGAACTTGCTCGCGAGCTCGGTCGCCTGCGCCTCGGTCGTCCCTGCGGGGAAATCGAGCGAGATCTGCTTTAGGCTGAGCAGCGCGTCGCGCGGGTCGGCGGTCAGCACCTGGCGCCGGTCCACCATCAGTATGATCGAGACGCCGCCGGGAACCTCGATCGGCCCGACGAGCTGACCCGCCTGCATCTGTGCCGCGGCTTCGGCCATTGAGGGGGGAAGCTGTCCCGCGCGCACCCAGCCGAGATCACCTCCGACCACCGCGGTCGACGCCTCGGAGAACTGGCGCGCGTAAGCGGCGAACGATCCGCCCCCTTGCAGCGCCTGCATGATCTTGTGAGCGTTTTCGACCACCGCGGCGGCATTTTCGGAGTTCGCCGACAGATAAATCTCGCCGAGATGGAATTCGTCCTGGCCCTTGGCCGCCTCGAGCCGCTTGAGCACCGCGTCGACTTCCTCGGTCGATACGTTGGTGGTCGACTGGATGTTGCGCGACAACAGGCGGTCCCACGCGAATTCGCCGCGGATCTGCTGCTTGACCGCGGCCGCCGACGACCCCTTCGACTTCAGATAGTCGGTGAACTGCTCGGGCGACTGCTTGAAGCGCGCCGCGAGCTGCGCGAACTGCTGGTTGATCAGATTCTCGTCGATCGCGATCTCGGCCTGCTTTGCGGCCTGGATCTGCAATTTCTCGTCGATCAGGTTGCTGAACACCTGCTGGCGCAGCCGCTGCTCCTCCTCCGCGCTCAGCGTCAGATTGGCGTTGGCGATGCGGATCAGTGCCATCCGCTGCTCGATGTCGGTCGAGGTGATGATCTCTCCATTCACGGTCGCCGAGGGGCGATAGACATTCGCCTTGGCGTCGCCATAGAGCTTCACATTGCCGGGAATGTCGAGGCTGGTGGTCGGCACTTCGTCGTCGGCGACGGTCTGCGCGACGACCGGGGTGATCCCGGCGGCCGCCACGGCCAGCAAGCCGATCATGGTCGAAATTTTGGTCATCTTCACCCTATTCGAGATTTCGTGGCACGCTCCGTATCAGCGGAAACGTCCGATGGTCCAGCGCAATCGCCTTTGCCCGACCGCTTTGCCGCCGCGAATAGCGGCGTCACGCTGAACGCAGGCTGAGCGGGAGGCTCTTCCAGGCGGGGCATGGAGATCAGAAGCCGAGGTTGCGAAAGGCGATACGGAAGGAGAAGCTGTTGCCGCGCCGCGCGTCGCCGGTGTCGATATAGTCGCGGCGCCAGGTCAACGCGATCGACAGGCAGTCGTCGTCATAGGCGACCCCGAGCCGGTGGCGAATCGGTTCGAAGCCGTCGGAGGTGCTGAGCGGATCGTCGCTCTTGCCCGTGAGGTCGACGATCGCCGAGCCGAAGACCGACCAGTTGCGCGCCACCGCGATGCGACCGCCGGCACGCACCTCCTCGCGGTCCTGCAAATCCTCCGCGAGGCTGACGATGTCGCGGTTGAGCCGCGAATAGCCGACCACGGCATAGGTCGACCGGCTGCCGATCGTCGCGTCGAACTCGTTGCGGCGCACCGCGAGATCGTCCTTGTCGAGCCGGAAGCGGTGGGTCAGGCGCAGGAAATCCCTGTAAGCGATGGTGGTGCGCCCGACGATGTCCGAGGTGCGATCGGTCAGGCCGGTACCGTCGGGAAACAGGGTCGGCTTGTTCGACAGGCGATAGCTTTGCCCGACCACCGAATTGATCGCGAATCCCGGACGGGTGTAGTTCCATTCGACGCCGTAAGTGACGCGCGCGCCGTCCTCGAAGCGGTCGTAGCCGTTGAAGCGGTTGATGGCGAAGAGATTGCCATCCTCTAGGTCGAAGGCGCGCGAATCCTCGTTCGGGATCTCGATATTGTTGATCGGCGGGGTCGCGACGAACTGGACGCGCGGGGTCAGCGTCTGCGTTCCGCCCAGAAATTCGCCGATGAAGGGCCAGCGCATGTCGGCCGCCACCGCGGCGATGCCGCGCGCCTGCCAGCCCGATTCGCCACGATAGCCGGGGATGGCGGTCAGCAGATTCCCGTCGCTGTGATAGACGTCGCCGCGAACCAGCGCGGTCAGCGTGATTTCCTGGCCCAGCGGCGTCAGCCGGCGCAGGTCCCAGCGCGCGCCGGCGAAGGCGCGCTGCGTATCCTGCCCCGCGGTGCGGCCGATCGCGAGGGTGTTCAATTGCAGCTCGAACTGCCCGCCGAGCCAGGGATCGTCGAGCCGTTGGCGGAAATCGATGATCGGCAGCGCGATCGGCTGCTGCCCCTGCTCGTCGTTGAAGCGGAGCGTTTGCGTCGCCCAGCCGGCGATCGACAAATAGCTCTGGCTGCCGATCCGTTCGATCTCGAAGGTCGAGCGCAGCCGGTCGTCGCGGCTGATGTCGTAGCGGCGCATGAAGGTGCGGTCGGTCGCGATGCGTCCCGAGTAGCTGACGCTCCAGCGCGGATCGATCTGGAACTTGCCCGCGCTTTCCAGATAGCCGCGAAATTCGTTGGTCGAGGTCGTCGGCGTGCCCACCAGTGGCACCACCGAGCTGTAGGTCGCGAAGCCGTTGATGCGGAACGAGCCGAAATCGGTGAGCGCGCGGAACTCGCCCTCGAGCATCGGCGCGGCGTCGGTGTAGAGATGCGGCGTCAGCGTCAGGTCGCGGTTCGGCGCGAGGCGGAGATAATAGGGCAGCGCGATCTCGAAGCCGTTGGTGCGGTCGAGCCGGACGTTCGGCACCAATATGCCGCTTCCCGCCTCGCTGTTCGCCGGATGGCTGAGGCCGGGCAGGGGGATCAGCGGCAGGCCGAAGATCTCGACCCGCGCGCCCTTGTATTTCACCTTGTTCTTCGCGCGGTCGTAGATCACGCGCACGGCGCGGATCTGCCAGCTCGGCTTCTTGGGACAGCCGTTCTCGTCCTCGACCGGGCAGGGGGTGTAGGCGGCGTTCTCCAGCTCGATATTGCCGTTGTCGAAGCGCGTGCCGCGGATCGCGGCGAGCCTTGAGCCGTTGTCGAGAACGACGAGCAGATTTTCGACCACCCCGTCGCGCAGCGTGTCGGTCAGTTCGATGCGGTCGCCATAGGCGGTGTCGCCCTCGGGATTCTTGATCGCGACATCGCCCTCGGCGATCACCTCGCCCGTCTTGCGGTTCCACGTCACCTTGTCGGCGCGCATCGAAATCGCCTCGCGGTTCATTTCGACATTGCCCTCGGCGACGACGATTTCGGTATCGCTGTCGTAATTCAGATTGTCGGCCGCGAAGCCGATCTGATCCTCGGCCTTCACCTCGGGCGCATCGACGGTGACCGGCGAGACGTCGGGGGTCTGGAGGTCGGGCTCGCCCGGCGGCACCGGGGCCTCGGAAGGGACGGGGGGGAGCGTCGGAACGACGGGCGGCGCGGCGACGTCCTGCGGCGGCGACTCATCGACCTGTTGCGCGAGCGCGGGGTTCGCGATCAGGGCCAGTCCGCTCGCGGTCGTCAGCCACAGATATCGTGCGCCCGTCGCCTGTCGGAACAAAGCCCATGTCATTAGAATTGGTTGTCCCTCTTCGCGTCCGTCCCGATTGAACCGGCAGCTTTGTTTTTGCAACTCGCAAGCGAAACCCCTATCGGTCCGGCACGTTGCAATCAATCATCGCATAAGAGAGTTAAGGCATGGACATTCAGTTTGTCGCGCAAATCGACGCATCCGCCGACACGGTCGCCATTCCGGTCCGCAAGGGCGGGACTGGCGCGCTCGTCGGTCCGCACGCGGCGTTACTCGCCGCCGCCGCGGCGCAGGCGCGTTTCGAGGGCGCGGCGGGCGCGGTGGCCGAGACCGCGGCGGTCGACGGCGACCGTGCGCAGCGGCTGCTGCTCGTCGGCATCGGCGAGGGCAGCGTCCATGATCTCGAACGCGGCGGTGCGGCGCTGACCGCGCGGCTGCAGACGAGCGGCGCGAAGAGGGTCGCGGTCGATTTCACCGGGACCGAGGCCGACGAGGAGGATGTGCTGGCCTTCGCGATGGGCGCACGGCTGCGCAACTGGCGGCTCGACACCTATCGCACGCGGCTCGCCGACACGGCGAAGCCCAGCCTCAAGACGCTGGTCATCGCGTCGGCGGCGGGCGATGTTTCGGGCCGCTGGGCCGCGTCACAGGCGGTCGCCGAGGGCGTCGCGCTGACCCAGACGCTGGTCGCCGAGCCGCCGAACCTTCTCTATCCCGAAACCTTCGTCGAACGCTGCCAGCATCTTGCCGACCTCGGCGTCGAGCTCGAAATCCTCGACGAACGCCAGATGAAGGCGCTCGGCATGGGCGCGCTGCTCGGCGTCGCGCAGGGCTCGGTGCGCCCGCCCCGCCTGCTCGCGATGCGCTGGAACGGCGGCAAGGCGGGTGAGGCGCCGGTCGTCTTCATCGGCAAGGGCGTCACCTTCGACACCGGCGGCATCAGCCTGAAGCCCGGGCCGGGCATGGACATGATGAAGTGGGACATGGGCGGCGCGGGCGCCGTCGCGGGCGCGATCAAGGCGCTCGCGGGCCGCAAGGCGAAGGCGAATGTCGTCGGCGTCGTCGGCCTCGTCGAGAATATGCCCGACGGCAATGCGATGCGCCCGGGCGACATCGTGTCGACGATGTCGGGTCAGACGGTCGAGGTGCTCAACACCGACGCCGAGGGCCGGCTGGTCCTCTGCGATTGCATCGCCTGGGCGCAGAAGAATTATTCGCCGAAGGTGATCGTCGACCTCGCGACGCTGACCGGCGCGATGGTGATCTCGCTCGGTCACGAATATGCCGGGATGTTCGCGAACGACGAGGATCTGGCGGCGAAACTGCTGAGTGCGGGTGAGGCGAGCGCGAACAAGCTGTGGCGCTTCCCGCTGTCGGCAGCCTATGACAAGCTGATCGACAGCGGAATCGCCGACATGAAGAATATCGGTCCGCGCGAAGGCGGCTCGATCACCGCGGCGCAGTTCCTGAAGCGTTTCGTCGACGAGGGCGTCCAATGGGCGCATCTCGATATCGCGGGCATGGCGTGGCACGACAAGGACGGCCCGACCTATGCCAAGGGCGCGACCGGTTATGGCGTGCGCCTGCTCGATAGGTTTGTGGCGGATAATTTCGAGGGCTGATGATCATCACCTCGTCATTGCGACCCCGGCGAAAAGCCGGGGGAAGCAATCCAGGGCGGCCCTGCGCCTACTCCGGATTGCCGCGTCGCCTCCGGCTCCTCGCAATGACGACCGTGAGCTAGGCGGAAGATGGCGCGCGTCGACTTCTACCGCCTGACCCGCGATCCCGTCGAACGTGTGCTTCCCGCGGTCGCGACGCGCATCCTGGCGGGCGGCGACCGGCTGCTCGTCGTCGCCGAATCGGCGATGCAGCGCCAGGCGATCGACGAGGCGCTGTGGACGCTGCAGCCGGCAAGCTTTCTGCCGCACGGCGCGGCGGGCACGCCCGACGAAGCGATCGAGCCGATCCTCATCGCAGGGTCGCTCGCCCCGCCCGCCGCCAATGGCGCGCGCCATGCCGCGCTCGCCGATGGGGTGTGGCGCGAGGAAGCTCTGACCTTCGACCGCGTCTTCCTCTTCTTCGACAACAGCCGCATCGACGACGCCCGTGCGACCTGGCGAAAGCTGGGCGCCGCCGACGGGACCGAAACCCATTTCTGGAAGCAGGACGACCGCGGCCGCTGGTCGGAGGGGCCATGACGTGCGATGACTGTGACGGGGGTCACCGACAGGGGCGGGGCATCGCGCAAAAGGGCCTTACCCCCTATGAAAACAGGAGCTTGACCATGACGATCCGCCCATCATCCACCTTCTTCACCGCCTTCGCCGCGGCGGCGGCGCTGCTCGTCGCGGGCTGCGGCTCCAAGTCCGAAAAGGAGGTCGCGAGCGGCACCTATACCGATCCCGAAACGGGCGAGACCGCAGATTACAAGGTCACGAGCAGCGACGACGGCGAAACCGGCAACGTCAGCATCAAGACCGCCGACGGCGAGGTGAGCTTTGGCGGCGGCGCCGCCAATGCGAAGCTCCCGGCTGGGATCGCGCCCTTTCCGGGGGCGAAGATGACCGGGGGACTATCCTCGACCAGCAAGGACGGAACCAGCGGAATGGCGAGTTTCGAGGTGAAGGGCAAGGCGGCGGACGTGATCGCCCATTTCCGCAAGCAGGTCGAGGCGCAGGGAATGAAGGTTACCTCCGAGATCACGGCCGACGAGACGATGATGATCGCGGCGGAAAAGCCGGGCGACGACAAGTCGGGGATGCAGTTCACCGCCACGCAGGAGGGCGACATGGTGACCGGCAGCGTCACCTATGGGCACGGCGGCTGACCGCCGCCCCGCCAGCCTTCGCTCCCCGCTTGCGGTGTGGCCAAAGCGCCGCTAGAGGCGCGCGCATCATAAAACACACCCACGCAGGAGCTTTCCCATGGCGGTCACCCGCACCTTTTCGATCATCAAGCCCGACGCGACGCGCCGCAACATCACCGGCGCCGTCACCAAGATGCTGGAGGACGCGGGCCTGCGCGTCGTCGCGTCGAAGCGCATCCACATGACCCGCGAACAGGCCGAGGGCTTCTACGCGGTCCACAAGGAACGCCCCTTCTTCGGCGAGCTCGTCGAGTTCATGACTTCGGGTCCGGTCGTCGTCCAGGTCCTCGAGGGCGAGAATGCGATGCAGCGCAACCGCGACGTGATGGGCGCGACCAACCCCAAGGATGCCGCGCCGGGCACGATCCGCAAGGAACTCGCCGAAAGCATCGAGGCCAACACCGTCCATGGCAGCGACAGCGATGAGAATGCGGCGATCGAGATCGCCTATTTCTTCAAGCCCGAAGAGATCGTCGGCTGAACCCGAACGTCGCCGCGGGTTTCGCGGGGATGACAAAGATCGAAGGCCGCCGGAGCGATCCGGCGGCCTTTTCCGTCGCCGGTCAGAGCAGCGGGCTCAGCATCGCGAGCAGGTTCTGCCACAGGCGCGCGGCGATCCCCATTTCGGCGATCCGTTCGGCGGTGACGGGGTCGGAATCGGCCAGATAAGCCGCCTGCCGCGCGCGGATTTCGGCGGTGAAGCCGGCGTCGGCGAACAGGATATTATTCTCGAAATTAAGCTCGAAGCTGCGCCGGTCGAGGTTCGCCGAGCCGATCAGCGCGGCCGCACCGTCGACGGTGATCGTCTTCGCGTGGAGCAGGCCCGGCCGATATTCATAAAGCCGCACCCCCGCCGCGATCAGGTCGCCATAATAGCTGCGGCTCGCCCCCGCGACGATGCGGCTGTCGTTGCGCCGCGGGAGGATCATGGTCGTCGCCACCCCGCGCCGCGCCGCGTCGAGCAGCGCGAAGACGAGCTGTTCGTCGGGGACGAAATAGGGCGTCGTCACGACAAGCTCGCGCCGCGCCGCGTGGATCAGCGCGGTGAAGCAGGCGGGCATCGCGGGGTAGGGAAGGTTGGGCCCGGTCCCGATCACCTGCGCCGCGATGCCGGGCTCGGCCGCCGCGGGCGGTGCGGCCGCGTCGCCGAGCAGGTCGCCGATATCGTCGCCGCGCTCGCTTTCCCAGTCGGCGGCGAAGACGAACTGGCACGCCTGCACCACCGGCCCTTCCCAGCGCGTCATGATGTCGACCCACGGCGCATATTTCGATTTGATGCGGAATTCGGGGTCGGCAAGATTCTGGCTGCCGCACCAGGCGACGCGGTTGTCGACGATGAGCTGTTTGCGGTGGTTGCGCAGGTCGAAGCGTCCGCGGATCAGCGTCCAGACGAGCCCGCCGATCGGCAGCGCGATGCGCGCGTCGATCCCCGCATTCTCCATCTCGATCCAGTAGGCCGAGCGGATGAACCCCCGCGACCCCAGCGCGTCGGCGAGCACGCGGACCTTCACCCCGCGCTTCGCCGCGCGGATCAGCGCATCCTTGACGCGGAAGCCGTTGTTGTCTGCGAGCCAGATGTAGAAGCAGAGATGGACGCTCGACGCGGCGCCGTCGATATCCTCGACCATCATGCGGATCGCGGCGTTGCCGTCGGGCGCCAGCGTCGCGTGGTTGCCCGCGGTCGGCGGTAGCCGGTTCACCGTCTCGGCGAGCGCGAAGGGCGCGGCATAGGGCGTTTCGGCGAGCGCGCGCCGGACATCGTCATTCTCCGACGGATGCGGCAGGTGCGCCTCGATCTGGCGATAGCGCGCGCGCCGCTTCGCGCTGATCCGCGCCTCGCCGAGCAGCAGATAGGCGACCACGCCGACCACCGGCGCGGCGAGCGCCGCGATCAGCCATGCGATGCGCGAGGCAGGCTCGCGCTGCGGGCGCAGCAGGATGCGCCCGATGATCACGATATGCGCCGCGACGAACAGGATCGACAGGGCGAGGGTGAAATCCGCCGTCATCGCGCCCTTTCACCCGGCTTTGGCCGAAAAGGCCAGCCTTTATCAGCGCGTCAGAACTCCTCCGCGACCCCCATCAGTCCCGCGAGCTTCTTCGGCGCGACCGCGAGCCAGCTCTTGCGCAGCCAGTCGGCGATCGCGTCCCAGTCGGTATCGCCGCGATCGAGGCGGATGCCGACCCAGCCGTCGCCGAAATAGGCGGGGCGGTAATAGCGCTCGGCGTCCATCTCGATGAGCTGCGCCTGTTCGTCGGCACCGCTGATCTTGACGAGCAGCGCGGTCCGGCCGTCGCCGTGATGATCGTGCGTGAAATAGGCGAATTTCTTGGCCCTCACGATGCCGAAGCAGGGCATGCCGTGCGAGCTCACTTCGTCGACCTCAGGCAGCGCCATCGCGAGCGCGCGCACTCGGCCGAGCAGATAGGCCGGATCGCGTTCGCGCGTCACGAAGGCGGCGAGCGTCGGCGGATAGAGCTGATGCTCGGCGATCAGGACGCGCGCGGCGAGGCTGTCGGCGGTGTCGCCGGGCAGGATCGCGACCGGCGTCTGTGCGAGCACCGGCCCGTCGTCGAGCGTCGGCGTCACGACATGGACGCTGCAGCCGCCGAATTTGTCGCCGGCGTCGATCGCCCTCTGGTGGGTGTCGAGCCCCTTGTAGAGCGGCAGCAGGCTCGGGTGGATGTTGAGCATCCGCCCCTGCCATGCCGTGACGAAGCCGTCCGAGAGGATGCGCATATAGCCCGCGAGCGCGACATAGTCGGCCCCCGCCTCGCGGAGCCGCTCGTCGACCAATGCGTCGAAGGCGTCGCGGTTCATGCCCTTGTGCGAAAGGCTCCAGGTAGCGATGCCCTCTGCCGCGGCCAGCGTCAGTCCGGGAGCATCGGGATTGTTGCTCGCGACGAGGACGATCTCATAGGGGCAGCCCTCGGCCTTTGCGGCGTAAAGCAGCGCGGCCATGTTCGTGCCGGTGCCCGAGATCAGGACGGCGACTTTGGCTTTGGTCATCATCGCTCCCCATTCTCGTCATGCTGAACTTGTTTCAGCATCCATGACCTGTTCTCTCGTCGCCCGCAGCGAAGATTTCGGCGCTGGGCCATGGACCCTGAAACGAGTTCAGGGTGACGAAAAAATTAGCCGTTATGCGTCGCGCTCCACGCGCCCATCGCGCTCCACGTCCCGGCGGCGCCCGACACGGTGCAGCCTTTTTCGCCCTCGGCGATATGCCCGATCCGGTGCACCGTCTCGCCTGCGGCTTCGAGCGCGGCGGTCACATCTGCCACATCCGCCTCCGCGACGACCACCGCCATGCCGATGCCGCAGTTGAAGGTGCGCGCCATTTCCTCGGGCTCGATATTTCCCTGCGCCTGCAGGAACGCCATGAGCCGCGGCTGGTCCCATGCGTCGGCGTTGACATGCGCGTGGAGGTGCGCGGGGAGCACGCGCGGAATATTCTCGAGCAGCCCGCCACCGGTGATGTGTGCGAGCGCGTGGATCTTGCCGGTCTTCACCAGCGGCAGCAGGCTCTTCACATAGATGCGCGTCGGCGCCATCAGCGCGTCGATCAGCAGGATAGTCTGGTCGAAAAGGGCGGGGCGGTCGAGTTTCCACCCCTTGTCGGCCGCGAGCCGGCGCACGAGCGAGAAGCCGTTCGAATGCACCCCCGACGAGGCGAGGCCGAGGATCACGTCGCCCGCGGCGACCTTGTCGGCGGTCAGTACCTCATGGCGTTCGACCGCGCCGACGCAGAAACCGGCGAGGTCGTAATCGCCTTCGCTGTACATGCCCGGCATCTCGGCGGTTTCGCCGCCGATCAGCGCGCAGCCGGCCTGCTTGCAGCCTTCGGCGATGCTTGCGACGACGGCTGTGGCGACCTCGTTGTCGAGCCTGCCCGTCGCGTAATAGTCGAGGAAAAAGAGGGGCTCGGCGCCCTGCACGATCAGATCGTTCGCGCACATGGCGACGAGGTCGATGCCGACGCCGTCGTGGCGCCCCGAATCGATCGCGAGCTTGAGCTTGGTGCCGACCCCGTCGTTCGCCGCGACGAGCAGCGGATCGCTGAACCCCGCGGCCTTCAGGTCGAAGAAACCGCCGAAGCCGCCGAGGTCGGCGTCGGCACCCGGACGGCGCGTCGCTCGGGCCAGCGGCGCGATGGCACGGACCAGCGCGTTGCCGGTCTCGATCGATACCCCGGCTTTCGCATAAGTGTAGGAGGCGGGCTGCCCGTCTCGTTGGTTGTGCTTGGAATCCATGGCACGCGCGACTAACGGTTCCGGCGGATAAATGCCATGATTTCCTTGTCCGGGCCCGCGCTTTTGGGCAGAGCATGAAAGACGTGATGATTTCGGCCCTTTCCCTCCCGTTCGCCCGCCGGTCCGGACCCGCCATCCAGTCACGCGACTGGCGCTGGTTCGCCTTTTTCGGCCTGCTTCTTGCGATTCTGGCCGCCGGCATCGTCGAGGGACAGATCGCGCGCGGCGACCGCGGCATCACCCCGATCAACAGCAGCGGCGACTTTCTGACCAGCGGGATCAAGGTCGACGTCACCGGCGACAATGCGGAGGACGCGCGCGAAAAGGGCTGGCGCGAGGCGCAGCGCAAGGGCTGGGCGCAGCTCTATCGCAAGACGAACGGCAGCGACGGCCCCGCGCTCGGCGATTCGGTGCTCGACGGCATCGTCACCGCGATCGTCGTCGAAAGCGAACAGATCGGCCCGCGCCGCTATGTCGCGACGCTGGGCGTCCAGTTCGACCGCGTCCGCGCGGGACAGATATTGGGCGTCAGCGGCCGCACCTTGCGCTCGCCGCCGCTGCTGGTGATTCCCGTCTATTCGATCGACGGCATCCCGCAGGTGTTCGAACAGCGCAGCGAGTGGCAGCGCGCGTGGGCCGAATATAATACGGGGCAGAGCGCGGTCGATTATGTGCGCACCGCGGGCACTGGCGCCGACACGCTGCTGCTCAACGCCGGACAGACCGGCCGCCGCGGCCGCGTGTGGTGGCGCGTGATCCTCGACCAATATGGCGCCGCCGACGTGCTGATGCCGATGGCGCGGATCGAATATAGCTATCCCGGCGGGCCGATCACCGGCCATTTCGCCGCGCGCTTCGGCCCCGACAACACGCTGATCCAGACCTTCACCATGACCGGGCCGAGCGTGAAGGCGCTGCCCGACATGATGGAGAAGGCGGTCGCGCATATGGACCGCATCTATACCGAGGCGCTCGCCGCGGGTGTCCTCAAGACCGACCGCTATCTGGTCCTTGAGAAGCCGGTCGAGAAGGAGGATCTGCCCGAGGAAGCCCTGCCCACCGAGGACATGGCGCTGCCGGGCGAAATCGACGCGAGCGTGCCGACGACGGCGCCGGCGGGAGTTGCGAGCTTCACCGTCCAATATGCGTCGCCCGACGTCGAATCGGTATCGGCGACCGAGCGGAACGTCGGGGGCATCGCCGGGGTCCAGTCGGCCTCGACCACCAGCCTCGCGCTTGGCGGCACCTCGGTGATGCGCGTGACCTTCCGCGGCGACATCGCGGCGCTCAAGGCGGCGCTCGAAGCGCGCGGCTACAAGGTGCAACAAGGCGGCAACACCCTGCGGATCAGCCGCTGATGGCGCGCGCCCCCAGGGACCGCCCCCCTTCGCAATTCGCGCTGCCGCTCGACTGGAGCGCGGGCGGAGCGAACGACGGACCGCTGATCGTCGGCACCAGCAACGGCGATGCGCTCCGCTATCTGCATCATGTCTCGACCTGGCCGGTGCGCACCGCGGTGCTCACGGGGCCGCGCGGGTCGGGGCGCAGCCTGATCGGGCGGATCTTCGCGCGCGAGACCGGCGGCCGCGTGATCGACGGCCCCGCGAGCGTCTCCGAAGAGGAGATGTTCCACGCCTGGAACGCCGCGCAGGCGAGCGGCACGCCGCTTCTGATCATCGCCGATGCGCCGCCCGCTGAATGGCCTGTCGCGCTTCCCGACCTCGCCTCGCGGCTGCGCGCGGTGCCGGTGCTGACGATCGGCGAGCCCGACGATTGCCTGGCGCGCGAGCTGATCGAGGCGCTGTTCGCGCAGCGCGGCATGGCGATCTCGCCCGAGGTCGCTTCCTATATCGTGCCGCGAATGGAGCGCAGCTATGCGATGATCCACCGCGTCGTTGCCGCGCTCGACGCGGCCTCGCTCGAACAGGGGCGGCGCGTCGGGGTTCGTCTTACGCGTGAAACATTACTGTCACAGGGGCTGATCGATCCCGATTTGCTCGAACGACAGGATAAGGCCCAATGTCCATAGCTGGCAGCCCCCTACGCGCCGATAATGACGCCGATGCGTCGCCGCCCGGCTTCGGCCCCGACCGTTTCTTCAACCGCGAACTGTCGTGGCTCGCCTTCAACCGTCGGGTGATGGAGGAGGCGCTGAATCCGGCGCATCCGCTGCTCGAACGCCTGCGCTTCCTGTCGATTTCGGGGAGCAATCTCGACGAATTCTTCATGGTCCGCGTCGCGGGACTGAAGGGGCAGCAGCTCCAGGGAATCGACGATCCCTCGGCCGACGGCCGCTCGCCGGGCCAGCAGCTCGCCGAGATCGAGGCCGAGGTGAACCGGCTCGTCGACCAGCAACAATCCGAATGGCAGCGGCTACACCGCCTGCTCGCCGAGCAGGGCGTCATCGTCCACGGCGCGGGATCGGACGCCGCGGCGCTGCGCGTGGCGCTTCGTCAATATTTCGTCGATCAGATCTTCCCGATCCTGACCCCGCAGGTGCTCGACCCCGCGCACCCCTTTCCCTTCATTCCCAACCGCGGGCTCGGGGTGATCTTCGACCTGCAGCGCAAGGCGACCGGCGACACGGTGCGCGAACTGGTGATGATCCCGCCCTCGCTGCCGCGGTTCGTGCCGGTGCCCGGTGAAGGCACCGCGTTCGTTCCGATCGAATATCTGATCGAGATTTTCGGCGACCTGCTCTTCCCCGGCTTCACGATCCGTTCGCGCGGGGTGTTCCGCATCATCCGCGACAGCGACATCGAGATCGAGGAAGAGGCCGAGGATCTCGTGCGCCTGTTCCGCACCGCGATCCGCCGCCGGCGCCGCGGCCGCGTCATCCTGCTCGAGCTTGGCGCCGACATGCCGGGCGAACTCGCCGCGGTGCTGGGCGACGACATTCAGGGGCATGAAGCGATCGTCGCCAAGATCGGTGGCTTCGTCGGGCTCGCGGCGCTGTCGGCGATCGTCGACATCGACCGGCCCGACCTCAAATTTCCGGCCTATTCGCCGCGCTTTCCCGAACGTATCCGCGAGCATGGCGGCGATTGCTTCGCGGCGATCCGGTCGAAGGACATCGTCGTCCACCATCCGTACGAGAGCTTCGACGTCGTCCTCTCCTTCCTCCGCCAGGCGGCCGCCGATCCCGATGTCGTCGCGATCAAGCAGACGCTCTACCGCGCGGGCAACCAGTCGCCGGTGATCCGCGCGCTGATCGAGGCCGCCGAGGCGGGCAAGTCGGTGACCGCGGTGGTCGAACTCAAGGCGCGTTTCGACGAGGAGCAGAATCTGCTCTGGGCGAACCAGCTCGAACGCGCCGGGGTGCAGGTCGTCTACGGTTTCATCGAGTGGAAGACGCACGCCAAGATTTCGATGGTCGTGCGCCGCGAGGGGCAGGGCTATCGCACCTATTGCCACTTCGGCACGGGCAATTACCACCCGGTGACCGCGCGAATCTATACGGACTTGAGCTTCTTCACCGCCGATCCGCGCGCCGGGCGCGACGCGGCGCAGCTGTTCAACTACATCACCGGCTATGTCGAGCCCGATCACCTCGAAATGATCACCATGTCGCCGCTCAACATGCGGCATAATCTGTGTAATCTGATCGACGATGAGATAGCGGCGGCGCGTTCGGGGCGGCCGTCGGGCGTGTGGGCCAAGATGAACAGCCTCGTCGATCCCGACATCATCGACAAACTCTATCAGGCCAGCGCGGCGGGCGTGCCGGTGGAACTCGTGGTGCGCGGCATCTGCTGCCTGCGCCCCGGCGTGCCGGGCCTGTCCGAAACGATCCGCGTCAAGTCGGTCGTCGGGCGCTTCCTCGAGCACAGCCGCATCTGGGCCTTCGCGAACGGCGCGGCATTGCCGCACAGCGCGGCGAAGCTCTATATTTCGAGCGCCGACTGGATGCCGCGCAACTTCGACCGCCGAGTCGAATATATGATCCCGATCGAGAATCCGACCGTCCACGACCAGATATTGGATCAGGTGCTGGTCGCGAACCTGATCGACAATGAACAGAGCTGGATCCTCCAGCCCGACGGCACCTATGTGCGCGTAAGGTCCGACGACAAACCCTTCAACCTGCACCATTATTTCATGAACAACCCCTCGCTCTCGGGCCGCGGCACGGCGCTCCACAAACGCCATGACGTGCCGACGCTCGCCTTTCATGTGCGCGAAGACTGACCCGTTGCGTCTTCGCGCCCCTGAACTCGCCATCCACCGCTCGGCCGTCATCGACATCGGCTCCAATTCGGTGCGCCTCGTCGTCTACGAAGGTCCGCCGCGTGCGCCCGCGGTGATCTTCAACGAGAAGGTGCCCGCGGGGCTCGGCCGCGGCCTGTCGACTGACGGGCGGATCGCGCCCGAGGACGCCGAGCGCGGCCTGATCGCGCTGCGCCGCTATGCGCTGCTCGCGCAGCATATGGAGGTCGAGAACCTGCAATGCGTCGCGACCGCGGCGGTGCGCGACGCGACCAACGGCGCCGACTTCATCGCCGGTGCGGCCGACGCGGGGCTGACGATCCGGCTGCTGTCGGGTGAGGAAGAAGCCCTGGCGGCCGGCTGCGGGGTGCTGTCGGCGATCCCCGACGCGCACGGTATCGCGGTCGACCTGGGCGGCGGCAGTCTCGAACTCGCCGAGGTCGCCGGGGGGCGCGTCGGGCGATGCGCGTCCTTTCCGCTCGGCGTGCTGCGGCTGCCCGCGCTCCGCAAGGACGGGCAGCAGCCGTTCGAGCGCGCGGTCCGCAAGATGCTCAAGGGAGCGGGCTGGCCGGGCAATCTTACCGGCCTGCCGCTCTATCTGGTCGGCGGATCGTGGCGCGCTCTGTCGCGGCTCGACCTCGAACTCACCAAGGATCCGCTCGCGGTGCTCGACCAGCATACGCTGCCGCGCAGCGCGCTCCGCCGACTGCTGCGCGCGACCAAGCGGCTGAGCGTCGAGGAGCTGAAGGCGATCCCCGGCATGGCGGCGAACCGCGCGGTGACGCTGCCCGATGCAGCGGCGCTGCTCGCGGCGCTCGTCACCATCATCGACGTGCCCGAAATGACGATCTCCTCGTCGGGTCTTCGCGAAGGGCTGCTCTATCAGGCGCTCGACGCGAAAACGCAGGCGCAGGACCCGTTGATCGTCGCCGCCGAATTCGAGGGCCGCCGCCTCGCGCGCTTCGCGCCGCACGGGCGCGCGATCGCCGACTGGATCGCGCCTTTGTTCGTGCACGAGGCGGAGGCGGACCGCCGCGTCCGGCTCGCCGCGAGCCTGCTCAGCGACGTCGCCTGGTCGGCGAACCCCGATTTTCGCGCCGAACGCGGGACCGAGATCGGGCTCCACGGCAACTGGCGCGGCATCGACATACCGGGGCGCATCCTGCTCGCGCGCGCTCTCCATGCGGGGTTCGGCGGTAATGATGCCGATTTCCCGGCGATGGGCGCGCTCGTCGGCGCCGAGCGGCTCGCGCGGGCGCGGCAATGGGGGCTCGCCATCCGGCTGGCGCAGCGGTTGACGGGCGGGGTCGAGGCGCCGCTGAAGGGCAGCGCGATCGGGCGTGAGGACGACCGGCTCGTGCTGCGCCTGAATCCCGGCTGGCACCATCTTGCCGGCGAATCGGTCGAGCGCCGCCTGCGCTCGCTGGCGCAGGCGCTGGGTGCGAAACCGGAGTTGGTGCTGCTTTAGGGCGAATCGCGGGACGTACAGATAAATAATCCGCATCCCCGAGCGGAGACGAGGGGCTTGTTCGAGCGAAGCGAGAACCCGCTCCGTCGCTGCCTCGGCTTCGCTCGGCAATCCCCCTCGTCTTAGCTCGGGGATGCGGTCATATTTGTGGGCTCGCCGTTCTGGCCCCGCCCGAGGTCAGGCGGCGTCGGCGGGCGCGGGCGCGTCGATGCTGCTCATCACCAGCTTGCCGTTCTTGACCGCGAAGCCCATCCGGCCTTCGACCAGGTCGAGCGCGGCGTGGCCGAAGACCTCCTCGCGCCAGCCTTCGAGCATCGGGATGCCGTCGCGGCGTCCAGCCGCCAGTGCTTCGAGATCGTCGCTGCGCGCGATCAGTCGCGCCGCGACGTTGAGTTCGCGCGCGCGAATCTTGAGCAGCAGCTTGAGGAGGTCGGCGACGAGCGCGCCTTCCTTGCCGAGCCCCGGCCCGCGCGGCGCGCGGTCGGGCATCTCGTCCTTGGAGAGCGGTTTGGCGACCGCCAGCGCATCCATCAGCCGGCCGCCGATATCGTTGCTCTTCCAGGTCGCCGACAGCCCGCGGACGCGGCCGAGGCCGTCCTGATCCTTGGGCGGGTGCGCGGCGAGGTCGGCGAGCGTCTCGTCCTTGACGATGCGGCCGCGCGGCAGATTCTTGGAGCGCGCCTCGCGCTCGCGCCATGCCGCGAGCGCCTGCAGGCGCCCGAGCACGTCGGGCTTGCGCGAGGGCACCTTGATCCGCAGCCACGCCTTTTCGGGGTCGACGCTGTAGTTCGCCGGGTCGGCGAGCTTTTCCATCTCTTCGTCGAGCCAGTGGCCGCGCCCGGTCTTGACGAGCTTTTTCAGCATCATCGGGAATATCTTGGCGAGATGGGTGACGTCGCCGATCGCATAGTCGATCTGACGCTTGTCGAGCGGACGGCGGCTCCAGTCGGTGAAGCGCGCGCCCTTGTCGAGCAGGATGCCGAGCCACGCCTCGACGAGGTTCGAATAGCCGACCTGCTCGGCCTGGCCGAGCGCCATCTGGCCGATCTGGGTGTCGAAGATCGGGTGCGGCGTCTTGCCGGTCAGGTTGAAGATGATTTCGACGTCCTGGCCGCCCGCGTGAAAGACTTTCAGCACCTCCTCATTGTCGACGAGCAGGTCGAGCAGCGGCGAAAGGTCGATCCCCGGCGCCATCGGGTCGATCGCGGCGGCATGTTCGCTGTTGGCGACCTGGATCAGGCAGAGCTCGGGCCAGAAGGTGTTCTCGCGCATGAACTCAGTGTCGACCGCGATGAAATCGCTGTCCTTGATGAGGTCGCAGAATGTGATGAGTGCAGCGTTGGACTCGATTAGCGGATGGACTTGCATGCCGGGCCTATACAGCGAGTTGGGGCGGACGGGCAGGAAAATTTGCCCCAAACGCGCAGAGTCCCGATGCTCGAAAAAGGGCGCGGCGGCGCAGAGCTTGACAAATGACGCGCCGACCTGCCTTAGGCGCGGCCATAAAACACGTGAAACGTGACTATCCCGACTATTGAAAGACGAGAAAAATGCACGCCTATCGCACCCATCATTGCGGCCAGCTTCGCGCCGAGCAGGTCGGCCAGACCGTCCGCGTCTCCGGCTGGGTGCACAGGAAGCGCGACCATGGCGGGCTGCTCTTCGTCGACCTGCGCGACCATTATGGCCTGACCCAGATCGTCGCGGACTCAAGCGATGCGGTCTTCGCCACGCTCGACGGTCTGCGCGCCGAGAGCGTTGTGACGATCACCGGCGAGGTCGTCGCGCGGTCGTCCGAAACGGTGAACGCCAACCTGCCGACGGGCGCGATCGAAGTCCGCGCGCGCGACGTCGCGGTCCAGTCGGCGGCGATCGAATTGCCGATGCCAGTCGCGGGCGAACAGGAATATCCCGAGGATATCCGCCTCAAATACCGCTTCCTCGACCTCCGCCGCGAACGGCTCCACGCCAACATCCTGCTGCGCTCGAACGTGATCGCGAGCCTTCGCCGCCGCATGGTCGAACAGGGCTTCACCGAATATCAGACCCCGATCCTCACCGCGTCCTCGCCCGAGGGCGCGCGCGACTATCTGGTGCCGAGCCGCGTCCATCCCGGCAAATTCTATGCGCTGCCGCAGGCGCCGCAGATGTTCAAGCAGTTGCTGATGGTCGCGGGCTTCGACCGCTATTTCCAGATCGCGCCCTGTTTCCGCGACGAGGATGCGCGCGCCGACCGAAGCCCAGGCGAATTCTATCAGCTCGATTTCGAGATGAGCTTCGTGACGCAGGACGATGTGTTCAATGCGATCGAGCCCGTGCTCGCGGGCGTGTTCGAGGAGTTCGCGAACGGCAAGTCGGTGACCCCGGCGGGCAGCTTCCCGCGCATCCCGTACCGCGAATCGATGCTGAAGTACGGCAACGACAAGCCCGACCTGCGCAACCCGCTGATCATCACTGACGTTTCGGCGCATTTCAACGGCTCGGGCTTCGGCCGCTTCGCCGACATTGTTGCCGCGGGCGACGTCGTCCGCGCGATCCCCGCGCCGGGCACGGCCGAGAAGAGCCGCAAATTCTTCGACGACATGAACAGCTGGGCGCAGGGCGAAGGCTTCGCCGGCCTTGGCTATGCGACGCGCAAGGGCGGCGAATGGGGCGGCCCGATCGCCAAGAACCATGGGCCGGAGAAGATGGATGCCCTTGCTGCCGAACTTGGTCTAGGTCCCGACGACGGGCTGTTCTTCGCCGCGGGCAAAGAAGCCGTCGCCGCGAAGCTTGCCGGTTTTGCGCGCACCCGCGTCGCTGAACAGCTCGACCTTATCGACGCGAACAAGTTCGAAATGTGCTGGATCGTCGATTTCCCGATGTTCGAGGCCGATGAGGACACGGGCAAGATCGATTTCAGCCACAACCCGTTCAGCATGCCGCAGGGCGAACTGGAGGCCCTCGAAACCAAAGACCCGCTCGACATCCTCGCGTGGCAGTATGACATCGTCTGTAACGGCGTCGAACTGTCGTCGGGCGCGATCCGGAACCACCGCCCGGACATCATGTACAAGGCGTTCGAGATCGCGGGCTATAGCCAGGCCGAGGTCGATGCGAACTTCAGCGGCATGATCAACGCCTTCAAGTTCGGCGCGCCGCCGCACGGCGGGTCGGCGCCCGGCGTCGACCGCATCGTCATGCTGCTCGCCGACGAGCCCAATATCCGCGAGGTCGTCGTCTTCCCGATGAACCAGAAGGCCGAGGACCTGATGATGGGCGCTCCGGCACCCGTCAGCGACAAGCAGCTCAAGGAACTCAGCATCCGGCTGGTCGACGGGCCGAAGGGCTGATCATAGCCTTGGATCGCACCCTACTTCCTCGTCACCCCGGCGAAGGCCGGGGTCTCGCCGGTGCATCTGAACGCAAGGGCGAGATCCCGGCCTTCGCCGGGATGACGATTGCGCGATGTGGGGCGTGACGATGCCTCGCGAACGCCGTCTCGCCACGCCGGACGGGGAGATATGCTGGTTCGAATGGGGCACACCGGGCGAGGGGGCCTCGCTGCTGCTGCTCCACGCGACCGGCTTTCATGCGCGGCTGTGGGATCAGGTCGTCGCGGCGCTTCCGGCGGGGACGCATGTCGTCGCGCCCGATCATCGCGGGCATGGGCGCAGCTTCAAGCCCGCGACGCTCGCCGACTGGGGCGCCAATGCCGAGGTGCTTCTGCCGCTGCTCGACCGGATGGCCGGGCGGACACTCGTCGGTTGCGGGCACAGCATGGGCGGCCATGTGCTGACGCGGCTCGCCGCCGAACGGCCCGATGCCTTCGCGCATCTCGTCCTGATCGACCCGGTGATCATGGACCCGGCGCTCTACGTTGGCGCGAGCGATGCTCCGGTGCCGGATCCCGCCGAGCACCCCGTCGCGCGCCGCCGCAACCAGTGGGCGAGCGCGGAGGAGATGCGTGCGCGCTTCGCCGACCGGCTGCCTTACAGCCGCTGGCGGCCCGAGGTACTCGCAGACTATTGCGCCTATGGCCTGCTGCCTGCGGGGTCGGGCGAGGAGTATGAACTCGCCTGTCCGCCCGCGCTCGAAGCCTCGATGTACCAGAATGCGCTACGCACCGACCCCTATGCCTGGATGGACGCCGTCGCGGCGCCGGTGACGCTGATCCGCGCGCCGGCGGGGTCGCGCGGCGATGCGATGGATTTCTCGCAAAGTCCCACCTGGCCGGGGCTTGGGCCGCGGATCGGCGCGGTGCGCGACGAGCTGTGGGCGGATAACAGCCATTTCATCCCGATGGAGGACCCGGCGCGCGTCGCGGCGCTGCTCGCCGGAGTGACGGAAAATCAGGGTTAATCGCTTCGCTTCGGCGAGGCCGCTGTGATAGCAGCGGCGAGAGGACCCGAGGGGATTCAGCGATGACGATCGATCTCGCCGACTATGAAGCCGGCGCCAAATATGACGGCTCCTATGGCGACGATCTGGCCCTGCTGCAGGAGCGGCTGGAGCGCGTACAGGCCGCGCATATCGCGCACGGCCAGCGCAGCGTCATCATGCTCGAGGGCTGGGACGCGGCTGGGAAGGGCGGAATCATCCAGCGCCTGACCGCGCAGCTCGACCCGCGCTATTTCGAGGTCTGGCCGATCGGCGCCCCGAGCGACGAGGAAAAGGCGCGCCATTTCCTCTGGCGCTTCTGGAAGCGGCTGCCCGGCAATCGCGAAATCTCGATCTTCGACCGCAGCTGGTACGGCCGCGTGCTCGTCGAGCGCGTCGAGGGTTTCGCGACCGAGGCCGAATGGCGCAAGGGCTATGACGAGATCAACGAATATGAGGCGCAGCTGACCGGGTCGCATACCAACCTCGTCAAGCTGTTCGTCCACGTCACGCAGGAGGAGCAGGACCGGCGCTTCGCCGACCGGCTCGACGATCCCTGGAAACGCTGGAAGACCGGGCCCGAAGATTACCGCAACCGCGCCAAGCGCAAGGATTATCTCGCCGCGATGCACGAGATGTTCGAACAGACCGACACGCGCTGGGCGCCGTGGAAGGTGATCGACGGCAACAACAAGAAAGCCGCGCGGATCGCCGCGCTGGCCCATGTCGCCGAGGCGCTGGAAGCCGCGGTGCCGATGACGCCGCCCGATCGCGACCCGGCGGTGGTGAAGCTGGCGCACAAGGCGTTCGGATACACCGCCAAGGACTAGCTTTTCGGGCATCGCGCCTAGCCACGGCGAGGCTCAGTCGCTACATGAGGTCGGATGAGCCGCGCCAAGAGATCCGACGACTGGGGTTTTCCCCGCTGGCGCGCCTATGGCCAGGGTCGCGAGGCGCAGCAGGTACGGCTGTGCGACCGCCACGGCTGCACCGAGCCGGGCAACTGTCCCGCGCCCAAGTCGCCGAACAGTCCCGAACGCTGGTATTTCTGCGAAACGCACGCCGCCGAATATAATCGCGGCTGGGACTATTTCGCAGGGCTCAGCGCCGAGGATGCGGCGGCGCGAGCCGCCGAGGAAGCGCGCGGCGCGCGCAGCTATGCCCGCGCGCAGCATTATGCCTGGGGCGGCGCTGGCGACGGCAGCCGCAGCGCCGACGAGATGCGCGCGCTGGAGGTGCTCGACCTCGAACCCGACGCCGATTTCGAAGCGACGAAGAAAGCATGGCGCAATCTGGCGAAGGAATGCCATCCGGACGTGAAGCCCGGCGATGCCGAGGCGGCGAAGCGGTTCGCGGCAGGGCAGGCGGCGTTCGAAGTGCTGAAACAGGCGGAAGAGAGGAAGAGCTGGAAGCCGGCGTAGCGGAACCCGGTGCGGGATCGGCCTACGCCCGCTCCGGGTTCCCGCTTTCGCGGGAATGACAAGGTGGGAGATGTCCGCTCCCTGCACTGAAGTGCCTCACTGATAGACGCACGTGTCCAGCCCGTCGCGGCGCACCGCGCCGATGCGCGCGCGAATCGTGTTGCCATAGCGGCGGGTGAAGCCCGAGGGGCTCACCGCCTCGCGCTTCTTGGGCAGCGGCAGGATCGCCGCGATGCGCGCGGCTTCTGCCGGAGTCAGCTTGCCGGCGCCATGCCCGAAGTAACGCTGGGCGCCCGCCTCGACGCCATAGGTGCCGATGCCGGTCTCGGCGACGTTCAGATAGACCTCCATGATCCGGCGCTTGCCCCAGATCTTTTCGATCAGGAAGGTGAACCAGATTTCGGGGACCTTGCGGACATAGCGGGTCCAGCCGCTGCCCTGCCACAGGAAGACATTCTTCGCGGTCTGCTGGCTGACCGTCGATCCGCCGCGCAACTTCTTGCCCTTGGCGTTGCGCTCGATCGCCTGCTCGATCGCCTCGCGGTCGAAGCCGTCGTGGCTGCAGAATTTGCCGTCCTCGGCCGCGATCACCGCGCGCACCATGTTGCGGTCGATGCGGGACAGGCTCGTCCAGTCCTTGGTGATGCCGCTGCTGTCGGCGAGCATGGTGAAGGTCACCGGCGGCGGTACGACGGCGTAGACGAGGACCCACAGGACCGAGATGAGGATGAACCACAGCAACCATTTGAAGGGCCGCAGATACCAGGGGAGCTTGCGCTTGGTCGCGCGCGATTTGGTTGCCATGCCCGCAAATTAGCCACTTGCCGCGGCGAGGCAAGCGGGCTTGATAGGAAGGCCCATTCCCCGACAAGAGCGGCGGAGGACGGAAAAAAGGAGAGCCGATGCCGCTTCGATCGACCATGCTGGTTGCCGCATTGGCGGCCGCGACCCCCGCGCTGGCGGAGGAGGGACGCGAGCTTTGCCCCGACCGCCCGGGGCTCGGCACGCCGGCCTGTACCGTCGATGCCGGAGCCGTGGTGCTGGAGGTCGGGCTCGCCGACTGGACGCTCGACGGGAATGAAGGCGGCCGCACCGACAACTGGGCCTTCGGCGACGCGCTGCTGCGCGCCGGGCTGACGCCTTCGCTCGAGGTGCAGGTCGGCTGGACGATGCTCGGCCATGTGCGCGAGCGCGACCGGGCGACCGGCGAGCGGACCGTGCGGACGCGAACCGGCGACGTGACGCTGGCGCTGCGGCAGAATCTGCGCAGCCCCGACGGCTCGGGCTTTTCGCTGGCGGTCATGCCCTATGCGACGCTGCCGCTGGGCGGCGAGGCGGTCGGGGCGGGCGATTGGAGCGCGGGGCTGGTGGTGCCGGTCAGCTTCGAACTCGGCGCGTTGTCGCTCGGCCTGACGCCGCACGTCGACGCCGCGGTCGATGCCGACGGCGACGGGCGCCACCTGGCCTATGGGTCGGTAGCCGGCCTGGGTTTCGGCCTGTCGGACGCGGTGTCGGCGGCGGTTGAGCTGTCGTTGACGCGCGACCATGATCCCGAGGGCCATGCGACCGAGGCATTGGCGGGGGTGTCGCTGGGGTGGCAACCCGACGCCGACAGCCAATGGGATGTCGGCGTCAATGCCGGGCTCAACCGCGACAGCCCGGACGTTCAGCTCTACGCGGGCTACGTCCGGCGCTTCTGAGCGCGGTCAGGCGCCGACCAGCCGCCGCTCGCCGGCGAGCTTGAGCATCGCCTTCTGCAGCTTTTCGAAGGCGCGCACTTCGATCTGGCGGACGCGCTCGCGGCTGACGTCATAGACCTGGCTCAGATCCTCGAGCGTCTTGGGATCGTCGGTCAGGCGGCGCTCGGTCAGGATATGGCGCTCGCGCTCGTTGAGCGTTTCGAGCGCCTCGTTGAGCAGCGCATGGCGCACGTCGCGCTCTTCGGCCTCGGCGACGCGCTCGTCCTGCAGCGGGCCCTCGTCGCCCAGCAGATCCTGCCACTGGCTGTCGCCGTCCTCGCCCATCGGCACGTTGAGCGACGTATCGCCGCCCATCGCCATGCGGCGGTTCATGCTGACGACCTCGTCCTCGGTGACACCGAGATCCTTGGCGATCTTCGCTACATTTTCGGGCGACAGGTCGCCGTCCTCGAACGCTTCGAGGTTGTTCTTCATCCGGCGAAGGTTGAAGAACAGCTTCTTCTGTGCCGCGGTGGTGCCCATTTTGACGAGGCTCCACGAGCGCAGGATGAATTCCTGGATGGAGGCGCGGATCCACCACATCGCATAGGTGGCGAGGCGGAAGCCGCGTTCGGGGTCGAACTTCTTCACGCCCTGCATGAGGCCGATGTTGCCCTCGCTGATCAGCTCGCTGACCGGCAGGCCATAGCCGCGATAGCCCATCGCAATCTTGGCGACGAGGCGAAGGTGCGAGGTCACGAGCTGCGCCGCGGCCTCATTGTCGCCATGCTCCTGAAAGCGTTTCGCGAGCATATATTCCTGCTCGGGGGTCAGGAGAGGAAATTTGCGGATTTCGGCCAGGTAGCGGTTCAGGCTCGCCTCACCGCCGAGCGCGGGCACCACTGCCGGAACATTGCTTTTGTTAGCCATTGATAGCGTCTTCCCTAATTTTTCAGAGGAGAAATATGCCGCGGTTGCATCCGGCGGTCGAGATAGATTTTCATTCGAAACTTAAACGCGCAATTCATCGATCAGTTCCCGCATATCCTGGGGGAGTTCGCTGTCGAGCGCGATCCTGTTACCGGTTGCCGGATGAATAAAACCCAAATGGGCCGCGTGCAATGCCTGCCGCGCGAAACCTCGCGCTTTCAGCACGTCCGACAGCGGCTTCCTGGCGCGTCCATAGACCGGATCGCCGACGAGCGGGTGGCCGATATGCGCCATATGGACGCGCACCTGATGCGTGCGCCCGGTTTCGAGCCGGCATTCGACGAGCGTCGCGCCGGCGAGCGGCTCGATCGTCCGGTAGTGGGTGATCGCATGCTTGCCGCGTCCCGCGGGCACCACCGCCATTTTCTTGCGGTTGGCGCTCGACCGGCCGAGCGCCGCGTCGACGGTGCCGTTCGCCGGCATCGGCCGCCCGGTCGCGAGCGCGAGGTAGCGGCGGTCGATGCTGTGCGCGGCGAATTGCTTCGCGAGGCCCTCGTGCGCCTTGTCGTGCTTCGCGGCGACGATCAGCCCGCTCGTGTCCTTGTCGATGCGGTGGACGATGCCCGGCCGCGCGACGCCGCCGATTCCCGAAAGCTGCCCCGCGCAATGGTGGAGCAGCGCATTGACCATCGTGCCGTCGGCATTGCCCGCGGCGGGGTGGACGACCATGCCTGCGGGCTTGTCGACGACGATCAGATGCTCGTCCTCATAGGCGATGACGAGCGCGAGGTCCTGCGCGACATTATGCGCCGGCGCCGGGGCCGGAAGGCGGACCGCGATCGTCGCGGGCGCCGCAGCCTTCGCCGATGGGTCCCAGAGCACCGCGCCGCTCGCATCGGCGACGCGGCCGCCCTTGATCAGCGTCTTCAGGCGTTCGCGCGACAGGCTGGGGAGCGCCTCGGCGAGCGCCCGGTCGAGCCGCAGCCCGGCGGCTCTGTCGTCGAGCGCTACGGTCAAGATATCCTCGTCCCCCTGCATTGAGGGGAATGTGGCCCCGGAACGCCGAATTTCAAGGGGACGCGCTTGCCCTGAGCGGCCTTGCTGCCCTAGGAGCGGGGTCGCGCGGAAATATCCGCGGAACTGCGCTGGGGAGCCATTTCATCCATGACCGACGATCGCGTCGATTTCGCCTCCATGCTGGCCTCGCGGCTGTGCCATGACCTGCTGAGCCCGGTCGGGGCGTTCGCCAACGGGCTCGAACTGCTCGCCGACGAGAAGGATCCCGACATGCGGGCGCGCTGTTTCGACCTGCTCGAGCAGAGCGCGCGGACGTCGGCGGCGAAGCTCAAATTCTTCCGGCTCGCCTTCGGCTCGGCGGGCGGCTTCGGCGAAGCGGTGCCGCCCGCCGAGGCGAAGGCGGCGATCGAGGGGATCATGGCCGAGCGCCCGATCAGCCTCAATTGGATGATCGGCGACGAGCCGCTGCCCAAGCCGGCGGTCAAGATCATCCTCAACCTCGCGCTGATCCTGGTCGATGCGCTGGTGCGCGGCGGCCGGCTCGATATCGGGTGCGAGAAGCAGGAGGGCGGCATCGAGATCGCGCTCCACGCCGAAGCCGAGCGCATCCTCGTCGACAAGGATGTCGAGCGCATCCTGGCCGAGGGCGAGGCGAGCGGCGCCATGACTTCGCGCACCGCGCCCGCGATGCTGGTGCAGGCGGTCGCGGCGCAGAACGGCGGCACGGTGATGCTGGCGCGCGAGACGCCGACCTCGCTGCTCGTCGGGGCAGTGCTGAGGGCGCGCGGGTAAAGCCTCCCTTAACCATTGTCGGGCATGGTCGCGCTTCGATTTTGGGGCGCACCGGTACCGCGATGGATGATCTGCTGAACGACTTTCTGGCCGAAACGGCGGAAATTCTCGCCGAGGCGGGGGGCGCCCTCGTCGCGTGGGAGGCTGATCCGGGCGACCGCGAGCGGCTCGATGCGATCTTTCGTCTCGTCCACACGATCAAGGGCAGTTCGGGTTTCCTGTCGCTGCCGCGCGTCACCGCACTGGCGCATGCGGCCGAGGACGCGCTCGATCAGGTACGGCGCGGCAACCGGCCCGCCGACGCGGCGCTCGTCACCGGCGTGCTCGGCGTCATCGACCGCCTGACCGAATTGTGCGGCGCGCTGGGCGCCGGCGGCGGCGAGCCGGCGGGCGACGATGCCGACGTGATCGACGCGCTCGCCTTTGCTGGCGAAAAGGTCGAGACGCCCGAGCCGGTCGAGATCCAGTTGCGGCGCGAGGACGATCTGGCCGCCGAACTGCAGGCATGGCGCTCGATCCGCGTGCCGCTGCCGCTGCTCGACAGCGTGATGACCGGGGTTACCGACATCGTGCTCGCGCGCAACGAATTCGCCCGCATGCTGCGCGAATCGGGCGCCGACCCGCGGCTGATCGCCTCATTCGACCGCCTGTCCGATTCGATCGCCGGGATGCGCCAGTCGGTCAGCCAGATGCGGATGCAGCGCATCGACAAATTGTTCGCGCCGCTGCCGCGCATCGTCCGCGACCTCGCGCAGGATCTGGGCAAGAAGGTGAAGTTCGTCGCCAGCGGCGGCGAGGTCGAGCTCGACCGCGAGATGATGGAAAATATCCGCGATCCGCTGATTCACATCGTGCGGAACGCGATCGATCACGGCATCGAGCCGCTCGACCAGCGCGTCGCGGCGGGGAAGGGCGTGAACGCGACGCTGTCGGTCGCCGCGCGCCAGTCGGGCAACCAGATCGAGATCGAGGTGCGCGACGATGGCCGCGGCCTGTCGCCCGACGCGCTGGTCGCGAAGGCGATCGCGGCGCGCATCCTGACCGCGACCGAAGCGCGCGCGCTGACCCCGAAGGACAAGCTCGAACTGATCTTTCGCCCCGGCTTTTCGACCGCCGCCCAGATCACCTCGGTGTCGGGGCGCGGGGTCGGCATGGACATCGTCAAGTCGAACCTGGAAAAGATCGGCGGCGTCGTCGAACTGCGCAACGACGAGGGACGCGGGCTGACGATCATCCTGCGCGTGCCGATGACGCTGACGATCATTTCGGGGCTGATGGTGCGCGCGGCGGGGCAATATTTCGCGATCCCGCGCGGCGCCGTTCGCGAAATCCTGCTCGAGAACAGCGACAGCGCGCGCATCGACCGCGTCGGCGGCGGCGAGCTGGCGACGGTGCGCGGCGAGCAGTTCCCGCTGCTCAGGCTCGAAGAGATACTCGGGCTGAAGGCCGGCACGGACGAGGATGCCGAGGATCGCGCGATCGTGATCGTGCGGCCGGGGCAGGGACAGAGCTATGCGCTGAGCGTCGCGGCGATCCACGATCATGAGGAACTGGTGATCAAGCCGGCGGCACCGCTGATCATGGCGACCGGCCTCTACGCGGGCACGACGCTGCCCGACAATGGCCGGCCGGTGCTGCTGCTCGACGTCCAGGGGCTGCTCGCCGCGGCGGGGGTCGATGCCTCCGAGGCGGGGCGCAGCCGCGACGAAGCGGCCGATGCCGAGGCGGAGACCGCCGCGGCGCGCAAGGCGACCCAGCTTCTGTTGTTCCGCGATGCGGGCGGCCGCGTTCGCGGCGTGCGCCTGTCGGTGATCGAGCGCGTCGAGGAAGTCCCCGCGCTCGCGCTTTTCGAAAGCGCCGGGGCGGTGCAGGCGCAGATCGGCGACGACATCTTCCCGGTCCACGCCGCGAAGCTGCCCGAGGGGCCGGGCGCGGTGAAGCTGCTTCGCCTTCACGACGGGCAAGGGGGGCTTTGCTATCCGATCGAGGCGGTGATCGACATCGTGCGGTTGCCCGATGCGGTCCAGCCCGCGGCGGCCCCCGGGCTGATCGCCGGAGTCGCGCTGGTCGGTGGCGAGCCCGTCGAACTGCTCGATCCCTTTTGGTTGATGGAACAATATGCGCGCGGCACCGCACCGGTCGATGCGCGCCAGCCGCTGTGCGGGCTCGCGGGCGATGCCGACGGCTGGGGCGACAATTTCCTGGCGCCGATCCTGCGCAGTGCGGGCTATCGCGTCGCGTCGGCCGGCGACGAATTGCCCGACGTGCTGCTGATCTTGTCCGAGGATGCCGACCCGGCCGCCCATGTCGCGGGCGGCGTGCCGGTGATCCGGCTGCGCGCGGCGGTCGCGGCCGCCGGGCCCGACGACGAGACCGTCTATCGCTATGACCGCCAGGCGCTGCTCGAAGCCTTGCGCGCCCGGGTGGGAGGAGGCCGCCCATGATGGAGAAACTCTATCTCGTCGCGCGCATCGCCGACACGCGCGTTGCGCTGCGCAGCCGCGCGATCCATTCGGTGGTCACGGTCGGGACCCCGGTCGAGGTGCCCGCCGCCCCGCCGCATGTCGCCGGGCTATTCGCGCTCCGCAGCCGTGTCTTCACGCTGATCGACCCGCATGTCGTCGTCGGGCTGCCCCCGGTGGCGGCGACCCAAGGGCAGCGGGTGATCGTCGTCGACGTTGCCGATCATGGCTATGCGCTGCTCGCCGACGAGATCGAGGATGTCTGCTTCATCGACGCGCCCGAAACGCGCGTCGCCGGGAAGCTGCTTCCCGGCTGGGCGCGCGTCGCCGACGCGATGATCGAGCATGACGGCGCGTCGCTACTCGTCGTCGACCCCGCGCATTTCGTGACGTTGCCCGTCGCGAGCGCCGCATGACTTTTGTCGTTCATTAACGGGCTGGACACCCCTTCGCGCTAGCAAGGCGAGCAACCCCGGGGGGTCGGAGGTAATAGAAATGTCGAAATCCTGTCTGGTCGTCGATGACAGCAAAGTGATTCGCAAGGTCGCGCGCCATATTCTTGAAAGCATGGCGTTCGCTGTGGAGGAGGCCGCTGACGGGCAGGAGGCGCTGACCTTCTGCCGCGCGAACCGCCCCGACGTGATCCTGCTCGACTGGAACATGCCGGTGATGAGCGGCATGGAGTTTCTGGGCGCGTTCAACGACCTCGACTTCGGGCGCGACGAGCGCCCGCGCGTCGTCTTCTGCACGACCGAGAACAGCATCGACCATATCCGCGCCGCGATCGAGGCCGGGGCGGACGAATATGTGATGAAGCCGTTCGACCGCGAAACGCTGGAAGGAAAATTGCAGCTCGTCGGCGTCGCCTGAGGACGAAGGTGAGTCAGCCGCAGCTCAATCTCTCCGGCCGCGAGGCGGCCACCATGCCCTCGGCGCGCACGGTGCGCGTCATGCTCGTCGACGACAGCCTGGTCGTGCGTAGCATCCTCGAACGCATCGTCGAACAGCGGCCCGAGCTGAAGATCTGCGCTTCGGTCGCATCGGCGCACGAGGCGCTCGCCTATCTGGCGTGCGAGCCGGTCGATGTCGTCGTGCTCGACATCGAGATGCCGGGGATGAACGGCATCGACGCGCTGCCGCACATATTGGAGCGCGCGCAGGGCGCGCGCGTCCTCATCCTTTCCTCGAATTGCCTCGAAGGCGGACCCGCCGCGATCGACGCGCTGTCGCTCGGGGCCAGCGATACGCTCGCCAAGCCGGGGCGCGGCAGCTTCTCCGGACGCTTCGCCGAGGTGCTGACCGAGCGGATCATGACGCTGGGGCAGCAGCCGCTGACCGCTCCGGCCGTTCTGCGGCCCGCGCAGCCTTCGGCGCCGCCGACGCCCGTGGCCGCGATCGACACCGGCCAGCCGCTCGAATGCATCGCGGTCGCGGCCTCCACCGGCGGCATTCCCGCCTTCGCCAACTTCCTCGCCCATCTTGACCGCCGGATCACCGCACCGATCCTGCTGACCCAGCATCTGCCCGACGCCTTCATGGAATTCTATGCGCGCCAGATCGCGACGATGACGCCGCGCCGCGTGCGGGTGGCGGCGGCGGGAATGGCGGTCGAGCGCGGGCATATCTATCTCGCGCCGGGCGACGCGCATCTGGTCGTCGTCGCGAACGGCCGTCGCCGGGAAATCGCGCTCGACCGGCATCCGGTCGAAAACGGCTGCTGCCCCTCGGCCGATCCGATGTTCGCCTCGGTCGCCGAGGCCTATGGCAAGGGCGGCGTCGGCGTGGTGCTGAGCGGCATGGGCCGCGACGGCGCGAACGGCGCGGCGCGGCTGAAGGCGGCGGGCGGCACCGTCTTCGCGCAGGCGCCCGAAAGCTGCGTGATCTGGGGCATGCCCGGCGCGGTGAGCAAGGCGGGGGTCGCGGCGGCGACGCTGAACCCCGACGCGATCGCGCTGATGCTCGGCAGCTTCCTTCCGGGGCGCAAGCCATGATGGCGGGCGGGACCGCGAGCGAGTCGGCCTATCGGGTGCTGATGGGCGTGCTCGAATCGCGCACCGGGCAGACGCTGTCGCCGAACCGCATCTGGCGCATCGAAATGTCGCTGAAACCGGTGATGCAGCGCCACGGCATCGCCGATCTCGACGCGCTCGTTGCGGCGCTCGTTACCTCAACGAGCCGCCAGCTGCTCGACGACACGGTCGACGCGATGCTCAACAACGAGACATTTTTCTATCGCGAACACAGTGTGTTCGACGACATTGCTTCCAAGGCGCTCGATCATATCCGCGAGGTCAACGCGCTCTCGCGCCGCGTCACCATCTGGCATTGCGGCGTGTCGACCGGGCAGGAAGCCTATTCGATGGCGATGCTGCTCGCCGAACAGGCCGAACGGTGGGCGGGGTGGCAGGTCCAGATTGTCGGCACCGACGTCAGCTATCATGCGATTTCGCGCGCACGGGTCGGGATCTACACCCAGTTCGAGATCCAGCGCGGCCTCCCCGTGCAGCGCATGGTGCGCTGGTTCGACCAGACCGAGGCGGGCTGGCTCGCGAAGGCCGACCTGCGGCGCCGGATCGATTTCTCGGTGCAGAACATGCTCGTCGACCGGCCGCCGCTCGCGGCACCTGCGGATCTCATCTTCTGCCGCAATCTGCTGCTCTATTTCGCGGCGCCGATGCGCCTCAAGGCCTTCGCGCGGTTGCGCGCGGTCGCGGCGCCGCAAAGCTTCCTCGTGCTGGGAGCGGGCGAGACGGTGCTCGGCCAGACCGACCAGTTCGTCGCCAGCCCGCGGCTGCGCGGCCTCTACGAACCCGCTGATCAGCAGGTGCGGCGCGTCGCGGCCTGAAGGCCGCTCCAACCTTGCAATTTGCCCCCCGCTGGCGCAAGCGGGGCCGGGGTTCGCAGGAAATGGGCAGCGACAGGCATGAGCGATTTTATCGAACGCTGGTCTCCGAATTTCGACGAGCGTTCGCTGCCGGTCTCGATGATCGTCCTCCATTATACCGGCATGAAGACCGGGGCCGAAGCCATTGATCGGCTTGCCGATTCTGCCGCCAAAGTGTCGGCGCACTATGTCGTCAGCGAGGACGGGCAGATCACCCATATGGTCGCGGAGGACAAGCGCGCCTGGCACGCGGGCAAGTCGCACTGGCGCGGGATCAGCGACATCAATTCGGCGAGCGTCGGGATCGAGATCGTCAATCCGGGGCACGAATGGGGCTATGTGCCCTTTCCCGATCCGCAGGTCGCGTCGGTCGTTCGTCTCGTCCACCAGATCAAGGATCGCTATGCGATCACGCGCGGTAATGTCGTCGGTCATTCGGACATCGCGCCGACGCGCAAGCAGGACCCCGGCGAGCTTTTCCCATGGGAGGAACTGGCGCGCCGCCGCCTCGCGCTGCCGCGGCCGACCAAGAAGCTGACCGATCCCTTGTGGACCGACGCGGGCTTCCTGCTCGCGCTCGAACGCTTCGGTTATGACGTGACCGACGGGTTCGCGGCGACGGTGGCGTTCCAGCGGCGGTTTCGCACTGAGTTGATCGATGGCACGATCGACGGCGAATGCCGGGCGATATTGCTGGCGTTGCTGCTGCCGCAGCCCGAGGGGAATTGACGGCCGGTTTCGACCGCTAGCGGCCATAGGCAGAGAGAAAGCCCCTCCCCTTCAGGGGAGGGGTGGGTGGGGTCTATCGGCCTTGCGCAAGGCCGATAGACCCCACCCCACTCCGACTAGGCAGCAAGCTGCCAAGTCTGCGTTGCCCCTCCCCTGAAGGGGAGGGGCTTATCGGGACGCAACGTCCGCTCCCCACCCCAAGGCAGACACCGCCTTCAAAAAGGCTTTCCTACATTATCGCGCTGTGCCAGCCTCGATTCGACTCTTTCATTTGGTGGACAAACAGCGGTCGCCGCAAGGTCCCAATCGGGGGTCGCACAAGGCTGAACTTTCCTGAACTTTGGGCTATCGCGCGATCCTTGCGCCGAGCGGATCCCGATCCAACCCGGGCTGACGAAAGACGGCAACGTCCGCTTCCCAGTCCAAAGCCGCCATTTTCGCAAACCCTCGCAATGGCCGGCGGATCGCGCTATACATCCACCCGCCAGAGGGTCGGGCGATCGCCGCTTCGCGCAAGCGAGGGGGAGGAAAGTCCGGGCTCCATGGAAACCACGGTGCCGGATAACGTCCGGCGGGTCCGCTTTCGGGCGGGCCTAGGGAAAGTGCCACAGAGAAGAGACCGCCCACGGCTTCGGCCCGGCGAAAGGTGAAAGGGTGCGGTAAGAGCGCACCGCGCGGACGGTAACGGACGCGGCACGGCAAACCCCACCGGGAGCAAGGTCGAATAGGGATGGCACGGGTTCGATCCCAGGGTTGGTTCCGGCCCCGCCGTCCGGGTTGACTGCTTGAGCGTTCGGGCAACCGTTCGCCTAGAGGAATGATCGCCCATCCCCTGAAAAGGGGTGGACAGAACCCGGCTTACAGACCCTCTGGCACGTCTCTCCCCTTCCGCCGCGCGCGGGAACCGCTTGCCGCCGCGGCGCGTTTTGACGGGTAGACGATAGGGAGACGAAAGATGAGAGTCGTCGAAGACCATATCGAAGTCACCGATGAAGAGGCGACGAGCGCCGTCAAGGGGCAGGGCGTCCGCTATGTCCTTGCGATATCGCTGGTCCTCGCGGTGATCGTGCTTTCGGCGGTGTGGATCGTCCCCGCGCTGCTGCGGACCTGAGTCGCCCATCGCAGACTAGCCGGGCGGCGGCACCATCGCCGCGAGTTCGGTCTCGGCGTCGGGGGTGGCTTCCATGTCGACGACGCTGATCGGCCGCCGCATGCGTTTCGCGCCGGACTCCCGATATCCCGCATCGTCGCCGCTGCCGGTCAACTCGAGCCGCGATGTGATGAGGTCGCCGGTCAGCAGGTTCCAGCTCATCTTGGCGCCGTCGTGGGCGAAAGTGCGGCTATAGGCCGTCGCGTCGAGACCGATCAGCCGCATCCGCGCCGTCGCACGGTCGCCACGAAAGCGGTAGGTGGCCCCCAGCGCGGTCGTGCCTCCGGTCAGATCCTTGATCGCCAGAACGTCCTTGGTCACCGACAGTTCGGCGGGGCCGAGACGGTCGGGCGGCAGCGCAAAGCTTCCTGCCGGGACATGGCCCAAGTCGACCTCGCTTCGCACGGCGAAGACGACGTGGACGGTGCGCCGGTCGGGACCCGCGGCGATCCAGGCGGTGTCGGTTTCGCCATCGCCGTTGAAATCGCCGTCGATCCGGGCTTCGACCTCTTCGCCGGGCTTCAGGTCCGCCGCGATCTCGGCATCGCCATAGCGCGGGACGGAGCCCGCCTGCGCGCCGACCGCCAGCATGGCGGCGGCCGGAAAAGCCAGAAGATAGCGCATCATCCCCCTCCTGCGACCCGATAGGAACCGCCCGTGCCTATCGCATTGCGGGAGCGGCCGCTGTGATCGCGCTCACAGGCGGTCAGGGATAGGCGATCGCCATGATTTCCCATTCCTTGGGACCCGCGGGCAGCGCGACGGTGCGCAGGTCGCCGACGGCGCCGCCGCGCAGCGCGCGGGCGAGGGGGCTGTTCCAGCCGATCCGGCCGGCGCCCGCGTCGGCCTCGTCGTCGCCGACCAGCGTGACGGTGCGGCGCGCGTCCTCCTCGTCGGCCAACTCGACCGTCGCGCCGAACCAGATGCGGCTCTTGTCGGGCTGCTCGGCGGGGTCGACGACCCGCGCCGCCTTCATCCGCCGCGCGAGGAAGGCGAGCCGCCGGTCGATCTCGCGCAGCCGCTTGCGGCCGTAGATATAGTCGCCATTCTCGCTGCGGTCGCCGTTGCCCGCCGCCCAGCTGATGACGTCGACCAGCTTCGGACGTTCGCCGCCGAGCAGCGCGTCATATTCGGCGCGCAGCGCGGCGAAACCCGCCGGGCTGATGATGTTGTTTTTGTCTCCGGCCATTGCCCCAAACTCTCTAGCCGTCATCCCGGCGAAGGCCGGGATCTCACCCTCGCGTTTCGGCCGCACCGGCGAGATCCCGGCCTTCGCCGGGATGACGTTGTGACTATGCCTATCCCTATCCCGGCGTCGTCTTGCCGAGATAGAAGCTCAGCGGCGCCTTGGGCTGGGAGCCGCCGCCTTCGCGCAGCGTATCGTAGACGACTGCGTTCTCCAGCACACGCTGCACATAGTTGCGGGTCTCGAAGATCGGGATCGCCTCGATCCAGTCGACGATGCCGATTCCGCCCGAGCGGGGGTCGCCGTTGGCGCGCAGCCATTTGTTCACATTGCCCGGCCCCGCGTTGTAGGCGGCGACCGCGAGCGGATAGCTGCCGCCGAAATAGCGGAGCATCTGCTGGAAATAGGTCGACCCGAGCGTCAGATTGTAATTGGTGTCGGTGGTCAGCGAACTGGCGTCGTAGCTGAGCCCCAGCTTGCCCGCGACCTCGCGCGCCGTGCCCGGCATCAGCTGCATCATGCCGCGTGCGCCGGCGTGGCTGACCGCGGCGCGGTCGAACTGGCTTTCCTGCCGGGTGATCGCGTGGATGAAGGTCCAGTTGCTTTCGTGCCCCGCGGGAACGCGCACGGTCGGAAAGCCCGAAACCTCGACCGCGTCGAGGCTGTTCGCCTGCGCGCTGCGGCCGATCATCACGCCGAGGTCGGGGCGCCCGATCTGCTTGGCGAGCTGGCCCGCGAGAATGTGATCGGCGGGTGAGGTCGCCTTTTGCGCGAGCGCGCGCAGGAACAGCGACTGCTCGCGCCATGCCCCGATCTCGCCGAGCGCGCGCGCGGCGCGGACGAGCCGGTCGTCCTCGAACGCCGTCTTTTCCGACGGCGTCACGGGGATGCTGGGGGTGGCGGCCGGTCGCGGCTGAGGCCGGCCGAGCCGCTCGAGCGAAAGCTGGCCGTAGAACTGGTCATAATGCTCCGCCGCGTCGGAGAAATAGGCGTTGGCGGTCGCGGTGTCGCCGGCGGCGAGCGCCGCGCGCCCGGCCCAATAATAGCCCTTCGTGCGCGTTTGCGCCGAGCGCGCGGCGTCGCCATAGGCGCGGAACAGGCGCACCGCCTCGCCGGGGCGATGGAGGTCGCGGAAGGCCAGCTGGCCCGCGAGCCAGGCGAGCGAGGTATAATCGTCGCGCACGCCGAGCGCGGTTTCGCGCACCACCGTGCCGGGCGGCAGCGCGTCGTCGAGCTGCTTCGCGATATTATAGGCGGTCGTCTTGTCGCCCCCCGCATCGGCGAGGCGGGCGTTGGTCAGCAAGGTTTCGAGCCATTCCTCTGCGTCGAGCGGCGCGCTCGCCAGCGCGCGCGGGCCGGCAAGCAACGCGCGCGCTTCGCCGGCGCGGCCCGAGGCGCGAAGCCAGGTCGCCTTGGCAGTGATATAGCCGGGGTCGGTGCGGACGAGCGATGGGTTGGCGGCCTCGACCGCGGAGGCCTGCAGCGCCGCGTCGACCGCGCCGCTGCGCATCGCGAGCCGCGCGGAAAACACCGCGCGCTTCTGCGGCGAGGTGTAGGTGAGCTGGCGCGCCGCCGCGCCGGTGTCGTTCGACCAGAGCAGCCGCTCCATCCGCGCGTCATGATCGGCGGGGGTGATCGCGCCGGGGAAGAAGGTCAGCACCCGGTTGACCTCGTCCTGGGTCAGCGGTCCGCCGGTCCAGGCGCGGCGCACCGCGGCATTGGCTTCGTCGCGCCGGCCCGAGGCGTTGAGTGCGAGCGCCATGCGCAGTTCGCCGCTCGGCGTCCTGGGCGGAAAGGCGGTGAAATAGGCGAGGGTGCGCGCGGGGTCGAAGCTGTCGATCGCGATCGCCTTTTCGGCGCGGACGCGCATCTTGTCGGCATCGGGCCAGCCGCGGTTCGCCATCAGGAAGCGCGACAGTCGGTCGAAGGAGGCGTTGTTGTCCTGTGTCAGCCGCCGCCATTCGAGCACCGCGTCGCCGACCGAATTGGTCGCCGTCGGGGGGCTGGTCGACACCGACGCGAGCCCCATCTGGGCACGGTACCAGGCCATCTGCTCGGGGGTCAGTTCGCTCGCGGAGGCGATGCCGGGAATGAGGAGGGCCGCGACGAGCGCGAGGCGGGAAATAGGGGGCAGCGAAATCATGCCGGCCATGTTAGTGGCAAACTCCTTGCGGGGCGCTGAATAGACGTTCATTAGGCGGCGCGCCGTCGCTGTCCTATCGGTCGCGGCGCGATTTTTGTAAAGGAGCGGTGCATGTTCTCGGGGTCGATTCCCGCCTTGGTGACGCCATTTCGCGGTGGGGCGTTCGACGCTCCCGCCTTCAAACGGCTGGTCGACTGGCAGATCGACGCGGGGACGAGCGCGCTGGTTCCGTGCGGCACCACGGGCGAAAGCCCGACGCTGGGCTTCGACGAACATTATCGGGTGATCGACTGCTGCATCGAGGCGGCGGCGGGGCGCGTTCCGGTGATCGCGGGCTGCGGGTCGAACGACACCGCGACCGCGATCCGCCACATGCGCCACGCGCAGGCGGCGGGCGCCGATGCCGCGCTGGTCGTCGCGCCCTATTACAACCGGCCGACGCAGGATGGGCTGCTCGCGCATTTCCGCGCGCTCGCCGAGGCGAGCGACTTGCCGATCGTCGTCTATAACGTGCCGGGCCGCACGGTGACCGACATCAGCGCCGAGACGATGTGCAAGCTCGCCGAAATCCCGAGCGTGGTCGCGATCAAGGATGCGAGCGGCGATCTTGCCCGCGTCACCGTCCAGCGCGCCGGGGCGGGACATGATTTCTGCCAGCTTTCGGGCAACGACGATCTGTGGCTGCCGCACGCCGCGATGGGCGGGGTCGGCTGCATCTCGGTGACCGCCAATGTCGCGCCGCGCCTTTGCGCCGACTTCGCCGCCGCCTGCGCCGCCGGCGACTGGACGCGCGCGCTGGCGCTCCACGACCGGCTGTTCGCGCTGCACAAGGCGATGTTCTCCGACGCGTCGCCGGGGCCCGTCAAATATGCGCTGTCGCGCATCCACGACTGGTTCGACCCCGAAGTGCGCCTGCCCATCATTCCGGCGTCGGCCGCCTCGCGCGCCGCCGTCGACGCCGCGCTCGAAGCGGCGGGAGTTTTCTAGGTTTCCCGATGGCCCGTCCGCAGTCCGCCGCCGAATTCGACAAGAAAAAGGTCGTCGCCGAGAACCGGCGCGCGCGCTTCGACTATGCCATCGAGCAGGTGTTCGAGGCGGGGATCGCGCTGCAGGGGACCGAGGTCAAATCGCTGCGTTTCGGCGAGGGGACGATCGCCGAAAGCTATGCCGAAGTGACGGGTGGCGAGGTGTGGCTGATCAACGCCAACATTCCCGAGTTCAGCCACGGCAACCGCTTCAACCACGAGCCGCGGCGGCCGCGCAAGCTGCTGCTCAACGGCCGCGAGATCAACAAGCTGCACGCGGGGGTGATGCGGCAGGGGATGACGCTGGTGCCGCTCTCGGTCTATTTCAACAGCCGCGGCCGCGCGAAGGTCGAACTCGCGCTCGCCAAGGGCAAGAAGGCGCACGACAAGCGCGAATCGATCAAGGAACGCGACTGGAAGCGCGACAAGCAGAGATTGATGAAGGAGCGCGGATGAGCGGCAACGCGCCTCGCGACCCCAAAGTCCGCGACAAGGCGGCGGTGATGAACTGGATTCGCCGCAATTCGCCGACGCGCGAGGAGTTGCTGGCGAGCCGGTTCGTCCGGCCGTTCGCGCATCGCGTCGCGCACAGTCATTTATGGCGCTTCACGCGCACGTCGGTCCCGCGCGGAACCGCGCTGGGCCTGTTCGTCGGCATCTTCCTGCTGATCCCCGGCGTGCAGATATTGGGCGTCGCGCTGCTCGCCTTGCCCTTTCGCGCCAATATTCCGATCGGCGCGGCGATGACCTTTCTGTCGAACCCGGTGACGACGCCGTTCATCATCGCGGCATCGGTATGGCTCGGCGACCGCATGTTCGGGCTCCACGCCAATGTGGCGACCTTTTCGGTGATGGTCGAACAAGGGGCGACGGTCGCGCAATGGCTGCGCTGGCTGCTCTCCGATGCCGCGCCCGCGCTGATTGCCGGGCTGTTCGTCATTTCGGCGGTGTCCGCGCTCGTCGGCTATGTGCTCGCGACGCTGATCTGGGACAATTGGATCCGGCTGCGCTGGCGGCGCAAGCTGCAGCTTGCGCGCGACAAACGACTTGAGGCGTCGACGAGCGACGCCGCGGCCGGTTGAACGGCCCCCGCGCCCGGTTATAGCTGTCGCATCATCAGCCCGTGCCGCGCCCGCGCGGCGCGATCCTGTTCCGTTTCAAACTGGGGAAAATCATGATCCGTCCGAAACTCTCTTCGCGCCTGCTGGCGACGGCGGCGCTCGGCGCCCTTCTGTTCGGCATGGCGCCCGCTGTGCAACTCGCCGCGAAGGAAGAAACGAAAAGCGCCGACGCGAAGGCGTCCGCCAAGCCCGAAATCGGCGATTATGGCTTCGACGCGTCGGGCATGGACAGGACCGTCCTGCCCGGCGACGATTTCTATGCCTATGCCAACGGCACCTGGGCGAAGAACACCGCGATCCCCGCCGACAAGTCGAATTACGGCATGTTCACCGCGCTCGCCGACCTGTCGCAGAAGCGTACGCAGGAGATTCTCGAGGCCGCGAGGGGCAATCCGGACAGCATGATCGGGCGCGCCTATGCCTCTTATCTCGACGCCGCAGCGGTCGAGGCGAAGGGGCTGGCGCCGATCGAGCCGTGGCTCGCCAAGGTACGCAGCGTCGACAAGGCGGGGCTCGTCAAGCTGCTCGCCGAGGCCGACCGCAACGGCATCCAGCATTTCTTCGGCGGCTATGTCGGGCAGGACGACAAGAATCCCGACGTCTATATCTATTCGCTCTATCAGGGCGGCATCGGCATGCCCGACCGCGATTTCTATCTGAAGGATGGCGAGCGCAACGCCAAGCTGCAGGCGGCCTATCTCCAGCATCTGCAGAATGTGCTGACGCTGGCGGGCGAGAAAGACGCCGCCGCGCGCGCGCAGGCGATCTATGATTTCGAAAAACAGATCGCGACCGTCCACTGGGACAAGAACGACAGCAGCGACGCGACCAAGGTCTATAACAAGATGACGATCGCCGAGCTGACGCAGGCGGCGCCGGGCTTCGACTGGGCGGGCTTCATACGCGGGGTCGGGGTCAAGGAGGATTCGATCCTTGTCGCACAGCCGAGCGCCTTCACCGGCGAAGCGAAGCTGATCGCCGACGCGCCGATCGGCGTGATCCGCGACCTGTTGCTCGTGCGCAGCCTCGACGGCTTTGCCGACGTGCTGCCCGACGCGGTGGCGAAGGAAGCCTTTTCCTTCTACGACACCGCGCTGTCGGGCACGCCCGAGATGCAGGAGCGCTGGAAACGCGCGGTCGATTTCACCACGAACAATATGGGCGAGGCCGTCGGCCAGGATTATGTCGCCAAATATTTCACGCCCGAAACCAAGGCGGAAATGGACAAGCTGGTGAAGAATGTCATCGCGGCGCTGGGAAGCCGCATCGACAATCTGACGTGGATGCAGCCCGAAACCAAGGTCAGGGCGCGCAAGAAGCTCGCGAACTTCACCACCAAGATCGGCTATCCCGACAAGTGGAAGGATTACAGCAAGCTCGAGATCAAGGCGGACGACCTGTTCGGCAATGCGCTGCGATCGAACCAGTTCGCGCACGACGACAATATCAGCCGCCTCGGCGGGCCGATCCGGCGCTGGGAATGGGGGATGACCCCGATGACGGTCAACGCCTACGCCAATTTCGGCATGAACGAGATTGTCTTCCCGGCCGCGATCCTGCAGCCGCCCTTCTTCGACCCCAACGCCGATCCGGCGATCAACTATGGCGGCATCGGCGCCGTCATCGGTCACGAGATCAGCCATCATTTCGACGATCAGGGCGCCAAATATGACGAAACCGGCAAGCTCGCCGACTGGTGGACTCCCGAAGACGTCAAGGCGTTCGAGGCGGCGGGCAAGGCGCTGGTCGCGCAATACAGCGCTTATGAAGTGCTGCCCGGTGAGCATCTCGACGGTGAGTTCACGCTGGGCGAGAATATCGGCGACCTCGCCGGGCTGACCATCGCCTATGATGCCTACAAGAAGTCGCTGGGCGGCAAGGAGGCGCCGGTGTTGGGCGGGATGACCGGCGACCAGCGCTTCTTCCTCGGCTGGGCGCAGGTGTGGCGGCGCAACTATCGCGAGCAGAATCTGTCGCAGCGCATCACCACCGACCCGCATTCGCCCTCGATCCAGCGGAGTTGGGTCTCGCGCAACCTTGACCCCTGGTATAAGGCCTATCAGGTAAAGGAAGGCCAGAAGCTCTATCTGGCGCCCAAGGATCGTGTCCGCATCTGGTGATGCGCGAATAAGGAAAGCCCGAGATTGAACGCGACGAGCCTGCCTTCCGCTGATGCCGACGTCGGCAGGGGGGCGGGTCCCGTCGGGACGGCGCCTGCGGGCCTGTCGCGGGTCGATGCCGGGCTGCTCGCGGGTCTCGCGCTGCTGTCGGTCGCGCTGCTGTTCTGGGCGACGCGCGATCCGGTGCTGGCGGCGGGTTTCGTCGCGGGAATCGCAATCGCCATCGGTGGCGTGATTCTCGCCCGCCGTCTGTTTCCCGCTGCGACGGCGGGCGAGGCGGGGGCACCCGACTGGACCATGTTGCGGCAGGCGGTCGCGCACGACGACGTCGCCATTGCCGTGACCGACCGCGCGGGCCGAATGGTCTGCGCCAACGACCTGTTCGCGACCTGGATGGGCGGCTTCGTGACCCCGCCCGGACTGCCGCTCGAAGGCCGCGGCGCCGAACAGCTCAAAAATGCCGGCCGTGCCGCGTGGCGCGACGGCGAGGGGCGTGCCGACGAGATATCGGTCGGCGGCCTGCAATTGCGCGCGCAGGTCACGCGGACGGGACAGGCCGAGGATTATCTGGTCTGGCGCTTCGCGGCGCACGAACGGCTTGACCTCGCATCGGAAATCGTCCGTCACCTCGACGGCCCGGCCGGGCGAACGCTTGGCCAGGCGGGGATCATGGCGGCGCTGGTCAGCGCCGAGGGACGGCTGCGCGTCGCCAATGAGGCCTTCCTGCTCCGCGCGCTCGGCGAGAGCGACCGCGCCCATTATGCCGGGCGCGACGCGGCGGCGATGCTGCGGCTCGACGACGCCGGGGCGCTCTATTTCGCGCGCGAGGGCGACCGCACCACGCCGGTGCGGATGATCCAGATTCCGCTCGCGCCCGCTGGCGCGGGCGGGCCGATGCTGCTCGCGCTGATCGACGAGGAGATCGGGCCCGCCGACCGCGGCACGGCGCAGACCTATGTCGAAACCTTGCTGTCGCTGCTGCCCTTCGGGCTGGCGATGGTCGATCGCGACGGGCGCTTCCTTTACACGAACCGCGCCTTCCTCCGCGCCGCCGGCATCGCCGATGGGCGGATGCCGCGCTATCCGGGCGATCTGGTCGTGGGAGAGGACAAGGGACCGCTTGCCGACATGATCCGCCGCCACAGCAGCGGGCAGCAGGTCGGCGGCGACCTGTCGATCCGGCTCGCCGGGCAGGGCGACGAGCCGGTGTCGATGCGCGTCGTCGGGGTGCGCGGGCTCGGCGAGGCGGCGGTGCTGCTCAGCCTCAAGGATTCGAGCGAGGAATCGCGGCTGAAGCGCCAGGTCGCGCAGCAATCGAAGATGCAGGCGGTGGGCCAGCTCGCGGGCGGCGTCGCGCACGACTTCAACAATATCCTGACCGCGGTGCTCGGCGCGTGCGATCTGATGCTGATGCGGCACACGCCCGGCGACAGCGACTATGACGATATCCAGCAGATCCGCAGCAACGCCAATCGCGCCGCCAGCCTGACGCGGCAACTGCTCGCTTTCTCGCGCCAGCAGACGCTGCGGCCGCAGATATTGCAGCTGCCCGACGTGATTTCGGAGGTCTCGCATCTCTTGAAGCGGCTGATCGGCGAAACGGTGCAGCTGTCGGTGCATCACGGCCGCGGGCTGGGCGCGGTGCGCGCCGACCCGGGGCAGCTCGAGCAGGTGATCATCAACCTCGCGGTCAACGCGCGCGACGCGATGTCGGGGGGCGGTACGCTGACGATCGAGACCTATCCGGTCACCGCGGCAGAGGTACGGCAGATGGGCAGCGAGATCATGCCGCCTGCCGATTATAGCGCGCTCAAGGTCAGCGATACGGGCACCGGCATTCCTGCCGACGTGCTGCCCAAGATATTCGAGCCCTTCTTCACGACCAAGGATGTGGGGAAGGGGACGGGGCTCGGCCTGTCGACCGTCTATGGCATCATCAAGCAATCGGCGGGTTTCATCTTCGCCGACAGCAAGCCGGGGCAGGGGACGAGCTTCACCATCTATCTGCCGGTCCACCGCACCGAAAGCGGCGCGCCTGTCGCGGCGCCGCCGGCGATCAAGCCGCGAAAGAGTCAGTGGGGCACCGGGACCATTTTGCTCGTCGAGGACGAGGACATGGTGCGCGCGGTCGCGGAACGCGCGCTGGTCCGCGCGGGTTATACTGTCATGACCGCCGCGCAGGGCGAAGAGGGACTCGAACGTTTCGGCACGATGGACAGGATCGACCTGGTGATCAGCGACGTGGTGATGCCGGTGATGGATGGCCCCGCGATGGTGCGCGCGATGCGCGCCAAGCGGCCCGACCTGCCCGTGCTGTTCATGTCGGGCTATGCCGAGGAGCAGCTCCGCCAGTCGATCGACATCGACCAGGTCGCTTTTCTGCCCAAACCCTTTTCGGTCGCGCAATTGGCGGAAGCGACGTCGGCGGCGCTCGACGCTGCGGCGCATCGGATTTCCAATGGCGGATGACCGGCTGATCCTGCTCGTCGAGGACGATGTGCTGATCGGCATGATGCTGGCCGACATGTTCGACGCCCTCGGTTTCGCGGAGCCTGCGCAGGCGGCCGCGGTCGAGGACGCGCTGGCCATTATCGACGCGGAGCCGGTCGCGGCGGCGCTCATCGACATCAATCTCGGCGAGACCAAGGGATGGCCGGTCGCCGACGCGCTGGCCGAGCGCGATATCCCCTTTGCCTTCACCTCGGGCGGCGGCGACGTGATCCCGCCCGCGCACGCGCACCGCAAGCTCGTGTCCAAGCCGTTCCGGCTGAGCGAGATCGAGGCGGTCTTGCAGGATTTCTTCCGCGAGTAGCGACGAAATCCCCGTCATTCCGCTTCCCATTGTTCCCCTCTTGTTCTTTGAGAACAAATGTCGTACAGAGGTCGGGCGTTGCGATGCTTCTGCCTTCGCTCTAGAGCAGGAAAGGGACGGTAATGGCCGGACAATTGTCACTCGTCGAATCGGGGAAATCAGTGAACGGAACGGACAGGCAGAAGGCGCTCGACGCCGCATTGGCGCAGATCGACCGCGCCTTCGGCAAGGGCTCGGTGATGAAGCTGGGCTCGAAGGAGGCGATGCAGGTCGAGGCGATCTCGACCGGGTCGCTCGGGCTCGACATCGCGCTGGGGGTCGGCGGCCTTCCGCGCGGCCGCGTGATCGAAATCTATGGTCCCGAAAGCTCGGGCAAGACGACGCTGGCGCTGCATACGCTGGCCGAAGCGCAGAAGACCGGCGGCACGGTCGCTTTCGTCGACGCCGAACATGCGCTTGACCCCGTCTATGCGAAGAAGCTGGGGGTCGACATCGACGAGCTGATCGTGTCGCAGCCCGACACGGGCGAACAGGCGCTCGAGATCGTCGACACGCTGGTGCGTTCGAACGCGATCGACGTGCTCGTCGTCGACTCGGTCGCCGCGCTGGTGCCGCGCGCCGAGATCGAGGGCGAGATGGGCGACAGCCATGTCGGCCTGCAGGCGCGGTTGATGTCGCAGAGCCTGCGCAAGCTGACGGGTTCGATCAGCCGCTCGCGCTGCATGGTGATCTTCATCAACCAGCTGCGCATGAAGATCGGCGTGATGTACGGCAATCCCGAGACGACGACGGGCGGCAACGCGCTCAAATTCTACGCCTCGGTCCGCCTCGACATCCGCCGCACCGGCCAGATCAAGAACGGCGACGAGATCGTCGGCAACACGACGCGCGTGAAGGTGGTGAAGAACAAGGTCGCGCCGCCGTTCAAGCAGGTCGAATTCGACATCATGTACGGGCAGGGCATTTCGAAGATCGGCGAGATTCTCGATATCGGCGTCAAGGCCGGACTGGTCGAGAAATCGGGCGCCTGGTTCAGCTATGACTCGATCCGCATCGGGCAGGGCCGCGAGAATGCGAAAACCTTCCTGACCGAGAATCCCGAGCTTCGCGAACGGCTCGAAACCGCGATCCGCGGCCGCACCGACGAAGTGGCCGAGGAGATGATGGCTGGCCCCGACGACGAGGGCGACGACGACATCTAAGGCGTCGGGATCGCAGCGCGCGATCCCGACCCTCGCCATCCGGCCGGTCCGCCCCTCCTGACCGGCTGGCCGACGGCGGCGGGCCCCATGCCCCTTGGACCTGCTCTCTCCCTTTCGCAGGTCGGCCCGCCCGCCGTTGATCCCTGCGTGGACGATCCCGCCGTTTGCGGTTCGAGCGCGATGGCGGCTTTGGGGTGGGAAGCGGACGTTTCCATTCCATTGTGTGCCCCGGCGAAAGCCGGGGTCCAGGGCGATAAAAAGCTAGGGATGCGCGACGAAGCCCTGGGCCCCGGCTTTCGCCGGGGTACACGTCGGATATGGCAGCAACCGGTCGGTTTCCGACATTCGTCACCCCGGACTTGATCCGGGATCTCTCGCTTTCTGAGGTATTGACTGGCTTGAGCATCAAGCGGGACCCCGGATCGAGTCCGGGGTGACGATGAAAGACAGGCGCGCGCTCCAGAGGATGGCCCATCTGGTGATCCCCGGCGAAAGCCGGGGTCCAGAGCGCGACCAGCCAGCATCGGTTTCTAACGCCCTGGACCCCGGCTTCCGCCGGGGATCACGTCGCATGTAACCGCAACCGGTCGCTAACGGTCGTTCCATAGCGAATGGAAAACCCGTGCAGATATGCAGAGAAGGCTGGGACGCAAAGCCTGCCTCTCTATGTTCTCCGTGCCTCCGCGCGAATTTTCTTCCCTTTCGCACGGGTCCGCTCCAAATCGTCGTCCAACCCGACGCGAGCCGAAGGAGAGCGCGATGAGCCTGATCGTCCACCATCTCAACAACAGCCGTTCGCAGCGCATCCTGTGGTTGCTCGAGGAAATCGGCGCGCCTTACGAGATCAAATTTTACGATCGCGATCCGGAGACCAACCTTGCGCCGCCCGAGCTGCTCGCGGTCCACCCGCTCGGCAAGTCGCCGGTGATCGAGGACGATGGCCGGGTGGTCACCGAATCGGGGGCGATCGTCGAATATCTTTGCGAGCGCCACGGCGGCGCTTCTCTCGTCCCCGAGCGCGGTACCGACGATCATATCCGCCACCTCGAATGGATGCATTTCGCCGAGGGATCGGCGATGACGCCGATCCTGCTGCGCGTCTACACCGCGCGGCTCGGCGCGGCGGCGGCGCCGCTCGAGGCGCGGATCACCCAGCAGCTCGAGTCGCATTTCGCCTATATGGAAAGCCGGCTTCGCCCGAGCGGTCATTTCGTCGGCGACGCGCTGTCGGCGGCCGACATCATGCTGAGCTTTCCCGCCGAGATCGCGGTGATGCAGGGCATGGCGCCGCATTATCCCGGGCTCGCCGGGTTCGTGAACATGTGCCACGACCGCCCCGCGTGGCGTCGCGCGCGCGAAAAGGGCGGGGCCTATTATGGCTATTGAGCGGCATTTCGCCGTTCGCCGGGTCGCGCTGGCCGCCGCCCTTTTCGGTATCGCAGGCGCCGCGATTGCGGCGCCGCCGCAGCTTGGACCCGAGGTCGAGCGCGACGTCATCGCCCCCGAAGGCAGGACGTTCACCCCGGCCGCGCCCGACGAGGAAGGCGCGATCGACCGGTTCGCGGCCTATGTGTCGGCGCTTGCCAAGCGTGATTACGACGCCGCTTATGCCATGCTCCGCCTGTCGCTGCAGGCGTCGAGCCCGCGGCTCGAATGGGAAATGAACCTGCGCAAGCGCAGCGCGCTGTGGGTCGACGGGACGCTGCGCATCGTGCGGCTGAGCTGGTATCTCGACCCCGCGGGGCAGCCGCCCGGCGTCTATGCCGCCTTCGACTTTCGCGGCGACCGCAAGGACGGGACGATGGATTGCGGCTATGTCGTCGTCCACCGCGCCGAACCTGCTGCGCCCTTCACCGTCGTTCGGACCGACGTGTCGGAGGTGCCGCCCGACATGATGGAGGACGGCGTGCCCAAGGCGGACGTGCTCCACCAGCTTCCCTGCTATCTGGGCAAGGGAATCGCGACCGCCTTCTGATCGAACCGGGCGATGAAGGTGACGCGTGTTTCCGCGCTTGTCGCATAACGATAAAATCCCTAATTCGCGCGCATGACATCGACCAACGACATTCGCCGCTCTTTCCTCGACTATTTCGCCGGGGCCGGGCACCATATCGAGCCGTCGGCGCCGCTGGTGCCGCACAACGACCCGACGCTGATGTTCGTCAACGCGGGCATGGTGCCGTTCAAGAATGTCTTCACGGGGCTGGAGAAGCGCCCGTACAGCACCGCGGCCTCGTCGCAGAAATGCGTCCGAGCCGGCGGCAAGCACAACGATCTCGACAATGTCGGTTTCACCGCGCGCCACCATACCTTCTTTGAAATGCTGGGGAATTTCTCCTTCGGCGACTATTTCAAGGAACAGGCGATCCATCACGCCTGGGCGCTGATCACCAAGACATGGGGATTGCCGGCGGAGAAGCTGACCGCGACCGTCTATCACACCGACGACGAGGCGTTCGACCTGTGGAAGAAGATTTCGGGGCTGCCCGAAAGCCGGATCATCCGCATCCCGACCAGCGACAATTTCTGGTCGATGGGCGACACCGGGCCGTGCGGACCGTGCAGCGAGATCTTCTACGATCATGGCGATCACATCTGGGGCGGCCCGCCGGGATCGCCCGAGGAAGACGGCGACCGCTTCGTCGAGATCTGGAACCTCGTGTTCATGCAGTACGAGCAGCTTCCCGGCGGCGAGCGCGTCGACCTGCCGCGGCCGAGCATCGACACCGGCATGGGGCTGGAGCGCGTCGCGGCGGTGCTGCAGGGCGTCCACGACAATTATGACACCGACACCTTCAAGGCGCTGATCGCGGCGTCGGTCGAGCTGACCGGCGTTCCGGCCGAGGGCGCGACCCAGGCGAGCCACCGCGTGATCGCCGATCACCTTCGCGCGTCGAGCTTCCTCGTCGCCGACGGCGTGCTGCCGTCGAACGAAGGGCGCGGCTATGTGCTGCGGCGGATCATGCGCCGCGCGATGCGCCACGCACACCTGCTCGGCGCGAAGGATCCCTTGATGTACCGGCTGCTGCCCGCGCTGACCGCCGAGATGGGCGCCGCCTATCCCGAGCTGATCCGCGCCCAGCCGCTGATCGCCGAGACGCTCGAACGCGAGGAGACGAAGTTCCGCCAGACGCTCGACAAGGGGCTGCGGCTGCTCGACGAGGCGACGGTGGGGATGGGCGAGGGGGCGACGCTGCCCGGCGACGTCGCGTTCAAGCTCTACGACACCTTCGGCTTTCCCTATGATCTGACCGAGGACGCGCTGCGCGCGCAGGGCATCGCGGTCGACCGCGACGGATTCGACGCCGCGATGGCGCAGCAGAAGGCGGCGGCACGCGCGGCGTGGAAGGGCAGCGGCGAAAAGGCGTCGGACGAAATCTGGTTCGACCTCGCCGAAGCGAACGGCAGCACCGAATTCACCGGTTATGGCGCGACCGCGGGCGAAGGTACGGTGATCGCGCTCGTCAAGGACGGCAAGCCCGTCGACGAAGCCCGGGCCGGCGACGAGGTCGTCGTGCTGACCAACCAGACGCCCTTCTATGGCGAGAGCGGCGGCCAGATGGGCGACGCGGGGACGATCGCGACGCTGGAGGGCGCGAAGGCCGCGGTCAGCGACACCGGCAAGCCGCTCGGCCGCCTGCATACGCATCAGGCGACGCTCGAGGCGGGGACGCTGAAGGTCGGCGACACGGTGCAGCTCACCGTCGACGCCGCGCGGCGCGACCGCATCCGCGCCAACCACAGCGCGACCCACCTGCTGCACGCCGCGCTGCGGGGCCGGCTCGGCGGGCATGTGACGCAGAAGGGCAGCCTTGTCGCCGAGGACCGGCTGCGCTTCGACTTTTCGCATCCCAAAGCGCTGACCGCCGAGGAGATCGCCGACATCGAAGCCGAGGTGAACGCGCAGATCCGCGGCAACGAACAGGTGTCGACGCGGCTGATGACTCCCGACGATGCGATCGCGGCGGGGGCGATGGCGCTGTTCGGCGAGAAATATGGCGACGAGGTGCGCGTGCTCAGCATGGGGCGGGCCGATGACAAAAGCTATTCGGTCGAGCTGTGCGGGGGCACGCACGTCCGCGCGCTCGGCGACATCGCGCTGCTCAAGATCGTCAGCGAAAGCGCGGTCTCGTCGGGGGTGCGGCGCATCGAGGCGCTGACCGGCGAAGCGGCGCGGGCGTGGCTCAATGGCCGCGACGACGCGCTGAAGGCCGCGGCGGCGGCGCTCAAGACCTCGCCCGACGAGGTGCCGGCGCGCGTCGCGCAACTGGCCGACGCGCTCAAGAAGGCCGAGCGCGAACTCGCCGAGGCGAGGAAGGCGCTGGCGCTTAGCGGTTCTGGGGGCGGCGGCGCGGGCGCGGCGAGCGGCCCGGCGGTCGAAAAGGTCGGCGACACGGCCTTTCTGGCGCAGGTCGTCGACGGGCTCGACCCCAAGGAGCTTCGCGGCACGGTCGACGGGCTCAAGAAACAGGTCGGCAGCGGCGTCGCGATGCTCGTCGCGGTCAACGACGGCCGAGCGTCGGTCGCGGTCGGGGTGACCGACGATGCAACCGGCAGCCACAATGCCGTCGATCTTGTCAAGGCCGCGGTCGCGGCGCTCGGCGGTCAGGGCGGCGGCGGACGGCCCGACATGGCGCAGGGCGGCGGGCCGGATGGCGCGGCCGCGGATGCAGCGGTCGCTGCGGTCAAGGCGGCACTGGCCGCCTGACCTCAGCCATCATGCCTTGCCGGCCCATTCGGCGGCGAGGCGGCCGACGGCGGCGAGGACGGTTTCATCTTCTTCGCGGATGGCGTCGGTGGCGACCGGGCCTTCATAATAGGCGGCGATCAGCAGCGGCGCGCCTTTCGGCGGGAAGGCGATCGCGATGTCATTATATTTGTTCATCATGCCGGGCGCCATCGCGGTGCCGGTCTTGTGGCCGATCCGCCAGCCCGCGGGCAGGCCGGCGCGCAGGCGTTTGGGGCCGGTCGTGGTCGCAACGCCCCAATCGATCAGCCGCGTCCGCGAGGCGGGGCTGAGCGCATCGCCGAGGAGGATGGTGCGCAGCAGCGCGGTCATGGCGGCGGGGGTGGTCGTGTCGCGCACCTCGCCCTCGCCGACGAGGTTGAGGTGCGGCTCGGCGCGATCGAGGCGTGTCACCGGGTCGCCCCAGGCGCGGAACTGGCGCGTCACCGCCTCGGGCCCGCCGACGAGCGGCAGGAGCAGATTGGCGGCGGCGTTGTCGCTCGCGGTGATCGTCGCCTCCATCAGTTCGGCGACGGTCATGCCGCCCTTGGCGACATTCTGCCGGGTGACGGGCGAGTTGGGCAGCAGATCGGCCTTGCCATAGGGAACGCGCCGGTCGAGCGTCAGCTTGCCCTCGTCGACCGCCTTCAGCACCACCGCCGACAGCGGCCATTTGAAGGTCGAGCAGAGCGCGAAGCGCTCGTCGGCGCGATGCCCCGTCGTCCGCCCGCTCGCCGGATCGAGGAAGGCGACGCCGAGCCGGCCGCCGGACTGCTTTTCGAGCGCCGCGAGGCGCCCGGCGATCAGGTCGGGCTTTTGCGGCTGCTTCGCCGGCGCGTCGCTCGCATCGGGGGTGCAGCCCGACAGCAGGGTCCAGCCCGCGAAGCCCGCGGCGGGGGCGAGCGAGAGCAGGCGGCGGCGCGACAGCGAAGCGATGGTCATATCGATATTCCTCATGGGCTTGGGTTGGCGAGGCGATATTTCGCCAGTTCGACCTTGCGTCCAAGCGATGTTAGGTCAGAAGGGGCATTAGATTTTCTAAGGTATATGACATGGCGATCACCGAAATCTCGCTCAACCTGCTGCGCGCCTTCGACGCGGCGGCGCGGCAGGCGAGTTTTACCGAGGCGGCGAAGGAATTGTTCGTCACCCAGGCGGCGGTGAGCCACCAGATCAAGGCGCTCGAGGCCTGGCTGGGCAAGAGCCTGTTCCATCGCACCTCGCGCGGCCTGGTGCTGACCGACGAGGGGCTGCTGCTCGCGCCGACGGTCGCCGACGCGCTCGCGCGGATCGAGCAGGGGATCGACCTGGTGCGCGGCGGCGTGGCGCGCGAGCTGCTGACGGTCGGCGTCGTCGGCACCTTCGCGGCGGGGCATCTGATGCGGCGGCTTCCCGATTTCCGGCGGCGCTTTCCGCATATCGAGCTGCGGCTGCTCACCAACAACAACAAGCCCGACCCCTCGACCGACAGCCTCGACCTGTCGATCCGCTTCGGCGACGGCGCGTGGCGCAGCGTCGAGGCGGTGCGGGTGATGGACGCGCCGATGACGCCGCTCTGCGCGCCCGCGATCGCCGACACGCTGCACCATCCCGCCGACCTCGCGCGCTGGCCGCTGCTCCGCTCCTATCGCGCGCAGGACTGGCCGGCGTGGTTCGCCGCCGCGGGAACGCCGCCGGTCGCGGCGCGCGGGGCGCAGTTCGACACTTCGATCATCATGGTGCAGGCGGCGCTGCTGGGCGAGGGCGTCGCGCTGGCGCCCGCCGCGATGTTCGGGCCCGAACTCGCCGACGGGCGGCTGGTGCAGCCCTTTGCCTGCGAGGTCGACGTCGGGGCCTATTGGCTGACGCGGCCGCTGGCGCGAGCGGAGCGCGCGGCCGAGCGGGTGTTCGCGGACTGGCTGGTCGAGCGGGCGGGGATGACTTAGGTTGCATCAAGGCCGATCTCATCGGGTTGTGCCCCTTCCTTGGAGGAAGGGGCTCACCCTCTCACCCCTCGACGCCCTTTGCCTTGCCCCACGCGCGCGCGGCGGTGTAGCCGAGGTAGCCGGTGCCGAAGAGCGCGTATAGCGGTTCGGGGATGCCGGCGAGATAGGCGTTCATGCCGTCGGCGATCCCCCTGGCCATGTCGGGGCGCGCGGCGGCGATCAGGCCCATCGGGATCGCCCAGAGCAAGAGCGCGTACATGACGTAGAGGAAGCTCGGCCGCGCGCGGCTGGTCCAGGGGTCGGCGCTGCCGGCCTCGGCGACGATCGCGGTCATCCGCGTCTTGATCGCCTCCATTTCCTGGCTGCCCTCGAGCTTCAGAAGTTCGAGCTTGGCGCGGTCGCGCGCTTCGGGGTCGGGGATGATCTTGTCGATCAGCTTGGCGACGGGGCCGATCAGGCCTTCGATGATGCTCATTTTGGTGCTCCTGTGTTCAAAGTTCAGGTAAGTTCAGCCCAATGGCGCGCCGTGAAGCGTCAGCCCGGGCCGATGCGATTGGCGAGCCAACCGTAGAGAAAGGCCTCCTGGCTCGGGCGGCGTTCGGCGAGCGCGATGTAGCGTTCGCCCTGCAGCGCCTCCATCGCGCGCAGCAGCACCGTTTCGCCCGCCGTGCCGCGCGTGCGCAGAAAGCCGTCGAGCGCCGCCAGCGTGCGCGGGCCGACGGCGCGGTCGACGGCGATGTCGGGATAGTCGCGCGCCGCGCGGTTCAGGGCGTTGAGCGCGCGCTGGAGGAAACCCGCGGCGACCGCGGTGCCCATGTTGACGCCGGTGTCGAACAGCTCGGCGGCGATCGCGGGCGCACGGAGCGCGACCCGATCGAAGCCGGGGCGCCGCCAGTAGAGGCCGCGGTAGATCGCCGCCGCCTCGTCGCGCGGCAAGTCGCGCATCGCTCCCGCATAGCCCTGCGCGCGGGCCACCGCCTCGGTGATCCCCCAGCAGGTCGCGCCGCCGCGGTCGGCGGGGTGGTTTACATATCGGCCTTCGCGGTCGATGACGGCGTCGATCAGCGCGTCGATGTCGGCGCGGGGCGGGTCGGTGTTCGGCATGAGTCGCTCCTATGGTTGGTTGAATGGAAACAACGAACCATATAGGAACAATGTAGGAAAGGATTTTTTCCATGCGGGCGTTGGAGGTGAGCGAATTGGCGCCCGATCATGGCGGCTGCGGCCTGGTGGACCTGCCCGTGCCCGAACCCGGACCGGGCGAGGTGCGGGTGCGGGTGCGCGCGGCGGGGGTGAATTTTCCCGATTTGTTGATGACGCGCGGCGGCTATCAGCTCAAACCCGATCTGCCGTTCGTGCCGGGGCTCGAATTCGCCGGCGAGGTCGACGCGCTCGGCGCGGGCGTCGAGGGCTGGGCGGTCGGCGACGCGGTGGTCGGCGGCAACCGCTTCGGCGCGATGGCCGAATATTGCACCGTCCCGGCGCGCGCGCTGCGCCGCAAGCCCGCGGCGCTAAGCATGGAGCAGGCCGCGGCCTATGGCGTCGCCTATCTGACCGCCTATGTCGCGCTCGTGCGCTGCGGGCGCGTGGCGGCGGGCGACTGGGTGCTGGTGCACGGCGCGGCGGGAGGGGTCGGGCTGGCGACGGTCGATCTCGCCAGGGCGCTCGGCGCGCGCGTCATCGCGGCGGCGAGCAGCGCGGCGAAGCGCGAGGCGATCGCGGATCTTTACGCGCCCGACGCGGTGATCGCCGCCGAGCCGGGCTTTCGCGAGGCGGTGAAGGCGCTGACCGGCGGGCGCGGCGCCGATGTGATCTTCGATCCCGTGGGCGGCGACGTCTTCGACGAATCGACCCGCTGCATCGCCTTCGACGGACGGCTGCTCGTCGTCGGCTTCGCCTCGGGGCGGATTCCCGAGGTTTCGGTGAACATGCCGCTGATCAAGGGCTTCTCGGTCGTCGGCGTGCGCGCGGGCGAATATGGCCGCCGCTTTCTCGAGCGCGGCGCCGAAAATCTGGCGGCGATCGACGCGCTGGCGGCCGAGGGGCGCATCCGCCCGCACGTCCATGCCGTGCTCGACCTCGCCGACTGGCGCGCGGGTTTCGCGATGCTCGAACGGCGCGAGGCGGTGGGGAAGGTGATATTGCGGACGTAGCGCAAAGCGCGTGAAATCTGAATCATCCGCTTCCCCGAGCGAAGTCGAGGGCCCGTTCGAGCGAAGCGAGAAGCTTACCGTGGCGGCCTCGACTTCGCTCGGCAGAGCCCCTCGTCTTCGCTCGGGGAAGCGGTTTCCATGTGTGGCAGGAGTATGACAGGTAGGCGGGAACGTGCCGATGTGAGCGTTCTCCTGCATAGCTATGCTAGTGATTTTGCGGATGGTCAGCCGCCAAGGGCGCAGCTAGTCTCCGGCGCATAAGAGGGCGCCCGAGCGTCCGGCAAACCATTCGGGGAGACGATCATGGCCCTAGCGCCCGATACCGCCAGCAGCACCGACCCGCGCCCGGTCGCCAACGACGGCGTCCATGTCGACGCGCCCGAACTGCGCCTGTTCGTAATGGGGCTGTTCTTCATCTTCGGCGGCATCACCTCGCTCAACGACGTGATCATTCCCAAGCTGAAAGAACTGTTCACGCTCAACTACACGCAGGCGATGCTGGTGCAGTTCTGCTTCTTCACCGCCTATCTGGTGATCGGCATTCCGGGGGCGAAGCTGGTCAAGAAGATCGGTTACATGCGCGGCGCGGTGGCCGGGCTGCTGACGATGCTGGTCGGCTGCCTGCTCTTCATCCCGGCATCGCAGAACGCGATCTACGAACTGTTCCTGCTGGCGCTGTTCGTGCTCGCGAGCGGGGTGGTGATCGTGCAGGTGGTGTCCAACCCGCTGATTTCGCTGCTCGGCAAACCCGAAACCGCGCACAGCCGGCTGACCTTCGCACAGGCGTTCAATTCGCTGGGGACGACGCTGTTTCCCTTTGTCGGTGCCGGCCTGATCCTGGGCAGCATCGCCAATGTGAAGGCCGAGGATCTGTCGGGACCGGCGCTCGCCGCCTATCAAACCGCCGAGAGCCAGGCGATCGTCAACGGCTATCTGGGCATCGCCGTCGCGCTCGCGGTGGTCGCCGCGGCGGTGTGGCTGTTCCGCAACCGGTTGCCGCACGACGCGGCGAGCATGTCGGGGGAGGAGCTGGTCCGGCTTCCGCGCTATGTGGCGGGCCTCGCGCTGATCGTCGGCGGCGCGATCGTCGCGACGGGGGTCAATTCGATCGTCGGCCTGCTGCTCATCCTGCTCGCGCCGGTCATCTGGCTTTACGGCAACGACCTTCTGAAGCGGCGGCGCTTCGGTTTCGGCGCGCTGTGCATCTTCCTCTACGTCGGCGCGGAGGTTTCGATCGGGTCGCTGATCATCAACTATCTGGCGCAGGAGCGCGTGCTCGGGCAGCCCGAGGCGGTCGTCGGCTGGATGGTCATATTTTACTGGGGCGGGGCGATGATCGGCCGCTTCATCGGCTCTCTCCTGATGTATCTCAGGATCAGCCCCGGCAAGCTGCTCGCCTTCAACGCGGTCGGGGCGATCGTCCTCATCCTGATCTCGGCGAACAGCAGCGGGCCGATTGCCGCCTATTCGCTGCTCGCGATCGGGCTGATGAACTCGATCATGTTTCCGACGATCTTCAGCCTGGCGTGCGAAAAGCTCGGAAACCGCGCGGCCGATGGGTCGGGAATCATCAACGTCGCGATCTTCGGCGGCGCGGTGGTGCCGGTCGCGACCGGCGCGCTCGCCGACGCGACGGGGGGCAATCTTGGGCTTGCGCTGACGCTGCCCGCGCTCTGCTATGCGGTCATTGCGGCCTATGGCATCTATGCCCGGCGGCCCGCCGCCGACGCGCCCGCTGCCTAGAGTGCGTTCGGTTTTGATGGAATCAAAACCGGCACTCTAGATTCTTGTTTTACCGTGTTTTCCGAGTCGTCAGGTGATTCCACCTGACTTGAAAACACTCTAGGCGGCGATCGGCGCGACGGCGGCGTTCAGCAGCCTCGCCGCGTCGCGCGGGTCGAGCCGCACCTGCAGCCCGCGCTGGCCGCCGTTGATATAGACCTGGGGGTGGATCAGCGCGGCTTCGTCGATCGCGACGGGCACGCGGCGCGTCTGCCCGAAGGGGCTGACGCCGCCGACCTTGTAGCCCGAGACGCGTTCGGCATCGGCCACCGGCATCATCGCGGCCGACTTGCCGCCGAGCGCCGCGGCGAGCCTTTTCATCGACACTTCGCGATCGGACGCGAGAATCGCGCAGGCGGGCCTGCCGTCGAGGCGCAGCATCAGCGTCTTCAGCACACGCTCCGGCGCTTCGCCGAGCGCCTCGGCCGCTTGCAAGCCGACGCGTTCGGCCGACGGATCATAGTCATAGCTGTGGACGGTGAAGGCGATTCCCGCCTGTTCGAGCGTCCTTGTCGCCCGCGTGGCTCGCGACATGCGCCGCCTCCCGAAAGATTGGCGATGGAGAAAGCGGAAGAAATTGGTCGGGACGAGAGGATTCGAACCTCCGACCCCCACACCCCCAGTGTGATGCGCTACCAGGCTGCGCTACGTCCCGACCGGCCCGATTGGGCAGGCGAGGCCCCTAGCGCGGCTTGGCGGGGGATGCAAGGCTCTCCTGAGCGAAGTCTGCACGCGGCACCTGCGGGCCGCGGAATAATCGCGCGACGGCGCCTTGACGCGCCGTGCATCGTCCCCATTTGCGCGGGGCCTGCCGGGGGGAAGGAATGCAGCCATCGGTTGCGCCACGCTTTCCTGCGTGATAGGCGCCGCGCCATATTTTCGCGCGCCGCTTCCTTGGGGAAATGGCCGCGCCAACGGAAAGTCTTTCATTCATGTCGACGAACTTGCTTCTGACCCAGGCGGCCGGATCCGGGGGCGGGGCGGCCGGTTTCATCATGCTGGTGCCCTATCTGCTGATCTTCGTCGTCTTCTGGTATTTCCTGATCCGCCCGCAGCAGGTGCGGATGAAGGAGCATCGCGCCAAGGTCGCGGCGGTGAAGCCGCGCGATCAGGTGGTCACGGGCGGCGGCATCGTCGGCAAGGTCACGCGCGTCGACGATGATTTCGTCGACGTCGAAATCGCGCAGGGCGTGAAGATCAAGGTCGTGAAGTCGACCCTGTCGGACGTCCTCCAGCCCGGCGCCAAGCCCGCCAACGATTGACGCGGCGCGGCCTGCGCTCGCGGGCCCGTCTCTCGCAAACCGGAATCACCCTATGCTCGATTTCCCGCGCTGGAAGACCATCGGCATCAGCATCATCCTGCTGGCCGGCATCCTCTTTACCATACCGAGTTTCCTGCCCGAGCGGGTCTTCAACCAGCTGCCTTCCTTTGCGCAGATGAAGGTCAACCTGGGGCTCGACCTCGCCGGCGGCAGCCATTTGCTGCTCGAAGCCGATCTGGCCGACCTTCAGAAGACGCAGCTTTCCAACATGGAAAAGACGGTGCGCACCGCGATGCGCGGCGACCATGGGGCGGATGACGATATCGCGATCGGCGATCTGCGGCGCACCGCCACGCAGGTCAGCTTCCTGGTTCGCGACCAGACGCAACTCGACGAAGCGCGCGAGCGGATGTTCCGCGAGACGCAGGGTGCGGCGATGACCGGCCAGCGCGACTGGAATGTCGGCATCGTCGATACGACGCGCATCGTGATGACGCCGACGCGGGCCGGCCAGCAGCAGGCGGTCAGCCGCGCGATGGACACGGCGCGCGACATCATCGACCGCCGCGTCAACGCGCTGGGCACACGCGAGCCGACGATCATCCGCGAAGGCGACGACCGCATCGTCGTCCAGGTGCCGGGGCTCAACGATCCGCAGCAATTGAAGGACCTGATCGGCAAGACCGCGAAGCTCGAATTCCGGATGGTCGACGCCAACGCCGACCCCGCCGAAGCCGCCGCCGGCCGCGTGCCGGTGGGGAGCGAGATCGTTCCCTATGCTCCCGGCGAGGGCAATGGCGCGGCGTTCGAAGTGCTGCGGCGCGAGGTGATGATCAACGGCGAGCAGTTGATCGATGCGCAGCAGAGCTTCGATCCGCAGACCAGCTTGCCGGTCGTCACCATCCGTTTCGATTCGGGCGGGTCGGCGACCTTTGCCCGCGTGACGGCGCAGAATGTCGGCAAGCGCTTTGCGATGGTGCTCGACGGGCAGGTGCTGTCCGCGCCGTCGATCAATGAACCGATCCTCGGCGGCAGTGCGCAGATTTCGGGCAGTTTCTCGGTCGCCAGCGCCAATGCGCTCGCCATTTCGCTGCGCTCCGGCGCGCTGCCGGTGAAGATGACGGTGGTCGAAGAGCGGACGGTGAGCCCTGAACTGGGCGCCGATTCGATCGAGAAGGGTGTGATCGCCGGGATCATCGCGACCGTTTCGGTGCTGGTGCTGATGCTGGTCGTCTATGGCCGGTTCGGGGTCTATGCGAACATCGCGCTGATCTTCAACGTGTTCCTGATCATCGCGACGATGGCGGCGTTCAACGCGACGCTGACCCTGCCCGGCATCGCCGGCTTCGTGCTGACCATCGGCGCCGCGGTCGACGCGAACGTGCTGATCAACGAGCGCATCCGCGAAGAGCTGAAACGCGGGCGAAGGCCGTTCCAGGCGGTCGAACTCGGCTATACCGAGGCGAGCCGCGCGATCTTCGACGCCAACGTCACCAACGTCATCGCCGCGGCACTGATGTTCTGGTTCGGCTCCGGCCCGATCAAGGGCTTCGCCGTGGTGCTGACCATCGGCATCGTCACCAGCGTCTTTACCGCCGTTACCGTCACGCGCATGTTCGTCGCCCATTGGCTGCGTGCGAAGCGCCCGGCGTCGATTCACATTTAAGGGAGCGAAACGATGCGCTTGCTGAAACTCGTCCCCGACGACACCAATATCGATTTTCTGAAGTGGCGGAAATTCGCGTCCTTCATGAGCTTCGTCCTCGTCGTCATTTCGATCGCGCTGGTTGCGGTCCGCGGGCTGAACCTGGGTATCGACTTCGTGGGCGGCCAGTCGGTCCGGGTCGAATTCACCCAGGACATGCCCGAGATCCAGGAGATTCGCGAGGCGGTCAGCAAGATCGGACTCGGCGAGGCGACGATCCAGCAATTCGGATCGGACAAGGCGGTGTCGATCCGCACCGCGCTGCCCGATGGCGACAAGGCCGCGGCGGATCTGGCGGGCCAGAAGCTCGTCGACGGAATCCGCAAGGCCTTTCCCACGGCGCACGCCGGCGCGGTCGAGACGGTGTCGGGCAAGGTTTCCGAAGAGCTGCTCAGGACCGGCGCGATCAGCCTCGCGCTCGCGATGCTCGGCATTTCCATCTATATCTGGATCCGCTTCGAATGGCAGTTCGGCGTCGGCGCGATGGGCCGCCTGTTCCACGAAGTCGCGCTGACCTTCGGTTTCTTTGCGGTGACGCAGATCCAGTTCGACCTCAACAGCGTCGCGGCGCTGCTGACGATCGTCGGCTATTCGCTGAACGACACCATCGTCGTTTATGACCGGGTGCGCGAAAATCTGAAGAAATACCGCAAGATGGAGATCGTGCCGCTGCTCAACCTCAGCATCAACGAGACGCTGTCGCGCACGGTGATGACCAGCGTGTCGGTGCTCATGGCGCTGGCGGTGCTGCTGATCTTCGGCCCGGACGTGATCTTCGGCTTCACCGCGGCGATGCTGCTCGGCGTGTTCGTCGGCACCTATTCGTCGATCCTGATGTCGACGCCGGTTCTGGTCTGGCTGAAGGTCGGTCCGCACAGCTTCGTGCCGCGCACGGCCGAAGGCGGTGCGGAGCGCGTCGCGCGGTCGGACGATGGAGCGGTGGTCTAGAGTGCATTCGGTTTTGATGGAATCAAAACCTGCACTCTAGATTCTTGTTTTACCGTGTTTTCCGAGTCGTCAGGTGATTCCACCTGACTTGAAAACACTCTAAGCCGAAGCCAGGCCCGCGCAGCGGCGGAGATGCTCGGCCAGTTCGCGGCCGTTGCGGTCCCAGTTGAAACGGCCGGCGAGGCTCGCGGCGACCGCCGAAGGTAGCGGCGGAGCCGCGAGGATCGCCGCCACGGCGTCGGCGATAGCCTCGGCATTCCGGTCGACGATGCGGCCCGCCGCCGGTGAGGCGACGAGTTCGGCGGCGCCGCCCGCGTCGCTGATCACGATCGGGGTGCCGCAGGCGAGCGCCTCGACCCAGGCGTTGGCGAGGCCCTCGCTGACCGAGGGCATGACCACGGCATCGGCGGCGCGATAGAGCTGCGGCAGGTCGGCATTGGCGACCGGACCCATCAGGTGGACGCGATCGGCGACGCCGAGGCGCTGCGCGAGCGCGCGGTAGCGGCCTTCCTCTTCGCCCGCGCCCGCGAGCCAGTAATGGACGCCGGGCAGGGCGGCGAGCGCCTCGATCACCAGCGCCTGCCCCTTGCGCGCGATCAGCGCGCCGATGGTCGCGATCGCCGGGGCGTCGCCCATGCCGAGCGCGGCGCGCGCGGCGGCGCGGTCGCCGGGCGAAAAGCGCGCGGTGTCGATCCCCGTATAGTGGACCGCGATCTTTGCCGCGTCGATGCCGATCGCCGCCATGTCGCGGCGCATCGCATCCGACACGGCGAGCAGCCCCGCGGCGCGGTCGGCGGCGGCGAGAAGCTGGGGCCGGCTCGCCGGATCATGGCCGAAATGGCTGATGTCGGCGCCGCGCGCCTTGACCGAGAAAGGCAGGCCGAGCGCCGCCGCGACGCGCATCGCGGCGGGGCCGTCGGGATAGAAGAATTGCGCGTCGACGACGTCGAACGTCTGCCCGCGCACCGCCGACAGCACCGCGCGCGCGACCTGCGCCGGGGTGAAGCGCGCGCCATGGCGCGGGATCAGCGCGAAGCGCGGGCGCCGGACGGGAAGGCCGTTCCAGTCTTCGCGGCGCGGCAGCGCGCGAAGCGCGCGGTAGCGCGGGTGCAGCGACAGCGGGAAGGGCGGCAGGCCGACCGGCGCGACGATGGTGAGATCGATGCCGGGCTGGGCGGCGAGCGCGCGCAGGCTCCTTTCGACGAACAGCCCGAAATTGGGGCGCGCCGCGTCGGGGAAGAGCGTGGCGATCGAGAGGACGCGGAGGGGGGGCACGTCGGGCAGCGGTCCTAAAGCGTCCGGATCAGCCGCACCGCGACCGCGGCCCAGGGCGGGTTGCTGACCACCTGTTGCCGCTGGCCGGTGCCGGGCGGGAGCAGGTGGAGCTTTTCGCCGTCGACGTTGAGCAGCCGCGCGAAGACGAAGCGGCCGGCGGGGCGGGGGACGAGGAGGTCGCGGTTGAGCGCGCTCGCCCAGTCGCCCTCGATCCGGCGGCACCAGATTTCGTCGCCGGCGCGATAGTCGCCGATCGACGAGGTGACGCGCACCGCGATCATGTCCTCGGTCGGGCGCGCGGTCAGCGCCTGTTCGGTGCGCGTCGGCGCGGTGGCGCCATCGGCGCCGAGCAGCGCGGTGATGCTGAGCTGGGTATCCTGCGGGAGCTGGACGAGCTCGGCGGCGTCGACCCCGAGCGCCTTGGCGATGCGGTTCATCCAGCCAAGCGACAAGGTGCGGGTGCCCGTTTCGAGGCGGCCGATCGTCTGCGCGGTGGTCGGCGGGTCGCAGCGGAACGCGACCTCCTCCAGCGTCAGGCCCCTGGCGCGGCGGACGGCACGGATGCTGTTGATCATCGCTTTTCTTTCATAACCAATATGGTTTCTTCTTTCCTACATTATGATCCAATGTCAAGCCGCTTCTCCCACAAAGGAGAATCGCATGACCGCACGCCGCCTTGAAACCCGCATTCATCCCGACGACCGGCTCGATCCGGACAAGCGCGGGCCGCAGGTGATGCGGCATGTGACGGTCAACGTCGCCGAGAGCCCGATCGCGTGGCTCGCGGCGCGCGGGCATCTGAGCGCGGCGCAGCTCGGCGCGGGCGAGCGGCTGCGCGCCGATTACGAGCGCGCGGGGCTGGCGGCGCGGGTGACGATGCGCTGGGACGCGGCGCCGCCCGCGAAGAGCCGCGGCGGTGCGCGCGCTTCCGACGCGTCGCTGGCGCGGATCGACGCGCACCGGCGCTTTCACGCGGCGCTCGACGCCGCGGGGCCGGGGCTCGCCGACATCTGCTGGCGGGTGGTCTGCGCGGGCGAGGGGATCGGCTGCGCCGAAAAGGGGCTCGGCTGGCCGGCGCGGTCGGGCAAGCTGGTGCTGGGGCTGGCGCTCGACCGGCTGGCGCGGTTTTACGGGACGGGGTGAATCAGGGCGATGGCTGGAAGCGACCGGTTGCGGTTACATGCGACGTGATCCCCGGCGGAAGCCGGGGTCCAGGGCGTTAGAAACCGATGCTGGCTGGTCGCGCTCTGGACCCCGGCTTTCGCCGGGGATCACCAGATGGGCCATCCTCTGGAGCGCGCGCCTGTCTTTCATCGTCACCCCGGACTCGATCCGGGGTCCCGCTTGATGCTCAAGCCAGTCAATACCTCAGAAAGCGAGAGATCCCGGATCAAGTCCGGGGTGACGAATGTCGGAAACCCGACCGGTTGCAGCCATTTCACCATCGTCACCCTGAACTTGTTTCAGGGTCCATGGCCTGCCGTCTACTTCGACGCGGCATCGAACGAGAGGTCTGGCCATGGATGCTGAAACAAGTTCAGCATGACGTGATCTTGAACGGCCGCTCCCCACCCCAAAACCGACGTTATCCCAGCGCCTCGACCTCTTCCGCCAGCGCGAGCCAGCGGTCTTCGGCGGCGGCTTTTTCCTCGCGCAGCGCTTCGAGCTTTTCCGTCAGTGCTGTGAAGCGGGCGTGGTCGCGGGTGAAGAGGTTGCCGTCGGACAATTCGGTCTCGATCCCCGCCATTTCCGCCTCGATCGCCTCGATGCGCGCGGGTAGCAGGTCGTAGTCGCGCTGATCCTTGTAGCTCAGCTTCCTGCGTGCTTGCGGCGGGGGAGGCGGTGCCGCGGCGGTCGGCGCCTTCGCTTTCGCCGCGGCGGGCTTCACCCGCTTCGCTTCCCAATCGGCATAGCCGCCCGCGACGACATCGACCTTGCCCGAACCGTCGAGACCGAGCGTCACGGTGACGGTGCGATCGAGGAAGTCGCGGTCGTGGCTGACGAGCAGCACGGTGCCGTCATAGTCGGCGATCACCTCCTGCAGCAGGTCGAGCGTTTCGAGGTCGAGGTCGTTGGTCGGCTCGTCGAGGACGAGGAGGTTCGATTCGCGCGCGAATTCGCGCGCCAGCAAAAGCCGCGAGCGCTCGCCGCCCGACAGCGCGCCGACGCTCGCCTCGGCGACGCCAGGGTCGAAGAGAAAGTCCTTCAGATAGCCCTGGACATGCTTCTTGACCCCGCGCACCTCGACCCAGTCGCCGCCGTCGGCGAGGATGTCGCGGACTTTCTTGTCGGGCGAGAGCAGGCTGCGCTGCTGGTCGATGACGATGCCGTCGAGCGTCGGGGCGAGGGTGACACCGCCTTCGTCGGGCGCGATCTCGCCGGTCAGCAGCTTGAGCAGGGTCGACTTGCCCGCGCCATTGGCGCCGACGATACCGATGCGGTCGCCGCGCTGGATGCGGAAGGTGAAGTCCCGAATGATCGTGCGGTCGCCGAAACGCTTGGTGATATGATCGGCGACGATCACCGATTTCGAGCGGACGTCGTCGTTGGCGAGGCCGAGCTTGGCGACCCCGGGGCCGCCGATCATCGCGGCACGGGTGGCGCGCATCTCGATCAGCTTTTCGAGCCGGCCCTGGTTGCGCTTGCGCCGCGCGGTGACCCCGCGTTCGAGCCAGTGCGCCTCGAGCCGCAGTTTCGAATCGAGGCGCTGGGCGGCGCGCGCTTCTTCGGCCGCGACGGCATCGCTCCATTCCTCGAAGCCGCCGAAGCCGATCTCCTTGCGCCGGATGCTGCCGCGGTCGAGCCACAAGGTCTGGCGGGTCAGGCGGGTCAGGAAGGTGCGGTCGTGGCTGATCGCGACGAAGGCGCCGGTGTAGCGGGCGAGCCAGGCCTCGAGCCAGTCGATCGCGGCGAGATCTAAGTGGTTGGTCGGCTCGTCGAGCAGCAGCACGTCGGGGTTCTGCGCCAACGCTCGTGCCAGCGCGGCGCGGCGGCGCTCGCCGCCCGAGGCGCTGGCGGCGGCGCGGCTCATGTCGATCCCGAGCTGGTCGGCGATGGCTGCGACCTCGAACTCCTCGGGCGCGTTCGGCGGCGCGACGGCGAAATCCATCAGCGTCGCGAAGGGCGTGAAATCGGGTTCCTGTTCGAGCAGCACGACGTGGGTGCCGGGGACGATGACGCGCTTGCCCTTGTCGGCGTCGATCTGCCCGGCGAGCAGCTTGAGCAGGGTCGTCTTGCCCGCGCCGTTACGTCCGATCAGCGCGAGCCGGTCGCGCTCGCCGACATAGATGTCGAGATCCTGGAACAGCCAGCCGCTGCCCTGGACGAGGCCGAGGCCTTCATAAGATAAGATCGGTGCTGCCATGATGAACGGCTCGCTACTGGCGCGTTCAGCATCATGCAAGCGCCGTCGCGGCAAAGGGCGGAACGGCTCCGCTCCGTCAGCGTTACGGGGTGGAGATCATCACGGACCGGAAGTCCGGCGCACAGGAGATTGAAATGACGAAGTCCATGTTCACCGCTATGGCCGGCGGGCTGGCGTTGCTCGCCGCGACGCCCGCGCTTGCGCAGCAAGGAGGAACGACGGTGACGACAGCGACGCAGCAGGGCCCGATCCTGAGCTTCACGGTCAACGAGGAGGTGCGCGCGCGCCCCGACCAGGCGACCGTCGGCGCAGGGGTGACCACGACCGCGCCGACCGCGGTCGCGGCGATGCAGGCCAATGCCGCGGCGATGGACAAGCTGATCGCGGCCGCCAAGGCGAAGGGCATCAAGGCCGAGGATATCCAGACGAGCGGCATCAACCTGTCGCCGCAGTATGACTATAACAACCGTGGCGACGGCCAGCCGCCGCGCTTCCTGGGCTATCAGGTGTCGAACAGCGTGCGCGCGACGACGGGCAATATCGCCGACATCGGGCCGCTGCTCGACGCGCTGGTCGCAGCGGGCGGAACCAATGTCGACGGGCCGTGGTTCGGCATGAAGGACGCCGATGCGATGCTGGTCGGCGCACGCGGCGCGGCGATCAAGGCGGCCGAGGCGAAGGCGCAGGACTATGCCAGGCTCGCGGGCTTCCGCGGCGCCGAGCTGGTGTCGATCGGCGAGGGCAGCTTCGGCGGGCCGCAGCCGCCGATGCCGATGGTCCGGATGCAGGCGATGGACGCGGCCGGGAAATCGACGCCGGTCGAGCCGGGACAGGTCGGCAACACGCTGACGCTGAGCTTTCAGTATCGGCTGATGCGGTAAGAACCAGTCTCGTCATCCCGGCGAAGGCCGGGATCTCGCCGCCGCGTTATGACGCCAGGTCGAGACCCCGGCCTTCGCCGGGGTGACGATCTACGGGGTTCACCCCAATTCCCCCTCCGCCCACGGCCACGGCCGTTCGCGGAACCATTTGGTGATGATATATTTGCGCCCCTTGCGCACCTTCATCCCGTGGTGGAGCGTGTCGGCGTTGGGTTCGCCGTCCGCGCCGACATTGTTCCAGGCGAGCAGCTTTCCGGTTTCGGGCTGGTGCATCTTGCCCGTCGCGAGAAAGCGCGTCGCGCCGCCGGCGGCGGGCTGGTTCAGATAGACCATCAGCGTCCAGCTCCGCTGGCCGGGCACCGCGCAATAGGTGTCCCAGTCGGCGCCGTGCGGATCGAAATAGTCGGTGTGCGCCTTGAACTCCTGCCCGACGTCGTAGCGCTGGCCCTGCAGCGGTTCGCCATATTCGAGCGGGATGCCGGTGAGGCCGTGAAGCTTCGCATTGACCGCGCGGACGAGCGGGTCGCGGTGGTCGAGGTCGCAGGTCGTGCTGGTGCGGAACGCCGCGTCGCCGTTGGGATCGGCGATCGTCGACGGGCGGACGTCGCGGTCGATCCGCGCGATCAGTTCGGCGCAGGTTTCGGCGTCGAGGAAGCCCGCGAGCATGAACTGCTGGAGCTTCGGGGTCGGCGCGCGGCGGATGCCCGGAACGGCGGCGAGCCGCCCGGCGGCGCGGTCGGCGAGCGAGGTCGCCATGTCGACGAGGCTGGTTGCGGCCATGGCGCGCTTTTAGGCGCGGCGCGGCGTGCGAACAATGCTTGACGAAGAAGGGCGTGCCGCCTATCGCCCGCGCGGCTTGCGGCGGCATGTCTGCCCGGCCTTGTGGCGATCGTAGCTCAGTTGGTTAGAGCACCGGTTTGTGGTACCGGGGGTCGTGGGTTCAAGTCCCATCGGTCGCCCCATTTTCCCATCATGCGAGACTTTGCACCTTTGGCGTGACTCCGCGTATGCGTTGCTTTATTACGTCATCACGTAATTTTTGAACGCGAAGGGTCAAGCCATGTCCGCAGTCTGGGATTTCGCCGATTTCGACGATCACGAGCATGTCCACATGTTCCGCGACCGGGCGAGCGGATTGACAGGGGTGATCGCGGTCCATTCGACCCACCTCGGCCCCGGCGCGGGGGGCGTGCGTTACTGGCATTATCCGCAGCGCGCCGCGGCGATCACCGACGCGCTGCGCCTGTCGCGCGGGATGAGCTACAAGAATGCGATGGCGGGCCTGCCGATGGGCGGCGGCAAGGGCGTGATCCTGGCCGATGAGGGCGGGGCGAAGACCCCCGAACTGCTCGCGGCGTTCGGGCGCGCGGTCGAGTCGCTCGGCGGCGCCTATGTGACCGCCGAGGATGTCGGCATCACCGACGCCGACATGGTCGAGATCGCGAAGCACACCAAACATGTCAGCGGCCTGCCGGTGGCGAGCGGCGAGGCGGGCGGCGACCCCGGCCCGCTGACCGCGCTCGGCGTCTATCTGGGCATCAAGGCGGCGATCCGCGAGGGTTTGAAGACCGACAGCGCGAAGGGCGTGCGGATCGCGATCCAGGGCGTCGGCAGCGTCGGCGGCGGGGTCGCGCGGCGGCTGGCGGCCGAGGGCGCGAAGCTGACCCTCGCCGACGTCAACCTCGCGCGGGCGAAGGCGCTCGCCGACGAGCTCGGCGCCGAGCTGGCCGATTCGGCGGCGATCATGGAGATCGAGGCCGACGTGCTGAGCCCCAATGCGCTGGGCGCGATCCTGACCGAGGCGAGCATCGCGAAGCTCAATGTGCCGATCGTCGCGGGCGGCGCGAACAACCAGCTTGCGACCGCCGCCGACGGCCAGCGCATCCACGACCGCGGGATCGTCTATGCCCCCGACTATGTGATCAACGCGGGCGGCATCATCAATGTGGCGCTCGAATATCTGGGGCAAGGAAGCCGCGAAGAGGTCGAGAGCCGGATCGGCCTGATCCCCGGCCGGCTCGCCGAGATCTGGGCCGAGAGCAGGGCGAGCGGCACGCCCGCCGCTGCGGTGGCCGACCGGATGGCGCAAAAGCTGATCGGGCGGGGGTAAGCTTATCCATCAACTCGTCATCCCGGCGAAGGCCGGGATCTCCACTTTGCGTTGTGACGCTGCGGCGAGATCCCGGCCTTCGCCGGGATGACCGAATTGGCGGCTGGCGCGGGCTATGATTTCCGCTAAGTCCGTTGCCGCATGAAGCGGCACTTCTATCTCGTCAGTGGCTGGGCGTCGCTTGGGCTCGGGGCGCTCGGCGCGTTCCTGCCGCTGCTGCCGACGGTGCCGTTCGTGATCCTCGCCGCCTTCTGCTTCGCGCGCTCGTCGCCGCGGCTCGAGGCGTGGCTGGTGACGCATCCGCAGTTCGGCCATCATATCGTCGCGTGGCGCGAGAAGGGCGCGATCAGCCGCAAGGGAAAGGTCGCCGCGACCGCAGCCTTCGCGCTGAGCATCGTGCTCGCCGCGATCTTTTCGCCCTGGCCGTGGGTGATGGCGCCGGTGATCGCCGCCGCGGTCACCGGAAGCTGGATATGGACGAGGCCGGAAGCATAGCTCCCGGCCTCGCCGTTTTCATGCTGTCGCCGCGTCAGAAATCGACCGACACGCGCCCGTAGACGAAGCGGCCGCTGAAGCCGAAGGGCGAGAAGGACGAATAGGGCAGATAGGCGTTGTTGAGCCCGTAATCATAGCCGCCCACGACGCCGTAGGGCATGCGGTCGGGATATTCGTCGAGCAGGTTGTTCGCGCCGACCGCGAGCTGGACCGCCTCGACCGGACGGAAGCGCGCTTCCAGATCGACGACCCATTTCGGCGACAGGGTGATGTCGCCCGGGGCGTCGCCCCTGGCGATCGCGATGTCGCCGCTCGGCCCCGGAATGAACACCGATCCGTAGCGGTTGCCGCGCAGCGTCAGCCCGGCCGGACCCGATTCCCAGTCGAGCCCGACGTTGAGCTTGTTCGACGGCTGGCCGTCGGTCAGGCGCAGGCTTTCAGGCCGCGCGAACAGGCGTCCGGCGGTAAAGCCGCTGAAGGTGCGCCGGTCGGTGATCTTGGTGTCGTTGAGGTTGTAGCCCGCGGTCAGCGTCAGCTTGCCGATGCCCATGTCGGGCAGGCGATAGCTGGCGACGATGTCGAGCCCCTGGGTGCGCGTGTCGATGCCGTTGATGAAGAAACGCGCCGACGAGCCCGGAACCCCCGCATCCTGCAGAATCTGCTGGACGTCGGCACCCTGCAGATTCTCGGTCAGCGTGATGCGGTCCTTGATCTTGATCCGGTAGTAATCGACCGTGACGTTGAGCCCCGGGACCATGGTGAACACGACACCACCGCCGAAGTTCACCGATTTCTCGGGCTTGAGCGGTTCGGCGCCAAGAGCGACCGCTATGGGCGAGCCCACCGGGAAGGTGCCGACCTCGACCAGTCCGACGCCGGTCAGATTGACCGTCGAGGTGGTCGAGAAGAACTGCTGCGCCATGCCCGGCGCGCGGAAGCCGGTCGACACCGAACCGCGCAGGGCGAGGCCGTCGACGGGTTCGAAGCGCGCCGCGACCTTGCCGTTCACCGTGTCGCCGAAGTCCGAGAAATGCTCGTAGCGGCCGGCGACCTGGACGTTGAACATGTCGCTGAGGTCCGCGTCGAGCTCGACATAGCCCGCGAAGCTGTCGCGCGAGGCATCGACTTCGGAGCTGGGCAGGAAGCCGCCGAACACCTGCGAACCGACCCCGGCGCCGTTCGTGTAGAAATAGGGGCCGACCGCATAGCTCGCGGGTTCGCCCGCAACGATCTTGTAATTCTCGTTCCGCCATTCGGCGCCGAGCGCGAGCGAAGTGTCGCCGAGCCCGAGGTCGAGATCGCGCTGAGCGTCGAAATTCACCGCGGTTTGGCCGTAACGCATGCCGCCCGCGTCGAACTTGCGGGGGCTGTGATCGCCGCCGAGCGAGACATTGACGCTGTTCTCCACGCCATAGTCGAGCCGGTTCGAGCCGTAATTGAGCGACAGGTCGAGGTTCCAGCCGCCGGCCTCTCCGCGCAGGCCGCCCGCGACCGCGATGTCGTGGATGGTGCTGGTGATGACGGGCAGATAGCCGTCCTCGTAGATCGGCGCGCCGCCATTGTCCCAGTCGGCGTTGCGCGCGTCGAGCGCGCGGCGATAGAAGCCGGCGCCGTTGGCGTCGCGCACGCCATAGCTGCCGAAGCTGTAAAGCTCCCACCCGCCGACATCCATGCCGGCGTTGTAGAAGAAGTTCATATCCTTCGATTCGCCGTCGCCGAAGCGGTGCCAGAAGCGGTCGATGGTCGTCTCACGCGGGTCGCCCGCCGCGGCATAGTTGCGGCGCAGGTCGGCGCCCGAACGGTTGGTCGGCGAGCGATCCTTATATTCGGCGGTGAAGTTCAGATAGCCGTTGTCGCCGACCGGCAGGCCGATGTTGGTCGCCATGGTCAGCGTGCCGCCGTCGCGGCGCTTGCGGTCGGAGTCGGTGAGGGTGACGACGGGATTGTCCGAAGCGCCGGTGGTCGGCGCGACGCTGGCGACGTTTTTCACATCCTCCATCGTCGTGATATATTTGCCGTAGGTGATCTGCGCCTGGCCGCCGACGCTCTTTTTGAGCTGGATGTTGATCACGCCCGCGATCGCGTCGGAGCCATATTGCGACGATGCGCCGTCGCGCAGCACTTCGATCCGCTCGATCGCGATCGGCGGGATGGTGTTCATGTCGACCCCCGACGAGCCGCGGCCGACCGAACCGTTGAGATTGAGCAGCGACGAAAGATGGCGGCGCTTGCCGTTGACGAGGACGAGTACCTGGTCGGGCGCGAGGCCGCGCAGCGTCGCGGGGCGCAGCGAATCGGTGCCGTCGGTCAGCGACGGCTGCGGAAAGTTGAACGAGGGGACGAGCTGATTGAGCAGCCGGTTGGTTTCGGTCGACCCGCTGTTGGCGAGCGAATCCGCCGAGATGACGTCGATCGGCACGCTGCTGTCGGCGATGGTGCGGTCGGTGCGGCGGGTGCCGGTGACGATGATCAGCGAGTCGGCATCGTCGGCGGTCGCGCCGGCGTCCTGCGCGGCGGCGGGCACGGCCCAGCCGGTGGTGGCGAGCGCGGTGGTGATGGCGAGGACGGAGAGGGGATGTGAGGTTCGCATGCTAAGCTCCCTGTTTTTGCGAATGAGCCCGCATCTAAAGTCCGCGCTGGACTCCGCCATTGCTACCCCTTTTCGACGAGCGGGCCGCGAAATGTTACATTTTGGCGATAGCTGTGGTAATTGTGCAACATTAGGTGCGAGGGTTCATGGCATTATATTTCGCAATGAGCGATTTCACTCTTTGGAAATCGTCATGCTGAACTTGCTTCAGCATCCATGACCATCACTCTCGGCCGCCGCTGCGCTTGATGCGAGGTCGGGCCATGGACCCTGAAACAAGTTCAGGGTGACGAGGAAGAAGTGGCTGGTCTGATCGGAGACCGGGTGTTTGCATCCCAGTCCCTTTACGGGGACCACGGGGAGCCCACGCCATAATGCTGGACCGCCGCGGCGCCGTCGCCTAAGGCTGCGCGCGCGATGCACGCCTATGCGAACCCCACCCGATTCCTGGCCATTGCCCGACCATTGACTCCCTGGCTGCTGGGCCTGGGTCTCGCGTTGCTGCTGGTCGGCGCGTGGGCGGGGCTGGCGCTGGTGCCCGGCGACTACAAGCAGGGCGAGACCGCGCGCATCCTCTATGTCCATGTGCCCTCGGCCTGGCTCGGCATGGGCGGCTGGACCGCGCTCGCGGTCGCAGGGCTCGTCCAGCTCGTCTGGCGCCACCCGCTCGCCGGGATCGCGGCGCGCGCGATCGCGGTGCCGGGGATGGTCTTCACCGCGCTCTGCCTCGCCACCGGCTCGATCTGGGGCAAGCCGACCTGGGGCACCTGGTGGGAATGGGACGGGCGGATGACCTCGATGCTCGTCCTCCTCTTTCTCTATGCGGGCTTCGTCGCGCTGACGATGGGCGACGAGAGCCAGCGGCAAGGCGGGACGCTGTCGCGCGGTGCGGCCGTCTATGCGCTGGTCGGCGCGGTCAACATTCCGATCATCAACCGCAGCGTCGTGTGGTGGAACAGCCTGCATCAGGGGCCGAGCATCACCATGCGCGGTTCGTCGATCGACGGCGCGCTGCTGTGGCCGCTGGGCTTGACCTTGCTCGGCTTTTCGCTGTTATTCGGCGCCATAGTGCTGATGCGGATGCGGCGGATCATCGCCGACAATCGCGTCGCGTCGCGGCTGCGGCGAATGGCCGACGACGACGAGGGGGGAGTCTGACGTCGTGACGGGGGTGATCAGCGGGGGCGGCCAATGGGCCTATGTCGCGGCCGCCTATGGCCTGACCGCGCTGCTGACCGGCGTGGTGCTATGGCATAGCTGGCGGGCGATGACGAAGGCCGAGAAGCGCAGCGATGCGCTGCGAAGGGACCGCACATGAAACCCAAGCATCAGCGGCTGATCCTGGCGCTCGTCGCGCTGGTGGGCGTCGCGGGCGCCGGCGTGCTCGGCGCGAGCGCGCTGCGCGACGAGGCGGCCTATTTCCGCACCCCCACCGAGGTCAAGGCGGGCAAGGCCGAGGTCGGCGAGCCGATGCGGCTGGGCGGCATGGTCGCCGCGGGCAGCATCAAGCGCCAGAGCGACGGGGTGACGATCCGCTTCGTCGCGACCGACGGCAAGGCCTCGGTCCCCGTGCAGTTCACCGGCATCGTCCCCGACCTGTTCGCCGAAAATTCGGGCATGGTCGCCGATGGCCGGATGCGCGCCGACGGCGTGTTCGTCGCCGACCGCATCCTCGCCAAGCACGACGAACGCTACATGCCGCCGCAGATGGGCGAGATGCCGAAGAATATGAAGCTGGTGCCGGGGGAATGATCGCCATCGAGTTTCCGTCATTGCGAGCGAAGCGAAGCAATCTCCAGCTTGCGGCCTGTGATGACGATGGCTGGAGATTGCTTCGTCGCTACGCGCCTCGCAAGGACAAGAACCTGTTTTACGGTGCAACCGCATGATCGCCGAACTCGGCCTCGCGCTCCTGTGGATGGCGGCGGCGCTGGCATGCCTGTCGCTCGTCGCGGGGGCGCTGTTCCTGCGTGGCGGACCGAAGGATCTGGCGTCGCTGGTGCGGCCGGCGAGCGTCGCGCAGGGGGTGCTGACCGCCGCGGCGTTCGGCCTGCTGATCGCGCTGTTCGTGCGCTCGGACATGTCGGTCGAGCTCGTCGCGCGCAACAGCCACAGCCTGAAGCCGATGCTGTTCAAGATCGCGGGCGCGTGGGGCAATCACGAAGGGTCGATGCTGCTGTGGCTGACGATCCTCGGCCTGTCGGGCGCGCTCGTCGCGATCTTCGAGAAGCGGCTGCGACAGGATACGCTGGTCGCGACCCTCGCGGCGCAGGCGGCGCTCAGCCTCGGTTTCTTCGCCTTTCTTCTCTTCTCTTCCAATCCTTTCAAGCGACTGCCGGTGGCGCCGCCCGACGGGCAGGGGCTCAACCCCTTGCTTCAGGATCCGGGTCTCGCCTTCCACCCGCCGACGCTCTACGTCGGCTATGTCGGGCTGTCGGTCGCGTTCAGCTTCGCGGTCGGGGCGCTGGTGACGCGCGAGATCGGACCCGCCTTCGCGCGCGCGATGCGGCCGTGGGTGCTGGGGAGCTGGATATTCCTGACGCTGGGGATCACCGCGGGCAGCTATTGGGCCTATTATGAGCTTGGCTGGGGCGGCTGGTGGTTCTGGGATCCGGTCGAGAATGTGTCGCTGGTGCCGTGGCTCGCGGGCGCGGCGCTGCTCCATTCGGTCGCGGTGACCGCGACGCGCAATGCGTTGCGCGCATGGACGGTGATGCTCGCGGTGATCGGCTTCTCGATGTCGATGGTCGGCACCTTCATCGTGCGATCCGGGCTGCTCACCAGCGTCCACAGCTTCGCGGTCGATCCCGAGCGCGGCACCTTCCTGCTCGTGCTGATGGCGATCTATATCGGCGGGGCGCTGGCGCTGTTCGCGCTGCGCGCGGGCACCGTCGCCGAGGGCAAGAAATTCGCGCTGCTGAGCCGCGAGGGCTCGCTCGTCATCAACAATCTGCTGCTGACGACGATCCTCGCGCTCGTGCTCCTGGGGACGCTCTATCCGATCGTCGCCGAGGCGATGGGCGAGAAGATTTCGGTCGGGCCGCCCTATTACAACAAGGTCGCGGGGCCGCTCGCGCTGACCCTGTGCCTCGTCATGGTCGCGGGGCCGCTGCTCGCTTGGCGCCGCGACGACGGCAAGCGGCTGTGGTCGCGGCTGCCGCTCGCTGTACTGGCCGGCGCGCTCGTGCTGTTCGGGCTCGTGCTGTTCGGCGGATCGGTGCGCATCCTGCCGCTGCTCGGGATGACGGTCGCGGCGGTGGTGGCGGTCGCGAGCCTCGCGCCGCTGTGGGGCCGCAACCTCCGCCGCACGCCGCTGCCGACCTGGGGCATGGTGATCGCGCATTTCGGCGTCGCGGTCGCGCTCGCGGGGATGGCGGCGGAAAGCGCCTTCATCAAGGAACGGCTCGTCGCCGCGGCGCCGGGCGAGACGGTGAAGGTCGATGATTTTGCGGTGAAGTTCGTCGGAGTGCGGCCGGTCGCCGGGCCGAACTATACCGCGATCGAAGGAACGCTGGTCGCGACCACCGGATCGGGCGACAGCTTCACATTGCGCCCCGAGGCACGCACCTTTCCCGGGCTGATGGGCAGCGCGCCGACCGAAACCAACGAGGCGGCGCTGCTGACGCGGCCGGGCGGACAGCTCTATGCGGTGCTGGGACAGCCGGTGACCTCGGAGGATGGAACGGCCGACCGCTATCAGCTGCGGCTGTGGTGGAAGCCGCTGGTGTGGTGGATCTGGCTCGGCGGGGCGCTGATCGCGATCGGCGCGGCGCTGTCGATGCTCGGGCGCGCGCAGTTGCTCGCGATCTGGCGCGCGCACCGGTCGAGGAAAGCACAGGAGCGTTTCGCGCCATGAGGAACCGCTGGATCCTGTTCGTGCCGCTGGCGATCATGGCGCTGCTGTTCGGTGCCTTCATCTATCGGCTGACGACCCCCAACGACACGCTGATCCAATCGCAGTGGATCGACAAGCCGATGCCGCTGTTCGACCTGCCGCCCGCGACCGCGGGGGTCGAGGGATTGAAGAGCAGTCAACTCGCCGATGGGCGGCCGCGGCTGGTCAATGTCTTCGCGAGCTGGTGCATCCCGTGCCGCGCCGAGGCGCCGCAGCTCGAAGCACTGAAGCGGGCCGGGGTGCCGATCGACGGCATCGCGATCCGCGACCGGCCCGACGACGTCGCCGCTTTCCTCAATGAATTCGGCAATCCGTTCGATCGTATCGGGTCCGATCAGCAGAGCAGCGTCCAGATCGCGCTCGGATCGTCGGGGGTGCCCGAGACTTTCCTGATCGACGGCAAGGGCGTCATCCGCGAGCAGATTCAGGGCGTGATCCTGGCTGGCGACGTGCCGGGGATCATCGCGAAGCTGGAGGCGATGAAGTGAGCGGGGCATCGGACCTCTCATCGTGTGTCCCCGCGAAGGCGGGGACCCAGGGCACGACGGCGCCGACGCGGTTCATTGCCGCTCTGGGCTCCCGCCTTCGCGGGAGCACACTGGTTTTTCTAACGATGCTGTTTGGCGTTCTCGGTCCTCCGGCGGTCGCGCAGGACCGCTTGCCGCCGGCGCCCTATGCCTATCAGCAGCTCAACGATCCCGCGAAGGAGGCGAAGGCCAAGGCGCTGATGGAGACGCTGCGCTGCCTCGTCTGCCAGGGACAGTCGATCGCCGACAGCGACGCGCCGCTCGCGGGCGACATGCGGCACGAGGTGCGCAGCAAGATCGCGGCGGGCGAAAGCCCCGATGCGATCCGCAAATGGCTCGTCGCGCGCTACGGCAATTGGGTAAGCTACGATCCGCCCTTCGACGCGGCGACGGCACTGCTCTGGCTCGGACCTCTGCTGTTCCTCGGCGTGGGGGGCTGGCTCGCTTTCGGGCGCTTCCGCCGCGGCAACGCGGAGGACGAGGCGTGATCTGGCTGTGGATCACGCTCGCCGCGGCGCTGACCGCCGGCGGCATGATGTGGCTGGGACGACTGCCCGCGGCGGCGCGGCCGCTCGCGGCGGCGGCGCTGATGCTCGGCCTCGCCGGCTATGCGCTGCAAGGCAGCCCCGCGCTGCCCGGCAAACCGGTGATACAGCCCGAGGAACCCGAAGGTTTTGGGGAGGCCATTACCGATCGGCGGCAGGGGATGAGCGAACGCTTCGGTCCCGCCGCCCAGTGGCTCGCCATGTCCGACGGCTTCGCGCGCACCGGCAAGACCGCGCTCGCGGCGCAGACGCTGGAAAAGGGGCTGGAGAAATACCCCGACAATGTCGACCTTTGGGTCGGGCTCGGCAACGCGCTCGTCGCGCATGGCGGCGGGATGATGTCGCCATCGGCGGCGCTCGCCTTCGATGAAGCGGCAAAGCGCGATCCCGCGCACCCCGCGCCGCCCTTCTTCGCCGGGCTTGCGATGGCGCAGAGCGGCGACCTCAAGGGCGCGAATGCGGTGTGGAGCGACCTGCTCGCGCGCAGTCCTGCCGATGCGCCGTGGCGCGCCGACCTCGAAATGCGGCTCGCGCAGCTTCGCCAGGCGATGGGACCCGAGCTTCCCGCCGAGGCTCCGCGCGGGCCGTGAACGGGCTCTATTCTATTTGCGCAGGCTCGTCTAAAGCGCGGCGCCATGACTGCTGAGTCGCAACAGGTGGCGGCAGGCGCGGACAGCGCCGCGACCGCCGCCGATACGGGCCATTCGGGCCACACCCATCACGGCGACGGCAAGCTGAAGCTTGCGGTCGGCGCGGTCGGCGTGGTGTTCGGCGACATCGGGACCAGCCCGCTCTACGCCTTTCGCGAAACCTTTGCCGGGCATCATTCGATCGACGCCGACCGGCTGCACATCTATGGTGTGCTGAGCCTCGTCTTCTGGTCGATGATGCTGGTCGTCACCTTCAAATATGTGCTGACGATCATGAAAGCCGACAACAAGGGCGAGGGGGGCAGCCTCGCGCTGCTCGCGCTGATCAGCCGCTCGTCGGGCGACAAGAGATGGACCTGGCCGATCGTGCTGCTCGGCGTGTTCGCGACGGCGCTCTTCTATGGCGACAGCATGATCACGCCGGCGATGTCGGTGCTCTCGGCGACCGAGGGGCTCAGCTACGTCAACGAAGGATTCCAGCCCTATATCGTGCCGATCGCGCTCGCGATCCTGATCGGTCTGTTCGCGCTCCAGTCGCACGGAACGGCAAAGGTCGGGGCGCTCTTCGGCCCGATCATGCTCGGCTATTTCCTGATGCTCGCGGTGCTGGGGGTGATGCATATCGTCGATCATCCGACGATCATCTGGGCGACGATCAATCCGGTCAACGCGCTGCGTTTCTTCTATCTCGACGGTTTCACCGCCTTCATCGCGCTCGGCGCGGTGGTGCTTGCGGTGACGGGGGCCGAGGCGCTCTATGCCGACATGGGGCATTTCGGCCGCGCGCCGATCGGCCTGTCGTGGCTGTGCTTCGTGCTGCCCGCGCTCATGCTCAACTATATGGGGCAGGGCGCGATGGTGCTCGAGGCCGACATGGGGGCCCGGCTTGGATTGATCCAGGACCCCTTCTTTCTGATGATGCCCGACGCATGGCGCGTGCCGATCGTCATCCTTGCGCTGCTCGCGACGATCATCGCGAGCCAGGCGGTGATTTCGGGCGCCTTCTCGCTGACCCAGCAGGCGATCCAGCTCGGCTTCATGCCGCGGCTGCGCGTCGAGCATACGAGCGCGTCGGCGCAGGGGCAGATCTATATCCCGGTGGTCAACTGGGGGCTGATGGTGATGGTGACTCTGCTCGTCCTGTTCTTCGGATCGTCGAGCAATCTCGCCGCGGCCTATGGCATCGCGGTGACCGGCGCCATGTTCATCGACACCTGCCTGATGTCGGTCGTGCTGTTCGCTCTGTGGAAATGGCCGGCGTGGAAGGCGGTGCCGCTGCTCGCAATCTTCTTCGTCGTCGACATCGCCTATTTCGGCGCGAATCTGATCAAGGTGCCCGACGGCGGCTGGGTGCCGCTGGCGATCGGCCTGACCATCTTCACCATGCTGACCACCTGGTCGCGCGGGCGCAAGCTGATGCAGCAGCAGATGGCCGAGGGCGCGATGCCGATTCCGGTGTTCGTCAAATCGGCCGCGAACAGCGCGACGCGCGTGCCGGGGACCGCGGTGTTCATGACCTCGTCGTCGGACGGCGTCCCGCACGCGCTGCTCCACAATCTGAAGCACAACAAGGTGCTGCACGAGCGCATCATCCTGCTGACGATCAAGATCGCCGACGTCCCCTTCGTCCGCGAGGCCGACCATTGCGCACTCGACGATCTGGGGCAGGGTTTTCACCGCCTGATCCTGAAATATGGCTTCATGCAGCCGGTCGACGTGCCCGCGGCGCTGAACCGCGTCGGGGGATGCGGCGGCGAGTTCAAGATGCTGGAAACGAGCTTTTTCCTGTCGCGCCAGACCTTGATCGCAGCCAAGTCGCCTGGGATGCCGATCTGGCGCGAGAAATTGTTCGCGTGGATGCTGCGCAATTCGGAAAGCGCGATGGAATATTTCCGCCTGCCGACCAATCGCGTCGTCGAACTGGGCAGCCAGGTCGCGATCTGAGCGCCGCGCGCCACTCCGAAACGGACATAATTAGCGTTTGAACATTCCGGGCCGTCTTGCGATGCACGGGGCAACGGACAAAGGTCTACCTGCCCATGCCAGCCGGCGATAGCGATGCCCAGATGCCACCGGGTCTGCCGGACCCCTTCGTCCTGATCGCGGGGGCGCCGCGCGGGCTGGCGTCGCCCGCCGCGGCCGAGGCCGCGATCCGCCGCATGGGGCTGCAGCCGCAACGCATCGGCCCGGCTTCGGGCGAGGCGCCCCGCTTTCGCCTGGCCTTCGGATCGACGACGGCGATCGCGGGGCGGGCCGACGCCGCAACGCTTGCCGCGGCCGATCCGACCGATTCCGCTAACAGCTCGCTGGCGTGCGCGCTGCCAACGGACTGGCGCGACGGCGATTGCTGCTGGATCGTGCGGCCGGGCGACGGGAGCGCTGTCGAAGCGCCGGCCGCCTGGATGCGCGATTATTTCAAGCTCGTCGCGCTGCTGGTCGATCTGTTCGATGCGAGCCATATCTATTGGTCGCCGGCGCGGCTCTGGTCCGATGCACCGCAGTTCCGCGCCGCCATCGCCGAGATGCTGACGAGCGGCATGCCGCCGGTGCTCCATCTCGTCGCCTTCCGCCGGCGCGGGGCGGGGCCGGACGAGCGCGTCGCGACGCGCGGCCTCGCGTTGTTCGGCGGCCAGGAGCTCGAGGCGGGCATTCCCGCCGGCTGGACGATGGCCGACATGGTGAAGCGGCTCGCGCGGCTCGCGCTCGATGTGATGCTCCACGGACCGGTCACCGGCGCGCAAAATGCGCGCGGGCTGGAGGGGAGCGAGATCATCCGCCTGATCCCCGAATCCGGCGACGGAGGGGCGCCGGCGACCGTTCGCGTCGATTTCGGCCGGCACGGATGACCGGGCTTCGTCTCCGCCGGGTGCCGCGTTCGCGGGGCTGGCAGGGGGCGGTGCCGCCGCGAGACGGGTTTCAGCGGCATCATCTGATCCCGGTCGCGCTGCTCCGCCAGCCGCAGATGGCGGCGCTGTTCGACGCGCTGCGCGCCGAGGATTTCACGCTCCACCGCTTCGACCTCAACGGGATAGTGCTGCCCGCGTGCGAGCGCTTCGCGCTGCAATCGGGCCATGCGCTGCACCGCGGGCCGCACTATGCCTATAGCGACGTCATCGCCGCGCGGGTCGAGCGCGTCCGCGCGCATTTCGTTGCGCAGGCACCCGGCGATCCGCGTGCGGCGCGGCGCACCGCGGTGATGCGGCTGCGGCTGCTGCAGGACACGATGCGGCGTGCGCTGACCGACCGCCATGGCGGCGGTTTCTGGCTCAATCGGCGCGACCCGATGCGACTGTTCGCCGACCGGCCCTATCTGGACGATGCGATCGAGCGGTTGTTCGGAGGATCGGCGCTCACGGCCGCCTAGAGTGCGTTCGGTTTTGATGGAATCAAAACCGGCACTCTAGATTCTTGTTTTACCGTGTTTTCCGAGTCGTCAGGTGATTCCACCTGACTTGAAAACACTCTAGCCGATATATTTGTCCTGCAGCTCGCGCCAGGCGTCGCGATACTGGGCAGAAAGTTCGGCGACGAATTCGGCGACCGGGCGGACGCCCGAGACCGAGCCGATGCCCTGGCCCGACCCCCAGATGTCTTTCCACGCCTTGGCCTTGGTGTTGCCGCCCGATCCGAAGTTCATCGTCTTGAGGTCGCCCTCGGGCAGATTGTCGGGGTCCATCCCCGCCGCGACGATCGACTGGCGGAGATAGTTGCCGTGCACCCCGGTGAAGAGGTTCGAATAGACGATGTCGCCCGCGCGCCCCGCGACGATGCCGTCCTTGTAGCCCTGGTCGGCATTGGCTTCGGCAGTCGCGATGAAGGCGCTGCCGATATAGGCGAGGTCGGCGCCGCACGCCTGCGCGGCGAGGATCGAGCGACCATGCGCGATCGCGCCCGACAGCGCGACCGGGCCGTCGAACCAGCTGCGGATTTCCTGCACCAGCGCGAAGGGCGACTGGGTGCCCGCATGGCCGCCGGCGCCCGAGGCGACGGGGATCAACCCGTCGGCGCCCTTTTCGACCGCCTTGCGCGCGAACCGATCGTCGATGACGTCGTGGAGGGTGATGCCGCCCCAATTGTGCACCGCCTGGTTGAGCTCCTCGCGCGCGCCGAGCGAGGTGATGGTGATCGGCACCTTCCATTTCTCGCAGGTCGCGATGTCGGCTTCGAGCCGGTCGTTCGAGCGGTGGACGATCTGGTTGACCGCGAAGGGCGCCGAGAGCCGGTCGGGATTGTCGCGGTCCCACGCCGCCAGCTCCTCGGTGATCCGGTGGAGCCATTCGTCGAGCAGCGGTTGCGGGCGGGCGTTGAGCGCCGGAAAGCTGCCGACGATCCCCGCCTTGCACTGCGCGATAACGAGATCGGGCCCCGAGACGATGAAGAGGGGCGAGCCGATGACGGGCAGGCGCAGGCGGTCGAAGATCGCGGGAAGGGCCATGAATCACTCTCCGGTTGCGGATTTGACGTGACCTTAACGTAAACGGAAGGTGTGGCAAGGGGGAGGTTGAACGAGTAAACTGCGTTGAAGCGGATGCCGGCTTTGGGGTGGGGAGCGGACGTTGCGTCCCGATAAGCCCCTCCCCTTCAGGGGAGGGACAACGTAGACTTGGCAGTTTGCTGCCTAGTCGTAGTGGGGTGGGGTCTATCGGCCTTGCGCAAGGCCGATAGACCCCACCCCAACCCCTCCCCTGAAGGGGAGGGGCTTTCTCTCTGCCTATGGCCGCTATCGGCCGTGAACGGACGGGGAAGGCAGGAGCACTTAGCGCGACCCGATCCCCGGCGCGGCGGGGTCCTTCCAGTCGACGCGGTAGAGGTCGAAGCGGCGGTCGCGCAGGTTCTGGACCGCGCCGCTCTGGCGGCTGGTGAGGAGATCGGCGAGGCTCAAATCGGCGATCGCGATCGTCTCGGTATTCGGCGCGGTGTCGGCGGCGACGCCGTCGCGGGCGAAGGCGAAGTCCGACGGGGTCAGGATCGCGCTTTCGGCATAGTGGATGTCCATATTCTCGACGTTGGGCAAATTGCCGACGACGCCCGAGGTGATGACATAGCATTGGTTCTCGACCGCGCGCGCGTGGCAGCAATAGCGGACGCGCAGATAACCGCGGCGCTCGTCGGTGCAGAAGGGGACGAACAGCATCATCGCCCCCTGGTTGACGAGATGGCGCGCGAGCTCGGGAAATTCGCTGTCGTAGCAGATCATCACCCCGATCGGCCCGCAATCGGTGTTGATCGCGTCGGCGCCATAGCCGCCCTTGATGTTCCACCAGCGGCGCTCCGACGGGGTCGGATGCAGCTTTTCCTGCCGGTGCACCGACCCGTCGCGCAGGAAGACATAGGCGATGTTGCGGATGTCGTCGCCCTCGACACGCGTCGGGTGCGAGCCGCCGACGATGTTGATGTTGTAGCCGACCGCGAGCTTTTCCATGAAGGCGAGGTAGCGGTCGGTATAGTCGGCGATCTTCAATATCGCCTTTTCGGGCGGCAGCTTGTTCTTGTCGATCGACAGCAGCTCCAGCGTGTAGAGCTCGGGAAAGACAACAAAATCGGCGGCATAGTCGGCGGCGACGTCGACGAAATATTCGACCTGTTCCTCGAACTGTTCGATGCGGTCGATGCCGCGCATCTGGAACTGGACCGTGGCGACGCGCACCGAGGCGGGGAGGCGGTCGGGCGCCGAGCCGCGGGTGCGCGCGTTCGCCGTCTCGCGCGGTGGGGCGAGGGGGTTTTCCCAGAGCATCAGCACGGCGTGACCGCCGCTTTCGCGGTCGCTGGGCAGATAGTCGTGGAGGACGCCCTTGACCCGATAGCCCTGATTGACCTGGAAGTTGATGACCGGATCGCGAAGCTGCTTGTCGAGCACGGCGGCGAGATAGGCCTCGGGCTCGGGATATTTACGGCGGCGGCGGGCGTAGCCCGGCATGCGGCCGCCGAAGGCGATGCCCTGCAGTTCGAGCGCCTGACACAATTCCTGCCGCTTGCGGTAGAAGCGCTGGCCGATGCGCAGGCGGCGATAGTCGGGGTCGACGCACACCTCCATGCCGTAGAGGATGTCGCCGTCGGGGTCGTGGCGGGTGCCGAAGCCGCCGCCGCTGATCGCGGTCCAGCGATGATCGGTGAGCGCCGCCGCCTCGGGCACGATCAGGGTCGCGCAGAAGCCGACGACCTGGCCCTCATATTCGGCGAGGAACTGGCCTTCGGGGAAATTGTTGATCTGGCCGCGGATCTGCGCCGCCGAATAGGCCTCGGCGCGGCCATAGACCTTCGCGGTCAGGCGCGCGATCGCGGCGGCATCGCGGGTTTCGGAGTTGCGGATGACGAGCTTGGGCCGGGTCGAGTCCATCGCCTCGGTATAGGGCGCGGGGCGGGGCTGTCCAATCGGCGGCTCCGCAAAAGCGGGGCGCGGAAAAATTTTCGCGCGCCTGTCGATTTCGCGATCGCCCGTTCGTCGTCTAGACAGGAGGCCATGCCGGCCCCCGATGATGAAGGAGATGACCGATGCGTGTGATGGTGTTCGTGAAAGCGACCGAGGACAGCGAAAAGGGCCTGCCGCCCACCGCCGAGATGACCGAGATGTTCGAGGCGATGGGGGCGTTCAACGAGGAGTTGGTGAAGGCCGGCGTGATGATCGACGGCGACGGGCTGAAACCCTCGTCGGCGGGAAAAAGGATCGCCTTCGACGGTGCGAGCCGGACGGTGATCGATGGCCCCTTCGCCGAAGCGCGCGAGCTGGTCGCGGGCTATTGGGTGTGGGAAGTCAAGGATATGGACGAAGCGGTCGCCTGGGCGAAGCGCTGCCCCAATCCGATGCCGGGGCCGAGCGAGCTCGAAATCCGGCCCTTCTATGAGATGGAGGATTTCGGCGACGCGTTGACGCCCGAACTCGCCGAGCGCGAGCAGAAGCTGCGCGATCAGCTCGCGGGGCAATAAGCGCGAATGGCCGCCGCTATGCTTGCCTCGCCCGCCGATCTGGCGGACAAGGCGAGCATGGCGGCGGACCCCATCCACAGGGCGATCGAGGCGGTTTTCCGGATCGAGCGGGCGCGGCTGATCGCCGGGCTCGCGCGGCTGACCCGCGACGTCGACCGCGCCGAGGAACTGGCGCAGGAGGCGCTGCTCGCGGCGCTGACCGACTGGCCGGCGTCGGGCGTCCCCGAGCGGCCGGGGGCCTGGTTGATGGCGGCGGCGAAGCGGCGCGCGATCGACGGGTTCCGGCGGGCGGCGATGCACGACCGCAAACATGCCGAGATCGCCCGCGAACGGGACGATGAGCGCGACATGAGCATCGAGAGCCTCGAGGCACGGCTCGACGACGACCTGGGCGACGAACTGCTCGGCCTGATCTTCGCGGCGTGCCATCCGGTGATCTCGCCCGAGGCGCGCGCGGCGCTGACGCTGCGGCTGGTGGGCGGATTGACGGTGGAGGAGATCGCGCGGGCGTTCCTGTCGAACGAGGCAGCGATCGCGGCGCGCATCACCCGCGCCAAGAAGGCGATCGCCAAGGCGGCGGTGGCGTTCGAGGTGCCGCGCGGGCGGGCCCTCGCGCCGCGGCTCGCGTCGGTGCTCGAGGTGATCTACCTCATCTTCAACGAAGGTTATGCGGCGACGAGCGGGTGCGATCTGGTGCGCCCGCCGCTCTGCGCCGAGGCGCAGCGGCTGGGGCGCATTCTCGCCGGGCTGATGCCCGATGAGCCCGAGGTGATGGGATTGCTCGCGCTGATGGAGATTCAGGCGTCGCGGCTGCCGGCGCGGGCCGCGCCCGACGGCGCGCTGGTGCCGCTGCCCGAGCAGGACCGGGCGCGCTGGGACCAGCTTCTGATCCGGCGCGGGCTGAAGGCGCTCGACCGGGCCGAGGCGCTGGGCGGCGCCGACGGGCCATACGCGCTGCAGGCGGCGCTCGCGGCGTGCCATGCGCGGGCGCGCCGCGCCGAGGATACCGACTGGCGCCGTATCGCCGCGCTCTACGACCGGCTGGGGCGGGTGATGCCGTCGCCGGTGGTCGAGCTCAACCGCGCGGTCGCGCACAGCATGGCGTTCGGCCCCGAGGCGGGGCTGGCGTTGATCGACACGATCGCCGGGGAGGCGGCGCTCCGCCACTATGCGCCGCTTCCGGCGGCGCGCGGGGATTTTCTGCTGCGCGCGGGGCGGGCGGCCGAGGCGAAGGCGGCGTTCGAGGCGGCGGCGGCGCTGGCGGGGAACGAGCGCGAGCGCGATTTCCTGCTCGCCCGCGCCGCTACTTGCGTGGGGATGCCGGGCTGATGCCGCTGACGGTCGAGACGATCGGCGACGAGGCGCAGCCGCTGTGCATCCTCGACGATTTCGCGCCGCGTCCCGATGCGCTGCGCTGCGCGGCGGCTGCGGCCGCATTCGGGTCGGCGCGGCACCATTATCCGGGCCTTCGCGCCGCGCTGCCCGACGGATATTTCGAGACGCAGCTGCCGATCATCGCGGCGACGGTTCGGCATGTCTTCGGCCGGACGGGCGAAGTGCGCGTCCTCGACGCGAGCTTCTCGATCGTCACCATGCCGCCCGCCGCGCTGAGCGTCGCGCAGCGGCTGCCGCACTGCGACGCCTTCACCCCCGACCGCATCGCGCTGATCCATTATCTGGCGCCGGAGGGCGGCGACGGCACCGCCTTTTTCCGCCACCGCGCAACCCGTTTCGAAACGGTGAGCGAGGAGCGCCGTGCGGGCTATTTGGCGGCGCTCGACGCCGAACTCGCCGTGGCGGAGCCGCCGCCAGGCTATGTTGCGGGGGACACGGAGCTCTTTGCCTGCATCCGCACGGTCGAGGCCCGCTATAACCGGGCGCTGCTCTATCGGAGCTGCAACCTGCATAGCGGCGCGATCGCCGCCGACGCGGTGCTGGCGGCCGACCCCAAGCGGGGGCGGTTGACGGTGACCGCCTTTCTGGCGGTCGGCTGACGCCTTCGGTCCATCCTGTCCGCGACACGACCCGTCCGCAGGCCGTTGGCGGGCGGGCGCGGCGCGGTTCATCAGGGCGCGATTGCCCCCCTGGAGTCGCCCCATGACAAAAACCTTGGGCCTTGCTGCCCTGCTCTGCCTGACTGCTGCCGTTTTTCCCGCCGTCCCCGCGTTGGCCGCGCAGGAGGGCACGTCCGTGCCGGCGACCGCGCTGACCCCCGGCGCCAAAGTGTATGACTCGGCGGGCGAACAGGTCGGCACCGTCGCCAAGGTAGCGGGCGACAAGGTCGCGGTGGCGATCGACGGCAACGGCCTCGTCGTGCCGCGCGCCGCCTTCGTCCAGACCGACAAGGGGCCGGCGCTGAAGGCGACCAAGGCCAAGATCCTCGCGGTCCTGCACGAGGCCGAACGCGACGCCGCGGCGGTCGAGGCGGCGCTGAAGGTCGGCGCCGAGGTGCGCAGCGCCGACGGCGCCGCGGTGCTCGGCAAGATCAAGGCGCTGACCCCGCAGGGCGCGGTGATGTCGACCGGCGAGGGCGATATCACCATGCCGCGCGCCGCCTTTTTCCTTGCGAAATCGGGGCTCGCGGTGAAGGTCACCGCCGCGCAGTTCGCCGAGGGCGTGAAGAAGGCGCGCAAGTCGGGCGGCTGAACGGGCGCCCGCTCGCCTCAACCGAGCGTCTTGCCCATGCGGATCAGCGGCACGGCGACATCGTCCGCGGTCGCGGTGACGCGTTCGATCGGTACATAGCCGCAGGCGCGGTAGAGCGGCTCGCCCGACAGCGTCGCCATCAGTTCGGCGCGGGTGAAACCCGCGGCGCGCGCGGCCTCCTCGCACAGCGTCATCACCCGCCGCCCGACGCCGCGGCGCGCGTGGTCGGGGTGGGTGTACATCGCCCGGATGCGAGCGGCGTCGGTCGCGGGGTCGAGCAGCGCGGGGTCGCGGAGATCGGTACTGTGGTCGCCGCCGTAGAGCGTCGCCCGGCGCGACCAGCCGCCGCAACCGGCGATCTGGCCGCCGCGTTCGACGATGAAATAGGTGCCGTCGGCGATGAGCTGGGTATCGAGCCCCATCACCGCGCGGCTCGCGGCGATCTGGGCCTCATCGAGGAAGCCCTTCTGCAACTCCGCGATGGCGAGCGCCATCACGGCGCGCAGAGCGTCGAGGTCGGCGGGCGTGGCGAGGCGGTGGGTGAGCATGGCGGCCCGATCCCGCAGAGAGCCGTCAGGTCCTGGCGGCCGCGATCAGCCGTTCCTTTTCGGCGCGCAGATTTTCGGCGTGGATCAGCTTGTCGGCCATCCCCTGCCACGCCGCAGCGGCGCGCAGGTTGCGCTCGCGAACCTGGACGAGCGACGAGGCCGCGGCCTCATCGGTGCATTTTTCGGCCTGGGCGAGATAGAATTCGATGGTTGCCGACACGGGCGGGCTCCTCAGTAGTGCAGGGTCAATCGACCATGTCGGCGATCAGGCGCCGAAGTTCGCGGCGCGACAGCGTCGCCTGGCGGCGGCGCGGTGGGGTCGCCATCGCCTTGCCAGCCATCGGAAGCGCGCGCAGCGCGGGAAAAATCGGGTTATTCTGAAACAATGTCATCATCTTTATCTTTGCTGTCTTATCTTTATTTGTATTTTCATATCGTTAGAGAGGTCAGCGCCGCTGGCGCTGTCCGGTGACCGGGGCACTGCCGCGCTCGCGATAGACGAGGCGGCCCTTGCTGAGGTCATAGGGCGTCATTTCGACGCGAACCGCGTCGCCGACGACCGACCGGATGCGAAAACGCCGCATCCGGCCGGCGGTGTAGGCGATGATGCGATGACCATTTTCGAGCACGACCCCGAAACGGGCGTCGGGCAGGATCTCGTCGATCACACCATCGAAGGTGAGGGCTTCTTCCTTGGCCAAATATCAGGCCGACTGGAGGTTGATCGCCGACACCTTGCCGTTGCGGCCGGTTTCCAGTTCGTAGGAAATGCGCTGATCCTTGTTCAGCGTCTGCATTCCCGCGGCCTGGACGGCGGTGATGTGGACGAAGCTGTCGCCCGAGCCGTCTTCATTTTCGATGAAGCCATAGCCCTTGTCGGTGTTGAAGAATTTGACGGTGCCGATCGGCATGGGTGTTTCCTTTCACGAAACGGAAAATCCACCGGCAAAAGCACCGGCGGAGCTGGTAGCGTGAGAAGGCAAGAATCCACCCGAAAGGGGTATCAAATGTCCGTCGCAGGCGACGTTAGCCTTCCCAATATGGCGCATTTCCGTGGAAAGTCAAGGATACGGCCGCCCGGGTGGTGACTCGGTTTGAAGGCATACGTGCGATTTTTCTTTCTTCGTCACCCCGGACTTGATCCGGGGTCCCGCTTTCCCCGTCGTTTAGCGGGACCCCGGATCAAGTCCGGGGTGACGAGGCAGGGAACGGCGCCTTCCAAATCCAAACTGAGTCACCACCGCCGCCCGAGCCGCGGCGTAGTCTGGTCTTGGGAGGCGCGCTTGACCTTCTCATCATCCCTCCAGCACTGCTTCGCAGCGGCCCTCCCATCGCTTCGTAACAGGGAGAATTCGGCTTCTCCCTGCGCCGCCGGCGTGAGGAGGGAACTGCGAGGCGGTGGAGAGGCTGGCTTCTACGCGCCGTTGGCGGCGGAGAGGATCGCCCGCACGCTCGCCGTCGCGACGTCCGTATCGAGCCCGCAGCCGAACAGGCTCTTCCCGTCCGCGGTGCGGCATTCGACGTAGGCGGCGGCCTGGACGCTGCTGCCCTGGCCGATAGCGTGCTCGCTGTAATCGACGATGTCCATCACCGGGCCTCCGCTTTCGCTGAGCGCCGCGATGACGCTGCTCATCAGGCCGTTGCCGCGGCCGCTGACGCTGCGCGGGGTGCCGTCGATGGTGAGCTTGCCGGCGAAGATGCGGTCGGGGCCGCTGTGGGTTTCGGCCCAGTCGACGAGCTGGAAGCGCTTGCCTTCACTGGCGAGATAATGGCCCTCGAACGCCTGCCAGATGTCGTCGGCGCCGAGTTCGCGGCTCGTCGCGTCGGCGACCGCCTGGACGACGTGGCTGAAGCTCGCCTGCATCTTCTTGGGCAGTTTCAGGCCCTTGTCCTGTTCGAGCACCCAGGCGACGCCGCCCTTGCCCGACTGGCTGTTGACGCGGATCACCGCTTCGTAGCTGCGGCCGAGATCGGCGGGGTCGATCGGCAGGTAGGGGACCTCCCACTTGTCGTCATTCTGGCGTTCGCGCGCGGCGAAGCCCTTCTTGATCGCGTCCTGGTGGCTGCCCGAGAAGGCGGTGTAGACCAGCTCGCCGCCATAGGGGTGGCGCGGGTGGACGGGCAGGTTGTTGCAATATTCGACCGTCGCGATGACCTCGTCGATGTCCGAGAAGTCGAGTTCGGGATCGACGCCCTGCGTGTACATGTTGAGCGCGATGGTGACGAGGCAGGTGTTGCCAGTGCGCTCGCCATTGCCGAACAGGCAGCCCTCGACGCGGTCGCCGCCCGCGAGCAGGCCGAGCTCCGCCGCCGCGACGCCGGTGCCGCGGTCGTTGTGGGTGTGCAGGGATATGATCGCGCGGTCGCGGTTCGGCAGATGCTTGCAGAAATATTCGATCTGGTCGGCGTAGATGTTCGGCGTCGCCGCCTCGACCGTCGCGGGGAGGTTGAGGATGATCGGATTGTCGGCGGTGGGCTGGAGGATGTCCATCACCGCGGCGCAGCATTCGATGCTGAAATCGAGCTCGGCGGTCGAGAAGGTCTCCGGGCTGTATTCGAAGCGCCAGTCGGTGCCGGGCAGGCGCGCGGCATTGTCGCGGAGCTGCTTCGCGCCGTCGATGGCGATCTGCCTGATCTCGGGCATTTCCATGCCGAAGACGATGCGGCGCCACGCGGGGCTGACCGCGTTGTAGAGATGGACGATCGCGGTCTTCGCGCCTTCGAGGCTGTCGAAGCTGGTGCGGATCAGGTCGGCGCGGGCCTGCGTCAGCACCTGCGGCGTGACGTCGTCGGGGATGCGGCCCGAGCGGACGAGATTCTGGATATAGTCGAAGTCGGTCGCGCCGCTCGCGGGGAAGCCGACCTCGATCTCCTTCAGCCCGCATTTGACGAGCAGGTCGAAGAAGCGCGTCTTCTTTTCGGCATCCATCGGGTCGATCAGCGCCTGGTTGCCGTCGCGCAGGTCGGTCGAGAGCCAGATGGGGGCCCGGGTGGTCGTGCGGGCGGGCCACTCGCGGTTTTCGAGCGGGACTTGCGGAAAGGCGCGGTATTTGGTCGAGGGGTTGCGGAGCATGGTCATGGGTCTGGTGTCTTCTGCGGTTCGAATGTCGGTGCGGTGTCGGTCGGCCCTTGGGCGTTCGGCCCGCCGCTAGTCGCGCAGGCCAGAGGTCACGCCCAAGGGCGTGTAAGTCGCAGAAGAAGAAGGCCGCGCATGTGCATGGCCGCCCTAGTGATGCAAAATGTCGCGCTTGGCAAGGGGGCGCGTGCGGAAATTGCGTGGAGAGGGGCCGCTGCGTTGAAGCTGTGCGCTCCCGCGACGCTATTTCTTCTCGAACGCCGCGGTGATCTCCAGCTCGACCTCGTCGCCGACCAGCGGGACGCCGAAGCCGAGGCCGAAATCGCTGCGCTTGATCGTCGCTTCGGCCTCGAAGCCGATGGTTTCGGCGTTGGTCATCGGCGCGGGGCCGGCGCCGGTGAAATCGACGTCGAGCGTCACCGGCTTCGTCACCCCGTTGAGGGTCAGGTTGCCGGTCACCTTCGCCTCGTCGCCGTCCTCGTCGACGACCACCGCGGTCGAGACGAAGCGCGCGGGCGCGGGGCTGGCGCCGAAGAAATCGGGCTTGGCGCCGCTCTCGGCGGCGGGGCGGAGAAGGTGATCCTTGAGCCCGGCGCTGGCGACGGTGACGCTGGCGACGGGGATGGTGACGTCGAGCTTGGCCGCGGCGGGGTTCTTCGGATCGATCGTCAGCGTGCCGGTCGCGTCGCCGAAGATGCCGAAATAATCGTTGAAGCCGAGATGGTTGACCCGCCAGCCGACGAGCGTGTGGTGGGGGTCGGCCTGATAGGTGCCGGCGGTGACGCGCGCGGCGTCCTTCGCGCCGGGCGCGGTGGTGGGCATCTGCGCGAGCAGCGGGACCGCGACGAGCAGCGGCAGGGCGAGGAAGGGGGCGGCGATACGCATGGCGGGAGCTCCTGTCAGGGGGAGCGCGCAGGCTATGCGATGCGGCGGCGGGGCGTCAATCGTCCGCGGCGTCGGCGGCGCGCTCGATCGCGCGGCGCTCGGCCTGCCATTCGCGCAGCGCCGCGGCCGAACAGCCGCTGAAGCCGTAGCTGCCGATCGGCGAGCAGCTGTTGGGGCGGGTCGCGCGCGCGACATTCTCATAGCCTTCGACGGCCGACGTCCAGCTGCCGCCGCCGACCGGCGTGTCGTCCTTCAACTCCTCGCGCAATTCCTTGGGGACGCGGTAGCGGTCGGATTCGGGCCGCTGCGCGCAGACGACGATCTCGTCGCCCTCGGCCTCGGGACAGGGTTCGTCGCCATAGGTGTAGAGGATCGAGGTTTTCTGCGGAGGATGCCCCGTCTGGGCAAGATTTTCGTCGTCCTGCGCGAGCACCGGGCCCGCGAAGGCGGCAGCGGCGAAGAGCGACAGGAGGAGATGGGCAGCGGTCGTCAACGTCGGATTCCTTCGCGTTGGCCCCGTTGAGCCCCGTCTATGCCGCGAAGATGAACCTCAGCCGAACCGTGCCGTTCGAGCGTCAGATTTCGAGCGACGCCGCGATCGCCGCCCAGACCTGCGCGAGTTCGTCCGGCGCGATACAATAGGGTGGCATGACGTAGATGGTGTTGCCGAGCGGGCGGAGCAAGACCCCGCGTTCGCGATAGAAGGCGATGAGGCGCGGTGCGAGGGTCGAGAGATAGCCGGGGTCGGGCTGGACGACGTCGAGCGCGGCGATGGTGCCGAGGCGGCGGGGGTTCTGGGCGCGCGCATCGGTCGACAGCATTGCGAGATGCGCGGCCTGCGCGTCGGCGAGCGCGTCGATGCGCGCCTGCACGGGCTCGTCGCGCCAGATGTCGAGATTGGCGTTGGCGGCGGCGCAGGCGATCGGGTTCGCGGTGTAGCTGCTCGAATGATAGAAAGTCTTCGCGCGGTCGGTCGACCAGTGCGCGGCGAACACCGGTTCGATGCACAACGTCACCGCGAGCGGCATCGCGCCGCCGGTCAGGCCCTTCGACAGGCAGAGGATGTCGGGGATGACGCCCGCCTGGTCGCAGGCGAAGCGGGTGCCGGTGCGGCCCCAGCCGGTCATCACCTCGTCGGCGATGAAGAGGACGCCGTGCGCCGCGCAGATGCTGCGCATCTCGGCGAGCACCCAGGCGGGGTAGATCATCATGCCGCCGGCGCCGAGGATCAGGGGTTCGACGATGAAGGCCGCCGGGTGCTGCGCGCACGCCGCTTCGAGCGCGTCGAGCGCGGCCTGTTCGCGGCCCTCGGCGGGGAAGGGGATGGTGCCGACGTCGAAGAGCAAAGGCTGCCAGGCGCGGTTGTAGACGCCGCGCGCGCCGACCGACATCGCGCCGATCGTGTCGCCGTGATAGCTGTGCTCCATCACCAGGATGCGGCTGCGCGCCTCGCCGATGTTGAACCAGTAGCCGAGCGCCATCTTGAGCGCGACCTCGACGCTGGTCGAGCCCGAGTCCGAGAAGAAGACGCGGGTGAGGGGATCGGGGGTGATGCGGATCAGCTCGGCCGCGAGCGCTTCGGCGGGCTCGTGCGTCCAGCCGGCGAAGATGAGCTGGTCGAGCCTTTCGGTCTGGACGCGGATCGCGGCCATGATGCGCGGATGCGCGTGGCCGTGGGTGGTGACCCACCAGGACGAGATGGCGTCGATCCAGCTGTTGCCGTCGGCGTCGTAGAGGCGGGCGCCCTCGGCGCGGGCGATCAGCGGGATGGGGTCGCCGAGGCCGTGCTGGGTGAAGGGGTGCCAGATGGGGGATTGATGAGTTTCGGTCATTTCTTCTCGTCGATTGTGCTCCCCGGCGAAAGCCGGGGTCCAGTCGGCCCTATATGGACCCCGGCTTTCGCCGGGGAGCGCGAATTGGTTAGCGGAAATCCGCAAGCTCGAAATTGCTCGCAAAGGCGGCAGCGAGATTTTCCGGGGTCAGCGGATCGACGATCGGCAGGCGGCCCAGCCGGCGCACTCCGCTGATCGCCGCGATGATCGCCTCGCTGTCCTCTTGCCGGTCGCCGAGGAAGGCGAGGCCGTGGATCGGCACGCCGCGCGATGTCAGCGCCTCGATCGTCAGCAGGCTGTGGTTGATCGTACCGAGGCCGGTGCGCGCGCAGACGATCACGGGGATCTGCCAGCGCGCGAAGAGGTCGGCGTAGAGGAGGGTGCGCGTCACCGGGACGAGCGCGCCGCCCGCGCCTTCGATCAGCAGGTCGCCCGCGGGCGGGGTCAGACGGTCGGGGTCCATCGTCACGCCGTCGATCTCGGCGGCGAGATGGGGGGAGGCGGGGGTTTTCAGGCGGTAGGCTTCGGGGAGGAGCGGAACGCCCGCGAGGCGCGCAACCGTCTCGCTGTCACTTTCCTCTTCGAGGCCCGACTGGATCGGCTTCCAATAGGGCAGGCCGAGCGCGCCGGCGAGCGCGGCGCTGAAGACGGTCTTGCCGATCCCGGTGTCGGTGCCGGTGACGACGAAACGGCGCGTCATGCCGCGGCCATCGCGGCGGCGAGCGCGTCGACCATCGCGTCGACCTCGGGCTCGCCGACGTTGAGGGTGATCGCGATGCGCAGCCGCGCGGTGCCGTGCGGGACTGTCGGCGGGCGGATGCCGCGGACGTCGAAGCCCGCCGCCTGGAGCGCGGCGGCGATCCGCATCGTGCGGGCGTTGTCGCCGATGAGGACGGGGATGATCTGGCTGCCGCTCGCCGCGATGCCGAGCGGAGCGAGGCGCGCTTCGGCGCGGCGGACGAGCGCGTGGAGCCGCGCCGCGCGCTCCGGCTCGTTCGCGACGACCTCGAGCGCGTGGCGGACGAGCCAGGCGACCAGCGGCGAGGGCGCGGTCGAGAAGATGAAGGGGCGGCCGCGGTTGACGATGAAGTCGCGGACGATCGCGGGGCCGCAGAGCAGCGCGCCCTCGGCGCCGAGCGCCTTGCCGCAGGTGTGGAGGGTGACGAGATTCTCGCGGCCCGCGAGGCCGTGCGCGAGGCCCTGCCCCGCGGGGCCGTAGACGCCGGTGGCGTGCGCCTCGTCGACGACGAGGATCGCTTCGTGGCGGTCGGCGACCGCGGCGAGATCGGCGAGCGGGGCCCTGTCGCCGTCCATCGAATAAAGGCTTTCGACCGCGATCCACGGCGTGCCGGTGCCGCCGCCCGCGCGCCAGCGCGCGATGACGTCCTCGAACGCCTGCGCGTCGTTGTGGCGCGCGTCGACATGACCGGCGCGGCCGAGCTTCATGCCGTCGTGCGCGCTCGCGTGGATCAGCTCGTCGTGGACGATCAGGTCGCCGCGCTGCGGCAGCGTCGCGAAGAGCGCGGCGTTGGCGGCGAAGCCGGTCGGGAAGAAAAGCGCGGCCTCGCTGCCGTAATGGCGCGCGGCATGGGCTTCGAGCGCCTCATGCTCTGCATGATTGCCGCGCAGCAGGCGCGAGCCGCCCGAGCCCGCGGGAAGCCCGCGCTCGAGCCCGGCGGCGAGCGCTTCGCCCAGCGCATAGGAGCCGGCGAGCGCGAGATAGTCGTTCGAGGCGAAGTCGATGCCGGTGCGCGGAGCGAGGGCGCGCCGGCGGTCGTCGGCCGCGAGCGCGGCGAGGTCGGCGCGGTGGGCGTGGAAGGGCTGCCTCATCATTTCCCTCCGTTCGTCATTGCGAGCGGAGCGAAGCAATCTCCAGCTATCGACCATGTGCAAAGTCGATGGCTGGAGATTGCTTCGTCGCTACGCTCCTCGCAATGACGAGGTTCCGTCGCTGTCCGGGGCGGTCAGTTGACCGCCTTGTCGACCAGCTTGTTCTTCGCGATCCACGGCATCATCGCGCGCAGTTCGGCGCCGGTCTGTTCGATCGGATGCGCGGCGGCGGCCTTGCGGCTCGCCTTGAGTTCGGGCTGGCCGGCCTGGTTGTCGAGGACGAAATCCTTGACGAAGCGGCCCGAGGTGATGTCGGCGAGGACGCGCTTCATCTCGGCTTTGGTCTCGTCGGTGATGATGCGCGGGCCGGTCTTGATGTCGCCATATTCGGCGGTGTTCGAGATCGAATAGCGCATGTTGGCGATGCCGCCCTCATAGAGGAGGTCGACGATCAGCTTGGTTTCGTGGAGGCACTCGAAATAGGCCATTTCGGGGGCATAGCCCGCCTCGACCAGCGTTTCGAAACCCGCCTGGATCAGATGGGTGATGCCGCCGCAGAGCACCGCCTGCTCGCCGAACAGATCGGTTTCGCACTCTTCCTTGAAGGTGGTCTCGATGATGCCGCTGCGGCCTCCCCCCACTGCCGACGCGTAGGAGAGGGCGATGGCCTTGGCGTTACCGCTCGCGTCCTGGTCGACCGCGATCAGGCAGGGAACGCCGCCGCCCTTCTGATACTCGCTGCGCACCGTGTGGCCGGGGCCCTTGGGCGCGATCATAAAGACGTCGATGTCGCCGCGCGGCTCGATGAGGCCGAAATGGACGTTGAGGCCGTGCGCGAAGGCGAGCGCGGCGCCGGGCTTCAGATTATCGGCGAGGTCGTCGTAATAGATTTTCGCCTGATGCTCGTCGGGCGCGGCGATCATGATCACGTCGGCCCAGGCGGCGGCGTCCTTGTTGGCCATCACCTGGAAGCCCGCACCCTCGGCCTTCTTCGCGGTCGCCGAGCCGGGGCGCAGCGCGATCGCGACCTCGCGCACGCCGCTGTCGCGCAGGTTCTGCGCATGGGCGTGGCCCTGGCTGCCATAGCCGAGAACCGCGACCTTCTTGCCCTTGATCAGTTCCTGGTCGGCGTCGCGATCGTAATAAACCTGCATGTCATTCTTCCCTATTCTTCTTCCGTCACCCCGGACTTGATCCGGGGTCCCGCTTCTACCGTTGCCCAGCGGGACCCCGGATCAGGTCCGGGGTGACGACGATTGAAACCCAATGCGTAAACCCTATACCGCCTCTGCTCCCCGCGCGATGGCGACGACGCCGGTGCGGCCGACCTCGACCAGCCCGCATTCGCGCATCAGCGCGATGAAGCGGTCGACCTTTTCGCTGTTGCCCGTGATCTCGAAGATGAAGCTGTTGATCGTCGTGTCGACGACCTTGGCGCGGAAAACGTCGGCGAGGCGCAGCGCTTCGATCCTTTTGTCGCCGGTGCCCGCGACCTTGACCAGCGCGATCTCGCGCTCGACATGCGCGCCCGCGTCGGTGAGGTCGGTGACCTTGTGGACGGGGACGAGCCGGTCGAGCTGCGCGATGATCTGGTCGATGATCGGCGGCGGGCCCGAGGTGACGATGGTGATGCGCGACAGCGCATGGTCGGCGGTGATGTCCGCCACCGTCAGGCTCTCGATATTATAGCCGCGCGCGGTGAACAGCCCGGTGATCTTGGCGAGCACCCCGGCCTCGTTGTCGACGGTGACGGCGAGCACGTGGCGCTCGCCCGTTTCGGTGGTGATTTTCATGTCTTTACTCCCCCTCCCGCAGGCGGGAGGGGCTAGGGGTGGGGCGAGCGCAGCGAGCTTCTGCCGGTGCAGATGCCCACCCCGCTGCGACTAGGGAGCAAGCTCCCAAGTCTCGCTGCCCCTCCCGCTTGCGGGAGGGGATATGAAGGCCGGAATGTCGCATCACACCAGCGCCTTGGCTTCGTCGTCCATCGTGCCGGTGACGTCGCTCGGCTGGAGGATCATGTCGGTGTGCGCCGCGCCCGACGGGATCATCGGGAAGCAGTTGGCGAGCTTGGCGACGCGGCAGTCGACGATCACCGGGCCCGGCGTGTCGATCATCGTGCGGATGCCCTCTTCGAGTTCGCCGAGCGTGTCGATGCGCAGCCCGGTCCAGCCATAGGCGTCGGCGAGCTTCACGAAATCGGGCAGGCTGTCCGAATAGCTGTTCGAATAGCGGCTTTCGTAGGTCAGTTCCTGCCACTGGCGGACCATCCCCATCCATTCATTGTTGAGGATGAAGATCTTCACCGGCAGGCGGTACTGCGCGACCGTGCCCATTTCCTGGATGTTCATCTGCAGGCTGGCTTCGCCCGCGATGCAGATGACGAGCCGGTCGGGCTTGGCGATCTGCGCGCCGACCGCGGCGGGAAAGCCGTAGCCCATCGTGCCGAGCCCGCCGCTGGTCAGCCAGCGGTTGGGGGCTGAGAAGCCGAAATGCTGCGCCGCCCACATCTGGTGCTGGCCGACCTCGGTGGTGATGATCGGGTCGCGGCCGCGCGTCGCGTCGAACAAGGCCTTGACCGCGCGCTGCGGCATGATGTCGGCTTGCGGCTCCTTCTTCTCGGGGAAGTCGAGGCAGCGCGTCGCGCGCCAGCCGTCGATGCGGCGCCACCATTCGCCGAGGTCGCGCGCCTTGTGGCCCTTGTCCTGCCACGCCGCGATCAGCGCGTCGAGCGCGCGCGCGGCGTCGCCGAGCACCGCGACATCGACGGGAACGATCTTGTTGATCGAGCTGCGGTCGATGTCGATGTGGATCTTCTTCGCGTGCGGCGCGAAGGCGTCGAGGCGCCCCGTGACGCGGTCGTCGAAGCGCGCGCCGACCGCGATGATCAGGTCGGCGCGGTTCATCGCCATGTTCGATTCATAGGTGCCGTGCATGCCGAGCATACCGAGCCACTTCGGATCGTCCGACGGGAAGGCGCCGAGCCCCATCAGGGTCGAGGTGATCGGCGCGCCGGTCAGCGACACGAGCTGGCGCAAGGCGGCGCTGGCGTCGGGGCCGGCGTTGATCACGCCGCCGCCGGTGTAGAAAACCGGGCGCTCGGCCGCGGCGATCAGGTCGATCGCCTGCGAAATCGCCGCCGCGTCGGGCTCGACCTGGGGGCGATAGCTTTTGTGGGCGATCTTTTCGGGCACGACATAATCGCCGGTCGCGACCTGCACATTCTTTGGAATGTCGATCACCACCGGGCCGGGGCGGCCGTGGGTCGCGATGTGGAACGCCTCATGGATGACCGCGCCGAGCCGGTCGGGGTCCATGACCAGATAATTATGCTTGGTGCAGTGGCGTGTGATGCCGACCGTGTCGCATTCCTGAAAGGCGTCGGTGCCGATCAGCGCGGTCGACACCTGGCCGGTGAGCACGACCATCGGGATCGAATCGAGCAGCGCGTCGGTAATGCCGGTGACCGCGTTGGTCGCGCCGGGGCCCGAGGTGACGAGCACGACGCCGGGCTTGCCCGTCGCGCGGGCATAGCCCTCCGCCGCATGGGTCGCCGCCTGTTCGTGGCGGACGAGGACATGCTTGATCGTCGGATGCTTGTAGAGCGCGTCGTAGATGGGAAGGACCGCGCCGCCCGGATAGCCGAACACCGTGTCGACCCCGAGGTCGACCAGCGCCTGAACCACCATGTCGGCACCACTCATTTCCGTCACGACCTTGCTCCTTCCTTCGTCTTTCGCCCGTACGCATAGCGCGCGCTTGTGCGCTGCAACAGACGGCGGGCAATAGGTGTATGATTCTATCCTGTCAACAGTCTATCATGTAATTTTATTGCTATTTTGTTGATGGAATCGACGGATAATGATTCGTCGTGATGCTGCCAATCCGCAGGAGGCTGGTGGCGGAACCAGGTATATTGCCGCTTCGCATATTGGCGCGTCGCCGCCCGCGCCCGGTCGAGCGCCTCCTCGCGGGAGATTTCGCCGCGCAGCCACGCCGCAACCTGCGGCACGCCGATCGCGCGCATCACCGGGAGATCGGGGTCGAGATCACGCGCGAGCAGCGCCGCCACTTCGTCCGCCGCGCCCGCGTCGAACATCGCTTCGAGCCGCGCGTCGCAGCGCGCGCGCAGCCAGTCGCGTGGCGGCAGGAGGACGAGCGGGACGAGCGCGACCTCGTCCGCGATCCCGCCTTCGCGCGCCTGCTGCCAGTCGGCGAGCGGGCGGCCGGTCGAGCGGATCACTTCGAGCGCGCGGGCGACGCGGGCGGCGTCGGCGGGGGACAGGCGCGCGGCGGCGGCGGGGTCGAGCGCGGCGAGCGCGGCGTGCGCCTCGGCGACCGGCAGCGCGCGCACGTCGGCGCGGATGGCGGGGTCGATGTCGGGCACCGGGGCGATGCCGTGGAGCAGGGTGCGCAGATAAAGGCCGGTGCCGCCGACGAGGATCGGCACGTCGTCGTCCTCCCACGCGCGGGCGAGCGCGCGGCGCGCGTCGGCGGCCCAGCGCGCGGCGTTATAGGCCTCGGCGCCGTCGACATGGCCGAAGAGGCGGTGGGGGGCGCCGGCCATCTCGGCGGGGGCGGGGCGCGCGGAGAGAATCGCCAAATCGCGATAAACCTGGCTCGCGTCGGCATTCACCACTTGCGCGCGCCCCACCGCCTGCGCCAAAGCGACGGCTAGCGCGCTCTTGCCGCTCGCGGTGGGCCCGGCGATAAGCGCGAGCGGAGGCCTGCGCCCCGAAGAGGAAGAAGGAGATGCCATGTTCGTTGCGACGCTGATAGCAGCCGGAAAGCTGACGGGCGAGGTGGTGCGCGAGGCGATCGACCGTCTCGACGCGACGGGGCACGAAGTCGGCGCGCCGCACTGGCTCGACGAGGGCGACGCCGCCGATATCGTCTTTCACGGCAGTCTGGTCAGCGCGCGCAGCGAACTCGCCAAGATGGACCATGGCGCGCTCGACGTCGTCGTCCAGCCGCTGGGCGACCGGACCAAGAAGCTGCTGATCGCCGACATGGATTCGACGATGATCAGCTGCGAGTGCATCGACGAACTCGCCGACTATGCCGGGATCAAGGCCGAGGTCGCGGCGATCACCAAGAAGGCGATGCGCGGCGAGGTCGATTTCCGCGGCGCGCTGATGGAGCGGGTCGCGCTGCTCGGCGGGCTCGCCGAGGGGGTGCTCGCCGAATGCCGGATGGAGCGCGTGCGGTTGACCCGCGGCGCGCGCACGCTGGTGCAGACGATGAAGGCCTATGGCGCGCACAGCGTGCTGGTCACCGGGGGCTTCACCGCCTTCGCGCACCCGGTGGGCGAGGCGATCGGCTTCGACCGGGTGGTGGCGAATGAGCTGCTGCTCGAGGGCGGCAAGTTGACCGGCAAGGTCGCCGAGCCGATCGTCGACAAGGACGCGAAGCTCGAGACGCTGAAGGGCGAGGCCGCGAAGCACGGCCTGCCGCTCGCCGACACGCTCGCGATCGGGGACGGCGCGAACGACATTCCGATGATCACCGCGGCGGGGCTCGGCATCGCCTATCACCCCCACCAGGCGGCGGCGGACGCCGCCGACGCGGTGATCCGGCACCACGACCTGACCGCGCTGCTGTGGGCGCAGGGCTATTCGCGGCGTCAGTGGGTGCTGGGGTAGGGCGGGCGAAGACCGGTTTCGACCGGTTGCGGGACATTATTTTAATCGTCATCCCGGACTTGATCCGGGATCCATAGCTGCACCGTCGTCGTGGATCCCGGATCAAGTCCGGGATGACGATGCGGGAAAGGTTCGTTGCGGCCGAAAGACGACATTGAATTCCTCGTCACCCTGAACTTGTTTCAGGGTCCATGGCCTGCCCTCGAATTTGGCGCGGCGCCGAAGGAGAGACCTGGCCATGGATGCTGAAACAAGTTCAGCATGACGAGCTTGGATGTCCGCTCCCCACCCCAAAGCTGTCGTTGCCTATTTATCGACCACCAAGCAGGCCTGGCCGCCTTTCTTCACCGTCGCGCAGAAGGCTTCGGCCTCGGTCTTGCTCGCGAAATCGCCGGCCTGGAGGCGGGTGAGTTTGCCGTTCTTGACGAGATAGGGCTGGCGCGCGGCGAAGGCGGGATATTTCTTTTCGAGGCTGGTCCACAGCTTGCGGGCGTTGCCCTCGACGCCGAAGGCGCCGAGCTGGGCGCGCCAGGCGCCGGTGGCGGCGCTGCTGCGGACCGGTGCCGGGGCGGCGGCGGGTTTCGCGGGGCTCGGGGCCGGGGCGGCCGCCTTGACCGGCGCGGGGACAGGAGCAGGCGGCGGGGCGACCGGCGGGAGCGGGCCGCTCTCCGGGGGCGCGGCATAGGTCGTGCCCGGCGCTGACGGCGGCGGCGCGGCGGCGGTTTTCACCGGGACCGACGCCGGCGGCGTGGCTTCCTCGGCGGCGATGCTGACGGCGGTGTCGGCGGCGGCGGTCGCTTCGGCGGCCGCGGCGGCTGCCCTCTCGGCGGCGGGCGAGAGTGCGGGCTTCGGCGCCGGCGGCAGCGGGGCCGGTGCGGGGGTCGGCGCAGACGCGATCACCGGCGGCGGCGTGTAGCTGGTGCCGGGGACCGAGGCGGGGAGGCTCGCGGTCTTGACCGGCGAGGGGGCGGGCTTCGGCGCGGGCGGCGCGGCGGCGCTGACCGCGGCGAGGCGCGTGCGCGTTTCGGCCTTTTCCATCTCGGGCAGCATCGCAAGGCCCTTTTGCCGCTGTTCGAGCGGGATCAGATGGTCGAGCTGGGCGAGGCGCGCCGAAGCGATCTGGAGCCCGGCGTCGCTCGCGCGCTTGGTCAGCGCATAGGCGAGCGGCCAGTCTTCCGACGCGAGATCGCCGTTGAAGTGCGCGGTGCCGAGAACATATTGCGCGCGCGGTTCGCCGCGCGCCGCCGAATGGACGATATAGGGCATCGCTTCGTCGCGGCGCCCCGCGGTGAAGAGGACGAGGCCGAGATTATCTTCGGCCTGGAGATGCCCCTGTTTCGCGGCGCGGCGATACCAGGCCTCGGCCTGATCGAGATCGGAGGGGACGCCGCGGCCGAGCTTGTAGGCCTGACCGAGGTTGAACTGCGCGTCGGGATCCCCCGCGACCGCGAGCGGGCGCCACTGGGCGACGGCGCCCTGGTAATCGCCCTTTTGCCAGGCATCGACGCCATCCTTGACGTCGGCGAAGGCCGGAACCGCGAGCGTTGCGGCCGCGAGCAGCGGCAGGGCGAGCGAAACGGCGGTGCGGAATGAGCGCATCGAAATTCTCCAATGACCTTTGTCACCCGTCGAGTGACCAGTCCCCGAAAAAGCCGCCTAACCCCAAATGGCTAACACCCCGTTAGCGAAGAGCGCGGCAATCCCGTTTTTGATCCGGGATGGCACAGTTTGTCCTTAGCTGTTTGTTTACCACATATGCCAACGGGCCGTTCACCCTCTTTTTATCATCGTTAACTCAATTTTAGCGCCCCGCGTGCCATTCCTCCGGCCGATATTTGGATATTCAGGGGGACAGTCGTGCGCGTTTTGGCATTGGCTTCACAGAAGGGCGGGTCGGGCAAGACGACCTTGTCGGGGCACCTCGCGGTGCAGGCCCAGCTTGCGGGCGCCGGCCCCGTCGTTCTGATCGACATCGATCCGCAGGGCTCGCTCGCCGACTGGTGGAACGAGCGCGAAACCGACCTTCCGGCGTTTGCGCAGACCACCGTCGCGCGGCTTGCCTCCGACCTCGAGATATTGCGCCAGCAGGGCTTCAAGCTCGCGGTCATCGACACGCCGCCGGCGATCACCATGGCGATCCAGAGCGTCATCTCGGTCGCCGAGCTGATCGTCGTTCCGACGCGCCCGAGCCCGCACGACCTGCGCGCCGTCGGCGCCACGGTGGACCTGTGCGAGCGCGCGGGCAAGCCGCTGGTGTTCGTCGTCAATGCCGCGACGCCCAAGGCGAAGATCACCAGCGAGGCCGCGGTCGCGCTGTCGCAGCACGGCACCGTCGCCCCGGTGACGCTGCACCACCGCACCGATTACGCCGCGTCGATGATCGACGGCCGCACGGTGATGGAGGTCGATCCGAACGGCCGTTCGGCCGACGAGATCCGCCAGCTCTGGACCTATATGAACGACCGGCTGGAGAAGAATTTCCGCCGCACCGTCTTCGCATCGCCGCTGCCCACCCAGGGCAATTACGGCGCAGTTCGTCCGATGGGCGGGGGCTTCGGCCGCCGCATCGCCGGCCAGTAAGGGGAGGGCTTGAACGATGGGCGAACCCAAACCCCTCGCATCGCTGAGCGCCGGCCTGCTCGCCCGCAAGGGCGGCGCGCGGCCCGCCATGCGCCGCCAGCCGCTCGGCAGCGGCCCCGGGCCGCTCGCCGGCACCGGCTACGACGATCTCGGCTGGAACGACATGGGCTATGACGTCGATCCCGACCAGTCGACCGAACCGGCGCACATGGTCGACCTGAAGCCGCTGCTGACCGGATCGGTGCTCGCGCACAACCCCGAAGCCGAACATGCGGTCGACGAAAGCGCCGATCATGCGATCGCCGAAACGGCGTTCGCGGTCGAGCCTGATGAACCCTTCGTTCCCGAAGTGCCCGAGATCGTGCGCCAGCAGGAATCGCTGATCGACCGCGTCGCCGCGGTCGCGCGCAAGGTCGAGCAGCGCCCCGCGCCGAAGGCGAAGGCGCCGCGCGCGCTGCGGGCCCGCGAAAAGGCGGCCTTCACGCTGCGCCTCGATGCCGAGCGCCATCTGCGCCTGCGGCTCGCGAGTGCGGTCACCAATCGGTCGGCGCAGCTCATCCTGACCGACCTGCTCGATGAATATCTGTCGTCGCTGCCCGAAATCGACGCGATGGCGAGCCGCCTGCCGGCGGCGCGCCCGGCGCGCCGGACGGCCTAGCACCGGATGAAATGGGGGGACCTTCCATGAACCGCAAAATGCTGATGAAACTCGCCGTGTCGGGCTTCGTTCTGGGGATCACGGCGACGGGGTGCAGCGGCATGGGCCCGCTCGCGACCGCTTCGTCGAACGTCGGGGCCAAGGCCGAAGCCGCCGCCAAGGCCGCGGACAAGGCGCGCGCCGCGCTCGAAAAGGGCAAGACGGGCAAGGCGGTCGGCCTCGCCGAAGCCGCCGTCGCCGGAAGCCCGCGCGACGCGGGCTATCGCGCGCTGCTCGGCCAGGCCTATCTGAACGACGGCCGCTTCGCCTCGGCCGAGGCGGCGCTGGGCGAGGCGATGGAGCTGGGCGCGAAGGACGGCAACACCGTCATCGCGCTGACGCTCGCGCATATCGCGCGCGGCAACAGCGCCGACGCGCTCGCGCTGCTCAAGGCGAACAGCGATGTCGTTCCGGCCTCCGACGCGGGCCTCGCGCTCGCGCTCGCCGGCGACAGCGAGTCGGCGATCTATGTGCTGACCGCCGCGGCGCGGGCGCCCGACGCCGGCGCGCGCACCCGCCAGAATCTCGCGCTCGCGCTCGCGCTGTCGGGCCGCTGGGCGCAGGCGCGCATCCTCGCGTCGCAGGATCTGTCGCCCGCCAAGGTCGAAACCCGCATGACCGAATGGGCGAAGTTCGCCGAAGCGGGCGACCAGCAGCTTCGCGTCGCGAGCCTGATCGGCACCAAGGCGCAGGCCGATGCCGGCATGCCGGTGCGCCTCGCGCTCGCCAATTTCGCCGACACGCAGATGGTCGCGGCCCCGGCCGACGGCACGGTGCTCGCCAGCGCCGATCCGGCGCCGGTCGACAGCTATGCGCCGCCGCCGCCGGTCGCGATCGACGCGGGCGGCGCCGACGCGCCGATCCGCACCGTCGAGCTGCCGATGCCGCAGCGCGTCGCGGGCGCCGCGGTGCCGGTGACCGAGCTGCCCTCGCCGAGCGCCGCGGCGCCGGTGATCGTCGCGGACGCCGCGCCCTATCGCCACGCGCCGCGGGTTGCGGGCGACAGCGCCTCCGTTTCGCAGGCCGCGGCCGCCGAGGCTGCGGTCCGGCTGGCGCCGCAGGCGTTCGACGCGAAGAATCCCTCGGGCTGGGCGGTCCAGCTCGGCGCCTATGACAGCCTGGGCATCGCCAAGGAAAAATGGGGCGTGCTCAAGAAGCGCAACGGCCAGCTCGCGGCCTTTCCGGCGTCGAGCCACTCCGCGGTCGTCAAGGGCCGCACCTATTACCGCCTGACGGTCAACGGGCTGAAGAGCCGCGCCGATGCCAGCAGGCTGTGCGGCGAGCTCAAGGCGCAGGGCCAGCGCTGCTTCATCCGCCAGATGGGCGGCGAGAGCATCCAGTGGGCGGCGAAGGCCAGCCCGGTGCGGATGGCTTCGCGCTGAATCCCGCTCCATCGGGAACGGCAAGAGGGGAGGAAGCGCGGTCCCGGCCGGCTTCCTCCCCTCGCTGCTATCCGTTCACGCCGCCGGCAGGCGCGTGAGGGTGGCGACGAGCTGCGCCTGGCTGCTCGCCCCCGTCTTGCGGAAAATGCCCTTGAGCAGGAAACGCGCGGCGTTGAGGCTGACGGCGCGCTCGGCGGCATAGGCGGGGAGCGTCTGGCCCGCGGCGAGCGCGACCGCGAGGCGCGCTTCGGCGGGGGTGAGGGCGAACCATTGCGCGACGCGGTCGATCTCGACCACCGGCGCCTCGCCCGGCGCGCTTCCCATGGTGACGATCAGCGAGGCGCCGAGCGCGACGCCGCCGATCTGCGCCGCCGACTGGCGCGCGATCCGCGCCGCGAGCACCGGGCATTCGGCGCCCGCCTCGTTCGCGGCCTGAAAGGCGAGCCCCGCCGGCGCATCCTCGCGGGTGAGATCGAGAAGCCGTTTGTGGCTTGCGGGATGGGTGAAGGCGAAGCGGTCCTGCGCGAGAGTGATGAAGCCCGCCCGCTCGTAGCGCACGGCGCGGCTGTTCGCGGCGAGGATATTGAGCTGATCGTCGAGGCTGAAGATCGCGAAGGGCGCGGCGTCGGCGGCGGCGCGCGCGGCACCCGCGGCGAGTTCGAGCGAGGCGATGCGGTCGCTGATCCGCATCGCGCGCTGGATATGCGGGGCGAGGATGCGCAGCCCGCGCTTGAGCGACGCGACGTCGCGGTCGCCCGGCCCCGGTAGCATCAGCCCCAGCCGCTCGCCGCCGCGCCGGTCGAGCAGCACCCCGACGAGCCGGTCGATCCCGTAGGGGCGCAGGAAATTGCGGAAGAATTCGGATTCCCAGAATTCCTCCTGCGTCATGATATCGTAGCTGTCGACGACGCTGCCATTGGCGTAGCGCGTGAACTTGCGCGACCAGGGGTGGCTGCCGGCATAGACGGCGGTGTAGATTTCCTGGATCCCCGCCGCGAGCCCCGAGGCGGCGACGAAGCGCGCGCGCGGCGGGCTGTTGCTTTCCCACAGGATGAAGGCCGATTCCCAGCGCAGCGGGCAGAGCGCGCCGGTGATGCGGGCGAGCGTTTCGTTCCAGCGTTCGGGGTGGAGGACCGAGTCGTAGATATGGCCGATCAGCGTGTCGAGTATCTCCCATTCGGCGGCCGCGTCGGCGCGGCTGGGCGATGGGCTTGGAACGGGATCGATCGGCACGCAGGTCCCCCGGCTGAGCACTCTTCCATCTGCTGATTTAGACGATGCTTCGGTGCTGCCAAGCCGCAAAACGACGGAAAAATTCGCCGCTCCTACCCGGTTGGGTAGCGAAAGACGGCGGGAGAAGGTCCATCCCCTGAACGCGACCCAAGTGCGGGGAGGCTCACAAGGCCAATTCGTGCTTCTTGAAGCCCGCCGGATTCGTCCGGCGGGCTTCCTTTTCGATGGGCGATACCGATTGCCAACGCAGGCGAGGGCGTCGGCTTTGGGGTGGGGAGGGGGCGGTGCGTCCCGATAAGCCCCTCCCCTTCAGGGGAGGGGTTGGGGTGGGGTCTATCGGCCTTGCGCAAGGCCGATAGACCCCACCCCACTCCGACTAGGCAGCAAGCTGCCAAGTCTGCGTTGCCCCTCCCCTGAAGGGGAGGGGCTTTCTCTGCCTATGTCCGCAACCGGTCGCAATCCGCCCCATCGAGGGAATCAGCGGACGCGCTGGCCGCCCTTCCACATCGCGGTGGCGCGGCCCTGCATGGGCATGCCGTCGAACGGAGTATTGCCCGCCCACGCCGCCATCTTCTTCGCATCGACCTGCCACGGGGTGCCTTCGTCGACCAGGATCAGGTCGGCGTCGAGCCCGGTTTCGAGGCGGCCGGCCTCGAGCCCGAGCAGCTTCGCCGGATTGGCGGCGAGAAGGTCGAAGAGGCGCGCCGGGGTCACATGGCCGTCGCGGACGAGCTGGAGGCCCATCGCGAGCAGGGTTTCGGCGCCCGCCATGCCGGGCTGCGCCTCGGCGAAGGGGAGGCGCTTGTCCTCGGGCCCGCGCGGGTCGTGGCCCGAGGCGAGGACGTCGATCGTGCCGTCGGCTACGCCCGAGAGACAGGCGTGGCGATCGTCCTCCGACCGGAGCGGCGGCGACAGGCGCGCGAAGGTACGGAAATCGCCGATCGCGGTGTCGGAGAGGAAGAGGTGCGCCGGGGTGATGCCGCAGGTGACGGGCAGACCCTTCGCCTTGGCCTCGCGGACGAGATCGAGCCCGCGCGCGGTGGTGACCTGGCGGAAATGGATCGGCGCGCCGGTCTCCTCGACGAGGCAGAGGTCGCGCGCGATCGCCATCGCCTCGGCGATCGCGGGTGCCGAGGCGAGACCGAGGCGCGTCGCCATCTCGCCGTCGGTCGCGACGGCGCCGTGGGTGAGCCCTTCGTCCTCGGCGTGCGCGATGACGGTGAGGCCGAGCGACGCCGCGTAAGCGAGGACGCGGCGCATCACCCCCGAATCGGCGATGCGGGCGCGGCCGGTGGCGACGGCGCGCGCGCCCGCGCCCCTCATCAGGCCGATCTCGGCGAGTTCGCGGCCTTCGAGGCCCTTGGTCGCGGCGGCGAGCGGGTGGACCCAGAGGTCGGGTTTGCCGCCTTTCGCAGCGCGCTCGACGAGCCCTGAATTGTCGAGCGGCCCGCTGTCGGGCATCAGCGCGGCGCGGGTGATGCCGCCGAAGTGGAAGGCGGGCTTGTCGGTCGCGAACACGCCGAGGTCGATGATGCCGGGGGCAAGCCATTGGCCCTTCGCGTCGATGGTCTCGCATCCCTCCGGCGTTTCGGCGGGGTTCAGCGCGGCGATGCGGCCGTGGGCGACGAGCAGGCTGGCGCTCTCGCCGCCGAGCAGGCGCGCGTTTCGGATCAGGAGCGGGTTCAGTTCCATCCCGGCACTCCCCGCTTGCGGCGCGTCAATATGTCGAGGCACGCCATGCGCACCGCGACCCCCATTTCGACCTGCTCGGTGATCGTCGAGCGTGCGGGATCGTCGGCGATGCTGCTGTCGATCTCCACCCCGCGGTTCATCGGGCCGGGGTGCATGACGATGGCATCGGGTTTGGCCTTTTCGAGCCGCTGCGGCGTGAGGCCGTAGAGCGCGTGATATTCGCGCGCCGAGGGAAGATAGGCGCCGTCCATCCGTTCGTTCTGGAGGCGGAGCATCATCACGACGTCGGCGCCCGCGACGCCCTCGTCCATGTCGGTGAAGGTCGCGACGTGCATCCGTTCCATCGCGGGCGGGATCAGGGTCGGCGGCGCGACGACGCGCACCTCGTTGCCGAGCAGGGTCAGCGCGAGGATGTTCGAGCGCGCGACGCGGCTGTGGAGGACGTCGCCGCAGATCGCGATGGTGAGGCCTTCGACCTTGCCGAGGCGGCGGCGGATGGTCAGCGCGTCGAGCAGCGCCTGCGTCGGATGCTCGTGGCGGCCGTCGCCCGCGTTGAGCACGGGGCAATCGACCTTGTCGGCGATGAGCTGCACCGCGCCCGAGGCCGAATGGCGGATGACAATCGCGTCGGCGCGCATCGCGTTCAGCGTCATCGCGGTGTCGATCAGCGTTTCGCCCTTCTTCACGCTCGACTGCGCGGCGTGCATGTTGACGACGTCGGCGCCGAGCCGCTTGCCCGCGATCTCGAACGACAGGAGCGTGCGGGTCGAATTCTCGAAAAAGGCGTTGATGATGGTGAGCCCCGCGAGCGCATCGTCATGCTTGGCCGCGCCCGAGCGGTTGAGGTCGACCCATTGTTCGGCGGCGTCGAGAATGTAGGAAATTTCCCACGGGGTGAGCTGCGCGATGCCGGTCAGGTGGCGATGGCGAAAGGCATCGCCGCCGGGCGGATAGTCGCTGGCGGGTCGGATGGTTGCGTTTGTCATTAAAGGGCAGCGTCTAGGCGGGAGATGCGAAAATCGCAAGCGATGATCCTCCGCGTCCTCCCTCGAATAACGTCGGCGCTTATGCTCGTGGGACAAGGGGCGAAGTGATCCCCGGGCGAAAGCCGGGGTTCATGCCACGCAGGCGCGCGCTATCCGGACCCCGGCTATCGCTTCTTTGTCCGAAAGGGATAACCACCGATCACGTTCGGGGCGACATTCGGCGCCTTATAACGAAGATGGAATTAGCGCGCCGTGGGTTAAATCGGCGTCACCTCAATTCCGTTCGTGTCGAGCGAAGTCGAGACACCCATCGTCGTGACGCAAGGCCGATGGGTGTCTCGAGTAGTGGGCCAGTTTGAATTTCCACCTGTAGATGGTTCGCGCACCTCTCTTATCGCGTCACCCTGAACTTGTTTCAGGGTCCATGGCCTGTCCTCGAATAGTGCGCGGCGGGGCAGGAGAGACCTGGCCATGGATGCTGAAACAAGTTCAGCATGACGAAGGACGAAAAAGTCCGCTCTTTATCCAAGCGGAATTCAAACTGACCCACTACCGTGTCTCGACTTCGCTCGACACGAACGGGACGGTGGGTCAGATTAAAGGCTCGCCGCTCTGATGGGCCCTGACCCTAATTCGCGGTCGGAATCGGAACGGGCGCGGGTGCCGGTGCGTCCGGCACGGCGTCGGCCGGCAGGACCAGCAGCCTGGAATCGCCGACCTCGCGTTCGGTCGCGTCCGCGGATAAAGGCGGCGCGGCGTCGGCGAACGTCCCGCCATAGCGATAACCGTCGTCGTCGGGCGCTGGCGACGCATAGTCGATCGCCGCTGCCTCCGGCGGGTCGAACGCATCGAAATCATCGCTTCGCCCCGCCGCGAAGGCGCGCGTTGCCGGTCTGTATCCGTCCGCGCAGCCCTGGCAGGAAGAGGATGGCAGCCCATCGGCGCCGATGGCATCGGGATTGCTGCTGAGGTCGGCGTAGCTCGCGCTGGCGGGGATCGAGCCGTGCAGGCTCTCCCCCACGACGAACTCGCCCAGAAACATTCCGCCGATCACGCCCGCGCCAGCGAGCAGCAGGCAGGATAATGTGCCTTTGACCAGCGCGTCGGCGCTATGCTTCAGTCCCCCGGGCCGCACCATGCGTCATCAACGCCGCGCGCGCGAAGAGGTTGCACCGGCGTCCGTCGGCCATTGGTCGATGCACGAATGCCCTTCGTCTCCCGATCGAGGGGGCGCCGTGACCGGTCGAACATCGCATGCGCGCGCGGCGCGGTGCGGGCATCAGGACTTTGCGGGATAGGAGGCAGCGGTCTCCCCGGTCCGGGCCCTCTATCCCGCATCCCTTGGTTCGAAAGGACTTTTCGATGGCGAAGCTTCCCCTCTTTCTCCTCGCCGTTCCCTTCATCGCGACCGGCGCGCCCGCGATGGCGGCCGAAGACGGCGCTGGAAGGCAGGTCATGGTTCCCTACGGCGACCTCGACCTCGCCAGCGCCGACGGTCGCAGGAAACTGACCGCGCGTGTCAGACGCGCAACATATGAGGTGTGTGGAGGCCGGTCGACGGTCCGGCTGAACCTCAACGAAGTTCTGGCCTACCGCGAATGCCGCGCCGCGGCGATGCGGAGCGCCGAACCCCAACTCGCCAGCCTTTTTTCGGGCCAGAAGCTGGCGGATGGAGGTCCCTTGCACGTGGCGGCGAATTGACCGACCGTGCCGGAAAGCGGTCATGCCCCGTGCATGACCGCTTTCGCGCCGTCAGGGCTGCATGATCGCCTTCACGTCGTGGAGGTAGGTGCGGCCGATGCGGTGAAGGCCGCCTTCGCCGAGGTCGACGCTCCATGCGCCGTCGCCATGATGCTTCAGCCCGACGATGCCGTCGCGGCGGACCATCTTCGAACGGTGGATGCGCATGAACTGATCGGGGTCCATGCGCGCCTCGAGCGACTTGATCGTCTGGTGGATCAGCCAGCTGCGCGCGCCGACGTGGAGCCGCATATAGTCGCGCTCGGCCTCGATCAGGTCGACCTGGTTCGCGTCGATGCGCAGCATCTCGCCGCGGTTCTGGACCCAGAACTCGCCGATCCACCGGCTTTTGCGCGCGCGGCTGTGATCGGTCGCGCGCCACTCGCGCACCCGCGCCAGCGCGCGGGCGAGGCGGTCGGGCGATACGGGTTTGAGGAGATAGTCGACCGCGGCGACATCGAAGGCGGCGACCGCATAGCGGTCGAAGGCCGTGACGAAGACGACCGCGGGCGGATTGTCGAGCTTGTCGATCGCGGATGCGACCTCGAGCCCGTTGAGGTCGGGCATCGCGATGTCGCAGAGCAGCAGGTCCGGCGCGAGCGCGTCGACCATACGCAGCGCCGAAGCGCCGTCGCTCGCGGTCCCGACCAGCGACACGCCGTCCTGCTGGCCCGCGAGGATCTGGAGTCGCTCGATCGCGAGCGGCTCGTCGTCGACGATCAGGGTGCGGAGCGTCTGCGTCACCCTCAGCAGCCCTCGCGCGACAGCGGCAGCCACAGCGAGACGAAGAAGCCGCCGCTGTCCGACCGGCCCCATTCGCAGCCCGCCGAGGGGCCGTAGCGGGTCAGGAGGCGCTCGCGCACATTGCCGAGCCCGAGCCCAGTGCCGGGCTCGGGCATCGGCACCGAGGCGTCGACGTCATTTTCGACGCGCAGCACGAGCAGCCCATATTCGTGGCTCGCGGTCAGGCGGACGCCGATCTTTCCCTTGCTGGGCGCGACGCCGTATTTGAGCGCATTCTCGATGATCGGTTGCAGGATCAGCACCGGGACGCAGGCGTTTTCCAGATCGGCCGGCACCTCGACCTCGACCTGCAGCCGGTCGGGAAAGCGCGCCTGTTCGATGTCGAGATAGAGCCGCTGGAGCGCGATTTCCTCGTCGAGGCTGACGAACTGTTCGGGGTCGATGGCGAGGCTCGTTCGCAGAAACGCCGACAAATTCATGATCATCGCCTCGGCCTCCGCCTTCGAGCCGCGCATGACGAGGGTCGAGAGCGAGTTGAGCGTGTTGAACAGGAAGTGCGGATTGACCTGGTAGTGGAGCGCGCGAAGCTGCGCATTCTTGGCTTCGAGCCGGTAGTTGTTCGCGCGCCGCTCGACCGCGCGCATCTCGTTCGCATAGCCGAAGGCGACGTAGAGCGCGGCCCAGACCGCGAAGAAGAAATACCAGCGGATCGAACTGTCGAGGATCAGCACCGTTTCCCACGCGACGGGGAATTTCGCCTGCACTTCGGCGATGATCTTGTGCGTGTCGTCGGACGGGAACCAATAGAAGAAGACGAGCAGGTTGACCGTCGCATAGACGATGACGAGCGGGATCGCCGCGCCCATCGCCGCAGCGAGCCGGGCCCCGAAGCTGCGCGGCTGGACGCGCTGGAGCAGCTGGTAAAGCACGAAGGTGCAGAAGATGCCGGCGACGACGACGATCGCGCGGCGGCCGATGAAGGCCCATTGATCGGGCGCGCCCGAGAGCATGGCGAGGCCGGTGGTGATCAGGAAATAGAGCAGCCACATCGCGACGATCGACCCGATCGCAACGCGCGGATTGACGCGCGCGTCGGACGCGCGCCAGTCGGGGGCGGCCGCGAGCAGGCGGGCGCGCTTGTCGCGCTGCATCAACTGGGGATCGGATGCGTTCATCATTCTTCCCCTATCGCACGGCGGCCGCCAAAGACCAGCACCTCGCGCGCCGCCAGTCGAAGCGAAGGGGGAGTTGGTCGAATGCCGCCCTCAGTCGCGAACGCCCGGCTGGTGGAGCGTGCGCCGCCAGTTTCCGCGCTTGTAGACGATCCACGCCATCCCCAGCGACGCGAGCGAGGAGAGCGGGAAGCTCCACCAGATCGCGTCGCCGCCAAGCGCCGGATAGCCGAGCCAGTAGATGCCGAGGCGGATCGGGAACATCGACAGCGCGAGGATGATCAGCGGCGGCACCACCGACCCGTTGGCGCGCAGCGTGCCGATGATGACGATGGTGGTGCCGAAGGGGAGGAAGGTCCAGGTCGCGATGAGCTGCGCATGACGCGCGACCTCGACCGCTTCGCTGCCGCTGCCGAGGAAGAGGCCGAGCGCGGCGCGATCGAAGGCGAGGAGCAGGGCGATCAGCACCCCGGTCATCGCGAGGTTGATCGCGATGCCGCTGCCCGTGATCGACGCGACGCGGTCCCAGCGATGCGCACCGATATTCTGCGCCGCCATCGCGCTGACCGCCGCGCCGACCGCGAGTGCGGGCATCTGGACATAGTTCCAAAGCTGCAACGTCGCACCATAGGCGGCGGCGGTGACGAGCCCCTCGCGGTTGACGAGCCCGACCATGACGAGCCCCGCGCCCGAAATGACCAGCATCTGCGCGCCCATCGGCAGCCCCTTGGCGACAATGAAGCGCAGTTCGGCGATATTGGGGACCAGATAGGACAGCTCGCGGCCGCGCAGGCGCAGCACATGATCCCTGGCATAGAACCAGACGATCATCGCGGCGAGGCTGATCGTCCCCGCGATCGCGGTGGCGAGCGCGCTGCCGGTGATGCCGAGGCGCGGGAAGGGGCCGAGGCCGAGGATCAGCACCGGGTTGAGGACAATGTCGAGCACCACAGACAGGATCATGAAGCGCAGCGGCGTCACCGCGTCGCCGGCTCCGCGCGAAGCCATCATCAGCGTGACCATCAACATGCTCGCGGGGATCGCGATGAAGGTGACGCGGAGATAATCATGCGCGAGCGCGAAGGCTTCGGGCGGGGTTTCGAGCAGGCGCAGGATCGCATCGGACGCGAACCAGCCGACGATCGCAATGACGAGCGCGAAGATCAGCGCGAGCCCGATCGCGCCGCCGCCCGCGCGCCGCGCGGCGTCGATGTCGCCGCGGCCGATCGACTGGCCGATCAGCACCGTCGCGGCCATGCCGAAGCCGAAGAAGGTCGCGAACATCAGGAACATGATGATGTTCGCGTTGGCGGTCGCGGCGAGCGCGCTTTCGCCGAGGAATTGTCCGACCCAGATCGAGTTCACCGAACTCGACAGCGTCTGGAGGATGTTCGAGGCGAGCGTCGGAAGCGCGAAGAGGATCAGCGTTCTGGTGATCGGTCCGTTCGTCAGGTCCATCCGCCCGCCGCCGCGCGCCGTCTGGCGCGGCGGCACCGGCCCGGCGGCGGGGTCGGCCGCGGCGGCGACAGGAACGACGGGCGTGTCTTCGCTCACCCCAGCCGCGCCAGCGCGGCGGTCAGGCGGTCGGCTTCGGCCGCCTTGGCGGCATGGTCGGCACGCGCCTTTTCGACCGCTTCGGGCTTGGCGCGTTCGACGAAGCTCGGATTGGCGAGGCGGCCGGCTAGACCGTCGCGCTCCTTCGCGGCCGCGGCGAGCGCCTTGGTCAGGCGGTCGCGTTCGGCGGCGATGTCGATCACGCCTTCGAGCGGGACTATGATCGTCTCACCCTCCACGACGAGCTGCGCGGAAGCGCCCGCGGGCGCGGGGTCGAAGCGGATCGCCTCAAGGCGCGCGAGGCGGTCGAGCTGCGCCGCGAGCTTGTCGGTGCGGCCCTTCAGCGACGCCGGGAAATGCGCGGTCAGACGCGCGCCCGGCGGCAGGCCGAGCTCGGCCTTCGCACCGCGCAGTTCGCCGACCAGCCTGATCAGCCAGTCGATGTCGGCGCTCGCCTCCGCGTCGCGCTCCGCCTTGGGCTCGGGCCATTTGGCGGTGATCAGCGGATAGGCCTCGCGGTCGCCGAGGCCGGTCCACAGCTCTTCGGTGATGAAGGGCATGAAGGGGTGGAGCATGACGAGGATCTGGTCGAGCACCCAGCCCGCGACGGCGCGAGTTTCGGCCGCCTCGTCCCCCTCCCGCCTGCGGGAGGGGCTAGGGGAGGGCATGTCATCCACCGTCCCTTCGCTTGAAACAGACCCTCCCCCGACCCCTCCCGCAAGCGGGAGGGGAGAAAGGACCGGCTTGACCAGCTCCAGATACCAGTCACAGAAGCGGTCCCAGGCAAAGCTGTAGATCGCATTCGCCGCATCGTCGAAGCGGTAGGCGGCGAAGGCCCGCTCCATCTCCGCGACGGTCGCGGCGACCTCGCCGATGATCCAGCGGTTGACCGGCAGGCTCGCCGCGGGCGCTTCGAGGCTGGTCGAGGCCGAAATGCCGTTGGCTTCGCAGAAGCGCGCGGCGTTCCAGAGCTTGGTCGCGAAGTTGCGATAGCCCGCGAGGCGCGCGTCATCCATCTTGATGTCGCGGCCCTGGCTTTCCATCGCCGCCATGAAGAAGCGCAGCGCATCGGCGCCATATTGGTCGATCAGGCCGAGCGGGTCGACGACATTGCCCTTCGACTTCGACATCTTCGCGCCGTCGGGCGCGCGGACGAGGCCGTGGAGATAGAGCGTCTTCCACGGCACCTCGTTCAGGAAGTGCATCCCCTGCATCGCCATGCGTGCATCCCAGAAGAAGAGGATGTCGAAGCCCGAAACGAGCACGTCATTCGGGTAATGGCGGCGGAGCATCTCGGTATCGTCGGGCCAGCCGAGCGTCGCGAAGGGCCAGAGGGCGGACGAGAACCAGGTGTCGAGAACGTCGGGATCGCGCTCCAGCTTCACGCCCGGACCGGCCTGTGCCTGGGCTTCCTCTTCGGTTTCAGCGACGAAGATATTGCCGTCGCCATCGAACCAAGCCGGAATCCGATGCCCCCACCACAGCTGGCGCGAGACGCACCAGGGCTGGATATTCTCCATCCAGTTGAAGAAGGTCTTTTCCCACGTCTTGGGGACAATGTTGATGCGGCCGTCGCGCACCGCCGCCATCGGCGGCTGCGCCAGCATTTCGGCGTCGACATACCATTGGTCGGTCAGCCAGGGCTCGATCACCACGCCGCCGCGGTCGCCGAAGGGGGTCTGGATCGTGCGCGGTTCGGCGTCATGCTCGCCGCCGTCTTTGTCGATATGCGGGATCAGGAAGCCGGCTTCCTTCATCCGCCGCACGACCAGCTCGCGCGCGCCGTCCGTGCCGTCGCGCTTGAAGCGATGGAGGCCGAGATATTCGGTCGGGATCAGCCCGTCGGCGGTCTGGACGACATTGGCGTCGCCGTCGAACATGTTGAGCATCTCGCCGGGCTTGAAGCCAGCGCGCTTGCCGACCTCGAAGTCGTTGAAATCATGCCCCGGCGTGATCTTGACCGCGCCCGAACCCAGTTCGGGGTCGGCATGTTCGTCGGCGACCACCTTGAAGCGGCGGCCGGTGATCGGCTGGAGGATGTCCTTGCCGATCACGCTCCTGTAGCGCGCATCGTCGGGGTGCACCGCGACCGCCATGTCGGCGAGCATCGTTTCGGGGCGCGTCGTCGCGACGACGATATGGTCGCGCCCGTCATCGAGGGTCACGCCGTCGGCGAGCGGATATTTGAAGTGCCAGAAGCCGCCCTGCACCTCGTGCGTCTCGACCTCGAGGTCGCTGATCGCGGTCCTGAGCTTCGGGTCCCAGTTCACGAGGCGCTTGTCGCGATAGATCAGCCCCTGGCTGTGCAGGTCGACGAACACCTTGGCGACGGCGCGGTTGAGCCCGTCGTCCATGGTGAAGCGCTCGTTCGCCCAGTCCATCGAGCAGCCGAGGCGGCGAAGCTGGCCGGTGATCTTGCCGCCGCTTTCCGCCTTCCACTGCCACACCTTCTCGACGAATTCGTCGCGGGTGTAGTTGGTGCGCTTGTCCTGCCGTTCCTCGAGCTGGCGCTCGACGACCATCTGGGTCGCGATGCCGGCATGGTCCATGCCGACCACCCACAGCGCATCCTTGCCGCGCAGCCGCTCGTAGCGGACGAGCACGTCCTGCAGCGTATTGTCGAGCGCATGGCCGATATGCAGCGCGCCGGTGACGTTCGGCGGCGGATTGACGATCGTGAACGGCGTCGCGTCGGGACGCGCGGGGCGAAACAGCCCGCGGCTTTCCCATAAATGGGCCCATTTCGCCTCGATAGCGGCGGGATCGAACGTTTTTTCCATCGGCATAACCGGGGCGCTTTGCCAGCGGGGAAAGGGGGCGGCAAGCCCTTATGCGCTCCTTGCGGCGCTTGCCTTGCGCGCCGCGCTGTGCAGGGTGGGCCCATGACGAAGGGGTTGGGGATAGGGGTGCTGGCGCTTGCCTTGCTGGCGGGCGGCGCGGCGGCGCAAACCGCGGAGCCGGGCGGCGCGCGAATCGAGGCATCGGCGGACGGCGCGACGCTCTATTTCGCGGGCGAGATCGACCTTGCCGGCTATAGCGCGTTCCACGCGCTGGCGAAGGCGCAGCGCGGCGCGAAGCGGCTGGTCATTTCCTCGCCCGGCGGTGAGGTGATGGCCGCCAGACTGATGGCCTCGATCGTCAACCGCCAGCACCTTGCCGTGCATGTCGAGCATCTGTGCGCGTCGGCCTGCACGATCGTGCTGATGGCCGGCGCCGACCGGTCGATGGGATCCGCCGCCCGGATCGGCTTTCACCAGAGCTATGTCGCCGCACTGCAGCCCCCGCCGGCGGACGAAGCCGCGGATTCGAAGATTTCGGGCAATCCCGGACGCGCGCAGCCCGATGCGGACGCGCCCGGCCTTTTCGGCGATGCCATGATGCGCCGGATCATGGCCGATGCGGGGGTCGACACGGCCTTTATCGACCACGCGCTCGCGACGCCCTCCGACGACATGTGGTATCCCGCCGCCGACGAGCTGCTGGCGGCGAAGGTGATCACGCGCCGCGAGGCCGCGGGTCTCGCCGCGGGCCCGTCCTGGGCGGTCGGCCGGACCAAGGCGGCCGCCGCGCTGACGGGGTCGCTGTGGGACGCCCTGCGACAGCATCGTCCGCAGCAATGGGACGAGGCGGCCGACGATATGTGGCGCCAGCGGAACAGCGGGCGGACGACCGGCGATGCGCTGGCGATGGTGCGCGATACGTGGGTGAACCGGCTGATGCACGAGGCGGCGCGGGCGCCCGATGCGATCGTCTTGAGCCTGCTCGATGTCGAGGCTCGGCGGTCGCGGCAGGCACGCGCGAACGGCTACCGGTCGTGCAGGACGAACTATGCGCCGTCGCCCGCCGAAGCGGCCGCCGACGCCGCGGTCAACGCGAGCGAGGATGCGGTGCTCGCCGAGCTGCTCGCGCTGACCCGGTGGAAGAGACCGATGTCCGAGGACAAGGCGGCCGACCTGATCGCCACATATCTCTTCGACTATGGCACGGGCGGGCAATCGCCGTTCGTGCGGTCGACCGAGGAACGCGACTGCCGCGAAGGGACGCGCATCCTCGAACGGATCGCGGCGCAGCCGGAAAAGCAGCGCCTTCGGCTCTTCCGGGCGCTGCTCACCTTCTACTAGCGGGCGCCTTATTTCTTCAAATAGCTTCCCAGCCAGTCGAATACCGTGCGGTGCCACTGGACACTGTTCGCGCCCTTCAGCACCCAGTGATTCTCGTCGGGGAAGACCAGAAGCTCGGACGGCACGCCGCGGCGCTGGAGCGCGGTGAAGGCGGCGATGCCCTGCGTATAGGGTATGCGGAAATCCTTCTCGCTGGTGATGACCAGCATCGGCGTCTTCCACTGGGCGACATGGTTCACCGGGTTCCATTTCTCAAACTCTTCGGGAACCTCGAAATAGGCGCCGCCATGCTCCCATTCGTCGAACCACAGCTCTTCGGTTTCATAGGCCATCGCGCGCGCGTCGAAGACGCCGTCGTGCTGGACGAGGCATTTGAAGCCGTCGGTCCACTGGCCCGCGATCCAGTTCATCATATAGCCGCCATAGGAGGCGCCGAGCGCGCAGGCGTTGGCGACGTCGAGCCGCGCGTCCTGCCGGCCCGCGGCGGCGAGGCCGAGCTTCAGGTCCTCGAGCGGCTTGCCGCCCCAATCCTTGTTGATGCTGTCGGTGAAGGCTTGGCCGTAGCCGGTCGAGCCGTGGAAATCGACGGTCACGACGCCATAGCCCTGCTCGGCGAAAAGGCGCGGGTTCCAGCGCGTCGACCAGCTGTTGCCGAAGCTCGACTGCGGGCCGCCGTGGACGATGAAGGCGACCGGCAGCTTCGCGGCGGCGTTCGCGGGCTTCAGGATCATGCCCCACACCTTGTCGCCGTTCGCGCCGGCGAACTGCATCCGATCGAGCTGGACCGGGTCGAAGGCGGCGAGACGGTCGGCGTTGACTGCGGTGACCTGCGCGACCTTGCCCTTCGCGTCGCGGATATAGATGTCGGTGGGCAGGAGTGCGCTGTTGCGCGAATAGAGGAGGCCGCCGCCCGCGAGCGGGGTCACGTCGCCGATATTGCCGTCGAATTCCTCGGTCGATGCCTTCAGCCGTTCGACCTTGCCGCTGGCGGCGTCGACGCGGAAAACGGGATGGTCGAGCACGTCCTGCGCGGTGACGTAAAGCGACTTGCCGTCGGGCGCCCAGGCGATCGAGGCGACCGAGCGATCCCAGGCGTCGGTGAGCTTGCGCGTCTCGCCGCTCGCAAGGTCGCGCAGCATCAGCACCTGCCGGTCGGCCTCATAGCCCGGCCGCGCCATCGCGGCATAGGCGAGCCATTTGCCGTCGGGCGATGGGGCGGGAAGCGTGTCGGTCGCCCGATTGGTTTCGGTCAGGTTGACCGGCGCGATGCGCGCGTCGACCTTCGCCTGATAGATGTCGAGATTGGTCGAGCGCGGTTCGTCGCGGTCGGCCCTGCGCAGCGTGAAAAAGACGGTGCGGCTGTCGGCGCCCCACGCGAGTTCCTCACCGCCGCCGAAAGGCTTGGAAGGCGTGTCGCCGATCAGGCCGCCGTCGAGCGCGCGGCCCGCCGTCGCCTTGCCGTCGACGAGGTCGAAGACGAAGGGGCGGCTGTAGGTGCCCGGCGTCTCCCACTGGTCCCAGTGGCGCACGAAGCCCGCGCCGTCCTTGTAGAGGCGGCCGCTGCCGGGGCCGACGAGCGCGCCCTTGTCCTTCGCTTCGCAGCCGAAGCTCGCGCATTCCTTGGCTATATCGCCCCAGGCGAGCAGGCGCTTGCCGTCGGGCGACAGCTTGAACCCCGCGACATCGGCCTTTTCGTTCGTCACCTGAACCGCCGGTGTGGCCATCGCGCGCGTGTCGACGCGCCAGACCTGGTCGCTGCCCGACGCGTCGGAAACGAAGAAGAGCGTGCCGTCCGGGTGGAACGCCGGGGAAGTCTCGTTCTTGCCCGCGACGTCGGCGACCCGCACCGGCTTCGCATCCTTCGCCTTGCGATCGACGAGCCACAGGCCGGTCGAGCGCTTATAGGTGCCGTCCTCGGTCTCGGTCATCTGGAACACGACCCAGCGCCCGTCGGGCGACGCGGTCGGCGCCGCGACGCGCTTCAACGTCGCGAGATCGACCTCGGTCATCGGCCGGGCGAGGGCAGGGGCGGCGGACAGGGCGGCGGCGAGCGCGATGGCGCTGGGGATGAGATGGTTTCGCATGAAAGCGGTTTAGCGGCGCGGCGGGAGGGTTCAACCCCGTTGATGGGGAGATCGCTGAAGGGTGGCTTTGGGGTGGGAAGTGGACGTCGCTTTATTTCCCTCGTCATCCCGGACTTGATCCGGGATCCCGCTTTTTGATGCATCGACTGGCTTCGATATCAAGCGAGACCCCGGATCAAGTCCGGGATGACGAGGGAAAAGAGGGCGCGCCAGGTGACAGCACCTGGTGAACCCCGCCGAAAGCCGGGCTCCAGGGCGGTAGAAAGCCGGCGCCGCGTGATTACGCTCTGGACCCCGGCTTTCGTCGGGGAGCACGTCGGATAGGAACGCGACCAGCCGGCTAACGGACGATCGCGCCGCCCTTCATCACATGGTCGATCTTTTCCAGCACCGTGATGTCGGTGAGCGGGTCGGCCTTGACCGCGACCATATCCGCATAGCGACCGGGCACGATCGCGCCCACGTCCTCTCGGCCCATTTCCTCGGCGGCGCGGCCGGTGGCGGCCTCGATCGCTTGCATCGGGGTCATGCCATATTTGACCATGTTGGCGAACTGCCGCGCGTTGAGCCCGTGCGGATAGACGCCGGCGTCGGTGCCGTAGCCGATCTTGACGCCCAGTTCGACCGCGCGTTTGAACGCGGCGCGCTGGGTGTCGGTGGTCTCGCGATTCTTGCGCAGATACTCCTCGGGCCAGCCCTCGCGCGTGCCTTCCTCGTCGATATAGGTGCCGTTGTAGATGTCCATGACGAGCCAGGTGCCGTGCGCCTTCGCCATTTGCAGCGCCTCCTCGTCGGCGAGGCTCGCATGTTCGATGCTGTCGACTCCGGCGCGGATGGCATTCTTGATCCCCTCGGCGCCGTGCGCGTGCGCGGTGACGCGCTTGCCGCGGGCGTGCGCGACCTTCACCACCGCGCGGAGCTGATCCTCGGTCAGTTCGGGCGCGCCGGGCTCGGTGCCGATCGCGAGCACCGCGCCGGTCGCGATCGTCTTGATGAAGTCGGCGCCGTGATCGAGCAGGAAGGTGGTTTTCGCGGCCCCCTCCTCGGGCGTCGCCGCGACGCCGAGCCGCATGTCGGGCGGCAATTGATCATTGGGAACGACCCCGTTGAGTTCGCCGCCGCCGCCGGGGACGGTGATATAGGCGCCCGCGACCCACATGCGCGGTCCGGGCACGTCGCCGCGTTCGATCGCGTTGCGCAGCGCGACGTCGGTGAGGCCGCGATAGCAGCCGACGTCGCGCACGCTGGTGAAGCCCGCGTCGAGCGTCACACGTGCGTTGCGCGCGCCGACGAGCGCGGTCTCGGCGGGCGAGGCCTTGATCGGCGCGGCGAGATCGGCGCTCTGGCCGAGGTCGGCGAGATGGGTGTGGAGGTCGATCAGGCCGGGCAGCACGGTATAGCCCGACCAGTCGATCCGCGTCGCGCCCTCGGGCGTCTCGCCGCACGGCCCGACCGCCGCGATGCGCTCGTCCGCGATCGTGACGCACTGGCCGGTGCGAACCTCGCCCGACACGCCGTCGATCAGGCGCCCCGCCTCGACATAGAGCGTCGCCGCCGCGGTGGGCGTCGCGGCGAGGGCCGCCGCCAGCGCGGCGGTCAGATGGACGCGCTGAAGGTGTCGCACTGGCGCGGGTCCCCCGTTTGCAGGCCACGGCGCAGCCAGGTCATGCGCTGTGCGCTGGTGCCGTGGGTAAAGCTTTCGGGCACCGGCCGCTGGCCCGCCGAGCGCATCAGCGTGTCGTCGCCGATCGCGTTGGCGGCGGTCATCGCTTCCTCCATGTCGCCGGGTTCCATGACCGGCTGGCCATCGCGCGTCTTAGCGAGCGCCGCCCAGACGCCGGCATAGCAATCGGCCTGCAGCTCCATGCGGACCTGCAGCGCGTTGCCCTCGGCCTGCGAGGCGCGCTGCTGCTGCTGGCGGACCTGATCCGAAATGCCGGTGATCGTCTGGATATGGTGCCCGACCTCGTGCGCGACGACATAGGCCTGCGCGGCGTCGCCGGCGGCGCCGAAGCGCTGCGCGAGTTCGTTGAAGAAGGCGGTGTCGAGATAGACGCCCTGGTCGGCGGGGCAATAGAAGGGACCCATCGCGGCCTGCGCGGCGCCGCAGCCCGACTGGTTCTGGTCGGTGAAGAAGTTGAGCGACGGCTTGCGGTAACCGTTGATGACCTGACTCCACACCTGATGCGTCGAGCCGAAGACGTTGCAGGCGAATTTCTCCGCGGCGGTATCGCAGGCGATGTTGCCGCCGCCGCGGCTGTCGGCCATCGGGTCGGCGGTGCCGCCGCCCGTGCTCAGCATGTTCGCGCCAGGGCCGAGAAAGACGAAGGCGAGGACGCCGAGGAGGATGATCGTTCCGCAGCCCATCTTGCGGCCGAGCAGCATCGGCAGCAGGCCGAAGAGCAGGCCGCCCATGCCGCCGCCTCCACCCCCGCCGAACCCGCCGCCGCCGCGGCCGAGATCGCGGATGTCGTCGCCGGGATCATAATCGTCGAGGCGCATGGGAATTCTCCAGCCGGTTGCCGTATCTTGCGCTTGTTGTGGCAGCAGCGTGGGCGGTTGGGAAGAGGCTTCGAGGGCGGGCTTGCAAAGCCGGCGCGCGGGGTCCACCTAGCGGGCCTTCGCAGAGCCCAGCCAAAGGATCGCCCGAGTCCCATGCCGCGCCGCGCCGCTCCCGCCGCCCTGCCGCTGCCCGATCTCGTCGTGCTGGTGTTGCAGGGCGGCGGCGCGCTCGGCGCCTATCAGGCGGGGGTCTATGAGGCGCTGATCGACCTCGGCATCGAGCTCGACTGGGTCGCGGGCATCTCGATCGGCGCGGTCAACGCCGCGATCATCGCCGGCAATCCGCGCGACGAAGCGGTAGGGAAGCTCCGGCAGTTCTGGGACGGCGTCTCTTCGGCGCTGCCGTCGCTGCCGATGGTCGACAACGACCTGATCCGCGAATGGACGCATGTCGCGGCGGCGGGGCAGGTCGCGACCTTCGGCGTGCCGGGATTCTTCACCCCGCGCTGGCCGCCGCCGATGCTCGCCGAACCGCAGACCCCCGCCGCGGTCAGCCTCTACGACACGGCGCCGCTGGTCGAGACGCTCGACCGGCTCGTCGACTGGGACCGGGTCAATACCGGCAAGGTGCGGCTGTCGGTCGGAGCGGTCGCGGTCGAGACCGGCAATTTCCGCTATTTCGACACGAAATGCGATCGCATCGACGCGCGCCATATCCTCGCGTCGGGCGCGCTGCCGCCCGGCCTGCCGCCGGTCGAGATCGACGGCGTCTGGTATTGGGACGGCGGGCTCGTGTCGAACACCCCGCTCGAATATGTCGTCCAGTCGGCGCGCGAGGATATGCTTGCGTTCCAGGTCGACCTGTTCCCCGCGCGCGGCGATCGGCCGCACGATCTGGAAGAAGCCTGGTCGCGCGAAAAGGACATCCGCTTTTCGAGCCGCACCCGGCGCATTTCGGACGGGCTCGTGCGCCGCCGCAAGGAACATCGGCTGATCGACCGGATGCTGAAGAAACTGCCCGACGAATTGCGCGACTTGCCCGAGGTCAAGGCGGTCGAGCGCATGGTCGAGCGTAAGGCGCTCAACGTCGTGCAACTGGTGCACCAGCCGCCCGCGTGGCAGACCGGCGCGCGCGATTTCGAATTTTCGCGCGCGACGATGGAGGCCAATTGGGCGCAGGGCCGCGCCGCGGTCGAGGCCGCGATGAAGGACGGCCATCTGCTCGCCGACAGCATCGCCGAGGGGCGTTCGGAAAGCTTCGCCGTCCAGCCCGGCGGGCTGCAGCCCAAGGCCGTTCCCGACACTCCGTAAATCTCCCCTTCCGAAGAAAGGACAAGCATATGCACCTCAAAGGCAAGACCGCTCTCGTCACCGGATCGACCTCGGGAATCGGGCTCGGCATCGCGAAGGCGCTCGCGGCGCATGGCGCCAACATCATCATCAACGGCTTCGGCGACGCCGATGCGATCGAGGCCGAGCGCAAGGCGCTCGAAGGGGTGAAGGGTGCCAAGGCCGCCTATGACGGCGCCGACCTGACCAAGCCCGACGCGATCGGGAAGATGTTCGCGCGCGCCGACAAGGAAATGGGCGGGGTCGATATCCTGGTGAACAATGCCGGCACCCAGTTCGTGTCGCCGATCGAGGATTTCCCGCCCGAAAAATGGGACCTGATCCTCGCGCTCAACCTGTCGTCGGCGTTCCACACCATCCGCCATGCCGTGCCGGGGATGCGCAAGAAGGGCTGGGGGCGGATCATCGGCACCGCCTCGGCGCATTCGCTCGTCGCCTCGCCGTTCAAATCGGCCTATGTCGCGGCGAAGCACGGGCTCGCCGGGCTGACCAAGACCGTCGCGCTCGAGGTGGCCGAGGCGGGAATTACCGTCAACTGCATCAGCCCCGGCTATGTCTGGACCCCGCTGGTCGAGAATCAGATTCCCGACACGATGAAGGCGCGGAACATGACGCGCGAGCAGGTGATCAACGACGTGCTGCTCGCCGGCCAGCCGACCAAGCAGTTCGTGACCGTCGAGCAGGTCGCGGCGCTCGCGGCCTTCCTGACCCGCGACGAGGCGGCGAACATCACCGGCGCCAACCTCAGCGTTGACGGCGGCTGGACCGCCGCCTGACCGGGTTCGGCCACGCCCTTGAGCATTTTTTCTCGCCCCCCTAAGCTCGGCCGGGGACCAGACCAGGAGAGAAATGATGTGGGGGCGCATGAAGTTGATTTCGACCGTGACGGGGAGCCTCGCGCTCGCCGCGTGCCAGACGGTGCCGTCGATGCCGCCATCGGCCGCGGACACGCCCGATGCGGGCACGTGGCGCGCGACCGCGACCGAGCAGGATCGCGGGCGTATCCGGAACTGGTACAAAAGCTGGGAGATGGCGCTCGCCGATGCGCGCGCGCGCGGTTACGGCGCCGACCTCGATCGCGAGGGCGCGCTGCTCCAGCCGATGGCGGCGCTGCCGAACCCGCATCTGCCCGCGGGCGACTATCGCTGCCGCACGATCAAGGTCGGCGCGCAGACGGGGACGCTGGGCTTCATCGCCTATGACTGGTTCCGCTGCCGCGTCTCGGCCGAGCAGGGGCTGGCGAGCCTGACCAAGCTGACGGGATCGCAGCGGCCGGTCGGGCTCATCTTTCCCGACAATCTGAAGCGCCAGATTTTTCTCGGCACGCTCGAACTCGGAGACGAGACGGTGCCGGTCAATTACGGCAGCGACCGGATGCGCGACATGGCGGGGCTCATCGAGCGGATCGGCGACAATCGCTGGCGGCTCGTGCTGCCGGCACCCGCCTATGAATCGCTGCTCGACGTGATCGAACTGGTGCCGGCGGGCTGATAGGAAAAAGGGGCGGACTATGCGGATTTTGTGGACGGGCATCGCGGCGCTGGCGCTGATGGCGCCGGCATCGGCGCAGACGCTGGGCGAGCAGGTGAAGGCCGAGATGCCGTCGCTGATGACGATCTACGCCGACCTTCACGCCAATCCGGAGCTCAGCTTTCACGAGGTCCGCTCAGCCAGCATCCTCGCCGCCGAGGCGCGCAAGCTCGGCTTCGAGGTCACCGAGAAGGTGGGCGGCACCGGGGTAGTCGCGGTGATGAAGAACGGCGCGGGGCCGGTGGTGCTCGTCCGCGCCGACATGGACGGGCTGCCGGTGACCGAGCAGACCGGCTGGCCCGGCGCCTCGAAGGTGCGCGTGACCACCGACGAGGGCGTCGAGACCGGCGTGATGCACGCCTGCGGCCACGACACCCACATGACGAGCTGGATCGGCGTCGCGCGGCTGATGGCGGCGAACAAGGCGAAATGGTCGGGGACGCTGGTGATGATCGGCCAGCCCGCCGAGGAGCGCGGCGCGGGCGCGCGGATGATGCTCGAGGACGGGCTCTACACGCGCTTTCCAAAGCCGCAATATGCGCTGGCCTTTCACGACGCAGCGCAGTTTCCTGCAGGGCAGATCGGCTACACGCCGGGCTATGCGCTCGCCAATGTCGACAGCGTCGACATCATTGTGAAGGGCATCGGCGGCCACGGCGCCTATCCGCAGACGACGAGGGACCCGATCGTGCTTGCGAGCCGGATCGTCGGCGCGCTGCAGACCCTCGTGTCGCGCGAGGTGAGCCCGCTCGATTCGGCGGTGGTCACCGTCGGCAGCTTTCACGCCGGGGCGAAGCACAACATCATTCCCGACGAGGCGAAGCTGCAGCTGACGGTGCGCAGCTATACCGACGAGGTGCGGACCAAGCTGCTCGACGGCATCGCGCGCGTCGCGAAGGGCGAGGCGATCGCGGCGGGCATGCCCGAGGACAAGATGCCGGTCGTGAAGGTCGACCGTACCGAATATACGCCCGCGGCCTTCAACACGCCCGATTTCACCGAAGAGATGGCGGCGCTGCTCAAGACGCGCTTTGGCGAGCAGCGCGTCGTCCAGATGCCGCCGGTCATGGGCGGCGAGGATTTCGGACGCTATGGCCGCGAGGACAAGAGCATCAGGAGCATGATCTTCTGGGTCGGCGGCGTCCCGCCCGCGGAGATCGAGGCGGCGAAGACGGAAGGCCGTACCCTGCCGAGCCTCCATTCGCCCTTCTGGGCGCCCGACGCTCCCGCGGTGATTTCGACCGCGACCGAGGCGCTGACCGCGATGACGATGAAGCTGATGGCGAAGGGGTAGCCATAGACGCGGCACGCCGCGGTCATTTGCGGACGCGGACTCGCTCGTCGGATCCGGATGGGATTATTGGAACATTTCCGAGTCATGGCGCCGACGATGTTTCAACGCTCGCTTTTCTCTACGCCTGGTCTGGTCCCGCTGCCGTTTCCCAATTAAATTGGGATGGACCTGTTCGTGAGGCTGTGGTGAGCGAAAGACATGTCTGCCAATGAACCTGCTCCCGGCTTGTCCGCAGGCCTCACCAACCGGGAAATGGAAATTCTGCGCCTGCTGGTCGCCGGGCATACCGTCAAGACCATCGCAGCGCGCCTGGGCCGTTCGGAAACCTCGATTAACGAGCGTTTGCGCTCCGCCCGCCGTAAGACGGGCGTGGGCAGCAGCCGCGAATTGGCGCGGCTTCTGGACCTCCAAAAAACTTGTGACGAAAATATCGATCTTTCGAGCCAGCGCTCCACCGTGGAGGACTTGGCGCACACCGCAACCGTCGGGGTTCGCGGTTCGAAAGGAATGATCGCCATGCTCATTGCAATACCCGTGGCCGCCGCCGGACTCATGTTCGCAGCCGCCCCTTCCGCCGATCCCGCCGGAACAGCCGACGCCGTTCACAGCGCCGCCTCCGCGCAGTTGCCGCTGGTCGGAAGCTGGTCGCTGGACGCATCGCTCATGCCCGAGAAAGAACGGCCCCAACGGGTGACGATGACCTTCCGTGCATCGCGAGACGGCAAATGGACGACGCGTGTCGAAATCGTCGCGCCAGACGGCTCCATCAGGCATGCGGAATCGACCGCGGCTCTTGATGGCGTCCCCGTACCGGTCACCGGCAATATGGATTTCATCGACACTGTTGCCCTGCGTCAGCCGGCGCCGGACACATTGGTGATGACCTTGGGAAAGGCGGGCGCGCGGGTGTCGACGCGCGTTTATACCGTCGCCAAGGATTTGAAATCCATGACCGAAACGATTGTCTGGTCCAGCGACAAGCTTCAAAAATTGGAAACGACGCATTTCAGTCGAATTTCCTGATCGCGGCCGCCGGCATCGCTTGGGGCTGCGAAGACATTCCGGTCTTCACGCGTTCGCGGTCTACAAAGTTGCAGACGTCGCACGCGTGACCCCCCTCCAACCTTCGGCACTCCACGCTTGATCCGGGGTTCATCCCGCGGCGCCGGGAGAATGGATTCCGGGTCAAGTCCGGAATGACGAAGGTCTGGAAAACGACCGATAGCGGCCATAGGCAGAGAGAAAGCCCCTCCCCTTCAGGGGAGGGGTTGGGGTGGGGTCTATCGGCCTTGCGCAAGGCCGATAGACCCCACCCCACTACGACTAGGCAGCAAACTGCCAAGTCTACGTTGCCCCTCCCCTGAAGGGGAGGGGCTTATCGGGACGCAACGTCCGCTCCCCACCCCTTAGCCGTCAGTCTGTTGTCCCGGCGCGAAGCTGCCGCCGCGTCCCGCGCCATCGGTAAAGCGTTTGGCTCCTTCCGCAGCGCCCGCCCGCAACGGGGCGGCCCCGGCGTGCGCTTCATGTGCTAGCGCGCCTTCGAGCTCGAAATCCCATTGGCGATAGGCGCTCATCCGGTCGCTGGTCATGCAGAGCTGCGGAAAGGCGGCGATTTGCTTCGCGAGCGCGACGGCGGCGGACAGCGCGTCGCCGTCGGGGACGATCCGGTCGGCGAGGCCGATACGCCGGGCTTCGTCCGCGGCGACGGGGCGGCCGGTCAGGATCATGTCGAGCGCGCGGCCCTGGCCGACGATGCGTGGCAGCCGCACCGTCCCGCCGTCGATCAGCGGGACGCCCCAGCGCCGGCAATAGACGCCGAATATCGCGCTCGCCGCCGCGACGCGCAGGTCGCACCAGAGCGCGAGTTCGAGCCCGCCCGCGACCGCATGGCCCTCGACCGCGGCGATTACCGGTTTGTCGAGCAGCATCCGCGTCGGCCCCATCGGACCGGGGCCGTCGGGGTCGTAGCGGGTGGTGCCAACCGCGCCGAGATCGAACCCCGCGCAGAAATGCCCTTCGCTGCCGGTGAGGATCGCGACTCGCGCTTCGGCATCGTCCGCGAAGGCAGCGAAAGCCTCGCGCAGCGCGACGGCGGTCGCCGGGTCGACCGCGTTGCGCTTCGCCGGCCGGTCGATGGTGACGATGGTGACCGGGCCATCGCGCGCGACGAGAACGGACATGGGATCTCCTTCGGGCCAAGAGAAATGGGGTGACGGTTTCGCCGGCCAGCATGGCGGATCAGTGCAAGGGTTGAAAGCCCGCACGCGCCACCCTAGATACATCTTATGCGGGCCGGGCCCCTCTGGCGTCGGCGGGATTTTTCCCGCGGGCGTGATGTCGGACCGCATCGGGTGACACCGATGCTTTGCGGCCCAGCTCTCCCCCTCTGAAACGGGTCCCGGCATCGGCGTCACCTGTCTTGAGTTCGCTCAATCAGGAGGCCTTATGTCTGTGAATCCCCATATCTATCGCCTGACGGTGCTGCACCGCCGGCTCGACGAAGCGGTGCGGCGCGAGGCGCGCCGACGCGGCGGCGATCCGTTTCGCGTGCTGCGGCTGAAAAAGCTGAAGCTCGCGGTCAAGGACCGGCTCGCGGCGCTGATGCGGCGCCCGCTCTACGCCCGCTAAGACTCTTATGAATTTCGGGAAGCGCGCTGCCCTTCGGCGGCGCGCTTCGCCTGTCCGGGGATAATGATCATGGAATTTCTCTTCGCCGACTGGCTGGGCACGCCGGTCTGGTTCTGGCTGGCCTTTCTGGGGCTGGTCATCGCGCTCACCGCCTTCGACCTTGGGATATTGAACAAGGAGAACAGGGAGATGGGCATCGCCGAGAGCCTCAAGCTCTCGGCTCTCTACATCGGCATCGCGCTGGCGTTCGGCGGCTGGATCTGGGCCGCGAAGGGCGGCGAGGCGGGGCTGCAATATTACACCGGCTTCTTCATCGAGAAGGCCTTGTCGATCGACAATATCTTCGTGATTTCGCTGATCTTCGCGACCTTCGCCATCCCGGCGCGCTATCAATATCGCGCGCTGCTGTGGGGAATCGTCGCGGTGATCGTGCTGCGCGGCATCATGATCGCGGGCGGCGCGGCGCTGGTCACCGAATATCATTGGCTGCTCTATGTCTTCGCGGCGTTCCTCGTCTTCACCGGCGTCAAGATGCTGTTCGCGAGCGAGAAGCCGATGGACGTCGCGGGCAATCCGGTGGTGCGCTGGCTATCGCGGCGCATCCCGATCACGCAGGACCTGCATGGCGAGAAATTCTTCGTCCGCGCCCCCGATGCGCGAACCGGCAAGCTGGCGCTCGCCGCGACCCCCCTGTTCCTCGCGCTCGTCGTGATCAACCTCGCCGACCTCGTCTTCGCGGTCGACAGCGTGCCGGCGATCTTCGCGATCACGACCGACACCTTCATCGTCTATACGTCGAACATCATGGCGATCCTCGGCCTGCGCGCGCTCTATTTCGCGCTCGCGGCGATGGTCCACCGCTTCCACTATCTCAAATATGCGCTCGCGCTGGTGCTCGTCTTCATCGGGTCGAAGATCTTCGTCGCCGATTTCCTGATGAGCGGCGCGAAATTCCCGCCGCTCATCAGCCTCGGCGTCACCGTGGCGCTGATCGCGGGCGGGGTGGTCTGGTCGCTGGTGAAGACGCGAAGCGGGGAGGAGGCGCCGGCGATCCACTCCTGAACCCGGCCGGGAAGCGGTGTCAGACGGCGAGGATCAATATGTCGTCTGCCTTGGGCGGCTCGGGCGCGAAGGCGGGAAGGGGATCGAATTCCTCTTCCTGCAATTCGACGTCGCGGAGGCCGTCGAGCTTGAAATGGCCGAGACGCGGCTCTTCGTCCGACCGCCAGCTCTTGCCGAGATTGAGCGCGCTGACGAACAGGTCGCCGTGCCGCTCGAACATCAGATGCGGGGCGAGGTCGAGGCGGGCGCCGTTGTAGCTGGCCACCACCTTGCGCTTCAGCGCAATGGCCTGCATGAAAGTCAGTCGCGGATCGTTGTGCATCGCACCATAATGCCTCGGCGCGGCGATGGAGGCAAGCGCCGCCGCGCAAGATACGTAGTCGATCGCAACGAAAATGCCCGCCGGAAGCGCGAAGGCTTCCGACGGGCAGGCTTTCCTCCCCAGGAAAGCTCGGGAGGCGCGGGGGGCAACGAATTCCCCCGCGCCAAGCTCGTGTCAGGCGGCGAACTGATTCATCGTGTTGTCCTTGCCCGCCGCCTTCAGCGCGGCTTCGCCGGCGAAATATTCCTTGTGGTCGTCGCCGATGTCGCTTCCGCTCATATTCTGGTGCTTCACACAGGCGATGCCCTGGCGGATCTCGGCGCGCTGGACGTTCTTGACGTAGCCGAGCATCGCCTCGTCGCCGAAATATTCCTTCGCCAGATTGTCGGTCGACAGCGCGGCGGTGTGATAGGTCGGCAGGGTGATCAGGTGGTGGAAAATGCCCGCCCGCTTCGCCGCGTCGCGCTGGAAGGTGCGGATGCGGTTGTCGGCTTCGTCGCCGAGTTCGGTGCCGTCATAGTCGACGCTCATCAGCCTGGCGCGGTCATAGGCGCTGACGTCCTTGCCCTCGGCGCTCCATGCGTCGAACACCTGCTGGCGGAAGTTGAGCGTCCAGTTGAAGCTCGGCGAGTTGTTGTAGGCGAGCTTGGCATTGGGGACGACTTCGCGGATGCGGTCGACCATGCCGGCGATCTGTTCGATGTGCGGCTTTTCGGTCTCGATCCACAAGAGGTCGGCGCCGTTCTGCAGGGACGCGATGCAATCCATCACGCAGCGGTCCTCGCCGGTTCCGGGACGGAACTGATAGAGGTTCGAGGGCAGGCGCTTCGGGCGCATCAGCTTGCCGTCGCGGTTGATCAGCACGTCGCCGGGGTTGCCCGCGCCGTCGACCTCTTCGCAATCGAGGAAGCTGTTATACTGGTCGCCGAGGTCGCCGGGCTCCTTCGAGAAGGCGATCTGCTTGGTGAGGCCCGCGCCGAGGCTGTCGGTGCGCGTCACGATGATGCCGTCCTCGACGCCGAGTTCCATGAAGGCGTAGCGGCAGGCGCGGATCTTCGCGATGAAGTCCTCGTGCGGCACGGTGACCTTGCCGTCCTGGTGGCCGCACTGCTTTTCGTCCGAGACCTGATTCTCGATCTGCAGCGCGCAGGCGCCGGCCTCGATCATCTTCTTGGCGAGCAGATAGGTCGCCTCGGCATTGCCGAAGCCCGCGTCGATGTCGGCGATGATCGGCACCACGTGAGTCTCGTGATTGTCGATCGCCGACTGGACCTGCTTGGCCTTGAGCTCGTCGCCCTCGGCGCGCGCGGCGTCGAGGTCGCGGAACAGCATGCCGAGTTCGCGCGCGTCGGCCTGGCGGAGGAAGGTGTAGATTTCCTCGATCAGCGCCGGAACGCTGGTCTTTTCGTGCATCGACTGGTCGGGCAGCGGCCCGAATTCGCTGCGCAGCGCGGCGATCATCCAGCCCGAAAGGTAGATGTAGCGACCCTTGACGGTGCCGAAATGCTTCTTGATCGAGATCATCTTCTGCTGCGCGATGAAGCCGTGCCAGCAGCCGAGCGACTGGGTGTAGTTCGCGGGGTCGGCGTCATAGGCGGCCATGTCGGCGCGCATGATCCGCGCGGTGTAGCGCGCGACGTCGAGGCCGGTGCGGAACTTGTTCTGGGCGCGCATGCGGGCGATGCTCTCGGCGCTGATGCCGTCCCACGTGCCGTCATAGTCGCGGATCAGGCGGCCCGACTGTGCCATATCTTCCTGGTAGCCCATCATCTTGTCCTTGTTCGAAGCTGATGGATGGACGTTGGCGAAAGTGCCGCGGAAAGGGAAAAGATTTGTCAATAAAATTTGTGAATTACGCCGATAAAGTGTAAATTGGCGTGTAAATCAGTAAAGAAAGTTACAAATCATGGCAGAGCGGCGGGTGTTTGCGGGGCCGGCGGTGCGCAAGGTGCGGCGCGAGGCGGGGATGACGCAGGCCGCGATGGCCGAGGCGCTCGCCATTTCGCCGAGCTATCTCAACCTGATCGAGCATGGCCAGCGGCCCTTGTCGGCAACGGTGATCGTGCGGCTCGCCGAGCGGTTCGGCTTCGACGCGGCGTCGCTGGGGGGCGAGGAAGTGCCCGGCGGACTCGCGGGCCTCCGGCGCCGGCTCGCCGACCCGCGTTTCGCCGACCTTGGCATCGGCGCTGAGGAGGTCGAGGAATGGCTGCAAAGCGCCCCCGCGACCGCGGCGGCCTTCGCGCGGCTGTTCGATGCGGCGCCCGAGGGCCGCGGCGAGGCGCAAGCCGACGCGCCCGAAGTTGCCGCGGTTCGCCGCGCGATCGAGACATGGCGCAACCATTTCCCCGACCTCGACGCGCGCGCCGAGGAACTGGCCGACGAACTGCGGCTCGCGGGCGGCGATCTTTACGGCACGATTTCCGAGCGGCTGCGCACGCGGCACCAGCTCGGCATCCGCATCCTGCCGAGCGACGTCATGCCCGACCGGCTGCGCTGGCTCGACTGGCACGCGCGGCAATTGATGCTCAATGAGCTGCTGCGCCCCGCTTCGCGCACCTTCCAGGCGGCGGCGACATTGGCGCAGATCGAGGCGAAGGACGAGATCGACGCGCTCGTCGCCGGCGCCGGATTCGCCGAGCCCGCGGCGGCGCGGCTGTTCGAGCGCCATCTGATCCACTATTTCGCCGCGGCGCTGATGATGCCCTATGGCCGCTTCCTGCGCGCCTGCGACGCGACGGGTTACGACCTGCTGCTGCTCCAGCGGCGCTTCGGCGCGGGGTACGAGCAGGTCGCGCACCGGCTGACGACGCTGCAGCGCGTCGGCGCGCGCGGGCTGCCCTTCTTCATGCTGCGCATCGACCGCGCGGGGCAGGGGAGCAAACGCTATGCCGGGGCGAGCCAGTCGCCGCTGGTCGACGGCGACGCGCGCTGTCCGCTGTGGGGCGTGCACGAGGCCTTTGCGCGGCCCGGCGAAGTTGTCGCCGATCTGGTCGAGTTGGAGGATGGATCGCGCTGGTTCACGCAGAGCCGCAGCGTCGCCGCGCCCGGCGCGACCGGCAGCGGCACCCCGGCGCGCTTCGCGGTGTGCGTCGGGGTCGACGCCAAGGTCGCGGCGCCGCTGATCGCCGCGCGCGGGATCGATCTGATGCGTTCGCCGGCGACCCCGATCGGGCTCGGCTGTCGCCGCTGCACCCGCACCGGCTGCGTCCAGCGCTCGATGCCGCCACTCGGCCGCCCGCTGCGCTTCCGCGAGGGCGAGCGCGGGGTCAGCGCGTTCGACTTCGCGGGGGATTGAGCCCCAGTCCTACAGGCGGTCCATGCGGAGCCAGCGCCGGTCGCCGAGCCACGCCTTCGCGAGCGCCTTGTCGGCGGCGGCCGCCTCGAGCTTGCGGCCTTGCGCGGCTTCGCTGCGGCTGAGTCCGTAGAGCGCCCAGCCATTATTGGGCGCCTGCGTCAGCGCGGCGCGAAAGGCGTCGCTGGCCTCGCCATAGCGCCGCGCCTGGAAGAGCGCCGCGCCGAGCGACTGGCGGACGGGATAATACCAGTAGGTCGGCTCCTGATAGGGAATGCGGCCCTCGATCTCGATCGCCTGGCGGTAGAAGGCGACCGCGTCGTCCGGGCGGCCTCGCGCCGCAGCGAACCGGCCGCGCGCGACCCGTTCGGCGAGCCGTATCAGCTCGTCGGCCGGTACGCCCTGCGCGATCATGTCCTTAAGCGCGTCCGAGGAGCCGATCCGCGCCATCGCGGCGATTTCCCCGTCGAATCCGGCGCGGTCGCGAAGCCGGGCATAGGCGACGGCGCGCGCGTAATGGCGCATTGCGGCCGGGTAAGCGAGCCGCGCGTCGGGCGCGGGCATCGCCAGTATCGCCCGGGCATCGGCGAATTGCGCCATCGCGAAATAGGGCGCGGCGTCGATCGCCTGGATCCACGCGATCCGCGCCGAGGTCGCGGGGTCGAGCACGGTGCGCAGGCGCCGCGCCTCGCGGATCGCGGTGCCCATGTCGCCCGCCATCTGCGCCGACGTGACGATGAAGTGGATATTGTGCGGATAATAGCCGTAGCGCACGAGCCCCTGGTTGCCGGCGCTGCGGATGAACGCCTCGTCGGCGCGCGCCGCGGCGACGTTGACGCGGATCGAGTCGGCGTGGCGCCCGCGGAGCTGGTAGATATGGCCGGGCATGTGGACGAGGTGCGCGGCGCTGGGCGCCGCCGGGTTCGATAATCGATCCGCCGCCGCCTCGGCGCGCTGTGGATCGCTGGCCTCCATCAGGTGGATATAGAGGTGGTTCGCCTGGACATGCGCCGGATTGCGGCGAAGCACGGTTTCGATCAGCCGCACCGCCTCGCCGGCGCGGCCCACCGCCGTCCGCCTGTCGCCCTCCCAGTAATTCCACGGGGTCGTGTCCATCGCGGCCTCGGCAGCGAGCACCGCGACGTCGTCGTCGGCGGGAAAGCGGCGCGCGACGTCGAGCATCGCATCGGCGTAGCGGGCGTCGAGCGCGGCGCGATCGGCGCCGGGATCGGCCGAATATCGCAGCGCGACCGCCTCGATCAGCGCCCGCTCCATCGGCGAGGCCTCGCCGCGCAGCGCCATCGCGCGCTCGACAGCGGCGAGCGCCGCGCCATGGTCGCGATCATCCATCGGCGCGTTGATATTCGGCCCGAGCGCCACCGCCTCGCCCCACCAGCAGATCGCACAGCCCGGATCGCGCCGCTGCGCCTCGCGGAAGGAGCGCACCGCGCCGGCGTGGTTGAAGCCATAGGTGAGGAGCAGGCCCTGGCTGAAATAGCGCCGCGCCTGATCGTCGCGCGTCGACGCGGGGAAAGGCGAGGCGGTCAGGTCGGGAAAGAGCGGGATCGGCCCCGCCTGGCTGGCGGGGGCCGCGACCGCTGCCGCGGCGAGAAGATCGTGCGCGAGCGTCGCGCCGGCGCGGCGGGCGCCGCAGAACAGGGTGGCGAGGCGGCCGGGGTCGAGCGCATCGAGCGCGGCCACCGGAAAGCCGGTCGGCGGCGCAAAGCTGGCGAGAGAGAAACCGATGCCGGCGATCGCGGCCGCCTTGAACGCGTGGTGCATGCCCATTCCCCTCCCCAACAGGCGAACCCGAAACAGCGGGGCAAGGCTATCACGAATGGGGGAGGGCGCCCAAGCGCAATCGCTGAGGGGGAGGAAGTGGCGAATGTCGGGAAACGACCGATAGCGGCCATAGGCAGAGAGAAAGCCCCTCCCCTTCAGGGGAGGGGGTGGGGTGGGGTCTATCGGCCTTGCGCAAGGCCGATAGACCCCACCCCACTACGACTAGGCAGCAAGCTGCCAAGTCTGCGTTGCCCCTCCCCTGAAGGGGAGGGGCTTATCGGGACGCAACGTCCGCTCCCCACCCCAAAGTGGACCTCCTCGCTGGCGTTTGCAATCGCCAATCCAGAGGTGGCGCAAACCGCCCTGGATGGCTTCGTCGCTCCGGTCCCCCGCCATGACGAGGTCATGCCGTGTCCTGCGGCTCTATAATCCCGCCTTGTCGAAGACATGCCCCTCGGGATCGAGGTCGCGCAGGTCGCTGCCGCGCGTCTCGCGGCCGTGGCGCGCGACGAGGATCAGCGACAGGGCGGTCGGGACAGCGATCATCAGCGCGCTGACGGCAAGGGTCGGGATGATCGCGAGGATCGCGAGCGCTTGGGCAAAGACGCCGCCGAGCTTGCTGCACGCCGCGACCCAGCCGGTCGCGCGGCCGCGGATGCGCAGGGGAAAGCTTTCGGCGCAATAGGGCAGGATCATCGCGATGATGCCGTTGCTGCCGACGATCAGCAGCGCGACCGGCAGCACCGGGCTGGCGCCGCGGGTCAGCGCGAGCCACAGGACGCCGGCGAGGCCGAGCAGCGTCACCGCGATCGACGCCAGCACCGAATATTTGGTGCTCCACGCGCTGTAGATCCACGCGACGAGGAAGACGGTGGGAAGCGCGATCAGCGCCGAGGCGGCGAGGAGCCGGCTCGACACCTCCATGCCGTAGCCGCGCGCGACCAGCTCGACCGGCAGCCACAGCAGCAGTCCGAAATTGACGAGACCCCAGCAGATGGCGGTGAGGCTGAGCGCGATCAGCTTGGCGGTCTGAGCGCGTCCGACGGGCGCTGAGGCCGCCGTCCGCGGCGGAGCACCTTCGACCGGAGCGAGGCGGCGCACTCCCGACCCGAAACGGTCCATCACGCGCTGCGCCTCGGCCGTCCGCCCGCGCGCGACCAGGAATTTCGCCGATTCGGGGATGAAGGCGCCCAGCAGCACCAGCAGAAGGCCGCTCGGCAGGTTGGCGAGCCACAGGCTGCGCCAACTGAAGATCGGCTCGAGCCAGACCGCCATCAGGCTCGCGGCGGCATAGCCGCCGACCGCGCCGAGGCCGCCGACGAGGACGAGGCTCCAGCCGCGATGGCGGCTCGGCATCATTTCGGCGAGCAGCGCATAGGTCACGGGCAGCATTCCGCCCGCCGCCGCGCCCATCAGGAAGCACATGCCGACGTTCCACGCGAGCGAGGGCATCGCCCCGCAGATCGAGGTGCCGACGAACATCACCGCCGACAGCATGATCGACGCCTTGCGCCCATAGATGTCGGCGACGACGCCCCACAGGAAGGAGCCGACCACCGTGCCGACGAGCGCGAAGAAGGGGACGAGCGACACGGTTTCGCGCGGCACGCCATATTCGTCGATCATGCCCGGGATCACGAAACCGAGGCTTGCGGGTTTCATGATGTCGATGATCAGCGCGACGACGAGCACGGCCATCAGCCGCCAGTGCGCGGGCGACAGCGGCGCGTCCTCGGGCGCGGCGACGACAAGCTCGCTCGCCGCCGCCATCTGCGCCGACAGGCCCTTGGGGAGCAGGCCATAGGCGGCGATGCCGATCCCGGCGACGATCAGTCCCATGCCCGCGATCATGCCATGATCCATCGGCATGCCCGCCATGCGGAACCCCATGTCACGGCCCATCCAGAACATCGGCAGGTGAAGAAGGACGCCGGCGGTCACCGCCGCGACGCCGATCGCGAACGCCCACAGACGCCGGTCGCTGCCGATTGCCCCGCTCACCCGAATCATCCTCCCCTGCGCCCACTCGTGGGAACGTTCATTTCACAGGACCGGGGAGGCGGCAATCGCGATGTGGGGCTGGGGTGTGGGGAGTTGGTCTGCAGGTGTTTACGGCGGTTCTTCTCCCCTCCCGCAGGCGGGAGGGGTCGGGGGTGGGCAGCGACGGTGCGATGGCCCACCCCGCTGCGGCTAGGCAGCAAGCTGCCAAGCCTCGCTGCCCCTCCCGCCTGCGGGAGGGGATGAGGTGCGCTACCCCTCAATGTCCGCCTCCCGCTCCCTACTACGAGACCCGCCTCACCCCGCGAGCGCGGCGATCGGGCTGGCGACCAGGCTGGCGATGAACAGCCTTTGCAACAGCCGCTTGGGTCGTGGTTCGGGGCGGATCGCCGCCGCCAGCAGGATCAGCGCGGTCAGGATCCAGAAGATCGCGGTGAGCGGCGCATTGTTGCCGGCGAGCAATCGCGCGAGGAAGGTCAGCGCCAGCGCGAGCGGCACGCCCCACAGCACCGCGTCCCACAGGCTGCGCAGCCGCGGTTCGTGGAGGCCGCGGCGCGCGCGCTTGCCGAGCCAGATCGAGGTGCCGGTCGCGACGACGATGGTGAGCGCGAGGCCGAGCCCGAAATAGGCGAATTTGACCGGCAGTCCCCCGAAATTGCCGAAATGGAGATTGTAGGTCGAGGCGGCCATCTGTTGCCCCAGATGGCCGTCGGCAAGGCCTACGGCGCCGAGGAAGCGCCCGTTCGCGTCGAAATTATAGCTTTCACCGTAGATCAGCCGCTGCGGATGCTCGGCGAGGAGCTGGACATGCTGGCCGCGCGTGCCGGGGTCGTGGAGGATGATGTAGGTCGGGCGCAGCTCGGGATGGGTGGCGGCGATCCAGGCGAGCGGCGTCGCAACGTCGGCGAGCGGAGCGGGGCGGGCGTCGGGCTTGCCCTCGCCGCCGAAGATCGGGGCATAGGCCGCCTCGACATCGCCCTTGTAGAAGCTCGCCGCGAGGCCGTAGGCGCCGATCGTGCCGAGCCCGATCATCGCGCCCGTCAGCGCGATCGCGAGCGCGAAGGGCAGCGACCAGACGCTCAGCCGGTTGTGCCAGTCGGCGAGCCCGACTCCTTCCTTGTCGCGGGCGCGGAGGCGGAAGGCGTCGCGGAAGATGCGCGGGTGCGCGATCACCCCCGACAGCGACAGCGCGACGATCATCACCCCCAATATGCCGACGAGGATCAGTCCGATCAGGCCGGGGATGTTGAGCCGGTAATGGACGGCGAGGAGAAATTCGGACCAGGCGTTGCCTTCGGGCCCCGCGATCGCGCCGGTCTGGTCGACATGCACCGCCTGGCTGTCGGTCGTGATCGTCGTGCGCGGCAGGTCGGGGACGGGGAGGTGGACGTAGAGGTGCGTGGTCGCGGGCTTGCCCTCTTCGGTCGCGAGGACCGCGGCGACCGCGCTTTGCACTGCGCCCGGCGCGATGCGCGCCATTTCGGGCGCCGCCGGCTGCTCGATCCGCTGCCATTCCTGATAGAAGACGACGACCGTGCCCGTCAGGCAGACGAGGTAGAGAAGCGCCGAGGCGAGCAGCCCGATCGCGGCGTGCGCCGAGAGGGCGCGCTGCACCATGCCCTTGTCGACCGGTCCCGTCATGCCGCCCCTCCGATCCAGATCAGCCCGAGGCTCGCCGCCGCGGGGAGCAGCAGCCAGGCGAATTGCGTGCGCCGCCGCGGCATCATCAGCAGCGCGAAGGCGAGGATGCCCCAGAGGAGCGGCAGCAAGAGCAAGGTAAGGCCGTTGCCGTCGGCCTCCGCCCAGCCGCCGAGCCCCGCGAGCGAGCGTGCGGCGAGCGCGGCGAGCAGCGAGACGAGCATCGCGAGCGGCACGGTGACGAGAAAGGTCAGCAGGCGGCGTCCGATGCGGCGCGGCTCGCCCTTCGCGGGGAGCATGTGCGCCTTGCGATCCGAGGCGCGCGTCTTGCCCGGGCGCGACGCCGCGGCGGCCTGCGCGAGGAACAGCGCTGCCATTCCCATGCCAAACAGCGACACCATCGCCGCGCCCCACGCGCCGTTGCCGGCGATGCCGAGCGCGGCGCCGACGAGGAGCAGCGCCCACGCCGCGCCGTTCAGCGCCGCCGAGCGCCGGGGCAGGCCCCAGGCGCGGCGGAGCAACAGCACGCCGAGGACCGCGGCGGCCGCGCCGGCCCAGACGAGGGGCGAGGCGCTGTTCACCGGAAGCGATAGCCGACGGTCGCCATCACGTTGCGCGGCGCCGCCATGAAACAATCGCCGCGTGCGAGGCAGGAGGCGAAATATTGCTTGCCCAGAAGGTTGGTCGCGTTGACGGCGAAGCGCCAGCTATTCCAGTTGATTTCCGCCAGCGCGTCGACCGTCGTGCGCGACGGGGTGACGATCGACCAGACCGGGCTGGTCGAGACGCTTTTGCCGCTGTAGACGACGCCGGCGCCGAGACGCAGTTGCGCTTCATCCGGAAGGCCGAAGGTCTTGGTCGACCAGAGCGACGCGGTATGGCGCGGCATATAGTCGAGGCTGGTGTTGGTTTCGGACCTGAGCTTCGCATAGCCGTAATTGGCGAGCAGCTCGAAATTGCCGGGCAGCGTGTGGCTCGCCTCGATCTCGAAACCCTTGGTGTTGAGCACGCCCGACTGGGTGGTGCCGCCGGCGGCGAGATAGAGGACGCGGTTGCGTTCCCTGATCTTGAAGGCGGTGGCGGTGACCAGCGTGTTCGGCGTCGGCTGCCATTTCACGCCCGCTTCGTACTGGGTGCCGGTCTGCGGGCGGTAGGGATCGCCGAAGGTGCCGTCGCCATTGTCGATCCGGCCGGCGACCGGCAGGAAGCTTTCGGTATAGCTGAAGAAGGGCGAGAAGCCCGCGCCGATCTCGCCGATGATGCCGGCGCGGAAGGTGGTGGCATTGTCCTTCTGGCCCGACGATCCGGTGACGCGGTCGCGGCGGGCGCCCAGCACGACCGAGATGCGGTCGAAGAAGCGGATCTGATCCTGGACATAGATGCCCAGCTGCTTCTGGCTTTCCGTGGTGAAGGGACCGGTGGGGTCATAGGTCGCGAGCGCATCATAATCGATGTCGTAGAGGTCGACGAGCTCGAACCCGCCATCGTAACGCTTGGCGACCTTGTTCCAGCTATAGTCGATGCCGACGAGCAGCTTGTGCTCGATATCGGCGCCGGTGCCGAAGTTGAACTCGATATTATTGTCGGTCGAGAAGACGTTCATCCGCGCATCGCTGGCGTCCGCGATCAGGGCGATTGTGCGGCCGTCGGTCCCGTAGACCGAGAAGGGGTCCTGCGGGTTCGTATAGCTGTCGGCATAATGGGTGTTATATTCGAGGTCGCTGTCGATATAGCGCGCCTTGAGGCTGAGCTTGACGGCGTCCGAGAAGCGGTGCGTGATCGACCCGCCGCCCTGCAGCGAACGGCCGGCATAGCGGTCCCAGCCGGCCTTGCCGACGAAGGTGTAGCGATCGAGCTGCTCGCCGGCGACCGGGTTGGGCCTGAAGGTGCCGACGATCGGCAGGAATTGCGAGGTCGAGCCGGTGTCGTCCTCCTGATAGAGGCCGGTGAGCACGACGTCGGTGTCGGGCGTCGGCTGCCAGCGGATCGAGGGCGCGAACATCACGCGGTCGTCGGGCACATGGTCGACGAAGGTGTCGGCATCGCGCGCGCGGCCGACGAAACGCACCGCGAGATTGTCGGCAAGCGCGAGGTTGACGTCGCCCAGCACTTCCTTGCGGTCGTAGCTGCCGTAGACGAGATTGATTTCGCCGCGCGTGGCGAAGTCGGGCGTCTTGCTGACGAGGTTGACGATGCCGCCGATCGAGCCCTGGCCGAACAGCACCGAGGCGGGGCCGCGCACGATCTCGACGCGCGAGAAGTTGTAGGGGTCCGACGTGATGCTGGCATAATAGGAGAAGATGTCGCGCATGCCGTCGCGGAACTGCAGCGCGTCGAGTCCGCGCACGTTGAAGCCGTCGACGCGGGTGTCGCGGCCATAGGGATTGGCGAGGACCCCAGCGGCATATTTCACCGTGTCGCTGATGTTGATCGCACCCTGCGCCTCATACTGCTCGGCGGTGATGACCTTGACCGGCTGCGGCAGTTCGGTCAGCGCGGTGTCGGTCTTGGTCCCCGCAAAGCCGGTGACGACGATCTGGCCCTGATCCTGCCCCTGGTCGTCGGGCGATGCGGCTTCCTGGGCCAGCAACTGACCGCTTGCGAGCGCGGTGCAGACCAGCAGGGTGAAACGCGCGGCTGTCATGAAAGGCCCCCTTCGAGCTCGATTGTCGTCCGAGGGGGCACCTAATGCGAGTCAATCGCATTAGCAATGTCTATCGCGAAATTTCTGCGTCACGTGCTGCAGGGGGGTATCAGGGCGCGAGGCGTCGCCCCGCGGGGGTAGCGCGGGAAAGAATGAGGGCGGCTCGGATATGGACCCTATTCGCGCGCCCTGGCGGCGGCGCGGACGTCCTGGGCTCGGGCGAGGGGAATGACGAGGATGTCGTCGCCGTCGACGATCACCGCGACATCGTCCATCCCGACGAGCGACACGCGCTTGCCGCCGGCGCGGACGAGGTTGCCGCGGCTGTCGTGGACGAAGACGTCGCCGCCCAGCGCGTTGCCGTCGGCGTCCTTGTCGGCGAGCGCGTGGACCGCGTGCCAGCTGCCGAGGTCGGACCAGCCCATCGCGACGGGGACGACGGCGACGCGGTCGTCCTTTTCCATCACCGCATAATCGATCGAATCGGTGGGTGCCCGTTCGAACGGGATCGCGTCGGCGTGGAGCGCGTCGCCATCGCGCTGGCCGGCGGCGATCGCCCGGTCGGCGGCCTCGAAGATCGCGCGGCAATGGGTGAGCATCGCATCGCGCATCCGCCCGGCGCGAAAGAGGAAAATGCCTGCGTTCCAGCTGTAGCCGCCCGCCGCGAGCATCGCCTCGGCCTCGGCCAGCGGTGGCTTTTCGACGAAGCGCGCGACGGCGAAACCGTCGTTGCCCAGCGGTTCGCCGCTCGCGATATAGCCGAAGCCGGTTTCGGGGCGGTCGGGCGCGATGCCGAAGGTGACGAGCCAGTCCTGCTGCGCGAGGCGCGCGCCCTTCGCGATCGCGGCGTGAAAGGCGGGGATGTCGGCGATGACATGGTCGCTCGGCATCACCAGCAGCAGCGTGTCGGCGTCGGCCTGAGCGACGGCGAGCGCGATCGCGGCGGCGGTGCCGCGCGGCATCGGCTCGACGAGCAGCGCCGCCTCGCGCGCGTCCATCTGCTCACGGATCGCGGCGACATGCGCGTCACCGCAGAGGACGAGCGGCGGCAGGAAGTCGGCGCCCGCGGGGGTGCGGCGGACGGTCTGGCGGAACAGGCTGTCGGGGCCAGCGAGGGTCAGGAACTGCTTGGCATGGTCGCCGCGCGATTCGGGCCAGAGCCGCGTCCCGGCGCCGCCGCAGAGGATGACGGGTTGGATCATCAGCGTCATGGGGCGGCTCTATCGGGTTGCGGGGCGGCGGTCACGCGCTATCGGTGGGCGAGAGAGGGAATGTCCGAATTGGGGTGGGAAGCGGACGGCAGACTAATCAGAATTTTGGTGTCGGGCGTGGAGCCACTCTTCCCAAGCATTTGCGGGATCGATGTCAGGAAAACCTCTGCTTGCGGCAAGCTGTTCAGCGCGAGACCGTTTCATCGTCATGCAGACAGCCCCATCGCGTATATCCAGCACTTCGGCCTCGGTGAGCGCAGATCCCTTCGCAGTCTCGTGCTGCTGAAGTAACGTAATAAGGGGCGGGAAAGGAACCGGTATGATCGGATCGTCCCCCGCGGCTTCGGCGTTACCAAACAGTCCAGAGATCCAGTTCATGCGCGAGCCCCATAACAGATTTGGATCACGCTAAGCGATGCTCGCAATGTCCGCAATCGGTCGAAAGCGGCCATTTCCGTCGCTCAGCCGCAACCCGCCATCCAGGTGTAAAATTAACCGACACTTCACGCCTCGCGATTAGGATCGGGCGCCGGAAAGGGCGCGCCGGTCTTCATGTTCAGGTTGTTCAAACATTATGTGCCGCACGCGGTCGTCTGGCTCGCGCTGTTCGAGTTCGCGGCGTTGCTCGTGTCCGCCGAGGCGGCATGGCATCTCTATGCGCATCAGGCGGGGTTCGATGCCGGGCCGCTCGCGGGGCGCTGGGCGCCGGTCGTCACTTTCGCGCTCGCCAATTCGCTCGCGATGATGGCGGTCGGCATGTACGGGACCAAGGCGTTGCGCGCGATGGGGTTCGCGACCGCGCGGCTGCTCGCGGCGATCTCGCTCGGAGTGATCTTTCTGTCGGTCGTCGGCTTTCTGCTGCCCGCCGCGACGCTGTGGCGCGCGAACAGCCTTTACGCGATGGCGCTCGCGATCGCGGCGCTGCTGCTGATCCGGCTCGCGCTGACGCAGAGCGCGGGGGCCGACGCCTTTCGTCGCCGCATCCTCGTGCTCGGCGCCGGACCGCGCGCGGCGCGGCTCGCCGCGCTCGCCGACGCGCCGGGGAGCGGGCTCGCCATCACCGGTTTCGTCGCGATGCGGGCGAACGAGACGGCGGTGCCGGGCGCGGTTCCGCGCGCGGCGGTGCCGAACCTCGCCGATCATGCCGTCGCGCTGGGCGCGGGCGAGGTCGTGCTGGCGATGGAGGAGCGACGCGGCGCGCTGCCGCTCGCCGACCTGCTCCGCGTCAAGACCACCGGGGTCCATGTCAACGAGATGGCGAGCTTCCTCGAGCGCGAGACGGGGCGCGTCGACCTTGCGACCACCAACCCCAGTTTCCTGATCTTTTCGGACGGCTTTTCGGCCGGGCAGCGGATCGCCAAGGTCAGCAAGCGCCTGTTCGACATCGCCGCGAGCCTGGCGGTGCTGGTGATCGGGCTGCCGCTGATCCTGATCGCGGGGATCGCGGTCAAGCTCGACAGCAAGGGTCCCATTTTCTATCGCCAGCCGCGCGTCGGACTGTTCGGCGAGCCCTATAATATCGTCAAGATCCGCTCGATGCGCACCGATGCCGAGGCCGCGGGGAAAGCGGTGTGGGCGAGCGCGAACGACCCGCGGATCACCCGCGTCGGCCATATCATCCGCAAGCTGCGCATCGACGAACTGCCGCAGACCTGGTGCGTGCTGAAGGGCGAGATGAGCTTTGTCGGGCCGCGTCCCGAGCGACCGAGCTTCGTCGAGGAACTGACGCGCGAGCTACCCTATTATGCCGAGCGGCACATGGTGAAGCCGGGGCTGACCGGCTGGGCGCAGATCAACTATCCCTATGGCGCGTCGGTCGAGGATGCGCGCGTCAAGCTCGAATATGATCTTTACTATGCCAAGAATTATTCGCCCTTTCTCGACCTGTTGATCCTGCTCCAGACGGTGCGCGTCGTGCTGTGGCCGGAGGGAGCGCGCTGAGCGTGCCTGCGCTCGCCGCCCTGTCGGAGCTGCTCGCGACGCTCGCGCTGACGGGGTTCGCCGGCGTGACGCTGTGGCTGCTCAGCCGGCCGCGCGCGCGGATGCGGGCCCTGATGCCCGCGCCCGCGTGGCTGGTTGCCGCGGCAGGGGCGACGGCGATCTGGTGCCTGCTCGTCCATGCGTTCGGGCCGGGGTCGGCGCAGGCGCTCGCGGGGCGGGCGCTGCGCAATATCGGCTGGCTCGGCTGGCTCGGCGCGACCTTCTGGAGCGCGCGCGCGCCGATGTCGCGGCCGCTGCGGCTGATCCTGCGCCTGCTCGTCACATTCTGCGTCGTCGCGGCGGTCGGCGGCGGCGCGAGCTTCCTGCGCGCTGGGCTGGTGTCGGCCGAATGGATGGGCCCCGGCCTGGCGATCGTCGCGATGATCGCCGCGTCGGGCGGGCTGCTGCTCGTCGACAGCGGGGTGCGTCACGGCAGCGCGGGCCTCCGGATGCCGGTGCTCGCGGTCGCGGGCGGCTTTGCGATGCTGTGGGCCTATGAGCTCAACGTTCAGCTCATCGGCGCGCTGACCGGTGCGCCCGCGACGACGCTGATCCTGCTGCTGCCCGCCGTGGCGCTGTTGATCCTGCCGACCTTCGTCGTCGCGGCGATGGACGTGGGGCGCGAGCGGATGCGGCTGTCGCGCACCGCGGCGACGCGGACGATCCTGCTGCTCGGCGCCGCCGCCTATCTGGTGCTGATCGGGCTGACCGGCGCGGTCGCGCGGCTGGTCGGCGGCGATTATGGCGAGCTGGCGCAGGGGATATTCCTGCTCTTCGCGCTCGGCGCGGGGGGGCTGCTGTTCCTGTCGAGGCGCGCGCGCGCGTGGCTGGCGGTGATGATCTCGAAGCATTTCTTCGAGCATCGCTACGATTATCGCGCCGAATGGATGCGCTTCACCGCGACGCTCGGGCAGGCGGAGGACGGCGAGGGCGGGACGAACCTCCACCACCGCGTCGCCAAGGCGCTCGCCGAACTGACCGGCAGCCCGGGCGCGCTGCTGATGCTGCCCGACGCGCAGGGGACTTTCCGCGTCGCGGACCAGTGGCATTGGCCGGGCGGGGTCGAGGAGATGGCAGAGCTGCCGTTGCGCTGCGCCTTCGTGCTGCAGGAGACGCAGCATATCGTCGATCTCGACGCGGTGCGCCGCGGCGGCGCGGAGGCGGGCGACGACATGGCGATTCCCGGCTGGCTCGTCGCCGATGCGCGCGCCTGGGTCGTGGTGCCGGTGCTGCACTTCGGGCGAATGCTCGCGCTCGCGGTGCTGCACCGGCCACCGGTTTCGCGCGCGCTCGACTGGGAAGACCTCGACGTGCTGCGCATCGCGGGGCGCCAGGCGGCGAGCTACCTAGCCGAATCGCAGAGCCAGGCTGCGCTGTCGGAGGCGAAACGCTTCGATGAGTTCAACCGCCGCTTCGCCTTCATCATGCACGACATCAAGAATCTCGCGAGCCAGTTGTCGCTGCTCGCGCGCAATGCCGAACGGCACGCCGACAAGCCCGAATTCCGCGCCGACATGGTCGAGACGCTGAAGCTGTCGGCGGGGCGGCTGACGGGGCTGCTCGCCCGCCTCTCGCCGCGCGAGCGCGGCCGCGCGGCGGAGGCGGCGCGAACCTTCGTCGAACCCGTGCTCAACGATGTCGCGGCCCAGATGCGGCCGCGCGCGCCGCTCGTCGTCGGCTGCGCGACCGGGCTTGCCGCCTGGGCCGACGCGGCGGCGCTGCGCCAGATCGTCGAGCAGCTCGCGGCCAATGCGATCGACGCGTCGCCCGAGGGCGCGCCGGTGCAGCTGATCGCGGCGCGCGAGGCGGGGCGGGTGCGGATCGACATCCTCGACCAGGGCGCAGGGATGAGCCGCGCGTTCATTCAGGGCGAGCTGTTCAAGCCCTTTGTGTCGACCAAGGAGGCGGGCTTCGGGCTCGGCGCCTTCGAGGCGCTGCAACTCGCGCAGGCGATGGGCGGGACGATCGACGTGGCGAGCGAGCCGGGGAAGGGGAGCCGCTTCACGGTGTGGCTGCCGGTCGCGGGTGAGGACGGCGCAAGCGGCGCCGGGGACCAATGGATGAGGGTGGGATGATGACGAGCGACGGGACCGACGCGCCGCGCAAGCTGCTGGTGGTCGAGGACGATCCGGGGCTGCAGACGCAGCTCAAATGGGCGTATGAGGATTATGAGGTGCTGATCGCGGGCGACCATGACCGCGCGATCGAGCTGCTGCGCGCCGAGGAACCGGCGGTGGTGACGCTCGACCTCGGCCTGCCGCCCGACCCCGACGGCACCCGCGAGGGTTTTCGCGTGCTGGGCGCGATCCTCGAGGCCAAGCCCGATACCAAGGTCATCGTCGTGTCGGGGCACGGCGAGCGCGCGAGCGCGCTGACCGCGATCGCGAACGGCGCCTGGGATTTCTACCAGAAGCCGATCGACATCGACGAGTTGGGGCTGATCGTCCGGCGCGCCTTCCACGTGCGCGCGCTGGAGGTCGAAAATGCGCGGCTCGCCGAAGCGGGCGCGAGCGACAACCGCGTGCTCGGCGGGATGATCACCGGCGCGCCCGAGATGCTGAAGGTCGCACGCACGATCGAACGCGTCGCCGATCTCGACGTCAGTGTGATGCTGCTCGGCGCGAGCGGCACCGGCAAGGAACTGCTCGCGCGCGGACTGCACGAGGCGAGCGCGCGGCGCGACGGGGCGTTTGTCGCGATCAATTGCGCCGCGATTCCCGAAACCCTGCTCGAAAGCGAATTGTTCGGGCACGAGAAGGGGGCGTTCACCGGCGCGGTCAAGACGACCGAGGGCAAGATCGAGCTGGCGCACGGCGGCACCCTGTTCCTCGACGAGGTCGGCGATATCCCGCTGCCCTTGCAGGTCAAGCTGCTGCGCTTTTTGCAGGAGCGGACGATCGAGCGGATCGGGGGGCGCAAGCCGATCGCGGTCGACACGCGGATTGTCTGCGCGACGCACCGCGACCTCGATGCGATGATCGCGGGCGGGAGCTTTCGCGACGATCTTTACTACCGGCTCGCCGAGATGGTGGTGAAGATTCCGTCGCTTGCCGAGCGGCCGGGCGACGCGGTGCTGCTCGCGCGGCACTTCCTCCACCATTATGCGCCCCAGATGAACCCCGGCGTGCGCGGCTTCGCGCCCGACGCGCTGCAGGCGATCGACGCGGGACGCTGGCCGGGCAATGTTCGCGAACTGGAAAACCGCATCAAGCGCGCGGTGATCATGGCCGACGGCAAGCTGGTCACCAAGGACGACCTCGACCTGTCGGCGGCGGAAGCGGGCGAAGAGGCCGACTGGCTCAACCTGCGCAGTGCGCGCGAGGCGGCCGACCGCGTCGCGATCCGCCGCGCGATGACGCAGAGCGAGGGCAATATCTCGGCCGCCGCCAAGCTGCTCGGGATCAGCCGCCCGACGCTCTACGACCTGCTCAAGCAATATCGGATGCAGGCCTGAATGACCCTGGGACGCGTCTGGATGGGCACGCTGCTGATCGCGGCGGTGCTGGCCGGATGCGACGGGCCGCGGCCGATGGGCGGGCGCGAGGCGCTCGAACAGCGGCGTGCCGAATTGCAGGACATGGTTGCCGGCGACCCCCAGGCAGTCGAGGCGCGGGTCGAACTCGCGCGCATAGCCCTTCGCCTCCGCGACGGGGTGGCGGCCGAAGCCGTGGTGAAGGCGGCGCTCGCGGCGGGCGGGCGCGCGGAGGTGCTCCGTCCGCTGCTCGCGCGCGCCTATGCGTTGCAGGGAGACGGCGAGCGGGCCCTGCAGACGCTCGGTGCGGCGCCGGTCGCGCCCGAGGTCGCGGGCGAGGCGGCATGGGTCGCAGGTGAGGTTCATCTGGCGGACGGCGATCTCGGCGCGGCGCGCGAGGCGTTCGACCGCGCGGTGCGCGAACTGCCGCGCGACGCGGCGCTGTGGGTCGACGTCGCGCGCTTCCGCGACGCCAATGCCGATGCGACGGGCGCGCGCGATGCGGTCGATTATGCGATCGAACTCGATCCCGCGAACGGGGATGCGCTCGCGCTCAAGGCCAATCTGGTGCGCGCGCGCGAGGGGATGACCGCCTCGCTGCCCTGGTACGAGAAAGCACTCGCCGCCGACCCCGACAATGCCGGGGCGCTGATCGACCAGGCCGCGACCTTCGGCGACCTCGGCCGCTATCGCGATATGCTGACGGCGCTGCGCCACGCCGCGACGATCGTTCCGGGCGATCCGCGCCTCTATTATCTGCAGGCGGTGCTCGCGGCGCGCGCCGACGATTATCAGCTCGCGCGCAGCTTGCTCCAGCGCTCGCGCGGGCAGATGGACGAGGAGCCGGGCTTCATGCTGCTGAGCGCGGTGGTCGAGCTCGAACTCGGCGGCGAGGCGGTCTCGGCGACCTGGGCCGAGCGGCTGCTGACCGAACAACCGCACAACGGGGCCGCGCGGCGCATCCTCGCCGCGGCGAACTGGGCCGACGGCGACGCCGAGGGTGCGGCGGAGGCGCTGGCGCCGATCGTCGCCCGGAGCGATGCCGACAGCTGGTCGCTGCTGCTCGCGGCGCGTGTCGCCGCCGAGCAGGGCGATCGCCGCGCTTCGGCCGCCTATCAGGCGCGCGCGGCGGCGCTGACGCGCGGCGACGCGGCGCCTTTCGCGGTCGACGACCGTTATGGGCTGGTGACGATGGCCGCCGACGCGGCGCCGCTCGATCCGGCGAAGGCGATCCCTGCCATCTCGGCCGACATCGCGAGCGGCCGCATGCAAAGCGCGATCGCGCGCGCCCTGGCATTGCGCGACGCCAATCCGGGGGTCGCCGACGCGCATATCCTGCTCGGCGATGCGGCGCTGGCCGACGGCCGCTTCGACATGGCGGTCGGCGCCTATCGCAAGGCGCGCGACCTCGACGCCGGCGAGCGCACGACGCTGCGGCTCGCCAACGCGCTCTATCGCGCCGGCGACCCCGCGGGGTCGGGCGCGGCGATTCTGGCGCTGCGCGACAGCCAGCCGTCGAGCGTCGCCGCCGACCGGCTCGCCGGGCACCTCGCGATGGACCTCAAGCATTGGGACCAGGCGATCCGGCATTTCGAGCGGGTGCGCCGGCGGATCGGCAACCGCGACGTCGTGGTGCTGCGCGAACTCGCGCGCGCCTGGGCGGCGAAGGGGCAGCCGAAGCGCGCGCTGCCGCTGATCGCGCTCGCCTATCGGCTGCAGCCGCTGAACGCCGAGATCATGGGGATTTATGCCGACCTGCTCGACGGGCAGGGCGACGGCCAGGCGGCAGCGGATTTGCGCGACAAGGCGGCGCAGATCGGGCGGTAGGGCGGCAGATCCGATCCGCCGTTCACCAGCGCGGCGCGGCGCCGGACATCATGGCCCCTGTGTCGGCACGATCACCTCGACCCGGCGGTTCCGGGCGCGCCCGGCCGGGTCGTCGGTGCCATCGGCGGTCTCGTTGGGTGCGATCGGCGCGGTTTCGCCCTGACCCGATACCCGGAATTCGCGCTGCCGAACCCCGACTTGCTGACGAAACCAGTCCGCGACCGTCTTCGCCCGCGCTTCGGAGAGCGTCTGGTTATAGGCGTCGTCGCCCTTGCTGTCGGTATGGCCGATGACGTGAATTGCGCCGGGAGGGCTCTGGGCGATCAGCTTCGCCGCCTTGCGCAGTTCGGTTTCGGCCGCCTGCGTCAGCGCCGACTTGTCATATTCGAACAGCGCGTCGGACGGCAGATCGATGACCGTACCCATGTCGGTGATGCGGGTGTCGAGCCCGCTGACCGTGCCGGAGAGCGGGCTGACCTTTGCGGAAAGTCCGGGCTTGGCAGCCGGCGTCGATCCGGCAGCGGATGCGCCCGACGGCACCGATTGCGGCTGCTCCCCGGTGGCATCTTCCGGTACGCCGGCGGAGCAGGCGGCGATCGACACCGCCAGGCCCGTCGACAACAGGAGCGCGCGCCTCATCGCTGGATGGGCACCCCGTCAAAGGGCGCGATACTGGGCAAGGTGAGCGAGATGGTCTTGCTGGTCGCCGGTGGCGCCGGAAATTTTGCCCATATGACGCCGGGGTTCTTGGTGCAATCGACCGACATGCTGTGGTTTTCAGCATTGCCGATGGTGCTCAGGTTCGACACCATCGCATTGCCCTCAGCGTCCTTGAGCACGCCGATGCGCTGCGACGTGGCGTCGTCGATCACGCTGATCTGGCTGACGCGAAGCGATTCCGTCTGATATTTCTCCGCGCTCGAACAGCGCAGCGTGACGGTCAATATATCGCCCGTCACCTTGGCGGAGAGCAGATCGACTTGCGACCCGTCCGGCCCCGGCTGCGACTGGATGACGGTCGCGGCGGGCATCGGGACGACCGGCGGGCCCTGCGGCAGCTCCGCTCCGGCGTCCTCGCGCGTGACCCCGCCCGTTTCGGCGGTGGCCGTGCCGTCCGCCTTGCTCTTGTCTTCCTTCACCGTGCAGGCCCCCAGCGCCAGCGCCAGCGCCAGCGTCGCGGCGCAGGCCAGTGTAAGCATTTTCAATCGCATGAAATTCTCCCGGACACGCATCGCGCTGAAATACGCGCGGGTGCACGGAAAGGTTCCTCGTCGCGCGCCGCGTCTGTGGGGCTGCGACTGGGGGAGATGTCGGGACGAGGAAGGAGCGTTGATTGCGCGCGCGTTACGATGACCGGAACGGCCGGCGTCGAAGCGGAACCCGCTTCAGGCCTCGGTCAGGTCGAGCAGGGTCCGCGCGTCGAGCCCGATGCGGCGTATCTGCTGGGCGACGGGGGGCCAGATGTTGGTCAGGAAATCCTCGCGCATCAGGTCGCGCAGCCGGTCGGTCGCGCCCGCCGCGACGAACATGCCGACCCCGCGCTTGACCGTGACCAGCCCTTCGTCCTGGAAGGTCTGATAGGCCTTGGCGACGGTGAGCGGGTTCGCGCCTTCTTCGGCGGCGAGCGAGCGTACCGAGGGCAGCATGTCGCCGTCGCGATAGGTGCCGTCGAGAATGGCGTTGGCGATCACGTCGCGCAGGCGCTGGTACACGGGTTTGGTCTGATCGAGCATGCCGCCTTAATGCCATAAGACAGCAGCACAGTCAAATCGCGATCATTGCTCCGTGAGGCAATCTGGCGAAATTATATGTCCCAAGCCCTCACCACATCGTCATATTCTGGCCGCGGCCGTTCCTTGAGCGGTTCGCCTGGCGTGCCGAAGAAGAAATAGCCGGTGATCCGGTCGCCCTCGCCGACGCCGAAGGCGGCCGCGACCTCGGGGCTGTAGGCGGCCCAGCCGGTGAGCCAGCTACCCACGAAACCATGCGCGTGCGCGGCGTGAAGCAGGTTCATGCCGACCGCGCCCGCCGACATCTGCTGTTCCCAGACCGGGATCTTCGCGCCCGGCACCGGCGTCGAGATCAGCACGAGTAGCGTCGGCGCCTGATGTGCGAACTGGTCGAGCGCCGACAGGTCCATCCCCGCTGCGCCGGGATTCTCGGCGACCCAGGCGCGTTTGAGCAGGCTCGAAAAGGCTTCGCGTTGCTCGTCGGCGACGGTTATGATGCGCCACGGCGCGAGCTTGCCATGGTCGGGGGTGCGCAGCGCGAGGCCGATGATGTCGCGCAATTGCGCAGCGTCGGGACCGGGCGCGACCATGTCGCGCGCCTTGCCCGAGCGACGGGTGGCGAGGTGCGAGCGGAGCGAGGAGGTGTCGTTGAACATGCGGCGCATGTGGCTCTTTTGCGAAGCCTTCGCAAGAGTGCGTTACGCCCGCCAACCGGTTTCATGCGCAATTAGATTCTTCCATTGCGCAATTTTCGCGCTAGGTTGGCCGGATATATGCGGCGCACGGCTGCAAACGACATGACGCGACAAGGGGACGCATTCGCATGAAAGACATGAGCCTTTGGGACGGGGGCGACTGGACCTTCGTCATCGCCTTGGTGGTATTGGGCGCGTTCCTGACCATCGGCGCGCTGATCGCCGGGGGCCGGAAGCCCGAGTTCGCCGGCCACCCCAAGGGCCTCTACATGCTCTTCTTCGCCGAGATGTGGGAGCGTTTCTCCTACTATGGCATGCGCGCGCTGCTGATCCTCTACCTGACGCAGCACTGGCTGTTTTCCGACGGCAAGTCGAACCTGATCTATGGGGCCTACACCAGCCTCGTCTACATCACCCCGGTGCTCGGCGGCTATCTCGCCGACCGCTATCTGGGGCAGCGCAAGGCGGTGCTGTTCGGCGGCGTCCTGCTCGCCTTCGGCCATCTGTTCATGGCTTTCGAGGGAGTCGGCGGTCAGGACGACCCGACGATCAACATCTTCTGGCTGGCGCTCGCGCTGATCATCGTCGGATCGGGCTTCCTGAAGGCGAATATCTCGGTGATGGTCGGGCAACTCTATCGCCTGACCGACATGCGCCGCGATGCCGCCTACACCATCTTCTATATGGGGATTAATTCGGGCGCCGCGATCGGCACGATCCTCGTCGGCTATCTGGGGCAGAAGATCGGCTGGGCCTATGGCTTCGGGCTGGCCGGCATCGGCATGATCGCCGGCCTGATCGTCTTCGTGCTGGGCAAGAAGGTGCTGCTCGGCGCGGGCGAGGCGCCGGCGCCGCTGAGCCGGCAAAAGGAATGGACGCTCTATGGCACCGGCCTTGCCGCCGTGCTCGTGATGTGGGGCCTCATCCAGTATCAGGACGTCATCGAGAACCTGCTGCTCGTGTCAGGGACATTGCTTCTCGTCTATGTCGCCGCAGTCGCGGCGCTGCAGCTCCCTTACGGCAAGATGGCCAGCGCGCCCGGCGACAGCCGCGCCATCCTTATCGCGGGCATGGCCGCGATGCTGTTCCTGCCGCTGTCGAACGCGCTCGGCCTGCCGCTGTCGGACGATGGCGCCAGGATCATGGGCCTGACCGTCGCGCAACTTATCTATGTCGTCGGCATGCTCGTGGTGCTGGCGGGGCTAGCGATCGAGAAGTTCCGCATCGAGCATCATGCGCGCGACCGCATCTATGCGATCCTGTTCCTGATCGGGCTCAACCCGCTGTTCTGGGGTCTGTTCGAACAGGCGGGCGGCAGCTTCAACCTCTACACCGACCGCTATGTCGATATCGGTTCGGTGCCGGCGTCGCTGTTCCAGTCGATCAACCCGATCTACATCATCATCTTCGCCCCGTTCTTCGCGGCGCTGTGGCAGCTTCTCGGCAAGCGCGGGCTCGAGCCGTCGGCGCCTGCCAAGTTCGCGCTGGCGCTCGCGCAGGTCGGGCTCGGCTTCCTCGTCTTCGTCTGGGGCGCGCGCAGCGTCGGACCCGAGGCGCTGACGCCGGTGATCTTCGTCTTCCTGCTCTATCTGCTCCACACCACGGGCGAGCTCTGCCTGTCGCCCGTGGGGCTCAGCGCGATGAACCGGCTCGCGCCGTCGTTCATGGCGTCGCTGATCATGGGCGCCTGGTTCTACATGACCGCGGTCGGCAATTTCGTCGCCGGCAAGATCGGCGAGGCGACCGGCGGCGAGAGCGGCGAGATGACCAAGGAGGCGACGCTCGCCATCTATAACGAGATCGGCTGGATCACGCTGGGGGTCAGCGTCGTCGTGCTGGCGCTGTCGCCGATCGTGAAGAAGTGGATGCACCTCGACACGCTGCGCGACCGCGAGGACGATATCGCCGGATCGAGCGAGCTCGGCGAGGCGCAGGCCGCGGGCGTCCACCCCGAACCCAAGCCCGCGACCTGATCGTGCGGCGGGGGATGAAAGGCGGCCTGCTCGCCGCCGTATCGCTGGCGTTCGCGGGCTGCGCCGCGGCCGGGCAGGACGCGAAGCCGGCGAGCGATGCGCCGCCGCCGGCCGAGAAGAAGGCCGAGCGGTTCAGCAAGGATCCCTATCCGTCGACCTATCACGCCTACCCCGGCCGCGTCACCGCGGTGCGCGGCGTGACGGTCTTTGACGGCGAGGGCGGGCGGATCGACAATGGCACGGTGGTGCTCGCCGAGGGCAAGGTCGCGAGCGTCGGCGGCGCCGACCTGCCGATCCCCGCCGACGCGGCGGTCGTCGACGGGACGGGCAAATATCTGACCCCCGGCGTGATCGACGTCCACAGCCACCTTGGCGACTATCCGACCCCCAGCGTCGACGCGCACGACGACGGCAACGAGGCGACGAGCCCGACGACGCCCGAGGTGTGGGTCGAGCACAGCGTCTGGCCGCAGGACCCCGGCTTCACCCGCGCGCTCGCCAATGGCGGGATCACGACGCTGCAGATCCTTCCGGGCAGCGCGAACCTGATCGGCGGCCGCTCGGTGGTGCTGAAGAATGTGCCGGCGCGCACGGTTCAGGGAATGAAATTCCCCGGCGCCCCCTATGGGCTGAAGATGGCGTGCGGCGAGAATCCCAAGCGCGTCTATGGCGGCAAGGGGCGGATGCCCTCGACCCGCATGGGCAATTTCGCGGTCGATCGCGCGACCTGGGCGAAGGCGGCGGCGTACAAGAAGAAGCTCGACGAGGGGAAGGCGGTCGACCGCGACCTCGCCATGGAAACGCTCGCCGGGGTGTTGTCGGGCGAGATTCTCGTCCACAATCATTGCTACCGCGCCGACGAAATGGCGCTCGTCATCGATATGGCCCGCGAGTTCGGATACAAGGTGACGGCGTTCCACCACGCGGTCGAAGCCTACAAGATCGCCGACCTTCTGGAGAAGGAAGGCATTTGCGCCGCGATGTGGGCCGACTGGTGGGGCTTCAAGATGGAGGCCTATGATTCGGTGCCCGAGAATATCGCGCTGGTGAACCGCGCGGGCGCCTGCACCATCGTCCATTCGGATGACGAGAACCAGATCCAGCGGCTCAATCAGGAAGCGGCGAAAGCGCTCGCCGCCGGGCGCCGGATGGGAATGCAGATCAGCGACGAGCAGGCGTGGACCTGGCTGTCCTACAATCCCGCGAAGGCGCTGGGCATCGCCGACAGGACCGGCAGCCTGAAGCCGGGCAAGATGGCCGACGCGGTGCTGTGGAACGGCAATCCCTTCAGCGCCTATACGCGCCCCGAAAAGGTGTGGATCGACGGCGCGCTGCTGTTCGACGCGATGGACCCGAAGCGGCGCCCGGTGAGCGATTTCGAGCTGGGCCAGCCGGGCGAGGGGGACGTGAAATGATCCGCGCGCTGATGCTTTCTGCCGCCGCGCTGCTCGCGTTGCCCGCCTCCGCGCAGGATGTCGCGATCGTCAACGCGACGCTCGTCATCGGCGACGGCAGCGCGCCGATCGAGGGCGGCTCGGTGATCGTTCGCGGCGGCAAGGTCGTCGCGGCGGGCGACGGGGTGGTCGTTCCCGCGGGGGTGGAGCGCGTCGACGCCGGGGGCCATTATGTCACCCCGGGCCTCGTCGCCGCGTTCAGCCGCGTCGGGCTGACCGAGGTCGACGCGGTCGGCGGCACCAACGACCGCTCGGCGCCGCGCACGCGCTTTTCGGCGGGGCTCGACATCGCCCCGGCGCTCAATCCGATGGGATCGCCGATCGCGGTGAACCGCGCCGCGGGCGTCACCCGCGCGATCGTCGCGCCGGGCGGCAGCAGCAATCTGTTCGCGGGCCAGGGCGCGGTCGTCGACCTCGCCGACGACATGGACATGGTGACGCGCGCGCGCGCGCTGCAGTTCGTCGCGTTCGGCGAGGCGGGGTCGGCGAAGGCGGGCGGCAGCCGTGCCGCGACCTTCCTTCTGTTCCGCGAGCAATTGCTCGCGGCGCGCAGCTATGCGCGTAATCCCGCCGTGCTCGCCGAATGGGGCAATGACGCGATGATCCAGCGCGCCGACGCCGATGCGCTGGTGCGGGTGATCGACGGCGCGACGCCGCTCTTCGTCCGCGTCGACCGCGCCGCCGACATCGTCAACGTGCTGAAGCTGAAGCAGGATTTTCCCGCGCTGAAGCTCGTGCTCGTCGGCGCGACCGAGGGCTGGATGGTGGCGCGCGAGATCGCCGCGGCCAAGGTGCCGGTGCTGGTGTCGCCGCTGACCGATCTGCCGGGGAGCTTCGAGCGGCTCGGGGCGACCCAGTCGAACGCCGGGCGGATGAAGGCGGCGGGGATCGACGTCGCGGTCGGCGTGTTCGACGACGACGACGCGCATAAAATGGGCTATGCGACGCAATATGCAGGCAATCTGGTCGGGCTGACCAAAATGCCGGGCGCGAGCGGGCTGAGCTGGGATCAGGCCTTCGCCTCGATCAGCAGCGCCCCGGCGCGCGCGGTGGGCATGGACGGCCAGATCGGGTCGTTGCGGCCCGGCCGCGCCGGCGACGTGGTGATCTGGGACAAGGATCCGCTCGAGCTCGGCAGCCGCCCGACCGCGATCTGGATCGACGGCAAGCGCCAGTCGCTGACGACGCGGCAGGACCGGCTGCGCGACCGCTACGCCGATCCGGTGGAAGGCGCGCTGCCGAACGCCTATGACTGGTGAAGGGAGGGCAATGCCGGGCGAAGACGTGATGGGCGGACCCGCCGCCGATTCCGGACGAACCCTTGCCATTCCCGGCTTCGTCATGCTGAACTCGTTTCAGCATCCATGGCCGGAGTTCTCCATCCGCGCCGCGTGATATTCGAGGGCAGGCCATGGACCCTGAAACAAGTTCAGGGTGACGAGGGTTAGGCGAATGGACGTTGCTGGAGAATGAGCGGTTGCTGCTCGGGATGAGCGGAGATTGATGGCAGGAGAGCATCGTGCAACCCATGTCGCTTTTGATCGTGACCTGCATCCTGTTCGTGGGGTCGCACCTGTTGCTGTCGCACCCGCTGCGCGCGCCGCTCGCGGGGCGGATGGGCGAGCGGCCGTTCCAGATCGTCTATTCGGTGGTCGCGATCGCGACGCTGGTGCTGGTCGTCCAGGCGTGGCGCGGGATGCCGCCCGAACCGCCGCTATGGGCCGCTGGCGATGCCCTGTGGGCGCTCGCCTCGCTGATCGTGCTGCTGGCGAGCATCCTCTTCATGGGTTCGCTGATCGGCAACCCCGCGCTCCCCGCGCCCGGCGCCGCCTTCGCCGCGCAGGGCGCGCCGCGGGGTGTCTATGCGATCACGCGCCATCCGATGATGTGGGGCTTCGCGCTGTGGGCGCTCGCGCACGCGCTCGTCATGCCGACCGGCGCCCAGATGGTGCTGTCGGCGACCATCGCCTTCCTCGCGCTCGTCGGGGCGGCGGGGCAGGATGGGAAGAAAGCGCGGCTGATGGGCGACGCGTGGCGCCACTGGGCGGCGCGGACGAGCTTCGTGCCCTTCGCGCGCCAGCTCAGCGGCATGACGCCGTGGGGCGATACCATCCCGCGGCTGCATGCCCTGTTCGGCGGCACCGCGGTCTGGCTCGCCGCGACCTGGGCGCATGGCGCGCTGGGCTATATGGCGGCGGGCGTCTGGCGCTGGATCGGCTAGGCCGATGAACCGCGACGAGCAGATTTCGGACCTGTCGCTGCGGCTGCTCGGCTGCCCCTACGACGATCTCGACGCGGGCGAACAGCGCGTCATCCGCGCCATCGCCGAACGCGCGCCGACGAGCCGCGACGTCGGGGCCGACGCCGAGGACCCGACGACGCGCCCCAGCCTCGGCGCCCGGCTCGCCGACAAGGTCGCCGCGGTCGGCGGGTCGTGGGGCTTCATCATCGGCTTTTCGCTGGTGCTCTTCGCGTGGATGCTGATCAATTCGAAGGCGCTCGAGCATCTGGGGCTGACCTTCGATCCCTATCCCTTCATCTTCCTCAACCTGATGCTGTCGATGCTCGCGGCCATCCAGGCGCCGGTGATCATGATGAGCCAGAACCGGCAGGCGGCGAAGGACCGGCTGACCGAGAAACTCGATTACGAGATCAACCTGCGCGCCGAGCTGGAGATCATGCGGCTGCACGAGAAAATCGACCAGATGCGGATCAGCGAACTGGCGGATAAGGTCGACGCGCTGTGCGCGCGGATGGAGAGGGGGGATTCAGGGGAGTAGGGTTTTGGAGGGGATGTCGGGTTTTTGGAAAGCTGCCGTTCAAAATCACGTCATGCTGAACTTGTTTCAGCCTCCATGGCCAGACCTCTCGTTCGATGCCGCGTCGAAGTAAACGGCAGGCCATGGACCCTGAAACAAGTTCAGGGTGACGATGGTGAAATGGCTGCAACCGGTCGTTTTGGGTCTTCGTCATCCCGGACTTGATCCGGGATCCATTCACGCAGCGCTCGAGCTAATGGATCCCGGATCAAGTCCGGGATGACGATGTAGGATAAGTCTGCTTCCGGCCGTTAGCTGCCATAGAGGCCGGATCGATCGCGAATGTCCGAATTGGGGTGGGAAGCGGACGTTTCCATTCCATTGTGTGCCCCGGCGAAAGCCGGGGTCCAGGGCGATAAAAAGCTAGGGATGCGCGACGAAGCCCTGGGCCCCGGCTTTCGCCGGGGTACACGTCGGATATGGCAGCAACCGGTCGAAAACCGCCGTCCCTCCCCAAAACCCCGCGAACTCCCCTAAATCCGCACCATCCGCATGCCCTGCTCGCCATAGCGCGGGCCGCTCGTCCCGCCGCGCGGGGCAGCCGCTTCGATCGCGGCGAGATCGTCGGCGGTCAGGGTGACGTCGGCGGCGGCGACGCTGTCCTCCATCGTCGCGCGGCGCTTGGTGCCGGGGATGGGGGCGATGTCGTCGCCCTGCGCCAGCAGCCAGGCGAGCGCGACCTGCGCGTTCGAAACGCCGTGCTTCGCCGCGACGCCGGCGATCGCATCGACGATCGCGAGGTTGGCGGGCAGATTCTCCTCCGAATAGCGCGGGTCGTTCCGCCGCCAGTCATGCTCGGGAAGCTCGTCGCGGCTGCGGATCGTGCCGGCGAGGAAACCGCGGCCGAGCGGCGAATAGGGGACGAAGCCGATGCCGTTCTCGCGGCAGACGCCCAGGATTTCCTCTTCGACGTCGCGCTCCCAGATCGAATATTCGCTCTGCAGCGCGGTGATCGGCGCCGCCCTGGCGGCGCGGCGCAGCGTGTCGGGGCCGGCTTCGGACAGCGCGATGTGGCGGACCTTGCCTTCCCTGACCAGCTCCATCATGCCGCCGACCGTCTCCTCGATCGGCACCGACGGGTCGACGCGGTGCTGATAGAAGAGGTCGATCGTGTCGATGCCGAGCCGCTGGAGCGAGCCTTCGCACGCGCGGCGTGCGTTGGCGGGCGATCCGTCGACGCCGATGATCTGCTTGCCGTCGAATTTGAAACCGAACTTGGTCGCGATGACGAGGCCATCGCGCTTGCCGCGGATCGCCTGCCCGAGCAGTTCCTCGTTGGCGAAGGGGCCATAGATTTCGGCGGTGTCGAAGAAGGTGACGCCGAGGTCGATCGCGCGGTGGATGGTGCGCGTCGCCTCGTCCATGTCGGCGGCTTCGCCATAAAGGATATTGCCCCCCTTGATCATCGGCATGCAGCCGATGCCGATCGCCGATACCTGAAGGCCGTGGCCGAGCGTGCGATATTTCATGGCGTTTCTCCTGCCTGTTCGTCCGCGATCCCGTCGGCGGCATATTTGGTGGCGGCGACGTCGGCGACGACATTGCCCAGCGTACGCCAGATATCGGGAAAAGTCTCGACCGCGACCAGCAGGCCGAGCGGCGCGACGGGGACACCCATCGACACCGCGATCGGCGCGATCGAGGTGACGAAGCTGATCGATCCGGGCAGGCTGACCGAGCTCAGCGCCGCGGCGATGGCGACGCCGAGGCCTACCGCCATCTCCCATGGGGTCAGCTCGATGCCGAACAGCCAGGCGATATAGACGACGACCGCAAGGTTCATCGCGGGGCTGGTGAAGCGGAACAGAGCGACCGCCAGCGGCAGGACGATGTCGGCCTTCTTGGGGTCGACCCCCAGTTCCTCGGTCGCGCGGAGCATCGCGGGAAGGCAGGCGAGCGAGCTCTGGGTGGAGAGCGCGACCGCGAGCGTCGGCACCATCGCGCGCACGAAGCGCGGCGGCGCGACCCCGACGACGATCCAGGCGAGCAGCAGCCCGAGGAGGACGCAGCACACGCCGATGCCCGACACGATCAGCACATAGTGAAGCAGGCCGCCAAAGGCCGCCACACCCGCCTTGATCGCGAGCGCATAGCCGAGCGCGAAGACGCCGATGGGCGCGAGCGCGAGTACCCAGCCGATCACGACCAGCATCGTGTCGCCCAGCGCCCTGAACAGGCCCGACAGGCTGGCGCGCTGCTCGGGCGCGATGCGCGTCATCGCGAAGGCGAAGATGGTGGTGAAGATGATCAGCGGCAGCACGGTGGTCTCGGCCGCCGCCGCGATCGGGTTGGCGGGGATCAACCCGAGCACGAAGTCGGCGAAGGTCGGCGAGGGCGGCGCCTCGGTGGTGCCGCCGAGCCCGCTGCGCAAGGCCGCCGCCGCCGCGTCCGACAGCGGAAACAGCCGCAGCAGCAGCGGCGTCGTCAGCAGCGACATCAGCCCGGTGAGGAAGATCGCGCCGAGGAAGATGGCGACCGCGCGCGCGGCGAGCGTGCCCGCGCGCGCTGCGTCGGCGGTCGCGGTGATACCGGTGACGAGCAGCGCGACGATCAGCGGGATGATCGTCATCGTCAGCGCCTTCAGCCAGAGCAGGCCGATGGTCTCGACGAAGGGCAGCGACGCGCCGGCGAAGCGGGGCGCAAGCGTTTCCACGCCCACTCCCAGCAGCATTCCGACGACCAGCGCCGAGAGGATGATCCATGCGGATTTCACGTTCAAATTCCCCGGGCAGTCGCTGGCCTGCTTGCCAAGCAAAAATGGGTGACCTAGGGCCATCCCGGGGGTGCCGGGGCAAGCTCTTGTCCTGATGTTCGGCTTAAGTAGCAGAGGTGCCATGCGCAAGTTTTTCGGAACCGACGGTATCCGCGGGATGACGAACGAGATTCCGATGACAGCCGAGGTGGCGATGCGCGTCGGGATGGCGGCCGGCGCCCATTTCCTGCGCGGCACGCACAAGCACCGCGTCGTGATCGGCAAGGACACGCGCCTTTCGGGCTATATGCTCGAGAACGCGCTCGTCGCGGGCTTCACCAGCGTCGGCATGGACGTGGTCCAGGTCGGCCCGATGCCGACGCCGGCCGTGGCGATGCTGACGCATTCGATGCGCGCCGACCTGGGGGTGATGATATCGGCGAGCCACAACCCCTTTCACGACAATGGGATCAAGCTGTTCGGTCCCGACGGCTACAAGCTGTCCGACGAGGACGAGGCGCAGATCGAATTGCTGCTCGCGCAGCAGCCCAGGCTTGCGGCGCCGGCGCAGATCGGGCGCGCCAAGCGGATCGAGGACGCGCGCGGCCGCTATATCCACGCGGTCAAGCAGAGCCTGCCCGAATCGGCGCGGCTCGACGGGCTGAAGATCGTCGTCGATTGCGCCAATGGCGCCGCCTACAACAGCGCGCCGACGGTGTTCTGGGAACTGGGCGCCGATGTGGTCGCGGTCGGGGTCGAGCCCAACGGGGTGAACATCAACGACCGCTGCGGCTCGACCGCGCCGGGGCTTTTGCAGGAAACCGTCGTCGCGAGCGGCGCCGACATCGGCATCGCGCTCGACGGCGACGCCGACCGGCTGATCGTGGTCGATGAAAAAGGCGCGATCGTCGACGGCGACCAGATCATGGGATTGATCGGCGCGAGCTGGGCGCGGCAGGGGCGGCTGAAAGGGGGCGGCGTCGTTGCGACGGTGATGTCGAACCTTGGCCTCGAACGCTTTCTGGAGGGCGAGGGGCTGCGGCTCGAGCGCACCAAGGTCGGCGACCGCTATGTGCTCGAACGGATGAAGAGCGGCGGCTTCAACGTCGGCGGCGAACAGTCGGGGCACATGATCCTGTCCGACCATGCGACGACCGGCGACGGAACCCTCGCCGGGCTCCAGGTGCTCGCCGAGCTGGTGACGTCGGGCAAGCCCGCGAGCGAGCTGCTCCACCAGTTCGACCCGGTGCCGCAGCTTTTGAAAAATGTGCGCTTCAAGGGCGGCAAGCCGCTCGACGACGCGCAGGTCCAGGCGGCGATCGCCGACGGGGAGGGCGCGCTCGACGGCCGCGGCCGCCTCGTCATCCGCGCCTCGGGCACCGAACCCGTGATCCGCGTGATGGCCGAGGGCGACGACGCCGGCGAGGTCGAGCGGGTCGTTGACATGATCTGCGACGCAGTGCGCGTCGCCGCAGGAGAATAGACATGCTGGAAATGCGACCCGATTGCGAACGCTGCGGACGCGCTCTGCCCGCCGACATCCACGGCGCCTTCATCTGCTCGTTCGAGTGCACCTTCTGCGCCGATTGCGCCGACAAGCTCGACGAGCGTTGCCCCAATTGCGGCGGCGACCTGCTCGACCGCCCGCTGCGCGAAGGCGCGGCGCTGGCGAAGTTCCCCGCGTCGACCGAGCGGCGGCATCCGGGCGCGCGATGACATCTTTGATCGAGGCTGTCCGATGACCGCTCGCGTCCTGATCATCGCCGGGTCCGACAGCGGGGGCGGTGCGGGCATCCAGGCCGACATCAAGACGGTGACGATGCTCGGCGGCCACGCGATGACCGCCATCGCCGCGATCACGGCGCAGAACACGCTCGGCGTGCAGGGCGTGCATCCGGTGCCGACCGACATGGTGCTGATGCAGATCGACAGCATCGCGTCGGACATCGGCGTCGATGCGGTCAAGATCGGGATGATCGGCAGCGCCAAAACCGCCGCGGCGGTCGCCGAGCGGCTGGCTCGGCCCGACCTCGCCGGCGCCCCGGTCGTGTTCGACCCGGTGATGGTTTCGACGAGCGGATCGGTGCTCGCCGACGCCGCGACGATCCGCGCGTTCGAGGCGCTGCTGGCGCGCGCGGCGGTGGCGACGCCGAACCTCGGCGAACTCGCGGCGCTGGGCGGCGAGGACGCGATCCTCGCGCACGGCTGCGCGCTGCTCGTCAAGGGCGGGCACGGTGAAGGCGATATGGTGACCGACCGGCTGCTCGAAGCCGACGCGGGCGAGGTCGCGCGCTGGGAGGCGCCGCGGATCGACACCCCGCACACCCACGGCACCGGCTGCACGCTGGCGAGCGCGATCGCGTGCGGTCTGGCGCAGGGCATGCCGATCGAGCCCGCGGTCGCGCGCGCGCGCGACTTCGTGCGCCTCGCGCTGCTCGATGCCCCGGGACTGGGCGAGGGGCACGGCCCGATGGGGCAGCAGGCGGTGCGCAATGACGGGCTGTTCACGGGCCCCGCGCTCAACCAGATCACGCTGCCCGCGACCGACTATGCAGCGTCGGTCGCCTTCTACAAGCAGATGGGGCTGACGCAGATCGTCGATAGCGCCGAAAATGGCTATGCGCGCTTCGAGGCGGCCAACGGCGTGACCCTGTCGATCCACTTTGGCGACGGGGCGGCGGGCGGCGCGACGGCGTATCTGGAGAGCGGGGCGCTCGACGCCTGGGTCGCCTATCTCGCGCGGCGCGGGGTACGCTTCGACGCGATGCCGAAGGACGAGGAATGGGGCTGGCGCGAGGCGCGGCTGACCGACCCCGCGGGGAACCGCCTCTGCCTCTATCAGGCGGGCGAATATCGGAGGTATCCGCCGTGGCGTATCTGACGGTCGGCGTCGACGAAGCCGGGCGCGGGCCGCTTGCGGGGCCGGTGGTCGCGGCCGCGGTGATCCTGTGCGAGGACGGGATCGACGGGCTCGACGATTCGAAGAAGCTCTCCGCGAAGCGCCGCGGCGAGCTGGAAATGCTGATCAAGGCGCGCTGCCGCTGGGGCGTCGGCGAAGCGAGCGTCGCCGAGATCGACGCGATCAACATCCTGCAGGCGACCTTCCTCGCGATGACGCGCGCGGTCGAGGCGCTGGGCTGCGACCCGCATGAGGTGCTGGTCGACGGCAACCGGCTGCCGCGCTGGAAATATCGCGCCCGTGCGATAATCGGCGGCGACGCGTTGCACCCCTGCATTTCGGCGGCGAGCATCATCGCGAAGGAGCATCGCGACCGCATCATGGTCGCCGCGGCGCGCGACTATCCGGCCTTTGGCTGGGCGACGAACATGGGCTATGGTACGCGCGAGCATCTCGCGGCGCTGTGCCAGCACGGTCCGACGCCGCTCCACCGGACCAGCTTCGCGCCGGTCGCGCAAATGCAGCTGGTCTGACCGCCGAAAGAGGGGAGAGGCAATGCGCAGCGGATTCAGCGCCGAAGATGTCGGCGCGCAGACCGGGCGGCGCTTTCTCGTCACCGGCGCCAACGCCGGGATCGGCTTCGAAACCGCGAAAATACTGGCCGCGCGCGGCGCGCAGGTCGTGCTCGCCTGCCGCGACGAAGCGCGCGCCGATGCGGCGATGACGGCGATCCGCGCCGATGCGCCCCAGGCCGAGCTCGGCTTCCTGCGGCTCGACCTCGCCGACCTCGACCAGGTGCGCGACGCGGCGGCGGCGGTGCTCGCGGGGCCGCGGATCGACGTGCTGATCAACAATGCCGGCGTGATGATCCCGCCGCGCACGCTGACGCGGCAGGGTTTCGAGCTGCAGTTCGGGGTCAATCACCTCGGCCCCTTCGCCTTCACGGGCCTTGTTCATCCGCATGTCGACGACCGCATCGTGATCACCGCGAGCCTCGCGCACAAGGGCGGCCTCATGGATTACAGCGATCTCGATGCGAGCCGCAGCTATCATAATTGGCAGCGCTACCAGACGAGCAAGCTCGCCAACCTGCTCACGATGTTCGAGCTCGACCGGCGGCTCGGCGCCGTAGGGCGGGCGACGCAGGCGATCGGCTGCCATCCCGGCGTCGCGCTCACCGAGCTGACTCGGTACCTGCCGATGCCGCTGCGCTATATGACCCCGCTCGCCACGCCCTTCTTCAACAGCGCGGCGCAGGGTGCGTGGCCGACGCTGCAGGCGGCGACCGGCGCGAACGTCCAGGGCGGCGACTATCTGGGGCCGCAGGGGCTGGGCGAGGTGACCGGCCGCTCGGGTCCGGCGCGCGCGACGCGCATGGCGCGCGACCCGAGGCTGGCGCGCGAATTGTGGGAACGCTCGGTCGACCTGACCGGGGTCGATCCGGGGATTTAATGATATTCCCTCTCCCCTTGCGGGAGAGGGTTGCGCAGACTTGCGAGCTTGCTCGCTAGTCGAAGCTGGGTGAGGGGTTGCGGTCGCTTGCGACCGCGCGAGCCTCTGGCTCGCAACCCCTCATCCAACTGCACCTAGTCGCTGAAGCGACAAGGCTCCGTATCCTTCTCCCGCAGGGGGAGAAGGTTTTGAGATATTTTTTCGCCACTGAGTCCTCCCGGCCACACCACCAGTGGTTGAGTCTCCGGGTCGCGACAGGCTCCATATGTCGTGGCAGACTCCTTTCGTTCTCATCCCCTTAACCATTTGGACACGCGGATTCCCTAGAATCCTGAGCTTGACGGCGGTTGTCGCCGGACTCATCAAGGCCTTCTTTGCAATGAAACAGGGGCAAGCGGCATGGGTGTGATGGAGCGGGTCAAGGCCCCGACAGTAAAGCAGCGTGTGGCGAAAACGGCCTCGGCGGACCTTCCGCTCGACAGCATATTGCAGGGCGATTGCGTCGAGATGATGCGCTCGCTGCCCGCGGCTTCGGTCGACATGATCTTCGCCGACCCGCCCTATAATCTCCAGCTCGGCGGCGACCTGCTCCGCCCCGACGGCAGTCAGGTCGACGCGGTCGACGATGATTGGGACAAGTTCGACAGCCTCGCGACCTACGACCGTTTCACCCATGCGTGGCTCAGGGAAGCGAAGCGCATCCTGAAGCCGGGCGGCAGCATCTGGGTAATCGGCAGCTATCACAATATCTTCCGCGTCGGTGCTGCGTTGCAGGATCAAGGATATTGGATCCTCAACGACATCGTCTGGCGCAAGGCGAACCCGATGCCGAACTTCAAGGGCACGCGCTTCACCAACGCGCACGAGACGCTGATCTGGGCGTCGATGGGCGAGAAGGCGCGCTACACCTTCAACTATCGCGCGATGAAGACGCTGAACGACGAACTGCAGATGCGTTCGGACTGGCTGATCCCTATCTGCGGTGGACAGGAGCGTTTGAAGAAGGGCGGAACGAAAGTTCACCCGACGCAGAAACCCGAGGCGCTCCTCTATCGCATCCTGCTCGCCTGCTCGAACCCCGGCGACGTGATCCTCGACCCCTTCTTCGGCACCGGCACCACCGGCGCGGTCGCGAAGCGGCTCGGGCGCCATTTCATCGGCATCGAGCGCGAGGATGATTATATCGCGGCGGCGAAGGAGCGTATCGAGATGGCGCTGCCGCTCGACGAGAGCGCGGTGAAGACGATGATGGCGCCCAAGGCGGCGACGCGCGTCGCCTTCGGTACGCTCGTCGAATGCGGGATGATCGCACCCGGGACGGTGCTCACCGACACGAAACGCCGCTGGAAGGCCAAGGTGCGCGTCGACGGCAGTCTCGATTGCGAGGGACAGGCGCCAGGGTCGATCCACAAGGTCGGCGCGGGCGTGCAGGGCGCGCCGAGCTGCAACGGCTGGACCTTCTGGCACGTCGACGACGACGGCAAGCAATTGCGCGTGATCGATGCGGTGCGGCAGGACTGGCTGCTTGCGAACGAGGCGTAAGAGATAACCGTCATCCCAGCGAAAGCTGGGATCTCTATCGCTCAGCCGTGACGCCGGCGATCCCAGCTTTCGCTGGGATGACGGTCAAGAGGAGAGGGCATGTTTACTCCACTGACCAAGCCCGGCCTCGGCAGCGCCTCGACCAGCGCGAAAATCTATTGCCGCCCGACCTGTTTCGTCGACCGCCCGCACGAGCTCGACGACGCCTGTCTGCGGATCGCCGACACGATGGTCTGGTTCGCCGCGTGGCACGTCAGCCTGCGCGATGGCGGTGCGGTGAAATCGGCGATCGTGCCGGTTCCCGAGCTCGACGACTGGATCGCCGCGATGCCCGACGCGCTCGGGCAGGCGGCGACGGTGCAGCGCGCCGCGGTATCGCGCCCGCGCGGCGCGCTGGCGCTCGGCGAACGGACGGTGCGGCTGGGCGAACCGCAGCTGATGGGCATCCTCAACGTCACCCCCGACAGCTTCTCCGACGGCGGCAAGCATGTCGATGCCGCCGCGGCGGCCGAGGCGGGCTTCGCGATGGCGTCGGCGGGCGCGGCGATCCTCGACGTCGGCGGCGAATCGACGCGACCGGGCGCGCCGCTGATCTGGGAGGGCGACGAGATCGCGCGCGTCGAGGGCGTCGTCGCGGCGCTCGCGAAAGGCGGCGTCGCGGTGTCGATCGACACGCGCAAGGCCGCGGTGATGGAGGCGGCGCTCGCGGCGGGGGCGACGATCGTCAACGATATTTCGGCGCTCCGCTATGACGACCGCGCGATGGACGTGGTGGTTCGGGCCGGATGTCCGGTGGTGCTGATGCACGCGCCGTCCGCGAAAAGCGACCCGCACGAGGGCGGCGGCTACGATCATGTGCTGTTCGAGGTATACGACATGCTCGCCGAACGCGTCGCGGCGTGCGTCGCGGCGGGGGTCGATCCCGCGAAGATCATCGTCGATCCGGGGCTCGGCTTTGGCAAGGGGATCGCCGACAATCTGGCGCTGGTGAACGGTCTGGCGCTGTTCCACACGCTCGGCTGTCCGATCCTGTTCGGGGCGAGCCGCAAGCGGATGATCGGCGCGCTCGACAATGAAGCGCCCGCCGACCAGCGGCTGGGCGGTACGGTGGCTCTGCATTATCAGGCGGCGTCGCTGGGGGCGCAATTGCTGCGGGTGCATGACATCGCCGAGAACCGGCAGGCGCTGCGCGTGTGGCGCGGGCTCAGGGATGCGGCGCTTACGGCCTGATTCCCCCCTCCCTTTTAGGGAGGGGAGAGGGCTGGCTCAAGCCGCGGTATCGATCCCCAGATCGCTCAATTTGCGATAGAGCGTCGAGCGCCCGATCCCCAGCCGGCGCGCGACCTCGCTCATCCGGCCGCGGTAGTGGCCGATCGCGAGGCGGATCACATCGGCCTCGATCTCTTCGAGCGGGCGCAGATTGCCGTCGGGGAGGTAGAGGGTGACGCCGATCGCCTCGCCGTTGATCGCGATCTCGCCGTGCCCGTTCGACGCGCTGCCGCCGAGCGCGGCCTCGATCGCCGTGAAATCGGCGCTGGTGAGCACGTCGGTCTTGCTCGCGACCGCGGCGCGGAACAACACATCCTGGAGCTGGCGGACGTTGCCCGGCCAGGCATAGGCGGCGAGCAGGCGGAGCGCGTCGTCGGTGACGCCGATCGGTCCCATGCCGGGCAGCCCGCCGATCCGCGCGAGCAGGTGACGCGTCAGCGGGCCGACGTCGCCGCGGCGCTCGCTGAGGGAAGGCAGGGTGAATTGCGCGCTCGACAATGCGTAGAACAGGTCTTCGCGGAAATGGCCCGCCTCGATCAGCTTGTCGAGCGGGCTCGCGCTGGTCGAGATGATGCGCACGTCGACGCTCTGGCGGATTGTGCCGCCGATCATCTGCACTTCGCCCGTGTTCAGGAATTCGACCAGCTTGGCCTGTGTTTCCAGCGGGATGCACTCGACATGATCGATGATGATGCTGCCGCCGTCGGCCTGGACCAGCCGGCCGATCTGGCGGTCGAAGGCGCCCGGAAAGGCGCCGCGTTCGTGGCCGAACAGGCCCGAACCGATCAGCCCCGGCGACACCGCCGAGCAATCGACCATGACGAGCGGGCCGCGCGTGCGCGGGCTCGCGCCGTGGATCGCGCGCGCGAAGACTTCCTTGCCCGTGCCCGGCTTGCCGTTGATCATCACCGGCACCTTGGCCCGCGCCGCCTTGGCGGCGATCGCAAGCGCGCTGCGGAAATTGGGGCTCGACCCGATGATTTCCTCGAAAGCGAGTGGCGCGCGGAGTTTCTCGGTCAGCGGGCGCAACTCGCCCTGCGGGCCGCTCGCCCCGACGATGCGGTCGAGCGCGCCGAGCAGCCGGTCGGGAGCGATGGGTTTCTGGACGAAATCGCTCGCGCCCGCGCGCATCGAACCGACCGCGACCTCGACTCCGCCCCGCATCGTGATGACGACCAGCGGCAGCGCGGGGCGCCAGCGGCGCAGTTCCGCAACGAATTCGGGGATGGCGATGCCGGGTGCGCCCTGGTCGACGAGCACGGCGTCGAGCGCCATGCCTTCCTGCGTGCCCAGCTTGGCAAGCGCCGTGTCGGTGTCGGCCGCGACGGTGCTGCGCCAGCCGCCGCGCGACACCAGCGCCGACAGGAAGCGCTGCTGCGCCGGTTCGCTGTCGACGATCATCACCGTTCGTGTGTCGCGCGTGCTCGCCATCGCTCTCGAATCTGCCCCTTCACCGGCCTGGTCGGGCCGCTGTTCCGCTCTTCCCGCCCGGTTTAGGCGAGAGGGGTAAAGGGGCGATTAAGGTCGTCCGCCTTTCGTCGCGGGCGGCGCGCAACGATTCCGCCCCTTGAGCATCGCGGGAGGCGTGGCTAAGACCGGCGCGAATCTAGATTTCGATGCCGCGCGCGGCGCGCGCGCGAAGCGAGCAGCAAAAGGGGAATAGTCATGGCGTCCGAACAGGATATGAAAGCGGCACAGGAAACCTATTCGGGCTTCCTGAGCCTGTTCAAGGTGGGGGCGATTATCACGATCGCCGTGACCGCCTTCGTCGTGCTCCTGCTCGCGTCCTGACCGGCCCGGCATGCGCATTGCCGTCCTGAAGGAACTCGCCGCCGGCGAGACCCGTGTCGCTGCGACCCCTGAAACCGTGAAGAAATTCATTGGCTTGGGGGCCGATGTTGCCGTCGAGGCGGGGGCAGGCGAGCAAGCCTCGATCGCCGATGCCGATTATAACGCCGCGGGCGCAAGCGTCGGCAGCCGCGCCGATGCGCTGAAGGGCGCGAACATCATCCTCGGCATTCAGGGCCCCGATCCCGAGACGCTGACGGGCTTTGCCGACGGCGCATGGCTCGCCGCGGGATTGAACCCCTTCGGCGCGCGCGCGCGCGTCGATGCCTATGCGAAGCTGGGGCTCGAGGCGCTGGCGATGGAATTCATGCCGCGCATCACGCGCGCGCAGTCGATGGACATCCTCTCCAGCCAGGCGAATCTCGCGGGCTACAAGGCGGTGCTGATCGCCGCGAACGCCTATGGCCGCGCCTTTCCGATGATGATGACCGCCGCAGGCACGGTGAGCGCCGCGAAGGCGTTCATCATGGGCGTGGGCGTCGCCGGGCTGCAGGCGATCGCGACCGCGCGGCGTTTGGGCGCGCAGGTCAGCGCGACCGACGTGCGCGCCGCGACCAAGGAACAGATCCTCAGCCTCGGCGCCAAGCCGATCTTCGTCGAGAGCGTCGCGGGGATCGAGGGCGAGGGCGCGGGCGGCTATGCCACCGAAATGTCCGACGAATATAAGGCGGCGCAGGCTGAACTCGTGTCGTCGCACATCGCCAAACAGGATATCGTCATCACCACCGCGCTGATCCCCGGGCGTCCCGCGCCGCGGCTGATCAGCGACGCACAGCTCGCGACGATGCGCAGCGGCAGCGTGATCGTCGACATGGCGGCCGAAAGCGGCGGCAATGTCGAGGGATCGGTGCCGGGCGAGACGAAGCGGATCCACGGCGTCACCGTGATCGGCGCGCAGAATATCGCCGCGCTGATGCCCGCCGACACCAGCGCGCTGTTCAGCCGCAACCTCTTCAACTTCCTCTCGGCCTTCTGGGACAAGGAGGCGGGCAAGCCCGTGCTCGACGAGGAAATCGGCAATGCGGTGCGTCTGACACAGGGCGGCAAGGTCGTGAACGAGCGGTTGCTGGGATAGCCTCGCGCGGCGTTCCATCCCGACTTCCTTCTGAAACTTTCGCCATCTAGTCGCGTTGATTTTCGGCCGGGCCGTCGCATCATGCGCGGGCTCGCAGCGGTTCGGAGGAGAAAAGGGCGGTGGCAAGGCAGCTTCTGGTGGCGGGCATGATCCTGGGCCTCGCGCTTGTCGGATGCCAGAAGACCCCCGCACCGCCGCCGACCGAGACGATGGCGGATATGGCCGCCGCGATCGGCGCCGGCGGGCAGGGAACGCAATCGATCGCCGACAGCGTCATCGCCATGCCCGACCACAAGATTTTCTCGGCCGCGCTCGCGGCTTCGGGGGTCGCCGCGAAGCTGTCGCAGGACGGCCCCTACACGGTTTTCGCCCCAACCGACGCCGCGTTCGCGCAGGTGCCGGTGGCGACGCGCGATGCCTGGATGCGCCCCGAAAGCAAGGCCGTGCTCGCGAACGTGCTCGATTATCATATCGTGCCTGGAAAGCTGACTGCCGCCGATCTCGCGGCGAGGATCAAGGCGGGCGGAGGCAGGGCCGCACTCGCAACAGCGAGCGGACGGGAACTGACCCTGTCGATGAGCGGTGACAAGATTCTGCTGACCGCGACCGGAGGCAATCGAGCGATCATGACGGCGAATGATATCGCCCAGAAGAACGGCGTGATCCACATCGTCGACGCGGTGCTGATCCCCGGACCATAGCGGGCAAGAGTCGCGCCGCGACATTTTATGTCGTCGAGCGCATCCCTTTGCGTCCTGAGCGAAAGCGATACGCCCTTTTTGATCGCTTAGGAGTCGACACGCCGCGCGCGGGTCGGCAATAGGAGCGCGCACGGAATCAGCAGGGGAGCAGCCGGTGGATTTTATCGCCATTTTTTCGATTTTCGTTCTCGCCTGTTTCGTGGGCTATTTCGTCGTCTGGTCGGTGACGCCGGCGCTGCACACGCCGTTGATGAGCGTGACCAACGCGATTTCGTCGGTGATCATCGTCGGCGCGCTGATCGCCAGCGCCGCGGCGGGGTCGCCGCTGTCGAAATGGCTCGGCCTCGCCGCCGTGGTGATGGCGAGCATCAACATCTTCGGCGGCTTCGCGGTCACCGAGCGCATGCTCGCGATGTACAAGAAGAAAGAGCGTTAAGACGCTGATAAACGGAATTTCGGCGAGCTGCTGAGGCGCGCTCGACAGGGGAAAGTTTCACATGCACGACGTCGCACCGATCAATCCCTGGGTGGCCCTGGCCTATCTGGTCGCCGGGGTCTTCTTCATCCTTGCGCTGCGCGGCCTGTCGTCGCCGGCCTCGTCGCGGCGCGGCAATCGCTTCGGCATGGCGGGCATGGCGATCGCGGTCGTCACCACGCTGCTGACGCATGAGCTCGCGAACCCGATCGAGGTGATCGGCGCCATCGCGATCGGCGCGGTCATCGGTATCGTTATGGCGCGCAAGATTGCGATGACCGCGATGCCGCAGCTCGTCGCGGCCTTCCACAGTCTGGTCGGCCTCGCCGCGGTCGCGGTGGCGGCAGCGGCCTATTTGAACCCTGGGGCCTTCGGCATCGCCGATGCCGCGGGGCAGATCTTCACCGTCAGCCGCGTCGAGATGGGGCTGGGCATCGCGATCGGCGCAATCACCTTCTCGGGCAGCGTCATCGCCTTCCTCAAATTGAACGGCAACATGTCGGGCGCGCCGATCATCCTGCCGCTGCGCCACGTCATCAACCTCGGCACGCTCGCCGCGATCCTTGGCCTGATCGGCTATTTCCTGACCGACCAGTCGCCAGCCGTCTTCTGGACGATCACGGCCTTGAGCTTCCTGATCGGTTTCCTGCTGATCATCCCGATCGGCGGCGCCGACATGCCGGTCGTGGTGTCGATGCTCAACAGCTATTCGGGCTGGGCCGCGGCGGCGATGGGTTTCACGCTCCACAATACGGCGATGATCATCACCGGCGCGCTCGTCGGCTCGTCGGGTGCGATCCTTTCCTACATCATGTGCCGCGCGATGAACCGCAGCTTCATCAGCGTGATCGCGGGCGGCTTTGGCGCCGATGCTGCGGCTTCGGGCGGCGGATCGAAGGAACAGCGTCCGTGGAAGCCGGGCAGCGCCGACGACGCGGCCTTCCTGATGAGCCAGGCCGAGAATGTCATCATCGTCCCCGGCTATGGCATGGCGGTCGCGCAGGCGCAGCACGCGCTGCGCGAGATGGCCGATGTGCTCAAAAAAGAGGGCGTGAACGTCAAATATGCGATCCACCCGGTCGCGGGACGCATGCCCGGCCATATGAACGTGCTGCTCGCCGAGGCGAACGTCCCCTATGACGAGGTGTTCGAGCTCGAGGACATCAACGGCGAGTTCGCGCAGGCCGACGTCGCTTTCGTGATCGGCGCCAACGACGTGACCAACCCGGCGGCGAAGACCGACAAGACCTCGCCAATCTACGGCATGCCGGTGCTCGACGTCGAAAAGGCGAAGACGGTCCTGTTCGTGAAGCGCTCGATGGGCGGGGTCGGCTATGCCGGGGTCGACAACGACGTCTTTTACATGGACCAGACGATGATGCTGCTCGGCGACGCCAAGAAGATGGCCGACGACATCGTCAAGGCGCTGAACGGCGGCGGGCACTAGTTTTCTGCGCCTGACGGCGCAGGCGGCACCGGCCCGCTCCCCCACCCGGCCTCCCGATCATAGTATCCTATGGGAGGCCGGGTGGGGGAGCGGGCCGGTGCCGCAACCGATGGAGGAATTATGCGTAAAATCGGCCTGATCGGCGGCATGAGCTGGGCGTCGACCGAGATCTATTACCGCCATCTCAACAAGGGGGTGCAGAAACGGATCGGGACGAGCTGTTCGGCGCCGATCCTGCTTGAAAGCCTCAACTATTGCGAGCTGTCGCGGCTGACCACGCCCGAGCAGTGGGCGCACGCGAAGAATGTGCTGATCGAATCGGCGAAGCGGCTCGAGGACGCGGGCGCGACGGCGCTGATGATCGCGGCCAATTCGATGCACAAGGTGGCGGAGGATGTCGGGGCGGCGATCTCGATCCCGCTCCTCCATATCGTCGACGAAACGGGCGAAAAGATCCGCGCCGACGGCGTCAAGTCGGCGGCTGTCATCGGCACGCGCAACGTGATGACCGAAGCCTGGTATCGCCAGCGGCTCGTGCGCTACGGCCTGACGCTCGCCCCCTATGACGGCAGCCGGGCCGAGGAAATCGACCGCATCATCTACGACGAGCTGATGCAGGGCAAGGTGACCGAGGATTCGCGGCGCACGATGCGCACCTTCATCACCGACATCGCGAAGCAGGACGTCCAGGCGCTGGTGCTCGCCTGCACCGAGCTCGTCATGCTGGTCGATCCCGATGCCAATGTGCTGCCGATCTACGACGCGGCGCGCATCCACGTCGCCGCCGGGGTCGACTGGATCCTGGGCGACGCGCCCTGACAGACTCCCTCCCGCTCGCAGGAGGGAGTCAGCTTACCCGCGTCCAGGTCACCGTGCGGCAGAAGACCGCGACGCACCCCTTCATCGTCAGCTTGTTGCCTTGGGCGCGGAGATGCGCCTTGTAATAGCGCCCGTCCTCGGGGCTGTAGCCCTGGCCGCGCCAGCCGCCGTCGTGCGGGATCAGGTCCCAGTAGATTTGCAGCCCCGTCACCTGCCGTCCGCGCTTGGCCTTGTCGGGATTGCGCTCGTCGCGCTGGCCTCCCGCGGGCTGGTTGATCAGCAGACGGTGGATGCGGCCGCACAGCTTGGCGCCGCACGGCATGATGTCGACGATGCCCTTGCCGTCGTCGGTCTTCCACCGCCCGGTGATCGGCGCCGGAGCCGCCGCGGCGGCTGCCGGAACCGCGAGCGCGACGAGGCCCGCGAGATAGACAGGAAACATTGCGACCTCTCCCCCTGTTTTAGCTACACCGATGTCAGCAACATGGCTTGGCTTCCGCTCACTCTTGCCGCATGACACGGGCAAAACAAGGGAGAGAGATATGCGAGTCACCTATTTGCCGCGCGCAGCCCTGCTGTCCTTTGCCGTGCTCGCCGCCGCCACGGCGCCCGCTGCCGCGAAGACGATCAGCGTCGCCGCCGGCACCCCCGACGCGAACGAGAAATTGCAGGAGGCGCTGATCCTTGCCGAACCGGGCGACGTCGTCGAACTGGGTGCGGGGACGTGGACGCTGACCGACGGGCTGTCGCTCGACGTCGACAATGTCACGGTGCGCGGCGCGGGCACCAAGGACGGCGAGGGCTCGATCCTCGATTTCGCGGGCCAGCAGGGCGCGGGCGAGGGGCTGCTCGTCACCTCCGACGACGTCTATCTCACCAATTTCGCGGTGCTCAACACGAAAGGCGACGGCATCAAGTCGAAGGGCGCCGACCGCATCGTCTATCACCAGCTCCGCGTCGAATGGACCGCGGGGCCGAAGGAAACCAACGGCGCCTACGGCATCTATCCGGTCGAGAGCAGCGACGTGCTGATCGACAGCGTCTATGTCCGCGGCGCGTCCGACGCGGGCATCTATGTCGGCCAGTCGAAGAATATCGTCGTGCGCGATTCGATCGCGATGGAGAATGTCGCGGGGATCGAGATCGAGAATTGCTACGACGCCGACGTCCACGACAATGTCGCGACCAGGAACACCGGCGGCATATTGGTGTTCGACCTGCCCAGCCTGCCGCAGCAGGGCGGCCACAATGTCCGCGTCTTCGACAATCTCGTCCAGAACAACAGCACGCCGAATTTCGCGCCGAAGGGCAATATCGTCGCCAGCGTGCCGACCGGCACCGGGGTGCTGGTGATGGCGAACAGCCGGGTCGAGGTCTTCGACAATATGCTGGCCGACAACGGCACCGCCAATGTGATGATCGTCGGCTATCGCTATCCCTACAAGGACGAGACATATCAGCCGCTGCCCCGCGATATCGCGGTGTGGGGCAATCAGCATGGCAAGGCGGGCTTCGCCCCGGCCTTTCCGGGGGGCGCCGAGATCGCGGCGGCGATGGGCGGCAGCATCCCGCCGGTGCTGTGGGACGGCGCGGGAAGCGCGATCGTCAACGACGACGTCGCGGTGTTGTCGCTGAACCTGCCCGACGTCGGGACGCCGCAGAGCGAGGCGAAGCCGTCGCTCGCCGACCTGAAGGGCGAGGCGCCGGCGCCGCTGCCCGGCATCACCCTGCCGGAAAGCATGGAGGCGCGGGTCCGGTGAGGCGCGTCGCCGCAGCCTTCGCCGCGGCGCTGCTGTGCGCGAGCGGCGCGGTCGCGGTCTCCGAACCGGGGCCGAACCAGGCGGTGATCGACGGCGCCGACATGCCGGCGAAGCTCTCCGCCTTCGGGATTTTCCGCGCCGGGACGAGCGAACCCGTCGATGCGCTGCTGCCCTACACGCTGCACACGCCCCTGTTCAGCGATTATGCCGAAAAGCACCGGCTGATCTGGGTGCCGCCGGGGCAGCAGGCGCGCGTCGCAGCGGACGGGCATATCGACTTTCCGGTCGGCAGCCTGATCGTGAAGAGCTTCGGCTGGCCCGAACAGAATGGCGGGCGGCCGGTCGAGACGCGGCTGCTCCTCCACCGCGCCAGCGGCTGGACCGCGCTGCCCTATATCTGGGACGCCGACGGCAAGGACGCGACGCTCGCCATCGCGGGGCGGCGCGTGCCGGTGAGCTTCAAGAGCCCCGACGGCGCGGCGCACAGCATCCGCTATGCGGTGCCGAACAAGAATCAGTGCAAGGAATGCCATAGCAAGGCGGGGACGATCGTGCCGATCGGGCCCAAGGCGGCGAACATCGACTTCGGCACCGCGCTCAGCCGCCCCGATTTCGCGCGCTTCTTCGCCCAGGCGCCGACGACCAGCGCGCCGATGCCGCGCTGGGACGACCCCGCGAGCGGCTCGCTCGAACAGCGCGCGCGCGCCTATCTCGACGTCAATTGTAGCCATTGCCACAACCCGCAGGGCAGCGCCTCGAACAGCGGGCTGTTCCTGCGCTGGACCGACCCCGTCGGCGTCAACTATGGCATCGGCAAGCGCCCCACCGCGGCGGGGCGCGGCAGCGGCGGGATGGAGTTCGCGATAAAGCCTGGCGACCCCGATCACAGCTTTCTCATCTATCGCCTCGAAAGCCTCGAAGCGGGCATCGCGATGCCCGAGGTCGGGCGCTCGACGGTGCACAAGGAAGGCGCCGCGCTGCTGCGGCAATGGATTGCCCGGATGCCGAAGGGCGCTCAGAATTAGGCATCGATCAGGGTTGAACGAAATCCATCTCACTCATATTCGTCATCCCGGCGAAGGCCGGGCTCTCACCCTTGCGGCCTGACGCATCGTCGAGATCCCGGCCTTCGCCGGGATGACGATCAGATGGGGACGCGCAGAACCTTATGACCAGCCTCGTCCTTCACGATTATTTCCGCTCCTCGGCGAGCTTCCGCGTCCGCATCGCGCTGAACCTCAAGGGGCTTGCCTACGAACGCGTCGAGATCAGCCTGATCGCCGGCGAGCAGAAGAGCGAGGCCTATCTCGCGCAGAACGCGCAGGGCTTCGTGCCGATGCTGGTGGCGGACGGCGAGGCGATCATCCAGAGCCTCGCGATCATCGACTGGCTCGACCGCGCCTACCCCGAACCGCGGCTGATCCCCGACGAGGCGATGCCGCGCGCGGTCGCGCTGGCACAGGCGCATGTCGTCGCGTGCGACATCCATCCTCTCAACAATCTGCGCGTGCTCAAATATCTGAAACGCGACCTCGGGCTCAACGAGCAGACCAAGGATCACTGGTATCGCCACTGGATTCTCGAGGGTTTCGACGCGCTCGAGGCGATGGCAGAGTCGGGGGCGGGCGAGGGGCGCTATCTGGGCGGCGACGCGCCGGGGATCGCCGACTGCTGCCTGGTGCCGCAGATGTACAATGCGCGCCGCTTCGACGTACCGCTCGACGCCTTTCCGCGCCTCGTCGCGATCGACGCCGCCTGCATGGAATTGGAAGCGTTCCAAAAGGCGCACCCCGACGCGGTGAAGCCGGCGTGATCCGGTTGCTGGCGGGTGCGGCCGCGCTGGCGCTGCCGGCGGCGGCGATGGCGCAGAAAGCGGATAGCGGAAACGACGATCTTTCTCTCATCCTTCGTCACGAGACGGTCGAAACCATCGTGGTGACCGGGTCGGGCAGTCTGGCACCCCCGCTCGGCGACACGGTGCAGGACGTCACCTTGATCCGCGATCTCGCGCCGGGGCTTGGCGCGCGGTTGGAAAACCGGCTGCGCGACGAGGGCGGAATCGCCCAGTTCCGCCGCTCCGACAGCCGTTCCGCGCATCCGACGAGTCAGGGGGTGACGCTGCGCGGCCTGGGCGGCAATGCGTCGAGCCGCGCGGTCGTACTGCTTGACGGCGTGCCGCAAACCGACCCCTTCGGCGGCTGGATCGCCTGGAGCAGTTTCGACGCGGTCAAGCTTGGCGGGGTGCGTATCCAGCGTGGCGGCGGCGGCGGCGCGGACGGTCCCGGTGCGCTTGCGGGAACGGTCGCGCTCCACAGCAGCCTGACCTATGGCGCCGACGCCAGCGCCGCCTATGGGTCGCGCGGCAGCGTCGATCTTTCGGCCAGTGCGGGCAGCAATCTGGGCGAAGGAGCGGTCGCGGTCGATGCGCGCTTCGCCAGCGGCGACGGGTTCATCCCGGTGATCGCCGGACAGCGCGGCGCCGCCGACCGCGCGGCGCCCTATCGTCAGGGCGGCGGCGGCATCCGCGTGCAGGCGCTGACGGGGGATTTCGGACGGATCGAAGCGACGATGCGCGGTTTTTTCGATCGCCGCGACCGCGGTACCGACCATAGCCAAAGCCGGACCGATGGCCTCGACGCCAGCCTCCGTTACATCGTCGATCCCGGCTTCACCGCAGGGTGGCGGGTCAGCGCGCTCGCCTATGTCCAGCTGCGCGAATTCGACACGGGCTTTGCGAGCGTGCCCGCCGATCGCGATACGGCGAACCCCGCGCTCGACCAGCATGTGCCCGCGACAGGCATCGGCGCACGGATCGAATTGCGCCCGGCGTTCGGGGCGCAAAATCCGCTGCGCGTCGGCATCGACTGGCGTCGCACCGTCGGGCGCACCGAAGAGGCGTATTTCTTTACCGGCCCGGTTCCGGGCCGGCAGCGCGAGGCGGGGGGCAGCAGCGATACGCTGGGCGTTTTCGCCGAATGGACCTCTTGCTACCCTGATGACGGGCTCGTCTGGACCGCGAGCGCGCGCGTCGACCGCTGGTGGCTCGGCGCGGGCTATCGTTTCGAGACCAATATCGCCGGGCCGGTGATCACCGACGCGCACTATGCCGCGCGGCAGGGGTGGGAGGCGAGCGGACGCGCCGGGCTGCGCTGGAACGCCGGACCGGTCGCGATCCGCGCTGCCATGTATCGCGGCTGGCGGCTGCCGACGCTCAACGAGCTCTACCGGCCGTTCCGAGTCGGCCCCGATGCGACGGCGGCGAACGAGTTGCTGCGTCCCGAGCGGCTGTGGGGCGGCGAGGTGGGCGCCGACCTGACGCTCGGCGGCGCGCACGTCGGAGTCACGCTGTTTCGCAACCGGCTCGAAAATGCGATCGCCAACGTCACGCTCGGCACGGGGCCGGGCAATTTCCTCGGTGTCGGCTTCGTCGCGGCGGGCGCGACTTACAGCCAGCGGCAGAATCTCGACGCGATCGACAGCAAGGGGGTCGAGGTCAGCGCCGACGCGCCGCTCGGCCCGCTGACGCTGCGCGCGAGCTACGCCTTCACCGACGCGCGCGTCGATGCCTCGGGCGCGGCAGCGGTGCTCGACGGGCTGCGTCCGGCGCAGGTCGCGAAGCACAGCGGCAGCCTGTCGCTGCGCAGCGACGGTGCCGGCCCGTTCGGCGGTTTTGCGACGCTGCGCTATGTCGGCAAGCAGAATGAGGACGACCTTGGGCTTCAGGTGCTGGACGATGCGGTGACGCTCGACGCCGGGCTGTCGTGGCGTCTTTCGGATGCGCTCAGCCTCGAGGCGCGCGGCGAAAATCTGTTCGACGCGCTCGTGCCCGCCGCGATTTCCTCGGCGGGCATCGTCGAGCGCGCGACGCCGCGGACGCTGTGGGTCGGCGCGCGGCTGTCCTTTTAGGCGGATTTAATCGCCAGCCCGTCTTCACAGACGCCGAACAGGCGATAAATACGGGTTATGGCCGCCAAGACGCTGAACCTCGACCAGTTCCTGCCCTATCGCCTGTCGATAGCCTCCAACGCGCTGTCGGAACGGATCGCCGCCGATTATCAGAACAAGTTCGGGCTCAAGATTCCCGAATGGCGACTGATGGCGGTGCTCGGCGAAGGAAAGCCGCTGACCCAGCGCGAGCTGGTGCAGGCGACGCGGATGGACAAGGTGACGGTCAACCGCGCCGCCAAGGCGCTCGCCGACCGCCAACTCATCGCGCGCCAGGCGCACGAGGCCGACGGGCGATCGCACCACCTCGACCTCACCGAGACCGGCCGCTCGCTTTACGACGCCATCGTCCCCGCGGCGCTGGCCACCGAGGAGCGGCTCGAATCGCATATCAGCGCGTCCGAGCGCACCGCGCTGATGGCGATCCTCGCCAAGCTTATCGCCGCCGCCCAGGATTATGGCTGACCCCCTCTATCGCGCCGCGCCGGTCGAGGCGCTGCGTGTCGAGCGGCTGGGCGAACTGACCGCGATCTTCGACCGCCGGTCAATGCAGACCCATCTCGTCGTGTCGCCGCTGCCCGAGATTTTGGAGGCGATGAGTGGCGAAGCCTGCAACGCGGCCTTGCTCGCCGCGCGGCTCGCGGCGAGCTTCGACCTTCCCGACGCGGCGGAGACGCGCGCGATCCTCGGCGAGCGGCTGCGTGAGCTGGCGAGCCTCGGCCTGGTGGCGCCGGATGAAGCATAGCACGCGCATCGCGGTCGGCCCGGTGCAGTTCCGCATCGGCAGCGACTGGCGCGCGCCGGTCGCCGCACTCGAACGGCTCTACGCCGGCTACCCGCAGGACCCCGCGCGCCCCGCCGACGCGACGGTGCGGTTGTTCGCGGCGCGGCCGTGGCGGCGCTGGCTGCGGCCGTCGGTAGAGATCGGCGGCGATTTCGTCGTCCCCGACGCGCTGCCGCTGCCGCTCTCGATGGGGCTGCTCGCCGCCGAAATGGGAATGAACCTGCAGGTCGCGCTCGGCTGGCGGCGACACCTGCTGCTCCACGCGAGCGCGGTGGCGCGCGGCGGGCGCAGCGTCCTGATGTCGGGGGTTTCGGGATCGGGCAAGTCGACGCTGGCGGCGCTGCTCGGCGAAAGCGGGGATGGGGGCGGCTGGCGGTTGATGGGCGACGAATTCACGCTGATCGACCCCGCGAGCGGCGACGCGCTCGCCTTCCCGCGCGCGGTGAGCCTGAAGAATGAGGCGATCGCCGAAATGGCGGCGCGGGTCGATGCCGCGCGGCTCGGGCCGCTGCTCGCGGGGACGCCGAAGGGCGACATCCGCCACCTGATCCCGCGCGCCGATGCGATCGCGGCGATGCACGAACCCGCGCGCCCCGCGCTGTTGCTCTTCCCGCGCTTCGGCGGCGCCACGGCGATCGAACCGATGGGCGAGGGCGAGGCTTTCGTCCGGCTGACCGAGGCGTCGACCAACTACACCGCGCTCGGCGAGGCGGGGTTCGAGGCGCTGACGCGACTGGTGCGCGCGGTGCCGGCGTTCGGCATTTCCTATCCCGACAGCGCGGCAGGGCTGGCGCTCGTCGAGCAGCTCTGGGCCGAGGCGGCGCGGTGAGCGCGGTGCGGACCCTCGTCGACCTGCTCGCCGGGCGGCGCGATGCGGCGACGCTGACCCCGCGCGACTGGGACGGGGTGATCGGCGTCGCGCGCGCCGAGGCGATGCTCGCGACGCTCGCGCACCGGCTGAAGGGTGCGGCCTTGCCCGCGCCGGTCGCGGCGCTCTTTGCCGACCAGCGCGCCGCCGCCGCGGTCGCGACGCAGCAGGCGCTGTGGGAGGCCGAAATGGCGCGCCGCGCGCTGGCGAGCGAGCGGATCGAGTTCGTGCTGCTCAAGGGCACCGCCTATGCCGCGGCGGGGCTTTCGTGCGCCGAGGGGCGGCAGATCGGCGATCTCGACATCCTCGTCCCCGTCCATGACATCGGCCGCGCCGAGAATGAACTGCTCGAGGCAGGGTGGGAATGGGTCAAGTCCGACCCCTATGACGACGCCTATTACCGCGAGCATATGCACGAATTGCCGCCGCTGATCCATAAATCGCGCGACCGGATGGTCGACGTCCACCACACGATCCTGCCGCAGACGCATCGTACGACGCCCGATCCCTTGGCGCTGGTGGCCGACGCGGTGATGACCGAAAGCGGCTTCGCGGTGCTGGCGCCCGCCGACATGGCCTGCCACTGCGCGGCGCATCTGCTCGCCGACGGCGATTTGCAGGGCGGGCTGCGCAATCTCTGGGATTTCCATTGCCTGACGCGCGATTTCGCCGCTGCCGATCGGGGTTTCTGGGGGCGGCTCGACGCGCGCGCCGCCAAGCATGGTCTGCGCGCGGTGGTGCATCGCGCCGCGCGGCTGGCGCGCGATCTCTACGGCGCCGCGCTGCCCGAGGGCTGGGACCGGAGCGACCCGCGTGACCGCTGGTTCCGCCGTCGCCTGCTCGCGCGCGACGACTGGGGCCGCGCGAGCGATTTCACGCTTCAGCAGGCTTTCTACATCCGCTCGCATTGGCTGCGCATGCCGCCGGTGCTGCTCGCGCGGCATCTGTGGACGAAGTGGCGCAAGCGCGCGGCGCGGTGATCGGACTTCGCTCCGGGCATCACCCGATCACTGCACGCGCCGGACCTTCACGCCCTCGGCCGCGAGCATCGCCGGCACGCCCTCGGCGCCGACCAGATGCCCGGCGCCGACGGCGACCATCACGGTGCCCGGCTGCGCCATGCGGCGCTTGACCCACGCGCTCCACGCGCGGTTGCGGCCGGTGATGATCGCCTCGCGCGCCGCCGGGACGGCGTCGACATCCTCGTTGATCACCTTTTCGAGCGCCGCGACGTCGCCGCGCGACCAGGCGTCGGTCAGCGCGCGGACATCGGCCACCGCGTCGCTCGCGCCCTCGGCCGCCCTGGCGAGCAGTGCGCGCTGCGTCGCGGGGTCGAGCGTTTCGAACAGCATCAACTGGCTGCGCGCGGTCTCCAGCCCGCCGATCGGCTTGCCCGCGGCGCGGAAATCCTGCGTCAGCCGCGCTTCGACCCCATTGTCGGGCGCCAGCGCCGCCATGTGTGCGACGCGCTGGCCCATCAGCACCATCACCGCCCAATCGTCGAGCGCGTCGGCCTCGAAGGCCGGGCCGCCCGCCTCCAGCGCGCGATATTGGGCGAGCGCGGCGGGCGCCAGCCGCTCGTCGATCGGCAGCGGCGCGCGGCGCGGCGCGAGGCGCTCGAACTCCTCGCCCGCCGCCGCGAGCTCCTCGGGCGACAATTCCATGACCAGCTCGTCGGCCGCCGCGACGGCCTCGGCGACCTTGCCGCGGTCCCAGTCGGTGCTCTCGGGAAGCGCGTGCATCGTCCCGAGCAGATAGACGCGCGTATCGCCGTCCTCGGCGAGCCACATCGCCGGATGCGCGTCGAACGTCACCTGGGGCGGCGAACAGGCGGCGAGCAGGCACGCGAAGAGGGCCGCCGCCGTGCGGCGGCCCCAAGGCCGGCCGGGGCGGCCCGCGCCGGTCAATAGTCGACCCGCGTCGCGGTCAGCCCGCGTTCCTTCAGATAATCCTGGACGCTGTGCGCGCCCGCGAGATGCCCCGCGCCGACCGCGATGAACACCGTTCCCGGCTGGGCCATCCGCACCTTGATTTGCTCGGCCCAATTGGCGTTGCGCTGAAAGAGCAGGGTCTGGGCGAGCTCGGGCGTCGCTTCCATGCTTTCGTTCAGCGTCGCGGCGAGCGCGTCGGGATCGCCTTTGCTCCACTGGTCGACCAGAATGTCGAGCGTCGGGCCGAGCTTGTCGATGTCCTTCACGACCGCGTTGAGGAAGGCGACCTGCTGGTCCTCGGCCAGCTTGTCGAAGAAGCCCAACTGCTGCTCGACCGTCTCGAGGCCGGCAATGGGCTTGTTCGACGCCTTGGCAAAGCCCGTCAGCTGCTTCTCGGCGCCCTGTTCGGGGTCGTAGCCGAGCTTGGTCAGCGGCAGCACCGACAGGGTGACCGCGGCGAACCAGGGCTCGAACATGTCGAACTGGGCGGGCGGGACGCCGACATTGGTCATCGCCGCCTGATAGGCCGCGAGGTCCGTGGGCGCGAGCCGCGACGACAGCGTCTTGCCGCTCTGGTCGATCGCCAGCGGCAGCATCATCTTAGCCATTTCGGCCTGATCCTCGGGCAGCACAATTTCGAGCATCAGCTGGTCGGACTTGTCGAAGGCGTCCTTCACCGCCTCGTCGAACCAGCTGAGGCCGGGTTTCAGCACATGGACGGTGCCGAACAGATAGATGGTCGTGTCCTCATCCTTGACCACCCACAGCGCGGGGTCGGCGTCGGTCGTGACGAGCGGCGGGGTCGTGGGAGCGGCCGGCGCGGCGGGGTCGACCGGAGCGACCTGTACCGCCGGCTCCGCCGCCATGCCGTTGCCCGGAACCAGCGCGCATTGCGCCAGCGGGATGATCGCGCAGGTGGTGGCGAACGTCTTGAACCATTTTTTCATGGGAGAAGCCTTTCGGGGGTCATGTGTAGCGGTTGGACGGAAAGTGAAAAGGGGCTCAGCGGAACTTGAACCACAGATAGACGGCGGCGTTGACCAGCATGGTCAGGAGGAACAGCGCCATGACGCTGACCGGCGGGGCGAGAGCAGCACGATGGAGGACCCACCAGACCGGCGCGGGAAAGACGAAGGCATACCAGCCCGCGAGCCCCGCCCACAGCCAGGCGCGCTCCTCATGATCGTCGATCGCGCGGTGATAGAGGATCATGCCGACCGCAAGGCCCGCGACCCACAGCAGCGAGGCGCCGATCGCGAAGCCCGGGCTCAGCGCGCCGCTGCTGAACAGGTCGACCGCGCCGCGATCCATCGGCTGGTCGAGGACGAGCCAGCCGCCGATGATACCGCCGACCACCGCCGACAGGCCGAGCGCCGACCAATAGCGGCGCTGGCGCGGCGACAGCGTGCGGAACCAGCTGGCATGGCGGCGAAAATAGACGAAGAGGCCTCCGATGCCGAGCGCGGCGGCGATCAGCGGCCCGACCCACGGAGCGAACGCCGCCTTGCCCGCTTCGGCGGACGCCTGATTATAGCCCGCGAAGGCGCCCGCGAGCATGATCGCGCCAAAGCAGATGAGCGTGGGCCAGACGAAGCCCGGCGCACGCGGTTCCTTGGGTTCGGTGACCATCATCCTATCCTTCGAAGCCATCGTCGAAAATCTCCTCGATCGGCATGTCGAACAATCGCGCCAGCTTGAAGGCGAGGGGAAGCGACGGGTCATATTTGCCCGTTTCGATCGCGTTCACCGCTTGCCGCGACACGTCGAGCCGCTGGGCGAGCTCCGCCTGGCTCCAGTTTCGCATCGCGCGCAGCACTTTCAGCTGGTTGTTCATGCGGATCCGTTCGTCATGCGTCCCTGACCGAATGTCAGGTGTTATTGACTAAATGACAGGATTCGCTGACCATGTCAACAAGAGCTGACATTTAGCATTGAAGGGTTCAATCGCCATCGTCACCCCGGACTTGATCCGGGGTGACGGGCAAGCAAAGGCGCGTCCCGTTCGGCAGATTGCGGTCGGCTTCACCCGCTGTCCCCTTGACCCTGCGGCCCCGCTGCGCCAAGGGCTGCGGCGATTGTTGCACCTGCGAAAGAAGGCGAAAAATGGCCGACGCGGCGGATAGGACACCCCTCAGCTTTCAGGACATGATCCTGACGCTGCACGCCTATTGGGCGGCCCGCGGCTGCGCGATCCTCCAGCCTTACGACATGCGGGTCGGCGCGGGCACCTTCCACCCCGCGACGACCTTGCGCAGCCTCGGCCCCGAGCCGTGGAACGTCGCCTATGTCCAGCCGAGCCGCCGGCCCACCGACGGCCGCTATGGCGAGAATCCGAACCGGCTTCAGCATTATTACCAGTATCAGGTGATCCTGAAGCCGTCGCCCGCCGACCTGCAGGAACAATATCTGGGCAGCCTCGCCGCGATCGGTATCGACCCGCTGCTCCACGACATCCGCTTTGTCGAGGATGATTGGGAATCACCGACATTGGGCGCGTGGGGGCTGGGCTGGGAGGTCTGGTGCGACGGGATGGAGGTGACCCAGTTCACCTATTTCCAGCAGATGGGCGGCTTCGACTGCAAGCCCGTCGCGGGCGAGCTCACCTACGGGCTCGAACGCCTCGCTATGTATATCCAGAATGTCGACAATGTGTACGACCTGCGCTTCTCCGACGCGGTCGGCGACGTGCCGGGCGTGAGCTATGGCGACGTGTTCCTGGAAAATGAGCGGCAGTTCTCGAAATGGAATTTCGAGGTCGCCGACACCGACAGCCTGTTCGCGGGCTTCAAGGCCGCCGAAGCCGAATGCCAGCGCGCGATCGCCGCGAACGTCCCGCTCGCCGCCTATGACCAGGCGATCGAGGCGAGCCATCTCTTCAATCTCCTTCAGGCGCGCGGCGTGATCAGCGTCCAGGAACGCGCCAATTACATGGCCCGCGTCCGCGACCTTGCCAAGGGCAGCTGCAAGGCGTGGATCGACAGCCAATCCGAACGCTGGACCGCGCAATATTCGGGGTGGGTGCTGTGACCGACTTCCTTCTCGAACTGCGCAGCGAGGAAATCCCGGCGCGGATGCAGGCCGGCGCGCGCGCCGAGCTCGAAAAGCTGTTCCGTGCGCAACTGAGCGCCGCGGGCATCGAAGCGGGTGACCTCACCATCTGGTCGACCCCGCGTCGCCTCGCGCTGATCGCGCGCAATCTGCCCGACGCGACCGCCGCGGTCAGCGAGGAACTCAAGGGCCCGCGCACCAGCGCGCCGCCGCAGGCGCTCGAAGGCTTCCTGCGCAAGACCGGCCTGACGCAAGACCAGCTCGAAGACCGCGACGGCGTCTGGTTCGCGGTGCTCGACAAACCCGGCCGCGCGACAGCCGAGGTACTGGCCGAGGCGATCCCCGCGATCGTCCGCGGCTTCGCCTGGCCCAAGTCGATGCGCTGGGGCCGCGAAAGCACGAGCAGCGAGAGCCTGCGCTGGGTGCGCCCGCTGTCGGGCATCGTCGCGATCTTCGGCGAAGATCTGGTGTCGTGCGAAATCGGCGGAGTTTCCGCAGGCTTTGCGACGCGCGGCCACCGCTTCCACTGCCCCGGCGAGATCACCATCGGCTCGGCGGCGGACTATGCCGACAAGCTGCGCGCCTGCCATGTCATCGTCGATCATGAGGAGCGGCAGGCGATCGTCCGCGATGGCGCCGCGAAGGCTGCGGCCGATGCGGGGCTGACGCTGGTCGAGGACGAGGGGCTGGTGATCGAGAATGCCGGCCTCACCGAATGGCCGGTGCCTTTGCTCGGTCGCTTCGACGAAGCGTTTCTGGAGGTGCCGCCCGAGGTCATCCAGCTTACCGCGCGCGTGAACCAGAAATATTTCGTCGTGAACGGCGCCGACGGCAAGCTCGCCAACGGCTTCGTCTGCACCGCGAACATCGTCGCGAGCGACGGCGGCGCGGAGATCGTCGCGGGCAACCGCAAGGTCCTCGCCGCGCGCCTGTCCGACGCGCGCTTCTTCTGGGAACAGGACCAGATGAAGACGCTTAAGCAGCACGCCAAGAAGCTGGCGAACATCACCTTCCATGAAAAGCTGGGCACCGTCGCCGACAAGGTCGAGCGGGTCGCGAAGCTCGCCGAATGGCTGGCGAGCGAAGGCATCGTCCCCAACTGCGAGCCCGCGCTCGCGCGGCGGGCGGCGGAGCTGGCGAAAGCCGACCTCGTCACCGAAATGGTCGGCGAATTTCCCGAACTGCAGGGCCTGATGGGCGGCTATTACGCCCGCGCCGAAGGCCTGCCCGACGCCGTCGCTGACGCGATCCGCGACCATTACAAGCCCATCGGGCAGGGCGACGATGTGCCGACGGCGCCAGTGACGGTGGCTGTGGCGCTGGCGGACAAGCTGGATACGCTCGCGGCATTCTTCTCGATCAAAGCTAAGCCGACCGGTTCGAAAGATCCGTTCGCGCTGCGGCGAGCCGTCCTGGGTGTTATCGCGATTGTGCTGGAAAATGGCTTGCGCCTGTCACTGAGGGATGCGGCCTATTACGCCGCGCTATTACGTGTGGAGGCCGCGAAGGTCACAAATGTGCAGGCTCTCAAGGTTCCCGATGTTATTCGGGACGTGGCAGGCGATCATGCTCAAGGCTATCTGCTCGATATCGAGTGTGACGAGAACTTCGTTTATGAAGAACTGCCAGAGTTTGTCGCCGATCGCCTCAAGGTCCAGCAGCGCGAAGCGGGCGTCCGCCACGACCTGATCGACGCGGTGTTCGCGCTCGGCGGCGAGGATGATCTCGTTCGTTTGCTCGCCCGCGTGAAAGCCTTGCAGGCATTCATGGCGACCGAGGACGGCGCGAACCTGCTCGCTGGCTACAAGCGCGCGGCGAATATATTGAAGCAGGCGGGCAAAGATACCGTCATCCCAGCGAAAGCTGGGATCGCTGGCGACAGTTCGCCGACGATGGCGGCCCCAGCTTTCGCTGGGGCGACGGATATGGATAAGGCGCTGCTCGTCGCACTCGACGCCGCCGAGCCCGCGGCCGCCGCCGCGGTCGCCGACGAGCGCTTCACCGACGCGATGGCCGCGCTAGCCAGTCTCCGCGCGCCAATCGACGCCTTTTTCGAGGGCGTGATGGTCAACGATCCCGATCCGGCGGCGCGTGCGTGGCGGCTCGGGCTGCTCGCGCGTTTTCGTGACGCGGTGCACAGCGTCGCCGATTTCTCGAAGATAGAGGGTTAGTGTCCGTCCATCATCCAAAGGGGGAATGGCGCCATGAACGATACCCATCTCATCTGGATTTTCGCGCTCGGTTTTCCGCTGTTCTTCGTCGCGATATGGCTGTTCGTCGTCCGCATCCTGTCGTGGGTCGGCTGGTCGAAATATCTGCCGGCCTTCGCGTGGGACCGCCCGATTCCACCCGACGCGCGCCGCTATGGCTGGGCGACGATGGTCATCGGCCGCTTTCCGGGGGGCGTCAGCTACAAGAATGCGATGAACGTCTGGATCGACGCGCGCGGCTTCTATCTGCGCCCGCCGGTCTTCTTTCGCCTGTTCCACCCGCCGCTGCACTTCGGCTGGGACGCGGTCGCCGCGATCGAACCGCGCCAGACCTTCTGGATCAAGGCGTGGCAGCTCGCCTTTCGCCGCGACGTGCCGATGCTGACCTTTGGCGGCGCGGCCGGGCAGGCGCTCTTCGACGCGTGGCAGGGCCGCGGCGGAGGCAGGTCAGCCTGACATCGCTAAAGCAAAACTGAGTCGACCAATCCGCATTGCATACCTATTCCCCCGCCAACCTTCTCCCCAGGGCAGCAGGAGCCTGACATGACGACGACGCCTACCCAGACGAATATGGTGCATCTGTTCGGCGGCGCGGCCACCACGGCCGAGCGCTCGAAGGAATTGCTGGGCGGCAAGGGCGCGAATCTCGCCGAGATGGCGTCGATCGGCCTGCCGGTGCCCCCGGGCTTCACGATCACCACCGAGGTCTGCACCGCCTATTATGCGAACGGCGAGCAGTTCCCCGCGGGCCTTGCCCACGACGTCGAAAACGGCATCGCGCATATCGAGGGCATCACCGGCAAGCGCTTCGGCGATCCGGCGAACCCGCTTCTCGTCTCGGTCCGCTCGGGCGCGCGGGTGTCGATGCCGGGGATGATGGACACCGTCCTCAACCTCGGGCTCAACGACAGGACCGTGGTGGGTCTGGTCGAGGCGTCGGGCGATCCGCGTTTCGCGTGGGACAGCTATCGCCGCTTCATCCAGATGTATGCCGACGTCGTCATGGGACTCGACCATGCGGCGTTCGAGGAAGCACTGGAGATCGCGAAGGAAGACAAGGGCTTCTATCTCGACACCGAGATGGCGGCCGAGGACTGGCAGGCGCTGGTCATCGAATATCTGGCGATCGTCGCGCGCGAAACCGGCGCGCCCTTCCCGCAAGAGCCCAAGGATCAGCTCTGGGGCGCGATCGGTGCCGTCTTCGCGAGCTGGGAAAGCGACCGCGCGAAAGTCTATCGCCGTCTGAATTCGATCCCCGGCGAATGGGGCACCGCGGTCAATGTGCAGGCGATGGTGTTCGGCAATATGGGCGATACCTCGGCGACCGGCGTCGCCTTCACCCGCGATCCTGCGACCGGCGAGCGCGCCTGGTACGGCGAATGGCTGATCAATGCCCAAGGTGAAGATGTCGTCGCGGGCATCCGCACGCCGCAATACCTCACGAAAATCGCGCGCGAAAAGGCGGGCGCCAAGCCGCTGTCGATGGAAGAGGCGATGCCCGGGACTTTCGGCGAACTCGGCCGCGTCTTCGACACGCTCGAGACGCATTACCGCGACATGCAGGACATCGAGTTCACCGTCGAGCGCGGCACGCTGTGGATGCTCCAGACGCGCTCGGGCAAGCGCACCGCCAAGGCGGCGCTGAAGATCGCGGTCGACATGGCCGCCGAGGGGTTGATTAGCGAAGAGGAAGCGGTGCAGCGCGTCGACCCCGGCGCGCTCGATCAGCTTCTCCACCCGACGCTCGACCCCAACGCCGCGCGCGACGTGCTGACCAAGGGGCTCCCGGCGAGCCCCGGCGCGGCGTCGGGCAAGATCATGTTCGACGCCGACAGCGCTGAAAAGGCTGCGGGCATGGGCGAGGCGGTGATTCTCGTCCGCGTCGAAACGTCGCCCGAGGACATCCACGGCATGCACGCCGCAAAGGGCATCCTCACGGCGCGCGGCGGGATGACGAGCCACGCGGCGGTCGTGGCGCGCGGCATGGGGCGCCCCTGCGTCTCGGGCGCCGGCGGGCTGGCGATCGACGGCGCGGCGCGCGTGCTGCGCGTCGCCGGGCGCGAGCTGCGCGAAGGTGATGTAATCACGCTCGACGGCTCGACCGGCGAGGTGATGGCGGGCGAGGTGCCGACGCTGCTTCCCGAACTGGTCGGCGATTTCGGCACGCTGATGGCGTGGGCCGACAAGGTGCGCCGGATGAAAGTGCGCACCAACGCCGAAACGCCGCAGGACGCCCAGGTCGCGCGCGATTTCGGTGCCGAAGGCATCGGCCTCTGCCGCACCGAGCATATGTTCTTCGACGCCGCGCGGATCACCGCGGTGCGCGAGATGATCCTCGCCGACAGCGAAGAAGGCCGCCGCGCCGCGCTCGCCAAGCTGCTGCCCGAACAGCGCGGCGACTTCGCCGCGATTTTCGGCGTGATGGCGGGGCTGCCGGTGACCATCCGCCTGCTCGATCCGCCGCTGCACGAGTTCCTGCCGACGCGCGAGGAGGATTTCGCCGAGGTCGCGGCGGCGGCCGGCGTCGGGATCGAGGCATTGAAGGCGCGCGCGAACGAGCTCCATGAATTCAACCCGATGCTCGGCCATCGCGGCTGCCGCCTCGGCGTTACCTATCCTGAAATTTACGAGATGCAGGCGCGCGCGATCTTCGAGGCGGCGTGCGACGTCGCCGCCGAAACCGGCGCCGCGCCGATCCCCGAGGTGATGATCCCGCTCGTCGCGACGCGCCGCGAGTTCGACCTGATGAAGGCGGTCGTCGATACGGCCGCCAAGGCGGTATTCGCCGAGCAGGGGCGCGAAATCGCCTATCTCGTCGGCACGATGATCGAACTGCCGCGCGCCGCGCTGATGGCGGGCGAGATCGCCGGGTCGGCCGAATTCTTCAGCTTCGGCACCAACGATTTGACGCAGACGACGATCGGCATCAGCCGCGACGATGCGGGCCGCTTCCTGACCCAATATGTCGACAAGGGCATCTTCGTCACCGACCCCTTCGTCAGCCTCGACGTCGAGGGCGTCGGCCAGCTGATCGAACTGGCGGCGGAGCGCGGCCGCGGGACGCGCGCGGGCATCAAGCTCGGCATCTGCGGCGAGCATGGCGGCGACGCGCCGAGCATCCATTTCTGCGAGAAAACCGGGCTCGATTACGTCAGCGCCTCGCCCTATCGCGTGCCGATCGCGCGGCTCGCGGCGGCGCAGGCGGCGCTCAAGGCGAAATAGGGAAAAAGGGGGTTGCGCGCCCGCGCAACCCGCCTTAAAGGCGCCTCTCCACGCACCCGTAGCTCAGCTGGATAGAGCACCAGACTACGAATCTGGGGGTCGGACGTTCGAATCGTTCCGGGTGCGCCATTTCTCCCATCGCTGGTTGTCGTTGGCGCGGATTCCTTGACCGGATCGCCTTCGTAAGAGAGTGTTCGACTGAAAATTCGGCGGCCTGATCGCCAGTCGAAGGGCTTTTGCGCCGGGCAGGAGCCTGATATCGGGAGTATTGCGGCCGAAGCTGAGCGGGAGATGTCCCGGTCGTTCAGCGATCGTTCGGACACATGATCCTAGATGGGCGGGATAACCATAGGAGAAACAGCCATGAAGAAACTCCTTGCCGCCGCCATTTTCGCGAGCCTCGCCTTGCCCGCTGCTCCCGCGTTCGCCGATCCGCCGCCCTGGGCCCCGGCCCATGGGAAGCGCGCGAAGGATCGCGGCCTTTATGACAGCTATGGCCGCTATTATGAGCCGCGCCGCCTGTCGCGAGACGACCGCATCTGGCGGAGCAGGGACGGACGCTATCACTGCCGGCGCGACAATGGCACGACCGGGCTGATCATCGGGGCCGCGGTCGGCGCGCTGGTCGGCCGCGAACTCGATGGCGGGCGCGACCGGACGGTCGGCACGATCATCGGCGCGGCGGGGGGCGGCCTGCTGGGGCGGGCGATCGATCGCGGCGAGCTTAAATGCCGCTGACGTTCGCGCTCCCGCGTTCAGCCATCCTGTAATACATCCGCCCGGCGTGCGTCGGCTTCATCGATCGCGAGCAGCGACGCGCCGCGCGTTTCGCGCATGACCAGCGCGGCGATCAGGCTGACGGCGCCGGCGAACAGGATGTAGATCGCGATCGGCGTCCAGCTGTCATATTCGCGCAGCAAGGCGGTGCCGATCAGGGGCGCCCACGATCCCGCGACGATCGCGGTCGCCTGATAGCCGATCGAGACGCCCGAATAGCGCATCCGGGTCGGGAACATCTCCGCCATGATCGCGGGCTGCGGCGCGTACATGAAGGAGTGGATCGCGAGGCCGAGCATGATCGCGGCGAGGATCATCACGGTGCCCCCGGTGTCGAACATCGGAAAGGCGGCGAAGGGCCATGCCATGGTGAGCGCGGCGCCCGCGATATAGACGGGCCGCCGCCCCACCCGGTCGGCGAGCGCGCCGACCAGCGGAATCACGATCACATGCAGGATATGCGCCGCAAACAGCAGCGCGAGAATACGTGTCGCGTCGATGGCGCGGTGGTGGAGGTAGGTGATCGAGAAGGTGACGATCATGTAATAGACGATATTCTCGCCGAACCGCAGCGCCATCGCGGTGAACACGCCGCGCGGGTAACGTTTGAAGACCTCGACGAGCCCATAGCCGGCCTCGGCCGCGCGTTCGGCCTTCGCCTTCGCCGCCTCGAAGATGGGCGAATCGCTGACCTGGGTGCGGATGTAATAGCCGATGGCGACGATCACCACCGACAGCCAGAAGCCGACGCGCCAGCCCCAGGCGAGGAAGGCCTCCTTGGACAGCGTCGCCGAAAGCACGAGCAGCACGACCGTCGCGAGCAGATTGCCGAGCGGGACGCCAGCCTGCGGAAAACTGCCCCAGAAGGCGCGGCTTTTGTTCGGGCTGTGCTCGGTCACGAGCAGCACCGCGCCGCCCCATTCGCCGCCGAGCGCGAAGCCCTGGACGAAGCGCAGCAGCACGAGCAGCGCGGGCGCCCAATAGCCGATGCTCTGAAAACTCGGCAGGCAGCCCATCAGGAAGGTCGACGCGCCGATCAGGATCAGGCTGAACTGGAGGAGCGACTTGCGCCCGATGCGGTCGCCGACATGGCCGAACACCACCCCGCCGAGCGGGCGTGCGATGAAGCCGACCGCATAGGTCGCGAAGGCGGCGATTATGCCGTCGAGGTCGTTGCCGGTTTCGGGGAAGAAAAGCTGGCCGAACACCAAAGTCGCGGCGGTGCCATAAAGGAAGAACTCGTACCATTCGACGACCGTGCCCGCCATCGAGGCGCCGACGACCTTCTTCAGATAGGGCAGGTCGGCCCGCTGTTCATGCTCCATAATCCCGCTCCCGCGTCTCTCCCGGTCCCTTCTATGGAACGGTCGCGCGGCGATTTGAAGGGCGAGGCTTGCAGCGGACGGGCCGGCGCGCATAGCTATGCCCTGTTGCGTCGCCGCGGCGGCCGCGACAATCTGCGCCGAAGGCGGCGTTCGGCCGCACGAGGGAGAGACATGAGCCAGTCCATTGTCACGGTCGATATCGGCGGGACCCACGCGCGCTTCGCGATCGCCGAGGTGGAGGGCGGTCGCTGCATCGCGCTCGGCGAGGCGACGACCCTGCATACCGAGGATCATGCGAGCTTCCAGACCGCGTGGCAGGATTTCGAGCGGCGCCAGGGCGGCAGCCTGCCGCGCGCCGTGGCGATCGCCATCGCGGGGCCGACACGCGGCGAGATCATCCGCTTCACCAACAATCCGTGGATCATCCGCCCGGCGTTGATCCGCGAAAAGCTGAACGTCGACGATTATGTGCTGGTCAACGATTTCGAGGCGGTGGGCCACGCCGTGGCGCAGGCCGACGCGCGCTATTTCGAGCCGCTGTGCGGCCCCGACCAGCCGCTGCCCGAAAGCGGGACGATCAGCGTCATCGGGCCGGGAACCGGTCTCGGCGTCGCGCATGTCTGGCGCGACCGCGATGCCTATCGCGTCCAGGCGACCGAGGGCGGTCACATCGATTTCGCGCCGCTCGACAGCATCGAGGACGCGATTCTCGCGCGGCTGAGGAAACGCCACCGCCGCGTGTCGGTCGAGCGCATCGTGTCGGGGCCCGGCATCGTCGACATCTTCGAAACGCTCGCGGCGATGGAGGGGCGGGCGGTGACGCCCGAGGAGGATGTCGCGATCTGGACGCGCGGCATGGCGCAGGAGGACAGCCTCGCCGCCGCCGCGGTCGACCGCTTCTGCCTGTCGCTCGGCAGCGTCGCGGGTGACCTGGCGCTTGCCCAGGGCGCGAGCGGGGTGGTGATCGCGGGCGGGCTTGGCCTTCGGATTCGCGACCATCTGGTCCGCTCGGGCTTCCCCGAGCGCTTCGTGTCGAAGGGGCGGTTCGAAAATTTCATGGCGGCGATCCCGGTCAAGCTGATCACCCATCCGCAGCCCGGCCTGTTCGGCGCCGCCGCGGCCTTCGCGCGCGAGCATGGCTGACCCGTTCGCAACACCCCTTTCGCGCGCTGCCTTCGCCCGGTAGAGCGGAGCAGCATCACGAAACAGGGGACAGATTTTCCATGCCTTCAGGCCTTTTTGCCCTGCTCGACGACGTCGCGACCATCGCCAAGGTCGCCGCCGCGAGCATCGACGATATCGGCGCCGCGGCGTCGAAGGCGGGGGTGAAGGCCGCGGGCGTGGTGGTCGACGATACGGCGGTGACGCCGCGCTATGTCACCGGCTTCACCCCCGACCGCGAGCTGCCGATCATCTGGCGGATCACCAAGGGGTCGCTGTTCAACAAGCTGATCCTGATCCTGCCCGCGCTGCTGCTGCTCTCGTCGCTCGCGCCGTGGGCGATCACGCCGCTGCTGATGCTCGGCGGCGCCTATCTCTGCTTCGAGGGCGCGGAGAAAGTGCTGCATTCGCTGCAGGAGGACAAGACGAGCCTCGCCGAGGATGCCGCGATCGTCGCCGACAAGTCGCATGAAGAGACGATGGTGAAGGGCGCGGTGCGCACCGACTTCATCCTCTCGGCCGAGATCATGGTGATCGCGCTCAACGAAGTGCTCGACGAGCATCTGGTCATGCGCGGCGCGACGCTCGCGCTGGTCGCGGTCGCGATCACGATCGCCGTCTATGGCGTGGTCGGTCTGATCGTTAAGATGGACGATATCGGGCTCCATATGGCCGAGCGTGGATCGAGCGCGCGGCGCGCGGTCGGGCGTGGGCTCGTGCATCTGATGCCCAAATTGCTCGCCGCGCTCGCGACGATCGGCACCGCGGCGATGCTGTGGGTCGGCGGCCAGATTGTCCTCCACGGCCTCGACGAATATCATATCGGCGGCCTCGGCCATGCCCTCCATGATTTCGCGCAGCGGGTCGGCGGCGGGTTGCCGCTGGGCGGCGCGTGGGAATGGCTGATCGGCGCCGCTGGCGCGGGCGTGTTCGGGCTGCTGCTGGGCGGATTGATCGTGGGGCTGCTCCACCTGCTGCCGGGCAGGAAGGCGCATTGATCGACCCCAGGGAGACGGGCGAATGAAGGGCGAAAATGATCCGCTGGCGGCCTTCTGGATGCCCTTCACCGCCAATCGCGCCTTCAAGGCGCACCCGCGCCAACTCGTCTCGGCGAGCGGCATGCACTATCGAAGCGCCGACGGCCGCACGATCCTCGACGGCACCGCCGGCCTGTGGTGCAGCAACGCGGGGCATTGCCGCCCCGAGATCGCGGAGGCGATCGCCAAGGCGGCGGCGAGCCTCGATTTCGCGCCGACCTTCCAGCTCGGGCATCCGCAGGCTTTCGAGCTGGCGCAGCGGCTCGCGGCGCTGATGCCCGAGGGGCTTGACCGCATCTTCTTCACCAACAGCGGATCGGAATCGGTCGACACCGCGCTGAAGATCGCGCTCGCGATCCAGCGCGCGCGGGGGCAGGGGATGCGCACCCGGCTGATCGGGCGCGAGCGCGGCTATCATGGCGTCGGCTTCGGCGGGATCAGCGTCGGCGGCATCGTAAGCAATCGCCGGACCTTCGGCGGCGGGCTGCCCGGCGCCGACCATCTGCGGCACACGCACGATATCGCGCGCAACGCCTTTTCGCGCGGATTTCCGCAGTATGGCGCCGAGCTTGCCGACGATCTCCAGCGGCTCGTCGACCTGCACGGCGCCGAGACGATCGCGGCGGTGATCGTCGAGCCGATGGCGGGGTCGACCGGCGTGTTGCTGCCGCCCGCCGGCTATCTCCAGCGGCTGCGCGAGATATGCGACCGGCACGGCATTCTCCTGATCTTCGACGAGGTGATCACGGCCTTCGGGCGCGTCGGCGGCGCGACCGCCGCCGGCCGGTGGGGCGTGACGCCCGACATCCTCACCATGGCGAAGGGGTTGACCAACGCTGCGGTGCCGATGGGCGCGGTCGCGGTGAAGCGCGAGTGGCACGACGCGGTGATCGAGAGCGCGCCGGGCGGCATCGAGCTGTTCCACGGCTATACCTATTCGGGACATCCGCTCGCCTGCGCCGCGGGGCTCGCCGCGCTCGACCTCTATGCCCGCGACGGGCTGTTCGAGCGCGCCGACGAGCTGGCGAGCTATTGGGAGGATACGGCGCACGCGCTGAAGGGCCGCCGCCACGTCATCGACATCCGCACCAGCGGCCTCGTCGCCGGCATCGAGCTCGAGCCGCGGCCCGGCGCGCCGACCGCGCGCGCGATGGAGCTGTTCCATGCCTGCTTCGACAACGGCCTGCTCGTCCGCGCCACCGGCGACATCATCGCGCTGTCGCCGCCGCTGATCGTCGAGAAGGCAGAGATCGACGCGATGTTCGGGACGCTCGCTACGCTCCTCGACGCGACCGCCTGAGTCCCCGCTTCAAAGCTGTTCGAGCAGCGGGACCAGTTCGGAATAATCGCCGATGACATGATCGGCGCCGAGTTCCTCGACCGGCTGGTGGAGAAAGCCGAAGCCGACCGTGATGCTCGTCGCTCCCGCGCCGCGCGCCGCCATGACGTCGAAGATGCTGTCGCCGACGAACGCCGCCCGCCCGCCGCCGCATGCGTCGATCATCGCGCGGATCGGCTCGGGCGAGGGCTTCGCCTTGCCGGGGCCGAGCGTGTCGCCGCCGATGATTGCCGCCATGCGATCGGCAAGGCCGAGCTCGCCGAGCAGTAGCCGTGCCAGCCGTTCGAGCTTGTTGGTCATCACCGCGGTTCGCACCCCGAGCGCGTCGAGCCGGTCGAGCGCGTCGACGAGCCCCGCGAAGGGGCGGCTGTGGACCGCGATGTTCGCCTCGTAATAGGCGAGCAGCGCCTCGTAGAGCCGCGGCGAATCGCCCTCGGGAATGCCGCCGGTCGCGGCCAGCCCCTGTTCGAGCAGATGCGCGGTGCCCAGCCCGATCATCGGCCGGACCTCGGCCTCGCTCAGCGGTGCGCGCCCGGCGAGGCCCAGGGCATGGTTGAGCGCGGCGGTGATGTCGCCCGCAGTGTCGACGAGCGTGCCGTCGAGGTCGAAACCGACGATCGCGAAAGGAAAATCATTCATCGCCCGCGCATGCCGCGACGGTCTGGAAACCGCAATGATTTGCTGGCATGGCAGCGCGCATGAGCAACCGACCGATCGCCGCCATCATCCTTGCCGCGGGCAAGGGCACCCGCATGAAATCCGACCTGCACAAGGTGCTCCACCCCATCGCCGGCCGCCCGATGCTGATGCACCTGATGGCGAGCGTCGACGCGCTGGCCCCCGCAAAGAAGGTCGTGATCGTCGGCGACAAGGCCGACCAGATCGAGGCGGCGCTGGGCGGCGGCGCGAGCCTCGCGGTGCAGGAGCCGCAGCTCGGCACCGGCCATGCGGTGCGGCAGGCCGAAGCGGCGCTCGCGGGCTTCGACGGCGATGTGCTGATCCTCTACGGCGACGTGCCCTTCGTCCCGACCGCGACGATGCAGGCGATGATCGACCGGCTGAACGCGCCCGACGCGCCCGCGGTCGTCGTGCTCGCCTTCGAGCCCGCCGACGCCCAGCATTATGGCCGCGTGATCACCGAAGCCGATCGCGTGACGAAGATGGTCGAATATAAGGATGCGACCGAGGCCGAACGCGCGGTCAAGCTCTGCAACTCGGGGCTGATGGCCGCGAGGGCGGCGGACCTCTTTGCGCTGCTCGCGCGCGTCACCGACGACAATGCGGCGAAGGAGTTCTACCTCGTCGATATCGTCAATATCGCCAACGCCGATGGGCGGCCTTGCGCGGTCGTGACGACCGATCCCTTCGACGTCACGGGGATCAACAGCCGCGCCGAACTCGCGGCGATGGAGGGTGCGTGGCAGGCGCGGCGGCGCGCGGCGGCGATGGCCGATGGCGCCAGCCTGATCGCGCCCGATACCGTCTGGTTCGCCTGGGATACCCGGATCGGCCGCGACGTGCTGATCGAACCCAATGTCTTTTTCGGCCCCGGCGTCAGCGTCGCCGATGGCGTGAAAATCCGCGCGAACTGCCATATCGAGGGCGCGATCATCGGCGCGGGATGCGAGGTCGGCCCCTTCGCGCGCCTCCGCCCCGGCACGGTGCTGGGCGAAAAGGCGAAGATCGGCAATTTCGTCGAGACCAAGAAGGCGGTGCTCGGCAAGGGCGCGAAGGCGAACCACCTGACCTATCTGGGCGACGCCACCGTCGGCGCGGGCGCGAACATCGGCGCGGGGACGATCACCTGCAATTACGACGGCTATTTCAAATATCAGACGGTAATCGGCGACAACGCCTTCATCGGATCGAACAGCGCGCTCGTCGCGCCGGTGAAGATCGGCCGCGACGCGATCGTCGGCGCGGGCAGCGCGGTGACCCGCGACGTCGCCGACGGCGAACTGCGCCTCGTCCGCGGCGAACAGCTCGTCAAGCCCGGCTGGGCCGACCGCTTCCACGACGCGATGCGCAAGAAAAAGGCGGCGGAGAAGGGGGCGAAATAGCCTCCCGGCGTTCGATCCCGGCGCCGCGTCGCCAGGCCCGGTTTCGCGTCAGCGATCCTTGCCGCTCTGTTCGGCTATATAATTCAGTTCCTGCAGCGAGGCTTCGTCGCCGGGCATGATCGCCAGGCATTTGTCGAGCGCGACGCGGGCTTCGTCCCAATGGCGTAGCTCGGATTGATTGAAGGCGATGCCGCGATAGGATCGGCAACGCCGCTTGTCGCGAATGCGCTGCACCGCGGCCTTGTCTTCCATGAAGTCGAGCGACAGATCGTTCGTCTCGCTTGCGCGAGTGAAGATTTCGAGCGACTTTTCCCATTGGCGCCCGGTCTTGTACCATTCGCCGAGTTCATTGGCGTAGTGATTATTGTCGGGGTCCATCGCGACTGCCGCCTCGAGATAGGGCCGCGCTTCGTCGCGGCGGCCAAGGTCGATCAGGGCAAATCCCTTGAGGAAATAGGCGTCGCAAATATTGGGCGACAAAGCGACGGTTGTCGCAGCGCCTTTGCTGCTTCCCTCGTTTGCAGCCGCCGCGGCGCTCACCAATTGGGTCAGCGTATCGCCCGGTCCCGAGGCGCAGACATAGGCGGTGTCAGGGCTGCGCCCGGCCTCGAAGCGCCCGATGATCTCCTGTGCCTTGGCAACGGTCTGGCCGAAGTCCTTGGCGCGCAGGGCATCCATGGCTTCTCCGATGGCGATCGAGTCGGCATCGTCCGGCGTGTCCGCCGATGCGGGAACCGCAACAAGGCCGAGGGTCGCGGCAAATATCATGGCAACTGGTCGAAACATCGTCACTCTCCCCCGAACGCATGTCATAAGCCGGTGCACCGCAGAGGCAACTTTGAAAGCTTGAATGCGTTTGCGAACCTTGCATTTGCCTCGAGAGCATTGTCCAGAGGCTGACCTGCCGGGAGGGAAGGGGGAGGGCTGAAGGCCATGAAGCTGGAGAAGATGATTTGAGCGACCGTTATACCGACAAGCCCTTCCTGCGCTTCGTCGATGCCTATGTGCTGCGCGCGATCGGCCATCTCGACACCGCGACCGCGGCTTATTGCGACGCGATGGTGCCGCAGCTCCGGCAAAGCTTCGCCACGGCGGAAGGCGGCTGGGTCGAGATCGTCGAGCGGCAGATGAAATTCCCGCCTGAGCTGCCCGGGCAGATTCGCAAGATATGGGAGGACGGCAAGGCGCGTTTCGCGGAAGGCCATGGCGAGGCGCCCGATCCGGTGCAATTCGCGATGATCTTCGTCGACCGGAATTTCGGGCGGAGTTAACGCGGCTTCTCTTGCAATGATATCATGATATGCTATCTATATATCATGCGAATTTTGACCGACATTCCCGAGGAAGATATCCAGAAGCTCGATGCGCTGGCCGCGCAGACGAAACGGTCGCGCGCCGCCGCGATTCGCGACGCGGTTCGGCTCTATCTGGTCCAGAATGCGGGCAGCAAGGATTGGATCGCGCGCGGTGCGGGCTATTGGAAGGGCCGGGATGACATCGGCGACGGTGTCGAATATCAGCGCGCCGTTCGCGAAGATCGCACCCCGTTCGACTGATCGCCTGTGTCCGACCCCTTCTTCGATACCAACATATTGATCGATTGGCTGCAGGATCGCCCGCAGGCGGTCGCAGAACTGTCGCGCTACCGGCGGCACCGGATCAGCCGCGTCGTCTGGACCGAAATATTGACCGGCGAAGCGCTCGAACGGCGTGACGTGGTCCAGCAACTCATCGCTCCTTTCGAGGTCGTCGAAATCGACGCCCGCATCGCCCTCGCCGCCGCCGATATCCGACATCGAACCCGGATGAAGTTGCTCGACGCTTATGTGCTCGCCACGGCGCAAGTGAACGGGGCGATCCTGATTACCCGAAACACCAAGGATTTTCCGGCCGCAATGCCGGGTATCCGCGTCCCCTATACGCTCTGAAAGAAAGCCAGACCCCCATGTGCGGAATTATCGGAATCATCGGCCAAACCCAGGTGGCGGATCGTCTGGTCGACGGCCTCAAGCGGATGGAATATCGCGGTTATGATTCGGCGGGCGTGTGCACGGTGGAGGGCGGCCAGCTCGTCCGCCGCCGTGCCGAGGGCAAGCTCGCCAATCTCGTCAAGGAGCTCAGCCGCAACCCTGCACCCGGCACTGTCGGCATTGCGCACACGCGCTGGGCGACGCACGGCGCGCCGACCACCAGCAACGCCCACCCGCACGCGACCGGCGAGGTCGCGCTCGTCCACAACGGGATCATCGAGAATTTCAAGCCGCTGCGCGAAGCGCTCACCGGCCGCGGGCGCGTTTTCGAAAGCGAGACCGATACCGAGGTCGTCGCGCATCTCGTCTCCGAACAGGTCGAGGCGGGCAAGTCGCCCGCCGATGCGGTGAAGGCGGTGCTGCCGCAGCTGCGCGGCGCCTTCGCGCTCGCCATCGCCTTTCGCGGCCATCCCGATCTGCTCATCGGCGCGCGGCTCGGATCGCCGCTCGTCGTCGGCTATGGCGAAGGCGAAACCTATCTGGGGTCGGATGCCCTGGCCCTGGCGCCGCTGACGCAAAAGATCGCCTATCTCGAGGAAGGCGATTGGGTTATCATCGGCCGCGACGGCGCGCAGATTTTCGATCATGAAAACAATCCTGTGGAGCGCGAAGTTACCACCAGCGGCGTCTCCGCGGCGACGATCGAGAAGGGCAATTACCGCCACTATATGCAAAAGGAGATATTCGAGCAGCCGACGGTGGTCGCGCAGACGCTCTCCTCCTACATCCGCCCGCTCGAACAGACGGTCGCGCTGCCGCAGATGGATTTCGACCTGAGCAAGATCGACCGCATCACGATCGTCGCGTGCGGCACCAGCTTCTACGCCGGCATGGTCGCCAAATATTGGTTCGAAACCTTCGCGCGCGTGCCCGTCGACATCGATGTCGGGTCGGAATTCCGCTACCGCGACCCGGTGCTTGCACCCGGCGGGCTCGCGCTCTTCATTTCGCAGTCGGGCGAGACCGCCGACACGCTCGCGGCGCTGCGCCATTGCAAGGCGCACGGCCAGACGATCGCGGTCGTGGTCAACGTGCCGACGAGCAGCATGGCGCGCGAGGCCGACCTGCTGCTGCCGACCCATGCGGGGCCCGAAATCGGCGTCGCCTCGACCAAGGCCTTCACTTGCCAACTCGCGGTGCTCGCCGCGCTCGCCGCGCACCTCGCGCTCAAGAAGGGCAAGCTCAGCGAAGAGCAGGAGCGCGAGATCGTCCGCCACCTGATCGAGGCGCCCGCGGCGCTCAACGCGGCGCTCGCGCACGACGAGGATATCGCGGCGATGGCGCACCTCGTCGCCCCGGCGCGCGACGTTCTCTATCTGGGCCGCGGCCCCGACTATCCGCTCGCGCTCGAAGGCGCACTGAAACTCAAGGAAATCAGCTATATACACGCCGAAGGTTATGCGTCGGGTGAAATGAAGCACGGACCCATCGCGCTGATCGACGAAGCGGTTCCGGTCGTCGTCCTCGCCCCCTCGGGCCCGCTGTTCGAAAAGACCGTCAGCAATATGCAGGAGGTGCGCGCGCGCGGCGGCAAGGTCGTGCTGATCAGCGACGCCGAGGGCCTCGCCGAAGCGGGCGAAGGCTGCCTCGCGACGATCGAGATGCCCAAGGTCCACCCGCTGATCGCGCCGCTCGTCTATGCGGTGCCGGTGCAGCTTCTGGCCTATCATGTCGCGGTCGCGAAGGGCACCGACGTCGACCAGCCGCGCAATCTGGCGAAGTCGGTGACGGTGGAATGAGCTGGGAGGCGCATTGCCATTGTGGCACGGTTTCGGTGCGCCTTGCCCGCGCACCGGAAGAACTCGCCGAATGCAATTGCTCGCTCTGCTTTTCGCACGGAATCCTCTGGGCCTATTATTCGCCGCGCGATGTGGTGATCGAGGGCGAGACACGGACCTATAATCGCGCCGATCGGCCGAACCCCAATTCGGACCTGCATTTTTGCCCGACCTGCGGCTGTTCGACCCACTGGTCGGCGACCGAGGGGCTGATCGAGCGGATGGGCGGCGAGGTCGATCTGATGGGCGTCAACATGCGCCTGTTCGCCCCGTCGCAGCTCAGCGGTTTGAAGCTGGTTTTCCCCGACGGGCGTCACTGGTCGGGCGAGGGATCGTGGGACTATGCGCGCGAGCCCGGGGTCATGCCCTGATCCGATGACCCCAGCCGCGATCATCTTCGACTTCGACGGCGTCATCGCCGACAGCGAAGTGCGGGCGAACCAGACGCTCGCCGAAAGCCTGACCGCGATCGGGCTGCCGACCAGCTATGACGACTGCTTGCGCGACTATTACGGGCATAATTGGCGGGAGACGCAGCGGCGGATCGAGGCGCGCTTCGGCCGTGCGCTTCCCGCCGATTTCCGGGAACGCCACCGCGAACGCGCGCAGGCGCGCTTCGCCGAGGGGTTCGGGCCGGTGCCCGGCGCGCCCGAGTTTCTCGCGTCATTGGGCGACCGGCCGCGCGCGGTCGCCTCGTCGAGCAGCCCCGCCTATATCGCGATGTCGCTGGATCGCTTCGGCCTCGCGCATCATTTCGGGCGCCATGTCTACAGCGCCGACGGCTGGGACCGCGGCAAGCCGCATCCCGACATCTATCTCGCCGCTGCGAAGGGGCTGGAGGTCGATCCGGCGGCATGCCTCGCGATCGAGGATTCGCCGACCGGTGCACAGGCCGCGCTCGCGGCGGGGATGACGGTGGTGGGTTTTTGCGGCGCGGGGCACATCGCCGACCGCGCAGCGCATGGCGCAGTGCTGCGTGAGGTCGGGGTGCACCATGTCGCCCATTCTTTCGACGAGATCGTTGTCGCCGCTTGACTCCACTATTCGTCACCCCGGACTTGATCCGGGGTCTGCCTGCCTTGAAGGAAAAGGCGGATCCCGGGTCAAGCCCGGGATGACGAAGACGGGGCGAGGGCCGCTGCACATGAACTTCCTTGGCAACGCGCCCGGGATGAAAAACCGCTGTCCTACAAAGCATGGGCGGGTTAGCCTGCCCTATCAGGCCTAGACCGGTGGAACCGCTGTGCAGCCGCTGCGCGATGCGAATTGCGAGTGAAGTTGCCCAGTTTTCCGCGCCTTTCGACGAAAGGCCCGAAGGAGAGATACCATGTGCAATGACATCACCGAAGCCGATCTCGACCGCGCCGGGCTTCCCGTCCGGCGGCGCGAGTTCGGCGCCCTCGTCGGGGTCGGGGCGCTCGCGTCGATGCTGCCCGCCGCCGCCTGTGCGGCCGGCGCGGTGAGCGGGCGCGACGTTTCGATCACCACCGCCGACGGCACCTGCGACGCCTATTTCGTCGCGCCGGGCGAGGGCAGGCACCCCGGGGTGCTGATCTGGCCCGACATTCGCGGCCTCCGCCCCGCCTTTCGCCAGATGGCCGACCGGCTGGCGGGCGAGGGCTACGCGGTGCTGTGCGTGAACCCCTTCTATCGCTGGGCGAAATCGCCGGTGGTCTATGCGGGCCATGATTTCGACGACCCCGCGGTGCGCGAGACGCTGTTCGGCTATCTGAAGCGGCTCGACAAGGCGGCGGTGACGACCGACGCGACCGCGCATCTCGCCTTCCTCGATGCGCAGAAGGAGGTCGATAGCGCAAAGGGCATTGGCACCGCGGGCTATTGCATGGGCGGGCCGATGGTCATCTATACCGCCGCGCTGAACCCGGAGCGGGTGAAGGCGGCGGCGAGCTTCCACGGCGCGAGCGTCGGCACCGACAAGCCCGACAGCCCGCACCTCCTGATCCCCCAGACCAAGGCGGGCTTCCTGTTTGCGATCGCCGACAATGACGATCAGGAAAATCCCGAGGAAAAGACCCGGCTGAAGGCGGTGCTCGACCCGCGTCCCGAATGGCACGAGGTCGAGGTCTACAAGGGCGCGCTCCACGGCTGGTGCCCGCCGGACGGTCGCGCCTATAACGAGGCGGCGGCCGAAAAGGCGTGGGGCCGGATGCAGGTGCTGTTCAAGGCGGCGCTCTGACGCCTCCGTTCTTCGATGCGATGAGGGTGGATTTCATCAGGTCGGGCGAGCGCCGCTACAGCGTGCGGGTCGAGCGCGGCGACGCGCCGGCGCTGATCATGGATCCGGCGCCGGGGTTCGACGCCGACCTGCCGCACGACATGGTGCATTTCGTCGCCGAGGGCGTGCTGGGGCTGAAGACGGGCGTGTTCGGCCAGATCGCGGCGGGCGGCAACGCCGGCGGCTTCCGGATCGAGGCGGCGGACGGCGCGCGCGATGCGAAAGAGCATCGCCGCGCGGTGCGCAAGCAGGTGGCCAAGGGACAGCGGCTGGTGAGGGATCAGGGCCGCGAGGGCGAACTCTCCGAACTCGCGGCCTTCCTGTTCGACGTTGAGTGGCGCCGCCGATCACGCCCCGACAGCGCAACGCAGCGGGCGGCGCTGAGCGAGGCCGAACGGGTGCGCGCGTCGCTGAGCGCGGACGAAAGGGCACGCCTCGACGCGGCCGCGCCGCGGGTGTTCGACACGTTCGACGCGCTGTCGGCAGCGTGGCGGGCGCTGCGGGCCGGCGAGGCGCTGGCGCTCGAATGGCCGACGCTGGAGCGGGTTGGCTAGCTTACCCCATCGGGTAGAGGATATCCTTGCCGACCTGGTTCAGCGCCTTCATCACATCCTTGCCGAGCACCAGGTCGATCGCATCGAGGATCGGGTCGAGCTGGTCGTCGGCGCTGACCCCGACGATCGTCGAGGCGACGAAGTCGTGCTGTTTCGACCAGGCGGTCGCCATCGTCACCGGGTGCAGCCCCGCCTCGGCGGCGATCGCCAGATAGCGCGCCGTCGCGGCGAGCGACTTGTCGTTGACGAAGCGGCGTCCCATCGCGGCCTGCCGCCCCTCCATCTTAAGGTAACGCGAGAAGCGCGCGCCCTCGGGCATCGCGCCGTCCTGATATTTGCCCGACAGAACCCCGCCGGCGAGCGGCGAATAGGGGATCAGGCTGACGCCCTCCTGCCGGCTGACCTGCGCCAGTTCGTCCTCGAAGCGGCGGTTGTTGAGGCTGAAATTATTCTGGATCGTCTCGTAGCGCGCCAGGCCGAGCCGTTCCGAAGCGCCGAGCGCCTTCATCAGCCCCCAGCTCGTCTCGTTCGAGCAGCCGAGAATGCGGACCTTGCCCTCGCGGACGAGGTCGTCGAGCGCCTCCATCATCGCGTCATAGGGCGCGTCATGGTCGGGCCAATGGGTCTGATAAAGGTCGATATAGTCGGTCTGGAGGCGCGTCAGGCTCGCCTCGACCGCGGTGCGGATATGGTGGCGGTCGAGCGCGGTCGTGCCGCCGCGGCACGGCGACTTGAACCAGACATGGCTCGGTCCCGACACCTTGGTCGCGAGGATGATCGCGTCGCGGTTCTTGGTCTTCAGCCAGCGGCCGACGATCTCCTCGGTACGCCCGACCCATTTGATATCGGGCGGCACCGGATAGCCCTCGGCGGTGTCGTAGAAATTGATTCCGGCCTCGAAGCAGCGGTCGAGGACGCGGAACGCGGTCGCTTCGTCGGCCTGGCTGCCGAAGGTCATCGTTCCCATGCAGATGTCGGACACATGGATGGCGCTTCGGCCAAGGCGGCGGCTCTTCATGGGCTCTGATCTCCGGATCGATGGGGAGGGGAGCGCCGTGCATAGGTGGCGCGCCGCGGCCTTGCAATCAGATGAGCAGCGCGAGCGATCCGACGAGCAGCGCCGCCATCGCCCAGTTGAACGCACGCAGCCGCGCCGGGCTCGACAGCCAGCCGCGCAGCGCCTGCCCCATCACCGCCCACAAGCTGGTCGAGGGCAGGTTGATGACGCCGAACACGGCGGCGACGAAGACGATTGCGGCGAGATTGCGGTCGGGGGCGTAGAGGGCGATCGCGGTCAGCGCCATCGACCAGGCCTTGGGATTCACCCACTGGAACAGCATCGCTTGGACGAAGCTCATCGGCTTGCCCCGCGCGCCGCCTTCAGTGTCGGGCGCCGCGGCGTTGGCGATCTTCCACGCCAGCCACAGGAGATAGACGACGCTCACCACCTTCAGGATCAGGTTCAGGACGGGGAAAAGGTCGAACAGCTCCATCAGCCCGACCCCGACGAGGACGATCATCAGCGTGAAGCCGATGCCGACGCCGAGCGCGTGCGGCACGGTGCGGCGCAGGCCGAAATTGGCGCCCGACGCCATCAGCATCATATTGTTCGGCCCCGGCGTGATCGAGGTGACGAGCGCGAAGGCGGAAAGCGCGGCGAGGGTGGTCTGTTCCATGCGCGCAATATAATTCGTCATCAACGGCAAGTGATTGCAAAGTTGGCCGTCATTCGGGTATTATATGCAATCTATGAATGAGATCGACGCTATGGGCCGCAAGATATTGCGTGAACTGTCCCGCGAGGGGCGAATCTCCAACCTCGACCTTGCCGAGCGCGTCGGGCTGTCGCCCTCGGCCTGCCTGCGCCGTGTGCAGGAGCTCGAACGCAGCGGAGTAATCAAGGGTTATCGCGCGCGCATCGATCCGGCGCGAACGGGGACGGGCTTCATCGCCTATGTCGCGGTCGGCCTGTCGCGCCACACCAAGGATGCGCAGGCGGGTTTCGAAGCCGCGATCGCGGAAGCGCCCGAAGTGCGCGAGTGCCACAATGTTACCGGCTCGATCGAATATCTGCTGCGCGTCGAGGCCGCCGACCTCGCCGCCTACAAGCATTTTCACACCGAGGTTCTGGGCGTGCTGCCGCAGGTGAATGCGATCACCACTTATGTGCTGATGGATTCGCCGAAAGACGAGCGGGCTTAATAAAGCTCGTCAATCCCGCGCAAAGAGGCAATGGCACGAAGGAGGAGATGGAAGAGGGGGCTCGATTTTAAGGGCTGGGTTCAGCCGAAGCTGACGTCGACCACCCGGCCGCCCCGATAGCTGCAGCCGAAGCTGCGCGCCGGACCATCGGGCGCCGACACCGTGCCGGTGACATACCAGCCGCCATCGTTCGGGCGCGCCTCGGTAATGCTGTCGACGCGCGCGCCGTCGCCGAGTTCGCCTTCGGCCGCCCAGCTGCACGCATCGCTGGCGCGCGCTTCGGCCTCGCCGGAGCCATAGGCGCCGTCCTCATAGGGGCGCATGTCTCGCGGCTGGTAATAAGGCTCGTCGCGCGGTTCGTCGCGATAGGGCGGCTCGTACCGGTCGTCGCGGTCGCGCCCGTCCTTGCTCACGGCGCTGGCGATAGCCGCGATCGCGCCGATGACGAACAGGCCGCCGATCACGTCGCCGGCATCGATCCGGTCGTGATGGCGATAGCCCCAGCCGCCGTGATGGCCGCGCGCCTCGGCGGGGGTGGCGCTGAGCCCGATAGTGGTGAACAGGACCGCCGCGGCGGTCGTCAGGCCGGTGAATTTCCGCATCGCTCGATGACTCCATGGCGGACGAGGAACGATCCGGCCCGCAATGTGGCGGGCATAACCGCCTCATGCTTTCGCGCCGCTGAACCGTGGCCGACGTGCGGCGAGTCGTGAAAGACGGAAAACGGCCGAAAGTTGTCGATCCTCCCCGGCACGGGGTGGGGGACCACCGAAGGTGGTGGAGGGGCCGCGACGGTTGCGCCAGTGCCCCTCCGTCAGCGCTTCGCGCTGCCACCTCCCCATCGCTACGCGACAGGGAGGAGTGTCAACGTCCGCTCCCCATCCCATTTCCGTCATTCGCCGTCGATCTGGAGCGAATGTCGGGAAACGACCGGAAGGCGACGTTATTTTAATCGTCACCCCGGACTTGATCCGGGGTCCCGCTTTCCCCGTCGTTTAGCGGGACCCCGGATCAAGTCCGAGGTGACGAAGAAAGAAAAAAAACGCACGCTTGCCTTCAAACCGAGTCACCACCAATCCCGGAAAAAAAGACCCGCCATCCATCGGATGGCGGGCCCATATTCTCCGGCCGATCCGGCCGTGTCAGCAGACACAGCGCGGCTTGGGTTTCGGCTTCCACTTTTTCCTGGCGACGTGACGTTTGCGCACCGGCACAGTCTCGTAATAGGTCCGGGTCGAGGTCTCGACCGTTTCGGTGACCACCGGCGCGCCGTTGGTGATGATCGTCGTCACCACCACGCCCGGCGTGTACCAGGCATAGCCGTACCCATAGCCATGCTGATAGACGCTGGTGCCGCCCGGATAATAGCCGCCGGGATAAGGGGCGCCTTGGTAGTGGCCGCCCCGATACTGGCTGCGGCTCGCCCACCAGCTTTCGCACCGCTTGCGGTCGGCTTCGCTGCCGATCGCGGCGCCGGCGATCGCGCCCACGCCGCCGCCGATCAGCGTGCCCGCGGTGCGGTCGCCGCGGCCGGCGATGCGGTTGCCCGCGACGCCGCCGATCAGCCCGCCGACGACCGCACCACCGACGGCGTTGCCGTGGCCGCAGCGGCGCTCCATGTCGGCATCATGGCGCGGGTCGTAATCGCTGCGATATGCTTCGTCATAGGGCGGCGGTGGGGGATAGTCGACGCCGGGGCGGCCCTCGACCGTGCCTTCGTAGCGCCCGTCGTAGCGGCGGCCGTCGGGCGCTTCGTAGGTGCCGTCCCAGGTGCCGGTCCAGCGCCCCTCGGCGTCATAGGTGCCGCTGTAGACGGCGTCGGGCGGTGGCGGCGCGGGATAGGTGGTGCCGCGGCGATATTCGACCTCGCTCGGGACGCGGTCGGGATAGCCGGTGTAGACGCGGGTGTCGGACGCAGCAGGTGCGCCATAGTCGAGCGACGGGCGCGGATCGTCGCCGAAGGCGGCGCCCTGCGCCAGCGTCGCCGCGCCGCGCGGCGCCGGCATCGGCGCTTCGGCGCTCGACGCATGGCCCGACAGCAGCAGCGATCCCGCCGCAATTCCCAAGAGCAAGACTGTGCGCATGGCTAACTCCCTGTTTCAGCGGCCGTCGCGCGGTGAGTGACAAGCGGCTGGTTAACAGTTTGTTTAGCAAAAAGGCGGGACCCCCGCGAATCCGTTAACCCTGCAAATCGTCTCATTCTGGGTCATGTTCGGCCCGCGAGAGCCGCGGCGATGCGCGCGATCAGCGCCTCGGCGCCCGCCTGATCGTCGGGGGTGAAGCGCGAGGGCAGCGGGCTGTCGAGGTCGAGCACCCCGATCAGGCGGTCATCCGCGACGATGGGCACGACGAGTTCGCTGCGGCTCGCGGCATCGCAGGCGATGTGGCCGGGAAAGGCGAGGACGTCGTCGACGCGCTGGCTCGCGCGCAGCCGCGCCGCGGCACCGCACACCCCCTTGTCGAGCGCGATGCGGATGCACGCCGCCTTGCCCTGAAAGGGGCCGAGGACGAGCTCGGTCCCGTCGAAGCGATAGAAACCCGCCCAGTTGAGGTCGGGAATCGCCTGCCAGATCAGCGCCGCGACATTGGCCATGTTGGCGATTCCGTCGGGCTCCCCTGCGACCAGCGCCTCGGCGGCGTCGGCGGCTTCGGCCCAGCGTTCGGCGGGATCAGTGGCGGTGAAGGCGAGGGCATAGGACATGGCTGGCTTTCGGCTGATCAAATCGCTGCTTAGATGGGAGCGGGAAGCGGCGACGTCAAATCGCGCTTGCTCCGGTGCACGGCGGCGGAGCAAAGCGCGCGAGTGCGGGGTCGTCGCCGCGCCAGCGCAGCTCGACGATCGCATAGGTCGCATTATGATCGGACAGGCGCGGTCCATGGACGCCGTCGAACAGGCTGGTCACCGCGAGCGGAACCACCTCGACCCGTGAGCCGCTCGAAAAGCCGATCAAGTCCTGGAGCGCCGCCCATGCGCTGTCGTCGGTCATCGCCGCGGATCGCGCGGTCATCGTGTTGCCGGGCTGGGGGGCGATCAACCCGAACCGGGGATCGCTCGCGAACCGGCCCGTGCGGTCGCCCGCGCGCCGCATGTTGAAATCGCCCGCCGCGATCATCGGCCCCGCCATGCTTTGCGCGAGCAAGGCGTCATTCTCATGCGTCTGCGCCCGATGCGCGGCCTCGGCACGTGAGGCGGCGACGCCCGAAGGCGTCAGCGAATTGCGGTGGGTGTTGAACAGCCGGAGCGGCTCCGGGACGCCGGGGATGATCAGCGTCGCGACCTCGCCGCCCTTGTTGGCGAGGCAGTCGTAGCCCGCGCAGGCGGCGGTGCTGAACGGCGCGGCTTCGTCGATGAAAAGCGGCAGGTCGGTCGCAATATAAAGCCCGCTGTCGAGCCATTTGCCGATCGCCTCGCCCTTGAACCACCGTGCGCCGGCGTCGTAACCGGTGGGGCGGGGCGCCGCCGCGGCGGGGTTGCGCCGAACGTCGCGCGACGGGCCGGGAAGGATCCAGTCGTAATCGCCCGCCCGTGCGATCGCCGACGCTGCGGGGGTGAAGGCCTTGTGCAGGAAGAGAATATCGGGTGCCCGCCCCGAAGCGCGGTGCCGTTCCAGCCAGTCCGCGATGCGCCCAAGCTCATATTTGCGCTCGAGCCGCGCCGGAAAGGGCAGGCCCTCGACATTGTAGAGGAGGATGCGGAGCCGCATCGCCCGCCGTCCGTCGGCGAGTGGCGTGATCGGTGGCAGGCGCGCGGGGTCGTAGCAATCGGCGCGCCGCTCGACCCGCGCCGCCTCGCCGTCGGGAAGCAGCGCCCACAGCACGAACGCCGCGAGCGCGAGGATCGCGGCGACGCGCGCCAGCGCCCGCCCTATTCGACGCTCAGCCCGGTCCATTTCGCGGCGAAGGCATATTTGTCGGCGGCTTCGGCGATGATCTTGTCGGTCGGCTTGCCGGAACCGTGGCCCGCGCGCGTTTCGATGCGAATGAGGTGCGGCTTGTCGCCCGCATCGGCGTGCTGGAGCGCGGCGGTATATTTGAAGCTGTGCCCCGGCACCACACGGTCGTCGGTGTCGGCGGTGGTCACCAGCACCGCGGGATACTCCACCCCGTCCTTGATATTGTGATAGGGCGAATAGGTCAGCAGGTTCCGGAAATCCGCCTCCTTCGACGGATAGCCATAATCGTCGACCCAATAGCGCCCGGCGGTGAAACGGTCGAAGCGCAGCATGTCCATCACCCCGACCGCGGGCAGCGCGGCGGCGAACAGGTCGGGGCGCTGGTTGGTCACCGCGCCGACAAGCAGGCCGCCGTTCGACCCGCCCTCGATCGCGAGCTGGCCCTTGCCGGTGATGCCTTCGCCGATCAGAAATTCGCCCGCGGCGATGAAATCGTCGAAGACGTTCTGCTTCTTGTCGAGTCGCCCGGCGTCGTGCCACGCCTTGCCATATTCGCCGCCGCCGCGCAGGTTCGCGATCGCGAGCACGCCGCCCTTGTCGACCCACGCGAGCTTGGTCGGCGAGAAGGCGGGGGTCATCGAGACGTTGAAACCGCCATAACCATAGAGCAATGTCGGCGAACCCTTGCTGCGGTCGATCCCCTTCTTCATCACCAGGAACATCGGCACTTCGGTGCCGTCCTTCGATTTATAGAAGCGCTGCTCGACCGAGAATTGCTTGGGGTCGAAGGTCAGCTTGGGCTCGGCGAAGACGCTGCTCGCTCCGGTCACCGTGTCGAGCCGATAGATGGTCGTCGGCCGCGCATAGCTCGAAAAGGCGTAGAAGGTCTCGGGGTCGCCCGGCTTGCCGCCAAAGCCCGACGCCGAGCCGATGTCGGCGAGGTTGATCTCGGCGACCGGCTGGCCGCCCAGCGTCACCATTCGCGCCTCCGACTTCGCATCGCCGAGATAGGAGAGGATGATGCGATTGCCGACCTGGGACGCGCCGACCAGCGTCGCCTCATTCTCCGCGACCAGCGGCGTCAGCGCCTTGGGCTTTCTGATGTCCATCGCGACGAGCCGCTGGCGCGGCGCGTCCTTGTTGGTCAGGAAGATGAAGAGGGGGCCTTCGTTGCCGACATATTCCCAGTTGTTCGCATAATCGCCCACGAGCACGCGCGGCTTCGCGCCTTTCTTGCCGCCCGCCTTTTCGAGCGTGTAGAGCGTCAGCCCATAGCGTTCGTCGGTCCCTTCGGACGAGGTCACGAGCAGATACTGCCCGTCGTCGGTCACCTCGGCGCTGTGGTTGAGTGCGGGCTTGTCGGGCGAGGCATGGATCAGCACGTCGTCCGATTGCGGCGTGCCGAGCCTGTGGAAATAGACCGCGTGATTCTCGTTCAAGGACTGGAAGGCCTCGCCCGCCTCGGGCGCGGGAAAGCGCGAATAATAAAAGCCGCTGCCGTCCTTCGCCCAGTCGAGCGCCGAAAATTTCACCCAGCGCACTTCGTCGGGCAGGTCCTTGCCGCTCGCGACGTCCATCACGCGGACGATGCGCCAGTCGGTGCCGCCGTCCTGCACCGAATAGAGAAGATGCGTGCCATCCTTCGACGGCGTCCATTCGGCGAGCGCGGTCGCGCCGTCCTTGGCCCAGGCGTTGGGGTCGATCAGCACCCGGCCTTCGCCCGTCAGCCCATCGCGGACATAGAGCACCGACTGCGGCTGCAGCCCGTCGTTGCGCGTGTAGAAATAGCGGCTGCCCGCTTTCTCGGGCAGGCTGAAACGCTCGTAATTATAGAGCTCGGTCATCCGCTTGGCGAAGACGTCGCGGCCGGGCAGCGTGTCCAGATAGGCGTCGGTGACTTCATTCTCGGCCGCGACCCATGCCGCGACCTTCGGATTGACGCGAACATCGTCCTCGAGCCAGCGATAGGGATCGGCGACGTCGACCCCGAACTGCGAGTCGACCGTATCGCCGCGCACCGTGTCGGGATAGGCCAGCGCGGGCGCGGGGGCCGCCGCCGTCGCGGTTTCCGCGGCGTTCGCCGTCGCAGGGGCCGTCATCAGCAGCGCCAGCGCCAGCGGGGCGCGAAAGGAAGGTCGGGACATGGCAAGGCGATCCTCGTCGTCGGGTAATAATCGTGCGCGGCACTGTACGCATCGGCAAGGGCTGGGCAAGGAGATTTGCAGTCATTCCGAGCGCGTGTCGATTTCGAGCGCCGCGAAGTCGGCGGCGAAATCGGCGAGGCCAAGGATACCGCTGCATGCGCACGCGCCGGGCGCCGGTGGGCGGCCATCGCGAAAGCGCCGCAGCATCGCGAGCGCGGCGAGCGTCGGCACATAAGGGCCGCGGTTGCCCTCGGCGATCAGCGTCCAGCGCGCGCGGCGCGGGTCGCCCGCGGCATCGTCCCCCTCGACGATCACGTCCATCGCCCCGATATCGCCGCCGAACGGCAGCAGCAGCGTCGCCATCGCCCGGAGCGGCCGCGCCGCGGGGCGAAGGCTGCGAAGCCAGCCCCGGCGAACGGGCAGCGCGAGCAGCGCGAGCCCGAGATGGAGCAGGCCGAGTTCGAGTCCCGCGAAGAACTCGGCGCTGTCGCGCGGACGATAGCGCTCGACGAGCAGATCCTGTTCGGGCGTGTCGCAGACGCTCGCCCAGCGGCGACCGACGCCCGGCACCGGCCAGCGATGCGTCATGCCCCAGCCGGGCACCTCGTCCCAGCAGCCGCCGCGCCAAACGCGCACCGGCCGGCCGGCATAGGAGAGGATCGCCTGCACCACCGCGAGCCCGCGGGGTGCGCGATTTCCCGGAAAGATGCCGATGCGGATCGTCTCCACCCGCCGCCAGTCCGCGACGAGCGTGTCGAGCACGGCGTGCGACAGCGCGGGGATCGAACTGGCGCCGGCGATGACGCTGATCCCGGCCGCTTTCGCAGCGGCGTCGTGCGCGCCGATGCCCGCGACGAAATCCCGCCCGTCGGCGAGGTCGATATAATGCACTCCCGCGGCGATCGCGGCCTCGATCACGGTCGGCGCGGACGCCTGGAAGGGACCCGCGGCGTCGACCACGACGTCGAATCCCGCAAAGTCGGCGGCGCCGATCCGCTCGCGGTCGAGAATCCGCACCGGCAATCCGTCGAGCCGCGCCGCGAGCGCGTCGAGCCGCGTCCGGTCGCGCGCGGCGAGAGTCAGCAATAATCCGGGCTCACGCGCCGCCCTTTCGGCAAGCCGGCTGCCGAAGACTCCGGTCGCGCCGATCAGCAGGACGCGCGTCTCAGCCATCGCGGAACAGCGCATGCTGGTTCACGAGCTCGCCTAGCAGCGGATGCGTGACCTTGAGGTCGAAGGCGAAGCGTCCGCTGCCCAGATGCTGGTGCGTGACCAGGGTTGCGCCAGGCGCGAGCCAGCGCGGCAGGCGCAGGCGGATGCGCCCCGCCTGCCAGAAATAATGGTCGGAGGCGAAGATCAGCGCATCGGCCTCGGCGCGCACCATCAGCGCCATGCCGAAGCCGCCGCCGATATGCTCCTCGAGCCCCGTCGTTCCCGCGAAGCGCTTGGCGCTATGGATCACCTGCGGATAGCCGCGCCGCCGGCCATAGAGGCGCGTCCAGCACTGGCCGCCGCTCGCCCGGTCCTCGCTGACCGCGACCGCGGCGGGGGCCGGGCCGCTGGCGTTCGTCGGCAGCGGTGCGCCGATCAGGCGGCAAAGCTGCGCGAGCAGCCAACCGGCGCGGGAGAGCCGCGTCCAGACGATCTGGCCGCTATAGGTCGCGACGCGTTGATCGGAGAGGCGCTTGGAGAAGCGGCGGCGCACGTCGTCGGGAAGCGCGTCCCACGCGGCGTGCGGGACCAGGCGGCGAAAGCGATAGTCGTAGAGGATGTCGTCGTCGGGCCTGGGAACAGAGGTGGCGTCCGGCGCCAAGGCTCTTTCGGTGACCAGTTCGCCCATGACCCGTCTCCTACTGCGCGTCCTTGCCTTTGCCCGGACGCCAGTTGATCAGCTTCGTCACCCCGGCACCCAGCTTGATCAGCCGCATCAGCGCGGGTTTGGGGACGGCGAGCATCTCGTCGTGCCAGCGGCTCATCACCGTCACGAAATCGAGCATCTCGGACAGTCGCCCCTTCGCGCCCGCGCTCAGCCCGGGATCGTCGGCGGCGCGCGCGACGCAGGCCTTGAGCGCGGCTTCGGCGGGGTCGATCTCGCGCGCCTTGCGCCCCACGGCGATGCGCGTGACCATTTCCCATATGTCGGTCTCGGCCGCGAAATGGTCGCGCCGGTCGCCGAGCATCGGCACCCGCTCGATCAGCCGCCAGCCGAGCAGTTCCTTGATCGAATTGGACACGTTCGAGCGCGCGAGACCGAGCGCATCCGCAATTTCCTCGGCGTGCAGCGGCCGGTCGCTGACGAACAGCAGGGCATGAATCTGCGCGACCGACCGATTGACTCCCCACTGGCCGCCAAGATTGCCCCAGTGAAGGATGAACTCGGTCGCGGCCGGCGACAGTTTCGACTCATGTTCAATAATTTCTGTCATAACAGAAATATCTGATAGAAGAGGTGTGAAGTCAAGCGTAATGAGGCCGCGGCGGCGACCCGAAGGCGGGCCCCAAGCCGCGCTGGCCGTGGCCATGAAAAAGGGCGGCCGTCCTTTCGGACGCCGCCCTTGATCTTGTCTTGCTGAAAACTGCGACTTACGCGTCTTCGAATTCGTCCTCGGCATTCACCGGGCCCGAATCCTGGCCCTTGGCGTCGACGTCGCGGTCGACGAACTCGATGATCGCGATCGGCGCTGCGTCCGAGGCGCGGATGCCGGCCTTGATGATGCGGGTATAGCCGCCGTTGCGGTCCTTGTAGCGTTCGGCGAGCACGTCGAACAGCTTGACCAGCTGGGTGTCGTCCATCAGCCGGCTCTTGGCGAGGCGGCGGTTGGCGAGGCCGCCGCGCTTGGCGAGCGTGACCAGCTTTTCGATATAGGGACGCAGTTCCTTCGCCTTGGCGACGGTCGTCGTGATCTGCTCATGCTTGATGAGCGAGGCCGACATGTTGCGGAACAGGGCCGTGCGATGCGCGCTCGTGCGCTGCAGCTTCCGGCCACCCGATTTATGACGCATAATCCATTCCTTCGTTCGTTAAGGGCCCGTGCGAGGTAGCCCAGACCAGGTCGATTTGCGGGCCGACCCATTCCCGTTGTGGCCCCGGCCGAAGCCGGGGCGCAAAGTCAGCCGAGAAGTTCCTGTTCGAGCTTCTTGGCCATTTCCTCGATGTTCTCGGGCGGCCAGCCGGGGATGTCCATGCCGAGGCGCAAACCCATCGACGACAGCACTTCCTTAATTTCGTTCAAGGATTTGCGACCGAAGTTCGGGGTGCGCAGCATTTCGGCCTCGGTCTTCTGGACCAGGTCGCCGATATAGATGATGTTGTCGTTCTTCAGGCAGTTGGCGCTGCGGACCGACAGCTCGAGTTCGTCGACCTTCTTGAGGAGGAAGCGGTTGAGCTGGTTGACGTCCGATTCGTCGCTGGCTGTCGAGGGGGCCGCCATGCCGATCAGGCCGCTGTCGTTCATCGCCTCTTCGAAGTGGACGAAGACCTGGAGCTGATCCTGGAGGATGCGCGCGGCATAGGCGACGGCGTCCTCAGGCGTGACCGTGCCGTCGGTCTCGACGGTCAGGTTCAGCTTGTCATAGTCCAGCTCCTGGCCGATGCGGGCGTTGTCGACCTTGTAGGCGACCTGGCGCACCGGCGAATAGAGCGAGTCGACGGGGATCAGGCCGATCGGCGCATCGGCCGGACGGTTGGCGGTCGCGGGGACATAGCCCTTGCCGGTGTCGGCGACGAGTTCCATGTTCAGCGTCGCGCCGTCGTCGAGGTGGCAGATGACATGGTTCGGGTTCATCACCTTGATGTCGCCCGACACCATGATGTCGCCCGCCTTGACGGTCGCGGGACCGGTCGCCGAAAGCTGGAGCCGCTTCGGGCCTTCGCCTTCCATCTTCAGCGCGATCTGCTTCACGTTGAGGACGATGTCGGTGACGTCCTCGCGCACGCCGGCGAGGCTGCTGAATTCGTGCAGCACATTCTCGATCTTGATCGACGTGATCGCAGCGCCCTGGAGCGACGAGAGCAGCACGCGGCGCAGCGCGTTGCCGAGCGTCAGGCCGAAACCGCGCTCAAGCGGCTCGGCGACGAAGGTCGCCTTGCGCTTGCCGTCGCCGCCGGCCTTGATTTCCAGGTTGCTGGGCTTCTTCAATTCCTGCCAGTTCCGGATATTGACAGTCATGGACTTCCCTTTGCTTTGGGCGGGACGGGCAGGGGGCGCCTGCCTGTCCAGCGAGGATTTGGTGCGGGCGGCGCCCCGGCGGTGGGGCGCGCCCGAAAAGACGTCAGACGCGGCGGCGCTTGGCCGGGCGGACGCCATTGTGCGGGATCGGCGTCACGTCGCGGATCGACGTGATGTGGAAACCGACCGCCTGCAGGGCGCGCAGCGCCGATTCGCGGCCGGCACCGGGGCCCTTGACCTCGACCTCGAGCGTGCGGACGCCGTGTTCGGCGGCCTTCTTGCCCGCGTCTTCGGCGCAGACCTGCGCCGCATAGGGGGTCGACTTGCGGCTTCCCTTGAAGCCCATCATGCCGGCGCTCGACCAAGCGATGGCGTTGCCCTGCGCGTCGGTGATGGTGATCATCGTGTTGTTGAAGGTCGCGTTGACGTGGGCGACGCCCGACGAGATGTTCTTGCGTTCGCGCCGACGAAGGCGCTGCGGTTCACGAGCCATGATGAAATCCTAACCTGTATCCTGAATGGCCGGTGGCGGACGGATCGCCGCTCTCCGGCAGGGAAAGAAACAAGGAAGCGCGCCCGATGGACGCGCTCGACCTTACTTCTTCTTGCCGGCGATCGGCTTCGCCTTGCCCTTGCGGGTGCGCGCGTTGGTGTGCGTGCGCTGGCCGCGGACGGGAAGGCCCTTGCGATGACGCAGGCCGCGATAGCAGGCGAGGTCCATCAGGCGCTTGATGTTCATCGCCGTGTTGCGGCGAAGGTCACCCTCGACCGTGTGGTCGGCGTCGATCGCTTCGCGGATCTGGAGGACTTCGGCGTCCGACAGGTCCTGGATGCGGCGGCTGTGGTCGATGCCCAGCTTGTCGGCGATGTCGACGGCGGTCTTGCGACCGATGCCGTGGATGTAGGTGAGCGCGATGATCACGCGCTTGTTGGTGGGCAGGTTGACGCCCGCGATACGTGCCATGGTGATTCTTTCTCCTGCTCCACAGGGCGCGCTGGCAAACGGCCCTATCTCAAAGCGTCTGATTTCCAACACAAAAAGCGGACCACGAATGCGCGGCTGCGCTTCGCCGTCCGGTCAGGCTGTTGGAATGGATGGGCAACTAGGGTGAGTCGCGCCGAAAGTCAAGCGAGCCGCCCCGAAATCGCGGCGAGCCGAGCGGGTTCAGCCGGCCGACGTCAATGCGACCGCGCGCTCGTGCAGGCGGTCGACGACGGCGCGGTGAATGCCCGGGGCGCAGGCGATGACGCCGAAGGCCTGCGCGCGCGGGGTATTGAAGACGAGCGGGGCGCCGAAGGCATCGGTGACGGTCGCGCCCGCCTCGGTCGCGATCAGTGCCGCGGCGGCGACGTCCCATTCGAAACCCCAGCGAAGCGTCGCAACGAGGTCGGCACGGTCGTCGGCGACGAGCGCCATGCGCAACGCGATGCTGTTCGGTTTGGTCACCATGACGAGGTCGCGGTCGATTTTCGGCAGGCTGTCGGCGGGCACGCGCGCGCCGTCGAAGCTGGTGCGCCGGCTCGCGCGCAGGGTCTCGCCGTTGAGCTGCGCGCCCCGGCCGCGCTGCGCGACCCACAGCTCGTCGAGCGCGGGTGCATAGAGCACGCCGAGCTCGGGCGCGCCGTCGACGACGAGCGCGACCGACACCGCCCAGCCGGGGCGGCCGCGGATAAAGTCGCGCGTGCCGTCGATCGGGTCGACGCACCACATCGCGCGCCGCGACAGCCGCGCGTCATTGTCGGCGGTCTCCTCCGACAGCCATCCGGCTTCGGGCACCATCGCGCCGAGCACCGCCTTCAGGCGCGCGTCGACCGCGAGGTCGACGTCGCTGACCGGATTGTCGTGCGACTTGTGCCAGACGTCGATCGCCTGGCCCTCGCCGCGCCAGCGCGCCATTGCCATATCGCCGACCTCGCGCGTCGCGGCGATCACCGCTTCGAGATTGCGGCCCGGCATCCGCGTCCCCGCCTAGCTGCTGGCGACGGTCATGCCGTCGATGCGCAGGGTCGGGACGTTGGTGGCGTGACGAAATTCCAGATCGTCGGCGGGAATGAGCGCCGCGAACATGTCGATCAGATTGCCCGCGACGGTGAACTCCGCGATTGGGCCGGCGATCGCTCCATCGCGGATGACGAAGCCCGACGCGCCGCGGCTGTAATCGCCGGTCACCGGATTGACGCCCTGGCCGATCAACTCGGTGATGTAGACGCCCTCCACGACGTCGGCCATCAGCGCTTCGGGCGTGACCGTCCCGGCGGCGAGGTGGAGGTTGCTCGCGCTCACCCCCGACGCGCCGCCGCCGCGGCTGGCGTGGCCGGTGGGTGTCAGGCCGAGCTGCTTCGCAGAGGCGGTGTCGAGCAGCCAGCCGGTTATTCTGCCGTTTGCGACGACGTCGCGCGCCGCGGTGGGCAAGCCTTCGCCGTCGAAGGCGCGGCTGCGCAGTCCGCGCGGCCGGTGCGGATCGTCGCGAATGACGATGCCGCTGTCGAACAGCTGGCGATCTTCCTTGCCGAGCAGGAAACTCGTCCCGCGTGCCACGGCGGGGCCGGCGATGGCACCGAGCAGATGGCCGACGATGCTGCCGCCGACGCGCGGATCGATGATGACGGGAACCTTGCCGACCGGCGCCTTGCCGGGATTCAGCCGCGCGACGGCGCGCGCGCCCGCGCGTGCGCCGATATCCTCGGCGTCTTCGAGATCGGAGAGGTGATGCGCGCTGTGCCAGCCATAGTCGCGCTGCATCGCCGCGCCCTCGCCGGCGATGACGCTCGCCGACAGGCTGTGCCCACTCGCGCCATAGCCGCCCGCGAAGCCGTGGCTGGTGACGAGCGCGAACCGCGTGCGGCTGTGGCTCGCGCTGCCGCCCTCGCTGTTGGTGACGCCCGAAACGGCGCGGGCGGCTTCTTCCACCGCGAGCGCGGCCTCGCGCAGCGCCCGGGGGTCGGCTTCGCTGCCGTCGTCGAGGTCGAAATCGGGGATCGGACCGCTGAACAGCAGCGCTTCGGGCGCGAGCCCGGCATAGGGGTCCTCGGGCGCTTCGCGCGCCATGGCGACACAGCGCTCGACCAGCTTGGCGAGCTCGCCCGGGTCCATGTCGGCCGTCGACACGCTCGCGCTGCGCTGGCCGACGAAGACGCGCAAGCTGATGTCCTGGCCTTCGGAGCGCTCGACATCTTCGAGCGCGCCGAGGCGCATCGACACCGACGTGGCGGCATTGCAGTAATAGAGCGCGTCGGCGGCGTCGGCGCCCGCGCGGGTCGCGGCGTCGCACAGCAGTTGCGCACGGTCGAGGGCTTCGGCAACGGTCAGCATGGCCGCGCCCTAGACCGCGCGCAGCGGGTCGTCAAAATTTAAGTCGGGATCAGCCTGCGACGGCCGCGATCGCTTGCGTCGCGGCAAGCGCGCCGCTGACCCAGAGGAAGGGCAGGGCGAGCGCGGCGACCCACAGGCGGCGGACGTCGCGGCGGAACCGCGCGTGCAGGCCCCAGCTCGCGAGCGCCTGGCGGCTGAGGTGATACCAGCGCCGTTCGGTGATCCGTGCGGCGGGCACCGCGAGCGCAAGCAGCATGACCAGCGCGACAATGGTGAAGGCCGAGGGCGCGCCGGCGGCGATCGCGCTCGACACCAGCCAGATCTGCAGTGCGGCAAAGGCGAGCAGCGCTGCGGCGACGTGGACGGTCATTCGGCGCCCCAGGCTTCGCGCCGGAGGCACGCTGGGAATCGAGCGCCCCAGCAGGCGCGGTCCGAACGTCGATGCCATTTTTTCAGCCTCCCCGGCTGACGATTCCCAGAAGGAACCAAGTTTTCAGCCGTTTATCCCCGAGTCAAGCCACGATGGCGCCGATTCGTTAATTTTCCGCGTCAATTCATCGAAGATTCCGAACAAAAATGCGTCGAACCGCCTTCCAGTAGCGAAAAGGCGAGTCATTTTGAGCTTTGGGGTGCGGTTTCGGGGCGGGTCTTGCCTCCGTCTTGTTCTGCTAATACGCTCACCTCATCGCGGCGAGCGGGGCCGACCTCGGGGGGGCCTGTGCATCCGGATGGCAGCCTCGCACCGTCCAGCCGCTGTTCGTCCGTTCGAAGCCAGGGGAAATCCTATGCGCCATCTCGCTCTTCTCGCCGCTCTCGCGCTGCCGCTGGCGCCTGCGCTCGCCGCCGAGGATGCGGTGCCCGCTGCCGTCGAGGCGCGGCCCGCCGCGCTCGTCGCCGACGGCGTGCCCGCCGTGCCGTCCGACCTCGCCGCCGCATCGCGTCCCTATATGGAAAGCCGCGGCGCGGGCTTCGTCGGGTGGAACGACGGCGACCAATCGATGCTGATCGCGACCCGTTTCGGCAACACCAGCCAGATCCACCGCGTCGCGAGGCCGATGGGCGCGCGGCAGCAGCTGACCTTCGAGGAAGAGCCGGTCAGCGCGGGCGCCTGGTCGCCGAAGAGCGCCGATATCATGCTGGTGCAGAAGGATATCGGCGGCAACGAGTTCTATCAGATCTACGCGATGAAGAACGGGCGACTGGTGCTGCTGACCGACGGCAAGAGCCGCAACAGCTTCAACGCGTGGAGCGACGACGGGACACTCGTCGGCTATACGTCGACGCGGCGCAACGGCCGCGACAGCGACCTTTATGTTATGAACCCGCGCGATCCCGCCTCGGGGCGCATGGTTGCCGAAGTCGAGGGCGGCGGCTGGTATCTGACCGACTTCGCGCCCGACAAGAGCTGGGCGCTGGTCGCCAAATATGTCTCGGTGCAAAAGACCGACCTCTATCGGCTCGACCTGGCGAGCGGGGCGCTGACGCCGATCGGCGATCATGCGAAGGCGATCGCGATCGGCGGCGCGGACTTCGCGCCCGACGGCACCATCTGGGTCACCAGCGACGAGGGATCGGATTTCCAGCGGCTGGGGACGATCGACCCGAAAAACGGCGCCTTCACCCCGCGCGGACCCGCCGAAAAATGGGACGTCGATACGTTCGATATCTCCGACGACGGCCGCTTCATCGCCTATGTCGTCAACGAAGCGGGGATGAGCAAGCTTCGCATCCTCGACGTCAAGAGCGGCAAGGCGCGCACGGTCGAGGCACTGCCCGCGGGGATCATCGGCGGCATCGACATCGCGCCCTGGGGCGAGATCGGGCTCAGCTTCACCTCGGCGCGGAGCGCGGCGGACGCCTATAGCGTCAATCCGGAAACGCTCGCGGTGACGCGCTGGACCCAGAGCGAGACCGGCGGCCTCGACGTGACGAAGAATGTCGAGCCCGAGCTGGTGAGCGTGAAGAGCTTCGACGGGCTCGCGGTGTCGGGCTTTCTCTATCGCCCCGATCCGGCGAAATTCCCCGGCAAGCGGCCGCTGATCATGAACGTCCACGGCGGCCCCGAAGGCCAGTCGCGGCCCGGCTTCCTCGGCCGCAACAACTATCTGCTCAACGAGCTCGGCATCGCCATCTTCTATCCCAACGTCCGGGGCTCGACGGGCTATGGCAAGACGTTCGTCAGCCTCGACAACGGGCCGTTCAAGCGCGAGGACAGCGTCAAGGACATGGGCGCCTTCCTCGACGTGCTGGCGAAGGATCCCGCGCTCGACGCGGCGCGCTTCGGGCTGACCGGCGGCAGCTACGGCGGCTATATGTGCTATGCCGCCGCGACCCATTATGCCGACAAGCTGCGCGCCAATCTGTGCGTCGTCGCCATCTCCAATTTCGTGACCTTCCTCGAGAATACGCAGGATTACCGCCGCGATTTGCGCCGCGTCGAATATGGCGACGAGCGCGTGCCCGAGCAGCGCGCGAAGCTGCTGGAAATCTCGCCGCTCACCCGCGTCGGCGACATCCGGAAGCCGCTCTATGTGGTGACGGGTGCCAATGATCCGCGCGTGCCGGCATCGGAGGCCGAGCAGATCGTCGCCGCGGTGCGCAAGAACGGCGGCACCGCCTGGCATCTCGTCGGCACCAACGAGGGGCACGGCTTCGCCAAGAAGGAAAATGCCGATTATCAATTCTGGACCTCGCTGCTCTTCTGGCAGCAATATCTGCTGAACTGAACCGGCGGCCTTGACCGCGACACCGGCCGAGGCGTAGCGATTCTCCACCCTTTCATCGGATGGAGACGCGATGCGCCGGCCCAAATTGCTCGACACGATGCGCGATTACAGCTGGCCGCTGTTTCGCGCCGACGCATTGGCCGGGATCAGCGTCGCGCTCGTCGCGCTGCCGCTGTGCATCGCCATCGCCATCGCTTCGGGAAGCACGCCCTTCGTCGGGCTCGTCACCGCGATCACCGGCGGCTTCGTCATCTCGCTGACGAGCGGCAGCCGGGTGCAGATCGGCGGGCCGACCGGCGCCTTCATCGTCGTCGTCTATGGCGTGATCCAGGATCACGGGATGGACGGGCTGATCGTTGCGACCATCATGGCGGGGCTGATCCTGATCGTCGCCGGCTTCTTCCGCGCCGGGCGCCTGATCGCGCTGATCCCCGAGGCAGTGATCAACGGCTTCACCATCGGCATCGCCGCGATCATCGCAGCGAGCCAGTTCGCCGATGCGCTGGGGCTCTCGGCCGGCAACGTTCCGGCGGACATGATCCCGAAGATCGAGGCGCTGTGGGCGGCGCGCGGTTCGCTCAGCCTCGCGGCGCTCGCCGTCACCGCGGTGACGATCGCCGCTATCCTGCTGCTCCGCCGCTGGCGCCCGCGCTGGCCGGTGCTGGTGATCGCGGTGGGCGCGGCATCGCTCGCGGTGTTGTGGCTGCACCTCCCGGTCGACACGGTGGGCTCGCGGTTCGGCGCCTTGCCGAGCGGGCTTCCCGCACCGCACTGGCCGCAGGTGACCGCGGCGCGGCTGGTCGAGCTGCTGCCCTCGGCGCTCACCATCGCCTTTCTGGCTGGGGTCGAATCTTTGCTCTCGGCGATCGTCGCCGACCGCATGTTCGGCGGCCAGCATCGGCCGAGCGCCGAGTTGCTTGCACAGGGTTACGCCAATGTGCTGACGCCGCTGTTCGGCGGCCTGCCCGTCACCGGCGCGATTGCGCGCACCGCGACCAACGTCCGCGCCGGCGGGCGGACGCCGGTGGCGGGGATGGTCCATGCGCTGGTGATACTGTTCGTGCTGCTCGTCGCCGGCGGCCTGGCCGGCGCGCTGGCGTTGCCCGCGCTGGCGGCGGTGCTGCTCGTCACCGCCGCCAATATGGCGGAGCCCGAAAAATGGCGCGAACATTGGTCGCTGCCGTGGGACGAGCGGCTGTTGCTGCTGCTGACGCTCCTGCTCACCGTCTTCGCCGACCTGACGATCGCGATCGGCACGGGGGTCGCGCTCGGACTGCTGCTGCGCTGGTGGAAGGGCAAGCGCGCCGGCCCCTGGACGCCGCGCGAGCGATAGAGTGTTTTCAAGTCAGGTGGAATCACCTGACGACTCGGAAAACACGGTAAAGCAAGAATCTAGAGTGCCGGTTTTGATTCCATCAAAACCGAACGCACTCTAACGCACTCTAGAGAATCAGTGCTGCGGCGGCGTCGGCAGCGGCTGCGCGTCGGGCTCGGCCTCGCCGGTTGCCGGGGCGGGCGCTTCGCCATTGGCCTGGCGCTCAAGCTCTTCCGCCGCTTTCTGGCGTTCGGCGAGCGCCTTCTCCTCGGCGACGACGGCGGCTTCGACCTCCTCGGCCGCCGCGTCGATCCCCGCGATGCGCTTGGCGCGCTCGTCAGCGATCATCGTCTGCCAGTCGGTCTTGTCGGCCGCCTGCGCCTCGGCCTTCGCGCCCGAGACGAGCTGCTGGGTGCAGCCGGTAAAGCCGCCGAGACCGACCGGCGAGCAGCTGTCGGTGCCGAAACGGCCGACGCGCTCCATCGCGACGACGCGGTTCAGCCACGCCTGGTTGCGCGGGTCGAGCGGATCGCCTCCACGGAAGATCTGCGGGACGCGATAGCGATCTTCCTCGGGCATCCGGTTGCAGACGACGATCTCGTCGGGGCTGCTCGGCTCGCACTTGTCGTCGCCATAGACGATGACCTGGTTGACCTTTTCGTTCGGCGCGCCCGCGGCTTCCTGCGCCTGGGCGGGGAGGGCGGCGGCGCTGCCGGCGAGGATCAGCGCGAACAGGGGGAGGCGGGTCATCATCTTTTCCTTCATCGTTTCACGGCGGCCTGGCACCGCGACCCTGCATCCGTGCTGAACGGACGGGGTTTCGGCTAGTCTATCAGATACGTTTCGACAGCGCGATGGCTGCACGGCAGCCCGCCCGAATGGCGAGGCTGAGCAGCGGATAGGCGGGGGCGCTTTCCGCGCCCGCGGCGATCGCCGCTTCCTTGTGCTCGAGCTCTTCGGCGCGGAATTCGGCAACGGCGTCCGAGAGCTCGGGGTCGCTGTCGCCGAGTTCGGCGAGCTGTTCGCGATAATGGCGGTCGATCTCGGTCTCGACCGCGGCGGTGCAGGCCATCGCGGCGCGCGGCCCCATCGCAGCGGTCACCGCGCCGAGTGCGAAGCCCGCGACGTCCCAGACCGGCTGCAAGGCGGTCGGGCGCACGCCGCGGCGCGCGACCATCGCGTCGAAGAATTGGCGGTGCCGCTCTTCCTGCTCGGCCATATGAGCGATCTCGCGCGCCATCGGGTGGCGGTCGCCCATCACCGCGAGTTGCCCGGCGTAGATGCGCGTCGCGCCATATTCGCCCGCCTGGTCGACGCGGATCATCGACGCGGTGCGGCGATCGGTCGTTTCGGGAGCGCTCGTCATGCCGCCGATGTGGGCCGGCGGCGCAGTAAGGTCAAGACGAGCGCCGCCGCCGCGAGCGAGAAGATCGCGTTGAATCCCGCGAGCGAGACGCCGAACAGCGTCCATTGCGGCACGTCGCAGCGGATCACCGGCGCGGCCATGATGCTGTCGAGGGTGATCGGGCCGCTCTGGCCGGTGCTGCACGTCGTCAGCCCTTCCCAGAAGCCATATTCGACCCCGGCGTGGAAGATGCCGATCGCGCCGCTGATGGCTATGGCGACGGCGGCGAGCAAGGTCAGTGTCCGCATCGCCGCGTCGTTGCTGCGCAGCAGCAGCGCGAGTGCCGCAAGCACCATCGCCGCCTGGTGGGGCCAGCGCTGCCAATAGCACATCTCGCACGGATGGAGGCCGAAGCCATATTGCGACACCAGCGCCCCGCCATAAAGCAGCAGCGGGGCCAGCAGCGCGATGATCGGTGCGGACAGGCGCGAGTTCAGCATCGGAAAAAACCTTGGTATTGATCGTCATCCCGGCGAAGGCCGGGATCTCGCCGGTGCGTCATGGGATTTTACGTTGAGATCCCGGCCTTCGCCGGGATGACGGAAGGTCGCGTGGGTTCACATCAGTTGCGGCGCGCCGGCTTGGCGGGGGGCTTCGCGCCCTGCGCCATGCGCGAGGGGGCAGGGCCGATCCTCCCGATCGTTTCCAGCGCATAGTAGAGCTGGAAATCCTCGATTCCCTTCGCCTTCAGTTCTTCGGCGGTCGCGGTGAAGCGCGGATCGGGCTTTTCGTCGGCTTCGAGCAGGCCGTTGTCGACCTTCTTCTCGTTGATCAGGTGCCGGCGCAGGTCGCTCTCACGAAAAGAGGGGCGATCCTTGTAATCGGGATCCGAAAGCTGCGGCACGCGAATGTCGGGCTCGATCCCGCCTTCCTGCACGCTGCGGCCCGAGGGCGTGTAGTAGCGCGCGGTCGTCAGGCGGAGCGCTGTCGTGTCGGTCAGCGGCAGCACCGTCTGCACCGATCCCTTGCCGAAGCTGCGCTCGCCCATCACCACGGCGCGGTGCTGGTCCTGCAGTGCTCCCGCGACGATTTCGGACGCCGAGGCCGATCCCGCGTCGATGAGCACGATGACCGGCGCGCCGCCCGTCTGATCGCCGGGCTCGGCGAAATAGCGTTCGATATCGCCCTTCTTGCGGCCGCGCTGCGAGACGATCTCGCCACGGTCGAGGAACAGGTCGCTGACCCCGACCGCTTCGTCGAGCAGCCCGCCGGGGTTCGACCGCAGGTCGAGCACCCAGCCGCGCGGGGTGCGGCCGAGCGATTTGGTCACCGCGACCATCGCCGCCTTGAGGTCGGTGCTGGCGTCGGCCGAAAAGCTGCTGATCGTCAGCACGCCGACGCCGTCCTTCACCTCCCATTTGACGGGTTTCAGATCGATGATCTCGCGCGTCAGCGTGAGCTCCATCGGCTTGTCCTGGCCTTCGCGGACGACGGTGATCTCGATCTTGGTGCCCGGACGTCCGCGCATCTGTTCGACTGCCTCGTCGAGCGTCATGCCGAAGATCAGCTGCTTGTCGATATGGGTGATATAGTCGCCCGCCTTGATCCCGGCGCGGTCGGCGGGGGTGTCGGCGGTCGGCGCGATCACCTTGACCACTCCATCCTCCATCGTAACCGACAGACCGAGCCCGCCATATTCGCCGTCGGTCTGGGTCCGAAGGTTCGAATAGTCGCGCGCGTCGAGATAGCCCGAATGCGGGTCGAGGCTGGCAAGCATGCCGTTGATCGCGCCCTCGATCAGCTTGTCGTCGCTGACCGGTTCGACATAATTGGCCTTCACCTCCAGGAACACGTCCATGAAGCGCGAAATCTCGTCGGTGGTCGAGGCGTCGACGGTCGCCATCGCGCCGGTCGCGAGCGGCACCAGCGCGAGCGTGCTCAGCGCGGCGGCGCCCTGCCACAGGGCGAAGCGGCGCCGGGGCGACGCGGCGGTCTTGGTCGATTCGGTCATTGGCGTCTTTCGTGTCCTCGCGGGAACTCTCCCGCCCTTATAAACCCCGGCGCGCCATCCTCCAACGCATTTGAACCGGCGTCAAGCGGCGCGTCGGACGTCACCCCAGCATCGCGGCGACGTCGACCGGGCGGCCGGCGCGGCGCAGTTCGACGGTGATCCGGCTGTCGTTCGACCCTGCGCGCCCGACGGGCGTTCCGGCGTCGAGCGTGTCGCCGACGCCGACCGACAGCGCGATCATCCCGGTCAGCAGCGAGGTCCAGCCGCCGCCATGGTCGATGATGACGATCTTGCCATAGCCGCGATAATCGCCCGCGAAGCTGACCCGCCCCGGCGCCGGGGCGACGACCTGGCCGCCGGGGCGCGCTGCGATGGTGATGCCGCGCGATCGCACCCCACTGTCGTTCACCTCGCCGAGCCCTGCGACGATGCGGCCGACGACCGGCAGGCGATAGGCACCGCGGGTCATGGCGGCGGCCGGCGCTGCGGGTGGGTTGGCGGCGATCGCGGCCCTTGCCGGATCGCGCGGGCGCGGCAGTGGCCCGGCGAGTTGCGCCAGTTCGGCGCGCACCGCACCGTCGGCTTCGAGCGTGTCCATCAGTTCGACGATGTCACGCGCCTTCTCGCCGAGTCCGAGCGCGCGGTCGGCCTCTAACCGGGCGCTGCTCATCAGGTCGCGCGCGTGGAGGCGCCCCTCGTTTTCGAGCCGCGTCAGCTCGTCGCGCCGGGCGGCGAGTTCGGCCTTGCTCGCGCCGAGCGCCTTCAGCGCGATCGCCTGTTGCCGCTGCGCGGTGCGGAGGTCGGCGAGCTCGCGGCGCACCCCTGCGGTGCGGTTGCGGATCACCGGCATCACCGCGTCGAGCACCGCGCGCGCGTGCACCATCTCGCGCAGCGATCCCGGCTGGGCGAGCACGCTCACCGGCGGCTGGCGCGAGAGCTGCTGGAGCGAGGCGGCGAGTTCGAGCAGCGGCTGCTGCTGCTCGGCGAGCCGCGCCTGTTGCACGGCGAGGCGGCGGTTCACCAGCGCGACGCGCGCCTCGCCGGCGTCGATGTCGGCCTCTGCCGCCTGAATGCGCGCGGCGAGCGCGGCGCTGCGCTTTTTTAGCCGGTCGGCCGCGTTGGTCGCCTTCTGCGCCTGGGCTTCGAGCGCGCCGCTGCGCGCCATCGCCTCGGCCGATTGCTGCTTGGCGGTCAGGAGCTGCGCGCGTTCGCGCGTGGCGATCGCCGCGGGGTCGAAAACGTCGCTCTGCGCGATCGCAAGCGCGCCGCCCGCGATCGCGGCGAAGCCGGCCAGCGTGGCGAGCGCGCGCCTCACTGGCGCCCTTCGCGGTGATAGGGATGCCCCGCGATGATGCTCGTCGCGCGCCACAATTGCTCGGCGAGCATCGCGCGCGCCATCAGATGCGGCCAGGTCGCGCGCCCGAAAGCGATGACTTTGTCGGCGCCCTTGCGCTCCTCGGGTGTGAAGCCATCGGCCGCGCCGAGGCAGAAGCGCGCCTCGCGCACCCCGCCGTCGCGCCAGCTTTCGAGCAATTTGGCGAATTCGAGCGACGACATCTGATCGCCGCCCTCGTCGAGCAATATGGTACGGCTGTTGTCGGGAGCCGCGGGAACGCGCCCGCCCGTATCGGGAAGCTCCGACATCTTCTGCGCCCAGGTCACGCGCTTCATGTAGCGCGCGACCAGATCGGCTTCGGGCCCGCGCCCGATGCGCCCCCGCGCGATGATGTGCAGCAACATGGTTTCCCGCCTAGCCCGTGGGCGGGAGGGACGTCAATTTGCTGCGGCCACGGGGGGCGCGTCGCCGAACGACCACATGCGTTCGAGGTTGTAGAAGCTGCGCACTTCGGGCCGGAACAGGTGGACGATGACGTCGCCGGCGTCGATCAGCACCCAGTCGGCGTTGGGCAGGCCCTCGACGCGGACGCTGCGGCCCGCCTCCTGCTTGATTCGCTGCGCCAGCTTGTCGGCGATCGCCGAGACGTGGCGCGTCGAACGGCCGCTCGCGATCACCATATGATCGGCGATGCTGCTCTTGCCGGCGAGCGGGATGGAAATGGTTTCCTGGGCCTGATCCTCGTCGAGCTGGTGGAGGATCAGCGCGTGGAGCGCGTCCACGCTGTCGTTTGCGGGTGCGGCGCCGGGCGCGGCATCCTTGCTGGCGGATATCAAGCGGGTCCTTTCCTTTTGCCATCGCGCAGGCGCGAATGCGTCAACGGGTCGCGGAGGCCGCGGCCTGCATAGCGTTCGAACCAGCGGGGATTGGCCTGCCGTATAGCGGTTGCGGATCGCACGTCGGGCGAAAATCGCAGGAACACAAGGGCAGGCGGTCTCCAGTCCGTCCAATCAGCTTTCTGGTCCGCGGGCCGGACGAAGCGCCGAAGCCAGCCCATCGCCTGCGCGGCGTGGGTGCGGCCATTATAGCCCGGCCGCGCGACCACCGCAATCGGCATCAATCGCGCGATCCCCCGCCAGTCGCGCCAGCGGGGCAGTTGGGCCAGATTGTCGGCGCCCATGATCCAGATGAAACGGCGATTCGGATAGCGGCGGACCAGCTTTTTCAGCGTATCGACGGTATAGCGCGTGCCGAGTTCGGCCTCGATCGCGGTCGCGCGGATCGGCGAGCGCCGCGCCATCCGCTGCGCCGAGGCGAGCCGCGCGGAGAGCGGCGCCATGCCGGCGGCGGGCTTGAGCGGATTGCCGGGCGAGACGAGCCACCACAACTCGTCGAGGTCGAGCGCCGCGATCGCATCGAGGCTGATCGCCCGGTGCCCGCCATGCGCGGGATTGAAGCTGCCGCCGAGGATGCCGGTGGCGATCACAGGAGGGTTTGCCAGTCGCTGCGGTCGTGCTGGACCCGGACGATCGCGATGCCATGGGATTCGATTTGATAGATCAGGAGGATCGGGGTTTCTCGAACCTTCCACTTGCGCAATGATCCATGCCCGAGAACCGGTCCGGCGCGGGGCTGCTCAAGCAGGAAATCCGCAGCGGCGAAAGTCGCATCGGACGCGCGAATGGCAAATTCCGGATCGATCGCTGCAAAAAAGTCTTCGATCCGCGCCAAATCCATGCGGGCGGGTCCAGACCATCTTATCCGAACCATCAGCTTGAGGCGGGCTTCGCTTTAAGTTCGGCGCGGCGCTTCGCGATCCATTGCTTCATTTCGTCCTGTGAAATCCAGTCACCCGAAGCGATCGCGTCAACACCTTCCTGCACAAAGGCAAGGAATTCTGCCTCTCGTTGCGCATGCTCGCGCACTGCCTGCGCAACGAACCAGGCCCTGCTGCGGCCTTGCGATGCAACGATATCGTCAACCAGCGCAACAGTTTCTGCATCCAGGCGAGCGGAAATGACCGTTTGTTTACCCATAAAGCATTTGTATCACTTGTATACAAATGATTCAAGGGCGCGTCTGACCGTTCCCGCGCACCAGCCACTTGTACGTCGTCAGCCCCTCGAGCGCGACCGGCCCGCGCGCGTGGAGGCGTCCCGTCGCGATGCCGATCTCCGCGCCCAGCCCGAACTCGCCGCCGTCGGCGAACTGGGTCGAGGCGTTGTGCATGACGATTGCGCTGTCGACCTCGGCGAGGAAGCGTTCGGCCGCCGCCGCATCCTCGGTGACGATCGCGTCGGTGTGGCGGCTCGAATGGGCGTCGATGTGCGCCAGCGCGCCCTCGATCCCGTCGACCGCGGCGATGGAGACGATCGCGTCGAGATATTCGCAGTCCCAGTCGTTCGCGCTCGCGCGCGTGACGTGCGGGCTCAGCGCCGCGATGGCCGGGTCGCCGCGCACCTCGCAGCCCGCCGCGACGAGCGCGTCGACGATCGCGCGCGGCGCGGGATAGGCGCGGTCGATCAATATCGTCTCGGTCGCGCCGCAGATGCCGGTGCGGCGCATCTTGGCATTGACTGCTAGCGCGACTGCCTGCTCGGGATCGGCGGCGGCGTCGATATAGAGGTGGCAGATGCCGTCGAGGTGGGCGAGCACGGGCACCCGCGCCTCGTCCTGCACGCGCGCGACGAGGCCCTTGCCGCCGCGCGGGATGATGATGTCGACGAGGCCCTGCGCGCGGAGCAGCGCGCCGACAGCGGCGCGGTCCTGCGTCGGCACGAGCTGCACCGCGTCGGCGGGCAGTCCCGCCCCGGCGAGCCCGGCGGCGAGCGCGGCGTGGATCGCGCGGTTCGAATGCACCGCCTCGCTGCCGCCGCGCAGGATCACCGCATTGCCCGACATCAGGCCGAGCGCCGCGGCGTCGGCGGTGACGTTGGGGCGGCTTTCATAGATGATGCCGATCACCCCGAGCGGCACGCGCACGCGGCTCAGCACCATCCCGTTGGGGCGCGTCGCGCGGTCGATCTCGGCGCCCACGGGGTCGGGGAGGGCGGCCACGGCCTCGACCGCGTCGGCGATCGCGCCGAGGCGGTCCGCGTCGAGCCGCAGCCGGTCGAGCATCGCCGAGGTCAGTCCGTTCGCCTCGCCCGCCGTCATGTCGCGGGCATTGGCGTCGAGGATCGCCGGTGCCTGCGCGCGAAGCTCGGCCGCGGCGGCGCGCAGGCCTTCGGCCTTTTTCGCCGTCGGCGCGACCGCCATGCGTTTCGCGGCGGCGCGCGCGCGCGCGCCCATATCGGCGATCAGCGCGTCGGCGTCGTGAACGGGCGGGTGGATCAGCGTCTCGATACTCATGGCCTTTGCCCTATCACGCTTTGCCGCGGCGGCGAAAGTCCCGTTGCGCCCCGACGCGCGCGGCTTTAGGCAGAGCGCATGAGCGGGGATATCGAGGGTATCGGAGCGGCGGTGACCGCGGGGCTGGCGGCACGCGCGGTCGAACCGCGCCACGGCGGCGCGGCGGACGGGCACGCGGGCCAGCGCTGCCTCAACTGCGGAACGACGCTGGTCGGCTCGCACTGTCATCGTTGCGGCCAGCGCGCCGACGTGCACCGGACGTTCGGCGCGATCGGGCACGATCTGGTCCATGCGATCTTCCATTTCGAGGGCAAGCTGTGGAACACGTTGCCGCTGCTCGCCTGGCGCCCCGGCGACCTGACGCGCCGCTACATCCACGGCGAGCGCGCGCGCTTCATCTCGCCCCTGTCGCTGTTCCTGTTCGCGGTATTCCTGACCTATGCCGTACTGTCCTTCGTCGGCAGCGGCTCGTCGGGACACGGCCTGCAGGACATGGTGACGAGCCAGACCGAAACGAGCGCGGTCCGCTCGCGGCTCGAGCACGAGGTGGCGACGATCGACACCCAGCTCGCCAAGGCCGACCTCGCCGACGGCCAGCGCAAATTGCTCGCCGATCAGCGCCATACGCTGATGCAGAGCGCCGAATATCTCGGCCTCCTCGACCATGCCGGCACGCCGGGCGAAGGCAGGGAAACGCCCGAGGGCCGCTTCGCGCGCGCCGAGATTCGCACCGGCATCGCCTTCGTCGACCATGGTATCGCCAAGGCACAGGCCAATCCGGGACTGATGCTCTACAAGGTGCAGGCGAATGCCTATAAATTCGCCTGGGCGCTGATCCCGCTGTCGCTGCCCTTCCTGTGGCTGCTCTATCCGTTCAGCCGGCGCTTCCACACCTATGACCATTTCGTGTTCGTCACTTACTCGATCAGCTTCATGCTGCTGCTGTTCGTCGCGGTGCGGCTGTTCGCGATGACGCCGGCGATGGGGTGGGTGACGACCTTCGCGGTCTTCTATGTTCCCTTTCACATGTATCGCCAGCTTCGCGGCGCCTATCGTTCGTCGCGGATCGGCGCGCTCGCACGCACCTCGCTGCTGCTGCTCTTCAGCGTCATGGCGGTGACATTGTTCGTGACGATGCTGCTGGCGCTGGGGGCGATGGGCTAGAGTGTTTTCAAGTCAGGTGGAATCACCTGACGACTCGGAAAACACGGTAAAACTCTAGCCGCTGGGGTCGGCACGGACGGGAGAGACGCGATGCACGAGCTGTGGGCGGAGATGGACCGGCGGCAGCTGATCGGACTCGGCGCTGCGGGGCTCGCGGCGCTGTCGCTGCCCGGCGCGGCGGCTGCAATGATGGCACAGGGCTTCACCCACGGCGTCGCGAGCGGCGAGCCGGGGGCCAATTCGGTGCTGCTGTGGACGCGCTATGCCGCGCCGTCGGACACGATGCTGACCGCCGAGATTTCGGAAAGCCCCGACTTCGCCCGAATCGCCGGGGGCGGGGAAGTTGCCGCGACCGGCGAGCGCGACCATGTCGCGAAGATCGTCGTGGACGGCCTTCAGTCGGGCCGCTGGTATTTCTATCGCTTCATCGCGCCCGACGGCAGCAAATCGGTGACCGGCCGGACGCGAACGCTGCCCGCGGGGCCGACCGCCGCCTTCAACCTCGCGCTCTTTTCCTGCGCCAACATGCCGTTCGGCTGGTTCAACGCCTATGGCCACGCCGCGGCGCGCGAGGACATCGACCTTATCGTCCACGCCGGCGACTATCTGTACGAATATAAGGTCGGCCAATATCCGACGCTGAAGGAAGCGGTGCCCGGTCGCGCGATCCAGCCCGATCACGAGATCGTCGCGCTCGCCGACTATCGGCTGCGCTACGCCGCCTATCGCAGCGACCCCGATCTTCAGCGGCTCCATCAACTGTTCCCGATGATCGCGCAGTGGGACGATCATGAATTCGCCAACGACACATGGAGCGGCGGCGCACAGAATCATCAGCCGGACGAAGGCGAATGGAGCGCCCGCGCCGCTGCCGCCGAACGCGCCTATCGCGAATGGATGCCGGTCGCCGAGACGCGCTGGCGCCATTATGAGGTCGGCGATCTCGCGACCATCTTCCTTCCCGAAACGCGGATCAGCGGCCGCGACAAGCCGTTCAGTATCGGCAGCATCGTCAGGGACGCGGGCGATCCCGCCACGGCGCTCCGCCAATTCCGCGACACGCGCTACCGCGATGCGGCGCGGCAGATGCTCGGCGTGCAGCAGGAAAAGTGGCTGACCGACGCGATCCGCGCCTCGGTGCGCGCCGGCAAGCGCTGGCAGGTTTGTGCGCAGCAAGTATTGATGGGCACCACCTTCAGCCCACCCGAATCGGCGAACTGGTTCGGCGCCGATGCGCCCGACTATGTCATGGAGCGGGTGAAGACCGCGCAGCTCGGCGCGGCGGCGGGCCTGCCCTATAATTTCGACGCCTGGGACGGCTATCCGGCGGCACGCGCGCGGCTGCTCGGTGCGGCACAGCAAGCGGGCGCCAATTTCGTCTCGCTCGCGGGCGACAGCCATAATGGCTGGGCGTTCGACCTGCCGCACGACGGCCGCCCCGCCGGGGTCGAGGTCGGCGGACACAGCGTCAGCTCGCCCGGAATCGAGGCGGCGGCGAAAGGGGTGGGCGATGCCGACCGCGCCGCCGCGCTGCGCCGCTCGTCGCCGCAGCTGCGCTGGGCGAACACCCAGCGGCGCGGCTATGCGACCGTCGCGCTGACGCCCGATACGATGACCGCGAACTGGCATTTCCTCGATACGGTGGAGGAACGCTCGCGTACGCTCGCGGGCACGCACAGCATGACGGCGCGGCGCGGGCGCAACGCCTATGACGCCGCATAGATCATATCCCTTGAGTCGTCATTGCGAGCGCAGCGAAGCAATCCAGAGCCTGCGTAAACTGCCCTGGATTGCTTCGCTGCGCTCGCAATGACGAGATAGAGTCAGGGCAACAACGCCATCGCATTCGGATTGACACATCCATATCCCGATGGTTATGGGTTTCTCATAGCCAGAAGGTTATGGATTGAGATGATCGAAACCCGCGACTTGCTGTTCAAGGCCCTGTCCGACCCCACGCGCCGCGCGCTGTTCGAGCGATTGTGCGAGAACGGCGAGCAGAGCGTCGGCGCGCTGACCGCTCCCGCCGGCATCTCGCAGCCCGCGGTGTCTAAGCATCTCGCGGTGCTCAGGCAGGCGGGGCTGGTGCAGGACCGCCAGCAGGGGCGACAGGCCTATTACAGCGCGCGCCCGGCGGCGCTCGCGCCGCTCGTCGACTGGACCGAGCGGATGGCGCGCTTCTGGGACGCGCGGTTCGACGATCTCGACGATGTTCTGAAAAGGATGGATCAATGAACGAAACGGCAATCGAAGCGCGCAGTGTCGTGGTCGAGCGCGAGTTCGCGCACCCGCCCGCGAAGATCTGGCGCGCGCTGACCCAGCCGCATCTGGTCGCCGAATGGCTGATGGCGGGGGACGTCGCGCCGACGCCTGGCCACCGCTTTCGTTTCGGTGCCGACTGGGGCCATGTCGATTGCGAGGTGGTCGAGGTCGAGCCCGAACGCACGCTCGCCTATAGCTGGGACGGCATGGGGCTCGAAAGCACGGTGACCTGGACGCTCACCCCGACCGCGGCGGGCACGCATTTGCGCATGGAACAGACGGGGTTCCAGCCCGGCCAGAAACTCGCCTATCATGGCGCGAAGGCCGGCTGGCCGCGCTTCCTGACCGCGCTCGACGATCTGCTCGCGCGGATCGACTGATAAGGGAGGAAAAGAGATGAACTGGAATCAGGGAATCCGCCAGTTGCATCGCTGGCTGTCGATCCTGTTCACGGCCGTGGTCGCGGGCATCTTTCTGACGCTGGGCCTCGGACGCGAGCCCGCGCAGTGGGTCTATTATCTGCCGCTCGCCCCGCTCGCGCTGATGACGCTCACGGGCCTGTGGATGTTCTTCCTCCCCTATGCGGCGCGTTCGCGGCGCGCGGAGGGATAGCGCCATGGCCGACAAGGCCCCCAAGCTGCTGTCGGGCGGCAATCCGCAAATCCCGAAGGGCGACGGCGACGCGCCGGTGCAGGCCTATATCGCCGCGATGCCCGGCTGGAAAAGCGCGGCGGGAAAACGGCTCGACGCGCTGATCGAAAAAAGCGTGTCGGGGGTCCAAAGGTCGGTGCGCTGGAACTCGCCCTTCTATGGGGTCGAGGGGAAGGGCTGGTTCGTCAGCTTCCATTGCTTCACCCGCTACATCAAGGTCACATTCTTCAAGGGCACGGCGCTGACCCCGCTGCCGCCGGTCGGATCGAAGGACCCCGACGCGCGTTATTTCCATATCCACGAGGACGAGGCTGTCGACGAGGCGCAGGTCGCGAGCTGGCTGAAGCAGGCGGCGGCGATCCCCGGCTGGATCACCGGACAATGAAGGAAGAGTGACGATGAGCGAAGACAAGGCCGCACCGGCGCTGATCGACGAAAAGATCGCGGCGCTCGGCGGCTGGCGCGGCGATATGCTCGCGACGATGCGGGCGCTGATCCATGAAGCCGAGCCCGAGGTGACCGAGACGGTCAAATGGCGCAAGCCGTCGAACCCGCACGGTGTCCCGGTGTGGGAGCATGGCGGCATCCTGTGCACCGGCGAAACCTACAAGGACAAGGTCAAGCTGACCTTCGCGCGCGGCGCGGCGCTCGACGATCCCAAGCGGCTGTTCAATGCGAGCCTCGACGGCGGCACGCGGCGCGCGATCGACCTGTTCGAAGGCGATCGCGTCAACGCGGCGGCGTTCAAGGCGCTGGTGCGCGAGGCGGCGGCGGCGAATGCGGCGAAGGCGGGGCGGTAACCGACCGCTTGGCGACATTCTGCGTCTCATAACGTCGTCATTCCCGCGAAAGCGGGAACCCAGCGTGGGGTCAGCCGACGCTCGCGGAGCCTCTGGCAACCTTCACGTGCATGGACACGGACAGCGACGGGTCGCTAAGCCAACCCGAGATTCAGCGTAGAATTGGGCTCTGCGATACAGACCAGGATTACGTCGCGTTACTTCCACGAATGCCGCAATGATTGCTTGCGAGACGAGGCTCAGCGCGCCGTGCCGCCGGACCCACCAAGCGGTACGTTTACCCTGGCAGCGCCATTAGCATTACAAAGGGCTCGTGACGCCGTTGCCGGCTAGGTCTTATCTCATTATCGACAAGGCAAAGATCCCGATCGCAGCCGCAAAGAGTTGACCCATAATTTGCGCGACAAATCGCGGATTTCTCCTGTCAATGACTCGGTTTTGAAGCCACATCTTTCCGTAAATTAAACCGCATATGCTATTTCCGAGCAAGAAAAACACCACCATTACTATAATTGCACCCGACATGACGCGCCGCCTTTAGAAACTCGGGCTGTTTGCGGTGGGTTCATCGTACGGACGTCCCGCCATATGATAAGTCCGTTGGGCAAAGTCCATCGAACCATAATAGATCGTATCGTAGACGCCGTCATACAGCTGACCCGGCGCTTCGGGAATTACCCTTGCGTTGAACCCGTAGCCGGCACCGACGGTATTGCCGGCCCCATACAGGAAAGCAACGTCGCCAGAGGAGCTCATGGCCGCTCCGCGGTATCCGACGAGTCCGGAAACACCAAGCCCCTGCAGAAAATCGTCGGAACCGTTGGGGGCATAGCCCACATAAGCAGTGCCACCTAGGTTGCTCAGTCCAATATTAAGATAGGTATTACCAGTCAATGTCTCGGTGTCGGCTGACAAGATCGAAGCCGCTGTCGCGGCTTATGCCGCGCACATCAATCGCGAGAATCGCGAGCAGCTTATTCAGGCCGACGCCGATTGGAGAGGACTGGCGTGGATCGACAAGGCGGTCGCCGGCATCATGGCGGCGATCGAGGATGGGCTCTATCAGCCCGCGATGAAGGCGCGGCATGGCCGAACTCGAAGGCGAGCGGGCCGAGATCGCCGCGCGGCTGGCGGAGGCGCCACAGGGCGTTCCCGATGTCCATCCCGGCATGGCCGAAATCTACAAGCGCAAGGTCGCCGCTCTCACCGAAACGCTCCGGGACCCGAACACGCGGCTTGATGCCTTAAGCAATATCCGCTCGCTCGTCGGCAAGATCATCCTTCACCCCGGCACGAAGCGCGGTGAGATACATGCCACCCTTCACGGCTCGCTCATGGGTATCCTCGACTTCGTCAACGATGTACGCAATCCCGAGCCCGACCGAGTTATAACCAAGCTAGTCTCGGGTTCGCGGGAATGACGAAAGTGGGGGATGCCAGTCCCCCCCCTTTGGGGGCCCTTATCGGTAAGGCGGTGTTTCCTCGAACTCGTCGAACGCGGGATAGTCGTTGGCGACGCTTGCGGTGAAGTTGGGCGCGCGCTTTTCGAGGAAGCTGGTGACGCCCTCGGCGGCGTCGGGGCTGCGTCCGCGGGCGAAGATGACGCGGCTGTCCCAGCGGTGGGCGCTCATCGGGTGGGGGGCGCCGAGCATGCGCCAGAGCATGTGGCGGGTGAGGGCGACCGAGACGGGGGCGCTGTCGGCGGTCATCTCGCGCGCCTTGGCGATGGCGGCGTCGATGAGAGCGCCGGGGGCGTGGACCGACTGGACGAGGCCCTTCTCATGCGCTTCGGCCGCGGGGATCAGGCGGCCCGAGAAGCACCAGTCGACGGCGGTCTGGATGCCGACGAGGCGCGGCAGGAACCAGCTCGACGCCGCCTCGGGGACGATGCCGCGACGCGCGAAGACGAAGCCGTAGCGCGCGGTGTCGCTGGCGAGGCGGGCGTCCATCGACAGCGTCATGGTGGCGCCGATGCCGACCGCGGCGCCGTTGATCGCGCCGAGCACCGGCTTCTTCGCATCGAAGATCCGCATCGATACCCGCCCGCCCGAATCGCGGATCAACGGGTGCGACCAATCGATCGTGCCGTCCTCGGCGACGGGGCTCGCCGACAGGCCCTCGGGCAGCATCGCCGCCTTGTCGGTGCGCTTGTCGTAATCGAAGGTCGCGGCGCCCTGGCCCAGATCGGCGCCCGCGCAATAGGCTTTCTCGCCCGATCCGGTGAAGATCACCGCGCGCACGCCGTCGTCGGCGTCGCACTCGTCGAGCGCGGCGACGATCTCCAGCATCATCTCGGTCGTGAAAGCGTTCATCCGCTCGGGACGGTGCAGCGTCAGCAGCGCGATGCCCTCGTGGCGGTCGAGGCGAATCTGGTCGTAGCTCATGTCTCTCTCCCTAAGGTCGCGGCCATGGTTGCAAGCTAAGGTGCCGAGAGCAAGCACTTTACGTAAACGTAAATTAATCGTCGCCCCCCGCGAAGGCGGGGCCGCTATCGGCATAGCGTAAGGCTGCCAGCGGCCCCCGCCTTCGCGGGGGCGACGGTTTGGGATCGGGGATGACGCGCCGTCACTTTGCCGCTATAGGGCCCCGCATCGCCCCGGCGCCGCGGTTCTTCCTGAGTCGCTTCCGCCGGGGTCATTCATTTGGTTCCGACAGAAAGTCCCAAGCCATGGCCCGTCGCCGCCAGATCTACGAAGGCAAAGCCAAGATCCTTTACGAAGGCCCCGAACCGGGTACGCTGATCCAGTATTTCAAGGACGATGCGACCGCGTTCAACGCGCAGAAGCGCGGCACGATCAACGGCAAGGGCGTGCTCAACAACCGCATCTCGGAGCATGTCTTCACCCTGCTCGGCAATATCGGTGTGCCGACCCATTTCATCCGCCGCCTCAACATGCGCGAGCAGCTGATCCGTCAGGTCGAGATCGTGCCGATCGAGGTGATCGTGCGCAACGTCGCCGCGGGCACGCTGTCGAAGCGGCTGGGGATCGAGGAGGGGACGCAGCTTCCGCGCACGCTGATCGAATATTGCTACAAGGACGACGCGCTCGGCGATCCGCTGGTCGCCGAGGAGCATATCGCCTGCTTCAATTGGTGCAGCCAGGACGAGCTCCATGACATCCAGGACATGGCGATCCGCATCAACGACTTCATGAGCGGCATGTTCGCGGCGGTCGGCATTCGCCTCATCGACTTCAAGCTCGAATTCGGGCGCCTCTACGACGGCGACTACAGCCGCATCATCCTGGCCGACGAGATCAGCCCCGACGGATGCCGCCTGTGGGACATGACGACGAACGAGAAGCTCGACAAGGACCGCTTCCGCCGCGATCTGGGCGGCGAGGTCGAAGCCTATCAGGAGGTCGCGCGCCGGCTCGGTCTGCTGCCCGAGGGCGGCGACAACGCCGTGCTCGACCTCGAGACGCACCGCAAGAAGAAGGGCAGCTGAGGCCGCCCCGCGGCCGCCTTATGCTTAAGCACTGATTTACCATCCTTTGCTAGGCCGCGCCGATGGCAGGGGTCTATCAATGGCTGCGGCGGCGCTTCTTTCCGCCGATACCGGAATCGATCCGGGACGATGTCGCGCTGCTGCGCGCCGATCGCCTTGAGACGCTGACCCCGATGCTCTTCCTGATGCTCGCGGCGACGACGCCGACCGCCATATATGGCGGGGTCGCGGCGGTGCATCCGGCCGTTCGCATCGGTTTTCCCGTCATCCTCGCCGCCGTCTGCCTGTTCGGCTTCGGGGTGCTCATGCACAACCGCGGCCGGCGGATGAGCCCGCGCCGCGCGCGGCGGATGATCCGCGAGGCGACCTGGCTGTCGGGAACGATGGGCGCGATGTGCGCGATCTGGACGGTGGTCAACTGGCTCGCGGCGCCGCCCGAGACGCACAGCTATTATGCGATCATCATGGCGATGGGCTCGCTCGCGACCGCCTATTGCCTGTCGTCGATCCGCTTCGCGACGATCGTCAATCTCGGCATCGGGCTGATACCGGTCACGCTGCTGATGCTGACGTCGGGCAGCCCGCCCGAGGTCGCGGCGGGCACCAGCCTCGCCGTCGCCTCTGCCTTCCTGCTGCGGATGATCGTCCAGCAGCATGGACAGCTCGTCGATCTGCTCCAGCTCCAGGCGCAGATGCGCGACCTCGCGCATACCGACCCGCTCACCGGCCTGTCGAACCGTCGCGAACTCGATGCCTGCGTCGAACGCGAGATCGAGACAGCGGGCGCCGATACGCGCTTCGCCATCGCGCTGCTCGACCTCGACGGCTTCAAGCCGGTCAACGACCGTTACGGCCATGCCGCCGGCGATGCGTTGCTGTGCCAGATCGCGGCGCGGCTGACCCACGCCTGCGGCGGCGTCGCGATGGTCGCGCGCCAGGGCGGCGACGAATTCGCGATCCTTGTGCCCGCAGGATCCCCGCTGCTCGCGACCTCGCTCGCCGATCATCTGCTCGCCGCGCTGGTCCCGCCTTATCGCCTCGACGGCGCGCGGGTTCGGGTCGGGGCCAGCATCGGCGTCGCCTATTGGCCCGAGGACGGCGCGAGCGCGAAGAAGCTGTTCGAGACCGCGGATCGCGCGGTCTATGCGGCGAAGGCGGTTGATCGAGGCGCGACGCCGTCCGTCGAAAGCATCGCGCAGGCCGGTTGACCGCCTTCGGCGGTTCGCCCAGACGAGGGCGATGATATTCCGGACCCTGCTGCGCGCCTCGGCTGCGCTTTCGCCCCTCGCTCTTCTCCTCTCGACCGTCGCAGCGCCCGCGCCGCTCCTCGCGCGTGACACGGCGCCGGCCGCCGCCCCCGTCAACCCGCAGACCGACGCCGCCAAGGCCTGGAACTACGCCGCGAGCGACATTGCGGTCGACCCCAACATCGTCTTCGGCGTGCTGCCGAACGGGATGAAATATGCGCTGCTGAAGAACAGCACGCCCAAGGGCAGCGTCGCGCTGCGCCTGCGCTTCGACGTCGGTAGCTTCGCCGAGGCGGAGGATCAGCGCGGGCTCGCGCATTTCCTCGAACATATGGCCTTCAACGGCTCGACCCATGTGCCCGAGGGCGAGATGATCAAGCTGCTCGAACGCAAGGGGCTGGCCTTCGGCGCCGATACCAACGCCTCGACCGGTTTCGACCAGACCGTCTATCAGCTCGACCTGCCGAACGCCTCGGACGACCTGATCGACACCGGGCTGATGCTGATGCGCGAGACCGCGGGCGAGCTGACGATCGACCCGAAGGCGGTCGACCGCGAGCGCGGGGTGATTCTGTCCGAGCGCCGCGCGCGCGATACCTATCAGCTGCGCAGCCTCGTCGACCAGTTCGCCTTCGCCATGCCCGGCATGACCGTGGCCGACCGCATCCCGATCGGCACCGAAGCGGTGATCCGCACCGCCCCCGCGGGGCGCATCCGCGATTTCTACGACCATTATTACCGCCCCGAGCGCGCGACGCTGGTGATGGTCGGCGATTTCGATCCCGCCGCGATCGAGGCGAAGATCAAGGCGCGCTTCGCCGATTGGCGCGGCCGCGGCCCCGCGGGCGCCGACCCCGACATTGGCACGATCGACTATGCCCGCCCGTCGGCGGCCGACGATTTCGTCGATCCCGCAATCGCCGATGCGGTGACGATCGGAGCATTCAAGCCCTGGGTCGACGAGCCCGACAGCAAGGCAAAGCGCACGCGCAAGTTCGCGGAGGATATCGGCGAGGCGATCGTCAGCCGCCGCCTCGCGAAGATCGCGCTGCGCGAGGATTCGCCGATCCTCAGCGGCTATTTGAGCGATACCGACGGGTGGAAACGCTTCGACCTCGTCACCGTCGGCGCGGTCGCCAAGCAGGGCGCGTGGAAGGAGGCGCTCGCGCTGGTCGAGCAGGAATATCGCCGCGCGGTCGAACATGGCTTCACCCAGGCCGAGGTTGATGAGCAGGTTGCGATCCGCCGCACCGCGCTGCGCAACGCGGTCGCCGGGGTCGCTACGCGGCGCAGCGAGACGATGGCCGACGTGCTGGTCGCCGCAGCCGACGGCGATTTCGTCGTCGTGCGCCCCGAGGCGACGCAGGCGCTGTTCGAGGCCGCAGCGCCGTCGCTCGACGCCGCGGCGATCTCCGCCGCCTTCCGCAAACGCGTCGCGGGGCTCAGCGCGCCGCTCGCGCGGGTGACGAGCAAGACGCCGATCGAGGGCGGCACCGATGCGATCCTCGCCGAACTCAAGGCTTCGCAGCAGGTTGCGGTCGCCGCGCCGGCGGCGACCGAGAGCAGCGCCTTCGCCTACACCGATTTCGGAACGCCGGGCCGGATCGTTTCCGACGAGCGGGTAGAGGACCTCGGCATTCGCCGTATCCGCTTCGCCAACAATGTCATGCTGAACATCAAGACCACCGATTTCCAGAAGGACAAGGTCTGGCTGTCGGTGCGCGTCGACGGCGGCACGCTGCTCGCGACGCGCGACGACCCGACCAAGGTGGCGCTCGCGGGTTCGCTCAGCATCGGCGGGCTCGAGGCGCACAGCTTCGACGATCTGCGCACCATCTTCGCGGGCAAGACGGTTGCGCCGAGCTTTGGCGCCGACGTCGACGCCTTCGGCGGCAAGGCGCTGACCTCTCCCGCCGATTTCCGCGCGCAGGCGGAGCTGATGGCGGCCTACGTCACTCACCCCGGCTACCGCGCCGACGGGCTCGCGCTGATCCGCCGCGTGCTGCCGCAGCAATATGCGGCGAACGACGCGACCCCCGCCGCGGTCATGGGGCGCGACGTCGGCGGTATTCTCGCCGACGGCGATCCGCGCGCCGAGACGCCGCCGCTTGCGGCGCTGATGGCGCGCGACTGGACGCAGCTCAAACCCGCCATCGCCGACAGCCTCGCGCACGGCGCGATCGAGATCGGCGTCGTCGGCGACATCGACGAGACGGCGGCGATCGCGGCGATCGCGGCTACATTCGGCGCGCTGCCCGAACGCCGCGCCGCCTTCGACCCGCGCGAAGCGGCGCGCGAGCGACATTATGCGACCGACCGGAGCGAACGCACGCTGATCCACAAAGGGCCCGCCGAACAGGCCGAGCTGCGCGTCTATTGGCCCGCGCGCGACGACAGCGATCTTGCCGAGGCGATGCGGCTGGGCCTGCTCGCGCGGGTGATGCAGCTCAAGCTGACCGAAGAGCTGCGCGAGCGACTCGGCGAAAGCTACAGCCCCGGTGCGGCGGCCGCACTGTCCGACGAATTTCCGGGCTATGGTCATCTCTTCGCGTCGAGCAACGTCGATTACAAGGATCTGGCGACGACGCGCGCCGCGATCTTCGCGATCGCGAAGGAACTGCGCGAGGCACCGGTCGACGCCGACCTGCTCGACCGCGCGCGGCGCCCGCTGATCGAGGCGATGACCAAGGCGCGGCGTGAGAACAGCTATTGGCTGAATTATGTCGCCGAAGCCGCGAGCCACCCCGAACGCCTCGACCGTAGCCGCAATGCCATCGCCGACGTCGAGGCCGCGACCGCTGCCGACCTCCAGGCGCTCGCGCGGCGCTATCTGGTCGACGACAAGGCGCTGGTGATCAAGGCGGTGAGCGACAAGGCGGGGAAGTAGGGCGGCGCGGCGTTCGGTTGGAGGCCGGCTTCGGCCGATTTCGGTCCAACCCGATGTGATCCCCGGCGAAAGCCGGGGTCCAGGGCGCTAGAGAGCCGGCGCTGTGCGGTTACGCTCTGGACCCCGGCTTTCGCCGGGGATCACCAGATGGTTATCCGCCGGAGCGCGCGCCTGTCTTTCATCGTCACCCTGAACTTGTTTCAGGGTCCATGGCCTGCCGTCTACTTCGACACGGCATCGAACGAGAGGTCTGGCCATGGATGCCGAAACAAGTTCAGCATGACGTGATTCTGAACGGCTGCTCTCCACCCCAAGGCTGACGACCTCAGACCCTACGTCCGCCCCGACGCCCGTGCGCGCAGGAAATTCTCGAGCGCGACGAACAGCATCGCGCGCGCGTCGCCGCCCAGCATTTCGGCGGTCAGCCAGTCGAACTGCGCGCGATTGCCACGGTCGACCGCGCCGACCATCGCAGCGAGCAAAGCCTCGTCGAAGCTGACGCGCGGGCAGCAGGGCGGGGCGACCGCGAAGGGATCGGGCCAGACATGGCCGATCGCCTCGACCACCAGCCGGAAACGCCGCGCCGCGAGGATATGGCCCCAGCGCCGTTCGAGTTCGGGCATCGGGTCGCGCTCGGCGCGGCGGCAGAGGATGCAATAGCGGAGGGCAAGAACCGCCTGCGCAGCGTCGACCGAAAGATCGCGGACAAGCGGTTGTTCGGTCAATTGTCGGACGAGCGTGCTGCCTTCCATCGTGCCTCCCGGAAACACCGGCCCGCGGTTCGGCAGTCCCATGCGGGTCCGAAAAAGATGCCGGCTGCCGCGAACGGGCGCAGCAGCCGGCAGGAGGGGACTGCCCAACCTTGCTATTGAGAATTATTCGCAAATACAAGCAAAAAAGAGAGGCGCCGGTAAGCGCCTCTCCAAGCTCCTGAATTACGGTTGGTTTTTCGAAAATTCAGTCGTCGCTGGCGGGCTTCGACTGGAGCTGGACGTAATTTTCGATGCCCATGCGCTCGATCATGTCGAACTGCTTTTCAAGCTCGTCGACATGCTCCTCCTCGCTTTCGAGGATGTGCGCGAACAACTCGCGGCTGACATAGTCGCGCACGCTTTCCGCATGGGCGATCGCGTCCTTGAGCAGCGGGATGGCCTCTTCCTCGAGCGCGAGGTCGGACTTCAATATCTCCTCGACGGTCTCGCCGACGCGCAGCCGGCCGAGCATCTGGAAATTGGGCAGCCCGCCCAGAAACAGGATGCGGTCGGCGAGCTGATCGGCGTGCTTCATCTCGTCGATCGATTCGTGCCGCTCGAACTCGGCGAGCCGCTTGATGCCCCAATTATCGAGCATCCGGTAGTGCAGCCAATATTGGTTGATCGCGGTCAGCTCGTTCTTCAGCGCCTCGTTGAGGAAATCGATGACCTTTTCGTCGCCCTTCATTGCCTTGTCCTGTCTTCTGTCTCGGGTGGGAAAGTGGGCGACATTATAGGCGCCCGGACCCGGTCAGGCCAAGGGTAAAAATGGCTGATTTCCGCGAAAAATCAGGCGGTCGCAGCGACGTCGCTGATGATATTGCGAGCGAATGACAGGCACTGGCCGCACTTGGGTTTGCGACCCAGTTGCGCATAGGCGGCCTTGGCGCACCGCAACTGGCCGTTCTTTGCGACGTCGCGCAAATCCCGTTCCCTTATTGCGTTGCAGACACAGACGACCATGTGCGAATCCTTCTCAACAATTGCGATGTAGGGATAGTGCGACGGATTCGCAACAAGAAAGATGCGAGTGGCTCGCAATCGGAGAAAGGCGATTTTCGTCGGCGCCGCCCCTTGCCCGGGCGGTGATTCGCGGGCATAGGCGCGCCCATCTTCCCCGCCCGTCCAAGCAAAGGTCCGCGCCCATGAAAGTCCAGGTCTATGTGACCCTCAAGCCCGGGGTTCTCGACCCGCAGGGCAAGGCGATCCACCATGCGCTCGAAGGGCTCGGCTTCGGCGGCGTCAGCGACGTGCGGGCGGGCCGCTTCATCGAGCTCGAGGTCGCCGACGGCGTCAGCGACGCCGACCTCGACGCGATGTGCGCGAAGCTGCTCGCCAACACCGTAATCGAGAATTACCGGATCGAACGCGCCTGAGGGCAGGAGACACGCCATGAAGACCGCCGTCATCGTCTTTCCGGGTTCGAACTGCGACCGCGACATGGCGGTCGCGCTCGAACGCGTCACCGGCCGCGCCCCGGAGATGGTGTGGCACCGCGACACCGAGCTTCCGGGCGGCATCGACTTCATCGCGCTGCCCGGCGGCTTTTCCTATGGCGATTACCTCCGCTCGGGGGCGATGGCGGCGCGGTCGCCGATCCTGCGCGCGGTGCAGGACGCCGCGGCGCGCGGGGTTCCCGTGCTCGGCGTGTGCAACGGCTTTCAGGTGTTGACCGAGGCCGGACTGCTCCCCGGCGCGCTGATGCGCAACGCGGGGCTCAATTTCGTGTGCCGCACCGTGCCGCTGACGGTCGAGAACAGCCAGTCGCTGTTCACCGCCGGTTACAATGCGGGCGAGACGATCGACATTCCGGTCGCGCACCACGACGGCAATTATTTCGCCGACGCGGGGGCGCTCGACCGGATCGAGGGCGAGGGACGCGTCGCGTTCCGCTATGCGGATGGTGTCAACGGCTCGGCGCGCAACATCGCGGGCGTGCTGAACGACGCCGGCAATGTCCTCGGCATGATGCCGCACCCCGAGCGCGCGATCGACGCCGCGCACGGCGGCACTGACGGGCTACGGCTGTTCGAGGCCGCGCTCGGCGTCCTCGCCTGACGGCAAGGCCGCGTCTTCCCCTTCTGACGCCGCCTTCGCCGCCGGCTGCAGCCAGCGGCCGACCAACAGCAGCGCCGTCGGCCAGAACATCGTGTTCCAGATGTCGTGCCAATGCTCGGGGTCGGGACGGATCGCCGATCGACTCGCCTCGGCGGTGACGTCGAGCCATTCGCCGCCGCAGGCCATCGCCAGCACCGCGAGCCACGCCACGAACCAGCCGCCGCGCCAGCGCCAGATCAGCCGCACGAGCAGGAACAGCGCCATCCCGAAATAGATGTGCAGGGCATCCTTGTCGAGCCCGCTCGCGGTCACGATCCAGCTCTTCCGGTCCTCGAAAAGCGAGGCTAGCTCGATCAGGGTCATGGAGGTCAAACCTTGGCGCCAAAGGGATTGAAATCGGTTCCCTCGTCATACACATCGACGCCTTCGCGCCGCTTGAGCAGGCCCACCACGGCATAGGTGACGGGAGTGAGGACGACTTCCCATCCCACCTTCATCAGCCAGTTGGTGATCATCACGGTGACGACCAGATGCGTCGGCCAGATGCCCAGAAAGGCGATGGGGTAGAACAGGAGGCTATCGAACGCCTGACCGAAGACGGTCGATCCAATGGTACGCGACCAGAGGTGCTTGCCGCGCGTCAAAAGCTTCATGCGCGCGAGAACATAGCTGTTGACGAACTCGCCCGCCCAGAAGGCGGTGATCGACGCGACGACGATACGCCAGGTGCTCCCGAAGACGCTTTCATAAGTCGCCTGACAGATCGGACCCGTTCCCTCGGCCGCCGTCTTCAAGGAGAGCAGGTCGGCGCCGGCGCAGCCCCAGTCGCGGTCGGCAGGCATCGCGACCACGACCCAGCTCATCACCGCCATGAAGATCATCGCGGCGAAGCCGGTCCAGATCACCCGCCGCGCCCGCGCATAGCCATAGACTTCGGTCAGCACGTCGCCGATGACATAGCTCAGCGGAAAGAAGAGGATTCCCGCGCCGAAGGTGACGCTGCCCACCGTCGACAGCTTCGATGCGCCGATGATGTTGCTGAGCAGCAGGATCGCGACGAAGGCCGCCATCACGAGGTCGTAATAGCGGAAATGGCGCACCTGGCGCGCGCTGACGTGCGCGGGCGCGGCGCCGGGCTCGAACGCGGTCGGAGTGGAGTCGGTCATCGGCACGCTGCTTAACGCGCTTTGCGGTCCGCGCAAACCGCGCTATTCGCCGCTCCGCACAGCCGTGCCGCGCGCCCGTAGCTCAGCTGGATAGAGCACCCGCCTTCTAAGCTGAGGGTCTGCGTGGCAGAATGTGTGGGAGGACTGTAGTTTACGCATTGCTGGCGGGAAAGCGAACCGTCTAGCGAACCGTGTTGTGGCCCCGTAGCTCAGCTGGATAGAGCATCGGTCTTCTAAACCGATTGTCGCGTGTTCGAATCACGCCGGGGTCACCATTTCCATTCAAGCCGCCAATGATAAGACATTGATAGGCAGGCATTGCTATGTAATCCCTGCGGATGGTCCAAGACGGGCTTGCGGGGGGGCAAATGTCAAAGAGCGAGCGATTGAAGGCGCTATTGGGCGCTGGGTACTTCCCAGAGGAGTTGCCGCCTGCGTTCACGACCGCCGATTTCGCAAAGTATCGCCGCGCCATCGGGAATGCTTGGGCAGGCCTGCAGAATTACCCACATTACCCTAAGACTAGCCCAGAGCGATTTAGCATCCCGAAGGTCACTGACTGGCAGCGGGAACTGGCAATCGTCAACCCGATCGCTCAATTCCACGTCGCCAAGCTTATCGCTGACGAGTGGCAGCAAATAAGTAAGCACCTCAATTCGTGCAGCTTTGGTGTCGAAGAGGTCCTGATTAAGTCGGACGAGAACCGGGCCGTCTCAACCCCAGATTTCAGGCTCGTTGCCCTACGCCACTCCGAAATTTCGGCGCTCCACAATCACGCACTCGTGGCCGACATTTCTCGCTTTTACGGAACGCTCTACACCCATGCCATTCCATGGGGGCTGCACACTAAAGCGTGGGCGAAAGCCAACCTGAACAACGCGGCCGTGTATGACCCTTCCTTGGGCGCGCGGTTGGACAAGGCTGTTCGCAAAGGACAGGACAATCAGACTATCGGCATCCCCGTCGGCCCGGACACATCCCGGATCATCGCAGAGATTGTAGCGGTATCCATTGATGCCCGAGTGCAGGCAGAGTTGAATTTGGAGGCCGACAGCATCGTTCGGAACGTCGACGATTGGTACATCGGTTTCGACAATGCTGGGCAGGCCGAAGAGGCGATAGCAGTGCTTTCCGCCGCCGCCCGCGACTATGAATTGGAGATTCACCCAGAGAAGACCAAGGTGGTAAACGCGGCTACGGAGGTTCAAGCCGTTTGGCCGACAGCACTACGGCAGAGCTCCATTTCCTCCGAATTCTCGGAGCAGTCCAAAACTATCGATCATTTCTTTGCCCAAGCCTTCCAATTCGCCGCTGAGAACAAACGGTCGAATGTCCTGCGCTTTGCTGTCAATCTCCTCCGAAGTGTCGATATCTTGAAGGTGAATTGGCCTCAGTTTGAAACCTACCTGCTGAAGGCCGCTCGTGCGAACGCAACCACCATACCGATGGTGGTGCACCTTTTGGCGCTATACAATGCAAAGAACTTTCCGGTTAAGAAGGATCGGATCGCGAAATTCATCAAGGATACTATTGCGAAGTGCGGGCCATCGGCGGCCCACTATGAAATTGTGTGGGCGCTATTCCTCGCAAAGATGTTGAGGATCACCCTTCCGGCGGACTGGGTTCAGCCTGTAACCAAGCTAGAGAGCTCGGCATGCGCCCTAGTGCTGCTCGACCTGCGGCAGATGGGCCTTATTGACGGGCCGATTGACGTGTCACTGTGGACCCAGGCGATGACCGAGAAGGGCCTTGAGTCCAATCTCTGGCTCGTCGCCTCCGAGGCGGACCTCAAAGGTTGGCTAACACCTCCCACCGCTGGCTTCGTTCAAAATCATCCCTATTTTGCCGAACTGCGGCGGCGAAACGTGTCGTTTTACGACAAGGAGCGCCGTCTCAAGAATGTCCGGCGTAGCAGGCCCAAGCAGCCGTCCGATGCCTTCAAACGTCACATGGCCGCGCTACGAAACTGGAGGCTGGATGCGATAGACGCGCAAGACTTGCTGGAGGAATGGGAGCTCCCTGGCGACGAATACGGCGGCTATTGAGCGGACGTCACGGCTGCACTGTTAAAACCTGTAGACGCCCCCGCCCAAAGTTGCCTACGGTCCACTTGCTCGGGACAGCGTGACCATCGCCGGTGCAGTCCGGGTCCGAGCCGGTGGGCGACACGACAAGCCCTTCATTCGCGTTGCAGGCCCAGGGCGATCCCCTGTGCTGCGTGGACCCTGCGAGCCGACGAACCAATTTGCACAACTGTGCGCTGGTCGTCGGCTGATAACCAACCCATGCCTGTCACCAGCGCCTTCGTATGAGAAGGAATTGATTATGGGCGTTATCGTCAGTTTGCAGGAGCGGCGCGAATGCGCCGAAATCGAAGCTAAACGGCTCCGGGCTCGCGAAGCGATCGAGGAATTGTGGGACGTCGTGAACAATGAACACTGGGACACATGCGACGTGGCAGAGGCGATTGTCTTGGTCGTGCAGGCTTGCGATCTTCACAACGGCGGCAATCTCGAAGGGCTGATTCTCGGCATTCCCAATGATTATTCGGACCTAATCAGGGGCTTACATTTCACCGATTTCAGTGAGGAGGAAGAATGAGGAATTTCACCGCAACCGTGAAGGAGCGCGAAGTCGGGCAGCCATGCTACGTCGCCCTTGAACTCAAGAACGACATTGGGTTGCCCGCCAACAAGTGGTTGGCGCTCAATCTGCCCGAAGGGACCGGGCTCGAAGAAGCCAAGGCCGTGGCGCGGATGTTGAATGAATCGGTGGCGGCTGTCCGCCTCGACTGGTGACACGCCTCGAAGAGGAGACCCGGATCGGCAAGGGCGGGACCCTGGCGGCGCAGCTGTCGCGGCTCGACCTGATCGTGCTCGACGAGCTCGGTTATCTGCCGTTCGCCCGCTCCGGAGGGCAGTTGCTGTTCCACCTCATCAGCAAGCTTTATGAGCGCACCAGCGTCATCATCACCACCAACCTCGCCTTCGGCGAGTGGCCTACCGTCTTCGGTGATCCCAAGATGACCACGGCGCTGCTCGACCGCGTCACCCACCACTGCGATATCATCGAGACGGGCAACGACAGCTGGCGCTTCAAAAACCGCAGCTGACCGCCACCTTCGGCCCCTTCAAAAATCTATCTTGCGCTGCGCGCGCCTCCGGTCGGGCTACGCCCGCCCTCCGCCGCACGCAGCGCAAGGCGACCTTCAACTAACCGGCATCATATCCGAAAAGGGGGTCCCTCTTCGACGCCGATAGGGGGTCCCTTTTGAACGCCGTTTGACAAGCAGGCCTTCGCCGCGGCGTGGCGGCGCCAGCCGAAATGGGTCGTCTCGCGGTCGCTGGAATCGGTCGGCCCCAACGCGACACTGGTAGGGGGCGAACTGGATCAGGCGATCCGCGCGCTGAAAGCCGAGCAGGACGGAGAGATCGAAGTGGCCGGTCCCCTTCTCGCGCAGAGCCTCACCGGGCTCGGCCTGATCGACGAATATCGCATCTACCTCCACCCCGTCGTGCTGGGCCGCGGCGCGCCCTATTTCGCCGGCCCCCGGCCGCGACTCCGCCTGGTGGCGCATGATCGGATCGGCGAGGATGCGATCCGGTTGACCTATGTTCCCGCATAAGCGCGGCCCAGGTTCCAAGAGCCTATTGATCGATAATTTCGATTAAAGCGCAATGTTTTTCCAATTTCCGCACCGCAACATAATTCGCTAGGGCGGGGCTCCCGACAACAAAGGAGCTCTCCATGTCCGTTCTCAATACGACCCTCAAACCCTTCAAGGCCACCGCGTTCAAGGATGGCAAGTTCGTCGACATCACCGACGCCGACGTGAAGGGCAAGTGGGCGGTTTTCTTCTTCTACCCCGCCGATTTCACCTTCGTCTGCCCGACCGAGCTCGAGGATCTCGCCGACATCTATCCGACCCTCCAGAAGATGGGCGTCGAGGTCTATTCGGTGTCGACCGACACCCATTTCTGCCACAAGGCGTGGCACGACACCTCGCCGGCGATCGGCAAGATCAACTATTACATGGTCGGCGACCAGAACCATGTGCTGTCGAACAACTTCGAAGTGCTGCGTGAAGGCGTCGGCCTTGCCGACCGCGGCACCTTCGTCGTCGACCCCGAGGGCGAGATCCAGCTCCTTGAAATCACCCCCGAGGGCGTGGGCCGCAACGCTGCGGAGCTGCTGCGCAAAATCAAGGCGCTGCAGTACTGGGTCAGCCACCCGGGCGAAGTCTGCCCCGCGAAGTGGGAAGAGGGCGCCGAAACGCTTGCCCCTTCGCTCGACCTCGTCGGCAAGATCTAGCCTTAAATCCACCGTGTGTCCCCGCGGAGGCGGGGACCCAGAGCGTCAGGCCGCAACGCTCGTGCCTGATCGCTCTGGGCTCCCGCCTTCGCGGGAGCGCACGGATGCTTTTCCAATATGCAGGAGCTCTCCCCATGCTCGACGCCAATTTGAAGCAGCAGCTTCAGGGCCTCCTCACGAACCTTCGTGAACCGATCGAACTTGTCTCGTCGCTGGGCGACGATGCGAAGTCGGCCGAGCTGGCGGGCCTCCTCGACGAAATCGCGTTGCTGTCCGACAAGGTCAGCGTCAGCCGCACCGACGACGACGCCCGCCGCCCCAGCTTCCTGATCCGTCGCGCCGGCGACCCGCAAGTCGCTGTCCGCTTCGCCGGCATCCCGCTCGGCCACGAATTCACCTCGCTCGTCCTCGCGCTGCTGCAGGTCGGCGGCCACCCGCCGAAGGTCGCGCCCGAGGTGCTCGATCAGGTCGCGGCGCTGGATGGCGACTATCATTTCGAAACCTATTTCTCGCTGTCGTGCCAGAATTGTCCCGACATCGTGCAGGCGCTCAACCTGATGAGTGTCGTCAACCCGCGCATCACCCACACCGCGATCGACGGCGGCCTGTTCCAGGACGAGGTCGAGGCGCGCCAGGTGATGGCGGTGCCGACGATCTTCCTGAACGGCGAGACGTTCGGCCAGGGCCGCATGGAGCTCGAGCAGATACTCGCCAAGCTCGACACCGGCGCCGAGGCGAAGGCGGCCGAAAAGATCGCGGCGAAGGACGTGTTCGACGTGCTCGTCGTCGGCGGCGGCCCGGCGGGTGCCGCGGCAGCCATCTACGCCGCACGCAAGGGCATCCGCACCGGTATCGCCGCCGAACGCTTCGGCGGGCAGGTGCTCGATACGATGGCGATCGAGAATTTCATCTCGGTCCAGCATACCGAGGGCCCGAAGCTCGTCGCGCAACTCGAGCAGCATGTCCGCGAATATGACGTCGACATCATGAACCTGCAGCGCGCCGAAAAGCTGATCCCGGCGGAACGCGAAGGCGGCCTGCACGAGGTGCGGCTCGCAAGCGGCGCGTCGCTGAAGGCGCGCACCGTGATCCTGTCGACCGGCGCGCGCTGGCGCCAGCTCGGCGTGCCGGGCGAGGACGCCTATCGCAACAAGGGCGTCGCCTATTGCCCGCATTGCGACGGCCCGCTCTACAAGGGCAAGCGCGTCGCGGTGATCGGCGGCGGCAACAGCGGCGTCGAGGCGGCGATCGACCTCGCGGGTATCGTCGCGCATGTGACGCTGATCGAGTTCGACAGCGAGCTCCGCGCCGACGCGGTGCTGCAACGGAAACTGGCCAGCCTGCCCAACGTCAAGATCATCACCTCGGCGCTGACCACCGAAGTGCTCGGCGACGGCGCGAAGGTGACGGGACTCGCCTACAAGGACCGGGCCAAGGACGAACCGCATCAGGTTGAACTCGAAGGCATTTTCGTCCAGATCGGGCTCGTTCCCAACACCGAATGGCTGAAGGACAGCGTCGCCTTGTCGCGCCACGGCGAGATCGAGGTCGACCATCGCGGCGAGACGAGCCAGCCCGGCATCTTCGCCGCGGGCGACTGCACGACGGTGCCCTACAAGCAGATCGTCATCGCGATGGGCGAAGGATCGAAGGCGGCGCTGTCGGCGTTCGACTATATGATCCGTCTGCCGGCCGAAGCCGAGGTCGAGGCGGCCTGATACTCGGGTCGTCATGCCGGACTTGATCCGGCATCCCGCTTCAGGACGAGCGGGACCCCGGATCAAGTCCGGGGTGACGAAGGGTTATTCGGCGAGGGCCGGCCGCGCCGCAATCGCCTCCAGACAGGCCTGCAGCCGCGCCACCTCCGCATCGGTGAAATGCAGCCCCAGCTTGCTGCGCCGCCACAATATGTCCTCGGTCGTCCGCGCCCATTCGCGCTTCACCATCCAGCGGGCCTCGGCCGCCGACAGCCCGTGCGCGATCTCGCCGCCCAGATCGTCCCAGCCTTCGGCTTTGCCGAGCCACGTCCGCGCGCCGGTGCCATAGGCGCGAGCGATGCGGTCGGCGGTCGCGGCGGGCAGGAAGGGGTGGGCGAGGCGGAGCTTGGCGATCAGCGCCACGAGACCGTCGGTCGGGAAATCGCCGCCGGGCAGCGGCGCTCCGCCGGTCCAGCGCGGACCCTCCAGCGCCGCTATGTGCGCCGCGAGTTCGTCGACCGCATGCTCGGCGACATGGCGATAGCTGGTGATCTTGCCGCCATAGATGGTGAGCAGCGGCGCGCCCTCGTCGCAGTCGAGGTCGATGCGGTAGCCGCGCGTCGCCGCCTCGGGCTTGCCCGACCCGTCCTCGACCAGCGGCCGCACCCCCGAATAGGTCCACACCACGTCGGCGGGGGTGATCGCGGTGCGGAAATACTGGTTCGCGCCCTCGCAGAGATAGGCGATCTCTTCGGCGCTCGCTTGGATATCGGCGAGCGAGCCCTCATGATCCTGGTCGGTGGTGCCGATCAGCGTGAAGTCGCGCTCGTAGGGAATGGCGAAGAAGATCCGCCCGTCGGGAAGCTGAAAGAAATAGGCATAGTCGTGATCGAAGATCCTGCGCACCACGATGTGCGATCCCCGCACCAGCCGCATCCTGTAATCGGGCGGCGCGGCGGCGCGGTGGAGGACGTCGAGCACCTCCGGCCCCGCGGCGTTGACGAGGCTGCGCCCGGTGAAGCGATAGGCCTGGCCGGTCTCGCCGGTCGCCTCGACCACCCATAGCCCGTCCTCGACGCGCATCATCTCGGCGCGGGTGCGGGTGCGGACGCGCGCGCCCTTGTCGGCGGCGTCGCGCGCGTTGAGCAGGACGAGCCGCGCGTCGTCGACCGCGCCGTCCGAATATTCGAAGCCGCGGACGTAGTGGCTCTGCAGCGGCGCGCCCGCCGGATGCTGGCGGAGGTCGACCGAGCGCGTCGCGGGCAGCTTCCTGCGCCCGCCGATATGGTCGTAGAGGAAGAGCCCGAGCCGCAGCAGCCAGCGCGGCCGCAGCCCGTCGCGATGGGGGAGGACGAAGCGCAGCGGGTGGATGATGTGCGGCGCGATGCCCCACAGGGTTTCGCGCTCCTTCAGCGCCTCGCGCACCAGGCCGAACTCATAATGTTCGAGATATCTAAGGCCGCCGTGGATCAGCTTGGTCGAGGCCGAGGAAGTGCCGTGCGCGAGATCGCCCGCCTCGAGCAGCAGCACCCGCGCCCCGCGCCCGGCGGCATCGCGCGCGACCCCGGCGCCATTGACCCCGCCGCCGATCACGATGACGTCATAGGGCGGCGCGGGGTCGGTCATGGATTCGGCTCTTAGAATCGTTCGGCGCCGGATAGAACTATTTTCACCCCTCCCCTTCAGGGGAGGGGCAGCGAGACTTGGTTCGGCGCTAGCCGAGCCTTAGTCGAGCGGGGTGGGGGCCAGCGGCCTTGCGCTATTTCGATGGCCCCCACCCCAACCCCTCCCCTGAAAGGGAGGGGCCAATCAGCCTACGTATGCGCGTTGCAATCGGGCGGCGGCTCCGCCATTTCAGATAATGGATATTCAAGGGGAACGCCGTGAGCGTCAAAGTCGAGACATTGATATTGTTCGGGGCCACGGGCGATCTGGCGCACCGGATGCTCTTCCCCTCGCTCTACAATCTCCACATGGACGGGCTGCTCGCCGAGGCGCTGACGATCATCGGCTCGGGCCGCAGCGCGCTCGATCGCGCCACCTTTCAGGCGCAGGTGCGCGAAGCGCTCGCCGAACATCTCCCCGAAGACCGCGTCGACGCCGCGGTCGTCGAGGGCTTCCTCGACCGGATCGACTATTGCGCGGTCGATGCGGGCTCTGGCACCGGCTACGACGATCTCGCCGCGCTGCTCGGCGAGCGGATGGCGCGCCCGGTTGGCGTCTATCTCTCGACCCCGCCGTCGATGTTCGGGCCGATCGCGCAGGGTCTCGCCGCCGCCGGCATCGCCTGCGCCGAATGCCGCATCGCGATGGAAAAGCCGATCGGCCACGACCTCGCTTCCTCGCGCGAGGTCAATGCCCAGGTCGGCGATGCCTTCGCCGAGGACCGCGTCTTCCGCATCGACCATTATCTCGGCAAGGAAACGGTGCAGAATCTGCTCGCGCTGCGCTTTGCCAACATGTTGTTCGAGCCGCTGTGGAACGCGCAGGCGATCGACCATGTCCAGATCACGGTCGCGGAGACGGTCGGGCTCGAAGGGCGCGTTTCCTATTATGACGGGGTCGGCGCGCTGCGCGACATGGTGCAGAACCATATGCTGCAGCTGCTCGCGATCATCGCGATGGAGCCGCCCGCGAGCGTTTCGTCGACCGCGGTGCGCGACGAGAAGGTGAAGCTGCTCCGCTCCCTGCGCAAGATGAGCGCCGAGGACGTCAAATCGCTCAGCGTGAAGGGCCAGTACACCAGCGGCGCGGTCGGCGGGCAGGCGGTCGCGGGCTATGCCGATGAACTCGGCAGGCCGTCGAACACCGAAACTTTCGTCGCCCTCAAGGCGTTCATCGACAATTGGCGCTGGAAGGGCGTGCCCTTTTACCTGCGCACCGGCAAGCGCATGCCGCAGCGCCAGTCCGAAGTGCTGATCCAGTTCAAGCCGGTGCCGCACAATATCTTCGCGCGCGTCGGCGCGGCGAAGCTCGATGCCAATGTCATGATCATCAATCTGCAGCCCGAAGAGAATATCCGCGTCAAGGTGATGGCGAAACAGCCGGGCCTCGACCGCGACGGCGTCCGGCTCAAGGAGGTCAATCTCGACGTCTCGCTGTCGCACAGCTTCGCCGGCGAGCGCCGCCGTATCGCTTACGAGCGGCTGCTGCTCGATTTCATCGAGGGCGACCAGACGCTGTTCGTGCGCCGCGACGAGGTCGAGGCGCAATGGCAGTGGATCGATTCGATCCGCGACGCCTGGGCCGCGGTCGACATGGCGCCGCAGAACTACACCGCGGGAAGCTGGGGCCCGTCGAGCGCGATCGCGCTGATCGAACGCGACGGGGCGAGCTGGCATGATTGAACGCACCCCAAAGCTTCTCCCCTTGGGGGAGAAGGGTACGAAGCCTTGTCGCGCAGCGACTGGGCGCAGTTGGATGAGGGGCTCCGCCGTTGCTTTCGCTACTGCCGTTCACACCCTCACCCAGCTTCGACTAGGCAGCAAGCTGCCAAGTCTGCGCATCCCTCTCCCCCAAGGGGAGAGGGGATTGGAATTCTCATGACCGCTCTCCACCCCGCCATCGCCAGCGTGACCGACCGCATCATCGCCCGCAGCGCCGAACGCCGCGCCGCCTATCTCGACCTCATGCAGCGCCAGCGCGACGCGGGGACCAACCGCGGCATGCTGTCGTGCGGCAATCTCGCGCACGGCTTCGCGGCGTCGGGCGAGGACAAGCCGGCGATCCGCGGCGGCGCGGCGATGAACATCGGGATCGTCACCGCCTATAACGACATGCTCTCGGCGCATCAGCCCTATGGTCGCTATCCCGAGCAGATCAAGCTCGCGGCGCGCGAGAAGGGCGCGACCGCGCAGGTCGCGGGCGGCGTGCCCGCCATGTGCGACGGGGTGACGCAGGGGCAGGCGGGCATGGACCTGTCGCTGTTCAGCCGCGACAATATCGCGCAGGGCACCGCGATCGCGCTGAGCCACGCGATGTTCGAGGGCGCTCTGCTGCTCGGCATCTGCGACAAGATCGTCCCCGGCCTCCTCATCGGCGCGCTGCGCTTCGGCCATCTGCCGACGATCCTCGTCCCCGCGGGACCGATGCCCTCGGGGCTCGCGAACAAGGAAAAGCAGCGCGTGCGCCAGCTCTATGCCGAGGGCAAGGTCGGCCGTGACGAACTGCTCGCTGCAGAGGCCGCCTCCTATCACGGCGCGGGCACCTGCACCTTCTACGGCACCGCGAACAGCAACCAGATGATGATGGAACTGATGGGGCTGCACATCCCCGGCAGCGCCTTCGTCAATCCGGGCACGAAGCTGCGGCAGGAACTGACCCGCGCCGCAACGCACCGGCTGACCGAGATCGGCTGGGACGGCGACGACTATCGTCCGCTCGCGCGCTGCATCGACGAAAAGGCGATCGTCAACGCCGCGATCGGCCTGCTCGCGACCGGCGGCTCGACCAACCATGCGATCCATCTGCCCGCGATCGCGCGCGCCGCGGGGATCGTCATCGATTGGCAGGATTTCGACGAATTGAGCCACGCGGTGCCGCTGCTCGCGCGCGTTTATCCGAACGGCGCGGGCGACGTGAACCATTTCCAGGCCGCGGGCGGCATCGGCTTCGTCGTGCGCGAGCTCCTGAACGCGGGGCTGCTCCACGGCGACATCCTGACCGTCGGCGGCTCGATGGAGGCCTATGCGAGCGAGCCGCTGCTCGTGAACGACGAACTCCACTGGGAGGCCGCCCCCGCCGAGACGCGCGACGACGCGATGCTGCGCCCGGTTGCAGAGCCCTTTTCGCCCGATGGCGGGATGCGGCTGCTCGCCGGCAATCTCGGCCGCGCGATCATCAAGACGAGCGCGGTGGCCGAGGATCGCTGGACGATCGAGGCGCCCGCGCGCATCTTCGACGACCAGAACCAGGTGCTCGCGGCGTTCAAGGCGGGCGAACTCGACCGCGACGTCGTCGTCGTCGTCCGCTTCCAGGGCCCGCGCGCCAACGGCATGCCCGAACTCCACAAGCTGACCCCGGCGCTCGGCGTCCTTCAGGACAAGGGCTTTCGCGTCGCGCTGCTCACCGACGGCCGCATGTCGGGCGCGAGCGGCAAGGTGCCCGCGGTGATCCATCTGTCGCCCGAGGCGCTGCCCGGCATCGACGGCGTCAGCGGCCCGCTCGCTTATCTCGAGGACGGCGACATCGTCCGCGTTTGCGCGGTGAAGGGCGAGGTGATCGCGCTGGTCGACGAAGCCATATGGGCCGCCCGCACCCCCGCCATTGCCCCGCCGCCCGCGCTCGGCGTCGGCCGCGAGCTGTTCGCCCTGTTTCGCCATCATGCTGATGAAGCCGAAAAGGGCGGGTCGGCGATTTTGGCCGCGATGGAGGCGGTTACAGGATAACCCCTAATCCGTTCGTGCTGAGCTTGTCGAAGCACCGTCCTTCTTTTTTCAACGTCGACAAAAAGAACGGCCCTTCGACAAGCTCAGGGCGAACGGTGTGTGAAGTTTCGAACGGAGAAAAAAATGACCGACCAATCCATCGACCAGATCATGCGTCTCGCGCCCGTCATCCCGGTGATCGTGATCGACCGCGTCGAGGATGCGGTGCCGATGGCCGAGGCGCTCGTCGCCGGCGGTCTGTCGGTGCTCGAAGTGACCTTGCGTACTCCGGCCGCGCTCGACGCGATCGCCGCGATGAAATCGGTCAAGGGGGCGGTCGTCGGCGCGGGTACCGTGCTCAATCAGATCGACTTGAACAAGAGCATCGATGCAGGTGCCGAGTTCATTGTCTCGCCCGGAATAACGGCCGGTCTTTGCAAGGCGGCCATCGACAATGGCATTCCCTTTCTTCCCGGAACCGCCAATGCATCGGACATTATGCTCGGCATGGACATGGGCCTCTCGCGTTTCAAATTCTTCCCCGCGGCGACGAGCGGCGGCGTTCCGGCGCTCAAAGCGCTCGCCGGCCCCTTCGGCCAGGCGCGCTTCTGCCCCACGGGCGGCATCAGCCTCGCGACCGCACCCGAATGGCTCGCGCTCGAGGCGGTGCTGTGCGTCGGCGGCAGCTGGGTCGTGCCGCCGGGCCCGCTCGACCCCGCGAAAATCGAGACGCTCGCGCGCGAAGCCGCCGCGCTTTCGCGCCATTGATTAACCCCATTTTACCTGTCACTGTGCAGGGATAAGGCGGCAAGATAGCCGCTGGTGGGGAGATGCGCGTGCCGAGGCCGCAACCGCATTTGGACGAAGTTCTGGCATCGGAGCCGGGATCGCATATCGCTGCGCTCTTCGACTTCGACGGAACGATCATCTCGGGCTATTCGGCGACCGCGATGCTGCGCGAGAAATTCCAGCGCCGCGAAATGTCGGTCGAGGAGATTGCCGAAACCGCGCAGGTCATCGCGCAGCACAGCCTCGGCAATATCGGTTTCTCGGGGCTCATGTCGGCCGCTGCCAAATTCATGAAAGGCGTCGACGAGGAGAGCTTCATCGAATTCGGCGAGGAACTCTACAAGAAGCATATCGCGCGGAAGATTTATCCCGAAACCCGCGCGATCATCGAGGCGCATCAGGCGAAGGGCCACCGCGTCGCGATCATCTCGTCGGCGACCATCTATCAGATCGAGCCGACCGCGCGCGACCTCGGCATCGCCGACATCAAATGCTCGGCCTACGAGATCGAGGACGGCGTATTCACCGGCGAGATCGTCCGCCCCTTGTGCTTCGGCGAGGGCAAGGTGATCGCGGCCGAGGAACTCGCCGCCGAATACGGCCTCGATCTCGATCAGAGCTTCTTCTATTCGGACAGCGACGACGATATCGAACTGCTCGAACGCGTCGGCAAGCCGCGCCCGCTCAATCCCAACATGAAGCTCAAAGGCATCGCCGACGAACGGAACTGGCCGGTGCAGCGCTTCGCGAGCCGCGGCATGCCGTCGTGGATCGACTATACGCGCACCATCTACGCGACCGGCTCGCTCGTGGGGGCGTTCGCCGCGGGGCTGCCGATCTGGGCGCTGACGCGCTCGCAGCGCGAGGCGGTCAATTTCTCGATGGGGCTGTTCGGCGATTTCGCGACCGCGATCACCGGGGTCGAGCTGGAGGTCGAGGACGAACGGCATCTCTGGTCGTCGCGCCCGTGCGTCTTCATCTTCAACCATCAGAGCAAGGCGGACGTGATGATCCTCGCCAAGCTCATCCGCCGCGACATGGGGGCGGTGGGGAAGAAGGAAATCCGCGACATCCCGATCCTCGGCAAGCTGATGGAGTGGGGCGGCACCGTCTTCGTCGACCGCGCCGACGGCAAGAGCGCGATCAAGGCGATGGAGCCGCTCGTCGACGCGATCCGCGTTGAAGGCAAATCGATCTGCATCGCGCCCGAAGGGACGCGCAGCCTGACCCCGAAGCTCGAACCCTTCAAGAAGGGCGCCTTCCACCTCGCGATGCAGGCGGGGGTGCCGATCGTCCCGATCGTGATCCACAACGCCACCGACGTCGCCCCCAAGAACGAGTTCGTGATGCGCCCCGCGACGGTGCGCGTCACCGTGCTGCCGCCGGTCGATACCTCGGAATGGAGCGTGCGCAATCTGAACGCGCATGTCCGCGAGGTGCGGGGCATGTTCCTGCGCACACTGGGGCAGAGCGAGGAGGAAGGGGAGGCGGAACCCACGAAGAAGAAGGCTTCTCCCCGAAAGGAAAGGAAAGCCTAGCGCATGTCCCACATCGTCATTGCGAGCGAAGCGAAGCAATCCAGAGCGGTCTGCTCAACCCTGGATTGCTTCGCTTCGCTCGCAATGACGGAGAAGGTGTAAGCGATGGCCGACGGAACGCCTCGCGCGCCCGTCGCTTTCCAGGCCGCCACGGCCGACCGCCTCTACATCATCGACGCGCGCAACCGGGTCGAGCGGCGGGTTCTGCTCGACTGGGTCCACGCGACGGCGGGCGACCTCGGCGGCGATCAGGCGCCGCAATGGGTCAGCCTGTCGATCGCCGACGGCGACCATGCGCTCGATCTCGACACGCTCGAGGCGCGGCTCGCCGATACGTCGGACCGGCAGGTCGTGCCGCTGCGCGTCGCGTGGCGCATCCCGCATTTCGAGCGCGACCGCGCGCTCAAGTTCCGCCACCTGATCTTCGGCGATCCGCGCCAGCCGGGGCCGCTCCGCGCGCAGCTCATCCTGTGGCGCGACCGGCGGCGCGCCCAGATCCTCGTCGGAGAGGCGGCGACCGAGAACGCGCTCCGGGCGCGCTTCCTCGCCCAGACCGGCGGCGGCGATGGCGCGGAGGGCGGGAGCGAGTTCGCCGCCTTCGTCGCGCGGCAGGCGGGGCTCGCGCTCGACGTCGCCGAACGCGGCATCCGCGGCACCCGCTACAAGGTGCCGCGCTTCGTCGCCGACAGCCTGCGCACCAGCCCCAAGTTCCGCGCCGCGCTCGCGGATCTGGCGCAGCAGCTCGGCCGCCCGGTCGCCGACCTTTACCGCGAGGCGCGGCCGCTGATGAAGGAGGTCATCGCGACCCCCGGTGCGCTGTTCCTCGACCTGCGCGCGCGGCTCGACCGCATGATGTTCGGCGGCTACGCGCCCGAGATGGAGGTCGACGCCGCCGAGCTGGCGAAGCTGCGATCGGTGCTGCGCGAGCATCCGACCTGCATCCTCTTCACCCACAAGACCTATATCGACGGCGCGACGCCCAGCCGCCTCGCCTATGAGAACGACCTGCCGATGCTCCACAGCTTCGGCGGCGCCAACCTCGACTTCGCGGTGATGGGGCAGTTCTTCCGCCGCTCGGGGATGATCTTCATCCGGCGGAGCTTTCAGGACCAGCCGGTCTACAAGCTGGTGCTGCGCCATTATATCGCCTGGCTGCTCGCCAAGCGCTTCCCCTTGAGCTGGGCGTTCGAGGGCACGCGCTCGCGGCTCGGCAAGCTGATGCCGCCCAAATACGGCCTGATGAAATATGTCCTCGACGCCGCGCACGCGACAGGGACCGGCGACGTGCATTTCGTCCCCTTCGTCACCAGCTTCGACCTGATCCGCGACGTCGAGGAATATGCCGCCGAGCAGACCGGGCGGAGCAAGAAGCCCGAATCGCTGTCCTGGTTCCTCGGCTATATGAAGAGCCTCCGCGCGCCGTCGGGCCGCATCCGCATCGATATCGGCGAGCCCGTGGTGATCGAGCGCGCGCCCGGCCCCGACGACCGGCGCGCGCTCGAACGGATCGCCTTCTCGGTCGCGGTCGAAGCCAACCGCGTGACCCCGCTCACCGTCACTTCGGTCCTCTGCCTGATCCTGCTCGGCACCGCGCCGCGCGGGGTGACCGAGGGCGAAATGCGCGTGACGATCGCGCGGGTCGTCGCCTGGGCGCGCGAGCGCGATATCCGCCTCAGCCGCGAGCTCGAAAGCGGCGACGACGCCGCGCTCGCGGCGACGCTCGACACGCTGGTCGCGAGCAGCCTCCTGACCCGCTTCACGGCGGGGAGCGAGACGGTCTATTCGATCGATCCCGCGCATCATCCGATGGCGAGCTATTACCGCAACATCATCGCGCATCATTTCCTCGACCGCGCGATGATCGAGCTCGCGCTGTTCGAATTGCGCGACGCCGACAGCCGCGATGCGACCGACGCCTTCTGGGCGAAGGTCGACCGGTTGCGCGACCTGTTCAAATTCGAATTCTTCTACCCGCCGCGCGACGTGCACCGCGCCGCGCTCGAGGCCGAGCTGGGGCGCATCGATCCCGCCTGGGCGAAGCGCCTTGCAAGCGGCGACCGAGGCGTGACGCAGCTCATCCGCCGCTGCCAGCCGCTCGTCGGCCATGCGATATTGCTGCCCTTCGCCGAGGCCTATTCGGTCGTCGCCGACATCCTCGCCCGCGCGCGGCCCGGCGATGCGGTCGACGACAAGGCGCTGGCGGAGGCCGCGCTGGTCGAGGGGCGCCAGGCCTGGCTGCTCCGCCGGATCAGCAGCGAGGCGGCGATCGGTAAATTGCTCTTCGCCAACGGCCTGTCGCTGATGCGCCATATGGGTCTCGCCGAGACCGCGACCCCCGACGGTCTGAGAGCGCGACGCGCGCTGCTCGTCGAGCTCCGCGGACTCGCCAACGTCATGGAATCGATGCGCCTCGCGACGCTGGCGCTCGCGGATCGGCTGCCGCCATCGGGAGGATGAACTTGACTTATCCCAACTTCGTCATTGCGAGCGAAGCGAAGCAATCCAGAGCGGATTACGCGTGCTCTGGATTGCCGCGTCGCCTTCGGCTCCTCGCAATGACGATGGAGTAGGAGAACGAACATGCTCAAACAGCTCAGCGCGCAGGACGCCCAGTTCCTCTACACGCAGACCGCGAACAATCTGACGCATATCATGGGGGTCTATATCTACGATCCCTCGACCGCGCCGGGCGGCTTCGTGCGCTTCAAGGACATCATCCGCCATGTCGAGGCCCGCGTCGACACCTCGCCGCTGTTCCGGCGCCGCCTCCACCGGCTGCCTTTCGACCTCGACCATCCCTATTGGGTCGAGGACGAGCATTTCGATATCGAGGCGCATATGAGCCACGCGCGCCTGCCCGAGCCCGGCGACTGGCGCCAGTTCTGCATCGCGGTCGCGCGCTGGTTCTCGAAGCCGATGGACATGAACCGGCCGCTCTGGGACATCTATGTCATCGAGGGGCTCGACCGGATCGAGGGTATCCCCAAGGGCAGCTTCGCGATGCTCCACCGCGTCCATCACGCCGCGGTCGACGGCGCCTCGGGCGCGCACGCCTTCATCGCGATGAGCGACATCGACGCAGCGGGCACGCCCGCGATCGCCGAACCGCCGCCGCTGGAGGCGCTGGGCCGCGCGCCGTCGAGCGCCGAGACGGTGACGCGCGCCTGGTCGGCGTCGATGCAGTCGCCGGTCAAGTTCATGAACGCGCTGATGAAGGTGTCCCCCGCGATCGTCGCCTCGGCGCGCAAATCGATCGCGGAGGGCGGGATGGCCGCGGGCGTGCCCGAAACGCGCTTCAACGTCCCCGTCGGCCCGCACAAGATGTTCGACGGCACCACCATCGCGCTCGCCGACGTCGCCGAAGTCCGCAGGAAGGTGCCCGGCGCGACGGTCAACGACGTCGTCCTCACCACCGTCGGTGGCGCGCTGCGCAAATATCTGGAGAAACACAGGGAATTGCCGGGCGAAAGCCTCGTCGCGGTCGCGCCGATCAACCTGCGCGGCAAGGACAAGGGGGCGGGGAAGGCCTCTACCCCCGGCAATCAGGTCTCGGCGATGAGCGTGCCGGTGCGCACCGACATCGCCGATCCGCTCGAACGGCTCGCGGCGATCCGCGACTATACGGTCGAGGCGAAGGAGGCGAAGGCCGGCGTCAGCGCGCGGCTGATGACCGACCTGTCGCAGCATATCCCCGGCGCGACGATGGCGGCGGTCGCGCGCATCCTGACCAGCGAGCGCTTCGCGGTGCGCGGCACCAACCTCTTCATCTCGAACGTGCCGGGCGCGCAGGTGCCGCTCTATCTCGCCGGCGCGCAGCTCGTGCAGCAATATGGCATGGCGCCGCTCGCCAACAATATGGGGCTGTTCGTCGCGACCCCGAGCTACAACGGCCGCATCGCCTTCTCGATCATCTCCGAACGCGCGGTGATGCCCGACATCGCCTTTTTCCGCGCGTGCATCGACGAAAGCTTCGCCGACCTGATGGCGGCGTCGCCGAAGGCGGAGAAGGTGCCCGCGAAGCCCAAGGCAAAGGCGAAACCGGCGCCCGCAGCGAAAAGCGCGGCCAAGGCGGCATCGAAAGCGGCCGCAAAGCCCAAGCCGAAGGCAAAGGCAGCGGGAAAGAAAAAGCCCTCCACTTCGTCACCCCGGACGTGATCCGGGGTCCCGCCTTCCACCGTCGCCGAGTGGAACCCCGGATCAAGTCCGGGGTGACATGGGTGGAATGAGGGTGTCAAAACAGTTGCCAAAGGCAACGCAAGCCGCAAGACTCGCAAAAAATAAACCATATTGCAGGACCACCGAATGATCTTTGCCCCGACGCTCAGCGCCGACGCCGAGCTGGCCAACGCCCCCGACTATGCCGCCTGGTCGAAGGCCGCGCGGACGCATGACGCGAAATCGGGAATGCAGGCGTGGCGCGAGGCCGACGCCAGCGAGCATTTCGACTATAAGGCGATCCGCGCCCGGCTCGAAAAGCTGCGCCGCCTGTCGGCGGCGGGCGACGTCAAGGGGCTGCTCTTCGTGCTCAACGAAGGCATCCACGGCAATATCGACGGCATGGGGCACGAACGCCTCTATCAAAAGGCGCGTTTCGGCACGAAAATACTGATCGAGGCCTATGTCGCCGAAATCGTCGCCGCGCTGGAAAAGATCGCCGCGTCGCGGTCGATCCCGCGTGAGGAAAAGCGCGACTTCTTCCGCCGCGCCCAGCATTGCTACGGCCGCTCGGCGCTGCTCCTTTCGGGTTCGGGCAGCTTCCTCTTCTTCCACGTCGGCGTGGTGAAGGCGCTGTGGGACGCAGGCGTTCTGCCCAATATTCTCGCGGGGTCGAGCGGTGGGTCGATCGTCGCGGCGATCGTCTGCACCCGCAAGGACGGCGAGGTCGGCGCTTTCCTCGGCAGCGACCGGCTCGCCAACCCCGCGCGCGATCCCGAACTCCGCCGCCTCGCCCCCGACGAGGTTCGCGCCCGGCTCGCCGAGCTGATCCCCGACCTGACCTTCCGCGAGGCGTGGGAGATCAGCGGCCGCCACCTCAACGTCTCGGTCGCGCCCGCCGAAAAGCACCAGAACGGCCGCCTCCTCAACGCGATCACCGCGCCCAATGTGCTGATCCGCGAGGCGGTGCTCGCCTCCTGCGCGGTGCCCGGAGTCTTTCCGCCCGTCATGCTGATGGCGCGGGGCGAGGATGGCGGGCGCGTGCCCTATCAGCCCGACCGGCGCTGGGTCGACGGCTCGGTGACGCACGACATCCCGACCAAGCGCCTCGAACGCCTCTATGGCGTCAACCATCATATCGTCAGCCAGGCCAATCCGCTGGCGCTGCCCTTCGCGACCGACACGCGCAAGCAGATGGCGCCGATCGAGGCGATCCAGCATGCGTCGATGGCGACCTTCAAGGCGTGGCTCAACGCCAATATGGTGATCTTCCAGAAGCCGCTCGAGCTCGTACCGCCCCTGAACAGCCTCGCCAATCTCGCGCGTTCGGTGATCAATCAGGAATATACCGGCGATATCAACATCATCCGCCCGCCCAAATTCTGGTCGCCGACCAAGATCCTCTCCGACCTGTCGCAGGACGATATCGACGAGTTGATCGACACCGGGATGCGCACCGCCTGGCCCAAGATCGAGATGGTGCGCACCCAGACCGCGATCAGCCGCGCGCTCGACGCGATTCTCGCGAAGATCGACAAAGCGGGCGACGACGGCCCCGGCCACCGCGGCCCGGCGCCCCGGAAAGCGGCGCGTTGAACGCGGCGCCGGTGATCCTGCCCCGGGGGTCCGCCGGCGCGGGCGCCCGGCTCCATGTCACCCACTGGCTTCCCGCAAGCGCGCCGAAGGCAGTGGTGTTGCTCGCGCACGGCTATGCGGAACATGCGGGACGGTACGAGCATGTCGCGCAGCGGCTGACCGATGCGGGCTACGCGGTCTATGCGATCGACCATTGGGGCCATGGCCGCTCCGACGGCACGCCGGGCTTCGTGCCGCGTTTTTCGGCCTTTACGGGCGGTATGGCCGAGCTGCTGACGCTGGTCGAGGTCCATCACGCGGGCGTGCCGCGCCTGCTGCTCGGCCACAGCATGGGCGGGTTGATCGCGACCTTGTTCCTGATCGAGCGGCAGGACGCGTTCGCTGCCGCCGCGCTCTCGGGCCCCGCGATCGTTCCCGGCGCGCCGCCCTCGCGCTTTACCGTCTGGATCAGCCGCTTCCTCTCGCGCTTCTTCCCGCGGCTGGGCGTGCTGGCGCTCGATGCGGAAGGCGTCAGCCGCGACCCCGCGGTGGTCGCCGCCTATCGCGCCGACCCGCTCGTCTACACCGGCAAGATCGGCGCGCGGCTCGGCAAGGAGTTCATGGACGCGATGGCCGCGGCGCAGGCGGGCGCAGCGACGATCACCCTTCCGATCCTGCTCCAGCACGGCGAGGCCGACAAGCTGACCGCCCCCGAGGGTTCGCGCTATATGTTCGAGCATGTCTCCTCGGCCGACAAGCGGCTGATCATCTATCCCGGCCTGTTTCACGAAATCTATAACGAGCCCGAACGCGATGCGGTGCTCGATGACCTGATCGGCTGGTTCGATGCGCATGTCCCGAAACCATGACCAACATCCGTTCGTGCTGAGCTTGTCGAAGCACCGTCCTTTTCCCGTGCGGCGAAAAGAAAGAACGGCCCTTCGACAAGCTCAGGGCGAACGGAAATGAGAGGCTGGTGCTAAAACGATATGAAAATCCTGCTCGTCCTCCTCTTCGCCCCGCTGATCGCGCTGGCGCTCCTCTATTTCATCTTCCCCAGCCGTCTCGTCGCCTTCGGGCGCTGGCTGCTGCGCAAGCGCGGCGGGATGGTGCAGAAGAGCGTGACGGTCGACGGCCGCACCTGGCCCTATCTCGAGGGCGGCGACCCGGCGAAGCCGTTGCTGCTGCTCGTCCACGGCTTCGCGGGCGACAAGGATAATTGGTCGATGATCGCGCCTTACCTCACGCGCGATTATCATGTCGTCGCGCCCGACCTGCCGGGGTTCGGGGAGAATGAGCGCAACCCCGCGCTCGCCTATGACGTCGCGGCGCAGACCGCGCGGCTCAAGGGTTTCGCCGACGCGCTGGGGCTCGATCGGCCGCACGTCGCCGGCAACAGCATGGGTGGCTGGATCGCGCTGCGCTACGCGCTCGACTATCCGGACGCGCTCGCCAGCCTGATCCTGCTCGACAATGCGGGGGTGAAGGGCGCGAACGACAGCGACCTCGAAAAACAGGCGGCGAACGAGGATTACAACCCGCTCGTCATCGCCAATCTGGAGGATGCCGACCGGCTGGTGGCGATGGTCGTCCACAAGCCGCCCTTCATCCCGTCGCGGCTGAAGCCCGCGCTCTATGGCGACGCGCTCAAATATCGCGACCAGCTCGACGGTATCTTCTGGGTGATCGCCACCGAAATGCGCGACCATCCGCTCAACGACCGGCTCGGCGAGGTCCGGGTGCCGACGCTGATCCTGTGGGGCCGCCACGACCGGCTGATCGACGTGAGCTGCGTCCCCGTGCTCGAAGCGGGCATCGCGGGCAGCACCGCGCACATCATGGAGCATGTCGGCCACGTCCCGATGGTCGAGGACCCGAAAGGCACCGCCGCGATCCTCAAGGGATTTCTTGCCAAGCTTCCATGACCCTTCGTCACTCCGGACTTGATCCGGGGTCCCGCTTTCTTTCATTTGCGACGGAAAAGCGGGATGCCGGATCAAGTCCGGCATGACGAAGGAGTGAAGCGTTGCTTGCCAACCTCCCACAACCCCGCCAATCTCCGCCGAAACAGAGGGAGAGGGCGATGCGGCTGAAGATCGGGCTGCTCGGGGGCGGCAGCTGGGGAACGACGGTCGCGGCGGTCGTGTCGCGCAACGCGCCGATCACGCTGTGGGCGCGCGACGCCGAAACGGTCGAGAGCATCAACGCCGACCATCAGAACCGCAAATATCTGCCCGGTATCGCGCTGCCGCCGGCGCTGCGCGCGACCGCCGACATGAGCGCGGTCGTCGCAGGCGCGGACGTCCTCGTCATGGGGGTGCCCTCGCACAGCTTTCGCGGGGTGCTCGAAGAGGCGAAGCGGCATTTGCGCCCCTGGGTGCCGGTGATCAGCCTGACCAAGGGCCTCGAACTTTCCTCGGGCAAGCGGATGACCGAACTGATTGAGGAGATACTCCCCGGCCATCCCGTCGGCGTCCTCACCGGGCCGAACCTCGCGCGCGAGATCATGAGCGGGCAGGCGGCGGCGAGCGTCCTGTCGATGGAGGACGAGATCGTCGTCCGCGCGCTCCAGCCGGTGTTCCACTCGGGCCTGTTCCGCGTCTATACCAACACCGACCTGCTCGGCTGCGAGCTCGGCGGGGTGCTCAAGAACATCATCGCGATCGCGGTCGGCATGGGCGACGGGCTGGGCGCGGGCGACAATACGCGCTCGGCGCTGATGACGCGCGGGCTCGCCGAGATCACGCGGCTCGGCGTCGCGATGGGCGGGCGCGCCGAGACCTTCGCGGGGCTCACCGGCATGGGCGATTTGATCGCGACCTGCACCAGCCCGCTGTCGCGCAACCGCCACGTTGGGGTCGAGCTCGGCAAGGGGCGCCGCATCGACGACATCATCGCCGGAATGAACATGGTCGCCGAGGGCGTGAAGAGCGCCCCCACCGTGATCGCGCTCGCCGAACAACATGGCCTGGACATGCCGATCGCGCGCGACGTGTTCGACGTCACGCAGGGCCGGCGTAGCGCGCAAGAGGTGTTCCGCGGCCTCCTGCGCTCGGCCGTCGGTGACGAGGCGCACCCGGGTTAGGGTCGATTCTCCGCCGCCCGGTGTTTTTCGCCGATGAAGCGGGAATAATCGGGCGCCCTCCTTCGTTCCTCCTTCTGACGACAGGTCATGAAGGAGACGAACGATGAAGACATGGACCACGCTCGCACTGTTGCTCGCTCTTCCGGCGTCGGTTGCCGCGGGCGGCCCGCGCTACGAAGCGCCTCCGGGCTTCCAGACGCCCGAAATCCGGGACACGCCGATCGCCGGGGTCTACAACCAATATTGGTATAATTATCGCGCCGACATCGCCGAGGCCGAAAAGGAACTCGGCAGCGACCTTCGCCACGCGACCGACCGCGAGGACCGCTGGGATGCCTGGGACGAGTGGCAGACCGAGGTCATCGACGCCGACAAGGATTATGTGAAGGAAATGCGCAAGAAGGGCTATCGCGCCGCGCGCGTGATCCTCGGCTGATCCCGCTGGCGGGTTGTGAAGGGAAGGGCGGGCGCCGCATGGCGCCTGCCCTTGCCCATGCCCGGTCATTGCGAGCGAAGCGAAGCAATCCAGAATAGCGTATACCGCTCTGGATTGCTTCGCTTCGCTCGCAATGACGATTTATGCCGCCTCCCGTGAGGGCGAAAGGGTCAGCCCCTCCAGCCCCCGTCGCGCGCCGCTCGTTCGGCGCCTGCATCCAGCGCATCCCCCGCCATCATGTCTGCCGCCGCGGCCGCGAGGCTTCCCGACGCGGCCTGCCGATAGTCGGTCGCCGCCGCGCCGGGCGTCGTCCGCTCGAGCCGCCAGAGCCCGTCGGCGCGGCACCCGATGCCGTCGACCGCGGCGCTTTCGAAGCTACGGCAATAGCGGCCCGTGCGGTCGCGGAAGCTGAGGCCGATCCGCACCGGCGCATCCGCCGGCTGGTTCGACGCGAGCTGGGTATCGAGCGCTTCGGACAGCGGTCCCGCGGCGACCAGCGCGCCGCCCTGGACCGCGACCGGTTCGGCGGGCAGCCACGGCCGCAGCCCGATCGTCAGCCCGAGCGCCAGCGACGCCGCGATCGCGCCCCATTGCATCATGTCGAACCGCGCCCGCTTCGCTTCGCGTCGCACGGCGAGGCTGGTGTCGACGCGCCCCGCGCTCGCGATCAGGTCGAGCAGCCGGTCCGGCACCGCCTCTTCGGCGACCGGGCCGTAATGCGCCGCCAGCGTCGCGGTCAGCGCGCGGTGGCGCGCGATGGCTTCGGCGATTTCGGGGTCGGCCTCGGCGGCGCGCTCGACGCGGCGCGCCGCGACATCGTCGAGTTCGCCGTCGACATAGGCGGCGATGGTGGCACGGTCGATCGTCATGCCGCTTCTCCCAACAGGTGCATCAACGTCTCGCGCCCGCGCGCGAGGCGCGAGGTGATGGTGCCGATCGGCACTTCCAATATCTCGGCCGCCTCGCGATAGGCATAGCCCTCGACGAGGACGAGCATCACCACTTCGCGCTGTTCGTCGGGCAGATGCGCCATCGCGCCGTCGACGTCGCCGCGCAGCGCTCCCGCCTCGACATGCGCGGCGCCGTCGCCTGCGACTTGCAGCGCGGCCTCATCGATCGGCTTCTGAACGCCGCGGCGCGCGGCGGCGCGGCGCTCGTCGATCCACAGGTTGCGGGTGATGCGGTACATCCAGCTGTCCAGTCTCGTTCCGTGGCTCCATTGGTCGCGCGATTTCAGCGCGCGCTCGATGGCCGCCTGGCACAGGTCGTCGGCATCGCTCGCATCGCGCGCCAAGCCGCGCGCAAAACGGCGCAGGCGCGGCAACAGCCCGACCAGTTCATCTTCAAAGCGCATCGCCTGCCTTTTCGCATGACTGCGGAAGAAACGACGACCTTCTATCGTTTCTTCCGCATCCTGCTAAAAAATTTCGCGCGGTCGTCTCTTCGGCGATGCGCGAGGAGATGGAATGCGACTGCCGACCGCCCTGATGCTGACGCTCTGCCTGCTGCTCGCGGGCGCCGGGCCGCGCGCGGCGGCGCAGATCGCGCTGCCGCCGGTCCAGCTCCCGGAGCTTCCCCCGCTGCCGCGGATCGGCGAGCGGCCGCTGATCGACCTCGACCGCACGCTGGGCCGGCTGCGGCTCGACCGGGTCGCCGCGCTGCTCCGCGAGCACCCCGACGCGGTCGAGCTCGACCGCGACGACCAGCTCGCGGTGCGCGGCATCCTCGTCGCGGCCGGGGTCGACGCGGCGATGATCGCGCGCGCGGCCAGCGAAGGCTTCGCGCTGGAGAGCCGCGAGCGGATCGAGGGGCTCGATCTCGACATCGCCCGCTTTCGTGTGCCCGACGGCCGCAGCCTGGCGCGCGCGCAGAAACAGCTCGCGAAGCTGCTCCCCGAGGCCGAGGTCGACGCCGATAATCTCTATTTCGCGAGCGGCAGCGGCGGGACCGCCGGCGCCGTTCTGTCCACGGCAGCACTCGCCGCCGCAACGCCCGGTCGCGCGTCGCTGGGGCTGATCGACGGCGGCGTCGCGGCGCATCCGTCTGTCGCGGGGCGCGTCGAGCAGCGCGGCTTCGCGCGCGGAGCGCCCAGCCCCAGCCGTCACGGCACCGCCGTCGCCTCGCTGCTGATCGGCGAGGGGGCGGTGCGCGGCGCCGCGCCGGGCGCGCGGCTGCTCGCCGCCGATGTCTATGGCGCCGATCCCGCGGGCGGCAACGCGAGCGCGATCGCCCGCGCGCTCGGCTGGTTCGTGCAGCGCGGCGCGGCGGTCGTCACGATCAGCCTTGTCGGCCCCGACAACAAGCTGCTCGCGCTCGCGATCCGGCGCGCGCAGGGGCGTGGGTTGCTGATCGTCGCGGCGGTCGGCAACGACGGCCCCGCCGCGCCCGCCGTCTATCCCGCCGCCTACGCGGGCGTGCTCGGGGTGACGGGGGTCGATGCCAGGGGGCATGTGCTTCGCGAGGCCGGCCGCGCGGCGCAGGTCGATTTCGCCGCGCCCGGCGATGCGGTGCTCGCGGCGACGGGGGCGGCGAGCACCGATCGGCTGCGTGGCACCTCCTTCGCCGCGCCGCTCGTCGCCGGACGCCTCGCGCGCCTTTATCCGACGCCCGCCGTCGAACGCATCGACCCCGCGATCCGCGCGCTGGTCGCCGAGGCGCGCGACCTCGGCAAGAAGGGCCGTGACAAGCAGACCGGCTATGGTCTCATCTGCGGCGATTGCGGCCGCTGATTTTTTCGGGAAGAAAATCCGCAGCCTCATCGTTCTCCTTCCAGGCCCACCCCTCCGGGCCACAGCATCAGGAGAAGCATCATGGCTTATCGTACCCATATTTCCGCCGCCGCGCTGATCGCCTCGGCGCTCGTCTTCGCGACCCCCGCTTCGGCGCAGTTGCTCGGTGGCAGCGGCGGGCTTGGTGGCAGCCTCGGCGGCACGCTGGGCGGCACGCTCGGCAATCCCACCGGATCGATCGGCAGCACGATCGGCACGACGGGCGACCTCACCGGTTCGGGGCGCGGCGACGTCGACGTCGACCGCCGCTCGGGCCGCGTCCGCGGGCACGGCGACGCCGATGCGCGCGGCAAGGGATCGGCCGACGCCGGGCTGCTCGGCGACACGCTCGGCACCCAGGCGAGCGGTTCGGGCAGCGCGTCAGGCAGCGGCAGCGTCGACGCGCAGGCCGTCGGCACCGATTTCGTCGGCCAGACCGCGCGCGGCGCGGTCGGCACGGCACGGGGCGCGGCTTCGACCGCAACGGGCACCGCGCGCGGTGCGGTCGGGACTGTCCGCGACCGGGCGGGCGGCGCTCTGTCGAACGTCTCGGGCAGCGCCAATGGCGCCGGCTCGGCCGCGGGCAGCTTCCAGGGCAGCCTCGGCCAGCTCGCCGCGGCGGGCAGCGGCGCGGCTTCGGGCGACGGCATGTTCGCGGTCGCTCCGGGCATGCCCGTCACCGACCCGCGCGGCAAGGTGATCGGCTACGTCCATGACGTGCGCCAGACCGGACAGGGCGTCGTGCAGGCGGTGAGTGTCGAGGTCGGCGACCGCGTCGCGACGCTTCCGGCGGCCAGCTTCTCGGGCTCGGGCAATGCGCTCGTCACGGGCATGACCAAGGGGCAGCTCAAGGACGAGGCCAAGCAGCAGGAAGCGGCCGCAAACTGACGAACAAGGGGTAGCCGGCGGATCCGCCTGGACGCGCCGGCTATCGACTGGACGGGCCGTCTGACCGGGCGGCCCGTTCTTTTTGCGTGCCCCTCAATAACTCCGCGGCATCCCCAGCACATGCTCGGCGACATAGGAGAGGATCATGTTCGTGCTGATCGGCGCGACCTGATAGAGGCGCGTTTCGCGGAACTTGCGTTCGATGTCATACTCGGCGGCGAAACCGAAACCGCCGTGGGTCTGGATGCACGCCTCGCCCGCGGCCCAGCTCGCCTCGGCGGCGAGCATCTTCGCCATATTCGCCTCGGCCCCGGCATTCTCGCCCGCCTCATATCGGGCGATGCCGTCGTGGACGAGCAGTTCGGCGGCGCGCATCTGCGCATAGGCGCGCGCGATGGGAAACTGCACCCCCTGATTCTGGCCGATCGGGCGACCGAACAGCACGCGCTCCTTGGCGTATGCACTCGCCTTCTCGATGAACCACTTCGCATCGCCGATGCACTCGGCGGCGATCAGCAGCCGCTCGGCGTTCATGCCCGAGAGGATGTAGCGGAACCCCTTGCCCTCCTCGCCGATCAGGTTCGCGACGGGGATGCGCATATTGTCGAAGAAGACCTCGGTCGTCGCATGGTTCATCATCGTGTCGATCGGCCGGATCGACAGCGTCCCGGCGGCGAGCGCCTCCTTCATGTCGACGAGGAAGACCGACAGGCCCTCGGTGCGGCTCGCGGCTTCCTCGCGCGGGGTGGTGCGCGCGAGCAGGATCATCAGGTCGCTATGCTCGGCGCGGCTGGTCCACAATTTCTGGCCGTTGACGATGTAATGATCGCCGTCGCGCCTGGCGGTGGTCTTCAGGCTCAGCGTATCGGTGCCGCTCGTCGGTTCGGTGACCCCGAACGCCTGCAGGCGCAGCTCGCCCGTCGCGACGCGGGGCAGGTAGCGCGCCTTCTGCTCCTCAGACCCGTGGCGCAGCACGGTGCCCATCACATACATTTGCGCGTGTACCGCGCCGCCGTTGCAGCCCTGACGCTGGATCTCCCCGAGGATCGCCGCGGCGGCCGACAAGGGCAGGCCCGCGCCGCCATAGTCCTCGGGGATCAGCGCGGCGAGATAGCCCGCTTCGCCCAGCGCCGCGACGAATTCCGATGGATATTCGCGGGCGCGGTCCTTCGCCTGCCAATAGGGGCCGGGAAAGGCGGCGCACAGCTTCGCGACCTCTTCGCGGATGGCGGTATAATCGTGCATCGGCGGTCTCGCTCCCTCAGATCGGGTCATAGCCGAAGATATCGCCCGACCGCTCGTCGGGCCGGGCGAAGCTCGGGCGGAACGCGGGCAGCATCTCGTCGGCGATCGCCTGCGCGGTCCAGCCCTCGCTTTTCTGCATCGAACGGATCGGGCGCGGCTTCGAAAAGAGGAATATCTCGTTCTTGCGCACGCCGAAAATCTGGTTGGTGACCTCCTCCGCCGCGTCGCTGGCGAGGAAGGCGACGAGCGGCGCGATCTTGTCGGCGCTCATCGTCTTCATCCGCTCGACCCGCTCGAGTTCCTCGGGGGTCGAGGCGGGGATCGACGCGGTCATCCGGCTCCATGCGAAGGGCGCGATGCAGTTCGACCGCACTCCGGCGCGCGCCATGTCGAGCGCGATCGACTGCGACAGGCCGACGATGCCCAGTTTCGCCGCCGAATAATTGGCCTGCCCGAAATTGCCGATCAGCCCGCTGGTCGAGGTGAAGTGGATGAAGCTGCCCGACCCCTGCTCGCGGAAATAGGGCGTCGCGGCCTTCGACACGTTGAAGCAGCCGTTCAGATGGACGTCGATCACCGCGTTCCAGTCCTCGTGGCTCAGCTTGTGCCAGATGCGGTCGCGCAGGATGCCGGCATTGTTCACCACCGCGTCGATGCGCCCGAAATGCCGCACCGCATCCTCGACGATGCTCGCCGCGCCCTTGGGGTCGGCGACGCTCGCGCCGTTGACGATGGCGCGGCCGCCCGCTGCCTTGATGTCGTTCACCGTCTCCTCGGCGGGCGACAGGTCGGCGCCTTCGCCTTCGCCCGAGGTGCCGAGGTCGTTGACCACCACCGCCGCGCCCTCGCGTGCGCAGAGCAGCGCGATCTCGCGCCCGACCCCGCGCCCCGCGCCGGTCACCGCCACCACCTTGTCCGCCAACAGCCCGCTCATGCCGAGTCTCCCATATTTTCGTCGAACCGGGCTAGGGGAGTGGGTGCAATACTTCAATATATAGAAGTATTTTTCATATATGTGAAAAACACTAGCGCGCTTTTCCCTTGATGGAGGCGAAGAGAAGGTTGAACCTCCTGCGCACCCACCGCATATCGGTTTCATGCCGAAACTTTCCTTCCTCGACCTCGTCCCTGTCACAGACAGCGGGACGATCGCCCAATCGCTCGCCAACGCCGCCGATCTCGCCCGTCATGCCGAGGCGCTCGGCTATCATCGCTATTGGGTCGCCGAGCATCACGGCATGGCGGGAATCGCGAGTGCCGCGACCTCGGTCGTGCTCGCGCATGTCGGCCATGCGACGCAGAGCATCCGCATCGGCGCTGGCGGGATCATGCTGCCCAACCACGCGCCGATGGTGATCGCCGAACAGTTCGGCACGCTCGAGGCGCTGTTCCCCGGCCGGATAGACCTGGGGCTGGGCCGTGCACCCGGCTCGGACCAGCGCGTCGCGCAGGCGCTGCGCCGCAACCTCGCGAGCGACGAGCGGCAATTCCCGCAGGATGTGGTCGAACTGCAGGCCTTCCTTGCCGGCGACGAGCGGCTCGGTATCCGCGCGGTGCCGGGGGAGGGGAGCCAGGTGCCGCTGTGGATCCTGGGATCGAGCCTGTTCGGCGCGCAGCTCGCGGCGATGCTGGGGCTGCCCTACGCCTTCGCCAGCCATTTCGCGCCCGACGCGCTCGACGAAGCGCTCGACATCTATCGCCGCCAGTTCAAGCCGTCGGCGCAGCTTTCCGAGCCCTATGCCGCCGCGGCGTTCAATGTCTTCGCGGCCGATACGCGCGAGGAGGCCGAACTGCTCGCATCGTCGCAGCAGCAGGCCTTCGTCGCGCTGCGCACCGGCAATCCGGGCAAGATGAAGCCGCCGCTCGAAGGCTATAAGGACAGCCTGCCGCCCAATGCGCGCGCGATCCTCGATCATGTGCTGCAATGTTCGGCGGTCGGTACCGTCGACGACGTCGCGGCGGGCCTCAAGGCCTTCGTCGCGCGCACCGGGGTCGAGGAGGTGATCGTCGCTTCGTCGATGTACGATCATGACGCGCGCAAACATTCGGTGGCGCTCGCGATGGAAGCGGCGAAATCGCTTTAAGCGAAATATCGCCGCATCTCCGAGCCCTTCGACTGCCCTGGCGGGCGCTCAGGATAAACTTCGGCCTTTGGCCGAAGACGAGGGGCCCGTTCGAGCGCAGCGAGAACCCGCGGGCGTCGCCGCCTCGACTTCGCTCGGGGATGCGGTTCTACATGGTTCGCCGCTTAAAGGTCCCCGTGTTGACGCGCCTCCGGCCGCGGCGGTATAGGGACGGCGCCAATCGGGCGGCCCGCATGGGGTCGCCTTTTTACTTTGCCTGTCTGGAAAGGTGCTGTGCCATGTCGATCACGCCGCTGATGCCCGTTTACCCCCGGTGCGCAGTGCGTCCGGTGCGCGGCGAAGGCGCCTATCTGATCGGCGAGCGAGGCGAGCGCTATCTGGATTTCGCGAGCGGCATCGCGGTCAACCTGCTCGGTCACAGCCATCCGCACCTGACGAAGGCGATCCAGGATCAGGCGGCGACGCTGATGCACGTGTCGAACCTCTACGGCAGTCCGCAGGGCGAGGCCTTCGCCGCGCGGCTCGTCGAGAACACATTCGCCGACACCGTCTTCTTCACCAATTCGGGCGCCGAGGCGGTCGAATGCGCGATCAAGACCGCGCGCGCCTATCATTCGAGCGCGGGCAATGCCGAAAAGCATAACCTGATCACCTTCAACAACGCCTTCCACGGCCGCACGCTGGGCACGATCTCGGCAACCAATCAGGAAAAGCTGCGCAAGGGCTTCGACCCGCTGCTGCCCGGTTTCGCCTATGCGCCGTTCGACGACGTCAATGCCGCGCTCGATCTGGTCGACGACAATACCGCGGGTTTCCTGGTCGAACCGGTGCAGGGCGAGGGCGGCATCCGCCCCGCGTCGCAGCCCTTCCTGCAGGCGCTGCGCGACGTCTGCGACAAGCGCGACCTGATGTTGATCTTCGATGAGGTGCAGTGCGGCGTCGCGCGCACGGGAACCCTCTATGCCTATGAGCAATATGGCATCGCCCCCGACATCATGGCGAGCGCGAAGGGCATCGGCGGCGGCTTCCCGATGGGCGCGTGCCTCGCGACCGAAAAGGCGGCGCGCGGCATGGTGATCGGCACCCACGGGTCGACCTATGGCGGCAATCCGCTCGCGATGGCGGCGGGGCAGGCGGTGTTCGACGTGATCCTCGAGGAAGGCTTCCTCGACCAGGTCAAGGCGACCGGCGAGCGGCTCCGCGGCGCGCTTGAGCAGCTCATCCCCAATCACGACCATCTGTTCGACAGCGTGCGCGGCATGGGGCTGATGCTGGGGGTCAAGCTCAAGTCCGACAGCCGTGCCTTCGTTGCGCATCTGCGCGACAATCACGGGCTGCTGACGGTGGCGGCGGGCGACAATGTCGTGCGCATCCTGCCGCCGCTCAACATCGGGCAGGGCCATATCGACGAGTGCATCGAAAAGCTGTCGGCGGGCGCGGCGAGCTATACGCCGCCCGAGTCCTGATGTTTTCCGTTCCTGTAGAACGGAGGGCCTGATGCGGCATTTCCTGAACCTGTCGGACGCCGGCGGCGATGCCGTCGCGGCGATGCTGGCCGACGCGATCGACCGCAAGGCGGCGCGCGCGGGCTGGCCCACGGGCCGGCCCGACGCCGACAAGCCGCTCGCGGACCATGTTCTGGCGATGGTGTTCGAGAAGAGTTCGACCCGCACCCGCGTCTCGTTCGACATGGCGATGCGTCAACTAGGCGGCAGCGCGATGATCCTCGACGCGGGAGCCACCCAGCTCGGCCGCGGCGAGACCATCGCCGATACGGCGCGGGTCCTGTCGCGCTATGTCGACGCGATCATGATCCGAACCGACGATCATGCGAAGATCGAGGAACTGGCCGCGCATGCCAGCGTGCCGGTGATCAACGGTCTGACCGACCTGTCGCATCCGTGCCAGATCGTCGCCGACCTGCTGACGCTGGTCGAAAGCGGCAAGGCGCTGCCGGGGCTCGAACTCGCGTGGCTCGGCGATGGAAATAACGTGCTCGCCTCGCTGATCGAGGCGGCGGGGCTGTTCGGCTTCAACGTCCGCGCGGGATGCCCGCAGGGCTACGACCCCGACCCGGCCTTCGTCGAAGCGGCACGCGCGAAGGGTGCGCGGATCGACGTCGTGCGCGACGCGCGCGAGGCGGCGGCGGGCGCCGACGTCGTCGTCACCGATACCTGGGTGTCGATGGGGCAGGACCATGCGCTGGGCAAGCTCGCGGCGATGGCGCCGTTCCAGGTCGACGAGCGGCTGATGGGCGCGGCGAAAGGCGATGCGCTCTTCCTCCACTGCCTGCCCGCGCATCGCGGCGAGGAGGTCGTCGACGCGGTGATCGACGGATCGCAGTCGCGCGTTTGGGATGAGGCTGAAAACCGCGTTCACGCGCAGAAATCCGTCCTCCTTTGGGCGCTGGAAAAGCTGTGAGCGACACCGTCGAGACCTGGTTCGACCAGCCGCTGCTCTTCACCATCGCCGAACGCCATGTCCGCGGACGGCTGGTGCGGCTGGGGCCGGCGCTGCGCACGATCGTCGCGGCGCATAGCTATCCGCCGGTTGCGGAAAAGCTGCTGGCCGAAGCGCTTGTCCTCACCGTGCTGCTCGGCTCGACGCTCAAGGACGAAAAGGGCCAACTCACGCTGCAGGCGCAGACCGGCGGCGGGCCGGTCGAACTGCTCGTCTGCGACTATCGCGGCGGCGAGCTTCGCGGCTATCTGAAGTTCGACGCCGAACGGCTCGCCGAGATCGGTCCCGAGCCGACGCTGTTCGCCCTGTTCGGCGAGGGGTTCCTCGCGATCACCTTCGATCAGGCGACGACGGGCGAGCGCTATCAGGGAATCGTCCCGCTCGAAGGGGCGTCGATCGGCGACGCCGCCGAACATTATTTCGAGCAGTCCGAGCAGATTTCGAGTCTGATCAGGCTCGCGGCGCGTCACGATGCCGAAGCGGGCTGCGTCGCCGGGGGCCTGCTGCTCCAGCATCTGCCGGAGGGCGAGGTCGGCCGCGACCGGCTGCACGTCCGCCACGACCTTCCCGAATGGGAGCATGCGCGGACGATCGCGGAAACGCTGAAGCCCGAGGAACTGACCGACCCCGCGACCTCGCTCGAAACGCTCGCATGGCGCCTGTTCCACGAGGATGAGGTGCGCATCGAGCCGGGTGTCGCCATATCGCGCGGCTGCCGGTGCAGCACCGGCTATTTTGCCGGCGTGCTCGCGCAATTTCCCGAAAGCGAACGCCGCGAAATGGCGGACGAGCAGGGGCTGATCCAGGTCGATTGCGCCTTTTGCTCGCGCGTCTTCCCCATTCCGCTCGGCGAGATCGGCGCGCGGGACTGAGCGCCCTCCGGGCGGTTTTCTCCATCGGCGAAGCGAGGTTATCGAGGGCCGGGCGGTTGAAAGGCCGCGGCTGGATTGCTATCTCCTTGCGAACGGGGTCGCACTCTCGCCCGGTTGTGGGTGGCCAGGTGGATAGGTGGATATGGCGATCTTCTCTCCTTTTTTTCGATGGATTTTGGCGGGCGCGACGCTGGTGCTGGCAAGCACCGCGGCGGTTCCGGCGCAGGGGCCGTCGCTTGCGATGCTCGACCGGCTCGAAAAGGGCCGCTGGCAGCTCAGCGAACGCGGCAAGACCGACGTTATGCAGTCGATGTGCCTCGGCGACGCGCGGCGGATGATCCAGATTTATCACCCGCGCAGCGGCTGCTCGCGCTATGTGATCGAGGACAAGCCGGATTCGGTGACGGTGCATTATACCTGCCCCGGCGCCGGGCACGGCCGCACGACGATTCGTTCGGAAACCAACCGGCTGGTGCAGATCGACACGCAGGGGATCGCGAACGGCAAGCCCTTCTCGCAGGCGATCGAAGCGCGCCGCGTCGGGGCGTGCACCGGCGGCTGATCCCCCCACCGTAACGCGAAATTAACCATCCCGCGCTATCGGGGGACGAATGACGCACCGATGTGTGTCCTTCTCCCTACGGCTTCATGCCGAACTGGGCCGCCGGCCTCGCCGCGCGGCCCATTTTCTTGGTGCGGTGCAGCACGCGCCCTTGCACGCTTGGCTGCCGAGGCGTATCGGGCGCCGATGCACGACATGCACGGAAAAACGGTCATCGTCCTCCTGTCGGGCGGGCTCGACTCGATGGTCTGCGCCGGCCTCGCGCGCGAGGCGGGGGCGCGGATCGTCGCGCTGACGGTCGATTACAACCAGCGCCACCGCGTCGAACTCGAATCGGCCGCGCGCATCGCCGACCATGTCGCCGCGGCCGAGCATATCGTGCTCCCGCTCGACCTTCGCCGCTTCGGCGGCTCGGCGCTGACCGCCGACATCGACGTCCCGAAGGACGGCCCGATCGGCGAAGCGAGCGACGTTCCGGTCACCTATGTGCCCGCGCGCAACCTGATCTTCCTGTCGCTCACGCTCGGCCTCGCCGAGGCGCGGCGCGCACAGGACATCGTGATCGGGGTCAATGCGCTCGACTATTCGGGCTATCCCGATTGCCGCCCCGAATTCATCGCGGGTTTCGAGGCGCTCGCGCGCCTCGCGACGCGTGACGGCGACAAGGGCGTCGATTTCCATATCCACGCCCCGCTCCAGCACATGACCAAGGCCGACATCGCCGCCGAGGCCGCGCGGCTGGGCATGGACGCCGGGATGAGCTGGTCGTGCTACGACCCGACGCCTGAAGGGCTGCACTGTGGCCATTGCGATAGCTGCCGGCTGCGCAGCAAGGGCTTCGCCGACGCCGGGCTGGCCGACCCGACGCGCTACGCCTGAATCATGGCCTACGCCGTCAAAGAGATTTTCCTGACCCTGCAGGGGGAGGGCGCGCAGGCGGGCCGCCGCGCGGTCTTTTGCCGCTTTACCGGCTGCAATCTGTGGACGGGGCGCGAGGCTGACCGCGCGAAGGCGGTCTGCCGCTTCTGCGACACCGATTTCGTCGGCACCGACGGGACGTTCGGCGGCAAATATGCCGATGCGGCGGCGCTCGCCAATCGCATTGCCGGGGCATGGGGCGCGGGGAGCGATGACCGTTACGTCGTGCTGACGGGCGGCGAGCCGATGCTCCAGGTCGACGACGCGCTGATCGCGGCGCTCCACGAGCGCGGTTTCACCATCGCCATCGAGACCAACGGCACGCTCGCGGTGCCGCGCAGTATCGACTGGATCTGCGTCAGTCCCAAGGCGGGCAGCGAACTCGTTCAGACGAGCGGCGATGAATTGAAGCTCGTCTGGCCGCAGCCGGGCAGCGATGTGGAGCGCTTCGCGACGCTCGATTTCGCGCATCATCTGGTCCAGCCGCTCGACGACCCGAACGCGGCCGCCAATGTTCGCGCCTGCATCGATCTGGTGATGGCCGACCCGCGCTGGCGCCTGTCGCTCCAGACGCACAAGAGCCTGGGGTTGCGTTAAGCTTTATTCGGTCGAAGCTTTGGGGGCGGGGGCCGTGGTCACCGCCTTCTTGGCTGCCGGGGCGGCGACGGCGTCGGGATTTTCCGTTTCGCCCGCATCATCCGTTGCAGCGTCGTCGGCCGTGTCCTCATCCTTCTTCTCGGTCTTCTTGGCGCTGCCATCGTCGGGCACGCTGTTGTCGACCGCTGTGCCGTCGACGCTCGAATCGTCGAGAATGATCATCGAATCGCTGATCGTGCCCGGCTGCACCTCGACCGCGTCGAGCTTGGTCGTCGACGAGCCGCCCGAATCGCCGCCTCCGCAGGCCGCGAGCGACAGGAGGAGGGCGGAGGACAGGAGAAGACGGATCATGCGCCCCTCCTAATCGCTCGGCGAAAGCTTGTCGAGAAAGGCGGGAAGGGCCGCCGCCAGCGCGCCATCGACCTCGGCGAAACCCGCCTGCTTCCCCAATGCGGCGAGGCTGGTCACAGGGAATTCGGCGATCCCGCACGGCACGATCCCGCCGAAATGAGTGAGGTCGGGCGCGATGTTGAGCGAGAAGCCGTGCAGCGTCACCCAGCGCCGTACGCGCACGCCGATCGCGCCGATCTTCGCCTCGCGGCCCTGCGGGTCGTCGGTCCAGATGCCGATGCGCCCCTCGGCCCGCCGCGCCGCGACGCCGAGCGCGGCGAGGGCATCGATCACCCAGCCTTCGAGCGCCGAGACATAGGCGCGGACGTCGCGGCCGCGATGGCTGAGGTCGAGCTGGACATAGCCGACGCGCTGACCGGGGCCGTGATAGGTATAGCGTCCGCCGCGCCCGGCGTCGTAGACGGGAAAACGCGGGTCGAGCAGCTCGGCGGGATCGGCGCTCGTCCCCGCGGTATAGAGCGGCGGATGCTCGATCAGCCAGATGCGCTCGCCGGCCTCGCCCGCGTGAATGGCGGCGGCGCGCGCCTCCATGTCGGCCAGCGCGGCGGGATAATCGGTGAGGCCGGGCGAAACGCTCCATTCGGGGGACGGCAGGCGGGACATCGCGCGCCTCCTGCCCGCCTCGGCGGCCGAGCGCAAGGGGGAGCGCCTAAATCGTTAACAAGGCTGGACAAGGGGGAGGCGGGGCGTCAGTCTCCACGAACGAGGGGCCTGACAAAGACAGGATATTGATGCCGAAATTCGACATGGGCGCAGCCTGGGAGGACAGCATGGTCCTTCTGCGATCATACAGCGGCCTGACCTGGGCGATCGCCGCCGTATTCCTTTTCCTGCCGACGCTGGCAGTGAGCTGGTTCGGGCCGACGCCGATCGAACCCGCGACGGGAGCGACCTTTGACCAGATCATGGCGGCGGCGCGGGCGAACCTGCGCCAGGCAATCCCCTATCAATTGCTGGTCGCGCTCATCTCCGCGATCGGCGGGGTCGGCATCCTGCGCCTGTGGCTGTCTCGAACGGGGGTGAGCGTCGGCGAAGCGCTCATGTTCGCGGTCAAAATGGCGCCAACGGTGATCGCGGTGCAGTTGATCATGTTCGCCGCGCTCCTGTTTGTCGTGCTGGTGCTGCTCGCGCCGGGTATCGCTGCGGGGGGCGGTTCCGTGGCCATCCTGCTGCTGATCCTCGGTTTGCTGATTTTCGCGGCACTGGCAGCCTATTTCTGGGGGCGGTTGTCGACGATCTCTGCGGTGATCGCCGATCGGGCGGTTCACAATCCGTTCGTGGCGATTCGCGAGGCCTGGACGCTGACGAAGGGCAATGGCTGGCGGATTTTCCTGTTCCTGTTTCTGGTCATGCTGGTGGTTCTGATCATCGCCGCGATTTTGGGCGGCATCGTGGCCGCCGTCGCCGGAACGGGCAGCGGTGCGGGGCGCATCCTGATCGGGCTGGTCGAGGGCGGTGTGGCCGCAGTCAGCGGCATGGTCACGCTGGCGATCGTGGCCGCGATCTATCGCCAGCTCGCGATGCGCAATTCGGGTGAGGTCTTCAGCTGATAGAGGCCGGTCCTATGCAGCCTTTCCGTAGGGGAAGGAAAAGATCGCTCGCGACCGCGCGGTGATATAAGAGGGTCGCATTCAATCCAACGACAAGAGGGACGCGCAAGGTTCAACAAACAGGGGGAACATCATGGTCAAGATGAGTATCGGTGCGGCCTTTTCGGAGACGTTCGCGTTTCTGAAGGCCAATTGGACGCAGATGCTGATGTGGATCGGGGGCGCGATCATCGTGCTCGGGATTCTCGGCTATCTCATGCTCGGCTCGACATTCGCCGCGATGGCGATGGCGGCGAACGATCCGTCGGCGATGATGGGTGCGATGAGCCGGCTTTTCCTTTTTGCGATCCTTGCCGCCGTCATTCTCTATGCCGTCGGCATGCTGATCTGGCGCGGGGGATTGCATCCGGGCGAAACGCCGAACTTCGGCTGGGCCTTTCAGGCCGGCCCGGCCTTTGCGCTCGGGATGATGGTGGTGATGATCGCGGCCTATATCCTGGTCATCATCGTTTCGTTGATTTTCGCGCTGATCTTCGGCGCGGCGCTCGGTGGGGCGGGGGCTTTCTCGCCGGGAGCGTTGCAGTCGGGCGCGATCAGCGGCGGCGCGCTCTTCATCCTCGTCATCTATTATATCGCGGTGCTCGTCTTCTTCCTTTGGCTGCAGAGCCGGCTTTCGGTGGCGGGCCCGGTGATGGCGCAGCGGCTGACGCGCAACCCGATCACCGGAATCACCGAATCCTGGAAGCTGACCGGTGCATCGCAATGGCTGATCGTCGGCTTCTACCTCCTCCTCACGATCCTGATCGTCGTCTATGCTTTCGTCGCCGGCCTGATCTTCGGCGGAATCATGGGAGCGCTCGCGGGCGGTTCGGGGTTCGCCGCGATGTTGTCGATGATCGTGATGGGGCTGATCGTCTATCTGCCCATGGTGATGGTGTCGCTGTCGGCGCCCGTCGGCATCTATCGCGCGATTTCGCCGGGAACCTCGGGCGACGTTTTCGCCTGACGCAAGCCGGGAAATGAGATCAGAGGGGCGCTCCGGTGACGGGGCGCCCCTTTTTCGTCAGGCCCATTTGGCGAGTGGCGGCAGGCTCATGAGGATCGCGTCGATATTGCCGCCGGTTTTGAGCCCGAACAGCGTGCCGCGGTCGTACACGAGGTTGAACTCGGCGTAGCGGCCGCGCCAGACGAGCTGTTCCTCGCGCTCGGCCTCGGTGAAGGGCAGGGCCATGCGCCGCCGGACGATCTGCGGGAAAATATCGAGAAACGCCTCGCCGACAGCTTGCGTGAAAGCGAAGTTGCGATCGAACTCGGCGTCGTCGCCGCATTCGAGATGGTCGTAGAAGATGCCCCCGACCCCGCGGTGGACGCCGCGGTGCGGGATGAAGAAATAATCGTCGGCCCATTTGGCGTAGCGCTCGTAGACATCGGGGCCATAGGGCGCGCATGCGGCGCGAAAGCGGGCATGGAAGGCGTCGGTGTCCTCGGCATAGGGAATCGGCGGATTGAGGTCGGCGCCGCCGCCGAACCAGCGCTTCGTCGTGACGAGGAAGCGCGTGTTCATATGCACCGCGGGGACGTGCGGGTTCGCCATATGCGCGACGAGGCTGATGCCAGTGGCGAAGAAGCGCGGGTCCTCGTTCGCGCCGTTGATCGACGCCGCGAAGTCGGGCGCGAATTCGCCGCCGACGGTCGAGACATTGACTCCGACCTTTTCGAAGACCTGCCCGGTCATCACCCCGCGCACGCCGCCGCCGCCCTCGCCGGGCGTGATTCCCTCGGCCTCGCGGTCCCACGGCGTATAGGCGAAGCGCGCGTCGCTGCCCGCTTCGGCCTCGATCGCCTCGAACTCGGCGCAGATGCGGTCACGCAGCGTTTCGAACCAGCTGCGCGCCGCCTGTTGCTGGGGATCGAGCGAAATCATGCCGCAAAGCCTTTCGTTTGCCGGAGTGCCTCGGCGAGCGCGATGCCAGCCGCGACCGCGACATTCAAGGAGCGAAAGCCCGGCTGCATGGGAATCGCGATCCGCGCGGCCGCTGCATCGTGCACATGGGCCGGCACGCCCGAGGATTCGGCGCCAAGCAACAGTAGATCACCCGGCGCGAAGGCGAAAGCGGGCAGGGGAGTCGCGCCCGCGGTGGTCAGCAGCACGATCCGTTTGCCGGCACCCGCCGCCCAGCCGCCGAACGCCGCCCAATCGGCGTGGCGTCGGAGGTCGGCGCGCGCGGCATAATCCATCCCGGCGCGCCGCAAGGCCGCATCGGAAAAGGGGAAGCCGCACGGCTCGATGATATGCGCGGGCACGCCGAAACAGGCGGCGGTGCGCAGCGTCGTGCCGACGTTCCCGGCGATGTCGGGCTGAAACAGGGCGATTTCCATGCCGCCGCCATAGCTGTCGCGGGCACGCGAATCGAGCCTGATCGCTGTCGCTGCCGCTGCGCGAGGCCCGAGGGGAAATTGCCTGTTGGCAAGCCCCGGATGTGCGGCTATCAGGCCCGCAATTCCCGGAGGGGCCGCCGGGATGCGCCGCGTCCTGCGCGCGCAAACAGGGCGACCCGGCATCCGCGCGAATTTGTCAGTTCAGCCATGCAAGGGCAATCGAATGGCCAGTGAAACCAATCTCAACGCCGGCATCGAAGATGGCGTGCGGCGCCGGGATTTCATCAATATCGCCGCAGTCAGCTTCGCCGGAGTCGGCGCCGCCGCGGTGGTCCTCCCCCTGGTCAACCAGATGAACCCGTCGGCCGACGTGCTCGCGCTGTCGTCGACCGAAATCGATATTTCGGCGATCCAGTCGGGACAGGCGATCAAGACGAGCTGGCGCAAGCAGCCGGTGTTCGTGCGTAACCTGACCCCCGTCGAGATCGCGGAAGCGAACAAGGTGCCGCTCGGCGACCTGCGCGACCCGCAGACGCTGGCCGAGCGCACCAAGACCGGCAAGGAAAACTGGCTGATCACCCTCGGCGTCTGCACCCACCTCGGCTGCGTGCCGCTCGGTGCCGCCGAAGGCGAGCCGCGCGGCGATTTCGGCGGCTATTTCTGCCCGTGCCACGGGTCGCACTACGACACCGCGGCGCGCATTCGCAAAGGCCCGGCACCCAAGAATCTGGCCGTGCCGCCCTATGACTTCACCAGCGACACTGTCGTGACGATCGGCTGAGGAGCGAGATAAGATGAGCTTTCCCTGGGCCAAGAATTACGAACCCCAGCAACCGCTGATGAAGTGGCTGGACGAGAAGCTGCCGCTGCCGCGCCTCGTCTACAATGCGGTCGGCGCCGGCTATCCGGTGCCGCGCAACCTCAACTATTTCTGGAACTTCGGCGTTCTCGCCGGGGCCGCGCTGGCGATTCAGATCATCACCGGCATCGTGCTGGCGATGCATTATGCCGCCAATGCGGGCGTCGCCTTCGATTCGGTCGAGCACATCATGCGCGACGTGAACGCCGGCTGGCTCATCCGCTACGCGCACATGAACGGCGCGAGCATGTTCTTCATCGTCGTCTATCTCCACATCTTCCGCGGCCTTTACTACGGATCGTACAAGGCGCCGCGCGAGATGGTGTGGCTGCTCGGCGTGGTGATCTTCCTCCTGATGATGGCGACCGCCTTCATGGGCTATGTCCTTCCCTGGGGTCAGATGAGCTTCTGGGGCGCGCAGGTCATCACCGGCTTCTTCTCGGCGATACCCGTCGTCGGCGAGCCGATCCGCGTGTGGCTGCTCGGCGGCTTCGCGCCTGATGACGCCGCGCTCAACCGCTTCTTCTCGCTGCACTATCTGCTGCCCTTCGTGATCGCGGGCGTCGTGATCCTGCACATCTGGGCGCTGCATATTCCGGGTTCGAGCAACCCGACCGGCATCGAGGTGAAGGACGAACAGGACACCGTCCCGTTTCATCCCTATTACACCGCGAAGGACGGCTTCGGGCTCGGCGTCTTCCTGCTGCTGTTCGTCGCGCTGACCTTCTTCAGCCCGAACCTGCTCGGCCACGCCGACAACTATATCCCGGCGAACCCGCTTTCGACGCCGGCGCATATCGTCCCCGAATGGTATTTCTGGCCCTTCTACGCGATCCTGCGCGCCTTCACCTTCAACTTCCTGTGGATCGACGCGAAGCTGTGGGGCGTCATCGCGATGTTCGCCTCGATCGCGCTGCTGTTCTTCCTGCCGTGGCTCGACAGCTCGCCGGTCAAGTCGTCGACCTATCGGCCGCTCTATCGCAAATTCTTCTGGGTGCTCGTCGTCGACGTGCTCATCCTCGGATATTGCGGCAAAAGCCCGGCGGAGCAGCCCTATGTGATCATGAGCCAGCTCGCCGCCGCCTACTATTTCGCCCACTTCCTGATCATTCTGCCGATCGTGTCGCGGATCGAACGCCCGGCCCCGATGCCGAATTCGATCACCGAGGCGGTTCTCGCGAAGCATGCCGACACGTCGTCGGCGTCGGCAACGGCCTGAGCGCCGGACTTTAATAGGAGCTGATACAGCCATGGTTCGTCCGCTCGGATTTCTCGTTGGCCTGGGGTTCATCATCGCGCTGCTGTGCGCGATCGTCACCACGCCGCTGACGAATGAGCCCCAAGCCGCTCACGAGTTCCACAAGCATCCGCGCCACCTCGCCCTGTCGAGCGACGGCCTGTTCCCGCACTGGGATAAGGCCAAGCTGCAGCGCGGGATGCAGGTGTACAAGGAAGTCTGCTCGGCCTGCCACAGCCTGAATCACGTCGCCTTCCGCGATATCCAGGATCTCGGCTATACCGAAGGCCAGGCGAAGAGCTTCGCCAAGGGCTTCCAGGTGCCGTCGATCAACCCCGACACGGGTGAGCCGGCGACGCGTGACGGCCTGCCGTCGGATCACTTCCCGGCACCCTATGCCAACGAAGTCGCGGCGCGCGCGGCGAACAACAATGCGCTGCCGCCCGACCTGTCGCTGATCACCAAGGCGCGCGAAGGCGGCAAGGACTATGTCTATTCGCTGCTGACCGGCTTCCAGAACCCGCCGAAGAACCTGCCCAAGGAGCTTCAGCCGGCGACGGGGCTGCACTACAATCCCTATTTCGCCAACCTCAACCTCGCGATGGCGCCGCCGCTCTCCGACGGCCAGGTGACCTTTGCCGACGGTTCGCCGAACGACGTGAAGGCGATGGCGAGCGACGTTTCGGCCTTCCTGGTGTGGACTGCCGAGCCCAAGCTGGTGAAGCGCGTCTGGACCGGCTGGGCGGTGTTCCTCTACCTGCTCATCTTCACCGGCCTGACCTATATGGCGTACCGGAACATCTGGGCCGACAAGGAACATTGAGGGACGGGGAAGGGCGCTCGTCGCCGATGATCGCCCTTCCGCCCCGACCCGATCTCGACCTCGCGGCGCTGGTCCGCACCATCCCCGACTTTCCGAAGCCAGGGATTTTGTTTCGCGACATCACCACGCTGATCGGCGACGCCGCCGGCTTTTCGGAAAGCGTGCGCCGTCTCTGCGACCGTGCCGCAGCCCATCGTCCCGACCTGATCGTCGCGGTCGAGGCGCGCGGTTTCCTGTTCGGCGCCGCGATGGCGACCGCGATGGGGCTCGGCCTCGTTCCGGTGCGCAAGGCGGGCAAGCTCCCCGGCGTGACGATCGGCGTCGATTACGAGCTCGAATATGGCACCGATCGCCTGGAGCTTCACGAGGGCGCGGTGGTCGCCGGGCATCGCGTCGTGCTGGTCGACGACCTGCTCGCAACGGGCGGCACGATCCTCGCCGCGGCGCAGTTGATGCGCAACGTCGGGGCCGACGTCGCCGCAGCCATGTTCGTCATCGACCTTCCCGATCTTGGCGGGTCCGAACGGCTGGCAGCGGCCGGCTTTGCGTGCGAGACGCTGATCGCCTTCGACGGGGATTAGCAGGACTGCGCGCTTTGGGGTGGGGAGCTGCCATCCAAGCTCGTCATGCTGAACTTGTTTCAGCATCCATGGCCAGGTCTCTCCTTCGGCGCCGCGCCAAATTCGAGGGCAGGCCATGGACCCTGAAACAAGTTCAGGGTGACGAGGAATTCAATGTCTTGTTCCGGTCGAAAGCCGCGCTCGCCGCCCAAAGAAAAAGCCCGCGCCGAAGCGCGGGCTATCGCCCCCTTGGCAAGCAGGTGGGATCAGAAGGGCAGCCAGCTCTGTTTCTTGCGGAACTTCATATAGCCGACATTGGCGCCGAGGCGGGCACCGACGCCGACGCGGATCGGGATCAGCACGATATCGCCGCTGCGCATGTAGGAAGCGTTGAAGCCGCCGATCAGATAGGCGGCGCCTTCGCCGGCGGGGAAGCGCTTGTAGAGATCCTCGCTGTCGAAGAGATTATAGACGAGGATGAAGGTGTTGCCCGCATTGGCGCCCGCGTCGAAACCGATCGAGGGACCGGTCCAATAGGCCGGGCGTTCGCCCTCGATCTTGTGATAGAGCGTGCCCGAACCGTAACGTACGCCGATGCCGAGCGCGCCGCTCGCTTCGCGGCCGACGATATAGGCATTGGGCTCGCCCTGCTTCTTCAGGATATCCTCGATCAGGCCCGCCAGGCCCTGCGCGCCCTTGCCGAACACGCCCTCTGCAGCGCCGATCAGGTCGTCCTCCTTGTAGGTCTCGCCCGGGTTGGCGATCGTCGCCGCAGTCTGCGGATCGGTGGCGGCGGTGGTCGCGGTCGTCGTGTCGGCAGGGTCGGACACGCCGTTGATCTGTTCATCGCCGGTGGCAAGGTCGCTGTCGAACGAAGGGTCGGTCGATGGCTCGGTCGTCGTCACCGGCGGGGGTGTCGGCTGGGGGTTGTCGAGATCCGAATCGATCACCGTATTGGGATCGACCTCGGTCATCTGGGCCGCTGCGGGCAGGGGCGACAGGGCGATCCCGATGGTCGCGATTCCCATCGTGGCGAATTTGGCAAAGATAGAACGCATTTCATTCCCCCAAGGGCTGGACTACGGCGCGTATCGCCGCCGCGACCCCTCGTTAATCATGACTCTCTTTGCGGAACGGGCAATGAACCGGCGATGACCCGAGTCGATTTTACGCTGGATCGAATCGCATTCGCCGCCAAACGCCGCGGGTGCAGGAGAAAAAGGGCAATATTGGGCGTTGCGGCCCGGTGCCGGGCTGGCTATAGCGCCCGCCGAGGCCAAAACTGCCGTTAGCGCGGCAGCCATGCGGAGACGTGGGTGAGTGGCTGAAACCAACGGTTTGCTAAACCGTCGTACTGGTAAATCCGGTACCGAGGGTTCGAATCCCTCCGTCTCCGCCACCCATCTGAAATCCTCATCTATGAAGGGATTGGGCGACATCGCCGGCCCACGGCGATCAGGCGCGGGGCTGCGGCTGGAGGCGGGCGGAATCGATATGCCAGCGGAGTTGGTCGGCGGTCGCGCCATCGACATCGTTGACGCGGCGCAGAATATACTCGCCGCGAAAGCGCTGCGGCGCGCCGGAGTCGAGCGTGGCTTCGACCGTCACAGGAACGGTCAGGTAAATCGATCCAGCGGCGCCCTCGGCGTCGCCCGCCGCGCCGATCGTCACGCGCGTCGTTCGCGTATGGGCGAATCCCGCCCGGAATGTCTCTTGCGTCTGGTTCGGCGGACCATCGCCGCCCCACTGCCGCCACGCGGTGTCATAGTCCTTGGCATCGAGCGCCGCATAATAGCGCTTCACCACATCGATCGCCGCCGCCTTGCTCTTCGGATCCGGCCGGCAATCGGCGGGGGGCGCGTCGTCCTCGTCCAGCAACGCGCAGCTTCGGGCGATTTCGTCCTCGATCATCGCGCAACTGTTGGCGGCATTGCATGGCGGATGCGTTGCGGGCGACAGCGTGCGGCAGAGATCGGCGCGGCGACCGGCCGCTTGCTTGCCGATCTCCGCGGCGCAGGAGCGCGGCTCCGCAGAGGATGCGGTGGAACTCGCGTCCGCTTCGGGTGCGGATGAGGCCGCTTCCCCGGATGCTGCCGTTTCGACCGTCGAAAGCGGCATGTCGGCGTCCATTTGACCCGCGGCGCCGGTCTGTTGATCGCATCCCGCGACCGTCAGCGCCAACGGAGAGAGCAAGCTCGCGAAGATCCCATATCGCTGTTTCATGGCGCCCTAACGCGCTTCCGCGGTGCTCGTTCCCCTCGCGACACCAAGCAGCTATTGCTAATCAATCGCAATGTTGCAAGAGGGACGGATGAACGGGGCTCCGGTCAAATCGCGGAACGCCATCGCGGCGCGGACGCTCGCAGCGGTGCCGCTCAACTATGGCGTCACGACCGCGCTGACCATGCTGCTCGCGCGGCTTTTGCCCGGCGGGCCCTTGCAGAGCGCCATCGGCGCGACGACGCTATCCTTCGCCCTCTTTGCCGGACTGGCCATGACAGCGTTCGCGGTCCGGTCGGTCGCGAAGCTGTGGCTGGGTCTGGTCGCCGTCGGACTGCTCGCGGGAACCGCCGACGGGCTGCTGATCGCCTGGGGAGGGCGGTTGTGAAGGCTGGTTTCTGACAATCGATGGCGTGGCTGCACACCTGGACGGGGCTGCTGCTCGGCTGGCTTTTGTTCGCGATCTTCGTCACCGGGACAACGGCCTATTTTCAGGAGGAAATCACCCGCTGGATGACCCCCGAGGTCCGCAGCGCGCCCGCCGGCAGCGCGCCCGCCGGCAGCGCGACCAGCTTTGCGGCGGCGGCGGGCTGGCTGCAGCGGACGGCCCCCGACGCGAGCGAATGGTCGATCACCTCGGCGGGCAAGCGCGCGCTCGGGCTTCAGCTCTATTGGGTCAACGGCCCCGATGCGCCGGTCGACGCGCCAACAGAGGCGCGGCTCGACGATCGCGGACAGGCGGTGGAGGCGCGTGAAACGCTGGGCGGCTGGTTTCTCTATCGCTTCCACTACGACCTTCATTACATCAACTGGTACTGGGCGCGCTGGCTGGTCGGCGTCGCGGCGATGGCGATGCTGGTCGCGATCCTGAGCGGGATCGTCACGCACAAGAAGATCCTCGCCGACTTTTTCCTGCTGCGTTTCGGCAAGGGGCAGCGAAGCTGGCTAGATGTCCACAACGCCTCGAGCGTGCTGTTCCTGCCCTTCATCCTGATGATCACCTACACGGGGCTCGTCAGCCTCGCGACGCACTATATGCCGTGGGGCATCGCGGCCAATTATGCGGACGAGGGCAAATTCTACGACGCCGCCTTTCCTTATCCGATGCCGGCCGAACGCGTCGGGAAGGCGCCGCTGACCGCGATCGGGCCGCTCGTCGGCCGCGCCGAAGCGGCGTGGGGTCTCGCCGCCGGCGGCGTACGCGTCCTCAATCCCGGCGATCGCGCGGCGCGCGTCATCGTATCGAGCGCGCTCGACGCCAGCATGGCGGCGCGGCCGCGCTCGCTGATTTTCGACGGGGTGACGGGCGAGTTGCTCCACGCGCACAATCCCTCGGGCGCCGCGACAAGCACCGAAAGCACGATGATCGGCCTGCACGCCGGGCGTTTCGCGCAGCCGTTGCTGCGGCTGCTCTATTTCCTGTCGGGGATCGCGGGCTGCGTCATGGTCGCTTCGGGGCTGATCCTGTGGACGGTCAAGCGGCGCGCGCGGCTTCCCGATCCCGACCGGCCGTACCTCGGTTTTCGGCTCGTCGAAAAACTGAATATCGCCGCGATCGCCGGCTTGCCGTTCGGGATCGCCTGTTATTTCCTCGCCAATCGCCTGCTGCCGATCGGCATCGCAAGTCGCAGCGACTGGGAAATCCACTCGCTGTTCATCGCATGGGGTGCGATCGCGGTCTGGGCGCTGTCGCGGCCTGCGAAGCGCGGCTGGCGCGAAAGTCTCGCCGCCGCGGCGCTGGCCTTCGCCGCCGTGCCGATCGTCAACGCGTTCACCACCGATCGGTCGCTGATCGCCAGTATCGCTGCAGGCGACGCCGTCTTTGCCGGGTTCGACCTTGCGATGCTGGTGCTCGCGGGCGGTTTTGGCTGGGCCGCGATGCGGGTCGGCCAGGGGGACGGCCGAAAGAGCGGCAGCCGGAAGGGCGTCGCATCCGCCCCGCCGGGTGCGGAGGCCGCATGATCCATTTCCTCCTTTTCCTTCTCTGCTCGCTCGGCTTCGCGCTGCTGTGCCTCGCCCGCGACCGGCATCAGCGCGACCTGCTGGGGCGCAAGCTGGCGCCGCCGCAGGCGGCGATGCTGCGCAGGGGGGGATGGGGCTGCCTGCTGCTCGCCTATGCCGCCGCGGGCATCGCGCTCGGCTGGGGCTATGGGACAATCGAATGGCTGGGCCAGCTCAGCGCGGGTGCGCTCTTGACCGTCCTCATTCTCGCCAGCCGCTCGGAGACCCGCGCCTCGCGCCGTTGATCGGGCGTGCGCCTCGCCACGGTCATTGGAGATAACTTGCATTTGCTATTGCGACACATTCTTATTAACTGCCTCTCGCCAAGCGACCCAGGGGGAAAGACGTGTCGAAATCCATATTCCGCTGCCTGATTGCGACGACGGCTATCGCGCTCGTCGTCCCGCTGTCCGTGTCAGCCGACGAAGCGGACGATCAGGCCCAACGCGAGGGCCGCGAAATCGTGGTGACCGGGGAGCGGCTCGAACAGATACCCGAAGCCGGCAAATCCGACGTGCCGCTGATCGAAACCCCGCAGGCGATTTCGATCATCACCGCCGAGGATTTGAAGACACGGGGCGTGACCCGGCTCGCCGAGGCGTTGCGCGGCGTGGCGGGCGTGTCGCGCAGCAGCACCTATGGCTATTATGACGCCTATCAGATCCGCGGCTTCGACGCGGCCTATGGCAGCGTTTATCTGGACGGGCTCGTCAGCCTGAACGTCGCGGGCACCAATAACGAGCTGGCGGGGCTCGAGCAGGTCGAGGTGGTCAAGGGGCCGGCGTCGATGCTGTTCGGCTCGGCCCCGCTGGGCGGCATCATCAACCTAGTGAGCAAGCGCCCGAAAGCCGAAGCCTTCGCCGATGCGACGATTGCCACGGGCTCCTATGGCTTGATCGAGGCCAGCCTCGACGCCAACGGCCCGCTGACCGGCGACGGCGCGTTGCTCGGGCGCCTCAATCTGCTGGTCCGCGACAGCGGCGATTTCGTCGATTTCGCGTCCAAGAACCGCATCTATATTGCGCCGTCGCTGACATGGAACATCGGCCCGGCGACGCATCTGACGCTGCTCGGGCGTTACGAACGCAACCATGACCGGCCGTGGTCGCCGGTCTCGGCCTGGGGCACGGTGCTGCCCTGGGCGCACGGCGAACTCCCGATCGATTTCACGATCAACAATGACGACGTCGATCATGCGATCCACAACCAGCGTTACATCCACGCCGGCTATGTCCTCGACCATAGCTTCTCGCACGCGCTCTCGTTCAATCAGACGCTGCGTTATACCGACCGGCGCATTTTCTGGAATAATTGGAACTTCTGGGCGGGCTTCGTCGATAATGAGATCGTCGACGGCGTCCAGCAGGGCCACATCGCCGGCCGCTATATCTATGGTCCCTTCTATGAAACCGACAAGGATATCGCGGTCGACAGCCGCTTTACGCTGAAGTTCGCGACCGGACCCGTGCGCCACAATATCATGGCGGGGCTCGACTACCGCGGCAGCAAGAGCAGCTACCACGAAGATGGCGGCAATTACGACCCCGCCGCCAATCCGCTCGATCTGCTCGACCCCGATTTCGACGCGCCGTTGATCCATGATCCGGCGGCAGCCTATTCGGGCGGCGGCACGGCGCGGCAAACGGGCCTTTATCTGCAGGATCATCTCAGCTTCGGGGACGCGGCGACGCTGACGCTGGGCGGCCGCTACGACTGGGCGAGCAGCGACGGCCAGAAGGATGAGAAGTTCAGCCCGCGGGTCGGCGCGACCGTCGCCATCGCGGCCGGCGCCGCGCTCTATGCCAGCTGGTCACGCAGCTTCGTGCCGCAACCCGGCTATTTCACGGTGGCGGGCGAGGCGCTGCCGCCCGAAACCGGGCGCAATGTCGAGGCGGGGATCAAGGTCCAGTCGGCCAACGCGCGGCTTAGCGGCATGATCTCGATCTTTGAACTGACGCGCCAGAACGTCGCGACCGAGGATCCGGCGAATCCCTTTTTCTATGTGACCACGGGTGAACAGCGCAGCCGGGGCATCGAGATCGAGGGCACATGGCATCCGGTTCCCGGCGCGACGCTTGCTGTCGCTTATGCCTATCTCGATGCCAAGATCACCAAGGACAATCTGCTTCCGGTCGGCGCGCGGTTGCAGAATGTGCCCCGCCACGGGCTCAATCTGTTCGGCGAATATGTCGTGCCGTCGGGTCCGCTCGCCGATCTCGGCATCAACGCGGCGTTTCAGTACAACAGCAGCAAGGTCGGCGCGAATTTCCCCGAAGACCTCGATTTCGATGGCGATTTCGATGCCCTGTCGCTTTTCACCCTGCCATCCTATGCGATCTTCGACGCGGGGGTGTCGTACCGCTATCGCGACTGGACGCTCCGGCTGAACGTCAACAATCTGTTCGACAAACGCTATTATCCCGACAGTTGCTGCGTCGATCGGGTCACGCCCGGCGAGCCGCGGAGCTGGCGGCTGACGCTGGGGCGGCATTTTTAGAAGGTTCGTACCGGGCCCGATCGACGCGCGCGGTCACAGATCGATCGTGATCCGGATGCGGTCGGTCGATATGCCGGCCGCCGCCGCGATCTGCGTTTTCGCGTGCGTGACCGCGCTCTGCAACGTCTCTCGCGGCTCGATCCCCAAAAGGCCGCTGCTTTGCACGCCCAGCAGCTTTGCCAAGGCTTCGATGCGCCCGGCCTTGGGCCGCGCCTTGTCCTGCTCCCACGCCGAAATCGACGGCTCGCTGACCCCGAGCTCGGTCGCGACCTGCAGCTGGGTCAATCCCTTGGCGAGGCGCAGGCGCTGCAATCGAAGGCCGAAGCTTTCGAGCGCCGCGGCCTCTTCGTCGGCTTCGGCCGGTGCGTCGGGCGTGGCTACGCTCCGCAGGCTGGCGGCGCTGAGCGTCGCGGTCGAGACCGGCGTGTCGAATCGGCAACCATAGATCGACCCGCTCGCCCAGACCACGCTGACCGAAGTCGCGCCCGCATGCGGCAGCGCGATTTCAATCCCGTCGCCGGGTTTCAAGTCCACGTCGGATTCGATCAGCAAGCCGGTCGCCGATATATTGTGGACAAGTGCCTTGATCCCCGAGCCGCTGGTTTTCGAGCCCTTGAGCAAGAGTCGCAGCTTGCGCCGCTCGCTCGAACGCGATTGGCCCGCTCGCGCCGCCTCTTCGATAAATGCCGTTACTGCCATCCGCCGGACAATTGCGGTCGTGGGTTAACGCTTGGTTAGCGCAAGCAGCCTTTTGGCGGCCGGTGGGACGGATGGTGTCGAGCATGAGGCGGGTCGTCTTCAGGACGGTGGGCGGCACGCGTGCCCAACCGAGTCCGGAGCCTCGCCGCGACTCGACAACTTAGCTTTTTCTTATGTTCCCTTATCGGCAAACATTATCTCGAAGACCCGAAAAAAATTGGGTCGGCAACCCGCTGCCGGGAATGGGCTTCGGACCGCCCTTCCAGTGGAAGGGTTTGAAGTTGAATAAATATAACTGTATAATAATATTAGATTAAATCTCGTATCTTGTACCCGGAAGGGCAAGCGAGCCCGTCCCGATTCGCCTTTCCAAGCGGAAAGAACTGGCATTAGCGCTGATCCGAAATGGAACGCCGCCGGTCGGGGCGCACGATTCGGACTCGACAAACATTCAATTAAAGTTAGTTATTTCCTAACCGCTCTCGTAGCGGCCTGCGGCGTTTGCCGCATCACGCCCGGACGTGGGGTTCGGGTTCTTACGGATGGGGGAATTCATGAATAAGATTCTTTTCGCCGCGGTCGTGTCGACCGCGTTTATCTCGTCGAGCGCGTTTGCCCAGAGCAGCACCGATTCGGTCGATTTGAACATCAATGCTACGGTCAACCAGGAATGCAGCATCGCCGATCCTTCGGACGTCGTGTTCGCCGAGGTCAACATCAACGAAGGCGCGGGTGCCAACGCCCTGCTGCTCAAGAACGGCTCGCAGAGCAACACGCAGAACGTCTATGTGAGCTGCAACTATGCGGCGAAGCTGTCGGCTGCGTCGGCGAACGGTGGCCTGTTCAACGCGGCGGGCGCGACGCTGGTGGCGAACGATCCGAACGATTTTACGGATTTGATCGAGTACCGGATCGAACTCACCTCGACCGACAACAGCTTTTCCAAGCTGGACTTCCGGACGAACGGGCATTCGCAGTCGAACCCCGTGAACGCGCCGGGCGCCTTCCACAACGAAGCGAAGCTCAAGGTGTACATCGACCGCGACGACACGGCCAAGCGTCCGGTCGCCGGCACCTACACCGACACGGCGACGCTGACCGTCGGTCCGGTCTAAGACTGACCGCACTGCCGGGAACGGGAGAGGGGGGGGGGCTTCGGTTTCCCCCTTTTTTCTTGGTGACCAATTATAGAATGCCGCCCAAGCGGGTTGGGCGAGGGAATTGTAGTAGGCGTGACGCGCCGGGGGGCGATGTATGTTGAGGAAGCTGCTGTTCATCTGGGGAGTCATGCTGCTCGCCTTTGCATCGACTGCAGTCGATGCGGCGCGCGTGTCGCCGATGATCGTCGATGTTAAGCCGCTGGGGCGCGGGTCGGTTGCCCGTGTCGAGCTGAGCAATCCGAGCCAGGCCGAGTTCCCCGTGGAAGTCCAGATGTTCCGCGGCGTCATCAGCGAAGCTGGCGAACTGGAGCTGACACCTGCCGACGAGCAGTTCCTGGTATTCCCGTCGCAACGAATCGTGCCGGCCCAGTCGCAGCAGGTCTTTCGCGTGCAATATATCGGTGAGCCCGAACTGGCCGCGTCCGAAATCTATTACATGCAGATTCGGCAGATTCCGGTCGATATTACTGGCGACCAGTCGCAGGTTCAGCTCGTTGTGAACTTCAACGTGCTGGTCAATGTGATTCCCGACGGCGCCAATCCCGAGCCGGTGGTCGAATCGGCCCACCCTGCGGTCCGGGCGGATGTGACTGGCATCGAGGTTCGGCTCGCCAATCACGGTACGCGCTACTTCACGGCCGGATCATTTCCCTGGCAGATCGGCGGCAAGGCAGCGGACGGAACTGCATTGGATGTTCGGCTTCCGCCCGAAGAGATGGCCAAGCTGATCGGCGTCGGCGTGGTCGCGCCGGGCCGCGCCCGCATCTTTTTCATTCCCACTGAAAAGCCCCTTGTCGACGGAACTGTTCAGGCAAGCTTGGTACGCTGACCATGTATCGGCGGGGGGCTGGTGCGGTGATCGCGAGAGTCAGCAGCCTTGCACTCGCTGCGGCGATCCTGTGCGTGCCCGGTGTGGTGCGCGCAGCGGATCAGGTGGCGGAATCTGGCGGGATCGCCACAACACAGAAACCCACGCGTTCCGTCACCATGTCGGTACCGCTCGCGTGGAGCGGGCGGGTGCTGGGCGACGTGATCGCTCAGGTCGACCCCGACGGATCGGTCGCGATCGAGAGTCAATCGCTCCGGGCTGAACTGATCCGACTGCTCAATGAAGCGGGCGTTCGCCGCCTCGATGAGGCGATCGCGGGCGATCCGTTCGTCACCCCTGAGGAGTTGCAGCCGGCAGGCTTCGACGTCAGCTTTGACATGGGACTGCTGCAACTGGCGGTGAAAGCGATCGATCCGGCGTTGCGCCCCTCCGCGCCGCTGTTCGGCCCTACCGGCAACGAGCCGCTGCTGCCGTCGGCCGAGCCCGCCAACTTCAGCGCCTATCTCAACACCAGCCTGAATCTTCTCTATCGCAACCAGGGCGGTATCGAAGCACCGGACGTCTTCCTGTTCGGAGCCGCCCGCTATCACAATGTCGTGATGGAGTTCGATGGCGGCTTCACGGAAGGCTTGAATAACGATTACCGCTTTTACCGGCGCGCGGTACGTGCGGTCTATGACGAACCGGAGAGTTACCGGCGATGGAGCGCGGGCGATCTGCAACTCAACAGTACCGGCATGCTGCGAACCCCGTTCATCGGAGGCGTCGCCGTTGAGAAGAGCCGCCGCACCTTCGATCCGTTCACCCCGACATTCAACCTGGGAGGGCGTCAGATTTTCGTGGCATCGCCATCCACGGTCGAAGTCGTCGTCAACGGTGCGCCCTATCAGACGCTCGATCTGCAACCCGGCACCTACAGCCTCGACGATCTGCCCATTCAGATCGGATCCAACGACGTCCAGCTGGTGGTTCGCGATGCCGCGGGCCGGGAACAGGTCACGCGCTTCGATTATTTCTTCGATCCGATCGAACTGGAAGCGGGCGAAGACGAATATACCCTCGCTCTCGGTGTGACCGCCCGCGAACTCAGCCTGCAGCCGACTTATTCGAACGACCCGGTCTTCATCGGGAATTACAGGAAAGCGCTGAGCGACATCCTGGTGGTCGGGGGCGGGGTCCAAATTTCCGAGAATCTTCAGGTCGTCGCCGCCGAGACGCAATTTGTGCCTCAGGTGATTCCCGGCAGTTTCAATTTTCAGGGCGCGGTGAGCACCGGCGGCGGCACGGGATTCGCGCTGCGCGGTGGCTATCGCCTGACATTGGGCAGCGCGTCCGATGCGAAGCGTTTTTCCGTGACATTCAACTATGAAAGCAAGAATTTTCGCACGGTCGGCGATATCTCGGGGTTCAGGCTGGAGAATCTTTCGGTCAACGCCACCTATAGTCAGACCTTGTCCGAGCGGACATCGCTCGTGGCCGGCGCGAATTATTTTTCGCGCGGGGGAGGTCGCGATCAGAGCACGTTCTTTGCCGACGTCAACCACCGGTTGCGCGACAATGTCCGCGCCACCTTCGGCGTGGAATATGGTACCGGATCCGCCTTTGGCCGCAATTTCGGCGTTCGCGCGGGCATCTCGGTCCTGTTCGGCGGCAGGAACAGGGCGGACGCGACCTACCAGAGCCGCCGGGAACTGACGCGCGCGTCGCTGTCACGGGGGTCCGGCAATAATGTCGGCTCGTTGGGCTATTCGGTCAATGTGCAGGATTCCGCAGGCAACACGTCGGTCGATGGCGTGGTCGACTATGTTGCCAACCGTTTCGACGCTCGCCTGTCGCTCGCGACCTCCGGGACCAACTTCGGCGGAATCGCCGACGATCAGACGGCAAGGCTGCAGATCGGCACCTCGATAGCCTTCGCCGACGGGGCGTTCGGCATTGGCCGCCCGATCCAGAATTCCTTTCTGCTCGCGCAACCGCACAGCACAGTCAAGGATGCCAACGTCATCGCCGGACGCAGCCTGAGCCGCGGCGGCTTTGAAGCATCGAGCGGCCCTTTGGGCGCTGCCGTCGTCAATCGGTTGTCGCCCTATAATCCCCAGGACGTCCAATATGACCTCGACACTGTCGAGGCTGGCTACGACATCGGCTCGGGCGTGGTTCGCGTCGATCCGCCGTTCCGCGCCGGCTACAAGCTGATCGTCGGAACCGACCGGTTCGTCAGCGCCGTGGGCTTCCTGACCATAGATGGCGCTCCTGCCGGACTCGTTGCGGGACTCGTCACCTCCGGCGATGACGAGGGCTTCGAACCCGAGCCCTTTTTCACCAACTCGGCGGGGCGCTTCGGCTTGATAGGCCTTGCGCCCGGACGGAGTTATACCATCCGTTTGAACGACAGCGGACGGACGTTCACGATCGAAGTTCCTGCGGACAATACGGGGCTTTATCGCGTGAAGACAATCGATCTCCGGAAAGAAGCGGAATAGGAAGCATCATGCGCTACTGGACATTCGCCGCCCCGATCGCCCTTCTGGCCCTTCCCGCAACCGCCCGTGCGGCGGATTGTCAGCCGGCCTTTATCGACGGCGACCAGGCGGTCATCATCGATGGCGTCGAAGTCGAGGCGGGTGGGCTCTCCACGCAGACGTTTCAGGTCCGGGTCCAGAACGAGGCGGGCCCCAGTGGCGGCTCGCCCGGTGGATCCGCGAGCATGTCCGGCCCGCCGGATGGTGGGCCATGCGAGGCCACTATTCGCATTTCCAGGGTCGGTGCGGCGCGCGACCCCGATTTTCCTGCTTACGCGCTGAGCGCGCCGGGGAACCAGCAGATCGAAATCCTCCCCGATATCGCTTCGGGAGGAACGGTCGACAGCGACATCTCCATCGCCAATGCGCCGCCGGGGCCGCAGGGCCTCAACGTTCCTTTTCAAATCGCCGTGCCGACCGAATGGGGGTTGGGAGCGGGGACCTATACCGAGCAGTTGCAACTGTCGCTGATCGACAAGGGCGGCGACATTGCCGATCGTTCGACGCTGACGGTCACCATCATCATCCCGTCCGCCGCATCGCTGCGCCTCGTAGGTGCGGTCGTCGGGGGTGAAGGCAATGGGCCCGCGCAGGTCGATCTCGGCAATCTGTCGAGTTCCAGCGAGACTCGCTCGCAGCCTTTCAAGGCGCTTATCTTCAGCACCGCCCCTTATGCCGTCCGGTTTGAATCGGCCAATCTGGGCAATCTGCTTCACGAGCAAAAGCGCGTGCAAATCCCGTACAGCCTGTATTTCGATGGCGCACTGGTCGATCTTGCCGGAACCAATGAATTTTTCTATCCAAGCCGCACGCCCAAGAGCGGGGACTGGCGGCCGATGAGCATCGTCGTGCCGCCGGTCGTCGCGCTTGCCGGCCATTATTCGGACCGGATCACAGTGACGGTCACCGCGTTGTAATCAGATGACCGCGAGTCCCAGGCTGATGGCAATATCTTGAACCAGACCGTTGGTCTGGATCGTCACGGGAACATTGCGGACGGTCGGGCCGACGCCATAGGCGACGTCGCTGATCCCGGAGTTGTCAAGCTGACGGACTTCCCCGGCATAGTTGATCTGGACCTGCTCACCCTCGGCGAGTTCGCGGTGCGACGCCATAACGCGAAAGCCTCGGCCGCTGTTGCACATTTCAAAGACCGTCCCGCTAGCGGTGCCGCCCGCATCGACGACGATCGTCGAAGACTCGATCTGGCAGATTTCCGGCACGACGAGCGAAATACGCATCCCCGCCGATCCATCGGAGTCGGCGTGTGCAGTCATTGGAACGGCGGCACATGCAAGGCACGAGAATATGCCAAGCGATGAGAAAAGGCGCATGGGAAGTCTCCTTCCCTGCGGTAATGACAGACGGCAATTAAGATTGACGAAGCGTTTTTGGTAAACGGAATATGACGATCCGGACGGGTTTTTGATCAGGGCGCGGCCCATCCTGACGCCCTTCACCGATGCCCCATCATTCATATTGTAATTGATAATCGTTCGCGATAATGGCGGGTCATCCTCTCCTCGACCAGATCATCCGATGCACGCACCCACTTCCCCGCGACCGGCGCAGAAAAAGAGCCGGAAAGCCTTCTGGCTGAAGCAGCTCCATATGTGGCACTGGATGAGCTCGGCCGTCAGCCTGATCGGGCTCCTGCTGTTCGCGATCACCGGTTTCACGCTCAATCACGCCGCCGATATCGAGGGGCAGCCCGTGGTCGCCGAGCGGTCGGTGCAATTGCCGCCGCCGCTGTTGCGCGAAATCGTGGCCGGGCCGGCCGAAGGGAAGGCGCGCCTGCCGCGCCCCGTCGCGGCATGGGTCGAGCAGGTGCTACCGGTGCGGGCGTCGGCCGAGGCCGAATGGTCGGCCGACGAGGTCTATCTGCCCGCACCGCGCCCCGGCGGTGATGCGTGGGTGGCGATCGACCGGGCAAGCGGCGCGGTGACGGCCGAGGTCACCGATCGCGGCTGGATCTCCTATCTCAACGATCTTCACAAGGGCCGCAATTCGGGCGCGGCGTGGAGCCTCTTCATCGACGTCTTTGCGGGCGCCTGCCTGATCTTCGCGCTGACCGGGCTGCTACTGCTCCAGCTTCATGCGGCGAAGCGCAAGAGCACCTGGCCGCTGGTCGCCTCCGGGCTCGTCATTCCCGCCGCGCTTGCCATCATTTTCATCCATTAGGAGATTCGCATGCAGCCCCTCTCTCGCACCGCTCTGACCGGTCTCACGCTCGGCCTCGGCAGCACGCTCGCTGCCCCCGTGCTCGCGGCCGAACCCGCGACGATGGACGTCACCGTCGCCATCCCGCGGTTGAAGGTCGCCGAATATCATCGCCCCTATGTGGCGATCTGGGTCGAGAAAGCGGGGGCTTCGGCAAAGACCGTCGCGGTCTGGTACGACCATGACATGAAGAATAACGAGGGGACGAAATGGCTCCGCGACGTGCGCCAATGGTGGCGCGCGTCGGGCCGCTCGCTGCGCTTTCCCGCCAACGGCATCACCGGCGCGACGCGCGCGCCGGGGACGCACAAGATATCCTTCTCGCGCGCGCAGCTCGGGGCGATGGCGGCGGGCCAATATACGCTGGTGGTCGAAGCCGCGCGCGAGGTCGGCGGGCGCGAACTGCTGCGCATCCCGTTCGTGTGGCCGGGCAAGGCGGGCGCCGGCGGGCGCGCCGCGGGCAAGACCGAGCTCGGCACCGTCTCCATTTCCTTCCGCTGATCTGAAAAGGGGCAAAGCGATGAAAAAGCAATTTCTGGGTTTCGCGGCGGTCGCCGCAGCGGCAATTCTGACGGCGTCGCCCGCGAGCGCGCACCGGCAGTGGCTGCTGCCCTCCTCGACGGTGCTGTCGGGCGACGACGTCTGGGTGACGGTCGACGCCGCGGTGTCGAACGACCTTTTCTATTTCGAGCACCAGCCGCTGCGGCTGAATTCGATGAAGGCCTGGGCACCGGACGGCAGCGAGGCGCCGATCGAGAATGCCTCGACCGGTCGCTATCGCAGCACCTTCGACGTCCATCTGACGCAGAAAGGGACGTGGCGGATCGCGTCGGTCTCCGATGGGGTGATGGGCACCTATGATCTGGGCGGCAAGACCGAGCGGCTGCCGCGCGGAACGACGACCGCGAACCTCGCCGAGCGGATTCCGGCCGGGGCGACTAATGTGAAGACCGCCGAATCGAACAACCGCAACGAGATTTTCGTGACCGTCGGCGAGCCGACGACGACGCTGTTCAAGCCGACCGGCAAGGGCATCGAGCTGGCACCGGTCACGCATCCGAACGACCTGTTCGCGGGCGAGACCGCGACCTTCCAGTTCCTGCTCGACGGCAAGCCGGCCGCGGGGCTGCCGGTGACGGTGATTCCGGGCGGCATCCGCTATCGCGACCAGCTCGGCCAGATCGACCTGACGACCGACGCGGCGGGCAAGGTCGAGGTCACCTGGCCCGAGGCCGGCCTCTACTGGCTCAACGTCACGACGCCGCGCGCCGAGCGCGAGGAAGGCGAGGCGGCTCCGGCCGCGCCGCAGCGGCGCGCGAGCTATGTCACGACGCTCGAAGTGATGGCGCCCTGACCGACCGCGTCCTGATCCCGCGGGCGCTGACGCCCGCCGCTTTCGCCGCGCGCGATGGCGGCGCGGCGATCCGGTCGTTCGCGGGCGAGACGATGGGAACCTATTGGTCGCTTCAGGCCGTGGCGCCGCCCGCTGGGGCGGCGCCCGGGGTGCAGGCGGTGCTCGACCGGGTGGTCGCACAGATGAGCCAGTGGGAGGCTGATTCCGATCTCTCGCGCTTCAACCGCGCCGCGCCGGGGGTCTGGCGCGAGGTGCCGGCGGAGCTGGCCCATGTCCTCGAGGCGGCGCTTGCCATCGGCCGGACGAGCGGCGGTGCGTTCGAACCCGCGCTGGGACGGGTTAGCGAGCAATGGGGCTTCGGAAGCGCCGGACCCGTCGATCGCGTTCCGGACAGAGCCCCCACGGCGGGGCGGATCGAATTCGATGCCGAACGCGGGCAAGCACGGCGGAGCGAGGGCGCGCTGCTCGACCTGTCGGGCATCGCCAAGGGCTATGGCGTCGATGCCGCGGCCGAATGGCTGCTGGCCGAGGGCGTGCGTCACTTCCTGATCGAGATTGGCGGCGAACTGCGCGGGGAGGGCATCCGCCCCGACGGGCAGCCCTGGTGGGTCGACGTCGAGCTACCGCCCTCCTGGCCCGGCGCCGGCTGGCGGATCGCGCTCCATGACCTTTCGGTGGCAACTTCGGGCGACTATCGCCGCGGCTTCGAGGTTGACGGGCTGCGCTATTCGCACAGCTTCGATCCGCGTACCGGGCGGCCGATCGTCAATGGTGTGCGCTCGGCGACGGTGATCCACCGCAGCTGCATGATGGCCGACGGCTGGGCGACCGCGCTCACCGTGCTCGGTCCCGAGGCCGCGATCGCGCTCGCGGATGAAGAGGGGCTCGCGGCCTGCGTGCTCGCGCGGGGACGTGAATATAGCTCGCGCGCGTGGCGCGCGATGCTCGATTAGGGGCCTTTCCCGCGCAGGATGAACGGGATTTCGACCAGTCCCTTGACCTTCACCGCCTGTCCGTTCCGCGTCGTCGGCGCCCATCGCCATTTCCGCACCGCGCGCAGCGCCGCATCGTCGAGGCGCTGGAAGCCGCTGCTCTGCGCGACCGAAATGGCCGTGACCGATCCGTCGGTGTCGAGCGTGAGCGCGAGCACCACCGTTCCCTCCTCGTGGTGGCGCCGGCTTTCCCGCGGATAGCTCGGCGGCGCCCCCGACAACATGCGCGTGCCCAGATCGTCGGCCCGCACCGTCGCGGGCGGTGCCGGGGGCGCCGGCGGAGCGGGGGGGAGGGCCACCGGCACCGGCAGGACCGGGACCGGATCGGGCGACACCAGCAGCGGGGGGCGATCGTTCGGCACTACGACCAACGGACGGGGCGCGACGATCGGTGCCGGTTGTTGTTGCGACACCTCCTTCGGCGGCGCCGGCGGGGGTGGAGGCGGGGCGATCGACAGATTGACCACCGCCAGCTTCGCCGCCTCGGTCTGCGCGCGCTGATAGCCGGTGTGCACCAGCGCCGCGAGCAGCGCCGCCGACAATGCCAGCGTCAGGGCGGCGGCGGGCAGATTGGGCCTGCGATCGTCGCCATAGCGCCCCGCCGCCGGACGCGCGCCGACGGGAGCGCGCGTGGCGAATGCGGTTGCCGTGCGTCGCGGCTCCCGGGTCTCGTCAGGTCTCGGACCAGCGCCGGAGGAGGTTGTGATAGACGCAAGTGAGTTGGAGGACAGCATCGTCGTCGGCTCCGTCGAGCGTGAGTTTCTGAATGGCGGTGTCCATTTCGAACAGCATCCGCCTTTGGTCGTTGTCGCGCACGAGGCTCTGGATCCAGAAGAAGGACGCGAGCCGGGCGCCGCGGGTCACCGGCTCGACGCGGTGAAGGCTGTTCGCGGGATAGACGATGGCGTCGCCGGCCGGCAGCGCTATCCCGCCCCCGCCGGGGCTGCCGCTGATCACCAGCCGGCCGCCATCATAGTCGCCCGGATCGTTGAGGAAGAGCGTGCAGGACAGGTCCGACCGCAGATGCTCGCCGTTCGCCATGTGCATCACGGCGCCATCGACGTGAAAGCCATATTCGCCCCCGCCGGTATAGCGATTGAAGCGCGGCGGCAGGATCTTGCGTGGGAGCGTCGCTGCAAAGAAAGTGGGATTGCGTTTCAAAGCCGCGAGCACCGCGGCGCTGAGTTCGGCCTTGAGCGGCGAGTTGTCGGGCAGTTGCTCGTTGCGCTTGACCTTCGCCCCCTGCGCCCCGACCGTTTCGCGCCCGTCGGTCCAGTCGGCGGCGTCGAGGCGGCGGCGGAATTCGGCCACCTCGTCGGGCGTCAGGACCTTCGGGATATGCAGCAACATGCCGGGCTCCAATGTCTTTAATGGCGAAGGCGGGAGGCAAGCCCCCCGCCCAGGCCCCTGTTCCGCCTCGGCCTAGAAGCGGAAGTCGGCGCTGAACAGGAAGGTCTGCGGCTGCCCCGGCGTATAGCGGTAGCCGCTCTTGTTGATCGCCGCGACATAATCTTCGTCGAACAGATTATAGGCGTTCGCGCGCAGCTTGATACGGTCGTTGATCGCATAGCCGAGCATCGCGTCGACGACCGTATAGCCCTCGGTGCGCGGCGGCGTGCCGGCCGCGCCGTCGGTCCCGCGCCGCATCCCGCTGGTATAGCGGACGCCGCCGGCAACCTCGAGGCCGAAGGGCGTGCGATAGCTGGTCCACGACGAAAAGCTGTCGTCGGGGGCGTAGGTCAGGCCGCTGCTGCCGTCGACCGCGACGGCGCCGCCGTTGGTGACCTTGGTCTTCTGATGCCCGTATCCGGCGGAGATCGACCAGGCATCGGTGATGTTGCCGACGACCGACAGTTCGAAACCGCGCACCCGCTTCGAACCGCTCTGGATGTCGGACGGGTCCGCGGCGTTAACCTCGTTCAGCACTTTGGTCTGGAACACCGCCGCGTTGATCGCGAGCGCGCCGTCGAGCACGTCCCACTTAACCCCGGCCTCGATCGTCTTGGCCTTTTGCGGGGCGAAGTCGGGGTTGTTGGCGCTGTTGCCGGCAGCGAGGGTGAAGTTCTCGCCGCCCGGGGGCTGCTGCGACAGGGCATAGTTCACATAGAGGCTAAGCGGTTCGACCGGCTTGAGCACCGCGCCCAGCTTCCAGTTGAACAGCGTGTCCTTGGCCTTCAGGTCGGCGGTGGTGACGATCGAGCCGACAGGGGCGGTGCCGCAGGGCACGGCGCCGCGGCCGGTGCCGTTGTTGCAGACGGCGGTGTTGAAATAGGTCGTCTTGTAATGATCGACGCGCACGCCGCCGGTCACCAGCAACAGCCCGTCGAAGAATTTCGCGGTGTCGAACGCATAGAAGGCGAGGGTGTTCGTCTTGCCCCGGGCGGCGGCGCCGCTGCGCGAATGGGTGTAGTCGCTCGTGTCGTTCCAGTCGGGATTGTAGAGATTCGCGACCGGCAGCGTGCCCGTCGAGCTATGGCCGTAGATGACCTGCTTCTCGCCTGTGATCTCGGCGCCGATGCTCAGATTATGTTCGATCGCTCCCGTCGCGAAATCGGCCCGCAGATTGAGCTGGTTGGTCAGAATGCGGTTCCGCGCGTCGCGGATCGTCGGGTTGCCGCGCGTCATCTGATAGGCGGACAGGTCGTCGGGATTGGCGGGGTCGCCCGTGATATTGGCTCCCGTCGACATGAAGGCGGTCAGAAGATAGTCCTGCTTGGTCTCGCCCGCGCGCGCGATGTTGGTCAGCCGCACGCTGTCGGAAAAATCATGCTCGACGATCAGCGTCGCCATCTGTGCCGTCACATCGTCATGATCCTTGCGCGTGCCATAGAAATTCTTCGAATCCACCGGATGCCCGACCAGCGGCTCCAGCCCGGCCTGCGGCTCCCAGCCGGGAAGCGCGATCGTCGGAACATAGCCGTCGGGGATATTGTCCTGATCGACATAGAGGAGGTTCAGATAGGCGCGCGTCGCGGTGTCGAGGCCGAGGCCGAGCGAGGCGGCGAGGCCGAGCCGCTGGTTATTGACATGGTCGCGGCCCGGAACGTCGCTGTCCTGCCACAAGACGTTGAGGCGCAGTGCGCTGTTGCTGAGGCCGCCGAGCGTCTGGTTGACGTCGGCGGTCACCCGCCTTTGTCCGTCGACCCCGACCGACAGCGCGCCCGACAACGCGGTTTCGAGCGAAGCGCGCTTGGTTACCATGTTGATCGCGCCGGTCGGTGCGGTGCGGCCGTTGTCGGTGCCGGCCGGACCTTTCTCGACCTCGACCGCCTCGGTGTTGAAGATGTCGCGCGAGACCGATCCCAGATCGCGGATGCCGTCGACGAAGATGCTATTCGACGTGTCGAAGCCGCGCATGCGAATCGAATCGCCGCTCGTCGTGTTGCCGTTTTCGCCGGCATAGAAGGTGCCGACGCCGGGGCTGTTGCGCAGCACTTCGGTTAGCGTCGTCGCGCCCTGTTCGGTGAACAGTTCCTTGCTGATGATCTGGATCGTCTGCGGCGTGTCGCGCAGCGGCTGCGTGAATTTGGGTGAGGAGGGCTTGTCGACCTTGTAGCCGTCGTCTTCGATGGCGGTGTCGACGACCGTGACGCCGCCGAGCACCGGCTGCTTCGCTTCCTGCCCGCTATCCTGCGCCGCCGCGGGGGCGGCGGCGAGACCGAAGCAGCTGAGCGCCAGATAGGCCGGAGCCGCCGCCGACATGGTTTCGCGCAAGCGCAAGATTGACATGAATTTCCCCTTTTTTCGAGCGAGCTTCGTAACGGCGACGCCGCTATTGCGAGTCTATCGCAAAGTCAATGAAATTGAGAATCGTTCGCGATATTGTCGCAAAATCGTCGCAATCGATCAGCGCCGGGGTTCGAGCCACCAGCTCTGCCGCCAGCCATATTGGCTTGCGATCGGGGTTCCGCGGCCATCGGTCGCGGGTTTGAAGCGGAAGCGCTTTTCGATCAGACGGCACGTCGTCGCGTCGAGCGAGGGGTCGCCGCTGGTTCGGGCGACGCGGCAGCCGCTGACGCGGCCCGTCGTCTCGATGGTGAAGCGCACTTCGACCTCGCCGCCGACTTTCGCGCGGGCGGCTGGGCTGGGATAGTCGGAATCACGGATCGCGCCGCTGCGCCAGACCGGACGCGTTCCGCCGCCGGTGCCGCTGCCCGACCCGCCGGCGCCGGTCCCGTCCCCGCGCCCGCCCGCGCCTGATCCGCGGCCGGCATCGGGTGCGGCGCCCGCCGAGGATTCGCTGCCGACGCCGGGTGTCGGTGCAGCCGTGATGCTCGGTTTGATCGGCGGCAGCTTGGGCTTGGGCGCCGCGACCGGCGCCGCCTTGGCGATGCGGACGACCGACAGGTCGAGCCCGCTTATAAGGCCCAGCCCGACAGCCGCGACCGCGAGCAAGGCGCCGCCCGCCGCGATCCCGCGTTGCCGTGCCGAAATCTGCCCGCTGTAGCTCATGACCCTGTCCGCGGCGCCCGAACGCCGGGCGCCTTCCGGAAGGATTTACAAAAATTCGTCTAGCGTGGACATGAACCGGTCGAACTGGTCGTGGTGCAGCCAGTGACCGGCATTTTCGAACTCGATCACCTTCGCGGTGCTGAAATGCCGGAGCCGCCCGTCGCCCTCGGGGTTGGAGGCCCAGCTGTCGGCGCCGTAGAGGAGCAGCGTGGGGCAAGTGATTGCCGACCACAGCGCCTCGATGTCGGCCTGCGGCATGTCGAACACCGACCAGACGTTGAGATAATTGTCGAACTTCCAGCTCCAGCTGCCGTCCTCGTTGCGGTTGATGCCCTGCACGGTCAGGTGGCGCGCCTGCTCGGGGGTCAGATAGGCGTTTTCCGCCATCATCCGCGCCAGTGCGTCGTCGAGCGTCGCGTAACGCTTGGGCATCCGCCCCGCCGCCTTGCGCTTGTCGTCGATCCATTTGCGGAAGCGGTCGCCAACCGGCACCGCGGCGCGTTCCGCCAGCACCTTGGGCGAGGGCCCGAGCCCCTCGATCGCGACGAGTTTGCGAACATGGTCAGGGTAGAGGCCGGTATAGCGGAGCGCGACATTGCCGCCCATCGAATGCGCGACGATGGTGACCGGCGCGAGGTCGAGCTGGTGGATCAGCTGCGCGAGATCGTAGACGAAGGCGTCCATGTCGTAATTGGCGTCGGGCGACCAGGCGCTGTCGCCATGGCCGCGCAGATCGGGCGCGATGACATGATAGCGGTCGGCCAGCCTCTCGGCGACCCAGTCCCAGCTCCGGCAATGGTCGCGCCCGCCGTGAACGAGCAGCAGCGGCGGCGCGCCCTCATTCCCCCAGTCGACATAGTGCAGCTTCAGCCGCTGCGAAATGAAGCTGTTGGAGGTGGGGCCTCTTGCCATCGGTTCGTCCTTGCTGTCTGGTTGAGTTTCAAAAGGCGACCGAATCCGATCCGTCAACCCCGGATCGCGCGGAGGGCCAGGGAGACAGGAGCATGACGAGTTTTCGTGACAATCTGTTCGAGGGCAAGACTGCGTTCGTCGCCGGCGGCACGAGCGGGATCAACCTCGGCATCGCCAGGCGCTTCGCCGAACTGGGCGCGAAGGTCGCGGTCGCCGGGCGCGACCCCGACAAGGCGCAGCGCGCCGCGGCGGAAATCGGCCATGATGCGATCGGCCTGTCGGGCGACGTGCGCGATTATGACGCGATCCGCGGGGTGATGGAGGCGGTCGCCGACAAGCTGGGTGCGATGGATTTCGTCGTGTCGGGCGCGGCGGGCAATTTCCTCGCGCCGGTGCTCGGCATGTCGGCCAACGCCTTTCGCACCGTGGTCGACATCGATCTCAACGGCACCTTCAACGTGTTCCGCGGCTGCCACGATCTGCTCAATCGGCCCGGCGCCTCGCTGATCGCGATCACCGCGGGACAGGCGGTCAATGCCTCGGCGCTGCAGGCGCACGCCTGCGCCGCGAAGGCGGGGATCAACCAGCTGGTCCGCGTGCTCGCGCTCGAATGGGGGCCCGAGGTGCGCGTGAACGGCATCTCGCCGGGCCCGATTGCCGATACCGAGGGCATGAAGCGCCTCGCCCCCGACGCCGCCTCGCGCGAGGCGCATTATGCGCGCATCGCGATGAAGCGCTGGGGCAAGGTCGAGGAGGTCGCCGAGTCGGCGGTGTTCCTCTGCTCGCCGGCGGCAGGCTATATCACCGGGACGATCCTCGATTGCGACGGCGGCAGCCAGGTTGGCGACGCGTCGCGCGGCGATCTGGCGCGCGGGATGGCTTGACCGGCGCTAGAAAGCAAAAACGCCGCCAACCCGTTGGGGTGGCGGCGTTTTGAATGGTGGGCGTGGCAAGGATTGAACTTGCGACCCCTGCGATGTCAACACAGTGCTCTACCACTGAGCTACACGCCCATCCCTTGGGGTGACGCGCCCCCTAATCGTCCCGGCGCGGCTTGGCAAGCCCTTCGCGCGTAGCGGCGGCGTTATTGTTGGCTCGACCGGTCGGCGCGGCCGAACAGATTGTCGACCTCGCGCACCAGATCCTTGAGGTGAAAGGGCTTCGACAGCAGCTTCGCCTGCGGCACATTTTTCTCGGCGCGCAGCGATACCGCGGCAAAGCCGGTGATGAACATCACCTGCGTCTGCGGCGCCGCCTTGGCGGTATGCTGCGCGAGCTCGATCCCGTCCATTTCGGGCATGACGATGTCGGACAGCAGCAGGTCGAAGGTGCCCGAATCGATATAGGGAACCGCTTCGGTGCCGCGGTCGACCGCAGTGACGTGATATCCGGCGCTGGTCAGCGCGCGCGCGAGATATTCGCGCATCACGTCGTCATCCTCGGCCAGCAAGATGCGAATCATGTGAACTTCATGCCCCTGGTCCCGTGCCGCCGCCCTCCGCGGGCGCGCCTTGTTGCGAAGGCCCGTCATAGCGCGAGAGATTTAACAAATTGACGCGCGCGGCTGGATTCGGGCGTCCTTTTTTGGCACCCGTCATCCCATGCCGCGCCGTTCCATCCCGCCGCCCGCCATCGCTGTCAACCGCCCCGCGGCGAACGGAACCGTGATCGTGTCCGTTCCGCACGCCGGGCGCATCTATCCGCCGGAGATACTTGCCGCGGCACGGGTGCCGCGCGAGCGGCTCGAGCGATTGGAGGACAGCTGGTGCGATGCGATCGCCGCGCGCGCCTGCGAAGCCGGGGCCGTCGTCGTCGAGGCGCTGTGGGCGCGCGCCGTCGCCGACTGCAACCGCGGCGAAGGACAGATGGCGCCCGGTGAGGTCGAAGCGTCGCTGCACGCGCAATTCTCGGCGCCGGGGCGCAAGGAGCGCGCCGGGCTCGGTGTCGTGCCGACGCGGCTTGCCGATTGCGGCCCCTTGTGGAAGCGGCCGCTCGATCGCGCGGGACTGCACTGGCGGCTCGAATCCTTCCATCGACCCTATCATGCCGCGCTGGCCGAGGAGCTGGCGGCCACCCGCGATCGATTCGGCCATGCGGTGCTGATCGACCTCCACAGCATGCCGCCGATCCCGGCGGGCCAGCCGGGGCATGGCGCGCAGATCGTCGTCGGCGACCGTTTCGGAGCGACGGCGGACGGCTGGCTGGTCGATCTCGCGATCGGGGCGGCGGGGGGGCTCGGCGTCGCTGTGGCTCGCAACCAGCCCTATGCGGGTGGCCATATCGTGCGGACGCATGGCGGACCCGAGCGGGGTATCCACGCCATCCAGATCGAAATCGATCGCAGCCTTTATCTGACGCCCGACCGGATGCCCGATCGCACCGCGACCGCCCGGCTCGCCGAGTGGTTCGCCGATCTGGTCGCGCGCGCGGCCCAGGCGGGAAGCGATTCGCTTCCGCTCGCCGCTGAATAAAAAACCACCTCGTACCGGGGTACGAGGTGGCCAGGGTCCAGGGAGGACGCACCCGCGTCATGCGACGGGGCACTCGCCGTGATGGAAAGGGGGTGAACCACAACGGCGTGACACCAATCTAGGTGTTCCGCGCGCAGGTTACAAGACCGATGATTGCAAAAGAAACTGGTCGGGGAGAGAGGATTCGAACCTCCGGCCCCTGCCTCCCGAAAACGAGGCTCCTGCGCGCATCGACGGAAATACGTCGCGAGCATTCCCATGGGTGCCGATTCGTTCTGATATGTTCGCGTTTCGTCTGCGAACAAGGTTCAAGGCGAACCTAGGAGCACTGTTTCCGGGCGAAGGGAAGGGGGCTTCGTCATGACCCCCACAGATGCGCCCGCGCCCGAGACAATGGACATGCTCGCGGCGGTGATGAATGCCCGCTTCGCGCTCGAATACTGGATGCGCGAAGCGTGGGCCCATGTTCCCGAAGCGGAATGGGCGCAAGCCGGTCAATGGCGAAGTTCGCACGAATGCCAGACCCTTGCTTGGATAGAGCAACACCTTCGGAAAGAATTGGACACCCCCTCATGAGCACAGATACGCCCGAAATCGAATGCACCGCCTGCAACGGCAATGGCTGGCTTCCCCGCCGCTGGGCCTTCAACAGCCGCGTCCAGCTTACCGAGGAGGATTGCCCCCACTGCAACGCCACCGGCTACCGCCCCATGACACAGGACGAGATAGACGACGCCGCTGCGGATGCATTCTCGGACATGTGCGAGGGAGAGCCGCCCGTCACGATGCAGGAGCAATACGAGGCAGCATGGCGGCAGAAGCAGGAGTTGAGGCGGTGAGCACAGATGCGCCCGCGAAAGGCGGGGAGGCCTGATGGCACGTCGCGAATGGTCACTGCAATTCCCGTGCGCGCACGGTGGTTGCACCGAACGCGCGCACTGGCGCTACCAGACGCGCCGCGACCTGATGGAGAGCTTCGAATTGAAGAATTACTCCAACGGTCGATGGCGCTGCATCCGACACAGCAACCCGGAGCAGGTTCTTTCGCCATCGAACCTTGCGACGCGCGCCGAAGTCACGTCCGAATTGAAGTATGGAAAGCACTTTTTCGGAAGCTTTGGCCTTGTCTCCGGCTTGGGCTTCAAGGCGTTCGCGGACGACTTCCCGGCGGGAACGAAGCTGATCGTCACGGCTGAAATCGTGCTCCCCACCCACCCCACCGGAGGCAACAATGGATAAAGGACATACGCCGGGGCCTTGGCACGTTGATCCGAAGGCGGCGGAGGATAGTTTCTTCGAGGACGTTAACATCCTTCGGCATGACGGCCTTGCAGTCGCCGTGTGCGTCCAGAATGATGATATTGTCCCGCCGGCACCGGAGGCCAACGCCGCCTTCATCGTCCGCGCTGTGAACAGCCACTATGAATTGCTGGAGGCGCTGAAGGCTTGTCGACTGGAGCTGGATCATTGCCAAAGGCAACTAGCCGCCCACGGTCAGACTGGTGCGCCAAATGACAGCGTTTCACGCGCTCTCGCTGGCAGTGCCGCCGCTCTATCGCGGGCCACGGAAGGAGGGGCGTGATGGAAAGCGTGATCTACTGGATCGGCGTGGCTCATGTCGCCACCTACAGCATCGCCGCCATGATCATTGTGACCGGATGGTTCAGCGAATGGTTGATCCGGCGCCTCAGGCTCAAACGGGAACTGATCCTCGCCTATCAGCGATTGCTCAAAGATCGCCACGACGCGAAGGAAAACGCATCATGACCCCCCCCGACACCCGCCCGGATGGGTGGAACTTCGACATAGGGCAGGCGCCGAAAGACGCAAGCCCGGTGCTGCTGTGGGACGGATTTTCGGTGTTCGAGGGCCTGTGGAACGGACAATGGTGCGCTGCCAGCCTCAGCCCTCGGCCATGGACAAAGGCTTGGCGCCATCTCCCCGCCCCACCCAAGGGAGGCAGCAATGGGTGAGCGATGGTGCGGGACGTGCGGAAAAACGCTCGACACGGCGTCGGCGACAGCGACCGATTGTCAGTCTTGTCAAAACTGGTGGGCAACAAATCCACCGCCACAGGAGGCGCGCATGTCGGGTGAGGTCGAGAGGATAGCGCGGGGACTGAGCGAGGCGCAGCGGCACGCTATATTGCGCATAGGCGACTTTGGCGAACAAGGCGTGTGGACAAGCGCGAGTGGGATAAACTGGATATCGGTGGCACTGATGATGAAGAAGTGGGGCGCGGATAAGCTATTAGAAGGCGTCGTTGGCCGCCGCAATTACTGCCGCCTCAATAAGTTTGGCCTCGCCGTGAGGGCCTACCTACAGGAGCAACAGCAATGACCCGGCGGCCAGCCAGTGAACTGAGCAAAGACATGCTCCTTGTTCACGATGGCATCCGACGGGTGGTGAAGAACATCACAAAAGCGGGGCGCAGCAGTCTGATCGTCGAGACTGACAGGGGGCACTTTGTCTTTCTCGCCGACGAGATCGTAACCGCTTATTTCGAAGGAACCGAGCAATGACCCATCCCAAGGTTCTCGCGATGGCGCGGCAGATCGTGGCGGATGATGGAAACCATCCACCTGAGGCAGTCTATGCTGGGTATTTTGACCGTCATGCAGAAATGCGAACCGCCATCGCCGCGATAGAGCGGGTGACGGGACTCGCCGCCGAATTGGGCCGGGAGCGCGCCGACGCCTACACTGGACACAACATGCCCGATTTCGGTGAGGCGCATACCGAATATGCTGACGCGATCCTCGCCTTAGACCACCTCCCCGAACCGGAAGGAGGGAGCGATGAACCGCTACCATAAAGCCGGGGAACGCTTCCTGCTCGGCCTGGCCTTCGTCCTCTGCGCGGCGACGCTCGTCGGTGTCCTGCAATGGCTGGGGATTACCGGCTGATCGAATCGGTTGCGGCCATCGCGGGATCGCCGCTAGCCTCGGAGCATGGCCGAATATCCAGTGAGCGACTGGCTCAAGACCTTCCGCACGGTTCGGCTCAAGTGCCGGGGATGCGGGAATGAAACCGAGCTCGGACTGGACGATCTCCTCGCCATGTCGAAGCGACACGACGATATGACATGGTGGCGCCACCGGTTCAAATGCGCGAAGTGCGGGGAGAAGGCCCCCTACTTCTCGTCGGTGAACACGCACATGACGCCGGACGCCGAAAAGAACGGGCCGACCTGGGATCCGAATAGCAAGTTCGGGATTTGACGGCGATCCCGCTGGTTACGGGTCAACGGGATCGCCGCCGGACTTCTTTGCATTTCTGCAAAGAACTATTCGGGCAGCGCGAGGGGATGAGGAGGGGTGGGATCGCGGGATCATGCACCCCATCCCTCTGCCAGCGCCATGATGGCAGTCGTTGCGCGACCCCCCGTATCTATCTGGCCCGAAGGCCACAGAGACGCCGAAGCGGTTTTTCCGATGGCCGCGCCCTATTTTCATAGCATAGCGCCGGGATAGGATCAACTATTGTTGCGGATTTGCGGGGGGTTTGGTAGGATGATGACGATGGATGCAGACACGATAATCCGCAAACTGACGCCAGCGCAGCGCAGGATATTGCTAAGTCTGCCAGACGACGGCACGTTCACCGACGCCTATTCTGTTTGCAAGCAGCGCAACACGCGCATGGCGCTCAATAACCTTGGCGTTACAGAACCGAAGCGCACGGGTGCCATAACAGAATGGTGGCTGTTCCGACCGTCCGATCTGGGGAAAAAGGTTCGCGCCACCCTATCCCTTAAGGAATGATGATGGAGCGCAAGCAGATATTCGGCATGGACGTGATCGAAGATCCGAATATGCCGCCGGGGACGTTCAAGCTGGTCAATCCAGCACCCCATGATGACGTCTATGTCAGCGATAGGGGGATGACCTTCGTGCGCAAGATGACCCGAGCCGAGTTCGACGAAATCGTGCGCAAGCGATTCATCAATCCGGCAGCGCCTCACTCCACGCCCTGAGGCTTGTCCCCGCAATCGGTTTTCGCCGTCGCGAAGGTATTGTAGAGCTGGCACCAGCGCCAAGCGACGCCATCGCGCCGGTCGCCCCAATCGAGACGATCCGAGATCCACGTCTCGTATGCCGCCTCGCTCGTCAGCGCGGTTTCCGGCATTTCAGGTCGAGGCTGTCCCGCTTGATCCGTCGCCAGCCGCTCAGGGGGCGGCGGCAGGTGCCGGACATCGGCGTCCCTGCCGCATGAGCTCCCGGCAAGCGCGAGCCCGCTGACGATCGCTGAGAGGCTGATCAGGTAGATTGGCCGTTTCATCGTCCAGTGCCTTTCGATTTTTGGTGATCCTGATTTCGAGCGCGTCGGCGTCTTTGGCGTCCTGTTCCGCGAGCGCGGCCATCGCGTCATCGCGTTCCTTGATGATCAGCGCGACTTTGGCTTGCCATGCGGCGCGTTCGTGATCGCGTCCCTTGTCCCATGCCCAGCAATAGGCGGCGTAGGCAGCGCCAGCGAATAACAGGAGCATGAAGGCCCACGACGCGAGCTTGGCGAAGCGTTCGCCTACCAGACGGGTCGCGAACGGCAGGAGGAGGGCGATCATTGACCCTTCCTGATCCCGTAGACGATGACGACACCCAAGACGCAGGCGATCAGCACCGACGCGGCGGGCCAGCCCATGTGGAGCAGTTCATGTATCATTGTCCGCTTCCTTTCATGCCGAGCATTTCCAGCTCCCCGACGATTGCGACGACAGCCACCGGCTCCGGCAGACCGCGTAGGCGATGATCGCCGCATCGGCCGCGAGAAAGTGCCAGCCCGCCTCAACGTCCTTGAGCGCGTTCGCGAGCAGCGCCGGGGAAAGGAGGGCCAGCGCCATCCCGAGAATCCATTCGCAGAACCCGTGCCAGCGCCCGCGCATGGCGATGACCTTCGGCATGTTGCTGTGCCACGTCACCACCGCCATCGCGCCCGACGCGAGCGCGAGGATGAATTGAATTGAAGCGTTCATTGGTCGCCTCCCGGTAGCTTGATGCCCCCAGGCAGTTTTGCGAGCCAGTCCTTGAGCCCGCCGCCGAACGCGACGAACCCTTCGGCCAGCGATTGCGAGAGACCGCCCGCTACGGCCATCTGCCCTTGCAGTCCGAGCGATCCCCACAGCCAGACGCCCGCGGTCGCTTCGTGCATCCCCGCCGCGAGGACGGCGAAGAAGCCACCCGCGAACAGCGACAGGAGGATGCCCTTGCGCGTCTCGGCGCCCCGGAAGGAACGCACGGCATAGGCGGCGCCCAGCGCAAGCAGCATCCCGCCCGTGAAGGCAGGGACCGGCGCGGCGACGCCGAGCGCGAGCAGGATCGCCGCGATGATGCCGTTGATCTCCTGTCCGGTCACCGTGCCCATGCTCCCGTCTTTCCGTGCAGCCAGGTCAGGAACTGACCCACCGTCTTGCCCCTCAGGATCGAGGGATTTGCGTTTGTCGCGGCAGGACCAGCGATCAGGTCCGCGCGATCGTCGACGTCTGCGCCGATGACCTTCGCCGCGGTCAAGGGGCCGAAGAAGTGCGCCGCGTAGAGCGAAGCCCGGTTGATCGGGATGCCCTGCTTTTTCAGATAGGCCGCGTTCTTCGCGGTGAAGGTCTTGGCGCGGGAAAGCTGCTCGTCTGCCGTCGGTTGCAGGCCGCCGAACGCTTTCATCGGATCGGTGCCCCATCGCCCACCTTCACCCTCCCACGTCGACTTGATGAACTGGTAGAGCCCCGACGCGCTCGAATAAGGCCGCCCTGTCTTTGGGTTGATCGGCGGCAGTGCATAGAGCCGGTCATTGCTCTCGATCTTCGACAGCATGGGCCAATAGTCTTCGGGGATTTCGCCGGTGGCGGCATTCTGCTCGGTCGAGGGGCGCGGGGGCAGCAGTTTGTCCAGCTCAGCCAGCGTGTCCTTGCCCGCCCATCCGTCGACCGGATCGAGCCCCGCGCGCTCCTGAAACAGGCGCACGAATGCGTCATCGCTGATAGTCGTCATCGCGCGTTCCCTTCATGGGTGTGGAGTTCGGATTGGGAGGCCATGCTCAGACCAGCCTTGGCGCGACGGGGGCGATCGCCTGCCGCACGGTGCCGTCGTTTACATAGGCCCCATAGTTGCGGGCGCAGAGGCCAGCGATCCGCGCATCCACGGTGTTCGCGCCTCCGCTTGTGCCGAATTTGAAGGCGATGTCGGGAACCGTGGACGGGGCAATGAAAGGGTAGCAGATATGCACCCAATCGCCCCGGCTGATCACGTCCGCGTAGCTATCTCCGATCGATGCAATGAACGTCCCGGCGTTGCGCGTAATTTGCGAGCGAAAGATATTCGCGTTGCGGTTCTGCACCGAGACGTAGGCGGTCACGACGACAAGATCGCCTGCCGTCACACCGAATCCGAGCGGAGTTTGGACCGTAGCGTCTCGGACAAAGAGGGGCCCGCGCGGGGTCATCACCTTCTCACCGCTGGTGAAGGGCGCGGAGTGCGTCCAAGGCGTTGTCGCGCCGGCCGTGCCGGTCGCGGTGCCGCCCGTCCCGGTGCCGCCTACGACCGTCAGAGGATTGGTGCTGACATATCCTTTGCCGGGCAGGACAATCGTAAAGCCGGTGATTGCGCCCGCCGTCACCGCAATGGTAGCAGTCGCGCCGAAGCCCCGGCCATCGGTTCCGACCAGCGAGACTGTTTCCCCGTCCACATAGGCCGACCCACCCGCAGCAACCGCCGCCGCCGTCAAGTTCCCACCCGATGCGTCGTGGCGGTTGAACCCGTCACCAAGGAAAATCTCAGGCGCTGCGTTGGGTTCGGTCGAAATGCCCTTGATGTAGAAATGATCGATCGGGCCGGAGAAGATGCGCGAGCCACGCAAGATCGACCCATTCCACTGATTGAAGGTGATCGCGTTGGGATCGCGCAGATTGACTTCCCAATTTCCCCTCTTGTTGAAGACAAGGAAATCGGTCGGCAGGCTCGATCCCGCGTAAAAGTTTGGTCCCCAATCGAGCGTGTTGTTGTGCGTTCGGTCGGTGGTGCCAAAGCGCCCCGCGAATTGCGAGCCGTTGACCCCGATGCTCTCGATATAGTTGAAACCGACGCGCGCCTTGATCGAGGCGCTGCCCGCGACAGGCAGCAAGCCCCCGACCGGCTGCAAGTCGATCGGGTTCGGCTGACCCTCAAGCTGGGTGTCCATGATGGACACCGGGCCTTGGATATTGCCGTGAATTGCGCCGCCATCGTATTGAGCAGGCGCTCCAACGGTCGTGACCGTCGCCGTCGCCCCCGTCCCGACATTGCTCTGAACCGAAAGCGTTTCGCCTACCGTATAGCCGTGTCCGCCGACTTCGATCGTGAAACCGGTGATTGCCCCCGCGCTGACCGCGATAATCGCGCGGGCCGCCCGCCCGGTTCCATCCGTGGCGGTGAGCCAGACACGGGCGCCGTTGACATAGCCAGTGCCGCCCGCACCAACCGCCGCTGCGGTAAGGGCCGTTGCTGGCGCGCTCGCGGCGTTGTTCTGCTCGATCTGGCAACCGACCACCCGCAACCCATAAAGCGGGCCAGACGCGAAGACGCCATATCGATTATTCGAGAAGCAAACGCCATCAAGCGTCAGGTTGGCGATCATGGTCGATGCGCCGATAACCGGCGGCGCAACCTCGAAACCGGCCCGAAGGCTGGTGGCGCTGACCCCGTAGAGATTGACGCCGCGTCCCGGCCCGTTGCTCTGATGGTTCCAGTAAATGCCCGCCTGCGATTTGAGCGGAGCGGCGGTATCTTTCATGAAGCCGATGTCTTCGAAGGTGAAGCAATCCGCGCCGCTGTCGCCCGGTGCGGACGGCGTGACGCCTTCGCCAACGCGGATGCCATACGGGACGTCGGCGCCGAGAATTAGCGCCCCGGCCTTGCCCAGCCCCCGGCTATAGGTCATTCCGCGCTGACCGCGAACCGTAGTGCCGCCGCCCTGCAACTCCAACGGGGCCGTCAGAAGCGAATAATTCTCCTTCCCAGCGGGCAGGTTAATTATGGGCAGCTTCTCGGTATCGGCCTGCGAGAATAGTGCCTGGAGTTTGGCACTGGCGTCTGGCCCCGCCGTGGCGGTCGATCCGGCGAAGGTCGTACCGGAGTTGATCGTGCCGCCGGGGATTGCGCCGAAGTCCTGCGCCGAAGGGAGATGATCTTTAAGCTTACCGTCCGCATCGCGGGGTTCGGCAGTAGAGTCATATTGAAACCCCACCATCGCGGCCCCCTTGCCGGTATCGGTAGAGGCGAGGGCACCGGTTGTCGGCAAAACGCGAAGTTCGGTCGCGGTCGGCCCGGCATCATGGCGATACACAGTGACGATGCCGCTATCCTCGACGGCGAAAGTCTCGCCCTCGCTCGTTGCCGCCAGTCCCGCGGCCGTATCGGCATAATTCGGCCCGGCGGCGGCGAGGGCAACGGCCTCGCTTGCGGCGGCTGACCCAGCCGATATTGCCGCGCTGTTCTTTGCCGCGAGCGCGATGACAGTATTCTCACCCAGATAAACAGGCGTCGGCGTCCCATTGACGACGATATTAAGATCCGCTGCCATCGGTCACCTTTCCAGAAACTTGAATGACGCCGGCAAGGAACCGCTGTTGCACCCCACCACTCGGCGTCCAGAGAATGTCGAAAACCATTTCCTCGAGGCCGTCCGCGTCGCCGTCCGAAGGGAGCGCCGCGGTCTGCACGTCGGTCAGTTCGAGCGTGATCGTCGTGACGCCATCGGCGTAGGAGCCGACCGTCACATCGAAGTCCGCAAGCGTCGCGCCGGCCGCATCGGGAGCCGCGCGAATGGACGCTTCGAACGCATCGGCGCTCACGTCCATGCCGACGGCCATCACGTAGACATAGGGCAGCCCCCGGTCGATCGCGCGCATTTGCGGCTGGCCCCTGAGGCCAAGACCTCCCTTGCCGTCTGCGGAGAGCTTCCGCAGCCAGTCGTCCCACGCTGTCATGTCGTGCTCCTTAGATCGGCCCGTCGCCGGGACCTTCAGCCTTCGCGTTGTGGCTGATCACGCCGTTCGAGATGTAGGTGTGCGCGTCGGCCACCGTGATCTTCGCGACCCTTGCGGTGCCGTCCGCCTCGCCAAGTTCCGAGGCCCGGACCCAGCGATTGTTGACGAGGAACCGGTGATCCGCGGTCGCCCGGATCGTGACCGGTCCTTCATCGCCTTCCAGTTCACAGGCGAAGACCGGCTCATCGGCAAAGCTGATCGCCAGCACCGGCCATTCGCCCCATGCCATCGTGGTTTCGTGGCGGGTTCGGACCACAGTTCCCGGCACAAGATCCGAAGCCGGGGCCGTCGCGCCACCGGCCAAGAGGATCGGGGTATCGTCGGCCACGCAATTTCCGGGCGGCGGCGGGTCAGGGTCAGGATAGACCCCGCCTTCGCCGGCCGTATTCTGGTAGCCGAGGAATGCATAATTCGAGTTGGCCATCTCGTCTTCCGAGGGCCATTCGCTCACGAGATATTCTTCGTTCACGATGTCCCAGAAGACCCCGTAAGTCGTTGACGAATCCAGGTAAGGTATCGTGTCGGCGGGCAGGGTGAGGGGAACCGCGTTCGACAACACCCCCGAAAATGCCGCGATAGATATGCTGTCTTCGTCGCTCGACAGAGGATAGTTGACCGTCTTCGAGGCAAAGCGAAGGGCGGCGCCCGCCTTGACCCCGCCCGCCGTCTCATCCCGCTCCTGCGGTGTCTGTCCCAAGGCCGGAGTCGGCGGGGCAACTCCCGTCTCCCCCAACGCATAAGCGTGTTTCGCCGGGGTCTCGCCGATGAGCGTCAGCTTGACCGTCATCGTGCCGGGGTCGATTTCCCGGTTCAGAATGATCGCGTCGGTGTCCAATCCGAGTTGCGGCAGGTCGAGATGCAGGCAGTCACCCGGCCGATACGCGCGAAGGCGGGGAAGGCAGGGCAGTTCGATCGGATGGAGTTCCCGCCCGTTGACCAGCCGATACGCAGCCAACTGCGCCGCCTGATCGACGTCCTTCACGAAGTTGAACGGCCATTCCGCTGATCGTTCCTCGCCGTCTTCGGTCACATATTCCGGGACCGTCACAGCGTCGGCCTGCGTCATCTCCCAATTATGATCGGCGCTGCGATATTTCGGCAGGATCGTGTTGAGCCGGTCGCGATAGGATTGCATCGCGACGACGCTCATATTGCCGTCAGCGATGTCCTCTTCGGTGATCGTGTCCAGAGCAACAGCGGGCGCGTCATATTTGAACGACAGGATGCCGCCCGGAACCGGCTCACCAGAACCGGCCGCGCAGATGTCGATCAGGTTTTGTGAGCGGTCGCCCGGCTCGAAGCAGACCCCGGAGATGGTCCAGCCGTTCGCGTCGCAGACATTCGCCCATGCGGCCACGACAGCCCAATCAATTCCATCGGCGGGCAGGCCGATGCCGAACGTCCGCTTGCCATTCTGGTAGCGACCATAAGCATAGGTCCCGGCATGAAGGGCGGGGTTCGTCGAATAGACGTAGGTGCTTTCGTCGCCGAGCCGACAGGAGCCGGAGCCGCCCGGAAAGGTGCTGTCAAGGCGGGGGTCATAGACCTTGACGCCCTCGACATAGGCCCCAGTGACCGGAAGCCCGTTCGCGAATTTCTTGCCCTTCTTGTCGAACTTGTAGGACCAGCCGATCGCCGCCTGTCCCGACAGTTTGTAGGCCGATCCCCATCCCGGCGTGCCAGCAAATTGCGGGGTGAGTGCGTTGCTTTCCGGGCAGGCCCCAAGCTGCGTGTCGGTGTAGAGATAGCCCGAATACCAGCTTGGAACCGCGGCATAGTCGATCCTCGGCGAAATGCTCTGAACCGGCCCGCCGCCCGAATAGACGACCGCATCGAACAGATAGGGGTTCGGCACCTTGTCGACCGTGCCGCCATAGCCCGCGCGGTGGCGAAGGACGCCCGCAAAATGACTGCCGCCCATGACGTAGGGCTGGGGTGAGTTCGGGTCGACGATGATCTGCGTGATCGACCCTCGGGCAGGGGGCGGCTTTGCGAGGGCCTGCGACCCGAGCATGGCTATGCCTGAAGCGATGCTGGCCGCACTCGCGACTGTTCCAGCAACGGCGGCAAATGCAGCGGTGCCGATACCGGCGGTCGCGATGGTGCCCGCGACCAAAGCGACGACGCCAGCGACGGTGCCCAGAATTTTCAGCGGCTTGCTCATACCCGCCAAGCCCCCGTCAAATCGTCCACCCCGGCGTCATAAATCACGACCTCGCTTCCATCGGGCAGCCAGCCGAGCAGCTTGTGCGGCCCGACGTAGATCAACACCGAATCCAGTCCCTGATCCCCCGGTGTCACGGCGATGTCCCCGAGCAACATCATCGCCGGCGGAATGCGGACAAGGATGCTGTCGAGCATGTCGCTCACGCTGTCCCAGCCGCGTTCCTTGAGCGCCTTCTTCGCCGCCAGCATCGACCGGATGCGCGGCAGGGTCGGCGGCTTCTGCCCCATCTGCCGCAAGTGATAGTGAGCGAGGCGGACGCAATGCCGACCCTCGCCCCAATCGAAGGGCAGGCCCTTGAACTTGTCGAGCGTCGCCTGCGTCGCCTCTTTCCGGCGTTCGAGTTCGGGCAATTGCCCCCGGCGCTTCAATGCTGCCCGGCGTTCCTCGAGCGTCTTCATATCAGTTGCTCGCGAAAGTCTCGGGGCGAGTGATAGGGGCTGGTCGTGCTGGTCGACCGCGGGCTTTCGACGCCCCACGCCACCGGGATCGACAGACCAGAGGCATTGTCGTGGCCAAGCTCGCCGGGCCAGACCGACTTGTGCCATGCGGGGTTGAGCGAATTGCCGATGTTGAGCTCGAACAGCCGTTCGGCGAGAGAAACGACCGACACGGCCAGTTCACGAGACGCTCCGACCGTCAGCATCGTCCGGTCAAGCTGGCCGTCAAAAACGATATCGGGCGTCCCGTCGATCGTTCCGGCCTCGACGTCATATTCTCCGATCCAGAAACGGACTCGCGAGGTCTGAAAACCGGGCTGCGACATTTCCGCTGGCGTTGTCGTTCCGGGCGGCAGAAGCGTCATTTCCAACGCCGGGACTTCGTTGCCGACTCCCTCCTGCATTGCCTGAATGCTGCCGATCGTCCCGAATACGGGGTCTTTCGAGCGGTAGGTCTCTGCGTTGAATTCGATGAACCCGCCATCGCACAGCAGGACATTCCCATAGCTGCCGGGGAGTTCGATCTTGCAGAGACCGATCAGACCGACCCGCCTCATGCTGCTTCCTCCAGCGTGAATTCGATCGCGACCAGCTTGTTGACCGGGATCGTCCACGACCATTCATTGCCGTCTACGAATCCCTCGACCATCGGCTTGGCGAGATGCACCGTTGCCCCGTCCAGAAAGGGCGCGCGCAGTTCCGGGGTGATGTTCAGCGTCACCTCCCCGCTCCCATCTGCTCGCGCCGCTTCGCTGACGTTGTGCAAAAAGTGCTGGCCGTTCTCATCCTCGATCGACAGCCAATAGCCTTCCTTCGCCGCATAGCCGGGTGTCAGGCCCCGGATGGCAAGCGAGGTGCCCGTCTGGCCCGCACCATCCACGACGGGGCTTCCCGGCGCGCCCTGCGGCACGTCGATCAGCGGGAACGCGATACGCAGCCCCTCGCGCTTCGCCTTGAGCAGCCGGGCGACGAAGATACGCGACACGCTCGGCAGCATCGGCGGGAACGACACCTGTAGCCGGTAGCGCGAACCTTTCCGATCGACGCGGAGAACAGCCGCTCCCGTCGATGGGCGAAGGTTCATCCCGAAATCGAGCAAGGTCGGTTGAACGCCGTTCGGCGCCGGGTCGGCAGGAAGTTCGATCATCGCTTACCGCCAACGCCGAGATTGCGAATATTGCATGCGGGCGACGCCGCCTTGTGCGCCGGCATTTGCCGCTTGGACATTGCCGGACTGGATGATCGACCAGAATTCCGGTGTCAGCAGGTTGCCGCTCAAATAATATTTATCGCCGCCGCGCATCCCCTTGATGTCGTTATTCGGGGTCACGCGTGCGCCTCGCGGAAGGTCAACCAGTTCCGGGCCGCGCTCGCCAACCCATGTCAGGCCGCCACCCCAGAAACTGGTTCCGTTGGCATTGCCGGGAACGCGGTTGATGTTGCCCTGGATCTTGCGACCAAACGCGCCGATGCTGCCAAGCTGCAACCCAAGGCCGATGATGCCCTGAAGGATATCCAGAAACCCGCCGCCTTGGATCGCGCTCGACAGGCGGTTGAGGGCTGACAGCGTATCGTCGGCCATGTCTTTGAAGGACTTTACGACGCGTACCTTCGTATATTCGGCCTGCGATGCGAGCGTAGAGAATGCGTCGGGAAGCCTATCGATGGCCTCCTTGTTCAACTCTTCGATCGACTTCTCTCCGCTCAGAACACTGACGTCAGGAACCTCCTGCGCCTTGATACCGAGATAGTTTTTCCAGAGCCGGTCGATGGCCGCCGAATAGCGGTCGGCGCTGATCGTTCCCTTGTCCAATTCCGACTTGAGGCGCGTCAAATTGGCCGCAAACTCCCGGCCTCGCTCTTCTTCAGGGAAGAGGGTGTCGAGCAGGTCTTGTAGCGCCGAATTCGTTACACCGGCCTCCCTCCCAAGGCTTCGTACCTGATCGCGAGCCGCAGCGATTGACCCGTCGGGGCTGGCCGAAACAGCAGGAAGATTGATCGGAGCCGTCGCCGCCTTAATCGACTGGTCAAGATCGAACTTTGCCCTCTGAAGCTTTATGACACTTGCCTCTGCCGCTTTCGCGTTGGCATCCGCGGTCTCAGCTGCCCGTCGCGCTTCGTTGAAGCGATGCTGACTTGGTGAAATTCGCCCCTGCACACCCTCTCCGGGCCCGCCGCCCGACGCGAGATTTGCCGTCCGGCGCGCCTCGGCTGCCGTCGCCTTCGCCTCAAACTCCGCCTGCAAAAGTCTCGTCTGGGCTGCGCGTAGCCGCTGCTCGGCTAGAGCCCGTTGGGCCGTCGCCGCGTTCAGCGCCGCCTTCCGTTCTTCGCCCATTGCAGTTGATAGGCGCTGAGATGCCACCTGTGCATCCTTTGCCGTCTGCTCGGCGGTGTTGAGCGCCTGGCTATATGCCTTCGTCGCCGGGACTGATTCATTCGTGCGCCGGGTGAGCAGATAGACCGCTCCCGCAAGCGCGGTGATCGCGAGACCGATCCCGGTAGCGATCAACAATCCGCGCAGGGCGACGGCGAGCACGCGCATAGCGACAGCGGCGGGGCCGCCCGCGACGGCGAGCGCAGCCAGTTCCAGCTTGAACAGAGCGAACGCCGGAATGAGGCGGGTCGTGACGATGACGAGCAAGGGGGAGAATGCGCTGGTCATCGCACCGATCGCGAGGATGACCGGGCCGATAGCGGCAGCAAGAGTCCCCACGACGGCAGCAAATTGCAGCACGCCTGGGCTCGCCGTGGAGAGCCAGTCGACAAAATCAGCGATCTTCGTGACGAGCACGGTGATCGCTTCGAGGACCCCCGATTGCCCGATGCGGATGGCGAGGGTTTCGATCGCGCCCTTCAGGTTTTCGAGCTGGCCGTAGAAGCCCTTCATGCGCTGCGCCGACTGCGCCGCGGCGTCGGTCTTTTCGATGGCCGCAGCGACACGGTCGAGGCCTTCGGCGCCTTGGGCCATCAAGCCGATGGCGGTTCGCATCGCATCGGTGCCGAAGATTTGCTTCAAAACCTCGGTCTTGGCCTGTTCGTTGAGCCCGCCGAGCTTCGTCCGCAATTCCTCGGCGATTTCCGCCATGGACCGCAGCCCCCCGTTGGCGTCGTAGAATTGCAACCCGAACTGCGCGATTGCCTCCTTCGCCTGCTTGCTGTTCCCGGCAAGCGAGGTCAGGAAGGTCTTGAACGACGTGCCCGCATCGGAGCCGCTGGCAAAAAGGGAGGACGTCGCGGCGATGGTGGCGTTGAAATCCTTGAATTCCACGCCCAGACCGCCGGCGACCCCACCGGCCTGACCGATCGCGAGCGCATAATCCTCGAAGTCGAGCTTCGACTGGTTCACAGCGCCGGTGATCTGGTTGACCGCATCGGGAAGCTGGGAAGTCGAAAGACCGAACTGCTGGATCGTGTCGGTGATCGCATTGGCGGCGGGCGAAAGCTCGGAGCCTGTCGCCGTCGCTAGGTTCACGGCGGCGGTGGCGGCGCCGTCAAGGATTTGACGAGCAGACAGGCCGCTTTTCGCAAGCTCGTCCATCGCGTTCGCGGCGTCCGATGCGCCGAAAATTGTATCCTTGCCAAGCTGAAGCGCGAGTTTGTTCATCTGGCGCAGTTCGTCGGCCGTGGCCTGTGACGAAATGCTGAGCTTGATCATCGAGCTTTCGAAGTCGCCGCTCATCTTGACGACTGCCGCGCCGATCCCGGCGATCGGAGCCGTGATAGCGACGGACATCGTCTTGCCGATATCCTGCAGCTTGTCGCCGAGTTTGGTGAACTCGCGCTCCATCTTCTTGAGGCGCTTTTCGGAGATGTCGGCACCCTTTTCGAAGGCTGCCGTGTCAATTCCGAGCCAGACGCTCAATCGCGCGATCGTGTCTGCCATGGCCATGGATCAGTCCTTTTTCTTTGCCTTGGCCTTCGCCATCGCGATCATCTTCCGCACGCCTTCGCGGCGCTTTTCCTCTGGTGTGCGGAGATAATCGGCGAGCGGCTTGAGCTTGCGCTGCCCAGCGAACACGGCGGCGTGCCAGCCCATGGACACTGCCGCATCCTGAGCTCCCTTGAGTCTTGCGCCGACGATCAGCCCGAACGTGCGCGGGGTCGCGCGCCAGAAGGCTTCCGGGTCGAGGCCGGCCTCGCACCATTGCGACCAGAGGTCTTCCCAGCGGGGCGGGCGTTTCCCGACTTCTTACCCTCCGCTTTCGGAAATCCGTTCTGTGTCGCTGCCTGGAGCGCTTCACCCACAGCATCGAAGTCGGACATGATGATCTCGGCCGTTTCGACCGCGGTGATGTCGGGGTGATGTGCGCGCAATGCCCCGAAGAGCAAAGCGCGCACGGCCCCCATGAAGCCAACCGACGCATCCGCCATCAGCTTGGGAAGCGGTTTCCCGTAGGCCTGTTCCGCTTCCACCAGCGCCTCGAAATCGAGCGTCAGAACATATTCACGTCCGTCGCTCAGTTTCAGCGGCGCCTCGCCCTTGATCGGGTTCACGACACATACGCCTCGATGTCGTCGACCGTGACGATGCGAAAGGTCGCAGTCGCTTCCATCACGCCATCAGGAGTGACCCGACCGCGCGAATAGCCGGTGCACTTGCAGGTGCCTTCGATCTGCGCGACGGGCTCGCCATTCTCGGGCAGGACCGCCTTGAACGCGCGAACATCAGCTTCCTTCAGAGCATCTTCGAGCAGCACGTCGGTATCGGACAGCGGACGGAAGTTCAGCAGAACCTCGAAGTCCGAATCCTCGTAGAAGCCGCTGGCATAGGTACGGCGCCAGTCGGGCGATTTCAGGTGGGTCGTCTCGACCTGTTCGCGGGTGCCGCCGGTCGGAACATCGAATTCCTTGACCTGCACAAGTTCATAAAGCGCGCTGCCATCATGCAGCCAGAACTCGCCCATATAGCCGAGCGAGGCGTCGCCAGTTTCTGCCATGTTGAAAAATCCATCTTGCCGCCGAAGCGGTCTGGGACTCGACGTCTCACGACGTGGAAACCCGGTTGAACGAACGGACCTGAATGCTGCACGGCCAGCCGGTCCAAGCTGGCGCGAATATCAATCGGCGAAGGTGTGCTCCATCATCGCTTCAACGATCTGGTGATGAATAAAACCTGCCGCGGTGTCGGTGCCCCGACCCTCGCGCGGGCCTTCGCATTTCACCCGGCCGACCTTGTCGTCATTGGTCGACCAAGGGGCATCGAGCGCCTTCACGATCTTGGTTCCAAGCTGCTTTGCGGCGCCGAACGATGAGGCAAAGCAACTGGCCTGAATGCGCGTCCTACGCGATCCCTGATAGCCCTTCAGATGCTCCGGCCGCACGTCGCTGATGATCGACAGTCGGACGTAGGGCAGGGCAGCATTTTGCGGCACGACGCCCCAATAGATGCGGGTCGAGACGATGGCGGCGACCGCGGTATCTGCGACAAGACGGGCGCGGAAGGCGGTTGCGAGGTCGGCCATGTCAGCGCCCCCTTGCCAGCTTCCGCGCAATACGCGCCTTCGCCTTGTTCACTTCGTCGGCCAGCGTATCGCGCACCCTTCGCACGGTTGCTTCACCCTCGCTGTCAGCGGCAGGGCGGGCATAGGCGTTCGGAGACATTTCCACCGTTCCTTCCTCCTGCCAGCCCGCATTTGCTCGAGCGCGCTTTCCTTCGGGCGCGGGGCCGGTCATCACCTGAACGCCGGACGATCGGTCGAACCGTGCCGATCCGCGCGCCCGCTTGGCCGTCACGCGCTGGGTTTTCATCGTTTCGTTCAGGTGCTTGCCGTCGCCGTCCCGGTCCTGCGGGTCATAGGGGGCAAGCTGACCCATCTTCACGCGCAACGGTTCGATTGATTTGACCGCCGTGCGGTTGAGGACGTTGCGTGCGGTGGCCCTTGGAAGGTCTTCAGCCAGCGCCCTTTCGAGTTCCTTGAAGCCCTCGATTTTGAACGTCTGGCGGGCCATCACTCGACCACCCGCTTTGCCACAAGATCAATCTCGGCGCGTCGGATCGGCGCGACCGATACGATGTCCCAATTATCCGACCCGGAAACGATCCGGTCACGAATGGACAGGCCCCGCGTCATGGTATTCGACCGGACATTGAACGTCGCTGCCTGCTCGCCTTGCTCCCTTGCGGCTTCCCTGCGCTCGGCCCCGGTGCCGTAGAAGACCGCCGCCCACTCCTTGCCGAGATCCACCCATGTCTGGACTTCCTCGCCATACTCGTCCTGCGTCGACGTGAAGCGCTGGATCGTGACGAGCGTGTCGCGGCGGCCGATCGTGGTCATACGATCGTCGGCAATCTGAACGGGCCGGCGAGGGCTTCGACGGAGAACGGAATTTCACGCGGGATGACGTTGCCGGAATCGACCGTCGAGCGGTTCTCATACCAATGCGAGACGAGCAGCAATTCCGCCTGTTCTAGCTCGGGCGCATATGGGTCGTAATTGTCACCGCAGTATCGCACGAGCCAAGCATTCGCCGCGACGATGTAACTGGCGATCAGGCCGTCTTCGTCGTCGTGCGTGACGCGAATCTGTTCCTTCGCCATTTCAAGCGAGACGCTCATGCCGCCTCCATCAGACCGAGATGATAATGCTCCCGCGTGAACGGGTCGATTTTCTTGACGTCCCAAGGTTTGAGATTGCCGGGGAAGAACAGGACGCGGGGATCGACCTTATTCCGCCGCGTGCGATAGGCGCCGCCGAACCAGTAAACCCCGTCCTGATCGTCCCAGACCTTTTCGTTCGGCCCCAGCTTGTGCATCAGCCAGGCTTGATCGGAGCCGCAGAACAGCCGGCCCGATTCCAGCGCGGACGCCTGGTTGAAGTCCTCGTAGACCTTGGGCCGGCAGCCTGCGGTCATCATCAGCATCGATCCGTTATACGGGCGTCCCCGAAGCGTGCCCTTGAAAAGCACGATGTCATCCGGCCGATCGAACAGCGGATCGAGCGGGCCGCCGATGACCGCATCAAGATCCATCGAGACGAACCGCTCGCCGAAGATGTCGGCAGCATCGCGGCGGAACATCGACAGGCGCCGGTAGCATTGAGGGCGACCGTTCGACCAGCGCGGGTTCGTGATGTCCAGAAACTCGCCGGGCGGGGTGATGATCTCGACGGACCGGTCGATACCTTCCGGCATGTCGGTCACGCAGCAGATGCGGTGCGGCATCGACAGGTTGCGGCGGACCATGGCTGCGGCGACATTGACGTGATCGGCCGTGTAGACGGTGCGGCTCTTTTCCTGCCGCCAGAGCCAGAAGATTATCGAGATCATAGCGCGCGCTCGTATTCGGCGGACAGGGAGAGGATTTCGTCCTCTTTGCCCGCGGCCTTCTTTGCGATGGCGATCGCCTCTTTCTCGCCCGGCTTCCGGCCTTCCTTGCGCGGCAGCGTCGTAGTCGAGGCGTCGGGCACAAGGTCGCGCCAGTAGCGGGTGAGGGCGACCTTCTTAAGGAACCCCTCTTTCGCGACCGCATAGAGCCGCGCGCGCCACATCGAATCCGTGCCATAAATTCCTGTGAACCATTCGTCATAGCCGCCAAGGCGCCAATACATTTCGCGGGTCATGACAAAGCTGTTCGGGTGCGGCTTGGGCTGACCATTGGCGTTCAGCGTCGGCAAGCCGGTGTCCGCCTCAACGCGGTGCATCATATAGGCCGTCTCGGGATCCAGCCGATGCACGCGTTTCAACAGCGCGTCCGCATTCTCGGCGGTCAGCACATGGTCCATGTCGGTCAGCAACAGCCATGGACCCTCGGCTTCGTGCGCGCCGATGTTCCGCGCTCCGTTTTGGAACCACGGCCGATCCTCCAGCACCCGATAGATGCGCAGCGCCGGCAGTCCTTCCGGCCGCTCGACGTCAACCGCGGGCTCGGGCGAACCATCGTCGACAATCACCACCTCGATTTGCGCCTTCGCCTTCTCCGACCAGCGCGTCATCTCCGCGTATTGGAGGGAAAGCATCGACGGGTTCCGGTAATATGGGAAGACCAGCGAAAGGATCACGCGGCCAACTCCTGCGCCGAAAAGAACATCAACCGCCCGCCTCCCTCAGTCCTCGTTGCACGGCGCCGAAGATGCACCCTTGCCTCGGCGTTCGGGTCGCCGGGGAAGCTGATCACGAACTCGCCGTCCGCTTCCAGATGGTCCGCGCCAATGCGCCCCAGAAACTCATCCCAGTCCGCGATCGACCAGTCGCGGCCGTAGTTGGTCAGGATCGACGTTATCGAATGGAACCGGCCAACCGGCAGCGGCACCCCGGCCTCGATCCGGTGGAACGTCGCCGGTTGCCGCCAAAACTCGCGCAGCGCGTCATAGAGGTCGCAACAGTCGATCCCCTCGGCGCTGTGCCCGAAGCAGTTAGCGATGAGCCCCATGTGCCCAGCGCCCGAACCCAGATCGAGCGTGCGCAAATCGCTTTTCCTGTCCCAACCAAGCGATATCGCGATCGGCAGGAGGCGCCGCACCCGCTCGCAGACCGCCAGGAACTTAGGGTCAATCCGGTTCTCATAGCCCGCCCGGACAGCCTCATATTCATCCGAGCTATAATTCTGCCCGATCCACGCGAAGGCGCGCGCAAGGGCCTTGTCTTCGGTCCTCAGCGCCTCCGACAGCGGCACCCGGTTTTCCCTCAGCACCGCGTTCACAAGACCTCCTGCGTCTCGGTGCAGAACACCGGAATTCCCGCCTCGCGCGCGATGATGCCCGCCTGTTTCGGGCTGCTTTCGATGAACATCTCGACCCCCAGCCTTTCGGCGTGACCGGCCTTCCAAGCGCCCCGGCCGCCGATCGACCGCATCGCTTCCATGCGTTCGGCTTTCGTCGGCCAAGGCGTCATGGTCAGGCTTTCGAATTGAACCCCATGCCGGGCCAGCCACGCCTCTGTTTCGGCGCGGTATTTCTCCGCGCGCCCGGTGATGATGTGACCGATCGGGCGCTGCGGGATGAACAGCGGCTCCACGTTCGCCAGAAACTCGGCATATCGCGGGCCATCGTCATTCTCGGCCTTCGTGTTGTCGCGGCAGAGAACGCCGTCGAAGTCGAAGCCCCAGCGCGGGAGCCTCACATGCTTCGTCCAGTTCCAGGCGAAGACGCGCGGGCCATGCACCGCCTCGAACCACATATCGCAGACCGATTCCGGCGCGACCTGATAGGGGCCGAAGATTGCCAGCCGCGTTGCCTTCGTTCCCTTCGGCAGGAGGCCCACAGCGCGCTTGAACGCGCCGCCCTTGTTGCAGCTATCATCGACCAGCAAAACGCGCTTCCCGGCCGCCACAGGGCGACCAGAGCGGCCATGCACGATGCCCTTCCCATATCCCACGATATCGGCGAGCGGCATTTGAAGCTGCGTCGCGATGATGCTCGCCGGGATCATGCCAGAGCGCGGCACCCCGACGATGCAGTCATAGGCGTTGCGGTCGATCCGGTGCAGGTTCGCCGTGATGATGCGGGCCATGTCGGCCAGCGTGCGGACGCTCAGCATGGCGGTTCCGGCGCCGGTTCGATGCCGTGCTGGCATTCAAGGCACCATCTCCGGTGGTGAATTTGATCGTCGGCCCACCGATGGCGGCCAATCGCGCAGAGGAAGCCACTAAATGAGCGCGGGTGAAGCGATGCCATGAAAGCCTGTCTGCGCGTGCTCTCATAGCATTCGCAGGTCTTCGTATTGTGCGCCAGCCAGCCGATGCATGGGGCCACCGGACGGCGGTGCGGGATGTAGTCTGCGATTCCCGTCATGCCTTCCGCCCCCGCAGTCCCATGTTGATGCTCCGATGCTTCTTGCTGCCCTTCGGCTCGGCGACCGTTTCAAGATCGACCAGCCCGGCCCGCTCGAAGCATTCGCGCAGATACCGCGGCGTCAGGATCGCCCGGTGCATGTTCGCGCCGTTATCGCCCCGCTTGGCGTAGCAGAGGATGCGCCCAGCCGCCGCGACGAACGGATGGTCGCGGTGCAGGTCGCGCTTCCATGCCCCCGGCGAGCGATCAGTCTCGCCCGTTTCCTCCCATTCGAGCATCGCGCGCATCAGCGGCACGGCATCGACGGTATGGACCTCGAGCAATCCGCCCGGCGCCAGAACCCGCGCCCATTCGGCAATGGTGGCTTCGACGTCGAACCACTCGATATGTTCGATGCAGTGCGACGAGTAGACTTCGGCGAAAGTCGCATCCTTGAACGGCAACCGGCGCGCATCCCCGACGTGATCGGTGAAGGGGCCGCGCGCGATGTTGAATGTCTCAAACCCCGGCAGACGTTCGGCGCCGGGGCCGATTTCTAGGCGCCTCACGCGGGGCGCCACCAACTGATTTCAACGCCAAGGATCAGTGTGTTCCAGAGCACGATATGCTCTTGGTTCACGTCCCGGCGAGGCAGATGCGTCCGAAGTTTCGCGGACCACCAATGCTGATTGATGAAGACCGTCCAGCGCCCAATCCGGAAGAAGCGCCCGGCCGTGTATTTTTGGATCATATGAGAGCCTTCCAAAATTCCGGCGACAGCATCGGAGGCGGCCCATCGTCGCTATGCCGGTCATCATTCGGCGGGCAGCGGAACATCGGCCAGCCGTCTTTCCACATCACCGTCGCGCGGCTCGGCAGCGCGGTCATGAACCACGCCGCGAACAGGACGATCGCGGCGGTCGGCTTGACCTCGCCGATCACGACATTGCCCTCGATCCGCATTTCCATGCTCACCAGAGCCATGCCCTGAAACCGAATTGCGCCGTCCGCAAAGTCGAGTTCGATCAGCTCGCAATGAGCATGGGCGGCAGCTTCCGATGCGCTCGCAAAGCAGGCAAGGCATTCGTCAAGGCCGCGATGCTCGGAGCGGAATGTGAAGACGTGGCGGGCCATCAGTCCGCGAACCTCACACGCTCGCCGTCGATGGTGAACGTCACGGTGATGGAGCCAAAGTCGCCGACGTTGGTGTCAACGACGGTTCGGGTCTGCATCGGCAGCGGAACTCCGTCATTGTCGCACAGCACAATGGCCCTACCGCCGGGGACCGATGGCGCGTCGTCCAACTTGATCAGCATGTCAGTCCTTCACGCTCTTGCCGTCGCGGCCCTTGCGCGCGGCGATCATCCAACCGCTATCGGGCGCATCGGGCTTGGCGTCGGTGTCCTTCGTGGCTGCCCACAAGCTGCCACCCCACACGGCCATATCCCCGCGTCTCCACGTCCCTTCCTTCCACGCGCCCCGGAAAATCGGCACCGGAAATTCCAGTTCAAACGTGTGCATCGTGTCGCCGCGCAGGAACTTGAATTCCAGCGTCCGCTCATCGGTCTGCTCAATGTCAAAATCGTCGAGCGTGAAGGTCTCGCCCGCTTCACCGTCCTTCCCGACGACAAGGCCCAGATTGTGCGTCCGGCCGTCGCTGGTCGTGATGACCAGATTGCCGTCGCGGTCGATCATGGCGCCCGCGAGGCCAATGCCATCTGCGCCTTTCTCCGGGGCGGGCAGTTCGCTGACAGCCTTTGCGATGCCATCCGCGATCATCTTGCCGATCGCTTCCATGTCGGGCTCGATCGGGGCGGGGGCTTCAGGAACGGGGATTGCCTTCACCGCGTCGGGAAGCTGCTCGCTCACCGCTTGCCGGGTCAGTTCGTCGACCATCTCGCGCACGGCATCCATGTCGATTTCAGCCGCGTCGCCTTTGTCGCCCTTTTCGCCTTTCTCGGGCGCAGGGAGCGCCGCCACAGCCTTGTCGACCATCGCCTGCACTTCTTCCGGCTCAACGCTCTTTCCGTCCTGCGGCGCCGGGATTTCGGCAATGGCGGCCGATACAGCGTCGGAGACAAGCGATTTGGCGGCTTCGGTGGTCACATAGCCTTCAAGGCTCGGCATTTCGCGTTGCTCGACAGCGGCCAATCGGGCGTCGCGTTCTTCGCCGGTTTCGACGATCGCATCCATGCGGGCGACCAGAGGCTGCAATTCGCTCGCAAGGTCGGGCTGCGCGGAGCCGATCATCTCGCGCACGGTTTCGAGGCTCGCGAGGCCTTCGACGGTCGGCATCTCGCGCGCTTCCAAGGCAGCAAGGCGCTTGGCGAGGTCGGCATTGGCAGAAACCAATTCGGCATTGCGCGCGAGCAGCGGCGCAGTGGCCGACTTCACCGCGCTCGAAACGACGTCGGCGATATCGTCAAGGTCGAGCATTCAGCCGCTCCATCGTTTTTTCGCGCAGTAGCGCCCGTTGACCGGCCCGCGCCTGCGCGCGCTCTTCGTCGGTCGGCTCGTTTTCGTTGGCCGCAGGTGGCGAGGTGGGCATCTCGATCGGCTGCGCGTCGCGCTTGGCGAGCCATTCGAGGCTGTGATCCTGCTCTTGCAGATAAACGGTATCGCCGCCTTTGACCGGCTTCTTGTCCAGTTTGGCGCGCTGCTCGTTGACCGTCAGTTTGCCCTTAGACTTTTCGAGCGTGTCCATCTGGGTTGCCGGGTCCATCCGTAGCAAGGTGTCCAGATCGAACTCCGTCCCAATGTTGGCCTTCATGCCCAACCCTTCGTCGAGCAGGCTTTCGATGTCCTCTAGGTGCGACTGGATCGCCTGCGCGTAATATTCGGTGTTGAGCGCCGAGATATTGTTGAATGTCGGCATTGCGCCGATCCCGATTTTGTAGACCGGGACATGGAACGTCCCGCAAATTTGCTCGGCGGTCCATTTGAGCTGTTCGACCATCTGGGAGTCGACGGGGTTCACGGTCAGCGCCGTGTATTGCATCCCATCGCCCAAGACAGCGATTTTGCCCGCGTTCGCGCCGCTGTATTTGGTTTCCCAAGTCTCTTTAAGGCGGGCCGCGTTGTCAGGGTCAATTCGGCCAGGCGCGATAAGAAGGCCGCCGGGCTTCGACGAATTGGCGAAGAAGTTGGCGCTGCTTTCCTGAATTTTCAGGCCCTGCGTCGCGGCAAGGCCGCTCGCGAAGATCGGCGACAGTCCGACCAGCGGATGAAAGAGCGTGTTGAAGCGATCGTGGATGATTTCGCTCGCGGGCACGAGGATTTGGCTTTCCTCGATGCCAGCGATGTTGTCGCACGAAAGCTGATAATAGACCGATCCGTCTGGCGCGATCATGGGTTTGACGCGGTTCGGATCGAGCACATAGAGCGCGGTCACGACGTTGCGATTGTCGCGCTTTTTCAGGCAATAGGTATTACCGCGCGACAGTTTCGACAGCATCCACGATTCCCAGAACTGGTTCCGGGTCTGAAAATGATTGGGTTTGCGCAGGACCGGTGCGAGAGGCGATGAGCGATCGGTTTCCGTCCAGATGCCGTCCTTGTCGCGCTCGACCAGTTTGAGGCGCAGCTTGGCAATGTCCCGCGCAACGAGCGTGATGCAGGAAAAAATCGCATGGTTCGCCAGCACCGCGGTTTGATCCACAGTCACGTTCTGCTGCCACGCGCCCGAAAAACTCTCAAGGATGCGATACCAGCCCCGATCATCCGGCGGCGACAGGTTCGCCTTCGTTCGCGGCGCCAGTCCGGCAGACAGGACGCCCAATGCTCGGCTAAGCACGATAGACGCCCCTACGGATGATGCCTGCGAAGGCAAAGCAGACGATGCCGCCCGCGATCAGGGTCCATGCCATGCCGACGAGCAGATAGATGCCCGACAGGATCAGCGCCGCCCCGATAAGAGCGGCGATCAGCATGGCGAGAATTTCGTTCATTATTCGGCCGCGAGTTTTTCGCGCAGCGCGGCGGCGTCCCAACCCATGAACGGCTTCTTGCCGAACTTGGTCTCATACTCGGCGCGGAGGGCGGGGCGTTCGTCGGCTTCCGCGGCCTCGGGAATCGGCGCGGGTTCGACCGGTTCCGGCGCCGGGGCGTTCGGCAATTCAACAGGCGCGGCAATCACCGGCTCATCTTCCGCCACCATGTCCCGCGTCGCATAGCGGGCCTTGCCGATGCCGATCAGCAGTTTCGCATCGCGATCGTGGCGAGCGGAGAACGGGTCACCGGGCAGCAAGCGGCGCGTGCCGTATTTCAGCTTCTTCGTGGCGATCATGTCGACCATAATTCATTCCTTCTTTGAACGATCGGCGTTGCGCTTTCGAATGCGCTCAGCCTGTTCGCGGCGCCGCTCGGGCGTCCATCTTGCCTCGACTATTCGCCTTCTGGTGGCGGGGTCGGACCATGATTTGATCTTGGCGCTCGACTGCTTCTCTTTGGTTTCCGGCGCGGTCAGGGCGGCCATGATGGCCTCGCGCCTTTCGGGGTCGGCCCACATTTCGCGAGAAGCTTTTGACTTCCGGCGCTTCACGTCCGGTCGCGCGCCGATCTCCCTATTCACCTCAGATGCCTGACGCCTCAGTTCCGGGTTCTGGTATGCCTTGCGAACTGAAGCCGCCCGCTTGGCGTTGACGCTTGGCGTATGCGAAATCTCGGCGAGCTTCTGGAGGGCCGCTTTTCCTTCGTCAGTCTCGGCGTAACGCTTCATGGCGGCGCAATGTTCGGCATGGCCTTCGGGATCAGCCATCCGGCGCTTTGTCGCCTCTGATCGCGCGCGCCTCGCTTCTGGCGTCGCTAATGCCGCCTTGAATGCGTCCCGATACTCGGGATCCGCGAACTTCTCTTTCATGAGACGCGATTTGCGGGCGCGCTGTTCCGGCGTTCCCTGCGCCGCTGCAACAGATTCCCGAAACCGCTTTCCCTTTATAGGGTCTGCTATCGTCTCCCGGCGTGTTGCCACGCGCCTGGCGATAGCCTCATCAGACAGTCCGACAAAACCTTCGCCGCCTTTGGTCATATTCGTGAGACGAGCGCCGCGTGCGCGGTATTCTTCGATCCATCGCCGCTCGCAATCCTGCCAGCTTTCGTCATCTCCAAGCTCATGGAGAATGACACATTCCGGCGAAGATCCTTCGCGGATCAATTTCATGATCCATCGCGCGCAATGGTGCGTGGTGTGTCCTGACCGGGCCTTTTGAATGTGCGCTCGAAGGCGCGCATCGGGGTCGGTCGAAAATCCAATATAGCGAACCTCACAGGTTCGCGGATCGCGAAGCGCGTAGATGTATCCCATCAGGTTCCTGCCTACAGAACCGCCTAAATGATGTTGTGGGCCAGCCTGCTAGGCTGCAAGTTTTCGGGAGCTACCCTAGGCCCACAACAATTATTTACCCTTCGGAGAAGGGGCGTCAAGTTTAGGTGTTGGGCGAGCCGCCCCAAGTGACACCGGTCAGATAGGTCACACCGGTATCCCGGCGACGAGCCCAGCAAACCGTTCGCTCGGCGAGGAAACCGACCAAGTTGTTTTGCCACAGGCTCACCAGCGAAGCACCGTTTACATCGGCAACGCCCGACTGCTGAAGCGCGCTGTCCAGCATTTCGAGCGAGGCCTCGCGGCTCATGTCGACGGTGATCCCGCCCTCATCCGCGAAGTAGATGTCCTGCGCGTTCGCCAGCACAACGATGTTGCCGGACAGGTAGTTTGCGCCGGCAAACTCCGACACGATCACCGGCAGGCCGAAGAACGTGCCACCCGTGATCGAAATACCCGAGAACTCCTGCTGCCCGAGAGCATTCTGCATCATGCTGAGTGCCAGCGCCGAGCCGGCCGACATGATCCAAACGCCCGAGCTGAGCGGGTTGTTGGCGTTGACGAACTTCTGCATCGCCGACTGCACGTCGAGACGGATGTCATCCGCGTCGCCAGTGCCCGACGCGGCAATGCTGTCCGCGCCGTAGGTGATGCCCGCCGGCTTCACATTCGCCGAACCGTTGTTGGTCGGGTCGATGAAGTCGATGTCCATGCGCTGGGCAAGCGCCGCGGCGAGCTGATCGCGAACGATCGTTTCCGCCGAGGGCGAACTGTCGCGCACCATCTCCATCGTCAGAACGGCGATGTTCGCCACCTTGAGCGGAGACAGCGTGGTTCCGGTGAAGTTGAAGTTCGTCAGCGGCTTCGGCTTACCTTCACCGACCCAGTAACCCTCGCCACCGCCGGTCTGAGAGATGAGGCGGGTGCGGAAAGGAACCCGGCGAAGGCCCGGGATGCCATTGGCTCCGAACTTGCCGAGAATTGTCATCGGTCGAAGGAACTCGACGAAATCGGCAAACGCGGACGACTCCGCTCCAACCAGCGCTTCAGCCCAGTTGCCCGAGATGTTCGCGCCCGCCGGGATTTCCGCCTTCTCGATCTTGTCGAGGCCGCGGTCGCGCATCCCCTTCAGAATGCCGGCCGTGTCGCTCTCCTCGCCGTAACGAGCCTGAGCGTAGCCGATCGCCTCGCCGAGGGAGCCCTTGGCAATACCGAAGCTCTTGACCAGCCGCGCGAACGCAATGCCGGGCTCGAGCTTGGGCTGGGCTTTAACCTCGACGCGATGACCGGCGCGCGAGGCGGAAGCCTCTTCCGGGTTCTGACCGGCGACCGGAGCGGCCTTCGCCTTCGCGATGCCTTCCATGTCGCGCAGGAACTTCAGGTGATCGTCGATCTCCTTCAGTTCGGCGATGAGGTTTTCCTTGTCCTCTTTCTGCTGCTCGTCGAGCGTGGAGCCCGAGTCGGCCGCCGCCTTTGCGATGGTTTCGAGGGCAGCAACATGGCTTGCGCGCTTCTCTTCGAAGGCGCGAATCTGTTCCGCGTAATCCATTGAAAAATGTCCATCTTGCCCCGCCGAAACGAGGACTGGGAAACCGACGTCATCACGACGCGGGACCGTGGTTTGGTTACTTGGTCCGCTTAATTTCGCGGATCACGAAAGGCGCCGTCGATGCTTTGACAGGCTCATTCAGCTTCACGACGCGCACAGATTTGCCAGAGGAGGCGGGCGCTTCGCGTTGCGGAATTTCGGGGTCGGCATTGTCGCCGAAGATCAACGCTCGCGCGTCGTCGGAAAGGTTGAGCGATTTCGCCATTTGCAGGGCGTTCGGGTTCGCCGGGACGGCGACCAGCGAGCATTCGTAGAGGATTGCCCGGAGGAAGCGCAGGCCGCCCGTCTTCATCGGTTCGACGCTATCCTGATCGGACGAAAATCCGACACTTACGGCCCGCAGGACGCCCGCCTCAACTGCTGCACGGATTTCGTCCAGCCGCTCGGAGATGCCCTTCGGCAGAAGATTGAGGCGGCCGATAAGTTTCTTGCCTTCGACCTTCACGTCGGTCCAGTGGCCGATCACGAACCTGTGATCGTGGCCGAAGAGGGCGATGGGGTTCTTCTTGAAGTTCTTCAGGTCCCACCCAGCGGCCTCGATCACGTCACCCATGCGATCGACGGATTCGTCGCTCATCACATAGACGAGCGGATCGTCACCCGCTGGCGAGGCGAGTGCCTTTTTGATCAGTTCGGTCATTTGGATTGCTCCAGATTTAGACGATAAGGATTTCATAGGTCGGGGCCGTCTCGGCGCTCATCGCCTCGACTCCCTCCGCCATTGCGAGGGCCACCATGCCGTCGATGCGGCCCGTCGCTTTCGCTTTGTCCAACATGCGATTCCCGCTTGGATCACGACGCTCGACAGCGTTTGACGCGCACATCCGCAGCACCGGATGGTTGCCGTGCCGGACCTTGCCTTGCAGCAAATCAGCTTCCAGAGCGTCCAGCGCCGGCGACATTGTTTGGTATCGCTGACGGAACGGTTCCAGCGGCACTCCGACGCCTTGCCGCTCCAACGCAGCCTTCATGCGATCCATGCGCCAAGGGTCAAAAGCAATTTTCGCTACCGGCAAGTCTGCAGTCAGAACCCCGATGTCGGCCGCGACATGCTCATAGTCGATGACCTTGCCCGGCGTGGTCCGAACGAGACCCTGCCGCACCCAGACGTCATACTCCCGCTTATCCCGGCGTGACGCCTCGATGATGCTGTCCTGAGGCATCCAGAAATAGGGGCGAACATGGACTATCCCGGCCCTGTCCCGCGCCGTCAGCACGAGCGAGGTCAAGTCCGTGGTCGCGCTCAAGTCCAAGCCGCCATAGACCGGGCCGTCAATGAACGCCTCGTCTTCAGGTTCGCCATTGCCGTCCTTCCAGACCGAAGGCGATACGAATGCGGCGACCATGTTGACGCGCTGGTTCAGGATCAGCACGCGCGCGCTTGCTTCATCCGACGGCACGCGCGCTGCGTTCTTCATTTCCTCTTCAACGTCGCGCCGCGACCGAAACAGACCCAGCGCGGGGTTCGCCATCGCCCACGCACGTTCGTCGAGCAGGTCCATGTCGTCGGGCGCCGTATAAAGGTGGCAGACGATCGCCGGGTCCTGTGATCGGATCGCGTCGTCGATCATCACCGACATCATGTCTGCATCGGTCGGCGCCTGCGTCGAAATGACCAGCATCAGCGCGTCATCATAGGCGCCCTGCGACGTGCGGATCGCATCGACGAAATCATCATTCGGCCCTTTGATCTGGCCCACTTCGTCGAGGATCGCCACGATGTAGGAACCGCCGTGCGCCGTCCCCGCTTCGGCTGACAGCGCCTCATATTCGGTGTTCATCACCGTGCCGATAAGTCGCTTGTTCGACGCGACAGGGCGGACGATGTTGCGAAGCGACGGCGACTTGACCGCCATCTTGTAGGCGTAGTTAAAAACCTCGGCAGCCTGCTTTCGCGACCGCGCACCCGAGCAAATCCGACTGTTTTCCTTGGCTTCCGGCCCGACCAGGTGAACCATGACTTGTGTAGCGATCGTCGCAGTTTTGCTGTTTTTCCTCGCCATCGAGAGAATGGCGCGGCGCGTCAAAATGCGGTTGTCATAGACCGCGTAATACCAGGCCTCTTGAAAGTCCGCGAGGCGGATCGGCTGCCCGACCAAATCACCCTCGGGAACGATCAGGTGGCGCTCGACGAACGCCATGTTCTTTTCGGCCCGCGTCATCTGCGACGTATCGAGCGAGCGCCAGTCCCTCAATTCAGGGACCGGGCCGCATTTGATGGCCTGCCGAACAATGTCCGGCAACTGGCGAACCTGCATTACTGCAACCGGGGCCTTGCGATCAGGTCATCGTCCAACGAGACCTCCATTCCGCGCCCCACGTCGCGCTGCTTTGCTGCGTCTCGATTGTCCCCCGACTTCGCGCGCGCGTGAAGGGCGAGCGATCGACGAAGCGAAAGGATGTCGCCGGCCAGCCCCTTTACCACTCGGCTTCGCGGATTCTCGACGGTTGTTCCATTCGCGCGGACCGCCACAAAACCTTCTGACCTGAGCGACCGTTGCTCGCTTTCGAGGTTGGCCATTGTCCGAGCCAACATTGCGGCAATCTCAAGCTGGTGGTCAGTCCATTGCGCCCGAGCGAACTCCGAAACCACGTTATTCCAAAACGGCCAGTCGCATTCGTCGAGCGGCACATGCACTGGCGGCTCAATCGTTCGAGCCGACCCCTGCGCGATTGTCACCGCCGACGATCTGCTGTCGGCGCGATCCTTGCGGCTCATAAATCCTCACATTGCGATGTTGCGCCGGGCGATCATCGGCGCGTCACCGGACGAAAATGGGGTTAGAGATTTCTTTGATGGGGCGCGGTCGGTGTCCTAGTGGTGCACTACACTAATGCACTACCCCCCCCGGCCTCACATTGCGATGTGATTGCGCGCCCACGCAACATTATTACGCGACGGTCGACCGGCCGTCACTCGTCCCATCCGTCCATCGCGGCACGCTGCTTGCGCCAGACCTCGCCCGATGCCTTGAACCAGTCGTCAACGCCATAGGTCGGCGTCCCTCTCGCCTTGCTGCGTTTCAGGCATTCGGCATATCCGGGGTTGAGCAGGACGACATCGCCGCCAAGGCGGGTCCGCCACCATTGCCGTTCGCCCTTGGTCGGGGCGCCGACGATGAACCATGCGCGGCCCTTGGCCTGCCTGCATAGTGACCCAAGGACCTCGTTGCGCTTGCGGAGGCTGGCGTTCAGCAGTTCGTTGCTTCGACCGGACCAAGGCCGAAACGTCGGGTCTATCTCCATGCTGATCGCGTCGAGGTCGATCACGATGTCGCCGGGCTTCGCCCGATCGCGCGCGTATGTCGTCTTGCCCGAGGCCGGGGGGCCGCAGATGATGGTCAGCGGGATCGCGCTGGGCCTGAGCCATTCGGGATGCGTGGCACCGAACAGGTTGGCGCCGCCTTCACTTGCCGTCTTCGCGTCGTGGTGCGCGTGGCAGAGCGATTGGCAATTCTCGTCGATGTCCTCGCCGCCCTGGCCGAGCGGCTTGATATGGTCGACGACATCGGCCTGCCGGATGATCCCTTCGGCCTTGCACATCCGGCACAGCGGCTCGGCCCTCAGCCTACGCTTGCGTAGCTCCACACCCTTGCGGCCACGGATGCGCTCGCCCATTGCCCTAGCGCCTCCGCTGTCAGTGAGCGGGCTTCCACCGCGTGCCGCTCGGCCTGTCCGGATCGCCTCGGCAGTTCGGCTTTGCGTCTGCCCTTGCGAGGGGCCGGGTTTCCACAGCGTCCTAGCCATATCGGCACGGGCGGCACGCCGCCGTATTCGGAACGCTGTAGGCGCCGATGTTCGCGCGGGCGGGGCGCCACTCCCGCGTGGCCTGTGAGCCGGGGCCTTGGCCCGTCGTCGGATCTACACTCGAACCCGCCAATGTCCGCTATGGGGCGCTTCTGCTTTCAGCGCCGCCGCGCAAAGGTGATGAGCAGGCCGGACTCGACACCGGCTGAGGCCGTTCCTCCGCACCCTGATCCGAACGCCACTTGCTTACGCCGTGCCATCGCTCGGGGGCCAGACCGCCCACGCCTCGTGCGGTCCCACTACTGCGTGTCCTTCCACGCCGCTGCTCAAACTGGATATGAAAAAGGCCGGCGCTTGGCCGACCCGTTCAGTTGCAGGCGCAACTTTCATTACGGTGAGGGAGATACAGTTATCGGGCCAAGATTGTCAATGCGCTGATTGCCATCGGTTGGGAGATCGCGCGAACCGTTGGCAAATTCCCCGGCGACTTGGCCTGTCTCCGCTATGCATCGCAGATGGGGCCGCGCATTTACGTCCTGCCGGGGTCGGACGCTTCCCTTTCGGTCCAATCATAGTCGCGGTCAAGCTGGAACGGCTGAAGCACGACGCGCCCGCGATCATCGACGGACTCTGCCAGATACTCACCGAACGGCGCGCCGCTTGCTTCTACGCGCACTGCATGGCCTATCATGTCTTCGGGCTTTTCCCATTGCCCGATGGGGAACCGGAGTTCGACCGTTACGGGCTGGCGCACGATGCGAGCGCGGCGAATGGCCGCTTCCTTCGACGTGACGACATCGAACCCGAGCGAGATTTCGGTTGGCTGGTCCGTCTCACCACCCTTCAATGCGGCGTCGATCATCGCTCGCCACGTATCAGCGGTCATATCCTCCATTTCATCCCACATAAGCCGTCCTTGGGATAGCATCCCCTCGCTCGGCTCACGGATCGCTTCGAGGACGGCGCGGGCAACGGCCTTCGACCAATCCGGGTCGGCGCGCGCCACAACTCCGGGTCCGGGATATTGCGCGACGAAGGCTTCGTCGGCGAACTCGGCAGCACGCGCGGCGCGTTCGAGCAGGCTGGTCATTGCATCTGTCCCATTGCCCAGAGATAGGCGAGCGCAATCAGGGGCGCGCCGAGCGTCATCGCGATGAATGCCCACCACAACAGAGCAGGCGGCACCGACGGGATGCGGCCTATCCACGGATGCCGATCAATGAAAGCCGTCAGCCAATCCAGCATCGGGGGTATCCGCAGCGCATCCGCAACCGCGTCGATGAACTCGCGCCATGCTTTGTCGAACTCGGTCATCGGCCGCTGTCCTTCATCAGCCAATCAGCAACCGGCTTCGGAATGTCGAACATGATGCCCTCGTAACCTTCGAACTCAGCGCGCCAACCATCGCCATAGTTGAGCATCCCGATGACGCCCATGTCGATCATATGGGCGGTGCGCGGGAAGCCTTGGTGCCGGACGCCGCCGAAGTCGTGCGGCGGCTCGCCTTCTGGGAATTTCGTAGCCATATCGCCTCCTATCACAACCCCAGCCAGTCCGCGACCTGATCCGCGCACGTCCGCAGCGTCAGCATCCCGCTATCCCGTCGGCACTTCGCCATCCGCTCGGCCCGTTTCACGCCAACATCCCGCAGGATCACCAAGTCGAAGAACCGCCGATACTTCGCCGTGATCGCTGCCCGCGCTTTTCGCATGTCGTCCATCGCCTCGACCTGGCGATCGGTGAACGCGACGCCGCCACGCATCCCACCCGCAATCCTCGGTTCGAAGCTCGACATGGAAAGACGGCCGTCCAGCCCGGTTTCCTCGTATCGGTCGCGATACCATGTGCAGGCGCGTAGCTGGCGCTCGCCGATCTTGAGGGCCTGATGCGCTCGGATGACGGGGGTAATCGTGATCCGCCGCACCGTCTTGACCGAGCGCGCATGGTGGCCCTGTCCATCGGCCTGCACCGTCATGGGCCGGGTTTCGTGCTTGGCGAGCCATTCGGGGGTCGGGGGCACGACGGCATCGCCGACGTTGACGAACGTGCCTTCCTTGATTTGCAGCTCGGCCGCTTTGCGCTCGGCCTCCTCCTTCGCGTCAAGGCGGGTCTGGCGCAGGAGCTTCGTCGCGCGGGCTGCCTCCTTCGCCTTCACCGCCTCGACCGCGGCAACGGGATCGTCGGCCATCATGGCGCGGGCCAGTTTGTCGGCCGCTTGCTCGATTTCCTTCTCGCGGGGGCTGGGGATGTCGGGGTCCGTCATATCGTGCTCCACCGCTTCTTTCCGAGATTGATGTGCGTCATCTGGTCACAATGCTGGCAGCGGGTGCGCGTCCTGCCCTCGACTTCGGCGAGCACCTTGCGGGCATCCTCCATCCGCTGATGCCAGCGGCTCTCCTTCTCGCAAAGCTGGCGCAGCACCCAATGGGCGTTCAACTTGGCCCCGCAATCGCCGCACTGGACCTCTTCCAGAGCCTCATCGACGATGAAGGTCGCGGAGCGATGATGGCACGCTCCGGACTGATATCCGACGACGCGCAGGCCGCGCTGGTCGACCGGCTTCGTTTTCGGGTTGAGCTTGACGACTTCGGCCGCTGTGGTGTCGGGGTCATGGTCCATTATGCGGGGGTCTCCGGGGTCGAGGGTCTCTGGGATAGTTTGCGCTGGAGTTTGCCTATTGCCTGTCGCGCGCGCCGGTCCGGCGCACTCACTCCCAACAAGCCGTGCTCGGCCGCTTCTCGACCGGAAGCAAACAGCGGAACTGGGCTGGCGTAAGTGAAGACGCTCGGGTCCACGCGGTTCATTCGGAAAGCCAGAAGATGATCTGCATCGTGGCAGCCGACCCAGCCTGCACAGAGGTTCCCGTCTTGCTGGTGGCAAAAGAACAGGGACGGCGATTGCTCCCATGTCTCACCGTCATAGCGCGGCAGTTTCGCGTATTCCTCGGGGTGCCAAATGCCAGCGGGAACGTCGCGGCGATATGGGCATGAGCCGCAAGGGGCTTTACCGGGGCAGGGGCCGCTCACCCCTTCACCCTCCCGGCCTCGATCATGGCGCGGTAGGCTGCTGGGGCCTCCCCGCAATGAAGATCGATGATCGCTTCGAGACCTGCTGACGACATCTCCAGCGTGGGCTCGACAGGGACGATAGCAAAGCCCGCTTCGGTGAGGGCGGCCAGCGCCGCGCGCGCCAGAACCTCGGCAGTCCCGCCGCTGTAGACGGCAGGCCACGCCCGACTTTCCTGCATCGCCCGCGCCATTGTTTCGATGATGTTGGTCATTGGCCTGCCTTCCTCGGTCCATAGATTTCATCCGCCAACTGGTTGACCCGCGTCGCCTGCGGCCAAGGCAGCGTCTTGGTGTTGAAGACGACCAGTTCGCCATTCGATCGCTCGCGGATCTCGCGACAGGCCGCGCGCCCGTTGGCAGGGTCGGGATCGCGCATCTGGTCGGCGAATTTCCCGATCGGCGTTGATGTCGGGTAGCCAGATGGGCGGGTCATGGGACTGGTTCTCCACGTGCTGCTAGGCGCTGTCGGGCGGCTTCGAGTTCGGCAGGGCTTCGCTGCCGGTCGGGTCTGGCGGTGAATAGGTTCGGAGGAACTTGCCGCAGGCTCTGAGGAAGCCGCTCGTCGGCAGATCGAAGCCAATTCAGGTAGGCCAGCGTCCAATCGGTCTTTCTGGCGTTGGCTCCAGATGACGATCGCCAGTGATCCCGGAAACGCTCAGTCTCGGTGTCCAGCTTCCCATTCGGCCATGTCGCGGTGATCGCCTGAACTTTTGGATGGCCTTCAGGCGGCTCCCAATCGTCCGGTATGCGATGCCCCTTTACCGATTTCGAAACAGCTTTTTTGGAAGAGGCGTTAGCCTCTTCTTTTTTCTCTGTATCTGTATCTGTCTCTGGGGCCGTTTCACGCTTGCGTTGCCTGTAACGTTTCACTCGGTCTGTTGAAGTATCTGATTTATATTGTCTTTGGTCCCATCCATGTGGGGCGTAGTGATACCCGTTCACCCCACCGTTACGCCGGTCGATAAGCCCCTCGTTAAGCAGGCGTTCGAGTAGGCGTTCGACCCCCCGTTCATCGATCCGAAGGCTGAACGAAATCTTGTCGACGGCAGGCAGGATGCCATCGTTTTTCGAGGCGATGCAAAGCAGGTTCACCCATGCCTTGAATAGCTCAGGAGGGAGGGTCTGGACCTTGGGATCGTCCAAGGCCTCGTCATAGAAGCGGAACCAGCGCGCGCTCATCAAATCCCCCGAAACGCTTGAATGTCACGCCGATATTTGACGTGGACAGTCTGCCCGTCCTCGCCGTTGCGGCACTTGGCGATGATGAGTTCGCAGTCGTCCTTGATGGCCTCGCGGTCGGCTTCCCAATTGACGATTTCGGTCTCGTAATTCTTCGATCCGTGCTGCGGCTTGGCCTGCTCGTGATAGTAGGACGGACGGTAGACGAAGACGACGTTATCGGCGTCCTGCTCGATAGCCCCGCTCTCCCTAAGGTCCGCCAGTTTGGGCCGCTTGTCTTCCCGGCTTTCGACCTGGCGGCTGAGTTGGGACAGCGCCATGACGTGAACGTCATATTCCATGCTGATCGTTTTCAGGCCGCGCGAGATGGCTGACACTTCCTGAACGCGGTTCACCTCGCCCTTTGATCGACCGGGCGATTCCATCAATTGCAGATAGTCCACGACCAGAAGCCGCAGGGGATGTCCGATGCGCTCGAAATGCCGTTTCAGGCGCCGCACGGTGGCCCTGAGACGCGGGATGGTCATCGGCCCGCGCGGCTGGATGATTTCGAGCGGGATGCGGTCCAGTTCGGCCTTGGCGCGCAATATGCGCTCACGTTCCTCGGCGTCGAGCCGTCCTTTGACGATTTTCCAGAACGGAACGGGGTAGGTATAGGCGGCGATGTCGGACAGCATCCGGTTGCCGAGTTGCCGACCGGACATTTCGAGGCTGACAAAGGCGACGCCGCCACCGGTCTGGCAATCGGGGTCGAGAGCGCGCTTTGCTACCGCCACCGAATGCGAGACTGCTTCGGCAGTCTTGCCCTGTCCGGGGCGACCGGCAAGCACGGTCATCTCATACGGCCCCATCACGCCCAGCTTTTCGTCGAGTGCGGGCATGATGCCGGTTTCGACGCCGACCGGGGCCTTGTCCCATTGCGCGATCGACATCGCCGCGCATTCGCCGGCAGAGAAGGTCATGCGGGCATCGTCGCCGCTGCCGTCCACAGCAGACAGGCGGGCTTCGGCCTCTTCGATCAGCGCGCCGGGGTCTATGCCGTCAGCGGTGTCGGATGCGCCCTCGATCATCCTGCGGCCGACCTCGATCAGTTCGCGCAATATGGCGAGTTCGACAATCTGGCTTGCAAAGCCTTTCGCCCCCAGCAGCCCAGCGTCGCTGCCGGTGAGACGCGCAAGATAGCCGACCCCGCCGACCGCCTTCATCGCCTCGTCATCTTCAAAGAAGGTCTTGAGCGTGACCGCGGTGACCGTCTTGCCTTCGTTGAACAGCGACAGGATTCGGTCGAAGAGTCGGCCGTGCAGCGGCTCGAAGAAATGCGCCGACGACAGCGATGGCGGAAGGCTGTCGATGATCTTGTTTTCAATCAGCATGGCGCCGATCAGCGCCGCTTCGGCTTCGACGTTTCTGGGCAGCTTGATGTCAGGCGTCACATCGACCCCCGCAGCTTGTTCAGGACGCGATTGGCGGCCTGTCCGATGGGGATGGCGCGACCAACGCGTTCAGCGCATTCGCAGCCCACGTCGCCACGGACGCCGCAATAGGTGCAAGGGTCGCGATGAACGATGCGAGATGGATCGACAGAGGGGCCGCCCGCATCGCTATAGAGCCGGTCGGCGCCGCGCCTGCGAACTGGTGCCGGGGTGTTGTCGTTCGCCAGCGCATATATCGCGAGGCTTCCTCGTCCGCTGCCGCCGTCGATCCGCTTGACACGCCGCTCTTTGATGAGTTTCGCGCAGTCCCGCGAGACATAGGCGCCCTTGCTATTTACGATCGTTGCAAGTTCTGCGGCCGACTTGGGGCCGGATTTGAGGGCGAGCAGGAGGGATTCGATCTTCGTCATGCCGCCACCCCGATTTCCCGGCGCCACCGCCGCATATCCGCTTCGTGCTGAGCCAAGATGATTTCGCGAGCCGCTGCCGCTTTCAGGCGCTTCGTGCGGACCAGATAGCGATATTTCTCGCGGAGATGACGCGGACACCATGCGAGTTTTGTGGCGCTTCCACGCTGACCGGCTTTGGCGCGCGATTCAGGGTTGCTGGCCGCCGCGCGACCGATCTCCCATATCCGGTTCTCCACGAAATGCCGGTTTCGGATAAGGTTGATTTCGGGATCGGCCGAGAGATTGCGCGCCCGCTTTCGCAGATCGTCGAGATACGCGGGATCAACTGCCAGCTTGCGACGGATGCCTTCGCGTTGTCTCTCGCGTATTTCAGGGCGAGCCGCATTGGCCGCCGCGACATGCTTCCGGCAATATCCGCTCTTGTTCTTGCGTCCGAGGGTGGCGCCGCATGTCTTGCATCCGCCTGTCATGCCACAGGCTCCCCGACAGGAGCGCCGTTCATCTGCTCGATGACTTCGCGGTCGAACTCGTCCGGCGCGTGCGGGCTGATCTTCCGGAACATGGTTTCCGGAAAACCCCGGCTAGGGTCCCGAGCCGAGACATCCGAGAACCCAAGCGCGCGTTCGCCCTCGGCCCAGATCAACGGGCGACCGATCCGGTCGACGGTGTAAATCGCACCGATCCGAAGGATGCTCGAAGGCTCTTCGAACATCGGGTGCGTAACAGCGACGCAAAGCGCGCGATCACCAATCTGCCAATCGTCAGCCATTATACCCGCGCCTCCCGCATCCATTTGAGCACCTGGTCGGGGCTCGCGCCGGACGTCTTTGCAGCGACAGCAGCGATCCTCTGGTCGGACATGGGGTGATTATCGGCCGCACGGCAGCGGGCGACCTCACGGAGCGCGATTGTGCGTTGGAGTTTCAGAGCTTCAGGTTTCATGCTGCAATACTCAGAGGAAGTAGTGGGCCCCATTGGTCGGCCATCGCGGCCGCGATCCCGTCGAAGAAGCGGCTGCGCTCCTTCCAACGGTCGGGCCCGGGCGGCATCCGGTGGACGCGCGGCTCCCGGCCCTCGACAATGTTTGTCGGAACCAACGGGGGGAGGTTTTTGAGCCAAAGACAGGTGCGCTTGGTCTCGCCGTGACCGAATTGCCACGGCTGAACCGATTGCGCGGGCGGAGCGTAATTCGCGATCCGCTCTTTCGCGTGCCGGTGCATGACCGGGTTTTCGACCGCGATCCGTTCGATGGGCGCGTTCCATAGATCCGAGAACAGCGCCGCGCCTTCATCGAGCTCGCGCCACATATCATCGAGCGATCGCCCCGGTGGCGGTGATGACAGCCAGCGCACGCCGCTATTGCACAGCCGCGTGCATGGCGGGTGCGCCACGATGAGCAAATCCCAGCCATCGCCAAGGATCTCGCGAACGTCGCCAGTGATATGGCGGTTGCTGCGATCCTCGGCGGGCAGAAGGTCGCACGACCATGCGTCGAACCCGCGCGAATTGAAGGCGCGGCGCACGGTCCCGGAAAATTCGCAGGCAATGAGGATGCGGCTCATGCACACACCCCCAGCGGCGGCCGCAGCACTTCGTTCGCGGACCACGGCGGACGGATGCCTTCGCGGTCGCAGGCGTAATCGAGCACGCCCACGGCCTCGGCCTCGTCGCCATTTTTGACGCTGATGCCGATCTGGCCGCACCGCTCCTTGGCGTATTCCTTCAATTCCAGCGATTTCTTGCCGCGCTTCATGGCGCCGAGAAAATGCCGACGCCATGTGGCTTGATGGACGGCAATGAACCGGATGCCCTTGGCGGCCGCGAAGCTCTGCGCGTGCGCGAACAGGCCATAGGTGATGAGCAGGGTCTCGAACGTCGTTTGCTTGGTAACGGCTTGGGGCTGCAGCGGCTCTTCGCAATAGATGACGTGAGCGCCACCTATGATGCAATTGAGGTCGCTCAACTGCTCGTGCAACCGACCGAAAGCCGTTCCGAGGTCGGTGAATTTAGAGCCGAGCGGCTTGGACACGACTACCGGCTGAGATGTTTTACCATCCCAGCCGGCGAGCCCTGACATGCTCTTCGATAGATCGCAGCCGATGATGCGCATTAGTGCGTCAGCGTCGCGAGCTCGGGCCGCGCCTTTTCGACCACCGGAATGATCGGCTTGGCCTCGCCGCCTTCGGCCTGGTCGACCAGATCGCGTGAGATGCCGACGCCGGACAATTCGAGCAGACCCGACAGCGTGCGGAAATAATCGTCGCGCAACTCTGGATCCATCCGCAGCAGCTTGTGGAAGTCCTTCGCCGCCTTCTTGTTACAGTGGCAATCGTTCTCGATGACCTTCCAGCCCGCAGCCTGATCGCCACGAACCTTCGCCGATTTCTCGAGCAGGGGATTGAGGTCGTTCGTGATGATCTTGATCGCGCGCTCGAAGTCGGGCTTGATAATCTCCCCGCCGTTTTGCGGGGCTTCGTCTTTCTTCGCCATCTCAGGCTCCTTTCGTTTGGGGGATTTCAGCGGGGAGAATTAACCGCGCGGTTTCCCCTGCAGGCTTGGCCGGGCGGATTCCCGGTCTTGACCCGCTGGGTCGGCGGCGGGAGGGCACCGCTCCGCGTCCTGTCGGCACTTCCGGGAGAGTCCCGCCCGATTCGTCCGCTTTCGGCGCCGCTGAGCCGCCGCAGGAAAGTGAGAAAGGCGCGGAAGGGCTCTCACCCTCCCGCGCAGAGGTCGACACGGGCGCTACTCCCCGGCCCGTATCGTCCAGTGGATCGTTGATGCGTTCGGCCAGATCAGGCCGTCCGATGCTCAGGGCCAGCGCGCGGGTGGTTTCAGCGCACCTGGCTTTCTCGGCCTTGTGGGACTGTCGGCCCGCGTCGATCCGTTGCTGCCGGATCAGGTCGAGTTCGGCCTGCGCGACCAGCATCTTCTCGCTGTCCCGTTCCCACCACATGCGGAACAGGTTGGCCGATGCCCTCGCCTCGCTCAGGCGGGACCGGAAATAGAGGGCTGTCAGTCCTGCGGCAGCAAGCGAGGACAGTGCGCAGGGCAGGAGGGTCGAGGTCCACGTCATGCGGCCTCCGTCGAAAAAAGGGGGCCTGCATCGTCGTGGCGGTCAGGCATCTCGCTTTCGACGCGGCCGAGGTCGGCGCGGATGCGGCGCCGGGCCATTTCGGCATACTCGGGATTAAGCTCGATCAGCGTGGCATTGCGGCCCAGCCGGTTGGCTACCAGACCCGTTGTGCCTGCGCCGCCGAAGGGATCGAGCACCATGCCGCCGACAGGACTGCCGGCGAGTATGCAAGGCTCGATGAGCGCGGGCGGGAAGGTCGCGAAATGAGCTTCCTTGAAGGGCTGCGTCGCGACCGTCCACACCGAGCGCTTGTTGCGCCCTTCCCCCCTCGCCACGGCGTCCAGGCCGGACTGGTCGGAGGATTCGGGGTATTGCGCATGGTATGGCGGGACACCCCGCTTGCGAGCGACAGCCTTCATCGCGCCGTTCGTTTTGCCGGGCACTCTGTAGCTGCCGCGCTGGCCTTCGATGTTCTGGGCCAGACGTGCTACCGACGCTTCCGCCAAACCCTCAGCGATAGCCTCGTTGTCGAAATAATATCGCGGCCCCTTGCTGAGCAGGAAGATATATTCGTGTGCCTTGGTGCACCGGTCGCGCACCGATTCCGGCATCGGGTTCGGCTTCGACCAGATGATATCCTGCCGCAGATACCAGCCGTCGGCCTGTAATGCGAAGGCGACGCGCCAGGGGATGCCGATAAGGTCTTTCTGTTTCAATCCTTGCGGCGGCTTCACCCAAAATCGCCCGATCGAGCCCGCTTCGACCATGCGGTCATGCATGTCGCGCGAGGTCGCGTTCCCCTTGTTCGACGTCTTCGTGTCGCCAATGCCGCGCCCCGACCCGGCATAACTGTCGCCGAGATTGAGCCACAGCGTGCCATCATCGCGCAACACGCGCCGCACCTCACGGAAGAGATCGACCATTCCGGCAACGAACTCGTCTGGCGTCGCCTCAAGGCCCATCTGACCGTCGACGCCATAGTCGCGGAGGCCGAAATAGGGCGGGCTGGTGACGCAGGTCTGCACGCTGCAATCCGAGAGTCCCTTAAGCTGCTCGCGCGCGTCGCCGATGAGGATATGGACACTCATGCGGCCTCCACATCGAATTTCGTGGTTTCGTTGCCCCAGCAATCCCAGCCGGGGCGGGACTGGCGGGCGAAGAGTTCTGCCCAGCGCGTCGCGCGCGGCATGATCCGCTCGCAAACGTCATATTGTTCGTCGGGCTTACGCGAATGCTCGCGGCGGATCGCGTCGATCACGTCGAGGTCATAGGTCTCGATCACGTTGCGGATGTTGTTCGCAGTCTTGGGACTGCCGAGCGTGCCGATCAGATAGGGTTCGGTCGCGCTGCGAAGGACATAGCCGCAGCCGAATGCCGACTTTCCGTGCTTCGTTCGCTTGTGCCAGGCGCCGCCGGTGACATAGCGGAAGCCCCATGCGTCCATCAGGGCCATCGACTGGCGGAGGGTCGGCCAGCAAGCCCAGAGCATCAGCAGCGCATCGCCGCGCGCGAGTTGTTGGACGGGCAGCGATTCGAGTTCGCCCCAAGCCATTGTCGGATAGTGCGCCGACGGACTCTTGCCCTGACCGGCCTCCGAATAAGTCTCGAATCCGGTCGCCGGATCGGCAAGGATCACGTCATAAGAAAGCGGGGTCAGGTCAGCGAAGGGCCAGTCCATCACGCGCCCCGCAGCCGATCAATCTCGGCCTCGGCATCGTCGAGGTCGTCCAGAAGCTCCGAACGCGTGTTCATGCCCAGCGCACAGCCGATGAAGAGGCCGAGAAAGCCGCCCGCCCAGAAGATGACGAAGCCGAGAAGGACGGTCATTCCGAACCTCCCGCCCGCGCATTGGGAGCGATGATAGCCTGAAGGCCGTTCTCGTGATGGGCGGGCATGGCGAACCATTCCTTCCAGCCGAAGAAATGAGGGGCGCAGCCCCGCCGACGCGCCGTTACGCCTTCCTTGGTCGCCGAGATGAGTTGCCAACCCCCATGTTCGTCGAAGCGCGCGGTGAAGAAATCCAGCAGCGTGCCGTGATGCAGGATGACGGTCATGCTGCGATCCCCAGCCGTTCGGCCCGCGCGATCAGCGAGTTGACCAGTCGCTGCGTCGCCTTGAGGTCCGGCAACATGTCGGCCAGTTCGCAATGCGTGATGGCGACCCCGCCCTTGCTGTCCTCATCGGTCGCCAGAGACAGTTTGTGCAGCGAGCCGGTGACCGCGGTAAGCGATACGCGCCCATCCGATGCTTCCCTCGGAACGTTCCGCCCGCCGAAACATGCCGACCAGGGATCGAGGCATTCAGGACCGAACCGCGCGCCGAGCTTGGCGATCGTCTCTTGATTGAGGTCGGTGCGCTCGTTGCGGACGTTGCGGATCGTGCCGTCGCTGACGCCGAGCAGGTCGGCCAGCGCTTCGTCGGTGAGGCCGTGCGCGGCCTGAACCGAGCGGACAATCTGGGCCAGCGCCGACCGCAAATCATTTCGGGTCGGCAGGGACATGGGCAGCAAGCCATTGCGGCGGTCATCAGGCATTACGGCCTCCTCGAAGGGGGTTTCGAATGAACAGGGTGATCCACGACGCAGCCGCTATCCCGGTCGAAGCGCAGGTATTTGAGCGGGGACGCGACGAAGATCGGGCCCTCCTCGTCGCTCAGGTCTTCAGCGATGAAGGGCTGGCTGAGCAGGATATGCGTGCCGTTGCCGGGGCCGGGCTGGTTGCCCTGCACGACCGGAAAGGATGGTCCTTGCTGCGACGCAGGTTTAACGCCCCGGCTGACCGCAACGGGACGATCAGCCGGGACGCTCACCGTTGCGCCGGCGAGAGAGGGAAGGGGGTTGCTGCCGGGGGTCGGGACCAGCGCGTTCACAACGCCGCGCCTTGCTCGCTGAGCCAAGTTTCAGTCGGCACATGCCCATCGGTGGCGCGCTCAATACGGTGCGCCAGGTCCAGCGCGGGTCGCAGCGAGCCCGAGACGATCCTCGATATGGTTGCCGGAGTGGTGCTGACTTGTGCCGCGAAATCCGCTTGCCGGATATTGTGGCTTTCCAGATAGGTTTTGAGTTCCATGGACGCGCATATTACGCATTACGAAAGTTCTGGCAAGGGCCAACTTTCGCATCACGGCATGGAAACTTATTTCGTGCAGCGCAACAATGCGTGGATGACCGAGCTCGGACTCCGTGATGCCCGCAAGAGGCTTAAGTTGACGCAGCCGAAAATCGCGGAACGGCTGGGGGTGTCCGTCCCGCAGGTTTCGCGCTGGGAAGCGGGCGAAGATAATGTGCCCAGCTCCCGCCTCAGAAGCTTTGCTGAGGCTTATGAAGCTAGCCTCGACGAGCTGTTCGGTGGACGCCCCGTGAAGCCGTTAAATGCGGGCACGTCCTGGCACCCAAAAGAGGACACTATCAGGTCAGCTTTGGAAGCCGGGCTGCTTTCCTTAACGGAGCCCCGTGCGACCGAAGCTGATCTTCCAATTCTCGCTCATGGCGTGACCGCTGTCTTGCAATTCGTCGCAGACGATCCTTCCAGAGAGGATAGTCCCGGCTTTCCAGAGACGGTCGTTGGGATAGTTCACACTGCAATTCGGAATTATAAGCCACCGCGCGCGCGAGCATCATGAAGCATCGAGTGGTGCAGGTTTCGCAGGCTCTTATGCAATTCAATTTCCCCTCCTGTATTTGCGAGGGGTAAGGTCAAGAAAAGGCGTTAAAAATCGGTTTTGGCATTGGGGATGCTAAATTACGCGGGGAGGGGAAATTGAGCGACCAGCTCTGGATTGCGACTGTATTGTTCGGCGCAATGTGCTTCATCATCTGGATAGCGTTCAAGACGCCAGGTGATCAGGGAAAGCCGCCGGCCATGCACGTTGAGACGCCATCGCCGACGCCTACCCAGATAGAGCAGAGGGCGACGCCTGGCGGTGGCTGGTCGATGACGGGTTGGACTGTCGCGGTGTGTGGATCGATCGGATTAGCACTTGCGTTGACCATGAAATCGACCGTGGAAACCTACATGCCGTCGACAGTTCTCGGGCCGGCCGGATCATCCGAGGTCGCGAACCTCGATCTCATGTTTCAAAAAGGAGTCGCCGTCGCAGGCAGCCTGTCGGCGGTCGGCGTTGGCGTATTTTGCATCGCGGTAAGTGCGATCATCAAGACAATTCGCGGGGGGAGGGATAAATGAAGGCTGGGTATGCAATTGCTGCGGTCGGATTGGCCGCATTGCTGGCAGGCTGTGCTTCGACGCAAACGGTTCTGAACAAAGCGCCGACCGAGGTTTTTCATTCCGAGAAAAGCCAGAACGAAGTCGCCTTCTGCCTCGCGAACAAGAACAATACCGGCGCGCTCGAACGCGACGACGGCTCGAAAGTCGTGCTCATCAAGAATGGTTATGGCGGCGTGTCGCTGGCCTTCACCATCTGGCCGGAAGGCGATGGGAGCCGGATCGAATACCGCAAGCAGTTCGGAACGATCGGCGGCATCTGGAAGCAATGCCTCGGGATCAAGGGCAGCGGCGAAAACTAACCGGAGGAACCATCATGGGCGAAGGAGCGAAGACTTATTGCGCCATAATCAAGTTCACTGACCCTAACGTCGGGCGAGCGATATCAAGCGGGCCAGGCGTTGCAATGCTGATTGAGCAATGGTCGAAGAAGGACATGATTTGTCTCGGGTGCGCCAAGGACGCATCGGTTATCGCATACCTCTTTCGATCCGCAAAGCCGCTGGAAATGATGCGATCAGAGTTCGACCGATCGCCAAGCACCGTAAACGGCGACGCCTTGCTTATCTTCGAAGCCACCAGCCACGCAACGCATCTCTCATTTTCTGCGGCGGAGACATGGCTTCAGCGACCTCCGGGCTGATGTCCGACCATATGTGATACATCTGCCGATGACGAATTGCCGTCCCGATGGTGGCGATCAGGTCGACCGGCCGAGACAGAAGCAACCAAACGTGGAACTTTCGCGCCATCACCGTCCTCCTTCATGGAGGGTGTAGCAAGGTGATTCGAAAAGTGAATACAAAATTACGTGATGCGAAAGTTTTTGCTTGACAGATAAATTTCGTAATGCGTAACTAGGCCCCGTCACCACGACGGAGCCGACAATGCCACGCTATCCGCAAGACCACGGCCACCACGAACGCGAAGAGCGCCTTGACGCGCTCGCCAACCGGACGTTCGCGACCCCGGCCCAGCTCGCCATCTGGAACCTCGATGACGAATTGAGGGCGATCGACGAGGCAGACCTTGCCCTGTCGCGCGGCTGCCGGATGGATGAGCGGCAAATTCACCTTGCAACGCTGGCTGGCCGCACTCGCGAAGAGGCGAGGGCGGATGCGCATCGCCGGTTCCGCATTGCCTATGGCGCCGCTGTGGACGCGGAAAGGGCGGCGGCATGAAGGCCCTCGACATCATCCGCACGATCCCTGCCGGCGATTTCATCCTCGCCGCGGCGTCGACCCTTTCGCTCTGGATCGTTGCTGCCGGACTGGCGGTGATCCTGTGAAATACGCAGACGGCCTAGAGGCATTCAACCGCGCGACCCATTCCGACGCGCTGCCCGAGATGCAGGTTGCGCCGGTCGAGCAGCGCCTGACCGAAATCGAGAAAGCGCACGTCGATGACGCCTTCCTCGCCCTGTCGAAGCTGCGGGATCAATGGGTCCGCCGCGATCAGAACAAGTCCGCCTGCCTCGCTGACGAAGCAATCGAAAATCTGACGTTGGCTTGCCGCATCGCCCGGAAGGAGCGCGTCCAATGACCCCCGAAGCTGTGAACCCGCCTGCGAATGATCGGGGGCCGTGCCTCGCGTGGGCGCTCGCGTCTCTGGCCATCGGCCACGCCAATGGAACGAAGCCAATGCCGCCGGGCCTGAACACTGCTCGCGTTGGCCTTTGGGACTTGGCCGTCAACGCAGGTCGCGATCCTGTCGAGCATGATGGCCACGAGTTGGCGCCGTTCGAAATGCAATGCGTCCACTCGGAGTATTTTGCCGTGGGCATGTTCGATCCTGCCGGCGGCGCGATTGGCGGCTGCTCCGAGGACGACTTTATCAAGGACATGACCGCCGCTCTTCCGCCCGAACTGGCTGCAGAGTTCACCAGCCTCTCCGCCCGCACTGGAGGCGGGGAATGAGAAAGCCCAACATCATCCGCAAATGGGCGGAAGTCGAATGGAACGGCGAGCCGGTTGACGCCGAAGTCGCTTTCACCGTCAGCCCGATCATCCCGGCGACCTATTTGCAGCCCGCCGAAGGTGGCGAGGTCGAAATCCAGCGCGTGCTGATCGACGACGGGCGCGACGACATTCTTGATCGGCTGGACGCCACCACCATCGACGCGCTGGCCGTGGAGATGTTTGCCGACCTCGCACTCAGCGACTTTGATTACGGCCCCGATCCCGACGACCTGCGCGATCAGCGTATTGACGCCCGCCTTACGGAGCAACGTCCATGAAAATGTCAGAACTCATCCTGGCGATCGGGGACGATAACGTCGAGTTTCAGAACCTAGATCAGTGCGCCGACACGCTCAACATGAGCGGCACCAAGACCCGCATCACCTTCGGCAGCGAAATGCCGCTCACCCCGAACGGCACGAAGAAGCTGGGCCTCGTCCTCTGGTTGGACCGGGACGCGGTAAAAGCCGCGGTCGCCGCCGAAAAATCGGGAGCCTCCCATGACCGATAACCAGCTAAAGCCGACGCAGGCTGCCCGAGAGGCTGCGGCGCGATGGGCGATATCGAACTCGCGCCACGCGCAAGCTGCCAACATCATACGCGGATCATGCGACACTGCCCCGATCGTGCAGCACTTCGCCCGCTTCGAGGCCGACACCATCGCCCGCCTCTCGCAATCAGGCAATGCCGAGCGGGCGTGGGCGTCGTTCCCCAAAAAGATCGGACGCCTGACCCTTGGCGATAGGCCCTCGCAGGATCACTACTGCGGCGGCTCGCACGAAATGCCGGATGGTCAGCCCGTCTACTGGCAGGAACCAGGCGGCGAATATCCCGACGACATCGAAGGCTTTTGCCTGACCTGCGCAATCACGAACGCCGAGAGCGATGCTGGATGGTGCGATTGCGCGGCCAAGGAGGCTCTTTCAGGCAATGCCGAGCGGGAGAGTGGGGCGGACGTTGAGACGCTGGCAAGTCATTTTCCCACCGGGGTTCGCGGGCTTTTTGAGCGAACCGCGCAAGGCGTACCGGTGCGAACCCATGTCGGCACGAACTGCTCCTGCGGATGGTGCACCGCCGCCACCGACGAGCATGAAGTTCGGCAGGAGTGGGCGGCCCATGTCGCAGCCGCCCTCACCGCATCCGGTGCAGCTATCGAGCAAGAGACGCCTTCGACGGGAGGGGCGGATGGCGAATGATCCAACGCTCGCGGAGCGGGCAACGCTCGCAGCCGAGGCGCTGGTAGATATCAACGCCTTCCACGGGATCATGGCGTTGCTCGAAGCGCGCTTGCTCAGCGAGCCCCATGCCAATGACGAGCGAAAAATCATCTCAATCTGTCGTTCTGGTGCCGCGAAGGCGCTGGGCCGCTACGACGGCCACATGGCCGCGATCAAGGAAGGCTGGGAACAATGACCACCCCCACACAGACCGGCGATAAGCCGATGGTGACGGAGGCGGACAGCGATCGTGCGGCGACTTGGTATCCGCACCGCGACGCCCACATGCATAAGCAGCTTGCGGCTATGCTTGCCGCCCACCGCGAAGCTGCCGAGAAAGAGACGCTATCCCGCGAACAGTCCCGCAATGTGGGGCGGGAGGCTTTGGCCAATATCGTCGTGAAGCTCAGCGCCATCGGCAATGTTCTGCGCGAAGCCCATTTCGCGCTCGACGATAGCGAAGACCTTTCACACCAAGACCCGCCAGTCCACGCGGTTCCCTTCGAAAACGTCATGCGGCTGGATCGGGCGTTGAGAGCCTGTGAACGGTTCGCCCCTGACAATGAGGCGTGGGATGGCCCTGGACCTCTGGCGACGCAGATAATCGAGCGGCTCGGGGGACTACTCACCCCTCCCGCTTCCCCCGAACAGCCCAGCCCGCTTGTCCTTGGTCTTGAGCGCGCGGCCCAGTGGCACGACGCCCGGCGCAAAGGCCCCGACGTCTTCGAGCAGGAATTGCACGAGGTCAGCGCGCGGGCGCTGCGTCATCTGGCGGCAAACCCCGACCTTACCGACATGGAAGCGCTTGAGGCAGGACAGCCCAGCCCTTCGCCCGTGACGGGGGAGGCGGAAGATATGGGCGCGTTCGTTCGCGAGTGCATCGAAGAGGCTCGCTCCGACTATCAGGGCTACCACCTGTCGAACAAGCCCGGTGAGCCGGACCTATCCCGATATGATGCCGCCCTGACTTGGGTCGCCAACTTGGAAGCTCACCGATCAGGAGCCCCCAATGACCACACAGACCGGCGATAAGCCGATGGTGACGCAGGCTGATATGGAGGCCCTTTCCAAAGACCTCCTATGGTCGATTCCTGTGGGCTACCACAAAGCGATATTCGAGGCCTTCGCCCGCCGCCGCGTAAAAGCCGAGCAAGAGACGCTATCCCGCGAACAGTCCCGCGATGTGGGGCGGGAGCGTCTGCTCGGACTCGAATGGACCGAGGACGGCTATTCGCTTCGCACGCCGTATGACGGCGACGCTGATGGCGATGGCCGCGCAATCATCGTTGGCGGCGATATCGTCGTGACATTCGCGGACAGTGACGAAGGCGAAGAAGTGCGCGAGGCTTTTATCGCCGCCCTCACCACCGACCAGTCACAGGCTGAACGGCTGCGGGACCTTATCCGCGAAAGCCTCTACCATCTGCGGCTCGATGACGGTGCGAAAGCTTACCACGAAAAGGCGTGCGCCGCCCTCTCGGAGACCCGGCCATGAAGGCACTCATAGAACGGGTGGACGACGGGCGCCGGTGCTTCACCTATTGCGGTGATGATCGCTGCACCTGTCCCGCGCGTGAGCCGTTTCAGCTTCTAGGCCGCGTCTCGACAGCTTTCCCTGTCCTCGAAGCGATGTGCCGCAAGATCGGCGCGGACAAGGGCGCCGCCGTCGCAGCGGAAATGGGGGACGATATCGCCGCCCTCCGCGCTCAATCAACCGGGGAGAATGTCCCCACCACCCCGAAAACCCCTGACATGGAGGCCAAGAATGCCTGACGTTGCTGAATTGCCGCGCACCGAAACCGGCACCGCAATTGCCCTGATCGTTTCGGAAACCCCCGTCGTCGTCCTGACCGACAAGGAAAGGCGCGCCGAGTTCTATGCTCACATCCAGGCCGAAGTTGACGCTTTCGAGCCGGACGTATCGACCGCCAAGGGCCGCGATGCCATCAAGTCGCTGGCCTACAAGATCACGCGCACAAAAACTGCCATCGACGCGGCGGGCAAGGAACTGAACGAAGAGGCCCGGCAGCGCATCAACGCCGTGGATGCCGAACGCCGAGCGGCCCGCGATCATCTCGACGGACTAGCGAAAAAGGTCCGCCAGCCGCTCACCGAGTGGGAGGAAGCGGAAAAGGCGCGCGAGGCCGATGTCGATCGCATCATCACCATGTTTCGGTCATCGCGCTTCGTCGAAGCGGGCGAGGGTGCCGACCATATCCGCGAGCGCGGGACGCTGATCTATCAGACGGCGCTCGACCCCGGCGTGTTTCAGGACCGGCTCGACGAGGCCCAGCGCGAGAAGGACGATACCGTCGCGCACCTGAAAGCGGCGCTGGATCGGGCCGTGAAGGCCGAAGAGGAAGCGGCCGAGTTGCATCGGCTGCGCGAAGAGGCGGAAGCGCGCGAACGTGAAGCCGCCGCCAAGCGCGAAGCCGAAGAGGTGGAGCGCCAGCAGCAGGAGGTGGCCCGCGCCGCCGAGGAAGCGCGGATTGCTGCCGAAAACGCCGAAAAGGAACGCCTTGCGCGCGCCGCCGAAGAAGCCGCCGATAAGGCGCGCCGGGAAGCGGAAGAAGCCGCCCAGCGCGAACGGGACGAAGAGCGTCGCCAGCATGAAGCCGCCCTCGCTGCCGAGCGCGAGGCCCGCAAGAACGCCGAACGGGAAGCGCAGGCCGAACGTGACCGGATCGCGCGCGAAGAGGCTGCGCGGGTCGAAGCGGAACGCCGGGAAGCCGAAGCCAAGGCGAAGCGCGAGGCCGATCAGGCTCACCGCACTGCCGTCAAGACCAAAGCCAAAGAGGCGATCATCTCCTGCGGGGCCGACGAAGAGACGGCGAAGAAGATCGTCATGGCGATCATCGCGGGAGAGATTCCTGCGGTGCGGATGGAGTTCTGACGATGGCCGACACCTACAAGTTCAAGGATGTCCTGCGCGTTGTTTGCGAACTTAACGCTGACGAGGATGCCCCGCGCGTCGAGCAGCGGCTCAAGCAATGGCTAATACGCGGCAGGATCATCGGTAATCGGGAGGTTGGGCGCGGGAAGCAATATGAATACCGGCGCGATCAGCTTTTGCTTATCGCCCTCATAAATGAATTCAACCGCGTTGGTGTAACGCCTGAAAACGCTCGCATGATCCTCGCGGACAACGACTGGCAGGCTCAATGGAACGCGGACTACCTCACGTTCCATCCGAACCCTAACTCGCGCTCGTCGATAACGATCGACCATAGGCGGATCATCAAAGCCGTGCGCGACCTTCCTGTTGTGGGAGGCGCATAATGGACGCCAATCCCTTTTCGCCCGACTATCGCGCCCCCGATCCCGCACCCGTCGAAGATCGTTCCGAACCTGCGGAGAAGGTGGGGAGGGGCCGGGTCGTCTATCACCGGGACGTGATCCAAGGCACCGCGGAATGGATGAAGCTGCGGACTGGCGTTCTGACGGCCAGCGAAATGAGCAAAATCCTGACGCCGACGCTCAAGGTCGCGAACAATGACAAGGCGCGCTCGCACCTGTGGGAATTGCTCGCCCAGCGCATCACCGGATTCGTCGAGGAAAGCTTTGAAAGCTGGGACACTCTGCGCGGCCGCGAGGACGAGATGGAAGCGCGGATGGTCTATTCGCAGCACTATGCCCCGGTCGAGGAATGCGGCTTCATCACGAACGACGAATGGGGCTTCACGCTTGGATATTCGCCGGACGGACTGGTCGGCGATGACGGCCTGATCGAGTGCAAGAGCCGTAAGCAGAAATATCAGGTCGAGACGATCGTCGAATATGCGGCGAAGAACACGATCCCGACCGAGTTCATGCTCCAGCATCAGACCGGCCTTGTCGTGTCCAAGCGCAAGTGGATCGACTTCATCAGCTATTCGGGCGGCCTGCCCATGTCGACCACCCGCGTGGATTTGCTCCCCGAATATGAGGACGCAATCCTGTCGGCCGCCGAGAAGTTCGAGGCCGACCTGTCCGACAAGCGCGCGATTTATGACGCGATGATCGCATCCGGCGCGCGGCTTGTTCCCACCGAACGAAGCGATAGAGGGGATATCCAGGTATGACCGACCTTGGTCCAACGATTGCGCCACGATCTGATCAGCTCAACAGCGATGACCTCCTTACCGGGCCGATCACGATCACGATCACGAAGGTTTCGGCGGGCAATGCCGAGCAGCCGATCAACGTCCATTATGAGGGCGACGGCGGGAAACCATACAAGCCGGGAAAATCCATGCGGCGCGTGCTGGTCCACGCATGGGGTCGACAGGGTGACGCCTATGTCGGACGCAAGATGACGCTCTTCCGCGACCCGACCGTGCAGTTCGGCGGTATCGCTGTTGGCGGCATCCGCATCAGCCACATGAGTCATATCGACCGCGATTTTACGATGGGCCTGACAGTTAAGCGGGGCAGCAAAAAAGAGCATACCGTCAAGGTGCTGCGCGAAGGCGACCAGCGCACGGACAACGGCGCTCGCGAAGTTGCCGACGATCTTATCCGCCGTGCCAATGCTGCCGATGGACCGGACGCATTGCGCGCGCTGGCCGAGCGTGAAGCCATCATCAAGCGCAGGGACTGGCTGCGGCAAGAAGCGCCCGACATTGCCGATGAGGTCGACGATGCTTTCCGTATCACCCAACCAGTCGACACCCTCACCCCCGACAACCCGACCGCACAGGAAGGCCGGTCGGACGAGGATATGGGCGAGGGGTTTAACGACGACACCCCGGCATGGCGCGCGGCTGTGGATCAGCACCTTGCCGATGTTGCCGCCGCCAGGACCGTGATCGACCTCAAGTCCGCGATCAATCGCTTTGAAAAGCACCGCGAGTTTCTGAGCGCCGAGGCGCTGGCGGAGGTCAACGCCGCCGAGAAGGACGCGGCCGACCGGCTCAACCCGCTGCGAGGCGGCTGAATTTCAACCTCCGATCCGTGCCGGAAATGCCGCCAGCAGCACGGAACCCCCCTCTCATGCTGGCGGCGAAAGGGAGAATAGACGTGCATAACGAATTGAAGCGCCCGAAGGCGAAGCCGCTGCCGACCTTGCTGACCAAAAGCGATGCGATGCTGTTCGCCGCCGATCAGCTTGAGCAGCATATCAGCAACCTCGAACTCGCAGCGATATTTGCCGACGCTTTCAGCAAGAAGCCGCTTGAGGCGGATGATGAAAAGGGCCGGGAGGCGCTGGACGAAATCCGCACTCTTACCAGTGGGATTGTCGACAAAGACATTCAGGTCGCTGCGATGCGCGACGCCGCCAAGGAAATCCGGGCGATGGCGAATGAAGCCAAGTTGGCCGATGCCCGCGCAGCCCGACAAGGCATCGCCGTTTCCGCCTGATCAACCAACAAAGGGAGTAAGCCAATGTTCGGACTGATGACCGTGAAGGCGCATGAGGCGATTGCGGAAGCAAACAAGGGTCTCCTGCGCGATATTATCGCAGAGCGCGCGAAAACGAAGCGGCTGGCGGCGCTTGTTGAGTGCCGCGACGCCGAAATCGCCGACCTCCGCCCCGACGCCGAAGCCATGCGCGCCAAGCGGAAGCGTGACCGCGAGCAGAAGGCGTCGAAGAAGGGGGTGGCGTGATGTCGGATTCCCTCGTCGCCTTGATCGCCCACGAAAAGGAGGTCCGCGAGCGCATCGCCAAGCATGACGCCGAAGCGGTTGCCGAGCGGAAGCGCCTGATCGCCGCCCATGAAGCCGTGCGTCACCAGATAGGCAACGCAAAGGCCGGGCTGGACAATGATCGCATCGCCAATGCGCTGTCGATCCTGAAGGTCTATGGCTCCTACACGAACGGCGGGCAGGACAAGGCCAGCGTCGTCCGTGATGCTGTCGACTGGCTCGCTACCGGCAAGTGCGCCGCCTATCGGGGCCTCGACCAGCTCGACTTCGGCACCAAGTCCTACGACCGCTGGTATGGGCAGCGCAGCGACCATGAATGGGGCGGACCCGCGCATGGCAGCATCATCTTCCGAGTCGGACTCAAGGACCGGAAGGCCGAACTCACCGAAGAGCAGCGTTCGGACGCGATCTACTTCCTGCTGAATATCGAGGCATGGGAGCAGGCGCGGGCCAAGGCGAGGGAAGCGGCCTGACCATGGGCGCCCCGGTGAACCACAAACGCATGAAGGCCAAGGCAGGCGCGCCGCCGACAGCGGCCGAGCGCCGCCATATGGACCGCGTTGCCGGTTTGCCGTGCCTCGTGTCGGGGCAGCGCCCGGTCACGCTCCACCATGTCACCGGGTACGCCGACCGCATGGGCCGTTTCTCGCGCTCGCATCGCTGGGTCGTCCCTTTGCTGGCCCGCTTCCATCTCATCCAGAACGGGCCGCACGAGAGCGTCGAGCGCCTGTCTCACCAAGGCTTCTACCAGTGCCATGGAATCGACCTGCTGAAAGAGGCCCGCCGCCTCGAATACGAGAGCATCGAACTCGGCATTTTACCGGAAGGATCACGCTGATGTGCGTCAAGAAAGTCCAGGCATGGGATCATGCCGGAAAGCTGTTCCCGACCGAAGAAGAGGCGCTGCGAGAGGCGCTCAAGGACATCGCCGCCAACCTGATGAAGGACCACAGCGCCAAGCTCGACGTCGGGCTGCTCGCGGTCAGCCCGAAGCTGCGGTCGGTGCTGGAAAGGCTGGACGCTATCGAGAAGGCCAAGCCGAAGGTTGCTGAGCCTGCCGCGCGGTTCGTTGACGATGCGGTGAAGGAGGCGGCGTGATGGTCGATCAGAAAGCAAAGGGCGCGCCGGTCAGCGATTGGAGTTGGTGGGTCGGCTCGGACGAATCCATTGCGGACGAAGGCCTCTACGATTTGCACGAAACCGGCTCGCGCGAAGATGCGATTGAATGGGCCGAGTGTCACGTCAATCCGGGCGACCGCTTCCATATCATTGAGGCCCGAACCCGCGCGCTGACCAGCGATGACGAGTTCATGCCGTTCGTTTCGACCCGCTGCCACGCGGTGTTTGTCGTCGACGAAAGCGGCGATGCCCAAGAGGTGACGGAATGACCACCGCCAACCTCAAAGCCGCCGCCCGCCTCGCGCGTGAAGCATCGGAAGCGGGTCGAGCGCAGCCGGTGGGCGCGGAAGATGCCTGTCGATCGGCGGGAGATGGTGCTGTGAGCCGCGAGCAGGAAATCGCCGCGATCAAAGCCGACTGGAAGCGACTGGTCGACAGCTTTGCAAATCAGAACTCGCAAGGCGCGTCCTTGGCGGTGGCCCTTTGGGCGACGCTCAACATCGACAAGCTGATCGCGCTGGCGGAGCAGGGTCGATGAGCCTCGCCAACCTCCGCGCCGCCGCGCGCCTCGCCCGCGAAGCATCGCAGGGACGGCGGACTATCGAGCTGGTCCTGACCGAGGAAGGTCTGCTCGTGCGCGGGTGGACCGTCGTAGACCCCGAGTTCAAGCGTCGGGCCTCGCGCGGCGTGCCATGGCCCGAGCTATCCAGCCCCGCTGACCTCGCCTCTAACGCTGTCATCCTTGTCGATCGCGAGCTTTCGGCGATGGAAGGGGCGGGAGCATGACCTTTCGCGCATCCGGCAAGCAGGTCCTGAAGGATGGCGCTCACTACGCCGATGCCCGGACAGATGCAGCGGCAATAGCAATTGCCTCGGCGCTCAACCTGCCGGCCGAACTGGACGCGCGCGCCAGCCGTGCAAATCGCGTGGGCAACCGATCGGCCGCCCGGATCTATCGCATTCTCGCCGATGATATTCGGGCTGGGGTGATGGAGGGATAGATGGCAGAGAATACGCGCATCGAATGGACCGACGCGACTTTCAATCCGTGGATTGGCTGCACCAAGGTCAGCCCCGGGTGTGACAACTGCTATGCCGAAGCACTGATGGATGTTCGTCATGGTCGGGCGAAATGGGGTGCGGGCAATCCGCGCTCGCGGACAGCGCCGTCAACATGGGCGCAGCCATTGAAATGGAACCGCGCGGCAGAGAAAGCCGGGAAGCGGGCAAGCGTCTTCTGCGCGAGCCTTGCTGATGTCTTCGACAATGAGGTCGATGATAGCTGGCGAGTAGACCTTGCCGCGCTCATCCTCGCCACGCCGATGCTGGACTGGTTGCTGCTGACGAAGCGGATCGGCAATGCGTCTGCGATGCTCGCTCGCATGTTCTCCATTCCCGGTGAGCCTCCCCGCAACGTCTTTGTCGGCGCCACGATGGTCAACCAGCCCGAGGTCGATCGGGATTGGAACAAGCTGATGGAGGCGAAGCATCTTTATGGCGTAAAGGTGTTCGGGTCATTGGAGCCGCTTCTAGGCCCAATCGAACTGCCGCCATTCGGCTCGCCCTACATTGATGGCGTCATCGTCGGCGGCGAAAGCGGCCATCAATGCCGCATCATGCATCCTGATTGGGTCCGCGATTTGCGGGATCAGTGCGCAGACTATGGCGTTGACTTCCATTTCAAGCAGTGGGGCGAGATCGGTCCATACGATTCCCGCGAGCCTCATCATCATGTCTTCTGGGTCGGGCTAGACGGGCATGTCTATGGAACGCCGCCGGCCGATGCCGTGCCGATGGTCCGCTGGGGAAAGAAGCGCGCTGGTCGGCTACTGGACGGGGTTGCGCATGATGCGCTGCCTTGGCGAAAGGCGATAGTATGACCGCGCCATATCTCGACACGCATAAGGCGATCATCGGCACCAGCGGGGCGGGAAAGACCGTCACAGCCAAGGATGAGGTCGAAACGCTGCTGCGCGAACATCGCCACGTCGCGATCATCGATCCGACCGGCGCGTGGCATGGTCTGCGCTCGAACGCGGCTGGCGACGGCCCCGGCTTCGGCATCCCGATATTCGGCGGCGATCATGGGGACGTGCCGGTAGAGCCCGATCAGGGCGAGGCGGTCGGCAACATCATCGCGGGCGGCGTGTCGGCGATCGTGGACGTCTCCAACATGGACGGACGCGACCAACGCCGCTTTGTGCTGGGGCTGATGCGCGCGTTGCGCCGGAAGCCCAAGGGCAACTTCCATCTGATCGTCGACGAGGCGGACGAGTTTGCGCCGCAGACAGCACCCGATGATTTCGGCTTCCAGCTTGCCGAGCAGATGGCTTGGGTCGCAAAGCGGGGCCGCCTCGCGGGCTTCGTGCTGACCGCGATCACACAGCGCCCGGCCGACATCACGAAAGCCGTTCTGTCGCAGGTCCAGACGATCATCGCGCACCAACTCATCGCGCCGCAGGACCAGAAGGCTATCGACGACTATCTGAAGGCGAACGGGGACGCGGCGACCCGCAAGACGGTGATGGCGTCGCTCGCCAGCCTCGATCGCGGGGAACGCTGGATATATTCGCCGCGTCTCGGGCTGCTTGAACGGGGCGTCACGCCAATGCCCTCGACCTTCGACAGCAGCCGGACGCCAGAGCCGGGCGAAACGCCGGTCGAGCCGAAGATGCTGGCGCAGATCGACCTTGGGGCGATCAGGGAGGCGCTGGCACCGAAGGCCGATAGCCACGAACAATCATCAAGTTCGACCCCGACTTCATCAAGTGAAGTCGAGAAAGAGCTGCGTGACCGCATCACCCAGCTCGAAACGCTGCTCCGCGCGGCTGAGACTGGACGTGATCGGGTGCGCGACGAGCTATATGCCGCGCTCGAATGGCAGAAGATGATCCGGGAGGCAGTGAATCGCACGGATATGCCAGCGATTCCCGCCGTTGGTGCTTCCGTCCCCGCGCGCGAACCAGCACCAGCGCCCGTTAAAGCCGCTCCACCCCGGCGTCAGCCGCGCCCTGCACCGGTTGAAGGCAGCGATGAAGGGTCCCCGCTGCCGCTATCGGGTGCTGCCAGCCGCATGATCGACATGCTGGACCGCATTTCACCGGCCCGCGTGCCGTGGGGCTCGCTCGCGGCGATGGTTGGCATTAAAGCGCGCGGCGGCAACTTCAACACTGCCCGCAAGGCGATGCGGCAAAGCGGTGCGATTGTCGAAGATGGCGATTTGGTCACGTCCGCAAAGCCCGCGCGCGAAGGGATGACCAGAGCGGAGGCATACGACCTTTGGCATGGCGCGCTTACGAACCCCGCACCCCGGATGATGGACACTCTGCGTAACGGCCCATTGTCGCGCGCGCAGATTGGTGAAAATCTCGGGATTGCGGCGAGGGGAGGGAATTTCAACACCGGCATCGCGCAGTTGCTCCGTAATGGGGTCGCTGTCGAGAGCGGGGGAGTGCTTTTTCTCGCTGAGACACTGCCGGGGGAGCGGCCATGACCCACGCGCTCGACCCGTTGCAGCCGCATGTTCTTTGGAGGGCGGGGAGGTGAATATGCAATCTCACATCCTGCCCGAGCACGACGTTCGGCCCTATTCGGTGCCCCAACTGGCTGAGCGCTGGGGCTGTTCCGACAGCATGATCCGCAAGCTCATCAATCAGGGCGATTTGCAATCCTTCCGAATCGGTGCGCTTATCCGCATCAGCGCAGCCGAAGTTGAGAGGTATGAAAAGTGTCCAGTGGAACCGAGCAACCCTATTCAGTCCAACGATTCCGGGGAGGATTTGCCCTTGTCTGGTGGGAGCGTTCAGACGACGACCCCGAAGCGGAGCCGAAAAGGCGTCGCACTCAACTCGCCGCGCAAGATCGCGCGAGCGCGGAGGCGGAAGCCCGCACTGTCTGGGAAGGGGCCGACGATAGTGCATGGACCGTGGGCCGAATCATGACCGGCTATATCGCCTCAATCGCGGATAAGCCGTCGCACGGCCGAACGAAGGACGCATGGAAGGCGCTCAAACCTTTCTGGGAGAACGTCGAGCCGGACAAGATCGACCCCCAGATGTGCAAAGACTATCGGGCGATTCGGAACGTCGGCGACGCGACCGTCCGGCTTGAACTGATGAAGGTGTCGACCGCGCTCAATTGGGCGATGAAGTCGCCCCGGAAATACATCACCGATCGCGGTGAAATGTGGTTGCCGCCCAAGTCGGAACGCAAGACCAGGCATTTGACGCGAAGCGAGTTTGACCGCTTCCTCGAAGGCATGGTTGCCCCGCACGCCAAACTCTACGCGCTGATCGGTCTGTTCACATGCGCGCGGCCCGGCGCGATTCTCGACCTCACATGGGATCGCGTCGATTTCATGCGCGGTCAGATAGACCTCAATCCCGCCGGCCGCGCCCAAACCGCGAAGCGCCGCCCGGTCGTTCCGATCGGCAATCGGCTGATGCAGGCATTGCAGGAGGCCTATGCCGCGCGCACGTCAATCTATGTCGTCGAGCGGGCAGGGAGGCAGATCGGCAACATCAAGAAGGCGTTTCAGGCGGCGTCCGAAAGGAGCAGTGTCCACGCAACGCCTTACACTTTGCGCCACACCGGAGCGGTCTGGGCGGCCGAAGCTGGGATACCGATGTCGGAATTGGCGCAAATGCTGGGCCATGACGACGACCGAACGACGCAACAGCATTACGCTCGCTACTCGCCGGGCTATCTGAAGCGCGTCGCGGATGCGATCGAGCAAGGGAGAATTAGCGCATGAGGTTCAATAAGAACCGCCAACCCCTGTCTCTTTTGGGGCAAAATTGGCGGAAATACTGGTCGGGGAGAGAGGATTCGAACCTCCGGCCCCTGCCTCCCGAAGACAGTGCTCTACCAGGCTGAGCTACTCCCCGACCGATCCTGCACCGGCGGACCGGCGCGAAGGCAGGGCGGTCCTCTAGACGGGCGTTTCGCGAACTTCAAGCGCCAATCGGCACATCGCGTACGATTGCCGTTTCTATAGCAATCGGCCGCGGCGGAAGCTGAAGTGACCGCTCTCGACGAAAATCAGATGATCGACCAGGTCGACATCGAGCACCGCCAGAAAGGCGGCGGCTTCGCGGGTGCAGTCGATGTCGGCGCGGCTGGGCCGCGGGTCGGCGGAGGGATGGTTGTGCGCCATCAGTACATGCTGAACCCCGCGGCCGAGCAGATTGTGCCAGCATGGCGGAGCGATCGCGCAGCGCCCCGCTGTCCCTTCGTCGATCCGTTCGAAGGCGGTCAGGCGCTCGAAGGCGTCGAAAGCGGCGAGCAGCAAAATTTCGCGATCGGGCGCGAAACAGGGACGCAGCAACTGGCGCGCGATCTCGTCTTCGTCCGTGCGCGAGGCGAAACCGGCCATCGTCGCCGGGTCGGGAGCGCCAACGGGTTCGCACTTGGTCATCGCGCCGTCTTGCGCGACGCCGCCGCATTTCCCAACCGGCGACTGACCCGGAACGGATCGATGCCGCCGGGTGCTTGCCGCGCCCCGGCGCGAGGCTTAGCAAAGGCGGGAAACCCGGGAGCGATTCTTGCCTGATTCCATCCATTATGAGCTGCAATATCTCGACCTGATGCGACGGATCTGGGTCGAAGGCGACGAGCGCGTCGACCGCACGGGCGTCGGCACACGGTCGCTGTTCGGCGAAACGATGCGATTCTCGCTCGCGGACGATGCAATCCCGCTGCTGACGACCAAGCGCGTCTATTGGAAGACGGCGCTTCGCGAGCTTTTGTGGTTCCTGACCGGCGACACCAACATCCGTCCGCTGGTCGCGCAAGGCGTACGTATCTGGACCGACTGGCCGCTCGACCGCTACCGCCGCGAAACCGGGGACGAGATAGGTGCGGAGGATTTCGAGGCGCGCATTTTGGACGACGCCGATTTCGCCGCGCAATGGGGTGACCTGGGGCCGGTCTATGGCCGTCAGTGGGTCGACTGGCCGCGCTACGAGCCGGCGGAGGGCGGACTCTATCGTCGCGCCGAGCGCGGGTACAACCAGATCGCGGCGCTGATCGAGGGGTTGCGGAGCAACCCCGGATCGCGGCGCCATATCTTCACCGGCTGGAACGTGGCCGACCTCGATCGCATGGCGCTGCCGCCCTGCCACATGACCTATCAGTTCCACGTGCGCAGCGACGGCGGACTGTCGTGCCTGCTGTTCCAGCGCTCGTGCGACCTCGGACTGGGCTTCGCCTTCAACGTTTTCGAGGCGGCGCTGCTGACGCGCATGATCGCGCAGCAGTGCGACCTCCGCGCGCACGAACTCGTGTGGACGGGCGGCGACGTGCATCTCTATCTCAACCATGCCGACCTCGTTGAAGCACAGCTTTCTCGGATTCCCGCAGGCGCCCCCAAGTTGCGCATCCAGCGCCGTGCAGAGAGCATTTTCGATTACCGGTTCGAGGATTTTGCGGTCGAGGATTATGCGCCGCAGGCCCATATTCCGGCGCCCGTCGCGGTCTGAGCGGCGGGCATTGCATTGGTATGCGGAAAGCAATAATATGTCGCCACATTGAAATATAACGGCGCTGCGATTCGCGCCTCGAAGGGACGAAGATATGCCCGAAACGCCCCCCGAGCGGAGAGTGGGGAGCCCGGCGAGCAATCTGCCGCCGCTGTCGCTCCATATTCCCGAGCCGCGCTATCGCCCCGGCGATACGCCCGATTTCGGCGATATCGAGATTCCCGCCGTCGATGCGACGCCGCGTCCCGGCGAAGCGACCAGGCCCGACGCGATGCGCGAGCTTTGCTATGGCCTCGTTCGCGTGCTCGATTTCGATGGCGAGGCGAAGGGGCCTTGGGATCCAAAGCTGACCCCCGACCGGCTGCGGACGATGCTGCGCACCATGATGCTGCTCCGCGCATTCGACGACCGAATGTTCCGCGCCCAGCGGCAGGGCAAGACCAGCTTCTACATGAAATCGACCGGCGAGGAGGCGACCTCGGTCGCCTCGACGATGGCGATCGACCGGACCGATATGGTGTTTCCGAGCTATCGCCAGCAGGGCATTTTGATCGCGCGCGATTATCCGCTGATCCAGATGATGAACCAGATTTATTCGAACCGCGGCGATCATCTGCTCGGGCGACAGCTTCCGATCATGTATTCGGCGCCCGAGCACGGCTTCTTCAGCGTGTCGGGCAATCTGGCGACCCAATATCCGCAGGCGGTGGGCTGGGCGATGGCCTCGGCGTCGAAGGGCGACAGCCGGATCGCGACCGTCTGGTGTGGCGAAGGTTCGTCGGCCGAAGGCGACTTCCATTCGGCGCTGACCTTCGCGACCGTTTATAACGCCCCGGTCATCTTCAACGTCGTGAACAACCAGTGGGCGATTTCGAGCTTCTCGGGTTTTGCCGGCGGCGAGCGCACGACCTTCGCGGCACGTGCGGTCGGCTACGGCATCGCGGGCCTGCGTGTCGACGGCAACGACCCGCTCGCGGTCTATGCCGCGACGCAGTGGGCGGCGGATCGTGCGCGGACCAACAATGGCCCGACGCTGATCGAGCATTTCACCTATCGCGCCGAAGGGCACAGTACCTCGGACGATCCGAGCGCCTATCGCGCCGCGCAGGAGGCGAGCGCCTGGCCGTTCGGCGACCCGATCGCGCGGCTGCGCCAGCATCTCGAACGGCTTGGCGAATGGGACGCCGAGCGCCACGAGGCGCAGGCGAAGGAACTCGACGACCTCGTCAAGACGACGCAGAAGCAGGCGGAAAAGCTTGGTATTTTGGGGCATGGCATGCACCAGCCGTTCGAGACGATGTTTCAGGACGTGTTCGAAGAGATGCCCTGGCACCTCAAGGAACAATGCGATCAGATGCTCGCCGAGCAGGAAGCGAAGTTCGGCCCCGACTGGAAGCCCGAATGATGGCGGACGATACCAAGACCATGAACATGATCGAGGCGATCAACAGCGCGATGGACGTCATGCTGGGCCGCGATGACAAGGTCGTCGTGATGGGCGAGGACGTCGGCTTCTTCGGCGGCGTGTTCCGCGCCACCGCGGGGCTGCAGAAAAAGCATGGAAAGACCCGCGTTTTCGACACGCCGATCAACGAATGCGGCATCATCGGCGTCGCGGTGGGCATGGGCGCCTATGGCCTGCGTCCGGTGCCCGAAATCCAGTTCGCCGACTATATCTATCCGGGGCTCGATCAGCTCGTTTCGGAGGCGGCGCGGCTGCGCTACCGCTCGGCGAACGATTTCATCTGCCCGATGACAGTGCGGACCCCCTTTGGGGGAGGCATCTTCGGCGGTCAGACGCACAGCCAGTCGCCCGAAAGCATCATGACGCATATCTGCGGCGTGAAGACGGTGATCCCGTCGAACCCCTATGATGCCAAGGGGCTGCTGATCGCGGCGATCGAGGATAACGACCCCGTCGTCTTCCTCGAACCCAAGCGCATCTACAACGGCCCGTTCAGCGGCTATTACGACCGCCCGGTCGAACCCTGGTCGAAGCATGAAGCGAGCGCGGTGCCCGAGGGCTATTACCGCATCGACCTCGGCAAAGCGGCGACGGCGCGCGAGGGCGAGGCGGTGACCGTGCTCGCCTATGGCACCATGGTCCATGTCGCGAAGACGATCATCGAGGAGATGGGGGTCGATGCCGAGATCATCGACCTGCGCACCCTGCTGCCGCTCGACATCGAGGCGATCGAGGCGTCGGTGAAGAAGACCGGACGCTGCCTGATCATCCACGAGGCGACGCGCACCTCGGGCTTCGGCGCCGAGCTCGCCGCGCTGGTGCAGGAACGCTGCTTCTATCACCTCGAGGCGCCGGTCGAACGCGTGACCGGCTTCGACACGCCCTATCCGCACAGCCTCGAATGGGCCTATTTTCCCGGCCCGGTGCGCATCGCGACCGCGCTGACCAAGATATTGAAGGACTGACGTCATGGCCCGCTATTCATTCCGTCTGCCCGACATCGGCGAAGGCATCGCCGAAGCCGAGATCGTCGCCTGGCACGTCAAGGTCGGCGACCGCATCGAGGAAGATGCTCAGCTCGCCGACATGATGACCGACAAGGCGACCGTCGAAATGGAATCGCCCGTATCGGGGATCGTCGTCGAAATCGCGGGCGAGGTCGGCGACCTGATCCCGATCGGATCGACGCTCGCGGTGATCGAGACCGACGGCGAGGCCCTGGAAGCGCCGGCCGAGGAAGCCGTCGAAGAAGAGGCTGTGGCGGAAACGCCGGGGGCGGAAGAGGTGTCCGACGTCGAGGTTGCGAAGCCAACCCCTGACCCCGTTCGGGCTGAGCCTGTCGAAGCCCGGTCCTTGCCTTCTGAAGAGAAGAACGGCCCTTCGACAGGCTCAGGGCGAACGGGACATGGAAAGTCGGTCTTGGCATCCCCCGCCGTGCGCGCCCGTGCCAAGGATCTCGGCGTCGACCTGTCGCAGGTCCACGCCGAAGGCGAGCGCATCCGCCATTCCGACCTTGATGCCTTTCTGCGCTACAGTGCGGGACAGGGCTATCATGCGCCCGGCGCCTCGCGCGCGCGCGCCGACGAGCCGGTCAAGGTCATCGGGATGCGCCGCAAGATCGCCGAGAATATGGCGGCGTCGAAGCGCGCTATCCCGCACTTCACCTATGTCGAGGAAATGGACGTCACGGCGCTGGAGGCGATGCGCGCCGACCTCAACGCCAATCGCGGCGGGCGCCCGAAGCTGACGATGCTGCCCTTCCTGATCGTCGCCATCTGCCGCACCATTCCGCAATTCCCGATGATCAACGCGCGCTACGACGACGAAGGTGGCGTGGTCACGCGCTATGGCGCCGTGCATCTCGGTATGGCGACGCAGACCGACGCGGGACTGATGGTCCCGGTGATCCGCGACGCGCAGGACAAAAATGTCTGGCAGCTCGCGAGCGAGATCAGCCGCCTCGCCGAAGCTGCGCGCACCGGCAAGGCGAAGGTGGAGGAACTCACGGGCGGCACGCTGACCGTGACCTCGCTCGGCCCGCTCGGCGGCATCGCGACGACGCCGGTGATCAACCGGCCCGAGGTCGCGATCATCGGCCCGAACAAGATCGTCGAGCGGCCGGTGTTCGCCAAAAATCCTCAGGGGGGCGACGACATTCGCCGCGCCAAGCTGATGAACCTGTCGATCAGCTGCGACCACCGCGTCGTCGATGGCTGGGACGCGGCGAGCTACGTCCAGGCGCTCAAGAAGCTGATCGAAACGCCGGTGCTGCTGTTCGCGGATTGATCCAAAAACCGTCGCCCCCGCGAAGGCGGGGGCCGTTGTCGGCCTTGCCCTTCGCTGCTGCATAAACCGCCAGCGGCCCCCGCCTTCGCGGGGGCGACGGCTTCTTATAACCCCAGCCCCGCAAAGCTCGTCTGGTCGAACTTCAGCTTGAAGGTGACATAGACGCCCGAACGCGAGAAGCGTTCATCCTCGAAATCGCGGTCGCGGAAACCCGCGAGATTATAGCCGAGGGTGATGTTGGCGTTCTTCATCGGCGCGATGGTCAGTATCGGCCCGCCGGCCCAGGCGACGGTGTCGCCGCCGGCACCGATCCGCGCGGTTCCCGACGCGCCGATCCCGAAATGCTCGCCCAGATGGATGCGCGCATCGGCGCCGACAAGGTTCGACCAGCCCTTCACATCGTCGGCGCCGAAGCGGTCGAAACTATAGCGCGTGCCCCAGAAAAGGCCGAATTCGGCGCGTTCATACCACATGCGGCCGTCGCCTTGCCCGCCGCGGTCGCCGAGCGGCGCCCAGTTCACCGACAGGCTGCCGAGCAGGCGGCGGCTTGTCGCGTCGCCGTCGATCGTCAACGTGCTGCCGATCGCGTCGCGCTGGCTCGCGACCGCGCCGCGCACCTTGTCCGAGCGGAACTCGGTCTTGCCCAGCCACGCGACGCGCGAGGCGGCAGGGCGGTGCGCCCAGCTCATTTCGAATTGCATCACCTCGGTCGTCGGCACCGCGCCGCTGCCGCTCGCCTTCGTCCAGGTGAAGAGCGCGCCGAGCGCACGGCCTTCACCGAGCTGGCGCAGGCCGCCGAAGGTCAGGCCGTAACGGTTCGCCAGCTCGCCGTCGCGATATTCGGCGCGGCCGGTCAGCGTCCAGCGGTCGGCACGATAGGTGGCGCCCGCGCTCAGCGCGAGGAAATCTTCGGTCAACAGCCCGTTCGTGCCGAGGAAGCCGCCCGAAGCGGCGGGCTGGTCGGGGTTGAGGATGTCCTTGGCGTGAAGCCCGCCCAAGGTGCGGTTGCCGTCGAGCGACGCGTCGACCGACCAGCGCTCGCCGAGCCGCAGCGACTGCGACAGGCCATAGGCGGCGAAGCTGCGCGGACCATATTCGCCGATCGCCTGCTGGTTCGCGGTCGCGAGCAGCCGCGCCCCGGCCCAGGGTGCGAGATCGAAGCCGAGCCGCGCGGTGCGGGCCTTGACCGTATCGCCGTCGGCGATTTCGTAACTGCCGACGAGATTGACGTCGCGCGTCACCGCGAAACGCGCCCCGAGGCGGTGGCGGGCGGGGAAGTCGACGCTGGCGTTCGTGCCGCCGAGCGCGAATTCGGTCTGCGCGTCGAGTTCGAGCCGCTTTTCGAACAGGCGCTGCGTCGCGCCGAGCTGGACGATGTTCGACCGGTTGGACGTTCCGTCGGCCAGTCGGTCGTCGGCGTGGGTCAGGCCCGCGCGCGCCACCGTCGAGCCATCGTCATATTCGACCAGCGCGCGCGCGGCGCGGCGGCGCGCACCGAGATCCAGATATTCCTCCTGCCACGCGCTGCCGGTCAGCGACAGGCCGCGGCCCACGCGCAGGCGGCCGTCGAGGCCGAACTTGCGCGTCCCGTCCTCGCCGCGATCGAGCTGGCCGGCGCCGAATCCCGCCTCGCGCTCGCGCAGATAGGCAAGGAGATCGGCGGTGCGGCTGTGGTGCTCGGCCTCGATCAGCCACGCCTTGGCGGTTCCGGCCGCCGCGCCCGCGGTCCCCGCTTTGGCCCGTGCGTCGCTGACCGCCAGCTCGGCGCGGATTTCGGTATCGAGATCGGGGCGATAGCGCGCATCGACGCCGCCGAGGTCGGTGCGCGCGCTATTGTCCTCGTCATGGATCAGCGTGGCGCCGACGCGCAGCTTTTCGTCGCTCGACCGGTAGCTCACGCGCCCGCCCGCGTTGAGTACGCGTTCGCCGACGCCGTTCACTTCATATTCGGCGACGATGAATTGCGGATCGAGTCCCGAAGAGCGGCTGAGGACGGGACTGGCGAAGCGCAGCGTTCCGGCGAAATAGTCGATGTCGTAATCAATGTGCCGGGTCAGGGTCAGCGTTTCGACGATGCGCTCGCTGTGCAGCCGGTCGCGCGTCTCGATGACGATCCGTTCGCTGTTCGGCAATATGTCGCGCGCGCCGAGCTGATAGGGACCGGTCAGGCCGTTGCCCTGGATCTCGTCGCGGCGGAAGCGGTAGGGCGTGTCGGCGGCGAAGGCTGTCGCGGCGATGTTGCGGCCGCGATATTCGGCCTTGGCGCCATTCAAGGCGCGCTGGTAGCGGGCGAGTTCGGGCTCCGAAATGCCGGTCTCGAAATCGCCGAACATCGCGTAGAATTGCGGGCGTTCGAGCCGCAGGTAGAGCTTGCGCACCGACGCGGCGTCGTAGCGCGTCTCGTTGCGGTCGGCGTAGATGGTGTAATAGGCGCGCGGGTCGATCACGCCGCCGAAACGCGCGTCATCCTTTTCCTTGTCGCTGTCATAGGCGAGCGTCATCAGCCATTTGCCGCGCACCCGGCCCTTCGCATAGAGCGCGAGGCGCGCGTCGGCGTTCACATCGTCCAGCGTCTCCGCCACCGGTTCCATGCGGTCGTCGAGCGTATTGTAGCCGAGTGTGCCCGCCGCGAAGCCGACGACGGTCCACGGCCGGTCGCCGGGATCGAGCCAGGTCTCGATCGTCTGCTTGCGCTCGACCTTCTCGTCGCGGAAGGTGAAGTCCATCGTCAGCGTGCCCGACGCCGTGGTCGGCTCGAGTTCGATATAGGCCATGCCGTCGTCGCCCTCGACCTTCCAGATCGGGCGCGCGCGGTCGAGCCCGGCGAGCTGCCGGGCCTGCTGCGCGTCGGCCTCGACCGCCGGATAATAGGGCGCGGGAACGGCGAAATCGCCAGTCAGCCCGTGGCGCACCGGGCGGCCGTCGCGATCGGTGAGCCGCACCGCGATCACCGGGCGGGTCACGCCGTCGGCGATCAGCACCGATTTCTCGCGCACCAGAGCGGCGCGCATCGGGGTGATCGAATAATGGACGCTGCGCTCGATCCGCTCGACGGGGCGGCCGTCGGCGTCGCGGATTTCGGCGGTCAGGCGATTCTCGCCCTCGCGAATCTCGATCCCGCGCCACAGGCTGACCGCGACGCGGCCGTCGCCCGATTTGCGCGTGCCGTCGAAGCTGAGCGCGTCGACGGGCTTGCCGTTGACCGCGAGCGCGACCGCCTGTCCCGGAAGATGCTTGATCGCGACGCGCACCGATTTCGAGCGCGGATTATGATCGGGGGCGGGAAAGAGCCAGCCGATGCCGGGCGCCTGTCCGGTCAGCCAGTCGCGGTTCGCCCCCGCGGCATCGGGGTCGCTCGCCGCCGCCGGCCGCTCGCTTGCCGGAGTTGCGGGCGCCGCACGCAGCGGCGCGGGTCCGGCACGGAAATCGGCGCGCTTCAGCGAACCGCCGTGCCCCTCGACAAAGCGCGAGATCGCGCTGCCCGCGCTGTCGGTCGAGCGCGCGCAGTCGACCGCCTCGCGGTCGCGCGGCAGCGTCGAGGGATCGATCTGGACGACGTGCAGGCCGGGCCGCACGCCTTCGAAATGATAGCGGCCGTCCTCGTCGGTGACGGTGTAGCTGCCGTCCTGCAGCATCACGCGCACGCCGGCGACGCCCTTCGCCTTGCCGGGATCGATGCCGCAGCCGCCATCGGCGATGCGGCCGATGACCGTCATCCGGTCGCCGAGCTGGTCACGCTTGATCGTCACCGCCGCCTCGGCGACGTTGCTCGCGGTGCCGCGATTATCGATCGCGGTCGCGCGATTGAGCAGGTTTCCGGGCTCGGCCGACCCCAGCACATCGACGAGATAGGTGAGCAGGACCGTTTTCGACGGTGCGAGCGCGGGCAGGGCGACGCTGAACTCGCGGCCGTTCGCCGCCACCGCCGCGTCGACGCGTACGCCGTCGGCGCGCACGGTGTCGAGGCGGAGCCGCAGGCCCGCGGGAAGGATGTCGGTGACCGTGACGGCGCCGCTCGCGCGTCCGGCGTCGCGGTTCGCGACCTCGATGCGGTACTGGATGACGTCGCCCGCGACCGCGACCTGCGTCGAACTCGTCTTGCGCAGCGCGAGCGGCTGGCCGGGCCGGTCGACGGGGATGTCGATCCGCACCGGTGCCGGGCTGTCGAGCGTGAAGGCCGCCCCATAGCTGGCCCTCGAGATGGCGAAGGGCAAGCCGTCGTCGGGGCGCCACAAGCCGGCGAGATCGCTCGCATCGCTCCGCGACGGCGCGCTGAAGGGACTCGGCGGTTCGACGACAAGCCGATAGGTGCCGGGCGCGACGAAGGGGAAGCGATAGTCACCGGGCGGGAAATGATAGGCGGTGCCGCCCGCGTCGGTGACATCCTCCCCGGTCGTGACGGTCGAGGGATAGGCGGAAACGCCGTCGTCGCCATAAGTCTTCGCCGGCTGCCCTGTCGCCGCGTCGATCAGGGTGATGCGCGTGCCCGCGACCGGCGCCCCGTCGCCGCTGTCGAAGACGATGCCGAACGGATCGACGAGGAAGGCGAGCGTCGCGGTGACGGTCAGCGCGGTGTCTGCGGCCGCCGCGACGTGGAGCTGGACCGCGGGGCCGGGCGAAACCGACAGGCGGCAGTCGCCCGCGACGATCGCGGGCGGCACGCCGATGGTGGCGATATAGCCGGTGAACTCGCCGCTGTTCGCTGCGGTTTCGGTCAGCGTGATCGCCTCGCGGTCGCCATTGTCCAGCGTCAGCACGACCGGCAACGTGTCGCGCGCGGCGGGATCGCGATTGGCCGAGGCGAGGGTGAGGCCGACCACGAGCATCTCGCCCGCGCGAAAGCTGTGTGTGCCCTGCAGCGCGGCAGGGTCGATGGCGAGGCCCGCATAGACGCCGCTCATCGCCGGGGGCGCGGCGTTCAAGGCGCCGGCGGTCGGCCGCGCGGCGGCGCATCGGGTTGGTGCGAGCGGTGCGCTGTGGTCGCCGCCGCTCGCGATGAGACGATAGGTCGCGATGCCTGGCGGCTCGGACGGCCGCGTCGTGACCGTCACGTCGACCCGGTTCGAGCGCGTATCGCCGCCGCTCCATTGCGCCGTCGCGGTGTTCGAGATGACCTGCGCGCGCACCGCCGGAGCCGCAGGCAGCAGGGCTGCCGCGACCAGGGCGGTCACGAAGCGAAGGGGTTTCGAAGTCCACGCCATAGCGAGCCCGGAAAGGCGGCGGGTCCGGGGTAACCGGAACCCGCCGCCTCCGCCCCCCGATCAGTTGACTTTGGTCTGGAAAACGAGCGTGCGGGTCTGACCGGCCGCGATCGTGGCGATCGTGCCCGAAACCACCGGCGCGGCGTAGCTGCCGCCCGCCTCGCCGTCGGCGTTGCAGGTGCTGCCCGTCACGGTGCCGTCGAGCTTGATCGAGCCCGCGACGAAGGTCAGCTGGCCCGGCACGCTGTCGCTGATCGCCACCGACGTCGCGGCCGCGCCGCCCGCCGCATTGGCGATCGCGATGCAATATTCGACCGTGGCGCCGGGGATCAGCTTGGGATTGCTGGCCCCGTTGAGCGGATCGTCGACGACGCGGCTGGTCTTGGTGACGGTCAGCGTCGCGGTCTTTACCGTATAATCGTCTGCCGCGCTGTGCGCCGCGTCGCGCGCGCCGTCGTTAACCCCGGCGATATCGGCGAAGACCGTATCCTTCCCGGCGGTATTGGCGCCGCTGGTCTGCGAGACGGCGGCCCCCTGCGAACTCGCGGTGCCGCCTTCGCGCGCCGTGGCGCGAAGCTGGATGCCGGCGACCGCGCCGGTCGCGAGGCCGCCCGGAATGTCGGCGACCACGAACAGCCTGATCGGCGTGTCGACTGGTACTTCATCGGCGTAGGTGACGAGCGCGTCGCCGGGATCGAAGCTGCCGACCGTTCCGGTCGCCGCGTTGTCGCGATAGATGCGGACATTGGTTGCGTTGAAGCTGTCGGTGCCCAGATGCTTGGCGGTGCCGCCGGTGATCTGCGTCGCGGCTAGGGCGAAGTCGAGCACCTCGTTCGAATTGTTGGTCAACAGGAAGGTCGTGACGGCGTTCGACTGGCCGGGGACGACCTCGGTCGTCGCCGTGCCGTCCTCTTCGACCGTCAGGTCGATCTTGCGGTCGACGACGAAACTGTCCGACGCGCTCTGCTGGGTCTGGCTGACGCCGCCGACCTGGAAATCGACGGTCGCGGTATTGGTGATCGAGCTGCCAGCGGTCGTGCCGGCCGCAAGGGCCGGCGTGGCGGCGATACAGGTGATCGCCGCCAGACCGATGGAGCCCGCATAAGTCAGCTTGCTGGTCATAGCTGAACTCCTGGGCTCGGTTGGCCGCCTGTTCCCCACCGCCGGCGACCGTTAAGCGGCTTGTTTCACCCGGTTATTTGACGATTCCCCGGAACATGAGCTTGCCCGATGCCCCGGCCGGGATCGGCTTTTGAAAAGCCCAGCGGATGTGCGTCACATCGGCGGGCTGCGCGGCGCGGCGCGTGCCGTCCGCGAGCGTGATGGTCAGGTCCGCGAGCCGCCCCCAGGCGCGCCCGCCATCGACCGAGACGAGCGGCTGCGTATCGCCGGCATCGGCGAAGCGCACCGCGGCGGGGAGCGGGTTGGTGATGACGAAACGGTCGGCCGCCCGTGCGCCCGCGTTGCGATAGTTGAGCACGAAGACGAGCTTGTCGCCGGGAACGACGACCTTCGGTTCCTCGAGCAGGATGCGCTGCTTGCCGGCCGCGTCGGTCTTCACGCGCTCGACGAAAACGCTGTTGTCGAGCGCGATCTGGTCCGCCGCGAGCGCCTGGCCCGGAAGCAGCGCGGCGAAAGCGAGAAGGAGTGCGGAACGCATGATTATTCCCCTCAATCGATCTTGGTCTGGAAGGTGACGGTGCGCGTCTGGCCGCCAGCGATCGTGCCGAGCGCGACGCTGATCCTGGTGCCGTCGTAGCTGCCGGCATCGCCGTCGGCGGCGTCGGTCAGCGGCGCGCCGCCGAGCGTGGCCGAATTGGCGACATAGCTGGTGTCGGCGGGCACATTGTCGGTGATGGCGAGGCCGTTCACCGATCCGCTGCCGGCGACGGTCGCGACGATCGTGTAGGTGATCGTCGCGCCGGGTACCGGTTCGCTGCCCCCGAACGGGTCGGCAACGACCGCCGATTTGACGAGGCTGACCGTGGCGGCCGAAACGGCATAGGCGCCGGCATCCTGGCCGTCGGCCCCGGTCGAGCCGACGACGGCGTCGCCGCCGCCTTCACCCGCGCCGGCGAAGCTGGTGCCGGGCGCGCCGGTTCCCGTTTTCGAGGCTGCGAGCAGGCTGACGATGCCGCGGTCGCCGTCGGCGACGCTCCCCGCTATGGTCGATAGTATGAAGATCGTCCGGCTCTGATCGGGATCGAGCACCGGGTCGTTGGCGCCCGCCGTGTAGAGCGTGTCGGTCCCCGCGTCGAAAACGCCGTCGCCATTGTCGAGGTAGATTTGCGTGACGGTCGGGTCGAAATTGTCGCCGCCGCCGTTCGCCACCGTGCTCAACGCAAAGCCTTCCTGGCCGTTGCCGTTGTTGGTGAGCGAGAAGGCCAGAAGCTGGCCGGTCGCGCCGGGCGTCGTCGCGACGTCGGCCGGGTCGCTCGAATCGACGGTGACATCGAGCAGTTCGTCGACGCGCAGGTCGACCTTGTTCGAATCGATGGTCTGGGTGCCGGCGCCATTGTCGAAACTGGCGCTGGCGGTGTTGCTGATGGTGGAACCCGCGCGGGTGCCCGCGGCGTGGGCCAGCGTCGGCAGAGCCAGCGCGCAGGCGAGGGCGAAGGTCGAAATGGCAGGGATGCGATAGTGATGCACCACGCCCCCCACGGGCGCATTCATCATGATCTGTCTCCAGTGGCTGGTCCGTTGGCATCGCTGATGGAGGGAAAAGGAAAATTTCTGGTTAAGAGCGCGGTCACCATTGGCGATTCTGACCCGGAAGAGGACAGATAGGCCGCGCCGCGAATGCGCGGCGCACCGTCTGGCGCGGCCGGCAAAGCTCGCGTAAGAAAGCGACGGTTAACAGGGAGACGAACGAGGTGGCCGACGACGGGGGGAAAAAGGAGGCTCGCGTGCCGCGCGCCAATCCCCTGCATCAGATCGAGGTTGACGATCTCCGCCGCGATCGGCTGCTCGCGGCGCTGACGCTGATCATCGGCGCTGCCTTCTGCCTCGGCCTGCCGTTCGCGTTGCAGGCGGGGGCGGAATTCTTTCTGCCGCTGACCGCGGCGATCGTGATCGCGATCGCGCTCGTTCCGGTACTCGAATGGCTCGAACGGCGCGGAGTGCCGTCGGGGCTCGCCTCCTTCCTGTCGCTCGCCGCCTTTCTGCTGGTGATCAACGCTGCGCTCGCGATCATCGTCGTGCCCGCGACCGGCTGGTTCACCCGGCTCCCCGAATCGATTCCGCGCATCCAGAGCAACCTCGCGCCGCTGATCGATTTCTATTCGACGCTGCAGAAGTTCGTCGATCGCACCCTCGCCTCGATGGCGAGCGGCAGCGAGGCGACCGCGCAGGCGATGGCGGCGACCGCGCCGACATCCGTGATCGACTACTTCATCTCGGCGGCGCCGTCAGCGGCGATCCAGCTCTTCTTCGCGGTCCTCGTCGTCTTCTTCTTCCTCGCCGGCTGGACTCGGCTGCGCAAGGGGACGATCCGCCGCCGCGGCAGCTTCGACGGAGCGATGCAGACCGCGCGGGTGATCCAGAATGTCGTCGATGCGACCGCCGACTATCTGGCGACGATCACGATGATCAACGCGATCCTCGGGCTGATCGTGTCGCTGCTTCTGTGGGCGCTCGGCATGCCGTCGCCCTTCATGTGGGGCGGCATCGTCGCTATCTGCAATTTCGTGCCCTATCTGGGGCCGATCGTCGCCGCGATCCTGCTCGCGCTCGGAGGCTTGATGACCTTCGACGCGGTGGGATTCGCGCTGCTGCCGGCGCTGATCTTCATCGGTGTCCATCTCGTCGAGGCGAATCTGATCACGCCGCTCGTCCTCGGTCGGCGACTGACCGTCAATCCGCTGCTGATTCTCGTGTCGTTGAGCTTCTGGGGCTGGGTGTGGGGAACGCCCGGCGCACTACTCGCGGTGCCGCTGCTGCTGATCCTGCAGACGATCCTGCACTCGACCGGGACTCCCGATTTCGCCGGATTCCTGTTCGAGCGCGGCACGCTGACCACGGCCGAAGAGATGCGCGCGCGGTTAAATCGCGATAAGACCGAAAGCGACGGTTGACAGGCCGCGGCGCGGCGCATATTGGCGCTGCTCCCAAGCGCACGCGGGTGTAGCTCAGTTGGTTAGAGTGCCGGCCTGTCACGCCGGAGGTCGCGGGTTCGAGCCCCGTCACTCGCGCCATTCCCTGTCTTTTCGGACGGAATGGCAACCGCGGCTTGGGATCACATCATCGTCGGAAATACCCCGGCCCGGCGTGGCCCTTCAGCCGCGCCAGCGCCCCAGCTCCATCCATCGCAGCAGCGGCTTCAAGGGCAGGATCCAGACGATCCCTGCCGCCAGATAGAAGATCGCCTGAACCAGGATCGGCCAGGTGCCGACCCATGGCGACAGGCTGACGACGATCGCGGCCCAGACCGCGATCAGCAGCAGGATCAGGAAGATGCCCGCGGGCTTGCGCCAGCTCGGTTGATCGGGGCGGGCGGGCTCTTCACTCACAAGCGGTCTCCACAGACGATAAATTCCTGTTCGGTCAGCACGGCGTCGAGCCGCGCGTCGGTCGATTCGGCGGGTATGGCATCGACTTCCTGCACCGACCAGCCGACGCCGATGCGGGGAATGCCGGGGTGCGCGGCGAAATAGCGGTCGTAATGGCCGCCGCCCTGGCCCAGCCGCCCGCCGTTCCGGTCGAATCCCACGAGCGGGCACAGAATGACCGCGGGCTGGACGGAGAGGCCTTCGTCGGCGGGCTGATGCGTTCCCCACGGGCCCTTCGTCAGCGCGCCGTCCGACGTCCAGCGCCGGAACTCCATCGTCTCGCTGCGGTCGCGGTGGAAGGGCAGGGCGATCGGGCAGCTTGTCAGCGCGGGCAGGATGTCGGGCTCGTCGCCCCAGGCGACATAGGCCGCGACCGGATCGCGGCCTTCGATCAGGTCGGCGAGCGGCTGAGGAAGGACGCGGAAGGCGGCGAGGCGCGCCATGCCGTCGAGATTCGCGGCGAAATGCCGCCGCCGAAAGCGCAGCCGCTCGCGGAGCGCCTGCTTCTGCCGGACCGGATCGGCGGACATGTCGGTCATCGCCGTTCCTGGCTCTTTCTATCGGCGGGTTGGCGGGACCGCCGTGGTCGTTTGCCGGAAAATCCTCTGACGCCAGTAACGTCAGGTGGGGGCCATGTACGTCGGGCCAGGGCCCGGGCAGGGACAGCTCCCTTGGATGATGTATCGCCTCAGGGATATTCGCAGCGGCTCGTGCCGGGCAGTGCCCGCCGCCCCCTATTTAGGGGCGCGGGCGCGGTGTCTCAAGGGATTTGCTCGACTTTCGTCGCGAGCGCCTCGATCCGGTCGGCAATCTGCATGAGCGCGCGGTCGTGATGGCCTGAAGGCGGCGCGGGAACGACCGGCGCGCCCTGCCGCAGCGTTTCGAGCTCCGCGAGCGCCGCAGCTTCGCGCTCGGTGGCGGCGCGCGCTTCGGCGAGCGCTTCCTGTTCCCGCGTCTGCGCGGCCCGCAGCTCGTCCTTCGCCGCCGCCTCGCGGCTTTCGGCGAGCGCGACTGCGGCGCGCAGCGAATCGGACTGTGGCGCCGCCTTTTCGACCTTGCCGCGCGCTTCCTGCGTTTCGTCGGCGAGCATCAGCGACGCAAAGAGAAGCTGGCGCACCTCGGTTCCGCCCTGAACGCTACGCGCCTTCTCGTCGATGATCGCGGCGAGCTGGCGAATCCGGTCCTCCTGTCCGTCGGCGCAATGGACGTCGTAGGGGCGTCCCGCGATGCTGAGGCGGACGTCAGCCATGCTTCGCGTCCGCGATCAGGCGGTCGAGTTCGCCGATCACCGCCGCGACTTCGGCCTTCAGCGCCGAGGATTCGGGGGCTGGAGCAGCTGCAGCGGGGGCGGGCCGCTCGGCGCGTTCGGCCAGCGCCTTCTCGATCCGGCTCAGCGCCCGTTCGATGCGGCCGATGGCGAGACTGGATTCGTCGAGATCGAGTTCCATAAGCAAGGACGTAGCAGCGGCGCCCGATGGGCGCAATTGCCGAGGCCGGATCTGGAGCCGAAACCGGCTTTTGCGCGATTTCTTGCCGCGGGCGGTTGACTCCTGCCCGCCGCGCCGCAAAGGGCAGTCGCGCACGCCAGCCCAGCCATTTCCGGGGGACGAATGACACTGCCCGAACGCCAGCTCGCCAACGCCATCCGCGCGCTTGCGATGGACGCCGTACAAGCCGCGAACAGCGGCCATCCGGGAATGCCGATGGGCATGGCCGATGTCGCGACGGTGCTCTACTCGGACTATCTGAAGTTTGATCCCGCCGATCCGGCATGGCCCGACCGCGACCGATTCGTGCTGTCGGCTGGGCATGGTTCGATGCTCGCCTATGCGACGCTCCACCTCGCGGGCTACGCACATCCGACGATGGACGAGATCCGCGGGTTTCGCCAGCTGAGCAGCCCCTGCGCGGGGCATCCCGAGAATTTCGAGCTCGCGGGTGTCGAGACGACGACCGGGCCGCTGGGGCAGGGGCTCGCGACCGCGGTCGGCATGGCGATCGCCGAGCGGCATCTGAACGCGATCTATGGCGACGACCTGGTCGATCACCGCACCTGGGTGATCGCCGGCGACGGCTGCTTGATGGAGGGCATCAACCACGAAGCCATCGGTCTGGCCGGACATCTGAAGCTCGGCCGGCTGATCGTGCTGTGGGACGACAACAGGATCACGATCGACGGATCGACCGACCTGTCGACGAGCGAGGATGTGAAGGCGCGCTATGCGGCGACCGGCTGGCATGTCGGGGTGTGCGACGGGCACGACCCCGCCGATGTTCGCCGCGCGATCGACGCCGCGCTCGCCGACGAGCGGCCGTCGCTGATTGCGTGCAAGACGATCATCGGCTTCGGCGCGCCGAACAAGCAGGGCACCTCGGCCACCCACGGCGCGGCGCTGGGCGCCGACGAGGTCGCGGCGGCGCGCGAGACGCTCGGCTGGACTGCCGAGCCCTTCGTCATCCCGGCCGACATCGCCGCGGCGTGGAAGGCGTTTGGCGATGCTGGAAAGACGCTTCATTCCGAATGGAAGAATCGCCTTGCAAGCAACGAAAAGAAAAAGGATTTCGAGGCACGGATTGCTGGCAAGGTGATCCCCGGCACGGCGTTCAAGGCCTATCTCGACGGGCTCGTCGCCGAGCCGCCGAAGGTCGCGACGCGCAAGGCGTCGGAAAACACGCTGACCGCACTCACCGCCGACATCGACGCGCTGGTCGGCGGCAGCGCCGATCTGACCGGTTCTAACAACACCAAAACTTCGTCGACCAAGCCGCTGACCAGAAACGATTACTCGGGTCGCTATATCTATTATGGCATCCGCGAATTCGGCATGGCGGCGGCGATGAACGGCATGGCGCTGCACGGCGGGGTGGTTCCCTATGGCGGCACCTTCCTGGTGTTCGCCGACTATTGCCGTGCCGCGATCCGCCTGTCGGCGCTCCAGCGCCAGCGCGTCGTCTATGTGATGACGCACGACAGCATCGGCTTGGGCGAGGACGGCCCGACGCACCAGCCGATCGAGCATCTCCAGTCGCTGCGCGCGATGCCGAACCTGCTCGTCATGCGCCCCGCCGACGCGGTCGAAACGGCCGAATGCTGGGCGCTCGCGCTCGCGCAGACGGATCGGCCGACGCTGCTCGCGCTCACGCGCCAGAACCTGCCGCCGCTGCGTCATGACGTCACCGAAAATCTTTGCGCGAAAGGCGGTTATCGCCTGCGCGATGCCGCGGCCGCCCGCAAGGTCGTCCTCGTCGCGACGGGTTCCGAAGTGTCGCTCGCGATGGAAATCGCGGACAAGCTGGAGGCGGCCGGGCAGGGCGCCGACGTCGTCTCGATGGTATCGACCGAGCTGTTCGACGAGCAGGATGCGGCGTATCAGGTCGATGTCCTGCCGGACGATGCGCTGATCGTGTCGATCGAGGCGGGCACCACCTTCGGCTGGGAACGCTATACCGGGCGCCACGGCCTGCGCTTCGGTATCGACAGCTTTGGCGCGTCGGCGCCGATCGAAGACCTATTCAAGCATTTCGGCCTGACCGCCGATGCTATCGCTCCCCAAATCCTGACCCGGCTGGGCCAATAAGGACCCGGCCGCTCCCACGCAGAAAGGACGTTTCGTCATGGCAGTGAAAGTCGCAATCAACGGTTTCGGACGCATCGGCCGCCTCGTCGCGCGCGCCATCCTGGAACGCCCCGATTGCGGGCTGGAACTCGTTGCGATCAACGATCTTGCCGATGCGAAGGCCAATGCGCTGCTGTTCAAGCGCGACAGCGTCCATGGTCCTTTCCCGGGTGAGGTGTCGGCCGAAGGCGACCACATGATCGTCAATGGCAAGGAGATCCGCGTCACCAAGGAACGCGACCCCGCCAACCTGCCGCACGGCGAGCTGGGCGTTGACATCGCGCTCGAATGCACCGGCTTCTTCACCGACGCCGAGAGCGCGGGCAAGCATCTCGCCGCCGGCGCCAAGCGCGTGCTGGTCTCGGCGCCCGCGAAGGGCGTCGACCTGACCGTCGTCTATGGCGTCAACCACGACAAGCTGACCGGCGATCACAAGATCGTGTCGAACGCGAGCTGCACCACCAACTGCCTCGCGCCGGTCGCGAAGGTGCTGAACGACACGCTGGGCATCGAGCGCGGACTGATGACCACGGTGCACGCCTATACCAACGACCAGAAGATCCTCGACCAGATTCACAGCGACATGCGCCGTGCGCGCGCCGCCGGCATGTCGATCATCCCGACAACGACGGGCGCCGCGCGCGCGGTCGGCGAAGTGCTGCCCGAACTCAAGGGCAAGCTCGACGGATCGGCGATCCGCGTGCCGACCCCGAACGTCAGCCTGGTCGACCTGACCTTCACCCCGAAGCGCGACACGAGCGTCGAGGAAGTGAACCAGATTCTGAAGGATGCGTCGGAAGGCGCGCTGAAGGGCGTTCTCGCCTATTCGGACGAGCCGCTCGTCTCGATCGACTATAATCATTGCCCCGCAAGCTCGACGATCGACAGCCTCGAAACCTCGGTTCTCGAAGGCAAGCTGGTTCGCGTCGTCAGCTGGTACGACAATGAATGGGGCTTCTCGAACCGCATGGTCGACACCGCCGGTGTGATCGCGGGGCTGCTGTAAGATCATTCGCACATCGTCATTGCGAGGAGCGCAGCGACGAAGCAATCTCCAGCCATGGCACATGAGCTAATCGCTGGAGATTGCCGCGGCCCCTTCGGGGCCTCGCAATGACGAGACATAGAGACGCGAAGACGCTTCGATGCTGTCGGGGCGAATGGAGTCGAATATGAGCAGCTTCAAGACCCTCGACGACATCGGCGACGTCACCGGCAAGCGCGTCCTCGTCCGCGTCGATCTCAACGTCCCGATGTCCGACGGCGCGGTCGCCGACGATACGCGGATCCGCGCGGCGATGCCGACGATCCGCGAACTGTCCGACAAGGGCGCGATCGTGCTGCTGCTTGCCCATTTCGGACGGCCGAAGGGCGCGAAGAACCCGACCCAGTCCCTGAGCCTCGTCATCGACGGGGTTGCCGACGTGCTCGGCCATTCGGTGATGTTCATCCCCGACTGCATCGGCGAGGGCGCCCAGGCGGGCGTCGCAGTGCTCGCACCCGGCGATGTCGCGGTGCTCGAAAATGCGCGCTTCCACGCGGGCGAGGAAAAGAACGACCCTGCCTTCGCAGATGCGCTCGCCGAGATCGGCGACATCTACGTCAACGATGCCTTCTCGGCGGCGCACCGCGCGCACGGATCGACCGAGGGCATCGCGCACCGGCTGCCGGCCTATGCGGGGCGCGCGATGGAGGCCGAATTGAAGGCGCTCGATGCCGCGCTCGGCAATCCGGCGCACCCGGTCGCGGCGGTCGTGGGCGGCGCCAAGGTGTCGAGCAAGATCGACGTGCTCAAAAATCTGGTCGGCCAGGTCGACCATCTGATCATCGGCGGCGGCATGGCGAACACCTTCCTCGCCGCGCGCGGGGTCGATGTCGGCAAGTCGCTGTGCGAGCATGATCTGGTCGATACCGCGAACGCGATCTTCGACGCCGCCGACAAGGCCGGCTGCACCATCCATCTGCCCTATGACGTGGTGGTCGCGAAGGAATTCGCGCCCAACCCGCCGACGCGCACCGTCAACGTCCACGAGGTCGCCGCCGACGAGATGATCCTCGATGTCGGCCCGGCGGCGGTCGAGGCGCTCGCCGACGTGCTGAAGAACTGCCGCACCCTGGTGTGGAACGGCCCGCTCGGCGCGTTCGAGACACCGCCGTTCGATACGGCGACCGTCGCGCTCGCGAAGACCGCGGCAGCGCTGACCCGCGAAGGCTCGCTGATCTCGGTCGCGGGCGGCGGCGATACCGTCGCAGCGCTCAACCATGCCGGCGTGGCGGGCGATTTCACCTTCGTCTCGACCGCTGGCGGCGCCTTTCTCGAATGGATGGAAGGCAAGCCGTTGCCGGGCGTCGACGCGCTGAAAGCATAGAGTTTTCGTGCCATTGCATCCCGCGCGCGGGACAGCTATGCGCGCCGCCACATACGTATGCAAATAACCGGAGATCTTATGACCACCGCCAATGCCGCCATGCTCGACCAGATCAAATCGGGCCAGGGTTTCATCGCCGCGCTCGACCAGAGCGGCGGTTCGACGCCCAAGGCGCTCAAGGGCTATGGCATCGGCGAAGACGCCTTTTCGAACGATGAGGAAATGTTCGGCCTGATCCATGCGATGCGCAGCCGCATCGTTACCGCGCCCTGCTTCAACGGCGACAAGGTGATCGGCGCGATCCTGTTCGAACGCACGATGGACGGCGAGGCCGGCGGCAAGCCCGTGCCGGCGCTGCTGTGGGAACGCGGCGTGGTGCCGTTCCTGAAGGTCGACAAGGGGCTGGAGGCGGAGGCCGACGGCGTCCAGCTGATGAAGCCGATGCCCGATCTCGACGCGCTGTGCGATCGTGCGGTGGCGAAGGGCGTGTTCGGGACCAAGATGCGCAGCGTCGTCAACCTCGCCAACCCGGCGGGAATCAAGGCGATCGTCGAGCAGCAGTTCGCCGAAGCGAAGCGCATCGCGGCGCACGGCCTCGTCCCGATCATCGAGCCCGAGGTCAATATCAAGAGCCCCGAGCGCGACGCGGCCGACCGCCTGCTGCTGAAGGAAAGCCTCGCGGCGCTCGACGCCTGGGACGGCGCGCCGGTCATGCTGAAGCTGTCGCTGCCCACCGAGGCCGGGCTGTTCCAGCCGCTCGTCGATCACCCCAAGGTGCTGCGGGTCGTGGCGCTGTCGGGCGGCTTCGCGCGGTCCGAGGCGTGCGCCGAACTGGCGAAGAACCCCGGCATCATCGCGAGCTTCAGCCGCGCCCTGCTCGAAGATCTGCGCGCGCCGATGAGCGACGAGGAGTTCAACGCCTCGCTCGGCGGCGCGATCGACGAGATTCACGCGGCCTCGGTCGCCTGATGGGCGAACGCTGGCAAGCGGTCGATGACTATATCGCCGGGAAATTGCTCGGCGACGACGCGGCGCTGGCGGCCGCGCTGGCGCATAATGCCGCCGAGGGACTGCCGCCGATCGACGTGTCGCCGGCGCAGGGCAAGATGTTGTTCCTGCTCGCCCAAATCGCGGGAGCGCGGCGCATTCTCGAAATCGGGACGCTCGGCGGCTATTCGACCATCTGGCTTGCCCGCGCGCTGCCCGAGGACGGCGAACTGGTGACGCTGGAGATCGAAAGCAAACACGCCCACGTTGCGCGCGAGAATCTGAAGCGGTCCGGGGTATCGGACAAGGTCGACATTCGCGTCGGCTCGGCGGCGGACAGCCTCGCCGCGATGGCCGACGAAGCGCCCTTCGACTTCGTCTTCATTGACGCCGACAAGCAGGGCAATTCCCATTATGTCGCCGAGGCGATCCGGCTGGGGCGCAGCGGAACGGTGATCGTCGTCGACAATGTCGTGCGCGAGGGCGGGGTGCTCGACGCGAACAGCGGGGACCCGCGCATCGACGGCACGCGCGCGCTGTTCGACATGCTGAGCGCCGAACCGCGCCTCGACGCGACCGCGGTGCAGACCGTGGGCGCGAAGAAATGGGACGGGTTCGTGCTGGCGCGGGTGCGCTGACGCCCATATTTCTGTCATTGCAAGCGCAGCGAAGCAATCCAGGGCGGTCTACGTTACTCTGGATTGCTTCGCTGCGCTCGCAATGAAGAGGAACTCAAAGCCCGCCGTCGAAGCGAAACGCGAAGCGATAATCCCCGGGCTTGATCGGCTGCCCGGTATGCCTTGCGGGCGTGACTCTTTCGAGCAGGATCGTGCCGTCGGCGAGCGGGATGTGCTTGCCGAGGATCGCCTCGAACGCCTGCGAACGGCCGCCGGGTCGAATCCACAGCATCTTGAGCCGTACCTGCCCGGCCCACACGCACATGACATTTTCGGGGCAGCGGCTGTCTTCGAGGACCTGCACCGGCTGGACGATCGGTCCATCGGCATAGGCGCGCTGGCCGAGGGCGATGCTGGAGGCGTCGGGAAGCGGCGCGGGTTCGGGCGGCGCCGACCGGCTCGCCGCGCAGGCGGAGAGGGCGAGCGGGGCGACGAGCGACAGGGCGACGAGGCGCGGCATTTTCTGCATTTGCCCGAGCATGGCGGCGTGGCTATGAACCCGCCATGACCACACGGACCTGCCAGCTCTATCTGATCTCGCCGCTCGACGTCGGGGGCGATTTTCCCGCCCGGCTGGAAGAGGCGCTCGCCGCCGCGCCGGTCGCGGCGTTCCAGTTTCGCGTCAAGGGGGTGGATCAGCACGAAGCCGCCCGGCTCGCCGAGCCGGTGCAGGCGATCTGCGCCGCGCACGAGACCGCCTTCATCGTCAACGACGACATGGCGCTCGCGAAGCGGCTGCGCGCCGACGGCGTCCATCTGGGGCAGGGCGACGGCGATCCGAAGGAAGCGCGGCGCCTGCTCGGGCCCGATGCCCAGATCGGTGTGACCTGCCATGCCAGCCGCCATCTCGCGATGGAGGCGGGCGAGGCCGGGGCCGATTATGTCGCTTTCGGCGCCTTCTTTCCGACCACGACCAAGGCGGTCGAGCATCACGCCGATCCCGAAATCCTGAGCTGGTGGCAGGGGCTGTTCGAGCTGCCCTGCGTCGCGATCGGCGGGATCACGCCCGCGAACGCCGGGGAGCTGGTCGACGCCGGCGCCGATTTCCTCGCGGTATCGGGCGCGGTGTGGAGCCATAAGGATGGTCCCGCGGCGGCGGTGCGCGCCTTCGCGGCGGTGCTGGAGGGTCAACCCGCCGGATAGTCGCGGTGCGGCGTCTCATCTTCCCTGCCTGGTCGCTGCTCGTCCTTGCGCCAGCCGAACAGGCCAGCGCACGGCGTCGCGCGCCGCGGGTTCTTGGGTGCCGTCCGGCGCGGGGGGCGAAGCTGGTCGGAGTAATCGATGCTCATCATGCGCGCCGCTATGGCAGTGGTGCGCGGGGCGATATTGGATCGATGCGACAAATCGGCCTCGGTTCGTCGCCTTTTCGCTTGCGCAATGCGCGGCGCGGCGCAACAGCATGGCGCCGGGGAGACATTTTATGACAACGACCGACCAAGCCGCCACAGGGCTGCGCGAACTGACGCTGCGGGGGATCATCCTCGGCGGGCTGATCACTCTGCTGTTCACCGCAGCGAACGTCTATCTCGGCCTCAAGGTCGGGCTGACCTTCGCGACCTCGATCCCCGCCGCGGTGATATCGATGGCGCTGCTGCGCCATATGAGCGGATCGACGATTCTCGAAAACAACATCGTTCAGACGATCGCCAGCGCGGCGGGAACGCTTGCGGCGATCATCTTCGTGCTGCCGGGACTCGTGATGGTCGGCTACTGGCAGGGCTTTCCGCTGCTCGAAACGACCGCGATCACCATGCTCGGCGGCATTTTGGGCGTACTCTTCTCCGTGCCGCTGCGCCGCGCTCTCGTTGTCGATGCGGATCTGCCCTATCCCGAAGGGCGGGCCGCCGCCGAAGTGCTGCGCGTCGGTGCCGCAAGCGCCGAGGGAGCGGAGGAGAACAAGGCGGGCTTGTCGGCGCTTCTGTGGAACGGGCTGATCGCGGCCGGCTTTGCACTGCTCACCCAGATGAAGCTTGCCGCGGGAGAGGTCGCACGCTGGTTCAAGGTTGGGGCGGGCGCGACCGGCATCGCGGGCGGATTGGGCTTCGCACTGTTCGGGGTCGGGCATCTCGTCGGTCTGTCGGTCGGCCTCGCCCAACTCGTCGGACTGGTCACCGGCTGGTGGATATTGCTGCCGATCCTGACGCAGGGTGTCGCCGGGGCCGACGCCGAAACGATCGCGAACACCGTATTCCGCGATGAGGTCCGCTTTTTCGGCGCGGGCGTGATCGCGGTCGCCGCGCTCTGGACGCTCCTCAAGATCGCGAGCCCCGTGATCGGCGGGATACGTTCGGCCATGGCGGCGAGCAGGGCGCGTCATGCGGGCGCTGCCCTCGCGGTCGAGGAGCAGGATATTTCGATCGGCTGGGTGTTCGGCGGTTCGCTGCTGATCCTGCTGCCGACCGCCTGGCTGCTCTGGTCGGTGCTTGCCGGCGGCCCGCTTGCGGGCTCGGCGGCGATTCTCGTTGCCGGTGCGCTCGTCTTCATCATCGTGATCGGCCTGATGATCGCGTCGGTAACTGGCTATATGGCTGGCCTCATCGGAGCGTCCAACTCTCCCGTGTCGGGCATCGGCATTCTAGCGATCATCGCATCGTCGCTGCTGCTCGTCGGGTTGCTCGGTCGTGGCGGCGGAGACGAGGCGAGCGCAGCCATGGTAGCCTATGCTTTGATCGTGACCGGCCTCGTCTTCGGCATCGCGACGATCTCGAACGACAATCTGCAGGATCTCAAGACCGGTCAACTGGTGGGTGCGACGCCGTGGAAGCAGCAGGTGGCGTTGATCATCGGTGTCGTGTTCGGTTCGCTTGTCGTGCCGCCGGTCCTCAATGTGCTCAACGAGACCGTCGGCTTCGTCGGCGTGCCCGGCGCCGGGCCAAACGCGCTCGCTGCGCCGCAGGCGGGACTCATCTCCTCGCTGGCAAAGGGCGTACTGGGCGGCGATCTCAACTGGACGATGCTGAGCTATGGCGCGCTCGCCGGTGCCGGTTTCATCCTGGTCGACGAGATGCTCGGACGCGCGCGCAAGCTGCGGCTGCCGCCGCTCGCGATCGGCATCGGCATCTATCTGCCGATGGCGGTCATCCTGCCCGTCGTGATCGGCGCGGTCGGGGGCTGGTTTTATGATCGCTGGGCCGAACGGCGCTCCAACCCGGCCTTCGCGCATCGCATGGGCGTTTTGACCGCGACCGGCATGATCGTTGGCGACAGCCTGTTCGGCGTCTTCTATGCCGGAGCGGTCTATGTGACCGACAAGGATGCGCCGCTCGCGGTGGTGGGCGACGGATTCCAACTGCCTTCGGTGCTGATCGGCCTTGGTCTGTTCGCTGGGCTCATCGTCCTCAGCTATGCGCGGACGCGCCGGATGGTCGAAGCCACGGCCTGACCGCACGCGCCGCTTGCCCTTCGCCGCGTCCCCCGCTAAGGGCGCGCTCCTGTGACCGGCGCGCTGCGGCGTGCCGGCGGCTCTTTCCATCCTTGAACTGTGAGTGTGCGCGATGAAGATCACCGGCGTTGAAATCCGTCCCGGCAATATTATCGAGTTTGAAGGCGGCATCTGGAAGGTCACCAAGATCCAGCACACCCAGCCGGGCAAGGGCGGCGCCTATATGCAGGTCGAAGCCAAGAATCTGATCGACGGGCGCAAGCTCAATAACCGATTCCGCAGCGCCGACACGGTCGAGAAGGTTCGTCTCGACACCAAGGATTTCCAGTATCTCTATGCCGAGGGCGACGATCTCGTCTTCATGGACAAGGATACGTACGAGCAGATCACCATCGGCAAGGATGTCGTCGGCGACGCGCACGAATTCCTGCAGGACGGCATGGATGTCGTGCTCGAACTGTGGGAAGAGCGCCCGATCTCGGTCGAGCTGCCCGAGCAGATCGAAGCGACGATCGTCGAGGCCGACGCGGTGGTGAAGGGGCAGACCGCCTCCTCGTCCTACAAGCCCGCGATCCTCGACAATGGCGTGCGCGTGATGGTGCCGCCGCACATTACCAGCGGCACGCGGATCGTGGTCAACGTCTACGACCGCGAATATGTGCGGCGTGCCGACTAACTGACGTCGCCCCCGCGAAGGCGGGGCCGCTATCGGCATAGCGCAAGGTTGCCAGCGGCCCCCGCCTTCGCGGGGGCGACGATTGAGGGAAGAACAATGGCCGTATCGGGCATCATCACCGTCATGGAACGCGCCGCGCGCAAGGCCGGCACCAAGCTGCGCCGCGACTTCGGCGAGATCGAGCATCTGCAGGTGTCGCAAAAGGGCCCCGCAGACTTCGTGTCGAAGGCCGACCAGGCGGCCGAGCGCACCCTCTATGACGAACTGACCCACGCGCGCCCCGGCTGGGGTTTCCTGATGGAGGAAGCCGGTGAGATCAAGGGCGAAGAGGGCAAGCCGCGCTTCATCATCGACCCGCTCGACGGCACGTCGAATTTCCTCCACGCGATCCCCCAGTTCGCGATCTCGATCGCGGTGCAGGAACCAAAGCTCGGCGGCGGCTGGGGCGATGTCACCGCGGCGCTGATCTATCAGCCGGTCACCGACGAGAGCTATTGGGCCGAGCGCGGCCGCGGCGCGTGGCTGCACGACCGGCGCCTGCGCGTCGCGTCGCGCCGCCATTTGAACGAATGCCTGATCGCGACCGGCATCCCCTTCATGGGGCATGGCGACATGGCGCAGTGGAGCCGCATCTTTGGCGCGGTCGCGCCCGAAGTCGCCGGTATTCGCCGCTTCGGCGCCGCGAGCCTCGACCTCGCTTGGGTCGCCGCGGGCCGTTTCGACGGCTTCTGGGAAAGCGAGCTCAACATCTGGGATGTCGCCGCCGGCATGCTGCTGGTGCGCGAAGCCGGCGGCTTCGTCAGCGACTTCCGCGGCGGCGACCGCGCGATCGAGCGCAGCGAATATATCGCGGGCAGCGGGGCGGTGCACTCGAAGCTGCAAAAGCTGGTCGCAGGCGCGCTGCGCGGCGCCTGATCCGAAGGTAGCTCAGTCTTCCTTTGACTTCGCCGCGTCCGATTCCGGCTTTGCATCCGGGTCGGTGAAGACGAACTCGTCGAAATTGCCGAGCACTTCGAACCAGATGTCGAGCGTATCGAGGAACAGCGCCTTCGACATGCCGCCGGCGTCGAGATTGAGGTCCATTTCGATAACCGGATCCTTATCGCCGTCGAGGTAGGCACGGCCGAAGCGCCAATTGCCGTTCCATTCGGCGATCCGGTCGGCGGGAAAGGGCTTGCCGCGCGTGAAGGCGATGTAGAATTGCACCGACGTACAGGGACCCGCAACGATGCCTTCGCTGCAGCCGTAGAAGAAAATGCGATAGTTGCGGTCGTTGTGCTGCGACTCGATCATCCGGTCGCCGGCTTTGTCGACCGAAACTTTGGCCTCATGGCCTTCGGTCTTCAGCAGCGCCGCGATCTGATCGGCATCGGCGAAGACACGCGGGTCTTCGGCCGCCGTCGCGCTGCTGGCCGTTGCCAACGCCGCCGCGAGCAGCATCCATCGCACCGATCCCGTCATCGTCATTTGATCGCCCCCCTCGATTGCAATTCTACCCGTCACCAAAAACGAAATCGCGATAGCTGTCCATCAGCGCCGCCCAGGTGTTGAAGGTCTCGTTGAGATTCTCGCGCGGGATGCCCTTGAAGTCGACGTCGACGTCCATTTCGAGCACCGGCGCGCCCTTTTCGCTGCGATAGGCGCGAGCGAAGCGCTTTTCGCGATTCCATTCGTTGAAGCGTTCGAGCGAAACGTCCTTGGCGGCGCCGAATCCCATATAATATTGCAGCGTCCGGCAGTTGCGACCCGCGGTGCAGTTCATGAAGATGACGAGGAATTGCAGCCCGTCGCGGTCGCTTTCGATATAGGGATCCTCGCCTGCGTTCATGACGAGATTGGCGGGCCAGCCGCGCGACTCCATGATTTCCTTGATCTTCTGGGGATTGGCGGCACTGACCAGTTCGGCCTGCGCGGGCGTAGCCGCGAGTGCGGCCGCGCCGAGCGCCAGTGCAGCCGCGATTGACGATCGTCCCATAAGAGCTCCCATCCACGCGCCGGATGCTGGCTATCCGGCAAAAACAGCCCCTCTGCCAAGGGCCTAGCACAGGGCCGGGGCCAGCTGCCACCCGCCTTCGCGCTTTTGTCGGCGGTGCCGGCATTTTCCTGCCCGCAGTGCTTGCGAGGCGCGGCGCGCTGGCCTAAAGCGCCCGCATAAACGGGTGGCCAACACCCGAAAACATGACTGCGAGCTCCCATGGTCGACCTGACGCAATATCTGCCGATCCTGATTTTCCTGGCCATCGCGCTCGGATTGTCGGCGGCCTTCGTGTTTCTGCCGATGGGCGTCGCCCGCCTGACCGGCGCGCACAAGCCCGACCCGGCGAAGCTGACCGAGTATGAATGCGGCTTCCCCGCCTTTGAAGATGCCCGCAGTCAGTTCGACGTGCGATTCTATCTGGTCGCCATTTTGTTCATCATCTTCGACCTCGAAGCCGCCTTCCTCTTTCCCTGGGCCGTCAGCCTGAAGGAGATCGGCTGGGCTGGCTGGGCGACGATGATGGTGTTTCTGGCCGAGCTTGCGATCGGCCTTGTGTACGCGTGGAAAAAAGGCGCGCTGGATTGGGAATGAGCACTTCAACGATCCTGACTCCCGGCCAGATGCCGGTCGCAAGCCCTGTCGCTCCGGGGACGAATCCGGACCAGGGCTTTTTCGACGATCTCAACGCCGAGGTCGGCGACAAGGGCTTCCTCGTCACCTCGACCGAGGATCTGTTCAACTGGGCGCGCACCGGCTCGCTGTGGTGGATGACCTTCGGGCTCGCCTGCTGCGCGGTCGAGATGATCCACGTCAACATGCCGCGCTATGACATGGAGCGTTTCGGCGCCGCGCCGCGCGCCAGCCCGCGCCAGTCGGACGTGATGATCGTCGCGGGGACGCTGTGCAACAAGATGGCTCCGGCGCTGCGCCGGGTTTACGACCAGATGTCGAACCCCAAATATGTCATTTCGATGGGCAGCTGCGCCAACGGCGGCGGCTATTATCATTACAGCTATTCGGTGGTGCGCGGATGCGACCGTATCGTGCCCGTGGACATCTATGTCCCCGGCTGCCCACCGACCGCCGAGGCTCTGCTCTATGGCGTGATGCAATTGCAGCGGAAGATCCGCCGCGTCGGGACGATCGAACGCTGATGACCAATCCCGCTCCCCTGGTTGCGCCGCGCGAGGGTCTCGCCGCCGCGCTCGAAAAGCTGCTCGGCAAGGACCTGCTCGCGCATGTGCAGGCGGTCGAGGAAGACAGCATCACCGTAGCGCGCGAGGCGATGGCCGGCGTGATGGTGCAGCTTCGCGACGTCCTCGAATATCAGCAGCTCATGGAGATCGCCGGGGTCGACTATCCCGACCGGCCCGAGCGCTTCGAGGTCGTCTATCACCTGCTCAGCGTCACGAAGAATCATCGCCTGCGCGTGCGCGTGTCGACCGACGAGGCGACTCCGGTGCCGACCGTGGTGCCGGTGTGGCCGAACGCCGGCTGGCTCGAACGCGAGGTGTTCGACATGTACGGGGTGCTGTTCAGCGGCAACCCCGACCTGCGCCGCATCCTGACCGACTATGGCTTTCAGGGCCATCCGCAGCGCAAGGATTTCCCGCTCACCGGCTATACCGAGCTGCGCTATTCCGAAGAGGACAAGCGCGTCGTCTATGAACCGGTGCGGCTGGCGCAGGATTTCCGCAATTTCGACTTCCTCTCCCCGTGGGAGGGCGCCGACTATATCCTGCCCGGCGACGAAAAGGCTGGTGGCACCGGCGAAGCACCCGGCAAGGGCGCGCCGAGCCCGATGACCGCGCAGCAAGTGAAGAAGGCCGACGACGCCAAGGCCGCGCCGCCGCCGACCCCGAAGACCACCGACCGCGAAGCGCAGACCGGCGCCGGCAAGAGCGCGAACAAGGCCGCGGCCAAGCCGAGCAAGGACGGCGCGAAGGCGAAGCCCGCGGCAAAGGCCAAGACGCCCGCGACGGCGAAGGCCGAAAAGGCGCCCGCCAAGCCCAAGGCCCCCGCGAAACCGCGCAAGCCTAAAGGAGGCGACGCATGACCGACTCTCCCCAAATGGCTTCCGGAGCGGTCAAGCACCACGGCAGCGACATGTTCGAAGGCTATCCGGTCGACACCGCCGATACGGCGGGCGATCAGGTCGTCACCAATTACACGATCAACTTCGGTCCGCAGCATCCCGCGGCGCACGGCGTGCTGCGCATGGTGATGGAGCTTGACGGCGAGATCATCGAGCGCGTCGACCCGCACGTCGGGCTGCTCCACCGCGGCACCGAAAAGCTGATCGAATACAAGACCTATCTCCAGGCGCTGCCCTATTTCGACCGGCTCGACTATTGCTCGCCGCTCGGCATGGAGCACAGCTATGTCCTCGCGATCGAGAAATTGCTCGACCTCGAGGTGCCGGCGCGTGCGCAATATCTGCGCGTGCTGTTCGCCGAGCTGACGCGCATCTGCAATCACATGCTCAATATCGGCAGCCACGTCATGGACGTCGGCGCGATGACCCCGAACCTTTGGGTGTTCGAGCTGCGCGAGGATTGCCTCAACTTCTTCGAGCGCGCGTCGGGCGCGCGGATGCACTCGGCGTGGTTCCGCCCCGGCGGCGTGCATCAGGACGTCCCCGAAAAGCTGCTCGTCGACATCGGCGAATGGTGCGAGACGCGGCTGCCCAAGCTGTTCGGCGACGCGATGAGCCTCGTCATCGACAACCGCATCTTCAAGCAGCGCAACGTCGACATCGCGACGGTCAGCAAGGAAGACGCGCTGGCGTGGGGCTTCTCGGGCCCGATGATCCGCGGCAGCGGCATCCCATGGGACATCCGCAAGTCGCAGCCCTATGACGCCTATGCCGCGATGGAGTTCGACATTCCCGTCGGCACGCGCGGCGACTGCTACGACCGCTTCATGGTCCGCGTGCAGGAAGTCTATCAGTCGGCGCGCATCATCAAGCAGTGCCTGCGCGACATGCCCTCGGGCCCGGTCGCGAGCCTCGACCGCAAGGTCGTGCCCCCGAAACGCGGCGAGATGAAGCAGTCGATGGAATCGCTGATCCATCACTTCAAGCTCTATACCGAGGGCTTCCACGTCCCCGCGGGCGAAGTCTATGTCGCGACCGAAAGCCCCAAGGGCGAATTCGGCGTCTATCTGGTCAGCGACGGCACCAACAAGCCGTACCGCTGCAAGATTCGCCCGACGGCGTTCAGTCACCTGCAGGCGATGGACATGATGGCGAAGGGCCACATGCTCGCCGACACCACCGCGATCATCGGCGCCATCGACGTCGTGTTCGGGGAGTGCGACCGGTGATGAGGCTATTGGATGTCGTTCATACTATGGGCCTCGGTGCTGCGCTTGCGTTCAGCTACTTGCATTTCGTTCGTGGATTAGACGTGGGCGGCGAACTCGCGGCTGCAAATTTGCTCTGGGTGGGCGCGTATTTTGCGAAGCTCGCCGTTAAAAAAGGCTCGAAGGTTTCTGCGCATGGCTGACGCACCCCAAATCCCCGACGAAGCCGAAGTCCGCGCGCGCTGGGGCACTTTTGCGTGGACGGCCGAAAATGCCGACAAGGCGAAGGCCGTGATCGCGCGCTATCCCGCCGGGCGGCAGCGGTCGGCGGTGATGCCCTTGCTCGACCTCGCGCAGCGGCAGGTCGGGGCGGAAACGAACACGCAGGGCTGGCTGCCGGTGCCGGTGATCGAATATGTCGCGGCCGAGCTCGATATGCCGTTCATCCGCGCCTATGAGGTCGCGACCTTCTACACCATGTACAATCTCGCGCCGGTCGGCCGCTATCATGTGCAGGTCTGCGGCACGACGCCGTGCCTGCTCCGCGGGTCGGACGATGTCATGGCCGCGTGCAAGAACCGCGGCATGGTCAAGGGCAGGACCACCCCCGACGGGCTGTTCACGCTGACCGAGGTCGAGTGCATGGGCAATTGCGCCAACGCGCCGATGGTCCAGATCAACGACGATAATTACGAAGACCTCGACTACGACAGCACGACGCGCATCCTCGATGCGCTCGCGGCGGGCGAGCAGCCGAAGCCCGGCACCCAGCTTTCCGATCGCCACACCAGCGAGCCCGAGGGCGGCCCGACGACGCTGACCGAGATGGTCAAGGCCAACCACGATTACCGGAAGGCGTGGTGATGAAGGCTAGTATCCCATTTCTTCGTCATGCCGGACCTGATCCGGCATCCCGCTTTGCGGCGGTGAACAGCGGGACCCCGGATCAAGTCCGGGGTGACGATACAGGAGAGGCTGCATGAGCCAGAAGGATATCATCACGATCCTCGCGATCATCGGCGCGCTCGTCGTGCTCGGCTTCGTGCTGCGCGTGACCTTCGCGCTGCTCGGGCCGCTGCTGATCCTCGGGCTCGGCTATATCGCCTACACGATGCTCAAGAAGGGTGGGGGTCGCTGATGCTCGCCGACAAGGACCGCATTTTCACCAATCTCTACGGCTTCCAGCCGTGGAACCTGAAGGCCGCCGAGGCGCGGGGCGATTGGGACAAGACGAAGGATCTGATGAGCCGCGGCCAGGACGCGATCATCGAGGAGATCAAGGCGTCGGGGCTGCGCGGCCGCGGGGGCGCGGGCTTTCCGACCGGGCTCAAGTGGAGCTTCATGCCAAAGGAGCCGCGCGCCGACCGCCCGAGCTTCCTCGTCATCAACGCCGACGAATCCGAACCCGGCAGTTGCAAGGATCGCGAGATCATCCGCCACGATCCGCACAAGCTGATCGAGGGCGCGCTGATCGCGGGCTATGCGATGCGCGCGCGCGCCGCGTATATCTACATCCGCGGCGAGTTCATCCGCGAGGCCGAGACGTTGTTCGCGGCGGTGCAGGAGGCGTATGACGCCGGGCTGCTCGGCAAGAATGCCGCGAAATCGGGCTATGATTTCGACGTCTTCGTCCACCGCGGCGCCGGCGCCTATATCTGCGGCGAAGAAACCGCGATGATCGAAAGCCTCGAGGGCAAGAAGGGCCAGCCGCGCCTGAAGCCCCCGTTCCCGGCGGGCGCGGGCCTCTACGGCTGCCCGACGACGGTGAACAATGTCGAGAGCATTGCGGTCGTCCCGACGATCCTGCGTCGCGGTGCGCCGTGGTTCTCCTCCTTCGGGCGCGAGAATAACAAGGGCACCAAGCTCTTCCAGATCAGCGGCCATGTGAACAAGCCGTGCGTCGTCGAGGAAGAGATGGGCATCAGCTTCCGCGAGCTGATCGACACCCATTGCGGCGGCATCCGCGGCGGCTGGGACAATCTGCTCGCGGTGATCCCCGGCGGATCGTCGGTGCCGCTGGTTCCGGCGGCGCAGATCATGGACGCGCCGATGGATTTCGACGGGCTCAAGGAACTGGGCTCGGGGCTCGGCACCGCCGCCGCGATCGTGATGGACAAGTCGACCGACGTCGTCCAGGCGATCAGCCGCATCAGCTATTTCTACAAGCATGAAAGCTGCGGCCAGTGCACCCCGTGCCGCGAGGGCACCGGCTGGATGTGGCGCGTGATGGAGCGGCTGCGCACCGGCGACGCCGACATCAGCGAGATCGACACGCTGTTCGACGTGACCAAGCAGGTCGAGGGCCACACCATCTGCGCGCTCGGCGACGCGGCGGCATGGCCGATCCAGGGTCTGATCCGCCACTTCCGCCCCGAACTCGAACGACGCATTCGGGAGAACGGCGGCGTGATGGAGGCGGCGGAATGACGAAGGCTTTTTCGATCCTGCTCGCAGTCGCCGCGATGGTCGCGACGCCCGCGATGGCGCAGCGCGAGGTCAATTCGGCCAACGCCAATCCGCACGACCGGATGGTGGCGGCCGATGCGGCACGGGCGCCCAAGGGCGACGAAGCGGCGAAGCCGATCACGCCGCTCGCGGCACAGGCGATGTATAATTTCGCCGGCTGCGTCGTCGAGACCACCCGGCCCGGCGTCGAGAAGCTGCTCGCGAAGGATTATCGCACCGCGGAATATCGCAAGGACGTGGAGCGCCTGGCAAAGGGCCATTCGCGTTGCGCGATCGGCAGCCGGCTCGGCTTTTCGCAGCTGTTGTTCGCCGGCAACCTTGCCGAGCATCTGCTGATCGATGAATTTTCGGCCGATGCGCTCGCCGCCGATCTCGCGATCGACCGTTCGGCGGCGCCGATCGCCGCGCGCACCGACAGCGAGGCCATTTCGATGTGCATCGCGATGCGCGCGCCGAAGGATACGGCCGCGCTGTTCCGCACCGAGGTGATGAGCGACGCGGAAAAGATCGCGCTGACGGCGATCGGGCCGCAACTGTCGGGCTGCGTCAAGCAAGGGACCGAGTTTCGCACCAACCGTTCGGGCCTGCGCGCGCTTCTGGCGCTCGCGGCCTACCGCATCGCGGTGACGAGCAAGGAGGGCGGGGCAGGGTGACCCGGAATGAGTTTCATGATGAGGCGGCGAACTAATGCCTAAAGTAACCGTAGACGGCCTGGAACTCGACGTCCCGCAGGGCGCGACCGTCCTGCAGGCGTGCGAGATGGCGGGGAAGGAAATCCCGCGCTTCTGCTATCATGAGCGGCTGTCGATCGCCGGCAATTGCCGCATGTGCCTGGTCGAAGTGTCGCCCGGCCCGCCGAAGCCGCAGGCGTCGTGCGCGCTGCCCGCGGCCGAGGGGCAGGTGATCAAGACCGACAGCCCGATGGTCAAGAAGGCGCGCGAAGGGGTGATGGAGTTCCTGCTCATCAACCACCCGCTCGACTGCCCGATCTGCGACCAGGGCGGCGAATGCGACCTGCAGGACCAGTCGGTCGCCTATGGCCGCGGCGCGACGCGCTATGGCGAGAACAAGCGCGCGGTGACCGAGAAATATATGGGGCCGATCGTCAAGACGGTGATGACGCGCTGCATCCAGTGCACGCGCTGCGTCCGTTTCGCCGAGGAAGTCGCCGGGGTCGAGGATATCGGCGCGATCTATCGCGGCGAGAATATGCAGATCACCTCCTATCTCGAGCGCGCGGTCGCGAGCGAGCTTTCGGGCAATGTCGTCGACCTCTGCCCGGTCGGCGCGCTGACGTCGAAACCCTATGCGTTCGAGGCGCGGCCGTGGGAGCTGACCAAGACGCTCGGCATCGACATGATGGACGCGGTCGGCACCAACGTCCGCATCGACAGTCGCGGGCGCCAGGTGCTGCGCGTGCTGCCGCGCGTCAACGACGATGTGAACGAGGAATGGGCGAGCGACAAGACGCGCCACCATGTCGACGGCCTGATCCGCCGCCGTCTCGACCGTCCGTTCGTGCGCAAGGACGGCCAGCTTGTCGAAGCGACATGGGCCGAAGCCTTCGACGCGATCAAGGCCGCGAAGGCGGGTTCGTCGGTTGCGGCGATCGCCGGCGACATGGCCGATTGCGAGACGATGTTCGCCGCGAAGGCCCTCGTGACCGCGCTCGGCGGCTCTCTGTTCGAGGGACGCCAGACCGGGCTCGACTATGACGTCACCAGCCTGTCGGCGGTCAATTTCAACACGGGCATCGCCGAGGCCGAAAATGCCGACGTGATCCTGCTCGTCGGCACGAACCTGCGCTGGGAAGCGCCGCTGATCAACACGCGCGTCCGCAAGGCGGTGTGGAAGAAGGGCGCGAAGGTGTTCGGCATCGGTCCCGAGATCGACCTGACCTATAAGGTCGAATGGCTCGGCGACGATGCCTCGCTGGTCGCGAAGCTGCCGCAGGCGGCGCTCGATGCGCTGAAGGGCGCCGAGCGGCCGATGCTGATCTTCGGCGGCGGCGCGCTGTCGGTGCCCGGCGTCCACGGCGCGGCGCTGGCGCTCGCCAAGTCGGTGAACGCGGTCAAGGATGGCTGGAACGGCTTCAACGTCGTCCATTTCTCGGCGGCGCGCATGGGTGCGCTGATGCTCGGCTATTCGCAGCCGGGCGGGATCAGGGACATCGTCGCGGCGAAACCGAAGCTCGCCTTCTTCCTCGGCGCGGACGAGGTCGATTTCTCGGCCTTCGCGGACACGTTCAAGGTCTATGTCGGCCATCATGGCGACAAGGGCGCGCACGCCGCCGATGTCGTCCTGCCGGCTGCCGCCTGGACCGAAAAGGATTTCACCACGGTCAATACCGAGGGCCGCGTCCAGCGCAGCGACAAGGCGGTGTTCGCCCCCGGCGACGCGCGCGAGGACTGGAGCATTTTCCGCGCCCTCGCCGATGCGCTCGGCGTGAATGTCGGCTTCGACAGCTTCGCCGAGTGCCGCGCGGCGATGATCGCGGCGGTGCCCGCGCTCGGCGCCGAAGGGCTCGCCGGTTATGGCTGGACGGTCCCCAAGCTGCCCGCCAAGCCCGAGGCGCGCGCGATCCCGTCGCCGATCAAGGACTTCTACCTGACCAACGCCATCTGCCGCGCGTCGCCGACGATGCAACGCTGCTCGGACGAATTGCTCCACGGCGCCGATTATGCGGAGGCTGCGGAATGACCGAGTTTTTCCAATCCCTTGGCATGTCCTACGAATGGGCGTGGGGCGTCGCGACGATCTGCGGCATCCTGCTCATCGCGCTGCCGCTGATGCTCGCGGTGGCGATGATCATCTATGCCGACCGCAAGATCTGGGCGGCGATGGCGCTGCGGCGCGGGCCGAACGTCGTCGGACCCTTCGGCTTGCTCCAGAGCTTCGCCGACGGGCTGAAGGTGTTCCTGCAGGAAACGATCATCCCGAGTTCGGCGAACCGCGGCCTGTTCCTGATCGCGCCGATCATCACCTTCACGGTCGCGCTGATGGCGTGGGCGGTGATCCCGTTCAACTCGGGCGCGGTGCTCGCCGACATCAATGTCGGGCTGCTCTACATCCTCGCGATCAGCTCGCTCGGCGTTTACGGCGTCATCCTGTCGGGCTGGTCGTCGAACTCCAAATATCCCTTCTTCTCCGCGATGCGCGCCTCGGCGCAGATGATCAGCTACGAAGTCTCGATCGGCTTCATCCTGATCGGCGTCGTGCTGTTCGCCGACAGCTTCAACCTGAACGAGATCGTCAAGGCGCAGCAGGGCCACGGGCTCGGGCTGGTCAACGCCTTCGGCTTCAACCTGCTGCTCTTCCCGCTCGCGGTGCTGTTCTTCATCTCGTCGCTCGCCGAGACCGCGCGCACCCCGTTCGATCTGACCGAGGCCGAAAGCGAGCTCGTCGCGGGCTATCAGACCGAATATTCCTCGATGAGCTTCGCGCTTTTCTGGCTCGGCGAATATGCGAACGTGCTGCTGATGTGCACGCTCAACGCGGTGCTCTTCTGGGGCGGCTGGCTCCCCCCGATCGACTGGGCGCCGCTCTACGTCGTTCCGGGCATCGTCTGGCTGTTCGCCAAGATCTTCTTCTTCTTCTTCGCCTTCTCGTGGGTGAAGGCGACCGTCCCGCGCTATCGCTATGACCAGCTCATGCGGCTGGGCTGGAAGGTCTTCCTGCCGATCTCGCTGATCTGGGTGTTCCTGATCTCCGGCTATCTGATGCTGACGAGGTATTCATGAGTAACATCGCCCACTTCGTCAGAACCTTCACCCTGTGGGAATTCGTGCAGGCCCACTGGCTGACGCTCAAATATTTCTTCAAGCCGAAGGCGACGATCAACTATCCCTTCGAGAAGAACCCGCTGTCGCCGCGCTTCCGTGGCGAGCACGCGCTGCGCCGCTATCCGAACGGCGAGGAGCGCTGCATCGCGTGCAAGCTGTGCGAGGCGGTCTGCCCCGCGCAGGCGATCACGATCGAGGCCGAGCCGCGCGACGACGGGTCGCGCCGCACGACGCGCTACGACATCGACATGACGAAGTGCATCTATTGCGGCTTCTGCCAGGAAGCCTGCCCGGTCGATGCGATCGTCGAGGGGCCGAACTTCGAATTCGCCACCGAAACGCGCGAGGAGCTGCTCTATGACAAGGCGAAGCTGCTCGCCAACGGCGACAAATGGGAGCGCGCGATCGCGGCCAACCTTGCCGCCGACGCGCCCTATCGGTAAGGGCGCGCGCACATGATTCAGCTCATCGCCTTCTATCTATTCGCCTTCGTCGTCATCGCCTCCGCGGCGATGGTGATCTTCGCGCGCAACCCGGTCCACAGCGTGATGTGGCTGATCCTCGCCTTCTTCAACGCGGCGGGGCTGATGCTGCTCGCGGGGGCCGAGTTCATCGCGATGCTGCTCGTCATCGTCTATGTCGGGGCGGTCGCGGTGCTGTTCCTGTTCGTCGTGATGATGCTCGACATCGATTTCGCCGAACTGCGCGCCGGCTTCGTGCGCTATCTGCCGCTCGGCGCCCTCGTCGCGACCATCCTCGCGGCCGAACTCGTCTTCGCGCTCGGCGCCTGGAGCGCGGGCGGGGTCGACCTCGCGGCGCGCGCGGCGCCCGCCGTCGCCGACAAGAGCAATATCCAGCAGATCGGCGAACTGCTCTACACGCGCTACATCTTCCTGTTCGAGGCGGCGGGCATCGTCCTGCTCGTCGCGATGATCGGCGCGATCGTGCTGACGCATCGCCAGCGTGGCGGGACGCGGAGCCAGAATATCGCGGCGCAGAACCGCCGCCGCCCGCACGAAGCGACGCGGCTGGTCGATCCGGGCGTCGGGCAGGGGATGGAATTGTGATTTCGGTCGGCCATTATCTCGCCGTTTCGGCGGTGCTGTTCACGCTCGGCGTGCTCGGCATCTTCATCAACCGCAAGAACATCATCGTCATCCTGATGGCGATCGAGCTCATCCTGCTCGCGGTGAACATCAATCTCGTCGCGTTCAGCGCCGCGCTCGGCGATCTCGTCGGGCAGGTGTTCGCGATGTTCGTGCTGACCGTCGCCGCCGGCGAGGCGGCGATCGGGCTCGCGATTCTCGTCATCTATTTCCGCGGCCGCGGCACCATTGCCGTCGACGATGCCAACCGGATGAAGGGGTAAACCGGTGATCCAGGCGATCGTTTTCCTGCCGCTGCTCGCGGCTCTCGTGGCAGGCCTCGGCCAGCGCTTCATCGGCACGGCCGCGTCGAAGGTCGTGACGACCGGCGCGCTGTTCGCAAGCTGCGCTTTGAGCTGGCCGATCTTCCTGTCCTTCCTGGGCGGTCATGCCCAGGAGAGCGTGACGCCGGTGCTCCACTGGGTCTCGTCGGGCGCGATGCAGTTCAACTGGGAACTGCGCGTCGACACGCTGACGTCGGTGATGCTGGTCGTGATCACGACGGTGTCGGCGCTCGTCCACCTCTACAGCTGGGGCTATATGGAGGAGGACCCGGACCAGCCGCGCTTCTTCGCCTATCTGTCGCTCTTTACCTTCGCGATGCTGATGCTGGTGACCGCGAACAACCTCGTCCAGATGTTCTTCGGCTGGGAAGGCGTCGGTCTCGCCTCCTATCTGCTCATCGGCTTCTGGTACAAGAAGCCGAGCGCGAACGCTGCGGCGATCAAGGCGTTCGTCGTCAACCGCGTCGGCGACCTCGGCTTCATGCTCGGCATCTTCGGCACCTTCCTGGTGTTCAACACCGTGTCGATCCCCGAGATCCTGGCCGCCGCGCCGGGCATGGCGGGCTCGACGATCGGTTTCCTCGGCCACCGGTTCGACACGATGACCGTGCTCTGCCTGCTGCTGTTCATCGGCGCGATGGGCAAGTCGGCGCAGCTCGGGCTGCACACCTGGCTTCCCGACGCGATGGAAGGTCCGACCCCGGTCAGCGCGCTGATCCACGCCGCGACGATGGTGACCGCGGGCGTGTTCATGGTCTGCCGCCTGTCGCCGATGTTCGAGGCCGCGCCGGTCGCGCTCGGCGTCGTCACCTTCGTCGGCGCCGCGACCTGCCTGTTCGCCGCGACGGTCGGCACGACGCAGTGGGATATCAAGCGCGTCATCGCCTATTCGACCTGCAGCCAGCTCGGCTACATGTTCTTCGCGGCGGGCGTCGGCGCCTATGGCGCGGCGATGTTTCACCTGTTCACGCATGCCTTCTTCAAGGCTTTGCTGTTCCTCGGCGCCGGCTCGGTCATCCACGCGATGCACCACGAGCAGGACATGCGCTATTATGGCGGCCTTCGGAAGCACATCCCGCTCACCTATTGGGCGATGATGGCGGGAACGCTGGCGATCACGGGCGTCGGCATCGCGGGCGTGTTCGGCTTCGCCGGCTTCTATTCGAAGGACGGCATCCTCGAGGCGGCCTATGCCTCGGGCGGGGGCGGCCAGGTCGCTTTCTGGGTCGGCACCTTCGCGGCGCTGCTGACGAGCTTCTATTCGTGGCGCCTCGTCTTCCTGACCTTCTTCGGCAAGCCGCGCTGGGCCGCGAGCGAGCATATCCAGCACGCCGTGCACGGCGATCATCACGATCACCCGGCGGACGAGCATTCGGGCGACGATGTCCATCACGCCCATGCCGCCGACGCGCACGAGGGCACCGCAGGCTACCATCCGCACGAAAGCCCGCTCTCGATGCTGATTCCGCTTGGCGTGCTGTCGGTCGGCGCGGTGTTCGCGGGCTTCCTCTTCAACCACCAGTTCATCTATCCCGAAGAGGGGATGGCGTTCTGGAAGGGCAGCATCGCGTTCGACGAGCATCTGATGCACGCCGCGCACGAGGTGCCGACGATCATCAAATGGATGCCCTTCACCGCGATGGCGATCGGGCTGGTGCTCGCGTGGAACAGCTATATCCGCAACACGGCACTGCCGGCGCGTTTCGTCGCGCAGTTCGGGCTGCTCCACAAATTCCTGTTCAACAAATGGTATTTCGACGAGCTCTACAACGTCCTGTTCGTGAAGCCCGCCTTCGCGATCGGCCGCTTCTTCTGGAAGCGCGGGGATGAAGGCACCATCGACCGCTTCGGTCCCGATGGCGTCGCGGCGCTCGTCCAGGGGGGGACCCGGCTCGCGGTCCGGCTGCAATCGGGTTATGTTTATGGATATGCGTTCGTGATGCTGCTCGGTCTCGTCGGCCTCGCCAGCTGGGCGATGGTGAGGTTCCTGTGAGCGGGCTTCCCATCCTTTCGCTGATGCTGGCGATCCCCACGGTCGCCGCCATCCTCTGCCTGTTCCTCGAGGCCAAGCCCGCGCGGCAGGTGGCGCTCGCGGCGACGCTGGCCGATCTCGCGCTCGGCATCGCGCTGTGGGCGAATTTCGATGTCGGCGGTGCCCAGTGGCAGTTCGTCGAGCGCGCCGACCTCTTCGGCCGTTTCCAGTGGGCGCTCGGCGTCGACGGCGTGGCGATGATGCTGATCGTGCTCAGCACCTTCCTGATGCCGCTGTGCATCCTCGCGAGCTGGGAATCGATCAAGCAGCGCGTCGGCCTCTACATGGCGATGTTCCTGATCATGGAAGTCATCATGATCGGCGTCTTCGCGGCGCAGGATCTGCTGCTGTTCTACATCTTCTTTGAGGGCGTGCTGATCCCGATGTATCTGATCATCGGCATCTGGGGCGGGCAGAACCGCATCTATGCGGCGTTCAAATTCTTCCTCTACACGCTGCTCGGATCGGTGCTGATGCTCGTCGCGATGATCGCGATGATCCGCGAAGCGGGGACGACCGAGATTCCGGTCCTCTTGAACTACGACTTCCCGCCCGAGATGCAGACCTGGCTGTGGCTCGCCTTCTTCGCGAGCATGGCGGTCAAGATGCCGATGTGGCCGGTTCACACCTGGCTTCCCGACGCGCACGTCCAGGCACCGACCGCGGGCTCGATGATCCTGGCGGGCGTGCTGCTGAAGATGGGGTCCTACGGCTTCCTGCGCTTCATGATGCCGATGTTCCCCGACGCCTCGGCGCAGTTCCTATGGCTCGTCTTCGCGCTGTCGATGGTCGCGGTGGTCTACACCAGCCTTGTCGCGCTGGTGCAGAGCGACATGAAGAAGCTGATCGCTTACTCGTCGGTCGCGCACATGGCGATCGTCACCGCGGGCCTCTATGCCTTCAACCAGCAGGGGATAGAGGGCGCGCTGATCGTCATGCTCAGCCACGGCGTCGTCTCGGCCGCGCTCTTCTTCTGCGTCGGGGTGATCTACGACAGGCTGCACACGCGCGAGATCAGCCGCTACGGCGGGCTCGCGGTCAACATGCCGGCCTATTCGCTCTTCTTCATGCTGTTCACCATGGCGTCGATCGGGCTGCCGGGGACGAGCGGCTTCGTCGGCGAGTTCCTGAGCCTCGCCGGCATCTATGAAGCGTCGAGCTGGGCCGCCTTCGTCTGCACCACCGGCATCATCCTCGGTGCCGCTTACATGCTCTATCTCTATCGCCGCATCGTGTTCGGCGAACTGACCAAGGACGATGTGAAGGCCATGCCCGACATCACGCCCCGCGAATGGGCGATCTTCGTGCCGCTCGCCGCGGTCGCGCTGTGGATGGGTGTCTATCCCGAGAGCTTCCTCGCGCCGATGCGCGGCGACGTGACCACGGTGGTCGCGCGGCTCGCTCCGGCGAAGCCCGCTGGCGACGCACATGTCACGGCAGGCAAGCCCAAGGCGATTGCTCCGCACGGCGAAGCGCATCATGCGGGAGGCGTCCAATGACCGCCGACCTCGCGCGCATCTGGCCCGAGCTGATCCTGACGATCGGCGGGCTGATCACCCTGATGCTCGGCGCCTTCGCGGGCGACCGCCGGGTCGCACTCTATCAGATCGTCGCGCTGCTGACGCTGGCGGCGGCGGCCGCCGCGGTGGCGGCGCTGTTCGGCACCGACGCCTCGGTCTTTTCGGGCACGCTGGCGGTCGACGGCTTCGGCGGTTTCGCGAAGCTCATCATCTATGCGGCGAGCTTCGTCTGCATCGCGATCGCGCCGCGCTATTTCGGCGAGGCGATGCGCGCCGAATATTCGGCGCTGATCGTCTTCGCGGCGCTCGGCATGGGCATCATGGCCTCGTCGCGCGACCTGATGACGCTCTATGTCGGGCTCGAACTCAACAGCCTGGCCTCCTATGTGCTTGCGAGCTTCATGCGCAGCGACGACCGGTCGAGCGAGGCGGGGCTCAAATATTTCGTCCTCGGCGCGCTCGCCTCGGGCATCCTCCTGTTCGGCATCTCGCTGCTCTACGGCTTTTCGGGCACCACCGATTTCGCCGGCGTCGCGACCGCGATGGGCGGCGGGATCGATATCGGGCTGCTGTTCGGCATCGTCTTCGTGATCGCCGGCCTCGCGTTCAAGATCAGCGCCGTGCCGTTCCACATGTGGACCCCCGACGTCTATGAAGGCGCGCCGACCCCAGTGACGACCTTCTTTGCCAGTGCGCCCAAGGTCGCGGCGATGGCGCTGCTGACGCGTGTCCTGATCGACGCGATGGGTCCGGCGGGCCCGGCGCTTGCGGCGTGGCAGCAGATCATCATCTTCCTGTCGCTCGCCTCGATCATCCTCGGCGCGGTCGGCGCGATCGGGCAGAAGAATATCAAGCGCCTGCTTGCCTATTCGTCGATCAACAACGTCGGCTTCATGCTGATCGGCCTCGCCGCGGGAACGCAGCAGGGGGTCGAGGCGGTGCTGACCTATCTGCTCGTCTATGTCGTCACGACGATCGGCGCCTTCCTGTTCGTCATGCAGCTTCGCGACGCCGACGGGCGGATGGTCGAGAGCATCCCCGCCTATGCCGGCCTGTCGAAGCGCCAGCCGGGGCTCGCCGCGGCGATGGCGGTGTTCCTGTTCAGCCTCGCCGCGATCCCGCCGCTGTTCGGCTTCTGGCCGAAGTATCTGGTGTTCGAGGCCGCGGTGAACGCGGGGCTCGTGCCGCTGGCGGTCGCCGGGGTCGTCGTGTCGGTGATCGGCGCCTTCTATTATATCGCGATCGTCAAGACGATGTTCTTCGACGACGAGGCCGAGGCAGCGATCCGCAATGACGGGTCGCGGATCGAGGGCGCGGTGATCGCGGTCAGTGCGCTGTGGCTGTCGGTGATCGGCTATCTGTTCATCCCGATGCTGGCGGTGGCCGCGTCGAGCGCCGCGTCGGTGCTGTTCTGATCGCGCCGATCGAGCGGATCGCCGAGACGGGTTCGACCAACGCCGACCTGCTGGCGCGGCTCGCGCGCGGCGAGCATGTCGGCGAGGGGCATTGGCTCGTCGCCGACCGGCAGACCGCCGGACGCGGGCGGCTCGGCCGCCCCTGGGGCGACGGGCAGGGCAATTTCATGGGCTCGACCGTCGTGCAGCTCACCGCCGGCGATCCGTCGCCCGCGACGCTGGCGCTGGTCGTCGCGGTCGCGCTGGCGAAGGTGGTGAAGGCCTTTGCGCCCAATGTTCCGCTGCAGCTCAAATGGCCGAACGACCTGCTCGTCGACGGTGCGAAATGCTCGGGCATATTGCTCGAACGCAGCGGCAACGCCGTCGTGATCGGCATCGGGGTCAATCTGGCGTCGGCGCCCGACCTGCCCGATCGCAAGACCTTCTGTTTTGCGGACGGCGGCACGGCGATCGATCGCGACCGCTTCGCCGACGCGCTGGCGATCGCGCTGGCCGATGCGCTCCGGAGCTGGCGGCAGGAAGGCGTCGAAAGCATCGTCAGCGCCTGGCTGCCGCTCGGTCATCCGGTCGGAACGCCGCTTCGCGTGTCGGAACAGGGGATCGACGGGACGTTCGACGGACTCGCACCCGACGGCGCGCTGCGCTTGCGCCGCGCGAACGGCGAGGTCATGCTGATCCATGCGGGCGACGTCGAGCTTCGCCGCCCGGTCGACAAAGGGGAATAACCGTGCTGCTCGCGATCGATGTCGGCAACACCAACGCCAAATTCGCGCTCTTTCGCGGCACCGAGCTGCTGGCGCGCTGGCGCATCGCGACCGACGACCGCCGCACCGCCGACGAATATATGGTCTGGCTCGACCAGCTCCTGCGCATCGAGGGCCACGACCGCGCCGACGTCGACGCGGTGATCATCTCGACCGTGGTGCCGCGCGCGCTTCATAACCTGCGCCTGCTCGCCGACAAATATTTCGGGGTCGAGGCGCTGATCGCGGGCCGCGACCCGGTGAGCTGGGGCATCGCGCTCAAGGTCGACGAACCGCAGGCGGTGGGCGCGGACCGCGCGTGCAATGCCATTTCGGCGCAAGCGATCGCGCCGGACAAGGACAAGCTGGTCATCAGCTTCGGCACCGCGACGACCTTCGACCATATCGGCCCCGAGGGCGGCTATCTTGGCGGGATCATCGCGCCGGGGGTCAATCTTTCGCTGGAGGCGCTGGTCGCGGCGGCGGCGAAACTGCCGCGCATCGCCATCGAGGCGCCGGCGAGCGGCAGCGTCATCGGCCGCACGACCGAAAGCCAGATGCTGATCGGCGTCTATTGGGGCTATGTCGCGATGATCGAGGGGCTGATCGCGCGGATGAAGGCCGAGGTCGGCAAGCCGATGACCGTCATCGCAACCGGCGGCCTCGCCACCCTGTTCGAGGAACACGCCCATCTGTTCGACCGCATCGAACCCGATCTGACGCTGAACGGCCTGATGCACCTCTATAACCAACGGAGCACCGGCCAATGACGAAACCCGGCAAGGAGCTGCTTTTCCTCGCGCTCGGCGGGTCGGGCGAGATCGGCATGAACGCCAATCTTTACGGCTGCGACGGCAAGTGGATCATGCTCGACCTCGGCGTGACATTCGGCAGCCAGGACTATCCCGGCATCGACATCGTCATGCCCGACCTCGAATTCATCGAGGACCGCAAGGACGACCTGCTCGGCATCGTGCTGACCCACGGGCACGAGGACCATATCGGCGCCATCCCCTATCTCGCTGCCGACCTCGGCGTACCGCTCTACGCCAACCGCTTCACCGCGGGGCTGATCGCGCACAAGCTGGCCGAAGAGGGGCTGGAGAAGGAGGTCGAGATCAAGGTCGTCGACATCGACGACAGCTTCACGCTCGGGCCCTTCGGCATCCGCCTCGTCCCGCTCGCCCACTCGATCCTCGAAATGAGCGCGGTGGTGATCGACACGCCTTATGGCCGCATTTTCCATACCGGCGACTGGAAGCTCGACGAGGAGCCGATCCTCGGCACCCCCGCGACCGCCGCGGCGCTGACCGCGATCGGCGACGAGGGTATCGACGTGCTCGTCTGCGATTCGACCAACGCTTTCAATGCCGAAGCCTCGGGCAGCGAGGGCGCCTTGCGCGCAGGGCTGCAGGCGGCGGTCGGCGCGGCGAAGGGCCGGGTGGTCGTCACCACCTTCGCGTCCAACGCCGCGCGATTGGCGACGCTGGGCGCGGTCGCGAAGGCGACCGGGCGCAGCCTCTGCGTCGCCGGGCGCTCGCTCGACCGCATCCTCGGCGTCGCGCGCTCGGTCGGCTATCTCAAGGATTTTCCGCCGACGGTCGATTTCGACGAGGCGATGCGGCTGCCGCGCGACAAGGTCATGGTGATCGCGACGGGCGGGCAGGGCGAACCGCGCGCCGCGCTCGCGCGCATGGCGGGCGACGTCCACCAGATCAAGCTCGAGGCCGGCGACACCGTCGTCTTCTCGTCGAAGCAGATTCCGGGCAACGAGGTCGCGATCGGACGGATCATGAACCAGCTCGCGGCAAAGGACGTGCTGACGGTCACCGAGAAGCAGGCGCATATCCACGTCAGCGGCCACCCCGGCCAGCCCGAGCTCGCGGCGCTCTATGGCTGGCTGCGGCCGAAGCTCGTCGTGCCGGTGCACGGCGAGATCCGTCATATGCACGAACAGGCGCGCTTCGCGCTCGAAAAGGGCGTTCCCGATGCGCTGGTGCAGGAAAATGGCGACCTGGTGCGGCTCGCGCCCGGTTCGGCGAAAATCCTCGAGCGTGTCCGCTCGGGCCGCCTGATCCTCGACGGCGACGTCATCCTGCCCGCCGACGGCGAGACGATCAACGAACGCCGCAAGCTTGCGCTCAACGGGCATATCTCGGTCGCCGCGATCTTCTCGGACAACCGGTTCGTCGAGAGCGCGATCAGCTACCGCGGGGTCCCGGTCGAGGACGAACGCGAAGCCTTCGTCGATGAAATGCGCGAAGCCGCCGAACAGGCCGCGACCGGCCCCGCGCGCGACCGCGAAAAGCTGCGCGAGGCGATCCGCCTCGGCGTGCGGCGGATCGCGACCGACTGGACCGGGAAAAAGCCCGTCGTCGACGTCATGCTCGTCGATATCTGATCGGGCAGGGGAGCAATCGCGATGAAATGGACCTCGGCGCTGGCCATCTACCTGCTCTTCTGGGCGTTCAGCGCCTTTTTCGTGCTGCCGTTCCACGGCCGCAAGGCCGACGACGATGCCGTGCCGCTGGTGAAGGGGCAGGAACCGGGCGCCCCCGCGACGGTACGGCCGCTGCGCATCCTGGCGCAGATGACGATCGTCGCGACGATCGGCTTCGTGATCTATTATGTCGCTTATGTCCGCGGCTGGGTCGACCCCGATGTGCTGAGCGGACGGGCATAGGCCTCCGTCGGAGCGCAGCACCCGGAATCACAACGCCCGGGCCTCGTTCGAGACCCGGGCGCCTGTGACGAACACTCGCCATCCCCCTTTTGCGCAGGCCAGGCGAATGGCCTACACTCCCTGGCACCGGGCCTTTCGCCGCTTGAACCAGAAGACTTGGGGCTAAGGCGAACGGGCCGCTTTGTCACGCGCCGCGAACGGCTCGACGCCTCTTTTGCGCCGCCCTGTGGCCGATGGGCAACAGGTTTTCGCGAGTGGCTCGCAACTACGCCGCGCGGGGCGGCCATTGCCAGCGACGCGGCGCGCCCCTAAAGCGGCCGCATGTGTATTGTTATGCACGCGCTTTGAAGGACCTTTCGACCGATGATCCTGCGTCCTTACGAGCGCACTATCTTCAAACGTTACATGCTGCCGCAGCGGGGCGAAGGGTTCATCTTCGTCGCGGCGGCGTTCAGTTTCATCGCGGTGACGCTGGGCGTCGCGGCGCTGGTGATCGTGATGAGCGTGATGAACGGGGTGCGCGCCGACCTGTTCGACAAGATCGTCGGGCTCAACGGCCATGCGGTGGTGCAGGGCTTCGGCGGGCGGCTCGACGACTGGCAGGACGTTCTGAAGCAGGCGCGCGCGACGCCCGGCGTGGTGTCGGCGACGCCGCTGATCGAACAGCCCTTGCTCGCGACCTCGAACGGTCGCGTCGAGGGTATTTTGACGCGCGGCATGCTGGTGTCCGATATCCGCCGCAACGAGACGCTCAACGGCAAGGTGCTGCAGGGCAGCCTCGACACGCTGACCCCCGGATCGGGCAACGTCGCGATCGGCAGCGAGCTGGCGCGCAACCTGGGCGCGCAGGTCGGATCGACGCTGACGATCATCAACCCTGCGGGCCGCTCGACCCCGTTCGGCACCGTGCCGCGCGAGATCGGCTATCGCGTGTCGGCTGTGTTCGAAATCGGTGTCTATGACTTCGACAAGGCCTATGTCGTCATGCCGATGGAGGATGCGCAGCTCCTCCTGCTCACCGGCGACCAGATCGGGATGATCGAGATCAAGACCACCGATCCCGACAAGGTGGGCACGATTCTGCAGCCGCTCGCCGAAAAGCTCGCGTCGCGGGCGGTGATTTCCGACTGGCGCTCGATGAATTCCAGCCTGTTCGAGGCGCTGTCGGTCGAGCGGGTCGCGATGTTCGTGATCCTGTCGCTGATCGTGCTCGTCGCCGCATTCAACATCGTCTCCTCGCTGATCATGCTGGTGCGCGCGAAGACGCGCGACATGGCGATCCTCCGCACGATGGGCGCGCCGCGCGACGCGGTGCTGCGCATCTTCATGGCGATCGGCCTGTCGATCGGCATCGCGGGCACGATCTTCGGCATGGTGATCGGGTTCAGCCTGCTCTATTTCCGCCAGGGCGTGCTGCGCGGCGCCGAGTTCATCACCGGCCAGCCGCTGTGGGATCCCTCGATCCGCTTTCTGTCCGAACTTCCGTCGAAGCCCGACCCGTTCGAGATCGTCGGCATTGCGGTGATGGCGATCGTCTTCAGCTTCCTCGCGACGCTTTATCCGGCGTTCAAGGCGGCCAACACCGACCCCGTGCAGGTGCTGCGTTATGAGTGACGTCGTGCTCGAACTCACAGGCCTCAAGCGCAGTTTCACCCAGGGCGAGGTCACGATCGATGTGCTGCGCGGCGTCGATGCGAACCTCAAACGCGGCGAGATCGTCGCGCTGCTCGGCCCGTCGGGATCGGGCAAATCGACGATGCTGCAGGCGGTCGGACTGCTCGAAGGCGGTTTCGACGGGACGATCCGCATCGACGGAGAGGACGTCACGCGGCTGGGTCAGGGCGAGCGGACGAAGACACGGCGTGAGAAGATCGGCTTCGTCTATCAGTTCCACCACTTGCTCCCCGATTTCAACGCGATCGAAAATGTCGTGCTGCCGCAGCTCATCCGCGGCGCGGGGCAGGCCGATGCCGAGGAACGCGCCGCTGACCTGCTCGGGCGACTGGGTCTGGCCGAGCGGCTGCATCACAAGCCGAGCAAGCTGTCGGGCGGCGAGCAGCAGCGCGTGGCGGTGGCGCGCGCGCTCGCGAACCGGCCGCTGCTGGTGCTCGCCGACGAGCCGACAGGCAACCTCGACGAGGCGACCGCCGACCGCGTGTTCGACCAGTTCGTGAAGCTGGTCCGCGATCACGGCTCGGCGGCGCTCGTCGCGACGCACAACGAACGGCTCGCGGCAAAGATGGACCGCGTCCTGCGCTTGCACGAGGGGCATATCGAGGCGTAATCTCGCGCCGATTGGAGGGGAGTGATCATGGCGCTTTACGATCTTTCCGCACCGCTGCCGGGTGGTGGCAAACAGTCGATGGCCGATTATCGCGGCAAGGTGCTGCTGATCGTCAACACCGCGTCGAAATGCGGCTTCACGCCCCAATATGCCGAACTCGAGGCGCTTTATCGCGATTACCAGGATCGCGGGTTCGAGGTGCTGGCCTTTCCGTGCAACCAGTTTGGCGCGCAGGAACCCGGCGATGCCGACGAGATCGCGAACTTCTGCTCGCTGACCTATGACGTGACCTTCCCGGTGATGGCGAAGATCGACGTCAACGGCAGTGATGCCGACCCGATCTTCAAGCATCTGAAGGATGAGAAGACGGGCCTGCTCGGCAGCGGGATCAAGTGGAATTTCACCAAATTCCTGGTCGACCGCGACGGCAAGGTGGTATCGCGCCACGCGCCGACGACGAAGCCCGAGCAGCTCAGGAAAGAGATCGAGGAATTGCTGGGTCGATAAGATCCGTCATTGCGAGCGAAGCGAAGCAATCTCCAGCTATCGCGGTCGAGCGAGGTCAACAGCTGGAGATTGCTTCGTCGCCGCCGGCTCCTCGCAATGACGATTTTGTGAAACCGGCCATGGTCGAATCGCCTCAGTCGCAGTAGCGTCCCTTCCATGGCCTACAGCCCCTTTGTCCCCCTGCGCGTCTTTTCCAGTTTCACCATGCTGGAGGGGGCGATCGAGCCCAAGGCGATTGCGAAAGCCGCGCGCGACCGCGGCTTTCCGGCGATCGCAGTCGCCGACCGCAATGGGCTCTACGGCGTCATGGCGTTCGGCGAGGCGTGCAAGGCGGCGGGAGTGCAGCCGATCGTCGGGGCGCTGCTCAGCATCGCGCGGCCGGGGCAGCGGCTGGCGAACGGCGCGCCCTTGATCGACTGGATCGCGCTCTATGCGCAGGACGACAAGGGTTATGACAATCTCTGCGCGCTGGTGTCGGCGGCGCACCTCGATCGTCCGGTCGAGCAGGATCCGCACGTCGCGCTGTCGGCGCTCGCCGGGCGGACCGAGGGGCTGATCTGCCTGACCGGCGGCGGCGAGGGCGCGCTGGCGCGCCTGCTCGCGGACGAACAGAAGACCGCGGCCGAGGATTATGTCGAACAGCTCGAGGCGCTGTTCGGGGACCGGCTCTATATCGAGCTGTCGCGCCGCGGCGATGCGGTCGAGATGGCAGCCGAGAAAGCGCTGATCGACATGGCCTATGCGCGCGCGCTGCCGCTGGTCGCGACCAACCCCGCCAATTTCGTCGAACCGCAGTTCCATCCCGCGCACGATGCGATGCTGTGCATCGCGCAATCGGCCTATGTCGAGAGCGAGGACCGACGGGTGTCGAGCCCCGAGGCGTGGCTGAAGCCCGCCGAGGCGATGGAGGATGCGTTCTCCGACCTGCCCGAGGCGATGCGCAACACGCTCGTCATCGCGCAGCGCTGCGCCTTCATGGCGCCGAAGCGCGCGCCGATCCTGCCGAGCCTTGCAGGCGATCGCGAGGGCGAGGCGGCGCAGCTCAAACAGGATGCGCACGACGGGCTTGCGGCTCGGCTCGCGCTCTATCCCGATCTGACCGACACAGAGCGGCAGGCCTATCTCGAACGGCTCGATTTCGAAGTTGGCGTCATCACCCAGATGGGGTTTCCGGGCTATTTTCTGATCGTCGCCGACTTCATCAAATGGGCGAAATCGCACGATATTCCGGTGGGGCCGGGGCGCGGTTCGGGCGCGGGCTCGGTCGTCGCGTGGGCGCTCACCATCACCGATCTCGATCCCCTGAAATTGGGCCTGCTCTTCGAACGCTTCCTCAACCCCGAGCGCGTGTCGATGCCCGACTTCGACATCGACTTCTGCGAAACGCGGCGCGGCGAGGTGATCCGCTATGTGCAGGAGAAATATGGCCGCGACACCGTCGCGCAGATCATCACCTTCGGTAAGCTGAAGGCGCGCGCGGTTCTGAAGGACACCGGCCGCGTGCTCCAGATGAGCTATGGCCAGGTCGATCGGCTCGCCAAGCTGGTGCCCAATCATCCGACCGATCCCTGGACGCTCGAACGCGCGCTGAACGGCGTCAGCGAGCTGATGACCGAATATAAGCAGGACGACGGCGTCCGGCGCCTGTTCGACATGGCGCGCCAGCTTGAAGGACTGCCGCGGCACAGCTCGACCCACGCCGCGGGTGTGGTGATCGGCGACCGACCGCTCGACCAGCTCGTCCCGCTCTATCGCGACCCGCGTTCGGACATGCCCGTGACCCAATTCGACATGAAATATGTCGAGAGCGCAGGGCTGGTGAAGTTCGACTTCCTGGGTCTCAAGACGCTGTCGGTGCTCAAGGAGGCGCGGCGACTGCTCGCGCTCCGCGGGGTCGACGTCGATCTCGACCAGCTCGGCTGGGATGATCCGGGGGTTTACGAGCTTCTCCAGCGCGGCGACACGGTCGGGGTGTTCCAACTCGAATCCGAAGGGATGCGGCGCACGCTGTCGGCGGTGAAGCCGACCAATTTCGGCGACATCATCGCGCTCGTCGCGCTCTATCGCCCGGGGCCGATGGACAATATCCCGCTGTTCGGCGCGCGCAAGAACGGGCGCGAGGCGATCGCCTATCCGCACCCGTTGCTCGAGGAGATTCTGGCCGAAACCTACGGCATCTTCGTCTATCAGGAACAGGTGATGCAGGCGGCGCAGATCCTCGCCGGCTACAGCCTCGGCGGCGCCGACCTCCTGCGCCGCGCGATGGGCAAGAAGATCCAGGCCGAGATGGACGCCCAGCGCGAAACCTTTGTGAAGGGTTGCGGCGAACATAATGGAATCGATGCGAAAAAGGCGAACGAACTGTTCGACTTGATCGACAAGTTCGCGGGCTATGGTTTCAACAAGAGCCATGCCGCGGCCTATGCACTGCTTGCCTATCAGACGGCTTGGCTGAAGGCGCATCATCCGCATGAATTCTTCGCCGCGTCGATGTCGTTCGACAGCCACCAGACCGACAAATTGTCGATCTTCATCGACGATATGCGCCGGCTCGACATCGCGGTCGCGCCGCCCTCGGTGAACGAGAGCGAGGCCGATTTCTCGGTCGGACGCACCGACGAGGGGCTTGCGGTGCGCTATGCGCTGGGCGCGCTCAAGGGGGTCGGCGAGCGTGCGATGGAGGAACTGGTCGCCGAGCGGCGCGCGCGCGGCGATTTCGCGAGCCTCGACGATTTCGCGGGCCGCATCGACCCCAAGCTGCTCAATCGCCGGCAGATCGAGGCGCTCGCGGGGGCGGGCGCGTTCGACGGAATCGAGCCCGATCGCCCGCGCGCCTTCGCGGGCGCCGAGGCGCTGCTTGCCTGCGCCAATGCCTCGGCGCACGAGCGCTCGACGGGGCAGGGCGGGCTGTTCGGCGGCGACGTCGATCTCGCGCCGGTGCTCCAGCTTCCCGCCGCCGAGCCCTGGACGCTCGCCGAGCGGATGGGCAAGGAAAAGGACGCTTTCGGCTTCTATTTCTCGGCGCATCCGGTCGAGCAATATGAAGCGATCGTCGCGGCGCGCGGCGCGCGCTCCTATGGTGACATCTGCGAGACGGTCGAAATGACGCCCGGAACGCGGATTCCGATGACGATGGCGGCGATGGTCGAAAGCGCGCGCCCGCGCGTGTCGCAGCGCGGCAATCGCTTCCTCAACCTGACATTGTCCGACCGCAGCGGTCAGTTCCAGTCGAGCTGCTTCGACGAACAGGCGGGCAAGATACTGGAATCGCTTGCTGCCGACGGTGGCTGTGCGCTGTTGTCGGTCGAACTCGACCTGCTCGAAGGCGAGGAAACGCCGCGCGTCACGGTGCGCGGCGCGCAGTCGCTGGCCGACATCGCGGCGACCGCGGCGTTGCAACTGACCTGCCGCGTCGAACTGGCGAGCGCGATCGACGATATGGTGCGGATATGCGAACGGCGCGACGATGCGCGCGGGCGGATCGTCATCACCACCGACGATCCGCTCACCGGCAATCCGGTGCGGGTCAGCCTCGGCCGGAATTTCGCACTCGGCCCCGATGTCGTAGCGCGGCTTGAGTTGGTCGGCGGCATCGCCGAACCGTCGCTGTCGCTCCACACGCCACGCGATTTTCGCGTGCGCGGCTGACTTTTCGTCCCCTCGCTCGCCGCGACGGGCCCCTTCGAGCGCGCTTGACGCTTGCACGGCGCGCAATCGCGATTATCCCTTATGCAACAGCAATAAGAGGATGCCGATTATGGGAATGCAAGGCCAGCCGCTTCTCGTCACCAGTCTGATCGACCATGCCGCGCGCGAGCATGCGGGACGCGAGATCGTTTCGCGCTGGGCCGACGGCAGCGTGACGCGCTCGACCTGGGGCGAGGTCGGGGTCGATGCGCGCCGCTTTGCGTCGGCGCTGACCGGGCTTGGCATGACCAAGGGCGACCGGATCGCGACGCTGGCGATGAACCACGGCCATCACCTCGTCAGCTGGTACGGCACCGCGGGGATGGGCGGCGTGCTCCACACGGTGAACCCGCGGCTGTTCGACGAGCAGCTCATCTACATCATCAACCATGCCGAGGATCGGGTGCTGTTCTTCGACGCGGCCTTCCTGCCGATCGTCGAGCGGCTGCGGCCCGAATTGAAGAGCGTCGAACATTTCATCCTGTTCGACGCGCCGGCCCAGGACGGCTATCTCTCCTACCACGACCTGATCGCTGGCGGGGACGCGGCGTTCGTCTGGGTCGATCTCGACGAGCGCGATCCGGTCGGGCTCTGCTATACCAGCGGGACGACGGGCAATCCCAAGGGCGTGCTCTACGAGCATCGGTCGAACGTCATCCACGCGGTCACGGAGATCCAGCCCGACGCCTTCAACCTGTCGAACCGCAGCGTGATCCTGCCGATCGTGCCGATGTTCCACGCCAACAGCTGGGGCATTCCCTTCGCCGCGGCGACGGTGGGGGCGAAGATGGTGTTTTCGGCGACCAACGACGCGCACTTGCTGTGCGACCTGATACACGGCGAAGGCGTCACGCACAGCGCCGGGGTGCCGACGGTGTGGCTCGCCATGTTTGCGCATATGGATGCGACCGGGATCGACTATGGCGCGCTGCAGCATGTGATCATCGGCGGATCGGCGGCGCCGCGCGCGATGATCGAGCGTTTCCTGAAGGCGGGCGTCTATGTCGGACACGCCTGGGGGATGACCGAAACCAGCCCGATCGGAACAATGGGCCGGCGCCCGTGGAACTGGGACCAACTGGGCTTCGACGAACAGGTCGACGTGATCTGCCGCCAGGGCTGCCCGCCCTTCGGGGTCGAACTGCGGATCGTCGACGACGCGGACGCCGTCCTACCACGCGACGGGCAGACCAGCGGTCGGCTGCAGATTCGCGGGCCGTGGATCATCCAGCGCTATTTCCGGGGCGAAACCGACGCCGCCGATGTCGAGGGCTGGTTCGATACCGGCGACGTCGCGGTGATCCACCCCGACGGAGTCATGCAGATCACCGACCGTGCCAAGGACGTCATCAAGTCGGGCGGCGAATGGATCAGCTCGATCGAGCTCGAAAACGCCGCGGTGGGCGCGCCCGGGGTGCAGGAAGCCGCGGCGGTTGGTGTCTATCACCCCAAATGGGACGAGCGGCCGATCCTGCTGATCGTGCGCAAGCCGGGCTCCGACGCCAGCGAGGCGGGCATCGTCGATTATCTGAAGGACAAGGTCGCCAAATGGTGGCTGCCCGACGAGATCGTCTTCGTCGACGAGCTTCCCCATACGGCTACGGGGAAGATTTTGAAGCGTCAGCTTCGCGATGATTACAAGGATTACAAGCTGAAGTCGCTGGCGGAGGCATAGGCTTTCCGGCTTATCGTCATTGCGAGGAGCGTAGCGACGAAGCAATCTCCACTATCTGCCTTGCGCAAGATTGATGGCTGGAGATTGCTTCGCTTCGCTCGCAATGACGTTTCCCTTTTGACTGCATCAGAAAAGCTCCATCTGCCCGTCGCGCTCGGGCGGCCTGAACAGGTCGCAGCGGATCGGCGGGAAGCTCCGGTCCATGCCATGCTCGCGCGCGGCGCGCTTGACGCGCTGGCGGATCAATTGCGGCCAGATGCCGCGGCCCTTCATGCGGCTGAAGAAACCGGGGTCGTTGTCGCGGCCGCCGCGAATGTCCTGGACCATGTGCATGACCTTGTCGGCGCGGTCGGGATAGTGGGCCGCTAGCCAGGCGCGAAACAGCGGCGCGACCTCGAACGGCAGGCGCATCAGGATGTAGGAGGCACGGATCGCGCCGGCTTCGGCGGCGGCCGCCATGATCGCCTCGATCTCGTGATCGGTGATCGCGGGGATGATCGGCGAGATATTGACCTGCGTCGGCACGCCCGCGTCGATCAGCGCGCGGATCGCCGCGAGACGCCGCCGCGGATGCGGCGCGCGCGGCTCTAGAGTGCGGGCGAGCTTGGAATCCAGCGTCGTCACCGAAATGGCGACGCCGACAAGGTCGTCCTTCGCCATCTGGGCGAGCAGGTCGATGTCGCGGAGTAGCCGGTCGGACTTGGTGGTGATCAGCAGCGGATGCCGGGTTTCGGCGAGCACCTCGACCACCGATCGGGTGATGCGCCATTCGCGCTCGATCGGCTGATATCCGTCGGTGTTGGTCCCGATCGCGAGCGGCGCGACCTTGTAATTGCGCTTTGCCAGTTCCTGCCGCAGTAGCCTGGCCGCATCGGGCTTGGCGAACAGCCTGCTCTCGAAATCGAGGCCGGGCGAAAGGTCGTGGAAGGCGTGGGTCGGGCGCGCGAAGCAATAGATGCAGCCGTGCTCGCAGCCGCGATAGGGGTTGATCGAGCGATCGAAGCCGATGTCGGGTGAGGCGTTGCGCGCGATGATCGTCTTTGGATGCTCGACCGTCACCGTGGTGCGCAGTCGCGGCGGCGCGCCGTCGATATCCTCCGCCGCGTCGAGCCAGTCGCCGTCGGCCTCGCGGTCGAGCGAGCCCGTGCGGACGGGACGCGGATTCGCCGGTGCGCCGCGGCCGGCGATGGGGGGCAGGGGCTTTGTGGGCACCCGCCAAAATTACTGCATGAAAAAGAACAAATAAAGAACATTATCGCCGGGGCGACACGTCATTCCATCAACCGCGGCATCAGTTCGACGAAGTTGCAGGGCTTGTGCCGGCTGTCGAGCTGGGTCGACAATATGCCCTCCCACGCGTCCTTCACCGCGCCCGTCGAGCCGGGCAGCGCGAAGATATAGGTGCCGCGCGCGACGACCGCGCAGGCGCGCGACTGGATCGTCGAGGTGCCGATCGTCTGATAGCTGAGCCAGCGGAACAGCTCGCCGAAGCCGGGAATGTCCTTGCCGTCGAGGCGGTGCAGCGCCTCGGGCGTCACGTCGCGGCCGGTGAGGCCGGTGCCGCCGGTGGTGATCACGACGTCGACTTCGGGATCGTCGATCCAGTTGTGGAGACGCGAGACGATCAGGTCGGCCTCGTCGCGGATGATCGCGCGCGCGGCGAGGATATGCCCCGCATCGGTCAGCAATTGCTCGAGCGTGTCGCCCGAACGGTCATCCGCCGCGCCGCGACTGTCCGAAATCGTCAGGATCGCGATGCGAACGGACTTGAAAGGCAGGGCCGGGTCAATCGGCATCGGCAAGGCCGCCGGCCCAGGTCAGCCGGATGCGATCCTTGCCGTCGGGAAAGCGCGGCCATTTGCCCTGCGCGAGCGCGGCGCGGCTGACCGATGGCTTGCCCTGCTGCGCCTCGTACATCCAGTAGTTGCGCAGCACCGTGCCGACATAGCCGCGCGTTTCCCAATAGGGGATCGATTCCATGTAGAGCAGAGGATCGCCCTGATCGCGGATTTCGGTCTGCCAGCGCGCGACGGGCGCGGGACCGGCGTTATAGGCGGCGATAACCTTGGGCAGCAGCCCGCCGGTCGAGGCGTCGCGGCTCAGATACTGAAGGTAGCGCTGGCCGAGGTCCATGTTCACCGACGGGGTCTTGAGATCGGCGAGCGCGGCCTTGATCTTGTCGCCGTCCCAGCGGGCGATATCGCCGGCGGTGCCGGGGCGCACCTGCATCAGCCCATAGGCGCCGGCCGGGCTGACGACGGCGCGGCGGAAGCGCGATTCCTGCAACGTATGGGCAAAGACCAGCGCCGGATCGACCTTCCAGCCGCCATTGGGTTCCCATTTGGGCTGCGGATAGCGCGTCGACGCGGCGAGCTTGCGGCCCTGCGGCGTGTTGTGCGCGAGCCAGAGCTGGGTTTCGGGGAGGCTCAATGCTTCGGCCATGCCGATCAACTGTTCGTGCTGGCGCGGATCGCCGATCTGTGCCTGGTGGCGCAGTGCTTCGCCCGCATAATTGTCCTCACCGATCTCGGCGAGCGCCAGCGCGGCGCGGACATTGGGCTGCCTTTCGAGCGCGCGCCAGGCGCTGCGGTCGGGGCGCAGGCTTTCGCGCTGGCTCGCGGCCTCCTGACCCAGCGTTTCCTTGGCAAGCAGGCCGTAGAAGGTTTCCTGGTTCGCGGCGGCGGCGCGCAGCCGCGGCTGGACCAGTTCCGGCCGGGCGGACGCGATCGCGGCGCGCGCGGACCAGTAATAGCCCGCGGCGCGCAGCTCGCTGTCGGGCGCTTCCTTCGCGACACGGTCGAAAGCCGTGAGCGCGGTGGCATAATCGTGCATGCGCCACGACGCGAGCCCGCGCACCCAGGCGCCCTGCGTCGACCAGGCGCTCTGCCCGCCGGTGCAATCGGTCGCCATGCGCAGCGCGTTCGCGTCGTCATTCTCGATATAATAGGACCAGGCGACCTTCTGCCGCCATTCGTCGCGCGCCTCGGGGCTGAGCTTGTCGATCACCGCGTTGAGCAGCGCCTCTGCGCCCGCGGGGTCGTCGTTCTTGATGCGTTCGGGGATGCTGGTCGCGAGGCCCGCCGCGAACGGATCGCTGACCGAATCGGCGCCGAGGCGGCGCGGCGCGCTGCCCGACCAGGAGAGGGTGGTTTCGGCGGGGAGGGTCGGCAGATCGGTCGCGCCGCGCCGGGTCGCGAGCCGGCCGAGCTGCGCCGCCTGCGGCAGCCACGGCGAGCGCGAGAGGATCGGCATGATGTCGGTGATTTCGGCGCGCGGGCTGTTCGCGGCGAGCCAATATTCGGCGCGCAGGAAATCGTCGAGCGGGCCGTCCTTGGCGTCGGCGAGCAAGGATTTCGCGTCGGCCCAGCGCTGGCCGCGGATCGCCGCGAGAACCTGCGAATAATATTGCTTCTGCTTCGACGACAGGATGTCGGGCACCGTCTGCGGCGCGCCGACCATGCCGGGGTCGCCGGCATCGGTCGCCATCGCGGGCGAAGCGGCCGCCGCGGCGGCGAGAAGGAGCGGAGCGGCGAAAGCCGCGATCGAAGTCTTCATCTGTCAACGTCCCCGGTTGAACAGTTTGAGGCTATCCCAGGCGGCCGCCTTGTGGGCCGGACGGGCCAGCAGCATCGCGGGATGCGCGATGGCTGCCGCCGTCACCCTGCCGCCCGAATGGTTAATATCGAGTAACCTTCCGCGCGCATCGGGGAGCGCGAGGTTCGCCGCCATCCGCACGATGTCGCTTCCGATCAGCAGCAGCTTGCCGGGACCGGCGAGCTTCAGATGATGCGACAGCAGCCGTTCGAGTTCGCCGGCATCGCGCGCGTCGCAGCGTCCGCCCGGGGGCCGCGTGACCGCGAGGCTGGCGAGATAGCAGTCGGCGCGCGTCGTGCCGATCGCCTGCAGCATCGCGTCGAGCAACTTGCCCGCCGCGCCGCTGAACAATTCGCCGTCGCGCTGGTCGTCGATCTCGGGCCAGGCGGTCAGCAGCATCAACGGCGCGCCGCGCGCGCCGACGGGCAGGACGCGGCGCGCATCCCATTGGCTGCCCGGCACGTCGGGATGGTCCGCAAGCCATGACTGGAAGCCGTCCCAATCGTCGGGAAAGGCGACCGGGCCCTTGGCCGCCGGAACGTCTTCGTCCGCGGCGCGGCGCTGGAGCGCGGCGGGCAAGGGCGGAGGTTCGGCTTCGGCGGCGATCACGGGTCGGGGCTTGGGCGCCGGATCGTTTGCGGGCGGCGCGACAAGCCAGCCCGCAGGCGTTTCGCCGACGAGCGCGTCGACCCCCGCCAGCGACCACCAGTCGCAGATGCTTTCCGCCAGCAAGACCGATTTCTGCCCACCCATGAATTTGTTTCAAACAGGCAGTTGACGGACGCGTCAATTGGCGGGCATCGCAATTCGTGACAAAATGAGCGCCGGACGCGATGAATGATCGGCGCGGGGACGGCAGAAAGGTATTATCGGTGAGCGAACGGGAATCGATGCCCTATGATGTGGTCATCGTCGGCGCGGGTCCGGCGGGGCTGTCGGCGGCGATCCGCCTCAAGCAACTGGCGAATGAGGCGGGTAGCGAACTGTCGGTCTGCATCCTAGAAAAAGGATCCGAGGTCGGCGCGCATATCCTGTCGGGGGCGGTCATCGACCCCAAGTCGCTCGACGAACTGATCCCCGACTGGCGCGACATGGGCTGTCCGCTCGCCGAGGTGCCGGTGAACGACAACCAGCATTGGGTGCTGACCAAGACGAAGAAGTTCGGCCTTCCCGAATTCATCTCGCCCGGTTTCATGCATAACAAGGGCACCTATACCGGTAGCCTCGGCAATCTCTGCCGCTGGCTCGCCGAGCAGGCCGAAGGGCTGGGGGTCGAAATTTTCCCCGGATTCCCCGCCGCCGAGATCCTCTACAACGACGACGGCTCGGTGAAGGGCGTTGCGACCGGCGACATGGGCGTGGCGCGCGACGGCAGCCACAAGCCGGACTATGCGCCCGGGCTCGAGCTCCACGCCAAATACACCTTCTTTGCCGAAGGCGTGCGCGGGCACCTCACCAAGATGCTCAAGCCGCAATTCGCGCTCGACGCCGATTGCGAGCCGCAGGTCTATGGCCTCGGCGTCAAGGAGTTGTGGGACATCGACCCCGCGAACCACGCGCCGGGCCGCGTTATCCACACGCAGGGCTGGCCGCTCGATGCGAATTCGAACGGCGGCGGCTTCCTCTATCACCAGGCGAACGGGCAGGTCGCCCTGGGCTTTGTCACCTGGCTCAACTATCGCAACCCGCACACGTCGCCTTTCCAGGAAATGCAGAAGTGGAAGACGCATCCCGAGATCGCGAAGATATTGAAGGGCGGCAAGCGCGTCTCCTATGGCGCGCGCGCGATCAGCGACGGCGGCTATCAGTCGGTGCCGAAGCTCGCCTTCCCGGGCGGCGCGCTGATCGGCGACAGCGCCGGCTTCCTCAACGTGCCGCGCATCAAGGGCACGCACACTTCGATGAAATCGGGGATGATGGCGGCCGAAGCGGCCTTCGCCGCGGTGAACGCGGGTCGCGCCGGCGACACGCTCGACTCCTATCAGGCGGCCTATGACGAGAGTTGGGTCAAGAAGGAACTGGGCGTCGTCCGCAACGTGCTGCCTCTGGTCGAGAAATATGGCGATCTTGCGGGTACGATCCTGTCGGGCATCACCATGTGGCTCGAGACGCTGAAGATCAGGGTGCCCTTCACGATGAAGCATCATCCGGACAACACGACGCTCTATCGCGCCGACATGATGCCGAAGCCCGACTATCCGAAGCCCGACGGGGTGCTGACCTTCGACCGGCTGTCTTCGGTGTTCCTGTCGAACACCAATCATGAGGAGGATCAGCCGGTCCACTTGCAGCTCAAGGATCCGACCATCCCGGTCGAGTATAACCTGCCGCTCTACGACGAACCCGCGCAGCGTTATTGCCCCGCCGGGGTCTATGAGATCGTCGGCGCCGAAGAGGGTGATCCGAAGTTCGTGATCAACGCGCAGAATTGCGTCCATTGCAAGACGTGCGACATCAAGGACCCGACCCAGAACATCAACTGGGTCACTCCCGAAGGCGGTGGAGGCCCCAATTACCCGAACATGTAAGCCCGTTCGTTCCCTTGCGATCCTGACGTCCCTCATGGTCGCGCTCGCGGCGGTACCCGCGCAGGCGGCGACCGATCCCGGCGATGAAGCGCTGAACGCGTTCGTCCGCGCGCGGCTCGCCGAAGAAGCGGGCGAGCCCGCCGCGGCGCTGTTGAAACTGACGACCGTTGCCAGCCTCGCCCCCAACCTGCCCGGCGTGCGCGGCCGGATGCTCGAACAGGCGATTCAGGCCGGCGACCTCCCCGCCGCGCGCAGCGCTGCGGCGGCGCTGTGGAAGAGCGGCGACCGCCGCTTCGATGCGCAGCTCGTGCTGCTCGTCGACGCGCTGCGCCGATCCGACTGGAAAAGTGCGCGCGACGTGATGGGCGGGCGCCCCGACAAGGCCGGGGTCGACGCCGTCGCGAAGCTGATCACCCCCGCAATCAGCGCGTGGATCGACGTGGGTACTCGCGAAAAGCATCCCGAACGTCATTTGATCGCCGCCAGCCCGGTCGCGCGGCCCGAACCCGCGCTGCTGCTCGAAGCGGCGCTCGTCGAACTCGCGGCGCGCCGGCCCGCCGACGCCGTGACGCTGGTCGACACGATCACGCTGAGCGACCGGTCGAGCCAGCTCGTCGCGCTGCGCGTCGCGGCGTCGCTCGACAAGGCGGGCGAGGCCGCGGCGGCCGAACGGCTGCGCGGACGCATTGCGCTCGCGGCTGGCGAACGCGACGATCCGCTGCTGCTGCTTCCCGACCAGCCGGTTTCGACCCCGCGCGCCGGGGTTGCGCACTGGCTGGGGCTGCTCGCCGACGGGCTTTCGCGCACCCCGCACGGCAGTCCGACGGTGCCGCTGCTCTTCGCCCGCGCCGCTTACTGGCTGAACGACGGGGATCAGCAGGTTCGTACGACGCTGGTCGAGGCGCTCGACCGCAACGGGCAGCGTGACGATGCGATGGCCCTGCTGACCGACGATGGCGCGGCGCTGCCCCCCGTCCTGGCGATGCGCCGCGCCGAACTTCTCGCCGACGGTGGCGACATGGCGGAGGCGCTGGCGACGGCCGAAGCCGCAGTGGCCGGCGAGACGCCGCCGCGCAGCCTGCTGCTTCGTCTTGCCGACCTTGCGCGTCGATCGGACGACAGCGATGCGGCGATGCGGGCCTATGCGCGATTGGAAGCGAGCCTGGGCGACGGCGAGGAGGATGCGGCGCTGCATGCGCTGTTGCTGATCTCGCGCGCCGACCTGCTGCTCAAGGCCGGCGACTGGGATGGAGCCGCGCCGCTGATCGAACAGGCGGTCGCGCTGCGGCCGGGCGATGCGGCGGTGCTGAACTTCGCCGGATATTCGGCGATCGAGCGGCGCAAGAATGTCGAGCAGTCGCTGGAACGGATCGAGGCGGCGTGGCGGAAGGAGCCGCAGGACCCGAGCATCACCGATTCGCTCGGCTGGGCCTATTTCCTGAGCGGGCGGATCGACGATGCGGTGCCGCTGCTCGAGAAGGCACAGCGCGGCGATCCCGAAAATTCTGTGATCGTCGAGCATCTGGGCGATGCCTATTGGAAGGCAGGGCGTCGCTTTTCGGCGCGTTACGTCTGGCGCGCGGCGGCGCTGGGCGCCGAGGCGGACATGGCGACGCGGATCACCGCGAAGCTGCGCGACGGGCTGACCCCCGCGACCGTGGCACCGTGACGGTCTTCACCGAAACCGGCTGGGCGAAGATCAATCTGGCGCTGCATGTGCGGGCAAGGCGCGCGGACGGCTATCATGAAATCGAGACGCTGTTCGCCTTCGTCGACGGGGGCGACACGCTGGTGGCCGCGGTTGCCGATACCGACACGCTGACCATCGATGGCGCGTTCGCGGAGGGACTGAGTGCGGGCGCAGACAATCTGGTGCTGGGTACGCTCGCCTTGCTCCGCGGCCGCTATGGCGCCGATCGCGTGCCGTCGCTCGCCATACGGTTGACCAAGGCTCTGCCGGTCGCGGCGGGGATCGGCGGCGGGTCGGCCGATGCGGCGGCGATGGCGCGGCTCGTGCGGCGGCATTTCCTGCCCGAGCTGGGCGACGCGGCGCTGGCGCGGCTGGTGACACCGCTTGGCGCGGATATCGCCGCCTGTGTTGCAAGCGAGACATGCCTCGGCGTCGGCACCGGCGCGGAACTCAGTCCCGCGCCCGAACTGGCGCTCGGCGGAACGCCCGTCCTCCTCGTCAACCCGCGGCAGCCCGTCGCGACCGGGCCGGTGTTCGCTGCATGGGACGGCACCGATCGCGGCCCGCTGTTCACCGGCGCGGACCTTCGCGCGCAGCTCTTCGCGGCGCGCAACGATCTCCAGCGTCCGGCGATCGCGCAGTGCCCGGCGGTTGCCAAGGTGCTGACCGAGCTTGGCGGGCTGCGACCGTGGCTCGCGCGCATGTCGGGGTCGGGCGCGACCTGCTTCGCGCTGTTCGATGCGCCCGCCGAACGCGATGCGGCGGCACTCTACCTGAAGGAACGGCGTCCCGAATGGTGGCGGATGACGGGGGCGCTGCGATGAGTGAAGCCTGGCGCGATCTCGGAACGCCGCGCGCGGGCGGGGTGCTGCTGATCGGCGATCATGCGTCGAACCATGTCCCCGCCGACATCGACCTCGGCATCGACCCCGCCTTGCTGAAAAACCATATCGCGATCGACATCGGGGTCGCCGAAGTCGCGGCGCTGCTGGTCGAGGATGGCGCGGTCGATGCGGCGATCCTGGGCGGCGTGTCGCGGCTCGTCGTCGACTGCAACCGCGACGAGGAAGCGCCGGGGGTGCTGCCGATCGCGAGTGACGGGCACGCGGTTCCGGGCAATGCGCTCGATGACGCGGCGCGGGAAGCGCGATTGGCGCGGTTTTTCCGGCCCTATCACGACCATATCGCGGCGGTGATTGCGGCGCAGCGCCCGGCGATGATCCTGTCGCTGCACAGCTTTACGCCTTCGCTGGCCAGTCATCCCGATCAGGCGCGGCCGTGGCATGTCGGGGTGCTCTATAATGGCGACGATCGTCTCGCGGGGCCGGCGATCGCGGCGCTCGAAGCCGAAGGGCTGATCGTCGGCGATCAGCAGCCCTATTCGGGCAAGCTGCTCAACGCGACGATGAACCGTCATGCCGAGGCGAATGGGATACCCTATGTCGGGATCGAGATGCGCCAGGACCTGGTCGGCGACCCTGCGGGGCAGGCGCGCTTCGCCGGACTGCTGGCGCACATGCTGAGGAAAGCGGCATTGAAACTGCCGGCATAGGCGTGTAGAGGCGCTTTGAATCGCCATTTTATGAAATAATATTATCAGGAACTCTCCAAATGCCTTCTTATCGTTCACGCACGACTACCCACGGCCGCAACATGGCGGGCGCGCGCGGGCTGTGGCGCGCGACGGGGATGAAGGACAGCGACTTCGGCAAGCCGATCGTCGCGGTGGTCAACAGCTTCACGCAATTCGTGCCCGGCCACGTCCATCTGAAGGACCTGGGCCAGATGGTCGCGCGCGAAATCGAGGCGGCGGGCGGAGTCGCCAAGGAATTCAACACGATCGCGGTCGACGACGGCATCGCGATGGGCCACGACGGCATGCTCTACAGCTTGCCGAGCCGCGACCTGATCGCCGACAGCGTCGAATATATGGTCAACGCGCATTGCGCCGACGCGATGGTGTGCATTTCCAACTGCGACAAGATCACGCCCGGCATGCTGATGGCGGCGCTGCGCATCAACATTCCCGTCATCTTCGTCTCGGGCGGGCCGATGGAGGCGGGCAAGGTGGTGCTCAAGGGCAAGGAAGTCGCCCTCGATCTCGTGGATGCGATGGTCGCCGCAGCCGACGAACATTATACGGATGAAGAGGTCGCGGCGGTCGAACGCTCGGCGTGCCCGACCTGCGGAAGCTGCTCGGGCATGTTCACCGCCAATTCGATGAACTGCCTCACCGAGGCGCTGGGGCTGTCGTTGCCCGGCAACGGATCGACCCTCGCGACCCACGCCGACCGCAAGGCGCTGTTCCTGCGTGCCGGGCGGATCGCCGTCGAAATGTGCAAGCGCCATTATGAAGAGGGCGACGACAGCGTGCTGCCGCGCAATATCGCGACCTTCGAGGCGTTCGAAAATGCGATGAGCCTCGACATCGCGATGGGCGGATCGACCAACACCGTGCTCCACCTGCTCGCCGCCGCGCACGAGGCCGGCGTCGATTTCACCATGGAGGACATCGACCGGCTGTCGCGCCGCGTTCCCTGCCTGTCGAAGGTCGCGCCGGCGAAGAGCGACGTCCATATGGAGGATGTCCACCGCGCCGGCGGGATCATGGCGATCCTCGGCGAACTCGAACGCGCCGGGCTGCTCCACGCGCATCTGCCGACCGTGCACAGCGCGACGCTGGGCGATGCGCTGAACAAATGGGACATCGGACGCACCAACGACCCGGCGGTGCAAAAATTCTTCATGGCGGCGCCCGGCGGAGTGCCGACGCAGACCGCGTTCAGCCAGGACCGGCGCTGGGACAGCCTCGACCTCGACCGCGAGAGCGGGGTGATCCGCTCGGCAAGTCATGCGTTCAGCAAGGATGGCGGGCTAGCGGTGCTCTCGGGCAATATCGCGCGCGACGGCTGCATCGTGAAGACCGCGGGGGTCGACGAATCGATCCTCGAGTTCACCGGCCCCGCCAAGGTGTTCGAAAGCCAGGACGCGGCTGTCGCGGGGATCCTGACCGGGCAGATCGAGGCGGGCGACGTGGTCGTGATCCGCTACGAAGGGCCGAAGGGTGGGCCGGGGATGCAGGAAATGCTCTATCCGACCAGCTACCTCAAATCGAAGGGGCTGGGCGCCGCCTGCGCGCTGATCACCGACGGCCGCTTTTCGGGTGGCACCTCGGGCTTGTCGATCGGCCATGTCTCGCCCGAAGCGGCCGAGGGCGGGGCGATCGGGCTGGTCGAGGACGGCGACCTGATCAAGATCGACATTCCGAAGCGCACGATCGACCTGCTCCTTTCGGACGCGGAGCTGGCGTCGCGCCGGGCGGCGATGGACGCGAAGGGCGAGGCGGCGTGGCAGCCCGCCAAACCGCGTCCGCGCAAGGTTTCGGTAGCACTTCAGGCCTATGCTGCGATGACGACGAGCGCCGCGCGCGGCGCGGTGCGCGACCTGTCGCAGCTGAGGAAGGCCGGGGGATGACGCCATCGAAACGGGGCGGGATGATGCTGCCGCTGGTGCTGCTCGGGGGCTGCAACGCGGCTCCCGACAATGGCGCGCTCGCCGAAGCCGAGGCGCGGCAGGCAAAGGAAGCCGCGCTGAATGGCCGTATCGACTGCGCGCTCGAAGGCGCGAAGCTGTTCGACCGCACCTGCACGATCGAGGAAATGAGCGGTGCAGCGGGGACCATCCTCGTCGTCGGTCGCGCCGACACCGGCTATCGCCGCCTGGCGATCGCGACCGACGGGCGCGGCGTTGTGTCCGCCGACGGGTCGGAGCCCGCGAAGGTGACGATCGTCGGCGACGGGATGATCGAGGTCGCGATCGGCGGCGACCGCTACCGGCTGCCGGCGAATACCAGCGGCGGGAAGTAGCGCGACTTTTCCTTCCATCATGTTAGGGAAAGGCATGTCCGTTCCCGCCGACGCTCCCATCCTGACCAGCGACGCGATGCGCGTGGCCGAGGCGGCGTGCGCCGCGTCGGGCGCGTCGCTGGCCGAACTGATGGAGCGCGCCGGCGCCGCGATCGCCGATACCGCATGGCGGATGGCGGCGGGCGCGCCGATCCTGATTCTCTGCGGACCCGGCAATAATGGCGGCGACGGCTATGTCGCGGCGCGCCTGCTCGCCCAGCGCGGGGTGCGTGTGCGCGTGGCGGCCCTGGCGGAGCCGGCTACCGACCTAGCACGCTCGGCGCGGCTGGGGTGGGCAGGGCTTGTCGAGGCGCTGGGCGGCGATCTGGCGCCCGCGCCGCTGATCATCGATGCGCTGTTCGGCGTGGGGCTGTCGCGGCCGCTGGCTGACGATCTTGCGGCGCACTTGGTTCGCTTTGCGGGACGCCGCGTGCTCGCGGTCGATGTGCCGAGCGGGGTCGATGCCGACGGGGTGCAGGATTGGGTTCCGCCATTGCCCGCCAACGTCACGGTCGCGCTGGGCGCTCTCAAACCGGCGCATGTGCTGTTGCCTGCCGCGCCCACCTGCGGGCGGACCCTGCTGGCCACGATCGGGATCGACGCCGCGCCGACGCTGCGCACGCTGCCTCGCTTCGAAAGCGACGCGCCCGATGCGTCGGCGCACAAGTTCAGCCGCGGCATGACGCTCGTCCGCGCCGGGCCGATGCCGGGGGCGGCGGGGCTGGCGGCCGCTGCGGTGCTGCGCGCCGGGGCGGGCTATGCGATATTGAGCGGGGCTTCCGACGCGCCCTTTTCGGCGGTCATTGTTGAGAGCGGCGAGGGTTTTTCCGCGCGGCTCGCCGATCCGCGCCTCGGCGCCGTGGTGATCGGGCCGGGCTATCCGGCGGGCGACGCGCTCGACCGCGACGTGGCGTCGGCGCTGGGCAGCGGCAAGCCGCTCGTCCTCGACGCGGCCGCGATCGCGTCGGCGCTGCCGAGGCTTGGCGAGGCTCGCGCGATCCTGACGCCGCACGCGGGCGAGTTCGCGCGCGCCTTTCCCGGCCTTGCGGGAAGCAAGATCGACCGGGCGCGGGCGGCAGCGCAGCAGAGCGGCGCGGTGGTGATCTACAAGGGCGGCGATACCGTTATCGCGGCGCCCGACGGGCGCGCCGTGGCCGCGTGGCCGGGATGCCCCTGGCTCGCCACCGCGGGGACCGGCGACGTGCTGGCGGGCGCGTGCGGCGCGATGCTCGCGCGCGGCGGCGATGCCTTCGACGCCGCTGTCGCGGCGGTGGGCTGGCATATCGCGCGCGCACGGGCTATCGGCCCCGGCCTTGTAGCGGATGATCTGGTAAAAGCATGACCGATGAAGATTTGATCGAACGCATCGCCGCGCGCGGGGATGGCGTGACGGCGGACGGGCGCCATGTCGCGGGCGGCGTGCCCGGCGACCGGGTCGCGGCCGACGGGATGTTGATTCCGGGCCCGAACCGCGCCGAGCCCATCTGCCGCCATTTCGGCAAATGCGGTGGCTGCCAGCTCCAGCATGTCGCCGAGGGCGCGCTCGCCGATTTCGTGCGCGACCGGGTCGCGGGGGCGCTGGCGGGACAACAGGTCGCGGCGGGCGAGATACGCCCGGCGCTGCTGTCGCCGCCGCAAAGCCGGCGTCGCGCGGCGCTCAGCGCGCTCAGGGCGGGCAAGCAGATCGCCGTCGGCTTCAACGCCGCGCAGAGCAACCAGATCGTCGACATGCGCGAATGCCCGCTGCTGGTCCCCGAGCTGTTCGCGCTGATCGGCCCCGTCCGCGCCCTGCTGAACGCCGTCGCGCCGCAGCGGCGCCCGGTGAAGGTCAAGCTGCAGATGCTCGATCAGGGCGCCGAAGTGGTGCTGGAGGGCGTGCGCGCGGAGGGGCTCGACGCCGCGATGGCGCTGCAGGATTTCGCAGGCGCGCACGGCCTCGCGCGGCTGGCGATCGATCAGGGCGACGGGCTGGAGATCATCTGGCAGCCCGAGCCGCCGACGGTACGCTTCGGCGACATCGCGGTCGAAGTGCCGCCCTTCGCCTTTCTGCAGGCGACCGCTGCAGGGCAGGCGGCGCTCGTCGAGGCGGTGCGCGAGGCGATCGGGGACGCACCGGCGGTCGCCGACCTGTTCGCCGGCGTCGGGACCTTCGCGCTGTCGGTGCAGGCGGGGCGGAAGGTCTATGCGGCCGAAGGCGCGCGCGATGCGATTCTGGCGCTGACCGGCGCGGCCAACCGCGCGCGGGCGCTGGTCGCGACCGAGCATCGCGACCTGTTCCGGCGGCCGCTGGTTCCCGCCGAACTCGACCGCTTCGGCGCGGTGATCCTCGACCCGCCGCGGGCAGGAGCCGAGGAACAGGTCAAGCAGCTCGCGGCGTCGGCGGTGCCGGCGATCGCCTATGTGAGCTGCAATCCCGCGAGCTTCGCGCGCGATGCGAAGCTGCTGGTCGCAGGCGGCTATCGCCTCGACTGGGTGCAGCCGGTCGGGCAGTTCCGCTGGTCGACCCATGTGGAACTCGCGGGGCGGTTTTCGAGGTAATCAAGGCCCCTCCCCTTCAGGGGAGGGGTTGGGGTGGGCCCATCGACCTTGCGCAAGGCATCAAGCCCCACCCGCTGCGATCAAGCCAGCAAGCTGGCAAGTCTCGCTGTCCTCCCCTGAAGGGGAGGGCGAATTTGGGTCAATGCAGCACGAACCCCATGAACGCGTGCAGGCACAGCGCGATCAGCGCGAGGCTGGCGAGCGCGAAGATGCCGAAGCGCCACATCACCCGGTTCACCGTTGCCTGGATCAGGCTGTGGAGGATGCGCAGGCCCACATAGGCCCAGGCGATCTGCGCGTTGAGCCCGCCGCCCATGCCGCCGACCGCGAGCGCGATGGCGACGGCATAGAAAACCGTCGGCTGCTCCATCAGGTGATTATAGTTGTGTGCCTTCCACTGCACTTCGGCGGGCAGCACATCGTCGAGATTCTTTCCCGTGCCGCCGACCATCTTCGCCGCATCGATCTTCGCGCGGCTCATCGCGGGGAGGCGCGTCGCGTACATCCACACCCACATGACCATCGACCAGAGCGCGAGCGTCGCGACCGGCCCCAATATCGCGTTCGTATCGGTCATCATCCCCTCCTCAACCCAGCGTCGCGATCACGGCGAGCACCGACAGCGCCAACAGGCACAGCGTGTAGAGCGAAAAGAGGGTGAAGCGCACCGGGATGCGGTTCACCGTCGCCTGCCACAGGCTGTGGATGATGCGCAGCACGACATAGGCCCAGGCGATCCAGCGCGTGTAGCCGACGTCGCCGCCCGACAGGTGCAGGAAGACGATCACCGCATAGAAGAGCGTCGGCTGTTCGAGCAAGTGGGTGTAATTGTGCGACTTCCAGTTGACGCTCGGCGGCAGCACGGTTTCGAGGTCGGCGCCGCGTCCGCCCGGCGGTGCGGCCTTCACGTCGATGCCGGCCTTCGACATCGCCGGAAAGCGCGTCGCGGCGACCCAGACGAGCATGATCAGCGTCCACAATGCGAGCACCGCGCCCGGCGCGAGAATGCTATCGGACATATTTCCCCCTTTCGGTTGCGGCGCTTCGACGACCCGGCCGCGTGAGGCGATGCTAGGGCCGAACGGCGACAATGCAAGGCGGCGATTCAGCCCTTCAACGCGGCAATGAAATCCTCGGCCCAGCCGATGACGTCGCGGTCGCGCACGACGGCGTTGAGCGCGCTCCAGCGCGCCTTGCGTTCCTCGATCGGCATGTGGAGCGCGGTCCACAGCGCGCGGGTGACCTCTTCGTGGTTGAGCGGATTGACGAGCAGCGCGTCGGTCAACTGCTCGGCCGCGCCCGCGAAGCGCGAGAGGATGAGGACGCCCGGATCCTCGGGGTCCTGCGCCGCGACATATTCCTTGGCGACGAGGTTCATGCCGTCGCGGATCGGGGTCACCAGCCCGATCTTCGCGGCGCGGTAGAAGCCGAACAGCTCGGCGCGGCCGAAGCCGCGATTGACGTAGCGGATGGGGACGAGGTCGACGTCCGAATGGGCGCCGTTGAACTGCCCGGTCTTCTGTTCGAGCGTCGCGCGGATTTCCTGATAGGAGCGGACATCCTCGCGCGAGGGGGGCGCGATCTGGACGTAGAGCAGCCGGTTGACCATGTCGTCCTGCGTGGCGAACAGCCGCTCCAGCGCGTCGATCCGCTCGGGCAGCCCCTTGCTGTAGTCGAGCCGATCGACGCCGATCACCACCGTGCGGTTGCGGGCGCTCCCAGTGACGCGCTCCTGCGCTCGGCGCGCCGTCCCGGTCTCGCCGAGCGCCATGAACTCCTTGTGATCGATACCGATCGGAAAGGCGCGCGCGGTCGCGGTGCGGTCGCCGAGCCGCACCGTGCCGCTGTCTTCGTCGACTTCGGCGTTCAGCTCCTTGCGGCAATAGTGGAGGAAGCTTTCGAGCCACTCGACCGACTGAAAGCCGATCACGTCATAATGGAGCATCGCCTCCACCAGCCGCTCGTGGAAGGGAAGCGAAACGAGCAGGCGGGTCGGCGGCCAGGGGATATGGAGGAACAGGCCGATGCGGTTCGCTAGGCCATGCGCGCGCAGCCGTTCGCCCAGCGGCAGGAAATGATAATCCTGCACCCAGACCAGATCATCCGCTTCGACGAGCGGGATCAGGCTGTTCGCGAACTGTTCGTTGACGCGCTCGTAGCCGCGGCCGAACTCATTCTCATATTCGGCAAGGTCGATGCGATAGTGGAAGAGCGGCCAGAGCGTGCGGTTGGCGTAGCCGTTGTAATATTCCTCGACGTCCTGCGGCTCGAGGTCGATCGTCGCGGTGGTGAAGCCATCGGCGCGCGCGAGGGTGAGCTGGCCGGTGAAATGCTCGACCTCCTCGCCCGACCAGCCGAACCAGATGCCGCCGTGCTGGCGCAGCGCGCCGTTCATCGCGACCGCGAGCCCGCCCTGCGCCCCCGTCGCGCCGCGCCCCTTGTCGACCGACACGCGGTTCGAGACGACGATCAGCCGGCTCATCGCACCGTGTCCCAGCCGCGCGACAGCATGCCGGCGCAATGGATGATCCCGACCAGCGAATAGGTCTGCGGGAAATTCCCCCACAATTCGCCATTGTCGAAATCCATGTCCTCGGACAGCAGGCCCGATGGGGTGCGATGCGCGAGCATGGTTTCGAACAGCTCGCGCGCTTCGTCCGAGCGGCCGCACAGGTGCAGCGCCTCGATCAGCCAGAAGGTGCAGATGTTGAACGCGGTCTCGGGCTGGCCGAAGTCGTCTTCGCTGTCGTAGCGCAGCATGTTGCGGTCGCGCCGCAGCGCCTTTTCGACCGCGGCGAAGGTCGCCTGGAAACGCGGATCGTCGGCGCGGATGAAGCGCAGCTCGACCATCTGGAGCAGGCTCGCGTCCATATGCGCATGGCCGAAGGCGGCGCCGTAATGGCCCTCGGCCTCGCTCCACGCCTCGCGCTCGATCGTCGCCCGGATCGTCGCGGCGCGCTCGTTCCAGAAGGTTTCGCGCTCGGGCCGGCCGATGTGCGCGGCGACATTGGCGAGCCGGTCGCACGCCGCCCAGCTCATCACCGCCGAATAGGTGTGGACGAGCTGGCGGGTGCGAAATTCCCAGAGGCCCGCGTCGGGCTGGTCGTGCATCTTCCACGCGACCTCGCCGACGCTTTCGAGGCTTTCGAAATCGCGCGCGTCGGCGACGCGGAACAGGCGCTGGTCGAAGAAGCCCTGCACGGTCGGCAGCACGATCTGCCCATAGGCGTCGTGCTGGACTTGCGTCCAGGCGGCGTTGCCGATGCGCACCGGCCCCATGCCGCGGTAGCCCGCGAGATCGGATGCGACGCTTTCATCGAGTTCGGTCACCCCCATTACCGAATAGAGCGGCTGGATATGCCCGCCAGCGGCGCGGTCGACGATGTTGCGCAGATAGGCGAGATATTTTTCGAGCACGTCGAGCGCGCCGAGGCGGTTGAGCGCCTGCACCGTGTAATAGGCGTCGCGGATCCAGCAGAAGCGGTAATCCCAGTTGCGCCCGCTGTCTGGCGCCTCGGGGATCGAGGTGGTCAGCGCGGCGACGATCGCGCCGGTTTCCTCATGCTGGCAGAGCTTGAGCGTGATCGCGGCGCGAATGACAGCATCCTGCCAGTCCATCGGCGTCGCGAGCCCGCGCACCCAGCTTCGCCAGTAAAGATCGGTCGCCTCCTCCATGGCGCGCAGCGCCTGCGACACGTTGCCGGTGAAGGGTTCGTCGGGGCCGAGGAAGAAATGCAGGTCCTGCTCGACGCGGAACGAGCGGCTTTCCATGACATAGCCGACCGGCGCGTCGGTGGTCAGGCGCAGCGGCTGGGTGCCGACCAGATAGCGGATATGGTTGGTGCCGCGCGTCGTGGCCGCGACCTCGGCGCCATAGTCGCGCATCGGCACCAGTTCCATCTCGATCCGCGGGCTGCCCGCGACGGGGCGGACGATGCGGACGAAGGCGACGGGGCGGAACATGCGCCCCGATCGTTCGAAGCGCGGGCAGAAGTCGATGACGTCGACCGCGCTCCCGTCATCGGCCTCGAGCCGGGTGACGAGGATCGGGGTGTTGCGGCGATAGCGCGGGGTGGCCTTGACCTGCCCCGCGAGGCGGAAACGCCAGACGCCTTGATGCTGTTTGTCGCCGCCGAGCAACGCGCAGAAGACGGGATCGCCGTCGACGCGTGGGACGCAGCCCCAGACGAAGCCCGCTTCGCCGTCGACCAGCGCGCTGACCTGGCAATTGCCGACCGGCCAGAGGGCGAGCGAGCTCAGAGGGTCAGCCATCGGTGCACCGCTTCGGGGTCGGCAAGGCGATAATGGGCGGCGGTCGGGCGCGGCGCGCCGACGAGGATGCCGTATCCGCCCGCCGCGGTAACGGCGGCAAAACCGTCCTCGTCGGTCGTATCGTCGCCAATGAAGATCGGCAGCGCGCCCGCAAAGGGTGCCGCCGCCATCAGCCGGGCCACCGCGGCGCCCTTGTTGGCGCTTTTCGGGCCCAGCTCGACCACCATCTTGCCGTGCCGGGCGGCAAGGCCTTCGCGGGCTGCCATGTCGTTCATGACGGTAAAGACGGCTGGGGCGGCTTCGGGTTCCTGCCGATAATGCACCGCGATGCCGTGTGGCTTGGTTTCGACGAGCAGGCGGGGCCAGGCGGCGGTCAGCGCGGCGAGTTCGGCGCGGCTCGCGTCGGACAAGGGCTTTGTGTCCTCGGCGGCCTCGCCGATCTCGGCGCCGTGCGAGCCGACCATCAGCAGATGGAGCGGGCCGAGGTGCGACTGGATATCGGCGATGGCGCGGCCGCTGACGATGGCGATGCGGCCACCCAGCGCACGGTGAAGCGCCGCGAGCTGCGCCGGCACCCCATCGGGCACATGAATACCGTCGGGGGTATCGGCGATCTCGACCAGCGTCCCGTCGAAATCGAGGAACAGCGCGAGCGGACGCCCGGCCGCGAGCCCGGCGAACGCCGGGGGCGAGGGGAGGTCGATGCTTTTGTGCATTGCGGCAAAGGCTAAGGGCGGCGACCCGTCGGGTCAACCGCCTAGAGATCGGACACTTTTCTCTCCTCCCGCCGGCGAAGGGGCCTCAGATCACGCCGAGCGATCGCATCGCCTCGGCAACGCGCACGAAACCGGCGATATTGGCGCCCAGCACATAGTTGCCGGGGGCGCTATATTCGTCGGCGGTCGCGGCGCAATTGTCGTGAATGCTCCGCATGATACGCGCCAGCCGCTCTTCGGTCTGGTCGAAAGTCCAGCTGTCGCGCGAGGCGTTCTGCTGCATTTCGAGCGCCGAGGTCGCGACCCCGCCGGCGTTGGCCGCCTTGCCCGGCGCGAACATCACCCCATTCTGGTGGAACAGGTCGACCGCGTCGGGGGTCGACGGCATGTTGGCGCCTTCGCCGACGACCTGGACCCCATTCCGGACCAGCGTCGCCGCATCCTTGCCGGTCAGTTCGTTCTGGGTGGCGCAGGGAAGCGCGATGTCGCATGCCACGTCCCAGATCGACCCGCCCTCGATATAATGCGCGCCCGCACCCTTCGCCCGCGCATATTCGGACAGGCGTTCGCGGCGCACCTCCTTGATTTCCTTCAGAAGATCGAGGTCGATGCCATTCTCGTCGAGGACGTAGCCGTTGGAATCGGAGCAAGCGAGCACCTTGCCGCCGAACTGCCGAATCTTTTCGATCGCATAGATGGCGACATTGCCCGACCCCGAAACGACGACGCGCTTGCCGTCGAGCGACTGTCCCCTGGTCGCCAGCATCTGCTGAACGAAATAGACGAGCCCGAAGCCGGTTGCCTCGGTGCGCGCGCGCGACCCGCCGTAGACGAGTCCCTTGCCGGTGAGCACGCCCGCTTCGTAGCGGTTGGTCAGGCGCTTGTACTGACCGAACATATAGCCGATCTCGCGCCCACCCACGCCGATATCGCCCGCGGGAACGTCGGTATATTCGCCCAGATGACGCTGAAGCTCGGTCATAAAAGCCTGGCAGAAGCGCATGATCTCGCCGTCCGAGCGGCCGCGCGGGTTGAAGTCGGACCCGCCCTTGCCGCCGCCGATCGGCATGCCGGTCAGCGCATTCTTGAAGATCTGCTCGAACCCCAGGAATTTGATGATGCCGAGATTGACCGACGGGTGGAAACGGATGCCGCCCTTGTAGGGGCCGAGCGCCGAGTTGAACTGGACGCGAAAGCCGCGGTTGATCTGGACCTGGCCGGCGTCATCGACCCAGGGAACGCGAAAGATGATCTGTCGCTCCGGTTCGCAAATCCGTTCGATCAGCGCATGGCTGGCATAATCGGGGTGTTTCGCGACGACGCGCCCGAGGCTTTCGAGCACTTCGTGGACAGCCTGGTGGAATTCGGCTTCCCCGGCGTTTCTACGCAATACTTCATCAAGAACCGGCTGCAACTTTTCATCAATCTTGCTCAAAAGGACCTCCTGACTGCATGAATCGAACGGGCCTGTGAACCATGCGGCGCGCGGCCGCAAGGCGATCGGTCGCAGAAAATCGAATGGGCCAAGAAAAAGGCCGGCCCGCGGGATGCGGACCGGCCTTTGGAAGGATCAGCGGTGTGGAAAGCTCAGAAGAGCTTGGTCACCGTCGCCGTGCGGCGTTCTTCTTCGATCTCGCCGGTGTAGAGGCTCGCCATCGGCTCGTCGCTGACGACGTGGATCTCGTCCGCGCCGAAGCCGTTGAACTTGGTGCGCATCGCGCAGCCATAGGCGCCCAGCATCCCGATCTCGATGAAATCGCCCGCCTTGATGTCGGCGGGAAGGAAGAAGGGGCCCGCCATATGGTCGAGATCGTCGCAGGTCGGGCCATAGAAGCTGAATGGCAGCATCTCGGCGTCGCTCTTTCCGTCGCGCAGCAATGTGACGGGGAAGCGCCAGCCGACATGCGCGGCGTCGAACAGCGCCCCGTAAGCGCCGTCGTTGATATAGAGCTCCTCGCCGCGGCGCTTTTCGACGCGGACGATCAGCGAGCTGTATTCGGCGGACAGCGCGCGGCCGGGCTCGCACCACAGTTCGGCCGAATAGCTGATCGGCAGGCTTTCGAAGCTGCGGTGGATCGTGTCGAAATAGGCGTCGAGCGGCGGGGGCTCCATGCCGGGATAGGACGACGGGAAACCGCCGCCGACATCGACGATGTCGACCGTCACCGACGCCGCGACGATCGCGGCGCGGACGCGCTCCATCGCCTGCGCATAGGCGTGCGGGGTCATCGCCTGGCTGCCGACGTGGAAGCAGATGCCGAGCGCATCGGCCGCCTGGCGGGTCGCCATCAGCAGTTCGGCGACCTCGTCGGGCTCGGCGCCGAACTTGGCGGCGAGGCTGAGCTTCGAATGGTCGGACGAGACGCGCAGGCGCACGAGCAGGTTCAGGTCCTGCGCGCCCTCGGTCGCGCGGACGATCTTCTGAAGTTCGTCCATCGTATCGAGCGAGAAGGTGCGAACCCCATGCTTCCAATAGGCTTCGGAAATCGCTTCCTCGGCCTTCACCGGATGCATGAAGCAGAGCGTCGCCCCCGGCAGGGTGCGCGCCACCAGCCGCACCTCGGCGATCGAGGCGACGTCATAATGGGTGACACCCGAATCCCACAGCACGCGCAGCAGGTCGGGCGACGGATTCGCCTTGACCGCATACATGGTCGTGCCGGGAAATCGCTCGATGAAGAAACGCGCTGCGCGCCGCGCGGCGTGCGGGCGGACAAGCGTAACAGGTTCGACCGGCGAAAGTGCCTGAATCAGCCCGTGGGCGCTATGATGCTGGTGCAACTCAAGGGACCCCCAAAAAATAAGTTAAACGACAAGAGCTGCCTTGCGGTTATTGGAAGTCCCCCTGGGGCAGCGAGGGGCGCATATATGGTGGGGGGTCCCCCCTGTAAAGACCCTTTGCGCGCCTTCCTCGCATCGCTTTCGGCCCTCAGGAAGGGGCCTTTGCCGCCCTTTGCGCCGAATCTGCGGTCGTTCAGTCAATATCGTCCCACACCAGCCGGCGCGAAAAGACCGGATAGCTTTTGGGCGAATCGGCGAACCGGATGCGGGTGCGCTCCTGCATCTGGTTGCCGCGGCACCATTTGCAGCCATCCTCGGAAAAGCCGGTCGCGATCAGCGTGATCGCACGCCGGCGATTGGGAAAGAAGTTCCGCCGCATCGCCCGGCGCAATTCGTTGGACAGCTTGAACCCCAGCGCGGTGCGGTCCCGCAAACCGTGGCGCTTGGTGGCGCCGAAAGCGGGCACGATGACATAATTCGCCTTGCCGTTCTGATCGGCGGGAAGAATATCCGTGGCGACGAGGTCATTCTCGGTGATTTCGCCCCGTATCAGCTTTTCTCCCGACGCGTCGGTCAGCGGCCAGGCGGTCGCGAAGGCGACATAATCGCGCCGGGTCGGGTCATAGAGCCCGACGCCCATTACGGGGTTGGCCAGATACATGCGGGTGATCTCATCGCCGAGCGGCGCCGCGCCTCCGTAGATTTCCTGATGCAGGCCGGTTCGCAATCGCTCGAGCTGTTCGATGGAGAAACTGTTGTGCACCTCGAGATCGCCGAAATCGAGCGGCGGGAAACTGTCCGCTTCCTCGGGATGGTGAAACGATCGTGATGCCATCGCGGCGATGGCCAGGAAAACGACGACCAGCGCAGCCACGGCCCAATCAGGCAGGGAAGTCGCCGCGCCGAGCCATTTCAGCAATTGGTCGACGATCTTGCCGATCAACAGCGGCAGGACCAACAGCAGTATTTTCAATGCCATGGGCTGGCGCCGGTACCAGTCGACCGAATTCAGCCACCATTTCGTCAAACGGCTCTCGCTCATTCCCTGCCTCCCCCGCCGTCAGCTATGGGGGCAAGCCGGGGATCAACTCAATCGCATTTTGAAGTCTTCGTAACCAAAGCGGCGAATTTCTTTCAGCTCGTCGCTCTCGCTGTCCCACAGCCAGATCGACGGCAGCGGGACGCCGTTGAAGCTGTTGGTCTTGACCATCGAATAATGCGCCTGGTCGAGGAAGGCGAAGCGCTGGCCGACGCGGGCGCCGCCGGGCAGGCGATAATCGCCGATCACGTCGCCCGCGAGGCAGGAGGGACCGCCGAGGCGGGTCGCGGCGCCGCTGTCCCCCTCGCCCAGCATCGCGGGGCGATAGGGCGCCTCGATCACGTCGGGCATGTGACAGGTCGCACTGATGTCGGTGATGCCGATGGGCATGCCGTTGTCGAACAGGTCGAGGATCTCGCCGACGAGGATGCCGGCGTCGAGCGCCACCGCCTCGCCCGGCTCGATCATCACCTCGCACCCGGTCGCAGCGCGCACCTGCTTCAGAAAGGCGATCAGATCGGCGACCTGATAATCGGCGCGAGTGACGTGATGGCCGCCGCCGAAATTGATCCACTTGAGCTGGCCGAAGAAGGGGCGCAGCATCGGCTGCACGGCCGCCCAGGTGCGCGCGAGCGGCGGGAAATCCTGCTCGCACAGGCTGTGCATGTGGACGCCGTCCACGCCCTCCATATGCTCGGGCAGCAATTGGGTGACGGGAAAACCGAGGCGGCTGCACGGCGCCGCGGGGTCGTATTTCGGGGTGTCGCCCTCGCTGTGCATCGGGTTGATGCGCAGGCCGACGTCGAACGTCTCGCCCTGCGCGCGCAGCTCGTCGAGCATCGGGCGGAAGCGAGCGATCTGCCCGGGCGAATTGAAGATCAGATGGTCGGAGAGCGCCGCGATCGCAGGCAGGTCGGCTTCCTTGTAGCCCGCGCAATAGGTCGCGACTTCCTTGTCGCCGTTCGGGCCGCCATATTCCTCACGGCCAAGCTTCGCCTCATAGAGGCCCGAAGCGCAGACGCCGTCGAGATAGCTCGCCACCGTCGACCCGAGCGACCACATCGAAAAAGCCTTGAGCGCCGCAAGCACGCGCGCACCCGATGCGTCGCCGATGCGGCGCAGCACCGACAGGTTGGCGCGGACCTTGGCGGCGTCGACGACGAAGGCGGGGGAGGGGACGCGGCTCAGGTCGAAGCTGGCGAAGGCTCCGGGGTCGCCGGCTCTGGTTTCCATGATCTCGTAATCCTGTCAGGCCGCGATCGGCCCCTTGAAGATGAAGAAGGCACCCGCCGCGATCAAGGCGAAGCCGATCAGATGATTCACCGTCAGCTTTTCGCCGAGCCAGAAGACCGCGAAGCCCGCGAAGACCAGCAAGGTAATCACTTCCTGCATCGTCTTCAATTCGGCGGTCGAATAGACGGCGTGGCCGATGCGGTTCGCGGGCACCGCGAGGCAATATTCGAAGAAGGCGATGCCCCACGCCATGACGATCGCCAGCCACATCGGCCGCGAAAGATCGCCGAGATGGCCGTACCAGGCGAAGGTCATGAAGATATTCGAGACGAAGAGCAGGGCGATCGGCAGGAGATAGGCGGTCATAAGGCCTCCCTCTCCCCTTCAGGGGAGAGGGCCGGGGAGAGGGGAACGTCTCGCGCCGGCCCGAGCGAAATGGGAAAAAGCGTGGGGAGTCCCCCTCTCCCCAACCCTCTCCCCTGAAGGGGAGAGGGCTTTGGAATCAGAAATCCAGCGGTGCGTCGAGCTCCTTCACCTGCCACGGCAGGCCATGCTTCATCAGCATGTCCATGAAGGGGTCGGGATCCATCTGCTCGATGTTGAACACGCCCTTGCCGTTCCAGGCGCCGGTCACCATCATCGCCGTGCCGATCATCGCGGGGACGCCGGTCGTATAGCTGACGGCCTGGTTGCCGGTCTCGGCATAGGCGTCCTCATGATCGCAGATATTGTAGAGATAGAGCGTCTTTTCCTTGCCGTCCTTGCCGAGGCCGGTGGCGATGACGCCGATGTTGGTCTTGCCCTTGGTCGTCTCGCCGAGGCTCGACGGTTCGGGGAGCACGGCCTTCAGGAACTGGAGCGGGATGATCTCGCGGCCTTCGTAGATGACGGGGTCGATTCGCGTCATGCCGACGTTCTGGAGCACGGTCAGGTGCTGGATATAGGCGTCGCCGAAGGTCATCCAGAACCGGATGCGCTTGATCTCGGGCAGGTGCGTCTTCAGGCTTTCGATCTCCTCATGATACATGAGGTACATGTTCTTCGGCCCGACTTCCTCGAAGTCGAAGCTCTGCTTCACCGACATGGCGGGGGTCTCGACCCAGTCGCCATTCTCCCAGTGACGCGCGACCGCGGTGACCTCGCGGATGTTGATCTCGGGGTTGAAGTTGGTCGCGAAATGCTGGCCGTGATCGCCGCCGTTGCAGTCGAGAATGTCGAGCGTGTCGATGCGATCGAAATGATGCTTCTTCAGCCAGGTCGCGAACACGCTCGTCACACCGGGGTCGAAGCCCGATCCGAGCAGCGCCATCAGCCCCGCCTCCTTGAAGCGATCATGATAGGCCCATTGCCAGTGATATTCGAACTTCGCCTCGTCGCGCGGCTCGTAGTTCGCGGTGTCGAGATAATGCGCGCCGGTCGACAGGCACGCCTCCATGATCGTCAGGTCCTGATAGGGCAGCGCAAGGTTGACGACATGCGTCGCGCCGATCGAGCGGATCAGCGCCGCGGTCGCGTCGATATGGTCGGCGTCGACCTCGGCGGTCTGGATCGTGACGCCGGTGCGCTCCTTCACCGATTCGGCGATCGCGTCGCACTTGAACTTGCGGCGGCTCGCGAGCGTGATGTCGGGAAAGATATCGGGGTTCATCGCCATCTTGTGCACCGCGACCGAACCGACGCCGCCTGCGCCGATCACCAGAACCTTGCTCATCGTGAAAATCTCCTGTCCGCGAACCTATGCGGCTTGCCTTGTATGCGCCGCCCTATAGGACGAAGCCATGACACAGCAAAGCCCCGATCCCCTGCGCGATCCGGCGCGCGCACCGACCCTCGCGGGGGTCGAACGCGCTGCGGCGAAAGTCGCTGCATTGCTCCCGCCGACGCCGCTGCTGCCGCTCGAGATCGACGGCACCGCCATCTGGTGCAAGGCCGAGTGCCTGCAGCCGGTCGGCGCGTTCAAGATCCGTGGCGCGTGGCACCGGCTGACCGATCTGACGCCCGAACAGGCGGCCGCGGGCGTCATCGGCGTGTCGAGCGGCAACCATGCGCAGGGCGTCGCCTGGGCGGCAAGGCGGCTCGGGATCAGGGCGACGATCGTGATGCCGAGCAACGCGCCGCGGATGAAGCTCGACGCGACCCGCGCGCTCGGGGCCGAGGTGGTACTTTACGACCGCGTCAATGAATCGCGCGACGCGGTCGCGGCGAAGCTGCTCGAAGAGCGCGGCGGCACCCTCGTGCACGCCTATGGCGATCCCTGGATCATCGAGGGACAGGGGACGGCGGGGATCGAGGCGCGCGCGCAGATGGAGGCGCGCGGGGTCGACGGGCCCGACACGGTCGTCGCCTGTTGCGGCGGCGGCGGCTTGTCGGCAGGGCTCGCGCTCGCCTGTCCCGATGCCGAAGTCGTCGCGGTCGAGCCCGAGGGGTGGGACGATGTCACCCGCAGCCTCGAAGCCGGGACGATCCTGGCGGTCGAGGATCTTGCCTATCCGACCGAGTGCGACGCGCTGCAGACGCCGCAGACCTGGCCGATCAACTTCGCGGTGCTGCAGGCGCGTGGGGTGCGCGGGGTCGCGGTGACGCGCGACGAGGTACGTCACGCGATGCGCGTCGCGTTCGAGAAACTGCACCTCGTCGTCGAGCCTGGCGGCGCGGCGGCGCTCGCGGCGCTGCTCGCGGGCAAGGTGGCGCCGGGCCGCGCGACGCTCGTCACGCTTTCGGGGGGCAATGTCGATCCGCGGCATTATGCCGAGATACTGGCGGGATAGGGAAACTTATCCCGGCGCACGCGTTCTGGACGATGGAAGGAGACGCATGATGAAAACGAGCATGATCCTTGCGGCCTCGACGGCGCTGGTGCTGCTGGCCGGCTGCGAGAAGGCGGAAGCCCCCGCGCCGTCCGAAACCACGACCACGACGACCGAAGTGCCTGTCGAATCGGTGCCCGACGAGACGGCGGCCGATGCGGAAGCCGACCCGGCGACCGCGCCGCACCGCTTCGCGAGCTGGGCGGGCAAATGGACCGGGGTCGAGGGCATGTATGTCGCCATCACCCCGACCGAACCCGAACGCTATTCGCTGGAGATGCAGTCCGATCTCGATACCAGGGGCACCTATGTCGGGCGCGACAGCGAGCATGGGATTCAGTTCGAGCGCGGTGGCGAGCGCTTGTCGCTCCATCGCGGCAATGGAGAGGATACCGGGCTCAAATATCTCGCCGGCAAGAAGGAATGCCTGATCGTCAACGAAGGCGAGGGCTATTGCCGCGACTGACGGCGGCATCTTGGGGGGAGGGGGAATGACAGAGATCGTTGCGGCCGCGCGGCCCGACCATCCGGCGCTGATCGAAACGCTGGCGCAGGCGTTCCAGACGGACCCGGCGCTGTCGTGGATTCTTCCCGACCCTGAGCATCGCACCAGGGCGCTGCGCGGCCTGTTCCGCGTGCTCGTTCCCGCCGATGCCCGCGCCGGCACCGCGTTGCGCGCCGCCGATGACGAGGCGGCGGCGCTGTGGCGCGCACCGGGGCGGGCGCATGGCGGCGGTCTCGAATTCCTGCGCACCGTCGTGCCGCTCGTCGCGACCTTCGGCACCGCCCTGCCGCGTGGATTGAAGGTGCAGGCGAGTATCGACGCGCACCGACCGAAGGGGCGTTTCTGGTATCTCCACTATGTCGGCGTGCGCCCCGGGCATCAGGGCAAGGGGCACGGCGGGCGGATCATCCGCGCGCAGACCGCGATCGCCGATGCCGAAGGACTGCCGTGCTGGCTGGAAACCGCGACGGCGGGCAACGTGCCGCTCTACGAACGGCTCGGCTTTTCCACCGCCATTGAATGGGACGTCGCGGGCGGCGGCCCGCATTTCTGGGGGATGATGCGCGAACCCTCGCGAGGATGACTGCGCGGCGAGGCGTGCAATCTGGGGGGTGGAAATCGACCCGGTGGACGCTAGGATCACCTCCATCGATTACCGGGGGGAATCATGCCGCGTTATCACCGTATCTTTCTGTTCCTGCTTTCCGCCCTCTGCTTGACCGCCACGCCCGCGCGCGCCGAATGGCATCGGGCGAGCAGTGCCCATTTCCTGGTCTATGGCGATATCGGCGAAAGCCAGATTCGCACCTATTCGCAGCGGCTCGAACGCTATGACAGCGCGCTGCGCCTGATCACGGGGCAGAAGGAGATCGAGGGCGCGAACCACAATCGCGTCACCGTCTATCTCCTTCCCGGACTCAGCGAGCTCCGGAAACTCGCGGGGCCGGGGGCAAAGGATGTCGCGGGCTTCTACGTCCCTTCGTTCGAGGGCTCGCGCGCCTTCATGCCCGAAAAGATGGTCGACAGCGACCTGTCGGCGCAGACGATCATGTTCCACGAATATGCGCACCATATGCTGCTGAGCAGCAGCACCGAATTCTACCCGCGCTGGTTGTCCGAAGGCATGGCCGAATTCTTCATGGTCACGCGTCTCAACAACGACGGCAGCGTCACCGTGGGTCTTCCCAACAACGACCGCTCCTATGCGCTGACGGCGTTCAGCCGGATGCGCGCCTCAGAACTGCTCGCCTCCGACATGACCAAGCTGTCGCGGTACGATGTCGGCCAACTCTATGCTTCCGGCTGGCTGCTGACGCATTATCTGCTGCTCGGCGGCGACCGGCCGGGCCAGCTCGTCCGCTATGTCAGCCTTCTCAACAACGGCAAGCCATGGGAAAAGGCGGCCGAGGAGGCCTTTGGCGATCTCGGCAAGCTGAACCAGGATCTGGAACGTTACCGCCGTACGCGCGGGATGAAGGTGTTCACCGTCCCCGCCGACGAGTTGTCGACCGGCAAGATCGAGGTGAGCGCGCTCGCACCCGGCGCGGCGGCGATCATGCCCTATCGTATTCGGTCGGCGCGTGGCGTCGATCCGAAGATGGCGGTCGAACTCGTGGCCGACGCCCGGCCCGTCGCCGCGCGCTACCCGAACGACGCTTTCGTCCAGCGGACGATGGCGGAGATCGAATTCGACGCGAAGAATGATGCCGAATCCGAAGCCGCGGCCGACCGCGCGCTCGCGATCGACCCCAATCTGGCGGTGGCGATGGTCTACAAGGGGCGCGTGATCGCGCGCCGGGCGACCGAAAGCAAGAAGGCCGAGGACTGGTCCGATGCGCGCTCGTGGTTCATCAAGGCGAACCATGCCGATCCCAATTTCGCGCTGCCGCTGGTGCTGTATTACGACAGTTTCGCGCGCGCCGGTGAAAAGCCGAGCAAGGGGGCGGTGACCGCGATCATGCGCGCCATCATGCTGGTGCCGCAGGCTCCCGAGATTCGGGTGCGCGTCGGCCGCCAGCTGGTGGTGGAAAACGACCTCGCGCTCGCGCGCAAGGTGCTGGCGCCCGTCCTGTTCAGCGCCCACGGGACGACCGACGAATCGGTTTCGGAAATCACCAAGCTGCTCGACGAAAAGGCGGCGCCCGAGAAAATTCTCGCGGCGATGGACAAGGCGAAGTGGAACGAGACCGGCGAATAGGCGCCGGCCCTCACGCCGCTTTCTGAAGCTCCAGCTCCAGCCGGTCCCAGATTTCGACCAGCGCCGCGGTGAGGTCGCGCATCATCGCTTCGTCGTGCGTCGGTCCCGGCGTGAAACGCAGGCGTTCGGTGCCGCGCGGGACGGTCGGGAAATTGATCGGCTGCACATAGACGCCATATTCGGCGAGCAGGATGTCGCTGATCTTCTTGGCGCGCACCGGATCGCCGACCATCAGCGGGACGATGTGCGTCGTCGAGTTCATCACCGGCAGCCCTGCGTCGCGAAAGCTCTGCTTGAGGTAGGCGGCGGCGGCCTGCTGCGCGTCGCGCTCGACGCTCGACTGCTTGAGGTGGCGCACGCTCGCGAGCACGCCCGCGACGAGCACCGGCGACAGGCTGGTGGTGAAGATGAAGCCGGGCGCGTAGGAGCGGATCACGTCGATGATATTCTTGTCCGCGGCGATATAGCCGCCCATCACGCCGAACGCCTTGCCCAGCGTTCCCTCGATGATGTCGACGCGATGCGCCGCTTCGTCGCGGTCGGTGATGCCGCCGCCGCGCGGGCCGTACATGCCGACGGCATGAACCTCGTCGCAATAGGTCAGCGCGTTATACTTCTCGGCGAGGTCGCAGATCGCGTGGATCGGCGCGATGTCGCCGTCCATCGAATAGACGCTCTCGAAGGCGATCAGCTTCGCGGCCTCGGGATCGTCGGCGGCGAGCAGTTCCTCGAGATGGTCGAGATCGTTGTGCCGCCACACGCGTTTTTCGCAGCCCGAATTGCGGATGCCCGCGATCATCGAGGCGTGGTTGAGCTCGTCCGAATAGATGATGCAGTTCGGCAGCAGCTTGCCCAGCGTACCGAGGGTCGCCTCGTTCGAGATATAGCCCGAGGTGAAGAGCAGTGCGCCTTCCTTGCCGTGCAGGTCGGCGAGCTCGGCCTCGAGATCGATGTGATAATGGGTGTTGCCCGCGATGTTGCGCGTGCCGCCGGCGCCCGCGCCGACGTCGTGCAGCGCCTCTTCCATCGCCGCGACGACCTTGGGGTGCTGGCCCATCGACAGATAGTCGTTCGAGCACCAGACGGTGATCGGCTTCGGCCCGTTATGCCCCGCAAAGCAGCGCGCATTGGGGAAGGCGCCCTTGTTGCGCAGGATGTCGATGAAGACGCGATACCGGCCTTCCTCATGAAGGCGGTCGATGGCCCGGGCGAAAATATCGTTGTAGTTCACTATGCAGCCCCGCGGGTTGGTCGGCGTCCGCCGCCCCCTCCGGCGACGATGTTTGGCGGGGCGATAACGCCAAAATCCGCCGAAATCCAGTGCGAACGATTCGCAATGGGTAGGTCAAATTGTCTCAATGCGCCCGATGCCATAGGCCGCGAGCGCCGCGAGCGGCGGCGGCGGATGGGCGTCGCTGTGCGTGAAAGCGGCGACGCCAGGCCGCGCATCGGCGGGCCAGGGCTGGCCTGCGGTCAGATGCGCGATGCGCCGCGCGATGCCCGCCGCGCCATCGATCAGCGTAACGTGCGGGCCGACGACCGCCTGCAATTCCTCCTGCAGCAGCGGGAAATGGGTGCAGGCGAGGACGATGACGTCGATCGCGTCGCCGCCGGGCTGGTCGCGAAGCCCCGCGATGGCGTTCCGGAGGGCGTCGGGGTCGACCGGGTGGCCGTGCAGCTTCGCTTCGGCTGCGGTGACGAGGCCGGGGCTGCCGTGGCGCAGCACGGTCTTGCCGGCGGCGAAGCGTGCGCTCAGATCGTCGACATAGGGCTGGCGCACTGTTGCTTCGGTGCCGAGCACGCCGATGACGCCGGTCTTCGTCATTTCCGCCGCGGGCTTGATCGCGGGCACCGTGCCGACGATCGGCAGGTCGAGCGCTGCGCGGACGTGCGGAAGCGCGATCGTCGAGGCAGTGTTGCAGGCGATCACCGCGAGCCGCGGCTGATAGCGCTCGACCAGCCGCCCGAGCAGCGCCGGAACGCGCGCGGCGAGTTCCTCGTCGCTCTTCTTGCCGTAGGGCAGGCCGGCATAATCGGCGGCATAGACGATCGGCGCGGTCGGCAGCAGCGCGCGCGTCGGTCCCAACACGGTCAGTCCGCCGAGGCCGCTGTCGAAGAAGAGGATCGGGGCGTCGGGGGCGGGGTTGTGCATGGGTGCCGCCTAGCAGGGGGAGGGGCGGCGCTCAATCGTCTCCCGCCCTTCCCACTGCATGTCATCCAGGCGAAGGCCGGGATCTCGCCGGTTCGTCTTGGCGCGAGGTCGAGATCCCGGCCTTCGCCGGGATGACGAATATTGAGGTATGTCCGTTTTGGTGACCGTAAACGTCGAATCCGTTGATTGCGCCCACCAATATCGTCACACTGACGCTCGACGCGAGCCGGGGGAATGCCATGACGATATTTTTGCTGATCGCCGCGAGCTACCTGCTCGGCTCGGTCCCTTTCGGCATCCTGCTGACGCGCGCCTTCGGGGCAGGCGACCTGCGGCAGATCGGGTCGGGCAATATCGGCGCGACCAATGTGCTGCGCACCGGGCGCAAGAGCCTGGCGGCGGCGACGCTGATCCTCGATGGCGCCAAGGGCGCGGTCGCGGTGCTGCTCGCGCGGCATTTCCTGCCCGAACTGGGCGATCAGGGCGCGATGATCGCTGGCGCGGCGGCGATGATCGGCCATTGCTACCCCGTCTGGCTCGGGTTCCGCGGGGGCAAGGGCGTGGCGACCATGCTTGGTCTGTCGCTCGCGCTGGCATGGCCGATCGGCGCTATCTTCGCCTTTCTGTGGATCGATGTCGTCGCGCTCATACGCATCTCGTCGCTCGGCGGGATGGCGGGCGCGGTCTCGGCGCCGATCGCGGCGCTGGCGCTCGGCTATCCGGTCTATGCGATCGGGCTGGCGGGACTCGCCATCGTCGTGCTGTGGCGCCACCGCGAGAATATCGCCCGTCTGCGCGCCGGGACCGAGCCGCGCGTCGGGCGCAAGAAGGACGCCGCATGACGCCTACCGAGCGGCTGGCGCGGCTGCGCCTGATCCGCACGCCGCATGTCGGGCCGGTGAGCTGGCACCAGCTGATGCAGCGTTTCGGTTCGGGCGAGGCGGCGCTCGACGCCTTGCCCGACCTCGCGCTGCGCGGCGGCGGGGGCAAGGTGCGGATCGCGCCCGCCGAGGTCGCCGAACGCGAATTCGCGCGCGTGTCCGACCTCGGCGCGCGGCATCTCTTCTGCGACGAGCCCGATTATTCGCCGCTGCTGCGCGAGGTCGAAGGCGCGCCGCCGGTCCTCATCGTGCGCGGCGATGCCGCGATGCTGCACTGCCCCTGCGCCGCGATCGTCGGCGCGCGCAACGCGTCGGCCGCCGCCTGCCGCTTCGCGCGCCAGCTTGCCGCGGACCTGGCGGCGAACGGCGTCACGGTCGTCAGCGGCCTCGCGCGCGGGGTCGATACCGCCGCGCATGTCGGCGCGCTCGGCGGAAGCACCGCGGCGGTGATCGCGAGCGGGATCGACATCGCCTTTCCGACCGAGAATGCCGCACTGCAGGAAAAGATCGCGACCGACCAGCTGCTGATCGCCGAACAGCCGCCGGGAACCGAGCCGCTCGCACGGCATTTCCCGACGCGCAACCGGATCATCGCCGGGCTTGCGCAGGGAACAGTGGTGATCGAGGCGGCGCCGCGGTCGGGCTCGCTGATCACCGCGCGCCGCGCCGGCGACTATGGGCGCGAGGTGATGGCGGTGCCGGGGTCGCCGCTCGACCCGCGCGCGCAAGGCTGCAACCTGCTGATCCGCGAGGGCGCGACGCTGATCCAGACCGTCGAAGACGTTCTGGAGGCGATCGGCCCGATCGACCGGCGCATGGTTCGCGAGCCGGTGCGCTCCTATGGCGCGGCGTCGCCGGTGCTCGATGCCGGCGACGGCGACCGACGCGCCGTCGCCGAACTGCTCGGCCCCACCCCGATCGCGGTCGACGAGCTGGTCCGCCAGTCGGGGCAGCCGTCGGCGACCGTCCAGCTCATCCTGCTCGAGCTCGAACTGGCGGGCCGCGTCGAACGCCACGCAGGCGCCAAGGTTTCTTTGGCTTGATCGCCGGGCGCCAGCCATGACAATCGGTGCACTCGTGGCGGTTCAGCCACGGTTCAGCGGCTGACCGACAGGCTGATGATATTGTATCACATACGGGGAGATGTTCGATGCGAAGCCGGCTTCTGACGGGCACGACGATGGCGGCACTGCTCGCATCCGCCCCTGCACCAATCCCCGTCGCGATGGCGCAGGCGCAACCCGCCGGGGCGTGGGAGGGCTTCTGCCGCACCGCCGACCCTTTGCCGAGGCTCGGGCCCGAAGCGCGTCCGCAGCAACAGGAGCGCGCCGGTGATGGGCGCGACCGCGATGCCATGTTCGAGCCTTCGCCTCCGCCACCACCAGCCCCGCCTCCGCCTCCGCCTCCCGTGCTCGCGGCGCCTGCGGAGAGCGCAAAGGATGTCGTGGTCACGGGATCGCGCGTCGCCGAATCCTCGGCGGCGGAAGCGACCGCCGCCGCGCCGCCCGCTGATGCGGGATCGTCGGCGGACTATGCCGGGCGCACCAGCCCGACCATGCGACCCTATCCGCCGCGCCCGCGGCCCCAGCCGCAACCGCAGTCGGGCATCCTGACCGCGGGCGAGCATGACGATCTGCTCAACCCCGAACTCTACGCCGCCTATGTCAACCGCAGCGACCTCGGCCAGAAAATCCGCGCCCTGCCGCGCGTCGACACGATGCGCGTCGTGACGGTGAAGGTGAACGACCGCAACGGCCAGCCGATCCCCTTCGCCGACGTGACGGTGACGTGCAGCGACGGCAACAGCATCACTCTCGCGACCCAGACCGATGGCAGCGTCGTCTTCTTCCCCGGCCTCGACCGGCTGAGCGAGCGGATCACCGTGTCGGCGCGCAAGGCCGGGCGGTCGATCGCCGACGCGCGGCCCGTGCTCGTCGCCGATGCGCCGGGTGCGCAGCTCGTCGGGCTGACCGCGAATCAGATGGCGACGCGTGCAACGAAGCTCGACCTGATGCTGGTGGTCGACACGACGGGCAGCATGGGCGACGAAATCGCCTATCTGCAAGCCGAACTGCGCTCGATCATCGCCGCGATCACCGAGAAGCACCGCGACCTCGACATCCGCGTCGGCTTCGTCTTCTACCGCGACCTCGGCGACGATTATGTCACGCGGACCGTCGCCTTCGACCGCGACATCGGGCGCGCGCAGGGCGCGCTCGCGCGGCAGGACGCCAACGGCGGCGGCGATTATCCCGAGGCGATGGATCAGGCGTTGATCCGCGCGGTCGGGCAGGACTGGCGCCCCGATGCGGTCAAGTCGCTGCTGCTCGTCGCCGACGCGCCGCCGCACGACGACCTGTTCGGACGGACCTGGGCCGCGGCCGAGGCGGCGCGCGCGAAGCGCATCCACATCACCCCGGTCGCGGCGTCGGGCGTCGCAGACGAAGCCGAATATGCGATGCGCGCGATGGCGGCGGCGACCCAGTCGCGCTACCTGTTCCTGACCGATGACAGCGGCGTCGGCAATCCCCACGCGCCGCCCGCGATCGACTGCTACCTCGTCACAAGGCTCGACGCGCTCGTCCGCCGGGTGATCGACAGCCAGATCAGCGGCCGCCGCATCGAGCCCGAGGATCAGGAGGTCATCCGCCGCGTCGGCCAATATGACGCGGGCAAATGCATCCTGCCCTCGGGCTTTCGCTGGGCCGGCCAGTAAAGATTGACTCGCCCTCGCATCTGACCGATGCGAAGGCCGTGGGTTGCTTCGATTAGCCTCTCTCTTCGGTCGGTGGGGTCGACTGGCGGGGCGAGGGGTCGGAGGTAAGACCCATGAAGAAATTGCTGTCGGCGGCCGCGATCGCGGCGCTGCTGATCCAGTCTGTCGCCGCCTTTGCCAAGGATCAGGAACCGGTCAAGATATCGGGGCCGGCGAACGCGAAGGGCGTCACCGCCGTCACCATCGGCGCGTTCAATGTCGGCTTCATCTTCGAATCGATCGACCGCACCGCGGCAAGCGGCGGGTTGATGGGCGCGTTCGGCGGCACGACCAAGGCGAAGAGCGAGCTCGTCGGCGTCACGCCCGAGATGATGCAGGCGATCACCGACGCCGCCTACACCGATTTCGTCAACCAGCTCAGCGCGGGGGGCTACGCGGTGCATCCAGCCGCCGATCTGTTCGGCCACACCGCGCTTGCCAAGACCAAGTCGCAGGAAGCGCCGCTCGACATCAACATCGCGCTCGAAAAGGGGAGCAAGGGCAAGGCAACCTATTTCAAGCCGGCCGCGCTGCCTTCGCTGCTGATGGTGCCGGGTGATTTCCAGGGTTCGGGGATGAGCAGCATCGGCATCAACATGGCGGCGGGGCAGGCGAGCATGGCCTTCGCCAACTATGCGAAGGCATCGGGGGTCGGCGTGATCGACGTGGTCTATCTGATCGACTTTTCGCAGCAGAAGCGTCCCGGCGCCTTCAGCTTCGGCGGACTTCAGGTGAACAGCGCGCTGTCGGTCAGCGCCGATTATTCGCGCGTCACGCTGATCGCGCCGAGCGGCAAGCAGTCGGTGATCACGGTGAAGGCGCCGGTCGCGGTCGAGGGTGAGTTCATCGAAAAGAGCGACGCGACGAGTGGAACCGACAAGGCGCTGCAATCGGGTGCGAACGTTGCGGGCGGCGTAGCCGCGGTGATGGGATTCGGCGGGCTGCGCTTCGGCAAGACGCGCAAGTTCGCCTTCACCGCCAAGCCTGGCAATTACGAGGAGGGCGCCGCGAAGGCCGCGAGCCTGGCAAGCCAGATGCTGCTTGGAAGGTTGAGCGCGCTCCGTTGACCCCGGCGCGGGCGCTCCCTAAATCCGCTTGACGGAGGGCCGGAGCGCCCGCCACCCTCGCGCGTGTACGTGAGAGTAATCGGGGAACGAATTTTCAATGCAATTGGTGATTGTGGAATCGCCCGCCAAGGCGAAGACGATCGAGAAGTATCTGGGTCGCGATTTCAAGGTGCTGGCGTCCTATGGCCACGTCCGCGACCTGCCGCCCAAGGACGGCTCGGTCGACCCCGACGACGGCTTCGCGATGCAGTGGCAGCTCTATCCCGACAAGGCGAAGCGGCTGAAGGAGATTTCGGACGCCGCGAAGCAGGCCGACCGCCTGATCCTCGCGACCGACCCCGATCGCGAGGGCGAGGCGATCAGCTGGCATGTGCAGGAATTGCTGCGCAGCAAGAAGGCGCTGCCGGCCTCGGTCGAGCGCGTCACCTTCAACGCGATCACCAAGCAGGCGGTCACCGACGCGATGGCGCATCCGCGCGGGCTCGACGACGATCTGATCGATGCGTATCGCGCCCGCCGCGCGCTCGACTATCTGGTCGGATTCACCCTGTCGCCGGTGCTGTGGCGCAAGCTGCCGGGCGCCAAGTCGGCGGGCCGCGTCCAGTCGGTCGCACTGCGCCTGGTGGTCGAGCGCGAGCGCGAGATCGAGGCCTTTGTCGCGCAGCAATATTGGTCGGTCACCGGCCTGTTCGAGATGGCGGGGACGCCCTTCAAGGCGCGGCTCGCGCGCTGGCGCGGCGACAAGATCGAACGGCTGTCGATCGGCACCGAAGCCGATGCGCGTGCCGCCGAAGCCGATGTGAAGGCGGGCCATTTTACCGTCGACGCGGTCGAGACCAAGCCGCTGACCCGCAACCCGCCGCCGCCCTTCACGACCTCGACCCTGCAGCAGGAGGCGGCGCGCAAATTGGGCTTCTCGGCAAGCCATACGATGCGGATCGCGCAGAATCTCTACGAGGACGGCGCGATCACCTATATGCGAACCGACGGCGTCCAGATGGACGGCAGCGCGATCAGCGCCGCGCGCCGCGCGATCGCCGACCGCTACGATGGCGGCTACGTCCCCGACCAGCCGCGCCAATATCAGACCAAGGCGAAGAATGCGCAGGAAGCGCACGAGGCGATTCGCCCCACCGATTTTTCGAAGGACAAAGCCGGAAGCGGCGACCATGCCCGCCTCTACGATCTGATCTGGAAGCGCGCGCTCGCGAGCCAGATGGCCTCGGCGCGGCTCGAACGCACCAGCGTCGACCTTTCCGATGGCACCGGCAAGACGATGCTGCGCGCGACCGGGCAGGTGGTGAAATTCCCCGGCTTCCTCGCGCTCTATGATGAAGGCCGCGACGAGGGAGCTTCTCCCTCCCGGGAGGGGGGCGACGATGACGACGCGCGCCTGCTCCCCGCGATGGCGAAGGGCGATGCGCCCGCGAAGACCGGGGTCGAGGTCGAGAAACACGAAACGCAGCCGCCGCCGCGCTATTCGGAGGCGAGCCTCGTCAAGAAGATGGAGGAACTCGGCATCGGGCGCCCGTCGACCTATGCCTCGATCCTCCAGGTGCTCAAGGATCGTGCCTATGTGACGGTCGAGAAGAACCGTTTCATCCCGGAAGAGAGCGGGCGGCTGCTCACCGCCTTCCTCGAACGCTTCTTCACCCGCTATGTCGGCTATGACTTCACCGCCGAGCTCGAGGAGGAACTCGACGACGTGTCGGGCGGCCGCGCGCAGTGGCAGGCGGTGCTCGACCGCTTCTGGCGCGACTTCAAGCCGCGCACCGGCGAAGTGATGGAGCAGAAGCCGTCGGAGATCACCGCGGCGCTCGACGAGTTCCTCGGCCCCTATCTCTTCCCCGACAAGGGCGACGGCAGCGATCCCAGGCTCTGCCCCAATTGCGGCACCGGGCGGCTCGCGCTGCGCGGCGGGCGCTTCGGGCCGTTCATCGCGTGCAGCAATTATCCCGACTGCAAATATACGCGCAAGTTCGCGCAGCCGGGCGGAGCGGAGAATGGCGGCGACAGCGGCCCAGAGACGCTCGGCACCGACCCCGGCAGCGGACTTGAGGTGACGAAGCGCAGCGGGCGCTTCGGCCCCTATATCCAGCTCGGCGAGGGGAAGGAGGCGAAGCGCTCGTCGATCCCCAAGGACATCCCGGCCGAGGATTTCGACCTGGATTACGCGTTGCGGCTCCTCAGCCTGCCGCGCGACGTCGGGGTGCATCCCGAAAGCGGCAAGCCGATCGTCGCGGGGCTCGGGCGCTATGGTCCCTATCTGCTCCACGACGGCAAATATGCGAAGCTGACCGGCACCGCCGAAATCTTCGAGATCGGCATGAATGCCGCGGTCGCGCGGATCGCCGACGCCGCCAATGGCGGCGGCCGCGGGCGCGCCAAGGCCGAGCCGCTCAAGACCTTCGGCCCGCATCCCACGAGCGGCGGCGAGATGAAGCTGATGGAAGGGCGCTTCGGTCCTTACGTGACCGACGGTACGACCAACGCGACGCTGCCCAAAACGGCCGACCCGGCGACGCTGACCGCCGAGGAAGCCGTCGCGCTGATCGACGCCCGCGCCGCCAAGGGACCGGCCAAGGGCAAGAAGAAGGCGGCGCCGAAGAAGAAAGCCGCCGCGAAGAAGGCGCCGGCGAAGAAGAAGGCAGCGCCCAAGGAATAGTGGCGCAGGCATGGCGTCATCCCGGCTATCGCCGGGATGACGCTGGTATATAAACATGTTAGCCTCGACACATCGGGGAGACATGCCCATGCACCGCTTGCTTGCCGCCGTCCTGCTCGCCATCCTGTCCGCATTCGCGTTGCCCGCCGCCGCGCAGCCATCGCGTTACCTGATCTCGGCCGCGCCCATGACCGACGCGCCGCCGGGCGTGCAGGCGTGGCGGGTGCAATATTGGACGACCAATGGCGCCGGCACGCGCTTCGCGGTCACGGGCATCGTCGCGGCGCCGATGGAAGCGATCCCGCCGCGCCCGCGCCGGGTGATCGCCTGGACGCACGGCGCCTGGGGCGTCGCGGAAAAATGCGCGCCGTCGCTCAGCCCCCATTTCTTCGATTATACGGCGGGAATGGAGGCGGTTCGCGCGGGCTATGTTGTGGTCGCCCCCGACTATATCGGTCTCGCCAGCCCGACGATGCACCCCTTTCTGGTCGGGCCGGACACCGCGCAATCGGTGCTCGACGCGGTGCGCGCGGCGCGCGAAATTCCGGGCGCGGCGGCGGGCAGCCGCTTTGCCGTCTGGGGCGAATCGCAGGGCGGTCATGCGGCGCTGTGGACCGCGACAGCCGCGCGCTCCTATGCCCCCGACCTGACGCTCGTCGGCACCGCCGCCGCCGCGCCGCCGACCGACCTCGCCGCCAATCTGCGCGAAGGCAGCGACAAGAATGCGCGCGCGCTGCTGCTCTCCTTCGCGCTCCATAGCTGGTCGACGCTCTACGGATTCTCGCTCAATGCGGTCGCCAACCGCACCAACCAGGGCATCATCCACCGCCTCGCCGAAAACAACTGCGTCAGCTTCAACAAGAAGCCCAAGCTCGGCACCATCCTCGGCATCCTGACGATCGCCCGCGCGACGCGCAGCAAGGATATCGCGAAGATCGAGCCCTTCGGCGCCTTCGCGCGCACCAATAGCGTCGATCCGGCGCGCGTGCCCGGTCCGCTGCTGATCGCGCAGAGCGGCAAGGACACGATCGTCGCGCCCGCGGTGACGCGCAAGTTCGCGAAAGCGGTCTGCAAACGCGGGACGCCGCTGCGCTGGATCGACATGACCGGCGACCATGGCACGAGCGCCCGCGACAGCGCCGCCGAGACGATCGGCTGGATCACCGCGCGCTTCGAAGGCGACCCGCCGCCGAACGACTGCCGACGGATCTAGCCCGCGCAGGGCGGGCCGTCTCTTTCCGCCGCGACCGAATCTCGCGGCAATGCCTTTTCATTGGATTTGATTCTTAGCTGAAAATATCGGAAACGACGACTCGCTTGCCGTTGAACCAGTCAAGGGAATCGGGCCGAAACAACATGTAAATGCCGACGCCCTGCATGACCGTGAGGATCATCATAACGCCGAAAGCAAGACCGTGGGGCGCGATGGGATTGTTGAAATTTCTAACGATCGAAAACAGGCCAACTACGAAGAAGACGATCAATATCCATTTGGCGATTTTACTCGCCCGCGCCGAGATGAAGTACCAGATAAGGATGTTCAGCATCGTGCTGACGGCGAATGTGGCGATGATGAAACCCACCCCAAATCCAGCCGCCGCAAATTCGGGGGTCCTTGCAAATTTTTCCGAAGTTTCGTCCAAACTGAAGAGGAAATTGAGAACGCCGATCAACGTCGAGGCCCAGAAAAGGCGATCGAATATCCGAACGGATTCGGGTTTGTTCACTTCGAGCCTCCCGCAAAAGTTTCAATCCACCCAGTCGAGCCCCATGTCGCGATAGACGCCGCGATCCTCGTCCCAATTTTCCTTGACCTTGACGTGCAGGAACAGGTGAACCTTGCGGCCCATCAGTTCGGCGAGCTCGGCGCGGGCGCGGGCGCCGATTTCCTTGATGCGGCTGCCGCCCTTGCCGAGCACGATCGCGCGCTGGTTGTCGCGTGCGACGAAGATCTGCTGGTGGATTTCGGCGCTGCCATCAGGGCGCGTCTTGAACAGCTCGGTCTCGACCGTCGACTGATAAGGCAGCTCCTCGTGGAGTTGACGATAGAGCTGCTCGCGGGTGATTTCGGCGGCGAGCATCCGTTCGGGCGCGTCGCTGACTTCGTCCTCAGGGAAATGCCACGGCCCCTCGGGCATCAGCGTGGCGAGATGGGCCTTGAGTTCGGGTACGCCGTCGCCGCTGCTCGCGGCGATGAAGAAGGTCTCGTCGAACGGGGCCCGGCCGTTGAGCTCGGTCGCGATGGTGAGGAGCTTGTCCTTTTTGACAAGGTCGACCTTGTTGAGGATCAGATATTTCTTCTCGGGCCGGTTCGCGATGCCTTCGAGCACACGTTCGACGCGGCCGGTCAGCTTGGCAGCGGCGTCGACCATGACGAGGATCGCCTCGGCTTCCTCGAGGCTGCCCCAGGCGGCAGCCACCATCGCGCGATCGAGCCGGCGCGTCGGCGCGAAGATGCCCGGCGTGTCGATCAGGATGATCTGCGCGTCGCCTGCCATCGCGACGCCCATCAGCCGCGTGCGCGTGGTCTGCGCCTTGGGGCTGACGATCGCGACCTTCTGGCCGACGAGCGCGTTGACGAGAGTCGACTTGCCCGCGTTGGGCGCGCCGACGACGGCGACGAAACCGCAGCGCTGGGTCATTGTCCTTCTTCCTCCGCGAGCCGCGCGAGCAGCGCCGCTGCCGCGGCCTTTTCCGCCGCCTGTTTCGATGCGCCTTCGCCCTCGGCCTCGGCGAGCTTGCCGATGCTCACCGCCACGTGGAAGCGTGGCGCATGATCGGGGCCATCGCGGCGGACGAGGCGATATTCGGGGGGCCGGCGCTTGCGCGCGAGCGCCCATTCCTGGAGCGCCGCCTTCGGATGCTTGGGCGCCGCGATCTGCCCCTCGATCATGTCGCCCCAATTGCGAATGATGAAGGCGCGCGCCGCTTCTTCGCCCAGATCGAGCCACAGCGCCCCGATCAGCGCCTCGACCACGTCGGCGGCGATATTGTCGCTGTGCCGCCCGCCGTCGCCGATCGCCTGCGCGCCGAAGCGGACATGGGCGTTGAGGTCGAGCGCCTGCGCGATACGTGCGCAGGTCTCGCCCGACGCGAGGGCATGAAGGCGCGACGACAGCTCGCCCTCGGCCGCTTTCGGGAAGCGGGCGAACAGTTCCGAAGCGATCACTAGGCCCAGCACGCGGTCGCCGAGAAATTCGAGCCGCTGATAATCGCCCGCGCCGCTGCTGCCATGGGTCAGCGCTTCGTGGTAGAGGCCAAGGTCGCGGGGAGCGACGCCGGTGAGGGCGGCGATCGTCTCGGCGGACGCGCCGCCGCTCAAAAGCCTTCCCCGATGCGGTCCCAACGCGCCGCGGTGAACCAGCTGATCGGATTGATCCAGCTCGCCGACCCGTCGGTCGAGAACATGCCGACGAGAGCATGGCCGACGAGATTCTTCTGGGGAACCGCGCCGCCGAGCCCGCCTTCCTCCATCGGCACGCGGCTGTCGGCGCTGCGATCGCGGTTGTCGCCCATCAGGAAGACGCTTCCTTCGGGCACCGTGTAGGGCGTGGTGTTGTCGACCGGCAGATCGACGATGTCGAGCACCGCATAGCTCTTGCCGTTCGGCATGGTTTCCTTGAACCTTTTGTAGCGGCACTGGCGCTGACCGTTGGCGCCGACTTCCTCGAACTGCACCTCGTAGCAGGGCAGCGAATTGTTCGCGCGCGCCGCCTCGATCATGTTCGGGGTCACGGGGATGACGAAATCGGCCATCGGCTCGCGCTTCAGCGGCTTGCCGTTGATCCAGACGATGCCGCCACGCACCTGGATCGTATCGCCGGGCAGGCCGATCACGCGCTTGATCCAGTCGTCCTTGTTCTGCGGCGGCGCCTTGAACACGACGACGTCGCCGCGTTCGGGCGTGCGCGCAAAGATATGGCCGGGGATCAGCGGCACGCTGAACGGCAGGCTGTATTTCGAATAGCCATAGGCCATCTTGTTGACGAGCAGATAATCGCCGATCAGCAGCCGCGGCTGCATCGATTCCGACGGAATGTTGAAGGGCGACAGGAAAAAGCTGCGGAAGATCAGCACCGCGACCGCGAGCAGCGCGAGGAAGCGGACGGTGTCGACGGCCTCTTCCTTCGCCGACATCGGCGGCGTCGCTTTGGGGTCGGTGGCAGGCGAGTTATCGGCGGTAACGCTGGCGTCGGTCATGCCGCGCATTGGCGACGAATAGGTCTGCACGTCAAGCGAATATCGGCGGATGACGCTGGCATGGGCTTGGCGGCTGGCTTATGGAGGAGCCCGCATTTCAACCCCGTTCGCATCGAGCGAAGTCGAGATGCCCATCGGCCTCGCGCCATCCCGATGGGCATCTCGACTTCGCTCGATGCGAACGGAAATCAGAGGAAATCCGATGACCACCGCCGCTGATGCCTGGCAGGCGCTTGCCGACTGGCAACCGCAAACCCTCACCGATCTGATCGCGGCCGACCCCGAAACCCGGCTCCAGACGCTGGTGCGCAATGTCGCCGATATCCGCTTCGATTTCGCCAAGACCCATCTCGACGAGGCGGCGATCGCCATTCTCTCCGACCTCGCCCGGGCACAGGATTTCGCGGGCCGCCGCAAGACGCTCTTTTCGGGCGGCATCGCCAACCCGACCGAAGGCCGCGCCGCCGAACATAGCGCCGAGCGCGGCGAGGGCGCGCCGGATCCGGTGCACCGCGCGCAGATGCTGCACCAGCGGATGCGGATGCTCGTCGACGCGATCGAGGCGGGGGCGTTCGGAGAGATCCGCCACCTGCTCCATATCGGCATCGGCGGGTCGGCGCTCGGCCCCGACCTGCTCGTCGATGCGCTCGGCCGCCACGGCAGCCGCTATGACGTCGCGGTGGTGTCGAACGTCGACGGCGCGGCGCTGAGCGAGGCCTTCGCCAGGTTCAGCCCCGAGCATACGCTCGTCGCTGTCGCGTCGAAGACCTTCACGACGACCGAGACCCTGCTCAACGCCGCCTCGGCGCTGCAATGGCTCGAAGAGGGCGGTGTCGAGGATGCGCTCGGCCGCTTCATCGCGTTGACCGCGATGCCCGAGCGCGCGATCGAATGGGGGATCGACGAGACGCGCATCCTGCCGTTCAGCGAAACCGTCGGCGGGCGCTATTCGCTCTGGTCGTCGATCGGCTTTCCCGCCGCGCTCGCGCTCGGCTGGGACGCCTTCGCCGACCTGCTGGAGGGCGCGGCCGAGATGGACCGGCATTTCCGCCTCGCCGAAGGCGCCGACAATATCGGCCTGCTCGCGGCCTTCGTTGATCAGCTTTACGCGAACCGGCTCGATTGCCAGACGCGCGCGGTCTTCGCCTATGACGAGCGGCTGCGGCTGCTCCCCGACTATCTCCAGCAGCTCGAAATGGAATCGAACGGCAAGTCGGTGACGCTGGACGGCGCCCCGCTCGGCGGCGAGAGCGCGCCGATCACCTGGGGCGGGGTCGGCACCGATGCGCAGCACGCGGTATTCCAGCTTCTGCATCAGGGCACGCACCTGACCCCGGTCGAGTTTGTCGTCGCGCGCGAGCCCGACCATCTGCTCGACGACGCGCATCACGAAACACTGGTCGCCAATTGCATCGCGCAGGGCGCGGCGCTGATGGCGGGACGCGCGAGCGAGGACGGCGCGCGCCATTATCCGGGCAACCGCCCCTCGACGACGATCCTGCTCGACCAGGTCAGCCCGCGCAGCCTCGGCGCGCTGATCGCCTTCTACGAGCATCGCGTCTTCGCCAACGCCGTGCTGCTCGGGATCAATCCGTTCGATCAGTTCGGGGTCGAACTGGGCAAGGAAATGGCGAAGGGCCTCGCCGAAGGAACGGTGGAGTTCGACCCCGCGACGCAGGCGCTGATGGCGGCGGCGCTGGGGGAATAGCCTATAGCGTCATTGCGAGGAGCATAGCGACGAAGCAATCTCCAGCTATCGACCTGCGCAGGCCGATAGCTGGAGATTGCTTCGCTCCGCTCGCAATGACGTGGTGTTTTATGCTGATCGCAAAATTCGATTGGCAAGCTGGCGCCACCCACCCACATAGGCGCCAGCCAATCATTCCAGCGCGGGGTCTCTCATGTCCAAGTTCGACTATGATCTGTTCGTCATCGGCGCCGGCTCGGGCGGCGTGCGCGCCAGTCGCGTCGCCGCCTCGCACGGCGCGCGCGTCGCGGTGGCGGAGGAGCATCGGGTCGGCGGCACCTGCGTCATTCGCGGCTGCGTCCCCAAGAAACTGCTCGTCTATGGCGCGCATTTCGCCGAGGATCTGCACGATGCCCGCCAGTTCGGCTGGGACGTGCCCGACTGCCGCTTCGACTGGGCGCGGTTGCGCGACAATGTCCTGGCGGAGGTGACGCGGCTCGAAGGCCTCTATGGTCAGACGCTCGACAATCACAAGGTCACCGTCTTCAAGACGCGCGCGACGGTGATCGGCCCGCAGAAGGTCCGTCTTGCCGACGGGCAGGAACTGACCGCAGAGCGTATCCTGATCGCGACCGGCGGCTGGCCCTTCGTGCCGGACTTTCCGGGCAGCGAGCATGCGATCACCTCGAACGAGGTTTTCCACCTCGACGCGCTGCCGAAGCGCGTCGTCATCGCGGGCGGCGGCTATATCGCCAACGAATTCGCCGGCATTTTCAACGAATTCGGCAGCAAGGTCACGATCGTCAACCGCGGCGACGCGATATTGCGCGGCTATGACGAGCAGATTCGCGACCGGCTGCTCCAGATTTCGATGACCAAGGGCATCGAATTCCGCTTCAACGCGCCCTTCCAGTCGATCGAGAAGCAGGACGACGGCTCGCTGCTCGTCCACTTGGGCAATTGCGAGCCGATCCCCGCCGACGCGGTGCTGGTGGCGACCGGCCGGGTGCCCAACACCGGGGGGCTGGGGCTCGAGGAGGTCGGGGTGGAGCTCGACGCGCACGGCGCGGTGAAAGTCGACGAGACCAACCAGTCGTCGGTGCCGAGCATCTACGCGGTCGGCGACGTCACCAATCGCATCCAGCTCACCCCCGTCGCGATCCGTGAGGGGCAGGCGTTCGCGGACTCGGTGTTCGGCGGCAAGCCGACTGTCGTCGATTATGTCAACGTGCCGAGCGCGGTGTTCAGCCATCCGCCGATCGGCGCGGTCGGGATGACCGAGGCCGAGGCGCGCAACAAGCTGGGGACGATCCGCGTGTACACGAGCGATTTCCGCGCGATGAAGAATGTCCTTGCGGGGCGCAACGAGCGCGCGCTCTACAAGATGGTGGTCAACGAGGCGACCGACCAGGTCGTCGGCCTCCACATGATCGGCCCCGACGCGCCCGAGATACTGCAGGCGGCGGCGGTCGCGGTGAAGGCGGGGCTGACCAAGGCCGATTTCGACGCGACGGTCGCGCTGCATCCGAGCATGGCCGAAGAGCTGGTGTTGCTGAAATAGCCGTTCGTCGCCCCCGCGAAGGCGGGGGCCGCTGGAGGTTTACGCTTTCATCGCGGGGCAAGGCCGACAGCGGCCCCCGCCTTCGCGGGGGCGACGGTTTTTTACCCGATCCGGTACGGCACCACATCGCGCCGATCCGGGTCCACCAATATCGGCCGATCGCTCGGCGGAAAGGCGCGCTGGTCGCAATCGTCGCGCGGGCAGATGCGGCACGACGGGCCGATGCGCGCCGCGGCCTGCGGGGCATCGACGTCAACCCCGTCGGCGTAGACGAAGTCGCCGGCATATTGTGCCTCGCACCCCAGCGCGACGGCATAGCGGCGCGGGCTGCGGGCATAGCTCCCCGATGGCTTCACCAGCCCCTTCGCCATCGACACATAGCGCAGCCCGTCGGGCGTCTCCGCGAGCTGGAACAGGATGCGGTCGGGGATCGCCGCCGCCTCGTGGACGATCCACAGCGGGCAGGCGCCGCCGAAGCGGGCGAATTGCAGCCGCGTCGCGCTGTGGCGCTTGGTGATGTTGCCCGCCATGTCGACGCGGCAGAAGAACATCGGGATGCCCCGCGCACCGGGACGCTGGAGCGTCGAGAGGCGATGGCACGCCTGTTCGAAGCTGACCCCATAGTCGAGACGCAGCCGGTCGATGTCGTGGCGTACCGCGCGCGCGCTGGCGCGGAAGGGCGCGTAGGGCATCAGCACCGCGCCGGCGGCATAGTTGGCGAGCCCGACGTGGAGAAGCTGGCGCGCCGCGGCGGTGCGCAGCGGCGAGGCCTCGACCACCGCCGCGATCTCGTTTGCCAATGCTAGCGCGGCGAGCTGGTGCGCGAGCTGGAAGCGGCGGCTTTCGGGCGGCTGCGACGGGTCGATCACCAGATGGCGCATCGTCGCGTCGAAGTCGCGCAAGGTCTGCGACTGCTGATAGACGATCGAGATGCCGAGCGCGTCGCGCAGCCGCCGCTCGATCGCCTCGATGGCGGGGGAGGGGGCCGAACCGCGCAGGCCTTTCGCCAGCTCTTCCGCCGCGCGGTCGATACTGTCGACGTAATTGCCCGCGTCGTGGAACCAGTCGCGCACCTCCTCCCACGGCAGGCGGCTGCCCTCGGCGGTGCCGCCGGTCAGCGCCTCGTCGATGATCTGGAGCCGCTGGCCGGCGCGGCGATAGGCGGCGTGGAGCGCGACGAATTGGTCGGCGAGCTGCGGCTGCTGGAGCGCCGCGCGCTCGAGCTGCTCGGGCGTGATCGGGGCGGCGGCGAACAGCGGATCGGCCGCCGCCTCGCGCAGCGCACCGGCGCGCCGGTCGCCCGCATCGGCGGCGACCTCCTCCCATTCGAGCGGGAAGAGCCGTTGCAGCCGGTCGAGCAGCGCCGGGGTCAGCGGGCGGTCGTCATGCTCGATCTGGCTGAGGTAGGAGGCCGAGATGCCGAGCTGCGCGGCGAAGTCGGCCTGGCGGAGCGCGCGCGCGGCTCGAAGTTGGCGAAGCTGTCGCCCAGCGTAGAGTCGGGTCTGGACCATCGGCGGCAAATTAGTTTGCAAAGATAGACTTTGCAACTTTGCAAATTCACATTTGAATCGCGGCGCGCGAACGTGCAGGGCGAAATCTTCAAATTTCGTGGAGAGCCGCATGTCCGCCAATATCGCCGAAATGGAACGCCGCCGCGCCGCCGCCGCGCTGGGGGGCGGACAAAAGCGCATCGACGCGCAGCACGCCAAGGGCAAGCTCAGCGCGCGCGAGCGGCTCGAGGTGCTGCTCGACGAAGGCTCGTTCGAGGAGCTCGACACCTATGTCGAGCATGATTGCGTCGATTTCGGGATGGAAGACCAGAAGGTGCCCGGCGACGGCGTCGTCACCGGGTCGGGCACGATCAACGGCCGCCTCGTCTATGTCTTCAGCCAGGATTTCACCGTTTTCGGCGGCTCCCTGTCGAAGCGCCATGCCGAGAAGATCTGCAAGGTCATGGACAAGGCGCTGCTCGTCGGCGCGCCGGTCATCGGCCTGAACGACAGCGGCGGCGCGCGCATCCAGGAGGGCGTCGCGTCGCTCGGCGGCTATGCCGACGTGTTCCAGCGCAACGTGCTGGCGTCGGGCGTGGTGCCGCAGATCAGCCTGATCATGGGCCCGTGCGCGGGCGGCGCGGTTTACTCGCCCGCGATGACCGACTTCATCTTCATGGTGAAGGACTCGAGCTACATGTTCGTCACCGGGCCTGACGTGGTCAAAACCGTCACCAACGAGGTGGTGACGCAGGAGGAACTGGGCGGCGCGATCACTCACACGACCAAAAGCTCGGTCGCCGATCTCGCGTTCGAGAATGACATTGAAGCGCTGCTCGCGGCACGCGACTTCTTCGATTACCTACCCGAAAACAACCGCAGCGGCGTGCCGGTGCGCCCGACGAGCGACCCTTATGACCGTGCCGAGGAAAGTCTCGACACGCTGATCCCGCCCAATGCGAACCAGCCCTATGACATGCACGAGTTGATCCGCAAGACGGTTGACGAGGGCGATTTCTTCGAGGTGCAACCGGCGCACGCGGGCAACATCATCTGCGGTTTCGGGCGCATCGAGGGGCGGACGATCGGTATCGTCGCGAACCAGCCGCTGGTGCTCGCGGGCGTGCTCGACATCAATTCGTCGAAGAAAGCCGCGCGCTTCGTTCGCTTCTGCGACGCGTTCGAGATTCCGATCGTCACCTTCGTCGACGTCCCCGGCTTTCTGCCCGGCACCGCGCAGGAATATAACGGCATCATCAAGCATGGCGCGAAGCTGCTCTTCGCCTATGCCGAGGCGACGGTGCCCAAGATCACGGTGATCACGCGCAAGGCCTATGGCGGCGCCTATGACGTGATGGCGTCGAAGCATCTGCGCGGCGACCTGAACTATGCCTGGCCGACCGCCGAGATCGCGGTGATGGGTGCCAAGGGCGCGGTCGAGATCATCTTCCGCGCCGACATCGGCGACCCGGAGAAGATCGCGCAGCGCACCAAGGAATATGAGGATCGCTTCGCCAATCCGTTCGTCGCGGCGTCGCGCGGCTATATCGACGAGGTCATTCACCCGCACAATACGCGGAAACGGATCGCGCTGGGGCTACGGAAGCTGCGGAACAAGCAGCTCGAAAACCCTTGGAAGAAGCACGATAATATTCCGCTATGATTGTGCAGCTCGAAAAGATCAGGCGCCTCCTGTGGGATGAGTGGGATCCCATAGGCGTCAACGGCATCGCTCCCGACGATGAATATGACAGCTACGCTCACCGCGTTTACGCGATGTTGGGCGAGGGAAAGCAGGTTGGCGAGATTGCTGACTACCTTACCTGGGCGGTGTGTGAAAATATGGGGATGGGTGGTGTTGGCAGGGATGAGGCAATTGCTTCCGACGCCCGAGCCATCGCTTTGAAGATTGTTGCAATCGGCGAGGATGAAGAATGAAACTAGGCCGCCTCAACCACATCGGCGTCGCGACGCCGTCGATCGCCGACAGCATCGTCTTCTATCGCGACGTGATGGGCGCGACGACAATTCACGAGCCGTTCGACCTGCCCGAGCAGGGCGTGAAGGTGTGCTTCGTCGATACGCCGGGCGCCAATGGTGCGCTCAATGGCACGCAGATCGAGCTGGTCGAGCCGCTGCCCGGCAACACCTCGATCGCGGGTTTCCTCGAAAAGAACCCGGCGGGCGGGCAGCATCATATGTGCTACGAAGTCCCCGATATTCATGCCGCCAAGGCCGCGTTCGAGGCGATGGGCAAGCGCGTGCTCGGGGAGCCACGGATCGGGGCGCATGGGACGCTGATCTTCTTCGTCCATCCGCGCGACATGGGCGGGGTGCTGACCGAGATCATGGAGACGCCGAAGGGGGCGCACTGACCTTCCATTAATCGTCACCCCGGACTTGATCCGGGGTCCCGCTAGCGGGCGTCGCAAAGCGGGATGCCGGATCAAGTCCGGCATGACGAAAAGTAGAGAATGAGGCCGTTATGACCGACAAACCCAACCTCGACCAATGGGCCGCCGCCGCCGACAAGGAGGTGAAGGGCAAGGATCTGACCTGGCACACGCCCGAAGGGATTGCGGTCAAGCCGCTCTACACTGCCGAGGACGTGGCGGTCGACCCCGGCCTCCCCGGTTTCGCGCCCTTCACCCGCGGCGTGCGCGCGTCGATGTACACGGGCCGCCCTTGGACGATCCGGCAATATGCGGGCTTCTCGACCGCCGAGGAATCGAACGCCTTCTATCGCCGCAACCTCGCCGCGGGGCAGAAGGGCCTTTCGGTCGCCTTCGACCTTGCGACGCATCGCGGCTACGACAGCGACCACCCGCGCGTCGTCGGCGACGTCGGCAAGGCGGGCGTGGCGATCGACAGCGTCGAGGACATGAAGATATTGTTCGACGGCATCCCGCTCGACCAGATGTCGGTCAGCATGACGATGAACGGCGCCGTCATTCCGATCCTCGCCTTCTTCATCGTCGCGGGCGAGGAGCAGGGGGTGGCGCGGTCGCTGCTCGACGGCACCATCCAGAACGACATTTTGAAGGAGTTCATGGTCCGCAACACCTATATCTATCCGCCCGAGCCCTCGATGCGGATCATCAGCGATATCTTCGGCTACACATCGCGGGAGATGCCGAAGTTCAACAGCATCTCGATCTCCGGCTATCATATGCAGGAGGCGGGGGCGACGCAGGTGCAGGAGCTGGCCTTCACCATCGCCGACGGCATCGAATATGTGAAATATGGCGTCGCCAGCGGCCTCGACATCGACAAGTTCGCCGGGCGGCTGTCCTTCTTTTTCGCCATCGGCATGAATTTCTTCATGGAGGCGGCGAAGCTGCGCGCGGCGCGCGTTCTTTGGCACCGTGCGATGACGAAGCTCGGCGCGCGGTCCGAACGCTCGAAGATGCTGCGCACCCATTGCCAGACGTCGGGCGTGTCGCTGACCGAGCAGGACCCCTATAACAATGTCGTCCGCACGACGATCGAGGCGATGGCGGCGATGCTCGGCGGGACGCAGAGCCTTCACACCAACGCGCTCGACGAGGCGATCGCGCTGCCGACCGACTTCTCGGCGCGGATCGCGCGCAACACCCAGATCATCATCCAGGAAGAGACCGGCATGACCAATGTCGTCGATCCCCTGGGCGGCAGCTATTATGTCGAGGCGCTGACGCAGGAACTGGTCGACGCGGCGCAGGCGATCATCGACCGCGTCGAGGCGGAGGGCGGCATGGCGAAGGCGGTCGCGGCGGGCTGGCCCAAGGCGATGATCGAGGAGGCAGCCGCGGCACGGCAGGCGCGGGTCGACCGCGGCGACGACGTGATCGTCGGGGTCAACAAATACCGCCTGAAGGACGAGGACCTGCTCGAAACGCTCGAGGTCGACAACGCGAAGGTACGCGAAGGCCAGATCGCGCGGATCAATCGGATCAAGGCGAGCCGCGACGAGGCGGCGTGCCGCGCGGCGCTCGATGCGCTGCGCGGGGCGGCGGCGTCGCCGCAGTCGATTGAAACCAACCTGCTCGCCCACGCGGTCGAAGCGGCGCGCGCGCGCGCGACGCTCGGCGAGATTTCCTCGGCGATGGAGGAAGCCTTCGACCGCTATGCGACGGTGCCGACCCCGGTGAAGGGCGTCTATGCCGCGCCCTATCAGGACGACAGCCGCTGGGCGCAGGTCGTCGACGGGGTGAAGGCGGTCGAGCGCCGGCTGGGCCGCGCGCCGAAGCTGCTGATCGCCAAGATGGGGCAGGACGGTCACGACCGCGGTGCCAACGTCATCGCCTCGGCCTTCAGCGACATGGGGTTCGACGTGGTGTCGGGGCCGCTGTTCCAGACGCCGGAGGAGACGGTGGTGCTCGCGCTCGACAGCGGCGTCGACGCGGTCGGCGCGTCGAGCCTCGCGGCGGGACACAAGACGCTGATCCCCGAGCTGATCAAGGGGCTGAAGGAAGCCGGGCGCGGCGACATCAAGGTCATCGCGGGCGGCGTCATTCCGCCGCAGGACTATGATTATCTGCGCGACGCCGGGGTGCAGGGCATCTATGGCCCCGGCTCCAACGTGGTCGAATGCGCCGCCGACGTGCTGCGCCTGCTCGGCCACAATATGCCGCCATTGGAGGATGCCGCATGACCGGACACAAACCCGAAACGCTGACCGTCCACGCCGGGACCGCACCCGACCCGACGACCAAGGCGCGGATCACGCCGATCTATCAGACCTCCTCCTATGTCTTCGACAGCGTCGAGCATGCCTCGCGCCTGTTCAACCTCGAAGAGTTCGGGAACATCTACACCCGGATCATGAACCCGACCAACGGCGCGCTCGAGGGCAAGATCGCGGCGCTCGAAGGCGGGCAGGCGGCGCTCGCGGTGGCATCGGGCCACGCCGCGCAATTCCTGGCGTTCCACACGCTGATGGAGCCGGGCTGCGAGATCGTCGCGGCGCGCAAGCTCTATGGCGGGTCGCAGAACCAGCTCGGCCAGAGCTTTCGCAAGATGGCGTGGACGACGCATTTCGTCGATGCCGACGATGCCGGCAACGTCGCCGCGGCGATCAACGAGAACACCCGCGCGGTGTTCATCGAAAGCCTCGCCAACCCCGGCGGGGTCGTGCAGGACATCGAGGCGATCGCGAAGGTCGCGCATGAGGCCGGCGTGCCGCTGATCGTCGACAACACGATGGCGACGCCGATGCTGTGCCGCCCGATCGAGCATGGCGCCGATATCGTCGTCCATTCGACAACCAAGTTTTTGAACGGCCACGGCAATGCGATCGGCGGGGTGATCGTCGATGCGGGGTCGTTCGACTGGGCGAAGGGCGGCAAATATCCGACGCTCAGCGAGCCCAACGCCTCCTATCACGGGATCAAGTTCACCGAGGCGTTCGGTCCGCTGGCTTTCATCCTCGCCGCGCGGACGCTGGGGCTGCGCGACCTGGGGCCGGCGCTCGCGCCGATGAACGCCTTCCTCGCGCTGACCGGCATGGAAACGCTGGCGCTGCGGATGGAGCGGCATTGCAGCAACGCGCTGGCGCTCGCCAAGTGGCTGCGCGCGCATCCCAAGATCGATTGGGTGTCCTATGCCGGGCTGGAGGACGATCCTTACCATCCGCTCGCGCAGCGCTATCTCGGGGGCAAGGGCGGGGCGGTGTTCACCTTCGGGCTCAAGGGCGGCTATGACGCGGGCGTCGCGCTGGTGTCGTCGGTCAAGATGTTCAGCCATCTCGCCAATCTCGGCGACACGCGCTCGCTGATCATCCATCCCGCCTCGACCACGCACAGCCAATTGTCCGAGGCCGAGCTCGTCGAAACCGGCGCGGGCCCCGACGTGGTGCGCGTGTCGGTGGGGATCGAGCATATCGACGACATCATCGCCGATCTGGCGCAGGCATTGGAGAGCATCGCATGACCGAGACCCGCAACGACTGGACTCGCGAGGAAATCGCCGAGCTGTTCGACCTGCCGTTCGATGAGCTGATGTGGGAGGCGCAGGGCGTCCACCGCCGCCATCATGCGCGTGGGCAAGTGCAGCTTTGCACTTTGCTCAGCATCAAGACCGGCGGCTGCGCCGAGGATTGCGGCTATTGCTCGCAGTCGGCGCACGCCGACACGGGGCTCAAGGCGACCAAGCTGATGGACGTGCGCGCGGTGTTGCAGGCGGCGGCCGAGGCGAAGGATGCGGGCTCGCAGCGCTTCTGCATGGGCGCGGCATGGCGTAACCCCAAGGACCGCGACATGCCCGCGATCGTCGAGATGATCGAGGGCGTGCGGCAGATGGGCATGGAAACCTGCATGACGCTGGGGATGCTCACCAAGGAGCAGGCGCAGACGCTCGCGGTCGCGGGGCTCGACTATTATAACCACAATATCGACACGAGCCCGGAGAATTACGAGAATATCATCTCGACGCGCACCTTCCAGGACCGGCTCGACACGCTGGAGGAGGTGCGCGCGGCGGGGATCAACGTCTGCTCGGGTGGCATCGTCGGCATGGGCGAGACGCGGTCTGACAGGGTTGGCTTCATCCACGCGCTCGCGACGCTCGAACGCCATCCCGAAAGCGTGCCGGTCAACGCGCTGATCCCGATCAAGGGCACGGTGCTGGGCGACATGCTCGCGGACACGCCCCTTGCGGAGATCGACGACATCGAATTCGTCCGCACCGTCGCGGTCGCCCGCATCACCATGCCGAAATCGATGGTCCGCCTGTCGGCGGGCCGCGAAAGCATGTCGGAGGCCACGCAAGCGCTCTGCTTCATGGCGGGCGCGAACAGCATCTTCACCGGCGACAAGCTGCTCACCACCGGCAACCGCGGCGACAGCGCCGACGCGGCGCTGTTCGCGAAGCTGGGGCTGCGGCCGATGGAGAGCGAAGAGCCGATGCGGATGGAGGCGGCGGAGTGACCGCAAAACGCGTCACTTCTTTTCTACTGGCCCTGCTGGCGATCGTTTTTTGGCTTTCGGTTGGCATCTACTTCAGTACCGGCGCGATCGCGATTGGATTGAAAGCGGTAGGGCTGGATTCACGCTGGGCGGCTCTAGGCGGGCTGTCGATAATTCTCGCTGGAATATTCCTGTCACTTTGGACGCTTCGGCGCTGGAGCAAATAATGTTCAAGAAAATCCTGATCGCCAACCGCGGCGAAATCGCCTGCCGCGTCATCAAGACCGCGCGCCGCATGGGCATCGCGACTGTCGCCGTCTATTCGGACGCCGACGCGCGCGCGCCCTTCGTGCGGATGGCCGACGAGGCGGTGCATATCGGGCCGTCACCCGCGTCCGAATCCTATCTGATCGCCGACAGGATCATCGCGGCGTGCAAGGCGACGGGCGCCGAGGCGGTGCATCCGGGCTATGGCTTTCTGTCGGAGCGCACCAGCTTCGCCGAGGCGCTGGCCAAGGAAAATATCGCCTTCATCGGCCCGCCGGTGAACGCGATCGCCGCGATGGGCGACAAGATCGAGTCGAAGAAGCTCGCCAAGGAAGCGGGCGTCAACGTCGTCCCCGGCTTCGTCGGCGAGATCCGCGACACCGAGCATGCCGTCGAGATTTCGAACGAGATCGGCTATCCGGTGATGATGAAGGCCAGCGCCGGCGGCGGCGGCAAGGGGATGCGCCTCGCCTATGACGAGAAGGACGTCCGCGAGGGCTTCGAGAGCGTCAAGCGCGAGGGGCTCAACAGCTTCGGCGACGACCGCGTGTTCATCGAGAAATTCATCCTCAACCCGCGGCACATCGAAATCCAGATCCTCGGCGACCAGCACGGCAACACGCTCTACCTCAACGAGCGCGAATGCTCGATCCAGCGCCGCCACCAGAAGGTGGTCGAGGAAGCGCCATCGCCCTTCGTCACCGAAAAGATGCGGAAAGCGATGGGTGAACAGTGCGTCGCGCTGTCGAAGGCGGTCGGCTATTACTCCGCGGGCACGGTCGAGCTGATCGTCTCGGGCGCCGACCCGACGGGCGAGAGCTTCTATTTCCTCGAAATGAACACGCGGCTTCAGGTCGAGCATCCGGTGACCGAGGCGATCACCGGCATCGATCTGGTCGAGCAGATGATCCGCGTCGCGGCGGGCGAGAAGCTCGAATTGACGCAGGATGACATCAAGATCGACGGCTGGTCGATCGAGAACCGCGTCTATGCCGAGGACCCCTATCGCGGCTTCCTGCCCTCGACCGGACGGCTGACGCGCTACAAGCCGCCGGTGCCGGGCTGGACCGACGACGGCGCGGAGAACGGGCGGCGCGGGGTCGATGGCGTGCGCGTCGACGACGGCGTCTATGACGGCGGCGAGGTGTCGATCTTCTACGACCCGATGATCGCCAAGCTGATCACCTGGGGCAAGACGCGCGACGAGGCGGCGGACCTGCAGGTCGCGGCGCTCGACCGCTTCGAGCTCGAAGGGCTCGGCCATAATATCGATTTCGTCTCGGCGATCATGCAGCATCCGCGCTTCCGCTCGGGCGAGCTGACGACGGGCTTCATCGCCGAGGAATATCCCGAGGGCTTCCACGGCGCGCCGGCCGACGAGGCGGTGACGCGCGCGCTGGCGGCCATCGCGGGCTTCATGGCGAGCGCCGAGGCCGACCGCGCGCGGCGCACCGACGGCCAGCTCGGCGACCGGCTCGACCCGCCCGCCAAGTGGCAGGTGACGATCGGCGGCGCGAGCCACAAGGTGAAGCTCGGACACAAGCATATCAAGGTCGACGGCGAGAAGGTTGACATTGCGCTCGAATATACGCCGGGCGACAGACTCGTCGTCGCGGAGATCGACGACAGCGAACTGGCCGTAAAAGTCGCTAAAACGCGCACCGGATGGCGCATGACGACGCGCGGGCGCATCCACGACGTGCGCGTCCTGCCGTGGCACGTCGCGCCGCTGACCGCGCACATGATCGAGAAGATTCCGCCCGATCTCTCGAAATTCCTCATCTGCCCGATGCCCGGCCTGCTCGTCGCGCTGCATGTGGGCGAGGGCGACGCCGTCGAGGCGGGCCAGCCGCTCGCGACGGTCGAGGCGATGAAGATGGAAAACATCCTCCGCGCCGAAAAATCGGGGACGGTGAAGACGGTCAACGCGGCGCAGGGCGACAGCCTGGCGGTCGACGCGGTGATATTGGAGATGGAATAACTCTTTTCGTCATTGCGAGGAGCGAAGCGACGAAGCAATCGCCAGCCATCGTCCTGCACGGACGCGAGCTGGGGATTGCTTCGCTTCGCTCGCAATGACGGGAATTTATGCGGTCGCCGCTTCCGTTCCCATCAGCCGCTTCGCGAGGAACAGCTTGAACAGCAGGAAGGCGACGAGGCCGACCGCCGCCGTGCCGACGTGGACCAGCCAGAAGCTCGTCGTCGGCATCGACGAATACCAGCCCCCGACGGTGCCGACGATGTAGTTGGCGGCGAAGAAGGCGAGATAATAGATGCCGATGATCGTCGCGTTGAGCCGCGCGGGTGCGAGGCGGCTGAACAGCGCGAGGCTGACCGGCAGGATATGCGCGAAGCCGATGCTGTTGAACAAATGGAACATCAGCGGCCAGAACAATCCGATCTTGCCGTCGCCCTGCGTTGCTGCCGCCATGACGAGACACAGCCCGCCGGCGATGGTGAAAAAGCTGCCGATGACCATCTTGCCGAGTTCGTCGGGCTCGCGCCATTTGCGGCCATACCAGGCATAGAAGGCGGTGACCGCGACGAGCATCGAAAAGCTCATCCCCGCGTCGATCGAGATCATCCAGCCCGTCGGGATCGTCGCCCCGAAGAAGCTAAGCTGAAAATGCTGGTCGGCCCAGACGAGATAGGCGTTGAAAATCTGCTGGTTGGTGAGGAGCGATATCGCCAACGCGGGGACAAGCAGTATCACCGCGGCGATGCGAAGCCAGTCCTGCCGGCTGAGCGGCGCGCTTGGCTTTGCCTCGGCCGCCGCCTTCGACGGCCGATTATCCTTCGGCAGCCACGGTCCCGCCATGATGTAGAGGATGAGGCCGATCACCATCACGATCCCGGCGGTGCCGAAGCCCCAGTGCCAGCTCACCTTCTCTCCGAGCGTGCTGGAGATCAGCGGCGCGATGATCACGCTGACGTTGATCGCGATGTAGAAGATCTGGAACGCCATTGCGCGGCGGATGTCGTCGGGCTTGTAGAGTTCGCCGACCTGGCTCGCGATATTGCCCTTGAACAGCCCGACCCCGACGATCAGCGCGAGCAGCGCGAAGAGGAAGCTGCCCTCGAACGCCATCAGGAAATGGCCGAGCGCCATGACGAGCCCGCCCGCGATCAGCGTTGCGCGGCGCCCGAGCCAGCGGTCGGCGATCAGCCCGCCGACGATCGGGGTCAGATAGACGAGCGCGGTATAATCGCCGAAGATGCGCGAGGCGAGCGGCTGGCCGTCGAGCCCGTAGAAGTTCTTGACCCAGTCGAGCCCGATCACCCCGCCCGCATGCTCGGGCAGCAGCAGGTAATTGACCATGTAGAGCACGAGCAAGGTCTGCATCGAATAATAGGAAAAGCGCTCGCATCCCTCGACGAAGGCAAGATAGCCGAGGCCCTTGGGGTGGCCGAGGAAGGCGCGGTCGGCATGTTCGACGGTATCGACGCCGATTTCGGGCGTCGCCTCGGCTGCGGTCATGCTTGGTCCTCCCCCGGTCCGTTTTCTTGTTGGGCGCGACGCTAACGTTTCAAATGCAACTTTCCAGTGGCAATCGACGAACGGCGGGTGGCGGCACTGGCCGTGTGCGAGCGATAACAGCCGTCGCCCCCGCGAAGGCGGGGGCCGCTAGCGCCCTGCCGATGGCGGCCCCGCCTTCGCGGGGGCGACGGTTTATTGGACGTGTACGCTCCCCCCCTAAAAACCTCGGCTCGTGCTCAATCCACCAGCGCCACTGCCCGGATCCACCCCGCGCTCGCGCGCTCGATCTTCACCGGGAAGCAGCTCAGCGTCCAGCCGGTCGCGGGCAGGGCGGCGAGGTTGGTGAGCTTCTCGATCTGGTAATAGGGCTTGATGCGCCCCGCCTTGTGCCCCTCCCAGATGATCGACGGGTCGCGTGTCTCCGCCCAGCGCTTCGCGGTGTGGCTGAATGGCGCGTCCCAGCTCCATGCGTCGGTGCCGACCACCTTGACGCCGCGCGTCGTCAGGTAGAGCGTCGCTTCCGCGCCCATGCCGCAGCCCTGGTCGGTGAAATTGTCGGTGCCGTAGACCGCGCCCGACTGGACGAGGACGATGTCGAAGGGCTGAAGTGCATGCCCGATGCGCGCGAGTTCGGCCTCGACCTCGGCGGCGCTCACGACATGGCCGGCGGGCCGGTCCGAGAAATCGAGCTTCACGCCGGGGCGGAAGAAGAGGTCGAGCGGCGCTTCGTCGATGCTCGGCGCGGCGCTCGCGCCGCTGTCGGTCGTCGAATGAAAATGCCACGGCGCGTCCATATGGGTGCCGTTATGGGTCGAGAGGGTGATGCTCTCGACCGCCCAGCCTTCGCCGTCGGGAAGGTCGTCCCGGGTCAGGCCGGGGAAGAACATCGCGATCTGTTCCCACGTATTTTCATGGGTCATGTAGGTGATCTGCGGGCGCATCACCGGCGGGTCGGACACGACATGATTGGTGATCGGGATCGAGAGATCGATGAAGCGGGTCATACGGTCGATGCTGCCCCCACGCGCCTGCTTGTGCAAGGCGGAACAGCGGTTATGACGGAGGGCGATAACAGAATATGCCGTTTGCCCTGAGCTTGTCGAAGGGCGGCCCTTTTTCTTCCCGCCCAAAGGAAGAACGGTCCTTCGACAAGCTCAGGACGAACGGCCTTGGGGGAACACCGGATTTATGAGCGAAGTCGCCGCCTATCAGCCGACCGCGAAGGATATCCGCATGGTCATCGCCGCCTCGTCGGCGGGGACGATCTTCGAATGGTATGATTTCTTCATCTACGGCACGCTCGCGGCGATCATCGGCAAGACCTTCTTCCCCAGCGACAATGCGACGCTCGAGGTGCTGCTCGTCTGGGCCGGCTTCGCGGTCGGGTTCGGTTTCCGGCCGCTGGGCGCCGTGCTGTTCGGCTTTCTCGGCGACCGGCTGGGGCGCAAATATACCTTTCTGATCACCGTCACGCTGATGGGCATCGCGACCGCCGGGGTCGGCATGATCCCCTCGGCCGAGGCGATCGGCATCGCAGCGCCGATCATCGTCATTGGGCTGCGCATCCTGCAGGGGCTCGCGCTCGGCGGCGAATATGGCGGCGCGGCCATTTACGTGGCCGAGCATTCGCCGCCCGAAAAGCGCGGCTATTACACCAGCTTCATCCAGGCGAGCGTCGTCGGCGGCTTCGTGCTGAGTCTGATCGTCGTCCTGTCGTGCAAGGCGGCGATGTCCGACGATCTGTGGAACGCCTGGGGCTGGCGCGTGCCATTTCTGCTGTCGCTGCTGCTGCTCGCCATTTCGCTGTGGATGCGATTGAAGCTGTCCGAAAGCCCGGTGTTTCAGGCGATGAAGGCCGAGGGCGAGATCGCGCGCAATCCGCTGAAGGAAAGCTTTACCTACCCCGGTAATCCGCGCCGCATCTTCGTCGCGATGATCGGCATCGCCGCCGGGCTGACGGTGATCTGGTATACCGCGATGTTCTCGGGCCTGTCCTTCCTCAAGGGGCCGATGAAGGTCGACGACACCGCGGCGGAGATCATCGTCGGCGTGGCGGCGGCGCTCGGCATGGCTTTCTTCGTGATCGCGGGGAGGCTGTCGGACCGCATCGGGCGCAAGAAGCCGATCGTCTGGGGCTATGGCGTTACGCTGGTCCTGCTCTTCCCGCTCTTCTGGTGGATTGGCAGCGTCGCCAATCCGGGCCTTGAGGCGGCGGCGGCGCGCGCGCCGGTCGTCGTGACGGGCTCGAAGTGCAGCTTCGATCCCTTCGCCAAGCAGCAGGCGACCGCCTGCGGCAAGACGCTCGGCGAACTGACCCAATTGGGCGTGCCGTACAAGGTGGTCGCGAGCGGCGGCGGGTTCGACAGCGTCACGATCCACATCGGCGGGCGCGAGGTTGCAAGCGAGGATCCCGCGCTGCTCCGGCCCGCGCTGGAGGCGATGGGCTACAGCTTCGAAAAGCAGATACCGAGCGTGCTGGGTATCGCGGTGATCCTGCTCGCGCTGCTCGGGCTCAGCGCGCTGTCGGGCTTCACCTACGGCCCCGTCGCCGCGCTGCTCTCGGAGATGTTTCCGCCGCACGTCCGCTACTCGTCATTGTCGATTCCCTATCATCTGGGAACCGGCTATTTCGGCGGCTTCCTGCCGCTGATCGCGAGCTTCATCGTCGCCAAGACGGGCAATGCCTATGCCGGGCTCTGGTATACGTGGGGCGTGGTGCTCGCCGCTTTTCTGGTCACCGCTTTCCTGCTCGAGGAACCGGTCGAAGAGCAGTGGGACAAGCCGTCCGTCACCTGACGCTCGGGCATTGGCGCGGCGGCCGATCGCGGCTAGGTGCGGGCCATGATCGACATCGCTTCCCCCCTCCGCCTTCGCCTCGATTCCGCTGCGCTGATCCACAACTGGCGCTGGCTTGCGCTAGCGGGCGGTGCGGAGGCCGGGGCGGCGATCAAGGCCGATGGCTATGGGCTCGGCGCGCGCGCGGTGATGCATCGGCTGGCGGCCGCGGGCTGCCGCTTTTTCTTCGTCGCGACCTGGGCCGAGGCGGCGGCGCTGATGCCGCTACCGGCGGGCGTCTCGCTGTCGGTGTTCCACGGGGTCGGCGAGGCGGACATGCTTGCCGCGCGCACCTTGCCCGTGCGCCCGGTGCTGATCAGCGTCGAACAGGTCGCGCGCTGGCGTGCGGGCGGGGAGGGGCGGCCGTGCGACGTGATGGTCGACACGGGGATGAACCGGCTCGGCCTGCGCGCCGAGGAGGCGCTGGACGGCGCGCTCGACGGGCTCGTCATCGAAACGCTGCTGAGCCACCTTGCCTCGGCGGACGAGGAGAGTCCGCAGAGCGCGCAACAACTCGCAGCGTTCGCGGCGATCCGCGATGCCGTCCCCGCCCGGCGCTATAGCCTCGCGAACAGCGCGGGCATCTGCCTCGGTCCCGACTATGGCTTCGACCTGACGCGCCCCGGCCTCGCGCTCTACGGCGGGATTCCGCGCGCCGAGGCCGGAGGGCCTATCCGCCAGGTCGCCTTTCCCGAGGCGCGGGTGCTGCAGATTCGCGACGTTCCGGCGGGCGAAGCGGTCGGTTACGGCGCGACCTGGACGGCGCAGCGCGACACCCGCGTCGCGGTCGCCAACATGGGCTATGCCGACGGCTATCTGCGCTGCCACGCCGGCGCTGGCGGCGCGACATGGGAGGGCCGTGCGTTGCCGCTGATCGGGCGCGTGTCGATGGACCTGATCGCCTTCGACGCGAGCGGCGCGCCGGGGCTCGCCGAGGGCGACTGGCTGACGCTCGACTATGACCTGCCCATGGCCGCCGCGCGCAGCGGCCTGTCGCAATATGAGCTGCTCACCGGCCTCGGCGCGCGTTTCGAACGTTATTGGATCTAGAAGCTCGCGCTCGCCCCCAGCCGCGCGTAGCGGCCGAGCACGCCGTTGAAATAGGTCGTGGTGCCGCCCGTCGCGGGATAGGGATAGGGCGGCTGGCGGTCGAAGACATTGTCGACCGCGAAGCGCAGCATGAAGCGATCGTCGACGCGGACGCTGGCGCCGAGGTTGACGAACGCGATCGCCGGGACCCGGTCGAGCCCGTCGGGGTAGAAATTCGCCGCGGCCTGCGGGTTGATCCGCGCCTTGCCGATATAGTTGACCTGCGCGAACAGGCCGAAACCGGCGGTGCTGTAATCGAGCGTCGCCAGCGCCTGATGCTTCGCATAGCCTATCATCCCGTCGAGCCGCACCCGCTGCGACGCGGCGTCGGCGAGCGTGCTGAGCTCGTCGATATATTGATAGGAAAGGTTGAGCCCGACCGAGTGCGCGCCGCCGCCGAGCGGCAGGCGATAGTCGAGCGCCGCGAGATAGCCCTTGTAGCGCTGGTCGGCGAGGTTCAGATATTGCACCTCGACGAAACTGAGCTGCCCATCGGGGCCGCGCGTGAAACGCGCGCAGTCGGCCGCGTTTGCGAAATCGGACGAATCGTAGCAGTTGGCGACGATGCTGCTCGCGCCGCCGTTGCTGATCGCGTCCTTCAGGTGGATGTCGACATAATCGACGCTCGCGCGCAGCCGCGGCGCGAAGCGCGGTTCGAGGACAAGTCCGATCGTCCAGCTGTTCGCCTTTTCGTTGGCGAGGTCAGGGTTGCCTTCGATCGCTTGCGCGAAGGTGCGGCTGTTCGACAGCGACTGGAAATTGGCGGGCAGGCCGTCGGCGGCGCAATTCGCCTGGCGCGTCGCGGGGTCGGGGCCGTTGCCGCGGTTCGCGGCATCGCACGGGTCGGTGGCGAAGCCGAAATAGCTGCTCGACGGATTGAACATCTCGGTGATCGCGGGTGCGCGGATCGCGCGGGTGAAATTGCCGCGCACGACCAGATCGGGGACGATCCCCAGCCGCCCGCCTAGCGTCCATGTCCAGTCGCCGCCGGCGAGGCTGTGGTCGACGTAGCGCGCCGCACCCTTGACCTCGAGCAGGTCGATCGGCGCGCCGCTCGCGGGCGAAAGGATCGGCGCGAAGAACTCGGCCGAAAATTCGCTGGTATCGAACTTGCCATAGACCGGCAGCACCGGCGTCGCGCGGCCGTAGCCGATGCGGTCGTTCGCCGGATCGCCGTCGCCATTGGCGTCGGTCAGCGGATCGGGGTCGTCGGCGCCATGGAAGAAGGCGCCGGGGTCGAAATCCTGCGATTCGGCGCGATGCTCGTAACCGAAGGCGACCGCAAAATCACCGCCGGGCAGCACGAAGAGCGGGCCGGTCAGGGATGCGGTGACCTGCTTCTGCTTGTTGAGCGACACCGGCGTCGCGATCGCGGTGACATAGTCGAGCGCCGCCTGCGAACTGCGCCCGGTGCCGAAGAGGTCGAGCGGCGCGCAGGCCGCGCTCACCGTTGCGATCGGCGCATTCACCGCGCCGGGACGGCAGACGATATCATTGCCGTCGCGAACCGCATCGACCGCGTTGAGGAAATTCTGCTGCACCAGTTCGCGCGAGCGGCTCGTCGTTTTCGAGCGGCCGACATTGCCCGCGACCTCCCAGTCCCAGCGCCCCGCGGCGAAGTCGAACGCCCCCGACAGGCCCGCGACGAAGCGCATCACCTCGACCTCGCCGGTCGATTCACCGGTGGTGAGATCGCTGTTGGCGCGGGCGAGGTAGAAATAATTTTGCGGAAAGCCGCCCAAATTCTGATCGGAGAGCGGGTTGGCGTTGATCGCGGCGACGATCGCTGCGCGCGCCTCGGGCGACAGATAGGGGTTGTCGATGCTGACGACGATATTGCCGTCGGGCGATCCCCCCGGCCCGGCGAGGCCGGTGTTGAACACCGGCTGGCTGCGCAGATTGCGGCCCTTGCTGTTTGCATACCAGGCTTCGCCGAACAGGCGCACCGTGTCGGACAGGTCGTAGCGCGCGAGCGCGACGCCGCTATAGCCCCGCGTCGAAGCAAGCAGGTTGGTCGAGGGCGCCGCGCTGAAGCCGTTGCCGCCCTCGAAATCGACCCCGAAGGTGCCGGGTGCGCCGGCATAGCGGCCGAAATCGATCGCGGTCAGCCCGCCATTGCCGTCGAAGCGGAGCTGGCTGCCGTTCGCGTCGCTGACCCCGAAGTGGAATCCCGGAAAGCCGAAGGTCGCGACCTGCTGTTCGACGCTCAGCGGGATGCCGTCGCCGACGAGCGGGATGCCGGCCTCGGACACCGCGGGCAGGCGGCGGTCGCCATAAAGCTCCTGCAGAAAGGGCGAAGCGGGATCGCTGGCGTTGCCGAAGAAGCCGCCCTGCGCGAAAAAGGCGCGGTCGGCGCCGGTCAGCCCGGCGGCGCGGCTATATTCGCCTGCGACGGTGATGTTGCCGCGGCCATCGGCGAAATTGTGGCCCGCGAGCGCGCGGACGCGCTGGCTCGCGGCGTCGCCGCGGCTCGACACGCCCGCCTGGCCGTCGATCTCGAACCCGTCGAAGTCGCGCTTGAGGACAATGTTCACGGTGCCCGCGATCGCGTCGGCGCCATAGATCGGTGCGCCGCCCACCGCGATCGTTTCGACGCGGTCGACCAGCTTTGTCGGGATGATGTTGAGGTCGACCTGGCTCCCCGCACCCGTCGGGCCGAAGATCGAGGCGGTGTTCGACGACACGAAGCGGCGGCCGTCGACGAGGGTGAGGGTGCGCTGCGAGCCGAGACCAAGGAAATTGACGAAGCTCTGCCCCTGGGCCAGCGGCGATTGCTCGCCGATCGGCGTGGCGCCGGGGGTGCCGAAAGCGGGCTGCTCCTTGAGCGCCTGGCCGAGCGAATCGAAGCCGCGCATCTCGATCGCGTCAGAGGAGACGACCAGCGCCGGCTCGACCGTCTCGAAGCGCGGGCGCGCGATGCGCGATCCGGTGACGATGATCGCATCGGCGTCGCACGCGGCGTCGTCGGCGGGGCAGGGCGGGGCGTCCTGCGCCTGCGCGGCGCTAGCGGTCAGCGCGAAAAGGGCGGCGCTCAGAAGAAGGCGCGTCTTGGTCATGTGAAACTCCGTGCCGCGGGGGATCGGTCGGCGGCGGGCGGAAACTATCGCTTAATGGTCAACAAGCCGTGAACCATAGCGGGACGGCGGCGCGCGCCATGTTGCGACGCATCATAATTTGGTGCTAATGCGACGGCAGGCAATCAAGGAGCGCGGGTCAGCATGGCGAAGGCAAAGACGGCAGCGGACGGCGATGTCGTCACCATCAAGAAATACGCCAACCGGCGCCTCTATGATACCGAGCGCAGCTGCTACATCACGCTCGACGACCTCGGCGCGATGGTGCGCGACGGCCGCGATTTCCGCGTCGTCGATGCCAAGAGTGGCGAGGACATCACCCACAATGTCCTGACCCAGATCATCATGGACACCGAAACGCGCGGCGAGACGCTGCTCCCCGTCAATTTCCTGCGCCACCTGATCGGCCTTTACGGCGACAAGATGCAGTCGGCGGTGCCGCAATATCTCGAAGCGTCGATGGCGGCGTTCCGCAAGAACCAGCAGGAGGTCCGCGCGGCGTTCGAAGGCGCGCTCGGCGCGAACCCGCTCGCCGAATTGACGCGCCGCAATTTCGAGATCTTCAGCCAGGCGGCGGGCGCCTTCATGCCAGGTGCCGCGGGCGGCAAGGCGAAGGATGCTGAAATCGCCGCGCTGAAGGACGAGATCGCCGCGCTCAAGGCCGAACTCGCCAAAAAGAAATAATCCGGGGCCCTCTCCCGCCCCCCAGCACAGAAATAGGACAGATGATCAAGCATGCGCTCAGCGTAACCCGTCAGGCCGACTTCGCGGCCTGGTATCAGGATGTCATTGCCGAAGCCGACCTCGCCGAGGAATCGGGCGTGCGCGGCTGCATGGTCATCAAGCCGTGGGGCTATGGCATTTGGGAACGCATCCAGACGGTGATGGACGCCGCGATCAAGGACGCGGGGGTCCAGAACGCCTATTTCCCGCTCTTCATCCCCTTGAGCTTCTTTGAAAAGGAAGCCGACCATGTCGATGGTTTCGCAAAGGAAATGGCGGTCGTCACGCACCACCGGCTGATCGCCGACGGCAAGGGCAAGCTCGTTCCCGATCCCGAGGCGAAGCTGGAGGAGCCGCTGATCGTCCGTCCGACCTCGGAAACGGTGATCGGATCGGCGATGAGCCGCTGGGTGCAGAGCTGGCGCGACCTGCCGCTGAAGGTCAACCAGTGGGCCAATGTCGTGCGCTGGGAAATGCGGACGCGCATGTTCCTGCGCACCAGCGAATTCCTGTGGCAGGAGGGCCATACCGCGCACGCCGACAAGGACGACGCGATGGCGGAGACGCTGCGCGCGCTCGAAATGTACCGCGCCTTCGCCGAGGATGTGCTCGCCATGCCGGTGATCGCGGGCGAGAAGCCCGAGCATGAGCGTTTTCCGGGCGCCGTCGCTACCTATTCGATCGAGGCGATGATGCAGGACGGCAAGGCGCTCCAGGCCGGCACCTCGCACTATCTCGGCACCGGCTTCGCCGAGGCGGCGGGCATCCGCTATCAGGACAGGGAGGGCGGTCACAGCCTTTGTCACACGACGAGCTGGGGCACCTCGACCCGGATGATCGGCGGCGTCATCATGACGCATGGCGACGACGACGGGCTGCGCTGCCCGCCGCGCATCGCGCCGCACCAGATCGTCATCGTCCCGATGCTGCGCGACAATGACGAGGACGCCGCGATCCTCGACTATTGCCGCAGCCTCGAAGCCGAACTGAAGGCGCTCGATGCGTTCCGCGAACCGGTGCGCGTGCTGCTCGACGCAACCGCCAACAAGGCGCAGACCAAGCGCTGGGGCTGGGTCAAGAAAGGCGCTCCGATCATCGTCGAGATCGGCCCGCGCGACGTCGCGGGCGGCAATGTCGCGGTGATCCGCCGCGATCGGCTTTATCAGGAGAGCGGCAAGCTCGACACCGCGTTCGTCGCGAAAGGCGAGTTCGTCGCGGGCGCGGTGGCGATGCTCGAAGACATCCAGGCCAGCCTCCATGCCGAGGCCAAGGCGAGGCTCGATGGCAATATCCGCCGCGATGTCACGGATCTGGCTGCGCATTTCTCGGGCGACGACAAATTCGTCGGCTGGGTCGAGGTGCAATGGTCGCGCCCGACCGGCGCGGTGCTCGACGGAATTGTCGAGCGGCTGAAGACGCTCAAGCTGACGATGCGCAACACCCCGCTGGACGGCGCGCCCGTCGACGGCGCCTGCTTCTTCACCGGCGAGCCGGCGGTCGAGCGCGTGCTGATCGGGCGGACCTACTGAGTTCAGGCGACGTGGCCGACGGCGTCCTCATCACCCGGGCGCTGGCGGAGGCGGATGTCGCGGCGGTCGCGGGCCTGTTCGCCGACTATGCCGCTTCGCTCGACATCGACCTCGATTATCAGGGTTTCGCGGGCGAGCTCGCCGCGCTGCCGGGGGCCTATGCGCCCCCGCACGGGTTGCTGCTGCTCGCGCGCGGCGGCGACGGCACGGCGCTTGGCTGCGTCGCCTGCCGCCCGCTCGCAGAGCCGGGGGCTTGCGAGATGAAGCGGCTGTTCGTCGCCCCGGCGGGACGCGGATTGGGCCTTGGCCGAAGGCTCGTGCGCCGGTTGGTCGCCGACGCCACGGCGCTCGGCTATCATGAAATGCGGCTCGACACGTTGGCGACGATGGGCGCGGCGCAGGCGCTTTATCTGGCCGAAGGATTTGCGCCGATGGCGCCCTATTACGATACGCCGGTGCCCGATACGGTCTTCCTGCGGCGCGCTCTCGCCTAATCGGGCATTTGCCCCTATTGCGGCGCGATGCCTTCATCCAAGAAACCCGCGCGCAAAGCCGACAAGCCGATCCCCGCAGGCCTCCCGAGCCGCGAGCAGGTCCTCCGCTTCATCGAAGACAGTTCGTCGGCGGTCGGCAAGCGCGAAATCGCCAAGCATTTCGCGCTGCGCGGCGCCGACAAGATCGCGCTGAAGGCGCTGCTCAAGGACATGACCGACGAGGGGCTCGTCGACCTGGCTCCGGGCCGCGCCTTCCACAAGCATGGCGGCCTGCCGCGCGTCACCGTGCTGCGCGTCGCGGCGGTCGAGGGCGATACCGTCTGGGCGGTGCCCGAACGCTGGGAAGGATCGGCCCCGCCGCCGCGCCTTCGCGTCATGGAAAAAGGCCGGCGCAGCGCCCTGGGCCTCGGCGACCGCATCCTCGCGCGCACCGAAGAGCGCGGCAGCGGCCATGTCGCGCACCCGATGAAGCGGCTGCAGGCGGGCGGGGAGACGATCATCGGCGTCCTCGTCGCCGACACCGGCCCCGGCGGCAAGCCGATCACTTGGCTGCGCCCCGCCGACAAGCGTGCGCGCTTCGATTTCGCCGTTTCTGACATGGGCGATGCCGACATCGGCGACCTCGTCCGCGCCGAACTGTCGGGCCGCGGCCCGGCGACGAAGGCACGGGTGGTCGAGCGGATCGGCGATCCCTTCGCGCCGCGCTCGCTGAGCATGATCGCGATCGCCAAGCATGAAATCCCGCATGTCTTCGGCGAGGAGACGCTCGCCGAGGCTGAACGCGCGGCGAAGCTGCCGCTGACGCCTGATGGGCGCGAAGATTTGCGCGGCCTGCCGATCGTCGCGATCGACCCCGCCGACGCGCGCGACCATGACGATGCGGTCTGGGCGGCTCCCGACGAGGATCCCGGCAACAAGGGCGGCTGGCGCGCGATCGTCGCGATCGCCGACGTCAGCTATTATGTGCGCGCCGACGGCGCGCTCGACCGCGAGGCGCGGCGGCGCGGCAACAGCGTCTATTTCCCCGACCGCGTCGTTCCGATGCTGCCCGAAACCCTCTCGGCGGGCGTCTGCTCGCTGAAGGCGGGCGAGGACCGCGCGGCGATGGCGTGTCATCTCACTATCGACCGGCACGGCAAGGTGACGTCATGGCGTTTCACCCGCGCGCTGGTGCGGCTACGCGCGAACATCGCCTATGAGCGCGCGCAGGCGGCCTTCGATGCCGATGCGCCCGACGAGGGATGGGATGCCGACGTTCTTCCGTCGCTCCGGAATCTCTGGGGCTGCTGGGCGCTGCTCGCGAAGGCGCGCGCCGCGCGGGCGCCGCTCGACCTCGACCTGCCCGAGCGGCAGGTGATCCTCGACGACAAGGGCGGCATCGCCGAAATCCGCGTGCGCGAGCGGCTCGACGCGCATCGGCTGATCGAGGATTATATGATCGCCGCGAACGTCGCCGCGGCGAAGGCGCTCGAAGCGAAAAAGTCGCCCGTCATGTACCGCATCCACGAGCCGCCGAGCCGCGAGAAGCTCGTCAGCTTGAAGGATTATCTCGAAACGTTCGAGCAGAGCTTCGCGCTCGGGCAGGTCATCACCCCCGCGGTGTTCAACCGCCTGATCGACGGCTTTTCGGGCGATGACCGGCTTCCCGAGATCATGGAGGCGATCCTGCGCAGCCAGACGCAGGCCTATTACGGCCCCGCCAACGCGGGTCATTTCGGGCTCGCGCTCGGTTCCTACGCGCATTTCACCTCGCCGATCCGTCGCTATGCCGACCTGATCGTTCACCGCGCACTTGTCGACAGCTACCGCCTCGAAGTCCCTGGAAAGCCAAAAAATCTTCCCGAGCGCACCGGGCTCGGCGAAGCCGACCGCAAGGGGCTGTCGCGCATCGGCGAGACGATCAGCGCCCTCGAACGTCGCGCGATGGAGGCCGAGCGCGAGACGATCGACCGCTATGTCGCCGCCTATCTGGCGGGCAAGGTCGGCGAGATCGTGCCGGCGCGGATCACCGGGGTGCAACCGTTCGGCTTTTTCGCGACCGTCGACGGGCTCGGCGGCGACGGGCTGGTGCCGGTGTCGACGCTGGGCAGCGAGCGCTTCTTCTATGACGAGGCGGCGCGGACGCTCGACAGCGAGCATGGGCGGGTGAGCTACAGCATCGGCCAGCGGCTCGACCTGCGGCTGATGGAGGCGAATCCGGTCAGCGGCGCGCTGCGCTTCGAACTGCCCGACGCGCCCGAGGGCGGGCCGGCGAAACGCCCGCCGCGGAGGGACGGGAAGGGCAAGCATATGGTCGGCAAGCGCGGGCGGCCGGGGAATATCCGGCATCAGGGACGACGGCGATAAACCCAGCCCTGTCATTGCGAGGAGCGAAGCGACGCGGCAATCTCCAGGCACCGGCCTTGATCGAGGTCGATGGCTGGAGATTGCTTCGCTTCGCTCGCAATGACGCGATCTAGAATTTCTGCAGTCTCCGCAGCAACGCCGCGCTTTCCGCATCCGCTGGAAAAAACGCCTCGATCGCAAGCTCGGACAAGGTGATGTCGACCGGTGTCCCAAAGATCGTCACGGTCGAGACGAAGCAGATGCGTCCGGCGATCGTGTCGAGGATCAACGGCACCGCGATGCTGCTGACGGCGCCGGCGTCATTGTCGTTGGCCTGTGCGGCGTAGCCCGCGAGTTCCTCGCGTAGCGCGATCAGGCCGCTGTCGGCGCTCGCCTCGATCTGGAGGTCGAGCCGGTGCAGGATATGCGCGCGCCACTCGCCATGATTGACGATCTGCGGGGCGAGCCCGTCGGGGTGGAGCGCGATGCGCAGCACATTGGCGGGCGGGGTCAGCAGTTCGGGCGCGACCTGTTCGATGAGGATCGCGATCGCGTCATTCGCCGCGACCATGTTCCAATGCCGGTCGACCGCGAGCGCGGGGTAGGGCTCGTGCCCCTTCAGAACATGCTCGACGATCGCCTTCATCCCGGCCATTTCGGGGCTGTCGAGCGGACGCTCGGGATAATCGGGGGCATAGCCCGCGGCGAGGAGAAGCGCGTTGCGCGCGCGGTGCGGCACCTCGAGCCGGTCGGCGATGCGCTGCAGCATCGCCGCGCTCGGCCTCGACCGGCCGGTCTCGATGAAGCTCAGGTGCCGCGTCGACATATCGGTTTCGAGCGCGAGGTCCATCTGGCTCATCCGGCGGCGTGTGCGCCATTCGCGAAGTTGCTCGCCGAGTGGTGCGACCTGCATCCCGTCTCTCCTTCGCGGCCGGATTAGCCCGGACCCGTTCCGGTTTCCATTACCTCGCGCGTAATCGACTTGCCGCGTTCCGGGGTTCAGTTGGGCCGGGTTCGAAAGGAGACTTCACCATGCCGAATCCCAATCTCAAGACCATCCTGACCCTCGACGCGGTCACCTGCACCGCGATGTTCCTGCTCTGCGTTCTGGCCGCCGCGACGGTCGCGGCGCTGCTCGGACTTCCCGCCGGCGTGGTGACCGCGGCGGGCTGGATCTGCCTTGCGGCCGCCATGCCGATGCTGATCGTGGCGATGCAGCGGGCGCCGAGCCGGGGGCTTACGAAGCTGATCGCGGTCGGCAATCTCGGCTGGGTCGCGGCGAGCCTTGCGGTGCTGGCGATCTTCGCCGGGCAGATGACGTGGTTCGGTATCGCGGTCACGCTGGTGCAGGCGCTGGTGGTATTGGAGTTTGCGCTGCTCGAGGCGAAGGGCGCCGCCGCGCTGCCGCGTGCCGCCGCCACCGCCTGACTTCCCGATCCGGCTTTTGGCGGAGCGGCCGCGCGCCGCTCCGTCTTTTTTTGCGCAAGATCGTTACGCCCAAAGGTTGCAATGCTTCGCCCGCGGGGCCAAGGTCCGCGCCTGCCAAATCGATAATAAGGGGGTTCGCATGGTCCGCTCGTTCCTGTTCGTCACTCTGTCGGCCTTTGCGCTGACCAGCGCATCGGTCACCGGCGCGGTCGAGACCGCGGCGCCGAAATCGGCGCCGGTCACCAGCGACATCCCCGACAAATTCGTGATTCCGGAGCAGAATGCGGACTATGACAAGCGCGTCGAGATGATCCCGATGCGCGACGGCACCAAACTCTACACCGTCATCGTCGTGCCCAAGGGGGCGAAGAACGCGCCGATCGTGCTGACACGCACGCCCTATAACGCCAAGGGCCGCGCGAACCGCAAGGACAGCCCGAGCATGCTGTCGACGCTGCCGCTCTCCGACGAGATTTTCGTGAAGGACGGCTATATCCGCGTCTATCAGGACATCCGCGGCAAATACGGGTCGGAGGGCGACTATATCGTCAACCGCCCGCCGGTCGGCCCGCTCAATCCGACCAAGGTCGATCACACCACCGATGCGTGGGACACGATCGACTGGCTGGTGAACAAGAAGAACCTGCCCGAATCGAACGGCCGCGTCGGGATGATCGGCTCATCCTACGAGGGTTTCACCGTCGTCATGGCGCTGCTCAATCCGCACCCGGCGCTGAAGGTCGCGGCGCCCGAGAGCCCGATGATCGACGGCTGGATGGGCGACGACTGGTTCCACCACGGCGCCTTCCGCCTCGCCAATATCGCGTGGATCGGCGGCCAGACCGGCTACAAGGGCGAGGGCAAGGTGCCCTCGACCGGCGGCTATGACGATTACAACAATTTCCGCACCGGATCGGCGAACGACTGGGCGAAAAAGGTCGGCTACGACCAGCTGCCCTTCTGGCAGAAAATGTTGAAGCATGTCGCCTATGACGAGTTCTGGCAGCAGCAGGCGCTCGACAAGCTGGTCGCCGCGAACCCCTCGAACGTCCCGACGCTGTGGGAACAGGGGCTGTGGGATCAGGAGGATATGTACGGCGCGATCATGAGCTGGGAGGCGCTGAAGGCGAAAGGGAAGATGGGCAACAATTTCCTCGTCATGGGCCCGTGGCGTCACAGCCAGATCAACCGCGAAGGGCGCTCGCTCGGTCCGTTCGAATGGGACGGCGACACCGCGGCGCAGTTCCGCAAGGATATGGTCCTGCCGCTCTTCAACCAGTATCTGAAGGACGGCCCGCCCGCGAACCTGCCCGCCGCCGCGATCTACAACACCGGCAAAAATCACTGGGACCGCTTCACGACCTGGCCGCTCGCCTGCCAGAGCGGGTGCCAGGCGCCGCTCACCCCGATCTATGTCGGGCCCGAGGGCAGCCTTGGTTTCGGCAAACCGGCGGCAAGCGTCACCAGCTATATCTCCGATCCGGCGAAGCCCGTGCCGCATCTGTCGCGCCCGGTGAACTTCGGCGACGGGCGCTGGGGCGACTGGCTGGTCAGCGACCAGCGCCACGTCGACGGCCGCCCCGACGTGCTGACCTATCAGACCGGGGTGCTGACCGAGCCGGTGCGCGTGTCGGGCGCGCCGATGGCGAACATCTTCGCGCAGATCACCGGTTCGGACGTCGATTTCATCGTCAAGGTGATCGACGTCTATCCGGCCGAGGTGGCGACCGATCCGAAGATGGGCGGCTATCAGCTCGCGATCAGCCAGGACATCTTCCGCGGCCGCTATCGCGACAGCTTTTCGAACCCGACCGCGATCCCCTCTGGCGTCACCCAGGCGTATAAATTCCGCCTGCCGACGGTGAACCATGTGTTCCAGCCGGGGCACCGCATCATGGTGCAGATCCAGTCGAGCCAGTTTCCGCTCTACGACCGCAACCCGCAGACCTTCGTCCCCAACATCTTCCTCGCCAAACCCGAGGACTATAAGAAGCAGGAAGTGACGATCCTGCAGGGCGGCGACACGGCGAGCGGCGTGCTGCTGCCGGTGGTGCCGGTCGACCAGTCGGCGGCGCTGGCGGGGCGGTAAAGGAATCCCTCGCCCTGGATGGGGGAGGCAGCGGGCCCCGGATCAAGTCCGGGGCACAGCGGAGGAGGTGCGGGTGCTGCGCAAGGCCGCGCCATCACCCCCATCCAACTGCGCCTAATCGCTTTGCGACAAGGCTTCGTATCCTTCCTCCAACAAGGGGGAAGGGCGTTCAACTCAGCGCGTCGAGCCGATCGATGTCGATCCCGCCCGGCACCAGCATCACCGGGCAGGGCAGGGTCCCCGCGTCGTGCCCGGTGAAATAGGCGACGAGCGGGCCCGGCGCGCCGCTCGGCGCGGTGGCGAGGACGAGTGCGGCGACCTCGTCGCTCGTGCCGATCACCTCGCGCACCACCTCGGCGGGTTTCCCCGATCTGACGAGGATCTGCGGCGAGACATTGGCCTCCTGCGCGACCGCTTCGGCCGCCGCCGAGGCGAGCGCTTCGGCCTGCTCGCGCGCCTCGGCCTCGATCGTCGCCTGGACGCCGCCGAAGGCGAGAAAATCCTGCGGCGGCACGATCGCGAGCACCATCACCCCGCCGCCCGTGCGCGCCGCGCGCCGCGCCGCGAAGCGCAGCGCCAGCGTCGCTTCCGGACTGTCGTCGATCACCACCAGATATGTCCGCATCGCCCCGACCCCTCTTGTTCTTTTTCGCGCGCGAGACTGCGTCACATTCGTATGAAACGCAAGTTCGCCCCGCTGGACCTTGACCCGGCTTATGCTTATGGCGAGGGAGAAGCCGTAACGGCAGGCCTCCCCAGTGACAGGAACTACAGCGACGATGCCCATCGAACTCAAAATGCCCGCCCTTTCGCCGACGATGGAGGAGGGCACGCTCGCCAAATGGCTGGTCAAGGAAGGCGATACGGTCAAATCGGGCGACCTGCTCGCCGAGATCGAGACCGACAAGGCGACGATGGAGTTTGAGGCGATCGACGAGGGCACGATCGCGCAGATACTGGTCCCCGAGGGCACCGACAATGTGAAGGTCGGCACCGTGATCGCGACGATCGCGGGCGAAGGCGAGGATGCGAGCACGGCCAAGGCGGCTCCTGCGCCGGCTCCCGCCGCTGCTCCGGCTCCCGAAGCAAAAGCCGAACCCGCGCCGGCCCCGGCCCCCGCCCCAGCGGCGGCGCCTGCACCGGCACCCGCGCCCGCATCCTCGGGCGACCGCATCAAGGCCAGCCCGCTCGCCAAGCGCATCGCCGCCGAAAAGGGCATCGACCTGAAGGCGCTGACCGGCAGCGGCCCCGGCGGCCGCATCGTCAAGGCCGACCTCGAAGGCGCACCCTCGGGCGCCGCCGCGGCCCCGGCCGCCGCGACCGCTGTCGCGCCTGCCGCCACCGCGGCGCCGGCGCAGCCGTTCGAAACCGACATTCCGCACACCGCCGACAAGCTCAGCAACATGCGCAAGACGATCGCGCGCCGCCTGACCGAGGCGAAGCAGACGATCCCGCACATCTACCTGACCGTCGACATCCAGCTCGACAAGCTGCTCAAGCTGCGCGGCGAGCTCAACGCGGCGCTCGAGCCGCAGGGCGTCAAGCTCAGCGTCAACGACCTCCTGATCAAGGCGCTCGCCAAGGCGCTGATCCAGGTGCCCAAGTGCAACGTCAGCTATGCCGGCGACCAGCTCATCAGCTACAGCCGCGCCGACATCAGCGTCGCCGTATCGGTCCCCGCGGGCCTGATCACCCCCATCATCACCGGCGCCGACGAGAAATCGGTGAGCAAGATCTCGACCGAGATGAAGGAACTCGCCGCCCGCGCCAAGGAGGGCAAGCTCCAGCCGCACGAATATCAGGGCGGCACCGCGAGCATCAGCAACATGGGCATGTTCGGCATCACCCAGTTCGACGCGGTCATCAACCCGCCGCAGGGTATGATCATGGCGATCGGCGCGGGCGAGAAGCGCCCGTGGATCGTCGACGACGCCGTGTCGATCGCCACGATCATGTCGGCGACCGGCAGCTTCGACCACCGCGCGATCGACGGCGCCGACGGCGCGCAGTTGATGCAGGCGTTCAAGCAGATCGTGGAGAACCCGCTGGGGCTGGTGGCCTGATCGGGAAAGGGCGGTGCGCTTCGTTCGGCAATTTTTGCATTTGCTGATCGGGCTGTTTGCGCTGGCCCTTCTTGCCGCTTCGGCCAGCTGGATGTGGCCTGAAGATTCTGGTCGAATATGGTTTTTCGCATATGCCGCCATGGGCGGTTCCGTGTTTTGGGAGCTGATAGGAATGCTCCGCAACCGGGATGGCGAATAAGGAGATAATCGTGGCAGACACTTACGACCTCATCGTCCTCGGCTCGGGCCCCGGCGGCTATGTCGCGGCGATCCGCGCGGCGCAATTGGGCCTGAAAACCGCGATCGTCGAGCGCGAGAATCTGGGAGGCATTTGCCTCAACTGGGGCTGCATCCCGACCAAGGCGCTGCTGCGCTCGGCCGAAATCTATCACTATATGCAGCACGCCAAGGATTATGGCCTTGCCGCAGCGAGCATCAGCGCCGATCTCGAGGCGGTGGTGAAGCGAAGCCGCGGGGTCGCGAAGCAGCTCAACCAGGGCGTCACGCACCTGATGAAGAAGAACAAGATCACCGTCCATATGGGCGACGGCAAGCTCACCGCGCCCGGGAAACTGGAAGTGAAGGGCGAAAAGGGCAGCGAAACGCTGACCACGAAGCACATCATCGTCGCGACCGGCGCGCGCGCGCGCGACCTGCCTTTCGCCCCCGCCGACGGCAAGCGCATCTGGACCTATCGCCACGCGATGACCCCGCCCGAAATGCCGAAAAAGCTGCTCGTCATCGGTTCGGGCGCGATCGGGATCGAATTCGCGAGCTTCTACAACGATATGGGCGCCGAAGTGACCGTGGTCGAAATGCTCGACCGCGTCGTGCCCGTCGAGGACGCCGACGTGTCGAGCTTCCTCGAAAAATCGCTGAAAAAACAGGGTATGACGATCCTTACCGGAGCCAGCGTCGAGGAACTGAAGGCGACCGGCAGCGGCGTGTCGGCGAAGATCAAGACGAAGGACGGCAAGGTTCAGGCGGGCGATTACAGCCATGCGATCGTCGCGATCGGCATCGTCCCCAATACCGAGGGCGTCGGGCTCGATACGCTCGGCGTCAAGACCACCAAGGGGCATATCGACACCGACCCCTATTGCCGCACCAATGTGAAGGGGCTGTGGGCGATCGGCGACGTCACCGCGCCGCCGTGGCTCGCGCACAAGGCGAGCCACGAGGGCGTGATCGCCGCCGAGGCGATCGCGCAGGAGCTCGGCAACAAGGATGTCCACCCGCACCCGATGGATGCGCGCAACATCCCCGGCTGCACCTATTGCCACCCGCAGATCGCTAGCGTCGGGCTGACCGAGGCGAAGGCGAAGGAAGCGGGGCACGAGGTCAAGGTCGGCAACTTCCCCTTCATCGGCAATGGCAAGGCGATCGCGCTGGGCGAGGTCGAGGGCTTCGTGAAGACGGTGTTCGACGCGAAGACCGGCGAACTGCTCGGCGCGCATATGGTCGGCGCCGAGGTCACCGAGATGATCCAGGGCTATACCGTCGGCAAGACCGCCGAGCTGGTCGAGGAAGACTTCATGCACACCGTCTATCCGCACCCGACGATCAGCGAGACGATGCACGAGGCAGTGCTCGGCGCCTACGGACGCGCGCTGCATATCTGAGCGCGCGGCGATGCGACGGTGGTTGACCTCCGCGCTGCTGCTAGGGGCGGTGCTGCTGCTGGGTCTGTTCGTCGAAGGACGAGCCGTGACGGCCACCGACGCCCTGCTCGCAACGCCGGCTCTGCTCACCACCGACGCCTCGTCTCCGATACTCATCGCCTTCATGCAGGGGGTGAGCTGGTTCGGCGGCGGCGTACCGCGCTGGGCGCTCGTCCTGCTCCTGGCCGTTCTGCTCTGGCGCAGCGCCGGGCGCCGGCCCGCGTTGCTGTTCGCCGGGACGGCGCTTGCCGCCAATCTCGCGTCGAGCCGGCTCAAAAATCTCTTCGACCGTCCGCGCCCCGACCTGATCCCGCATCTCGACCATGTGTCGAGCTGGTCCTACCCGAGCGGTCATGCGACCAGCGTCACCGCGATTGCGATCGCCTTCGCGCTGCTTGCGCCGCCGCCCTGGCGCCGCGTTGCGGCAGGGTGCGCGGCTGCGGCGATCCTGCTCACCGCGCTGTCGCGGGTGATGCTCGGCGTCCATTGGCCGAGCGACGTGCTGGGCGGAACGATGCTCGGCGCGGCCTTCGCGCTCGCGGCGGCGGCGATCGACCGGCGCGTCAGCTGCTGAGCAGCACGACGCCGACGATCAGCAGTACGCAGCCCGCGAGCCGCCAGCGCCCGACCGCCTCGCCGAGGAAGATCATTCCGAACAAGGCGCCCGCCATCATCGACATCTCGCGCGCAGGCGCGACGACATGCAGCGGCGCGCCCATTTTCAGCGCGGTCAGCACGAGGATATAGGAGGCGGGGGAGAGCAGGCCGACCGCCACCGCCAATCCCCAATGGCCGCGCATCCGGGCCATCGCGCCGCTGCGATCGCGCAGCACGACCGGCAACAGGAAGAAGAAGCGCAGCATGTTCGACAGCCAGTCGAGCACCACCGGGACCACGCCGAGCATCTTCACTGCCCAGCCGTCGACGACGGTATAGGTCGCGATCAACGCGCCGGTTCCCATGCCCCAGCGGACGCCGCGATGCGCCTCGGCGGTGCGAAAGGCCGCGAAGCGGCCCTGCGTCGCGATCAGCGCGATGCCGGTGACGACGAGCAGCAGGCCCGCGAGCCCCGGCGCGCTGATATCCTCGCCGAGCAGCAGGAAGGCACCGACCGACGCGAGCATCGGCCCGGTCCCGCGCGCGACCGGGTAGACGACCGACAGGTCGGCGACCTGATAGCCGCGCTGCAGGCACAGGCTGTAGGCGAGGTGGATGAGCGCCGAGAGGAAAATGAAGCCGACCGCGGCGCCGCTCCACGCCATGCCCTCGGTCAGCAATATCCACGCGACCCACGGCGCATAGGCGATCGTCGCGACCAGATTATAGGCAAAGACGAACGCCACCCCCGCATGCGCCGCGCGCTTCGCGAGCAGATTCCATGTGGCGTGAATGAGCGCGGCGAGGACGACGAGGCCGAGCGAGAGAAAAGACATCGGAGCTCCGGCCTATCGGGCGACGCCGTGCCTTAGGCGCGGCGCGCCCGCCGCGTCAACGTCCCGGCCGTGCGCCCTTATCGGCGAACTCTGCGACCAGCGGGCCGTAATCGTCCATCCCGGGAAATTCGGCGAAGCTGTGCTTCGCGCCGGTCTTCGCCCAGGGCAGCGCCTCGCTGGTGTAGCTTTCGATGAAGGGCTCGAACCAGGCGAAGTCGTCGAGCATCGAGGGGCGGACGTTGGTGAAGCCCATGCTGGGCTCGATCTCGGTGAACACCCAGCTTTTGCAGTGATCGCAATGCCTGTGGTGCAGACGTGGATCGTGGAGACCGCCGATGACCGGTTCGCCCTCGGTCACGCGAAAGCCGCCTTCGGGAATCGCCATCGACAGCGAATAGGCGCTCGCGCTCATCTTCTGACAGCCGGTGCAGTGGCACGCCATGGTGATCAACGGCGGCGCGCTGATCTCGAAGCGCAGCTTGCCGCAGCGGCAGCCGCCGGTCCAGGGAAGGTTCCAGTCGTCCATGATGTCTTGTCCTCGTCTCATTGAAAACCCCCGTCATTGCGAGCGGAGCGAAGCAATCCAGAGTGGCGGTCACCGCTCTGGATTGCCACGGGCCTGCGGCCCTCGCAATGACGAGCTTGGGGTAAGGCATCTCTCGCCGGCTCTTTTTCCGCTGTCCTACAAGGCCGCTTTTTGCCATCAACGAAGCGGGCATCGACAGGGGGAGGGCGGACATGCGATTCCGTGTGAAGTTCGTGACTTTTCTGCGGGGAGTCGCGCTTGCGGCGACCGCGTCTTTCGCGGCATCGGGCGCGACGGCACAGCAGGCCGCGGCGAGCGGCCAGACCGTGATCACCGCCGCGCACATGCTCGACGTGACGAGCGGCAAGACGGTCGATTATCCCGCCATCTTCGTCGGGCCCGACGGGCGGATCACGAACATCGCCGACGCGCGCACGGTGCGTTGGGGCGCCGACGTCAGGCATATCGACCTCGGCGAGCGGACCCTGCTTCCCGGCCTCATCGACATGCACGTCCACCTGACGTCGCTGGCCGAGGTCGGCGGCTATCAGGCGCTGCGCTATACCGACAGTTTCTGGACGGTGGTCGGCGTCGCCAACGCGAAAACCACGCTCGACGCTGGCTTCACCACGGTGCGCAACGTCGGCTCGGCCGATTTCGAGGATGTCGGGCTGAAGCAGGCGATCGAGAGCGGCTATATTCCGGGGCCGCGCATCATCCCCGCGGGCTGGGCGATCGGCGCGACCGGCGGGCATTGCGACAGCGGCGGCCTGCCGCCGTCGATGGACCGCAAGGAGCCGTCGGTGGTCGACAGCCCGGAGGAAGCGCGCCGCAAGGTGCGCTGGCTGCACAAGTTCGGCGCGCGCGTCATCAAGATTTGCGCGACCGGCGGCGTCTTCTCGCTCGGCGACAGCGTCGGCGCGCAGCAGCTGACGCTCGGGGAGATGAAGGCGATCGCCGACGAGGCCCATATGCTGGGGATCAAGGTCGCGGCGCACGCGCATGGCGACGAGGGCATCCGCACCGCGATCCTCGCCGGCATCGACACGATCGAGCATTGCAGCCTTGCGAGCGACGAGACGATCAAGCTCGCCGCCCTTCACAAGACCTGGTTCGACATGGATATCTATAACGACGATTATATTCTCGCGACGGGTACCGCGAACGGCACCGAGCAGGAAAGCCTCGACAAGGAAAAGGCGATCGGCCTTGCCCAGCGCCAGACCTTCCAGCGCGCGGTGAAGGCGGGGGTACGGATGATCTTCGGCACCGACGCGGGCGTCTATCCGCACGGCGACAATGCGCGGCAGTTCGCGAAGATGGTGCAGTGGGGCATGACCCCGATCCAGGCGATCCGCGCCGCGACGCTGAATGGGGCCGAGGCGCTGGACATGACCGGCGACGTCGGTTCGATCGCGGTCGGCCGCTATGCCGACATCATCGCGGTCGACGGCGACCCGCTTGCCGACGTGACGCGGCTCGAGCATGTCGCGGCGGTGGTAAAGGGCGGGGTGCTGGTGAAGGGGAACTGACGGCCCTCTTCACGATCAAAGGGATTCAGACCACCAGCCGGTCGATCATCGCCTCGCGCATTTCGGGCGTGAAATTGAGCACCGCTTCGGCATAGCCCGGGATGTCGCCATGGTCGCGGCGCACCGTCGCCAGCGCCGCGTCGAGATAGGCGGGATTGACCGACATGATCGCACGCACCGCGTCGTCCTGGATTCCGGAGCCATAGCGCGCCCGGATATGCGCCGCGCCCTGTGCGACCCGTTCCTCGATTCTGGCGGCGCTGTTGGTCAGCAGATAGTCGTGCATCAGATCGTCTTCGTGCACGCCGAGCAGCCGGTGGACGATCGCCACCGCGAAGCCGGTGCGGTCCTTGCCAGCGACGCAATGGACGAGGCTCGGCGCGTCATATTCGGCGAGCGCCGACAGGTAGAGACGCAGCGTCGCGACGAGCGCGGGGCGGTAGGGCATGCCGGCATAGGTGTCGATCATCCGCGCCCGCGCCGTTGTGACGTCGATCGCGCCGACCGCCGCCTGGAGATGCGGGGCGAGGCCTGCGGTGGTGCCGCCGGCGAACAGGACACGGCCCGCGAAATTGTCCGAGCGTCGGCAAGGATATTGCTCGCGCTCGTCGTCGCCGCGCAGGTCGATGATCGTCTCGATGGCCAGACCGTCGATCGCCGTCAGATCGTCGTCGGCCGCCTCGGCATGGTGCGCCGAGCGCCACAATATGCCGTCGCGCAGCCGCCCTCCGCCCTCGACCGCATAGCCGCCATAGTCGCGGAAATTATGGACGCCCGACAGGGGCAGGACGCGGTCGGCGAGCATGGTCATTCTCCCGTGAACACCGGCACGCGCTTTTCGACGAAGGCATTGATCGCCTCGCGGTTGTCGGCGGTTTCGTGAACGATGGCCTGATAGGCAGCGCTGAGTTCGAGGATGTCGCTCATCCGGCTGTGCTGCGCTTCGCGAAGCAGCCGCTTGGTGAGACGCAGCGCGCGCGGCGGGTTGCAGACGATCCGGTCGGCAATGGCGAGCGCCCGGTCGAGCAGCTTGGCGTCGGGCACCACTTCGGTAACGAGGCCGTATTCCTTCGCCGCCTGGGCGTCGAAGCGGTCGCCCGTCAGGAACAGCTCAGCGGCGCACGGGTAGCCGAGCACGCGCTGGAGCAGCCACGCCCCGCCGTCGCCGGGGACGATGCCGACCTTGATGAAGCTGCACGCGAATTTCGCGCTTTCGGCGGCGATGCGGATGTCGCAGGTGCAGGCGAGGTCGCAGCCGAGGCCGATCGCATGGCCGTTGACTGCGGCGATCATCGGGATCTCGCAGTCCATCAGCGCGCGGATCACCGCCTGCACGCCGCGGCGATAATTGGCGCGGGTCGAATCGGGCTGGTCGAGCACGCCGATGCCCTGGCGATCCTGCATCGATTTCAGATTGCCGCCGGCGCTGAACGCCTTGCCGCTGCCGGTCAGCACGATCGCGCTGACCCCGCGGTCCCCACCCAGCGCGCGCAGCGTGTCGATGATGTCGTCGCAATCGGCGTGCGTGCCGATCGCGTTCATGCTCTCGGGCTTGCTCATCGTCAGGATCGCGACCTTGCCCCGCCGCTCGACATTCAGAAATTCGCCCATGGTCCAGATCATCCTTTTCAGTTTCGAAAAGCTATTGCATGGCTGGCGGGACATGCAAGGCTTTGCACTCTACCCTTTCGACCCGCCGGGCGATAGTTCGGCTCTGCGGATCGATCTGCGGCGCTGGCTCGCCGATCATCAGCCGCGGGGCGACATCGTCCGCCGCGCCAATTGCTGGGCGAGCTTCGACGCCGATTTCAGCCGCGCGCTGGGGGCCGCGGGTTATATCGGCATGACCTTGCCCGCCCGCTACGGCGGTGGCGACCGGCACCCGCTCGAACGCTATGTGGTGATCGAGGAACTGCTCGCCGCCGGCGCGCCCGTCGGCGCGCACTGGATCGCCGACCGTCAGACCGGGCCGCTGATCCTGCGCTATGGCACCGAGGAACAGCGGCAGCACTATCTGCCCGGCATCGCGCGCGGCGAAACCTATGCCTGCATCGGCCTCTCCGAACCCGGTGCGGGATCGGATCTCGCCGCGGTGCGGACGAGCGCGCGGGCGACCGCCGAGGGCTGGCGTGTCAATGGTCAGAAAATCTGGACCACCGGCGCGCATCTGTCGCACATCATGCTTGCGCTGGTGCGGACCGAGGAAGGCAGCGAGCGCAACGCCGGGCTCAGCCAGCTCCTGATCGACCTCGACACGCCCGGCATCACCATCCGCCCGATCATCGACATGGCCGGGAATCACGATTTCAACGAGGTCTTTTTCGACGATGTCCTCGTTCCGCACGGCGCCCTCGTCGGCGAGCGGGGGCAGGGGTGGAAACAGGTCACCGCCGAGCTTGGGCTCGAGCGGTCCGGGCCGGAGCGCTACCTGTCGAGCCACGCGCTGCTGGTCGCCCTGATCGATGCGGCGGGACCCGATCCCGCGCCGCCGCTCGCGACGCTGATCGGTGAACTGACCGCCGAGATGTGGACGCTGCGCCAATTGTCGATGTCGACCGCGGCGAAGCTCGCGGCGGGCGAGGATCCGATGGTCGAGGCGTCGGTGGTCAAGGAACTGGGCAATGGCTTCGAACAGGACATGCCGCGCCGTGTGCAGGCGGTCGTCGACTGCGGTTGGGACGACACGGACGATCTGGCGCGGCTGCTGCGTGCGCTGCTCATCGCCTCGCCCAGTTTTTCGCTGCGCGGCGGGACGCGCGAGGTGATCCGCGGGATCATCGCGCGCGGGCTGGGCCTGCGATGAGCGCGGCGCGCGAGATGCTGTGCGACACGGCGCGCGCCGTGTTCGCCGAGGCCGACATGGCGGCGGTCGAAGCGGCGGGATTCGACCTGCTGCTCGTGCCCGAAGCGGGCGGCGGATTCGGCGGCGACTGGGGCGATGCGAACGCAGTGCTGCGCATCGCGGGCGTCGCGGTGCCCGATCTGCCCGTAGCCGAACGGATTCTGTCGGGGCTCGGCGCTGCGCCGGAGGCGCTCCGCGCCGCGGCGACGGTCGGGCTGATGGCGGGTGCGATGGGGCAGGCGCTGGCGCTGTCGATCGAGCATGTGAACACGCGCCAGCAGTTCGGGCGGCCGCTCGGCAAGTTCCAGGCGGTGCAGCAGTCGCTCGCGGTTCTGGCGTGCGAGGTCGCGGCGGTCGATGCGGCCGCGGCGGCGATGGCGGCGCGACTCGACGCGACCGGGCTCGATGCGGACGCCGCCGATTTCGAGATCGCGGCGGCGAAGCTGCGCGCCAATCGCGCGGTCGGTATCGTCACCGCGGTTGCGCATCAGGTTCACGGCGCGATCGGCTTCACCCGCGAATATGACCTCCACCGCGCGACCATCCCGCTCATGCGCTGGCGCGGGTTGCACAGCAACGACGCCTATTGGGCCGAGCGACTGGGACGACAGGTCGCCGGCTTCGGCGGACGCGGCCTTTGGGAAACCCTGACCGCGCGCGCCGAGTGACGGATCAGCGCACCGCGCCGCCGTCGCGCAGCGCCGCGATCTTCGCGCCGTCATAGCCGAGGCTCGCCAGCACGGCATCGGCATCCGTTCCGACTTTCGGCGCCTCACGCGGCGTATCGTTCACCGTCGCCGAATAGCGCGGCGCGGGGGCGGGCTGGGTCGCGCCGCCGACCGTGACGAAGGTCTCGCGCTCGATATTGTGCGGGTGCTGCGGCGCCTCCTCAAGCGACAGGACGGGGGCGAAGCAGACGTCGGTCCTTTCCATGAGCTCGCACCATTGGTCGCGCGTCTTCGTCGCGAACAGCGCGGTGAGCTTGTCCTTGAGGGGACCCCATTGCGCGGGATCCATCTGCGCGTCGAAAGCGGTATCGTTGGCGAGACCCGTCTTTTCGCGCAGCAGCGCATAGAATTGCGGCTCGATCGAGCCGATCGAAATGAACTTGCCGTCGCTGCAGCGATAGGTGTCGTAGAAATGCGCGCCGCCGTCGAGCATGTTGACGCCGGCTTCGTCCTTCAGCCGGTCCATCGCCTTGAACCCCCAGGTCATCCCCGCGAGCAGCGCCGAGCCGTCGGTCATCGCGCAGTCGATCACCTGGCCTTCGCCGGTCTTCGCGGCATGGAGCAGCGCGCTCGCCATGCCAAAGGCGAGCATCATGCCGCCGCCGCCGAAATCGCCGACATAGTTGACCGGCGGCACGGGCTTCTCACCCGCGCGGCCGATGCCGTGGAGCACGCCCGAGAGCGAGATGTAATTGATGTCGTGACCCGCCGCCTGCGCATAGGGGCCGAACTGTCCCCAGCCGGTCATGCGGCCGTAGACGAGCTTCGGATTGTCGGCGAGCAGCACCTCGGGGCCGAGCCCCAACCGCTCCATCACGCCGGGGCGATAGCCCTCGATGATGCCGTCGGCGCTCTTGCACAGGTCGCGCGCCGTCTGCACGGCCTCTGGGTTCTTCATGTCGAGCGCGATCGACGTGCGGCCGCGCGACAGGGGATCGCGCGGGTCCATGAAACCGCCGGGGCGGTCGATGCGGATCACCTCGGCGCCATGATCGGCGAGCATCATGCCGCAGAAGGGGCCGGGGCCGATGCCAGCGAATTCGACGATTCTGATGCCCTTGAGCGGTCCTGCCATGTCGTATCTCCTCTTGGGCCGTCCGGCCCTCTGAATATTGCACTTATGTGCCGATGAACTTCAAAGTGTCGCGAAACTGTCCGATTTCTGCAGCCGGCCTGTCATCGCATGCGCCTATCGCGCCGCCATGGAACGGGGATCCATCGCACTCGACCGCCGCGGCTTTGCCGGAGGCCTGATGGCGGCCGCCTTCGCCGGCCTCGCGCTTCATAGCCGGCATGCCTCCGTCGCGATGCTGGCCGAAGGGCAGGGCTTCGGTGCGCCGATCCCCGACCCGGCGGGCATCCTCGACCTGCCACCTGGCTTTTCCTACAAGATTATTTCGCAATTCGGACAGGCGATGAGCGACGGGCACAAGGTGCCGAACAGCGCCGATGGCATGGGCTGCGCGACGCTCGCCGATGGGCGCCTGTGTCTGATGCGCAACCATGAGCTTGGGGCCGACGAACTCGATTATGGGGCCTGCGCGGTGGGCACCGGCGCCGATGCCGCCGCGTTCGACTGCGTTCGCGGCGGAAGCGGCGAGGCGCTTCCGGGCGGCGTGTCGACCCTGATCCTCGATCCGGCGACGCTCGCGGTCGAGGAGCAATATCTCGCGCTGGTCGGCACGATCCGCAACTGCTCGGGCGGAATGACGCCGTGGGGCAGCTGGCTGAGCTGCGAGGAGGATGTCGCGCGCGCGGGCGGGCGGCACGGACAGGACCATGGCTGGGTGTTCGAAACGCCCGTCGCGCCCGGCGGGCTCGTTGCCGCCGAACCGATCCGCGCGATGGGCCGGTTCAACCACGAAGCCGCCGTCTGCGATCCGCAAAGCGGCGCGATCTATATGACCGAGGACCGGCGGGACAGCCTCTTCTACCGTTTCCTGCCCGCGGTGCCCGGACAGCTCCGGCAGGGCGGACGATTGCAGGCGCTGGCGCTGCTCGACCCCGCGCTCGCGGATACGCGCAACTGGTCGCGTCCGGCGCTTGCGAGCGGTGGCTGGAACGATGTGCGCTGGATCGATCTCGACGAGGTCGAAAGCCCCAGGAACGACCTGCGCAAGCGCGGGGCGCGGGCCGGCGCGGCGATCTTCGCGCGCGGCGAGGGGATCCACGGCGGCGAGGGCGAGATTTATTTCACCTGCACCTCGGGCGGCCCGGCGCGGCGCGGGCAGATCATGCGCTATCGACCGTCGCCCGCTGAAGGCTCCGCGGCGGAGGCGAAGGTGCCCGGAAAGCTGCAACTCTTTCTCGAATCGACCGAGCCCGAGCATTTCAGCTTCGGCGACAATCTGACCGTGGCGCCCAACGGCCACCTCATCGTCTGCGAAGACCGGCGCGGCGCGCGGCCCGGCAACTGGCTGCGCGGCGTCACGCCGGACGGCAGGGTCTATCCCTTCGCCCGCGTGGCCGCGCAGACCAAATGCGCGGGCGTCTGCTTCGCGCCCGACGGGCTGACGATGTTCCTCAATCTCTACAGCCCGGCACGGACGATCGCCGTGCGCGGGCCGTTTTGAGTTGTTCCCCTCCCGCTTGCGGGAGGGGTTAGGGGAGGGCATGTCGGGTAAAGCGCGCCCGCAACAGGCCCTCCCCCGACCCCTCCCGCAAGCGGGAGGGGGGAGCATCGATCAGATCCGTTCGATGATGATCGCCGGGGCCATGCCGCCCGCGGCGCACATGGTGACGAGGCCGTAGCGGCCGCCCGAACGTTCGAGCTCGTCGAGCGCGGTGCCGATCAGGATCGAGCCGGTGGCGCCGATCGGATGGCCGAGCGCCATCGCGCCGCCGTTGATGTTCACCTTTTCGCGGTCGAGGTCGAGGTCGCGGATGAACTTCTCGGCGACGACCGAGAAAGCCTCGTTGATTTCCCAGACGTCGATGTCTTCCTTCTTGAGGCCGGCCTTTTCGAGCACCTTCTTCGCCGCCGGAACCGGGGCGTTGAGCATCAGCGTCGGATCGTCGCCGATATTGGCATAGGCGACGATGCGCGCGCGGGGCTTCAGGCCATGCTTGTCGGCATAATCCTTCGACGTCAGCAGGATCGCGGCGGCGCCGTCGACGACGCCCGACGAGTTGCCGGCATGGTGGAAGTGCTGGATTTCGAGGTCGGGGTAGCGGCGGTTGATCTGCTTCCTGAAAGTGAAGCCGTCGCCCATGTCGAAGTCGGCAAGCCCCGCGAAGCTCGGCTTCAGCGCCGCGAGGCCTTCGGCGGTGGTTTCGGGGCGCGGGAACTCCTCATGGTCGAGCGCGACGCTGCCGTCGGGGTTGAGCACCGGCACGACCGACTTGTTGAAGCGGCCTTCCTTGATCGCCTTGTCGGCGCGCTGCTGGCTGACCAGCGCGAGCGCGTCGAGCGCCTCGCGGCTGATGCCCTCCATCGTCGCGATCGCGTCGCCGCAGATGCCCTGGTGCGACTGCGGGTGGATGTCGTCGAGCGCCTCATGACCCGCGCCCATCAGGCGCGGCGGGATGCCGGCGTTCGCCTGCTCGGCGGCATAGGCGGTGGTGTAGCTCATCATTTCGGTGCCGCCGGCGATGACGCAATCTTCCATGCCGCTCATCACGCTCGCCGCGGCGAAGTTGACCGAGCTGATGCCGCCTCCACAAAAACGATCGAGCGTCGTGCCGCTGGCCTTGGTATCATAACCCGCCGACAGCGCCGCCATGCGGCCGAGGTCGCCGCCCTGCTTGCCGTTCTGGCTGGAGGTCGACCAGACGATGTCGTCGACGGTCGCGGTGTCGAGGTTGTTGCGGTCGCGGATCGCAGCGAGCACCGTTGCGGCGAGGTGCTGCGGGTGGAGGTGCGACAGCGCGCCCTTGCCGGGCTTGCCGATTCCGCGCGGGGTGCGGACGGCGTCGATGATATAGGCTTCGGACATGTTGAAATTCCTTTCGATCGGGGAGAGAGATTAACGGGGAGCCATGCGGATCGCGCCATCGAGGCGGACCGCCTGACCGTTGAAATAGGTGTTGCGGACCATCTCCATCGCGAGGCTCGCATATTCTTCGGCCTTGCCGAGCCGCTTGGGGAAGGGGACCGAGGCCTCCAGGCTTTCCTTCACCTTCGGGTTCATATTGCCGAGCAGCGGCGTGCCGAACACGCCAGGCATGATCGAATTGACCCGGATACCGAGGTCCATAAGGTCGCGGGCCATCGGCAGGACGAGGCCGTTCACCCCCGCCTTCGCCGAACCATAGATCACCTGCCCGATCTGCGCGTCCTGCGCCGCGACCGAGGCGGTGAAGACGATCGCGCCGCGTTCGCCGTCCTCCATCTCGGGAAGGGTCGCCATGCCCTCGGCGGCGATCGAGCCGATGCGGTAGCTCGCGGTCAATATGCCCGCGACGCCATAGGCATAATCCTCGGTCGGGGTACGGCGGAACGCGCCCGTTTCCTTGTCATAGGCCAGCGTCTTGCCGCGGCGCGAGGTCATCGCGCAGTGGACGGCGACGCGCTCCTGCCCATGCGCCGCGCGCGCCTTGGCGAAGCCGTCCAGGACCGATTGCTCGTCGGTGATGTCGACATGGACGAACAGCCCGCCGATCGACTTCGCGACCTCTTCGCCGAGCGCGTCGTTGATGTCGAAAATGGCGACCTTGACCCCCGCGGCGGCAAGCGCCTCGGCGGTCGCGCGGCCCAGGCCGGATGCGCCGCCGGTGACGACAGCGGCGATGGAGGAATCGATTTTCATGGGGAGGCTCCTCTCAGGCTGGTATCTCGTTGAAGGGGACGCCCTTGTCGGGGCGATGATCCTGTGGCAGGCCGAGAATCTTCTCGGCGATCGTGTTGAGCAGGGTTTCGTCCGACCCGCCCGCGATGCGGCCTGTCGGCGCGTTGATCCAGCTCGACGCCCAATCCTCCTTTTGCGAGGCATGTTCGTCGAACAGGAAGCCGGCGCTGCCCTGCAGGTCGATCGCGAGTTCCGACAGCTTCTGGCGCGAGCGCACCGCGACGAGCTTGTTGAGCGAGCCCTCGGGGCCGGGCGTCATGCCGGCTTCCATCATCCGCCGCGCGCGCAAATTGATCGAATCGAGCCCGGCGCGCATCGCATAGTTGCGCGCGATCTGCTGGCGGATGCGGCCGTCCTCGATCGCCGGGCGGCCGTTCAGCCGCACCTCCTTCGCCAGTTCGACGAACAGATCGAGGTGCGGGCCGAAACCGGCGCTGTCGGTCGCGACATAGCGCTCGATCATCAAGGTCGCGATCGCGACCGCGAAGCCGCCGCCGACCGGCGACATGCGGTGATCGTCGCTGATCTTCACGTCGTCGAAGAAGACTTCGTTGACGTGGCTGTCGCCGCCCGCGAGCTTGATCGGGCGCACGGTGACGCCGGGCGCCTTCATGTCGACCCAGAAGTAGGTGAGGCCCTTGTGCTTGGCGACGGTCGGGTCGGTGCGGACGACGATGACGCCATAGTCGCTATATTGCGCCCAGCTCGTCCACACCTTCTGCCCGTTGATCTTCCAGCCGTTGCCGTCGGTCTCGGCGCGGGTACGCAGCCCCGCGAGGTCGGTGCCGCCCGAGGGTTCGGAGAAGAGTTGGCACCAGATTTCCTCGCCCTGCAGCGCCTTCAGTACGCGCTCCTTCACGAAGTCGCGGTCGCTGCCGAACTGCATCAGCACCGGCACCGGCATGCCGAGCGAGATGCCGAAATAGACGTTGGGGAAGCCGTGCTTCATCTCCTCGGCCTCGAAGCTGACCTTCTCGATATGACCGAGGCCCTGCCCGCCAAGGTCGGTCGGCCAGTTGATGCCGGCGAAGCCCGCGTCGAACTTCGCCTTCTGATAGCGGCGGCCGAGCGCCAGATCTTCCTCGACGCTGAGCCCCTTGCGCGCCGCCTTGCCGAAGGTCGGCACCATCGATTCGCACCAGGCCGCGGCCTTGGCGCGCCAGGCTTCGAGGTCGCTCATGCCGCTTCTCCTGCCAGCCGGTCGACGAGGACGTCTTCCCAGAACAGGCTGCTTCCCTGTTCGAGCGCGAGGCTGCGCGCGCGGCGCATGTGCAGGTGGAGCCCGATTTCCCACGTTACGCCAATGCCGCCGTGGATCTGGATGCAGTCGCGCGCCGCGGTGTCATAGGCGTCGGTCGCCGACAGGCGCGCGGCTGCGGCGGCGGTGATGAAATCGGCCTGGCCCTCGCGCGAGGCGGCATGGATGCAATTGGCGCGCGCGAGCTCGACGAGCCCATAGAGTTCGGCGATGCGGTGCTTGATCGACTGGAAGGCGCCGATCGGCTGGCCGAACGCCTTGCGCGTCAGCGCATAGTCGCGCGCGACCTCCATCAGCGCCTCGGCGCCGCCGGTCTGCTCGTGCGCGGTGATGACCGCCTGCAGCGCGAGGATATGGAGCGCGGCGTCGCGCGCGCCGCTCCCGACGGCCAGCGCCTCGGCCGCGGTGCCCCGGAATTCCAGATCGGCGATGCAGCGGCTGTTGTCGAAGCTGGCGACCGCGGTGCGCGGGGTGCCCGCCAGATCGGCGATGGCGAGCACCGGCATGCCGGGCCCATTGGCGAAGACGATCGCGACATCGGCCGCGAGCCCGCCCGTGACGCCGGCGCCGATGCCGTCGAGCCGGTCGTCGGTGAAGGTGATGTCGGGCTGGACCGGCAGCGCGTCGGGACCCGCGGCAAACACCACCGCGCCGATCGCCTCGCCGCTCGCGAGCCCGGGAAGCCAGCGCGCTTTCTGCGCATCGCTGCCGTAAAGCTCGATCGCCTTCGCGACCCCGAAGCTCGAGGTCAGGAAAGGCGCGCCGCTCAGCGTCCGGCCCGCCTGGTGCGCAACCAGCCCCATCTCGACGAGACCGAGCGCGAGACCGCCGTGGGCTTCGGGCAGGGCGAGGGCGGTCCAGCCCTGCTCCTTCGCGGTGGTCCAGAAGGCTTCGTGGTAGCGGCCCGTGGTTTCGAGCAGCGGAAGCAGGTCGTCCTTCTTCATCCGCGCTTCGAGCACGCGCCGCGATCCGGTCGCGATCGCCTGCTGCCCCTCGTCGTACAAGATCGACATCGGTCCCGATTCCTCACCCGTGATAACGGCCGACTATCATCCGTACGTTAACGTAAACGTCAAGCACTTTGACGCTACGGATTTTGGGCAGGCGTTTGCCGTCAGAACAGCGTCAAGCCTGCTGCGCCTTCCAGTCGCGCTTGATCTTCTTGGCGAGGCTCCATTTGTGGACCTCGGTGGGGCCGTCGTAGATGCGGAAGGCGCGGACTTCGCGGAACACCTGCTCGACGATCGTCTTGTCGGTGACCCCGGTGCCGCCCATCACCTGGACGCAGCGGTCGGCGATCCGCATCAGCGCTTCGGACACCGCGACCTTCGCCATCGAGCTTTCGGCGGTGCCGAGCGACCCGGTGTCGAGTACGCCCGCGCACCAGTCGATCATCAGCTCGGCCTGTTTGATGTCTATGAGGTTTTCGGCGAGCATGAAGCCGACGCCCTCGTGATCGACGAGCGGCTTGCCGAAGGCGTGGCGGCGGTTGGCGTAATCGGTCGCGATCTCGTTGGCGCGGATGCAGGCGCCGAGCCAGCGCATGCAGTGCGACAGGCGGGCAGGGGAGAGGCGCACCTGTGCGTAGCGGAAGCCCTCGCCCGCCCGCCCGAGCATCTGGTCGGCAGGAATCCGCAGATTGTCGATGGTCAGCGTCGCGTGCCCGCCGGGCATCGAGCTGTCGATCGTGTTCGGTATATGATCGATGCGGATCGCCGGGTCGGGGAGGTCGACGAGGAACATGCACGCGCCTTCCTCGGCCTTCGCCATGATGATGCCGACCCGCGCGCCCTCGGCACCGGTGATGAAGGTCTTGCGGCCGCTCACCACCCAATGATTGCCGTCGGGGCGGCACGTCGTCTGCATCATCGAGGGGTCGGAGCCCGCGCCGCCCTCGTCGGCGGGCTCGGTCATGAAGAAGGCCGAACGGACGCGCCCCTCGACCATCGGTTTCAGGAAGCGCTCCTTGAGTTCGGGGCTGCCTTCCTTGCCGAGCAGATACATATTGCCCTCGTCGGGCGCCATGGTGTTGCAGGCAAGCGGACCGAGCGGCGACAGGCCGCTCTTGATCAGCACCACTGCGGTCTCGCGCTGGTTGAGGTGGCTACCGTCGTCCAATATATGCGGCGTCAGCACGCCCGCGGTGCGCGCTTTTTCGCGCATCTCCATCACCAGCTCATCAGTCGGTGCGCCGTGATGGTCGCGGCGCGGGTCCTTTTCATAAGGAACCACCGTCTCGCGGACGAACGCCTCGACCTTGGCCGCGATCGCCAGTGCGCGATCCGATATGCCCGTGCTCGTCGCCGTCATTCCGATTCCCTTCGTTATCTAACTATTTTGACTCCGAACCCGACGTTGACGTAAGCGTCAACTTAATTCAAGGGTGAAGTCGGCAATGCCGTAAGGGCAGGATCGAACAAGGGAAGGATAGCGCATGGCTTTCAAGACGCGGATCACGGAAATGCTGGGGATCGAGCATCCGATCGTGCAGGGCGGGATGCAGAGCGTCGGCTATGCCGAGCTGGCGAGCGCGGTGTCGAACGCCGGAGGCCTCGGCATTTTGACCGCGCTGACCCAGCCGAGCCCCGAGGCGCTGCGCGCCGAGATCGAACGCTGCCGCGCGATGACCGACAAGCCCTTCGGCGTGAACATGACGGTCTTCCCGACGATCAACGCGCCCGATTATAAGGCCTATGCTCAGGCGATCATCGACGGCGGGGTCAAGATCGTCGAGACCGCGGGCACCCAGGCGGTGCGCGAGATCTGGGAGATGCTCAAACCCCACGGCGTCACCATCCTCCACAAATGCACCGCGGTGCGCCACGCGCTGTCGGCCGAGAAGGCCGGCTGCGACATCATCTCGATCGACGGTTTCGAATGCGCCGGGCATCCGGGCGAGGACGATATTCCGGGCCTGATCCTGATCCCCGCGGCGGCCGACAAGGTGAAGATCCCGATGCTCGCGTCGGGCGGCTTCGGCGACGGCCGCGGGCTCGTCGCAGCGCTTTCGCTCGGTGCCGAGGGCATCAATATGGGCACGCGCTTCTGCGCGACCAAGGAAGCGCCGATCCATGACAATGTGAAACAGGCCTATGTCGAGAATGACGAGCGCGGCAGCTTCCTGATTTTCCGCAGCCTCAAGAACACCGCGCGCGTCGGCAAGAGCGCGGTGTCCGAAGAGGTGGTGCGCCGCCTGTCGGTTCCCGACGCGACCTTCGCCGATGTCGCCGAACTTGTGAACGGCAAGGCCGGCCGCGAGCTGCTCGAAACCGGTGATCTCACCAAGGGCGTCTTCTGGGCGGGCATGGTGCAGGGGTTGATCCACGACATCCCCACCTGCCAGCAGCTGATCGACCGCATCATCGGCGACGCCGAAGCGATCGTCGACCAGCGGCTCGCGGGGTTCCGCCGCTAGCGCGGGCCGCCGTCGACCCGCACCAGCGCGCCGGTCGTGTAGGTCGACGCAGGGCTGGCGAGCATCAGCGCCGCGGTCACGATCTCCTCGGGGCGGCCGGGCCGGCCGAGCGCGACGGGCTGCGCCTCGCGCTTCCCCGGCTCCCACGCTTCGGCGATGTCGGTCAGGAACGGCCCGGGCGCGATCGTGTTGACGCGCACATTGGGCGCATATTCGCGCGCCAGCGACACCGACATGGCGTTGAGCGCCGCTTTCGCCGCGCCATAGGGAACGACCGTCGGCAGCGCTTCGAGCGAGCCGGTCGAGCTGATGTTGACGATGCAGCCGCCTTCGCCCTGACTCATCCGGTGCGCGACCTGGCTCGCGAGGCGGAAGGGGCCCTTGAAGTTCAGGTTCAGCACTGAATCGAACAGGCTCTCGGGCATCTCGTGGCTGGGACAGGCGGGCGACATGCCAGCGTTGTTGATGAGGATGTCGATCCGGCCGAACTCGGCGTAGACGGCCTCGACCAGCGCGTCGATCTCGTCCCAGCGCCCGCAGTGCACCGCATGCGCCATCGCGCGCCGTCCGAGCGCGCGGCATTCCGCGGCGACCGCTTCGCAATTGTCGAGCTTGCGGCTCGCGACGACGACGTCGGCGCCGCGTTCGGCGAGGGCCTTGACCATGCGATAGCCGAGCCCGCGCGACCCGCCGGTGACGAGCGCGACTTTGCCGGTGAAGTCGAACAGCGGATCCATGATGCTTTCCCTTTACGTAAGGTGCCGACGATGGGGAATTGCGGGCAGGGGGTCAAGCGCCGTGCGCCGGGCCTCGACGAACGGGCCCGCGCGCTCTAGGGAGCGCGCATGAGCATCGTCCAGTATCGCGGTTTTGCCGGCGTTCGGCTTGAGGCGGAGGTCGCAGGGGCGGACGACGATCCGGCGGTGCTGCTGCTGCATGGCGCAGGCCAGACGCGCGCCGTCTGGGCGAACATCGCCGACGCGCTGGTAAAGGCGGGACGCCGCGTGATCAGCCTCGACCTGCGCGGTCATGGCGGCAGCGAATGGCCCGAGGACGGGCGTTATGATTTCGAGGCGATGGTCGAGGATCTGCGCGCGGTGCTCGCGCAGCTCGGGACGCGCCCGGTGGTCGTCGCCTCGACGCTCGGCGGTTGGGTCGCCGGCGCGGCGCTCGCGCAGGACGCGGCGCTGCTCGCCTCGGGGCTCGTCCTCGTCGACCTGCCGGTCAATCCCGACGCCGACGCGTCGCGGCGCATCGGCGAACGGCTGCGCCAAGCGGCGAACCTCGCGCCGGGGCAGGCGCAATGGGACATCAGGCTGCTCGACGCCTTCGACCATGCCGCGATCGCCGAACGCTTCGCGGGCGTCGCGGCGAATATCGCGCTGCCGACGCTCTATGTCCGCGGGATGATGAGCGACCTCGTCTCGCGCGGCGATGCTGCCGCCTTCGTGGGCCAGCTCCCCGATGGCGAACTGGTCGAGGTCGAGGATATGGCGCGGCTCGTCACCGACGACCGCAGCGATGCACTCGGCGCCTATCTGATCGATTTTCTCGAGCGCCGCGCGCCGCGCGGGTCGCCCGAATATCGCGCCGGGTCCGACGCGCGCACCTTTCGCGACGCGCTCGGTTGCTTCGCGACCGGGGTGACGGTGGTGACCGCGATCTGTCCCGACGGCACGCCGATCGGGCTCACTGCGAACAGCTTCACCTCGGTCTCGCTCGACCCGCCGCTGCTGCTCGTCTGCATCGCCAACAGCGCGGGCAGCGGCACGACCTTGCGCGGCGCCGACCGCTTCGCGGTCAACGTCCTCCAGATCGGGCAGCAGCCGACGTCGAACCGCTTCGCGGGCAAGGGCGAGGACCGTTTCGCCGTGACGCCGTGGGAGATGGGCGAGTTCGGCACTCCCGTTCTCCCCGGATCGCTGAGCAGCTTCGAATGCGCGCGCGAGGCCGTGCACGACGGCGGCGACCATTTCATTCTCGTCGGACGGGTGCTGAAGGCGATCTTCGAGCCGCGCCGCGACCCCTTGCTCTATTTTCGCGGCAAGTATCGCAAGCTGCACTTCGCCTGACGCGGGCGCATCGATGCAGGAAATGGTGAGCCCTGCTGGGTTCGAACCAGCGACCTACTGATTAAAAGTCAGTTGCTCTACCGACTGAGCTAAGGGCCCGCCGCATCGCCGTTGGTCCGGCGCGCGAAAGTGAGCCGCCGCCCTAGTGCGGCGCGGCGGCGTGGTCAACCGGCTTTGCCCGGCGAAGACGCGCGGCGAGCTGGCGAACGCTGCGCGCCGCGATCGGGTGGCGCCAGCCGGGCGCGATCGTCGCGAGCGGGTCGAGGACAAAGGCACGCGCCGTCATCGCGGGGTGCGGGATCGTCAGTGCGCCGTCGCTCCACGCGCCGCCCGACCAGAGCAATATGTCGAGGTCGAGGGTGCGTGCGCTCCACCGCTGGCCGGTGCGGTGGCCGAACGCCTCTTCGATGGCCTTCAGGCGCGCGAGCATTTCGGGCGGGCTGAGCGAAGAGGCGACCAGCACCGCGGCATTGGCAAAGCGCCGCCGCGACGGGCCGAGCGGCGCGGTCGCGATGATCGGGCTGGCGTCGACCGGCTCGATATCGTCGGCCTCGAGCGCCGCGAGCGCCGCCATCAGCACATGGCGCGGATCGCCGAAGTGCGCGTGGCGGCGGTTCGATCCGAGCCCGATGGCATAGAGGGCGAGCGGTTCGCGATGAGGGGGCGTTGCGCCGGTCATGCCACTCCGCCTATCGCAGCGGCATGGAGATTGCCAGCCCGCTTCCCGGCACCGAGCCGCCGCGCGATTGCGCGCGCTGCCCGCGGCTCGTCGTGTTGCGCGAAGCCTGCCGCGCCGAGCATCCGGGCTGGTGGAACGCGCCGGTTCCCGCCTTCGGCGATCCCGACGCGTGGCTCGCCTTCGCCGGGCTCGCGCCGGGCAAACATGGCGCCAACCGGACGGGGCGGCCGTTCACGGGCGATTATGCGGGCGACCTGCTGTTCGCGACGCTCGCCGCCTTCGGGCTGAGCAGGGGGCGGTACGACGCACGGGCTGACGATGGCCTGACGCTCGACGGCGCGATCATCGTCAACAGCGTCAAATGCCTGCCGTCGCAGAACAAGCCGCTCCCGAGCGAGATCGCCGCGTGCAGGCCATTCTTCGAAGCACAGCTCGCGGCGCTGCCCAGGGTGCGGGTGATCATCGCGCTGGGACGGATCGCGCACGATGCGGCGTTACGCGCGGTCGGCGCGCGCCTCGCGGCCTTTCCGTTCGGGCATGGCGCGGTGCATCGGCTGCCCGACGGGCGCCATCTCGTCGACAGCTATCATTGTTCGCGCTACAACACGAACACCGGGCGGCTGACGCCCGACATGTTCGCCGACGTGTTCCGCACCGCGCTCGCGCTCAGGGATCAGACAAGCGGGCCGAATTCCTCGACCAGCGCGCGATAGAGCGCGCGCTTGAAGGGGACGATCAGCTTTTCGATCTCGTCCAGCTCCGCCCAGCGCCAGGCGCGGAATTCCTGATGCTCGGTATGGATATTGACGTCGCCGTCCTCGCCCATGAAGCGCATCAGGAACCAGTGCTGGCGCTGGCCCCGATATTTTCCGCCCCACATCTTGCCGACGAGATGGTCGGGCAGGTCGTAGAAATATTCCTGGCGGCTGCGCGCGATGATCTCGACCAGCCCGCCGTGCACCCCGGTTTCCTCGCCGAGCTCGCGGATCGCCGCTTCTTCGGCCTCTTCGCCGGGGTCGATGCCGCCCTGCGGCATCTGCCACGCCTCGCTCGTCGTATCGAGCCGCTGACCGACGAAGACGCGCCCGTCGCGGTTGGCGAGCATCACCCCGGCGCAGGGGCGGTAGGGGAGGTGGCTATGGTCGGTCATGCGGTCGCTTCGGCGACGATCGCCTTGAGCACGGCGAGATTGCCCTTGATGTCCTCGGCCGCGCTGGGGATCGCCTTGGCGAGGCAGATATAGCCGTGGATATTGCCCTTCGCCTCGCGATAGGTGGTCGGCACGCCGGCCTCGATCAGCTTCGCGGCATAGGCGCGGCCCTGGTCGCGAAGCGGGTCGAGGCCGGCGGTGACGAGCAGGGTGGGCGGCAGGCCTTCGGCGGGGAAATCGATCGGCGCGGCGCGATAATCGTCGGGGGCCGCGGCATATTGGTCGCCGAACCATTTCATTCCGCCCTCGGTCAAGAGATGCCCCTCCTTGAAGTCGCGATAGCTCTGCCAGTCGTGATGCGTGGTCACCGCGGGATAGATCGGGTGGATCGCGATCACGGGCTTCGACGCCGGCTTGTCGCGCAGCGTCAGCGCGGTCGCGATGGTCAGGTTGCCGCCGGCGCTGTCGCCCGAGAGGACGAGGCCGGTGCAGGGGATATGGTCGGCGACCCAGCGCGTCGCCGCCTCGCAATCCTCGGGCGCGGCGGGGAAGGGGTGCTCGGGCGCGAGGCGATAATCGACCGCGATCACCGGCATGTCGAGCTGGCGCGCGGCCTCGGCGCAATAGGGATCGTGCGTTTCGAGGTCGCCGATCACCCAGCCGCCGCCGTGATAGAAGACCATCACCGGCCCCGTCTCGCGCCCCGGATGGCTGTCGTAGATGCGGATCGGAATGTCGCCCGCGGGTCCCGGGATCGTGCGGTCCTCGACCTTCGCGATGTCGCCGCGCGGAACGTCGGCCAACTCGCCCATCGCGCGCATCATCGCCCGCGCCGCCTCGGGCGGAAGCTCTTCCATTTTCGGCCCTTCCTGTGCGTTGAGGAAGGCGAGAAAGCCCGCCACGTCGGGGCGCGTATAATGGGTGGTGCCGTCGGTCATCCTGTCGGGTTCCTCTCTTTTGCGAGCGTCATTTTCGGATGCCAGCTATTCGGCATCGCCGGTCAAACTTCAATCGCGAAATGAAACTCACCGGGAGTTCGGACTTTGCGGCGCACAATTTTTTCTGAATTGCGGCTTGCGGTCGAGGGGCCTAGGCCCATGTCGCAGGTTCGCAAATTTGGTGAAGGCAGAAGACATAATGGCGACAGCGGTTGAGGACCGGGCGAACGAACGCCAGTCCCCCCTTTCCGATGCAGTGGTGGTGCGGTTTGCCGGCGACTCCGGCGACGGGATGCAGTTGACGGGCGGCCAGTTCACCCTTTCGACCGCGCTCGCCGGCAACGACCTCGCGACCTTCCCGGACTTTCCCGCCGAAATCCGCGCGCCGCAGGGGACGCTGTTCGGCGTTTCGGCCTTCCAGATCAATTTCGGGTCGAGCGAGATCACGACCGCGGGCGACGCGCCCGACGTGCTCGTCGCGATGAACCCCGCGGCGCTGAAAACCAATGTCCCGTCGCTGAAGCCCGGCGGGCTGATCATCGCCGACGAGGGCGAGTTCAACGACCGCAACCTCGCCAAGGCGAAATATGAGTCGAACCCGCTCGAGGACGGCAGCCTTGCGAAATGGCAGCTCCTGAAGCTCAACATCAGCCAGCTGACGATGGACGCGGTGAAGCCCTTCGGCCTCGGCAACAAGGAAGCGCTGCGCTGCAAGAACATGTGGACGCTGGGGCTCGCGCTCTGGATGTTCGACCGCGACCGCGCGCCGCTGATCGACTGGCTCAAGGCGAAGTTCGCGAAAGCGCCCGAGCTTGCCGACGCCAATATCGCCGCGCTCAACGCGGGCCACGCCTATGGCGAGACCGCCGAGCTCTCGGGCCCGCTCAAGCAGCACCATGTCGCCCCCGCGCCGGTCGCGCCGGGCCTCTATCGCACGCTGACCGGTGCCGAGGCGGTCGCGCTCGGCCTCGTCGCGGGCGCGCAGCTTGCAAAGCTGCCGATGTTCTTCGGCGGCTATCCGATCACGCCCGCGTCGGCGATCCTCCACCATCTGTCGCGGCTCAAGGAATATGACGTCACGACCTTCCAGGCCGAGGACGAGATCGCCGCGATCTGCGCCGCGATCGGGGCGAGCTATGGCGGCTCGCTCGGCGTGACCAGCTCGTCGGGGCCCGGCATCGCGCTGAAGGGCGAGGCGATGGGCCTCGCGATCATGACCGAGCTGCCGCTCGTCATCGTCAATTCGCAGCGCGGCGGTCCCTCGACGGGCCTGCCGACCAAGACCGAGCAGTCGGACCTCTATCAGGCGGTCTACGGCCGCAACGGCGATGCGCCGATGCCGGTGATCGCGGCGCGCTCGCCGGGCGACGCGTTCGAATGCGCGATCGAGGCGTGCCGCATCGCGGTGCAATATATGACGCCGGTGATGCTGCTCACCGACGGTTATATCGCCAACGCGGCCGAGCCGTGGGCCGTGCCTGACCTGACGGCTTATGAGGCTTTTCCGGTCGAGTTCCTGACCGAGGTTCCGGAGGGCGGCTTCAAACCCTACAGCCGCGACGAGAAGCTCAAGCGGCCGTGGGTCAAACCCGGCACGCCCGGCCTGCTGCATCGCATCGGCGGGATCGAGAAGGAGGTCGACACCGGCCACCTCAACTATAATCCCGAAAACCATCAGGCGATGACCGACATCCGCAAGGCGAAGGTCGACGGCATCCGCATTCCCGATCAGGTCGTCGAAATCGGCGCCGAGGGCGGCAAGCTCGCGGTGGTCGGCTGGGGCTCGACCTTCGGCCCGATCCACCAGGCGGTGCGCCGCAAGCGCGCCGAGGGCCATGACGTCAGCCATATCCACATCCGCCACGTCTGGCCGCTGCCCGCCAACCTCGGCGAACTGCTCAAAAGCTATGACAAGGTGATCGTGCCCGAAATGAACACGGGGCAGTTGAAGACGGTGCTGCGCGACCAGTTTCTGGTCGATGCCCGGCCGCTCAACAAGGTGTCCGGCCAGCCCTTCACGATCGCCGAAATCGAAGCAGCTATTGAAAGTGCGTTAGATTGATATCGAAGCTGCCTCTGGCTCATCCTCTGGCGAGTGCCAAGGGGCAGTGGAAGTTCCTTTGGAGCATGGCGTGGCGGTGGCTGGCCGCCGGCTTGTGTGGGGCATTGCTGAATTCGCTGATCGTGTCGGTTGTGATCGGTTTTATCCTTTTCCATCTTTGGCTCCGCTCGTATCGGACAGAGGAATTTTATAGGCCCTATGCGGAGCCGAAAAAGATTAGCCATGTGCATGCTGTCATTTGGAGACTGGGAATTCTTGCGCTTTGTGTTGTTGGCTTGTGGGCGTCTTACCGTGCGCCAGGGACATCAATAATAGCAGCTTGGTCGGGAATGACGTTGGCTATGTTCATCGAAAGTTTTTTCATTTTGAAATTTTTGAGCGGTCGGGAAGCCTAATCTCATGAACGAAATGACCACCATCGCGAAAACGACCACGCTCAAGGATTGGGAAACCGATCAGGAGGTCCGCTGGTGCCCCGGCTGCGGCGATTATGCGATCCTGAAGGCGGTGCAGCGCACCATGCCCGAAACGGGGACGCCGCCCGAAAAGACCGTGTTCATCAGCGGCATCGGCTGCTCGTCGCGCTTTCCCTACTATATGGAAACCTATGGCTTCCACACGATCCACGGCCGCGCACCGGCGTTCGCGACGGGGCTGAAGCTCGCCAATCCGGACCTCGACATCTGGATCGTCACCGGCGACGGCGACGGGCTGTCGATCGGCGGTAACCACACGATGCACCTGATCCGCCGCAATCTCGATTGCCAGATCATGCTGTTCAACAACGAGATTTACGGGCTGACCAAGGGGCAATATTCGCCGACCAGCCGCGTCGGCACCAACAGCCCTTCGACCCCCTATGGCTCGGTCGACCGCCCGGCGCAGCCCTGCGCCTTCGCGCTCGGCGCCGGCGCGCGCTTCGTCGCGCGCGGTTTCGACGTGTCGAAGGAGCTGCCGAACGTGCTGAAGGCCGCGCACGCGCACAAGGGTGCGGCGTTCATCGAAATCTTCCAGAACTGCATCGTCTACAACAAGGACGTGTTCCAGGATTTCGCCGCGCCCAAGGGCGCCGAGGATCGCCAGCTCTGGCTGGCGAACGGCGAACCGATGCTGTTCGCGAAGGGAACGAAGGGCATCGCGCTCGACAATGAGGCGCTGACGCTGAAGGTCGTCGATGTCGTCGATGGCGACTGGAAGGCGGCGGGCGTGATCGTCCACGACGTCACCAACCGCAGCGTCGCGCATATGCTCGTCGAGATGCGCTTCGGCGAATTCCCGATGGCGCTCGGCGTCCTCTACGACGACCCGCGCCCGACCTTCGAAGCCGATGTCGTCCGCCAGAACGAAGCGGCGCGCGAAGGCAAGACCGCCGATCTGCAAGGCCTGCTCAAGAAGGGACAGACCTGGACGGTCAAGGAAGGCGGGCCGGAGCTTTAGATTTTTCTCGCACAAAGCCACGAAGCCACAAAGGGGACCTGTTTGACGACGGATGTTGAAGAACTGGCCCGGATCGCCTTGGATTGCGGCTACAAATTGCATCGGGAAATCGGGCCGGGCTTGCTCGAGACAGTTTACGAGATTTTGCTTGCCGAGTTTCTGAACGAGCGCGGATTGCGTTTGGAGCGGCAGAAGATCGTTCCCATCATGTTTCGCGGAAAACTGCTCGACGAGGCGTTCCGTGTCGATCTTCTGGTCGAGAATCGGTTGGTGATCGAATTGAAATCGACCGAACGACACGCGCCGGTACATGCGAAACAGGTGCTCACATATCTGCGCTTGATGGATTTGCCACTCGGGCTGCTGATGAACTTCGGAGCACCGAGTTTCAAGGAGGGCGCAAAGCGCCTCGCCAACGACTATTATCGTCCGTTGGGCCAATGACCTCTTTGTGGCTTCGTGGCTTTGTGCGAGTCATTTACCGGCACAAGATTGTGATATGGACAACCTGACGCACAGCCTCGTCGGCGCGGTGCTTGGGCAAATGGGGCTCAAGCGGAAGACCGCGTTGGCGATGCCGACGCTGATCATCGCCGCGAACCTGCCCGATATCGACGCGGGCTGCGCCGTCTATGGCATCGAGTCGCTCGCGATGCGGCGCGGCATCACCCACGGGCCGATCGCGCTGCTGATCCTGCCGCTGATCCTGTGGGCGGCGATGATCGCCTTCGACCGCTGGCAGGCGCGGCGGGGCACGCGGCCCGTGACGCGTCCGGCGCTTCACAAGGGTTGGCTGCTCGCGCTCGCCTATCTCGGTTGCCTCAGCCATCCTGTGCTCGACTGGCTCAACAATTACGGCATCCGCCTGCTCGAGCCTTTCAGCCATCGCTGGTTCTACGGCGACACGCTGTTCATCGTCGATTTGTGGATATGGGTCGCGCTCGGCCTGTCGGTGTGGCTGTCGCTGCGCCGTGAGCGCGCGGGGGCCCCGCGATGGACGCGACCCGCGTGGATCGGCTTCACCGCCGTTTGCGCCTATGTTTTTGCCAATGGGCTGATCACCGGCCGCGCCGAGGCGCAGGTCGCCGATCTGCTGCGCCGGCAGGGGCAGGGCGATGCGCTCGTAGTCGCCAGCCCGCCGCCGCTCGCCTTCTGGCGGCGCGACGTCTTCTGGCGCGAAGGCGGACGCTATGGCAGCGGGGCCTATGCGCTCGGCGCCGGCAGCACCGTCGAGCCGGGCGTACCGACCGGCATGGACGACCTGCGCCTCCGCCTGTGGGCGAAAGCCGATCCGGCGGCACGCGCCTTCCTCTTCTGGGCACGCATGCCGGTGGCGACACGCGACGGCGACGCGATCGTCCTGCGCGACCAGCGCTTCATGCAGTCTTTGGCGCGCGACCGCTTCATGGTCCGCGTTAGGGCGCCCGGCACCGCCAGCCACGCCGAATAGGCGGAATCGGCGCCATGACGCCACGCGACAGGCGATTGTCACGCCGCTGCATTTGCGGCACAAAGATGCCATGAACACGCATGTCAGTCCCCGGCGCGGCAAGGAATTGCTACGCGCCGACCGGGTTTTCCGCTCGGGCGGCGGGCTGGCGTGGCTGATGGCGCGCGCGCCATCGGGCCTGTTCCATCGCATGCTCGATCGCATCGACCGGGGCCTCGATCATGGCACGCTGGAAGGGTATCTGCCCGACGGCAGCGTGCGGATTCTGGGCGGGCGCGGCAAGGGGCCGACCGCGATCGTTCATCTGCACAGCTGGGCCGCGCTCGTGCGACTCGCGCTGTCGGGATCGGTCGGCTGGTACCGCGCCTGGGAACATGGCGAATGGTCGTCGCCCGACCCGGTTCCGCTGTTCGACCTGTTCATGCGCAACGGCGAGGCGCTCGGCAATGTCGGCCGCGCGCGCGGGCCGTGGCGCTGGGTCAATAAGGTGGTGCATGCGCTCAACCGCAACGATCGGCGCGGCGCCAAGCGAAACATTCACGCCCACTATGATTTAGGCAATGATTTCTATTGCTTGTGGCTTGATTCTAAGATGAATTATTCGAGTGCGCTGTTCGTCAGCCCCGATATGACCCTCGATCAGGCCCAAACCGCCAAGATCGACGCGATTCTCGATCGGCTCGACCTGCGCTCGGGCAGCCGGCTGCTCGAAATCGGCTGCGGTTGGGGCGCGCTCGCCGAGCGGGCGGTCGAGCGGCACGACGCGCTCTATACGGGCATCACCCTGTCGCCCGCGCAGGCAGCGGTGGCCGCGTCGCGCATCGCGGCGGTCGACCTCATCGGCCGCTCGAAGGTCGAGCTTTGCGACTATCGCGACGTTCAGGGACCGTTCGACGCCATCGCCAGCGTCGAGATGGTCGAGGCGGTCGGGCAAGCCTATTGGCCCGCCTATCTCGACGCGATCGCGCGGTTGCTGCGCCCGGGGGGTAAGGCGGCGATCCAGTATATCCTGATCAGCGACGCGCTGTTCGAGGCCTATGCGGCGGGCAGCGACTTCATCCAGGCCTATATCTTCCCCGGCGGCTGCCTGATTTCCGAAAGCCGTTTCCGTGCGCTGGCCGAGGAACGCGGGCTGGCGTGGCGCGACGTGCGGCGCTTTGGTGGCGACTATGCCGAAACGCTGCGCCAATGGCGCGAGCGCTTCGACGCGGTCGTCACGGCGGGCCATCTGCCCGCGGGGTTCGACGAGCGTTTCGTGCGGCTGTGGCGCTATTATCTGCAATATTGCGAAGGCGGCTTTCGCGGCGGCGGCATCAACGTCGCGCAGGTGACGCTCGAAAAGACGGCCTGAACAGGGGAGGGGAAGATCATGCGAAGATTATGGGCGGCGGCACTGCTGTGCGCCGCGACCGCGGGGTGCGGAGCGCCCGCTTCGACCCAGACCACCGACAATTTGCCAAAGGATCTGAATGTGCTGTTCTGGAGCCAGGATCAACGCGACGCCGCCTTCCGCACGATGGAGACGGTGCCCAAGGTCGTCGTCCACACGATCAAGGCAGGCAGCACCGTTCATCCGCTGCCTGCCGGCAAACCGCTCGACGTCGGCGTCGATGTCGACGCCTATATGGCAAAGCAGCGCAACGCGGGGCTGATCATCGTCCAGGACGGCAAGATCCGGCTCGAGAAATATGCGCTCGGCTATGGCGCCGCGGGTCGCTGGACCAGCTTTTCGGTCGCGAAGAGCTTCACCTCGACCCTCGTCGGCGCAGCGGTGAAGGACGGTTATATCAAGAGCCTCGACGACAAGGTGACCGTCTATATTCCGGGGCTCAGAGGCTCGGCCTATGACGACGTCAGCGTCCGCCAGCTGCTCACGATGACCTCGGGCGTCAGATGGAACGAGGATTATACCGATCCCAAGTCCGACGTCGCGCAGTTCAACCTGCAAAAGCCCGTCGCGGGGGAAGATATAACCGTCAGTTATATGAAGACCTTGCCGCGCGAAGCGCCCGCGGGATCGAAGTGGGTTTACAAGACCGGCGAAACCAATCTGATCGGCGTGCTGGTGTCGAGCGCGACGGGCAAGACGCTGTCCGACTATCTGTCGGAGAAGGTCTGGAAACCCTTCGGCATGGAACAGGACGCGGTGTGGATGCTCGGACCGACGGGGCATGAAATCAGCGGCTGCTGCATGTCCGCCAGCCTGCGTGACTATGCCCGCTTCGGCGAGTTCATCCTCGGCGGCGGCGTTGCAGGTGGGCAAAAGGTGCTGCCCGACGACTGGCTTCCCGCCGCGACGACCAGGCAGGCCGGCATCGACATTCCGGGCCGCGGCTATGGCTATCAATGGTGGACCAACGACGACGGCAGTTTCGCCGCGCAGGGCATCTTCGGCCAGGGCATCTTCATCGACCCCACGCGTAAACTGGTGATCGCGTCGAACGGCAACTGGCCGACCGCGACCGACCCCGAAGGCGTCGGCGCGGCCCGCGAGGCCTTTTACAAGGCGGTGCAGGCGGCGGTGGACCGCGAGGCTAAATAGGGAAACGTCGCCTCTGCCTTCGCAGGGGCTACGCTCTCAGTTCGCGGCGAGGCTCGTGGTGCGCTGCGCCGCCCACGCCGCGACGAGCGGGACGAGAACGCCGAGCGCCATCATCCACCAGGCATCGGCCAACGTCACCGCGCGATAGACGCCGGCACCGATCACCGCGCCCGCGACGATCCAGCCGGCACCGGCGCGGCCCGAGACGCGCATCGCGACCCAGCCGCCGGCGAAGGCGCCCGCGAACCAGCCGACGATCAGCGCCACCGTCGCGCCCGCCGGGATCAGTATCTCGCCGGTCGCGGGGTCATAGGCTTCGGGCGACACTTCGCCGCCCGCATATTGCGCGAGCAGGATCAGCGCGAAAGCGACGATGATCCCGGCCGCGGTTGCGACGAGCGAACGGAAAAATGTGCTGGCCATGCCGGTGCCTCTTACAGAATGCGAACCAGCGGCTTTCCTACATGAAGGAAAGCAAAGATCGCGTTAAGCCTCGGCCATCACTTTCGGCAGCGCGTGGAAGTCGGTGCTGTCGAAGCCGTCGACCATCAGCTTCGCGACGAATTCGCCGACCGCCGCGGGTTCCTTGATGCTCTGCGGATCCTCGCCCGGATACGCGCGTGCGCGCATCTGGGTGCGGGTGCCGCCGGGGTCGAGGATCGCGGTGCGGACGTTGGAGATATTGCGCATTTCGGCGCCATAGCTCGTCACCAGCACCTCGAGCGCCGCCTTCGACGCGGCATAGGCGCCCCAATAGGCGCGGGGTTCGCGCGCGACGCCCGTCGACAGCGCGAGCAGGCGGCCGTGTGCGGCGCGGCGGAGCAGCGGATCGAAATTGGCGATCAGCGCCTGCTGCGCGACGAGATTCAGCGTCAGCAGCCTGTTGAACTCCTTGCCGTCGATCGCTCCCACCGGGGTCAGCGTGCCGAGCATCGCGGCGTTGAGGACGAGCATGTCGAGATGCTGCCAGCGTTCGGCCATCGCGCTGGCAAGGCGGGCGATGCTGTCGCCGTCGGTCAGGTCGAGCGGGGCGATCGTCGCGCTGCCGCCGATAGCGTGGATACGGTCCTCGAGCTCTTCGAGCCCACCCGCGGTGCGCGCGGTGATCACGACATGCGCGCCGCGCGCCGCCAGCGAATAGGCGATCGCCTCACCGATGCCGCGGCTCGCGCCCGTGACGAGCGCGACCTGGCCCGCCAGTTCTTCAGTCACTTTGTTCATTGTGTCAGACAACCCGTTCGGCAAGCAGCGAAAATTGGTCTTCCAGCGCATGCTCGTCGAAATCGGTCAGCGTGGTCGGATAGTCGCCCGTGAAGCAGGCGTCGCAATATTGGGGAATATCGTCGTTGCGCTTCGTTTCGCCGAGCGCGCGATAGAGACCGTCGATAGTCAGGAAGGCGAGGCTGTCGGCGTTGATGAAATTCGCCATCTGCCCGACCGTCATCTGCGCCGCGAGCAGCTTGGCGCGCTCGGGGGTGTCGACGCCGTAGAAGCAGCTGTGCTGGGTCGGCGGGCTCGCGATGCGCATATGCACCTCGGCCGCGCCGGCATCGCGCATCATCTGGACGATCTTCAGGCTGGTCGTGCCGCGCACGATCGAATCGTCGATCAGCACGATCCGCTTGCCTGCGATCAGCGCCTTGTTGGCGTTGTGTTTCAGCTTGACGCCCAGATGGCGGACCTTGTCGCCCGGCTGGATGAAGGTGCGCCCCACATAGTGCGAGCGGATGATGCCCAGTTCGAAGGGAATGCCCGATTCCTGCGCATAACCGATCGCCGCCGGCGTGCCCGAGTCGGGGACGGGGATGACGAGGTCGGCATCGACGGGGTTCTCGCGTGCCAGTTCGGCGCCGATCGCCTTGCGCACCGAATAGACGCTGGTGCCGTCGACGATCGAATCGGGGCGCGAGAAATAGACATATTCGAAGATGCACGGGCGCGCGGAACGCTCGGCGAACGGGTGGTGCGAGGTCAGTTCGCCGTCACGGATGATGACGAGTTCGCCGGGCTCGACCGACCGCACGAATTCGGCGCCGACGACGTCGAGCGCCACCGTTTCGGACGCGAGGATGAAAGCGTCGTTGAGCTTGCCGATGACGAGCGGGCGGATGCCGAGCGGGTCGCGGCAACCGATCATGCCCTCCGCGGTCAGGACGATCAGTGAATAGGCGCCCTCGACCTGTTTCAGCGCGTCGATGAAGCGGTCGAGCAGGGTACGGTAGCTCGAAGTCGCGACGAGGTGGATGATCACCTCGGTATCGCTGGTCGACTGGAAGATCGAGCCGCGACGAACGAGGATCTTCCGCAGGGCGGTTGCGTTGGAAATATTGCCGTTGTGCGCGACCGCGAAACCGCCGGTGGCGAGATCGGCGAACAGCGGCTGGACGTTGCGCAGCGCGGTCTCGCCCGTCGTCGAATAGCGAACATGACCGATCGCCGAGGCGCCGGCGAGCTGGCGCATGATGTCGTCGCGGTCGAAATTGCCCGCGACGTGACCCATCGCGCGGTGGGTGTGGAATTCCTTGCCGTCGAAGCCGGTGATCCCAGCGGCTTCCTGCCCGCGATGCTGCAGCGCGTGGAGGCCGAGCGCGACCACGGCGGCGGCGCTGTCAGCGCCATGGATGCCAAAGACGCCACACTCCTCGCGGAGTTTGTCGTCGTCGAAAGGATGGGTCGTCAGCATGAGGATCCGGGGCGTTGGGGGCGGCAACTGGCGCGCATATAGGAGCGCCGGAGGCAAATGTCGCCCCCTTGTTTGGACTCTTTTCGGAAAGGGGCCTTTTCAGCCGCCGCCCGGCTGTCCTAAAGCACCGGCATGGCCGATCCGCGCGACACCACCGACCGCTTCCTCCCCCGCTTCGACGCCGCCGGATTGGTGACCGCGATCGTCGTCGACGCCGACACGCGCGCGCTGCTGATGGTCGCGCATATGAACGCCGAGGCGATCCGCCTGACGCAGGAAACGGGGCAGGCCCATTTCTGGTCGCGATCGCGCAGCGCGCTGTGGCGTAAGGGCGAAACGTCCGGGAACGGACTGTCGCTGGTCGAGATGCGCGTCGATTGCGACCAGGACGCGCTGCTGCTGGTCGTGCGTCCTGCCGGGCCGGCGTGCCACACCGGACGCCGCTCCTGCTTCTATCGCCGCGTCGAGGGCGACGGGAGCCTGACGTTCCTTGCAGACGATGCGCAGGGCTAGCCTTCCCCTGCTGGCTGGCGCGCTGCTCCTGACGGGCTGCAACCGGCCGCCGCCCGAGCAGGAGGCCCGATCGGTAGACACGGGCAATCCGCTTGAGATTGCGGCGCGTGAACGCGGCGTCGTGCGGCCCGATGCGGCCGAGCCAACCGGCGTGTTCGAGCGCGCGCACGAACTGGGGCGCGATGCGATGTGCGTGGTGCCCGATGGTGCAGGGCGGTGGCGCTTTGCCGTCAGCGCGGCGTTCGGCACCGGCTTTTCGTGCCGCGCGCGGGGCACGGTCGCGCGCGAAGGCGACGACTGGCGCTTCACCTTTGCGGACGTCGAGGATTGCAGCATCGTGCTGCGCGAGGAGGAGGATGAGCTGCGGCTGCCGGGAAGCCTGCCATCGCAATGCGACAGCCTGTGTCCGGGCCGCGCTTCGTTCGCGGGGCTGAGGCTGCCCCGCGCGAGCTGGTCGGCCGCCGACGCGAAACGCTTGCAGATGCGCGATGAAGCGGGCAATAGCGTTAGGCCTTGTGGTGATTGAGCCGCCGGCATTTCCCTGATCCCGCGAGCCTTGACGTTCACGTCAACGGAAACTAATCCTGTCACCATGACCGAAGAATACGGCCACGCCCATATCGACACGCCCGATCATCTGGGGCGCGAACAGTTCAGCATCACCGATCTGTCGACCGAATTCGGCGTGACCGCGCGCGCGCTGCGCTTCTATGAGGACGAGGGGCTGATCAGCCCGTCGCGCAAGGGGCTGTCGCGCATCTATTCGAAGCGCGATCGCGCCCGGCTCGCCTGGATATTGCGCGCCAAACGCACCGGCTTCAGCCTCGCCGACATTCGCGAGATGATCGACCTCTACGACGTCGGCGATGGCCGCAAGCTGCAGCGCCAGGTGACGATAGAGAAATGCCAGCAGCGCATCGCGCTCCTGCGCCGCCAGCGCGACGATATTGACAGCGCTGTAGATGAGCTGTCACGGTTCATCGATACGGTGAAGAAGGTCGACGCCGGCCAGTAGGCCGGCTGAGCCGCTCCCCAGGCAAAGACCGATCGCTGACACTCGATTCTCAGAAGGATACCCCATGCCCGTCTATCGCGCTCCCGTGCAGGATACGCTGTTCCTGATCAACGACATGCTCGGCATCGAGCGTTATGCCAACCTCCCGGGGTTCGCCAATGCGACGCCCGACATGGTCGAGGCTGTGCTGACCGAGGCTGGGAAATTCTGCGAGGAAGTGCTCTTCCCGATCAACTATTCGGGCGATCAGGAAGGCTGCACGCGGCACGACGACGGCTCGGTGACGACGCCGAAGGGGTTCAAGGAGGCCTATCAGGCCTATTGCGACGCGGGCTGGACGCTGCTGACCCAGCCCGAGGCGTTCGGCGGGCAGGGGTTGCCGCACGTCGTCGGCTTCCCGGTCGAGGAATATCGCATGGCCGCCAATCAGGCCTTTTCCATGTATCCCGGGCTGACCCAGGCCGCGGTCGCCGCGATCCTCGTCAAGGGATCGGAGGAGCAGAAGGCGACCTATGCGCCGCGGATGATCTCGGGCGAGTGGGGCGGCACGATGAACCTGACCGAGCCGCATTGCGGCACCGACCTCGGCCTCATCCGCACCCGCGCGGTGCCGAATGGCGACGGCAGCTATGGCATCACCGGCACCAAGATCTTCATCTCGTCGGGCGAGCATGACCTGACCGACAACATCATCCACCTCGTCCTCGCGAAGACCCCCGACGCGCCCGACAGCGTCAAGGGCATCTCGCTGTTCATCGTGCCGAAGTTCCTCGTCAACGACGACGGCTCGCTAGGCGAACGCAACAGCCTCTCGTGCGGGTCGATCGAACACAAGATGGGCATCCACGCCAATGCGACCTGCGTGATGAATTACGACGGCGCGAAAGGCTGGATGGTCGGCGAGGAGAATAAGGGGCTTGCCGCGATGTTCGTGATGATGAACGCCGCGCGGCTCGGCGTCGGTATCCAGGGGCTCGGCCAGGCCGATATCGCGTTCCAGAATGCGGTCCAGTACGCGCAGGACCGCCGCCAGGGGCGCGCGCTCACCGGCCCGCAGGATCCGCAGGAAAAGGCCGACCCGCTGTTCGTCCACCCCGACGTGCGCCGCATGCTGATGGACGGCAAGGCGGTGGTCGAGGGCCTGCGCGCGCTCTGCCTGTGGGGCGCGCTGCAGGTCGATCTGTCGCACGCCGCCGAGAGCGAGGAGGAGCGGCAGCAGGCCGACGACCTCGTCAGCCTGCTCACGCCGGTGATCAAGGGCTATGGCACCGACAAGGGCTATGAGGTCGCGACCAACGCGCAGCAGGTGTTCGGCGGCCACGGCTACATCGAGGAACAGGGCATGAGCCAATATGTCCGCGATGCCCGCATCACGATGATCTACGAGGGCGCGAACGGCGTCCAGGCGATGGACCTCGTCGGCCGCAAGCTCGCGCAGAACGGCGGCCGCGCGGTGCAGGCCTTCTTCGCGGTCGTCGACGCCGAATGCGCGGCGGCGAAGGACGGCCCGCTCGCCGATTTCGCAGGCCGGCTCGAAAAGGCGAATGGCGAGCTCAAGGCGGCGACGATGTGGTTCATGCAAAACGGCATGACCAATCCGAACAATGTCGGCGCGGGCGCGCATCATTACATGCACATCATGGGCATTGTCGCGCTGGGCCTGATGTGGCTGCGTATGGCCGAGGCGGCGCAGAAGGCGCTTGGCGAAGGCCGCGGCGACAAGAGCTTCCTCGAAGCGAAACTGGTCACCGCGCGCCATTTCGGCGAGCGTTTCATGCCCGACGCGGGCGCGCTGCGGCGGAAGATCGAAGCCGGGAGCGAAGCGATGATGTCACTGACGCCCGAGCAGTTTTTCGCGGCCTGACGGCTCGATCACGCAACCATAGCCGTCGCCATGCGTGGCGTCGGCAATGAGCGAGGCCGACCTTACCCCCATCGTCGAGGCGGGGCGCAATTGCTGGCGGATCGAGCGCGCGAACAAGGCGCGGATGATCGTCGACGCCGCCGATTATTACGCCCTGCTCGCGCGGCTGATGGCCGATGCGAAGGAACGCATCCTGCTGATCGGGTGGGATTTCGACCCGCGCATCGCGCTGACCCCCGATGCCGACGGCAGCGGTGAAGCGCTCGGCCATTATATGCTGCGCCTCGCGAAGACCTGCCCCGAGCGCGACATCGACATCCTACGCTGGAATTTCGGCGGGCTGAAACAGTTCGCGATGCCGAGCATCGTCGCGATGGTCGCGCGCTGGAAGGTCACGCGCTCGATCAGCTTCCGGCTCGACAGCGCGCATCCGGCGGGGTGCAGCCATCATCAGAAGGTCGCGGTCTTCGACGATCATCTCGCGGTGTGCGGCGGGATCGACGTCGGGTCACGCCGCTGGGACACGCGCGCGCACGAGGACGACGATCCGCACCGCCGAACGCCCGACGGCAAGCCCTATATGCCGTGGCACGATTCGACGATGATTCTCGCGGGCCCCGTCGGCGAGGCGCTCGCCGACCTCGGCAACGAGCGCTGGCGGCGCGCGACGAACAAGCCGCTCCGCGATTTGAGTGGAGTGGGCGAGAACTGGCCCGACGACCTCGACCCCGATTTTCGCGACGTCGAGGTGGCGATCTCGCGTACCCGCGCCGAATATGACGGCCATCCCGAAATCCGCGAGATCGAGCAACTCTATCTCGACCTCATCGCGGGCGCCAAGCGCTTCATCTATTTCGAGAATCAATATTTCACCTGCGGCAAGATCGCCGCCGCCATCGCCGAGCGGCTGAACGAAGACGACCCGCCCGAATTCGTCATGGTAATGCCGAAGACCGCCGACGGCTGGCTCGAACAGATGGCGATGGACGCCGCGCGGGTGAAGCTGGTGCGCGAGATCGCCAAGGCAAAGCATGGCGACCGGCTGAAGGTCTATTACCCCCGCACCGCCGGGGGCGACCCCGTCTATGTTCACGCCAAGACCGCGATCGTCGACGACCGGCTGATCCGCGTCGGATCGTCGAACATGAACAATCGCTCGATGGGCCTCGACAGCGAATGCGACGTGACGATCGACGCGGCGCTATCGGCGAACCGCGGGATCGAGCCGACGATCACGCGGTTGCGCGAATCGCTGATCGCCGAGCACCTGGGGGTGGAACCCGCGGAGGTCGCGCGCCTCTTCGAGCGTACGGGATCACTGATCGAAACGATCGAAGCGCTCCGCGGCGACGGGCGATCGCTCGAACTGCTTGATCTCGTCGCGCCGGGCCCTTTCGACGACTTCATCGCCGAGAATGAGCTGCTCGACCCGACGAGCCCCGACGCCATGTTTGAAAGCGTGGCCGAGCGCGGCCTGAAGAAAAGCTGGCACCGCGGCAAGGCATGGATGAAGCGCCGGCGGCCGTTCGGGCGGAAAGGCTGACTTTCCCCTGCCGTCACCCCGGCGAAGGCCGGGGTCTCGACGCCGCGTTATGGCGAAACGGTGAGATCCCGGCCTTCGCCGGGATGACGAATGAAGCGATCAATCCGCCAGCGACAGCAAATGCCGTGCCTGCTTGAGGTGCGGCGCGTCGACCATCTTGCCGTCGACCTGCAACACCCCGGCGCCCGGATGGGCGGCGAAGGCGTCGACGATCGCCTGCGCGCGCGACACCTCGTCCGCCGAGGGGGTGAAGGCGGCGTTGATCGGCGCGACCTGCGACGGATGGATCGCCATCATGCCGGTGAAACCGTCGCGCCGCGCGCGTGCGGCATAGGTCGCGAGTCCCGTCTCGTCCTTGATCGCCGGAAACACCGTGTCGATCGCGGCGACGCCCGCGGCGTGGGCCGCGAACAGCGTCAGCGCGCGCGCGACCCGATAGGGTTCGGTATAGCCGCCGTCGGCCTCGCGGCTCGTCGCGGCGCCGATCGCGGCGGGCAGGTCCTCGGCGCCCCAGGTCAGCCCGACGAGCCGGTCCTTCATCTCGCGATAGCTGCCGAGGGTGAAGATCGCCGACGGCGTTTCCGTGGCGATCGGCAGAATCGCGGGCAGTGAGGCGTCGGGCGCCGATTCGCTGCGCAATATCGTGTCGATCTGCGCGATGCTCGGCGCGCCCTCGGCCTTGGGCAGCATGATCGCGTCGGGGCGGGCAGGCGCGATCGCGGCGATGTCGGCGGCGGTCATATGCCCGTCGAGCGGATTGACGCGCACCAGCGTCACCACCTCGCGCGTACCCGCGAGATAATCGGCGACCGCCGTGCGCGCCGCCTCCTTGTTCGCGGGCGACACCGAATCCTCGAGGTCGAGGATGATCGCGTCGGCCCCCGACGCCGCCGCCTTGGCAAAGCGTTCGGGCCGGTCGCCTGGGACGAAAAGGAGGGAGCGGAGGCGCATCAGGCGTCTTTCTTCTTGATCAGCGCCGATCGTTCGCATTGGCAGACGATCTCGTCGCGCTGGTTGATGCAGCGGTGCAGGAAGGTCACGATACCCGCATTCGGCCGCGATTTCGATTCCTTGAGGCCGATGATTTCGCTGGTCGCGCGCAACGTGTCGCCGAGAAACACCGGCTTCGGCATCACCAGTCTGTCGTAGCCGAGGTTCGCGACCAGCGTGCCGAGCGTCGTGTCGCCGACCGACAGTCCGACCATCAGGCTGAAGGTGAAAGTGCCGTTGACGAGGATCTGACCGAACTCCGACGCCTTCGCCGCCTCGATGTCGAGGTGCAGCGGCTGCGGATTGTGCGTCATCGTCGTGAACAGCAGATTGTCGGTCTCGGTCACCGTGCGGCGGATGTCGTGGACGATGCTGTCCCCGACCTGCCATTCGTCGAAAAATTTGCCTGCCATGGTCAGTCCCTCAGATGCAATTTCATGTCGACATGACTCTGGACGAAGCCGAGCCGGGCGTAAAAGCGGTGCGCGTCGGTACGGTTCGCCGACGATGTGAGCTGGACCAGCTTGCAGTCGCGCGCGCGGCACTGCTCGACCGCCCACAGGATCATCCGCTCGCCGAGCCGCTGGCCGCGCAGGTCGCGGACGATACGCACCGCCTCGATCAGCCCGCGCCAGCTGCCCTTGAAGGAGAGGCCCGGAAGGAAGCTGAGCTGCATGGTTCCCACGACGCGGCCGTTCAGTTCGGCCGCGATCAGGCGCTGATTGGGGTCGATCTCGATCGCCTCATAGGCTGCCATATAGCGCGGATCGTCAGGCTCCGCCTCGCGCCCTGGCGGGATCGTCTCCTCGGCAAGCATCGCGAGGATCGCGGGCAGGTCCGCAATCGTTGCATCGCGAAGGATCAGATCGCTCATTCCGCCGCCTCGATCTTTGCGAGCAGCGCTTCGACCTGCACCTGCGCGCCCGCGGTCGCGTTGAGTTCGGCGACTACGCCATCGAACGGCGCCGTCAGGCTGTGCTCCATCTTCATCGCCTCGAGCGTGAGCAATTTCTGCCCCTTGGTCACCGCGTCGCCCGCCGCGACATCGACCGCGATGATCTTGCCCGGCATCGGCGAGAGGATCGCGCCGTCGCTCGCCGCGCCCCCCGGGCCACCTGCGGCGCGCCAAGGCGACAATTGCCAGACCGAGCCGGCTTCCGCGACGAGCATGGCAGGGGCCGGTTCTTCGGTCCCGGGGCCGTGGAGCGCGACATCGACGCGCTTCCCGTCGAGCAGGAAGGGCGCCGAACGGGCATCGGGGGCGTTGAGGCGAAAGCCTGCTTGCAACGCGCGCGGCACCATTGCCATCGCGGCGTTGGTCAGCGCTTGTGCCGACGGCACGGGCTCGGCGGTCATCGCCTCGCCGTCGCGGCCGATCAATCCGGTGTCGACCGTCCCGGCGACGAAATCGGGATGATCGAGCGCCTGGATTAGAAATGCCGAGTTGGTCTTCACTGGCCAGACGGCGCTATCCTCCAGCATGCCGGACAGGGTCAGCCGCGCGTCCTCGCGATCCTCGCCATAGGCGATGACCTTGGCGATCATCGGGTCATAGAAGGACGAAACCTCGGCGCCTTCGATGACGCCGGTGTCGATGCGGCCTCCGTCATGCTCGGCGAGTTGGAAGAGTTCCAGCGTGCCGATCGAAGGCAGGAAACCTTTCGCCGGGTCTTCGGCATAAAGCCGCGCTTCCATCGCCCAGCCGTCGATCGACAACTCATCCTGCCGCAGCGGCAGCGGCTCGCCCGACGCCACGCGCAGTTGCCATTCGACGAGGTCGACCCCGGTGATCTCTTCGGTCACCGGATGCTCGACCTGCAACCGCGTGTTCATCTCCATGAACCAGATGCGGTCGGCGCGCAGGCCTTCGCTCGCGTCGGCGATGAACTCGATCGTGCCGGCACCGACATAATCGACCGCTTTCGCTGCACGTACCGCGGCGGCGCAGAGCTCGGTGCGCGTCGCTTCATCCATGCCGGGGGCAGGGGCTTCCTCGATCACCTTCTGGTGGCGGCGCTGGAGCGAGCAGTCGCGCTCGAACAGGTGGACGACGTTGCCGTGCGTGTCGCCGAACACCTGCACCTCGATATGGCGCGGGGTCAGGATATATTTCTCGATCAGCACATGGTCGTTGCCGAACGACGCCGCCGCCTCGCGCTGGCACGAAGCAAGCGCATCGGCGAAGTCCTCCGCCGCGTCGACCTTGCGCATCCCCTTGCCACCGCCGCCCGCGACTGCCTTGATGAGGACTGGATAGCCGATCTCGGCCGCCCGTTCGGCGAGGAAGGCGGGGTCCTGATTGGCGCCCATATAGCCCGGCGTCACCGGCACCCCGGCATCGGCCATCAGCTTCTTCGCGGCGTCCTTCAGCCCCATCGCGGTAATCGACGAAGGCTTGGGTCCGACCCACACGAGCCCGGCATCGATGACCGCCTGCGCGAACGCTGCATTCTCGGACAGGAAGCCATAACCCGGATGGATCGCTTCGGCTCCGGTCGCCTTGGCGGCGGCGATGATCTTTTCGCCGACCAGATAGGATTCGCGCGCTGGCGACGGCCCGATGTGCACGGCCTCATCGGCTTGCCGCACATGCAGCGCCTGCGCGTCGGCGTCCGAATAGACCGCGACCGTGCGAATGCCCATTTCGCGCGCGCTGCGGATGATGCGACAGGCAATCTCGCCACGATTGGCGATGAGGAGGGATTGGATCATTCTTCTTCTGCCAATTTTGCCAATCGAACTGAAATGGCGGTCAGGCCTTTTTCGGTTTCAGCGAGCAGAGTTGCTTTTTCGGTTTGCCGTCCAAAAGGTGATTTTTCCCAAAGGAGATCAGCAACATCGTCACTGACTTTGAAGAAAAGTGGGTGCTCGGACATTCTCTTCACCAGGGTGTCGACTGGTTCTCCAAATTCCGAACTGCCATGATGCAAGATGTCGGTGAAGGGGTGGTCGCCGGGACGTCCGTTTGCCATCATACTCTCCTATCACATCCTGAACACGCCGAACCCGCGATCCTCGACTGGGGCGTTTAGCGTTGCCGCAAAGGCCAGTCCCAGCACATCGCGCGTCTGCGCCGGGTCGATGATGCCATCGTCCCACAGGCGTGCGGTCGCGTGATAGGGGTTGCCCTCGTCCTCATAGGTCTGGCGGATCGGCGCCTTGAAGGCTTCGGCCTCTTCGGGCGTCCATGTGTCGGCGTCGCGGTGGACGGTCGCCAGAACCGATGCCGCCTGCTCGCCGCCCATCACGCTGATCCGCGCGTTGGGCCAGGTGAAGAGGAAGCGCGGGGAGTAAGCGCGCCCGCACATGCCGTAATTGCCCGCGCCGAAGCTGCCGCCGATCAGCACGGTGATCTTCGGCACCGTCGCGGTCGCGACCGCGGTGACGAGCTTCGCGCCGTGCTTGGCGATGCCTTCGGCCTCATATTTGCCGCCGACCATGAAGCCGCTGATGTTCTGGAGGAAGAGCAGGGGGATGCGCCGCTGCTGTGCCAGCTCGATGAAATGCGCGCCCTTGACCGCGCTCTCGCTGAACAGCACGCCGTTGTTGGCGAGGATCGCGACCGGAATGCCCCAGATATGCGCAAAGCCGCAAACGAGCGTGCTGCCGTAATTCGCCTTGAACTCGTGGAACTCGCTGCCGTCGACGATGCGCGCGATCACCTCGTGCACATCATAGGGCGCACGCACGTCCTGCGGAATGATGCCGTAAAGCTCCTCAGCGTCATATCTGGGTGGCCGCGGGTCCTTCATCGCGACGTCGAAGCCATCCTCGACGCCGAAGGTCGAAACGATATCGCGCACGATCGTCAGCGCATGTTCGTCATTCTCGGCGAGATGATCGACCACGCCCGATTTCTTCGCATGCAGGTCACCGCCGCCAAGGTCTTCGGCGCTGATCTCCTCGCCCGTCGCGGCCTTCACCAACGGGGGGCCAGCGAGGAAGATGGTGCCCTGATTGCGGACGATCACCGTCTCGTCGCTCATCGCGGGAACATAGGCGCCGCCCGCGGTGCAGCTTCCCATCACGCAGGCGATCTGCGGGATGCGCTTGGCGCTCATATTCGCCTGGTTGAAGAAGATGCGCCCGAAATGGTCGCGGTCGGGGAAAACCTCGGCCTGGTGCGGCAGGTTCGCGCCGCCCGAATCGACCAGATAGATGCAGGGCAGGCGGTTCGCCTCGGCGATCTCCTGCGCGCGGAGATGCTTCTTCACCGTCATAGGGTAATAGGTGCCGCCCTTCACCGTCGCGTCGTTGCAGACGATCATCGCCTGCCGCCCCGACACGCGCCCGATCCCGGCGATCATCCCCGCACCGGGAATCTCGCCGCCATACATGTCGCACGCCGCGAGCTGGCCGATCTCCAGAAAAGGCGAGCCTGCGTCGAGCAGCCGCTCGACGCGCTCGCGCGGGAGCAGCTTGCCGCGGCTCGTGTGCCGCTCGCGCGATCTTTCGTTGCCGCCCAGCGCCGCCGCGGCGACGCGCGACCACAGCTCGTCCCTCAGCGCGCGATTGTGCACGGCGTTGGCGCGAAACGCCTCGCTGTCCGTCTGGACCATCGTTTGCAGGACCGGTGCGCTCACTGTCTCGTCTCTCCTGTCGCCGGCTGCGGGGGTAATGGGTCGCTCGTCGATTGAAAAGCGCCGCAGGCCGAAATTGGTTGGCATTGAAACCAGATCGTCACAGGCGTATCCCCCTCGCATATTTCCCGAAGCTTGAGGTTATCAGCCCATGAAAAAGAGTGTTTTCGCCATTTTGCTGTCCACCGCCGCGATCGTCGCGGGGCCTGTCGCCTGCACCAGCGGCAAGGACGACAGCTCGGCCGCCTACACGATCGGCACCGAACTCGGCATCAGCAAGGCCGCGATGGACACCGGCGTGAAGCCGGGCGACGATTTCTATGCTTATGCGAACGGCAATTGGCAGAAAACGACCGAAATCCCCGCCGACCGTTCGTCGACCGGCGCTTTCTACACCGCCTTCCTCGAGACGGAGAAACGCAACCGCGAACTGGTCGACGCGATCGTCAAGGGCACGCCCAAGGAAGGCAGCGACGAAGCGCGCATCGCCAATTTCTACAAGGCCTATATCGATACGCAGGCGATCGACGCCGCGGGCATGAAGCCGGTCCAGGCCGACCTCGCGCGCTTCGCCGCGATCACCGACACCGCGGGGCTCTCGAAGGTGCTGGGCGAACAGATCCGCGCCGACGTCGATCCGCTCAACGCGACCGACTTCAACACCGAAAACCTCTTCGGGATCTTCGTGACCCAGGGCCTCGCGACCCCGGGCGAGGTGCTGCCCTATATGCTGCAGGGCGGGCTCGGCATGCCCGAGCGCGAATATTATCTGTCGTCCGATCCCAAGATGGCGGGCATCCGCACCGCCTATCAGGCCTATATCGCCAAGCTCTTGACCGCCGCCGGGATCGCCGACGCCGATGCGAAGGCGAAGCGCGTCTATGACCTCGAGCTGAAGATCGCGAAGGCGCACGCGACGCGCGAGGAGAGCGAGGACTTCACCAAGTCGGCGACCGTCTGGAACAGGGACGAGTTCGCGAAGAAGGCGCCCGGCATCGACTGGCCGGCGTTCTTCGCCGCGGCGAAGCTCGACGGCGCGACGAAGGTTGCCGCCTACCATCCCGGCGCGATTACCGGCCTGTCGGCGCTGGTCGCCTCGCAGCCGCTCGACGCGTGGAAGGACTGGCTGACGTTCCACCAGATCAACAGCCACGCCGACGTGCTGCCGAGCGCGATCGATAATGCGCATTTCGCCTTCTACGGCACGACGCTGTCGGGAACGCCGCAGCAGCGCAGCCGCGACAAGCGCGCGCTCGCGGCGCTCGACACCTATCTCGGCGACGCGGTCGGCCGCGTCTATGCCGAGAAATATTTCCCCGCCTCGGCCAAGGCCGAGGTCAGCGACATGGTCGACGGCATCAAGGCCGCCTTCGCCACGCGGGTGAAGGCGATCGACTGGATGGCGCCCGAAACCAAGAAGGAAGCGCTGAAGAAGGTCGAGACGATCGCGGTCGGCGTCGGCTATCCCGAGACGTGGCGCGACCATGGCAGCTATTCGGTCGGCGCCGGCACCGCCTATGCCAACGAGGTCGCGGGCGAGCAGGCCGAATATGCGCACCAGCTCGCGAAGATCGGCAAGCCGATGGACAAGGGCGAATGGTGGATGGTCCCGCAGACGGTCAACGCGGTCAACCTGCCGGTCCAGAACGCGCTGAACTTCCCCGCCGCGATCCTCCAGCCGCCCTTCTTCAACCCGCAGGCCGACCCCGCCTACAATTACGGCGCGATCGGCGCCGTCATCGGGCACGAGATCAGCCACAGCTTCGACAATAATGGCGCGGCGTTCGATTCGACCGGCGCGCTGCGCAACTGGTGGACGGCAGCCGATCTCAAGAAGTTCGAGGAAGCGGGCTCGGCGCTCGCGGCGCAATACGACACCTATAAGCCGTTCCCCGACCTTGCGGTGAACGGCAAGCTGACGCTGGGCGAGAATATCGCCGACGTCGCGGGGCTCCAGGCCGCCTACGACGCCTATCGCGCCTCGCTGAAGGGCAAGGAAGCGCCGGTGATCGACGGCTTTACCGGCGACCAGCGCTTCTTCATCGCCTATGCGCAGACCTGGGCGACCAAGATGCGCGACGAAGCGCTTCGCGCGCGCATCGCGACGGATGGCCATGCGCCCGGCAATTACCGAGCGCTGACGGTGCGCAACCTTGACGCCTGGTACAAGGCGTTCGACGTCAAGGAAGGCGACAAGCTCTATCTCGCGCCCGACAAACGTGTGCGCATCTGGGGTTGATGTGAGGGGAGGGCGGGGCAATTAATCTGCTCCGCCTTCTTTTTTTGTCGGTTTCCTGCGGATCAAATGGCTGTAGACGCCGACGCAGTTGATGCAGAGCAGCGCAACGTTCTGCCAGCCGATCCCTTCGCTGTCGGGCTGCAGAAAGCCCCAGCCGATCAGCGCGAGACTGCTCGTCACGAAGATCACGAACGCCCAGCCGTTCCATCGCTCGCCGAGGTTGAGCGAGACGAGCAGCGCCGCGAGCGTCGCCGCGCCTGCACCATAATATTGCAGCGCGTCGAGCACCGTCTCGCTCATGCGAGCGCCCCGATCAGCGCGAAAAGCCCCGCCGCGCTCAGCACCGGCCAGGCGATGTGGCGCCCCCGCGTGTAGGCGGCGTTGAACAGGCCGGTCGCGAGCCAAGCCGCGCCGATGAAGGCCAGCAGCCCCTTCGGCGTCCCGGGCCAGCTCACCGCCGCCGCCGAAACGAGCATCAACACCGCTGTCGCGTGCCAGGCGAAGCGGACGATCCGGCGGACGAGCGCGTCGGCCAGCAAGCCTTCGCCGCTCCGCAGCAGCGGCACGATCAGGCGCCGATAGCCGAGCAGCGAATGCACCAGCGCTGCCGCCACCATGGAGGCGACCGACAGCCAGAGCCAGATCACGCGCCGGCGCCGATCAGTTCGCGTCCGATCAGCATCCGGCGAATTTCGTTCGTGCCCGCGCCGATGTCGAGCAGCTTGGCGTCGCGCCAGTAACGCTCGACCGGCCAGTCCTTCGTATAGCCCGCGCCGCCGAGCGCCTGGATCGCCTCGCCCGCGACCTTCACTGCGCTCTCGCTCGCGAGCAGGATCGCGCCCGCGGCGTCGAAGCGTGTCGTCTGCCCCGCATCGCACGCCTTGGCGACGTTATAGACATAGGAGCGCGCCGATTGCAGCGCGACATACATGTCGGCGACCTTCGCCTGCATCAGCTGGAACGAGCCGATCGGCTTGCCGAACTGCTTGCGCTCGCGAACATAAGGAATGACCGTGTCGAGGCACGCCTGCATGATGCCGAGCTGGAGTCCCGCGAGCACGACGCGCTCATAATCGAGCCCCGACATCAGCACGCCGACGCCGCCGTTCTCGGGCCCCATGATCTGCTCTTCGCTCACTTCGCAATCGGCGAAGACGAGTTCGGCGGTGGGCGAACCGCGCATCCCGACCTTGTCGATCTTCTGCCCGATGCTGAACCCCGGCATGTCCTTTTCGATCAGGAAGGCGGTGATGCCGCGCGATCCCGCCTCGGGACTGGTCTTGGCATAGACGACCAAAGTGTCGGCATGGCTCGCGTTGGTGATCCAGAATTTGGTGCCGTTGAGGACATAGCCGCCCTGAACCTTCTCGGCCTTCAGCTTCATCGACACGACGTCGCTGCCCGCGCCGGCCTCCGACATGGCGAGGCTGCCGACATGCTCGCCCGAGATCAGCTTGGGGAGATATTTCGCCTTTTGCGCTTCATTGCCCCAGCGGCGGATCTGGTTGACGCAAAGGTTCGAATGCGCGCCATAGCTGAGGCCGATCGCACCCGATGCCCGCGACACTTCTTCGACTGCGATCACATGCTCCAGATAGCCGAGCCCGAGCCCGCCCCATTGTTCCTCGACCGTGATGCCGTGAAGGCCGAGCTCGCCCATCGCAGTCCATAGCTCGTCGCGCGGGAACCAGTCCTCGCGGTCGGCCTTGTCGGCCAGCGGGGCGATCTTCTCATCGGCGAAGCGGGCGGTGGTCTCACGGATCATGTCGGCGGTTTCGCCGAGCGCGAAGTCGAAATCGGGGGTGGCGCGCATGAGAGTTCCTTCGGTCGAGGCGGAGCAGCGTCTCTGTGTGCCTGAAAGCCCGAATATATGAAAATTGAAACTTCATGCGACAAAGCATAAGAAAAATTTATGATAAAGCGCTCGCACGTTCGCCAATTCCTCGCCGTGGTCGATGCGGGCAGCTTCACGCGCGCGGCGCATCATATTCGCGTGACCCAACCGGCGCTGTCGACGGGAATCGCCGACCTCGAGCGCCTCGTCGGCGCGTCGCTTTTCATCCGCAACCGCCGTCAGATTCGCCTTACGGAAGCCGGAGGGCGCTTCCTGCCGATCGCGCGCGACCTCGAACGCAATTTTCGCACGGCCGACGGCTTCGGCCGTACCGAAGAGGCTGGCAAGCCTTTGCTGCGGCTCGGCGTGATCCGATCGATCCCCGGCGAATTCCTGCAGAATATCGCCGCTCAACTCGCTCGCGATTTTGCACTTGATGTCGGCGAAAGCAGCGACTCCGAGCTGCGCGCGGCGGTTCGCGGCAGGCGCCTACACATGGCAATCGTCCCGCTGCGGCCAGGCGAACGCGCGCGTCACATCGTGCCGCTTTATGACGAACCGCTCGTCATGTTCATCGCTGCCGATCATGGGCTCGCGGGGCGGGCGGAGGTCGGTCCCGAGGAGCTGGCAACCGAAACGATGATCGCCCGCCGTTCGTGCGAGCTGCTCGATGCGACGAGCCGTTTCTTCACGCGCCACCGGGTCCGCCCGCGCTTCGCGCTGCGCAGCGACAGCGACGAGCGTTGCCTTCGCATGGTCGCCGCCGGAGTCGGCATCACGACCGCCCCCGTGTCATTGGCGATCGACGGAATCGTCCCGCTCAAGGTTGCCGGCTATGATTTCCGGCGCGAATTGGGGTTGATGTTCGACCCGGCCTGGGGGGCGTCGCCGGACGTCGCGCCACGACTGACCCGCGCGCTCGAAACGCTCGGCGCGATTGGCGCCGAATGGCGGCAAAAAAAGGTCGATATCGCCGGATGACCCCGGTTCCGACAAGGCAGGCTTGCAGCCCGCAAAGGCCATAATGTTTGCGCCCGTGCGGGCGGCGGCGCTACGGCGCCTTCGCTCACCCCGTCCATTTGGACGTATGCCGGAATGAAGAATGCGCTATCCGCGGCTGCCGGCGGATAGGAGAGGAGGCCGAGTTGGTATCGTCTGATCTGCAAGCGAGGCCGTTGGAATTGACGCATCTCGATCGGCTCGAAGCCGAAAGCATCCACATCATGCGCGAGGTGATGGCGGATGCGGCGAAGCCCGTGATGCTTTACAGCGTCGGCAAGGACAGCGCGGTGATGCTGCATCTGGCGCGCAAGGCCTTCTATCCGTCGCCGCCGCCCTTTCCGCTGCTGCATGTCGACACGACGTGGAAGTTCCGGGCGATGTACGATCTTCGCGACCGCATGGCGGCGGAGAGCGGGATGGAACTGATCGTCTACCAGAATCCCGAGGCTGTCGAGCGCGGGATCAACCCGTTCGATCACGGCCCGCTGCACACCGACATGTGGAAGACCGAGGGGCTGAAGCAGGCGCTGGATCACTACGGCTTCGACGTCGCCTTCGGCGGCGCGCGGCGCGACGAGGAGAAGAGCCGGGCGAAGGAGCGCATCTTCTCGTTCCGCACGGCGAGCCACGGCTGGGATCCGAAGCAGCAGCGGCCCGAGCTGTGGAACCTCTACAATGCGCGGAAAGCGCCAAGAACCGAACGGGGCGGCGAGAGCATCCGCGTCTTTCCGATCTCTAACTGGACCGAGCTCGACATCTGGCAATATATCGCGCGCGAGCAGATCCCGATCGTGCCGCTCTATTTCGCCGCGCCGCGGCCGACGGTGGAGCGCGACGGGTTGCTGCTGATGGTCGACGACGATCGCTTCCCGCTGCGCGAGGGCGAGGTGCCGGTGGAGCGCTCGATCCGCTTCCGCACCTTGGGCTGCTATCCCTTGACCGGAGCGGTGGAGAGCGAGGCGACCACGCTCAGCGAGGTGATCCAGGAAATGCTGCTGACGACGACCTCGGAGCGGCAGGGCCGGGCGATCGACAAGGACGGTGGCGACGCGTCGATGGAGAAGAAGAAGCAGGAGGGCTACTTTTGACCCGCCACGTCAATCTTCAGATTGACGAAGGGTCAACCCCCGCGAAGGCGGGGGCCTCTCTCGGCATCAACGGGCGGAGTGGGATTCCCGCTTCCGCGGGAATGACAAAGTAAAGACTATGACCGATCCCATTTATGTCACCGACGCCCTGATCGCCGAGGATATCGAGGCCTATCTCGCGGGCCATGAGCAGAAATCGCTCTTGCGCTTCATCACCTGCGGCTCGGTCGACGACGGCAAGTCGACGCTGATCGGGCGACTGCTCTACGATTCGAAGATGATCTTCGAGGATCAGCTCGCGGCGCTGGAGGCCGACAGCAAGCGTGTCGGGACGCAGGGGCAGGAGATCGACTTCGCGCTGCTCGTCGACGGCCTCGCCGCCGAGCGCGAGCAGGGGATCACGATCGACGTTGCCTACCGCTTCTTCACGACGGAAAAGCGCAAGTTCATCGTCGCCGACACGCCGGGGCACGAACAGTACACGCGCAACATGGTCACCGGCGCTTCGACCGCCGACCTCGCGGTCATCCTGATCGACGCGCGCAAGGGCGTGCTCACCCAGACGCGCCGCCACAGCTTTCTCGCGCATCTGATCGGCATCAAGCATATCGTCGTCGCGGTGAACAAGATGGACCTTGTCGGCTATGACAAGGCGGTGTTCGATCGCATCACGCTCGCCTACCGCGCTTTCGCGAGCGAGATCGGCATCACCAACTTCACCGCGATCCCGATTTCGGGCTTCAAGGGCGACAATATCACCGGCCTTTCGGCGAATACGCCCTGGTTCAAGGGACCGGCGCTGATCGAGCATCTGGAGAGCGTCGAACTCTCCAGCGCGAGCGACGAGGCGAAGCCGTTCCGGATGCCGGTGCAATGGGTCAACCGCCCCAACCTCGACTTCCGCGGCTTCGCGGGCCAGATCGCGAGCGGCACGGTGAAACCTGGCGACGCGGTGCGCATCCTCCCCAGCGGCAAGACGACGGCGATCGACCGGATCGTGACGCTCGATGGCGACCTCGATCAAGCCGTCGCGGGCCAGTCGGTGACACTGACGCTTGCCGACGAGATCGACTGTTCGCGCGGCGACGTGATCGCGGCGGCCGACAGTCCGCCCGAGACCGCCGACCAGTTCGAAGCGACCCTGGTGTGGATGGCCGACGAAGCGATGATTCCGGGGCGCGCCTATTGGCTCAAGCTCGCCACCCAGACGGTGTCGGCGAGCGTGCAGGCGCCCAAATATGAGATCAACGTCAACACGCTCGACCATCTCGCGGCGAAGACGCTCGAACTCAACGGCATCGGGGTCGTCGAATTGTCGACCGACAAGCCGATCACCTTCGAGGCCTATGGCGACAACCGCACGCTCGGCGGGTTCATTCTCATCGACAAGCTGACCAACGCTACCGTCGCCGCGGGGATGCTGCACTTCAGCCTGCGCCGTGCGCAGAACGTTCACTGGCAAGCGACCGACATCGACCGCGACATGCGCGCGGGGCTCAAGAACCAGAAGCCGGCGCTGCTCTGGTTCACCGGCCTGTCGGGCTCGGGCAAGTCGACGATCGCCAACCTCGTCGAGAAGAAGCTGCACCGGATGAACCGCCACAGCTTCCTGCTCGACGGCGACAATGTCCGCCACGGCCTCAATCGCGACCTCGGCTTCACCGAGGCCGACCGGATCGAGAATATCCGCCGCGTCGGCGAGGTGGCGAAGCTGATGACCGACGCCGGGCTGATCGTCATCACCGCGTTCATCTCGCCGTTCAGGGCCGAGCGCGAAATGGTGCGCGCGATGCTGCCCGAGGGGGAATTTCTCGAGATCTTCATCGACACCCCGCTCGCCGAGGCCGAGCGCCGCGACGTCAAGGGCCTCTACAAGAAGGCCCGCGCCGGGCAGCTCAAGAACTTCACGGGCATCGACAGCCCTTATGAGGAACCCCAAACCCCCGAGATCCGCATCGATACCACGCAAATGTCGCCCGAAGAGGCCGCCGACCTCATCGTCGAACGGCTGCTGGGATAGCGGCGGCAGTGCTGCTGTTTCGGGGGAGGGAGGCGCACAGCCGGTCGCTGCTCAAGGCGATGAGCTGGCGCGCGCTCGGCAGCATCGACACCTTCCTGCTGAGCTATTTGTTCACCGCGAGCGTGAAGGCCGCGGGCGCGATCGCGAGCACCGAGGTGCTCACAAAGATGCTGCTCTACTATCTCCACGAACGCGCCTGGGCGCGCATCGGCTGGGGGATGGACAAGCATCGACCGACGGGGGATGCGGCGGACGGCGAAGAAGGATTGATGACCGAGCATGTCTGAAAACGACGATCAACTGGCCGCGCGCCTTGCGGCGGCGGCGGGCGCCCTGTTGCTCGACCTGCGTCGCGCCGGCGATTTGCACGGCAAGGCACTGGGCCAGGCCGGCGACACGGCCGCGAACGCGATGCTCTGCCGTGAATTGCGCACCGCGCGGCCCGGCGACGGGCTATTGTCGGAGGAGGAGAAGGACCATGACGCGCGCCTGTCGCAGTCGCGCGTGTGGATCGTCGATCCGCTCGACGGGACGCGCGAATATGGCGAAGGGCGCAGCGACTGGGCGGTGCATGTCGCGCTCGCGATCGACGGCGTCGCGGCGGTCGGCGCGGTCGCGCTGCCGGGGCTCGGGATCACGCTGACGTCGGGCGCGCCTTTGCCGCTCCACCCGGCAAACACGCCGCCGAAGATGCTCGTCAGTCGCACCCGGCCCGCGGCCGAGGCGGTGCATGTCGCCGAAGCACTCGGCGCCGAACTCCTCCCCATGGGCTCGGCGGGCGCCAAGGCGATGGCGGTGGTGCGCGGCGAGGCCGACATCTACCTCCACACCGGCGGCCAGTATGAGTGGGACAATTGCGCCCCGGTCGCGGTGGCCCAGGCCGCCGGGCTGCACGTCAGCCGCGCCGACGGATCGCCGCTCCGCTACAACAATGCCGACACCTATCTTCCCGATCTGCTGATCTGCCGGAAGGAGTTGGCGACCGATGTGTTGCGACTTGCGGCGGAATATTCGCCGGCTTGATCGGTCGCCCATTGCCAGCGCGCGCGCCGCGCCGTAATCCGTTGCATCGAGAAACCGAACGCATGGGAGACGCGCGATGACCGACCTGCCTGACACCAACCTCGTCATGCTCACGCTGGTGAAGCCCGAAGGCGAGCTGGAGGTCTTTCTCGAGCGGCGACCGATGCCCGAACCCGCGCCGCACGAGGTGCTGGTGAAGGTGCTCGCGACCCCGATCAACCCTTCCGACCTCGGGTTGCTGCTGGGCGCGGCGGACATGTCGACCGCGCGCGCCTCGACCCGCGACGGGCTGCCGGTCGTCACCGCCGATATTCCCGCCCCCGGCATGCGCGCGATGGGCGGGCGGATCGGCGACGCGCTGCCGATCGGCAACGAAGGCTGCGGTCTCGTCGTCAAGGCGGGCTCGTCGCCCGAGGCGCAGGCGCTGCTCGGCAAGACGGTCGCGCTGATCGGCGGCGAGATCTACGCCGAATATCGCTGCCTGCCCGCGCAGATGTGCATGGCTCTTCCCGACGGCACCGACCCGCGCGACGGCGCCTCCTGCTTCGTCAACCCGCTCACCAGCCTCGCCTTCACCGAGACGATGCGGATGGAGGGGCACAGCGCGCTCGTCCACACCGCGGCGGCCTCGAACCTCGGCCAGATGCTGGTCAAAATCTGCGCGAAGGATGACATCCCGCTCGTCAACATCGTGCGCAGCGAGGCGCAGGTCGCGCTGCTCAAGGGCATCGGCGCGACGCATGTCATCAACAGCAGCGACGATGATTTCCTGGACAAGCTCACCGCGGCTCTGATCGAGACCGGCGCGACCTGCGGTTTCGACGCGATCGGCGGCGGCAAGCTTGCCGGGCAGATTCTGGCCTGCATGGAGGTCGCCGCGGTCAAGCGGATGACGAGCTACAGCCGTTATGGCTCGGACACGTTCAAGCAGGTCTATATCTACGGCGCGCTCGACCTCGGCCCGACCATCCTCAACCGCAGCTTCGGGCTGACATGGTCGCTGTCGGGCTTCCTCTTGACTCCCTTCCTCCAGAAGGCGGGGATGGAGGTGAACATGCGGCTGCGCCAGCGGGTGGTCGACGAACTCACCACCACCTTCAAAAGCCACTACAGCCACGAAATCTCGCTGACCGACGCGCTCGCGATCGACACCATCGCCGGCTATAATGCGAAGCGGACGGGCGAGAAATATCTGATCCGCCCACACGGGTAGGGCAGCGTCGCGACTGGTTTCGACCGGAAGTGGTCATAGGATCCTCCCCGTGCTGGGGGAGGATCGGCACCGTCCCCTCACCACCCCAAAACAACCCTGCGCGGCCCCCTAGCGCTTCATGCACTGCCGCGCGTCGTCGCGCTTGTACTCGCCGCAGTTCCACAGCGCCTTTTCGAACCCGGCCTTGTCGTCGCGCAGATAGGAAAAGCTCATCGCGGCGCGCTGGGTTTCGCTCATCGCGTCGCTTGCGGGCTTCAGCGTCGGGTTGGTCCAGCCCATGAACTTGCAATAGGGCTTCTCGCCGCACAGCCTCAGCGCGAGGGTCACGAAGCTCTCGGGCGGCGCGCGGCGGTCGAGTTCGACATAGAGCGTATCGCGCCCGGTCGCCTCCCCCGCGCCGGGAACGAGGCGTACCTGCTTGGCGAGCGCGTCGGCGTCGGCGAGCGCGGTCGGCGGCGCGAGCGCGTGCAGCGTGGAGATCGCCGCAAGCTTGGCGACCGGCGCGTCATGACCCGACACCGCGCCGCGAAACGCGCCCGGCGTGCCCCAATAGCCCGGCCAGCGGAAGAAGAGGTGGGTGTCGACGATCGCGATCTTTTCGAGGCTGTCGCTCCAATAGGGGCGCACCCAGTCGGTGTGGTAATGGGTCGCGAGCCCAACGCGCGGATCGGTGATCCCCGACAGCATCATCTCGGCGAGCACCTGGGCGCGGCCCCAGGCGGCGTCGGAATAGCGCCGGTTCAGCGCGCCGTCGCAGGTAAAGGTGAACTGGCAGCCGGTCGAGCGTTCCGATCCCTGGAACACGACGCCGCAGATCGATTTGGGGAAGGCGGGGTGACGTACGCGGTTGATGACGACCTGACCGACCGCCTGCTCGCCCCTGGCGTCGTCGCCGGCCTCATAGAGCATCGCCGCGGCGAGGCAGTCGCGCGCGCGGCCGCGATTCTCGGAGTCGCCGGGATAGGTGAAAGGGCGCGCCGCGGCGAAGCCCTTGATCACGAGCGGGATGCGCGCGTTGGCGGCGCGGGCGTCGTCGACCGTAACCGGCGCGAGTTCGGTCGGCAGCACTTCGGGCACCACCTCGGCGGGCGGCGCCACCGGATGCGGGCGGGCACCGGTGCCCGCTCTGTCACCGGGCGCGCTCGCATAGAGAACGGCCGCGATGGCCGCGACCGACAGCAGGACGAACAGCCAACCCGACCATTCGCGCCGCAACGGCAACGTCCATTGGCGCGCGCGCAGGCGCATGGCGGCGGGTCAGATCTCGGGCAGGAAGTCGGGCACCGACAGATAGCGTTCGCCGGTGTCGTAATTGAAGCCGAGGATGCGGCTGCCCTTGGGGAGATCGGGAAGCTTCTGGGCGATTGCGGCGAGCGTCGCGCCCGACGAGATGCCGACGAGCATGCCTTCCTCCGACGCCGAACGCAGCGCCATCGCCTTCGATTCGGGGGCGTCGACCTTGATCACTCCGTCGAGCAATTCGGTGTGCAGGTTGCGCGGAATGAAGCCCGCGCCGAGCCCCTGGATCGGGTGCGGCCCAGGCTGGCCGCCCGAAATGACCGGCGAGGACACGGGCTCGACCGCATAGACCTTCAGATTGGGCCAATGCTCTTTCAGAAACTGCGCGCAGCCGGTGATATGCCCGCCGGTGCCGACGCCGGTGATCAGCACGTCGATCGGCGTATCCTTGAAATCGGCCAGAATTTCGGGGCCGGTCGTACGAAAATGGACGTCGACATTGGCTTCGTTCTCGAACTGCTGCGGCATCCACGCGCCGGGGGTGGTTTCGACGAGCTCGATCGCGCGCTCGATCGCGCCCTTCATGCCCTTTTCGCGCGGGGTCAGGTCGAAGGTCGCGCCATAGGCGAGCATCAGCCGGCGACGCTCGAGCGACATGCTTTCGGGCATGACCAGGATCAGCTTGTAGCCCTTGACCGCGGCGGCCATCGCGAGGCCGATGCCGGTATTCCCCGACGTCGGCTCGACGATGGTGCCGCCGGGCTTGAGGCTGCCGTCCTTCTCGGCCGCCTCGATCATGGCAAGGCCGATACGATCCTTGATCGAACCGCCGGGATTGCTGCGTTCCGACTTGATCCAGACTTCGGCGTCGGGGAACAGCTTGGCCACGCGGATATGCGGGGTATTGCCGATGGTTTCGAGGATCGAATTGGCTTTCATCGTCGCTGTGCACCTTCTTGATATGCGAACCGGGGATCGCGCCGGGCGAAGCGATGCGGCCAGTCCCCGGAGCGGGTCCAGAGCGCCTCGTCCGCGAGGGCGGGTGTTGGCGCGGGTTGTAGCGATGCGAGCAGATACTGTCCATAAGGCCAGTCGCCGAGCGCCGAATCGGCATTGATATGGCCGAACGGCCCGGCATTGACGAACCGCGCTCCCCAGTTGCGCGACAGGCGCCAGACATGCGCGGTCGTCGCATAGGGATCGTTCTCGCTCGCGACGGCGATGAAGGTGGGGCGCGGCATCAGCATCGGCGACTGGGTGAAGCTCGCGAGGCGCCCCTGGCGGGGCAGGCGCGAGAGGTCGGGGGGCGCGACGAGCAGCGCGCCGGCGATCCTGGCGCGCGCGAAGCCGCTCGCGGTCGCGAACCAATGGGCGAAGGCGTGGCAGCCGAGGCTGTGCGCGGCGATGAGCACGGGCGCGTCCTGGGCGTCGATCGCGTCGGCGATCTGGGCGATCCATTCGTCCTGATCGGGGTCGTCCCAATTACCGAGCTCGACTCGCTCGGAGTGGGCGAACTTCTGTTCCCAAAGGCTTTGCCAGTGGGTGGGGCCGCTGTTGCGAAGACCCGGAATGGTCAGGATTTTATGGCGAATGCTGGAAGCCTGCATGGCGGTCGCTCCATATCGGGATGAAGGGAAAACCGCGGTGACGGGTGAGGCTGATATAATTCAACTAAAAAAATAGACAATAGCATTTTGACGAAGCGGGGCCGAACTGCGGCGAGCGGTGACGGCGGCCTATCTGAACTGCGGTTTGAAGGTCTTCGCGCGCCGCAGCTCGGGAAACAGCCACGACCAGAGCGCGGTGACGCCGACCGCCGCCGCGCCGCCGACGGCCACGGCGCCGACCGGGCCGAGCAGCGCCGCCATCGCGCCGGCGCGCATCTCGCCGAGTTCGTTCGACGCCGAAATCGCGAGCCCCGACGCCGCGCTGACGCGGCCGCGCATATGATCGGGGGTGTTGAGCTGGATCAGTGTGCCGCGCACGAAGACCGAGAACATGTCAGCGGCGCCCATGATCACGAGCAGCCCGAGCGACAGGAAGAAATGGGTCGACAGGCCAAAGCCGACGGTGACCGCGCCGAACACCGCGACCGCCCACAGCATCTTCACCCCGACGTTGCGCTCGATCGGGCGGATCGCAAGGCCGAGCGCGACGGCCGCCGCGCCGACCGCGGGCGCCGCGCGGAGGAAGCCCAGGCCTTCGGAGCCCGCGTGCAATATGTCACGCGCATAGACAGGCAGCATCGCGGTCGCACCCGCGAGCAGAACCGCGAAGAGGTCGAGCGTGATCGTGCCGAGCAGGAAGCGCTCGCTCCACACGAACTGCAGCCCGTCGACCATCTCGCGCAGCGGGTGGCGCCGCACCTCGGCGGGGGGCGGCTGGACCGGGCGGACGCGGCTGATCGTGAAGGCCGAGAGTGCGAGGAGGATGGCGGCGAAGACATAGACCGACGCCGGATGCGCGGCATAGATCAGCCCGCCCGCGGCGGGACCGATCACCGACGCCGACTGCCATGCGATGCTGCTCATCGCGATCGCGCGCGGCAGCACCGCGGGCGGCACGATGTTGGGCGCGATCGCGCTCATGGCGGGGCCGGAGAAGACGCGCGCCACGCCGTGCAGCGCGGCAAGGCCGAACAGCAGCGGCAGCGTCAGCGCATCGTTCCGGGTGAGCCACCAGAGCGTCGCGGCGATGAGAAGGTCGATGAGGTTCGAGAAGATCGCGACGCTGCGTCGCTCGAAGCGGTCGGCCGCCCAGCCCGCGACCGGGGTCAGCACCGCGAGCGGCACGAACTGGAAGAGGCCGAGCAGCCCGAGCTGGAACGACGCCTCCTTGATCGACATGCCATAGTCGGTGCGCGCGGTGTCGTAGAGCTGGTAGCCGATGACCACGACCATCGCGATCGTCGCCATGACCGCGGTGAAGCGCGCGAACCAGAAATAGCGGAAATCGGCGAAATGAAGCGGGGAGGGGGCTTTGCCGGGCTCGGCGGGCGGCAATGCCGGGTCGACCGACGGGGGAGGGGGGATCGTCGCCATGTATCGCTCGCCCTAACGCGCTTTTTTGCACCGCACCAGATGCCAAAGCCCGTCGTTCGTCGATTAACGGATGCGTGCCGCCGGCGCCAGTGGCAAGCTGCGCCATCGGACAGAGGGAGATCTTGATATGACACGTAAATTCGCCCGCTTCGGCGGTGCCGCGCTCGCGGGCGCGCTGCTCGTGCTCGCCGGCTGCAACGCCAGCGACAACAAATCGGCCACCGCATCCGCGACGTCGAGTGCCAAGACGTGGAGCGAGTTTCGCGACGCCTTCCTTGCTGGCTATTTCCCGCTCAACCCGACCTTCGCCGTCTATCAGGGCAAGCATGAATATGACGGCCAGCTTCCTGACTGGTCGCCCGAGGGAATCGAGAAGCAGGCGGCATTCCTCGAAAAGACGATCGCCGACGCCAAGGCGTTCGACGGCGACATGACCGATGCCGAGAAGTTCGAGCGCGACTATCTGGTCCATGTCGCCGAGGGCCAGCTCTTCTTCCTGCGCGACACCGACTTCGCGCAGAAGAACCCCGCCTTCTATGTCGGCGCGCTCGACCCCAACGTCTATATCGCGCGGCCTTACGCCGACCCCGCGACGCGCATGAAGGCGTTCATCGCCTATGCGCAGAAGGTTCCCGCCGCCGCCGCGCAGATCAAGGCGAACCTCAAGCTGCCGCTGCCCGCGACCTTCGTGAAGTTCGGCACCGCGGGCTTCGGCGGCTTCGCCGATTATTACACCGGCGATGCCAAGGCGGCCTTCGCCGAGGTGAAGGACGCGGCGCTCCAGAAGCAGTTCGACGAGGCGGCGGCCAAGGCGGCGGCGGCGATGAAGGATCTTGCGGCCTATGTCGGCTCGCAGCCGGGCACCGCCGACGGCTATGCGCTCGGCGCCGACAAGTTCGCGAAGATGATCCTCGCCAACGAAGCCGTCGACACGCCGCTGGATGAGCTCGAACGCATCGGCCAGGCCGACCTCAAGCGCAATCAGGACGCGCTCAAGGCGGCCTGCGCGACCTATGCCGCAGGGGCGACCATCGCCGACTGCATGAAGAAGATGAACGCCGACAAGCCCGAGGGCGGCCCGGTCGCCGAGGCACGGCGCCAGCTTCCCGAGCTACGCGCCTTTCTGGTCGAAAAGGATCTGGTGTCGATTCCCGGCACCGAGCAGGCGCAGGTCGAGGAATCGCCGCCCTACAACCGCCAGAACAGCGCCTATATCGATATCCCGGGTCCCTATGAGAAAGGCCTGCCGTCGGTCTATTACATTTCGCCGCCCGATCCGACGTGGGACAAGGCGACGCAGGACGCGTTCGTGCCGGGCAAGAAGGACCTGCTCTTCACCTCGGTCCACGAGGTATGGCCGGGCCATTTCCTCAACTTCCTCCACTCGAACCGCGCGGAGAGCATCTTCGGCAAGCTGTTCGTCGGCTATGCCTTCGCCGAGGGTTGGGCGCATTATACCGAGGAGATGATGTGGGACGCCGGATTGGGCAATGGCGACCCCGAAACGCATATCGGCCAGCTGTCGAACGCGCTGCTGCGCGATTGCCGCTTCCTGTCGGCGATCGGTTTGCACACCAAGGGCATGACGGTTGCCGAGAGCGAAAAGATGTTCAAGGAGCAATGCTGGCAAGACGAGGGCAATGCCCGCCAACAGGCGGCGCGCGGCACCTATGACCCGCTCTACCTCAACTATACGCTCGGCAAGCTGATGATCCGCAAGCTGCGCGAGGATTGGACGAAAGGTGATCGGTCGAAGTGGAAGGCGTTCCACGACGAGTTCCTCTCCTATGGCGGTCCGCCGATCCCGATGGTGCGCGCGGCGATGATGAAGGAGGATACGCCGAAAGCGGTCTTCTGATCCTATTGTAATCGTCATTGCGAGGACCCCGGACTTGATCCGGGGGACGCGGCAATCCAGAGTGGCGTCGCTTTGGATTGCTTCGCTTCGCTCGCAATGACGGAGCAAAATAGAGGCCCTTAGCTCACCCCGGCGCGCGCAGCCGCGCGACGAAGAAGCCGTCGAGCCCGCCGGCATCGGCGAGCATCGTGGGCAGGGTGCGGACGAAGCCGCTCGCGTCGGGAACGACGCCCTGGGGCAGTTCGCCGGGCCGCGCGGCCTCGATCGCCCAGCCCGGATGACCGGTGAGGAACGTGGCGACCCGATCCTCGCCCTCGGCGCGTTCGAGCGAGCAGGTCGCATAGACGAGCGCGCCGCCGGGCTTCACCCAGCGTGCGGCGCGTGCGAACAGGTCGGCCTGGAGCTCCGCCATCCCCCCGATCTGTGCGCGCTCGATCCGGTGCAGCACATCGGGATGGCGCCGGAAGATGCCCGTGGCCGAGCAGGGCGCGTCGAGCAGCACCGCATCGGCGGCGGAATCGGGTTCCCACGTCCGGATGTCGCCCTGTGCGACCTCGGCGGAAAGGCCTGTGCGGGCGAGGTTGCTCTTCAGGCGCTCGAGCCGTTTCGCGCTTGCATCGACCGCGACGACGTCCCAGCCCGCGGCGGCGAGCTGCATCGTCTTGCCCCCCGGCGCGGCGCAAAGATCGAGGACGCGCCGGCCGTTTCCGGCCCCGAGCAGACGAGCGGGGATGCTCGCCGCCAGATCCTGCACCCACCAGCCGCCCTCGCGGAAGCCCGGCACATCCTCGACCGCGCGGCCGCGTGGCAGGCGGCGATGGTGCGGCGCGAGCGCCGGAAGATCGGCCCAGTCGGCGCCCTCGGCTTCGGCAGCGAAGCTGATATCCATGGGCGGCGGTCCACTCCATGCCGCTGAAGCCGCAGCGGTCATCGCCTCGCCCCATTGCGCGGCCCAGCGCGTGGCCACCGCGGGCGGCAGGCTCGCCGTCGCGGGCAGCGCCCACGCCTCCTGCTGCGCGCGCGACAGCAGCGCGTGAACCAGCCGACGCGGCCCGCCATCGACGAGCGGCAGCGCCGTCGCCACCACCGCATGCGCCGGGCTCCCCAGTGCGAGCAGCTGCGCGAGCGCGATCCGCAACACGGCGCGCGACTTGACGTCCTCGGGGAGCGGCTGGGCGGTCGCACCGTCGATCAGCGCGTCGATATCGACCATCCAGCGCAGCGCCTCGGAGACGATGGCGATCGCAAAGGCGCGGTCGGCGGGCGCAAGCCCCTGCGTCGCGGCATGGGCAGCGATGTCGAGCGGGTCGCCGCGGCGCAGGACAGCGTCGATCAGCCGCAACGCGGCGCGGCGCGGCGCGGTGCCGGGCGGATCGCCGGCGTCGGCCCGGCCGCGAGAGCGTCGGCGTTCAGCCATGCTGCCAGTCCTGCGGGTGGTTGGCGAAAGTGAACAAAGGCATTATCTGGCTCTCAGCATTCATTCTCATCAGGGACGGCCCATGACCAAGCAGAGCGAAACCACGATCGGCGGCACCCCGCGTGCTGCGAAGCGCCCTGCCCATGTCACGGCGCCCGCCGACTGGACGAACGAGCCGGTGCCGGCACCGAAGGCGATCGCAGCCGAGCCCGACGCCGAGCAGCCGGGCGGACGCAATCCGGTGCGCTACGGCGACTGGGAACTCAAGGGCCTCGCGATCGACTTCTGACGCGCCGCGCGGCGCGATCAAAAGGGATTCATCCGCGCCGTGACCCCCGAGCGGTCAACGAACTGGTGCTTCAGCGCCGCCAAAATGTGGATCACGACCAGCGCGAGCATCGTGAGACCGAGCAACTCGTGCCGTTCGTGCATCACATCGGCGAGCGCCTTGTCGGGCGCGACGAGCGACGGCACGGTGAACAGCCCGAAGAAATCGATCGGGCGATCCGCGGCCGACATCCAGACCCACCCCGACAGCGGCAGCAGGACCAGCAGCGCGTAGAAGAGGAAATGGACGAGCTTGCTGAGCGGACGCTGCCACGCCGGAACCGCGGCGGGGAGCGGCGGCGCCTTGTGCAGCAGCCGCCAGACGATCCGCACCAGCGTGAGCGCGAGGATCGTGATGCCGAGCGCCTTGTGGACGCCCATCGCGGCGCGGTGGACATCGCGCGGCATCCCTTCGGTCAGCATCGCGAGACAGATGTTGGCGATGACCGCGAGGCCGATCAGCCAGTGGAGCCAGATGGCCACCTTCGTATAGCGCGGCTCCATGGTCGTTCCGACGAAGGCGCTTGCGCTGGTGGCCATATCTTCTGTCTCCTCAGGCGGTGGGGGCTTCCGTCACCAGCTGCATCTTGCCACTTTTCACCTGCTCGGCAAACACTTCGCGCATCAACTGCAGCGAGAAGAGGTGCGCGAAGACCAGGCCGAGCATGCCGTTCTGCATCATCTTGCGCAGCACGTCGCCGCGCAGTTCGCGCAGCTTGGCCTCGTCGATCATCTGGAAACCGCGATAGATATAGGGCTGGCTGCTGCCCTCGGGGGTGATGCTGACCTCGCCGTCCATCAGCAGGTCGGCCTTCTTCAGCTCCTCGATGAACATGCCCGTGCGCTGGCCCGCTTCCTCGAAATTCTTGCAGAATTCCAGGATCGCGTTGGTCGCTTCGGTGGGCTGGCCGTCCTCGAACAGCTTGTCGCCCTCGTCGAACTTGCCGATCGCGCCGGCGGTCGGGTCGAAACAGAGCGACAGTTCGTCCGAATCCGGGCGCAGACGCGCGAGAAGGAAGGGGTAGCGGCGGATATAGGCGGGGACATAGACCGGGTTGATCAGCTTGCCCTCGGCGTCGACGAAGGTGTTCATGCCCTCGTTCATGCCCATCAGCGCCAGCGGAACCGGATTGTCACCCGCCGAGAAGACGATCGGGAAGAAGCGGCATGCCGACGAAAATTCGTCGGTGGTCAGCGGCACCGCATGCTGGTTGACCAGGAAGTCGGCGCTGTCCATCGAGCGCGCGCGGAAATCGGCATGGTCGACGCTCGAAAGCGGCGCGAGGTCCTTGTAGAAAAGCGGCAGGTTGGCGTTGGCGGGCGCAGTGGCCATGATGAAGCTCCGAAACGGGGACCCGGAAGGCGGGCCCGAAAAAAGACAATGGCGCGCCTTATTGGCCCGCGCGCCGCGACGCAAGGGCCGATGCCGCTTTGCCCGCCCCCGTCATTCGATCAGCTTGCCGGGATTGAACAGGCCGGCGGGGTCGAGCCCGGCCTTGACCCCGCGCAGCGCCGCGAGCCGCGCCGGGCTGTCGAGTTCGGCGAGCAGGTCGCGCTTCATCTGGCCGATGCCGTGCTCGGCCGAAATCGACCCGCCGAGTTCGATGACATGGCGATAGACGAGGCGGCTGAGATCCTCGCCATGCGCGGCGAGCCACGCCTTGCCATCGACATCCGCCGGCGGCTGGACATGGTGGTGGACATTGCCGTCGCCGAGATGGCCGAAGGACAGCGCGCGCGCGCCGGGGAATGCGGCGGCGAGGCGCGCGGGATTTTCGGCGATGAAGCGCGGCATCGCGTCGATAGGAACGCTGATGTCGTGCTGGAGCGCGGGGCCTTCGGCGCGCTCGGCCTCCGAGATCGAATCGCGCAGACGCCAGAAGGCTTCGCTCTCGGCGTCGTTCTTGGCGATCACGACATCGGCGATCAGGCCGGCCTCGAGCGCTTCGCCGAGCTGCACCTCCAGCGCCGCGTCGAGGTCTTCGCCGCCGTCCCCCGCCAGTTCGACCAGCGCATACCAGCGATGACTCGCGGCGAGCGGCGCGCGCGTTTGCGGAATATGGCGCAGCACCGCGTCGAGGCAGCTGTGCGGGATGATCTCGAACCCTTCGAGCTGGCGGTCCAGCGCGGCATCGAGACGGCGAAGCAGCGCCAGCGCCATGTCAGGCGATTCGAGCCCGATCCATGCCGTCGCGCGCGCCACCGCCTCGGGCACCAGCCGCAGACAGGCGGCGGTGACGATGCCCAGCGTCCCCTCTGCCCCGCAGAGCAGATGCTTGAGGTCGTAGCCGCGATTGTCCTTCCTGAGCGGCGCGAGGCCGTCGAAGACGCTGCCGTCGGGGAGCACCGCCTCGATCCCCGCGACGAGCGCGCGCATCGTGCCGTGGCGCAGTACCTGTGTGCCGCCGGCGTTGGTCGACACGAGCCCGCCGATCGTCGCCGAGCCTTTGCCGCCGAGCGTCAGCGGGAAGCGCAGGCCGCGGTCGAGCGCGGCGTGGTGGAACGTCTCGAGGATCACCCCGGCTTCGGCGACCGCGAGCCGCGCCTCCTCGTCGATCGAGCGGATGCGGTTCATGCGGCGGAGGCTGAGCAGAAGCTGGTCTCCGCTGGCATCGGGCGTCGCGCCGCCGACCATGCCGCTGTTGCCGCCCTGCGGCACGAGCGCGGCCCCTTCCTCGGCGCAAAGGCGCACCACCGCCGCGACCTCTTCGGTCGATGCGGGCGACAGCATCGCAGCGGCCCGGCCGTGATATTTGCCGCGCCAATCGGTCAGCCACGGCGCCATGACCTCGGGATCGTCGCTGAAACCCTTGGGGCCGAGCAGGCTTTGCAGCCGGTTGAGCAGACGAGGGGAAGGGGGCTGGGTCATGGTCGTCGGGTCCGATGGGTGACGCCCGGCTTGACAGCGGGCGCCGAAAGCAATTCATTTGTTGTTCAATCGCGGGCGTTAAAGGGGGCGATGGACGAATAGCATCTTTTCGTCCAGCCGGCATTGGGAGCCAAGGGTGAGCAGCTTTATCGGGATCGGCGCGAAAGGCGCGACATTGCGCGCGTGTTGACGGCGACCGCCCTGCTGCTCGCCGCCGCGGCGCCCGCGGCCGATGCGGATATTCCCGCGCCGCCGCCCCCGCCGCTCGTCGCCGTCGCGTCGCCGCTCGAACCGCCGGTCGCGTCCTATTGGCAGGTGATCATCGAGGAACAGATCATCATCCGCGTGCCCGCCAAGCGCACCCCGCTGACCAATTTTTCCGCCAGCCCGGCGCCGCGAGCGCGGATGCGCGACGATATGCCGATCGTGTGGAAGGAAAAGAAAGCCCCGAAATGCGTCGCCATGCGCGACATCCGGGGGATGCAGGCGGTGCAGCGCGACAGCATCGACCTGATCACCCGCCAGAACCAACGGCTCCGCGCGCAGCTCAACCGCGGCTGCCAGGCGCTCGATTTCTACGCCGGCTTCTACATGAAGGGGAATAAGGACGGGCGGCTTTGCGAGGATCGCGACGAGATTCACGCGCGCAGCGGCGCACGGTGCGAGATCGACAAGTTCCGCCTGATGGTGGCGGTGCCGCGCGACGACGACTGACGCGGTAATTCACCGCCTTCCTTGACTTTTCGTCGCGCTTTGCCCAAGGGCCGCGGCAGCAACGGCTGACGTGGGCGCCGTGCTGCCCCGTTTTTTCCGGACATGATGACCCTATGAAATTTGCCGACCTCGGCCTTTCCGACGAACTTTTGCGCGCCGTCACCGAAGCGGGCTATGACGAACCGACGCCGATCCAGGCGGGGGCGATCCCCTCCGTGCTGATGATGCGCGACATGATCGGCATCGCCCAGACCGGCACAGGCAAGACCGCCTCCTTCGTGCTGCCGATGATCGACATCCTCGCGCACGGCCGCGCGCGGGCACGCATGCCGCGCTCGCTGATCCTCGAACCGACGCGCGAGCTCGCGGCGCAGGTCGCGGAAAACTTTGAGAAATACGGCAAGTATCACAAGCTCTCGATGGCGCTGCTGATCGGCGGCGTGCAGATGGGCGATCAGGTCAAGGCGCTCGAAAAGGGCGTCGACGTGCTCATCGCGACGCCGGGGCGCCTGATGGACCTGTTCGAGCGCGGCAAGATATTGCTCACCGGCTGCAACCTGCTGGTGATCGACGAAGCCGACCGGATGCTCGACATGGGGTTCATTCCCGATATCGAGAATATCTGCACCAAGCTGCCCGCGAATCGGCAGACGTTGCTCTTCTCGGCGACGATGCCGCCGCCGATCAAGAAGCTCGCCGACAAATTCCTGTCGAACCCGAAGACGATCGAGGTCGCGCGGCCCGCGAGCCGCAACGAGAATATCGAGCAGTTCCTGGTCAAGACCAGCGAGCGCGGCAAGCGCGAGACGCTGCGCGACCTGCTCGATGCAGAGGACGTGAGCACCGCGATCATCTTCTGCAACCGCAAGACGACGGTACGCGAGCTGGCGAAGTCGCTGCAGCGTTCGCGCTACGCCGCGGGCGAGATCCACGGCGACATGGATCAGTCGAGCCGCATCGCCGAACTCGACCGGTTCAAGAAGGGCGACATCAACATCCTCGTCGCCTCCGACGTCGCGGCGCGCGGGCTCGACGTGAAGGGTGTCACCCACGTCTTCAACTTCGACGCACCCTGGCACCCCGACGATTATGTCCACCGCATCGGCCGTACCGGCCGCGCGGGCGCAAAGGGCAGGGCGTTCACGCTGATCACCCCGTCCGACGACGAGGCGATCGACAATATCCAGAAGCTGACCGGCTACACGATTCCGGTCCACGACGCGGGCAAGGCCGAAGCCGCGCCCGCGAAGGACGAAGAGCGCGAGCCGCGCCGCGAGAAGCCGGAACGCGGCGGCCGCGGCAAGGCGAAGCGCGCCGAGGCGGCCGAGAAGCCGGCAGCGACGAAGCCCGCCGCGAAGAGGGCCGACGATCGCAAACCGGCGCCGGCCAGGCACCGCCAGCAGGACGATGACGGCCCCGACGACGGCTGGAACGGCCCGATGCCGGACTTCCTGTCGGTGGGCTTCGGCAGCTGACAGAATCCGCCGCCCCCGCGAAGGCGGGGGCCGCCGTCGGTTTGTGCAGCGAGGCCGGGTAAAGGCTGCCAGCAGCCCGCCTTCGCGGGGGCGACGGACATATTCTACAACCGGACCAGCATCTTCCCGATATTGGCGCCCGCGAAGAGCCCTAGGAACGCCTCGGGCGTCGCTTCGAGGCCGTCGTGCACCGTCTCGCGCATCGTCACCGCGCCGCTGGCGATCAGCCCGCCCATGTCGGCATAGAATTCTTCCATGCAGTCGAAGAACTGGTCGGTGTAGATGAAGCCTTCCATGCGGATGCGCGCGGGGATGGCGCGAATGATGTGCTTCATCGCCTGCGCCTTGCCGTCGTTGTAGACGTCGATCATGCCGCAGATCGCGAAGCGCGCGAAATCATTGGCGGCCCAGAAGGCCGCGTCGAGATGCTCGCCGCCGACATTGTCGAAATAGACGTCGATCCCCAGCTTGCCGAGCGCGGAAAGCGCGTCGCCGAGCCCCTCCAGCACCGGGCCGGCTTTGTAATCGACCACAGCATCGGCGCCTAGCTCCTTGACCCAGATGCATTTTTCGGCGCCGCCCGCCGATCCGATCACGGTCATCTCGCGCGCCTTGGCGATCTGCACCACCGCCGATCCGACAGCGCCCGCGGCGGCGGACACGAACACCGTATCGCCGGGTTTGGCCGCCGCGATGCGCAGGAGGCCGATCCAGGCGGTGCCGCCGGTCAGGCCCATATTGTGGAGGAAGGTCTGCGGCGGCATCCCGGCACCCAGCGCCTCGGCGGGCAGCTTGAAGGGCGACATGTCGAGCCCGATGATGCCACCGTCGCGCCAGCCGCCCATGTGGAGGATGAGGTCACCCGGCGCGAAGCCGTCCATCCGGCTTTCGAGCACTTCGCCGATCGCGCCGCCGGTCATCGGCTGGTCGAGCTGGAAGCTCGCGGTATAGCTTTTCGCGTCGTTCATGCGCCCGCGCATATAGGGATCGACCGACAGCCAGCGATTGCGGACGCGAAGCTGGTCGCGTTCGATCGGCGCGTCGGGTAGCTCGCGCAGCGCGAAATCGTCGGTCGTCGGCAGTCCTTGCGGACGATTGAGCAGATGCCAGGCCCTCGCCATATGTCTCACCCCCCACTTTTTGTCCGGCGGACGGCCCTTTGGTCAGAAAAGCCGTTGCCACTGTCAAGCTGGCTGGTTAAGAGGCCGCCGGTCGCGGGGCCGTAGCTCAGATGGGAGAGCGCTGCAATCGCACTGCAGAGGTCAGGGGTTCGATTCCCCTCGGCTCCACCACGACCCTTCTCCTTCATCGCCGAAGCGTGCCGACCGGGGACAGATTGCACCGTCCCCGGCCGCGGTCGTCATGTCGCGGGCGGCGTCGGCGCCTTGCTGCGGCCTGCGAACCACCCGCGCACCCGCGCCATCGGTCCCGTGCGCCACAGGAAGAGCAGCAGCGCGAAGAGCAGCGCCCACGGCAGCACCGCGGCACCGACCACGAGCACGAAGGAGAGGAGCAAGCTCCCGCTGCGGACCAGCATGTTCGCCGCATCGCTGAACGGATTGCCATAGCCGATGCCGGGAAGGCCGCCGGTTCCGACATAATCGAAGGCCATCGGTGTCGTCGCGAGCATCGCCTCGCCCGAACGGCGCGTATCGCGCTCGCCGTCGAGCCGCTCGCGCAGCGATGCGATCTGCTGCTGCAGTTCGGTGCGCTCGCGGTCGCCGAGGCCGCCCTGCTTCAATCGCGCCTCGAGGCGCGCGATCTCCGCACCGATGTCGGCGCTCCGCCGCTGCGAATCGCTGATCTGCGTCCCGACGTCCTCGCCGCTGATCCGCGCCTCCGCCAGCACGCCCTCCGCCTTTTCGACGCTGGCGAGCGCGTCGCGGCCGAACTTGCGCGCGATCGCGGGGTCGAGCTTGAATTCCAGCCGCGCCTCGACCGCATTCTCGCGGACCAGCCGATAGGTCATGCCGGTGATGCGGCAGCGCGCGATGCCGAGCGCCTCGCAGGCGGCGGCATGCTCCTCCTGCACCTTGGCGATGCGATCGTCGTCGAGGCGGAAGGCATAGGCGTAGTTGAAGGCGACGCCGGGCGCCGCGGTGACCGCAACGTCGGGGCCGCCCGCCGCGTCGGCGGCGACCTCGGCCATCGCCGGTGCCTCGCTCGACGTCGCATTGTCGGCGCGCTGTTCCGAGCAGCCGATCAGGGCGAGCGCCATCGCGCCCGCTAAGAGCTTGGTTTTCATGAAGACTCTCCCAATACGCGACTCGTTGGCCGCATGGGACGGCATATCATAACTTATATAGTAGACAATAGGATTCAGGCGAGCCGGACGAAGCCGTCGAGTACGCGCTTGCTGCCCGCCTGCTCGAACTCGACCTCCAGCTTGTTGCCGTCGATATCGATGATTTCGCCATAGCCGAACTTCTCGTGGAACACGCGCATCCCGATCGCGAGGTCGGCACGGGGCTTGGCGCCCACCGAGGCGGCGGGCGCCTTTTCGCTCGGCGCTGGGGCGCGGATGATGGTCGAGGAGCCGGCGACCGCGCGTTGCCATGCCGGGCCGCGCGTCATCGTGCGCGCCGGGTTCCGCTCGGCGACATGCGCGAAGGGATCCCCCTGCGCCGACCAGTTCGCGCGCCACAGGCTTTGTCCGCCGCCGAAGCTGTTTTCGCTGTCGACGAACTCGGGCGGGATTTCGGCGATGAAGCGGCTCGGGATGCTGCTCATCCACTGGCCATAGATACGGCGATTCGCCGCGTGATAGATGCTCGCGCGCTGCCGCGCCCGCGTGATCGCGACATAGGCGAGGCGGCGTTCCTCTTCGAGGCTCGCGGTGCCACCCTCGTCCATCGACCGCTGCGACGGGAAGACCCCGTCCTCCCAACCGGCAAGGAAGACATGGTCGAATTCGAGCCCCTTGGCGGCATGGATCGTCATGATGGTGACGGTTTCGCTGTCGTCGTTCTGGTCGCGGTCCATGACGAGGCTGACATGCTCGAGGAACGCCTCGAGCGACTCATATTCCTCCATCGCGCGAACGAGTTCGGACAGGTTTTCGAGCCGCCCCGCGGCGTCGGCGCTGCGGTCGGCCTGGAGCATCGCGGTATAGCCCGATTCGTCGAGGATCAGCTGGGTCAGCTCGGGGTGCGGCAACTCGCTCGCCTTGCCCTGCCAGCCGCGCATCTGCGCGACGAAGTTCGCGAGCTGGCGCCGCGCCTGCGGTGTAAGTTCGTCGGTCTCGGTGATCCGCGACGCGGCGTGGAACAGCGGCGCGCGCTCGTGGCGCGCGAACTGGTGAATCCGCACGACCGCCTTGTCGCCGAGCCCGCGCTTCGGGACGTTGACGATGCGCTCGAAGGCGAGGTCGTCGGCTGCCGACTGGACGAGGCGCAGATAGGCGAGGGCATCGCGGATTTCGGCGCGCTCGTAGAAGCGGAAACCGCCGACGATGCGGTAAGGCATGCCGATCGCGATGAAGCGGTCCTCGAATTCGCGCGTCTGGAACTGCGCGCGGACGAGGATCGCGGTGCGGTCGAGCGAGACGCGATTGCGCTGGAGGCTTTCCAGCTCCTCGCCGATCCGCCGCGCTTCTTCGGGACCGTCCCACACGCCGACGACGCGAACCTTGTCGCCTTCGTCGAGCTCGGTCCACAGCGTCTTGCCGAGGCGACCCGAGTTCTGCGCGATCAGCGCCGATGCGGCGGCGAGGATCTGCGGGGTCGAGCGGTAATTCTGTTCGAGGCGGATCACCGTCGCGCCGGGGAAATCCTTTTCGAAGCGCAGGATGTTCGCGACCTCGGCGCCGCGCCACGAATAGATCGACTGGTCGTCGTCGCCGACGCAGCAGATATTCTTGCGCGTCTGCGCGAGCAGCCGGAGCCAGAGATACTGGCTGGCGTTGGTGTCCTGATATTCGTCGACGAGGATATATTTGAAGCGGCCCTGATATTGCTCGAGCACGTCGCGGTGGGTCTTCAGGATCACCAGCATGTGAAGCAGCAGGTCGCCGAAGTCGCAGGCGTTCAAAGTCTTCAGTCGCGCCTGATAGAGCGCGTAGAAATGCTGCCCCTTACCGTCGGCATAGGCCTCCTTGTCCGCCGCATCGAGGTCGGGCGGAGTGAGGCCGCGGTTCTTCCACTTGTCGATCAGCCCCGCGAGCTGACGCGCCGGCCAGCGCTTCTCGTCGAGCCCTTCGGCCTGGATCAGCTGCTTGAGAACGCGAAGCTGGTCGTCGGTGTCGAGGATGGTGAAATTGCTCTGCAGTCCCACCAGTTCGGCATGGCGGCGCAGCATCTTCGCGGCGATGCTGTGGAAGGTGCCGAGCCACGGCATCCCCTCGACCGCGTCGCCGATCATCCGCCCGATGCGCTCGCGCATTTCGCGCGCCGCCTTGTTGGTGAAGGTGACCGCGAGGATTTCGGATGGCCAGGCGCGCCGCGTCGCGATGATGTGCGCGAGGCGCGCGGTCAGCGCCGCCGTCTTGCCGGTTCCGGCGCCCGCGAGCATCAGCACCGGCCCCTCGGTCGTCAGCACCGCCCGCCGCTGCGGGCCGTTCAATCCTTGCAGATAGGGCGGGTCCGAGGGGTCCGGGGGCGGGATGTCGGGCGGCGAGGCGGGGAGGCTGTTCACGCGCGAACGATTAGGGAACGGCGGCCGTGCTGTCCAGCGCGGCGCGATGGAGTGGTGTCGGGGGCCGAGCGCGGCGGTCGGCGCCGTTAGCGGTCGAGAGCGGCCACTCTTTCATCGTCATCCCGGACTTGATCCGGGATCCCGCTTCTTTGAGGTATCGACCGGCTTTGTGATCAAGCGGGACCCCGGATCAGGTCCGGGGTGACGAAGGGAAATAGAGTGACGTCCGCTCCCCATTCCCAAAACGGAGACTCCTTCTATTCCGCCTTGCGCGAAGCGGGGCAATCCGTCCAAAGCGGCGGCGACAGCAGTTGGGAAGGGGCGATCGCCCATGGATTTGGCACCCTATCGCGCGCACCGGCGCATCCTGATCGCGAGCCTCGTCGGCACCGCGGTCGAATTTTATGATTTCTATATCTACGGCACCGCCGCGGCGCTGGTGTTCGGGCCGCTCTTCTTTCCTTCCGAGTCCGAATCGGCGCAGCTGATGCTCAGTTTCATGAGCTTCGGCCTCGCCTTTTTCGCGCGGCCCGTGGGCGCCGTCGTTTTCGGCCATTTCGGCGACCGGATCGGGCGCAAGTCGACGCTCGTCGCCTCGCTGATGCTGATGGGGGGATCGACGCTGCTGATCGCCTTTCTGCCAACCTATGCGATGGCAGGGTGGATCGCGCCGCTGCTGCTGTGCACCCTGCGTTTTGGGCAGGGATTCGGGCTCGGCGGCGAGTGGGGCGGCGCGGCGCTGCTCGCGGTCGAGAATGCGCCGCCGGGATGGCGCGGGCGGTTCGGCATGGCGCCGCAATTGGGCGCGCCGGTCGGCTTCATCGCGGCGAACGGGCTGTTCCTGCTGCTCGGCCTGTGGCTGAGCGATGCCGAGTTCGCGGCCTGGGGATGGCGCATTCCCTTCCTGGTCTCGGCGGTGCTGGTCGGGCTGGGGCTGTGGGTACGGCTGAAGATCCACGAGACGCCCGCCTTTGCGGAAGCGATGGAAAAGGAGCCGCCGGTGGGGGTGCCGCTGGGCGCGGTGCTGCGCGATCATGGCGTGGCGCTGCTCGCGGGCACCTTCGCGGTCGTCGCCTGCTTCGCGATCTTCTATCTCGCGACCAGCTTCGCGCTCGCGCACGGGACGACCGCGCTCGGCTATCCGAAGGAACAATTCCTGCTGATCCAGCTCGGCGCGATCCTGTTCATGGCGGCGGGGATCGTTTTTGCCGGATATTGGAGCGACGCCGCGAGCGCACAGCGCGTACTGAGCTGGGGCTGCGCGGCAACGGTGGCGATCGGCTTCCTGTTCGGGCCGTCGCTGGCATCGGGATCGTGGGTCGTCGTCGCGCTGGGGCTGTCGGCGTCGCTGTTCGTGATGGGGCTGGTCTATGGTCCGCTCGGCGTGTGGCTGCCCGCGCTGTTCCCGGTGCGGGTGCGCTATACCGGGGCGTCGGTGGCGTTCAACGTGGGCGGCATATTGGGCGGCGCCGGCGCGCCGATCGCCGCGCAATGGCTGAGCGACCAGGGCGGGACGAGCTTCGTCGGCCTCTATCTGGGGGTGGCGGGGCTGCTGAGCCTGCTGGGGTTGTTGCTGGTCAGATCGCGCGTCGCAGCAGCGTAAGGTGCGCCTTGCCGACCTTGCGCTCGGCATCGACTTCGAAACCGGCGATCTCGACCGCTTCCTTGTCGGCCGTCTCGATCGAGATCCAGCTTTCGGGACCGACCCAGCCGAGCCGGTTGAGCTTGTCGAGCGCAACGCTGCCCGCACCGGTGCCATAGGGAGCGTCGAAGAGCAGCAGGTCGAAGGCGCGCGGCGCGGGGCCGAGGCCGAGGACCGAACCCGCGCGGACGTCGGCGCGGTTGGCGGCGCCGAGCGTGGCGAGATTCTTGCGCAGCGCATCGAGCGCATCGCGGTCCTGCTCGCCGAACAGGCAGTGGGCGCCGCCGCGCGACAGCGCCTCGATGCCGAGCGCGCCCGAGCCCGCGAACAGGTCGGCGACATACAGCCCCTCGAAGCTACCGAGGCGGCTCGCGAGCATCGAGAAGAGCGTCTCGCGGGTGCGGTCGGCGGTGGGGCGGGTCGCTTCATTCTTGGGCGCGAGCAGCTTGCGGCCGCGCCATTCGCCGGCAATGACCCTCATTTGTCGAGGCGCCGCCGGAACTGGAACAATTCGTCGCGCGGGACGAGCTCGACCTCTCCGACCGCGAGGTCGCCGACGGTGAACTGGCCGTAGCGCGTGCGGATCAGGCGGCTGACCTGGAGCCCCAGATGTTCGAGGACGCGGCGCACCTCGCGGTTCTTGCCTTCGGTCAGCGTCAGTTCGATCCACTGGTTGCGCCCGGTGCGGCGTTCGAGATTGGCGTCGATCTTGCCGTAACGGACGCCATCGATGGTGATGCCTTCGACCAGATCCTCGAGCTGCGTCTGGCTGATGTCGCCGAAGGCGCGTGCGCGATAAGTGCGCTCGACCCCGCTCGCGGGCAGTTCGAGCTGACGCTTGAATTCGCCATCATTGGTGAGCAGCAGCAGCCCCTCGGTATTATAGTCGAGCCGCCCGACCGGCATCAGGCGCGGCAGCCCCTTGGGCAGGATGTCGTAGATCGTCTTGCGCCCCTTGGGATCGCGCGCGGCGGTCAGGCACCCCGAGGGCTTGTGGAAGCGGTAGAGGCGGGTCGAGACGGGCTTGGCGACCGGATTGCCGTCGACGGTCAGCCCGTCGAGCGACGACAGCAGCGGCGCGGGCTGGGACACGATCTCGCCATTCAGCGCGATGCGGCCCTCCTCGATCATCCGCTCGACGTCGCGGCGCGATCCGACGCCGGCGCGCGCGAGCAGCTTGGCGATGCGCTGCGGCCCTTCCTCGCGCTCGGGTTCGGCCGCCTTCGGCTTGCGCGGCACCGCCACGCGCGCGGCGCGGCGGCCCTTCGGGGCATCGCGGTCGGGCGATGGTCGGGACGCGGATCGGGGCGGGCGATGGGTCGTCATCGGAACGGAAGCGCTTTCTTGTCGTTTTTCGGGGGGAAAAGTGTTGCGTTGTGATCACGCTCATAGCCGGAAAAGTGTCGCTTCGTCGATGGCAAGCAGAAGCGATATTGCAGGACGGACAGGAGCGCGTCATGGCGCGGTGGAACGGAGTTTTTATGCTCTTTGCGTCTCGCCCGTCGTGCATCAAGCGGCTGCTGGTCATCGAGGATGATCCGCTGGTCGCGTTCGATTACGAGCACACGCTGCAGCACAGCGGTTACGACGTCGTCGCGACGGTCGATTCGGGCGAGGCGGCGGTGGCCGTAATGGCCGCCGAGGCGGTCGACGCGATCGTGCTCGACCTGGGACTTGCGGGGCATATGAGCGGACGCGAGGTGGCGCGGCTGGCGCGTGACCGCGGCATCGCGGTGCTCCTCGTCACCGGCCAATGCCCCGAGGACGCCGCCGACATCGCGCTCGCCTGCCTGAACAAGCCGCACAGCACCGCGGCGCTCGTCGGCGCGCTGCGCGCGATCGAGACGATGATCTGCAAGAACAAGGCGCCGCGCAAGATCAGCGGCCTCCAGACCTATTGGCGGCCTGAGGCGGCCTAGGCCCCCGCTCTGGATTTTTCCGGCCCCCCGATGCTATCCGTCGCTTGCGACGGGGCGGACGGGAGATGACGGGATGAAAAGTCTGCTCGGCCTCGGAGGCGTGCTGCTCGCAGCGGCGGCGCTGCTTCTAGGCCTTTCGCACATCAGCGCGACCGCGAACCATGCGCCGGGCACGGCGCAGCGGCCGGTGCTGGTCGAGCTGTTCACGAGCCAGGGCTGCGCGTCCTGCCCGCCCGCCGACCGGCTGCTTGGCGAACTCGACGCGGCGGGCGCGGTGGTGGCGCTGAGCCGTCCGGTGACGAGCTGGGACGAACTCGGGTGGAAGGACACGCTGGCGCGCGGGGGCAACGACCGGTTGCAGCGCGACTATGCGGCGCGCGCCATTCCCGGCAGCGGCGCCTATACGCCCGAGGCCGTCGTCGGCGGCGCGGCGGCGACAGCCGGAACCAACGCCCCGGCGCTGCGCGGCCTGATCGCGGCGCAGCGCAAGGCCGGGACGATGACGCTCGCGCAGAAGGGCGGCGAAGTGGTCGCTTCCGCCCCGCGCGCCAATGTCGAGCTGCGTTTCGTCGCGATCCGGCACAAGGCCGCGGTCAAGGTCGACAAGGGCGAGAATCGCGGCCGCACGCTCGGCTACACCAATGTCGTCCTCGCCGAGGAGATCGCCCCATGCGACCCCTCGCTCGCCTGCCGCGCGCCATTCCCCGAACGCCTCGCGCACAGGAAAGGCGCCGATCGCTGGGCCGCGGTGCTGCAGGACCGCGACGGCGGCGCAGTGCGCGCGGTGCGCTGGATACGCCCGGCCGCCGATTAGCGGCTTCCAATTTGCTCGCGAGACTTTAGGCCTGTTGTCATGCAGAGGAGAGCCGTTCGACGGGGACGGCCGAGGGAGGAACGATGCAGCTTGGCCTCGACAGCCTGATCCTGGTGGCGGTGATCGCGGCGATCATTGGCCTTGCCTATGTGATCCCGTCCTTCGCCCCCTATCGCAAGCCGATGCCGATCGTCGCCTTTTTGCTCGGCATATCGAGCGGCTTTCCCCTGACCTTGCTTCTCGCGACGATGACATTCTGGCTCTCGAAGGTCGGCATCGACAAATCGACGATCGGCTTCGCGATCGGCCTGACCACACCCTATACGCTGAAATTCCTGTGGGCGCCGCTGGTCGACCGGTTGCCGATTCCCGTTTTGACCCGCCTGTTCGGGCAGCGGCGAAGCTGGTTGTTCGTGATCCAGGCGCTGCTGGTCGTCGCGATCTGGCAATTGGGCGCGAGCAATCCGACCAACGACCATCTGGCGCCCTTCGCGATCTGGGCGATCGTCGTCGCTTTCCTTTCGGCGACGCAGGATATCGTCATCGACGCCTACCGCATCGAGATATTGAGCGATGCCGAACTGCCGCACGGAACGGCGATGAACCAGTTCGGCTATCGCACCGGTAATCTGATCGCGGGGGTCGGCACGATCGCGCTGGCTTCGCCCGAGGGTTTCGGGCTCGGCTGGGCGGCGGCCTATGCCTTCACCGGCCTCGCGGTGCTGCCCGCTGTCGTCGGCGCGCTTTTCGCGGGCACCGGACGCTTCCATCCGTCGCAGGCGCGCGGCGGCGCGCAGGGCTTCGGCGCGTGGCTCAACGAAACGGTGGTCAGCCCGTTCCGCGAATTTCTCGGACGCCACGGCGCGGTCCTGATCCTGCTCTTCGTGCTCATCTACAAGGTCGGCGATGCGATGGGGCAGGGAATGCTCAATCCGATGATTGTCGAGCTGGGATTTACCGACACCGAATTCGTCGCGATCAACAAGGGCGTCGGCTTCGTCGCGCTGATCATAGGGTCGGCGTGCGGCGCGCCTTTCATCGCCTGGCTCGGCATGGGGCGGGCGCTGCTCGTTTCGGGGCTGCTGATGATGTTCAGCAACCTGCTGTTCGCGGCCCTGGCGTCGGTCGGCCACTCGCCGCTGATGCTCGCGCTGGCGGTGGGGACCGAGAATTTCACCAGCGGGATCGGGCTCACCGTCTTCGTCACCTATCTGTCGGGCCTGTCGAGCCTGGCTTATACGGCGACGCAATTTGCGCTGCTGTCGTCCTTCGCCGCGGTCGGGCGAACGTGGCTCGCGGCGCCGGGGGGCTATGTCGCGGAGACCTTGGGCTGGGTCGGCTTCTGGCTGTTCACCGTCGCCATCGCCGCGCCGGGCATGATCCTGCTGTGGCTGCTTTGGAAGCGCGGCTTCGTCGTCCAGACGGTGCGCCAGCCGAGCACCGAGGATGACGGGCACGAGACCGCCATCCCGGAAGAGGCCAAGCCGAAACCGGCGGCGGGCTGAGCGAAGCGCGTGCATTTCCTGATTATCTCGATCGCGCTGCAACTGCTTTGCATCGTCCATGTGTTCCGCACGGGCCGCAACACCGCGTGGATCATGGCGATCGCGTTTCTGCCACTGGTGGGTATCCTCGCCTATTTCATCGTCGAAATCCTGCCCGGTCTGCCGCGCGACCGGCGGGTGCGCGAAGCACGGACGAAGATCGCCGACCGGGTGGACCCCGAGCGCCACATTCGCGAGGCGCGCGATGCGGCCGAGTTCAGCGATACCGCCGGGCATCGGCTGGAATATGGCGATGCGTTGATGGCACGCGAGCGCTTCGACGAGGCGCTCCGCGAGTTTCGCGCGGCTGAGCGCCTGTCGCCGCACGTCGACCGGGCGATCGGGATGCGGATCGCCGAGGCGGCCTATGGCGCCGGCCGCTATGGTGAAGGGCTTGCGGCGATCGAACGCTTGCCCGAAACCATTTCCCGGACCGAACTCGACCGTCGCGCGCTGCTTCGCGCCAAGATCGCCGAGGCCGATGGCCGGGCCGACGAGGCGCTGGCGATCTATCGCGATATCGTCGGGCGCGTTCCCGGCGACGAGGTGCGTTGCCGCATGGCGGCGCTGCTGATCGCGGCGGGCGACCGCGCGGGGGCGAAGGCTCTCCTCAAGGAGGTCGTGCAGCGCATGAAGCGCACGCCGCCGGTGACGCTGAAAGCCGAAGTCGCGATGTACGATTGGGTCAAGCGGACGCTCGCCGAGCTCGGCTGAAGACGGCCCCCGTTCGGACTCAGCCGGGAAACTCGCCGTTGGCTTTCAGCACTTCGCCCGCGAGGTAGAGCGAGCCCGCGATCAGGACGATTTCATTGGCTGGGTCGACAGTCAGGCCGGCGAGCGCAGCCTCAACCGAGGCGGCCGCTCGCGCGTCGGGGCCGAAGGCTGCCGCATCATAGTGGTCGTGGCCGGGGACCGGAACCACGGTAATCGAGGCGAGGCGGGGCGCGAGCGGGGCGAGGATCGCGTCGGGGTGCTTGTTCGCGAGCATGCCGGTGACAAGGTGAATGCGGCGGGAATCCTTCTCGAAATGGCGCGCGAGCTGGATGCCCGCGTCGGCATTGTGCGCGCCGTCGAGCCACACGTCGGTTGCCGGAGGAAGCAGCGCGGTGAGCGGCCCGGTTTCGAGCCGCTGCAGCCGCGCGGGCCAGAAGGCTCCCGCGACGCCCTTCCTGATCGCTTCGGCCTCCGGCTTCGCGCCCGGCGCGAGGTGGAGCATGGCGATGGCGAGGCCCGCGTTGCGCATCTGGTGCGCGCCGGCCATGCGGGGGCGCAGCAGGTCGAGCAGCGCGCCGTCCATCGACGTCCAGCGGAACGCGTCGCCGATCGGCTCGACCGACCAGGCATCGCCCTCGACGAAGGGGACAACGCCGGCTGCCTCGGCGCGCGCGGCGATGACATGGCCGAGCGGCGGCGGATAGGCGAGGGTGGCGAGTGCGGCGCCCGGCTTGACGATGCCGGCCTTTTCCCACGCGATCCGCATCGCGGGTTCGGACGGGGTGCCGTCCTCGGGCGCGAGCAGGAAGGCTTCGTGATCGATGCCGAGCGAGGCGATGCCGCACACCGCGGGCGGCGGGATGATGTTGGTCGCGTCGAGGCGGCCGCCGAGCCCGACCTCGACGATGCAGTCGTCGGCGGGAATGCGCGCGAAGGCGAGGAACGCGGCGGCGGTGGTGACCTCGAAGAAGCTCGCCTGCAGACCCTCAGCCTTGTCGAGCACCTCGGCGAGGAGACCGGCGAGCAGCGCGTCGTCGATCAGTTCGCCCGCGAGGCGGATGCGTTCGTTGAAGCGGACGAGGTGCGGGCTGGTATAGGCGTGGACGCGGCGCCCCTGCGCCTCGAGGATCGCGCGGAGATAGGCGCAGGTCGATCCCTTGCCGTTGGTCCCCGCGACGTGGAAGGTGCGCGGGTGATTGTTTTGCGGGTTCCCGAGGCGGTCGCAGATCTCGGCGATGCGCTCGAGGCCGAGGATATCGCGGCCCGGCGAGAGCGCGGCGAGGCGGTCGAGCTGGGCCTGGACGGCGGGGTCGGTGCTATGGGCGTGGTCGGGCATCGTCGAACGGCACCTAATAGATATTCGTCATTGCGAGCGTAGCGAAGCAATCCAGAGCGGGTTTATGCAGCTCTGGATTGCCGCGTCGCTTCGCTCCTCGCAATGACGATGCAGGAAAGCCTACGCCGCCTTCTCGGGCGCCAGATAACCGATCAATCGCCCCAGCGTCGCGGGCAGCTCTTTCCGGTGCACGACCATGTCGATCATCCCGTGGTCGAGCAGATATTCGGCGCGCTGGAAACCTTCGGGCAGCTTTTCGCGGATCGTGTTCTCGATCACGCGCTGGCCCGCGAAGCCGATCAACGCTTTGGGTTCGCTGATCTGCACGTCGCCGAGCATCGCATAGCTCGCAGTGACGCCGCCCGTGGTCGGGTCGGTGAGGAGGACGATATAGGGCAGTCCGGCGCGGCGCAGGCGGGCGAGCGCGACGGTCGCGCGCGGCATCTGCATCAGCGACAGCGTGCCTTCCTGCATGCGCGCGCCGCCGGCGGCGGTGATCGCGACATAGGGGCAACCGCGCTTGATCGCCTGCTCGACACCGGCGACGAACGCCTCGCCGACCGCGACCCCCATCGACCCGCCCATGAAGGCGAAATCCTGCACGCCGATCACGACCGGGCGGCCGTCGACGCGGCCGAAACCGTTCTGATAAGCATCGCGGTCGCCGGTCGACGCGCGCGCCGCCTTGATGCGGTCGACATATTTCTTGGTGTCGCGGAACTTCAGCGGGTCCTCGGGCGCCGCGGGGGCGGGAAGGATTTCGTGGAGGCCCCCGTCGAACAGTTGCGCGAACCGCTCCTTCGCGCCGATGCGGTCATGATGGTCGCAGCGCGGGCAGACGTTCAGATTGTCCTCCCACTCCTTGACGAACACCATCTGCTGGCACTGGCGGCACTTGTGCCACAGATTGTCCGCGGTATCGCGCTTCGCGGTGAAGGGCAGGGCGTTTCGGACGCGGTCGAGCCAGCTCATGCGGCGATCTCCTTTGCGCCGTGGATAGCATCGGCGAGGGTGCGGGTGAAGGCTTCGAGCGGCGCGGCCGCGGCGTCGCCATGCTCGGCGATGATATCGACGAAGGCCGACCCGACGACGACGCCATCGGCGACCTTCGCGATCGCAGCGGCCTGTTCGGGCGTGCGGACGCCGAAGCCGACCGCGACGGGAAGGTCGGTGGCGGCCTTGAGGCGCGTTACCGCATCCTCGATGCTCGTCTGCGCGGCCTGCTGGAGCCCGGTGATCCCGGCGACCGAGACATAATAGAGGAAACCGCCCGCGCCGTTCAGCACGTCGGGCAGGCGCGCGGCGTCGGTGGTCGGGGTAGCGAGACGGATCAGGTCGACCCCGGCGGCGCGCAGGCTCGGGCCGAGCTCGGGATCCTCTTCCGACGGAATGTCGACGCAGATCACGCCGTCGACGCCGGCTTTCCCGCACTCGGCGGCGAACCAGTCGGCGCCGCGGATCGTCATCGGATTGGCGTAACCCATCAGGACGAGCGGGACGTCGGGGTGGCGCTGGCGGAAAGCGGCGGCGTGCCCGAAAATGTCAGCGGTCGTCGTCCCCTTGCCGAGCGCGCGCAGGTTCGCGGCCTGGATCGCGGGCCCATCGGCCATCGGATCGGTGAAGGGCATGCCGAGCTCGATCACGTCGGCGCCTCCGGCGACGAGCGCGTCGAGGTTCGCGGCGGTGTCGCCATCGCCTGCGGTGATGAAGGTGACGAGCGCGGGGTGGGGCTTGGCGAAGGTAGCGGTGAAGCGGGTCATTCGGCCCATCCCTTGTTGGGTTTCGGCCATTGGCGATCGAATATCGCGCCAGCCTTTATGACGGCAAAAGCAATGCCCACGATCATGCCGAGATATTTGCTCCAGAGATGTGGCATTACAAAGCTCGCAAGAAGGAAGACGAGCGCAGCCAACCCTAACCCGACGCCGACTTTGAAAATGAACCGAAGAATATTGCGGCTCACAGCTCCACCCCCAGCGCATCCGCTACCGTGAAAATATCCTTGTCCCCCCGGCCCGAGCAGTTGACGATGATGATCTGGTCCTTGTCCATCGTTGGCGCGATGCGTTCGGCGGCGGCGATGGCGTGCGCAGACTCCAGTGCGGGGATGATGCCCTCCAGCTTCGTCAGCTTCTGGAAACTCGCGAGGGCTTCCTTGTCGGTGACCGGCTCATACCGCACGCGGCCGATCTCGTGGAGCCAGGCGTGCTCGGGCCCGATGCCGGGATAGTCTAGCCCCGCCGAAATGCTGTGCGCCTCGGTGATCTGGCCGTCCTCGTCCTGCAACAGATAGGTCTTGTTGCCGTGGAGGATGCCGGGGCGCCCGCCCGCGAGGCTCGCGGCGTGCTTCTTGTCGAGGCCTTCGCCCGCGGCTTCGACCCCGACGATCTCGACGCCCTCATCGTCGAGGAAGGGGTGGAAGAGACCGATCGCGTTCGATCCGCCGCCGACCGGGGCGATCAGCATGTCGGGCAGACGCCCTTCGGCTTCGAGGATCTGCGCCCGCGCCTCGTCACCGATCACCGACTGGAAGTCGCGGACCAGCTCGGGGTAGGGGTGCGGGCCCGCGACGGTGCCGATGATGTAAAAGGTGTCGTGGACGTTCGCGACCCAGTGGCGCAGCGCCTCGTTCATCGCGTCCTTCAGCGTCTTCGCGCCCGATTCGACCGCGACCACCTCGGCGCCGAGCAGCTTCATGCGGAACACGTTGGGCTGCTGCCGCGCGACGTCGACCGCGCCCATGAAGATGGTGCAGGGCAGGCCGAACAGCGCCGCGACGGTCGCGGTCGCGACGCCGTGCTGGCCCGCGCCGGTCTCGGCGATGATCTTCGTCTTGCCCATCCGTTTCGCGAGCAGGATCTGGCCGATGCAATTGTTGATCTTGTGCGCGCCGGTGTGGTTGAGATCCTCGCGCTTGAGGTAGATCTTCGCGCCGCCGAGATTGGCGGTCAGCCGCTCGGCGAACCACAGCGGGCTCGGGCGGCCGACATAATGCTTCAGCAGATAGTCGAACTCGGCCTTGAACTCATTGTCCTGCTGCGCCGCGCGATAATGACGCTCGAGGTCGAGGATCAGCGGCATCAGCGTTTCGGCGACATAGCGGCCGCCGAACTGGCCGAAGTGGCCGCGTGCGTCGGGTCCGGAGCGGAGGCTGTTGGGAAGGTTCGTCATCGTCCCGCCGCTTTAAGGAACGCCGCGATCTTGTCCACATCCTTGACGCCCGGCACGCTTTCGACGCCCGAGGAAACATCGAGCAGTGGCGCACCGGTCGCGGCGAGCGCTTCGGCGGCGTTGGCGGGGGTCAGGCCGCCCGCGATGCCCCAGTCCATCGTGTGGCGATGGTTGACGAGCAGGCCCCAGTCGAAGCGCGTCCCGGTGCCGCCGGGCAGCGCCTGCGCCGGGGCATCGAACAGCAACCGGTCGATGATCCCTTCATATTGCCGCGAGCGTTCGAGCGTCCCCGCGTCCCGCAGCCCGACCGCCTTCCACGCCTCGACCGGCACATGCTGCTTCACCGCCGCGATCCATTCGGGAGTCTCGTTGCCATGGAACTGGATGATGTCGGGCCGCACCGCGCTATAGGCCGCCCCGGTGACTTGCGGCGAGGCGTTGACGAGGAGCAGCGCGACCTTCACCGCCGACCCCGCGCGCCGGCGAAGTTCGGCCGCGGTCTTGAGGTCGACGTGGCGCGGGCTCGGCTCGTAATGCACGAGCCCGATGTGCGTGGCACCGAGCCGGATCGCGGCATCGAGCGTTTCGGGAGTCGAAAGACCACAGATTTTGACGAATGGGGGCATGGATTATCTCTGGTAACCCGTTCGCATCGAGCGAAGTCGAGATGCCCCTCGAACTTGCGCCGTTCCGATGGGTGTCTCGACTTCGCTCGACACGAACGGAAGTGGAAGGTGGCTTAAAGCGTCGCCTCGATCGCGCGCGCCGCGAGGTCGGGGTCTTCCGACTGGCTGATCGGGCGCCCGACGACGAGGATCGACGCGCCGTCGGTCATTGCCTGCGCCGGGGTTACGATGCGCTTCTGGTCGCCCGCGGTGCCGTTGGAGGGGCGAACGCCCGGGACGACGAAAAAGCCGCCCGGCCAGGCCCTGCGCGCCGCCTTCACTTCCTGGCCCGAGCAGACGATCCCGTCGAGCCCGGTTTCGCGCGCCAGCCCTGCAAGCCGCACGACCTGGTCGTGCGGCGATCCGCCGACGCCGATGTCCTCGAGGTCGGGAGTGTCGAGGCTGGTCAGCACGGTCACCGCGACAACCTTCGTGTTCAGCCCTGCGGCCGCCTTTGCCTCTTCGAGCATCGCACGGCCGCCGGCGGCGTGAACGGTCAGCACCGCGGGTTCGAGCGGGCGCAGCGCCTGAATCGCCTTCGCCACCGTGTTCGGAATGTCGTGCAGCTTGAGGTCGAGGAAGATCGGCAGGCCGAGCTTGCCCACTTCGTGCACGCCATGATGGCCGTTGGCGCAGAAAAATTCGAGCCCGAGCTTGAAACCGCCGACATGGTGGCGGACCCGCTGCGCCAGCGTCAGCGCGGCGTCGAGGTGCGGGGTGTCGATGGCGAGATAGAGCGGCGATGTCATTGCGGATCCAGCGGGGAAGGGGGGATGTCATTGACCGGAGCGGGCGCCGATGCGGGGGCCGGCGCCGGGTCGGTGGAACGGTTCGCCATCGCGCGCAGGTCGGCGAGCTGGCGCTCGCTGCTGTCGAGCCGCCGCTTCATCGACCAGCGCGCGGTGCGCAGCGCGATCCACATCGGCAGGCTGCCGAGCAGGAAGGCGACGACGATCAGCACCGGCAATTTGGTATCGAGGACCTGACCCGGCCAGATCGTCACCGTCACCGGGTTCCAGTTCGCCATCGCGAACAGGACGAGCACGATGGTCAGGAAGACCCAGATGATCGTACGCAGGATTCCCACTTGGCGTTGCTCCTCGTTCGGCCCCTCGCATCTCCTATGCGAGTTTCGCGCGGGTTTCCAGCCCAACCAGCCTAGGAGGTGCCGAACACGCGTGCGAAGATCGTGTCGACCTGTTTCAGGTGATAGCCGAGGTCGAACAGCTCGGTGAGTTGATCCGCAGACAGGCGCGCGGTCACGTCGCCGTCAGCCTTGAGCAGTTCGAGCAGCGAGAGCTGGCCGTCCGATTCCCACACTTTCATCGCGTTGCGCTGGACGAGGCGATAGCTGTCCTCGCGGCTCGCCCCCGCCTGCGTCAGCGCCAGCAGCACCCGCTGCGAGTGGACGAGACCGCCCATGCGATCGAGGTTCTTCTGCATGCGTTCGGGATAGACGAGCAGCTTGTCGACCACGCCGGTCAGCCGCGCGAGCGCGAAGTCGAGCGTGATCGTGGCGTCGGGGCCGATGAAGCGCTCGACCGACGAGTGGCTGATGTCGCGCTCGTGCCATAGCGCGACATTCTCCATCGCGGGAATCGCGGCGCTGCGGACCATGCGCGCGAGGCCGGTCAGATTCTCGGTCAGCACCGGGTTGCGCTTGTGCGGCATCGCCGACGAACCCTTTTGCCCGGGCGAGAAATATTCCTCGGCTTCCAGAACCTCGGTGCGCTGGAGGTGGCGAATCTCGACCGCGAGGCGCTCGATCGACGAGGCGATGACGCCGAGCGTCGCAAAGAACATCGCGTGGCGATCGCGCGGGATGACCTGGGTCGAGACGGGTTCGATCGCGAGGCCCAGCTTGGCGGCGACATGCGCTTCGACCCGCGGATCGATGTTGGCGAAGGTGCCGACCGCACCCGAAATGGCGCAGGTCGCGATCTCGGCGCGCGCCGCGAGGAGGCGCGTCTTGCAGCGCGAAAATTCGGTGTAGGCTTCGGCGAGCTTGAGGCCGAAGGTCACGGGTTCGGCGTGGATGCCGTGGCTGCGGCCGATCGTCGGAGTCAGCTTGTGCTCGACGGCGCGGCGCTTGATCGCCTCGAGCAGCGCGTCGAGGTCGGTGAGCAAGATGTCGGCGGCCTGCGCCAGCTGGACGGCCAGGCAGGTGTCGAGCACGTCGCTCGACGTCATGCCCTGGTGCATGAAGCGCGCTTCCTCGCCGACATTCTCGGCCACCCAGGTCAGGAAGGCGATGACGTCGTGCTTGGTCACTGCCTCGATCGCGTCGATCGCATCGACGTCGATCGCGGGATTCGTCGCCCACCAGTCCCACAGCGCCTTGGCCGCCGACTTCGGTACCGTGCCCAGTTCGGCGAGTGCGTCGGTCGCGTGCGCCTCGATCTCGAACCAGATGCGATAGCGATTCTCGGCCGACCAGATGGCGGTCATGGCGGGCCGGGCGTAACGCGGAACCATTGGATTTCCTTCCTTTTATGGCGATTTATCGCGGAATAGGCGCGAAATCGCGACCAGCCGCCCCCTAGCAGGGGTCGGGCGCTTCGCCAATCACCCGGGATCGGCAACTTTCGGCGGACCGCGCAGGTTGCCCCAATGCCCCTTCAAAAAAGGTGGCGGGTCGCACCCAAGACAGCACCGCCATCGCTACAGGAGATATATGATGCTGAAACAGATGCTTTTGATCGGCGCTGCAGCGGTGAGCTTCCCCGCGCTGGCGCAGGAAACCCCGCCTGCCGGCGACGATCCGACGAGCCAGCCGGCCCCGGCGGATCCCACTACCGACACGGCTCCGGCGCCCGACAGCACGACGCCGCCCGCGCCGACAGAGCAACCGGCTCCGACGCCCGACACGTCGACTCCGCCGTCGGATACCGCCACCCCGCCGGCCGACACGACGACGCCTGCTGATCCGACCACGCCGACCGATCCGTCAGCGCCCCCTGCCAGCGAGCCGGCTCCCGCCCAAGGCACGGCGGCGACGCCCGATCAGGTCGCGCAGATCGTGAACCAGGAGTTCCCGACCTACGACGCCGATGCGAACAGCGAACTCAACGAAACCGAGTTCGCGACCTGGATGAAGAAGCTCCGCACCGCCACCGACCCCTCGGTCGACCCCGAATCGGAGCAGGTCAAATCCTGGGTGAGTCAGGCCTTCGCCGCCGCCGATGCCGACAAGTCGGGCGGCGTCAGCAAGGAAGAGCTGACCGGTTTCCTGTCGCGCGGCGCCTGATCCCAGCGGATCGACGCCCTTGACCGGGTGGTGCGGCCGCCGGAGCGATCCGGCGGCCGTATCCGCGATTCCTTCTCCAGTGTCTGGGCTATGCGGCGCGTTGCACCTTGACGATCGACAGCCGGCGCTGCTGGCCGTCGCGGTCGGGCCACAGGATCGACTGGCCTTCGCGCATCCCGATCAGCCCGGCGCCCACCGGGGTCATGATCGAAACCCGCCCCGCCGCGATGTCGGCGTCGGCGGGATAGACGAGCTCGACGGTGCGCGACGCGCCGTTCGCCTCGTCGACGAATTCGACCCGCGTGTGCATCGTCACCACATCCGCGGGGATTTTATTCACGGGATGTATTTTCGCGCGGTTGATCTCTTCGAGCAGAAGCTCGCTGACCACCGGCGAGCGTTCCTGCTGGGCCAGCGCGAGGTCGGTCAGCGTATCGGCTTCGGAATCGATCATATGGATGGGCGGCCGCTTGGCCGGGCTGCGGGTTGTCATCGTAAGGGCTTTCGGATCGGGCAGGCGCACGCCTGCCGCATGGCATTGTAGGGAGAAGGAAGGCTGGCCCCGGGCTCGGGGCACGATGCGCCGGACCCGGGGCTAAAGGCCCGCGAGGCGTTGACCCGCATGCGAGTGGAGTCGGGACAGGGCGCGCAGCGTCTGCATCGCGGCATGATGTCCGCCTTGCCCGCGCAAGTCAAATGAAGCGCGCATGGAGCATCAAAGCAAGCCGAGCGCGCGGAGGCTGCGATAGTCCGATCCGCCGATAATGATATGATCGTGAACGACGATTCCAAGCTTGGCCGCGGCTTCGGCGATGTCGCGGGTGATCGCGATGTCCTGCCGGCTCGGTTCGGGACTGCCGCTCGGGTGGTTATGAACGAGGATGATCGCCGCCGCGCCGAGTTCGAGCGCGCGCTTGATCACCTCACGCACATAGATCGCCGACTGGTCGATCGACCCCTCGCTGACCAGCTCGTCGCGGATCAGCATGTTGCGCGCGTTGAGATAGAGAACGCGCACCCGCTCGACGTCGATCGGCCCCATATCGGCGCGCAGCCAGTCGAGCAGCGAATCCCAGCTCGAGAGCAGGGGTTTCTCGCGGAACTCGCCCTTCAGCATCCGAAGGCTCGCAGTCTGGACGATCTTCAGCGCCGCGATCGCGGTGTCGCCCATGCCTTCGACCCGCCGCAGCGATTCGGGGTCGGCGCTGACGAGCTGCGCGAGCGATCCGAATTCGCGCAGCAGCGCCTTGGCGAGCGGCTTGGTGTTGCGGCGCGGAATCGCGAGCGCGAGCAGATATTCGACGAGTTCGTAATCGGCCATGCCCTCGGCATCGCCGCCGAGCAGGCGGGCGCGCAGGCGGGCGCGGTGGCCCGCATGGTCGGGAAGGGGCGCGGGCGCGTCGGCATCGGCCATGCCCACGGGAATAACCGCCTTGTGGGGTGCACTCAACGGTCATAGAAAAGAACGACAGCGTTGCGGACCAATCTCCTGCATCGAAAGGGGATTTCCGCGCGTTCACTTGCGGGAACGGGTTTCGCGGTCGAAGGACGGACGATAGTTGCAGGCCATGACCGACCCTGAAGCGCCGGCGCCTCCCAAGCGATTGTTCAAGAAACGCTGGCTAACCGCGGGCGCCGTCGCCGCGCTGGCGCTGGGCCTGTGGCTGGCGCGCGAGCCGATCGCCGACCGCTTCATCCGCGACGAGCTCGACAGCCGCGGCATTCCCGCGCGCTACACTATCGACGAGATCGGCTTTCGCACCGAACGCCTGAGCAATGTCGTCATCGGCGATCCGGCACGGCCCGACCTGACCGCAAAGCGGGTCGAAGTGTCGCTCGGCTATGGTTTTTCGGGCCCCTATGTGTCCGAAATCCGGGCCGATGGCGTGCGCCTCTACGGTCGCTTCGTCGATGGCCAGCTTTCGCTGGGATCGCTCGACAAGTTCCGCGACCCGACCGACACGACGCCCTTCGCCTTGCCCGACCTGTCGGCGGTCCTCACCGACGCCCGCGCGCGGATCGAAACGCCGTGGGGCGTTATCGGCGCCGTGCTCAACGGTGGCGGCAATCTCAGGAATGATTTCGCCGGCAAGCTCGCGCTCGTCGCGCCGGTCCTGGACGCCGCCGGATGTTCGGGGGACGGCATCAGTTTCTACGGCGATGTGCGGGTCCGCGACGTCCGGCTGACCCTCGAGGGCCCGCTGCGCGGCAAGCGCCTGACCTGTGCCGACGGCAGCGTCGGCGCGAGCAGCCCGCAGGTCGCGCTCGACGTATCTCTCGCCGAAAATTTGCAAAGCTGGCGCGGCACCGCCGACGCGAGCATCGCGAAGCTCGCTGCGGGTGCGGCGCGGGCCGACAAGCTGGGCGTCATGGCCCGCTTTTCCGGCAGCGCCGCACGCACCGAACTCGATGTGACTGCCGAAATGGCCGAACTGCGCGCGCTCGATTTCGCAGCGCGCCGCGTCGACCTGTCGGCCAAGGCGGTCGTCGGCGATGCCGCGCCGCAGGTCGAAGGCGATATCCGCTTTGCCGAGGCGAGCGCCGGTGCGGCGCTGCGCCGTTCGATTGCCGCGCGCGCCATAGGTCTCGACGGAAGCCCGCTCGGCCCGCTCGCCGCCAAGGCGACCGCCGCCTTGTCGCGCATGCTCGCCGACACGGGCGGCAGCAGCGCCTTCGCGCTCGCCGGCGAGGGCAGGACCACGCGGCTCGAATTGATCGCGCCGCAGCTTCGGAGCGCAAGCGGCGCACGGATCGCGGGCAGCGCCGACAGCCGCATCGCGTGGCTGCTTGCAACGCCGGTTCCAGCGATGACGATCGCGGGCGACTGGACCTTCGGGGGCGGCGATCTGCCCTCGGGATCGCTCGCGCTAGATCGCCGCGCCGACGGGACGACGCGCGGCGAGGCACGCCTCGATGCCTATACCGCGGGCGGCGCGCGGCTGGTGCTCGATCCGGTCCGTTTCTCGGGCGGCCGCGACGGGATGGTGCGCTTCGCGACGCGCGCCACGCTGTCGGGCCCGCTCGCCGACGGCCGCGTCGAGGGGCTGACGATCCCGCTCGCCGGAGCGGTCGCGCCGACCGGCGACATCGCGCTCGGCGGCGGCTGCACGCGCGTCGGCTTCGAGCGGCTCGCGGCGGCAGGCTTCCGCTTCGGCCGCAGCGGCATCGACCTGTGCAGCCGCCCCGGCGCCCCGCTGCTCAGCGCCGGGCCGAACGGCCTGCGCGGCATCGTCCGCATTCCGGGCGTCGCGCTGCGCGGGGCGAGCGGCTCATCGCCCTTTGCCTTCGATGCGGGGCGGGGCGAGGTCGACCTCGCCGCGATGCGCTGGACGCTTGCCGGCGCCGATGTGCGGCTAGGGGAGGGCGACAGCGTCACGCGCTTCGCCGCCACGCGCATTTCAGGGCGCGGCACCGCGGGCGGCATGCAGGGCGATCTGACGGGCGCGAGCGGCAAGATCGGCGCCGTGCCGCTCAACCTCTCCGACATTGCCGGCCAATGGCGCTGGCAAGGCGGAGCGCTGACGCTCGACGGCGGGCTGCTGCTCACCGACGCCGCGCCCGATCCGCGCTTCTTTCCGCTGACGAGCGATGCCGCGACGCTCCGCTATGCGGCGGGGCGCATCGACGCCACCGCGAGCTTTCACGAGCGCAAGTCGGGACGGAAGGTCCTCGATACCGTGATCCTCCACGAGCTGGGCTCGGGCACGGGCCATGCCGACCTGAAAGTCCCCGAGCTGCGGTTCGACGAAGGCTTCCAGCCCGACCAGCTCACCCGGCTCGCACTCGGCGTCGTCGCCAATGTCCAGGGCTCCGTGGTGGGCGACGGGCGGATCGATTGGACCCCGGCGGGGGTCACCAGCCGCGGCACCTTCGCCACCGCGAACACCGACCTCGCCGCCGCCTTCGGCCCCGTCAAAGGGCTGACGACGACGCTGACCTTCGACGATTTGGTGGGGCTCCACTCGGCGCCTTCGCAGATCGCGACGGTGGCCGAAATCAATCCCGGCATTCCCGTCACGGCAGGGACGATCGAATATCGGCTGCTCGGCGACAACCGTGTCCGAATCGAGGGCGGACGCTGGCCGTTCGCCGGGGGCGAGCTGGTGCTCCACCCCGCGACGCTCGATTTCAACGCCACCGAACCGCGGCGCCTGTCCTTCGACATCGTCGGCGTCGAAGCCGCCGTCTTCCTCCAGCAATTCGGGTTCGAGAATATCAACGCGACCGGCAAGTTCGACGGGACGCTGCCGGTCGAGTTCGACGGGCTCGGTGGACGCATCGTCGGCGGGCGCATCGATTCGCGCAGCGGCGGCGGGACGCTCGCCTATGTCGGCGAACTGTCGAACCACAATCTGGGCACCATCGCCAATTTTGCCTTTGGCGCGCTGCGCAGTCTCCAATATGACGACCTGACGATCATCCTCAACGGGGACCTCGACGGGGAAATGGTGACCGATATCCGCTTTGGCGGCGTGGGGCAGGGCGAGGGCGCGACGCGGAACTTCCTGACCCGTCAGGTCGCGAAGCTGCCTTTCGTCTTCAACGTCAAGATCCAGGCGCCCTTCCGCCAGCTCATCTCTTCGGCCAAGGGTTTCTACGACCCGACGCTGGTGATCGAGCAGAACCTTCCGACCCTGCTGCGCGTGCAGCAACAGGTCGATGCCGCCAAACCGGGCGCTGAACCGCCCGTTCAGCCCCCAGAAAGCGAGCCCGTGCCATGACGATATCCAACAAGGAAAGAAGGAGGCTGGCTATCGGCGGCCGGTATCTGGCGATCCTCTGCGGCGTGGCGGGCCTTTCCGCCTGTGTGCAGATCGACACGCCCGACAAGCCGATCGAGATCAACCTCAACATCAACATCAAGCAGGAAATCGTGTACAAGCTTGATGGCGATGCGAAGAAATTGATCGAGCAGAATGAGGATATCTTCTGATCGAAACGGAGAATGGGGTAGAATGACGATGCGTTGGAAACACTGGAAATCTGGCGGAATGGCGATGGCCGCGATCACGGTGACCGCCGCGGTCGCCGTCGCGGTTCCCTCGGCGATGGCGCAGCGCGATCCCGCCTATGAGGCGGCGCGCTCGGCGGGGCAGGTCGGTGAACAGCCCGATGGCTATCTGGGCTTCGTGTCGAGCCCGACGGCGGCGGTGCGCGACATCGTCAACGACATCAACATCAAGCGCAAGGCGGCTTACACCGCAAACGCACCGCAGGGCAGCACGGTCGAGCAGTTCGCCTTCGCGACGGGATGCAATCTGATCGCGAAGACCAAGCCGGGCGAAAAATACAAGGCGCCCGACGGCCGCTGGCTGACGCGCGACAGCGGTCCGCCGGTGCGCGATTCGCGCTGCCCCTAAGACATTGTTTTCAAGGGCGCCCGCGGGCGCCAATGCCGCCGCGCCCCTAAACGCGGCGGCATTTTTGTGCGCCTGCGCGCGGTCATTTTTGTGCACCCGCGCACAAGCATTGACTTCGCGGGGCGGCATTCCTAAACGGGCCGCGCCTTAGGGGTCCCCCGATTTTTCGGGCCTTTTTTCGCAGGCAGAATCGGAGGTTTCCGCTTCTGTTTCAGGAGGATGGCGCATGATGACGGGGAACGGCAGCGATCCGGAACTTGGCTCGGAGGATTCGCGCCTGGTCTCGCTCGAAGAGCGATTGGACCGGGCCGAAGCCGCAGAAGCCAGGCGGGCCGGGATCGCCGCACCCGAATCCGATGCCAATTACCGGCTCGGAAATCGGGTGCTGGCGGAGCTGCTGGGCGGATTGCTGGGCGGAGCGTTGATCGGCTGGCTGATCGACCGGTTCGCGGGCACGTCGCCCTGGGGTTTGTTGGGGATGCTGGCCCTCGGGATCATCGTCGCCTTCCGGAATATCTTCCGGATCGCCAATGCCGCATCGCGCGGCAAGGGCGGTTCGGACCAGTGAGGTTCAGCCCCGCGGCCAAGGCCCAGGGATAGTGTGGAGTGACGAGCGTGTCCGCTGAGGCCGGTAAATTCGACCCGATGCACCAGTTCACCGTTGAGCCGATCGCGAAGCTGTTCGCGGCGGGCGATCGGGAAGTGTGGCTCACCACCAGCGCGGTCTGGATGCTCGCCGCCGCCGTCATCCTCTGGCTGTTCATGCTTGGCGGTATGAAGCGCCAGCTCGTTCCTGGCCGCTGGCAGATGGCGGTCGAAGGCTTCACCGGCTTCATTTCGTCGATGATGTCGACGAACATCGGACCCGAAGGGCGCAAATATACGCCCTATGTCTTTTCGCTCTTCATGTTCATTTTGTTCTGCAACATCCTGGGAATGGTGCCTTTTGCCCTCGGCGGCCTGCATCCGCTGACGGTCACTAGCCACTTCACCATCACCGGGGTGCTCGCGGTCCTCTCCTTCGCGATCGTGCTCGTCGTCGGTTTCTGGCGGCACGGCCTGCATTTCTTCTCGCTGTTCGTTCCGCACGGCACGCCCTGGCCGATGATTCCCTTCATCGCGCCGATCGAGTTCGTGTCCTTCATGGTGCGCCCGTTCAGCCTCGGCCTGCGACTGTTCGTCGCGATGACCGCCGGGCACGTTCTGCTCGAAGTGTTCGCCAACTTCATCGTCCAGAGCTCGGGTGCCGGCGCTGCAATCGGCCTGCCGGTCGGCATCGCCAGCATGGCGCTGATGATCGGCATCAGCGCGCTCGAACTGCTCGTCGCCGGCATCCAGGCCTATGTTTTCGCTCTGTTGACCTCGCTCTATATCAACGACGCGGTCAACCTTCACTAATCCCGTTTAAAACCAAACGATTATATCAAGGAGTTAAATTCATGGACGCACAAGCAGCGACGCTCATCGGTGCCGGTCTCGCCGCGATCGGCGCCGGCATGGCCGCGATCGGCGTGGGCAATGTTTTCGGCAGCTTCCTGGAAAGCGCGCTGCGCAATCCGGCCGCCGCCGACGGCCAGCAGGGCCGCCTGTTCATCGGCTTCGCCGCCGCCGAGCTTCTGGGCCTGCTGTCGTTCCTGATCGCGATCCTGCTGTATCTGAAGGCAGCCTGATCCGGCGCCGCGCCGATCCCGGTTCGCGGGACGGCGCGGCATCGCATCCGGGTGCGGATTCCGGTCCAGTCGTCAAGCGGAAGAAGATAGATGCCACAGATTAACCAGCTGGCTGAAAACTGGTATTTTGCCTCGCAGCTTTTCTGGCTCGCGCTGATTTTCGGCGCGGTGTTCGTGGTGATCGGTCTGGGCATGTATCCCAAGATCGAAGCGACGGTCGATGCGCGCGATCGCAAGATCGCCGACGATCTGGCGGCGGCGAAGGCGGCGCACGCTTCGGCCGACGGGCTGGAAGAACAATATCGCCAGCAGAGCGACCTCAGCCGCGCAGCGGCGCAGGCCGCGGTGCAGGACGCCAAGGACAAGGCGGCGCGCGACGCAGAAAAGCGCCTTGCCAAGGTCGATGCCGAGCTGGCGGACAAGCTCGCGGCTGCGGAGGCTGACGTCTCCGCGGCGCGCAAGTCGGCGATGGCCGAGATCGAGGCTGTCGCGGCTGAAGCGGCGGGCGAACTCGTCGCCAAGCTTTCGGGCGTGAAGGTCGCCGCGGCGGATGCGAAGCAGGCGGTGAAGGCGGTGCTCCATGGTTGAACTGATCCTCTCCGAAGCCGCGGGCGCTGCGCATGGCGGCGGCGCGGGCTTCCTGTCGTCGCCGAGCTGGTGGGTCGCGCTCGCGATGACGATCTTCCTGCTCGTGCTGGTCTGGAAGAAAGCTCCCGCGGGGCTCGGCGCCATGCTCGACAAGCGCATCGCAGAGATCCGGACGCAGCTCGACGAGGCCGAACAGCTTCGCCTCGACGCCGAATCGCTGAAGGCGGAGTATGAAGCCAAGCTCGCCGACGCGACGCGCGAAGCCGAAGAGATGCGCGCGCGCGCCAATGCCGAAGCAGAAGCGCTGGTCGCCAAGGCGAAGGCCGACGCAACCGCGCTGATCGCGCGCCGCAAGCAGATGGCCGAAGACCGCATCGCGGCGGCCGAAGCGGGTGCGCTCGCCGAGGTCCGCACCGCGGCCGCCAAGGCGGCAACCGACGCCGCGGCGACGCTGATCGCGGCCAAGCACGACGCCAAGGCCGACAAGGCGCTGGTCGATCAGGCGATCGCGGCGGTCTCCAAGGGCTGACCGTCCGATATTGCCGGCACAAAACGCCCGCGGATTTCCGCGGGCGTTTTGTTATGGAAGTGCTTGGCTAACGGCGAATATCGCGCACCACCCTAGAAATTGGCCGCGGCGTCGTCGAACGGATTGGCGACCTGCGTGCCGCCGGTGCGGTAGCAGACGAACTCCATCACCGCTTCGTTGATGCTGTCCGGCGCGGGAACTTTCTGCTCATTGATCGTTTCCGACGCCTCGGTGTCGATATAGGCGCCCCTGGCGCCATAATAGCTGTATTGCAGCGTGCGGAAATAATTGCCGGTGCAGTCGAATTCCTGCCGGATCTTCACGCCCCAGATGTCGCCGTCGAGCGGCGTCGAATAGACGCTCTGGATGTCGCCGATCATCTTGTTGTCGAGCGGGCGCAGGCTCGAAAGATCGACATAGGTCCGGGTATTTTCGTTCCCACCGACCAGATACCAGCTTTCGGCGGCCGCTTCGGTCGGAACGAGCGGCAACAGCGCGACGGCGGCCAACAGCAAACGCATGAGAATCCCCCACTTGATCAAGCGCCCCGCCAAACTCTGCCATAGGTGCGGGGCGGCGTGAAGAGGGCTGAACGGCGGCGCTAAGCAAAATAAATTCGGGCGCCTCGCTTGGCCGAAATCGATCGCGCGATAGCGAAAAGCGGCGGTGCATTACGTCCGACGCTATGGCGGCCCGCACTGCCTTCGCCTACATGCAGAATATGGCTCGCCCCAATGCTCCCGACCGGTTCAACGAAGAAAAAGCCACTTATGTGATCCGCGGTAGCGGCGAGGAGGGCGACAAACCCGACCTCGAGCGCGGCGCCGGTGTCATCCGCGGCGTCGTCCGCAAGCTGCCCGTGCGTCCCGGCGTCTATCGCATGCTCGATGCGCGCGGCGACGTGCTTTATGTCGGGAAGGCGCGCGCGCTCAAGAACCGCGTCACCAACTACACCCAGGTCGCGCGGCTGCCGCAGCGGCTTCAGCGCATGGTCGCGCAGACACGGGCGATGGAGATCGTCACGACGAACAGCGAGGCCGAGGCGCTGCTGCTCGAGGCGCAGCTGATCAAGCGCTATCGCCCGCCGTACAACGTGCTGCTGCGCGACGACAAAAGCTTCCCCTTCATCCTGCTGCGCATGGATCACGACTTTCCGCGGGTGCAGAAGCACCGCGGCGCACGGCGCGCCAAGGGGCGCTACTACGGGCCTTTCGCGAGCGCCGGATCGGTGAACCGCACGCTCAACGCGCTGCAAAAAACCTTCCTGCTGCGCAGCTGCACCGACAGCTTCTTCGCCAACCGCTCGCGGCCGTGCCTGCTCTATCAGATCCGTCGCTGCTCGGCGCCGTGCGTCGATCGCATCTCGAAGGAGGATTATGCCGGGCTGGTCGGCGATGCCCAGGATTTCCTCGAAGGCCGCTCGACCGCGGTGCAGAAGCGGCTGGGCGATGCGATGACGCAGGCGGCCGAGGCGATGGATTATGAGCTGGCCGCCGTCCTGCGCGACCGGCTCAAGTCGCTGACCTTCATCCAGGGCAGCCAGTCGGTCCACGCCGACGGACTCGGCGACGCCGACGTCTTCGCGCTCGCGGCGAAGGGCGGCCAGCTCTGCATCTCGGGCTTCTTCATCCGCGGCGGACAGAATTGGGGGCATCGCAGCTTCTTCCCCGCGCATGTCGTGGGGGTTCCCGAGGAAGAGGTGATGGCGAGCTTCCTCATGCAATTCTACGAAGGCGTGCCGCCGCCGAAGTTGATCCTCGTCGACCGCGAGCCCGCCGAATGCGCGCTTCTCGCCGAGGCGCTCGGCGAGACGGCGGGGCGCAAGGTCGAGATCGGAGTACCCCAACGCGGCAACCGGCGACGCCTGCTCGAACAGGCAGTGCGTAACGCGGGCGAGGAACTCGACCGGCGGCTCGCCGAGAGCAGCAGCCAGGCTAAGCTCGGCCGCGAACTCGCCGAGCTGTTCGACCTCGATGAGTCGCCGCAGCGCATCGAAATCTATGACAACAGCCATATCCAGGGCACCAATGCCTTGGGTGCCATGGTCGTCGCGGGGCCCGAGGGCTGGATCAAGGGCGCCTATCGCAAGTTCAACATCAAGCGCGCCGAAACGCAGCCCGGGGACGATTTCGCGATGATGCGCGAAGTGTTCCAGCGCCGCTTCGCACGCGCGATCGAAGAAGACCCCGAACGGACGAAGGGCGAATGGCCCGACCTGGTGCTGATCGACGGCGGCAAGGGGCAGGTGTCGGCGGTGTCGGCGGTGTTCGCCGAATTGGGGATCGACGATATGCCCTATGTGGGCGTCGCCAAGGGACCCGACCGCAACGCCGGGCGCGAGACCTTCTACCTGCCCGACGGGCGCGAATTCACGCTGCCGCCGAACAACGCCGTGCTTTTCTACATCCAGCGGCTGCGCGACGAGGCGCACCGTTTCGCGATCGGCGCGCACCGTCAGAAGCGCGCCAAGGCGATGGGAAGCTCGCCGCTCGACGAGGTGCCGGGCATCGGCCCCGCGCGCAAAAAGGCGCTGCTCATGCACTTCGGCACCGCGCGCGCGATCCGCAGCGCGAGCCTCGAGGATCTGAAGCGCGCACCGGGGGTCAGCGCGGGCGTCGCGCAGGCGGTGTATGATTTCTACAATCCGGGAAGCTGAGAGGAACGGGACATGGATTTCGCAGCCGCGATGCCGCTGGCAAAGACGCTCGGCGTCACCATCGACGAAGGCACCAAGGATCGCGTCGCGGGCACGCTTCCCGTGCGACCCGACATCTGCACCGCGGGGAACATCGTCCATGGCGGCGCGATCATGGCCTTTGCCGATTGCCTCGGCGCGGTGGGCGCCTTTCTGACGCTTCCCGAAGGCGCGGGCGGCACGACGACGATCGAGAGCAAGACCAATTTCCTCGGTGGCGGGCCGGTGGGATCGGTTCTCGTCGGTGAAGCGACGCCCGTGAAGATCGGCAAGCGGCTGTCGGTGTGGCAGACGCGCATCCGTACCGAGCAGGGGGCCGAGGTCGCGCTCGTCACCCAGACGCAGATGGTGCTTTGGCCAGCCTGAGCGCCGAGGCGATCGTCTGCGCGGTCCGCGCGCATGGCGAGCATGGCGCGATTCTGCGCGCGCTGACCCGCGATGCCGGGCTGGTCGCGGGCTATGTCCGCGGCGGACGGTCGCGCCGGCTGCGGCCGATCCTGATGCCGGGCAATCTCGTCGCGCTCGAACTGCGCGCGCGAACCGAGGACCAACTCGGCGGCGCGACCGCCGAATTGCTGACGAGCCGCGCGCCGCTGCTCGCCGAGCCGCTGCCGGCGGCGGCGATCGACTGGGCGACCAGCCTGACCGCCGCGACGCTGCCCGAAAGCCAGCCTTATCCGGCGCTCTACGCGGCGCTGTCAGCGGTTCTCGACGCGATCGGAGTGGCGGCGTCGGCGCGGCAATGGGCGGCCGCGCTTGCGCGCTACGAGCTGCTGCTGCTCGCCGAACTCGGCTTCGGACTCAATCTTGAGGAATGCGTCGCGACCGGTTCGGAAACTGATCTCGCCTTCGTCAGCCCCAAATCGGGCGGGGCGGTGAGCGCGGGTGCGGCCGCTGGATACGAGGCGCGCCTGTTCCGCTTGCCGCCCTTCCTGCGCGGCGCGGACAGCGACCCCGCGCTGGCCGATGTGCTCGACGGGCTGGCGATTACCGGCCATTTCCTCGACCGCGATCTGATCGAAGGGCGCAACCGTGACTTGCTGACGGCGAGGGAAAGATTGGTGGGCCGGCTCAAGAGGGCGGTTGCGTGACTCGCCGCCGCTCCTTAAGCGGCTCGCGAGACACGAAAGGGCGAAGCGTTGAAAATCCTGCTGCTGGCTGGCGATGGTATCGGTCCCGAGATCATGGCGGAGGCCGAAAAGGTCCTCGCGGCCCTCGCGCTGCCGGTGACGCTCGATCGTGCGCTCGTCGGGGGCGCGGCCTATGAAGCGACCGGACACCCGCTGCCGCCCGAGACGCTGACGAAGGCGAAAGCGGCCGATGCGCTTCTGTTCGGTGCGGTCGGCGACCTGCGCTTCGACAATGTCGAGCGGCACCTGCGCCCCGAACAGGCGATTCTCGGCCTGCGCGCCGAACTCGGCCTGTTCGCCAACCTGCGCCCCGCCAAGCTGTTCGCGGGACTCGAAGACAGCTCGGCGCTGCGGCCCGAGGTCGCGTCGGCGATCGACCTGCTGATCGTCCGCGAACTCAACGGCGATGTCTATTTCGGCGAGAAGGGCACCCGGACCACGGCGAGCGGCGAGCGCGAAGGCTATGACGTCATGTCGTACAGTGAGAGCGAAGTGCGGCGGATCGCGCATGTCGCCTTCAAGGCGGCGCAGGGGCGGCAGAAGCGGCTCTGCTCGGTCGACAAGGCCAATGTCCTCGAAACCTCGCAGCTCTGGCGCGATGTGGTGACCGAGGTCGCTGCCGACTATCCCGATGTCGCGCTCAGCCATATGTATGTCGACAATGCCGCGATGCAGCTCGTGCGCAATCCGGGGCAGTTCGACGTCGTCGTCACCGGCAATCTGTTCGGCGACATCCTGTCCGACCAGGCGTCGATGTGCGTCGGGTCGATCGGCCTGCTTGCATCGGCTTCGCTTGGCGCGGGCCGGCTGGGGCTGTACGAGCCGATCCACGGCAGCGCGCCCGACATCGCGGGGAAGGGGATCGCCAACCCGCTCGCGATGATCCTGTCGCTCGCGATGCTGCTCCGCCATTCGGGCGGCGACGAGGCGAGCGCGGCGCGGATCGAGGCCGCGGTCGCGGCGGTGTTGGCGGACGGATGCCGGGGCGCCGACCTCGGCGGTGACATGACGACGACCGCGCTCGGCGATGCGGTGGTCGCGGCCCTGAACGGATAGGCGGACGGAAACGATGAAGAAGAAGACGGGTTTCGATCGCAGCACGACGAAGAACTGGCACCCCGCGACGCGCGCGGTGCGCGGCGGGACGTGGCGCAGCGAGCATGGCGAGACGTCGGAGGCGCTCTTCCTGACCTCGGGCTACAGCTATGACAGCGCAGAGGAAGTCGCGGCGCGCTTCAGCGGCGACGCGCAGGGCATGACCTATTCGCGCCTGCAGAACCCGACCGTCGCGATGCTCGAAGAGCGGATCGCGCTGATCGAGGGTGCCGAGGCGTGCCGGGTCCAGGCGAGCGGCATGGCGGCGATGACCACCGCGCTGCTCTGCCAGCTTTCCGCCGGCGATCATATCGTCGCGGCGAAGGCGGCGTTCGGGTCGTGCCGCTGGCTCGTCGATACGCTCTGCCCGCGCTTCGGGATCGAATCGACGGTCGTCGACGGCCGCGACAATGACGCATGGGAAAAGGCGATCCGCCCCAACACCAAGGTCTTCTTCTTCGAAACCCCCGCGAACCCGACGCTCGACATCGTCGACATGGCGCATGTCTGCGGCCTCGCCCGCGCCCACGGAATCACCAGCGTTGTCGACAATGCCTTTGCGACCGCCGTGCTCCAGCGCCCGCTCGATTTCGGCGCCGACGTCGTCGCCTACTCGGCGACCAAGCTGATGGAGGGACAGGGCCGCGTTCTCGCCGGCGCGGTGTGTGGAACGGAGAAGTTCATCAACGAGGTGCTGCTGCCCTTCCAGCGCAACACCGGACCCAATCTGTCGCCGTTCAACGCCTGGGTGGTGCTGAAAGGCCTGGAAACGCTCGACCTTCGTGCGCAACGCCAGTCGGATAATGCGCTCGCGGTCGGCAAGGCGATCGAGGGGCGCGTTTCGCGCATGCTTCACCCGGGGCTCGCCAGCCATCCGCAGCACGAACTCGCGATGCGCCAGATGGACGCTTGCGGACCGATCTTCGCCTTCGAACTGCCCGGCGGAGCCAAGCAGGCGATGGCCTTCCTCAACGCGCTCGAACTCGTCGACATCAGCAACAATATCGGCGACGCGCGCAGCCTCTGCTGCCATCCCTGGACGACCACCCATTATGGTGTCAGCCCCGACGTGCGGCTCGACATGGGCGTCGACGAAGGCTTGCTGCGCATCAACATCGGGCTCGAAGATCCGCGCGACGTGATCGCCGATCTGGAGCAGGCATTGACCAAGGTCGGGCTATAGGCGATTCTGTGGAGACGATGATCGACTCCTTCTTCCCCTTCGCGGCGACCACCGGGCCGGTCACGGTGCGCGTGTCGGTCAGCTATCTGCCCGAACAGTCGCACCCTGCGCTCGGGCGCTGGTTCTGGGCCTATCACGTCCGGATCGAAAATCGGGGCGAGACGGCGGTGCAGCTGATCAGCCGCCACTGGCGGATCAGCGACGGCCAGGGCCAGGTGAGCGAAGTCGAAGGCGAGGGGGTCGTCGGCGAACAGCCGCTGATCGCGCCCGGCGGCGCCTTCGATTATGTCTCCGGCTGCCCGCTGCCCACCCCCGAAGGGTCGATGGTCGGCAGCTATATGATGGAGATCGGCGACGGGTCGCAGATGCTCGTCGCCATCCCGCATTTTCCGCTCGTGGCGCCGGCGACCGCATCATGAAGCGCACCCATCTTCCGCTCAACGCGCTGCGCGTGTTCGACGCCGCCGCCCGGCACCTCAGCTTCACGCGCGCCGCCGACGAGCTGGCGGTGACCCCCGCCGCGGTCGGGCAACAGATCCGTGCGCTCGAGGATATGCTCGGCGTCGTCCTGTTCCGGCGCACGCCCAAGGGGCTCGAGCTGACGGGCGAGGCCAATGCCGGGCTCGACGCGCTGCGCCAGGGCTTCCTGCAGTTCGAGGAATCGGTGCGCGCGATGCAGGCGGGGCAGTCGTCGCAATCGCTGACGATCGCCGCGCCGCGCGACCTGACCGCCAAATGGCTCGCGCCGCGCCTGGCGCGCTACAGCCAGCAGGCGCCCGACGTGCGCTTCACGCTCGTTTCGGCCGACGGCGGAATCGACTTTACCGAGGCGAACCTCGACCTCGCGATCTTCTGGACCGACGGCGCGGGCGAGCATGAGGGCGTCGCGCTCGCCGAAGCGGCAATGGTCACCGTCGCGGGGCCCGGCAGCGACAGCGAGACGCACATCGCCTGGCCCGGCTGCCCGGTCGAGGATGGCGAGCCCGCGCTGCGGCTCGGCGACGCGGGGTTGGCGATCGATGCCGCCGCCAACGGGCTCGGGCAGGCCAATGTCCCCGCGATGCTCGCCGAGGCCGATATCGCCGCCGGGCGCGTCCGCGTCGTGCGCGAACCCTTTGCCGCCAAGCGCGGCTATTGGCTGGTCGCCCCGACACCCCAGTGGCGACAGGCAAAGGTCAAGGCGCTCGTCGCAGCGCTGACGGCCTGATTTTTCCTCGCACAAAGCCACGAAGCCACAAAGAGGGTCCCCAATACCGTTCGCCCTGAGCTTGTCGAAGCCTGTCCTGAGCGACTGACAAGTCAGTCGAAGGGGGCCGTTCTTCCCTTTGATGCTGAAAAGAACGGTGCTTCGACAAGCTCAGCACAAACGGAGGAAGAGAGGTCTCTTCGTGGCTTCGTGGCTTTGTACGAGTCAAAAAACTCTATTTCGCCGCCAGCGCCAGCAGGCGGGTCACCATCCCGCTCAGCGTCTCCGCCGCCACATCCGCATCGGGATTGTTCCAGCTCGCGGTGACGACCACCCATTGGCCGTCCGACTTGCGCTGCCCGAGCAGGCTCATCGACAGCACACCGAGTTCGGAGCCGCCCTTGTAGCCGAGATAGCGCCAGTCGGCCGCAGCGGCGGGGCCGACCCCGTTGTTGATCGCCATCGCCGCCATCGCCTGCGGATTGTTCCGTGTCTTGAGGTCGGCGAGCGCCCGCGCCAGATCGTTCGGCGTCGCGAACCATTCGAGGCTGTCGATGAAGCGCGGCTTGCCGCCGAAGCTAACCCCGTCGACATGGGCGAGCACCAGCCGGTCGGCGTTCGTGTCGAGCAGCCGCCGCTGCGCCGCATCGTCGCCAGCAACGAATTGGGTGCGCAGATCCGCGAAATTATTGCCCTTGAGCGCGAACGCCTCGACCGTGGTCAGGAAGGGGGTGTTACGCGACGGATCGCTATGCCCCGCCGCGCGCATCCGCGCCTCGATCGCCTCGCGCCCGAGCAGGTGGATCAGCGTATCGGTCGCGCCATTGTCGCTGACCGAGATCATCCAGTTGGCGAGCGTCTGCAGCGTGACGGGCATATCCTTCGGCCAGTTCGCCGTCGCCGCCGAAGAGAAGCTGAGGTGCGAGAGCGGAACGACGTCGGACCATTTGCGCTTGCCCGCCGCTACCTGCGCCGCGAGTTCGTCAAGAATATAGAGCTTGAAGGTCGATCCGATCGCGAACTGCCGGTCGGCGTTCGCGGCGGCGAGCGGCCTGATCGTCTGGCTGTCGAGTTCGGCGGCGAGAAAGCCAGTCGTGCCCGGCAGCGCCGCCATTTCGCCGGCGATGCGGTCGAAGCTGTCGTCGGCCATGACGACGTTCTGGATGCGTAGCCCCTCGACGCGCCGATCGGCTTCCACCCCCACGGCGAGCGCAACCGTGCCGATACCCTTTTCGAAGCGCAGTTTCACCGTGCCTTGCCGGCCATCGGTCGAGCTGGCCGATTCGACCGCCACCGGCTGACCATATTGCGCGATCAGATTGGCGGTGATCGCCTTGAACTGCGCCTCGGGCACCGCCTGCTGGAACGAGAGGGCGAAATATTCGGCATAGGCGATCTTTCCGGTAAGCAGGTCGACGAGCTGCGCCGCGCGCATGTCGAACGCCGTTTCGCCCGCCTTTGCGGTCTCCGGCGTGAGCTGCGCCGATGCGGAAGCCGGAATTTGGGTCGCCGCGGCTGCGAGCAGGATCGCCGTCGGAAAGCGGGGCATCAGCTATCTCCTTTGGAAGAGGCGGTGTCGTCGATCCGCGCGATCTGATCGCGCAGCATGGCGGCGGCACGCCGGTTGAGCAACCAGATGCCGAGAAACACCAGAGCGTGGATCGCTGCCAGCGCCGCGAAGCCGAGCGGCGAGAGGGACGCGACGAACGCAATCCCCGCCAGAAAAACCGCGAGTCCGGGGATCAGCGGCGCCAGATACCAGCGTCCGACCCGTGCCAGCATATGTTCCTCGGTGACGAGGCGGGTGCGGTAATAGGTCCGGACGTCTGCCGCTTCGGCATCGGGATCGGGTCGCGAGCTACGGTGTGCGAGCTGCCAGCCGACGAAAAGCGCGCCGGCGATAACAAGCAGACTGCCGGTCTTGAGCCAATATCCGGGCAGGAGGATCGCATAGAGGCCGAACACCGCCGCCACGATGCCGATCGCGATATATTCGCGGCGGTTGCGGCGCGCGACGCCATCGCCCAGCCTGCCGGCGCGGCGTTTGATCTCGGCAAGCGACAAAGGCGCGATTTCGGCAGCACCGCTCTGCCACAGCGCGTGCAGGCTCCGGTCGTCGGGCGGGCTCATACAGGCTCTCCTTCGCGCGCGAAGCGGCGCGTCAGCATGGATTTGAAACGGTGAATCCGGGTCGTCACCATATCGGGCGTAACGCCCGTGATCGCGGCGATCTCGGCGCCGGCAATGCCTTCCAGATAGAGAAGCAATATCTGGCGGTCGGGCGGATCGAGCCGCTCGACGATCGACAGGACCAGCGCCATCGCCTGGCCGCTTTCGGCGGCGTCGAAGGGGGAGGGCGCGGCATCGGCGATCTCGATGGCATCGAGGCTCGACCAGCCGGGCGCGTTGCGGCGGCGATGCGCCAGCATATGCGATGTCGCGCGATTGTGCGCGACGCGCCACACCCAGGTGCTCAGCGCGCAGCGGCCGTCGAAATGGGCAAAGCTCTGCCACAGCGCGACCTGCACGTCCTGCTCGAGGTCGCGGCGGAGGTCGGGATCGGCCTCATAGCCGCGCGCCATACGGGCGAGACCGGGGCCGAAGCGCTCGATGGCTTCGGCAAAGGCGCGATCCTGTTCGCGTTCGTCCACATCGCGCTCCGGAATTTCGTGTCGCATGTCCCTTTAGTCGGCGGCGACGGAAACTTCTGACAGAGCGCGCGGAAATTTTTCCTCAGGCGTCGATCGCCGCCTCATCGAGGCTCGCCGCATTGGCCTGGATGAACTGGAAACGATGCTCCGGGTGCTTGCCCATCAGCCGGTCGACCAGATCCTTGACCAGATGGCGCTCCTCATATTCCTGCGGCAGCGTGACTCGCAGCATCGAGCGCGTCGCCGGGTCCATCGTCGTTTCCTTCAATTGGCCGGGGTTCATTTCCCCCAGGCCCTTGAAGCGGCCGACTTCGACCTTCTTGCCCTTGAAAAGCGTCGCCTCGAGCTCTGCGCGATGCTCGTCGTCGCGGGCGTAGGCCGACGTCGACCCCGCGGTCAGGCGATAGAGCGGCGGCTGCGCCAGATAGACATGCCCCTCGCGCACGATATCGGGCATCTCCTGAAAGAAGAAGGTCATCAGCAGGGTCGCGATATGCGCGCCGTCGACGTCGGCGTCGGTCATGATCACGATCTTCTCGTAGCGCAGCCGGTCGGCGTCGCAGTCCTTGCGCATCCCGCAGCCGAGCGCGAGCGCGAGGTCGGCGATTTCCTGATTGGCGCGAATCTTGTCGGCGCTCGCGCTCGCGACGTTCAAGATCTTGCCGCGGATCGGCAGGATCGCCTGCGTCTTGCGGTCGCGCGCCTGCTTGGCGCTGCCGCCGGCGCTGTCGCCCTCGACGATAAACAATTCCGTGCCTTCGGGGCCGTCGTTCGCACAGTCGGTGAGCTTGCCGGGCAGGCGGAGCTTGCGCGCACTGGTCGCGGTCTTGCGCTTCACCTCGCGTTCGGCCTTGCGCTTCAGCCGCTCTTCCATCCGCTCGAGGATCAGGCCCAGCAACGCGCGGCCGCGGTCCATATTGTCGGAGAGGAAATGGTCGAAATGGTCGCGGATCGCGTTCTCGGTGAAGCGCGCGGCCTCGGGGCTCGACAGCCGGTCCTTGGTCTGGCTCTGGAACTGCGGGTCGCGGATGAACACCGACAGCATCATCTCGCCGCCGTTGAACACATCGTCGGCGGTGATCTGCGTCGCCTTCTTCTGCCCGATCAGCTCGCCGAACGCGCGCAAGCCCTTGGTCAGCGCGGCGCGCAGCCCCGCCTCGTGGGTGCCGCCGGCGGGGGTGGGGATCGTGTTACAATACCAGCTATAGCTGCCATCGGACCACAGCGGCCAGGCGATCGCCCATTCGGCGCGGCCTTGCCCGTCGGGGAAATCCTGCCGTCCGGTAAAGGGGTCGGCGGTCGCGCATTCGCGGCTGCCGATCTGCTCCTTCAGATGGTCGGCGAGCCCGCCGGGAAACTGGAACACCGCCTCGGCGGGGGTGTCGTCGCCGATCAGTTCGGGCGCGCATTTCCAGCGGATTTCGACCCCCGCGAACAGATAGGCCTTCGAGCGCGCCATGCGATAGAGGCGCTGCGGCTTGAAGCGGCCATGCTCGCCGAAGATTTCGGGGTCGGGGATGAAGGACACGCTCGTGCCGCGGCGGTTCGGCGTCGGGCCGAGCTCCTCGAGCCCGCCGAGCGGAGCCCCGCGCGAGAAACGCTGGCGATAGAGCTGCTTGCCGCGCGCGACTTCGATCTCGGTTTCGGTCGACAGCGCGTTGACGACGCTGACGCCGACCCCGTGAAGCCCGCCCGAGGTCGCATAGGCCTTGCCCTCGAACTTGCCGCCCGAATGGAGCATGGTCATGATGACTTCGAGCGCCGATTTGCCCGGGAACTTCGGATGCGGATCGACCGGCATGCCGCGCCCGTTGTCGATCACCGTCAGCCGGTTGCCGACGTCGAGCTCGATCTCGATGCGGCTCGCGTGACCGGCGACCGCCTCGTCCATGCTGTTGTCGATCACCTCGGCGGCGAGGTGGTGAAGCGCGCGTTCGTCGGTGCCGCCGATATACATGCCGGGGCGGCGGCGGACCGGTTCCAGCCCTTCGAGCACCTCGATCTGCGAGGCGTTGTAGCTGTCGGCCGCCGGGGTGCTGCTGTCGAACAAATCGTGACTCATGCCATGGCTATAGGGGGTGTCGAAGGCCGCTGGCAAGGGCGGTTTTCAGCGGCTTTGCGGCCGTTTGACGCGAAAACGGCTCGTCCCGTTTTCGGCACGGGGAGGAACTTCGGCGCCAAGGGGCGGGTTTTCCGGAAGGCTGCAAGGCCATCAAATATCGGAGTAAAACATATGAAGTTCACATCTCTCCTCATCGCCACGGCCGCCGGATCGCTCGCCGTCCCCGCCATGGCCCAGGATCGTGACGCCGCGGAGGATTTCAACGGCCCCTACATCGGCGTCGTCGGCGGATACACGATGCAGCCGAACGACGGCCATGAAACGCTGACGTTCGACACAGACCTCGACGGCACCTATGGCGATCCCGTCAATACCGCGGGCGGCAACAACGCTTTCTCGCCCGGTTTCTGCGGCGGTGGCGCCACGGGCACCGCGAACCGCGACTGTACCAACGACAAGGACGGCGCCGAATATATGGCGCGCCTCGGCTACGACAAGCGGATGGGCAATTTCGTCGTCGGCGCCGTTCTCGAAGGCGGCCGCAGCGAGGCGCGCGACCGCGTGTCGGGCTTCTCCACGACGCCCGCGAGCTACACGATGAGCCGCGAGGCCGACTGGCAGGCCGGCGCCCGCCTACGCGCGGGCTACACCCCCGGCGGCGGCGTGCTCTTCTATGCCACCGGCGGCGGCGCTTATGCGAAGATGGACAACCGCTTCGCGACGACCAACAGCGCGAACAGCTTTGCCGACAACGGCAAGACCAACGCCTGGGGCTATTCGGCGGGCGGCGGCGCGGAAGCGATGCTGACCAGGAATGTCTCGCTGGGCCTCGAATATCTCTACACCGACCTCAACGACGATGATTACACCGTCCAGGTCGGGCAGGGCACCGCGCCCGACGCCAACCCGTTCGGCGAAGGCGCCGACATCAAGCGCAGCGACCCGCATTTCCGCACCCACAGCGTGCGGGCATCGGTCAACTTCCGCTTCTGATCGATCGGAAACGACAGGGAAGGGCGCCGGATCGAAAGATCGGGCGCCCTTTCCTGTGGGGTTTGCATCACTTGCAGATGCGTCCGTTTCCGACCGGTAGCGGCCATAGGCAGAGAGAAAGCCCCTCCCCTGAAGGGGAGGGGCTTATCGGATGCAACGTCAGCTCCCCCACCAAAACGGTCGCGCGGGAGGCTATTCCACCGACCTACCGCCCAGCGGCGCCGCGAAGATCGCGAAATTGCCGTTGGCGCTCGCGACTAGGCGGTCGTGCTGGAACAGGCGTGCGTCGATGTTGGCGATCCGCTTGCCCCGATGGAGCACCGACGCGTCGCAGGTCAGCAGGCCTTCGCCGACCCCGACATGGTAGTTGAACTTGATCTCCAGCGTCGCGCACCAGAGGTCGTCGGGCAGCTGGCTGGTCAGCGCACCGCCCATCGCCGTATCGGCGAGCGAATAGGCGACGCCGCCATGCGCCACGCCCTGCGGGTTGAAATGGCGTCCGCGTTCGACGTCGATCGCCATCCGGCACCGCCCGTCGCCGCGCTCGACCATCTGAAAGCCGAGCATGCGCGCGAATTCGAATTCCTGCCCGAACGGCCTCACCGCACGCGCGGCCCGCCGAAGGGCGGGGGCGGGGGCGGGCGGCGCGTGCCGCGCGGCAGCTGCGCCTGATAGGCGCGGCCGCAATGTTCGACGCAATAGGGGAAGCCGGGGTTCACCGCCTGCCCGCAGAAATGGAAATCGGGTTCGCCCGGATGCCCCATCGGCCAGCGGCAGATGCGGTCGTTGAGGTCGAGCAGGCTCGTCTTGTCGGCGATCTCGGGGCTCGGCTTCGCGGGCACCAGCCGACGCGGCGGCGCGGGCGGAATCGGCGCCTGCTGGTCGCCGGGTCCCTGGCGGATGAAGCCGCCGGGGCCGATCGAGACGATGCGCGGCGCATCGGGCTTCGCGGGCGCAGCTTCAGTGCCGGCATCCTCGGGCGCCGCGTCGGCGGCGGCGGGCCTGGGTTCGGGCCTCGGCGTCGCTACCGGGCGCGGCGCGGCGGGAGCGGCCGCGCGCGGCGCCGGCGCGGCGGCCTTGGGCGCGGCGGGCGCCTTGGCGGGTTTCACGACCTTCTCGGTCGCCTTCACGGGCGACGGCCGCGATTTCAGCCCCAGACGGTGCGCCTTGCCGATCACCGCGTTGCGGCTGACCCCGCCGAGCTCGTCGGCGATCTGGCTGGCGGTCAGGCCCTTTTCCCACATGCTGCGCAGCTGTTCGATGCGCTGGTCAGTCCATGACATGCTTCACATTCCTCATTGTCTCACGCCGCGGGCGGCGCAGCGATCCTTTCGGGCCGTTCCGGACGGATCGGCGCGGCGGCTGCCCAGCTTGCGGTAAAGTCGGGGAGGCGATAGGCGAGAACGCCATGAACGACCAGCCCCAAATTACGCGCGCCGACTCGGGCCCCGCCACCGCGACACCAGCCTTCGCCGAGCCGGGGGTGCCGCACATCCGCACGCTCAACGTGCCCGGTATGCAGGCCCTTTATGTCAAGGAGGTGCGGCGCTTTTTCAAGGTCCAGCTGCAAACAATCTGGGCCCCTGCGGTCACCACTCTCCTCTTCCTGGTCATTTTCACCGTCGCCCTGGGCGGGTCGGGGCGCACCGTCATCGGCGTTCCCTTCGCCGATTTCGTCGCGCCGGGCCTCATCATGATGGCGATGCTTCAGAACAGCTTCGCCAATGCGAGCTTTTCGCTGCTCGTCGGCAAGATCCAGGGCACGATCGTCGATTATCTGATGCCGCCGCTCGGTTTCGGCGAGCTCATCCTCGCGCTCATCGGGGCTGCGATCAGCCGCGCGGTCCTCGTCGGGCTGGCGCTATGGGTCGCGATGCTGGCCTGGCCCGGCGTCCATGTCATGCCCCAACACCCCTGGGCGGTCGCCGCCTTCGGCCTGCTCGGCGCGGCGATGATCGGCTTCCTCGGCCTGATCACCTCGGTCTGGGCAGAGAAATTCGATCATGCCGCCGCGGTGACCAATTTCGTCGTCACCCCGCTCGCGCTGCTTTCGGGCACCTTCTATTCGATCGACCGGCTGGCGCCCTGGTTTCAGAGCATCGCGCACGCCAACCCGGTCTATTACGCGATCATGGGCTTTCGCTACGGCTTCATCGGGACGGTCGATTCGACGATCGCCCATCCGGTGCTGACCGCGCTCCTCGCGCTCGCCGCCGTAAACGTCGTGCTGGGCGCGCTGACCTATCGCCTGCTCGCGTCGGGATGGAAGCTCAAGGCCTGAGCGGCCACCTCAGTGGCGGTGGATGGCGCGGAGGCGATAGCGCCCCTTGTCGAGCCCGTCGAACATCGCCTCGATCTGCGGATGATCGACCGGGCCATGCTCTGAATCGCCGACCAGATTCTGCTGGCTGACATAGGCGATGTAGGACGAATCGTCGTTTTCGGCGAGCAGATGATAGTAAGGCTGCTCCTTCGCCGGGCGGATCGCCTCGGGAATCGCTTCATACCATTCGTCGCTGTTCGCGAAGACCGGGTCGACGTCGAACACGACGCCGCGGAAATCGAACATCCGGTGCCGCACGATGTCGCCCGGCGCGAAGCGCGCGCGCTCAACCAGCGGCATGACGGCGCCGTGACCAGCCTTGCCGTGGATTTCCGGGAACGTCTTGGGTGTCATGGCATCAATCTATGCCCGTTCGCGGATGTTTCAAGGCGTTATCGACCTGCCTTGCCCCGCGTTCCCGCCGCCTGCTGTGATCTGCACCATAGAATCCTGGTCCATTCCGGGTTAGTTTGGCTGCACGACCTCCGCCGCGGACCAGGCTTGGCGGGTCGTCCGTTTTCGCAACAAGGGAAAGGCGCACCATGACCGATATAGTGCAACGCGCGAAGGATATGATCGTCAAGCCGCAGGAGACCTGGGCGGCCATCGATGGGGAGGCGGCGACGGTTCAGTCGCTCTATATTCCCTATGTGCTCCTCCTCGCCGCGATCGGCCCGCTTGCCCAACTGATCGGCGGGCAGATCTTCGGCCATCACTTTCTCGCGATCACCGTTCACCCGCCGCTGGGCGGCGCCATCGCGTCCGCGCTGCTCTCCTATGTGCTGACGCTGATCGGCGTCTATGTCGTCGCGCTGGTGATCGACGCGCTGGCGCCGACGTTCGGCGGGCAGAAGAATCCGATCCAGGCGCTGAAAGTTGCGGTCTATTCGGCCACGGCGGGCTGGCTTGCGGGGATATTCGCGGTGGTTCCGGCGCTGGCGATATTGGGGTGGTTGCTCGGGCTTTACAGCCTCTATCTTCTCTATCTCGGCCTGCCGCGCCTGATGAAAGCGCCCGAAGACAAGGCGATCGTCTATACGGTGGTCGTCGTGGTCGTGACGGCGATCCTCTATCTCGTCATCGCCGCGATCGTCGGTGCACTGGCGATGCAGCAAAGTTCCGCGCTGGCCGGCAGCGTCAGCCTGCGCTGACCCGCGCGGAGCGGCGCCGGCTAGCGAAAGCGCCGTCGCTTTTGTCACGGCGCGCCTCGGCAGCAACTTTATGCCATGTGCCGACGAATAGGGAGGGAAGGGCGTCCAGGCGGCGTCCTTCCCCGTTCCAGCTGGAAGGACTGCATATGAAAAACCACATCAAGATCGCGATGTCGTTCGGCCTTGGCCTGCTGCTGGCGAGCATCCCCGCGCAGAGTATCGCGGCGCTCCAGCAAGGCGCGAAGGCGCCAGACTTTACGCTGAACGCCGCGCAGGGCGGCAAGCCCTTCAGCCTGTCCCTGAAGCAGACGCTGAGGAACGGGCCTGTGGTGCTCTATTTCTTCCCCGCCGCCTTCACCCCCGGCTGCACGGTGGAGGCGCATCTTTTCGCCGAGGCGAACAGCCGCTTCAACCAGCTGGGCGCGCGCGTCGTCGGCGTCACCGCCGGAAACATCGATCGCGTCGCGGAGTTTTCCAAATCGGAATGCCGCAGCAAATTCGCGGTCGCAGCCGATCCGGGCGCCAAGGTCGCGGCGAAATACGACACCACGATGCCAGGCCCGGGACAGACCACGCTCTCCGACCGGACGTCGTTCGTGATCGCGCCCGACGGGACGATCCTGCTCAGCTACACCGACCGCAACCCGCGCGCCCATATCGAAAAGACGATGGCGGCGGTTCGTGCGTGGAACGCCAGACGCGGTTAGAAAATGGAGGAGAGTGAGGGATTCGAACCCTCGGTACCGTTGCCGGCACTTCGCATTTCGAGTGCGACGCTTTCGACCACTCAGCCAACTCTCCTCGCTGAGGCAGACGCCCCTAGCGGCGGTCCGCCGATCATGCAAGCCTCTCTTGGCAAAATTGCCGCCTGATTCGCGGGGGCGCCGAAGAGGAGGGGGGTCGCCGTGCCGCTGACCGGACTGAAAGTGCTCGATTTCGGGCGTTATATCGCGGGCCCCTATTGCGCGGCGCTGCTCGCCGACTATGGCGCCGACGTGATCCGGATCGAGGCGCCGGGCGGCAACGACGACCGCTACACGGTCCCCGTTGCCGCCGACGGGTCGGGCGCGATGTTCCTGCAGATGAACCGGAACAAGCGCTCCCTGACGCTGAGGCCCGGCACCCCCGAAGGCCGCGAGGTCGTTCGGCGGCTGGTCGCCACCGCCGACGTCGTCGTCGCCAACCTGCCGCACGATGCGCTCGTCAAGCTCGGCCTCGATCATGACAGCCTGTCCGCAATCAATCCACGCATCATCCTGGCAACGGCCTCGGCCTTCGGGCGCGAAGGTCCGCTGGCGGAGCGCGTCGGCTTCGACGCGGTGGGGCAGGTCATGTCAGGCGCGGTTCATCTGACCGGCGCGCCCGACCAGCCTCATCGCGCGCAGGTCAACTACGTCGATTTCGGCACCGCGCTGCATTGCGCCTTCGGGGTCATGCTCGCGCTCCGCGAGCGCGAGGCGACGGGGAAGGGGCAGTGCGTGTCGGGGTCGCTCTTCGCGACCGCGCTCGCCATGTCGAACGCGCTGACGATCGACCATGCGCTGAACGGCGTCGAACGGCAGCCGCTCGGCAACCGCGCCTATAGCTCGGGCCCGACCGACCTGTTCCGCACCCGCGACGGCTGGATCGTCACCCAGGTCGTCGGCGCCCCGATCTTCCGCCGCTGGGCCGAACTGGTCGGGCGCCCCGACCTGATCGACGACCCGCGTTTCGCGAGCGACATATCGCGCGGCGACAATGGCGAGGAATTGAGCGCGATCATGCAGGACTGGTGCCTCCTGCGGACGAGCGATGCGGCGATCGCCGAACTCGCCGCGGCGCGCGTCCCGGCGGCGCCCGTGGTCAGGCCCGCCGACGCGCTGTCGCATCCGCAGGTCGCCGCGATGGGGCTCGTCGAACCCGCCGCCTATCCCGGTACTCCGGCCCCCGCGCCGGTGATCCGCGCGCCGGTGCAGCTTTCGGCGAGCGCCAAGGCGCCGCCGGCGCGCGCGCCGCAGGTCGGCGAACACAGCGATGCGATCCTCGCGGAGCTCGGATATGATGCGGCCGCCATTTCGGCTTTGCGCGCGGCAAGGATTATTTGAGCCCTTGCCGGGTGGACGGCGCCGCCGCACATGCTTAAATACCGATCAGTATGAAATTGCAGGAGCAGCCGCGATGAGCGACCAGAGCGAATATGTGCCGCCGAAGATCTGGACCTGGGACAAGGAAAGCGGCGGGCGCTTCGCCCATATCAACCGCCCCGTCGCCGGCCCGACGCACGACAAGGAGCTGCCGGTCGGCCGGCATCCGCTCCAGCTCTATTCGCTCGGCACGCCCAATGGCGTGAAGGTCACGGTGATGCTCGAGGAACTGCTCGCGGCGGGGCATCACGGCGCGGAATATGACGCCTGGCTGATCAACATCGGCGAGGGCGACCAGTTTTCGAGCGGCTTCGTCGGCGCCAATCCGAACAGCAAGATCCCCGCGCTCGTCGACCGCAGCGGCGCCGAACCGATCCGCGTCTTCGAATCGGGCGCGATCCTGATCTACCTTGCCGAGAAGTTCGGCGCCTTCCTGCCGACGGACCCCGCGCAGCGCGCCGAGACGCTGTCGTGGCTGATGTGGCAGATGGGCAGCACCCCCTTTCTCGGCGGCGGCTTCGGCCATTTCTATGCCTATGCGCCGACGAAGCAGGAATATCCGATCAATCGCTATGCGATGGAGGTGAAGCGCCAGATGGACGTGCTCGACCGCCGCCTCGCCGAGAGCGAATATCTGGGCGGCGCCGACTACAGCATCGCCGACATGGCGGTGTGGCCGTGGTACGGCGCGCTCGCCAAAGGGCTGGTCTATGACGCGGGGGAATTCCTGCAGGTGCAGGATTACAAGCACGTCCAGCGCTGGACCGATCAGGTCGCGACGCGACCTGCGGTCAAGCGCGGGCGGATGGTCAACCGCGTGACCGGCGATCCGGCAAGCCAGCTTCGCGAGCGGCACGATGCTTCGGACTTCGACCTGCGAACCCAGGACAAGATTGCACCCGAGGCGGCAGAATAGTCAGCGGCCATTCCGCATGATCGTCATTCCGGCTTATGCTGGGGGTATAGTGATTGCGGGGCAGACATTGCACGAATGACCACAGTTTGACCTTTTGGCTGGGCTACGACGGACGGTCTGTGAACGACCGGTTGCGGACATATCCCACGTGATCCCCGGCGAAAGCCGGGGTCCAGGGCGTAGTCACGCAACGCCGGCTTTCCACCGCCCTGGACCCCGGCTTTCGCCGGGGATCACGGAGCGGCCATGGCCGGATGAGAACCGTAGCTTCCCCTTTCCTTCGTCATTCCAGTGTGGGGTCAGCCGACGCGCGCTCTGGGTTCCCGCTTTCGTGGGAATGACGAAATTGATGGAGATTGAAAGGTCATCACTCCGCAACCCAAGAGTAACCCGAGCGGATTTCGGGGCTCCGGCTCGGTCCGACTCTTCGTAAAATACGCAAAATAGAGCGCTCGTCGCCGCGACCTGCCCTTCATCCGCTTCCGTCATGCTGGCGCCATGACCCGACCGACCTTTTTTCACTCGCTGCTCGCCTTTGGTCGCCGCTTCGCGTGCAACGTCCGCGCGGCGGCGATGGTCGAGATGGCGCTCGTCCTGCCGATCTTCCTCGCGCTCTTGATGGGCATCCTCGTCTACGGTCAATATTTCATGCTCGCGCACAGCGTCCAGCAGGCGGCGAACGACGGCGCGCGCGCCGCGATCACCGGGCTCGACGCCGCCGACCGGCGCGCGATCGCAACGCGCGCGGTCGACCGCAGCCTCGCCGGCGTGCGCGGTGCCTCGCCTGCGACACGCTCGGTCGCTGTGTCCGAAACCGCCGAAGCGGTGACCGTCGCGGTGACCTTCACCGTGCCCGAGGACGCCTTCATCCGATCCTCCTTCGTGCCGGCGCCGGACAATGTGATTCGCGCCGATGCGACCTTCGAACTGCCCGCGGAGTGACTGCCATGCCGCTTCCTTCCCTTCGTTCGATCGCCGCCGACACGCGTGCCGGAATCAGCATCGCCAGCGCCTTCAGCCTGACCGCTCTGATCGGGTCGGCGGCGCTCGCGGTCGATGTCGGTGCGCTCTATCTCGACCGGCGCGACCTCCAGGGGATCGCCGACGCCGCCGCACTCGCCGCGGCGGTCGCCGATCCTGGCGAAAAGCGCGCCGCCGCCGAGCGGATCATCGCGGCGAATTGCGACTGCGGCATCCGCATCGCTGCGTTCACTGAAGGCAGCTACACCGCCGACGCCGCGATCCCCGCCGAGCAACGCTTCGCCGTGGGCGGCACATCCTCCAATGCGGTGCGGATCACGCTGGCGCGCAGCCACCCGCTCAGCTTCGCGCGTATCTTCACCGGCAGCGATGCGCGCGACGTCCGGGCGACCGCAACCGGCGCGCGGCGCGGCTACGCCGCCTTTTCGCTCGGCTCGCGAGTCGCCGCGGTGCACGGCGGCGTTCCCAATGCCTTGCTGTCGGCATTGACCGGCAGCCAGCTCAACCTGTCGCTGATGGATTATCAGGCGCTCGCCAGCGCCGACGTCGACCTGCTCGCCTTCTCCGAAGCCCTCCGCACAGAGATCGGCGCCGAAGCGCTGACCTTCGGCCAGACGCTCGACAGCCGGGTCACCATGCCGCAAATCCTCTCTGCGCTGGCGAGCGCGAGCGACGGACAGGCCGCCGCGGTCGTCGGACATATCGCCGACAGCGCGGTGCCGACCAGCCTCATCCCGTCGCGCGCGATAGACCTCGGTCCCCGCGCGTCGAGCATCCGCGCCGATGCCGCCAATCCGGTGAAGGTCAATGCGCTCAGCCTGATGCGCGCGATGCTGCTGCTCGGTAATGCCAACCGCCAGCTCGACCTTTCGCTCGCAAGCGACCTGCCGGGCGGGTCGGGGATCGACGTCGCGCTGATCGTCGGCGAACCGCCCGCGAACTCGCCACTGATCGCCGTCACCGACGACCAGGAGGTGATCGTCCGCACCGCGCAGGTCCGGCTCAAGGTCGGCGCGCGCATCGCGACCCCGCTCGCGAACGTTAACCTACCGATCGTCGCCGAACTCGGGTCGGCCTCAGCGCGCATCACCGACATCGACTGCGGGAAGAATGCGAGCGACGCGGTGGCGCTCGCGGTTACCACCTCGCCTGCGATGGTCGCGATCGGGTCGGTCGATGCCGCCGATTTTCAGAACATGCAGCGCTCGCTCGATCCGCGCCCCGCGCGCCTCGTCGCGCTGCCGCTCATCAGTATCGACGGCGGCGCGAAGCTCGATGCGTCCGACTTTTCCGAGCAGCCGCTGTCCTTTTCGCGCGACGATATTGCGGACGGGACGGTCAAGACCGTCGAGAGCGGCGGTCTGGTTGCGGGCGCCGCCCAATCGCTCAGCGACCAGCTCGAACTCAAGGTCAATATCCTCGGGCTCGGGCTCAACGCCAAGGCGCTCTCGACGCTCGTCGGCACCACCGTCGGCGCCGCCGCGCCGGTGCTCGACGGCGTGCTCGAAAGCCTGACCGGCGTGCTCGGCGTCCACCTCGGCGAAGCCGACGCGCGCGTCAACGCGCTGCGCTGCGGCCACGCGCGGCTCGTCTGATCCATCCGTCCCGGTGCGGAAACGGACCGGCTTTCCGGCCTTGGGGAACCGCTGCAGCTCATAAGGGAGGTGGAGGTGGACAATGGCATCGAGACAGGATCCCCGGCGCGTCCCCGCGGCCGAATTCATCCGCGATTTCGCGAACTGGCGAATGCAGGCGGCGCGCGAGCCCGTCGTCGTCACCCATCACGGCAAGGATGCGCATGTGCTGATCTCGCTCGACGACTACCGCAAGCTCGACGGGAGCGAAGCCGGGACCGCGGACGCCCTGCGCGATTCGCAATCGGCCTTGCTCGACGCCGTGCGCGATGCCGTGCTGGTCGTCGATCGGCAGGCCCGCATCGTCGCAGTCAATCCCGCCGCGTCCGACATGCTCGAACGTGCGGCGTCAGCCTTGATCGGCAGCTCATTGAGCGCCGCGGTTCCGGGCCTCGAGGGCAGTCTGCTGTTCCCGCATGTCGTGCGGATGCTCGACCATCGCCAGCGCTTTTCGGGCGAGGTGCCGGGGCTGCTGCGCCCGCGCCAGTGGCTGCGCGCCGATCTCGTGCCGCTTCCCGTCGGCGGCGCGCTGATCCTGCGCGACGTCAGCGAGGGGATCGACAACCTCGCCGAGCGCGACGCGCTGCGCGCGCTCGCCACCGCGATCGACGCTGACGGCGGCGTCGGTCACGCCCGTATCTCGGTCCGCGAGGCGATCGAGGCGGCCAATCCCGCGCTCGCCGCGATGGTCGGCGTCGACGAGGCGGCGATGCGGCGCGTGCGCTTTTCGGCGCTGCTCGCGCTCGGCGCGCGCCACGCCTTTGCCGAAGCGCTCGAAGGCCTGTTCCGCTCGGGGGCGCCCGCGCGCATCGCATCCGAGCTCGTCACCCGCGAGGGCGCGGCGCTTCCCGTCACCCTGTCGATCACCGAGCGCCGCGGCGTTTACGCCAGCGATGGCGCGCTGATCCTCGTCACCCGGCGCTAGAACCAGCTTCCGCGCTCGATCTCCCGGCTCTTCGCGGGCAGCGAGAAATATTGCCCATCCTCGCCGACGACGATCGGCCCGTCGAAATGGCTGTCCGCACCATCGAGGAACGCCGCGTAAAGCGCCCGCGAGGGCAGGGGCGGAACGATATGGCTCAGCACCAGCATCTTCACCCCCGCGCGCCGCGCGCTGTCGGCCGCCTGCGCAGGGCTGGCGTGATAATCGAGGATGTCGTGCATGATCTGCCCGGTCATCGGGCGCCCAGCGGCTTTCAGCTTGTCGGACAGCGTTTGAACCATCTCGGGCTGCAGCGCCTCGTGGATCAGCAGGTCGGCGCCTTTCGCCGCGGTTTCGAGCGAGGCCGACGGCGCGGTGTCGCCGCTGATCACCACCGACCGCCCCTTGTAATCGAAGCGATAGCCGACCGCGGGCTGCACCGGACGATGGTCGACCGGAAAGGCCGTGACCTTGAGCCCGCCCCCTTCATAAACGACCGTCGGCGCCGCCGGCATCGCGAAGGGCATCGCGGTGGCCCCCGCCGCCGCGGGTGGAGTGACCACCGCGCCGTGGTGCGCGGTGCGATAGCGATTGTCGGCAGCATAGGCGGAGTTGAAGCCCCCGATCACCGCCTCGACGCCCTCGGGACCGTAGACGGGGAGGGGCGCCGCGTTACCGCTCGCGGTCCAGCGCAGCAGCATCATCGGCCCCAGCCCGTCGATATGATCCGAATGATAATGGGTCAGAAACAGCGCGCGGATCCTGCCGTTGGGCAGCCCCATCATCGAAATGTTGCGCGCGCCGCCTTCGCCCGCGTCGACGACGAACATCGCCTTGCCCGCGATCACGACGGTGCACGCCCCCGCGCGATCACGGCTCGGCAGCGGCGAGCCGGTACCGCAGAGCGCGACGTGCAGCCCGTCGGGCAGGCTCGCCAGCCGGTCGCGCGCCGCCGCCTGCGCCGCCCCGCGCTCGAACAGCCAGAGGCCGATCGGTCGCTGGAACAACAATAGCGCTGCTGCGGCAAGCGCCACGAACAGCACGACGAACAGCGCGATGCGCCTGCCTTTGGTCATTGGTCACCCCCCACCCGTTTCTGGCATCATGGGGAAGGGAAGGGCGCTGGACAAGCCGCGATGTTCGGGGCAATCTTTTCGCCATGTTGACACGCCGGAAGGTTGCGGGTCGCAACTTACCGTTTACGTAAACGTGAGTGCATATTATAAGGGCGCATTGCCCAAGGGAGAATCGTCAATGGACATGGAGTTCAGCCCCGAAGACCTCGCCTTCCAGAAGGAAGTGCGCGACTTCATCGCCGAAAACTACCCCGCGGACCTCCGCGGCAAGCAGGACGAGGGCGACGAGCTCACCAAGGAGGATTTCCTCTCCTGGCACCGCATCCTCCACAAAAAGGGCTGGGTCGCGCCTGCATGGCCGGTCGAATATGGCGGCACCGGCTGGACCCCGACCCAGCGCTTCATCTTTTCCGAGGAAACCGCGCGCGCCGACTGCATCCGCCTGATGCCCTTCGGCCTGTCGATGGTCGGCCCGGTGATCTACACCTTCGGCACGCCCGAACAGAAAGCGCATTTCCTGCCGCGCATCCTGTCGGGCGAGGACTGGTGGTGCCAGGGCTATTCGGAGCCGGGCTCGGGCTCCGATCTCGCCTCGCTTCGCACCACAGCGGTGCGCGACGGCGACGACTATATCGTCAACGGGCAAAAGACCTGGACGACGATGGCGCAGCACGCCGACTGGGGCTTTTTCCTCGTCCGGACCGACAAGGAAGCGAAGCAGCAGGAAGGCATCAGCTTCCTCCTCATCGACATGAAATCGCCCGGCATCACCGTGCGCCCGATCATTACGCTGGGCGGCGAGCATGAGGTGAACGAGGTCTTCCTGGAGGACGTCCGCGTGCCGCAGTCGCAGCGCGTCTACGAGGAGAACAAGGGCTGGACCTGCGCCAAGTTCCTGCTCGCGCACGAACGCACGGGCATCGCCGGCGTCGCGGCGTCGAAGCGCGGGGTCGAGCGCGTCAAGGCGATCGCCAGGACCGAACTCGACGGCGACCAGCCGTTGCTCGCCAACGCCTTCTTCAAGCGCAAGGTCGCCGAGCTCGAAATCGACCTGACCGCGCTCGAATTCACCGAATTGCGCGGCCTCGCGGGCCCGAACGCCGGCAAGGGGCCGGGACCCGAGTCGAGCCTGCTCAAGATCAAGGGCAGCGAAATCCAGCAGCGGCTGACCGAACTGACGCTGGAGGCGGTCGGCCATTATGGCGCGCCCTATTTCCGCGGCTTCGGGGAGGGCGACAACGAGCATCCCATCGGCCCCGACTACGCCCATCGCGCCGCTCCGACCTATTTTAACATGCGCAAGACGACGATCTACGGCGGGTCGAACGAGATTCAGCGCAACATCATCGCGAAGATGGTTTTGGGGCTCTGATAAGCGCGTCGCCCCCGCGAAGGCGGGGGCCGCAATCGGCCTTGCCCATCACCGCAGTATAGAACGACAGCGGCCCCCGCCTTCGCGGGGGCGACGGGGATAGAAAAATGGATTTCACCTACACCGAAACGCAGGACATGATCCGCGACACGCTGGCACGCTTCCTCAGCGACACCTATGATTTCGAAACGCGCCAGAAATTCATCGACAGCGACGAAGGCCGCGATCCGGCGATCTGGACCGCGCTCGCGCAGGACCTCGGCATGCTCGGCGCGTCCTTCGCCGAGGAGCATGGCGGGCTCGGTGGCGGCGCGCTCGAAAATGCGATCATCATGGAGGAACTGGGCAAGGTCATCGCGATCGAGCCTTACCTCCCGACCGTCGTGATCGCGGGCGGCGCGCTCAAGGCCGTCGGCGGGGCGCAGGCCGACGCGATGATCCCGGAGATCATCGCCGGCAATGCGATCATCGCCTTCGCCTATGCCGAACCGCAGGGCCGCTACGACCTCGCCAACCTCAAGACGAGCGCGAAAAAGGACGGCGCGGGCTGGGTGCTCAACGGCCACAAGAGCGTCGTCATCGCCGCGCCCTGGGCGACGCACCTGCTCGTCACCGCGCGCACCGGCGGCGCGCAGCGCGACCGCGACGGCGTGTCGCTGTTCCTGATCGACGCGAAGCTGCCCGGCATCGTTCGCCGCGACTATCCGACCGTCGACGGCAATCGCGCCTCCGAGATCTATTTCGAGAATGTCGCGATCCCCGCCGACGCGCTGCTGGGCGGCGAAGGCGCGGGCCTGCCGCTGATCGAGCAGATCGTCGACGAGGCGACGGTTGCGATCTGCGCCGAGGCGACCGGCGTGATGCAGAAGCTTCACGAAGGCACGCTCGAATATACGCAGCAGCGCAAGCAGTTCGGCGTGCCGATCGCCAAGTTCCAGGTCCTCCAGCATCGCATGGTCGACATGTTCATGGAGGTCGAGCAGGCCCGCTCGATGACGATCATGGGCACGCTGAAGCTCGACCTGCCCGAAAAGGAACGCATGGCGGCGGTGTCGGCGGCGAAGAACAAGGTCGCCCGCGGCGCAAAATTCGTCGGCCAGAACGCGATCCAGACCCACGGCGGCATCGGCATCACGCAGGAACTGGCCATCGGCCATTATTTCAAGCGCGCGACACTGATCGAGGGCCAGTTCGGCAGCGCCGATCATCATATGGACCGCTACGAACGGCTCGCGCTCGCGGACTGAGGAACAGGCCCCTCCTCTTCGGAGGAGGGCCCCTCAATAGGCCACGTCGACCGCGATCCGCAGCGTACGGGGCCGTAGCGGGGTCAGATAGCCCGCGCTCCCCTCGACGAAGGGGGTGCCGAGCGCGAAGCGGTTGCCGCGGGCATCGAACAGGTTCGTCAGCGTCAGCGACAGTCCGCGCCGTTCATTGCCGATACGCGCCGCGAGCCCCGTGTCGACATAGTCGCCCTGGCCTTCGCCGAGGATCGGACCGATCCCGAGCCGCGACGGCCCGACATAATGGGCCCAGCCGTTGACGCGAAAATCCTCGTCGCCGATCGGGATCGCATAATTCACCGCGCCGCGAACGGCATAGCGCGCAATGTTGGGAATCTGTCCGAGCCGCGCCAGAAGTGTGGAAAACTGGGGCGTCTCGCCATCGGCGCTGAAACGCGTCGCGATCGTGCGCAATTCGCCGGCAAACAGCTCGTCGACCCGGCTGTGGTTGTAGACCGCGCCGACCTCCAGCGACAGCGACGGTATCGGCTGCACGGCGAAGGCGCCCGAAATGCTCGTGATGCGCCCGTCGCCGATATTGGCCGTGCTGGGAAAGCCGTTCGAATCGATGAAATCGGCCTGGATGTCGCGCCAGCGACTGTACGAGACAGAAATATGGGCGTCGAAGGGGGTCCGACCCTTTTCGCCAAAGCGCACACCGCCTTCCCAGGTGCGGACCTGATCGTTGCGGAACCGTCGTACGAAGCTGCTGTCGATCGCCAGCCCGCCGGGGCGGAAGCCCTCCTGATAGCGGGCGTAGAGCGTGACATTGCGCACAGGCTTCGCGAGCACCGAGAAGGAGGGGAGAAGGTCGGTCTCGGTCCGGTGCGCGGTGACCGCGCGTTCGGCCATCGCGATCGCGAAGGGCACGTCCTCGCCACTGCCGCCGAGCCGCGCGTGCGACACGCGAAGGCCGCCGGCAACGAGCAGCTTGGGCATCAGCTCGACCGTCGCTTCGCCATAGCCGGTGAATTCGGTGATGCGGTTGGTCACCCCGGTCAGCGGCGCCTGGAAAGAGAGTTCGCCATATTCGCGCTGCTGGCGCGTCCGGTTATCGACGAAGCTCGCACCGACCACCCAGCCCAGCCCTTCGTGGAACGGCCGCGACAGCCGCGTCTCGCTGACGAACATGCGCGTCCGGTTCGACTGATCGAGCACGCGCGGCTCGCCGTCGGCGCCGCTCGCATCGAAACGTTCGAACAGGCGATGGCTGATGAAGGCGTTCGATGACTGGAAATGCAGGCCGCCCCAGTCCTTCGCGACGACGAGCGTCGCCATGCCATAGCGCGCGCGGGCATTCTGCTCGACCAGCGAATAGCGGGTCAGCGGCGGCGCATCCTTGTCGGCATATTGCGCGTCTTTCGATGTCGTCGCCTGATAGACGCCGCCGAGATCGACAGTCCAGTCGTCGCCCGCGTCGAGGCGGAAGGTGCCGCGGCCGCCGCGGACATGGACGCGGTTGACGTCGTCCTGCCCGCGCAGCGGATTGTCGATATAGCCGCCGTCGGTCAGCATATAGCCGACAAGGCGCAGCGCATGTCGGTCGCCCACCGGCACATTGGCGATCGCGCCGAGATCGCCGCCCGGATCGCCGTGCTGGGTCACCGAGGCGCCGGCGATCGCCTGCAATTCCATCCGATCGGGAGTCGGTGCCTTCGGCACGACGCGGATGATGCCGCCAAGCGATCCCGCACCATAGAGCGTACCCTGCGGACCTTCGAGAATCTCGACGCTGTCGACGTCGTAGAGGCGCAGGTCAGGGTCGGGCGCGTTGTAGCTGAGGCGGATATCGCCCAGATATTGGCCGACCGTCGATTGGGTCGGGCCGGTGAAGCTCGAATCGGCGATGCCGCGGATGAACAGCTTGTTGCGCCCCGATCCCAGATGGGTCGAGGAAACGGTCGCCATGCGCGCGAGGATCGATTCCATTCCGCGCTCGCCGCCGAACGCCAAATCGCCGCCATCGAGAACGGTGGCGACGCCCGCAAACTGCGAATGGGGAAGATCGGTCTTCGACGCGGTGACGATGATCTCGTCCTCGGGCCGCGCGACGCCGTCGGGGGCCCGGCCTGGTCGCGTCGCGCGGGGCGGCGGCGAGGTCGCGCGGCGCGCGACGCGCGGCGAGGGCAGGCGCCGCTCGATGCGCCAGCTCGTTTCGCTCACGCGCACTGCGCGCGCGTCGGAGCCGGCGAGCATGCGGCGGATCGCATCCTCGACGCTCATCCGCCCGCGTACGGCCTTGACGCGGCCGTTCCACAGGTCGGCGTCGGCGACGCTGATGCTGACCCCCGCCTGGCGGCTCAGCACCGGCAAGGCGGTCGACAGATTGCCCGCCGGAACGTCGAACCGATGCTGCTCCGCCGCCTGCACCTGGGCGGGGACGCATAGCGCGGCGGCCGCGATCAGGAGGGGAAAGCGGCCTGCCATCTCAGCGTGTCAGCACCCAGCCGTCGCCCTGCCGTTCGGCGCGCGTGCCCGACAGCGCGGCGAGGTCGGCGACGGTGCGGCCGCGGTCCTCGGCGATGATCAGCGCGCCGCGGAAGGACAGATCGCCCGCCTCGGGTGCGATGCGGATCTCCATCCCCGCAGTGCGCCGCAGGTCGTCGGCGACGTCGGTCAGCGGGGTTCCGTTGTAGACGAGCAGGCCGGTGCGCCAGCCGCCGATATTGGCGACCTCGACATCATGGACCTTCGGTGCTTCGCGGCTCCCATCGGCGGCATCGAGCCCCTGTCCGGCGGCGACACGGACATTCTCGCGCCGCGGATTATAGGCGATGACGCCTTCGGACACCGCGACCGACGTTCCCGCGTTCCGGCGGACGACGTTGAAGGCGGTGCCGAGGTCGACGATCTCGGCCTTGCCCGCCTCGACCACGAACGGATCACCATCGCGGTGGACGACATGGAACATCGCTTCGCCGCGTTCGAGCCGGGCGAAGCGCGGGCGATCATCGTCGAGCGTCACCAGCGACGCGCCATTGATCTCGATCTTCGACCCGTCGGCGAGCGTGATGGTGCGGTGCTCGCCCGCCGCGGTCTCGATGCGGTTCGCATCGCCGAGCAGATTGAAGCTCGAAACGCTCACCACCGCGACGAGCGTGGCGGCGACCGCCCCGCCGAACCAGGCGCGGCGCGAGGGACGGCGACGCACTGGCGTCTCTTCCCACACGACCTGCGGTTTCGCGGCCGGAGGCAGCGCGTCGAGGTCGGCGTCGAGGCTGGCGATCGCGTCATAGGCGTCGGCATGGCCGGGATCTTCGGCCAGCCAGTCCGCAAAGGCGTCCCACTCGGCAAAGCTCGGGTCGCGCTGGCGGATCATCCAGTCGATGGCGCGCGCTTCGATGTCGGAGTGCAGGTCAGGGCGCATCGAACTGCCTCCTCACCGCGGCGAGCGCGGCATAGACCTTGCGCAGATCGGCTTCGACCGTGCTCAGGCTGATCCCCATTTCGGCGGCGATATCGCGCTGCTGCGCGCCGTCGACGCGAAAGCGGCGAAAGATGCGCGCGGGGCGTTCGCCGGTCGCGGCGATCGCCTGTTCGACGAGCATGAGCTGCTCGCGCGAGATCAGCGCGCTTTCGGCCGAGGGTTTCTGGACGGCGGCGCTTTCGCCCCACGCCTTGTCGCGGAGCTCGCTCTGGCGCGCCGAGCGATAGCGGTCGAGCATCAGATTGTTCGCGGCGCGCATCGCATAGGCGAGGGGGTCGGCGACCGGCCCCATGCGGCGCTCGGCCAGACGCATCCACAGGTCCTGGAACAGATCCTCCGCCGCATCGCCCGCGCCGCGCACCACCAGGAAACGCACGATGCGTTCGCGGTTGGCGAGCAATACGCCTTCGATGCCTTGCGCGGCGTCGGTTCGATCGGTCGCCTGGGTCATGCTTCGCTTGATTAGGAACGCCGTTCGTTGTGAGCCGGTACCCGCACCCCTGGCCCGGTACGTCCCCCTGATGGCGCCCTCATATAGCGGCTCGGCGAGCGCGCGCAACCGCGGCGCAGGAATGAAGGGGTGAGGGGAGGCTGCCAGAGCGAGCATCAACGTCTATCCAAAAAAGCCCTAGGCAAGGGGGAAGCAGGGTGAGGAGGGCTTCCCCCTTGCGGGCGGGACCGACCCGGGGGGCGTTGGGTCGGTCCGCATATCGTGCCGGCCTTACAGGCCGACCTTGAGGCTGGCGCGGAACGACCAGCCGAAGTGGCTCTGCTGTTCCTCCGCGGAGACTTCGCCGCCGACCTGGAAGGCCGAGTTTCCGGCGATCGCGCGCAGGCGGCCGACCCAGCCGCTCGTGCGCTCCTCGGGGATCAGGGTGAAGGCGTCGCCGTCCTTGAACGAGGCGACCGTCGCGCCCAGCGAGCCGCCGACCAGTTGACGCCGGCCAGCTTCGACCTCGAAGCGCGTCCAGCCGTCATATTCGTCGTTGCCGCCGAAATCGAGGCCGACCGCCACCGTCCCGGTCACCGCCAGCTCGTCGCTGCTGCGGCCGAGCACATTGAGGTCGAGCGCGTCGCCGCCGCCGGTTTCGGTGTAGCCGTCCTCCTTCAGCTTGTAATAATCGACCGCGACCATCGGGCGGAACGACAGGTTGCCGCTCGTCCGCGCGTCATAGGCGACCGAGCCCGACGCCGAATAGAGCGTGCCGTCCCATTTCCCGCGCATCGTCTTGTCGATGTCATCGGCACCGGCTTCGGCGCGGAAGTTACGGGTGCCCTTCATCTTGATCGGCGCGCCCGACACGCGGGCATTGGCCATGAAGCCGTCCGACCGCAGGCGCCAGTGCAGCGCGCCCTCGAACTGGCTCGTGCTCACCTCATTGTCGTTGCTGCCGTTGCCGTCCTTGCCGCTGAGGAAGGCGACCGACCCACCGAAATTGCCGACATCGGTCTTAATCTCGGCGCCGAGCGAGATGCCCCAGCCGGTGACGTCGTAGCTCGCGGTATCGCCGATACCCTTCGAGGTACCCCAGACGGCCTGGTTGACCCAATAACCCCATTTGCCCTCGTCCTGGAACGGAGCGTTGGGATCCTGGAGGTAGCGGGCGAGCGCGCGCGAGCCGGTGGTGACGGTTTCGAACACGCCGCCCTCATGCTCGGGCAGCATCTGCTGGAGCTGGCCGCGGAACTGCTCGCCGTCGGCGATGCGCAGGAACACGCCCTCGATATCCTCGTCGGCTCCCAGCGCCTCGAACGCCGCGTCGAACGCGCTCGCTTCGGAACGGTTGAGGCCGAGTTCGCTGACGCTCTTGCGCGACACGTCGACGACCAGCGTGTTTCCGCTCGCCGTCAGCTCGCCCTTGTAGAGGAAGGGGAGGAGCGTCGTTTCGGCGGTCAGATTGTCGGCGCCCGTCAGCGAGCCCGCCGACAGCACGACATGCTCGCCCTCGGCGCCGTCGATGCTGGTGAGCTGGAGCGCGAGCTTCGAATCCTCGTCGAAGCTCGCATTACCGGTCACCGTCAGCGCGGTGCCGCCGTCGCCGCCGTCGAGCGTCACGCCCAGCACGCCCTCGCCGGCGACCGACAAGGAGGCAATCGTCGCCGCACCCTGGACGTCGAAGACGCCGCCGTCGACGCTCACGCCAAGCCCCGCCGAATTGGCGAGCGTGCCCGAGAAGATCGACGAGCCGCCGATGCTGAGCGTGTCGCTGCCGCCGCCGAAATCGGCGAGCCCGGTGAAGCGCGACGAGCCCTCCATCGCGATGCTGTCGTTGCCGCCGCCGAAGGTCGCGTTGCCGGTATAGGCGGCGTCGCCCGAGAGTTTCAGCTGGTTGTTGCCGGCGCCGAAGCTCGTGTTGCCCTTCACCGTGCCGTCGGCGATATCGAAGACGTCGCTGCCGCCGCCGAAGCGGACGTCGCCGACGATGCTCGGCGCGGTCTTGCCTTCGCCGACCGCGATCTGCTTCACCGTCGCGCCGCCCGCATTGGCGACGAGGTCGATCGCGATATTGTCGGCGGCGTCCTTGCCGCCGGTAGCGCTGATCGCACCGCTGTTCTCGACCAGATCGACATTGCCCGACAGGTCGACGATCGCGCGCGCGGTGGCGTCTTCGCCGCCGACCTTGGCGCTGACGGTGCCGCTGTTGCGGATCAGGCCGACATTGCTGCCCGCCTCGACCAGGATCGCGGTCGCGACTGAGTCGGCCGCCTTGCCGCCGGTGGTCGCGTCGACCTTGCCCGAGACGCGGATTTCGGGAACCGTCGCGCCCGCGCCAATTCGCATCGCGGTGGCCGAGGCATCCTTCGAAATCGCGTTCACCGCGCCGCCGACGCTGACGCCGCCCGAAATATCGACCGCGCCGCCAAGGCCGCCGATCTGGAGGCCCGTCGAATCGACGCCGGTGTAGACGCCGCTGCCGACGACCCCGCCGTTGATGATCAGGCCGAAATTGGTGCCGGTACCGGCGACCGCGCCGATCGTGATGTCGCGGCTCGCCGAGCCGACCTGCATCGCCGGCGCCGATCCGAAGGAGCGCACCGCGGCCGAGCCTTCCTTGGCGTCCTCGATGCCGTCGTCATCCTCGTCCTTGTCGGTTTCGCTCGAGTCCTTGGGCGGGACCGACAGGATGATGCCGCCGGTGACATCGCCCTCGATCGACAGCGCCGGGCCGCCCTGCAGCAGATCGTCGGCGTCGAGCTTCGAGGGGTCGGCGGGCGCGGTGGTGTAGCGATAGCCGCTCGCGGTCAACTCGCCCTGCACCTCGAGCGCGCCGGTGATGTCGCCTGTGAGCTGCGCCGCCATGGCGTTTTCGCCGATCGCCGCGATCTTACCGGCAAGGCGGACGTTGCCGGTGACGTCCTGCAGCCCGACGCCGAGCGCATTGTCGCCGAGCACCGAAATGGTGCCGTCATTGGTGAAATTGCCGGTCAGTGGACCGCCGAGGCGAATGCCCGCCGAATCATTGCCCTCGATCGTGATCTCGCCCGAATTGACGATATTGCCGGTGAAGGCGCCGCCGGTCGCGATGCCGGTGCGATTGCTGCCGACCGCGAAGGGGCCGTCGATGTCGCCGTCATTGTCGATGTCGGTCGGGGCATAGGGTTCGTTGATGATGATCTTGCCGGTCGCGGCGTTGGTGATCGACCCCGTCACGCCGGCATTGGCGAAGATGCCCGTCGCGCCGTTGACATTGCCGATCTCGATCATGCCCTCGTTGACGACCTTATTGTTGCTGTCGATCGTGACCGCGGTCCCGCCGGTGGGCTTGATCGAGCCGTCCTTGGTGATCTTGATGTCGTCGGGTGCGCCCGACTTGATCGTCGAGGTCTTGACCGGCGTCGTCGTGGCGGTGGAGATCGTGGTCTCGGCGTGGGCGGGCATGGCGGCCATCGCGGCCAGGCAGGTCGACGCCAGCAAAGTCTTGCGCATGAAATTCCTCTTGTGATCGGTTCGGGACGTCCTCCCGGGGACAATCGCAAGACGGAGCCCGCGCCGCCGGGCCTTGAAACTATTTTGTCGGCGCGATGAAGGCGTCGTTCAGCGCATCGTCAGGCGCGATCGCTAGGCTGGCGGCATGATGAACATATCCCGTGTCCGCGCCCGTCCTCTGGCTCTTGCGCTGCTCGCCGGCGCGCTCGCCGTTCCCGCCTGGGGCCAAACGGCGCAGGATTGGGAAATCGGCCCGGTCATCCGCGGCAAGAATTATTCGGTCGGCATGCCGCTGCGTCCTGCGCAGGGAAGGGGACAAAGCTGGTCATTCGATTTTCCCCGCGCTCCCGACGGACGGGGGCGCGGGGGGCATGTCCATTATGTGACCTTCGATCCCGGCAGCCTCGTCGGCAAGACCCAGATCAGCGTTCGCTATCGCATCGACGCCGCGCCCGGCGTCCGCTTCGTCCCCCAGCAATACCCCCAGCAAACCGCCGGGGTCAGCCTCTATTTCCAGCGCCGCGGCGACAGCTGGACGGCGAAAGGACGCTATCGATTCTATCGTTGGTATGCATCGCCCAAGACGATGCAGACGATCGAACCCGGTGTGCACGAACTGACCGTGCGGCTCGACGATCCCCGCTGGGGGGCGGTGATGAATGGAAACGCCACCACCAATCCGCGCGAATTCCGCGAAGCGCTCGAACAGACCTCGCGCGTCGGGCTGGTGTTCGGATCGATCGGGGGGCGCGGGCACGGCGTCTACGCGACGGGCCGCGCGCGCTTCACGCTGCTGAGTTTCCGCATCTCCTGAGCGCTCTATGTTCGCCCGCTGAGCGGTGATATGGGTCGCGGCGATGGAACGTCACGCCTCCTGCCATTGCGGCCGGCTCGTCCTCCGCTGCGTGGGGGAGCCGTCGAAGGTGTCGATGTGCCATTGCCTCGACTGCCAGCGGCGAACCGGGTCGCTGTTCAGCATCGCCGCCTTCTTCCCGCGCGAAAGCGTCGAGCGGACGGCGGGCACCGCCAGCAGCTTTACCCGCCCGTCGGCCAGCGGCTTTGACGTCACCTTCCACTTCTGCCCCGAATGCGGATCGTCACTGTGGTGGGAACCCGCGCGCCTGCCGCATCTGACCGGCGTCGCGGCAGGCGCCTTCGCCGACCCCGGCTTTCCGATGCCCGAGCAGGCGGTGTGGTGCGAAGACCGGCACCCGTGGCTGGAATTGCCGGCGGAGGTCGTCGCACACGCCAGAAATCCGACAAAAATCGCGCCGGGCGAATGAGGGCGATCGACCGAAGGCCAACATATCTTCGTCGTCATCCCGGACTTGATCCGGGATCCATTGGCTCAAACGTCGCGTGAATGGATCCCGGATCAAGTCCGGGATGACGAATATCTATACCGACTGCTGAGCGACAACCCGCGTCTCATAATGTCGTCATTCCCGCGAAAGCGGGAATGACGAAGGTGGGGGATGTCGGGTTCCCACCTCAAAGCGACGATTCCGGCCCGCGCAAGCAAACCGCCATGCCCAATCGGCGGACAGGGTGGGATTCGAACCCACGGTGAGCTTGCACCCACGGCGGTTTTCAAGACCGCTGCCTTAAACCACTCGGCCACCTGTCCTACGCCTGCCGCCATAGCGTTCGCCCGCGTGGCGGCAAGCCCAAAGCGGACCGGCTCCGTCCGGCGCGCAATTGACTCGGACCGTCGACAGCCGGGATGGTCAAGCTGCGGCGACCTGTGTCACTCTTTGCTTGGAGCCCGACGGCAAGAGGCTCTATGGGTGGGACATGATGCGCAGCAAGAGTTTCAGAATCGGGCGACTTTTCCACTTTGCAGGGGTCGTGCTCTCGGCGTGGATGCTCACCGCCTCGGCACCGCTTCACGCCCAGGGCAGCGGCGGAACCGGCTTCGACGCCTATGTCCAGTCGCTGTGGCCCAAGGCAGAGGCGCGCGGCGTGTCGCGCGCGACCTTCGACCGGGTGACGGCGGGACTGCGCTACAATGCGCGCGTCGTCGCGCTCGACCGCGACAATCTCGGCGCGCCGCCGAGCCCCAACACGCCGATCCCCGCCTTCGCGCCCTACAGGGTAAAGCATGTCGATGCCGCGCGGATAAACGGTGGTCGGCGCGTTCACGACCGGCTGCTGCCGCTGCTGTCGCGTATCGAGCAGCGCACCGGGGTGCCGACCAGCATCATGATCGCGATCTTCGGCCACGAGACCGCCTACGGCGCGGTCACCGGCAATTTCGACCTGCCCGAGGCGCTGGCGACGCTCGCCTATGAAGGCCGCCGCCGCAGCCTATTCGAACCCGAATTCCTCGCGACGCTCGAAATGGTGCAGAAGGGCGTTCCGCGCGAGGTGCTGAAGGGAAGCTGGGCGGGGGCCTTCGGCTATCCGCAATTCCTGCCCTCGGTCTATCTGCAGGTGGCCGAGGACGGCGACGGGGACGGGGTCGCGCGTATCTGGTCGAGCGAGGCCGACGCGATCGAATCGATCGGCTCCTATCTCCGCCGCGCCGGCTGGCGCGCGGGGCAGCCGTGGGGCGTCGCGGTGCGCGTTCCCGCCGGCTTCGATCGCAACCGCTTCGCGACGCGTCTTCAGCCAACGCGCTGCCCGCGCGTCTTCGCGCGCTACAGCCGTTGGCGCAGCCTGGCCGAGTGGCGCGCCGACGGATTCCAGCCGATCAACGGGCGCTGGCCCGACGGACAAATCCAGGCAACCCTGCTCGAACCCGACGGCCCCGGAAACACCGCCTATTTGCTGACGGGCAATTATCGTGCGATACTCGACTATAATTGTTCCAACTTTTACGCGCTTTCTGTGGGGTTGCTGGCGGATGAGATCGATCGTTAGGGGCGGGGTGCTGGCCGGAGCGGCGTTGATGCTCGCGGGTTGTGGAAGTTTCGATGGCAAGCGCGAGGGCGGCCCCGCCGCGGGTCCCGCGCCCGCGCCGGCCGAAACGCTCGTCCCCGACCGCCCGGTCAAGATCGGTGCGCCCTATGCCGTCGACGGCGTCACCTACACCCCCGCCGACATCGCCGATTATGACGAGGTCGGCTATGCGAGCTGGTACGGCGACGAACTTGCCGGCAGGCCGACCGCCAACGGCGAGGCCTTCGATCCCGCCGCGATCAGCGCCGCGCACAAGACGCTGCCGCTGCCGAGCTATGTCGAGGTCACCGCGCTCGACACCGGGCGCACGATCCTGGTCCGCGTCAACGATCGCGGGCCGATGGCGAACGACCGGCTGATCGACCTGTCGCGCGGTGCCGCCGAGCAACTCGGGCTCAAGCCCGGCGTCGCCGGCGTGCGCGTGCGGCGGACCAGCCCGCCCGCGGCCGAGCGCGCGCAGCTTCGCGCCGGCAAACCCGTTCCCGCGCGGATCGCGACGCCCGACTCGCTGCTCGCCATCCTGCGCAGCAAGCTGACCGGCAAGCCTTCGCCCGCCGCGATCGCAGCCGGGGTCGCGAAACCGGCGACGCCCGCCGCGCCGCCGCGCACTAGGCCCGGCGACGACCGCTTCATCGTCGAAGGTCCGGGCGGCAAGGCGCCGCCCACCGCCTCGGCTCCGCCCAAACCCGCACCGCAGCCGACACCGGCGCCGGCTGCGGCATCGGGCAGCTACGCGGTGCAGGTCGCTACCTTCAGCACCGAAGCCCGCGCCAGTGCCACCGCGAAGGTGGTCGGCGGCCATGTCGGCAAGGCAGGCAATCTTTGGCGCGTCCGCATGGGTCCCTTCGCGAGCGAGGCCGATGCGAAGGCAGCGCTCGGCAAGGCCCATGCGAAGGGGTTCCGCGACGCCGTGGTCGTGCGCGACCGCTGACGGACCTCGCATGCGGCGCCGGACCATCCTCGAACGAAGCGGAGCGGGGCTCGTGCTGGCCGCGCTGGCGCTTGCTGTCGCGCCGTCCGCCGCGCCCGCGGGCGCCGCCCCCGCGCATGCGCCGGCGAGCCGCCCGCTCTACACCACGCAGGCGCCGATCGTGATGCTCAAGGATCTCGATTCGGGCGCGATCCTCTTCGAGCGCGGCGCCGACAAGCGCTTCGCGCCCGCCTCGATGGCGAAGGTGATGACCGCCTATGTCGTGCTCGACCTGATCGACAGCGGCAAATTGTCGCGCGACAAGCGCTTCACGGTCAGCGAGGCGACGTGGAGGAAATGGAACGGCAGCAACGGCGGCTCGACCATGTTCCTGCGCGCGGGCGAGACGGTGTCGGTCGACGAACTGCTCAAGGGGCTGATCACCGTTTCGGGCAATGACGCCGCCGCGGCGCTCGCGGTCGGGATCGACGGCAGCGAAGAAGCTTTTGTTCGCCGGATGAATGATATGGCGGCCACACTTGGTATGAAATCCAGCCGTTTCGGGACCCCCAACGGCTGGCCCGACGGCGGCGTGACCAAGGTCAGCGCCGCCGACCTCATCACGCTCGCCGACCGGCTGATCCGCGATCACCCCGGCGGCTATGCCCGCTATTTCTCGATCCCGAAGCTCCAGCACGGCAAGGCGCCCGACGGCACCCCGATCGTCCAGCCGAACCGCAACCCGATCCTCGGGCGCTTCGACGGCGCCGACGGGCTCAAGACCGGGCACACGGCGGAAGCCGGCTATTGCTTCCTCGGTTCGGCGAAGCGCGGCGGACGGCGGCTGATCATGGTCGTCGCGGGAATGAAGAGCGAAAAGGCGCGGCGCGACGAAGCCGAGCGGCTGATGACCTGGGGATTCGAAGCGTGGGAGGGCCGCGAGATCGTCCCCGCGGGCGCCAGCGTTGGCCGGCTCGACGTCGGGCAGGGTGCCCAGCCCAGCGTCGCCGCCGAAGCCGCGATCCCGGTGCGGATGACGGTTCCCAAGGGTTTTGCGGGCGGCTTTCGCGCGACGATGCGCGCGCGCGCGCCGCTTGCCGCGCCGGTCGAACGCGGCAGCCGGATCGCCGAGCTTGTCGTCGCCCCCGACGGCCTGCCGCCGCAGGTTACGCCGCTGCTCGCCGCGAACGACGTGGGGAAGGGCGGCTGGTTCGATCGCGCGCGCACCGGCTTCTACCGGCTGACCGGCTGGTGAGCGGGCGCTTCATCACGCTCGAGGGCGGGGAAGGGGGCGGCAAGTCGACCCAGCTCCGCGCGCTCGCCGCCGAACTTGGCGCGCGCGGGATCGAGGTCGTCGCGACGCGCGAGCCCGGCGGCAGCCCGGGCGCCGAAGCGATCCGCTCGCTGCTGATGGAGGGCGCCGAAGACCGCTGGGACGCGCGCGCCGAGGCTTTGCTTTTCGCCGCCGCGCGCGCCGATCATGTCGCGCGCACGATCCGCCCGGCGATCGCGCGCGGCGCGTGGGTCGTCTGCGACCGTTTCGTCGATTCGAGCCGCGCCTATCAGGGCGGCGGCGGCGGCCTGACCGACGCCGATATCCTCGCGCTCCACGGCGTCGGATCCGAAGGATTGCTCCCCGACCGCACCTTCCTGCTTGGCGTCAGCCCCGGCGAAGCCGCGCGCCGCCTGGCGGTGCGCGACGCCGCGGGCGCCGACCGCATGGGCAGCAAGCCCGCCGACTATCAGGCGCGCCTCGCCGCGCGCTTCGCCGAGATGGCGGCGGCCGAGCCCGAACGCTGGCGGGTGATCGACGCCGACGGCCCCGCGGAGGCCGTCACCGCGGCGATCCTCGCCGACCTCGCGGACTGGCTGCCATGATCGGCCACCGCGACGCCGAGAGCGCCTTCCTCGAAGCCTGGGCGGCGGGACGCCTCCACCACGCCTGGCTGCTCGCCGGGCCGCAGGGTATGGGCAAGGCCGCCTTCGCCGCGCGCGCGGCGCGCTTTCTCGTCACGCACGGTCGCGGCGGCGAGGGCGGCGAACCGCTGACCTTCGCCGACCCCGGCGATGCCGCCGCAGGCCGTCTCGTCGACGCGGGCAATCACCCCGAGATACTCACCCTCGCGCGCCAGCCGAAGGACAAGGGCAAGGAGCTCGCGCGCAACATCACGATCGACCAGGTGCGCCAGATGATCCGCCGCCTCCACCTGTCGCTGTCGCTGGGCGATTGGCGGGTAATCATCGTCGACGCGGTCGACGATCTCGAAACCGATGGCGCCAACGCGCTCCTCAAGACGCTCGAGGAGCCGCCCGCGCAGACGCTTTTCCTGCTCGTCAGCCATTCGCCCGGACGCCTGCTGCCGACGATCCGGTCGCGGTGCAGAACGCTGCGTTTTCAACCCGTTGACCGTGACGTCATGGCCTCATGGCTGCACGAGATGCGCCCGATGCTCGACGCCGCCGAGGTGCGGGCGATCGCGGGCGCGTCGGGCGGCGTGCCGGGCAAGGCGCTCGCGCTGATCGACAGCGACGTCGCGGCGATGGAGAAGAAATTGCTCGCGATCACGACCTCGGGCGATCCCGGCAACCGCCTGCGCGAGGCGCTCGCGCGCGAGGTCGGCGGGACGAGCAACCGCGAGCGGCTCGAACTCGTCATCGACATCGTGCCCGGCCTGCTCACCCGCCTCGCGCGCGAACGCCCGGTCGCCGAGATCGCGCCGGTGCTCGCGCAGTGGGACCGCGTGCAGCGCACCGTCCGCGACGCGATCCGCGGCTCCTACGACGGCGCGATGGTCGGCTTCGAAATCGGCAATTGCCTGGCGGAACTGGCGCCCAAAACCTGACCGTCGCCCCCGCGAAGGCGGGGGCCGCTGGAGGTTTGCGCAGCCGTGAAGGGCAGGACCGATAGCGGCCCCTGCCTTCGCAGGGGCGACGGGATGCTTCCCCTCGTGCCCCGCACCCGCTAAGGCGCGCGCATGTCCGAAACCCAGCAACCCTTCTACATCACCACCGCGATCAGCTATCCCAATGGCCGCCCGCACATCGGCCACGCCTATGAGGCGATCGCGACCGACGTCATGGCGCGGTTCCAGCGCGCGCGCGGCCGCGAGGTGCGGATGGTCACCGGCACCGACGAACATGGGCTGAAAATGTATCAGACCGCGCGCGATCAGGCGCGCGCGACGATCGACCTTGCTGACGAAATGTCCGGATATTTCCGTGCGATGTATGCCAAGCTGAATATCAGCTATGACAATTTCATGCGCACGTCGGACCCCGCGCATCACGCGGCGTCGCAGGCGATCTGGCGCGCGATGGCAGCGAACGGCGACCTCTATCTCGACCGCTACGAGGGCTGGTATTCGGTCCGCGACGAGGCTTTCTACGACGAAAGCGAACTGAGCGAGGGGGAAGGGGGCGCCAAGCTCTCGCCCCAGAACACCCCGGTCGAATGGACCGTCGAGGAAAGCTGGTTCTTCCGTCTTTCGGCCTATCAAGACCGGCTTCTCGCGCTCTATCGCGACAATCCCGACTTCATCCGCCCCGAAAGCCGCCGCAACGAAGTGCTGCGCTTCGTCGAGGGCGGGCTCAAGGATTTGTCCGTTTCGCGCACCAGCTTCGACTGGGGCGTGCCGGTGCCGGATTCGCCGGGACATGTGATGTATGTCTGGGTCGACGCGCTCACCACCTATCTCTCGGGGCTCGGCTATCCCGATGCCGACAGCGACTTCGCGCGTTTCTGGCCCGCCAACATTCACATGATCGGCAAGGATATCGTTCGTTTTCATACGGTTTACTGGCCGGCTTTCCTGATGAGCGCCGGTCTGCCGCTGCCCAGGCAGGTGTTCGGCCACGGCTTCCTCCTCAACCGCGGCGAGAAGATGTCGAAATCGCTCGGCAATGTCGTCGACCCGATGGACCTCGCCGAGCGGTTCGGGGTCGACGCGCTGCGCTATTATCTGCTCCGCGAGGTCAGCTTCGGCCAGGACGGCAGCTATTCGGCCGAGGCGATCGTCCGCACCGCCAACGCCGACCTCGCGAACAGCTTCGGCAATCTCGCGCAGCGCAGCTTGTCGATGATTTTCAAGAATTTGAGCGGCGTACTGTCAGCAGACTATCAGGCGGCGGCCGAGGATGAGGCGCTGCTCGCCGACCTGCTCGACATGGCGCGGACGCGCCTGCCGCGCGAGTTCGAACAGCTCGCTTTCTCGGTCGGGATCGAGGATTGGATTCGCGCGGTCTTCGCCTGCAACCAATATGTCGATGCGGCCGCGCCATGGGCGCTGCGCAAGACCGATCCCGAGCGGATGCGCGCGGTGCTGATGACGCTGTTCCAGGCGGTGCGCACGCTCGCGATCGCGATCCGTCCGGTGGTCCCGGCGGCCGCCGACGCGCTGCTCGACCAGATGGGCATCGCCGCCGACGCGCGCGATTTCGCGGCGCTCGCCGATGCGGGCTGGTTCGCGAAGCTCGCCGAAAGCGGCTTCGCGGTCGGTCAGCCGGTCCCGATCTTCCCGCGGCTCGAACTGCCCGAAGGAGAGGGGGAAGGGGAGGAGGCAGCCGCCTGATGCTCGTCGATTCGCACTGCCACCTCAATTACAAGGGGCTCGCCGAGCAGCAGGATGAGGTGCTGGATCGCGCGCGCGCGCGCGGCGTGACCGCGATGCTCAACATCGCGACGCGCGAGAGCGAGTGGGACGAAGTGCTCGCCGCCGCCGAAACGAACGACGATGTCTGGGCGAGCGTCGGCATCCATCCGCACGACGCCGACCAGCATCCCGATGTCGATACCGCCAAGCTGGTGGCGCGCACCGCGCATCCGCGCGTGATCGGCATCGGCGAGACCGGGCTCGACTATTATTACGACAAGAGCGGCCGGACGCGGCAGCAGGACAGTTTCCGCCGCCATATCCATGCCTCGCAGCAAACCGGGCTGCCGATCATCGTCCACACCCGCGATGCCGAGGCCGACACGCTCGCGCTGCTCGGCGAGGAGATGGGCAGGGCGCCCTATCCCGGCGTCATCCACTGCTTCACCGCGAGCGACGATTTCGCGAAACAGGCGATCGAGCTCGGCCTCTATATCTCGATCTCGGGCATCGTGACCTTCAAGAACGCAGCCGATCTGCAGGCGACCGCCAAATGGCTGCCGCAGGACCGGCTGCTCGTCGAAACCGACTCCCCCTTCCTCGCCCCCGTCCCGCATCGCGGAAAGCCGGGCGAACCCGCGTTCGTCGCCGACACGCTCGCTTATCTCGCCCATCTGCGCGGCGAGGATCAGGAAGTGCTGGCGGCGGCGACCAGCGAAAATTTCTACCGTCTTTTCAATAAGGCGCAGCCATGACGTCACACCGCGTCGATTGTCCTGGAGCAGCGCACCATAGATCTGAACCGTTTCCCCGAGCGAAGACGAGGGGCCATGCCGAGCGAAGCCGAGGCTCCGACGCCGGTTGGTTCTTGCTTCGCTCGAACGCGCCCCTCGTCTTCGCTCGGGGATTCGGCAATTCAGATTTCATGGGGAATCCGAACCCATGAAGCTGCGCATTCTCGGATGCGGCACCTCGTCGGGGGTGCCGCGGATCGGCAACGACTGGGGCCGGTGCGACCCCGACAACCCGCGCAACCTGCGCAGCCGCGCCTCGATCATGGTTTCGCTCGGGGGCTTCCGCCTGCTCGTCGACACCAGCCCCGACATGCGGATGCAGCTGCTCGACGCGGGCGTGGGGGAGGTCGACGCGGTGATCTGGACCCACGAGCACGCCGACCACACCCACGGGCTCGACGATCTCCGTCAGATCATGCACCTGCGCGGTTCGGCGGTGCCCGCCTACGCGCGCGACCATGTGCTCGACATATTGAAATGGCGCTTCACTTACGCTTTCGCCGGCAATGCAGGCTATCCGGCGTCGGTCGACCCGATCGAGCTTCTCGACCATCAGTCGATCGGCCCGATCGAGGTGTCGGCGCTCGAAATGCCGCACGGGCCGATCAAGGCGAGCGGGCTTATCTTCAGCGATGGTGCCCACAAGATCGGCTATGCTACGGATTTTTCACGCTTTACGGAAGAGATGGTTGATTTCTTCCAGGGCGTAGACCTGTTCGTGATCGACGCGCTGCGTCGCTATCCGCATCCGACGCATCCGCATCTCGCGATGAGCCTCGAAGGCCTCGCCAAGGTCGGCCATCCGCGCGCGATCATCACGCATATGGACAATACGATGGATTATGACGACCTTGCGGGCGAATTGCCGCCGGGCGTCGAGCCGGGCTATGACGGGCTGGAGGTGCAACTATGACGATGGAATCAGGCGCCGACATGCTGTGGTTCGCGATGGCGTTCACGCTGGTGGTCAGCGCGCTCGTCGCGCGCCAGCTCAAATTGGCCGACTGGCTGAAGATGGGGCTCGCGTGGCTCGCGATCTTCGGGCTCGTGTTCATCGCGATCCGGACCTATCAGCTCGCAGCGGGATGAAGGCGCCGAGAGGGGTTTTCCGATCCGGCTGCATGATAATTTAACATAATATATATTATCGGATAAAATGATGTCGAGCGACGCGGCCCATCCCCCCAGTCCCCCCATCGACCGGCTGCTCGCGATCATGCGGCAATTGCGCAATCCCGATGGCGGCTGCGAATGGGATCTCGCGCAGGATTTCGAGACGATCGCACCGTACACGATCGAGGAAGCCTATGAGGTCGCCGACGCGATCGCCAGCGGTGATCCTGCCGCGATCTGCGACGAACTCGGTGACCTGCTGCTCCAGGTCGTCTTCCACGCCCAGATCGCCGCCGACCGTGGCCTGTTCGGCTTCGACGATGTCGCGAACACGATTTCCGCCAAGATGGAACGGCGCCATCCGCATATCTTCGGTGACGCCACGACGGCGGACGTTCGCCAGCAATGGGAGACGATCAAGGCGGCCGAGCGCGCGGCCGCCGGCCCGCAAGGCGCGCTGGCCGGCGTCGCGCTGTCGCTGCCGGCGCTGCTGCGCGCGCAAAAACTGCAGGGCCGCGCCGCGCGCGTCGGTTTCGACTGGCCCGATGCCGAAGGCCCGCGCGACAAGATCGCCGAGGAACTCGCCGAAGTGGCCGAAGCCGAGGACCACGCCGCGCGGCACGAGGAGGTTGGCGATCTGCTCTTCGCCGTGGTCAATTATGCGCGCAAGCTCGGGGTCGACGCCGAGGACGCGCTGCGCGACGCCAACGCCAAATTCGCGCGGCGCTTTGCCGCGATGGAGGACCGCGCCGGCGGCACCCTCGCCGGCCTGACGCTCGACGCGCAGGAGGCGCATTGGGGAGCGGTGAAGAAGGCCGAGCGCGGGTAGTGATATCTGTCATCCCGGCGAAGTCCGGGATCTCGCCGGCGCGCCATGGGGCATCGTAGAGATCCCGGCCTTCGCCGGGATGACGATCAAATGAACGTCAGCTCTGCCCAGGACCCCACAGCCGCTCGAACCGCGCGCGATCGGCGGGATCGAGCCGCACCGTCAGCCGGTGCCCGCCTTCCTCGACGTCATCGGACAATATGTCGCCGCGCGCATGAAGCCATGCCATCGCCTCGCCCTGGTCGAAGCGCAGAAAGACGCGCGCCACTTCGTGCCGCGCGGTCAGGTCCGCGGCCATCAGCGCGCGTGCTGCGTCGACACCCTCGCCGGTCTCGGCCGAAATCACCGCGACGTCACGCCGCCGCGCCGCCATCTCCTCGATTTCGGCGCGGCGCTCGGGGCTCGCGGTGTCGATCTTGTTCCAGATTTCGATCTGCTGGATGGCCTCGGGCGCGTCCCCTTCCCCGTCCCGCGGTCCGTTCACTCCCAGCGAATCGAGGATGGCGACAACATCGGCATATTGCGCCTCGCTGTCGGGATGGGTGATGTCGCGGACGTGGACGATCAGGTCGGCGGTGGTCACTTCCTCCAAGGTCGCGCGGAATGCGGCGACCAGTTCGGTGGGCAGGTCGGACACGAAACCCACCGTGTCCGACAGGATCGCCTTGTCGATCCCCGGCAGGCGGATTTCGCGCATCGTCGGGTCGAGCGTCGCGAACAGCATATCTTCCGCCATGACGTCACTACCCGTCAGGCGATTGAAAAAGGTCGATTTTCCGGCATTGGTATAACCGACGAGCGCGATCACCGGCCACGGCGCGCGCTGGCGTTTAGCGCGCTGCAGCTGGCGCGTACGGCGGGCATCCTCGAGGCTGCGGCGGATGCGCGCCATGCGGTTTCGGATCATCCGCCGATCGGCCTCGATCTGCGTCTCGCCCGGCCCGCCCAGAAAGCCGAAGCCGCCGCGCTGGCGTTCGAGGTGGGTCCAGCTGCGCACCAGCCGCCCCGCCTGATAGTCGAGATGCGCGAGCTCGACCTGCAGCCGCCCCTCGGCCGTCGCCGCGCGCTCGCCGAAGATTTCGAGGATCAGGCCGGTGCGGTCGATCACCTTCGCGCCGAGCTCGGTCTCCAGATTGCGCTGCTGGATCGCGGAGAGTGCCGCGTCGACGATGACGAGTTGCGCCCCGCTGCTCTCGACATCGGGCTGGATCGCCTCGATCTGGCCGACTCCGATCAGCGTCGCCGCGCGCGTCTGCCGCAGGCGGAGCGGATGCACCGCGACGACCTCGATCCCGATTGCGACCGCCAGCCCCGTCGCCTCGGCCACGCGCGCGTCGAGGTCGCGTGAAAGCCCCTGCCCGCGCCACTCAGGCACGACCAGCACGGCGCGCGCGCCGCGCGTCACCTCCACGTCATCGGGGGTCATGCGGTCGGTCAGGCGTCGGCGCCGTCCGCGTCGCCATCGCCATTGTCGGTCAGATTGACCGGGCCGTTCGGCTGCACCGTCGAGATCGCGTGCTTGTAGACGAGCTGCACCTGCCGCTCGCGCTCGAGCAGCATGCAGAACAGGTCGAAGGCGACGATATCGCCCTGGAGCATCACGCCGTTGACGAGGAACATCGTCACCGATTCGTCCGAGCGCCGCACCGCGTTCAGGAACACGTCCTGCAGCGCCTTGCCCTTGCTGGGGGGCGCGTCACGCACATCGTCGCCCAGCGATGCGAGGTCGAAATCGTGCGACGGCATCACGGTCGAGATCGCATGCTTGTAGACGAGCTGCGACTGGCCGTCGCGGCGCAGCAGCAGCGAGAAATTGTCGAACCAGGTGATGATCCCCTGCAGCTTCACGCCCTTGACGAGGAACATCGTCACGGGTGTTTTGCTGCGGCGCAGGGCGTTGAGGAAGAGATCCTGGAGATTCTGGTTTTTATCGGACACATTGGCCTCCTGTTCTTGGCGGCGGATACCGCTTGGCGGGGCTTGTGCCCCGCTCCTGTTCATCTTGGCGGCTGCAATATGCGGCAAAGCGCCGCACAGGTCTAGGGCAAAGCCGTCACCCGTCGCTTTCGGGATTATCGGTCAATCCCAAAAGCTTCAGTTTGCGGTGCAAGGCCGAGCGCTCCATGCCGATGAAGGTCGCGGTGCGCGAGATATTGCCCGAAAAACGGTTGATCTGGATGCGCAGATACTCGCGCTCGAAATTCTCGCGCGCCTCCTTGAGTGGGATCGCGGTGATCGATTCGGCGCCCGGCAGGATATCGGCGCCGCCGCGCACCAGTTCGCCCGGCAGCATGTCGACGTCGATCCGGCTCAACCGGTCGCTCGGCGCGAGGATCATCACGCGCTCGATGACGTTGCGCAATTCGCGGACGTTGCCCGGCCAGTCGTGCGCCTGGAGCGCGGCCATCGCCTCGGCGCTGATCTCGGGCGGCGGCACGCGGCGGTCGGCGGCGTAGCGGCGGACGAAATGGTCGCACAGACTCGCGATGTCGTCGCGCCGTTCGCGCAGCGGCGGGATATGAACCGGAACGACGTTGAGCCGATAGTAGAGATCCTCGCGAAAGCGGCTCTCGGCGATTTCGGTCGTGAGTTCGCGCGCCGAGCCTGAGATGATGCGGACGTCGACGCGGATCATCGTACGCCCGCCGACGCGGGTGAAGCTCTGGTCGGTCAGGACGCGCAGGATCTTGCCTTGCGTCGTCAGCGGCATGTCCGCGACCTCGTCGAGGAACAGCGTTCCGCCATGCGCCTGCTCGAGCAGGCCGACGCGGATCGACCCGTCGTCGGATTCGGTGCCGAACAATTCGGCCTCGACCGTCTCGGGGTCCATGCGTGCCGACGAAATGACGCGGAACGGTGCGTTCTGCCGCCCGCTCCAGCCGTGGAGCACGCGCGCCGCGACCTCCTTGCCGACGCCGGGGGCGCCGGTGATCAGCACGCGGCTGCCGGTGCCGGCGACGCGCTTCAGCGTCGCGCGGACATTGTTGATCGCGGCGCTCGTTCCCGTGAGTTCGTCGGCGGGTCCGGCGCGCTCCCGCAGGCGCTCATATTCGAACTTGAGCCGCTCATTCTCGGTCGCGCGCGCGACGAGGTGGAGCAGTCGCTCGGCCTCGAAGGGCTTTTCGATGAAGTCGAACGCGCCGCGGCGGATCGCCGCGACCGCGGTGTCGAGCCCGCCGTGGCCCGAAATGACGATGATCGGCAGCGTCGGGTCGAACGCCTTGATCGCCTCGACGAGTCCGAGGCCGTCGAGCCGCGAGCCCTGCAGCCAGACGTCGATCAGTGCCAGCGACGGGCGGCGCTGCCGGATCGCGTCGAGCGCGGCGTCGCTGTCGGACGCGGTGCGCGCCTCATAGCCCTCGTCCTCCATGACGCCGGCCACCAGTTCGCAGATGTCGCGTTCATCGTCGACGATCAAAATATCAAGCGCCATGGTCTTCCCTGTCCTGTCGATTCCTGATCCGGCCCGGGACCGATTCCCCCTGTCCCGCGCTCGCGTCGCCCCCCTTCCCTGCCAGATGGCGCAGCCGGTCGGGGTGGAGGGTCAGCGTCACGCATGTCCCCTGCCCCGCCGGATTGTCGGAAAATTCCAGTTCGCCATAATGTTGCTCGACGATCTTCTTGACGATCGCGAGGCCAAGGCCGGTGCCGCCCTGGCGCGTCGTCATATAGGGCTCGGCGATCGCGTCGCGCGCTTCGGGCAGCCCGATCCCGTCGTCGGCGATGCGGATGCGGATCGCGTTGTGCTGATCGATGTCGAGCGAAGCCGCAATATGCCCCGCTGGCGATGCATCCGATGATTTCGATTTTTCTTCAATCGCTTCGACCGCATTCTTGACGATGTTCGTCAGTGCTTGCGACAGCAGGCGGCGGTCGCAGACGAGCGGCTCGATTTCGTTCGGCACGGTCACCGCAAACTGGATGTCGGGTTTCGCGACCTCGAACAGGAATACCGCCTGTTTCAGGATGTCGCGCACATCCTCGACCCCGAAGGTCGGTTTCGGCATGCGCGCGAAGCTCGAGAATTCGTCGACCATCCGGCGCATGTCGTGCACCTGGCGGATCACCGTGTCGGTGAGCCGGCGGAAGGTCGCTTCATCGCCCTCGACCTTGTCGCCGAAGCGGCGCTGGAGGCGTTCGGCGGCGAGCTGGATCGGGGTCAGCGGATTCTTGATCTCGTGCGCGATGCGGCGGGCGACGTCGGACCAGGCGGCGCGGCGCTGGTCGGCGAGCTGCTGGGTGATATCCTCGAAGCTGAGCACGAAGCCGTCGCCCTGCGCCACCGCCTTGGCGGCGAAAGTCGCGGGCTCGGCATCCTTGCGCGCGAGCTGGACGATCGCTTCATGCTCGTTGCTGGCGAGCAGTTGTTCGAGTTCGGGCGCAACCTCGGCGAGCGGCTTGCCGGTGAGATTTTCGCCCACGGTGCCGACCAGCCGCTCGGCGGCAGCGTTCGCGAGCAGGATGCGATGCTTCCGATCGACCGAGACGACCGCCGAGGTGACGCCGCTGAGCACCGCCTCGATGAAAACGCGCCGCGCCTCGAGCTGTTCGTTGACGCTGACGAGGGCGCTCGTCTGGCCCTGCAACTGCTCGGTCATCCGGTTGAAGGCGCGCGTCAGCACCGCGATCTCGTCGTTGCGCGCGGTCGGCGTCACCCGCACCGACAGGTCGCCGCCCGCCGCCGTCCGCGCCGCGCCGACAAGCGTCCCGAGCGGGCGCACGATGCGGTCGGCAACGACGATCGCACCGATCACGGCGAGCGCGAGCAGCAGCAGCGACCCCAGATAGAGCGCGCCATTGAACTGCAACTGCAGCAACTGCGACCGGTCGAAGAGCGCGTTATAGTCTGCGAGCACCGTGTTGGCGCGGTCGAACTGCCCCAAACCGAGCGTGTTGGCTCCACGCGAGGTATAGAGATAGACGTTGTCCCGGTTCGGCAGGCGCGTCGCCGCTTCGAGCCGGTCAGCCTTGCGGGTGATGACGACGGGCTCCCCCGCGTTCAGCTGTTCGACGATCGCAGGCGATATGCGCCCCTCCGCGGTGCGATTGTCGGGGTTCATCATGATCGGCGTCCGCGCGATCCCGTCGGCGCCGACCTCAATAATCGCCGATTCGTTCATCTCGCGCAGCACGACCTGCTGAAGGTAGCGGTTGTAGAAGCCGTCGCTGTCGATCGGAAAATCGTCAAGATAACCGCTCAGGTCCTTCGCCATCACGATCGTGTTGGCGCCGAGCGATTTCTGACTGTCCTCATAGAAAGCCTGGGCGATGCCCGCGGCATTTTCGAACATGCCGCGCGAACGGTCGGAATACCAGAAATCGACCCCGAACTGGAACAGCAGCGAGGCGAAAATCACGACGAGCAGCGTCGGCGCCGCAGCGATCAGCGAGAAGAGCGCGACGAGACGGACGTGCAGCCGCCCACTGCCGCCCGCCATCGAATGCACGGCGCGCGCGCGCGCGACGCGGCTACCGACCAGCACGATGAGCGCCATCGCGGGCACGAGATTGGCGACCATGATCGCCGCGACCAGCGCTGGTGTCAGCAGCCGCTCGCTCTGTGCATCGCCGGTGACGAAGATATAGGTGGCGATGCCGATGCTGACGATCAGCGCGAGCGTATAATATTCGGGGGCTGCAAAGCGCCAGACCCCCGAGCGCGCCGCCTGACTGTCCGAATCGATATCGAGAGCCAGGGGAGCCGACTTCGCCATTGTTGCGTCGATACGACAAACCTGTTGCATAGAGAACACACAATATCGCGTGCCGTCACGATTCAACGCGTTTTCCGCGTCGTCTTGCCCTTGGAGCCTGCGCTTCAGGGGCGCGTGGGATCAATGTCGAGCTGCCCGAGCCGTTTGCGCAGCGTGTTGCGGTTGATGCCAAGACGCCGCGCCGCCTCCAGCTGGTTGCCGCGCACCTCGCGCAGCGTACGGCGCAGCAGCGCCGCCTCGACGATCGCTTCGAGCCGCGCGTGGATGTCGCCGTCGACCCCGGCGCCCGCAAGCTGCTCGCGCGCCCAGTCGTCGACCGCGCGCGCGATGAGGTCGGCGGGTTCGGCGGGGCCGCCCTCGCCCTGCTCGCGCAGCACTCCCTCGACGTCGCGGACGGTTACCACGGCGTCGCGCGACAGCACGGCGAGCCGCTGGACGACATTGCCGAGCTCGCGGACATTGCCCGGCCAGTCGTGGCGTTCGAGCATCTGCATGGCGGCGGGCGCGAATTCGCGAGCCGGCAGCCCGAAATGCCGCCCCGCCTCGACGAAATGCCGCACCAGCGCTCCGATGTCGCTGCGCCGGTCGCGCAGCGGCGGCAGGGTGACGGGGATGACGTTGAGGCGGTAGAAAAGATCCTCACGGAAGCGTCCGTCGGCGACGAGCGTGCGCATGTCGCGGTGGGTCGCGGCGATGACGCGGACATCGGCCTTGAGTGACTGGCTGCCCCCCACGGTCGAATATTCATTGCTCTGGAGCACGCGCAGCAGCCGCGTCTGCGCCTCGATCGGCATGTCGCCGATCTCGTCGAGGAACAAGGTGCCGCCCGCCGCCTGCTCGAACCGGCCGGCGTTGCGGCTGTGCGCGCCGGTGAAGGCGCCCTTTTCGTGGCCGAACAGCTCGGCCTCGATCAGCTCGCGCGGGATCGCCGCCATGTTGATCGCGACGAACGGGCCCGAGCGCCGCAGGCCCGTCGCGTGGATCGCACGCGCGACAACCTCCTTGCCGGTCCCCGATTCGCCGAGGATCAGCACGGCGAGGTCGTTCGACGCCAGTCGCGCGATGGTGCGATAGACCGCCTGCATCGCCGGCGCGCGGCCGACGAGCCCGTGACTGTCGGCCTGCGCCGGATCGACCGGCTCCGCCGGCTCGGCGCGGCGCTGGAGCGCGGCGCGCACGCTCGCGATCAGCTCGTCGAGGTCGAAGGGCTTGGGGAGATAATCGTAGCTGCCGATGCCCGTGGCGCGCACCGCAGTGTCGAGGGTGTTCTGGGCCGACAGCACGATCACCGGCGTGCGGGGATCGACGCCTGCACCCGGCAGCGAGTCGATCCCGTCGCCGTCGGGCAGCACCACGTCGGTGATGATCAGGTCCGCATGGTTGTCGGCGAGCCATGCGTTGCGTTCGGCGACGCTCGTCACCGCCGCGAGGCGGCCGCACTCGGGGGCGAGCGTTTCGCGAATGATCATCGCGATCGCCGGATCGTCCTCGACCAGCAGGATGGTCTTGCCGCCAGTCATGCTCCCCGCCCTTTCGCCGCCGGCGCCGCGGGCAGATGGACGCGGAATCGCGTCCAGTCGCCGTCGCGGACATGCTGCACGGTGCCGCCCATGTCGCGCGCGAGCTTGGCGACGAGCGCGAGGCCGAGCCCCCTGCCCTCGCGCTTGGTGGTCACGAAGGGATCGAACAGGTCGCCGCGGATGTCGGCAGGGACGCCGGGGCCGTTGTCGCTGACGCTCACCTCGATCGGCAGCGCGATGCGCCCGCGGCCGTCGTCCTTGTCGATCGACAGCCCGTGCCGATAAGCGGTCGCGATACGAACCATCCCGTCATCGCGTCCGCCGAGCGCCTCGCAGGCATTGGTGAGGAGGTTGAGCAATATCTGCACCATGGCGTCATGATTGCCGTGGACGAGCGGCAGCGACGGATCGAAATCCTCGGCGAAGCGGACGCCCCGGTCCTGCCGCGCGCGCGCCGCCTCCATCGCCTGGTGGATCGGCTGGTAGAGGTTGATCGCGTCGCAGACGATCGGCTGACCGCGCGAGAAATGCTCCATCTGGTCGATCAGCGTCGTGATGCGGTCGACCTCGGCGCAGATCAGCGTCGTGAAACGCTCGCCATCGGCGTCGGCCTTGCGCGCGAGCAGTTGCGCGGCGCCCTTGATTCCGGCGAGCGGGTTCTTGATCTCGTGCGCGAGCATCGAGGCCGCCGCCCCCGCCGCGCGGCCCGAGCGCCCGATCGCGCCGCCCATCAGTTCGGCCTCGCTTTGCGAGGGGACGAGCGCGAGGATGCGGTGGCCGCTCGCGCCATAGGGAACCATCTGCAGGTCGGCGAACACCGTTTTGCGATCGCCGACCGAGATTTCGGCGCGGTGCGCGAACAGCGCCGAGGTCGCGGGGTCGCTCATCCGCTGGCGATAGTCGCGGTCCATGCGGATGACGTCATAGACGACGCGGCCGACCATCGCCGAACGGCTCATGTTGCACAATTGCTCGGCGGCGGCGTTGACGAACAGGATCACGCCGCCACGGTCGATCAGCAGCGTCGCGACGGGGTGCGACTGTATGAGTTCGTGGTGGTCGAAGGCCGGAATGCTCGACGTCGGCGCGTTCACGCCGCGGCCCTGCTGAGGAAAGGGCTGTAGAAGCGCTCGAGCGCGTCGAGCACATCGCGGCTATCCGGAATCTGGTTCACCTGGTTGCGGAACTCGGCCGAACCCGGGAGCCCCTTGACGTACCAGCCGAGATGCTTGCGCGCCATATTGACCCCGGTCATCTCGCCATAATGGTCGAGCATCGCGCGATAATGCGTCGTGATGATGGCATATTGCTCGTCGATTCCCGGATCGGGGCGCTCGCCTTCGCCGCGCAGCGCCGCCATCACCTGGCCGAGCAGCCACGGCCGGCCATAGGCGCCGCGGCCGATCATCACCCCGTCGGCGCCGCTCTGCGCCAGCGCGATACGCGCGTCGTCGGTCGAGCAGATGTCGCCGTTGACGATGACCGGGATCGACACCGCGTCCTTGACCCGGCGGACGAAGCCCCAGTCGGCGGTGCCGCGATACATCTGGTTGCGGGTGCGGCCGTGCACGGTGACCAGCTTCGCACCCAGATCCTCGGCGATATGCGCGAGTTCGGGCGCGTTGAGGCTGTCATGGTCCCAGCCCATGCGCATCTTGACGGTCACGGGCACCGACACCGCCTTGACGCAGGCCTCGATCAGCGCGGCGGCAAGCGTCAGGTCGCGCATCAGCGCCGAGCCGGCGTCGCCGTTGGTGACCTTGCGCACCGGGCAGCCCATGTTGATGTCGATGATCGCGGCGCCGCGATCCTCGTTTAGCTTCGCCGCCTCGCCCATTTCATAGGGGGTGCAGCCGACGAGCTGCATCGACACCGGCTCCTCGACCGGATCCCAGGCCGCCTTCTGCACTGACTGGCGCGTTTCGCGGATCGCCGCCTGGCTTGCGATCATCTCGGTGACGTTGAGCCCCGAGCCATATCGGCGCACCATCTTGCGGAACGGCAGGTCGGTGACGCCCGTCATCGGCGCGAGGATCACGGGATCCGCGATGGTGATGTTGCCGATCTGGATGGGCCGCAACGGCGCCATGGCGGGGAGCTTTCGTCGAAATTGCCTAAAATTTGAGCACGCCCCTACACGTTAAGGCGCTTTCCCGCAAGCCGATGCTGCGCTAACCGGCGCGGCTTATGACCGAGTCCGCGCCTTCGCCATCTCCGCGCGTCGCCGTGATTCTGCTCGCCGGCGGACGCGGTACGCGCGCAGGCTTCGCGCAGCCAAAGCAGCTCGAGACGCTAGGCGGCAAATCGGTGCTGCGCTGGAGTCTCGACGCGCTTGCGGCGCATCCCCGCGTGTCCGGCGGCGCGTTGGTTGCCGGCGATGACGTCATGGCGGCCGCACCTCTCCTGCCCGAAGGCTGGATTTCCGTGTCTCCGGGCGTCGAGCGCCAGCAATCGGTGGCGAACGGCCTTGCCGCGCTCGCGGACTGGGAGGATGAGGTGCTCGTCCTCATCCACGACGCGGCTCGCCCCGGGGTTACTGCCGAGGTAATCGACCGCTTGCTCGCGGCGCTGGCTGGCGCCGAAGCCGCGATCCCCATCCTCCCCGTTCCCGATACTTTAGTCCGATATGCCGATGACGAAGCGGGCGAGGTGGTCGATCGCGGTGCCCTGGCGCGCGTCCAGACTCCGCAGGCCTTTCGGCTCGGCACGCTGCGCCGCGCCCATGCGGCGGCGGCGGGCGAGACCGCAACCGACGATGCGCAGCTCGTGCGGCGGCTCGGGGTGCCGGTCGCGGCGGTCGCGGGCGATCCGCGGCTCCACAAACTGACATATGCCGAGGATAAGTCCATCCTCGAAGGGCTGCTGGAGGTAAAGGCGATGAGGCGAACCGCGGTCGGCATGGGCTATGACGTCCACCGCCTCGTCGTGGGCAAGCCTTTATGGATCAGCGGACTGGAAATCGAGCATAGCCATGGACTTGAAGGCCATAGCGACGCCGACGTCGCGCTTCACGCGCTGACCGACGCGATTCTCGGCGCGCTCGGCGACGGCGACATCGGCACCCATTTCCCGCCGAGCGATCCCGAATGGCGCGGCGCCGCGTCGTGGCGCTTCCTCGATTTCGCAGCGCGGCGGGTGGAGGAAGCCGGAGGGCGGATCGATCATGTCGACCTGACGATCATCGCCGAGGCCCCGAAAATCGGCCCGCATCGGGACCAGATGCGCGCGCGCATTGCCGAAATCCTGTCGCTTCCGCCCGAACGGGTGAGCGTCAAGGCCACGACGACCGAGCGGCTGGGCTTCACCGGACGTCGCGAGGGCATCGCTGCACAGGCCGTCGCGACGCTGTCGCTGCCGGAGAATTGAGCGCTCGCACCAGCGCGCGCATGGCGCTAAATATGCGAAAGCCAAAGGCAAAGGGGGCAGTATGAAGCGAATGGCAGTGGGGGCAGCCGCCGCGGTCGCATTGATCGGGTCGACATCGGCGCGCGCGGCAACGCCGACCTGCGTCACGCCGGCCGAGATGAACGGTCTGGTGACCTACTTCCTTCCGCAAGTGATCGACCGGGTCGTCGAAGCCTGCGGCCCGCACCTGTCCGCGACCAGCTATTTGCGGACCGGGCTCGGCGCGCGCGCGACCGAATTGCGTCAGCAAGCCGATGCCGCCTGGCCGCTCGCCCGGTCGGGTTTCATCAAGATCGGCAGCGATGGCGACGATGCCAGGGATATCGCCGCCATGCCCGATGCGGCGCTCCGTTCGGTGGTCGACGACAGTTTCGTCGAGACGCTCGGCATCGATATCAAGCCCGACACCTGCGCCGAGGTCAACGATATCAGCGAGGCGCTCGCCCCGCTGAGTACCGCACAAACGGTCCATCTGATCGCAGTCACGCTGACCGCGGCGGCACGCGGCGACAAGCAGATGGCCAGTTGCCCGCGAAGCGGAGCCGAACAGGGCTAGATGCCTGCGGCCCAGGAGACACATGTGCATTACAAAGGCTTTCCCCATGACTGAATCAACGGTCGAAACATCGCGTCAGGCAGCGCGTGACGATCTCGCGACGCGGGTCCTTGCCCACAACCGTGCAGCCGAGCGACGGGTTGCCGTGGCCGAAAGCTGCACCGGCGGCATGGTCTGCGCCGCGCTGACCGACATCGCCGGGAGCAGCGACGTGTTTTCGGCGGGCTTCATCACCTATTCGGCCGACGCCAAGAAAACCCAGCTCGAGGTCAGCGGCGAGATCCTCGAAACCTTCGGCGAAGTGTCGCTCGCGACCGCATGGGCGATGGCCGCCGGCGCACTGGCGAAGAGCGACGCCGACGTCGCGGTCGCGATCACCGGCATCGCCGGCCCGGGCGGCGGGTCGGAAAAGAAACCGGTCGGCCAGGTCGTCTTCGCCCGCGCGCTACGCGGGCAGGACCCCGATGACTATTTCACCCAGCGTGTCCAGTTCCAGTCGACCGACCGCGCCGCGATCCGCCACGCCGCCACGCTCTTCGCGCTCGACCTGCTTCAGCCCGAAAAGGACGCGCTACGGCCGTCCGAGGATATCGAACTGCCGGCTTGAGGAGGGAACGGCGCTTTGTTCGTTTCGGGTTGGGGAGCTGCCGTTCAAATCCTCCCCACTTGTGAGGAGGTGGCAGCCGCGCAGCGGCTGACGGAGGGGGCTCGCGTTCTCACGCCACGCCGCTTCAGGCCTCCCGCCCCCTCCACCGCCTTCGGCGGTCCCCCTCCCCGTGCCGGGGAGGATCTTATGTCCGCTAGCGGTCGTTTCCGGACGCGCGTCGCGCTTTTCTGCCGCCGTGTTCGCTACGCTGCGATCCCGTAAAGCGCGGCCGCCCGCTCCTCGAACGCCGCGATCATCCGGCGCAGCGCCTTGTCGAACATCTGCCCGGCGAGCGTCTCGAACAATCGGTTCCGGAACGAGAAATCGACCATGAAGTCGACGCGGCAGCCGCCACCCTCGATCGGCGTGAAATGCCATTCGTTGTCGAGGTGGCGCATCGGCCCGTCGATATAATGGACCGCGACATGGCTCGGACGGCGCTTTTCGACGCGGCACGAGAAGCTTTCGCGCAGCCCCTTGAAGCCGACGATCATGTCGGCGACCGCTTCACTCTCGCTGTCGCTGCGCACGCGTAGGGCGACGATCCACGGCAGGAATTCGGGATAGCGCGCAATATCGGTTACCAGCGCGAACATCTGTTCGGCGCTGTAGGGCAGTTCGCGGGTCTCGTGGTGCCGGGGCACGGCCTTCCGTCAGTCGGCCGCCGCGCGCGCGAGCTGCGCTTCGCGCGCAGCGCGCATCCGCTCGAAATCGTCGCCGGCGTGATAACTCGACCGGGTGAGCGGCGACGAGGCGACCTGCAGGAAGCCCTTGGCGCGCGCGATCTGGGCATAGGCGTCGAAAGCCTGCGGGGTCACGAAGTCGATGACCTTGGCGTGCTTCGGTGTCGGCTGGAGATATTGACCCATCGTCATGAAGTCGATGTCGGCGCTGCGCATGTCGTCCATCACCTGATGAACCTCCATCCGCTCCTCGCCGAGGCCGAGCATGATCCCCGATTTGGTGAAGATCGACGGGTCGCGGCGCTTCACCTGCTCGAGCAGGCGCAGCGAGGCGTAATAGCGCGCGCCGGGGCGGATCGTCGGATAGAGCCGCGGCACGGTTTCGAGATTGTGGTTGTAGACGTCGGGGCGCGCATCGACGATCGCCGCGACCGCGCTTTCGGGCTTGTTGCGGAAATCGGGGGTCAGGATCTCGATCGTCGTCGTCGGGGTCTCGCGGCGCAGCGCCTGAATGACCTTGACGAACTGGCTCGCGCCGCCGTCGGGCAGGTCGTCGCGGTCGACCGACGTGATGACGATATGCGTCAGCCCCATCTTCGCCGCCGCGATCGCGGTATGTTCGGGCTCGAGCAGGTCGACGGGGCGCGGCATGCCGGTCTTGACGTTGCAGAAGGCACAGGCGCGGGTGCAGGTGTCGCCGAGGATCATCACCGTCGCATGCTTCTTGGTCCAGCATTCGCCGATGTTCGGACAGGCCGCTTCCTCGCAAACCGTATGCAGATTGAGCTCGCGCATCAGCTTGCGCGTTTCGGCATAGCCGGGACTGGTCGGCGCCTTGACGCGGATCCAGTCGGGCTTGCGGGCGCGTTCGGACGGCTTGGGTGCGGGAGCGTTCATCGCGCCCACATAGGCGCGCGCGCGCCGCTTCTCAACCATGCTTGTTGTGCATGGGATCGGATCGTCGTAGGTCGCCGCCATGACTCACTTCGACGACCTGCTCGCCGGCTACGCCCGTTTCCGCGCCAACGGCTGGAAACAGCAGCGCGAGCGATGGGAGGAACTGGCCGAGGGCCAATCGCCCAAGGTCATGATCATCGCCTGCTCGGACAGCCGTTCCGAGCCCGCCGACATTTTCGACACGCACCCCGGCGAAATCTTCGTCGTCCGCAACGTCGCCGCGCTGGTGCCGCCCTTCGAGACCAACCCCGGCCGCCACGGCGTCTCGGCGGCACTCGAATTCGCGGTGCAGTTCCTGAACGTCGAGGAAATCGTCGTGATGGGTCATGGCATGTGCGGCGGCTGCCACGCCGCGCTCCACCGCACGATGGAGGGCGCCGAGCCGGGCCGCGGCGGTTTCATCGCCGACTGGATCGCCATGCTCGACGAGGCAGGCGCGCAGGTGCGCGCGGATTATGCCGATTACGCCAATCGCGAGGCGGGGCGTGCGATGGAATTGGCCGGCGTCAAGGTCAGCCTGGCCAATCTGCGCACCTTCCCATGCATTCAGGAACGCGAGAAACGCGGGCGGTTGACGCTGCGCGGCGCCTTCTTCGCGATCAACGAAGGCATATTGCATATTCTGGACGAGGGAACCGGAACCTTCTCTCCCGCGTAGGGGCGCCCATGAGCAAGAACGCACAATGGCTTACGCTGATCGTCATCGCCGGAATCTTTGGCGCCTTCCTGGGCCCCACGCTCGCGCATCATCTGTCGCTCGGCACGATGACGCTGCTCGCGGTCGTCGTGTTCGGCGCGATCATCGCCTATTGCCTGTGGGCGCTGTCGAACAACAAGGGCGCCGCGAAGGCCGATGACATGCTGCAGGCCGACGCCCGCGCGATGCGGGCGCCCGAGGGCAAGGCGCGCATCTATGTCACGCGCCGCGGCTTCGTCGGTTCGATGCAGGGCATGGACGTCACGCTCGACGAGGGCGCGCGCGGCCAGATCAAGTCGGGGCAGATGCTGATGGCCGATGTCGCGCCGGGTTCGCACCGGATCGCGGTCGCGACCGCGAAGGCAAGCCTCGCCAAGCCCGCCGACATCGCTGTCGAGGTCGGCGCCGGCGAGGTCGCCGTGATCGACGCGATGCTCGAAATGGGCGCGCTGAAAGGCTCGATCAAGCTGTCGCGACTCGACGCCGCCAAAGCGCGCGAAAATGTCGATGCGACGAAGCTGATGCTCTGGGCGGTCCCGCCGGCCTGACGCCCCTTTCGAGGGGCTAGCGCTCCTCCCGAAAGACGCTACACCCTCCCTTCATGAACAACGCGACCCTTTTCGCCATCGGCGTCTATTTCGTGCTGATGCTGGGCATCGGCGTCTACGCCTGGCGCAAGTCGACCTCCGACAGCAGCGAATATCTCCTGAGCGGCCGCAGCCTCGGCCCCGCGGTGACCGCGCTCGCGGCGGGCGCCTCGGACATGTCGGGATGGCTGATGCTCGGGCTTCCGGGCGCGCTCTATGTGTCGGGCCTCGCCGAAAGCTGGATCGCGATCGGCCTGTTCATCGGCGCCTGGATCAACTGGCTGATCGTCGCGCCGCGGCTCCGCGCGCAAACCGAAAGCTATGGCGACGCGCTGACGATCCCCGAATATCTGGGCAACCGGTTCGAGGACCGACGCCACCTGCTGCGCCTCGTCGCGAGCGTGGTCATCGTCGTCTTCTTCGCGATCTACAGCGCCTCGGGCCTCGTCGCGGGGGGCAAGCTGTTCCAGACCGCCTTCGGCTTCGACTATCATGCCGGGCTGTGGATCACCGCGACCGTCGTGGTCGCCTATGTCGTGCTCGGCGGCTTCCTCGCGGTCAGCCTGACCGATTTCGTGCAGGGCACGATCATGATGCTGGCGCTGATCGTCGTGCCGGTCGCGGCGCTGCTGGGATTGCCCGAGGGAAGCAGCGCCGGCGCGATCCTGCGCGGGATCGATCCCAATATGACGAGCCTGTTCGGCGGAACCACCGCGCTCGCCATCGTCTCGGCCGCCGCCTGGGGGCTCGGCTATTTCGGGCAGCCGCACATCATCGTGCGCTTCATGGCGATCCGGTCGGTAAAGGATATTCCGACTGCACGGCGCATCGGCATGACGTGGATGGGGATTTCGCTCGTCGGCGCGATCGCGGTGGGTCTGGTCGGCCGCGCCTTTGCCGAGAGCAACGGAATGGCCGTGTCGGACCCCGAGACGATCTTCATCCTGCTCGGTGAGACGCTGTTCCACCCGCTCCTCTTCGGCTTCCTCCTGTCGGCGATCCTCGCGGCGATCATGAGCACGATTTCGGCGCAGCTTCTCGTCACCGGATCGTCTCTGACCGAGGATTTCTATCGCCTCTTCGTCCGCCGCGAGGCCGGCGAGCGCGAGATCGTGACGGTCGGCCGCCTGTCGGTCGTCGCGGTGGCGGCAATTGCGATGCTGCTCGCGCAAAATCCCGACGGCAGCGTGCTCAAGCTCGTCAGCCACGCCTGGGCGGGCTTCGGCGCCGCCTTCGGCCCGCTGATCCTGCTCGCGTTGACCTGGCGACGGATGACGCTCGCGGGCGCGCTGGCGGGCATGATCACCGGCGCCGCCGTGGTGATGCTGTGGATCGACCGCGGCTGGGATACGGCGGTCTACGAACTCCTCCCCGGCTTCGCCGCCGCGACGCTCGCCATCCTGATCGTCAGCCTCGCGACCAAGCCGCCGCAGGCGGAGACTCAGGGAATCGCGTAAGTCACATTCGCCTGCCCGACGGGCTTTTCCGCATCGTCGGTCCAGATGCGGACATCCATCACCGCAAGCCGCTTGCCGAGGCGCAGCATATGCGCGTCGGCGAAGAGCGGGCCCGGGCGGCAGGGGCGCAGGAACTGATAGTTGAGCGCGCTTGTCACCGCCATTGCGACCGGGCCGATATGCGCGAGGACGAGCGCATAGGCGGCCATGTCGGCAAAGCCCATCTGCGTCGGGCCCGAGATCAGCCCGCCGGGGCGCAGCGCCTTGTCGTCGGGGTCGAGGCGCGCCCGAACATGGCCGGGCGCGGCGGAGACCACCCGCCCGCGCGAACCGGGCCTGGAATGCGGAAAAGCCTCCGCCATGAAAGCGTTGAGCGCGTCCGCATCCATGCGGATCGCGCCCGACGAAATCGGAACCGCATCCCCCGCCATGCCGGTCAGCGCGACAGCTTCTTGTAGGTCGTCGCGTGCGGACGCGTCGCGCCTTCGCCGAGGCGGCGGATCTTGTCCTCCTCATAGGATTCGAAATTGCCCTCGAACCATTCGACATGGCTGTCGCCCTCGAAGGCGAGGATGTGCGTCGCGAGGCGGTCGAGGAAGAAGCGGTCGTGGCTGATGACCACCGCGCAGCCCGCGAAGTTTTCCAATGCTTCCTCGAGCGCCGCGAGCGTTTCGGTGTCGAGGTCGTTGGTCGGTTCGTCGAGCAGCAGCACATTGCCGCCGGCCTTCAGCATCTTCGCCATATGGACGCGGTTGCGTTCGCCGCCCGAAAGCTGGCCGACCTTCTTCTGCTGGTCGGTGCCCTTGAAGTTGAACGCGCCCACATAAGCGCGCGTCTGCATCTCGTGCTTGCCGATCGTCATCATGTCGTGACCGCCCGAGATTTCCTCCCAGACGTTCTTGTTGGGGTCGAGCGCGTCGCGGCTCTGGTCGACATAGCCGAGGCGCACCGTGTCGCCGATCGCGACCGAACCGCTGTCGGGCTGCTCCTGCCCCGTGATCAGCTTGAACAGGGTCGACTTGCCCGCGCCGTTCGGTCCGATGACGCCGACGATGCCGCCCGGGGGCAGCGTGAAGGACAGATCCTCGAACAGCAGCTTGTCGCCATAGGCCTTCGAGATGCCCGACACTTCGATCACCTTGCCGCCGAGGCGTTCGGGAACCTGGATGACGATCTGCGCCTTGCCGGGCGCGCGGTTTTCCTGCGCTTCGACGAGCTGATCGAAGCTCTTGATACGCGCCTTCGACTTGGCCTGGCGCGCCTTGGGGCTTTGCCGGATCCATTCGAGCTCGTCCTTGATCGCCTTCTGGCGCCCTTGGTCCTCGCGCGCTTCCTGTTCGAGGCGCTTGCCCTTCTTTTCGAGATAGGTCGAATAATTGCCTTCGTAGACGAAATAGCGGCCGCGATCGAGTTCGAGGATCCAGTTCACGACATTGTCGAGGAAATAGCGATCGTGGGTGACGAGGATGACGTTGCCCGGATAATCGACGAGATGCTTTTCGAGCCACGCGACACTTTCGGCGTCGAGGTGGTTGGTGGGTTCGTCGAGCAGCAGGATCGACGGCTTTTCCAGCAGCAAGCGGGTGAGCGCGATGCGGCGCTTCTCGCCACCCGACAGATTCTCGACGCTCCAGTCGCCCGGCGGACAGCGGAGGGCCTCCATCGCGATTTCGAGCTGGTTGTCGAGCGTCCAGCCGTCGACCGCGTCGATCTTTTCCTGGAGCTCGCCCATTTCGGTCATCAGCGCGTCGAAATCGGCGTCTTCCGGCGGGTCGGCCATCAGCGCGCTGATCTCGTTGAAGCGATCGAGCATGTCGGCGACGGGGCGGACGCCGTCCATGACATTCTCCTTCACCGTCTTCGCGGGGTCGAGCTGCGGTTCCTGCGCCAGATAGCCGACGGTGATCCCCTCGCCCGGCCAGGCTTCGCCGGTGAAATCCTTGTCGATCCCCGCCATGATCTTCATCAGGGTCGATTTACCGGTGCCGTTCGGGCCGACGATGCCGATCTTCGCATCGGGGTAGAATTGCAGGTTGATGTTGTTCAGCGTCGGCTTCTGCGCGCCGGGATAGGTCTTCGAAAGACCCTTCATCACGAAACTATATTGGGCGGCCATGGAAATGCTCCGAAAGCTGGCGGACCGCGCGGGTTCGCGGCGGTCGGGAGAGAAGAGGGAATCGAGCGCCGGTTAGCGAATGGGCGCCCGCTTGGCAATCGACGCTTGCCCCGCGCGGCGCTTGCTGGCTAGGACGGCGCGCATGATACAGCATCGCCCCCTCGCCCGCCTGGTCGGACTCGCCGCCGCCAGCCTTGCCGCCACCAGCGCCTTCGCCTTCCAGCAGACGAGCGCCGCCGACCTTGCCCAGCAGGGAGACGATCCCGCCTGGGCGATCACCGAAGGGCTGACGACCGAGATTGGTCCGCGTCCCGCCGGCAGCGACCGCGAGGCCGCGGCGCGCAAATGGGCGGTCGCCACGCTTCAGAAAATGGGCTTCGCCAACGTACGCGAGGAACCCTATCAGATGCCGGTCTGGCAGCGCGGTGAGGAGAACGCGTGGCTGACCGGCCCCTTCATGCCGCAGCCGCTCGCGATCACCGCGCTCGGCAACAGCGCCTCGACCGGCGACAAGGGCATCGAGGGCGAGGTCGCCTATTTCGGCAGCTTCGACGCGCTCGTGGCCGCAGCTGACAGCGCGATCAAAGGCAAGATCGTCTTCATCGACAACCAGATGGAGCCGACGCAGGACGGCAGCGGTTACGGGCTTTACGGCCGCGGCCGCTTCATGGGACCGAGCGTCGCCGCCAAGAAGGGCGCGATCGGCATCGTCATCCGCTCGATCGGCACCGACAATCACCGCAACCCGCACGCGGGGGTGACCAATTTCGCCGACGGCGTGACGCCGATCCCCGCCGGGGCGATCTCCAACCCCGACGCCGATCAGCTCGTCCGCCAGCGTAGCCGCGCCACCAGCCCGCTCAGGATGAAGCTGCTGCTCACCCCCAAGATGATCGGCGAGCAGACCTCGGGCAACGTCATCGCCGAGGTGCCGGGCAGCGACCCCGCGGCGAGCCCGGTGATCATCGCCTGTCACCTCGACAGCTGGGACCTCGCCACCGGCGCGATCGACGACGCCGCGGGCTGCGGCATCATCGCCGCGGCGGCCAAGCATGTCATGACCGCCGGCCAGCCGCGCCGCACCATCCGCCTTCTGTGGGCGGGCGCCGAGGAGGTCGGGGTGTTCGGCGGCCAGGCCTATTTCGACGCGCACGGCAAGGAAAAGCACGCCGTCGCGCTCGAATCCGACTTCGGCGCCGATCGCGTCTGGCGAGTCGATTTCAAGCTGCCGGAAAGTGCGGCGGGCCTCCGGAAACGGATCGGCGCGGCGGTCGCCCCCTTCGGAGTCGTGACCGGACACGGCGACGCGCACGGTGGCGCCGATGTCGGCGCGCTGATCCAGGCGGGGACTCCCGCGGTCGATCTGCAGCAGGACGGCACCCGCTATTTCGATCTTCACCACACGCCCGACGACACGCTCGACAAGATCGACCCCGCACAATTGCGCCAGAATGTGGTGGTTTGGACCGCGACTCTGTCGCTGCTCGCCAACAGCAGCGATGGCGAATTGCCCTGAGGATTCAGGGGCGGCGGCGAAAATGACAGATTTCTGCCGCAGTGCACCATCTCAATTATTTTTGTTGACGATTCACGCGGAAGGACTAAATCCCGCCGCTCGCGGGACGGGAAAGTTTCCCCAGCGCGGAAAGGCATTTTAGGGAGCCCACACATCATGAAGAAGTTTGCTGCTATCGCCGTTGCCGCCAGCATGTTCGCCCTCGCCGCTTGCGGTGAGAAGGCTGCTGACGAAGCCACCACCACCGAAGCTCCGGCCGCCGACGCGACCGCTGAAGCCGGTGCCGACGCTGCCGCTGCCGGCGCTGACGCCGCCGCTGCTGGCGCCGAAGCTGCTGCCACCGGTGCTGACGCTGCTGCGACCGACGCCGCTGCTGCTCCGGCTGCTGCCGACGCTGCCGCTGCTCCGGCTGATGCCGCTGCCGCTCCGGCTGAAGAAAAGAAGTAAGTCACAGCCCCTCGGGGCAATGACCGAAACGAAAAGAGGCGGTCTTCCTTCGGGAAGGCCGCCTTTTTCGTATGTGCCGCCGCCCGCTTCGTTCAATGCGGGGCAAGCAGCGCCGCGATGAGCGCAAAGACGACGAACGCGACCAGACCGCCCATGAAGACGAGCTGGCGGCGGCGGGTCTTGAGGATGATCTCTCCCCCGCGCGCGTCGCGCGCCGGATAGACGGGCCCGCTGGCCTTGGGATGGTCGCGGCGTTCCATCGTCAGAGCATCGGATAGCTGAGGCCGTAATAGCCATAGATGGTGCGGCCGTAATCGTCGGTATATTCGGGCGCCTCCTCGCGCGCGTACCGCGGCGCATCCTTCAATTGTTCCTTCGCCAGGTCGACGACATAGCCGCCCTTGCCGGTGTCATAGGTCAGCATGTCCCACGGAATGGGATAATGGTCGCTGCCGAGCCCGAACAACCCGCCGAACTCCATGACGGCATATTCGCTTTTGCCCGACCTCTTGTCGATCATCACATTGGCGATCGTGCCGAGCCGGTCGTTCCCGGGATTGTAGACCGCGGTGCCTTCGACCTTGTCGGAAGCGATCAGGCGGCGGGTTTCGGTTTTTTCGAGTGTGTCGGTCATGGCTCCTTCTCCTTGCTGGGATGAGGGCGGCGCCACGGAGGTGGCACCGCCACCTTCCCCAGCAACGAGCGACAAGAGGGGGCGTTCCTCGATCCGTCGCGAAGCGGCCACGGCTACGCGATGCTTGACTCGGGCTCGATCCTGCCATCAACTGACGTCATGCTGATGCAGCGATCTGTATGCGACCTGATGCGCGGTCTGAGCGCCGCGCTCCTGCTGCTCGCGGCAACGCCCGCAGTCGCGCAGCAGACCGACGTGAGCCTCGCGACCGAAACCGACGGCACGCGGACGCTGGTTCATGAAATCACCGTCCCCGCGTCGCAGGAAGAGGTCTGGAAGGCGGTGGCCACCGTCGAGGGCTGGCGGACATGGGCGGTTCCGCTGGCGCGCGCGGTGCCGGACTCGCCGAATCGTTTCGAGACCGCGTACGACCCCGCCGCCGAACCGGGCTCGGCCTCCACGATCGAACAGCAATGGATCGAACGCGCGGCGCCCGATAGCGTCAGCTTCCGGACCACGCGCACGCCCGCCGGCTTTCCCCACGCCGACGCCTATGTCCGGGTGACCAGCCGCTTTCTTCTGACACCAGCCGGCGACGGAGCTACCCGCGTGCGGCTGACGGGAAGCGGCTATCCGGCGGGACCGGCGGGCGACGCGCTGATCGGCTTCTTCCGCGAAGGAAACCGCCTGTCGCTCCAGCAGCTCCACAAACGCTTCGCCGAGGGGCCGATCGACTGGACCGCTCCGAGGCCGTAGCGGCGGCGCCGCCTTCCGGCGGCACGACTTTCAAATAATAGGGAGAAATGGTCGGGGAGACAGGATTCGAACCTGCGACATCTTGCTCCCAAAGCAAGCGCGCTACCGGGCTGCGCCACTCCCCGAACCGCTGCAGCCCTTAGGTTTCACGCCCGCCGAGGGCAAGCGGAAAGCGACCCGCCGCGTCGCGGGTAGCGGCGCACGGAGCCGGGCCCCGTGCGCCCGGTCCCTTACCGGCAACGTCCGCCGCGGTCGATCTCGCGGCCGAGCAGCGCGCCGGCGGCCGCGCCGACGATCGTGCCCGGCGTGCGGTCGCCATAGCGGTCGACCTCGCGGCCGAGCAGCGCGCCCGCGGCGCCGCCGACGATCAGCCCGGTCGTGCCGCTCGACCGGCGGCAGCGATAGTGATCGCGCGACCGGTAATAGCGGCGACCGTCGCGATAATGGCTGCGGCGGTAATCGCGGCGGCCATCCCAGCGATCATGATCGCGGTCGTAATAAGAGGAGTGGCGGTGGTGCCGATCGCGCGCCTCCGCATCGGCGGGCAGCGCAGCCACCGCGCTGATGCCGATGAGCGCAGTCAGGGCCAGCTTCTTCATCGAAAACATCGTTCAGACCTTCCATCTTGCCCCCCGATCCAAATTAGGAGGCGCAAGATGGCGCTCCGGTGAATGCGCTGACAGGCGCGTGCCGTTCGCCGACGAGGAAGGGCGGCTCGTCGCGCCGCCGTCACCCCGCCGACGTCGCGATCAGCCGAGCGTAGAAATCGATCATCCGCTTGAAACTGTCGATCGCCATATGCTCGTTGGTGCCGTGGATCATCGCGGCTTCCTTCAGCGTGAAATGCATCGGCATGAAGCGGTAGACGTCCTCCGACACCGGCTCCATGCTGCGGCTGTCGGTGCCGGCGACGACAAGCGTCGGGGTGAGCACCGCGCCGGGGGCGTCGGCACGCGCCGCGGCGGCGATCCACTTCCAGCCCTGCGAGCTGGTGGAGGAGATGCGCGAAGGCTCGCGCGGCGGCTTGACCCAGGCGAGGTCGACCTTGGCGTCGCCGACCGCGCCCCGCGCCCGCGCCATCACATCCTTCGAGCTGTTCCACGGGGCGATGCGGTAGTTGATCAGCGCGCTCGCGGCTTGCGGCAGGACATTCTCCTTGGGGCTGCCCTCGAGCATGGTCGGCGCGATCGTCGTGTGGAAAGCGGCGGCGGTCGAAGACGACGCGGCGAGCTGGCGCTTCAGCAGCGGGCCGAACAGCCAGCGGTTGGCGACCGCCATCTTGGTGGTGCCGCCCTTCTTCGCGGCGAGCGCCTCGATCATCGACGCGCCGGGACCGCGCACCTCGAACGGAAAGGGCTTGTCGGCGATCGCGAGCACCGCCTTGGCGAGCGTGACGACGCCGGTTTCGGCGGGCGGCATCGAGCTGTGCCCGCCCGGCGCGTGCGCCGTCACCTTGAGCGTGCCATAGCCCTTCTCGCCGATCCCGATCATGATCGCGGGGCCGTCGATCACCGGCGTGTCGGTGAGGACGATGCTGCCCTCATCGATCGTGAAGATCGCCTTCACCCCCTCGGCCTTCAGCTTCGCCGCCGCGGCGATCGCGCCCGACCCGCCCGCCTCCTCATCGTGGCCCGAGACGAGATAGATGCTGCGCTTCGGCTGGAAACCCGCCTTGGCGAGCGCCTCGAGCGCCTCGAACAGGCCGATCAGCGACCCTTTGTCGTCGACCGTGCCCCTGCCCCACACCGCCTTTTCGGCGATCGTTCCGGCGAAGGGCGGGTATTTCCAGTCGCCCTCGGTCCCCTCGGTCACCGGGACGACGTCCTGATGCGCCATGACGATAATCGGCGCGAGCGAGGCGTCGCTGCCCGGCCAATGATAGACGAGCGTGCGGTTGGGCAGGATCGTGCGCGCCATCGCGTCATGCGCCGCGGGATAGGTCGCCGCGAGCCAGGCGTGGAGACGGTCCCATTCGGCGACGTCGTTGTCGGCGGCATCCTGATGCGAGATGGTCTTGATCTGCGCGGCGGCGCTCAGATGCGCGACGGCGGCCGACAGGTCATAAGGCGGCGCGGCGGCGAGCGTCACGTCGCTGCCGTCGGCGATGTCCTTCGGCGCGAAGGTCGCCGTCCGCACCGCGACCACGCCCGCGACTACAGCGAGCGCGGCCGCGCCCCCGATCAGGATCATCCGCTTCGCCGCCATTCCCGTCCTCCCCTTTGATTAGGACGCTAATGGAACGGCATCGAGAGTGCTTGGCAAGGAAATATCGCCGCGCAAGAGAAAGGGCGGCAGGATGACTCTGCCGCCCTCCTTGGCGATATACGCGAAAAGCGCGGGTTACGCCTGCGGTGCCGGGGCCGGTTCCTCGGCCGGGGCGGGAGCCGGCTGGTCCGTCGGCGCGGGCGCGGGCTCTTCGGTCGGCGCCGGAGCGGGGGCCGGCTGGTCGGTCGGAGCGGGCGCCGTGGTCGGCGCCGGTTCCTCGTCCGGCGCGGGCGCCGGGGCCGGTTCTTCGGTCGGAGCGGGAGTGGTCGTTTCCTGGGCAATGGCCGCAATCGGCGAAATCAGGAAGCTCGCCGCCACGGCGGACATAATCGCAATCTTACGCATGGTTACTCCTTTGCATAGGGCGATGGAGTCGACAGGAGAGCGCCCCCTTTCGCCGCAGGCCTGCCGTTCCCCGCAGACCTCGGGGCGCCAACGAGCCCGCTTCGTCCGAAGTTCCGTACTGCCGGGACGAGTGCATCCATTTGCGCGGCAGAGCGTTTTTTCGCGAACGGATCAACAGCATGGAAGCATCTCATGGCGATCGAATGCACGGCTTATCGCGACGACAAGGGCGGCCTCCACCCCACTCCGGAGCGGGCGACCCTCGCCGATCTGGCGGGTGTGCTCGGCCGCGTTGGTGAAGAAGGCGGCATGACTGCCGGGGTAGCGAAACTGATCTTCGAGAAGCGCGAAGATATCGAACGCGTCTTTGCCGAGCATGACCATATGGTCGCATCGACCGCCGGCGAAGAGGGCGAGTCCGGCGAGGTCGTCTCGCTGAAGGGAGCGGGCTGAGCGTGCGGGCCCACTGTGTCCCGCGAGGTATCGAACAAGGAATGGTGGGCCCGGCAGGACTCGAACCCGCAACCTAGCCGTTATGAGCGGCCAGCTCTAACCATTGAGCTACAGGCCCCCGAGGGGTCAGCGGGCGATAGCGGAGCCCGCGCCGCGTTGGCAAGCGGCTTCAAGCAGCGGACGGCTCAGCCCCCTCTGCCATCGCGATGATATCGGCCATAGTGGTCGGTTCGACGCCGCGGCGCGCCAGATGCCCGAGTACCACGTCCCACCAGCGATAGAATTGCTCCAGATCGGCGGTAGTCCGAACATACGGCGTATTCCCGGGCTGGAGCGACGGCGAATGGAAGGAGAAGTTGAGCACCGGCAGGCGCTGGTCGATCGCAATGTCGATCGCCTTCAGCGCGCGGTCGGCGGGAATGCCCTCGGGCGTCAGCGCGATACGCTCGACCAGGCCGAAGCGCGCGAGCGCAGCGCGCATGCCGCCATGCTCCATCCGGTGATAGATCGAGCGACCGGCTGCGCCGAGCAGGCCGCCGAAGACCGTCGTGACCGGCATTTCGAGCACCGCACCCGCACCCGTGCGCACCCACCAGGGATGGAGCGGCGCCTTGCGATAATCGGGGCCATGCCCCGCGCGATAATCGAAGCCCGAGCGCACCGAGGTGTCGCAGCGAAAGCCGAGTTCGGCGAGCATCGACGCGGTTTCGGGCCCTAGGCCGTAGCGACCGGCGCGATAGGCGAGCGGGGCCACCCCGAACCGGTCGCGGATGCCGTCGCGCAGCACCGCCATCTTCGCGCGCTGCAGCTCGCGCGGCAGATTGCCGGTATAGCTGTTGTGTGCGCTGACTTCCTCGTCGTGCGGCGGCGTGACCCAGGGATGGAGCTGCGCCCCGATCTCGCAGCGCCCCGCCCGCGCCGCCTCGCCCAGAATCGCGACCGCGCGATCGTCGGTCACGATCGGCCAATCGACGAGGTAGATGGGGCAGACGCCGGCGCGCCCGAAATAGGCCTGGCAGTCGGCGAGCACGGGAACCGAGCCGAGCGAATGGCCGGTGCGGCTGAACGGCGCCGACCAGTCGAAATCCTCTTCGGTGTCGATCGTCACCCAGAAACGCGGGCGCTCGCCCGCCGCCAGCCGAACCAGATCGGACGCCGCCGGAACATCGAACAAATTGCCCGCAGGCTGCACCGCGCTTTCCCCCTCGCCCCCGGAGCCGGTCGCCTAGTCGCCCTGCGACGCGTCTTTCTCCGTCTCCGCGGGGTTGGCCGAGGGAAGATGCAAGGTCAAGGCATTGTGTCCGATATCGAGCCGTCCGCCAGCCGCCCGCGCGAGGCTGTCGACGAGGCGAAGCGAAAAGCCGAGGCTGAGGATCGCCGCGCCCGGCGCTTCGCCTTCGGGGCTGTAGCCGGGGTCAAGCAGGTCGGCGGCGCTTGCGAAACGGATCGCCGCGGGGCGAACGATCCGAAGCTGCAGCATGTCGTCGTGCGCCGGCTCGGTCACCAGCTGGCCGACGAGCACTGCGCCGGATTCGCACACGTCGACCAGCGCGGTGACGAAGCGGCCGACCATGCGCCGCGCGTCGGCATCGCTCGTTCGGGCATGAAACGGGCCGCCGATGCGCGCGATGCTGACGTCGACCTGCTGATCGACGAGCAATCCGCCGAGGTCGCCTTCGACCTGGCTGACGACCGCGCCGATATCGGTCGTCCCGGTCGCGGTTTCGGGCGCCGGGCTCGCACTCGTCCGCGCGGCCGCCTCGAGATCGTCGATGATCGCCTGCACCGCCGCGGCGTCGGCGACGATGGTTTTGGCCATCCGCCGATAGGATTGGCTGACCGGGCCGAACATCTGCCCCGATATGATCTGGGCGAAACCCGAAATGGCGTTGAGCGGGCTGCGCAGCTCGTGGATCAGCTGGCGGATCGAATCACCCGACGCGTCGGCGGGAGCGCCGCGATAGGGCGTCTCGTTGCGGCGCGGCCGCCGCGCGCTGCCGCGATAGCCGCGGAACTGGCCGGTCGCGGGCTCGAACCAGGGCAAGGCCGAAAAGCGCCATTCGCCGGCCTCTTGCTCACCGCCTTCGAGGATCAACCGTGCGTTGATCATTTCGGCGCGCTGGCGGAATGCGCCGGCGGCGACGCCGTCGGCGCCGGGCTCGCCGCCAAAGGCCGCCTCTGCGATCGAGAGGCCGACGATCGCGCCGCGCGCGATGCCCTCGACCCAGTGGATGACGCCGTCGGGACCCGTTTCGAACAGGAAGCTCTCGCGCTCCTCGGGACGCGTTCCGTCCGGGGCCGCCGGGGGAGTGCCGAGCGGCTGGCCGCGGCTCGACTGGAACTTGTCGATCCGCCGCACCAGTTCGCTGATCTGGCTCGGCGCATTTTCCTCGCCGGCGCCGGCCTCTTCCGCCGCAATCGCAGGCTGCGGCAGCGCGACCGAGCCGCTGCCGAGCGCGGCGAGCGCGCGCTGCACCGATTCGGGCAGGTCGTCGCGCCCCGCGAGGACCGAGCGCGCCATGGGATTCGTCGCGGGCAGCACCGCGAGCCAGTCGGCTTCCGACAATCGCGCAGCCCCCAGCATCGCGACCGACACCGCGGGAACATCGTTGGCGTACAGCGCGACCAGCGGGGCGAAACGCCCGTGACGCGCCAGCGCGCGCGCGCAGTCGCGCCGCACCTTTTCGGGAACCTCGGGCCGCAGCACCGCCAGCGCGTGGAGCGCGCGACGAACATCGTCATCATCCAGTTGATTGCCGCGCTGCGCCAGAATATCGGAGAGCTGACGCCAGGCAGCGATGCTCGCCCGGCGGTCGGCCGGGGTCTGGCGCAAGATCGTTGCGATCATCGTGTCAGCAGTCACGCGGAGCCGGCCCCACACCCATCTTCGTTGGTTAGCGTAGGATTACCGGCTAGCGTGAATCATCCGGTCATGAAAGCGCGTTAACCCTGACGTCGCATTGTGGGACAATTGCAATCGCCTGAAATATTATTATGGTCTTCGCGAGCTCAGAAAGCGGAAGTTACAAAATGGCGAGCCAAAAATTCGATCAGATCGATCTGCAGATCCTCGGCGAACTGCAGAAAAACGGGCGGATGACCAATGTCGAACTGGCGCAGATGGTGGGATTGACCGCCCCTCCCTGCCTGCGCCGCGTGCGCGCGCTCGAAGAATCGGGCGTGATCCGTTCCTATCACGCCGATCTCGACGCAGCGAAGCTGGGGTACGGGATCACCGTCTTCGCGATGGTCAGTCTGCGCAGCCAGGCCGAATCCGACCTGCAGGCGTTCGAGGATTATGTCGGCGGGCTGGCCGAGGTTCGCGAATGCTACATGCTGAACGGAGAGATCGACTTCCTGCTCAAGGTGGTCGCGCGCGACCTCCAGAGCTTCCAGTCGTTCCTGACCGCGCACCTGACCTCGGCGCCCAACGTGACGAGCGTCAAGACCTCGCTGACGATTCGCACCGCCAAACAGCTCGCCGGCATCCCGGTCGAACCCTGAAGCAGCGCCTGCGGAATCGAAAAGGGCGCCGCTCCCGAAGGGGAACGGCGCCCTTTTCGTCGCGTGACCGCCGGGGTCAGCCGCCGGTTGCCGGCGCTGGCGCAGCTGCGGCAGGTGCAGCTGCAGGAGCTGCGGCGGCATCGAGCTTCGCCAGCCAGAATTTGGCGAGCACCTTGCGCAGACCCGTGACCTGTCCGAAGCTCGCCTTGGCGGTGGCCGTATCGCCCGTCAGCGCCTGCGCGACGGCGAGGCGATAGGTCCACAAATCCTTGTCGCCGCCGGCGCTGAGCGCTGCCTGATAGAGCGGAATCGCTTCGGCCGCGCGGCCATAGCCGACCAGCGCGTCGCCGGTCACGCCGGCGACCTTCGGGTTCGACAGCGTCGCAGGCTTCTTCGCATAGGCGGCGAGCGTCGATTCCTCGTCACCTGCGCGCTCGGCCTGCGTCTTGGCCAGTTCATCGAGATCGGCGTCGGTGACCGGAATGACCTTCTTCGCCTTGCCCTCGCGGATCACCGCGACCGCTTCGCCCGGCAGGGCCGCCTGCGACGCGAGCGACGCATATTCGGCATATTCGCCACGCTCGAGCAGCGAGTTCGTCGCGCGCATCAGCCGCAGTGTATCGAGCGTACGATCCTTGTCGGCGCCCCTGAGCGCGATCATCAGCGTCTGGTGCCAGATCTCGGGGCTCGGATAGGACTGGACGCGCAGCGCCAGAAGGTCGAGCATCTCGTCGGTGCGGTTCGCTTCCTGCAGCGCGCGCGCGGGAACCACGAACATCTGCTCGGACGGCCGCTGCCCGGCGGCGAGCATCTTCGCGATATTCTCCTTGGCGAAGGCGACCGCCTTGTCGGTCTGGCCCGACTTCGCATAGCTGTCGAGCAGCACGTCGGGCAGCGAGGCTTCGGTCGATCCGGCGGCGCGCGCCGCTTCGAGCCGCTGCGCCGCCTTGGCATAATCCTTCTTCTGATAGGCGAACTGGCCGGCGAAGAAGTTATAGACCGCCGCGTCGGCGGCGCCCACAAGGCCCGAATCGAGCGCGGTGTTCAGGCCCTGCTCCTGCAGCGCCTGATCCTTGTTCAGGATGCCGAGCTGCAGGGTGAAGAAGCCGAGGTAATATTTGTCGTCGTTCGACGTCGCTTTGCCTTGGCCTTCGGTGATCGCCGCCTGCAGGCCCGCCGCGTCCTTCTTCTTCAGCGTCTCGTCCATCTTCTGGGCGATGGGCAGGAAATCCTTGCTCGGGGTGATCTGCGGGCCCTTGGCCGCCTCTTCCTTCTTCGGCTTTTCGCGCGCGGCCGCGGGGGCGGCGGCGGTCGTCATCATCGCGAGACCCAGCACAGCGGCCATCGCCGTCGCGGGCATCGAGCGAAAACGCTTGATCATCTTGAATCTCTCCTTTGAATCGGCCGCCTTGCCCGGCATACGCCGGTTCGACCGCGGTTCGGTAACGCGGCTAAACGCCAAGCGTTGCCAAGGCAAGACGGCCGTGGTCGATATTCGGATGTCAGGACGCGGCTGAACGGGGATTGAACCCGCTTTGTCGCGCAGCGCCTAGGCGAGGGTCTCGATCGTCCTATTGATCTGGCGCAGCACGGCGGGGTCGCCCGGCGCGCCGGCCATCGCCTCTTCGGCGAGTTCGATCAGCGGAACGATGCCGAAGGTGGCTGCGAGCCCCTTGAGGCGAAGCGCTGCGATGTGCCAGTTCGCATCGCAGCGGGCCCGGCGCATCAGGTCGCTCAGGTCGCGCGCGCTGTCCGCGAAGGCGCTGCGCAGGTCGAGCGCCATCGCGGGATCGTCGCCGACCGCGGCGCTGAGATACCGGTCGAGGGGGCCACTGTCGAAAGACATTCCACAGCCCTGTCATATTGTGGTTAAGTTTCCGTTTCGCGCGACGCGTTTGATAGGTAAGATGGTGATATGACGGGGGACAAGAAGATCGTCGGATTGTGGCGGAATTCCGCAGCAAGCCAGGATGCGGACGAAACGGCGCCCGCCGAAACCGCAGCGCCCGAAAGCGCGCCGGCGGCCGAGGCCGCGGCCGCCGAAGAAACGCCCGCCGAACGCGACTGGCTCGACCGTTCGGCGCTGGTCGACAGCGACGAACCCGAGGAGGCGCCGCCCTCCCCCTCCTTCTGGCGCGATCGCCTTCCCGCGCTGCTCGTCGTCGCGGGTCTCCTGTGGACCGGTTTCGCGCTGACGGCCGCGACCGGACAATTCAGCCGCGCACCGGCGCTCGCCGAATGGCCCGCGCTCGTCGCGACCATCGCGATGCCGCTGACCCTCCTCCTCGTCCTGTGGATGGCCGCGCTCCGCTCGAGCCGCTCCGAACAGGCGCGCTTCGCTCGCGTCGCGTCGGCGCTGCGCGATGAGAATCAGGCGCTCGGACTGTCGATGCACTCGCTGAGCCTCCACCTCGCCGATGCGCAGAAGCAGCTCGCCGAACAGGCGAAGATCGTCCAGCAGCTCGGGCTCGACGCGGTCGCGCGGCTGCACGAAAGCAGCGACAAGCTCGCGAGCAATGCATCGGTGATCGCCAATGCGAACGACCAGCTCGCGCGGTCGGGCGACGTCGCGATGCAGCGGATGGACGGGCTGCTCGCGGGGCTGCCCCGGATCGACGACGTCGCGCAGCGGCTCGCGGTCAATTTCCGCGAAGCGGGGCTGGTGGCGCATCAGCAGGGCGCCGGTCTCGAGGCGAAGCTCGCCGCGCTCGCCGAGGAAGCGGCGAAGACCGCGCAGACCGGCGAAGCTTCGGCCGCGAGCCTTTCCGATGCGATCGCCGCGCTTCAGGAGCGCACGAAGGAGACCGAGGCGGCGCTGCTCGCGGCATCGGCGCAGGTCACCGGCGCGCACGGCACCGCGCTCGCCCAGATCACCCACTCGGCGGCCTCCGCGCGCGAAGAAATGAGCGCGACCGTCGCGGCGATGGGCGAGCAGATCGAAGCGAGCTGGCGACGGTTCCGCGAAGGCGTCGATGCGGCCGCCACCGATATGGACGCGCGGCTCGCCGCCGCGCGCGCCGCGGGAACCGAGATCGGCGAGCAGATCGCGGGCCATGGCGCCGCGAGCGAAGCACTCGCCGCGCGCATCAAGGCGCATGCCGCCGAGGTCGGCGAGCAGCTCGAGGTTCTCGACGTCAGCGTGTCGGCGAGCACCGGCGTCATCGGCCGCGCGATCGACGACACCAAGGGCCAGCTCGCGGCCTTCATGGCCGAGGTGCAGAGCGGCAACGGCTCGGCGCGCGAACTCATCACTCATGCCGAATCGCTGCTTCTCGCGCTCGACGCGGTGACGCGCGAGCTCGACGAGACGCTGCCGCGCGCACTCGACCGCATGGGGGCACACGGCCAGACCACGCAGACCGCGCTTGCGCAGCTCAAGCCGACGCTCGAGGCGTCGGAGCTCGTCGCGCAGTCGACCCTGTCGCACGTCAATGCGGTCCAATCGACCTTGCAGGCGAACGAGGACAAGATGGCCGGCCATGCCGAAAGCCAGCAGGCGCTGGCCGAGCGCCTCAACGCATCGCTCGCCGAAGCCGACGCCGCGCTGGCGAAGCTGCGCGCCGGTGCCGACGAGTTCGCCGAGCAGGGCGGCGCGCGAATGATCGCGACGCTGGGCGAGGTTCGTACCATCGCCGACAGCGCCGCCGAAGAGGCGCGCCAGACGCTCGACAAGCTCGTCGCCGGCGCGCGCGACGCGATGCACGCCACCGCGACCGGCGCGATCGACGCGGCGTTCAAGACCGAGATCATGGCGCAGCTCGGCGCGATCGAGGACGCCTCGCAGCGCGCGGTCGAGGCCGCGAACGGCGCCGCCGACCGGCTGATGCGCCAGCTCATCACCATCATGGACACCAGCGCGAGCGTCGAACAGCGCGCGCGCGAGGCCGATCAGGCGATCGCCGCGTCGGACCGCGATTCGCTGGCGAAGCAGGCGGGGCTGCTCACCGAGGCGCTCAAGTCGACCGCGATCGACCTCACCAAGATATTGTCGAGCGAAGTCAGCGACACCGCGTGGGACGCCTATCTGAAGGGCGATCGCGGCGTCTTCGCGCGGCGCGCGGTCAAGCTGGTCGAGAACAACGAAGCGAAGGAAATCCTGCGCCTCTATCAGGCCGACGACAGCTTCCACGCCGCGGTCAACCAGTTCATCCACGATTTCGAGGCGATGCTGCGCCTCCTCATCGGCGCGCGCGACGGTTCGGCGATCAGCGTCACCTTGCTCTCGTCGGACATCGGCAAGCTCTACGTCGCGCTGGCACAGGCGATCGACCGGTTGCGGAACTGAGTTCCCAGCTGTTTGGCGAGAACAGGCGTCGCGATCCTTTGGGGTGGGGAGCTGTCATCCAAGTTCGTCATGCTGAACTTGTTTCAGCATCCATGGCCAGGTCTCTCCTTCGGCGCCGCGCCAAATTCGAGGGCAGGCCATGGACCCTGAAACAAGTTCAGGGTGACGAGGAATTCAATGTCTTGTTCCGGTCGGAAGTGGACATTCGTCACCCCGGATTTGATCCGGGGTCCCGCTCGATGTTGAAACCGGTTGATGCCGCAAAAAGCGGGATCCCGGATCAAGTCCGGGATGACGATGAAAGAGCATGCACGTCTCGGTGAATAACCGCTCGGTGGTCCCCGGCGAAAGCCGGGGTCCAGGGCGTTAGCAAGCCGACGCCGCGCGATTACGCTCTGGACCCCGGCTTTCGCCAGGGATCATATTGCACGAGACCGCACAACCGATCGAACCAGCCTTCGCCCTACCCCTCGACCTCGCTGATATCCTCGAGCATGTCGGGTTCGAGCACCCGCACCCGGCCCTGGTCGAGCGCGATGATCCCCGATTCCTCCCAGCTCCGCAGCTGGCGGTTGATATGCTCGCGGCTCATGCCCGCGAAATTGCCGAGTTCGGTCTGGCTGAGCTCGACGCGCGCGACCGCGTCGGGGCTGTCCTTGCGCATCAGGCGCTTGAGGTAGCGCGCGAGGCGCGGGCCCGAAGCGTAGGCGCGGTCGCTTTCGATCGTCTGGTCGGCGGTGCGCAGCCGCCGCGCGAGCTGCTGCATCAGCGACCAGGCGAAATCGGGGTGGCTGGTCACGAAATCGCGCATCGCGTTGCGGCCGAGCTGGAGCGCGGTACCCGCGCTCGTCGCCACCACCGATGCCGTGCGCTCGCCGCCGTCGAGCAAAGCGATCTCGCCCAGCACCGCGCCGGGCTCGGCATAGGCGAGGACGATCTCGCGCCCGTTCGCGGTCAAGAGCGAGACGCGCGCGCTGCCCTCGGTCAGGATCAGCAGGCTGTCGCCCTTGTCGCCCTGGCTCAGCAATTCCTTGCCCTTGGCGAACCGGAGCTCCACCGCGCGGCCCGCGATGTCGGCCCAGTCGTCGACCGTCAGCCCCGAAAAGATGCTGTCGGGGCCCTGAAGTTCGGCGAGTTTCGCGTGATCCATTGCCCCTGTCCTTCCCTGTGCCGCGTCAGACCAGCCGGCTCTGCTTGACCGCCGCCTCGATGAAGCCCGCGAACAGCGGATGCGGGTCGAACGGCTTCGACTTGAGCTCGGGGTGGAACTGCACCCCGATGAACCACGGATGGTCGGGCCGCTCGACGATTTCGGGCAGCATGCCATCGGGCGACAGGCCTGAAAAGACCAGACCGCCCTTTTCGAGGGCGTCGCGATAGGCGCCGTTGACCTCGTAGCGGTGGCGATGGCGTTCGCTGATGTCGTTCGCACCGTAAATGCTCGCGACATGGCTGTTCGGCGACAGCTTCGCCTCATAGGCGCCAAGCCGCATCGTGCCGCCCATGTCGGTCTCGGCGCCGCGCTGCTGCAGCCCCTCGGCGCTCATCCATTCGGTGATCAGGCCGACCACCGGCTCGCTGGTCGGCCCGAATTCGGTGCTCGACGCGTCGGCGATGCCGCTCGTGTTGCGCGCGCCCTCGATGCACGCCATCTGCATGCCAAGGCAGATGCCGAGAAAGGGCACGCCGCGCTCGCGCGCGAAGCGGACGCTCGCGATCTTGCCTTCGGACCCGCGCTCGCCGAAGCCGCCGGGGACGAGGATGCCGTGCATCGGCTCGAGATTGGCCGCCAGATCCTCGTCGCGCTCGAACATTTCGGCGTCGAGCCAGCGGATATTGACCTTGACCCGATGCGCGAGGCCGCCGTGGACCAGCGCCTCGTTGAGCGACTTGTAGGCGTCGGGCAGCGAGACATATTTGCCGACGACGCCGATCGTCACCTCACCCTCGGGGTGCTGCTTGCGGTCCATGATGTCGTACCAGGCCGTCAGGTCGGGATCGGGCGCGTCGTGGATGCCGAAGGCGCGCAGGACTTCGGAATCAAGCCCCTCGCCATGATATTGGACCGGCACCGAATAGATGGAATCGGCGTCGAGCGCCGGGATCACCGCTTCCTTCCGCACGTTGCAGAATTGCGCGATCTTCGCGCGTTCGCCGTCGGGCAACGGCTTTTCGCAGCGGCAGAGCAATATGTCGGGCTGGACGCCCAGCGACGCGAGTTCGCGCACGCTGTGCTGGGTCGGCTTGGTCTTCAGCTCGCCCGCCGCCGCGATATAGGGGACCAGCGTGACGTGGACGGACAGCGTGTTCTCGCGCCCTTCCTCGTTCCTCAGCTGGCGGATCGCCTCGATGAAGGGAAGCGATTCGATATCGCCGACGGTGCCGCCGATCTCGCACAGCACGAAGTCGAGGTCGTCGGTCTCGGCGCGCGCGAAGGCTTTGATCGCGTCGGTGACGTGCGGAACCACCTGCACCGTCGCGCCCAGATAATCGCCGCGGCGCTCCTTGGTGATGATCTGCTGATAGATGCGGCCCGAGGTGACATTGTCGCTCTGCCGCGCCGCGACGCCGGTGAAGCGCTCGTAATGGCCGAGGTCGAGGTCGGTTTCCGCCCCGTCGTCGGTCACATAGACCTCGCCGTGCTGATAGGGCGACATGGTGCCCGGATCGACGTTCAGATAGGGATCGAACTTGCGAATGCGCACGCGAAATCCCCGCGCCTGCAACAGGGCCGCGAGGCTTGCCGCCATCAGACCTTTGCCAAGGGAGGAGACCACGCCGCCGGTGATGAAAATGAACCGCGCCATGGGAGGAAAGACTTACTCAAAGGAGGGGTGACGGCGCAAGCCGTCGAATCACATGCGGCGGAAAAAATTCCGCCGCGCGAACGCGCACGCGCCGCCCTCATGGGCAGAGCGGCTTATTTCTTGGCAGGAGCGTTTTGGGCGGGCGCCTGAGCGGGCTGGTTCGCCGCCGCGGCCGCGGCCGCCAGCGGGTCGTCGCTCGCCGGAGCGGCGGTCTGCGCCGCGTTCGGCGCCGTGGGCGCCTGGCCGGTCAGCGACGAAGAGGGCGTGCCGCTCGACTGCTGCGCGGTCTTCGACAGCGAGGTGTCGATGGTCGAGCCGCTGCGCCCGACCGACGCCATCGCGGCAAGGACGATCGACAGGCCGACGAACAGGCAGGCGAGGATCGTCGTCGCGCGGGTCAGGAAATCCGCCGCGCCGCGCGCCGACAACAGGCCCGCCGGACTGCCGCCGACGCCGAGCCCGCCACCTTCCGACTTCTGCATCAGGATGACGCCGATCATCGCGGCCGCGATGACGGCCTGGACGACGAGCAGGAAGGTAAAGAGGCTGGACATCGAAATTTCCCGAAAACGTGAACGGCCCCGCATGAGGCCATAGTCGCAGGCGCACATAGAGACGAAGCCGCGCGGCTTCAAGGAAGAAGCGCGTCATCGGCATTGGGTTGGGGAGCGGTCATTTCCCGAAGTTAGGAGATGGAGAACGTCGCCTCTCGGTCGCAAGCCGACAAGCAGGCAAACTACCCCAGCATCCCCGCTGCCTCGACGATCGGCACGAATTTCGCTGCGGTCAGGCTCGCGCCGCCGACGAGCGCGCCGTCGACGTCGCCCGCGCCGAGCAGTTCGGCGGCGTTGTCGCCGGTGACCGAGCCGCCATAAAGGATGCGAACCTCGGCCGCGCCGGCGCCGATCCGTTCGGAGAGCGCGGCACGGATCGATCCGTGCATCGCCGCCACATCCTCGGTCGTCGGGACCAGCCCGGTGCCGATCGCCCAGATCGGTTCATAGGCGATGGCGAGCGCCGCGCGCTCGAAATCGTCGGGCAGCGATTCGCGCACCTGCTTCAGCACATGGTCGATCGCGCCGCCCGATTCGCGGACCGCGCGGGATTCGCCGACACACAGGATCACCGCCAGCCCCGCGGCGAGCGCCGCCTCGGCCTTCGCCTTCACGTCGGCGTTGGTCTCACCGAACCCCTCGCGCCGCTCGCTGTGTCCGACGATGACCAGGCGCGCGCCGGCATCGGCGAGCATCGGCGCGGAGACCGATCCGGTGAAGGCGCCCGATGCCTGCGCGTGGCAGTCCTGCCCGCCAACGCTGCCGCCGGTCGCCGCCATCGCGCCGATCAGCGTGAAGGGCGGGCAGAGCGCGACGTCGACCGCGGCGTGGCCGCGCGCCGCGGCAAAGATCGCCTCAGCCTCGCCGAGCGCCGCGCGCAGACCGTTCATCTTCCAGTTGCCGACCACATATTTGCGCCGCGCCATCGCTCCACTCCGTGCTGTTGGTTTCGATTGCGAGCGCCCTAGCCTTGCGGACCAGCCATAGGCAAGCCGGGTGGAAAAGCCTTTCCCGCCTTGAAGCCTGTTCGCCACCCGCCTAAAGCAGCGCCGAACCGCGCCTTCCTTGCGCCCATTCGAAAGATTGCCCGTTCGATGATCACCGCGATCCGCCGCCTCTTTTCCTCCGCGATCGGCAAGTTTCTCGCGCTTGCCTTCGTCGTCCTCGTCGGCATCGCCTTCGCGCTGAGCGACGTCACCGGCAATTCGGCCTTCGGCGGGCTCGGCGGCGCCAATGTCGCCAAGGTGGGCAGCACCGAGATCGGCAGCGGCGAACTGCGCGACCGCGTGCGGCTCGCCTATAACCAGGCGCGCCAGCAGCAGCCGGGGCTGACCATGGCGGCCTTCGTCGAATCGGGCGGGCTCGACCAGGTGCTCGACCAGCTCATCGAGGGCGCGGCGTTCGAACAGCTCGCGAACGACATGGGCTTCGGCCTCAACAAGCGCCTCGTCGACGGCCGCATCGCCGACCTGCCGATCTTCGCCGGCGTGTCGGGCAGCTTCGACCAGGCGGCCTATCAGGCGTTCCTGCGCCAGAATGGCATCAGCGAAGCCCAGCTGCGCGGCGATATCCGCCAGCAGCTGTTTCTCGAACAGATCGCCGAGCCGATCGGCCGGATGCCGCGCGTGTCGGCAGCGATGGCGCAGCCCTACGCGGCGCTGCTCCTCGAAAAGCGGCGCGGCTCCGCGACCTTCGTCCCCGCGAGCCCCTTTGCGCCGACGACCGATCCGGGCGACGCGGCGCTGCGCAAATATCTGTCGCAGCATGTGGCGCGCTACACCGTTCCCGAGCGCCGGGTGATCCAATATGCGCTGTTCGACCGCAGCGCCGTCCCCGTCCCCGCGGTCACCGACGCCGAAATCGCCGAGGCCTACAAGGCAAACGCGCCGCGCTACGCCGCCAGCGAGACGCGCCGCTTCGCGCAGGTGATCGCGCCCGACCAGGCGACCGCGGCCGCCATCGCGACCAAGGTGCGCGGCGGCACCTCGCTCGCCGCCGCGGCGCAGGCCGCGGGGCTTTCGGCCGCGACGACCGGCGACCTGACCCAGGCTGCCTATGCCGCGACCACCAGTGCGGCGGTGGCCAAGACCGCCTTCGCCGCGAAACAGGGCGACCTGCTCGGCCCGACGCAGACCGAGCTCGGCTGGGCCGTCGCGCGCGTCGAGAATGTCACCGTCAAGCCGGCGCGCACCCTCGCCGAGGCGAGCAGCGAGATCCGCGAGGAACTCGCAAAGAACAAGGGCAACGAAGCGATCGTCGACTATTACAACGCCATTCAGGACGCGGTGAACGGCGGCGCCGCGATCGAGGAGGTCGCGAGCGACCGCAAGCTCAAGCTCGTCGAGACCCCTGCGCTGCTCCCCAGCGGCCGCGCCCCGGCCCAGCCCGCCTTCGCGCTGCCCCCCGAAATGGCGCCGATGGTCGCGCAGGCCTTCCAGGGCAGCGCCGAGGGCGAGGGCCAGCTCGCGACGCTCGTCGAGAATGAGAAGTTCGCCGTCTTCGCGGTGAAAACGATCGTCGCGGCTGCGCCGCCGCCCTTTGCCGAGATTCGGGGCGATCTCTTGACCGACTGGCGCCTCGCCGAGGGACAGAAGGTCGCCCGCGACAAGGCGCGCGCGATCGTCAAGGCGGTCGAAGGCGGCAAGGCCCTCGCGGTCGCGGTGCGCGAGGCCGGCCCCAACATCGGCTCGGTCCAGACGATCGGCGGCAGCCGCGCCGAGCTGGGCCAGAACGGCCAGCCGGTCCCGCCCGAACTCGCGCTCCTCTTCTCGATGGCGCAGGGCAGCGTGAAAACGCTCGAAATTCCCGGCAATCGTGGCTGGATGGTGATCGCGCTCGGCGAGGTCGACCGCCCGAACCCCAAGGATATCGACCCCAGGCGCGTCGCCGCGATCGCGCAGCCGCTCGGCCCGGCGTTCGGCAACGAACTGGTCGGCGAACTCGTCGCCGAGGCGAAGCGCCGCGCCGGAGTGAAGATCAACAAGGACCTGCTCGAACAGCTGCGCAAGGAGCTGACCGGCACGGCGCCGGCTCAGTAGGGCCGATGACGACGCTCGAAGGCAGGGCGGCCGCGCTCGAAGCGCTGGCGCAGGGACGCGGCGCGGTCGTCTGGCAGCGGCTGATCGCCGACGTCGAGACGCCGGTGTCCGCCGCGCTCAAGCTGATCGAGCCCGGACGCGGCGACTGGGTGCTCGAATCGGTCGAAAGCGGCGAAACGCGCGGGCGCTACAGCCTGCTTGGCCTCGACCCCGACCTGATGTTCGAGGTGACGGGCGACGCCGCGCGGATCAATCGCGACTGGCGCCACGACAAGGCCGCGTTCCTGCCCGTCGCGGCCCCCGCGCTGCAAGCGCTCCGCGACCTCGTCGCCGAATGCCGCTTCGACCTGCCCGAGGGGCTGCCCAAGGCGCTCGCAACGCTCGTCGGTTTCTTCGCCTACGAAACCATCGGCCTCGTCGAGCGTGTCCCGCGCGCGCCGGGCGCCGGGCTCGGCCTGCCCGACATGATCTTCGTGCGCCCGACGACGATCCTCGTCTTCGATCGCCTCGCCGACGAGCTGTTCCTGATCGCGCCGATCTGGCCCGACGCCAGCGCGCCGATCGACCGCATGATCGACGCCGCGCAGGATCGGCTCGACAGCATCGCCGCGCGCCTCGCAACCCAAAGCACCCACACCGATCGCGCCGCGACCGACGCGCAGCCCGACGCCATCGTCCGCAACGCCGCGACGAGCCCCGAACGCTTCGCCGACATGGTGCGCACCGCGAAGGATTATATCGCCGCGGGCGACATCTTTCAGGTCGTGCTCTCGCAGCGTTTCTCCACCCCGTTCGACCTGCCACCCTTCGACCTCTATCGCGCGCTCCGCCGCATCAACCCCTCGCCCTTCCTCTATTTCCTCGACCTGCCCGGCTTTGCGCTGATCGGCTCGTCGCCCGAAATCCTCGTTCGGGTCCGGGATGGCGAGATCACCATCCGCCCGATCGCCGGCACCCGCCCGCGCGGGCGCACCAGCGCCGAGGATGTCGAGAACCGCGAAAGCCTGCTCGCCGATCCCAAGGAGCGCGCCGAGCATCTGATGCTGCTCGACCTCGGCCGCAACGACGTCGGCCGCGCCGCGACCGGGGGCAGCGTCACCGTCACCGACAGCTATACGGTCGAATATTACAGCCACGTCATGCACATCGTGTCGAACGTCATCGGCCGCCTCGCGCCGGACAAAGACGCGATCGACGCGCTGTTCGCGGGCTTTCCCGCGGGCACGGTCAGCGGCGCGCCCAAGGTGCGCGCCTGCCAGATCATCGCCGAATTGGAAACCGACGCGCGCGGGCCTTACGCCGGCGGCGTCGGCTATTTCGCCCCCGACGGCAATATGGACAGCTGCATCGTGCTGCGCACCGCGATCGTCAAGGACGGCGAAATGCACGTCCAGGCCGGCGCGGGCATCGTCGCCGACAGCGATCCCGCCTATGAACAGCGCGAATGCGAGGCCAAGGCCGGCGCCCTCTTCGCCGCGGCGCGCGAAGCCGTGCGGCTTGCGGGAACCCCGGGATACGGGCAGTAGGGCGCCATGATCCTCGTCATCGACAATTACGACAGCTTCACCTTCAACCTCGTCCATTATCTGGTCGAGCTGGGGGCCGAAGTGCGGGTCGAGCGCAACGACGCGCTCACCGCGGCCGAAGCACTGGCGAGCGACGCCGATGCGATCCTCATTTCGCCCGGCCCCTGCACGCCCAACGAGGCCGGGATCAGCCTCGATCTCGTCGCCGCCTGCGCCGACGCGAAAAAGCCGCTGCTCGGTGTCTGCCTCGGCCATCAGGCGATCGGGCAGCATTTCGGCGGCATCGTGCAGCGCGGCCATTTGATGCACGGCAAGACCTCGCCCGTCTGCCACGACGGCAGCGGGCTGTTCGCGAACCTGCCCTCGCCGCTCACCGCCACGCGCTACCACAGCCTCGAGGTCGTCGAAATTCCGCCGGTCCTCGCGATCAACGCGACCAGCGACGACGGCGCGGTCATGGGCTTCCGCCATGTCGAACTGCCGATCCACGGCGTCCAGTTCCACCCCGAAAGCATCGCCACCGAGCACGGCCACGCGATGCTCGCCAATTTCCTGCGGATCGCGGGGCTTCCGGTCGCCGAGCGGCAGGCGGCATGAGCCGCTTCGGGCCCTTCCCCGACCCCACCGCGCTCCTCGATCATGACGAGGCGGCGCACGCCTTCGCGACAATGCTCGACGGCGGCGGCCGCGACGAGGATGTCGCCGCCTTCCTCTCGGCGCTTTCCGACCGCGGCGAAACGATGGTCGAGATCGCGGCCGCGGCGCAGGCGATGCGCGAGCGGATGATCCCGATCGACGCCCCCGAAGGCGCGATCGACGTCTGCGGCACCGGCGGCGACGGGCACCACACATTGAACGTCTCGACCGCGGTGTCGATCGTCGTCGCAGCGTGCGAGGTTCCGGTTGCAAAGCATGGAAATCGCGCCGCTTCCTCAAAATCGGGCGCTGCCGACACGCTCGAGGCACTCGGCCTCGACATGGCGCGCGCGAGCGAGAAGGCGGCGGCGCAGCTTGCCGACCTCGGCATCTGCTTCCTCTTCGCCGCGCATCATCATCCGGCGATGAAGCGCATCATGCCGATCCGCAAGGCGCTCGGCCGCCGCACCATCTTCAACCTGATGGGGCCGCTCGCCAATCCGGCGCGCGTCCGGCGCCAGCTCATCGGCATCGCGCGCCCCGCCTATGTCCCCGTTTATGCCGAGGCGATCCACCAGCTCGGCACCGATCATTCGCGCGTGATCTCGGGCGACGAGGGGCTCGACGAACTGTCGCTCGCGGGCGGCAACGAGGTCGCGGTGGTCACGCCCGAGGGCGTGCGGATGCAGCGCAGCGCGGCCGCCGACGCGGGTCTGCCGACGCATCCGATTTCCGCCATCCGCGGCGGCGATGCGGCCTATAACGCGAAGGCGCTCCGCGCGCTGCTGATGGGCGAGCATGGCGCCTATCGCGACGCCGTGCTCTACAATGCCGCCGAGGCGCTCGTCGTTGCGGGCGCGGCCGACACGCTGACCGACGGGGTCGAGGAAGCCGCCGAAGCGATCGACAAGGGGCTCGCCAACGCGCTGCTCGACTGCTGGATCGCCTATAAATGAACAAGCTCACTGAAATCCTCGCCACCAAGGCGGCCGAAGTCGCCGAACGGCGCAAGTCGCGCTCGATCGCCGCGCTCGATGCCGTCGACGGCGGCCCGGTGCGCGGCTTCGCCGCCGCGCTCGAAGCGAAAATCGCCGCGGGAGGCTTCGGGCTGATCGCCGAAATCAAGAAAGCATCGCCGTCCAAGGGGTTGATTCGCGAAGATTTCAACCCCGCCGAACACGCGCGTGCCTATGCCGCCGGCGGTGCGGCCTGCCTTTCGATCCTCACCGACGCGCCCTATTTCCAGGGTCATGAGGAATATCTGATCGCCGCGCGCACCGCGTGCAATCTGCCGGTGCTGCGCAAGGATTTCATGATCGATCCGTGGCAGGTCGCCGAAGCGCGGTCGATCGGCGCCGACGCGATCCTGATCATCGTCGCGGCGCTGGACGACGGCGTGATGCGCGAGATCGAGGCCGCGGCGTTCGAGCGCGGCATGGACGTCCTCGTCGAGGTCCACGACGAGGCCGAACTCGACCGCGCGCTCACTCACCTCCAGTCGCGCCTGATCGGCGTCAACAACCGCGACCTCCGTACCTTCGAAACCGACCTCGCGGTCACCGAACGCCTCGCGCAACGGGTGCCCCCCGGCACCCTCCTCGTCGGCGAAAGCGGCATCGCCACCCACGCCGACTGCCGACGGCTGGCGTCCAGCGGCGTCCGCGCCTTCCTCGTCGGCGAAAGCCTGATGCGCCAAAATGACGTCACGGCGGCAACGAAAGCGTTGCTGGAGGGGTAAAGCGGAGCGTCGGCTTTAGGGTGGGGAACTGCCATCCAAGCTCGTCATGCTGAACTTGTTTCAGCATCCATGGCCAGGTCTCTCCTTCGGCGCCGCGCCAAATTCGAGGGTCGGCCATGGACCCTGAAACAAGTTCAGGGTGACGAGGAATTCAATGTCTTGTTCCGGCCGCAACCGGCCGATCGCCGCTCCCGCCCCTTGCCTTTTCCGCCCCGCATTGCTTCGCTGCCCGCGATGCCAAACAAACCGACTCACCTCGACGAAACCGGCGCCGCGCACATGGTCGACGTCGGCGCCAAGCCCGCCACCGAGCGGCGCGCGGTCGCGGGCGGGCGCATCGCCATGTCCGCAGACGCGCTCGACGCGATCCGCAGCGGCAACGCGCCCAAGGGCGATGTCCTGTCGACCGCGCGGATCGCCGGGATCATGGCGGCAAAGCGCACCGCCGACCTCATCCCGCTCTGCCATCCGCTCGCGCTGACGAAGGTGACGGTCGACTTCGCGTGGGAAGCGGACGGCATTTCGGTCCGCGCCACCGCCGCGACCACAGGCCCGACGGGGGTCGAGATGGAGGCGCTGACCGCCGCCTCGGTCGCGCTGCTCACCCTCTACGACATGGCGAAGGCGCTCGACCGCGCGATGGCGCTGGAAGGCATCCGCCTGCTCGAAAAGAGCGGTGGTCGCTCGGGCGACTGGCGCGCGGCATGAGCGCGCTGCTGACGGTCGAGGAGGCGCAGGCGCGAATCCTCGCGCTCGGCGCACCGCTTCCGCCCGAAAATATCGCCTTTTCCGAATCGTTTGGCAGATATCTTTCGCAAGATGTCATAGCCGCTCGCGACCAGCCCGTGGCGGCGCTGTCGGCGATGGACGGCTATGCCGTTCGTTTCGTCGACCTCCCCGGCCCCTGGTCGATCGCGGGCGAGGTCGCTGCGGGCGCCGCGCCGCCGCGCGCGCTCGGTGCGGGCGAGGCAATGCGCATCTTCACCGGCGCGCTGCTCCCCGACGGCGCCGACACGGTGGTGGTGCAGGAAGATGTCGCCGCCGAAGGCACGGCGCTGACGCTCACCGGCGACGGCCCTGCATCGCTCGGCAAGCATGTCCGCGCCCGCGCCGGCGATTTTGCCGCGGGGGCGCGTCTGCTGCCCACCGGCACGCGCCTCACCCCCGGCGCGATCGCCGCGGCGATCATGGCCGGCGCCCCGGCGGCGCCGGTGCATCGCCGCCCGCGCGTCGCGATCCTCAGCACTGGCGACGAACTCGTCGCGCCGGGCCATCCGCTCGGCATCGGGCAGATCCCCGACAGCAACGGCGCGATGCTCGCCGCGATGCTCGGCGGCGAGGCCGCCGCGGTCGGCCTGCCGCTCCACGCCCGCGACGACCGCGCGGTTATTGCCGATATTCTCAGGGAGTTGGCGCGACGTCACGACGTCATCGTCACCATCGGCGGCGCCTCGGTCGGCGACCACGACCATGTTCAGGACGCGCTCGCCGACGCGGGGGGCACGGTCGATTTCTGGAAGGTCGCGATGCGCCCCGGCAAGCCGCTGATCGCCGGGACGATCGGGACTGCGGCCTTCCTCGGCCTTCCCGGCAACCCCGCCTCGGCCTTCGTCACGGCGACGCTGTTCCTGCTCCCGCTCGTCCGCCACCTCGCGGGGGCGCGCGATCCCTTGCCCGTCCTCCGACAGGCGCCGCTCGCCGCGCCGCTGGCCGCCGGCGGCGACCGCCGCGACTATCTGCGCGCACACCTCGATGCGGGCGGCCTGACGCCCTTCGCGACGCAGGACAGCGGCCAGACCGTTCCACTCGTCGCAGCCAACGCCCTGCTGGTCCGCGAGGCCCGCGCACCGGGGCGCGCGGCGGGTGCATCGGCGGATTATATCGCCATCGCTTGACAAGTTCCTCTATGTTCCACTATCGTTCCCCTTATGTCCGGAAATGGCAGCATGGAGAACGAGTGATGTTGACCGCGAAGCAGCACGAACTGCTCCACTTCATCCAGCAAAGGCTCGACGCGAGCGGCATTTCGCCGTCGTTCGAGGAGATGAAGGAAGCGCTCGGCCTCAAATCGAAGTCGGGGATACACCGCCTGATAAGCGCCTTGGAAGAAAGGGGATTTCTCCGCCGCCTTCCCAACCGTGCCCGCGCGCTGGAGGTGCTGAAACTCCCCGAGGCGGCCAAGGCGAAGGTGCGCGACGATCGCGATGTCGTGGTGCCGCTGCGCAAGCCCGCCCCGGCGCTGCGCCCGATCGCCGCGAACGACATCATCGAGGTTCCGCTCCACGGCCGCATCGCCGCGGGCGTGCCGATCGAGGCGTTCGAGGATCACAACCAGCTCTCGGTTCCCGCGGCGCTGCTCGGCTCGGGCGAGCATTATGCGCTCGAAGTGTCGGGCGACTCGATGATCGAGGCGGGCATCCTCGACGGCGACTATGCGCTGATCCAGAAAGCCGACACCGCGCGCGAGGGCGACATCGTCGTCGCGCTGGTCGACGGGCAGGATGCGACGCTCAAATATTTCCGCCGCGAAGGCCGCATGATCCGCCTCGATCCCGCGAACAGCGCCTATGAACCGCAGCGGTACGACGCGGCGCGCGTCATGGTGCAAGGGCGGCTTTCGGGACTGCTTCGTCGTTACCACTGACCTGAGGCGGGCGACGCCACGGATGTTCGTCGCCGGCGCGTAGCGCGGCGACGGCTTCGGGCCTCTCGTCCAGATAGAGTGCCAGCCCGCCGCTTTCCGCGAGGCTGTCGCGATCGACCGTCAACCAGCGCGCGGCGCATTCGCGCGGCAGCCAGCGGTCGCTGATCACGACGTCCGCCACTGCGCAGGCCGCCGCCATGTCGCGGCCTTCGATCCGGTCGCGCCCGCGCGCGGCGAGAATGACGTAGGATGCGCTCTCCCGCCCCTGCCGCCAGCGGCAGAAATCGGGGTTGCACTCAACATGGTCGAGATCAGAGAGCGCCGCCAGCGGCGCATCGGTTCCCGCCGCTTCGGCCATCGTGTCGCGGATATAATCGCCCGCGCGGTCGCGCAGCAGCGCATAGCCGCCGCCGGGGATCGCCGCGGCGATATGGCGCCCGTCGCCGGTGACCAGCAGATCGGGCCGCGGCTGCGCGACGAGCACGGCGACTCCGACAAGCAGCGGGACCGCCCCCGCCCATCGCCAGCGCGTCGCCCAGAGCAGCATCCATAGCCCGCCGAGAATAGCGAGCGCGAAGCCCCAGCGCGGAAAGACGGGCAGCGCCGCGACCGCGCCTGGCGCGTCGGCAACGCGGTGCGCGAGCCAGATCAGCCCACGCAGCGCCTGTTCGGCGACCCACCAGAAGGGCGCGCCGAGCCCGACGGCGTCGAACAGCAGCGCCAGCGCCTCGGCGGGCATGACGATGAAGGTCGTGAGCGGGATCGCGACGACATTGGCGAGCGCGCCGTAGAGCCCCGCCTTGTGGAAATGGAACAATGCGATCGGCGCCAGCGCCACTTCGACGACGAACCCGGTGATCAGAAGGCCCGCGAGCCCTCGCGCCCATCGCAGCGGCAGGCCCTCGTCGCGGCGCGCGAGAAAGGCGCGCATCCAACGACTTTCATGAAGCGCGATGATCGCGGTGACCGCCGCGAAGCTCAATTGAAAGCTCGGCCCCGCGAGCGATTCGGGCCGCCACACGAGGACGATGAGCGCCCCTGCCGCGACAAGACGCAGGGTAATCGCCTCGCGCCCGAGCAGAAAGGCGGCGAGGACGAGCAGCGCCGCGATCAACGAGCGCAGTGTCGGCACCTCGGCGCCTGCGAGCCAGGTATAGCCGGCCCCCGAGAGCGCCCCCGCCGCCGCCGCGAGCGGCAGCACGAAACCCGCGAGCGCCAGCCGGCGGCTCAGCCCGAACAGCCGCATCGCGAAAAACATCGCGAAGCCGACCACCGCGGTGACGTGCAGCCCGCTGATCGACAGCAGATGCGCGAGGCCGCTGCGGCGCATCGCTTCTGCATCGGCGTCGCTGATCGCGCCGCGATCGCCGGTGACCAGCGCCGCCGCGATGCCGCCCGGCGACCCCGCAACCCGATCGTGGATATGCGCGCTGAGCCGCGCGCGCAGCGGTTGTCCGGCGCGGCCCGCATCCGGCGCGCGCGTCACCTCGCCGAGCGCGGTTCCCACCGCGCCGATCCGGTCGAACCAGGCGCGCTGGGCGAAATCATAGCCGCCCGGCAGGCTCGCGACCGGCGGCGGCATCAGCCGCGCACGGATGCCCACATATTCGCCCGGCGCGATCCCCGCCCCCTGCGCGCCGCGCAGCGTCACCCGGACGCGCGGCGGCAGGTCGACGCGGCCGCGCGGGCGCAGAATCAGCCGGGTCTGCCCGCGCGCGGGCAGCGGCTCGACACTCTCGGCGAGCGCGGAGAATTGCGTCGTCACGGGATAGGCGAGCACGGGCTCGGCGACCCACAGCGCGCGGCCCCAGACGAGCAGCACGCCCAATGCCGCCACGCCGCAGCCGACTACGAGGATGCGCCCAGCCCGGCGCTGCCACCCGGCGAGCAGGCCGGTCAGCATGCCGCCCGCGAGCAGCAACAACAGGCCGATCCAGTGCACGCGCGCCGGCAAGGCGAACCATCCCGCGATGCCTGCGCCGAGCGCGACGGGCAGCCAGAGCGCGATCCGCTCGCGCTCGGCCTCGAGCCGCGCCTCGACCGCACCGGCCAGCCGGCGCAGCGATCGCGCGCCGCGCGCACCAATGGGCGTTTGAAGCGGCCATGTCGCCATGCTAGGGGCACCCCCGATCCCCGTTCCCGGCCCCCGCCGGGACCGGCAAAGTGAGTGAAAGACTTCGTGGTGGCAACCGAAAACCAGACCGATACGACCGAAGCGACCGGCGCCGCCGTGGTGACCCGCTTCGCCCCCTCCCCGACCGGCTTCCTGCACATCGGCGGCGCGCGCACCGCGCTGTTCAACTGGCTGTTCGCACGCCATCACGGCGGCAAGTTCCTGCTGCGGATCGAGGATACCGACCGTGCGCGCTCGACCGACGCGGCGATCGACGCGATCCTCGACGGCATGAAGTGGCTCGACCTCGATTGGGACGGCGACACCGTCTATCAGTTCGCGCGCGCCGGGCGCCATGCCGAGGTCGCGCAGGACCTGCTCGCGAAGGGCGAGGCCTATCGCTGCTATCTGACCCAGGACGAACTCGCCGCGATGCGCGCCGAGGCGCAGGAAAAGCGCCAGCCGTTCCGTGTCCGCAGCCCGTGGCGCGACCGCGACGACGGCGACCCCGCGGTACCGCACGTCGTCCGGCTGCGCGCGCCGCAGGAGGGCACGGTGACGATCCGCGACCGCGTCCAGGGCGAAGTGACGGTGCAGAATGCCGAGCTCGACGATTTCGTCCTGCTCCGCTCCGACGGCACGCCGACCTATATGCTGAGCGTCGTCGTCGACGACAACGACATGGGGGTGACGCACGTCATCCGCGGCGACGACCATCTCAACAACGCCTTCCGCCAGCTCGCGCTGATCCGGTCGATGGACTGGCGCGAGCCCGTCTATGCCCATGTCCCGCTGATCCACGGTGCCGACGGCGCCAAACTTTCGAAGCGTCATGGCGCGCTCGGCGTCGACGCCTATCGCGACGAGATGGGCTATCTGCCCGAGGCGGTGAACAATTACCTCCTCCGCCTGGGCTGGGGCCATGGCGACGACGAGATCATCAGCCGCGCGCAGGCGGTCGAATGGTTCGACCTCGCGCATGTCGGCCGCTCGCCCTCGCGCTTCGACTTCAAGAAGCTCGAGAATCTGAACGGCCATTATATCCGCGAGGCCGACGATGCGCGGCTCGCGGATCTCGTCGCTCCGCGCGTCGAAACGCTGGCCAAGCGGCCGCTCGGCGAGGCCGACCGCGCGCTGCTGACGCGGGCGATGGGCGCGCTGAAACCGCGCGCAAAGACCTTGGACGAGATCGCCGAGGGCGCCGTCTTCCTGTTCCTGCCCGACGATCTGCGGATGGACGAAAAGGCGGGTCAGCTGCTAAGGGATGCGCCCGCGGGACTGCTCGCCGATATCACGGCGCGGCTGCGAGGATTGAACGACTGGACCGGCGAGAGCGTCGAGGCCGCGGTGCGCGAAACCGCCGAGGCCGCGGAGCTCGGGCTTGGCAAGCTTGCCCAGCCGCTGCGCGCCGCCTTGACGGGTCGCGCGGTGTCGCCGGGGATTTTCGACGTGCTGCTGCTGCTCGGCCGCGACGCCAGCCTGGCGCGACTTGACGCAGCGCACAATTATCCGGCAGGGGCGTAGCCGCAACGATTTGGCCCTATAGATCAGGGGAAGATACATGACCGACAAGACCGCCACCATCACCCTGGAGGGCAAGGACGTAGAAAGCCCCGTGCTGTCGGGAACCGTAGGGCCCGACGTCGTCGACATCCGCAAATTCTATAGCCAGACCGGCGCCTTCACCTATGATCCCGGCTTCACCTCGACCGCGAGTTGCGAGTCGAAACTGACCTATATCGACGGCGACGAGGGCGTGCTGCTCCATCGCGGCTATCCGATCGGCGAACTCGCCGAACATTCGAGCTTCATGGAAGTCGCCTATCTGCTGCTCAACGGCGAGCTGCCGAGCGCCGACGAGCTGACGACGTTCGACAACACCATCACCCGCCACACGATGGTTCACGAGCAGCTCGCGACCTTCTATCGCGGTTTCCGCCGCGACGCGCACCCGATGGCGATCCTCTGCGGCGTCGTCGGCGCGCTCAGTGCCTTCTATCATGACTCGACCGAGATCCACGACCCGCACCAGCGCATGATCGCCAGCCACCGGCTGATCGCGAAGATGCCGACGATCGCGGCGATGGCGTATAAATATTCGGTCGGCCAGCCCTTCGTCTATCCGCGCAACGACCTTGGCTATACGCATAATTTCCTGCGCATGACCTTCGGCGTTCCCGCCGAGGAATATGAGGTCGATCCGGCGGTCGTCCGCGCGCTCGACCGCATCTTCATCCTCCACGCCGATCACGAGCAAAATGCGTCGACTTCGACCGTCCGCCTCGCGGGCTCGTCGGGCGCCAATCCCTTCGCGTGCATCGCGGCGGGCATCGCCTGCCTGTGGGGCCCCGCGCACGGCGGCGCCAACGAGGCCGCGCTCAACATGCTGCGCGAGATCGGCCGGCCCGAGCGCATCCCCGAATATATCGCGCGGGCGAAGGACAAGGACGATCCGTTCCGCCTGATGGGCTTCGGCCACCGCGTCTACAAGAATTACGACCCGCGCGCGACGGTGATGCAGAAAACGGTGCGCGAAGTGTTCGCCGCGCTCAAGGTCAACGACCCGATGTTCGACGTCGCGCTGCAGCTCGAGGACATGGCGCTCAACGACGATTATTTCATCGAGAAGAAGCTGTTCCCGAACGTCGACTTCTATTCGGGCGTGATCCTGTCGGCGATCGGCTTCCCGACGACGATGTTCACCGTCCTCTTCGCGCTCGCCCGCACCGTCGGCTGGGTCGCGCAGTGGAACGAGATGATCTCCGACCCCGCGCAGAAGATCGGCCGCCCGCGCCAGCTTTACACGGGCCCGACGCAGCGCACCTATGTGCCGGTGGAGAAGCGCTGAGCGAAACCCATTGGGTTGTTGAAAAAGGGGGCTGCGCCGGGCGCGGCCCCTTTTTTCTTGGCGACTAGCAACCGATAACAGCCGTCGCCCCCGCGAAGGCGGGGGCCGCCGTCGTTTTACGCAGCGGCGCAGGAATAGGCCTCCAGCGGCCCCCGCCTTCGCGGGGGCGACGCGTCATGCAACGCCCGCTCACCACCCCAAAGCTCATGTTCCAGCCCTAACCCCGCGCCGGCAAACTCAGCGTGAATCGCGCGCCCTGCCCCGGCGCGCTATCCACCGTCAGGTCGCCGTCCATCGCACGCGCGAGCCGGCGGGCAATGTAGAGGCCGAGGCCCGAGCCGCCGCTGTCGGTGCGGCCGAGACGTTCGAATTTTTCGAACATCACCGCCTGCTGATCGGCCGAAATCCCCTGCCCCTGGTCGGCGACGGTCACCGTCGCCCGGTCGTCCTCGCGGTCGACGCGGATCCAGATCAGCGAATTTTCGGGCGAATAACGGATCGCATTGCCGAGCAGGTTGAGCAGCACCTGCAGCACGCGGCGAAATTCGCCATAGGCGGGCGCCTGATCGTCGGTGCGCGGCGCATCGATGCGAATGCCCTTTTCCTCGGCCTTCATCCCGAGCAGCCCGACCGCGCGGCGCGCGAGGTCGCCAAGGTCGATCTCGTCGCGCGCGGCCTTGAAGCCGGGGCGCTCGATATTCTGAAGATCGGCAAGATCGTCGACGAGTCCGAGCAGATGGCGTCCGGCATGCGCGATATCGCCGGCGTAGCGCGCATAATCGGCGCGGATCGGGCCGTCGAACTGGCCCGAAATCGTCTCCGCGGTCGCGATGATCCGGCTCAGCGGTCCGCGCAGCGCGCCGTCGATCCGGCGGCCGAACTGTGGATCGGACAGCGGCAACGATCCGAAGGCGGGGTCGGCCAGCGACCGCCCCGAGCCATCGTCCCGCGGCGAATCGGCAGGCATGGCCACGCCGCGAAACCCGGTGAAGCCCCCCGCCGCATCGAACAGCGGATCGCCGGAGAGCATCGTCGCATCGCGACCGCCGCCGGCATCGACACGCGCCGATTGCCCTTCGAACGGCGCCTGGCGCGCCAGCGCCCGCAGCACGGCGAAATGGCCGTCACCATCGGGCTGAAGCTCGAACAACTCGGACAGCGACCGCCCTTCCCAGCCCGCCGGGACCGGCGGCGCTTCGACGCCGGCGCGCAGCGCGATCAGGCGCAGGCGGGCGTCGCACTCCCAGCTCCAGCCGCCGGCTGCCGCCCGCGACGCGCCATGCGCCGGGGCCTGCGGCTGGGCGATCGGGCGCGTTCGCCAATCGCTGATTTCGAGGCTGGCGCCGTCGGCATCGGGAATGATGCGGACGAGCGCGTGGACGTCGCTGTGATCGTCTGCGGCGTGGAGCGGCCGGCTGATGTCGCGCTGAAGTCGCTGGGCAAGCGCGACGAGGCGCGCAAGATGCGGCAGCGCCAGCGGTTTTTCGAGTCCCGCACCCGCGCGCTGCTGAAGGCGCAGCAGCGGCGCATCGGCGCTGACCAGTGTGCCCGCGCGGTCGATCCGGCCACGAACGATACGCGCGCTCATGCTTCGCCTTCCGGTGGCGGCGCCACGCGCTCGGCGCGTGCGGCGAGCAGCGCCGCATAATCCTCGTCCGCCGCCCCGCCGCCCGAAATCGTGCGGCCAGGCAGCAGCGTCAGCGACGCCTCAAGCGGCGCGAGCGCCGTCCGATCGACGCGCAGCGGTGCGAGCAGCGACGGCAGCGCCGCGGTTTCCGCGGTCAGCAGCGTCAGCGCCATCTCGCCATAGGGCCGGCGATGCGCGGCTGCGGCGAGCGCGATCAGCGCGGGCCAGTCATGCCGTGCGATCGTCGAGGCCGCGGCTTCGGCAAGCGCGCCCTCGGCTTCGAGCACGTGGTGCCAGTTGGTGGCCGCCGCGTCGATCCCGCCCTCGCCCGCCTGCCCGGCCAGTACCGCGCGCACGGCATCGCCGAGCCGCGCCGCTTCCGCCCCCGCTTTTCCAAGCTGGACCAGCCGCCAGGCCGCGATATCGAGCAATAGCGCCCGAAGCAGGTCGGGATCGAGATCCGCGACCGCGATGCAAGGATTGCCCAGCGCGTCGGTGCGGCGCCGGTCGGCGATCTGCAATGCCAGATAGCCGCGATCGATATCGGTCATCGGCGCGTCCGCAGCCGGAATGCCGCCCGCTTCATCCGCGCCGGCCGTTTCTTCATGCGCAGGGATCAGCGGCGGCGCGGCGCGCAACGCCGACTGCTCGCGCCAGCGATGCTCCTCGCCGCGGGCGAAACAGGGGGCCGCGAGCCGCTCGGCGCCCGGTAGCCCGCCCTCGATCCAATCGAGCCAGAGCGCTGCCGGATCGATCGCCGCATCGAGCTGCGCCGCGACGTCGGCAACCAACCGCCGCGCGATGCCGAGCGCCAGCGCGCGCTGCTCCTCGGTCAGCCGCGCCGCGCCCGGAGCGGCGAGATAATCCGCCATTTCCTTGAGGCGCGCCGACAGAGGCAGCGACGGCAGTCCGGTGCCGGGCGAGGCGAGGGAATCACGCATGCACGATCGCCAATAGCAGCATGGCGTTAACGCGCTCTAAACCTTCAAGGACGTTGTTTTATCGCGCTTCGGGGCGCCGCGCGAGGCGTATCCACAGCAGGATCTGGAGCAGCGCTAGCAACGGCAGGATCGCGAACATCGGCGCCGCGAAGCCGAAGAGCAGCGAGGGTGCGAGCATGACCCACGCCTGGTCGGCGTCGGGGAGAAGCCAGTGAAAACGGCGCTTTTCCCCCGAATCCTCATAGAGCCAGCGCGCCAGCAGGATCGCCGCGGCAAGGCATGGCGCGAGCGCCGCCTCGGCGAAGGGCGGCGCCTTGTGCTCGGCTCCCGCAAGCGACAGCAACCAGGGGAAGATGGCAAGCAGCACCCAGGCAAAGGTGCGGATGATCTCGCGCCACCGGTCCTGGCCCGCGCTTTCGGCGCGAAAGGCCGATAGGAACCGCATCGCGGCAAGGCCGAGGCCGCCGAATACCGCAACGAGCGCCCCCGCCGCCGCGAGCCCGCTCGCCGCGAGCAGCGCGACGATGACCCAGAGCAGGCCGGTGACATAGGGAAGATAACGCGCGGTCGCGGGCGATTTGACCAGCAGCGGCCCGGCGAGCCGGACGAGCGGCATCATGATCGCCGACCGCCCGAGCCCCATCCCGCCATATTCGACCTGCTGCAGGCTTGATTGCTCTATCAGCGCGGCGACCTTGCGATCGGCAACGATCGCGATCTCGCCCTGCTCGAACAGTGCGGGCTCGCAATAGAGCCGCCGCGCACCCGCCTGCACCGCGAGCCGAAGCAAGGTCAGCATCATGTCCCACTCGCCGGGCATCGCCGCGAGCTCGGCGACCATCGGCGGGGAAATGCAGGCAAGTCCACCCCAGCGGCGTGTCGCGTCGATCCGCTCGAATCCCTGCGTCAGAACCGTGTCGCCGGTGACGAGGATCGCGGGCGTCCCCGGCTTCGCGATCGCGGCATAATGCGTCCCACCCGCGCGCAAACCGTCCGCGACCAGGAGGATCCGGTCGTCCTCCTCGACGAGCGCCATCAGGTCGGACGCCGTGCGTACCGACGTCACCCGCATCCCCCGGCGACGGATGCGGTCGCAGGTCGCTAGCAGGTCTGCAGGCACCGAGCCCACCGCAACGGCGACATGGGTGACGCCGACGTCGGCGAGCCGCACCGCCTGCCGCTCGATCAGCGTCTCGCCCGCGACCGAAACGAGCGCGCGCAGCCCTCCGTCGGGCAAGGTTTCGCTGGCGCCGACCAGCGCGATCAGGGCCATGGGGCGGCACCGGGCGGAAAAGCTCTCATCGCGCGAGAGCTTTACGGCGGCATCCGCGATTGGCAAGCCGCTTGTCGGCCGTCATGACGCCACGAAAAACCCGCCTTCGGGCCGCACTATCACCTCTCCCGTCGTCATGCTGAACTTGTTTCAGCATCCATGGCCAGGCCTCTCCTTCTACGCGGCTCCGGTTTCGAGGGCAGACCATGGACCCTGAAACAAGTTCAGGGTGACGAAGCTGGAAAAAGACGGGCGTCCGGCCGGAAATCTCCCGCTAAAAAATCTGCCTGAATCGCCCCGAATCGCTGGCCTTTTCCCCCGCCATCGGCTAATCCGGTGCCACCTCCCGAAAGAACCAAAAAGGCCGGGTCTTGACCGAAGAAAATACGCCTGTGCAGCCGTCCGAGGACGGCGTTTCGCCGATCAATATCGTCGATGAAATGAAGACGTCCTATCTCGATTACGCGATGAGCGTGATCGTCAGCCGTGCGCTCCCCGACGTGCGCGACGGGCTGAAGCCGGTGCACCGCCGCATCCTCTACGCGGCGCAGGAAGGCGGCTTCGTTCCGGGCCGTCCGTACAAGAAATCGGCGAAGATCGTCGGCGACGTGATGGGCAACTATCACCCGCACGGCGACAGCGCGATCTACGATGCGCTCGCGCGCATGACGCAGGACTGGTCGCTCCGTGTTCCGCTGATCGACGGCCAGGGCAATTTCGGCTCGATGGACCCCGATCCGCCGGCGTCGATGCGCTACACCGAGGCGCGCCTCGCCAAGACCGCGATGGTGCTGCTCAACGACCTCGACAAGGATACGGTCGACTTCCAGCCCAATTACGACGCGAGCCGCGACGAGCCGACGGTGCTCCCGGCGCGCTTCCCGAACCTGCTCGTCAACGGCGCGGGCGGCATCGCGGTCGGCATGGCGACCAATATCCCGCCGCACAACCTTGGCGAAGTGATCGACGCGACGCTCGCCATGATCGACCGCCAGCTCGAAGGCGGCGCGCCGATCACGCTCGAGGAGCTGATGGCGATCGTCCCCGGCCCCGACTTCCCGACCGGCGCGATGATGCTCGGCCAGGGTGGCGCGCGCAACGCCTACGCCACCGGCCGCGGCTCGATCATGATGCGCTCGACGCATATCATCGAGGAAGGCAGGAATGATCGACAGTCGATTGTTTTGACGTCGATTCCCTTCCAGGTCGGCAAGTCTGGCCTCGTCGAGAAGATCGCCGAGGCCGCGCGCGACAAGCGCATCGAGGGCGTCGCCGACATCCGCGACGAATCGAACCGCGAGGGCGTGCGCGTTGTCATCGAGCTGAAGCGCGACGCGACCGCCGAGGTCGTGCTCAACCAGCTCTGGCGCCATACGCCGGCGCAGTCGAGCTTCCCCGCGAACATGCTCGCGATCCGCGGCGGCCGCCCCGAGATGCTCGGGCTCCAGGATATCCTCACCGCCTTCATCGCCTTCCGCGAAGAGGTGATCACCCGGCGCTGCAAATTCGAACTCGCCAAGGCGCGCGACCGCGCGCACATCTTGCTCGGCCTCGTCGTCGCGGTCAGCAATCTCGACGAGGTTGTTCGGATCATCCGCGGCGCCCCCAACCCCGGTGCGGCGCGCGAGGCATTGCTCGCCCGCGAATGGCCGATCGGCGAAATCGCGCCCTATATCCGCCTCGTCGAAGCGATCGAGGGCGAGATGGAGGATAGCGCCACCTATCGCCTGTCCGAAATCCAGGTGAAGGCGATTCTCGACCTTCGCCTCCATCGCCTGACCGCGCTCGGCCGCGATGAAATCGGCAAAGAACTCGGTGAGTTGGCGACCGAGATTGAGGAACTGCTTTCGATCCTCGCGGATCGTGTGAAACTTTATGGCGTGATGCGCGAGGAACTGGTCGCGGTGCGCGACGAATTCGCGACGCCGCGCAAGACGCTCGTCGCTCCCGCCGCCGACGGCATCGACGACGAGGACCTGATCGAGCGCGAGGAGATGGTCGTCACCGTCACCATGGACGGCTATATCAAGCGCACCCCGCTCGACACGTTCCGGGCGCAGAGGCGCGGCGGCAAGGGCCGCGCCGGCATGGCGACCAAGGACGAGGACGTCGTCACCGAACTGTTCGTCACCTCGACCCACACGCCGGTGCTCTTCTTCTCGACGCTCGGCAAGGTCTACCGCATGAAAGTGTGGCGCTTGCCCGAGGGCGGACCCGCGACACGCGGGCGGCCGATGGTCAACCTGTTGCCGCTGGCGCCGGGAGAGACGATCTCGACCGTGCTGCCGCTCCCCGAGGACGAGGACGAATGGGGCAAGCTCCACGTCATGTTCGCGACCGCGAAGGGCAGCGTGCGCCGCAACAGCATGGACGCCTTCACCAACGTCCCGTCGAACGGCAAGATCGCGATGAAGTTCGAGGGCGAGGACGAGGACGACCGGCTGATCGGCGTCGCGCTGCTCGGCGACAATGACGACGTCCTGCTCGCGACGCGGCAAGGCAAGGCGATCCGTTTCGCCGGCGACGAGGTGCGTGCGTTCCAGAGCCGCAATTCGACCGGCGTGCGCGGCATGAAGCTCGCCAAGGACGATGATGAAGTCATCTCGCTGTCGATCCTTCATCGCGGCGGGATGCGCGACCAGGACGAGCGCGAGGATTATCTGCGTTTCGCGCCGTGGAAGGCCGAAAAGGAAGGCGCGCCGAACATGTCGGCCGAGCGCTTCGCCGAGCTTTCGGGCCGCGAACAGTTCATCCTCACCGTCTGCGCCAATGGCTATGGCAAGCTGTCGTCGGCCTATGAATATCGGCGCACCGGCCGCGGCGGCCAGGGCATCACCAATATCGACAATATCGGCCGCAATGGACCCGTCGTCGCGAGTTTCCCGGCGACGCAGGCACACCAGCTGATGCTCGTCACCGACCAGGCGAAGCTGATCCGCATGGGGCTCGACACGCTGCGCGTCATCGGGCGCGGCTCGGCCGGCGTGCGCCTGTTCGACGTCGCCGAGGGCGAGCATGTCGTCTCGGCAGCGCTGATCGAGGAGAGCGAAGAGGAAACGGTCGACGAGAATGTGGCGGCGGAAACCGAATCTGCGGGCGGCGAATGACCGCCGCCACCGCCTTCAAGATATTGACCGCCCAGCAATGGGCCGATTTCGAGCGCGAGCGCGTCTTTCGCGGCGCGCCGGTCGATGTCGCCGACGGCTATATCCATCTGTCGACCGCCGAACAGCTCGAAGGCACGCTCGAAAAGCATTTCGCCGGACAGAGCGACCTGCGGATCGTCGAAGTCGATCTGGCTCAGCTCGAAAAGATGGTCCGATGGGAGGAAGCGCGCGACGGCGCCCTCTTCCCGCATCTCTATGGTGAATTGCCGATGCACGTGGTCGTGAGACTCAGCAAGCGGAACTGATGCGCGTCGCCCCTGCGCGGGCGTGATGATAGCTTCCGATTGACCCCCCGCATCAAACGGCGCAGCATCATGCCATGACGATCGCCATCGCCCCCAGCGGTCAGGCCTGTGGCGCGCGCGTCACCGGTGTCGACCTCACGCAGCCGCTCGACGGCGGAACCATCGCCGATATTCGCGAGGCGTGGCTCGACCACCATGTCCTCGCCTTCCCCGATCAGAGGATGAGCGACGACGATCTCGAGCGCTTCACCGGCTATTTCGGCGGCTTCGGGGACGATCCCTTCATCAAGCCCATCGCCGGGCGCGAGCATATCATCGCGGTGAAGCGCAAGGCCGACGAGACCGCGCCGCTGTTCGCCGAAAACTGGCACAGCGACTGGAGTTTCCAGGCGCGACCGCCCGCGGGAACCTGCCTGTTCGGCATCACCATCCCACCCGTCGGGGGCAACACCGACTTCGCGAACCAGCATGCCGCGCTCGACGCGATGCCCGATGGTCTGCGCGCCCGGATCGAAGGGAAAATGGCGATCCACAGCGCGCGCGGCGGCTACGCCCCTTCGGGCATGTATGGTGCCAGGGATCCCAAAGGCATCGGGGGCCGCAGCATGGACATCCGGTCGGGCGAGGAAGCACTGGCGACGCAGACGCACCCGTTCATCCGCAAGCATCCCGAAACCGGCCGCGAGGGGCTGTTCGGCTGTGCCGGCTATATCATCGGCATCGAGGGCATGGACGACGCCGAGGCGCTGCCGCTGCTCTACGAACTGCTGCAATGGCAGGGCAGCGAGCCATTCCGCTACAGCCACGAGTGGGAAGCGGGCATGCTGATCATGTGGGACAATCGCTCGGTCCTCCACCGCGCGACCGGCGGCTACGACGGCTATGACCGCCTGCTTCACCGCACGACGATCGCGGCGTGGGACGGATAGCGAAACCCTCCGCATAAGCCATGCGTTGCTCCTGCAGGAAGGAGCCCGACCATGACCCTAGCTCACGACACGCTCGTCCTCGTCGCCGACGGCCGCAAGGCGCTGTTCCTGCGCAATCACGGCGACGACCAGCAGATCGACCTGCGCACCCAGTCGCACCGGGCGCGCGAGGATCGCAAGGACAGCGATATCAAGACAGCGCCCGCCGGCCAGTCGCCCGCCCCCGCGGGAAGCGGTCTCGCCGGCGGAACGATGACCGAGCCCGATTTCCATCAGCAGGAAGAGGACCGCTTCGCGCGCGATGTCGCCGAAAAGGTCAATGCGATGGCGCTGGCGGGCGCCTTCGACGCTTTGGTGGTGATCGCGCCGGCCCGCACCATGGGCGAACTGCGTCCGCTCTGGCACAAGGAAGTGACCGCGCGCCTCGCCGGCGAGCATGTCAAGGAAATGACCGACCGGCCGATCCCCGATATCGAGGCGCTGCTCGCGGGCGAAGCCGCGCCGCCATCCTGATCAGGCGCGCGCCTCTTTCGACAGCGTCGACACCACCCCCCATGCGATGAGCGCCTGTCCTCCGAAATAAAGCGGCCAGACGAGCCACATCGTGACGTCTTTCGACAGAACTCCGCCCTCGCCCGCGAAGATGAACAGGTCGCTCGCGAGGAACAGCATCGCGCCGATGCCGGTGCGATAGCGCGGAAAGCGGCTGGTCCATGCCGCGGCGGCCATCGCCGCGACGAACAGCGAATAGACGGCGGCGTGCCACCAGCCGGGCGCCGGGCTCAGCATGCCCCACACGATCACCAGCGTCGCGGGCATCACCAGCCAGCCGAGCAGGCGCTGCGACGCCGTCGTCGCGGGCCGCCGGTTGGTCAGGTACAGAATGATCGCAATGACATGCCCGATCACGAAAGCCACCGCCCCGGTCTCGAGCCCCTTCGCGTCGAGGAGCCAGTCGCCGAGCGCTCCGAAACCGAGCGCCGCGGCGATCAGCCAGCCATTCCTTTCGCGGGCGTTCGCCGCAGCCCACAGCGCGAGAAAGGCGACGCCGCTCGTCTTCCACGCCCAGATCGCCGGCCCGTCGAGCCGCTGGTACACCGCCGCGAAGAAACTGATCCCGCCGGCGAGTGCCAGCCACCACAACCACCGCGCCCGATCCCAGCCCTGTTCGCCCGACATCATCCGCCCCTTTGCATCTTGTCTTCAACCCGCGTAGGGCCATTGACTATCGTCGTCATTGCGAGCGAAGCGAAGCAATCCAGGGTTGGCGTAAACCACTCTGGATTGCTTCGCTTCGCTCGCAATGACGCTTCAATTTGACGTCATCCCCGCTCTTAGTGCGCGGGCAATTGGGCACAAGTCAACGGATAGAGACATGACGCACGACATTCAGATCATCGGCGGCGGCCTCGCGGGCTCCGAGGCGGCGTGGCAGCTTGCCGAGGCGGGTTATCGCGTGCGCCTGTCCGAAATGCGCGGCGGCGGCGATACGACGCCCGCGCACCAGGGCGACACGCTCGCCGAGATGGTGTGCTCGAACAGCTTCCGCAGCGACGACGCTGACAGCAATGCGGTCGGTCTGCTCCACCGCGAGATGCGCGCGCTGGGCTCGATCATCATGCGCGAGGCCGATGCCACGAAAGTCCCCGCGGGTTCGGCGCTCGCGGTCGATCGCGACCTTTTCTCGGGCGGCGTGACGAAGCTGCTTTCGGAGCATCCGAATATCACCATCGTCCGCGAACGCATCGACACGCTGCCGCCCGAAGGCATGACGATCGTCGCGACCGGCCCGCTCACCGCCGCGGGTCTCGCGGAGAGCATCGGCGCGGCGACCGGCAAGGATGCCCTCGCCTTCTTCGATGCGATCGCCCCCATCGTCTACCGCGACAGCATCGACATGGACGTCGCGTGGATGGCGAGCCGCTGGGACAAGGTCGGGCCGATCGGCGACGGCAAGGATTATATCAACTGCCCGATGGACAAGGATCAATATCACGCCTTCGTCCAGGGGCTCGTCGACGGCGACAAGACCGACTTCAAGGATTGGGAAAAGGACACCCCCTATTTCGAAGGCTGCATGCCGATCGAGGTGATGGCCGAACGCGGCCCCGAAACCTTGCGCTTCGGCCCGATGAAAGGCGTCGGTCTCGACAACCCGCGCACCGGCCGCTGGCCCTATGCGGTCGTCCAGCTTCGCCAGGACAATGCGCTCGGCACGCTGTGGAACATGGTCGGCTTTCAGACCAAGCTGAAGCACGCGGCGCAGGTCGAACTGTTCCGCACCATCCCCGGTCTCGAAAAGGCCGAGTTCGCGCGTCTCGGCGGACTGCACCGCAACAGCTTCATCCGCTCGCCCGAGCTGCTCGACGGTCAGCTTCGGCTCAAATCGGCGCCGCATATCCGCTTCGCCGGACAGATCACCGGCTGCGAAGGTTATGTCGAAAGCGCCGCGATCGGCCTCGTCGCCGCGCGCTTCGCCGCCGCCGAGCTCGCGGGGCGCGACCTGCCGCCGCCGCCGCCCGAAACCGCGCTCGGCGCGCTGCTCGGGCATATCACCGGCGGCGCCGACGCCGCGAGCTATCAGCCGATGAACGTCAACTTCGGCCTGTTTCCGCCGCTCGCGGAAGATGTCCGCAAGAAGGACCGCAAGCTCGGCTACACGAGACGCGCGGGCGAGGCGCTGGCCGAATGGATAAAGCTGACCGATGGCGTGGTCGCCTAGGGGCCGTTGCGGCAGCTTGGGGTGGGGAGCGGCCGTTCAAGATCACGTCATGCTGAACTTGTTTCAGCATCCATGGCCAGACCTCTCGTTCGATGCCGCGTCGAAGTAGACGGCAGGCCATGGACCCTGAAACAAGTTCAGGGTGACGGTGGTGAAATGGCCGCTACGGTCGATTCCCGACATTCGTCATCCCGGACTTGATCCGGGATCCCGCTTTTTGAGGCATCGACTGGCTTCGAAAGGTCGAGCGGGACCCCGGATCAAGTCCGGGGTGACGATGAAAGACAGGCGCGCGCTCCAGAGGATGGCCCATCTGGTGATCCCCGGCGAAAGCCGGGGGCCAGAGCGCGATTAGCCAGCATCGGTTTCTAACGCCCTGGACCCCGGCTTTCGCCGGGGATCACGTTATTTTTGTCCGCAACCGGTCGCTTGCAGACACTCAGCAACTGCACTTCGGTTTCGCCACCCGTTTCGGCGCCGTGGTCGCGAACTCCACCCGCGTCAGGTCGCCCGACTTGTCGGCATCGGCGCCCGCGAAGCGGTCGCTCGTCGCTGCCGCCCATTCCTCGAAGCTCAGCAGATTATTGCCGTCCTTGTCGAGCTTGCGAAAAGCCGCGGTGCGCGTCGACATCATCTCGACCCGGCTGATCCGTTCGTTGCGGTCGCGGTCGTAGCGGTTGAAGCGGCGCTCCTCGCGCGATTCCGCCTTGGCCGATGGCAGCGCAGGCGGCGCGGCGCCGCGCTTCGGGGCATTGGCGCCCGCTACCGGGATCGCGGGCAGCGCGGGTGGTGGATCGGGCAGGGCTGGATCCGCGGCGACCTGGGTATAGCCCTTCCACATAAAGACGCCGCCGGTCAGCAGCAGCGCGCTCGCGACACCGCCGATCAGAAAACGTGAAACCGCCATGAAGCCCCTCCCGACGCGAGGTTACATGGATCGCCGGTCGCAGCCAAGTGCCCGTCGCCCCAGCCAAAGCTGGGGTCACTATCGGCACAGCGCGAACCCGCCAGCGGCCCCAGCCTTCGCTGGGGCGACGATTTATCGAGATGATTGTTCAAAACTTCCCCCATCATTGCTATATCCGATCAATGCACAACTACCTCCCCTCGCTGAAGCAGATGCAATATCTGGTCGCGCTTCATGAGCATGGCCATTTCGGCCGCGCCGCCGACGCCTGCAACGTCACCCAGTCGACGCTGTCGGCGGGCATCCGCGAGCTCGAAACCCTGCTCGGCCAGACGCTGGTCGAGCGCACGCGCCGCGTCGTGCGCTTCACCATGCTCGGCAATGCGATCGTCGAAAAGGCGCACCGCGTGCTACGCGAGGCCGAGGAACTCGCCGACATGGCCGCCGCCGCCGCGGCGCCGCTCGTCGGCGAACTGCGCATGAGCGTCATCCCGACCATCGCCCCCTTCCTCCTCCCCGGCCTTCTGCCCCGGCTCCGCAAGGAGCGGCCGTCGCTGAAGCTCTTCCTGCGCGAGGAACCGAGCGCGCAAGCCTGCGAGTCGCTCCATCACGGCGCGGTCGACTGCGTGCTTCTCGCCCTCCCCTACGCGTGCGGCGACGTCGAGGCCGAGACGCTGTTCGACGACGCGCTGTTCGTCGCCTTCCCCGGCGACCAGGCCGAGGAGCTGCCGGCCATGGTCAGCGCCGATCAGATCGACCCCGCGCAGATGCTGATGCTCGAGGACGGTCATTGCCTGAAGGACCATGCGCTCGCCGCGTGCAACCGCCCCGAGCTGCGTGCCGGGGCGCGGATGATGGGCACCTCGCTCCACACGCTCGTCCAGATGGTCGACAACGGCCTCGGCATCACGATGTTGCCGCAGATGGCGATCGAGGCCGGCATTCTCGACCACACCGACATCGACACCCGGCCACTCGATTCGGAGCACGACTGGCGCACCATCGCGCTCGTCTGGCGCAAGGGCAGCCCGCGCGCCGACGAGTTCAAGATGCTCGCCGATATCTTCCGCAAACATAAGGTGAATTGATTCCACCCGTCATCCCGGCGAAGGCCGGGATCTCACCCTATCGTTATGGCGCACCGGCGAGATCCCGGCCTTCGCCGGATGACGAATTCAACCCCACCGCCCCGCGCGCTCGGTATCGCTCTCACGCTGCTCGACCCAATCCGCGCGCCCGTCGGCGAAGGTCTCGCGCTTCCACAGCATCACGTCGGTCTTCAGCCGGTCGATCAGATATTCGGTCGCCGCGATCGCCTCGGCGCGGTGCGGGCTGCTCGCGAGGACGAGGACGATGGTGTCGCCCGGCGCCATCGCCCCGACCCGGTGGATCAGCGTCAGCGCCCCGAGCCACCAGCGCGCCGCGGCCTGCGCCGCCAGCTCGTCGAGCCCGCGCGCGGTCAGCACCGGATGATGGTCGAGGAACAGCTCGACGAGCCCGTCATCGCCGCGCACTCGGCCCACAAAGCTTGCGCTCGCGCCATGTCCGCCCGCATCGTGCGCCGCGAGTTCGGCCGCGACGTCGATAGGCTCGGGGCGGACGTCGACGCGGATCATCCCCCCGTCACCGGTGGAAACAGCGCGACCTCCTCGGCATCGCCGATGACGGCGTCGGCGCCGACCATCGCCCCGCCGAGCGCGGCGCGAATGCGGTGCGGCTCGGCAAAGGCGCGCGCGCCGCGCTCGTCGCGCGCCGCGAGCCAGCGCACCAGATCGCCGACCGTCGCGATGCCCGCGGGCAGCTCGACCGCTTCCTCGGCGATTCCCATGCGCTCGCGCACCCAGGCGAAATAGGCGATCCGCATGTGTCCGCCTCAGTCCATATGCTTCAGGCCGACGCGCAGATAATCCCAGCCGGTGATCAGCGTCAGCACCGCCGCGCCCCACAGCGAGGCGAGCCCGACGGTCTTGACCCACGCCATCGCGGGCACGGCGCCCGCGAGGATCAGCGCGCCGAACGCGATCAGCTGGAACGCGGTCTTCCATTTGGCGAGCCGGGTGACCGGCATCGACACCTGCAGCGTCGCGAGGAACTCGCGCAGGCCCGACACGATGATCTCGCGCAGCAGGATGACCAGCGCGGCGATCACATGATAACCCGCAATGTCGCGCGTGAAGACGAGCAGCAGGATCACCGCCGCGATCATGATCTTGTCGGCGATGGGGTCGAGAAAGATGCCGAGCCGCGACACGGTGCCGCGCGCCCGCGCAACATAGCCGTCAAAATAATCGGTAATGCCCATCAGGCAGTAGAGGCCGAAGGCGAAGGCGTAATCGATCGGCTTCGGCTGATGCCCGCCAGGGGCGACGCCGGGCCACAGCAGGAAGAGCAGGATGGGAACCGCCAATATCCGCGACAATGTCAAAAGATTGGGAAGGCTGAGCATGATCCCCGATTTCCACCGCGGCGGCGCGACTGTTCCAAAATGGGCTTTGACCCCGCTTCCCCTAACCGATAAGCCCCCCGGGCGACAACCATATTGCCCCGCGGGGCCGGTGGCGGGACGAATTGGGGTGGATAAAGTGGGTTACGCATGACCGGTTCCTTTGCGCTGATGAAGCAACGCCGGTTCCTGCCTCTGTTTGCGACCCAGTTCCTCAACGCCTTCAACGACAATTTCTACAAGATGGCGATGGTGATCCTCGTCACCTTCACCATCTACAAGGATCCCGAGACCGAGGCCTGGTTCAACGCGCTCGCGGGCGGCCTCTTCATCCTGCCCTTCTTTCTCTTCTCGGCGCTCGCCGGGCAGCTTGCCGACAGCACCGACAAGACGCGGATGATCCGCCTCATCAAGAGCGCGGAAATCCTGATCATGATCGTCGGCGGCGCCGGAATCTGGCTCCACAACGTGCCGCTGATGCTGCTCGCGCTCTTTTCGATGGGGATGCACTCGACTTTCTTCGGCCCGATCAAATATGCGATCCTGCCCCAGCATCTGCACGAGGACGAGGTGCTGGCGGGCACCGGCTGGGTCGAGGCGGGCACCTATATCGCGATCCTTGGCGGCACCATCGTCGGCGGGCTGACTCCACCCCATTTCGCTATCATCGGCATCATCACGGTCGCCGTGATCGGGCGGCTGACCGCCAGCTCGGTGCCGCCCGCGCCGCCCGAAGCGGAAGCGCGCGATCTCGTCATCGACCACAACGTCTTTCGCTCGTCGTGGCAGATCGTCAATTCGACGATGCACATCCCGCGCCTGTTCCTCGCGATCGTCTCGATCAGCTTCTTCTGGGCGATCGGCGCGATCCTCGCGGCCCAATTCCCGCCGCTGGTGAAAAATGCGCTCGGCGCCGACAACACCGTCGCGACGCTGTTCACCGCCATCTTCTCGGTGGGCGTCGCGATCGGCTCGATCGTCGTCAACCGGCTGCTCAAGGGACACGTCTCCGCGCGCTATTCGCCGGGATCGGTGATCGTGATGGGGATATTCGTCGTCGACCTGTGGCTGTCGGTGCGCGGTTGGCAGCACGCCGACGGCACGCTGATGGCGTGGCGCGAATTCCTGTCGCTGCGCGCGGGCGACCGCATCATCCTCGACCTGCTCGGCATCGCGATCGCGGGCGGCATGTTCGTCGTGCCGCTTTATGCCTTTCTGACCACCACGGTCGCCAAGTCGCAGACGGCGCGGACGATCGCCGCGAACAATATCGTCAATTCGGGCTTCATGGTCGCGGCGACGCTGATCCTCAGCGTGCTGATCGGCATGGGGCTGACGATCGACGACACGCTGCTGATGGTCGCGGCGATGTGCCTCGTTTCCGCCTGGCTCGCGTGGAAGCTGCACAAGGCCTGTGATTAGACGGAGGCTTCCGACCGATTGCGGACGTCGACAAACCAGCTAAAATGCTGACGATTACTTTCGGGGCTAGGGCATGTTTCTCAGAACACAACGTCAACGCATCCGCATGAGATCAGTTTTGCTGGCGAGCTACCGTCGAGGCGATCAGGAATGGGGGCGTTGGCTACAATGGGAAATCGCTAAGCCGATTTTGCCGCTTTTCTTGGCTGTGCTCCTTCATATGATCGGGTGGATCGCAATCCCAAATGCCATATTTCTGCTGATACTTCTCACCTACGGGGCGTGGATCGCCTTCGTTTCTTGGCACGCATGGAGTGCGTTCAAGCGACTAGATAAAAAGCGATTAGCCCTTCTTGATGCATCAGGCGTCAAGTGCGACTTGGGAAAGATGATGACCGACCGGCGTGCTTGGGCCGCTGTGCGTGAGGGCAAAACCATGCGCGAAATCTTGGACGGTCCGCCGCTCGATTAAAAGCGCTACATCGCCATCCAATGATCCTTCCCACCCCAAAGCGGACGCAACCGCTACCGGCCCACGCCTCAAATCAAAAACATCATCGTCGCGGTAAAAAACACCGCGAAACTCTCCAGAAACAGCCCCACGTCGCTGCTGCTCACGAACATCGGTCGCGGGCGGCGTTCCTCGGCCAGCGCGCGGCGCAGCGCGCCTTGCCAGTCCTGTGGAGCGCTCAGCCGCGCGATCGCCAGTTGCCGGGCGCCGTGGTCGCGCACGCGGCCGCGAATGTCGATGCGGAGATCGGGGTCGAGTCGGTCCATGCCCCGACGCTAGGAAGGTCTTAACGAAGTGGTAAGGTTAAAAAGTCGTTAACGCGGCGGGCGTCCCGTCGCGGGACGCCTTTCTGCGCGGCGCCTAACGCGGCGGCGCGGCGATCCGCACCGCGCGGCGGTCGCCGGCGCCCGCCTGGAACGGCTTGCAGCGCTGCGGCCGCATCCGCGGCCCGAGGCAGATGCGCACCTCGTCGAGCCAGCCCTCGCGGTCGGTCACCACGGCGATCATCGATGCGTTCACTCCTTGATTGACCTTGGCAAAGGCGGCGCGGATCGATCCCGCGGTCTGCGGCCGCGTCGCGAGCGCCTTCATGTCGGGAAAGCGCACCGCGCCGAACAATATTTCGGCGGCGCGGAAATAGGCGGCGGGATGCGGGCTCATGCAGGTGCCGTGCTTCGCCCATTCGTGCTGCAGAAGCTGCGCCGAGGGAGTCATGCACATATGGCGGCGGAGGATCGCCGTGGGCACGATCTTCGCCGGGCGGCACCATTGCGGATAGGCGGGGCCATCGGATTCGGGCCACAATCCGTGAAGCACCCAGCCGAAGCGCCCGCCCTCGCCCGCACATTGGAAGCGGTCGCGCGGCGCCCTCGGATTGCGCACGCTCGCGCAATGCTGCGGCGACCAGCTCATGGCGAGCAGATAGCCCGCGATCTTCGGGCTGCGCGCCGGTTCGCCGCGCCGCGGCTTCTCGATGCGCGGCACCGCCACGCGATCGGGCGGCGTGCAGGCAAGCGCCTGCGCGTGGGCGGCGGTGGGCGCGAGCGCCAGCAGCGCCGCGGCGGCGCTAAGCCAGCGCAAAATCGAGCCCGATATCGGCGGCCGGCGCCGACTGGGTCAGCCGTCCGACCGACACATAGGTCACCCCCGTCTCGGCGATCGCGCGGATCGTGTCGAGCCGTACCCCGCCCGACGCCTCGGTCGGAACGCGGCCCGCGACGAGAGCGACCGATTCGCGCAGCGCCGCGAGGTCCATATTGTCGAGCAGCAGGTGCGTCGCACCCGCGGCGAGCGCGGGCGCCACCTGGTCGACGCGGTCGACCTCGACGATGATGTTCGCGATCTTCGCATCGACGGCACGCCGCACCGCTTCCTCGACCGATCCGGCGACCGCGACATGATTGTCCTTGATCATCGCCGCGTCCCACAATCCCATGCGATGATTGGTCGCGCCGCCCATGCGCGTCGCATATTTTTCGAGCACGCGCAGGCCGGGAATCGTCTTGCGCGTGTCGAGCAGCGTCGCGCCCGTGCCCGCGATCGCGTCGACATAGGTGCGCGTCATCGTCGCGATGCCCGACAGATGCTGGACGGTGTTGAGCGCCGACCGCTCGGCGGTCAGCATCGCGCGCGCGTCGCCCGACAGGCGGACGAGATCGGTGCCGGCGGCGACTTGCGCGCCCTCCTCGACCAGCACCTCGATCGCCATGTCGGGCGCGAGCGCGCGGAAGAAACGCTCGGCGATCGGGAGTCCCGCGACGGTGATCGCGTCGCGGCTGTCCATCACCCCCTCGAAGCGCGCATCGGCGGGAATCGTCGCCAGCGACGTGATGTCGCCGCCGCTGCCGAGATCCTCGGACAGCGTGGCGCGGACGAAGGCATCGAGGTCGAAGCCGGGGAGCGTGAAATCGGTCATGGCCCCCGCGATAAAGGCTGGGTCCGGCAAATCAACTTGACGTTTACGTCAACTGGCGCTGTCATGGGCATCGACAATCAAGCCCGGCGTTCGTCATTGCGAGGAGCCGAAGGCGACGCGGCAATCCAGAGCGGCGGGTACCGCCCTGGATTGCTTCGCTCCGCTCGCAATGACGAAACGGGAAATCGGGAGAAGAAGAATGCAATCCCCCATCTGCGCCCTGCTCGGCATCGAATTCCCCCTCCTCGCCTTCTCGCATTGCCGCGACGTCATCGTCGCGGTGTCGAAAGCGGGCGGCATGGGCGTCTTCGGCGCCGCCGCGCTGCCGCCCGAACGGCTCGAGGAGGAGCTGGCGTGGATCGACGCGCATATCGGCGGGCGTCCCTATGGCGTCGACCTGATCGTCCCCAACAGCTTCGCCGGCAAGGGCGAAGCGCCGGCGGCCGGCACGCCCCGGATCCCCGAGGCGCATCTGCAATTCGCGGCCGATATTCTCGGCAAGTTCGACGTCGACGCCGAAGGGCTCGAGGATGCGATGGCGGCGCGACAGAGCTTTGGTGAGAATATGCACGAGGATGGCGCGGCGAAACTGCTCGAGGTCGCCTTCCGCCACCCGATCAAGCTGATCGCCAACGCGCTCGGCGTGCCGCCGCAACTGATGCTCGACCTGGGCAAGCGGCACGGCGTGCCAGTCGCCGCGCTCGTCGGAACGCGCGATCATGCGCTGGCGCAGGTGCGCGCCGGAGTCGACATTCTCGTCGTCGCGGGCGGCGAGGCGGGCGGCCATTGCGGCGAGGTCGCGACGATGGTGCTGGTGCCAGAGGTCGCGGCGGCGCTCGATGCGATCGGCGATTCGACGCCGATCCTCGCCGCGGGCGGCATCGTCACCGGGCGTCAGATGGCCGCCGCGATGGCGATGGGCGCCCACGGTGCCTGGTGCGGATCGGTGTGGCTCACCACCGCCGAGGCCGAGACCAATCCCGTGGTGAAGGACAAGATGCTCGCCGCCAGCGCGCGCGACACGGTGCGGTCGAAGAGCCGCACCGGCAAGCCCTCGCGCCAGCTCCGCTCGCCGTGGACCGACGCATGGGAAGCCGAAGGCGCGCCCAGGCCGCTGCCGATGCCGCTCCAGTCGCTGGTCAGCGAACCCGCGCTGCGCAAGGTCGACAAGCTGTCGGAAGGCGGCCACGAAGGCGCGAAGGCGCTCGCAACCTATTGGGTCGGCCAGGGCGTCGGGCTGATGAACGAGGCGATGGGCGCCGGGCAGGTCGTCCAGGCCTTCAAGGAAGACTGGATCGCCGCGTGCGAACGGCTGAACGGGTTTGTGGGGGAGTAGGCGATAAAAGCCCCCCTCTTCAGAGGAGGGGTTGGGGTGGTGGCGCGCAGCGCGCAAGAAGGCAAGCACCACCCCGCTGTGACTAGCGAGCAAGCTCGCAAGTCTCGCTGCCCCTCCTCTGAAGAGGAGGGGTTGGGTTGAGCCTTACGAAACCGTCGCTTTCACGATCTTGCCGGGCTCGCGCGGCGGTTCGCCCTTCGGCAGCGCGTCGACATTGTCCATGCCTTCGATCACCTCGCCCCAGACGGTATACTGGTTGTCGAGGAAGCGCGCGTCCTCGAAGCAGATGAAGAACTGGCTGTTCGCGCTGTTCGGATTCTGCGCGCGCGCCATCGAGCAGACGCCGCGGACGTGCGGCTCGCTGTTGAATTCGGCCGGCAGGTCGGGGAGCTTGCTGCCGCCCATGCCGGTGCCCGTCGGGTCGCCGCCCTGCGCCATGAAACCGGGGATCACGCGGTGAAAGACGACGCCGTCGTAGAAGCCTTCGCTGGCGAGCTGGCTGATCCGCTCGACATGCTTGGGGGCGAGATCGGGGCGCAGGCGGATGACGACGTCGCCGGTCGACAGCGACAGGGTAAGGGTCTGCTCGGACATGGAAGGCTCCTCATGGATTGGGTTGGCGGTGCCATAGCGGGCGCGGGCGGCAAAGCCACGCATTAATTGCCCGCGCCGCCTCTGGTAGCGTTGCCAAGGCGCGGCTCCGGGACTAGGGGGAAATTCGGTTCACGGGGCTGTTTCGGCCGATCATGTCAGGGAGGGCCGCGCGATGGACGAACGCGAAGATTCCCTGCCCCCCCAAGACGATGTCCTGACCGATGACCGTGACCGGGGCCTCGCCTCCACGGCGCAGGAACCCGATACCGAGCTCGACGAAGACGATCGACTGAAGCCCGAATTCGTCAGCGACGTGCTCGCGCTCGCCGAGGCGGGCGAGCACGAGGCGGCGCGCGAGCGTATCGGCCGCCTCCACCCCGCCGACATCGCCGACCTGTTCGAACTCGTGTCCGACGAGGACCGCCCGCTGCTCGCCTCGGTGCTCGGCGACCTGCTCTCGCCCGACGTGCTCGCCGAGATGAACGAGCATGTGCGCGAGCGGCTGATCGACCTGCTCGCGCCCGAACAGGTGGCCGAAATCGCGTCCGAACTCGATACCGACGACGCCGTCGCGATCATCGAGGATATGGAGGAGGACGAGCAGCAGGCCGTCCTCCAGGCGATGGAGCCCGAGGATCGCGCCGCGATCGAGGACGCCCTCTCCTTCCCCGAGGAGTCCGCCGGTCGCCTGATGCAGCGCGACCTGGTCGCGGTGCCCGAGCATGTCACTGTCGGCGACGTCATCGACCGGCTGCGCGAAGATACCGACCTCACGAGCGATTTCTGGGAAATCTTCGTCGTCGACCCGATGCACCGCCCCGTCGGCACCTGCCAGCTCAGCTGGATCCTGCGCACCCCGCGCGACATCGCGATCAGCGATGTGATGAAGCGCGAACAGACGCTGATCCCGGTCGACATGGACCAGGAAGAAGTCGCGCTCCGCTTCCAGAAATATGCGCTGATCTCGGCCGCCGTGGTCGACAAGGCAGGGCGCCTCGTCGGTATGATCACCGTCGACGATATCGTCCATATCATCCAGGAAGAGGCGGGCGAGGACATCTTGCGCCTGTCGGGCGCCGGCGACGGCGATATCAACGAGCCAATCCGCGAAACCTATGCCGCGCGGGTACGTTGGCTGATCGCCAATCTCGGCACCGCGCTCGTCGCCTCGACCATCGTCGGCATCTTCGGCGGCGCGATCGAGCATATGGTCGCGCTTGCGGCGCTGATGCCGATCGTCGCCGGCGTCGGCGGCAATGCGGGAACCCAGACGCTCGCCGTGACCGTCCGTGCGCTCGCGATGAACCAGCTCACCGATTCGAACAGCTGGCGTGCGGTCTGGCGCGAGATGAAGATCGCGCTGCTCAACGGCGGTACGATCGCGCTGATCGCGGGGACAGCGACCGCGCTCTGGTTCGCCAACCCCGGTCTCGGCGGCGTGATCGCCGCGGCGATGATCGTGAACATCTTCGTCGCCGGCGTGGCCGGGGTCGCCATCCCGCTGCTGCTCGACCGGCTCGATCAGGATCCGGCGGTCGCCAGTTCGATTTTCGTTACCATGACGACCGATTCCATGGGCTTTCTGGCCTTTCTGGGGCTTGCGGTGGCGAGCGGGCTCACCAGCATCTGACCGGCAAAGCCTTGGAATCCAACCGATTCAAAAGATTCGGAAAAAAAGTGCGGCCCCCACCTTTTTTTTGGGAACTTATCCACCGCCAGCTTCGTTGTTCCTTCGAGCAGCGGTCATCGCCCCCCCGCAGCGCTGCTCAGCAACATTGGCCCGGCCCGCATTCCCTCCCCCCCCTCGAACGCGTGCCGGGCCATTTTGCACAAGAAACCCGTAAGAGGTGATAGAATGACAAGTGTCCGTGTAATCCTCCTCACCCTGCTCGCCAGCTTTCTGGTCGCTGGCTGCAATACGGTGAAGGGCGTCGGCCGCGATATCGAATCGGTCGGTCAGGCCGGCGACGACGCGATCCACTGAGGTCTGATAAGAACTTACCCTAAACCTCTTCGAGAGGCTTTTCAGGCGCCGTTTCGGCGCCTGTTTTGTTACGCCGTCGCTGGGTGAACCAGATGGCGAAGAGCGACAATTCGTAAAGCAGGATCAGCGGCACCGCGAGCAGGAACTGGCTGAGCACGTCGGGCGGCGTCGCGACCGCAGCGATCCCGAACGCCGCGACGATCATGTAGCGCCGCGCCGAGACGAGCTGCTCGCGGGTCACCAGCCCCGACCGCTCGATCAGCATCAGCAGGATCGGCAACAGGAAGGCGATGCCGAACGCCATGATGAACTGCATGATGAAGCTCAGATAATTGCCGACCGAAGGCAGCGCTTCCTGCGTCACCCCGCCGATGTTACCCTGATAACCAAGCAGGAATTTGAGCGCCAAGGGCACCGTCACGAAATAGGCGAAGCTGGCGCCGACCGCGAACAGCACGGGGGTCGCGAACAGGAAGGGCAGGAGCGCCCGTTTTTCCTTGCGATAGAGCCCCGGCGCGACGAATTTCCAAAGCTGGTTGGCGATCACCGGAAAGGCGATCATCATCGCCGCGAACAGCGCGACCTTGATCTCGACGAAGAAGGCCTCGAACAGCTGGGTATAGATGAGCTTGCCCTGCCCCGCCCGCACCAGTGGCTGAACGAGGATGCCGAAGATCGGCCGCGCGAAATAGAGGCACGCCCCAAAGGCGACCGCGACCGCGAGCAGCGACTTGAGCAGCCGCGAGCGCAGCTCGATCAGATGGTCGAGCAGCGGCATCTTGCCGCCGGCGCCATCGTCTTCGCCAGCCGTGACCGGAGTTTCGGCCGTCATGGCAGCGGTCCGTCCTTGGGCGGTACGGCGTGGGTTTCGGCAGGCTCGGGGGGCGTTGCCGCCGTTGCCTGATCGGAGTCCACGGCGGGCTGATCGGCCGGCGGCGAGATCAGCGGCGGGTTCGTTTCCGCATCGACGCGCGGAAATTCGCGCATGATCGCGTCATTCTGCTCGCGCCACTGCTTTTCGAGCTCCTCGAGTTCGGCTTCGCGCATCATCGTGTCGAGCCCGGCGCGGAAATGGCGCGCCATGCCGCGCGCCTTGCCGACCCACTTGCCGACGAAGCGCATTGCCTTGGGCAGGTCCTTGGGGCCGATGACGACCAGGGCCACCACGATGACGAGCAGCAGCTCGGTGGGCGCAACGTCGAACATTTACCAGCCCAATCCCGCAGACGGCCGAAAATCAGCGGTTTTCGGTTTCCGCGGTCGGAGCCGGAGTCACCGACGGATCGGGCGTGCGCTGCCCTTCGATCTGCTTCGGCGCCGACGGCGCATCGTCGTCGGCCATGCCCTTCTTGAAGCTCTTGATGCCCTTGGCGACGTCGCCCATCATGTCGGAGAAGCGCCCCTTGCCGAACAGCAGCAGGACGATGACTCCGAAGACCAGCCAGTGCCAGATGCTCAAACCACCCATCTCAAAATCTCCTTGCGCCGCCCATATAGGGGCGGCCTGCGCCGAATGCACCGACGACGTCAAAAAAGCCCTAAACTTCTTCGCCGTCCTTGACTAGGTCCAGTTCGCCCATCGCTTCCTCGAAAGCGAGATCGACGGGATCGAGTAGGCCCGCCGCGCGCAAATCTTCGATGCCCGGCAGGTCCTTGCGGCTGCTAAGGCCGAAATGCTGCAGAAAAGCGTCAGTTGTCCGGTAGATCAGCGGACGCCCCGGCACTTCCCGGCGGCCCGCTGGCGCGATCCATTCGGCTTCCATCAGCACGTCGAGCGTGCCTTTCGAGGTCTGGACGCCGCGAATCGCCTCGATCTCGGCGCGGCTGACGGGCTCGTGATAGGCGACGATCGCCAGCACCTCGGAGGCCGCGCGCGACAGCTTGCGCGGATCGTCGCGCTCGCGGCGCAGCAGATGCGCGAGATCGGCAGGCGTCTGGAAATGCCAGTGCCCGCCGCGCTCGACCAGTTCGATGCCGCTGCCGGCGTGGCGTTGAGCGATCGCCTGCACGATCGCGCGCACCTCGCCCGGGGTCGATTCGTCGCCGAGCCTACCGGCGAGCTGGCGCGGGTCGAGCGGTTCGTCGCTGGCGAAGAGCATCGCCTCGATGGCGCGTTCGCGGTCGTCGATGGGGGTCATGCGGATGCGGCCTTCAGATAGAGCGGTTCGAACGCGCCGTCCTGCTTCAGGTCGACGCGGCCCTGCCGCGCGAGTTCGAGCGCCGCGAGGAAGCTCGACGCGATCGCCGACCGGCGCAGCGGCCCGTCATAATCGGCGGGCAGGAAATCGGACAGTTCGGCCCAGTCGAGCTTGATCCCGATCATGCGCTCGAGGTGATGGAGCGCCGCGTCGAGCGTCACGACCGGGCGCCGCGCAACCATATGGACGACGGGCTCGGTGCGCAGCTTCACCTGCCCATAGGCGGCGAGCAGGTCGTATAGGCTGGCATCCCAGCGCCGCACCCGCACCTCGCGCAGCCCCTCGGGCTTCGGCCGCAGGAACACGTCGCGGCCGATCCGGTCGCGCGCGAGCAGCCGCGCCGCGGCTTCGCGCATCGCGGCGAGGCGCTGGAGCCGGAGTTGCAGCCGCAGCGCCAGTTCGTCGGGCGAGGGATCCTCGGTCGGATCCTTGGGCAGCAAGAGTGCCGATTTGAGGTATGCGAGCCACGCCGCCATCACCAGATAATCGGCCGCAACCTCCAGCTTCAGCGCGCGCATTTCGGTGATGAAGGCCAAATATTGCTCGACGAGCGCGAGAATCGAAATCTGCCGCAGGTCGACCTTCTGACCGCGCGCCAGCGTCAGCAGCAGATCAAGCGGCCCCTCCCAGCTTTCGAGGCTGAGTTGCAGCGCATCCTCGCGCTCCGCCGCCGCGGGAGCCAGCTCGAAATCGAGTGGCAGCGCCTCCATCCGCGCCTCAAGCAGTCGCCAGCAGCGCGTCACGCTGGTCGACGAGCATCGCGAACTGGCGCGGATCGCGGACGCCGGCGACGCGGTCCATCGCGCCTTCGAGGCGCGACAGCGCCTTCTCGCCGATCGGATCGAGCGCGTTGGCGATGCCGACCATGTCGTCCATCTTCGCCCAGCAGTTGAGCGCGATGTCGCAGCCCGCGGCGATCGCCGCCGCGGCGCGTGTCGGCACGTCGCCCGACAGCGCCTTCATGTCGAGGTCGTCGGTCATCAGCAGGCCGTGGAAGCCGATGCGCTGGCGGATCACGCTGTCGATGATCAGCGGCGACAGCGTCGCGGGACGGTCGGGGTCCCAGGCGTTGAACACGACATGGCAGGTCATCGCCATCGCCGCATCGCGCAGCGCCGCGAAGGGCGCGAGATCGCTCTGCAGGTCGCGATCCGATGCCGAGACGACGGGCAGTTCTTCATGCGAGTCGAGCATCGCCCGCCCATGGCCGGGAATATGCTTGACGATACCCACCACGCCGCCGTCTTGCAGCCCGCTCAGGATCGCGCGGCCCAGCGCGGCGACACGCATCGGCTCGCTGCCGAGCGCCCGGTCGCCGATCACGTCGCTGGCGCCCGGCTGGCGCACATCGAGCAGCGGCAGGCAATCGACGGTGATCCCGACCTCCGACAGCATCGAGGCGAGCGCCATCGCGTTGAGCCGCGCCGCTTCGATCGCGCTCGCCGGCGCGCGTTCATACAGCGCATCGAATGCTGCGCCGCTCGGGAAATCGGGCCATTCGGGGGATTTCATGCGCGCGACGCGTCCGCCCTCCTGGTCGATCAGGATCGGCAGATTGGCGCGGCCGTCGAGCGAGCGCAGATCGTCGGTCAGACGCCGAAGCTGCTCGCGATTCTCGATATTGCGCCCGAACAATATATAGCCCGCAGGCTTGCTGTCGCGAAAGAAGGCGCGCTCGTCATCGGTCAGCGTCAGGCCCGAAAGGCCGAAAATCGCGGGTATCATGCGTCAACCTCCATAGGCTGGCGCCCCCTCATGCGGCAACCAAGGGCGGCATCATGCCATAGCGGCAGGTGCGAACCAACGGCAGTTGCGGCGAAACGGGCCGAATCAGCGGACGATATCGCAATTCTCCCCTGCTACACGCAATTTCCCGCACAAACTCTGAGCATTAGTGGCCGTCCCTGCCGCGACGCGGAGGCGGTAGACCTTGTTGCCGCCCACATCCGCCGCCGATACCGACCGGTTGAGCTCGGCAAGATAGGCAAAACGCTTCGACAGGCTGCCCCATGCCTTGTTCGCCGCACCTTCGCTGCTGAACGCTCCGAGCTGGACCAACGCGCCGCTACCCGCGGCCGGAGCCGCTTTGGCGTCGCCGCTGGCGGTCTTGACCGACATTGCGGCGGGGCCGGGCTTGCCCTTGTCGGCGGCGGCGATACGTGCCGCTTCGGCTTTCGCCGCGGCCACCTTGTTCGCCGCCTGCTTGGTTGCCGCAGCCTTCGCCGCCGCCTCGCGCTCGGCAGGAGTCACCGCGGGTTCTTCGGGCATCCGGCTCGGGTCGACGCGGCCGGCCGGCTCGGCGCCCTCGCTCGCGGCGAAGCTTGCGTCGCCCTCACCCTCGAAAACCCGCGCCGCGTCATTCTTGGGCGCAACCTTATAATCGCCCTCCTGCGCCGCGATCAGATCGCCCTGCCCGCGCGCGCCGCCGTTCTGAAGCCACCACAGGCCGCCGAGCACCGCGCCGATCAACAGCAGGCCGCCGAGCACCATGACCAGCAGACGGGTCGGCGAAACTTCCGGATCGTCCTCATAATCGTCGGCCGCCTCCAGCCAGGGCAGCCGATCCTCGTCGTCGAGCCCCAGTCCCGCATCCCCGTTGTCGCCCATCAAGCCATCTCCTCGAGCGCGTCGACCCCCATCAGGTGCAGCCCGTTCCGGATAACCTGCCCGATTCCATCGGCCAAATAAAGCCGCGTCGCAGTCAGTTCGGGGTCATTTGCCAAAATGACGCGCGCGTCGGGGCGGTCGTTGCCCATGTTCCACCAGGCATGGAAGGCCGCCGCCACCTCGCCCAGATAGAAGGCGATCCGGTGCGGCTCGCGCGCCGACGCGGCCGATTCGACGATGCGCGGGAACTGAGCGAGCAGCTTCACGAGACCCAGCTCATAGGCATCGAGGCGCGCCGGATCGGGTTTCGCGGGCGCGATGCCCGCCTCGGCGAGCTTGCGCTTCAGCGACGCGATCCGCGCATGGGCATATTGAACGTAGAAGACGGGATTGTCGCGCGACGCCTCGACCACCTTGGCGAAGTCGAAATCCATCTGCGCGTCGGCCTTGCGCGTCAGCATGGTGAAGCGGACGGCGTCCTTGCCGACCTCGTCGACGATGTCGGCGAGCGTCACGAAATTGCCCGCACGCTTCGACATCTTGAACGGCTCGCCATTTTTGAGCAGGCGGACCATCTGCACCAGCTTGACGTCGAACCGGGTCTTTCCGCCGGTCAGCGCCGCGACCGCGGCCTTGATCCGCTTGACCGTGCCCGCATGGTCCGCGCCCCAGATGTCGATCAGCTCATCGGCATCGGCGGCTTTTTGGAAATGATAGGCGAGGTCGGCGCCGAAATAGGTCCAGCTGCCGTCCGATTTCTTGATCGGCCGATCCTGATCGTCGCCGAACTGCGTCGAGCGGAACAGCGGCAGCTCGACGGGCTCCCAATCTTCGGGCGTCTCGCCCTTCGGCGCTTCGAGCAGCCCGTCATAGACGAGACCCTGCTCGCGCAGCCACGTCTCAGCGGCGGCCGGCTTGCCTTCGGCCTGCAGCTCGGCCTCGGACGAGAAGAGATCGTGATGGATTCCAAGCTTGGCGAGGTCGGCGCGGATCATGTCCATCATCGCGCTGACCGCCTCGGCGCGGAACAGGCCGAGCCACGCGCTTTCAGGCGCGCCGACGAAGCGGTCGCCATATTCGATGGCGAGCTTGTCCGCGACAGGCTTCAGATAGTCGCCGGGATAAAGCCCTTCAGGGATCGCGCCGATGTCTTCGCCCAGCGCCTCGCGGTAACGCATGTGCACCGAGCGCGCGAGAACGTCGACCTGCGCGCCCGCGTCGTTGACATAATATTCGCGGATCACCTTGTGCCCGGCATATTCGAGCAGCGCCGCGAGCGCGTCGCCGACGACCGCGCCGCGGCAATGGCCGACGTGCATGGGGCCCGTGGGGTTCGCCGAGACATATTCGACATTGACCCGCCGTCCCCCGCCCATCGCCGAGCGGCCGTAATCCGCGCCCTCGGCGTGGATCAGCCCCAGTTCGCTTCGCCAGCTGTTGTCGGCGAGGCGCAGGTTGATGAACCCGGGGCCGGCGACGCTCGCCTCGGTCACTTCGTCCAGCGCACCGAGCTCGGCGACGAGCAGGTCGGCGAGCGCGCGCGGGTTCATGCCGGCCGGTTTGGCGAGCACCATCGCGGCGTTGGTCGCGACATCGCCATGCGCGGGATCGCGCGGCGGCTCGACGCTGATCGCGCTCCGGTCGAGCCCGACCGGCAGGGCCTTTTTCACGGCAAGCGCATCGAGCGCTGCGCCGATATGGTCGGAAAAACGGCTGAACAGGGTCATGGACCGGGCCTATCTTGGTTCAAGGAGTTGAAGCGCGCCCTATCGCAGCTTGGGCAACGCGAAAAGCCCTGCGTCGCCGTCCGGCGTCGCAGGGCATAGGGATGCGACGGGCGCCGCGGCGCCGCCGCAATATCCTATCGTCGAACGTTATATTCGAGCTGGTCCTGCGTCAGCTGGAAACCCACGAGCAGTTCGAAGCTCGCGCGCTGCACCGCGGCCTTGACCTCGGGCAGGCTGAGCGGATCGACCGCCGCGTCGGCGTCGCCTGCCTTGCGCTTGCGCGTGATGCGCTCCTGGATATCGGCGGGCAGCGTCGCCGCGGCGGCATCGACATAGGCCGATGCCTGGGCGTGACCGGTTCCGCGCACCTGACCTTCGGCAAAGGTCACGCTCACCTGGCCAAGGCGCTTGGCAACCACCGCGGACCCGCCCTGCACCACCGTGGCAAAATAGGGCAAGGTCACGGTGCGCGCAGGTCCCGCATCGCGCCGCGTTGCCACCACGTCGAAATCGGCGAGCTGGTAGATCTTTTCGCCGGTGTCGTTGCACTGCGGCGCCAGCTTGGTGATCGAGGCGACGACATCGATCGCGCTGGCATCGCGGCTCGTCGCTGGATCGAAGAGGGTGATGTCGCCCGTATGCAGCGGGATGGCAACCGCCGGACATTTGTCGCGGGTCGTCGTGACGCCGACACCCGCCGAAATATCGAGTTCGTTGTCGCGGCCGCAGCCGGCCGTCGTCGCCACGGCCGCCACCCCGCAGAGGACGGCGACGATCTTGCGGGGCGAGAAGGGGGTCGGCTTCATATGGGTCAGGCTTTCCAATCGGCGGGACGGGACGGTTCGTTTCGGCTCCATGCGCGCCGCTTCTTATCGGTGCGATGAACGAGGCGCAACAGGCAGGCGCCCGAGCCATAAGCCGCTTTACCGCATGGGACCTGCTGCGCTAGAGCGCCGCATCATGAACGCACCCCTCAAAATGGCGCCCGCCAAGGAAGGCGAAACGGCGGAACTCAGGGTATTGATCGCGGCGCCACGCGGCTTTTGCGCGGGGGTCGACCGGGCTATCCGCATCGTCGAGCTCGCGATCGACCGCTTCGGCCCGCCGGTCTATGTGCGCCATGAAATCGTCCACAATCGCTATGTGGTTGAATCGCTGAAGGCCAAGGGCGCGATCTTCGTCGAATCGCTCGACCAGGTTCCCGATGACGTCCCGGTGGTGTTCAGCGCGCACGGCGTTCCCAAGGCCGTGCCCGCCAAGGCCGAGGCACGCGGGCTCGATTATATCGACGCGACCTGCCCGCTGGTGTCGAAGGTGCACCGCCAGGCCGAACGCGCGAGCGACGCCGGACGGCATATCATCTTCATCGGCCATGCCGGACACCCCGAGGTCATCGGGACGCTGGGGCAACTCCCCGAAGGCGCGATGACGCTGGTCGAATCGGTCGACGACGTCGCCGCGCTGGCGCCGCCCGATCCGGAAAAGCTCGCCTTCCTGACCCAGACGACGCTGTCGGTCGACGACACGCGCGACATCGTCACGGCGCTCGAGCATCGTTTCCCGACGATCCAGGGCCCGCGCGGCGAGGATATCTGCTACGCGACCTCGAACCGCCAGCAGGCGGTGAAGGCGATCGCTGGCCGGTGCGACCGGATGATCGTGATCGGCGCTCCGAACAGCTCGAACAGCCTGCGTCTCGTCGAGGTCGCCGAACGGCTCGGCACCCCCGCGCATCTGGTCCAGCGCGGCGAGGACATCGCGCCCGAATGGCTGGCGGACATCGCGACGCTCGGCATCACCGCGGGCGCGAGCGCGCCCGAGACGCTGGTGCGCGAGGTGATCGACGCGGTCGTCGCGCACCGCCCGATCGTCGAGGAGGTGGTCGTTACCGCGCAGGAGAATATGATCTTCAAGCTGCCGCGCGGGCTCGAACCCTGATGGCGGTCTATACCGAGGTCGACCCCGACGATCTGGCCGCCCTCGTCGCCCGCTACGATATCGGGACGGTCCAGTCGTGCAAGGGAATCGCCGAAGGCGTCGAGAACAGCAATTTCCTGCTCGAAACGACGGGCGGGCGCTTCATCCTGACGCTGTATGAAAAGCGCGTTCGCGCGGACGACCTGCCCTTCTTCGTCGATCTTCTGGGCCATCTGGCGGCCAAGGGCTGTCCCGTCCCGGCGATGATCCGCGACCGCGAAGGCGCGGCGATCCAACAGATTTCCGGGCGCGCGGCGTGCATCATCCAGTTCCTGTCCGGCATTTCGCTGACGCGGCCAACCGCGGCGCAATGCGAAGCGGCGGGCGCGGCGCTCGGCGCGGCGCATCGCGCGCTCCAGGATTTCGCGGGCGCCCGCGAAAACAGCATGGGGCATGGGCATTGGCGCGATATTGCCGGTGCAGCGGGCGATCTCGACACGGTCCTGCCGGGGCTGCGGGAAGTCGTCGACGCCGAACTCGATTATCTCGACGCGAACTGGCCCACCGGCCTGCCCACGCACGTCATCCATGCCGACCTGTTTCCCGACAATGTGCTGATGCTCGGCAACCGGGTGACGGGGCTGATCGACTTCTACTTCGCGGCGACCGACTATCGCGCTTATGACGTGGCCGTCACCCATGCGTCGTGGACGTTCTCCAGCGACGGAATCCGCTGCGACTCAACTCGGGCGACCGCGCTGATGCGTGGCTATGCTGGCGAGATATCGCTGACCGATGCTGAAGCCGCCGCATTGCCCCTCCTCGCGCGTGGAGCTTCGCTGCGCTTCCTGCTGACGCGCGCGCACGACTGGATTCACACGCCCGCCGACGCGCTCGTGACGCGCAAGGATCCTTCGCCCTTCCTGGCCCGATTGCGCCGCTATCAGGCTTCTGACGCCCCGGACTTGTTCAAGGCATGACCGCGGGCAGGACCGTGATCGTCGCGACCGACGGCGCATGCAAGGGCAATCCCGGGCCGGGCGGCTGGGGCGCAGTGCTGCGCTGGGGCGACGTCGTGAAGACGATCTCGGGCGGCGAAGCCGAAACGACCAACAACCGCATGGAGCTGATGGCCGCGATCGAGGCGCTCGCCACGCTGAAGCGCGGCTGCCGCGTCGAGCTGTCGACCGACAGCGTCTATGTCCGCGACGGCATCACCAAATGGATCCACGGCTGGCAGAAGAACGGCTGGAGGACCGCCGCGAAAAAGCCGGTCGCCAACGCCGACCTGTGGCAGCGGCTCGCCGCCGAAGCGAAGCGCCACGAGATCGAATGGCTGTGGGTCAAGGGCCACGCCGGGCACGGCGACAACGAACTCGCCGACAAGCTGGCAAGCGACGCCGCGCTGGCGGCGGCGCGGACGCGCTGAGCGCCCGCGCCGTGGTGTGAGGAACGCTATTCGGCTTCGCGCGTCTCGGCGCCCGGCCCGTTCTTCTTGATCGAATCGATGGCGTTCTTCGCGGAGGCCTTGCTACTGTAGCCCTCGGTCCAGAAGATGGTTTCGCTGTTATATTTGAAATAGGCGACGAACTCGCCCGCCTTGTTCTTCTTGATCTCGAAATAATGAGCCATCGGGTCCTCCCAGAAGCGGAGCCGCCAAGATGCACGGCTAACCTATGTTAAGCCCTTGATCGGCGGGCGCAAGCCGTTCGATGGATCAGGCGAAACGGGCCGGCGAATAAGGTTCGGGATCGACAGCGCCGATCGCGTCCGAGGGCTGCGGCCCGCCGAGCTGCGCGGCGAGCAGGCCCGAAATCGCGGGCGCGGTCTGGATGCCGAAACCGCCCTGCCCCGCGCACCAGATGAAAGCGGGCTCGCGGGGGTCGGCGCCGAACACCGGCAGCCGGTCGGGGGCGAAGCTGCGCAGGCCCGCCCATTTGCGCTCGACCGCCGCGACCGGCCAGTCGACCACTGCCTGCAGCCGCTCGATTGCAAGCGCGACGTCGATCTCTTCGGGCGCCGCATCGCATGGGTCCGAAGGCGTTTCGTCATGCGGACTGAGCCACACCCGCCCTTCGCTTTCACCCTTGAAATAGAATTGGCCGCCGACATGGACGACGAGCGGCAAGGCGGCGGGGACGGGCACGTCGAGGCGGACCTGGAGCACGGTCCGGCGATAGGGCTGGATCGCGACCCGCACGACCCCACAGGCGGCCGCGACGCCATCCGCCCAGGCTCCGGCGGCGTTGACGATCAGGGCTGCGGTCATATCGCCCTGCCCGGTGCGGACATGCCACAGTCCGCCCCGCCGGTTCGCCGCGAGCAGCGGCGCCCGCTGGACGAGCCCGGCGCCGGCGCGCTTCGCCGCGCGCAGATAGGCGGCGTGGAGCGCCGCCACGTCGATGTCGCTGCACGCCTCCTCGTAAGCGGCTTCGGTCCATTCGGACCGGACGCCCGGCACCCTCGCCGCCACGTCGGCTGCGGTCAGGCGCACCACATCGACGCCCTTGGCCGCGAACTCGGCGGTGAAAGCGTCGACCGCCGCCCTTTCCTCACGCCGCCCGATCGTCAGCGCGGCGCGCGGCGTCAGGAAGGAGCGATCCGAAAAATCCGCCGGGGGCCGCGCCAGGGTCGCGAAGGAGGCGGCCGAAAGCGGCTGCACCCCGACCCCGCCATAGCTTTCGTGCCAGAAGGCGGCCGACCGCCCGGTGGCGTGAACGCCCGGGCGATCCTCCGCCTCGATCACCACCACCCGTCGGTGGGGCGCGAGCGCGGCGGCGAGGCTGGCGCCCGCGATCCCGGCGCCGACGATCAGCACGTCGGTGGTCGAGGGCGGCGTATCGGTCATGGCACGCCGCATATCGGCTGGCGGCGGGAATGCAAGTCGGCGCGCGGGCGCGATGCCGACATGGTTACGCTTTGGTAAGCCATCGTCGCTATTGGAAATGCGGTGGGAAACACTCCGATCGTTCTTGGCCTGATGGCCCTGCTTGCCGCGCTGATGATCGCCGCGGCGATCAGCGATTTGCGGTCGCGCTCGATTTCCAACGGGCTGAACGGCGCGATCGCGCTGCTCGCCATCCCCTTCTGGATCGCGACCGGCCTGTCGGCCTGGCCCGAGGTGCCGATCCAGTTCGGCGCCGCCTTCGGCGTCTTCCTGCTCTTTGCAGGGCTGTTCGCGATTGGCGCGATGGGCGGCGGCGACGTCAAGATGATCGGCGCGGTGATGCTGTGGATTCCGCTGTCGCTATTCATCCCGACGCTGACCGTCATGGCGATCGCCGGCGGGCTGCTGTCGGGCGCCATGCTCATCCACATCAAATTGCGCCCTTCCGAAAAGCCCGTCGAAGTGCCCTACGGGGTCGCCATCGCGGCTGCGGGCCTTTGGGCGCTTCACCAACATTATCTTAACCAGTTTCAGGCTATCGGATCGACTTGAGGGAAAGCACGACCGTTTCTGGTGAGTGCAGGAGGGCGAAAAATCGTCATGGATACGCGAAAGATAATGCTGATCGTCGGCGCGCTGGTCATTGCGGTCGGTGCGGCGTTCGGGGTCAACCAGATGATGCGCGGGGCATCGGCGCCGACGGCTCGAGCAGCGGCGGCACCGGAGTTTTCCGGCCCGACGATCCTCGTCGCAACGCGGCAACTGCCGGCGGGCACGATTATCGGCCCCGACAGTTTCCGTTTTCAGCCCTGGCCCAAGGATCTGGTCGAAAAGGCCTATTTCCTGAAGGACAAGACCGACGTGAACACGCTGGTGGGCACGGTCGTCCGCTTTCCGATCACCGCGGGCGAACCGCTGACGCAGGGCGCGCTCGTCCATCCCGACGACCGCGGCTTCCTGGCTGCGGCGCTCGGCCCTGGCATGCGCGCGGTAACCGTCAAGGTTTCGCAGGAACAGGGCGTCGCGGGCTTCGTCTTTCCCGGCGACCGGGTCGACGTGGTGCTGTCGCAGACCATCGAGGTCAAGGAGGGCGGCACTTATCCCGACGATCAGCTGTTCACGGCCGAAACGATCGTTCGCAACGTGCGCGTTCTCGCGACCGACCAGCGCTACGACGCAAAGGATGAAACCGGCAAGACGCCGGTCCGCACCTTCGGCTCGGTAACGCTCGAGGCGACGCCCGAGATCGCTGAAAAGATCGCAGTCGCCCAGAATATGGGCAGGCTCTCGCTCGCGCTGCGCCCGCTCGCCGAAACCAGCGGCGACCTCGAAGCGGCGATCGCCTCGGGCGAGGTCGACGTGCCCGCCAAGGGCGGCACCGCCGCCGAGCGGAAGATGCTGGCCGAAGTCGCCGCACGCCCGACCTCGGGTCGCAGCTCGGCAACGACCGGCGGCGACGTGTCACGCTTCTGGGTACCCGTTCGCGGCCGCGTCGGCGGCAGCGGAGCGCTCCAGCAGCAGCCCGCCTATAGCGGCGCTCCGGCGGGGGCCGGGCGTGCCGCGCCGATGATGTCGAGCGGTCCGGTCGTCCGCGTGACCCGCGGCGACAAGACCACCGAAGTTCCGGTTGGGGGGAAATAAGATGAACAGCAAAGCCAAAATGAAGGCGGCGGCGCTGGCCCGCACCCTGGCCGTCGGCCTGGTCGCGGCCGCCCTGATCTCCGCTCCCTCGCAGCAGGTGTCGGCGCAAGCCACCCAGAATGCGAGCTCGAGCATCGACCTGTCGGTCGGCCGCGGCCGCCTGATCAGCCTGCCCGCGGCGATGGTCGACGTGTTCGTCGCCAACGACACGGTGGCCGACGTGCAGGTGCGCTCGTCGCGCCAGCTCTATATCTTCGGCAAGGCGCCGGGCGAAACGAGCATCTACGCGACCGACGCCAGCGGCCGAGTGGTCTATTCGACCGTGGCGCGCGTCGGCAACAACATCGAGACGATCGATCAGATGCTCGCGCTCGCCATGCCCGAGGCGAAGATCGCCGCGAACACGATGAACGGCTTCGTGCTGCTCACCGGAACGGTGCAGTCGCCCGACGATGCCGCCGAAGCCGAACGGCTGGTGCAGGCGTTCGTCGGCGAGCAAACCAAGGTTCTTTCGCGCCTGCGCACGGCGACGCCGCTGCAGGTCAACCTGCAGGTCCGTATCGCCGAGGTGAACCGCTCGCTGGTCAAGGAAATCAGCGGAAATCTCTTGACCCGCGACCGCGACGGCCCGCTCGGCAACGGCTTTCTCGGCGGCGTGTTCAACGGCCGCACCGCGGGGTCCATCCTTTATCCTGGCGAAGGAGAGCCCCCGGTCACAGGCAAGACCTATCAGATCACCACGCCGAGCGGTACGCGCAGCATCGCCGGGGCCGGGCGCCTGTTCGGTCTCGATCTCATCGCCTCGCTGGACATGGGCGAGCGATCGGGGATGGTCGTGACGCTGGCGCAGCCCAATCTGACCGCGATCTCAGGTGAAACCGCCGACTTCCTGGCTGGCGGTGAATTCCCGATCCCGATCCCCGGCAATTTCGCCGGCACGACGATCGAATATCGCAAATATGGCGTCAGTCTCGCCTATACGCCGACGGTGCTGTCGAACGGGCGCATCAGTCTGCGCGTTCGGCCCGAGGTTTCGGAGCTTTCGACCGAAGGCGCGATCGAGATGGAGGGGTTCCAGATCCCCGCGCTGACGATCCGGCGCGCCGAAACGACCGTCGAACTGGGTTCGGGCGAGAGCTTCATGATCGCCGGCCTGATGAACAATCGCTCGATCGGCGCAATCGACAAGATGCCCGGCCTCGGCGACGTGCCGATCCTTGGTACGCTGTTCAAGTCGGACAGCTTCCGCCGCGGCGAAACCGAGTTGGTGATCGTCGTGACACCTTATCTGGTGAACCCGGTTTCGGCGAACGACATCAAGCTGCCGACCGATGCCTATCAGGATGCGAACGACGCGGCGCGGCTGTTCCTCGGGCAGACAAGCAACGGCGTGAGCGGCGGCGACCGGCCGAAAGCACGGCTCGACACGTCAGCGGGCGACGCCGACCGGTTGCGCGGCGGCGACGAGGTTTCGCCGGGCTTCAGCATCAAGTGACGCGCTGGTTTTCAGGAGCAAAGTGATGAAGAAAATCGCAACTTGGACGGCCCTGGCGCTGGCGACCTCGCTCGCGGGATGCACGGGCAGCGCGAACAGCAACATGGGCCTCGATTCGGTTCACCAGCCGGTCGTGCGCAACCAGATTTATCAGTTCGACGTCGCCGCGACGGGTGGTGAACTGGCCCCCAGCGAGCAGGGCCGCCTTCAGGGCTGGTTCGATGCGATGGGAGTCCGTTACGGTGACCGCATCGCGATCGAGGATCCTGCGGCCTATGGCAACGACTCCGCGCAGGCGACCGTGCGGACGATGGTCGAGCGCCGCGGTCTGTTCGTCGGCACCGACGCGCCGGTGACGACCGGAGAGGTGCCGCCGGGCCATATACGCATCGTCGTGACGCGCGCATCGGCCCATGTGCCGGGTTGTCCCGACTGGTCGAGCAAATCGTCGATCAACTTCAACAACGCGACTTCGTCCAACTATGGCTGCGCGACGAACAGCAATCTCGCCGCGATGGTTTCGGACCCCAACGATCTGATCAAGGGCGCCACCAGCGAGCGCCACGATCCGACCACCGCGACCCGGGCCATCAAGACCTATCGCGAAAAGCCGCCGACGGGAGCCGGCGAACTGCGCAGCGAATCGACGAGCGGAGGTGGCAAGTGAACGCGCCTTTCAAAGCAGCCGGGCTGCGCGAACCCTTCAACGCCTTCGTCTGCGACGACGACACGCTGGAGCTGATACGCGTCGCCGCGGGCGACATGGGCTGGCCGATCGAAAAGTGCAACAAAGGCGGTTTGCGCAACGCCGTCCAGTCGCTGTCGGTGTCGGCAAGCCCGAACATCCTGTTCGTCGACATGTCGGAATCGGGTGACCCGATCAACGACATCAACGCGCTCGCCGAAGTGTGCGAACCGGGAACCGTGGTGATCGCCGCGGGGCAGGTCAACGACGTCCGCCTCTATCGCGACCTCTTGTCGAGCGGCATTCAGGACTATCTGCTGAAGCCCTTGTCGCTCGACCAAGTGCGCGAATCGCTGACGATGGCGCAGGCGATGCTGGCGGCGCCCAAGCATGCCGAAATGCTCGACGACAAGCCGCATCACATGATGGCGGTGGTCGGCGTGCGCGGCGGCGTCGGCGCCTCGCTGGTATCGACCTCGCTCGCCTGGGCGATGAGCGAGCAGGCGGGCCGCCAGACGGCGCTGCTCGATCTCGACATCCATTTCGGCACCGGCGCGCTGACGCTCGACCTCGAGCCCGGCCGTGGGCTGATCGACGCGATCGACAATCCGAGCCGCATCGACGGGCTGTTCATCGAGCGTGCGATGGTGCGCGCGTCGGATAAGCTCAGCCTGCTCTCGGCCGAGGCCCCGATCCATCAGCCGGTGATGACCGACGGCTCGGCCTTCTTCCAGCTCGAGGAAGAGCTGCGCAACGCGTTCGAGATGACGATCGTCGACATTCCGCGCCAGGTTCTGATCCCCTTCCCGCACCTCGTGTCGGAAGTGGGAACGATTCTGCTCGTCAGCGACGTGACGCTCGCCGCGGCGCGCGACACGATCCGCCTCTTGTCCTGGTTCAAGCAGAATGTTCCGGGTGCGCGCGTGATCCTGGTCGCGAACAAGTTCCAGAGCGCGATCGGCGAACTGTCGCGCAAGGAATTCGAATCCTCGATCGAGCGCAGCATCGACGTGACGATCCCGTTCGACCCCAAGCTGGTGAGCCAGTCCGCGAAACTCGGCAAATCCTATGCCGAGGTTTGTAAGGGCACCAAGGCAGGCCAGGTGTGGACCCAGTTGACGCGCTTCGTCCTCGACGGAGCCGACGATGCCGAAGAGTCGCCGGTGACGGCGCGAGAGAAGTCGGGTGGCTCGCTGCTCGGCAAGCTCGGCGGCATCGGCAATCTGGTAACGAAAAAGACTGCAAAACAGGGGTGACGGGGCCGCGGCCAGCCGCGGCCTCCTCCCTCCCTATCGCTAATCGGACACGCCGACCATGACCCTGCCCACCCTGATAATCGCAGCCTGCTTCCTGGTTTTCGTCCTGATGGTCTTCCTGTTCGGCGGACCGTCGGTCGGAAAGGCCAAAACCCGCCGCCTTGCGATGATGAAGGATCGGCACGCCGCTTCGACCGAAGCCGTGGTCGCCGCCCAGATGCGCAAGACGATCCAGGCCGGCGGACAAGGCGCCAACAGCCTCTCGAACCTGATGCCACGCCGCGAGCAGATGGAACTGCGCCTGCGGCGGACGGGCAAGGGTTGGACGATCAGCCAATATATGTTCGCGTCGATGGGATTGTTCGTCGTCGCGACGGGTGCGCTGCTCGTGCTTCGCGCGCCTTTCATGCTGGCGGCGCTCGTTGGCGTGATAGCGGCCGTGGGTTTGCCCAATTTGGTGATCGGGCGATTGATCAAGCGGCGCGTCGCGGCCTTCAACACCCGCTTTCCCGATGCGATCGACCTGCTTGTCCGCGGTTTGAAATCCGGCCTGCCTGTCACCGAAACCTTCCAGGTCGTCAGCCAGGAGTTGCCGGGCCCGGTCGGCGAGGAATTCAAGGGTGTGGTCGAGCGCATCCGCATCGGCAACACGATGGAGGCGGCGCTGCAGGAATCGGCCGAGATGCTCGGAACGCCCGAGTTCCAGTTCTTCTGCATCACCATCGCGATCCAGCGCGAGACGGGCGGCAACCTCGCCGAGACGCTCGCCAACCTGTCGGACGTGCTGCGCAAGCGCGCGCAGATGAAGCTCAAGATTCGCGCGATGTCGTCGGAAGCGAAGGCGTCGGCCTATATCGTCGGCGCGCTGCCGTTCTTCGTGTTCGGCATCGTCTGGACGATGAACCCCGAATATCTCGCCGGCTTCTTCCACGAACAGCGGCTGATCATCACCGGCCTCGGCGGCCTCGTCTGGATGAGCATCGGCGCGTTCATCATGTCGCGCATGATCAGCTTCGAAATTTGAGGGAGGGATCGCCATGAACAGCAACCTCCTCCTCGCCGCCTTTTCGGGGCGTCAGGCCGGGCCGACGCTGATGGGCGTCGACGTCGTCTGGGCCGCGACCATGCTCGCCGCGGTCGGCGTCTTCGCCGTGCTGCTCGCCGTCTACGGCGCGCTCACCGTCCGCGACCCGATGGCGAAACGCGTCAAGGCACTCAACGAACGCCGCGAACAGCTCAAGGCCGGCATCACCGCCTCGACCGCCAAGCGCCGCGTCAAACTGGTCCGCAAGAACCAGACCGCCGACAAGATGCGCAGCTTCCTCGGCAAGCTGCAGGTGCTTCAGGACGAGCAGATCAAGGATGTGCAGCAAAAGCTCGCGCAGGCCGGCATCCGGTCGAAGGACCTCGCGGTCGCGGTGATCTTCGGCCGGCTGGTGCTGCCGATCCTGCTCGGCGGCCTCGCCGCCTTCCTGATCTACGGCATCGACCTGTGGCCCGATCTGACGCCCTTCAAGCGCTCGGGCGCGACGATGGCGGCGCTGCTGCTCGGCTACAAGGCGCCCGACCTGTTCGTCGACAACAAGCGGCAGAAACGCACCGACGCGATCCGCAAAGGGCTTCCCGACGCGCTCGATCTTCTGGTGATCTGCGCCGAGGCGGGCCTGACCGTCGATGCCGCCTTCAGCCGCGTGGCCAAGGAACTCGGCCGCGCCTATCCCGAACTGGGCGAGGAATTCGCGCTGACCTCGATCGAGCTCGGCTTTTTGACCGAGCGCCGGCAGGCATTCGAAAATCTCGCCTATCGCGTCAATCTCGATTCGGTGAAGGGCGTCGTCACGACCATGATCCAGACCGAGAAATACGGCACCCCGCTAGCCAGCGCACTGCGCGTCCTCTCGGCCGAATTCCGCAACGAACGCATGATGCGCGCCGAGGAAAAGGCGGCGCGGCTGCCCGCGATCATGACGGTGCCGCTGATCCTGTTCATTCTGCCCTGTCTGTTCATCGTGATTCTCGGCCCCGCGGCCTGCTCGCTCAAGGACGCGCTCACCGGATCGATGTCCTAGGACCAATGAGGACAACCCAGACCAAAAGGGCGGGATCATGTGTCCCGCCCTTTTCGTATCAGGCTACCTGCTGCTCGATCGCCCCAAAAATGCTGTGATGGCGGTCATCGTCCATCCAGATGCGCACCGTGTCGCCGCTTTGCATGAAGGAGGTCTTCGGTTCGCCCTGGAGGATGGTCTCCACGGTTCGCACTTCGGCAAGACAGCTGTAGCCGAGACCGCCGTCGGCGATCGGCTTGCCCGGGCCGCCACCGGCGTCGCGGTTCGACACCGTGCCCGATCCGATGATCGTCCCGGCGCCCAGGTTGCGCGTCTTGGCAGCATGCGCGACGAGCTGGCCGAAGTCGAAGGTCATGTCGACACCCGCATCGGCGCGGCCGAGCGGCTGGCCGTTGAGGTCGACGCACAGCGTCCCGTGGAGCTTGCCGTCCCTCCACCGGTCGCCCAGCGCCGCGGGCGTCACGAACACCGGCGACATCGCGCTCGACGGCTTCGACTGGAAGAAGCCGAAACCCTTGGCGAGCTCCGCCGGGATCAGGCCGCGCAGCGATACATCGTTGGTGAGCCCGACGAGCAATATCTTGTCGCGCGCCGCGACCGGGTCGATGCCCGCGGGGACATCGTCTGTCACCACGACGACCTCGGCCTCCATATCGCAGCCCCACGCCGGATCGCCGAGCGGAATCGGGTCGCGCGGGGCGAGGAAGGCGTCGCTGCCGCCCTGATACATCAGCGGATCGTGCCAGAAGCTGTCGGGCATCTCGGCGCCGCGCGCCTGCCGCACCAGCGCGACATGGTTCACATAGGCGCTGCCGTCGGCCCATTGATAGGCGCGCGGCAACGGCGAGGCGGCGTCGCGCTCATGAAAGCGTTCCTTGGGGATCGCGTCATGGTTCAGATCCTCGGCCAGCGCGGCGAGGCGCGGTCCCGCTTCGGCCCAATCGTCGAGCGCCGCCTGCATCGTCGGGGCGACCGAAGCCGCGTCGGCGTACCACGCGAGATCATCCGAAACGACGACGAGCCGCCCGTCGCGGCCGGCCTTGAGCGAAGATAGTTTCACGCAACATCCTTTGTCTGCGATGCGGGGAAGCGCCGCCATCGCCGACAGGGGCGGCAATGATCAGCGGGGCATCTGGATCGATGCGAAACAGGTAAAGCCGCTCTGCCCCGCCTGCAAGCGCCGGATATATTGAAGATAGGCCTGCGACTGGTCGTAGCTGGTGCCCGGCAGCGTCTGGCCGCGGAACGCGCGCTTGACCTCTTCGCCGGTGAACGGCCGCGGCGAGCCGGGAAAGGCCCCCTTGGTTCCCGCCGGAACGAGCTGGCCATTGCCGTCGATATATTGCCCCGCCCCTGCGACGTCGGGCACCGGAATCTGGCAGTTCATCACCGACACCGCAGTCTGCGCGAACGCGGGGCGGATCGTCAGCGCCGCCGACACGCCAACCGCGCCGAGCGCGAGCATCCTGCGGCGCGACGGAACCGCTTCGTCCGCGGCATCGGGGCCCTCGACCGGAGTTTCGCTCTTTTCCATGGAACCGCGCATAGCCCATCTGCCCCGCGCGCGAAAAGCAAAAGCCGAAGGACCGCGCGCCGCCATCCCGCTTTGGGACAATCGCATCCAGGGGGTTTAAGCCGTGCTAACGGGCTTGCACGGGCGCGCCGCCCATGCGAGGCGCAGACGCGATGTTCGACCGCCTGTCCAGCCTGGTCATCGCGCTGACGCTGATCGCCATTGCGGCGATCCTCGCCGCGCTGGCGGGGGGCGACGCGCTGACGATCGCCATCCTCACCTTGGCCGGCTTCGCCGCCACCGCGATCGTCCACGTCGCCGCGCCGGCTCCGGTGACCGAGGCACGCACTGAAACCGCGCCGCCACCGCCCGCCCCGCTTCCGTCGCTGCTCCGTCATCCCGATTTCGCGCGCCGGGCCGATCAGGAAGCCGATCCGCTGCTCGGCACCACCGACACTATCGTGACGGTCGCGAACGACGCCGCGATCCGGCTGCTCGGCCGCCATATCGTCGGCGCCGACATCCGTACCGCGATCCGCCACCCCGCGGCGACCGAATGGCTCGCAAAGACGATGGACGCCGACACGCCGCAGGAAATCAGCCTCGTCGACTTTCCGCGCCCCGGCCAGCGCTGGACGATGCGGATGGCGGCGCTGTCGGGCGGCGACCGCATCATCATCCTCTCCGACCGCTCGGCGATCGACGCCGCCGACCGGATGCGGTCGGACTTCGTCGCCAACGCGAGCCACGAGCTGCGCACACCGCTCGCAGCGATCCTCGGCTATGTCGAGACGCTGCAGGACATGAACGGCGATGCGGATGCCGATATGCGCCACCGCTTCCTGTCGATCATCGACCGCGAGGCGCGGCGGATGCAGCAGCTCGTCATCGACCTTTTGTCGATCTCGCGCGTCGAGGCCGACCGCTTTCGCCGCCCGACGACGCCGGTCGATCTCGCCGCGATCATCGGCAATACCGTCGCGCAATTGCGCGATAGCGAGGAACCGCGCGCGAAGGATATCGACGCCAAGCTGGGTGGCGAGCCGCAGCCGATGCTGGGCGACGCGGCGCAGCTCGGGCAGCTCGCGCACAACATCATCTCGAATGCGATGAAATATGGCCGCGCGGGAACGCCGGTCACCGTCGAGCTGGCACGCGAGGGCGGGCGCGTGCGCCTGAGCGTCGGCGACCACGGCGACGGCATCGCGCCCGATCATCTGCCGCGCCTGACCGAGCGCTTCTACCGCGTCGACGAAGCGCGCAGCCGCTCGGTCGGAGGGACCGGGCTCGGCCTCGCGATCGTCAAGCACATCAGCGAGCGCCACCAGGGCCAGCTCGACATCGCAAGCGAGGTCGGCCGGGGAACGCGCGTGTCGGTGAGCTTTCCGCTGGCGGGTGGATAGGCCTGGGGATGTCCGTTTTCGGGGTGGTGAGCGGACATTCAAATCCTCCCCACTTGTGGGGAGGTGGCAGCCGCGCAGCGGCTGACGGAGGGGGCTCGCGTCCTCACGCCACACCGCTTCAGGCCTCCCGCCCCCTCCACCGCCTTCGGCGGTCCCCCTCCCCGTTCCGGGGAGGATCTTATGTCCGCTTCCGCTCGATAGAAGCCAGTCACTTCCTGCCAAACAACCTCTCGACATCGTCCATCGCCAGCTTCACCCAGGTCGGTCGCCCATGGTTGCACTGGCCCGAATGCGGCGTGACCTCCATCTGGCGGAGCAGCGCGTTCATTTCAGTGACGTTCAACGTCCGCCCGGCACGAACCGAGCCGTGGCACGCCATCGTCGCGGCGACCAGTTCGAGCCGCTCGTTGAGGCCCAGCGCGGCGTCGTAGCCCGCGAGGTCGTCGGCTATGTCGGTGATCAGCTTGCGGCAGTCGATCGGGCCGAGCATCGCGGGCGTTGCACGCACCATCACCGCGGCGGGACCGAAGCGTTCGATCTCGACGCCGAGCGCCACGAGTTGGGCGGCCGCGGCTTCGAGCCGGTCGCATGCCGGTTCGTCGAGTTCGACGATTTCGGGAAGCAGCAGCCCCTGCGACGGCACCGCCTGCCCGCTCATGCCGCGCCTCAGCGTTTCGAGCACCAGCCGTTCGTGCGCGGCATGCTGGTCGACGATGACGAGGCCGTCCTCGGCCTCCGCGACGATATAGGTCTTCGCGATCTGCCCGCGCGCGATGCCGAGCGGATGGTCTTCGGCCTGCGGCGGCGGCACCACGGCAACCTCGGCTCGGCCCGCCAGCGGCGCGGGCGCGAACGGGGTCATGCGGTCATAGACGCGCGCGGTAGCCGCATCGGGCACGGGCGCGGTCTCGGCGCCGAACAGATGCGCGGCGGGCGCTTCGTGCGCGGCGTGACCGAACAGAAATCCGGTCGTCGGGGCCGGCGCGACCGGTTCCTGCTGCCATGCCGCGAGCGCGGCCTCGGCCGGGCGCTGGACGCTGCGAAAGCCATGCTCGTCGAGCGCCCGCCGGAGCCCGCCGACGATCATCCCGCGGACAAGCTGCGGGTCGCGGAAGCGCACCTCGGTCTTCGCCGGATGGACGTTCACGTCGACCTCGCTGGTCGGCACGTCGAGGAAGAGCGCGACGACCGGATGCCGGTCGCGCGCGAGCAGGTCGGCATAGGCGCCGCGCAGCGCCCCGACGAGCAGCCGGTCCTTCACCGGGCGCCCGTTGACGAACAGATATTGATGGTCGGCGATGCCGCGATTGTAGGTCGGCAGGCTGATCACGCCGCCCAGATGCACCTCGCCGCGGTCGAGATCGACACCGATGCTGTTCGCAGCGAGATCGCGGCTGGTCAGCGCGGCGACGCGCGTGAGCCGGTCCTGTCCGCCCTGCAGGTCGAGAACGCGGCGCCCGTCATGTTCAAGCGTGAAGCCGATGTCGGGCCGCGCCATCGCAAGCCGCCGCACGACGTCGAGGCAGGCTGCATATTCGCTGCGGCCGCTGCGCAGGAACTTGCGCCGCGCCGGCACGCGCGCGAACAGATCCTCGACGAGGACGCGCGTGCCCTTCGCAAGCGCGGCGGGCCCCTCGCCCGCGAGCGCGCCATTGTCGACGACGCGCCGCCAGCCGTCGCCGCCCGCCACCCGGCTGTCGAGCGTCAATCGCGCGACGCTGGCGATCGAGGGCAGCGCCTCGCCGCGGAAACCGAGCGTCGTCACCGCCTCGATCGCCTCGTCGGGCAGCTTCGACGTCGCATGGCGTTCGAGTGCCAGCGCCATCTCGGGCGGGGTCATGCCGCAGCCATCGTCCTCGACTTCGAGGCGCGAAATCCCGCCCTCGGCGATTCGCGCCGAAATCCGAGTCGCACCCGCGTCTATCGCGTTTTCAACCAGTTCCTTGAGCGCCGCGGCGGGTCTTTCGACCACTTCACCGGCTGCGATCCGATTTACGAGCTTTTCCGGCAGGCGGCGTATTGACATAAAGCCTCTCCTAGCGCAGTCGGACGCAAATCGCGACCCACCCGCACAGCCTGATCATTTTGTCCAGCAAGCCCTTCGCGGACGAGCCGGAATCTCCCCCCTTGATTGGTTCTGTCGCCGCCGGGCACGCGGATGCACATCACGACAGGGGGCGTGTCCGTCGCGGGCGCGGCTTCGTTGACAGGAAGCAGTATCGATGTCCTTCTTTTCCCGCTGGTTCAAATTCAATTCCCAAGACATGGCGATCGACCTCGGCACCGCGAACACGGTCGTCTATGTCCGCGGCAAGGGCATCGTGCTCAATGAACCCTCGGTCGTCGCGGTCGAGACGCTGAACGGCATCAAGCGGGTCAAGGCTGTCGGCGACGACGCCAAGCTGATGATGGGCAAGACCCCCGACAGCATCGAAGCGATCCGCCCGCTGCGCGACGGCGTCATCGCCGACATCGACGTTGCCGAACAGATGATCAAGCATTTCATCACCAAGGTCCACGGCGGTAAGCCCAACGCGTTCCGCAGCCCCGAGATCGTGATCTGCGTGCCCAGCGGTTCAACCAGCGTCGAGCGCCGCGCGATCCGCGACGCCGCGTCGAACGCGGGCGCCAGCGAGGTGTGGCTGATCGAAGAGCCGATGGCGGCCGCGATCGGCGCCGACATGCCGGTGACCGAACCGATCGGGTCGATGGTCGTCGACATCGGCGGCGGCACGACCGAAGTCGCGGTGCTCTCGCTGCGCGGTCTCGCCTACACCACCTCGGTCCGCGCGGGCGGCGACAAGATGGACGAGGCGATCGTCTCCTACGTCCGCCGACACCACAATCTGCTGATCGGCGAAGCGACCGCCGAGCGGATCAAGAAGGATTTCGGCATCGCGCGCATCCCGTCGGATGGCGTCGGTCTGACGATCCACATCAAGGGCCGCGACCTCGTCAACGGTGTGCCCAAGGAAATCTCGATCAACCAGGCGCAGATCGCCGAGGCTTTGTCCGAACCGATCGGCACGATCGTCGAGGGCGTGCGCATCGCGCTCGAAAACACCGCCCCCGAACTCGCGGCCGACATCGTCGACCAGGGCATCGTGCTGACCGGCGGCGGCGCGCTGATCCGCGAGCTCGACGAACTGCTCCGCGATGCGACCGGCCTGCCCGTAACCGTGGCCGAAGATCCGCTGACCTGCGTCGCGATCGGCACCGGTCGCGCGATGGAGGACCCCGCCTTCCGCGGCGTGCTCCAGCAGGCCTGATCGCGCAGGCCCGCTGAACCATGGTCCGCCCGGCACATCGGCGTCCGGGGCAATCCCGAAAGGCCCAGTACAGCCTGTTCGTCGCCTATGTCATCGCCGTGACGGGGGCGGTGGCCGGGCTGCTGCTCGCGCTGCTTTCGGTCGTCGATCCCGTGGGTTTCGCGCAGCTTCGCATCGCGAGCCAGGAACTCGCGGCGCCGGTGGCGCGCGTCACCCGGTCGGTGACCGGATCGATCTCCGGCATCGACGACAATGTCTCGGCCTATGTGAAGGCGGGAACGCAGAACCGCCGGCTGCGCCAGGAGCTCGCCGACACACGGCGCAAGCTCGTCGCCACAAGCTCGCTGCAGGAAGAGAATCGCCAGCTGAAGGCGCTGCTTCAGCTCCAGCAGATCGACAAGGCCGCGCTCGCTCACGGCTATCTGCTCACCTCGACCTCGACGAGCAGCAAGCGCATCGCGCTGCTCAGCATCGGGCGCAAGATGGGGGTTGTCGCGGGCCAGCCGGTGCGCGGCGCCGACGGGCTGATCGGCCGCGTGCTCAGCGCAGGGCCCTCGGTCTCGCAGGTGCTGCTGCTGACCGACGTCGACAATATCGTGCCCGTCCGCCGCGCGCGCGACGGCTTGCCGGCGCTCTCGTCGGGGCGCGGCAATGGCAATCTCGACGTGCGCACGCTCAACATCGCCAACAATCCGTTCAAGCCGGGCGATATCCTCGTCACCTCGGGCACCGGCGGCCTCTATCCGCCCAATATCCCCGTCGCGATCGTGGTCAGCCGCCAGGACGACGGCGCCCTTGCCCGCCCGCTCGCCGATCCGGCGAAGGTCGACGCCGTATCGGTGTTGCGCCCCTATACGCCCGACAACATCGAGGCGCTTCCCGCCCCAGCGCCCGCGACCGCGCCATGAACCGCACCGGGCCGCGCCTCGGCGAACCTGCGTCGCTTTGGCGCATGCGGATGGTGCCGATCCTCAGCGTGATGATCGCGTCGGCGCTCCCGCTGATGCTGCCGCTCGTCGCCAGTTCGCCCGTGCTGCCGCCGCTCGGGCTGCTGTTCTTCCTGTGCTGGCAATTGCTGCGCACGGAGATGTGGCCGGTGTGGATCGGTTTGCCGCTCGGGCTCTGGGACGATTTGTTCAGCGGCGCGCCGATCGGCACCGCGATCGGCCTATGGACGCTCGCCAGCATCGCGATCCATTATCTGTCACAGCGCATCTACTGGCGCGGCTTCTTTCACGACTGGGCGATCGCTGCCCTGCTCGTCGCGGCCGTCCAGGCGCTCGCCGCGCTGATTGTCCATCCGCATACCCCCAGCGGTCGCGTGCTGGGTCTGGTGGTACCGCAGATCGTCATATCGGTACTGCTCGTCCCGCTGTTCCTTCGCCTGACCGGCAAGTTTGACAATTTCCGTCTGAAACGCCGATAGACTGGTTCTGACCTCCTCATGCAGCGCAAAAAGCCGCCCATCACCGAAGCCTGGCGAGGCATCACCTTCACGCGCCGCGCGCTCGTCGTCGGCGGCGCGCAGGCGGCGGTCGGCGTCGCGCTCGCGGCGCGCATGGCCTATATCTCGATCGTCGACAACGACCGCTATGTCCTCGAATCCGAAAGCAATCGCGTCAACCTGACGCTCGTCCCGCCGCGACGCGGCTGGATCGTCGACCGCAATGGAAAGGCGCTCGCCAACAACCGCGTGTCGCTGCGCATCGACATCATCCCCGACCGGCTGCACAACAAGGAACTGGTGCTGGGGCAACTCAAGTCGCTGCTGAAGCTCGATGGCGACACGATGGAGCGGATCAACCGCGATCTCGACGCCGCGTCGGGCTTTCAGCCGGTGGCGGTCATGGAGGACGTCAGCGAGGCCGAATATGCCTCGGTGCTCGTCCGCCTGCCCGACCTGCCCGGCATCGCGCCCGCGCGCGGCTTTGCGCGCTACTACCCGACCGGGGCGGCGGTCGGCCACCTCGTCGGCTATGTCGGCGCCCCCAATGCCGAGGAATATCGGGAGGCGAAAGACCCTCTTTACATCACCCCCGGGTTCAAGATCGGCAAGCAGGCGCTCGAGAAATATTTCGAACCCGTGCTGCGCGGCAAGCCGGGCGCCCGCCGCGTCGAGGTGACCGCGCGTGGCAAGGTGGTGCGCGACCTGTCGACCCAGCCCGACGTTCAGGGCAAGACGGTCCACCTGACCATCGACGCCGACCTCCAGCACTATGCCGCGCGCCGCATCGGCCCCGAATCGGGTTCGGTCGTCGTCATCGACTGCCTGACCGGCGACATATTGGCGATGGCATCGATGCCGAGCTTCGACCCCAACAGCTTCTCAAGCGGGATCGGCGTCGCCGAATATAAATGGCTGAGCCAGAACGATCATGTTCCGCTACGCAACAAGACGCTGAGCGGGCTCTATCCGCCGGGCTCGACGGTCAAGCCGATGGTCGCGATGAGCTTTCTCGAAGCCGGGCTGCCTGCCAGCGCGACGACCTTTTGCGGCGGCGGCCTGCGCGTCGGCAATCGCGTCTTCCACTGCTGGCAGCGGCGCGGCCACGGCCAGGTCGACATGGCGAAGGGCATCTATCAGAGCTGCGACGTCTATTTCTATCATTTCGCGCAGCAGCTGGGGATGGACGTCATCGCGGCGATGGCGAAGCGGCTCGGCATGGGGCAGAAATTCCCCCTGCCCGTTCCCAGCCAGAGCTATGGCACGGTGCCCAGCCCGGCGTGGAAGCAGGAGAAATACGGCCGGCCCTGGGCCATCTCCGACACCGTCAACGCGACGATCGGCCAGGGCTATATGCTCGCCAACCCGACCCAGCTCGCGGTGATGGCGGCGCGGCTCGCGACCGGTAACATCGTGATGCCGCACCTGACGCGGGACGCCAATCGCGCCGCGATGCAGAGCCTCGGCTTCGCGCCCGACCATATCGGCGTGGTGCGCGAGGCGATGAACCAGGTCGTCAACGGCGCGGGCACCGCCGGGCGCGCGCGGCTGCCGATCGAGGACGTCAAGATGGCGGGCAAGACCGGTACCGCGCAGGTCGTCAGCCTCAGCAAGGGCAGCGGCAAGGGCGGCCTGTGGAAATATCGCGACCACGGCCTGTTCATCGCCTTCGCGCCCTTCGACGCGCCGCGCTATGCCGCCGCAGTGGTGATCGAGCACGGCGGCGGGTCGGGCGCTGCCTATCCGATCGCCCGCGACGTGATGACCTATCTCTTCGACCGCGACAAGGCGATGACGGCGCTCGAAGGCTTCGAGACCGGTTGGGGCGGCACGATCGAGGAGCGCATGGCGCGCGACTTCGCGATATGGAAGGCCGGCGCCAATCGCCCGCCGCCCGAGGGTACGGCATGATCCCCGTCCCGCCCGCCGTCCAGCGCATCCCGTGGAAGCTGATCGCCCTCCTCAGCGCGATCACCGGCTTCGGCCTGCTCGTCCTCTACTCGGCCGCGGGCGGAAGCCTGTCGCCGTGGGCCTGGCAGCAGGGCGTGCGCTTCATCGTCTTTCTGATCGGCGCGCTGATCGTCGGCCGCTTTTCGCTGCGATTGTTCGAGGATTTCGCCTATATCGCCTATATCGGCGTTGCGGTGCTGCTCGTCGCGGTGGAGCTGATCGGCTTCGTCGGCGGGGGCAGTCAGCGATGGCTCAGCCTCGGCTTCCTCAACCTCCAGCCATCGGAGCTGATGAAGGTGGCGATCGTGCTCGCGCTCGCGCGCTTTTATGCGCAACTGCCGCCCGGCAACACGCGCACCTTCACCGCGCTATGGCCGGCGCTGGTGATGATCGGCATACCGGCGGCACTGGTGATGCTTCAGCCCGACCTCGGCACCGCGCTCGCCATCTGCGCGAGCGGCGCGGTCGTCATGTTTCTTGCGGGCCTGCCGATGTGGTGGTTCGGCAGCGCCGCGCTCGGCGGCGCAGCGTCGCTCCCGATCCTCTTCTCGATGCTCCACGACTATCAGCAGAAGCGCGTGCTGATCTTCCTCGACCCCGAAAGCGATCCGCTGGGCGCGGGCTACCATATCAGCCAGTCGAAGATCGCGATCGGTTCGGGCGGCATCGGAGGCAAGGGTTTCCTCAACGGTTCGCAGAGCCATCTCGACTATCTTCCCGAAGGTCATACCGACTTCATCTTCGCGACGATGGCCGAGGAATGGGGCCTGATCGGGGGCGTCGCGCTGCTCATCGCCTTTTTCCTGCTACTGCGCTGGTCGACCCGCGTCGCGCTCAAGGCGCGGACGCGCTTCGGCCAGCTGGTCGCGGCCGGGCTGACGATGACGATCTTTTTCTACATTGCGATCAACCTGATGATGGTGATGGGACTCGCGCCGGTGGTCGGCATCCCGCTGCCACTCTTTTCCTACGGGGGATCGTCGATGCTGACGATCATGACCTGCGTCGGCATCATCCTTGCCATCGAGAACGACAGCAAAACGGGCAGCCGCCGCTTTCATTGAAAAAAATCTCGGCAAAGCCATTGCCATCCCCGCAACGCCATGATAGCGGGCCGCTCGCTTCGCAGCAAAGAGGGCCTTCTTCCTGCTGCAGGCGCTGCCGCAAACCGGCAAGTGGACGCATAGCTCAGTTGGTAGAGCAGCTGACTCTTAATCAGCGGGTCCTAGGTTCGAGCCCTAGTGCGTCCACCATTTCCTTCAGAAACCTGGAATAATGCGCGGGGGGCCGCTTGCGCGGCCGAGTCTTCAGGCGCGTGCCTCGTCCCAGCGGTCGAGTTCGTGGGCGATCGACTGTTCGACCAGTTCGTTCCACACCGCGCGGATGCGATCCGCGTCGAGACCGGCCTCTTCCGCCGCGCGGGCGACATTATCGAGCACCTGCGCCTTGCGCGCTTCGTCGCGCACCGTCCCGCGTTCGGTCTTGATCCGCGCCGCGGCGTCCATATAGCCAAAGCGGCGGACGAGCAGCGCGACGAGCGCGCGGTCGGTCTCGTCGACCCCGGCGCGCACCTCGAGCATGGTTTCGCACTGTTCGGGCAATTTGGCGGCAGTCATGCGGGCAGCCTTTAGCGGCTTTTTCCTATCTGTCGAGCGGTGGCGAGGGCGCTTGACTTTGCCGCTCCCCCCGTCTAACCGCGCGCCTTCGCAATGGACCCCGCACCCCGGTGAAGCGGCGGTCGCATATGGCTCAAGCCCATATGGTGCGACCCGGGAACCAGCCGAAATCCTTCGGCACACAGCAAATTGGAGACGACAATGTCGAAGCGCCAGAGCGCCAAGTATAAACTCGACCGCCGGATGGGCGAAAACATCTGGGGTCGCCCGAAGAGCCCGGTCAACCGCCGCGAATATGGCCCCGGCCAGCACGGCCAGCGCCGCAAGGGCAAGATGTCCGACTTCGGCATCCAGCTCCGCGCGAAGCAGAAGCTGAAGGGCTATTACGGCGACATCACCGAGAAGCAGTTCAAGAAGAATTATTTCGAAGCGTCGCGCATGAAGGGCGACACCGGCCAGAACCTGATCGGCCTGCTTGAACGCCGCCTCGATGCGATCGTCTATCGCGCCAAGTTCACCCCGACCATCTTCTCGGCGCGCCAGCTCGTCAGCCACGGCCACGTCTATGTGAACGGCGTGAAGTGCAACATCGCGAGCCGCCTCGTGAAGCCGGGCGACGAAGTCACCCTCGGCAAGAAGGCGCAGGAAATGGCGCTGGTCGCCGAAGCGCAGAGCCTGCCCGAGCGCGACCTGCCCGAATATGTCGCGGTCGACGGCACCAAGGCGACCTTCGTGCGCGTGCCCACGCTCGACGAAGTTCCCTATCCGGTGAAGATGGAACCGAACCTGGTCGTCGAATTCTATTCGCGCTGATCCGGGTCTCGCGACCGGCAAGAAAAAGGGGCGGCCCTGCGACGGGCCGCCCCTTTTCTTTTACCCTTATCGAGGCCTTACTGCCCCATCGCCGCACGCAGGAACTTGTCGGCGTCGCCGAGCATCCGGGTGCGCACGTCGCTGTCCGCGAGCTGATGGTCGAGCCCCGGGAATTCGGTGTATTCGACCGTCTTTCCGGCGCTGCGCAGCCGGCTGGCCATCAGCCGCGACTGGCCGACATCGACATTCTGATCATAGTCGCCGTGAAAGAGCATCACGGGAACCGTGATCTTTTCGGCATTTTGGGCGGGCGAGCCCGTTTTCACATGATCGCCGCGACCGATGAAGGCCTCCACCTGGCGGAAATTGGTATAGTAGCGCGAATCTTCGCGAAGCTGTTCGAGGTCGGTGACCGGCGCGATCGCGACGATCGCCTTGAACAGGCCGGGCTCGTAAACCCCCGACTGCAGCGCGGCGTAGCCGCCATAGGACCAGCCGACGATGCCGAGTTTGCCCGGCGCCGCGATCCCGCTCGATACCAGCCATTTGCCGCCGTCGTCGACATCGCCGATCGCCGTCGGCCATGACTGGAAGCCGTTTTTCTGGAACCATCCGGAGCCATAACCGGTCGAACCCCGGAAATTGGGCTGGAGCACCGCATAGCCGCGCGCCGCGAAATATTGCGACAGCCAGTCGAAGCCCCACTCGTCGCGCGAACCCGGTCCGCCGTGCGGCATGACGATCGCCGGCAATCCCTTGCCGTCCGAACCCGCGGGCAGCGTCAGATAGGCGGGAATATCGACGCCGTCGCGTGACTTGTAATGCACGGGTTTCACCGTGGCGAGCTTGGCCGGGTCGAGCTGCGGACGCATCTTCATGATCTCGGCGAGTTGCTTGGTCGACTTGTCGAACAGATAATAGCCGCCGGGATCGACGTCGCTGCCCACCCACAGCACCAGCTTCTGCTCATCGGCGGTCGAATCGACGAAGCTGATGAGCGGATGGTTCGGCAGTGCGTTGGCCAGGGCCGTGCCGAGCGACTTCAGCGCGGGGTCGAAGAAGACCGTCTGGCGCTTGTCGGTGACGAACTGAGCGCCGACGACACGCCCGCTGCGGCCGATGCTGACGAGGCCGTCGACATCGACATGGTCGTTTGCATAGACCAGTGTCTTCGTCATCTTGCCGTCGAGCGAGACCGAATAGAGCGCCGAGCGCCCGTTCAGCGAGTCGAAGCCATAGACCACGTCCAGATTCGGATCGACGGCCACCGGAAGGAAGCCGGTCCCCAGCCCGGCCTCGCTGACATAAGTACCGAAACTCTCCCAATCCCGACTGTTCGCCTTGCGATAGGAGATATTATAGCTGTTCCCCGAATAGCCGTCCGCGGTCTCCGTCTGGCTGATCATCATGCGGACGTGTCCCCGTCCATCCGAGATATAATCGACGACGCCGTCCTTGGGCGATTCGACCGTCCTGCGCTTCAGCGATACCGTGTCGACGGCGTCGACCGCCAGGCCGGACGCCGAGCGCCCGAGCAGCGACCCGGTCTGATACTCGCCGCTCTGGTAACGCGTCATCAGCACGCGGCCACTCTCCTCGGCATCCGACCAGTCGATGACGCCGCCGCCGAACTGGCTTGCACCGAAAGCGCGGACACGCGTCTTGTCGCTCAGCATCTGCATATTCTGCCCGTCGGCATCGAGCGCGAACAGCCGGCTGAAACCCTGGAGACCGGTCGTGCCACGGTTGATGACGTGGACGCTGCACACCAGCCGGGTGGCGAGCGCCCAGTCGCAGCGACCGATCTGCTCGTCGCCCCCCTTCGCACTCAGCACCGGTTTCGAATCGCCGGTCGCGATGGTGATCACCGAGACGACCGACCCCGCGCCCTTGGTCGGCTGGATCACCGCCAGCCGCTCGCCGTCGGGCGAAATGCTGACCTGGCGGACGCGCTCGCGCTGCCCGAATTTCGCTGCCATATCGTCTTGCGCCTGCGCCGCCCCAGCGGTCGCGACCAGTGCCGGCACGATCAGTGCCGCCCCCCAGAACTTCATTCCCCAAACCCCCGAATTGAAAGCGACCCCTCGCTTAAACCCCTGACATGAGGGCCATGTTGCAACAAACACCGCGCCCCTCGGCATCCAGCATAGGCCGCCCGGTCATCATGGCAACCCGCAAAGGCCAGGTCCGAAGCCCTCATCCACCGCCCTTGCCTGCCGATGACAGGGCTGGCACAAAGCCCGCAACGCTCATTCGGACAAGGACGATCGATGCTCCGCTTTACCCCCGCCCCGCTCGCGGCCGCCGCGCTATTGGCGCTTGCCGCCTGCAACGCCTCCACCGACAAGACCTCGGCCGCAGCGCTACCCGACGTCCAGCTTCCCGAACTGTCGCTTTCGACCTTGCAGGACGTGACCAGGGAGCTGTCGCAGGACAGCTACGAAGGCCGTGCGCCGGGAACGCCGGGCGAGGAGAAAACCGTCTCCTATCTGATCAAGAAATTCACCGAAGCGGGGCTCAAGCCCGGCAACAACGGCAGCTGGACGCAGGACGTGCCGCTGGTCGAGATCACCGCAAAGAATGTCAGCCCGCTGAATTTCACCGGCGGCAAGACGCCGATGTCGCTCAAATACGGCACCGACTTCGTCGCCGCCAGCTATCGCGTCCAGCCGCAGATTTCGGTCAAGGACAGCGACGTCGTCTTCGTCGGATACGGCATCAACGCGCCCGAAAAAGGCTGGAACGATTATGCCGGGGTCGATGTAAAGGGGAAGACGGTCGTCATCCTCGTCAACGATCCCGACTGGCAGACCAAGGAGGCCAAGGGCGAGTTCAACGGCCGCGCGATGACCTATTACGGCCGCTGGACCTACAAATATGAGGAAGCGGCGCGGCAGGGCGCCGCCGCGGCGCTGATCGTCCACGACACCGAGCCCGCCGCCTATGGCTGGAACGTCGTCGAATCGAGCTGGACCGGCACGCAATATCTGGCCGACAGCAAGAATGGCGGCGCCGACCAGACCGCCGCCAACGGCTGGATCCAGCTCGACAAGGCGAAGCAGCTTTTCGCGGGCGCGGGGCAGGATTTCGACGCGCTGCGCGAGGCGGCGAAGAAGAAGGGTTTCAAGGCGGTGCCGCTGACCGGCGTCAAGGCGTCGCTGAGCTTTGACAACCAGATCGCCAAGAAGATGTCGCGCAACGTTATCGGCGTGCTGCCGGGGACGAAGCGGCCCGACGAATATGTCCTCTACACCGCGCACTGGGACCATCTCGGCCGCTGCGCGCCGGTCGACGGCGACGACATCTGCAACGGCGCGGTCGACAATGCGACCGGCGTCGCGGGGCTGGTGACGCTGGCAGAGGCCTACCAGAAGGCTGGCGCCCCCGACCGCAGCGTTGTGTTTCTGGCGGTGACCGCCGAGGAATCGGGGCTGCTCGGCTCGAAATATTACGCCGAAAACCCCATCTTCCCGCTCGCGCAGACCGTCGGCGGGGTCAATATGGACGCGCTCAACCCGAGCGGACCGGCGAAGGACATCGTCGTCGTGGGCGACGGCAAGTCCGAACTCGACGCCTATGTCGCCAAGATCGCGGCGGCGGCGAAGCGCACGGTCGTCGCTGAGCCCACCCCCGAAAAGGGCTTCTATTACCGGTCCGACCATTTCAGCTTCGCCAAGCTCGGCGTGCCGATGTTCAACTTCGGCAGCGGCGAGGATTTGGTCGCGGGCGGCAAGGAGGCCGGCAAGAAGGCGTCGGAAGACTATGAAGAGCATCGCTATCACGCGCCCGGCGACGAATATGACGCGATCGCCAATTGGGACGGCATGCTCGCCGACCTTCAGCTCTATTATGCCGCTGGGCGGATGCTGGCGATGACCGACGCCTGGCCGAACTGGGTCAAGGGCGACGAGTTCCGCGCCGCCCGCGACAAGTCGCGCGCCGCTGCCGCTAAATAGGGACAGTCCCTATTTATTGACACCCTACTTTCTCGTCACCCTGAACTTGTTTCAGGGTCTATGGCCTGCCCTCGAATAAGGCGCAGCGTTGGGCGAAGGCGCAGGCCATGGATGCTGAAACAAGTTCAGCATGACGAAGGAGGAGGAAGAGGAGGCCCGGAGAGGTCTGCGAACGCCATAGCGACGTGTTGATTGGAGACGCCATGGGTGCATTGAAAATGCCCGCCGAATGGGCGCCGCACGAGGCGGTGTGGATCGGCTTCCCGCACCTCGCCGAGGAGTGGTCGGGTCAGATCGACGCCGCGCGCCGCGATGTCGCGGCTTTCGCGAACGCCGTTCACGACGGCGGGCGCGGCGAGGAGGTACGGCTCGTCGTCAACGACGAGGCGCAGGCGGAGATCGCGGCCAATCTCGTCGAGTCGGGCGTGCATATCCTTGTCCAGCCGCTCGGTGACATCTGGTTGCGCGACACCGGGCCGATCGTCGCCGGCGCCGGCGCGGCGCGGCGCGCGCGCAACTTCCGCTTCAACTGGTGGGGTGAGAAATTCGTGATGCCGGGCGATCTTGAGGTCGGCGCGGCGCTCGGCGCGAAAAGCGGCTTGCCGGTCGACGAGCAGGACTGGGTGCTCGAAGGCGGCGGCATCGACGTCGACGGCACCGGGCTTTGCGTTACGACCGAGGAATGCCTGCTCCACCCGAACCGCAACCCGTCGCTGACCCGCGAGGATATCGCGGTGCGGCTGCACCAGTCGCTCGGCGTCGAGCGGCTGCTGTGGCTCGGCAAGGGGCTGATCGGCGACCACACCGACGGCCATGTCGACAATCTCGCGCGCTTCGTCGGCGAAGGCCGGCTCGCGATCCCCGTCGCGGCGGGTAGCGACGATCCCAATGCCGCCATCTATGCCGACGCGCGCACGCGCGCCGAAGCCTTCGGAGGGATCGAGATCGTCGACCTCCCCTCGCCCGGCCGCATCGAGATCGAGGGCGAAATCGCGGCGGCGAGCTATATGAACTTCTATATCGGCAACAGTGTCGTGGTCGTGCCAACCTATGGCGCCGCAAACGATGCTGCCGCGGTCGATGCCCTCGCCGCGCTCTTCCCCGATCGCCGCGCGGTCGGCATCGACGCGCGCGGAATCATCGTCGGCGGCGGCAGCTTCCATTGCTCGAGCCAGCAGCTTCCGGCATAGGGCAGCGATGACCCGCACCCTCACCGTCGCCGCATTGCAGCTTCCCCTGCCCGGCCCCGCCCAGCCGAACATCGACGCCGTGTCGGCGCTCGTCGGGGAGGCGGTCGGAAAGGGCGCGCAGGTCATCCTGCCGCCCGAACTCTTCGAGGGGCCCTATTTCTGCCAGGTCGAGGAAGAGGCGCTGTTCGCGAACGCGCGCCCGACCGCCGAGCATCCGAGCGTCGTCGCGATGCAGGCGCTCGCCGCGAAGCACAAGGTCGCGATCCCGACCAGCTTCTTCGAGAAGGATGGGCCGCATTATTACAACACGCTCGCGATGATCGGCCCCGACGGCGCGATCATGGGGACGTATCGCAAGAGCCACATTCCCGACGGGCCGGGTTATGAGGAGAAATATTATTTCCGCCCCGGCAACACGGGCTTCAAGGTCTGGGACGTCTTCGGGACGCGGATCGGCGTCGGGGTATGCTGGGACCAATGGTATCCCGAAACCGCGCGCGCGATGGCGCTGATGGGCGCCGAACTGCTTTTCTATCCGACCGCGATCGGATCGGAACCCTATGATGCCGACCTCGACACCAGCCGCATGTGGCGCCGCGCGATGCAAGGCCATGCCGTGTCGAACTGCATGCCGGTGATCGCCGCCAATCGCATCGGGCGCGAGGGTGAAGCCGACTTCTACGGCCACAGCTTCATCACCGACGAATGGGGCGATCTGGCGCAGGCGTTCGGGCGCGAGGAAAGCGGTGTGCTGGTCGAGACGATCGACCTCGATCGCGCCGCGCAGCACCGCGCCGGCATGGGCTTCTTCCGCGACCGGCGGCCGCAGCTCTACGGTCGGCTGGCCGAGGACATCTGACGCATGGACAGGGGCAAGACGATGCAGGTTCCCGACGACATCTTCACCGAGCCCGACGATGTCGATCCCGACACGCTCGCCCGGCTCGGGCCGCTGCGCCGCCTTGCCGGCATCTGGGAGGGGCAGCGCGGGGTCGACGTCAACCCCAAGGCCGACGGCCCCGAAACGCGCCAATATTACGAGCGGATCGAGATGCAGCCGATCGACGCGCAGGCGAACGGGCCGCAGCTCTTCTATGGCCTGCGCTATCACGTCCACATCAACACCCCCGAAGAGGACATCGCCTTCCACGACCAGGTCGGATACTGGCTCTACGAGCCCGCGACCGGGCTGATCCTGCAGACGCTGGCGATTCCGCGCGGCCAGATCGCGATCGCGGCGGGACATGCCGAGCCCGATGCGAAGCGCCTCGTGCTGACCGCGACGCGCGGGCAAACCGAATATGGCATCTGCTCGACGACCTTCCTCGAACTGGCGTTCCGCACCGACACATATCAGATTAGCGTCGATTTTCATGACGATGGCGGCTGGAGCTATGTTCTCGACACGGTGCTGATGGTCAAAGGTCAAAGCGAGCCCTTCCTCCATCGCGACCGCAACCGGCTCACCAAGATCGCCGAGCCCGACCTCAATCCGTGGGCGAAGATCGCACGAGCGGCGAAGCCGGCGTCAACGGGCGTTTGACACCGTGCCCCGGATACACTTAACCTGCTAAGCACCGACGAGGCGGCAGACCGGTCCACAGGCCGGCGGCCTTTGCGGGGTGGTGAGGGAGAGTGAGATGAGCAGCATCGAACAGCGCGCGGCGGGTGCGCGCGAATTGCACCGGACGATCGATTTCATCGGCCTGCGCGCCCATGCGACGACGGTCGGCCTGATCCAGCTCTGCGAGGAGCTTTTGAAGGTCGGCATTCTCGACAAGCCCGCCCTCGAACGGATCAAGGACGCGATCCGCATGGAACTCACCCTGTCGCAGGCGCGCATATCGAACCAGACGCTGTTCGACGAGACGCTGCGCCGCCGGCTCGACGCCATCTTTCCGCACTGCGGCGAACCTGCGGACCCGGTGGGCTCGATCGAGGCGCTCGAAGAGGCGCTAGACCTCGAAGACAAGGGCTGATCCCGGCCACGCCGCCGGAAATGATGGTGCCCCTGGCCGGACTCGAACCAGCACTCCTTGCGGAACTCGATTTTGAGTCGAGCGCGTCTACCAATTTCACCACAGGGGCCCCCTCGCCCGACTGCGTCGGGCGCGAGACAAAGTCCGACCATGGTCGAGACCATGGATAGACGGCGCCTCCCCTAAGGCGAAGCGCCGCCGCTTGCCAAGCTATTTCTTGAGCTCTCGCGCCAGCGTCTTCGCCGTTGCCTTGCCATAGGGCGGCTTGAAGCCCGCCATGCCGGCGACGTCGAACTTCGGCTGGCGATAGACCGCGCGCGCGTGGCTGAAGGTACGAAAACCGTCGAGCCCATGATAATTGCCCATCCCCGACGGTCCGACGCCGCCGAAGGGCAGATCCTCCATCGCATTGTGGAACAGCACGTCGTTGACGGTGACCCCGCCCGAGATCGTCCGCGTCAGCACGCGGTCCTCCTCGCTCTTGTCCTGCCCGAAATAATAGAGGCCGAGCGGGCGATCGTGCGCGTTCACATAGTCGATTGCGTCGTCGATGGCCCGGTAGGTCTTAACCGGCAGGATCGGTCCAAAAATCTCTTCCTGCATCACCTTCATGTCGTCGGTCGGATTGCGGACGATGTGGAGCGGCATCTTGTGGCCGTTCGAACTTGCGAAATCCTCGCCCGCGGGGTTGACCTCGACCACCTCGGCGCCCTTATCGCGTGCGTCGGCAAGGTAGGACTGCAGCCGGTCATAGTTGCGCGTGTTGACGACCGAGGTGTAGTCGTCGTTGGCGAGCAGCGTCGGATAGAGCGCCGCGGCACCCTTCGTCACGCTGTCGATCACCGCGCCTTCCTGATCCTCGGCGACGAGCAGATAGTCGGGGGCAAGGCAGATCTGCCCCGCGTTCATCAGCTTGCCCATCGCGACGCGCTGGCCGACGAGGTCGCGGTTCGCGCTGCGCCCGATGAAGGTCGGCGACTTGCCGCCGAGCTCGAGCGTCACCGGCACCAGATTGTCGGCCGCGGCACGCATGATATGCTTGCCGACGCTCGTCGCGCCGGTGAAGATGAGATGGTCGAAGGCGAGCTTCGAGAATGCCACACCAATGTCGGGCCCGCCGGTGAACACCGCCATCTCGCTCTCGTCGAAATAATCGGGGACGAGCCGCGCCATCAGGGCGGAGACATTCTCGGTGAACTCGCTCGGCTTGATCATCGCGCGGTTGCCCGCGGCAAGGATGCCCGCCATCGGCACGAAGACCATGCCGATGGGGAAGTTCCACGGGGACACGACCCCGACGACACCCTTGGGTTGAAACACCACCTCGGCCTTCGCGCCGAGTAGCCCGAGCGGAAAGGTCGGCTTGCGCTTTTCGCCCTTCGCCCAGCTCGCCATATGCTTCTTCGCATGCTTCAGCGCGCTGACCGAGGGCATGATGTCGGTCATCAACGTCTGTTCGCGACTGCGATGCCCGAAATCCTCGCTCACCGCCTTCGCGAAATCGTCCGCATGGTCGACGAGCAGCGCGATCGCCCGATCGATGCGATCGGTCCTCACCGCGAGGCTTTCGGGCATGGCGGCGGTGAAGCCCGCCCTTTGCGCCGCGAGCACTTCGTTCATACGCGCCGTTTCCCCGGCGATATCCTGTGTGATCGCGGTAGCCATGACCCGTCTCTCCCCCTTTTGGAATTTACGCGACTTCACCATGACCGGCGACTGACTGCAAGTTGAAACCGGCGCCCCGGCGCGATCCAAAGGGTCGCCGCCCGGTCCCGACGGCGGGGCGTCTGAACCGAGTAGGAACGCGGACGGTCACGGAATGACCGGTTTCGGACGTTTATTGCATCGTCATCCTGAACTTGTTTCAGGATCCATGGCCTGAGCTGTGTTTTGGCGCCGCGCCTTTTGTTTCGCACAAAGACGCAAAGCCACCAAGGTGTTGCGCCGGCCGCAAAGCGGCCTTCCTTTCCCGCGCTGCGGCCAGCCGCGTCGTTGGTAAGGAAACAGGCCTGTCGGCCGAAGGCTTCCTTCTTCGTGGCTTTGTGTCTTGGTGCGAAAAACAAACTGGCGCGGCCTGGCCGGATAACGCCGGGTCATGGATGCTGAAACAAGTTCAGCATGACGTGATTTTGAATGGCAGCTTTCCCACCCCTTTCCGGTCGTTCACCGCTTTACGGTGACAGCCCACTCACCCCTCCAAACGCACTCCTCGGAAAAACCGCTTTCCTACAATATCCCGCTATGCTTCAAGATTGCGGATGAGCAACATCCTTTCCATTCCGGCACGCAATCCACCCGCCTTTTCACCTCAGGCGGCAGCCCGACCGGATCGCCACTGGGCTGAACTTCACTGAACTTTGGCCGCCCGTCTCGCGAAGGGAACGGAGCCGGGGGATCGGCGCCCCCCCTTTCGCAAGTGCAGCATTTCGGCTAACCCATCCGCCGAACCTTCTTTCCCTTACGGAGTCTCCCGCCATGACCACCGATCCCGTCGTCTTCCTCTCTTATGCCCGCACCCCGATGGGGAGCATGCAGGGCGCCCTCTCGGACGCCAGCGCGACCGACCTCGGCGCAACCGCGGTCAAGGCGGCGGTCGAGCGCGCGGGGGTCAAGGGCGACGATATCGAGCGCATCTACATGGGCTGCGTTCTACCCGCAGGGCTCGGCCAGGCGCCAGCGCGGCAGGCCGCGATCAAGGCGGGCCTTCCCAAATCGGTCCAGGCGACCACGGTCAACAAGGTGTGCGGTTCGGGCATGCAGACCGTGATCATGGGCGCCGAGGCGCTCGCCGCCGGCAGTATCGACCTCGTCGTCGCGGGCGGCATGGAATCGATGACCAACGCGCCCTATCTGCTCAAGAAGCATCGTTCGGGCGCGCGCATCGGGCACGACACCGCCTATGATCATATGTTCCTCGACGGGCTCGAGGACGCCTATGACGCGGGCCGCGCGATGGGCACTTTCGCTCAGGACACCGCCGACGCCTATCAGCTCGGCCGCGAGGCGCAGGACGATTATGCGATCGAATCGCTGAACCGCGCCAAGGCGGCGATCGCCGAAGGCGCCTTCGTCGGCGAGATCGCGCCGGTCACCATCGCGACCCGCAAGGGCGAAGTCGTCGTCGACACCGACGAGGCCCCCGGCAAGGGCAATCCCGACAAGATCCCGACGCTGAAGCCGGCCTTCGCGAAGGACGGCACGATCACGGCCGCGACGAGTTCGTCGATCTCGGACGGCGCCGCCGCGGTCGTATTGACGCGCCAGTCGGTTGCCGAGGCGAAGGGTGCGAAGCCGGTCGCGAAGCTGGTCGCGCACGCCGCGCACGCGCAGGAGCCCAAGGATTTCACCGTCGCTCCCGTCGGCGCGATCAACAAGGTGCTGGCCAAGGCCGGCTGGTCGATCGGCGACGTCGACCTGTTCGAGGTCAACGAAGCCTTTGCCTGCGTCGCGATGTTCGCGATGCACGACCTCGGCATCCCGCACGAGAAGATCAACGTCCACGGCGGCGCGACCGCGCTCGGCCATCCCATCGGCGCGAGCGGCACACGCATCATCACGACGCTGATCGCGGCGCTCCAGCGCCACGGCAAGACGCGCGGCATCGCGAGCCTGTGCATCGGCGGCGGCGAGGCGACCGCGGTCGCGGTCGAGCTGGTCTGACCGCCGTAAATCCGTCATTGCGAGGAGCGAAGCGACGCGGCAATCCAGAGTAGGCGATCACCGCCCTGGATTGCTTCGCTTCGCTCGCAATGACGAAGCAAAAAAGGTCCCGATGCTCGTCGCACCTGCCCCACGCCCCACCGCTCCGCGCGACATATTGCGACACTCATGACCGGAAAATAAACGCGGCATTCCGCGCCCGTTCAAATCGACTCGCCTAGTCCTTTCTCCGTCATCGGGCAGATCCCCCTCCCCCTGACGGATGCAAAGGAATGGCAAGATGAAGAAGATGAAATTTCTCACCGCCGGCCTGATCGCCGCGATGATGGTTCCCGCGGTCGCGCAGGCGCAGACCGGTGAGCTTCGCCGCGACCGGCAGGAAGTCCGCGAACAGAAGCGCGACGTACGCCAGGCGGTTCGCCACGGCGACCGCGGCGATGTGCGCGAGCAGCGCCGCGACCTGCGCGACGCGCGGCAGGAATATCGCGAGGACAAGCGCGACTGGCGCCGCGACAACCGCTACCAGAACTGGCGTGCGCCGTTCAGATATCAGCAGTTCCGTATCGGATCGACGCTGCGGCCGACCTATTATGCGCCCAGCTATCGCCTGAGCTACGACAGCCGCTGGGGTGTGCCGCGGGCGGGACGCAACCTCGCCTATGTCCGCCACTACAACGACCTGCTGCTGGTCAATGTACGCAGCGGCAAGGTGATCAAACTCTATCGCAACCACTTCCGCTGGCGTTGAGCGATGGACCCGGCAAGAGGGCCGGACGGGCGACCGTCCGGCCCTTTTTCGTGCGGGCGTCAATCGCCCCAGATATGATCGGTCTCGATCCAGCCGCGCTTGCCCTTGACGTCGAGCAGGCACCAGCCCTTCTTGCAGTCGGTGATCCGTCCCACGACCCCCGCCTCGGCGCGATAGGCGACCGACGCGGCCGGCTCGGGCGATTGACGCATCGGGCGCACGCCGCCCGTGACGATCGCGGTGCGCGTGCGGCTGAGCAGGCGCGCGGCCATCCAGCCTTGCGTGCCGTCGGGATCCTCGACCTTGCGCCAAGTCTCATGCCGCGCGATCACCTTCACCGGCAGGTCGCGGCGCCGATACTCCCAGATCACCGGCACGTCGGGCGACGGCCCCTTGCGCATCCGCGCCTCGTCGACGCTGATCGACGCCCAATAGGGCAGTTCGGGGTCGGACGATTGGGCAGCGGCGGGGCCTATGGCGGCAAGGCTCAACAAAATCAGGGCGAATTTTCGGCTGGTCATCGCCAACCCTTGTCAAAATCGGCGCGCATTATCAACCGGTCGCAGCGCGCAAACAACCCACCGTCCACAGCCATATGCACGGTGGCCCCCTTGACCCCCGGCCGCCGCCGCGCTCTATCGGCGGCCATGCCCGATTCCTCTCGCCCCAAACGCCCGCGCGTCATCGTCACCCGCCAGCTGATGCCGCACGTCGAGGCACGCATGGCCGAATTGTTCGAGGTCGTGCTGTCGGCGCGCGACCGCGCCTTCACGCCCGCCGAGCTGAAGGCCGCGATCACCGACTGCGACGTACTTGTCCCCACGGTGACCGACGCGATCGACGCCGATGTCCTCGCCGCGGCGGGCGAGCGGCTGAAGCTGATCGCCAATTTCGGCGCCGGAGTCGACCACATCGACCTCGCCGCAGCGCGTGCCAGGGGCATCATGGTCGCGAATACGCCGGGGGTCTTCACCGAGGACACCGCCGACATGACGATGGCGCTGATCCTCAGCGTCCCGCGCCGTCTGGCCGAAGGCGAAAAGCTGATGCGCTCGGGCAAATGGGAAGGCTGGGCGCCGAGCACGATGCTCGGCCACCGGCTCGGCGGAAAATTGCTCGGCATCGTCGGAATGGGCCGCATCGGGCTCGCCGTCGCGCGGCGCGCGCGCGCCTTCGGCCTGTCGATCCATTATCACAACCGCAAGCGCCTGCCCGCCGAGATCGAGGAGGAACTCGGCGCGAGCTATCATGCGAGCATCGACACGCTGCTGAGGATCAGCGATGTGGTGACGATCCATTGTCCGCACACCAGCGAGACGCACGAGTTGGTGAACGCCACCCGCATCGCCGCGATGAAGCCGACCGCCTATCTGATCAACACCGCGCGCGGCGAGATCGTCGACGAAAGGGCGCTGATCGCGGCGCTCCAGACGCGCCGCCTCGCGGGCGCGGGGCTCGACGTCTATACCCACGAACCCGCGGTCGACCCAGCGCTGCTCGCGCTCGACAATGTCGTGCTGCTCCCCCACCTCGCCTCGGCGACGATCGAGGGGCGCGAGGCGTCGGGCGAGAAAGTCATCGCCAACATCCGCGCATGGAGCGACGGTCACCGCCCGCCCGACCAGGTGCTGGAGGGGTGGGTTTAGCGGAGGACGCGTGAGATCGCTCTGGATTGCTTCGTTGCTGCGCTCCTCGCAATGACGAAGATCTATAACGCACCGTCATTGCGAGCGAAGCGAAGCAATCCAGAGCGTCATTCGCTGCCGTCGAGAATATCGGGCCATAGGTCCCGCCAAAGCGGATTTTCCGCCTCAATCAGCGCTAGTTTCTTCGCTCGGCTCCCGGCCTTGATCTGCTTCTCCCGAGCGATGGCGGTTTCCATGCTCGAATGCATCTCGAACCAGACGAGCATCTTGCAGTCGTAGCGGGTCGAGAAGCCGCCAAGGCCCTCCCGATGCTGCCACACGCGCTGCAATAGCCCGGACGTCACGCCCGTATAGAGCGTCCCGTTGCGCTTGCTCGCCATGATGTAGACCGCTGGCAGGCGTTCGCGCATGGTCGCCCCTGGATTGCTTCGCTTCGCTCGCAATGACGGCGTGTTTGGAAGCTGCTCCTCAATCCCCCGTCAGAATCCGGTCCACGAGCTGCTTCACCGTGGGCGTGAAGTTGTTCGAGTAGAAGGGATCGGTCTTGAAGTTGAACGCGGCGTGGCCCGCGAACATCAGATTCTGTTCGGTATCGCCGCCGTGCGCGATGTCCTGCAGCGTTTTCTGGATGCAGAAGCTGCGCGGGTCGGCGAGGTAGCCGGTCGAATAGTCGTCATGGTCCTTCCACGACGAAAAACCGCAGTGCGAGAGGCAGCCCATGCAGTCCGCCTGATCCTTGCGGATCGTCGCCTTGTCGTCCTCGGTCACGAAAACCACCGTGTTGTCGGGGGTCTTCAGTGCCTCGGTATAGCCTTCGGCCGCCCAGTCGCGCGCACGGGCGCGGTCGTGCGGCGTGACCCAGAAATTCTTGCCCTTCACCCCGACGTCGAGCTGGACGATATGGTCGCCCGCCTCCTGCTTCGAATAGGGTATCTGGCGTTCCGTGCGCGCCTCGAGGTCGCGCAGGAAGGGATTGCGCACCGCGCTCGAATAAAAGCCGGTGGGCGAGAAGCGGTGGAGCAGCACGTCGCCGTCGTCGAGCGTGCGCAGCCGGTCCTTCCACTGCTGCGGAATCGGGCTTTCGACCGTCAGCAGCGGGCGGGTGCCGTACTGAAAGACGATCTGACCGAGCTCGGGATTGTCGATCCAATCCTCCCAGTCGCGCAGATACCAGACGCCGCCCGCCATCACGATCGGCACCGTGTCCGCGATCCCCTCGGCGCGCATCGTGTCGCGCAGCGCCTTGACGCGCGGATAGGGATCCTCGGGGACCAGCGGATCCTCGGCGTTCGACAGGCCATTGTGGCCGCCAGCGAGCCAGGGATCCTCGTAAACCACCGCCGCCATCAGGTCGGCGACCTTGTGATAGGCGCGCTTCCACAGTGCGCGGAAGGCGCGCGCCGAGGAGATGATCGGCAGATAATGGACATTGTGCCGCGCCGCGATCTCGCTGAGCTTGTACGGCATGCCCGCGCCGCAGGTGACGCCGGTGACCAGCCCCCTGGTCTTTTCGAGCACGCCTTCGAGCACGCGCTGGGCGCCGCCCATTTCCCAGAGCACGTTGATGTTGATCGCGCCCTTGCCGCTCGCGACGTCATAGGCGCGCCTGACCTGTTCGACCGCGCCATCGATCGCATAGTTGACCAGTTCGTCGTGACGCTCGCGCCGCGTCAGCGCGCGATAGATTTGCGGGATGATCTTGCCCTCGGCGTCGTAGCTGTCGGCGTTGACCGCCGACACGGTGCCGATGCCGCCCGCCGCGGCCCAGGCGCCGCTCGACATATGGTTGGTCGCCGACACGCCCTTGCCACCCTCGACCAGCGGCCAGACCTCGCGTCCGCCGTAAAGGATGGGCTTCAAACCTTTGAACACGTCAGAACCTCTTTCTCTCCACCGGCCGCGCGATCGCGCGCCGGCCCCCGTACCGTTTCCGTAAGCGGAAGACGGCCCCCTTTGTCAATCGGTCCCGACCCGGCGACCGCTGAACGGACCATATCCGTCAAGGGCCCGAGCATAGAGCCTTTCATAGGCATCGACCATCGTTGATTCGTCGAAGCGTTCGGCGGCGACGCGCCGGTTCGCCGCGCCGACCGCGGCGCGGAGTGCCGGATCGTCGGCCATCCGCGCCAGCGCGGCGCGGAAAGCTGCCTCGTCGCCCGCCACGAAGGGCCGGTTGTCGCCGGCCACCATCGCGGCAACATCGCCGACATCGGGGCTGACGACGGGCAACCCCGCCGCCATCGCCTCGATCACCGCGATCGGCGCCTGTTCGCTGAGCGACGACAGCGCGAGGAGGTCGAAATGGCCGATCCAGCGCGCGGGTTCGGCCATGAAGCCGGGCATGACAAGCCGGTCGGCCATGCCGCACGCCGCCGCCGCGGCCGCGATTGCGGCACGCTCGGGGCCCTCCCCGACGATCACCAGCCGCACGTTCGGCGGCAGCATTGCCACCGCGCGGACGAGCCGCGGCAGATCCTTGACCTTGCGCAGCCCGGCTACGGTGCCGATCACCACCTCGCCGGCGCGGCGCTCGAAACCGGGGATCGGTGTGTCCGGCCCATTTCCATAGGCTGCCACATCGATCCCATTGCGGATCAGGTGGGTGCGCGTCCCAGCCTTCCATTCATCCATGGCGATGCGCTCGAGCAAGGCCGACGGCACGACCAGCGCGCCCGTGGTCGGCAGCGAGAGGCGACGAAAGGCGTTGCGTTTCCAGTTGCGTCGAATGCTTTCGTCCTCGTTGAACCCGTCCTCGTGATGGATCAGCGAGGGCAGTCGCTTGAACGGCGCGAAGACGCGGCGCGCCATAACCCCGTCCATCGCGCCCCAATTATAGCTGAGCACCATGTCGAACCGCTGCATATAGGCGGCGAGGTCGCGGTAGCGCGCGAGACCCGGCTTGCCGTGGAGCGGCGGCGCATCCTTCGGGAAATCGACCTCGATCCCCGGCGCGATCGCGTCGCGTGCGCCGAGCGCGTCGGGCATCGCCGACAGGATCGCGTGCTGCGCTCGATCCTCCATCAGGTTCATCAGCCGCACCGCGCGCGCTTCCTTGCCGCCGAGCGAGAAGCTCGAATGGAGATGCAGGATACGGACGGGATGCTCGCGCCCGGTCACGTCGCGGGCAGGTCCGCGAGCCAGGCGTCGATCGCCGCGACCGCCGCGGGCTCGTCCATCGTCGGCGCGTGTCCGACGCCGGGCACCTCGACCAGCCACGCGCCCGGCAGCGCCTGCTCCATCTTCTGCGCCGCGCCCTTCGCCAATATGTCCGACAGCGCGCCGCGCAGCACCAGCACCGGAATGTCGCCGAGCGCCCGATAGGCGGGCCACAGGTCGATCCCTGCCTCGGGCGCCGGCAGGCGCAGCGGCGCCGCGATCTGCTTGTCGTAATCGGTGACGATCCGCCCCTCGGGGGTCAGGCGGTGGGTGCGCTTGGTGAGACGCAGCCAGTCGTGGATGCCATAGCCCGGATAGACGGCGGCGTTGAGCTCGGCGAAGGCGCGCGCCGCGTGAATCCAAGTCGGCTGGCCGCCGCCAGCGCCGATATAGTCGCGGATGCGTTCGAGCCCTTTCGCCTCCAGTTCGGGGCCGACGTCGTTGAGCACCGCGCCGACGAGGCGCCCCGTCATGCTCGCCGCCATCAACATCGACACGAGCCCGCCGAGCGAGGTGCCGATCGTCGCGAAGCGCGCGATCTCCAGCTCGTCGAGCAACGCCACGACGTCCTGCACATAGGTCAGCGGAACATAGGTCATCGGGTCCTTGGCATAGGCGCTCTCGCCGCGGCCGCGGAACTCGACGACGATAGTCCTGCGCGACCGCGCGACATGCGGCGCGAGCGCCTCGAAATCGCGGGCGTTGCGGGCGAGACCGGGCATGCAGAGCACCGGCGGCGCCTCCGCGGCGGCTTCCGGCCCCGCATAGACACGCGCGTGCAGCCGCACGCCGTCGGCGGACCACCAATAATGGTCCGACCAGTCGAGCCCGTCGGCCCGGATGTCCTGCTTGACCGTAATGACCCGTCCCCTTCCTGCGTTTCCACACGCCGTCTATCGCCAACCCGGCGACGGCGCGCAAGCCGTCCGTCGCCGCCCGCCGGTTGCCGCCACCCGCTTTCACCGATAAGAGGCGAGCGACCATGAACGAAGACCTGCTTTCCTTCGAACCCGCGACCGGTGAAGAGCTGTGGCGCGGGCCCGTCAGCCGCGTCGACGACGAGGTCGAGATCGCCCGCCGCGCTTGGCCCGCCTGGGCGGCGCAGGCCGTCACCTTCCGCGCCGAGACCCTCCGCCGCTTCGCCGACCGGGTGAAGGCCGAGGCCGAAACGCTGGCCGACCTGATCGCGCGCGAAACCGGCAAGCCGCTGTGGGAAGCGCGCACCGAGATCGAATCGGTCGCGAACAAGGTCGATATTTCGGTCAAGGCCTATGCCGAGCGCACCCCCAACCGCCGGATCGAGGGCGCGATGGGGCTGCGCAACGCCGTGCGCCACAAGCCCCACGGCGCGCTCGCAGTGCTCGGCCCCTATAATTTTCCCGCGCACCTGCCGAACGGCCATATCGTCCCCGCGCTGCTCGCGGGCAATTCGGTGCTGTTCAAGCCGTCCGAAAAGACCCCGGCGACAGGTGCGAAGCTGGTCGAACTCTTCCATAGCGCGGGCGTGCCGCAAGAGGTGCTGCGCCTCGTGATCGGCGGCCCCGAAACGGGCAAGGCGCTCGCCTCGCATGAGGGCATCGACGGGCTGCTCTTCACCGGATCGGCGCGCACCGGGCTCGCGCTCAGCCGCCAGTTCGCGGGCCAGCCGGGCAAGATGCTCGCGCTCGAGATGGGGGGCAACAACCCCGTCGTCGTCTGGGATACGGCCGACATCCGCACCGCGGCGATCCTCGTTGTCCAGTCGGCCTTTCTGAGCGCGGGGCAGCGCTGCACCAACGCGCGGCGGCTGATCGTCAAGGAGGCGATGGCGGAGCGGCTGATCGAGGAGGTCAAGACGCTCGCGAACCGGCTGATCGTCGACCATCCGCACGCCGAACCGGCGCCCTATATGGGCCCTGTGATCGACAATGAAGCGGCCGACGGGCTGACCGAGAGCTTTCTGATCCTGATGTCGAACGGCGGCCAGGTGATCCGCCACATGACGCGGCCGGTCGCCGACCGCCCCTTCCTGACCCCCGGCATCATCGATGTCACCGCGATGCCCGAGCGCCCCGACATCGAGCTGTTCGGCCCGCTGCTGCAGGTGATCCGCGTCGACAGCTTCGAGGCCGCGATCGCCGAGGCGAACAATACCGCCTTCGGCCTTTCGGCGGCGCTGATCGGCGGCACGCCGCAGCTCTACGACCAGTTCTGGGCCAACGCCCGCGCGGGGGTGATCAACTGGAACCGCCCGACCAACGGCGCCTCCTCCGCCGCGCCCTTCGGCGGCATCGGCCTGTCGGGCAATCACCGGCCGAGCGCCTTCTACGCCGCCGATTATTGCGCCTATCCCGTTGCAAGCTCCGAAAGCGACGCGATGCGCGCTTCGATCGGCGTAGGAATGCGCGATCCCGAAGGGTCGCAACTGGTGACGAAGAAATATCTTTGACATCCCCCGTCACCCCGGACTTGACCCGGGGTCCGGCTTTTCGACGTTGCTGAGCGGGACCCCGGATCAAGTCCGGGGTGACGAGGGTGGAGAGGAAATTTTACCTTCACCACCGCCAATAAAGCCTGCTTTGCCAATCGCGACCCCAGCAATCATCTATGTTGCATGGCAAAGACTCCTCCTTCTGCGGGCAAGCTGTGGCTCGTCGGCGCCGGCCCCGGCGACCCCGACCTGCTGACCCTGCGCGCCGCGCGGCTGCTGGAAAGCGCCGACCTCGTCGTCCACGACGGGCTGGTCGGCGACGGCGTGCTCGCGCTGATCCCGCCGCACGTCGAACGGATCAGCGTCGCCAAGCAGCGCAGCCGCCACACGATGAAGCAGGAACGGATCAACGAACTGCTCGTCCGCGAAACGCTCGCGGGCAAGCGGGTGGTCCGCCTCAAGGGCGGCGATCCCTTCATCTTCGGCCGCGGCGGCGAGGAACTCGAGGCGGCGCGCGAAGCGGGCGTCGATTGCGAGGTCGTCCCCGGCATCACCGCCGCGGCGGGCTGCGCCGCGCAGGCGCGCCTCCCCCTCACCCACCGCGCCGACGCGAGCGCGGTCAGCTTCGTCGCCGGCCAGTGCAAGGATCTGACCGATCAGGACTGGTCGGGGCTCGCCGGGCACGGTCGCACGCTCGTCATCTACATGGGCCTCGCGACCGCGTCCGCCATCGCCGACAAGCTGATCGCCGACGGCGTCTCGCCCGGCCTGCCCGTGGCGGTGGTCGAGCGCGGCACCACCGCCGAGGCGCGCGTGCTCCGCACGCTGCTGACCGACCTCGGCGACCTCGTCGCGCGCGAAGCGGTCCAGAGTCCCGCGCTCATCATCGTCGGCAAGGTGGCGGCGCGCGCCGATGCGCTCGACTGCCTCGGCGCCCCCGGCATCGCGACTTCAACAAGGGATTTTTCATGCAGTTACTGACCGGCAACGACCTGAAAACGGGCGCCGTCATCTGGTGGACCGGCCGCGGCTGGTCGCTCCATGTCGAGGACGCCGCCGACGTCGGCGACCAGGGCGAGGCGATCCTCGCCGCCGAGGACGGCGCGCGCCGGGTCAACGGCGGCTACATCATCACCGCCGAGGACAGCGCGAGCGGTCCGCGGCCTTCGCATATCAAGGACCGCATCCGCGCGCTCGGCCCGACGGTGCGTCCCGACCTGACACTGAAACCCGCCGACCCCGCGGCCGGCGACTGGGTGATCTGACATGTATAAATATGACCAGTACGACCAGGCGATGGTCGACGCCCGCGTCGAGGAATTCCGCGACCAGACCCGCCGCCGCATCGCCGGCGAGATGAACGACGACCAGTTCAAGCCGCTGCGGCTCAAGAACGGCCTCTATCTCCAGCTTCACGCCTATATGCTGCGCGTCGCCATTCCCTATGGCACGCTCAATTCGCGGCAGCTGCGCAAACTCGCCGAGATCGCGCGCAAATATGACCGCGGCTACGGCCATTTCACGACGCGGCAGAACCTTCAGTATCACTGGATCAAGCTGGAGGAAGCGCCCGACATCCTCGCCGAACTGGCGACGGTCGAGATGCACGCGATCCAGACCAGCGGCGAGAGCATTCGCAACATTTCGGCCGACCAATATGCGGGCGCGGCCGCCGACGAGATCTGCGATCCGCGCCCGTGGGCCGAACTGCTGCGCCAGGCGACGACCTTCCACCCCGAATTCAGCTATCTGCCGCGCAAGTTCAAGATTTGCGTCATTTCGTCGCCCGCCGACCGCGCGGCGCTGCGCTGGCACGACTGCGCGCTGCGCATCGTCCACAACGAAGCGGGCGAGGAAGGCTTCGAGGTCTATGCCGGCGGCGGCATGGGCCGCACCCCCTTCATCGCCTACAAGATCCGCGACTTCTGCCCGGCGTCGCAGATCTTCTCCTATCTGCAGGCGATCCTGCGCGTGTGGAACCTCCACGCGCGGCGCGACAATATCCACAAGCAGCGGATGAAGATCCTCGTCCACGACCTCGGCGAAGAGGAGTTCCGGCGCCAGGTCGAGGAAGAGTTCCAGAATTTCCTGACCCTCGGCACCGACTTTCCGCAGGCGGAATATGATCGGATCGCGGCCTATTTCACGCCGCCGCCGTTCGAAACGGGCCTGTCCGAGGACATCGACCGGTCGGACCCCGCTTTCGCCTTGTGGGTCGACCAGCAGGTTATCGCGCACAAGGCGCCGGGCTATGCGATCGCCAACATCAGCCTGAAGCCGATCGGCGGCATCGGCGGCGACGTCACCGCCGAGCAGATGGAGGTCGTCGCCGACCTCGCCGAACGCTACAGCTTCGACGACGTTCGCGTGACCCACGCGCAGAATCTTGTCCTGCCGCACGTCCGCAAGGCCGATCTCTACGCGGTCTGGCAGGCGCTCGACGAAGCGGGGCTCGCCGACGCGAACCTCGACCTCGTCACCGACGTCATCGCCTGCCCCGGTCTCGACTATTGCACCCTCGCCAACGCGCGCTCGATCCCGGTCGCGCAGAAGATCCAGCAGCGCTTCGCCGACATGGACCGCCAGCGCGACCTTGGCGAGCTCAAGATCAAGATCTCGGGCTGCATCAACGCCTGCGGCCACCATCATGCGGGGCACATCGGCATCCTCGGCGTCGACCGCAAGGGCACCGAGAATTACCAGCTCCTGCTCGGCGGTTCGGGAGCCGAAGACACGACGCAGGCGAAGATCACCGGGCCCGGCTTCGACGAGGATGGCGTCGTCGACGCGGTCGAGCGCGCGGTCGAGCGCTATCGCGAATTGCGCGACCCCGGTGAGCGCTTCCTCGACACCTATCGCCGCGTCGGCTTCGACGCCTTCAAGGAGGCTATTTATGGCTGATGCGCTGCGTTTCCGGAACGACGACCCGATCGAGGAGCCTGCGGTCTCGCTCGACGCCTTCCTCGACCAGGACGGCGCCAGCGCGGTGCGGATCGAGGCGGGCGACGACCCGCGCCGGCTGATCCCGCACCTTGCCCGGGTGAAACTGGTCGAGATCGGCATCCCGCGCTTTCGCGACGGCCGCTGCTTCACCTCCGCGCGCATCCTGCGCGAGGCGGGCTATGAGGGCGAGATCCGCGCCGAGGGAGACGTGCTCGTCGACCTCGTCGCTTTCATGCGCCGTTGCGGCTTCGACAGCTTCGCCCCGCAGGCGGGGCTGAACCGCGCCGACGTCGACGCCGCGCTCAGCCGCTATGCGAATGTCTATCAGCACGCCGCCGACGGCGCGGTGCCGATCTGGAAGCTGCGGCATGGCTGACACCTCCAAAATCCCGTTCGCATCGAGCGAAGTCGAGATGCCCCACGGCCATGCACGGCCGATGGGCGTCCCGACGCTGCGCGACGCGAACGGCGACGAGGGGGAAGAAAGACACCGCGACAGGATCGACGTGGCGCCGCGCTTCACGCAGGCCGACGTCATCCGCCTCAACAACCTCTTCCGCGGCCAGGACGCGGCGGAAGCCGTGACGAGCGTGCTCGGCGCGGGGCTGATCGGCGATACGGCGATCGTTTCGAGCTTCGGCGCGGAAAGCGCCGTGCTGCTCCATCTGGTGACGCAGGCCGCGCCCGGCATCCCGGTGCTGTTCCTCGATACCGGCAAGCATTTCCCCGAAACGCTCGCCTATCGCGACGAACTGACCGCGCGGCTCGGGCTCAATCTCGTCAACCTGACCCCCGATGCCGGGGAACTGGCGAAGAAGGACGAGACCGGCCTGCGCTGGTCCTACGACCCCGACGGTTGCTGCGAAATCCGCAAGGTCAAGCCGCTCGAAAAGGCGCTCGCGGACTTCGATACCTCGATCACCGGCCGCAAGGGCTTCCAGTCGTCGACGCGCCAGGGTCTGCCGCGCTTCGAACTCGACGGCAGCACCGGCCGGCTGAAGTTCAATCCGCTCGCCAACTGGACGCGCGAGATGCTCGACGCCTATTTCGAGGAACATGACCTGCCGCGCCATCCGCTCGAAGCGCAAGGCTACCCCTCGATCGGCTGTTCGCCCTGCACGTCGAAGGTCCAGCCGGGCGAAGACCCGCGCTCGGGCCGCTGGCGCGGCTGGGACAAGACCGAATGCGGCATCCACGAGGCGGTGACGCCGCTCGACGACGACCCCGCGAACGACCCGGCGTTCTAGGAAATTACCGCCCAGGCCATCACGCCGATAGCCCATATGAGAATCGCTGCGACCCAGATTGCGAAAGCTGTCCGGTAACGCGTGACCAGCCTTTCGAGAACAGGATCCTCATAACCTAAGCTCGAATATTTTCGCAGGAAGTCGCGCAACCAGTCGATTGTACGCGCTCCAACCCATGTATCCCCGCGATCGACATAGCGGAAATAGTCATGTTCCTGATCAAGCTGGCGCTCTATGGCTTTGACCCGTCCTATCATCCAAAGCCATAGGACAGCGATGCAAACCGCAGTCCCCAAGATCAGATAATCAAACATTCCCAGCGTCAACGGCCTGACGCCTCACTCATAATCCGCATAGGCTTGGCTTTCATCCGCCAGGTCGCTGAACTTGGTCGTCTTCGCCTCGAAGTGCAGGCGGATCTTGCCGGTCGAACCGTGGCGCGATTTGGCGACGATCACTTCGGCGAGGCCGAAGACGCGCTCCATTTCCGCCGCCCATTCCTCGTGCTGCGCATGGATTTTCACATCGTCGCCCTCGACCGGGCGTTTGGGCTCGCGCGCCGCGACGTAATAATCCTCGCGGAACACGAAGAGCACCATGTCGGCATCCTGCTCGATCGAGCCCGATTCGCGAAGGTCGGAGAGCTGCGGACGCTTGTCCTCGCGGCTTTCGACCTGGCGGCTGAGCTGCGACAGCGCCATCACGGGCACGTTCAGTTCCTTCGCCAAAGTCTTGAGACCACGCGAAATTTCGGAAATTTCCTGCACCCGGTTGTCGCCGCTGCGCGACGAGCCCTGCAAGAGCTGGAGATAATCGACGATGATGAAACCGATGCCGTGCCGCCGCTGCAGGCGGCGCGCGCGGGTGCGCAAGCCGGCGATCGTCAGGCCCGGGGTATCGTCGATGAACAGGGGCAGCGTCTGCAGCGCCTGCGCCGCGCGGCTCAACTGCTGGAACTGGTCCTTGCTGATCTTGCCCATGCGCAGCGCTTCGCCCGATACCCCCGACTGCTCGGCGAGCACGCGCGTCGCGAGCTGGTCGGCCGACATTTCGAGGCTGAAGAAGGCGACCTTCGCGCCCATATTCTTCTCGGGCGGAATGCCGTCCTCCTCGTCGCGGCGGAACCGTTCGGCGGCGTTATAGGCGATGTTGGTGGCGAGCGAGGTCTTCCCCATGCCCGGACGTCCCGCGAGGATCATCAGGTCGCTGTTGTGCATGCCGCCGATCTTGGCGTTCATGCTCGAAATGCCGGTGGTGATCCCCGACAGGTGCCCGCCCGAATTGAGCGCGCGCTCGGCGGCCTGCAGCGCGACGAGGCTGGCGGCGCTGAAGCTCTTGACCGACCCCATTTCTGCTTCGCCGCCCGCGACGCGGTAGAGCGCGGTCTCGGCTTCCTCGATCTGCGCCTGCGGGTCGACGCTCTCGCTGGTGTCGAGCGCGCTGTCGACGAGGGTGCGGCCCACGTCGACGAGTTCGCGGAGCAGCGCGAGGTCGTAGATCTGGCGCGCGAAATCGCGCGCGCCGATCAGCCCGGCACCGCTGCCGGTGAGCTGCGCCAGATAGCCGACCCCGCCGACCGCCTTCATCGCCTCGTCCGCCTCGAAGAAGGGCTTGAGCGTCACCGGGGTCGCGATGCTGTTGCGCTCGATCAGCGCCATCGCCTGTGCGAAGATGCGGCCGTGGAGCGGCTCGAAGAAATGCGCGGGCGTGAGCTGGACGGGCAGATCCTCGACGACTCGATTGTCGATCAGGATCGCGCCCAGAAAAGCGGCTTCGGCCTCGACATTGCGCGGCAATTGGCGGTCGTCCCCGGAGGAGGCCGGGGCGGGAATGAGGGCAAGCTCGGGCATAGCGATCTTCATGCTTCGCAGGCCGCTGCGGCGCAACCGGCGATATCGATCAACCTATCATATCTGTGGAATGCTGTGAATAAGTCGCCCTTGCCCTTCGCCGCGCGCCAAGTAGAAGCACAACCGGCATGACCGATCTCGACCCCTCGAAACAGCGCATCATCTCGGTCGACCTCGACGAAGGCTCGATCGTGTGGCGCAACCCCGATGTCGAGCAGGAGCGCCGGGTCGCGATCTTCGACCTCATCGAAGACAACAAGTTCGTCCCCCAGCGCGGGCATCCCGACGGCTATGCGGGGCCCTACCGACTGCTGCTGCGGGTCGAGGAAGGGCGACTGATCTTCGAGATCGGCCGCGAGGACGGCTCGCCGCTCGAAGCGATCATCCTCGGCCTCGGGCGGTTCCGCCGGCCGATCCGCGACTATTTCGCGATCTGCGACAGCTATTATCAGGCGATCAAGACCGCGACCGCGCAGCAGATCGAGACCGTCGACATGGCACGCCGCGCGCTGCACAACGAGGCGGCCGAAATGCTGATGGATCGGCTCGACGGCAAGATCGCGGTCGATTTCGACACCGCGAGGCGGCTTTTCACGCTGATCTGCGTCCTGCATATCAAGGGCTGACGATGGCGATGGGGGCGACATTCGCGAAGCGCAAGACACCGGCGAAGCCGGTGCGCAACTGGCGCGGCGCGATCCTGCACTGGCTGCGCCGCGCCCTCGCGCTCGCGGCGCTGGTCCTGCTGGCGATCGGGCTCGCGCTCTGGTGGGCGGCACGCTGGACCCCGCCGCGCGAGCAATATCCGTTGCAGGGCGTGACGATCGACGCGGGCAACGGCCCGGTCCACTGGGGCTCGATCAAGGCCGCGGGCGCCGACTTCGCCTATATCTTCGCGACCGACGGCGACCGCCGGGTCGACCCGATGTACGCGCGCAACATGGCGGCGGCGCGGGAAGCGGGGGTACGCACGGGGCCGATTCATCGCTACGACCTTTGCAAGCTCGCGACCGATCAGGCCGCGAATTTCATCCGCCACGTGCCGCGCCGGCCCGACGCGCTGCCCGCGGTCGTCTGGCTCGACTATGACGATCGCTGCCCCGACCGGCCGACGCGCGCGCTGCTGCTGAGCGAGCTCGCCACCTTCCTCGCGCAGATCGAGGCGCATATGGGCAAGCGGAGCCTGATCGCGCCGGGGCCGAATTTCGAGGCCGATTACAAGGTGACGCGCGGCATCGCGCGCACAACCTGGCTGCGCCGCGACTTCTTCGCCCCCGACTATGGCGCCCATCCCTGGGCGATGTGGCAGGCCAATGATTATGTGCGACTGTCGGGCGCCGACGGCACCGTCGGCTGGAACGTCGTCCGCCCCGAAGGAATGAGCGATGAGTGACCATGAAGACCGCGACGCCCTGATCGCCGCCGCGCGCGATGCCGCGGCGCGCGCCTATGCTCCCTATTCGGGTTTTCACGTCGGCGCGGCGCTGCTCCTCGACAATGGCGACGTTGTCACCGGCGCCAATGTCGAGAATGCCAGCTATGGCTTGACGCTGTGCGCCGAAACCGCGGCGATCGCCAAGATCGCCAACGAAGGCTGGATCGACCGGCTCGCCGCGGTCGCGATCATCGGCGGGCGCCCCGACGGCGACGCGCTGATCGGCAGCGAGCCCGTCCATCCCTGCGGCCGCTGCCGCCAGATATTGAACGAGGCGGCCGAGCGGTCAAAGACTGACATCGCCGTCCACTGCGCCTCGGGCGACGGCGCCGCGATCAGGAGCTATCGGCTGAGCGAGCTGCTGCCCGCCGCGTTCGGGCCCAAGGATCTCGGCCTCATCCCCGACTGATCGCTTGCGCAACGCGCGCCGCGCCGACAAGAGAAGCCATGAGCATTCTTTCCGACAAATGGATTCGCGAAGCCGCCCGGACGCAGGGGATGATCGAGCCGTTCGTCGAGGCGCAGCGCCGCGACGGCTGCATCAGCTACGGCCTCTCCTCCTACGGCTATGACGCGCGCGTCGCGCCCGAATTCAAGATTTTCACCAATGTCGACAGCGCGGTCGTCGACCCCAAGGATTTCGCGTCGAACAGCTTCGTCGACCGCGAAACCGACGTCTGCATCATCCCGCCGAACAGCTTCGCACTCGCCCGCACGGTCGAATATTTCCGCATCCCGAGGGACGTGCTCGTCATCTGCCTCGGCAAATCGACCTATGCGCGCTGCGGCATCATCGTCAATGTCACCCCGCTCGAGCCCGGTTGGGAAGGCCATGTGACGCTGGAGTTTTCGAACACCACCCCCCTGCCCGCGAAGATTTATGCCAATGAAGGCGCGTGCCAGTTCCTGTTCCTGGCCGGCAACGAGCCGTGCGAGACGAGCTACGCCGATCGCGCGGGCAAATATATGGGGCAGAAGGGCGTGACGCTGCCCAAACTCTGATTTCAAATTCGTCATTGCGAGCGCAGCGAAGCAATCTCCAGCTATCGACATAAAACCAGGTCGATGGCTGGAGATTGCCGCGTCGCCTTCGGCTCCTCGCAATGACGAACATTGTTGCGTTCAGCATCGAGAATGATAACGTTCTCATAAATAAGATCGGGGACGAGACCATGACATTCCGCGCGATCGCGCTCCTGTTCGCTGCGCTGCTTTCCAGCGCTACCCCCACCCACGCCGAGGGTTTCCTCAAGGTCGATGGCACCCGTATCGTCGACGACCGCGACAAGCCCGTCATCTTGCGCGGCATGGGTCTCGGCGGCTGGATGCTGCAGGAAGGCTATATGCTGCAGCTCGGCGAGATCGGCCAGCAGCACAAGATCCACGCCAGGCTGATCGAACTGGTCGGAGAGGCGCGAACCGCGGACTTCTACCGCGCGTGGCTCGACAATCACACGACCGAGGCCGACATCGCGGCGATGGCGACATGGGGCTTCAACTCGGTGCGCCTGCCGATCCATTTCGACCAGCTCGCCCTCCCCGCCGACCGCGAGCCGACGCCCGGCGAAGATACCTGGCTCGAAGAGGGCTTCCAGCGCATCGACCGGTTGCTCGCGTGGAGCAAGGCGCACCATGTCTATTTGATCCTCGACCTCCACGCCGCGCCGGGCGGGCAAGGCAACGACCTCGCCATCTCCGACCGCGATCCGGCGAAACCCTCGCTGTGGGAGAGCGCGGAGAATCAGCGCAAGACCGTCGCGCTGTGGACAAAGCTCGCGGCGCGCTACAAGGACGAGCCGTGGATCGGCGGCTACGACCTGATCAACGAACCCAACTGGAGCTTCGCGACGCCGGGCAAGGGCCATGGCTGCGACGAGACCGAAAACAGGGTGGTCTGGGCGCTGCAGCAGCGCATCACCGCGGCGATCCGCGCGGTCGACAGGCGGCATATCGTGATCGTCGAGGGCAATTGCTGGGGCAACAACTACAAGGGCCTGCCGCCCGCGTGGGATGCCAATATGGTGCTGAGCTTCCACAAATACTGGAACCGCAACGACGCCGCGAGCATCGCCGACATCGTCAAGCTGCGGGGGAACTATGGCCGCCCGATCTGGCTCGGCGAGTCGGGGGAGAACAGCAATGTCTGGTTCCGCGACGCGATCGCGCTGGTCGAGGGCGAAGGCATCGGCTGGGCCTTCTGGCCGCTCAAGAAGATCGGCTTCAACCAGCCGCTCGAAATCGACCCCGGCCCCGGCTGGGCGGCGGTGGTCGCCTGGATGACCGGCAAGGGACCAAAGCCCGACCCCGATACGGCCTATGCCGCGATGATGCACCTCGCCGAAAACAGCCGGTTCGAGCGGAATATCCCCCATCCCGACGTGATCGATGCGATGCTGCGCCAGCCGCACGACGCGAGCACGCGGCCCTTCGTCCCCCACCGGCTCGCGGCGGGCGCCCTCACCATCCGCGCGGTCGACTACGACCTCGGCCCCGCCGGCATCGCCTATGCCGACACGGTCGACGCCAATTATCATGTCGCGACCGGCGGCGAACGCGCGGCGTGGAACAATGGCTCGACCTACCGCAACGACGGCGTCGACATCGCGCGCGAGGCCGATGGCCGCCCCATTGTCGCCGACTTCGTCACCGGCGAGTGGATGCGCTACGGCGTCGCGGTGGCGAAGGCCGGTCGTTGGGCCATGACCATTCGCGCACGCTCGGCCAAGGGTGGGACGATTGCGCTCGGCGACCGCGAAATCGTCGTTCCCGCCTCGGCCGACTGGCGGGAACTGACGCTATCCGACGTGGCGCTCGCCGCCGGAGCGGTGCCGCTGGTCCTGCGCGCGGTCGATTGCGGCGACTGCGCGGTCGACAGCCTGACCCTCGCGCCGAACTGACCGGCGGAACCTCCCCGCGTCCCGAGCGTCCTGACTGCACAAGCGGACGGGGCGCGAAAAACGGAGGATGCCCCATGTCCATGATCGCCGTCTTCATCGGCCGCCTGTTCATCGCCGTCATTTTTCTGGTGTCGGGGATCAACAAGCTGATCCATGTCTCCGACACCAATGCGATGATCGCCGCCGCCGGGCTTCCCGGCTGGCTCGCCATCCCGACCGGCCTTTTCGAACTGCTCGCGGGCGCGTGCCTCGTCCTCGGGGTCGCGACGCGGCTGTGGTCGATCCTGCTCGCGGTTTTCGTGCTGCTCACCATCCTCTTCTTCCACCGCGAATTCACCGATCCGATGCAGGCGATGATGGCGATGAAGAATCTGGCGATCGCCGGCGGCCTTCTGTGTCTGTTCGGCTATGGCAACACCCGCTGGAGCTATGACGCGCTGCGCCAGCGCCGCCGCGACGAACTCGCCAAACACGACGCCGAACGCCGCGCGAGCGAAGCCGAATTGCGCGCCGCGCGCGCCGAGGGCCGCGCCGAAGTCGCGGGCGAGCCGCCCGTCGTCGTCGAGAAGCGCCCCTTCTGGCGCCGCTGAGTTGACGGCGCGGTAGTTTGACCCTCCTCGAAGCGGGCAAGACCATGCGCCGCTCTTCAAACTGCGCCATCACCGCTTCGCGCTTGGCATCGCTCTCCGCCTGCGCTAGCCTCCACTTAACGTTTACGTAAAGGGAGGTTGGCGTGGCCGATACGCGCGAGTTCGACATCATCGTCTATGGCGCCACGGGGTTCACCGGGCGCCTCGTCGCGGAGTATCTGACCGAGCATTACGCCGGGCGGAAGGACGCGCCCAGATGGGCGATGGCGGGGCGCAGCGCCGGCAAGCTCGCCGAGGTCCGCGACCTCATCGGCGCGCCCGCCGACACGCCGCTCGTCGTCGCCGATGCGAGCGATCCCGCGAGCCTCGACGCGATGGCGGCACGCACCCGCGTCGTCCTCACCACCGTCGGTCCCTATCAGCTTTACGGCGGCGACCTGGTCGCCGCCTGCGTCCGCGCCGGCACCGCCTATGCGGACCTGTGCGGCGAACCCGGCTGGATGCGCGAGATGATCGACGCGCATCAGGACGCAGCCAAGGCATCGGGTGCGCGGATCACCTTCAGCTGCGGCTTCGATTCGATCCCCTTCGACCTTGGCGTGCTGTTCCTGCAGGCCGAGGCGGTGAAGCGCCACGGCAGCCCCGCGCCGCGCGTCAAGGGCCGGGTGCGCAAGATGCAGGGCGGCGCCTCGGGCGGCACCATCGCGAGCCTGACCGAAACGCTGAAGGCCGTCGCGAAGAAGCCCTCGCTCGCGCTGCTGCTCAAATCCAGCTTCGCGCTGACCCCGGGGTTCGAGGGGCCGCACCAGCCGAGCGGGCTGATCCCCGAATATGATTCCGCGGCCGGCACCTGGACCGCGCCCTTCGTGATGGCGCCGATCAACACCAAGAATGTCCACCGCACCAATTTCCTGCTCGGCCACGCGTGGGGCGAGGATCTCGTCTATGACGAGATGGTGATGACGACGATCGGCGACGCCGGCAAGGCGATGGCCGAAGCGATGGCGAAGGCCAATCCGTTCGGCGATGCGAAGCTCCAGCCCGGCGAAGGCCCGAGCAAGGAGCAGCGCGAAAAGGGCTTCTACGACATCCTCTTCATCGGCGAATATCCCGACGGGCGCGAGATCCGCGCGAGCGTCCAGGGCGACCGCGATCCCGGCTATGGCTCGACGTCGAAGATGCTCGCCGAAACCGGCATGGCGCTGCTCGACGACAAGGGCGCAGGCGGCGTGTGGACGCCGGGCGCGCTGCTGGGGCGGGCGTTGATCGACCGGCTGACCCGGGAAGCCGGGCTGACCTTCCAGATCGAGGACTGACCGCAGCATGTCGACCTCCACCAGCGCACTCGACGCGCTGCTCTCCACCCTGCGCGTCGATGGTGACGTCGCGACCGCGCATATCGACGAAGGCTGGATGCAGGGCCGCACCGCCTATGGCGGGATCAGCTCGGCGGTCGCGCTCGCGGGGGCGATGGCGCTTCACCCGACCGAGGCGCCGCTGCGCTATGCCCAGATCAGTTTCGTCGGCCCCGTCGGCGGCGACTGCACCGTCGAAACGCGCGTGCTGCGCCGGTCCAAATCGAGCCTGTTCATCAACGCCGAGGTCAGCAGCGATGCCGGGTTCGGCACCGCCGCGGTCTTCGCCTTCTCACCCGACCGGTCGAGTCATCTCGACCATAATCGGCTGACGATGCCCGACGCCCCCGATCCCGACACGCTGTCGCCGGTTCCCGAGCACAAGGCGCGGCCGAGCTTCACGCGCCATTTCGACATGCGCCCGACCAGCGGGCCGCGCTTCGCCTGGAAAAGCGAGGTCGGCGAATATCTGACCTGGGTCCGCTTCGTCGAGGAGCCCGTCTGCCACCCCGCGGTCGCCCTGCTCGCGATGGGCGACGCGCTGCCGCCGGCGGCGATGGCGCTGTTCACCGAATTCGGGCCGATCAGCTCGATGAACTGGACGGTCAACATGCTGACCGCGACACCGCGCACCGACGACGGCTGGTGGCTGCTCTCGGCGAAGACGGGCTATGCGCGCGCCGGCCTGTCGGTGCAGGACATGATGCTGTGGAACCGCGCCGGCGAGCCGGTGCTCAGCGGCAGCCAGGCGATCGCGATCTACGCGTGATTTTCACTCCCCTCCTCTTCAGAGGAGGGGCAGCGAGACTTGGGCGCGCAGCGCCCTAGTCGCAGCGGGGTGGTGCTGGCGTCCTTGCGCGCTATCGCGCGCCACCACCCCAACCCCTCCTCTGAAGAGGAGGGGCTTAATTCAGGAAACCGGTAAAGCAATCACCGCGTCGAGCCCGCCGCCCGCGCGGTTGGCGAGCGTCAGCGCACCGCCCTCGCCCTCGGCGATCTCGCGCGCGATGGAGAGGCCCAGACCGGCGCCTCCGGTCGCCCGGTTGCGCGATTCCTCGCCGCGCGCAAAGGGTTCGACGAGGGTGCGGATCTGCTCGTCGGTCAGGCCGGGGCCATCGTCGGACACGGTGATACGCGCCCAGCCGTCGGCGACCGCGACCGACAGGCGCGCGCGAACGCCATAAGCGACGGCATTGTCGACGAGATTGCGCAGCGCCCGGCGCAGCAGCAGCGGCCGCGCCGTCACGCTAGCGTCGGCGACGTCGGCCACCGCGACATCGCGGCCCCGCTCGCGATAATCGGCCGCGAGATCGCCGACGAGCGCGCCGAGCGCCACGGGTTCGCGCGCCTCATTGCCCGACCCCGAGCGCGCGAGCGCCAATATGTCGGCGAGCATCGCGGCCATTTCCTCGATCGAGGTGATCATCTTGTCGCGCAGAGCCGCGTCCTCGACCTGCTCGACACGCACGCGCAGGCTGGCGAGCGGGGTGCGCAGATCGTGCCCGACCGCGCCGAGCATCCGGTCCTTGTCGGACAGCATCGCCGCGATCCGCGCGCGATAGGCGTTGAACGCGCCGATCAGGTCGCGCACGTCGGACGGCCCCGCCTCGGCGAGCGGCTCGGCGTCGCGCAGCGCCGGACTGGTCCGCGCCGCCCGCGTCAGGTCGCGCAGCGGCGCCGCCGCGCGCCACGCGATCAGCAGGATGGGGATCAGGAGCAGCAGATAGAGCGACAGCGTCTGCCAGAGCAGGAAGCCCTGCAGGCGGTTGCCACTCGCCGGAATGCGGCTGCGAACGGCGTAATATTGGTCGCCGACCTTGGCGACGACCACCACCGTCTGCCCCGGAAAGTCGGGGCGCCGGCGCGATGTCCGCGGTGGAAGCGCCCAGGCCTTGACCGAATCGGCGCGCACCTCGGCCTCGTTCATCAGCCCCGCGACATAGTCGGCGAGGTCGGGGCGCGACACCGCGCGGCGCGGCAGGCGTGGCGGTGCATCCGATATGCGCAGCTTCTGGACGCGCTCGTGCGGCCGCCCGTCGCCCTCGCTTCGCTCGCGTTCGCCGCGCCGGTCGCGCTCTACCGCGTCGATGATCCGCGCCACCGCCATGCCGCCGCCGTGGGCGAGCACCTGCTGCTCCTGGCCGCGCACGAGCAGCGCGAAGTTGATCGCCTGCGCGACGAACAGCGTCACCGCCACGGCGAAGACGAGCTGCCCGATCAGGCTCTTCGGCCACAGGCCCAGTTTCACGATGCCGGTCCCAGCCGCTTGACCTCGCACGCCAGGGTATAGCCGCCGCCCCAGACCGTCTTCACGAACTGCGGACGCGCGGGATCCTCCTCGATCTTCTTGCGCAGGCGGCTCACCAGATTGTCGATCGCGCGGTCGAAGATGTCGGCCTCGCGCCCGCGCACCATGTCGAGCAGCCGGTCGCGGCTCATCACCTGGCGCGGATGGCGGACGAGCGCGTGGAGCAGATGATATTCGCCCGACGACAGCGCGACCTCCTCGCCCGCCTCGTCGACGAGCACGCGCTCGACCTCGCGCAGCACCCACGGCCCGAAGGCATAGCTGGTGCCGCCCTTGTCGAGCGCGCGGCCGCCCTGCTGGGTGCGGCGCAGCACGGTGCGGATGCGCGCGACCAGTTCGCGCGGGTTGAAGGGTTTGACGACATAGTCGTCGGCGCCGATCTCGAGCCCGATGATCCGCTCGGTATCCTCGGCGCGCGCGGTGAGCAGGATGACCGGGATGCTGCTCGTCTCGCGCAGGTGGCGGGTCAGCGACAGCCCGTCCTCGCCGGGCATCATGATGTCGCTGACGACGAGGTCGATGCTCTTGGCCCGCAGGATCGAGCGCGCCTCGGCGGCGCTCGCCGCGTCGCTGACCGCGAAGCCCTGCGCCGCGAGATATTCGCCGAGCGGCTCGCGGATCGACGGTTCGTCGTCGATCAGCAGGATGCGGGGCGTATCGCTATCGGTCATCTCGCGTCCGTCTAAAACAAATGGTTCGCCCACCGACCAGGGGCCGATGGGCGATACCGTGCTGACAGGGACCAGCGGCAAAGGCAATGCCAGGGAGGGGGGAAGAGCCTGCCCGTGCTGCCGATCCCTGCCAAAGCTATTCGGACGCCGGAGCGGCCGGGGCCGCGCCGCGCTGGCCGCGCTTCGCCTTCCACGCCGCGCGCTGCGTCTGGCGTTCCTCGGCGGTCACCTGGCCGTCCTTGTTGGCGTCGAGGCGGTCGAAGCGCGCGAGGGCGGCGGTTTCGAACTCGGCCTGGCTGATGGCCTTGTCGCCGTCGGTGTCGGCCTTCATCATCATGCCGTGATCGCCGCGCATGCCGTGGTGGCCGCCGCGCTTGCCATGATGGCCGCGCATCCCGCGCTTGCCTTCGCCGGCTTCACCGGCCGCGGCAGCGCGCTTTTCCTTCCATTCGGCGCGCTTGGCTTGGCGGTCGGCGCCGTGCTGGTCCCACTCGGCCTTGCTGATGCTGCCGTCCGAATTGGCGTCGAGCGCGGCAAAGCGCTTCGCCTGCATCGCGGCGTGGCGCGCGGCGCGGTCGGCGGCGTCGAGCTTGCCGTCCTTGTTGGTATCCATCCTGGCGAACATCTGCCCGGCCGCGGCCTGCGCCTCGGCGCGGGTCAGCACGCCATTGCCGTCGGCATCGCCCATGTTCCGGTCGCCGCCCGGAGCGGCGAGCACGGGAACCGCGATCAGCGCGGCGCCCAAAGTCAAAAGGGTCATCTTCTTCACGTCACGAACTCCTGCCATGGGACCCTCGCGAAAGGGGAGAGCCGGGTCCCGATGACGGCATTCTAGGGGCGATTTGTCCCAGTCCCTTGCCGCACGGAGGGAAAATTGTCGCAAAATGTCGCAAAAACCGCGCCCCGTTCATGCGGGCGCAAGCGGAGACGGCGCCGCGAGATCAATAGCGGCCCGACAGCAAGGCGCCCGCGCCGGAAACCTTCGTGGGCAGACCCAGGCGCGTCAGCATCTGGTGCGCGGTGCAGATCGCGGCCGATACGACCGGCAGCCCGATCGCATCCTCGATCCTTTGCACCGACGGCAGCGAGGGCATCTGGACGCAGGCCGAAAGGACGAGCGCGTCGATGCCGGCGAGGTCGAGGCGCTTGTAATGATCGAGCAGATGGATCGGGTCCTGCGCCGCGACCTCCAGATTGTCGGGGATTTCGAGCGCGAGCCAGTCGGCGACCGCGACGCCCTCCTTCTCGATATAGGAAACCACCATCTGCGTGAGCGGCTTCATATAGGGGGCGACGAGCGCGATGCGCTTCGCGTCCAGCGCCTTCAGCCCCTTGATCAGCGCCCCCGCGCTCGTCACGACGGGCGCAGGGTGGCCGTTCTCCACCGTGCATTGGTGGAGCCGCGCCTCGGAGACGCGGTGATAACCCTGCCCCATGCTCATGATCGCGACGAGGCAGGCGTAGCCGAGGACGTCGACCGCGGCGTCGGACAGTTCGAGCGCGCAGCGGTCGGAATCGGCGTCCATCGCCGCGAGCTCCTCCTTCGTCACCTTCCTCATCCGCATCCGCGACGAGTGGAAGGTGAAGCGCTCGGGCGCGATGGCCTCGCGGGCGCGGAGCAGCGCCGGAATCTCGGTCTCCATCGTGACGTTGGAGCTGGGCACGATCTGCCCGATGCGGATGGGTCGTGCCGTCATGGCGCGCCTCAGACCGCGACGACCGGGTTGCGCAGCATGCCGATCTTCTCGATCTCGCATTCGACGACGTCGCCCGGCCACAGGAACTCCTGCGGATCGCGCCCGGCACCGACGCCCGCCGGCGTGCCGGTCGCGATGATATCGCCAGGCTCGAGCGTCATCACGCTCGATATGTCAGCGATCAGCTGCGCCACGTTGAACAGCATGAAGCGCGTGTTGCCGTTCTGCTTCTCCACCCCGTTGACGCGGGTCCTGAGGCTCAGATCTTGCGGGTCGCCGATCTCGTCGGCGGTGACGATGCACGGTCCCATCGGCGCGAAACTGTCCTGTCCCTTCGACACGATCCACTGGCCGGCGCGGCGGCAGTCGCGCGCCGACACGTCGTTGATCACCGTATAGCCGAAGACATGACCCAGCGCGTCGGCTTCCGCGACGCGGCGCGCGGTGCGGCCGATGACGACTGCGAGCTCGGTTTCCCAATCGAGCTGCTGCGTCACCTGCGCATTGTGGCGGATCGGATCGTCCCACGCGGCGACCGCGGTCGGCGGCTTGGAGAAGATCACCGGCTGCTGCGGCAGGTCCTTCGACGTGTCGAGGCTGCGTGCCGATTCCGCGACATGCTCGGTATAGTTGAGGCCGACGCCGAAGATATTCTTGCGCGGCCGCGGGATCGGCGCGAGCAGCGCGACATTGGCCTGCGGAAGCGAGGTGCCGACGAAATCGGCGGTCAAGGCGTTGGTCACCGCTTCTTGCAGGAAACGCAGCGCGATCGGCCCGAGGTCGATGAAATCGAGCATCGTCGAAGGCAGAGCCTGCCCGATCGCAGCGCCGAAATATTCGACGTCGACCACGAGTCCGTCGTGGAGAAGGCCGAGCCGCGGTTCGGTCTCGACCGTGCGATATGTCACGAAGCGCATGGATTTAATCCTGTCTGTTTGCAGTCAGGCGGGCTGGTGGCCGCCATGGTCGGAATAGGGTTCCTCGATCCGGACGCCGAGCGCCTCCATCACGGGGAAATCGTTGAACGAGAAGAGGAAGGCTTCTTCGGAGGGGTCGAGATTGACATGCTCGTGCCACGTCCACGCCGGCACGCAGAAGATGTCGTGCGTCTGCCAGTCGAAGCGCTCGCCGCCGATGATCGAATAGCCGCGGCCGGCCGCGACATTATAGACGACATTGCCGGTGTGCCGGTGCGCCTGGCCGCGAAAGCCGCCGGGCAGCATCTGCATATGCGCGCCCATCGTCTGCAGCGCCCAGCCGCCGGTCAGCGGGTTCGCATAGCGCATCATATGCCCGTCGAAGGGCGTCCCGCCCGAAACCTTGGCGAGGTTCCAGAGCGCGTCGCGCACCGCATCCCAGCGATAGACCATCACCGGCGAATAGGGCTTGTCCCACGCCGCGACGCCCTCGGGCCGCAAACCCGCGCCGCCATAGCTCAGCGGCAGGTCGTTCGGGGGGAAGGCGGCGGTCTGCGCGGGCTGCTCGTACACCGCGTAGAAATTGGTTTCGAGGCAGTTCATCAGCGGGATGTCGAGCCCGTCCTGCCAGATCGACACCTCGCCATCGGCCGTGACGCCATGGTCGTGCCAGCAGCCGTTCGGGGTCAGCACATAATCATTGGCGCCCAGCGTGATATGATGCCCGTCGACGACGGTATAGGCGCCCTTCCCTTCCATGATGAAGCGGTGCGCGGAGGCCGTGTGCTTGTGCGCGGGGGTGATCTCGCCGGGGCGCATCGCCTGCATGCCGCTGAACAGCCAGCCGCAGACGGCGACATTCGCGCGCCCCGCCTCGCTGTCGTTGAGCAGGGTGACGACGCGGCGCCCCGCTTCCTCGGGCTTCACGAGGTCGATCGCGCGCAGGCACATCGCGCGCATATCGGCATAGCGCCAGAGCGTCGGGCGATAGCGCGTCTCGGGTTCCCACGGCTCGATCGCGTTGGCGCGCTTCCAGAAGGCGCCGGCGTTGCGCCGCGCGAGATCGTCGTAGAACGCCTCGAGTTCGGGCGTGTCGGTGACCCGCGACCGGCCGAGAACGGCGTCGCGCGGGTCGATGGTGGCGGGACTGTCGGTCATGACGCCTCCTCCTCGCTGGGATCGTCCGCGGGCGGGACCTCGTCCACGAACAGGGCCGACGCGCGGGGAGTCCGGTCGACCGTCAGGTTGAAGATATCGAAGCGGTTATAGCCGCCGATGATGTCGTGCATCAGCTTGGGGCGCACGCAGTCGCCGAGGTCGATCTCGGCATAGACGATGCCCTCGTCGTCGATCAGCGCGTCGCCGATCAGGTTGCCGTGCGGGTCGATGACGCCCGAAAAGGCGCTGTTCGGGCGCGACAGCAATTCGCGGTTCGCCGGTCGCTCGGCGCTCATCGCCGCGATGATCTCCTCGCTCACCGTCGAGCAGGCGACGATGGTGAAGACCTTGCCCTCGAAGCTGTGCGCGGCGGCGCGGATCTTGATCGCTTCGGCCATGTTGTAGGAGGCGGGCGCGACGGGCAGCGCGATATAATTGGCGACATGGACGAGTTCGCCCTGCGACAGCAGCGCGAAGCGCGCGAGCGTGTTGGTATTCTCGCCGCACGCCAGCGTCCCGAGCGGCCCCACGGGCGTGTCATAAACACGGATCGAGGCGCCGTCGCCGCCTGCCCATGTGAGCTTCTCGGCCCAGGTCGGGACGAGCTTGCGGTGGCGCCCAAGCAGGCTGCCGTCGGCGCCGATGACCAGGTTGCAATTGTAGATCGTGCCGACGCTGACTGGATCGCGCTCGTTGATCCCGATCACCACCGTGCAGCCATGATCGCGCGCGGCGGCGCACAGCGCCGCGGCCTCGGGCCCATCGGCGAGGATCGAGGCGCGATAGAGGCGTTCGTGCCATTCGGCCCCCTCGATCGGCGTCATCAACCAGTTCCAATAGGGATAGGCGGCGACGAACACCTCGGGAAAGGCGACGAGCTTCGCGCCGTTCCCAGCCGCCTCGGCGATCAGCGCGCAGGCCTTGTCGACCGTCGCGGCGGGATCGAGGAAGACCGGCGCGGCCTGCACCGCGGCCACCTTCGACTTGGGCAGGAAGGGCATCGACACCTCGCTCATGTCACCGCCGCGCGTTCCCGATATTCGGGCTTGTTCCACGCCTCGGTCGCGCAGACCCGATCGAGCCGCTCGACCGTCTCGACGATGTCGCGGTAGCGCAGGTAGAGCGGCGTCAGTCCGAAGCGCAGCACGTCGGGGGTGCGGAAGTCGGCGATGACGTCGAGTTCCTTGAGCGCCTGGACGATCTCATACCCCCGGGGATGGGCATAGGCGACCTGACTGCCGCGAAGCGCCGGGTCGCGCTCGCTGGCCAGCGTGAAGCCGTAGCGGGCGCAGAGCGGCTCCATCCGCTCCATGAACAGGTCGCCGAGTGCCAGCGACTTGCGGCGCAGTTCGTCCATGTCGGCTTCGAGCAGCAGGTCGACGCCCGCCTCGAGCGCCGCGAGCCCGAGCACCGGCGGCGTGCCGCAGAGGAAACGCTCGATTCCCGGCGCCGGATCATAATCTTCCTCGAACGAAAAGGGCCGCGCGTGGCCGAACCAGCCCGAGAGCACCGGCGTCGCCGCCTGATGCCGCGCCGCGGCGAACAGATAGGCGGGCGCACCGGGGCCGCCGTTGAGGAATTTATAGCCGCAGCCGATGGCGAAATCAGCGTCCGCGCCGTTGAGATCAACGGGAATGGCTCCGGCACTGTGGCTCAGATCCCAGACGACGAGCGCACCGACGTCATGCGCCTTGCGCGTGACCTGTGCCATGTCGCGGACGCGGCCCGACTTGTAGTGGACCTGCGTCAGCAGCAGCACCGCGACATCATCGTCGAGCGCGTCCAGAACCGCATCGGGGTCGGCGGTCACCGCCTTCACCCGCCCGCCCGAAAAGGCCTCGATCCCCTGCATCATATAGACGTCGGTCGGGAAGTTCGTCGCCTCGGAGAGCAGCTTCGCCCGCCCCGGCCGCAGCGACAGCGCGGCGGTCAGCGCCTTGAAGATGTTCACCGAGGTGGAGTCGGTCGCGATGATCTCGCCGGGCGCCGCGCCGAGCAGCCGCGCGATCTTGTCGCCGATCCGGCGCGGCGCGATCGACCATTCGGCGCCGAGCCACGAGGTGATCAACCCCTCGCCCCACTCCTGAGCGATCACGCGCGCCAGCCGGTCGGCGGTCGCCTTGGGCAGCGCGCCGAGCGAATTGCCGTCGAGATAGATGAGGCCGTCGCGGAGCTGGAAGCGATCGCGGAAACCCGCGAGCGGATCGGCCGCGTCGCGTTCCGCGGCATCGGCGGCGAGGAGCGTCCCGGTCATGGCAAATCCCTCAAGATCGCCCGCACCGGGCTCGCGTCGGCGCCGACGATGCGCAGCGGCAGCGCGACGAGCTCGTACCGGCCGGGCGGCACATCATCGAGGACGAGCCCCTCCAGGATGCGCATGTCGGCGGCCTTGACCGCGTGATGCGCGTCGAGCGTCTTCGACTGTTCGGGATCGAGCGAGGCGGCGTCGGTGCCGATCAGGCGGACGCCCGTCGCGCCGAGCCGCGCGATCACCTCGCTCGCGATCGCGGTGAAATCGCTGTCCCATGCCCGATGCGGGAAATGCGCGTAGGTGCGCAGCAGGACGCGTGTCGCGCCCGCGACCGCGTCCCAGTCGATATCGCCCACCTCCACCCTGCCGCGCGCATGGCGGACGTCGAGCAGCACGCAGGGGCCGATATAGGGATCGAGGTCGCTGTCGGCCGACGACACGCCGTCATTGGCATAGTGCAGCGGCGCGTCGCCATGCGTGCCCGCGTGGAGCGGCGTGAACATCGCCCCGACATTGACCGGGCAGCCGTCGCCGATCACCGCATGGCTGTGGAGCGCGAAGGGCGGCTCGCCCGGCCACACGGGTACCGCGGCGTGGAGCGGCTGCGAAATGTCCCACATCCGGCTCATGCGCCCGCCCCTTGAGCATAATCCCCACCCTCGCGCGGCGCGACCATCTCGGTACGCATCGACCAGAGTTCGGGAAAGAAGCTGAGGTTCAGCGCCTTGACGAGATAATTGACCCCCGACGAGCCGCCGGTGCCGGGCTTGTGGCCGATCACGCGCGCGACGGTCTTCATGTGCTTGAAGCGCCATTCCTGGAAATAATATTCGAGCGCGGTGACTTTCTCGGCGAGCGTGTAGAGATCCCAGTGGCGTTCGACGTCGGTGTAGATGGCGAGCCACGCCTTCTCGACCGCTTCGGATGCCTCATAAGGCTGCGTCCAGTCGCGCTCCAGATGGTCCGCGGGAATATCGAAACCGCGCCGCGCGAGCAGCCGGAGCAGTTCGTCATAGAGCGACGGCGCTTCAAGGGTGGCGCGAAGCCGCGCGGTCGCGGCCGGATCGTCCGCGTGGACGACCATCATGTCGGCGCGCTTGTTGCCGAGCAGATATTCGAGCTCGCGATATTGCTGCGATTGAAAGCCCGAGGCGCGGCGCAGGAAGCCCCGAAAGGTCAGGAAGTCATGCGGGGTCAGCGTCGCGAGCACTTCCCAGCTGTGGATCATGTGGCGCTGGATCGTCGCGATCCGGTCGAGCCCCTTGCCCGCGATCTCCAGCCGGTCGCCGCGGATCGCCTCGACCATCAGCCGCGCCTCGTGGAGCACCAGCTTGATCCACAGCTCCATCGTCTGGTGCATGATGATGAACAGCATCTCGTCGGGCTTGTCCGACACCGGAACCTGCGCCGACAATAGCTGCTGTGTCTGGATATGGCGCGCGTAGGTGAGGCCATTGTCCCACTGGATCGTCTCGCCGTCGATCTCGGTCTCGAAAATGTCGGTGCTGCCGTCTTTCGTGTGCCTGATCATCGCCGCGCCTCCCCGTTCATGAAGGCCGGCCCCGGCCGGACCGGTTGCAGGGGACCATCATAGATGCGGTCGCCCGGAAAGGCATCTTCGGGGTCGAGCGCGGCTTCATCCGCAATCTTCCTGTAAATGCCTGCAAAGTCGGTCTCCTCGGTCGCGCGCAACAATTCCTCGAAGCCCTCGACCACGAAATAGGTGCGCTGGAATTCGTCGAAATGATATCTGGTCCGCATCACCCGCTCGATATCGAGCCAGATGCGCCGCGGTTCGGGCGAGGTGAGCGCCGACACCGTCTCGGCGTAGCTCGATAGCAACCCGCCCCCGAAGGCGCGCAGTTCGCCCTGCTCGACCACCAGCCCAAACTCGGTCGTATAAAGCCACAGCCGCCCCAGGAAATCCGCGGCGCCCAGCGTTTCGGCGCGCAGCCCGGCCTCGCCATAGGCAACCAGAAACTCCGAAAAAGCCGGATTGATGAGCATCGGCGCATGGCCGAATATATCGTGAAACATATCGGGCTCTTCGCTGTAGCCGATCTGCTCGGGCGGCCGCAGGAAATTGGCGGCCGGAAAACGCCGGTTCGCCAGATGCTCGAAAAAGGGCCGGTTCGGAATCCAGCCGGGAACCGCGACGATCGTCCAGCCAGTCGCGGGCTCGAGGTGGCGGTTGAGTTCGGAAAAATCTGGCACCCCCGGCGCGACCGAGCGCAGAATATCGAGGCCACGCAGAAAATCCAGGCAGGCATAATCCTGCAACGCGGCGGATTGCTGATCGAACAAGGTGCGCCATGTCGCGTGCTGCTCCGCTGCGAAGGCTTGCCAGTTCTGGTCCATCGTCCAGTCCGGCGCCACCCCTTCCGGCGGGGCGTCGTAGATATGCGTCGCGGCCACTCATCTCTCCCAAGGATCGCCGGAGGATAGAGCGTCGAACGGGAAACATTGTCCGCAATTGCGTCCTCCTCACTCCGGGGCCGCGATAATCGTTTTTCAAAATGACCCATGTCGAGAACATCGTGCTTCGCAACTGCAAAATTATCTGCGAACCAAGCCTCCATCGCGTTCATCGCGGAACGAATCGTCGAACCGCGGTTGATGCTCCCTCGCAGCGGGTGCATAAGGGCGTGGCGGACAGCGCGGCGCGTGCCCCTGCCGCCGGCCCGAGGCAGGATATGGACAGACTCGACTGGAAAATCATCGCCGCGCTCGAAGAGGATGGGCGCCAGTCCTTCGCGGATCTCGGCGAAAGCGTCGGGCTTTCCAAATCACCCTGCTGGTCGCGGGTCCGCAATCTCGAAAAGCAGGGGATCATCGACGGCTACGCGGCATGCCTCGACCCCTCGGCGCTCGGCCTCGAGGTGCAGAGCTTTGTCGAAGTGCGGATCAATCTCGACGCGCATGTCGAGTTCGAGGCAGCCGTCATCGCCCACCCCGCGGTCGTCGAATGCCACACCACCGCGGGCGACAGCGACTATATGCTCAAGATATTCGCACGATCGGTCCACCATCTCGACGAACTTCTGCGGCACGACCTTTCGAAACTGCCGGGCGTTCACCGGCTGGCATCGGTGGTGTGCCTCAAATCGATCAAGCGGCAGGGGCCGCTCGCCGAATGGGCGCGAACGACCGAGCATCTGACGCTCTAGGCCATTGGTCGTGCCCAACTTTGGCCGAATAGAAGGTCGGGCTACGCCCGCCCTCCGCCGCACGCAGCGCAAGGCGACCTTCAACTAACCGGCATCATATCCGAAAAGGGGGTCCCTCTTCGACGCCGATAGGGGGTCCCTTTTGAACGCCGTTTGACAACCAGCAGAAACAGGCCGAGCGAATCACCCATCTTGAACGGTTTCTCGCGCGGCTTAGCATTGCGGATGGCGACGTCAGAAAGTGCCATTATTTCATCGACCTTTCTACCAAGTAGCCCCCGCGCTGGGGGCCACTCGAATTGATCCCGAAACGGAGGCCCCCGAAGTGGCCCCCAGACATGCTCGGCTGCCACTGGAAAAGGCCGGATGCCGTCGGAGAACGAAAGGGATTATACCGCAGATTTCTGCGGTTTTCAAAGGCAATGTCGGACAATGTCGGATGAAATCTTGGAGGTAGCGGGAGCCACACCATCCACCTAATGGCATGTTAATATTGAATATTCTCTCCGATCGGACAGGACATACCCTCACTCATACCCTCACGCGACCACAAAGAAAAAATGGGAATCGAAAAGAGGGATGAAACGCGAAAAAAGGGAATCGAACACGCCGGTGGTGGGGCTTACTTGTCCTTCATCCTGCATTTGGCGAAAACGCGAAATTGCAGGATAAATTGCCTATGGACAGGCGCGAGCGATCTTGCCTGTCGTTCCTGCGGCTCGCTCATGGCACCTAACTTTTCTCGAACAGGCGCTTGAGACTGGCGTATCGGACGAAGGTTGATCGACCGACCTTTACCGTTTCAAGCTCGCCGGCCTTGATGAGTTCGTAGAGCGTCGATCGACCTATGCCGGTGAGTTTCACCGCGGCGGCTATGCGCACGCATACCCGAGCGCGTCGGGGCGAAGGCCATGACATGCTCCGGCCCGTCGTGGCGAAGATAGCGCCACCGCTTGCGGCCGAGAAAGACGCTGCTGGCGCTGAGCAGGCCGGCGCGGTCGATCTCGCCGTTCGTAGCCCAGCGCGCGGAGCCGTATGTGGTGACATGCCGCGACTGGCGCGCGCGCCATAGCGACCCGGCGATGGCGGACGCGCAGCCGAGAAAGCCGCTGCCCCCGGCGATCATCCCGGCCTTGTCGAAAACCTCGGGCGCGTAGGCTTCGTAGTGATACCACCACGGAAATATCGCCCACGGCCGATAGACCGGCGTGTCGAACAGGACAAACCATGCCGGTCCAAGCTGCGGCTGATAACCTAGCTGTGCCGCACACCATGGCGTGGCGATCCAGACGCCCGCGATTACCATCGCGAAAACGACGAAAATCTGTCCGACAAGGAGTTTGGTAGGCGTTAAGACATTTTCCCGGCGACGCAGGGATCGCGTCGGCGTCCCAAAAATCAACCGGGTCGGTGAAATCTCATATGACGGTTATGGCGCGTGATGACGCGCCGCGACGCAGTGCGAAGGGCTATCAGATTTCGCTATAGGTATCGGCGTGACTGCATCGCGCCTGATGTCGGCCGTTCCACCTCTGATGAGCCCGAGCCGAAATGCGGGCACCGCCGTCCTTTTCGCTCTCCGCCAGCGGCCGGTCGAGCACGATGCCGCACGCCGTACGGTATTACTCGACATGCTTGGGCATTTGGCCGAGCACAGTTAGTGCTAGGAGACCGCGCCGCGGAGCGCGGAATAGGAAATTGATCGACGAGGCCGCGACTTTCGAAGGTTCCTCAACACTTTCAGCGTTTTGGGCGAATAGCGTTCCGACAGAGCGGCTGGCCGCCGGAGCATCCTACCTTTTGCGGATACCGTGATCGACCGAAGGGCGCTTATAGCCATCCCGTATCCGGTATTTGAAAGCCGATAGATTCGGGTTAGTCCCTCCCAGCTACAAGTAGCTCCCTCTGACCTTCATTTACGCTACCGACATAATTCAGGATTCCGGCGACTTGTTCGTCCGAACCGCCTTGAATATTTTCGAGAAATTCGACCATCCGATCAGCAGCAATTTCCATACGCCCGCTACCGATATGGATGTTTAAAGCGGTGATCTCTGCTGCGGGCCCATCGGACTTGGCATCATTTATAACGAAGCCGGATGCATCGGCGGCAGCGCGTATTTCGCTCAAAGCATGATCAACCGCCGCAACATCGTGCGAGGACACGATGATGTCGTCTACATATATCGACACTGGCCAGACTGCGTTGTTGACGCAAGCGATCGCCGCGCCGAGAGCCGAATGGTCAAGCACGACAGACGCTAACAATGGCGATTGAATTAAACCGAACCGCAGGCTGAAGTTCCGTTGCCCCCTTAACCGTCGCTATTATCGCAGATGGCCACCGTGGTTTCGCAAGCCTCTTGGAACGGCGCATATTGCAGAAGACATAGGAAGCTATGCATTGTGCGGCTCTGGAAGGTGGTTATTCCGCCCGGCATGGATAGATACATCCAGCCAATCCCGCCGCGTTGGCGACGTCCCAATCAATAGCTCATGCAGAGCACACGACGCTTATATCGGCACCAGAGCCGACATCGACGCGCATTGCGCAGATCCGCCAGCAGATCGAGAAGGCGACGAGAGGCCGCGACCGTAAGAAGCTGCGATTGAATAATTCCAGTCCTCAAAGAGAAAAACAGGAAACACCGCCCTCGCCATTTAATGAAAATCCAGGCAGAAACTTGACTTTTCGAAAAGGATGGCCCATATCACAGTTGCTAACGTCGCCTGCGACGGAATTTTGATACCCCGCTCCGGGGCGATTCTTCCCTTCTCACGCTTCCAGCTCTGTCGGTGCTTTTGCCGGCGGATACCCTGTTTTCGTGAAAGGAAACACCCATGCCGATCGGCAAAGTCAAATTCTTCAACAGCGACAAGGGCTATGGCTTCATCTCGAATGAAGACGGCTCGGGCGACAGCTTCGTCCATGTGACTGCCGTCGAGCGCGCCGGAATGGCGTCGCTGGGCAAGGACCAGCGCGTCTCGTACGAACTGGAAACCGGCCGCGACGGCAAGATCTCCGCGGTCAATCTCGAAGCGGCCTGACCCGGCCCTTCGGCAATGGCCAAGGAAGATGTCCTCAGCTTCGAGGGCTCGATCGAGGAAATCCTGCCCGACGGGCGGTTCCGCGTCATCCTTGAAAATGGCCATCGGCTGATCGCCTATACCGCCGGACGGATGCGACGCTTTCGTATCCGTTCGGTGGTCGGCGACGCCGTCCGCGTCGAAATGACGCCCTATGACCTGACCAAGGGCCGCATCGTCTACCGCGATCGCGGCCCCGGCGGTCCAGCCGGCGGCGCGCGCAAGCGCCGCTGACCCCTGAGAATCAAGAAGACCAATATGTTTCAGACCAACACCATTCTACCCGCGCTCGCCGGCCTCCCGCTGGCAGGCAAGCCGATCACTATAGGCCGCACGCCGCGCCGTTCGCCAACGCTCTCGCGCCGCGAACTGAAGCGGCTGATCGCCGACATGATCGACTGAACGAAAGGAAAGCGCCGTGGCAGCAACCAGCGACAATTATCGCGAACAGGCCGAGCGATGCGAGGCCGACGCCGCCGCGGCGGACCTGACACTGGTTCGCGAGCGCAATCTCCGTTCGGCCGCCGCGTGGCACGCGCTGGCCAACCGACAGTTCAAATCCGAACAGGCCCGCGCTGACAGGGATCGGCTCGCCGAAGCGGTCCGCGCCCAATGTCTCGCCTGAATCCGCGAGCGCGAACCTGAATCACCGGCACGGCGGCCGTCAGCATGACGAAAGGCCCCACCAGGACACCATCATGGATATGAACCAGCTCTTCTATCATCATCAATTGGCCGTGATCGCTGCCGACCGGGCACACCGCGCCGGCGAAGCGCCCGCCGGTTTCGATCTCCCGAACCATTATGCCCGGCGGATCAACCGGTTTCGCGAAAAACGCGGTCTCGAACCTGATTTTGTCCGATATAGCAGCGCGCATGCGCGGCGGCCCGCCGCGGTGATAAAGACCGGCTCGGGCGCGATCGCGCTCGACATCGCCTAGCATCGGCCTATTGTCGTATGACAAAGGCTTTCCTCGCGACCCGGGAAGGCCAATGGGGCTTCCTTTGGTCACGAGCGCAGAGGATGAAAGGGCTTCGCATGCAGATGCGAGGCCCTTTTGCGATGGAGCTTCGCCCAATCGTCCGAAGTCTTCGTGATGGCCCGCACGATTTTCGATGCAGCAGAAAGTCCAGATTCCGCGCGCTATCAAACGCGCGGGAGCGACAGCAAAGCAGCCGACGGGAAACCGCCACCGTCGACGGTGAGATAATAACGCCGCGACGAGCCGTGCTGTAGCGCCACGATATCGATCCTCTCTTCCTGGAACCATATCCAGAAGCGATGAACCTCGTCCTTCGTCCAGTCGATGATCTGATCGACGAGGAACAGGCTTTCGCCGACTTTCACCGCCTCAATATGATGCGTCCGCCCTTCGATGCCGCCTTGCCGGATGCCGGTGATTTCATAATCGGCCATGCCGGATGCTCCATTCCTGTGTCATGACCACTAGTAGCGAACGGGCACGATACGAATGCGATCGATCGCGCCGGGCGACGCCCGCGACCGGGCGATCGCTTCCGTACGCAGCATGTCGAGAGTAAGCGCGTCATAGTCCTGCTCGTCGGGCTGCATGGCCAGATCGGTTTCGACGACAAGAATGACTTTGCGTGCCAGTCCGTCGATTTCCCACTCGAACCATGTGCGCGTGATATGCCGCGCGGCTTCCGGATCACCTGACATGGCGCTCACCGGTCTCGGCCGCGCGCGAGCGGATTTCCCGCTCGACGAGGGCGTAGCCCGTATCGCTCAGGGTGGCGATTGCGATCGGGCGGCCGCGCAATTCGGCGCTTTCGCCATTCAGGAAGGTCAGCGCGGGATCGCGCCCGCCGAGCAACTGGAAAGCGAGCGCGCTGATCGCGCCCTGACGCTTCGCTTCTTGCGGCGGAAGCGGTGCGAAGGGCCGGCGCCGCCTGAACGGATTGGTCCGCGCGCGCGCCGCCGGCATCTCCTTGCTGTCAGGCACCATTGGCTTGCCTCCCGGAATTCGCAGCGCCCTCGCGCTGACGACACAGCGCTGCGCGGGCATCCTCGATATTGGTATAGCGAAAGCTTCCCACGCTGAACTGGTCGACATAGCTATGGACGATGCCCTCGTCCGACTGCGGGCGGAAAGGCCGCAGATGCACGGCCTGCCGTTCGTCGGGGGCGGGCGGAGGCAGGTCGGCAGCCAACTTCGCGAGTTTTTCCTCGTCGAGATCGAGGGCCTGGTAGATATCGTGTCCGATGGCCCACAGCTCTTCGTGGAGATCGGTCAAGCGCTCGGCTATGCCGCCCAGCGCGCATGACGCTCGCTCGGCCTCGGTCATGGCCAGCGCCTTGTTGACGAGAAGTTCGGCAACCAGCGTGTCGCCAAGAAAAGCCGGATAGTCGTCGCCCTGTGCCGAGGTCGGAGGATCCGCGCGCGGGCCGCCGTCTCGATCGGCCATGAGGGCCGGACCGACGCCGAGGCCGCGCCGCGCGCGATACTCGCCGATCCGCTTCGCATAATAGCGCGGAAGATCGAAATTGGCGTGGGGCCGCCCATCGCGGTGGGCGCGGTTGGCTGCGATCAGCGCCATCTGGTGATGATAAAGGAGTTGATTGAGATCCACGTCCACCTCCCGTTCAGCGGGAGCGCGATGGTCTCTCAGTCTCCGGCACGCGAAAGGACGCCGACGATCTCATGGAGATGGGGTAGCGGCTTCTCATTTACAAGAGAGGGCGTTCGGCCCCGTGCTTGCCGACTCGCAATGCTGCGGATCGACAGCGGCTTGCAGCCGTCAGCCGGGCGGCGCCAAAATTCAGCCTGGGTGCTTTGATAGCCGATATTGAACCCGTCGAAGAGACAGGGTCGAGCTAATCACTCTGAAACTGATCGACTGAGTTCAATTGCACGCGTTCCGCGGGTGTATCCGGCGAGGCCGAATTGCATGGCGTGTGTGCACTTTGGCGCTGGCCGCACGGCCCGTCCATATTGACGGCGCAAGCGCCCGGAAGGCGAATCGCATGCAGATCGGTCAGGCATCCGGCGACCTGCGACCAGAATTCCGCGTCCTCGATTTCACCAGCATCGCGCAGCCGGTCGATACGCCGTGCGAGAACCTCGGGCCCACGATCACCAAACTGATTTTCGATGGCGAGGGCTTGGCCCCACAGGTCGCGAGTGGCCTTCGTTCCCATAGGTGCGACTCCAATTATCTCCCGAATATATCGCCGGCCTTGCGGGAATCCAAAATCCGGCGCGCTTCGAACGGCTGACCAAATGTTTGGCCGGTGGCACCCCGTCGCTTCACAGCCAAGACCACAGCCGACGAGCCAGTCGATTTTCGGCGATTTTCCGGGAGAGGGTCCTATGATTCAGATCTTGGGGGACTTGGGTGGAACCGATTCATCCGGTACCGCTCCGGGCTGCGCTGATCTTGATTCCGTTCCACACGACCGAGTCGCGGATCGCACGCAGTGACATCTGGAATGCCGTCGCGCCGCGGTTGTTCGGCTTTGGCTAAGCTCGGCCGTCTCGGCAGGCATAAGTTGAACCGCCGTCGCGGCAGCCTTCTCGATCATGTGCGGCATTTGCGTCGCGCCGGGACGGCGCGAAGCCTTTCATCGACCTAAAGCTTGCGGGTACCGAGCCACCTCACCTTCGCCGGGTCGCGGTGATCGAAGAAGCTGCTGGCCTTCCGATCGAGGGTCGCGATCCTGGCGAGATCCTCGTCGTCGAGCTGGAAGTCGAGGATCGCGAAATTCTCGACCATGCGTTCCTGGCGCACAGACTTGGGGATCGCAACGATACCGCGGTGGTTCGCTGCGAAACGGGTCAGCGTGACCCTCTGGGCCTTGTAAAGAGCGGTTGTTCGCACCACCTACGGGGTATCGTCAGCCTCATTTTTGCATGTTGGCGACCGAGAGACTTTCGCGCTCCCGCACGCGGGAGACGGAATATGGATTTCGATCAACTTCTCTATCATCATCAGATGGTCTTGATTGCCGTAAGCCGGGCGCGGCGCGACGGACATCCTCCGTCCAGCTTCGATCTGTCCGACTCTTATGCCAGGCGGATCGCCGAATATCGCGACCGGCGCGGTCTCGACGACGGGCCTGCCGACAAAAGGCGGCCCGGTTCCGCCCGCCTCAAAGCCGACCCGACAACCTCGGAGCAGGCTACCGGATATGCGGATTTCCTCGGCGACACATTCATTGCCGAGCTTCTCATTCATAAGGCGCTCAGCATGACGCCCCAGGAACGCAGCGCCTCCGCACTCGAAGATATAGTCGATCGACTGGCCGAGATAGAAGAAGCGCGCTGGGTCATCGGCCGCGATATCTATCGGTCGCTCGGATACGATGAAATGGCGCTCGCAGCGCTTGCCGACAATATATCGATGGACGACGGTGGGAGCAGCAGCGCCGTCAATCCCGGCTCTGCATGGCCATCGACGGACAAGGACATCGCGCACGGCCATACCGGGCAATTGCCCTTGGAGACTTGGCGAAACGTCAACATCCATGATGAACGCGCCGAACTCCTCCGCCAGCGGATTCGGGAGCGCAGCTTGAGCGAACAAGCCGATGCGCCTGATCGCGAACAGGTCATTTCAAGGGCGATGCTCGACGCGGAAAATCGCTACGGCAATGCTTCGGAACAATTTGCCGTCGACGAGGAAGCCGGGGCGGTTCGCCTTGGCGATCGCGGGGCCGCCCATATCTGGCAAATCGTCGGCGAGCGCCTTCATACGCTCCATGACATAGGCAGGCCGCCCAGGCAGGACTAATGAATTGATCGCGCGCGGCGCAACGCTGCGGAAACGACAAGCCAATAGCGAACGGGCTCGATACGAATGCGGTCGATTGCCCCCGGCGAGGCGTGCGGCCGACTGCGTTCGCAACCGCGCGCAAATCCTCCAAAATCAACAGATCATAGTCATTGCCGTCAGGTTGGTGTCGCTCTGCCCGGGAAGTGTTGGCCGCAATGATAAACATATAGGCATTCGAATTGCCCCGAATTCGTGGGGTGGTTTGCGCGATCCGTGGTATAAGGCCCTCATCACCTGAATTTTGAACAAGCTCCATGTGACAGAGGGACAAAAATTGTGCTCTCGCTTGATGCAGGAGCACGCACCATGTGCCTCAATCAGCTACTCGAAGACGAACAGATCGCGCTGATGCGCTATTCCGCCGCGACCAAACCCTCGGAGATCATGCGATATCGGCGCAAGATCGAAAGCCTCGGTCAGTGCTTCAAATCCTTCCCCTACCGTCACCGTCCCTATCTTTCTCCGAATGTCCGGAGCGGAGCGATCGCTTCGGCCCGCCCGCGGCGTTCGGACGAACTCTCGTATCGGATGATCGAACGGAAGGACGTCTGACATGGCAAAATCGCAAAAGCGCAGCAATCGCGAGATCCGCAAGCCCAAGGCAGCAAAACCCAAAGCACTCACTGCCCTTGCCGCCCAAGAGGCGTCTGCGGTGGAAATGACCGCCAAGCCGAAAGGCAAGCACTGAGATGGCCTGCACACGCCGGCGCTGCGGATCGCGTTCGTCGGCAATGCCCTCCCGCGCCGCTGCGGTATAGCCACCTTCACGACCGACCTCGAACTCGCGGTCGGTGCGCTCGGCGAGGTTGCGGATACGGCCATTGTCGCGATGATCGAGCCGGGCGGCGACCACGAATTTCCGCCACCCGTCCGCAAGACGATCCGCCAGGATCAGGCGGCCGACTATCGCGCCGCCGCCGATTTCATCAATCGCGAGGCGTTCGATCTCGTCTGCCTCCAGCATGAGTTCGGCATCTTCGGCGGCGAGGCAGGCGCGCTGATTCTCGGCCTCGTAGCGAGGCTCGATGCGCCGCTCGTCACCACCTTGCACACGGTTCTCGATCGGCCGACCACGGCGCAGCGCCGCGTCATGAAGGATATCGTTACCGCATCGGCGCGGGTGGTTGTCATGGCCGACAAGGCCCGCGACATGCTGATCGATGTCTACGGCGCCGATCCGGGGAAGATTGACATCATCGCGCACGGCATTCCCGATGTTCCGCTCGCCTCGACGCGCGCCGCCAAGGAGCGGTTGGGGTTTACCGATCGCAAGGTGATTCTGACATTCGGGCTGATGAGCCCGAACAAGGGCATCGAGACGATAATCGAGGCCATGCCCGAAATCGTCCGGCGCACCCCCGAAGTCCTCTATGTCGTGATGGGCGCGACCCACCCCGCCTTGCAGGCCCGTGAGGGCGAGCGTTATCGCGACACGCTGACGGCGCGGGTACGCGAGCTTGGCCTCGATGACCATATCGCGTTCATCAACCGTTTCGTCGACCGCCCCGAACTGCTCGACCATATCGCGATGTGCGATGTCTATACGACGCCCTATCTGTCGGCGGCGCAAATGACGTCGGGAACGCTCGCCTATTCGCATGGTCTGGGGCGTCCGGTCGTTTCCACGCCCTATTGGCACGCCGCCGAGTTGCTCGCCGACGGGTCGGGCGTCCTGATCCCGTTCGACAATCCGGCGGGCTTCGGCCCGGCGATTTCCGATCTGCTGGGCAACGACACCGAACGCCTGGCGATGGGGCGCAAGGCCTATGCGGCGAGCCGCCCCATGATCTGGGCCAATTCGGCGCGGCGCTATGCCGCGAGTTTTCGCAAGGCTTGCCGTGAACGCAGGCTCGCGTCCGGCGGCCGGGCGGGGATGCCCGAACCCGGCCCAGTCCGCCTGCGGACGAACGTCCAACCCGGCCTCCCACCGATGTCGCTCGACCATCTCGCCGCGATGTCCGACGACACGGGAATATTCCAGCATGCCGTTCACGCAATCGCCGACCGCAGTCATGGATATTGCATCGACGACAACGCACGAGCGCTGCTCCTGTGCTGCGGTCTCGCCGGCGGCCCCGATGCGGCGCTGGCGCGTCGGCTGTCATCCACATTCGCGGCCTTCATCCAGCACGGCTGGAATCCGGACAATCGGCGTTTTCGCAATTTCATGGGCTTCGACCGGCGATGGCTCGAAGATGCCGGCTCGGAGGACAGCCACGGGCGGACGCTCTGGGCGCTGGGCGCCTATAGTGCGCGTGCTTGCTCCCTTGGCCATGCGCGCTGGGCAAAAGAGCTGTTCAGCGAGGCGCTGGCCGACGTCGAGGCCTTCACCTCACCGCGGTCCTGGGCGTTCACCTTGCTCGGCCTCGCGTCCTATTGCGCGGTTTATGCCGAAGATTATGCCGCCGCGCGCCTGCGCGCCGAGCTCGCGGGTCGCCTCGAAAGGCTGCTGAGCGAACAGGAAGGTTCCGAATGGACATGGTTCGAGAATGGCCTCAGCTATGACAACGCCCGGCTACCGCAGGCGCTGATCGTCACGGGCGCCGCAGCGCGCTCGGCGACCATGATCGAGGCAGGGCTGCGAAGTCTGCGCTGGCTGGTGACGATGCAGACGGCGCCCGGAGGACATTTCCGGCCCGTAGGCTCGCATGGCTTCCTGATGGCCTCGCGCAATAGTCCCGAACCGTTCGATCAACAGCCGCTGGAGGCCTGCGCGACGATCGCGGCCTGTATCGCGGCGAAAGGCGTCGATCCGGACTCTTCGTGGCGTGCGGAAGCCGAGCGCGCCTTCGCATGGTTTCTTGGCGCGAACGAGCTCGGCATCAAGCTGGCCGACCTCGCGACGGGCAGTTGCCGCGACGGCCTCCACCCGGACCGCGCGAACGAGAACCGGGGCGCGGAATCGGTGCTGTCCTTCCTGCTCGCGCTGGCCGACATGCAGCGCCTGCGAGCGGCGAACCGGCGGGCGCCGTCACAGCCGAGCCCATCCACACACGAAGCCACCAATGCCTGACGGGGCTCCGCCATCCGCGCCCTTCTTCAACCGGCAGGCGCTTCACTTGCGGCCCGACCCGTCGCGCGTCGTCGTCCGCCCGTTCCGGCCGGCGGTCGAACCCCGAGACCTGAATCCCGTCGACAAGACCCGCGCCAATCACATCGTCGACCGCGTCCTCGCGATGACCCCGGACGAGACCGACGCGCTGCTTGCCGAAACGCTGCGCAACTTCGACGACCGGCACCGCAACCTCCCCGCAATCTTCGAACGGCGCGCCGCGGAAATGGAGGATGCGTTTGCCGCTCACGCGAGTTTCTCGCAGGCGCAGCGTCAGCTCGTCGGCGCCTACTTCCTTCATGAGTACAGCTTCGAAGCGGCGGCGCTGTTCAATCCGAGCATCGTGCCGCACCCCGACCAGTCGGGCGTCGCCGCAGGATGCCGCCGCTTCATTCTCAGCCTGCGCGCCGTCGGCGAAGGCCACATCTCCTCCTTGACGTTCCGGTCGGGAATATTGGCCGCCGACGGAACCGTTACCATCGACCCGCCCGCGCGGCTCGCCGCGACGCCCGTCGTGACCGCCCGTGTCGGCGATCGTCTGGAACTCGGCTTCGATCCCGCCAGCGACATCGCCGAGCGGGTGATCTTCCCTGTCACCGAGATGCAGGCAAACGGGATCGAGGATGCCCGCTTCGTTGCCTTCCACGACGAAGGCCAGACCACCTATTATGCGACCTTCACCGCCTACAGTGGAAGCGGCATAAGGTCGGAGCTGCTCGAAACCCGGGACTTCGTGACATTCCATCTGGCACCGCTCAAGGGCGCCGCGGCGCACAACAAGGGAATGGCGCTTTTTCCGCGAAAGATCGGCGGGCGCTATGCGATGATCGCGCGCCACGACAATGAGAGCCTGCATCTCATCCTGTCGGACGACCTCCACGAATGGGGCCTCGGCGAGGTGATCGTGAAACCCGAATATCCCTGGGAGTTCGTCCAGATCGGCAATTGCGGCTCGCCCATCGAACTCGACGAAGGCTGGCTGCTCTTCACCCATGGCGTCGGCCCGGTGCGCCATTATTCGATCGGCGCTGTTCTGCTCGACAAGGACGATCCCTCACGCGTGCTCGGACGCTCGCGCGTACCGCTCGTCCAGCCCGCGACCGCAGAGCGCCATGGCTATGTCCCGAACGTCGTCTACTCGTGCGGCGCGATCAAGGTCGGAGAGCGCATCCTGCTTCCCTATGCCATATCGGACGCCTTTTCGACCGTCGCCACGATCAGGATCACGACACTTCTCGACCAGCTCACGGATTGAAAGGCTTCGACATGGACAAGAACTCGTCCGGCAACGACCGGTCATGCAAATGCGGCGGTATCGACGCCGCCGAGCGTGAAACACTGGATCGATACGGCATTACCCGCGTGCCCGCCGCGACCTATCTCCTGGACGGTTATCGCTACACCAGCCTTGCCGATGTGGTCGCGCAGGCACGCCGTTTCCGCGTTTGATGCGAAAATCGGACGCTGCCAGCGGCCGAGCGTGACCGGAAGAGTGGGAGGACACGTCCCAAAACGAAACCGGACCACGTATCGACACGCAGCCCGGCCTGGGGACGATCGGTTAGCTCGGACTAGCTGCTCTGCTTGCCCGGCTTTTCCGCTTCTCCACCCTGCTGAGGCCGCTTGTCGCGGTCCGGCTGGCCGGGCTGACGGCGGCCGCCGTCTTCCTGCTGGGGCTGGCGCTCGCCTTCCGACTTGCGGCCCGGCTGGCTGCCGGTCTGGTTCTGGTCGGGGTTGACCATGACCATTCTCCTCTCTTCAAATGCCCGGTAGTGGGCATGGAGAAGACGCGCGGGATAGGGCATTGTTCCTGTTTATCATGCCGGGTCGCTAATAGAGCGATTCCGTCCGGTCGAGCGGCAGAGCCGATCGTCTCAGCCCCGCCGTCCGCTCGCCTGCCATACCAAGCCGGGTAGTTTGACCATCTCGCAACCGCAAACGGTGCAATGGCTGACGAAGCGCCCCCGATCCCAGTGGCTCGCCTTGAAATCGACGAGGTGACGGCCGAAGAGATTGTGCAGTATCATGATCGCGTTCCTTTCGCTGGTTGTGCTCCGCCCTCATTGTCCCATTGCTCAAGGGCATGCTGGACAGAAGACGACGACACGACTTGAGGATGGGCTGTTTGCGGCGCCCCCGAGCAGGCGTCGTTTTCGCGCTCCCAGCTTTCGATTGCGCGCTCGAGGTCGTGTCGCCGGCGCCGCGACTGGTGAAACGCGTTTCCCATCGTTTGCGGAACATGTTCCAGCCCGTGATGGAGAAGCCGGTTCCACAACCGAATGATCCGGCCGAAAGATCGCGAGGGTTCGTGGATGGAAATCATCGAATAGACTCCCGCTGGGCAAGCGGGAGCTCGAGGTCTCTCAGTCACGGGAAGCTTGCGATCGAAATCGGGTGATGACGCATCCTATCACAGACGGACATGATGCGGGCATCAATTCGCCACGCAGAATGGGCCTGCGCACCGGATCAGCCTGCATCCTCGTCATCCCCCCGGCGCTGGCGCAGTTCTGGCGCTTCGCGAGGCGGTATGTCGGGCCGGCGCTCGAACGCGCCGCCTTCCCCGGATATGCGCTCCTTCTGAACGATGGCCGCTACGCGCTTCTTCGAAATGCCGAGGCTGCGCAGCGCATAGCCGGCGAGGCCGAACGACAGCTCGCGCGCGCCCATGATCGCGAGGCCGACGCCCTGACCTTCGAGATGGGCGACCTCGGCTTCGCTGTGGGTCCGGATCGCGGTGTCGATTTCGGGATTGAGCTCGCGCGCGATCTCGATGATGCGCCGTGTCTGAAAGCCCTCCGGCGTCGCGATCACGAGCAGCCGCGCCTGGGCGATATCCGCCGCCTCGAGAATACCCGGGGTCGATGCTTCGCCATAGATGGCCGTAATGCCGCGCTCGCGCAGCGCCTCGACGCGGCGTCGATCCTTGTCGACGACGATAACGGGAAGACCTTCGCTCTTGAGCATCCTACCGACCACGCGCCCGACCCGGCCGTAGCCGACAACGACCGCGTGATGGCGAAAGCTGCTGTGCTTCGCGTCGGGCAGACGGGAAAGGCTCTCATCGCCTCCCCGCTCCAGCAATGCCAACAGCCGCGGTCGTCGTCGCAGCCATCTCTCGAAGCCGTCGAAAGCGATGAAGACGAGCGGATTGAGCGTAATCGACAGCAGCGCGCCGGCGAGGACTAGGTCTCGCGCTTCCGCCTTGACCAACCCCAGGGTGACACCAAGGCCGATCAGGATGAAGGAGAACTCGCCGATCTGGGCGAGGCTCGCCGAGACAGTCAGTGCCGTCCGCGCCGGATAGCCGAAGGCCAGCACGATTCCGAATGCCGCGGCCGACTTGCCGATCAGAATGATCGCCAGCACCGCCAGAACAGCGAACGGTTCACGGACAAGGATACCCGGATCGAACAACATGCCGACCGAGACGAAGAACAGGACGGCAAAGGCATCCTGCAAAGGCAGCGAGTCCGCGGCCGCCTGATGACTGAAATCGCTTTCGCTGAGGATCACGCCAGCAAAGAAGGCGCCGAGCGCGAAAGACACGCCGAACAGGGCGGCCGAGCCGAAAGCGATACCGAGCGCGGTCGCGAGAACCGACAGAGTGAACAATTCGCGCGAGCCCGTTCGGGCGACACGTTCCAATATCCAGGGCGCGGCGCGCGTTCCGACGATCAGGACAAGCGCAAGGAACAGCGCAACCTTTCCGAGCGTGACAAGCAAGACGAGCGCGATATCGCCCGCGCCGCCCGAAGCCCCTTCCCCTCCCAGTGCGCGCCCTAACGCCGGCAGCAACACAAGGGCCAGCACCATGACGAGATCCTCGACGATCAGCCAACCCACGGCGATCCGGCCGTTGATCGAATCGAGCGTATTGCGCTGCTCGAGCGCGCGCAGCAGCACGACGGTCGACGCGACCGACAGGGCAAGACCGAAAACCAGGCCCGCCCCGGTGGTCCAGCCCCAGAGATGCGCCAGGCCCGCCCCGAGCAGAGTCGCAACCACGATCTGGACGAGCGCGCCGGGGATGGCGATCCTGCGGACAGCGACCAAATCCTTGATCGAGAAATGCAGCCCGACACCGAACATCAGCAGGATCACGCCGATCTCCGCGAGCTGGTTCGCCAGCGCAGCATCGCCGACGAAGCCGGGAGTGAAGGGGCCGACCGCCACGCCCGCGAGCAGATAGCCGACGAGCGGCGGCAGCTTCAGCCTACTGGCAATGAATCCGCCAATGAAAGCGAGGACCAGTCCCATAACGAGTATAGCGAGAAGGCTGGTGTCATGGGGCAATAGCGATCCTTTCGGAAAGAGCCGCCATGCCGGCGGCACTCGGTATGATGGAGCGCCGATGGGTAAAGCGGCCGCGCTATCGGTGGCGGTGAAGGATCGACCCTACACCAGCGACGGCGCCAAGACCATGCTGCTCATCGGAAGCAGGAAAAGATACTGACAGGTGCGATGGCGCGACTGCGTTGCGCGGACCCGCCTAGAATTTTCGATGGAAGCTGACGAGGTCCGCGTCGGGATCGCCATAGCCGCAGATCAACCCGCGCAGCATCTGCGCCGCCATCATCGAGAAGGTGATGCCGTTCCCGCCATAACCCATGGCTGCATAGCAGTTGGGCATGCGCGGGATGCGGCCGATCGTCGGGGTGCCGACAGGGCTGTCGCCGAAGCTGCCGGCCCAGCCATGGACCGGAGTCGCGTCGATTCCCGGCAGCAGCGCGGCGAGCTTGCGCGACAGGGTTCTGATCTTGCCGGGAAGCTTCGCGTCGCGTTCGCCCGCGTCCGCGATTTCCTCATCCTCGCCGCCGCATATGACCTCGCCGCGCGGGGTGGTGCGGATGTAGAGATAGGGGTCGGCGGCTTCCCAGATCATCGCGGCCGTCGGCCAGATGGCGCGGGGCTGAGGGCGGGTCGCGATCGACCAGCTCGATATGATCCTGTTTCCCTTGCGCGGGATGCCCTTCATCATCTCGTAGCCCGTCGCCATGACCACATGGCGCGCACGGATCTCGGGACCGCGCGCGCTGTGAAGCGTCACGCCGTCTTCGCGCGCGTCGATGTCGCAGATATCGACCGGCGAATAGAGCCGGGCGCCGCGCGCGATGGCGGTGTTCAGATAGCCAAGGGTCATCCGGCGCGGGTCGGCGGAATAATTGCCGAAACCGATCAGCGCATGGCGTCCCTTGATCCCGTAGCGCTCGAGCACCGCGGCGGGTTTGAGAAGCTCGACCTCAAAACCCGCGCGCCGGCGGGCGTCGGCCTCGTGGGCCAGGCCGTCGGCGTCGAGGACATTGCCGTCGAGATAGATGGAACCGCGCGTCGCGCCGTCGACGGCAAGGCCCAGTCGCTCGGTTCGCTCGCGCAGCGCATCGACCGCCTGGCGCGAGCGGCGCCAGATGCGCTCGGCCTTCTCGCGCCCGATCCGCTCCGCCATCAGCGAGAGCGGCGTGTCGAGTTCATATTGCAGCATCGCCGTCGACGCCGCGGTCGATCCTTCGGCGGGGCCGCGACGATCGACGATGACGGTCGTGAGCCCTGCTTCTGACAGCGCCTCCGCGATCAACGCGCCCGATACGCCGGCACCGACGACGATTGCATCGCACGCGATATCGCGCGTCAAAGGCCTTGACGAGATCGCCGGACGACGCCGCGCCGACCAGATCGACCGGCCGGTGCGGAGATCGCGGTGATGGGTCGCGGACGCGGCCGCCATCAACGTAGGCGATCAGGCAAGATCGCGCACCTTGGCTTCACGCGCCCAATGACGCCGCGTGCCGACATCGGCGAAGGCGTCGATCGCAACGACGCCGCCGTCCTTTTCGACGCCCGCCTTGTCGAGCAATATCTGGGTCGCGTCGTCATGCGCGATGGTCTTGCAATGGCCATAGGCGTCCATGAACCACTGCACCGCCGCACCCTGCACCGAAAGCGCCTTGGCCTGTTCTTCTGTCAGGATCGAGGCGACCGCGTCGAACAGCACCGAAGGCGATCCGGCGAGTTGGCCATCGGCCTTGAGCGTGCCGCCCTTGACCTTGATCCCGCCGACCTTGGGCGCGACCAGGAACGGGGTACCGCCGGTGCCTTCGATATCGGCTTTCAGCTTGTCGATCGCCATCTTGTCCGACCCTTCGGCAAAGAGGATCGCGACCTTGCGGCCTTCCATCGTGTCATCGGCATTCTTCTGAATCGACAGCGCGTCGGAGGGTTTGAGATCGACCGGGGCGCGCGCAGCCCTTTTCTTGGGCGGCAGGTCGATCGCGAGGCCCGCGGCAATGCGCTTCGCCAGATCCTCGTCGATGTTGCGAAGCTGGCCGACGACGCGCGCGCGGACATGATCGAGCGTGACCTTCGACAGTTCGAAGACCAGCGCCGAGGCGATATGCGCCTGCTCATTCGCGGTCTGCGACAGGTAGAAGAGCCGCGCCTGGCTGAAATGATCCGCGAATAGCTCGGCACGGATACGGAGCTTTTGCGCGGGATCGTTGCGCTCGTCGTTGGCGCTGAAGGTCGTGAAGCCCGCCTCCGCACTCTCCCGCGGACCGCCATTCTCACCCGCTTCGGCGAGGCTGTTGGGTTCGTAATTGGCGCGCCCGGTCGGCACGAGCGTCTGCATCATCCCGTCGCGCTGGAAATTGTGGAAGGGGCATTTGGGCGCATTGATAGGAATCTGGTGGAAATTGGTCGTTCCTAGCCGCGACTTCTGCGTGTCGAGATAGGAGAAGAGCCGGCCCTGCAGCAGCGGGTCGTTGCTGAAATCGATGCCGGGGATGATATTCGACGGCAGGAAGGCGGCTTGCTCGGTTTCGGCGAAGAAATTGTCGACGTTGCGGTTGAGCGTCATGCGGCCGACGATCTCGACTGGGATATCCTCCTCGGGGATCAGCTTGGTGGCGTCGAGCACGTCATAGGGCTGCTTTGCCGCGAACGCCTCGTCGAAGACCTGCACGCCGAGATCCCACGCCGGGAAGTCGCCGGCATCGATCGCCTCGAACAGGTCGCGGCGCAGGAAATCAGGATCGGCACCGGCGATCTTGACCGCCTCGTCCCATGTCGTCGACTGGATGCCGAGCACGGGCTTCCAGTGGAATTTGACGAATTTGCCCGCACCCTCATCGTTGACGAAGCGGAAGGTATGAACGCCGAAGCCTTCGATCATGCGGAAGCTGCGCGGGATCGCGCGGTCGGACATCGCCCACATGATCATGTGCATCGCCTCTGGCACCAGGCCGATGAAGTCCCAGAAAGTGTCGTGTGCGCTCGCCGCCTGCGGATACCCGCGGTCGGCCTCCATCTTCACGCTGTGGACGAGATCGGGGAATTTCATCGCATCCTGGATGAAGAAGACCGGGATATTGTTGCCGACCAGATCCCAATTACCGGTTTCGGTGTAGAGCTTGACCGCAAAGCCGCGCACGTCACGCGGCGTGTCGACCGATCCGGCGCCGCCGGCGACGGTCGAGAAGCGAACGAAGACCGGACAACTCGCCCCTTCCTTCTGGAAGATCGACGCCTTGGTCAGTTCGGGAATCGCCCTGGTGCATTCGAACACGCCGTGCGCGCCCGACCCGCGCGCATGGACGATGCGTTCGGGAATGCGCTCATGGTCGAAATGGAAGATTTTCTCGCGGAGGACGAAATCCTCGAGCAAGGTCGGCCCGCGTGCGCCGGCGCGAAGCGAATTCTGATTGTCGGAGATACGGTGACCGAAATTATCGGTGAGATAAGCCGCCGCATCGGCGACTCCATCTCCGACTTGCTGATGCAGTTCATCGCCATCGCCTCTGCTGTCAATCGGCGCCGGCTGGCCCTCTCCCGGTTGGTGGTCACGAAGTGCATGGTCTGCGGCGGGTGACGGCACGGGCTTCTTCGCCATGATCGGATCCTTCGGTCAGCGGGGATAAGGTCTCAACCCGCGGCTTCCCCCTAAGTTTCGTCGCGCCCGCTTTCTTCTGATCGAGCTAGGCCGCCTCCGGCGCCATTGCATGCCATCAACCGGTCGGGGATGGCCTATAGAAGCGGAATCGATCGACCGCGCCTTCGATCAGGTGGCCAGCGAGTCTGAGGCGGATTTCGTCGGCGCCGCTACTGGTCGTGCAGACCAAGCGCGTGCCGCCTGACGGCAACCGCTCGATCGCACTGATAGCCACTCCCGACGCACGGCAGATTTCCCTGACATCGGCCTCAGGCAACGCGAGGTTGATCGCGCGGCTCACGTCGATTCCGGCACGGAAGCACCAGAGCGGATGATCTCCGCGACCTGCACATAGCCCTCCGGGCTGGCGGTTGCGATGGCGAGCGGCCTTCCGCCAAGCACGACATTTTCTCCATTGAGAAAGGCGATGGCAGGGTCGCGTCCGCCCATCACCAGATAGGCAAGCTGGCTGATGTCACCCTGACGCCGGGCATGATCGAGGGAGAGCGGACTTCGATATTTGTGGAAATGGCGCACGGGGCGAGACGATGCGACGGTTCTTTCGGCGGTGTCGGGGCGATTCATTGCGTGGCTCCTCTGCGTAAGCGGGAGCACAGGCTCTCAGCCGCGGCGGCTTACAAAAAGGAGGGCCGCGATAGATGCTATATGGGTTTGTACACACGGATTGTAAGGACAAAAATCCAAGGGCCGCGGTCCGCGACATTTCGCCCCTAGCCGTGCCTGTCCTTCGTCGAAGCATGGAGCCGCATCATTATGATGAATATTATTTCCGATCGGCCGAGACATACCCTCGCTGATACCCTCACGCGACTATAACGAAAAATGGGAATCGAATAGAAGGTCGAACTTCGCGAAAATGGGAATCGAAAAAAGTTCGGTGGCGGGCTTGCCGGTCCATTATCCTGCATCTGACGAAAAACGGAGAATTGCAGGGTAAATTGCCTATAGACAGGCGCAAGGGATTTTGCCGACCATCCCCTGCAGCTCGCTCGCGGCGCCCTAGCTTTTCTCGAACAGGCGCTTGAGGCTGGCGTATCGGATGAAGGTTGATCGACCGACTTTTACAGTTTCTAGCTCTCCGGCCTTGATGAGTTCGTAGAGCGTCGACCGTCCAATGCCAGTGAGTTTAACCGCGGCGGATATGCGGACGCTGATCGGTTCGATATGGGGGCGGTCCTCGGACGCAACTTGCGGCCCTTGCCCGCTCTGCATCCTGCTCATGGCTTCCGCCTCCCTCGGTGAAAGCGGCGATCGGTTTCGATGAAAGCCGTAAGCATTGCAGGAATTGAGGATCAGCGTGCAATAGGCACCCCCTTCGTGGGGTGATCGGCGTGCAAAAAGGACCCCTTCATCCCGGGGATTTAGTCGGCCGACTGGTTTTGATCAGTTGGCGAGAACGGGATGTTGATCGTGGAGACAGTGGTGGTGACACGCCTCGAAGAGGAGACCCGGATCGGCAAAGGCGGGACCCTGGCGGCGCAGCTGTCGCGGCTCGACCTGATCGTGCTCGACGAGCTCGGTTATCTGCCGTTCGCCCGCTCCGGAGGGCAGTTGCTGTTCCACCTCATCAGCAAGCTTTATGAGCGCACCAGCGTCATCATCACCACCAACCTCGCCTTTGGCGAGTGGCCTACCGTCTTCGGTGACCCCAAGATGACCACGGCGCTGCTCGACCGCGTCACCCACCACTGCGATATCATCGAGACGGGCAACGACAGCTGGCGCTTCAAAAACCGCAGCTGACCGCCATCTTCGGCCCCTTCAAAAATCTATCTTGCGCTGCGCGCGCCTCCGGTCGGGCTACGCCCGCCCTCCGCCGCACGCAGCGCAAGGCGACCCTCAACTAACCAGCATCATATCCGAAAAGGGGGTCCCTCTTCGACGCCGATAGGGGGTCCCTTTTGCGCGCCGATTGACACGCGAGGACATTCCGCGCCCGCCTCCGGGCTATTGGAGCAAGCTCGCGGTCGGCAAGCGCGCCGGGGCCAGGCCGCCGCTTCCAACCGGGGAGCGAGGCGCGGACGCCCTCGTTATTCGTGCATCTGACCTGTCAGGACAGCCCCTCACGTCGACGTCGCAAGTCGAGCAGCTAAAGGCTGAACTGCCCGCCATTCGGATTTCCGAACGGCTGATTCAGCCTCATCCGATCGTTGCCGAGCGGATCGCCGCCCGCAAAAAGGAAATTCGCGCCCGCGCAGAATATTATGATCGCGGCTCGCGCGAGTGGAAGAAGGTCGCGCCTTTCGATCGTGCCGATCGCCGGCTTCTTTGTGTCCTCAACGCCATTTGTCAGACGCTCGACGCTCACGGGATCGCCGTGGGACACAATGGGCGCGGCCAACTGACGGCGCGTTCGGGCCTTGATGCGATCATGTTTCAGCTTCGCTATCGCATGAAGTGGGTTAAGATACCGACCGGCCCGAACGAATGGCAGGCGCCTCCAGCCCCGATGCTCCACAATCTGGAATCGACCGGCGATCTGATATTCGAGGTGACGAGCTGGACGCCCGCGGGCTTCCGTCGCAAGTGGCGCGAAGGTCCAACCTATCGGCTCGAACAACTTGCGAGCGACATTGTAGCAACGATAATCACCGCGCTTCCGGCCATCGCCGCCGAGCGTGAAGCAAGGGAGGAACGCGCGCGCCTCTATGAAATGCGGGCGCAGCAGCAGCGAGACCAAGAGGCGCAGCGCCGCCTAGACAGAAATCGCTTTCGGCGGCTTGCCGAACATGCCGAAGCATGGCGCACAACCTCGCTCGTGCGCCGCTTCGTCGCGGCCATGCGAAAAACCGATCTCGACATGGAAACAGTGATCGACGGCATGACCATCGCGCAATGGCTCAAATGGGCGGACATGGCGGCCGATCGTCACGACCCACTATCCCGCTCTTTAGGCGTAATCGAATCCGTCGCAGACGTGCATCGTTGGACCTATCCGATTGACGGTTAGCCCCAACGCCTTGCACCCGCGGCCAGCTTCACCGGCTCGAAGTTATCCCGCAAGCGGTCCAGTTCGTCCGACCAATATTGCATCATCTGAACGCGCTCGTCCCAGTATTCGCCTCTCGCATAGGCGCGCCGCACCGCGTTGCCTTCGGCGTGGGCGAGCTGCCGTTCGATCGCATCGGGGTTCCAGCGGCCCATTTCATTGAGCAAGGTGCTAGCCATTGCGCGGAAGCCATGCCCGGTCATTTCGTCCTTCGCGTAGCCCAGCCGACGCAGCGCGCCGTTGATGGTGTTTTCGGACATGGGGCGGCTGGCCGAGCGCAGCGACGGGAAAAGGAACCGGCTCAAGCTGGCGTCATGTTCGAGCATCGCGATGATTTCCAAAGCCTGCCGGGACAGCGGAATCTTGTGGACCCGGCGCATTTTCATCTTGCTCTCGGGGATCGTCCAAACCCCGTTGTCGAGGTCAAACTCCTTCCATTCGGCATAGCGCAGTTCACCGGGGCGGACGAAAACATGGGGCAAGAGGCGCAGCGCGGTCAAAGTGGACGGATGGCCTTCGTAGCCCTCGATCGCGCGCAGCAGCGCGCCGACCTCCGTTGGCGTGGTGATCGCGGCGCGATGCGTAACCTTCGGCGTAATCAATGCGCCGCGCAGATCGGCGGCAACATCATGTTCCGCCCGAACCGTGGCAATCGCATAGCGGAAAACCTGACCGCATATGCTTCTCAGGCGATGAGCGGTCTCATGCTTTCCCTTCGTTTCAAATCTGCGGAGCAGGGTCAGCAATTCAAACGGCTTGATTTCCGCTATCGGCCGATGCCCTATCGACTGATAGGAAAAGTCCAGCAGCCAGCGGTTCTTCTTGAGCGTGGCCGGCGCGAGACCTTCCTTCGCGACCTTGGCTAACCATTCCTCTGCGACCGCCCGGAACGTGTTTGCAGCCGCTACGCTCGCAGCCGCCTTATCCAGCCTAGCCTGTTCGGCTGGATCGCGCCCCGTGGCTAGCAACTGTCGAGCTTCGTCCCGCTTGGCTCTGGCTCCCGCGAGGCCAACATCGGGCCAAGCGCCAAAGGCCAGCGTCTTCTGTTTTCCAAGGAAGCGGTAGTTCATCCGCCAATATCGCTGCCCCGAAGGGGTCACGAGAAGATATAGCCCGCCCGAATCACCTACCTTGTATGGTTTATCGCGGCCCTTTGCCGCCTTGATCGCTACCGCCGTCAGCATGATGGTATCTCTCCATGACTGCTTCGGACATACCATCAAATATACCCCCAAATTGTCGGGGTGCGTCGAGATACGCCCGCATCAACAGGGACGGTTATAGCAGAAAAAATGGGGAAAATCAGCCGTTTTTTGGACGTTGCCGGACGTTCTCGGAAGGGCCTCTGGAGCGGGTAGCGGGAATCGAACCCGCCTAGCTAGCTTGGAAGGCTAGAGCATTACCACTATGCTATACCCGCATCTCCAAGGCTGGCGGCGATTGCCAGTTTGCGGCGCCAGCGTCAAGCGAAACGCCGCGCTGCGATTGAGAACATCGTGGCAACATGCTAGGCCGTACCGGTGAGCGAGACCGAAGCCAGCGACGATGAGGAGGCGGATGCTCCGGTCCGCAAGATCATCCATGTCGACATGGACGCCTTCTACGCCTCGGTCGAGCAGCGCGACGACCCGGCGCTGCGCGGCAAGCCCGTCGCGGTTGGCGGCTCGTCGCGGCGCGGCGTGGTCGCGGCGGCGTCCTATGAGGCGCGCAAGTTCGGCGTCCGCTCGGCAATGCCGAGCATCACCGCGAAGCGCCAGTGCCCCGACCTCATTTTCGTGCCGCCGCGCTTCGAGGTCTATCGCGACATCTCGCACCAGATCCGCGCGATCTTCCGCGACTATGCCGACGAGGTCGAGCCGCTGTCGCTCGACGAGGCCTATCTCGACGTCAGCCGCGACAAGGCGGAACTCGGCAGCGCCACCGCGACCGCGCGGCTGATCCGCCACCGCGTTCGCGAGGAGACGGGGCTGACCGCCTCGGCGGGCGTTTCCTACAACAAGTTCATCGCCAAGCTCGCGTCGGACCAGAACAAGCCCGACGGGCTTACCGTCATCCCGCCGGGCAAGGGCGCCGCCTTCGTCCAGACGCTCTCGATCCGCCGCTTCCACGGCATCGGCCCGGTGACCGCGGCGAAGATGGAGGGACTCGGAATCTTCTCGGGCGCCGATCTCGCCGCGAAGGACCTGGGCTGGCTCGCCGCGCATTTCGGCAACAGCGCCGAATGGCTCCACAATCTGGCGCGCGGGATCGACCATCGGCGGGTCCGGTCGAACCGGCCGCTCAAGTCGCTGGGCGGCGAGCGGACCTTCTTCAACGACCTGATCACCGACACCGAAATCCGCGAGGCGCTCGCGCATGTCTGCACCGTGGTGTGGGACCGCGCGGCAAAAAAAGGCGCGCGCGGGCGCACGGTGACGCTCAAGCTGCGCTACGCCGATTTCAGGACGATCACGCGGGCGAAGTCGGTACCGTTCGCGATCGGAGACGGCGCAGGGCTGCTCGCGGTGGGCGAAGCGATCCTCGCGCCGCTGCTACCGGTGGAACAGGGCATCCGGCTGCTGGGAGTGACGCTGAGCAAGTTCGAGGGCGAAGAGGATGAGGAGGAAGCGGCGGGGCCGGCCGATCTGCTGAGCTTGATCTAGTCTCGTCATTGCGAGGAGCATAGCGACGAAGCAATCTCCAGCTATCGGAATGCACTTTCGATAGCTGGAGATTGCTTCGCTCCGCTCGCAATGACGGCCGATTTTTAGCTCGTCGCCGCGAACCGCCGCTCCTTGGTCGCCGTGAAGCGGATCGCCGGGTGGCGCTGGGTGACGTAGCCGACTTCCCACGCATCCTTCGCCATGAACACCGGCGCGCCGTCGCGGTCGGCGGCGCTGGCGCCGCGGTGATCGGCCTGGAACGCCTTGAGCGCCGCCGGGTCGTCGCTCGCGATCCAGCGCGCGGTGTCCCAGGGCGAGGCCTCGAGCTTGGCCTCGACCTTATACTCGGCCTCGAGCCGGCTGATCAGCACGTCGAGCTGCAACTGGCCGACCACGCCCACGATCATGTTCGACCCGATTTCGGGATAGAAGACCTGGATAATCCCCTCCTCGGCCATGTCGTCGAGTGCTTTCCTGAGCTGCTTGGTCTTGGTCGGGTCGACGAGCGCGACGCGGCGCAATATTTCGGGCGCGAAATTGGGCAGGCCGGTGATCGTGATATCGGTGCGTTCGGACAGCGTGTCGCCGACGCGCAGCGTGCCGTGGTTCGGGATGCCGATGATGTCGCCGGGGAAGGCCTCTTCGGCCATCTCGCGGTCCTGCGCGAGGAACAGCATCGGGCGGCTGATCGCGATCGCCTTGCCCGTCCCGCCCTGCATCAACCGCATCCCGCGCTCGAACTTGCCCGAGCAGAGGCGCATGAAGGCGATCCGGTCGCGGTGCGCGGGGTTCATGTTCGCCTGCACCTTGAACACGAAGCCGGTCACTGCATCGTCGCCGGGGCGCACCGGCGCGGGCTCGGCTGGCTGCGGCTGCGGCCCCGGCGCGTGGCTTCCGAGCGCCGCGAGCAGGTCGACGACCCCGAATTCCTTGAGCGCCGAGCCGAAATAGACCGGCGTCAGGTCGCCATTGCGGTAGGCCGCGACGTCGAACGGCGCGTAGCAGGCCGAGGCGAGTTCGGTCTCTTCCCTGAGATGCGCGAGCGCGTCGGCGCTGAGCTCGGCGGCCAGCGCCGCATCGTCCAGTCCCGCGACGCCGACGCGCTTCCCCTCATACATGCGCGAGGCGTCGCCGCCGGGTTTCATGATCGCGGGATCGACGAGGTCGTAGAGCCCCTCGAACTGCCCGCCCATGCCCGCGGGCCAGTTCATAGGACAGACGTCGAGCGCGAGCCGGTCGGCGACCTCGTCGAGCAGCTCGAACGGCGGCAGCCCCTCGCGGTCGACCTTGTTGACGAAGGTGATGATCGGCACCGAGCGCAGGCGGCATACCTCGAACAGCTTGAGCGTCTGCGGCTCGATGCCCTTCGCGGCGTCGATGACCATCACCGCGCTGTCGACCGCGGTCAGCGTGCGATAGGTGTCCTCGCTGAAATCCTCGTGCCCCGGCGTGTCGAGCAGGTTGAAGACGAGCCCGGCGTGCTCGAAGGTCATCACCGACGAGGTCACCGAAATGCCGCGCTGCTGTTCGATCTTCATCCAGTCCGACCGCGCGCGCCGCGCCGCGCCGCGCGCCTTCACCTCGCCCGCCATATGGATCGCGCCGCCCGCGACGAGCAGCTTTTCGGTCAGCGTCGTCTTGCCCGCGTCGGGGTGCGAGATGATGGCGAAGGTGCGGCGGTCGGGGTGCGTCTGGGACATGGCGCGGGCGCCTAGCAGGTGGAGCGGCGGGTGGAAAGGGCCTGGCATCCGCGGCGCGGCGCGCGCATGACCGGCGAATGCGAACCCTGCTTCTCGCCGCCGCGCTGCTGGCCGCCCCCGCCGCCGCGCAGGATTCCCCCTTCGTCGGCGAATACAGCATCGCCGAAGGGCCCGATGTCGGCGGCGGCCTCGTCATCCGCAATGACGGCCGCTTTCAATATATGCTTGCCGCGGGCGCGCTCGACGAACGCGCCGAGGGACGCTGGGAACCGCGCGGCGACACGATCTGCCTGACCACCGAGCCGAAGCCGGTACCACCAGCGATTTCGAAGGGCACGCCCGGCGAGATCGACGGCGCGGTGCCCACCATCGTCGTCACCTGGCCGAATGGCCGGACTGTCGCGGGGGTCGATTTCACGATCGGTTTCGACAGCGGCGCCCCGATCGACGGCTATACCCAATATGACGGCTGGACGATGCCCGACGAAGACCAGCGCATCCCGCGCTGGGTCGAGGTGCGCGAGCCGATCTACGGCATCACCGCACCGCGCTTCGTGCTGACCGAGGTTGACGGCGGCAAGCTGCACGTGATCATCGAGCCCAACGACATCGGCGTCGTCGATTTCGAAGGCGCCTGCGTCGAAAGGACCGAACGCGGCCTGACGCTGCACCGCGCGGAGGGCGATATGCGGTTCGTGCGGCTGGGCGAGGATTAGAATTGCGGGCCAGGGCCGCTTTGGGGTGGAAATCTGCCCTGCCTTCTTGCGTTATCGCAGCTTGGATCCCGGGGGCTGGTTGGCGCAAGGAGCGCGTGGTCATTCCAAAGTTCAGGAAAGTTCAGCCTATTGCATACCCAATCGGGGCCTTGAGGAGCGCTGAGCGCGCCTGGTACGCCTCGCCGTGGCCGCCCCCGCAAGCTGGACCGTCATCGCTTTTATCCACCAAATGAAAGAGCCGGATACAAAACTGGCACAGCCCGATAATGTAGGAAAGGCCTATTTGACGCCGATGCCTGCTTTGGGGTGGGGAGGTGACATCCAAGCTCGTCATGCTGAACTTGTTTCAGCATCCATGGCCAGACCTCTCGTTCGATGCCGCGTCGAAGTAGACGGCAGGCCATGGACCCTGAAACAAGTTCAGGGTGACGGTGGTGAAATGGCTGCCTCCGGTCGGTTTTAGACATTCGTCATCCCGGGCCTGATCCGGGATCCATGACGACGGTGCAGCTATGGATCCCGGATCAAGTCCGGGATGGCAATCAAAATAATGTCGTCTTCCGGTCGACAACGGATGCTGCGCTTTCGCTCGCCCTGCCCTCTTGCGCTCCCCCTCCAAATGCGCCAAAACTTTACGTGAACGTAAAGGTAAAGCACCCGCGAGAGGATTCTTCCCCATGACCGACACCCCCAGCTTCGACACGATCCGGTTCGAGGTCGCCGACCATGTCGCGACGATCACCCTGAACCGCCCCGAACGGCTCAATTCGATGCCGCCCGCGATGGCCGACGATATCCGCACCGCGTTCGACTATCTCTCCCTGTTCGGCGCGCGCGCGCTGCTGATCACCGGCGAGGGCCGCGGCTTCTGCTCGGGCGCGGATCTGGCGGGCGACCGCAGCGCGTCGGCGGTCGGCGGCGGCGCGAACAGCCGCAAGGCGCTGCGCAACCACTATAATCCGATGCTGCTCGCGCTCGCGAACCTCGACATTCCGGTCGTCGTCGCGGTCAACGGCCCCGCCGCAGGCGTCGGCTGCAGCTTTGCCCTGTCGGGCGACTTCACCCTCGCGGGCAAGAGCGCCTATTTCCTGCAGGCTTTCGTCAACATCGGTCTCGTCCCCGACGGCGGCTCGTCGTGGATCCTGCCGCGCCTGATCGGCCTGCCGCGCGCGACGCAGATGATGATGCTGGGCGAGAAGATTTCGGGCGAGCAGGCGGCCGAATGGGGCATGGTGTATAAATGCGTCGAGGACGACCAGTTGCTGGCCGAAGCGCGCGCGCTCGCCGCGCGCCTCGCGAGCGGCCCGACCGTCGCGCTCGGCACGATGCGCAAGGTGCTGCGCGCCGGCCTGTCGCAAAGCTATGCCGACACGCTCGACGGCGAGGCGACGGGTCAGTTCATCGCGGGCAACAGCGCCGATGCGATGGAAGGCATTCTGGCGTTCCAGCAGAAGCGCAAGACCGAGTTCAAGGGGAAGTGAGGCTCGGCTAAATATGCTCGTCACCCCGGCGAAGGCCGGGGTCTCGCCGTTGGCTTTATAAACCTAGGGCGAGACCCCGGCCTTCGCCGGGGTGACGATCTGGTTAGGCGCAGAGGTATCTACCCCGCCGCTTCCTCGACCATCACCTTCTTGTAGATGCTCGTGCGCGGATAAGAGCAGAGCCGCGTCACCATCGGCTCGAAAAATTCGAGCGGCTCGCTGTCATAATCGGGGTCGAACGCCGGCGCGTCGTATTTTTCGCAGAATTCGGCGCACGCCGCATAGTGCGGGCTATCGCGGAACTGGTCGCGCATGTCGCGGTCGAGGCCGAGATAGTGGAAGAAATAATGACCCTGGAAGATGCCGTGGTGCTGGACGATCCACAGATTTTCCTCGGACAGAAAGGGTTTCAATATCGCCGCGGCGACGTCGGGGTGGTTGAATGCGCCGAGCGTGTCGCCGATGTCGTGGAGCAGCGCCATCACGACATATTCCTCGTCGCGGCCATCCCTGTGCGCCCGCGTCGCGGTTTGCAGGCAATGTTCGAGCCGGTCGACCGGAAAGCCGCCATAATCGCCGCCGAGCAGCTTCAGATGGTCGAGGATGCGCTTGCCATTGTTCGGCGCGAACTCCTTTTGCTCGCGCGCGATAATGTCCCAATCATCCTGCGTGCCGTCGATCATCGATCGGAATTTGGCGTGGTCGTGCGTCATCTCGTTCATGGCCGGCTCTCCCGATTGTCGCCGGCCAGTCTACGCCACGCGTTGCACTTTGCAACCTTCGACTGGACGCTCAGCCGCCGGCCGTGTCGCTGCTGTCGACGCCATATTTCAGCGCCTCCTCGTGCGTCAGGCAGCGGCGGGTCGACTGATCGGGGCCGCTGCCCTTCACCGCCTTCTGCTGATACATCACGTCGGTCAGCAGCTTGCGCGACACGCCCATCCGGATCAGGAAATCATTGTCCTCGCTCGCGAGCAGCGCCGCGTCCTGTTCGACGTCGCCGATCAGTTCGGTCGTGGCGTCGGTGCCCATCGCGACGCTCATGTCGATCGCGCCGCGGTCGCCGGTGCGCGTGAACATGTGGACGATGAACAGCCCGCCCGGATCGACGTAGCGCGGGATGCCGCCCATGAAGACGAAATTGCAGGCGCTGAAACAGGCCCAGCCCGACGGGATGCGTGTCGTGATGCCCATGTTCGACCGGATCACCCGCCCCGCCGCATTGCCCGCGCGCGCGTCGCCGCCAGGAGAACTCAGCCAGATTTCGGTGATGTCGGGATGGGCGGCAAGGGTCGCCTTGAGCCGGTCGGGCAGCCCCGCGTCGACGCGCCCTTCGGCGAGCAGTACCTTGACGCCGCTACGCTCGACCGGCGTCAGCACCATCGTCGGGTTGGTCGACCAGTTGGGGTGGAGCGGACAGGTCGGGTTCGCGGGATCCTTCGCGGGCGTCGCGCCGAGCGTCGCCAGCGCCGCCAGACCCAGCGCAAGACGCGCCGCCCGCTTCATCACGCCTGCGCCAGCGTGTAGCGCGGCTGGCCGGGTTCGCGGCACATACGCTTGGTCGCGCGCGTCTCCTCGCCGTCGACGATGATGAAGTCCGTGACGTTGATGCACTGCCGCCCGCCCGCCTCGTCGTTACGCGCGATGACCGTCGACGATCCGCTGACGCCCTCGCGCGTTTCGCTCGTCCAGTTCGCGGTCGACCCGACCGCCTCGCCGCGAACCGCGTCTTCGGTCGCCTTGGCTGCCTGCACCTGTTCGGCCGGATCGAGCTTGCAGGCGATGGCGTTGGTCAGCGTGTCGCTGACCTCGGCGATCGGCACATAGCTGTAGACGCCGGCCTTGCTCGCGGCATCGCCGATCGCCTCGTTCAATATGCCGCCCAGAATATTGCGGCCCGCGCGGCTGCCCTTCTTGCCCTTGGGGCAGCCGCCATTGTCCTCGCTGCTGTCGGGGCTCGGCGATGGCGTCGGCGTAGGGGTCGCCACCTTGCGCAATATGCCGCCGAACTGCGCCTGCGCCGGCGTCACGGTCAACGCCGCGATCGCCGCCCAGGCGGGGAAGAAATAGGATCGTCGCATGCACCGCTCCCGGACCTGTTGAGGCCTTGCTTATAACGGCGAAACTAGTCGCCGCTGTGATTTCGATCAATGGCGCAAAAGATTGTCATGCCAGCAGGTTGAAATTGTCGCCGAACTGGCTCAGACAGCGGCCATGCTCTCGCAGAAGACCCGCTATACCATCCGCGCCTTCCAGCACCTCGCCGACCATTGGGGCAAGGGGCAGGTGCAGCTTGCGGACATTGCGGAGGCGCAGAACATCCCGCCCAAATTCCTGACCGTCATCCTGTCGGAAATGGCGCGCGAGGGGCTGCTGATCTCGCAGCGCGGACGCGATGGCGGCTATCAGCTCGCACTGCCCCCGATCGACATCAGCTATGGCGATCTGGTGCGATTGACGCGCGGCTCGCTCGCGCTGGTGCCCTGCGCGAGCCGCAACGCGCACGAGCATTGCAAGAATTGCCTGCCCGAAAAGGAATGCCGGATGCGCAGCCTGATGCTGAAGGTCCGCGACGACACCGCCGCGATCCTCGACCGCATCTCGCTCGCCGATCCGATCCGCATGGAAGCGGTGTTCGAAACGGAAGACGCCGCGCAATAGCGCGGCGTCGCCCTTGATCGCTGATTCGATCGCGTGTCGGGCCGGTCAGGGGCTGACCGGCGAATCGTCGTCGTTGCTCGCAATGATGATGATCGCGGTCACGCCGGCCAGCAGGCCGAGGAGGCCGATCAGCCAGCCCGAATTGCCCTCGAGCCGATTCTGGCCGCTGCTCGCCGACACCGCGGACACGTCGTTATAGGCCTGCGCCGCCGAGGCCGTGACCGGCGCGACGACCATCGATGTCGCCACAAGCGCGAGCGCGGCTTTCTTGAACAGGGTCATGTCATTCTCCGTTTGTTGGAACCGTTCCGTCCGCCGAAGTAACGAACATATGTGACAGTCGATCCACGCCGCAGCCTCGACTCGACGACAAATCGGCACGGCATGTGGCGGATGGAGAATGAGTCACGATGATCTGTAGGAGGCGCCCTATCGCGCCAAGAGGGAAATGGTGGAGCCTACCGGGATCGAACCGGTGACCTCTACAATGCCATTGTAGCGCTCTCCCAGCTGAGCTAAGGCCCCGTGCCATTTCGCAGGATCGCCCTGGGTGGTGCGATCGGGACGCCGCCTTTACCAGCGCGCGCCTCATATGCAAGGGGCCAAATGCATCGTGCGATGCTTTTTTGGCCCCCCGCCCGTTTGGTCAGCTTTCGTCGTCCTCATCGTCGCCGGTCGCGACGCCCAGATCGTCGTCGCCGCCGAGGTCGACGTCATTGTCCGGCGAATCGCTATCCTCGTCGACGTCGACGTCCAGATCCAGATCGTCGTCCGATTCGGTTTCCTTGGCCGGCTTGCCGGGTTTTTCAACCTCTTCGAACGGCATCGGCTGCTTCGATTTCAGCACCGATTCCGGGATCCAGGCATAACCGCAATTGATGCAGGTGACCGGATCGTCGTTGGTCAGATCATAGAATCGCGTGGCGCATTTCGGGCAGCTGCGTTTCGTGCCCCATTCAGCCTTTATCATACAAGCCTCTTAAACATCTGAAAACAGGTAGGAAATTTTGGAAGAAAATCGGCATTCCGTGGCCGATCCGTCAAATCGGCGTGCGCCTTGCCAGATTGTCGGGCCGCTGTCAAAAGCGCCGCGCAATGACCCATCCCGACCCCACCCCGCGCCGCTTTTCCGCTTCCCCGCCGCTCACCGGCCGGATCGCCATTCCCGGCGACAAGAGCATCTCGCATCGCGCGCTGATGCTGTCGGCGCTCGCAGTGGGGACGAGCCGCGTCACCGGTCTGCTCGAAGGCCATGACGTGCTCGCCACCGCTGCGGCGATGCGCGCGATGGGGGCGAACATCGAGCGCACCGGCGAAGGCGCCTGGAACATCGACGGCGTCGGCGTCGGCAGCCTGCTCCAGCCGACGGGCGCGCTCGACATGGGGAACAGCGGCACTTCGACCCGCCTCCTCATGGGCCTCGTCGCGAGCCACCCGATCACCGTCACCTTCACCGGCGATGCCAGCCTGTCGGGGCGACCGATGGGCCGGGTCATCGACCCGCTCTCGCAGATGGGGGCCGACATCTCGGCCTCGCCGGGGGCCAAGGGGACCCGGACTCTGCCGCTGATGGTCCGCGGCCTCGCCCCCGCCATCCCCCTCGCCTATCGCCTGCCGATGGCCTCGGCGCAGGTGAAGAGCGCCGTGCTGCTCGCGGGGCTCAACACGCCGGGCATCACCGAAGTGATCGAGCCCGTCCCGACGCGCGACCACAGCGAGCGGATGCTGCGCGGCTTCGGCGCCGATCTCAGCGTCGAGACCGACGCCGACGGCACCCGCCACATCCGCCTCCACGGGGAGGCCGAGCTCAAGCCGCAGGCGATCGTCGTGCCCGGCGACCCCTCGTCGGCCGCCTTCTTCATCGTCGCGGCGCTGCTCGTCCCCGGCTCGGACGTCACCATCGCGAATGTCGGGCTCAACCCCACCCGCGCCGGCCTCGTCGAGGTGCTGCAGGCGATGGGCGGCGACATTACCCTGCTCGATGCGCGCGAAGTCGGCGGCGAGCCCGTCGCCGACCTGCGGGTCCGCCATAGCGTCTTGAAGGGCATCGAGGTCGATCCGGCGGTCGCCCCGAGCATGATCGACGAATACCCGATCCTCTTCGTCGCCGCCGCGCTCGCCGAAGGGCGCACGGTGACGACCGGCCTCGACGAACTGCGCGTCAAGGAAAGCGACCGGCTGGCGGTGATGGCGGCGGGGCTGGCGGCGATCGGCGCGCGCGTCGAGGAAAGCGAGGACGGCCTGATCATCGAGGGCAGCGGCGGCGCCCCCCTCGCAGGCGGCGCGACCATCGCCGGCCATCTCGACCACCGCATCTGCATGAGCTTCGCGATCGCGGGCCTCGTCAGCAAGGCGCCGGTCACGATCGACGACATGGCGCCGGTCGCGACGAGCTTCCCCAATTTCGAGGCGCTGCTCGAAGGACTGCAGGGGTGATCATCGCCGTCGACGGCCCCACCGCGTCGGGCAAGGGCACAATCGCGCGCGCGCTCGCGGCGCATTTCGGCCTGCCGGTGCTCGACACGGGGCTGCTCTATCGCGCCGTCGGCTATCAGACGCAGCTCAATCACGGGGACCCCGACGATGCGCGCGACGCCTTCGCCGCCTGCGATTTTCCGGGCAGCCTGCTGGACGATCCGGCGCTGCGCTACGAAAGCACCGGCAGCCTCGCGAGCCGCGTATCGGTGCACCCGGAGGTCCGCAAGGCACTGTTCCAGCGCCAGGTCGACTTCGCGAACCAGCCCGGGGGCGCGGTGCTCGACGGGCGCGACATCGGCACGGTGATCGCGCCGCATGCCGACGCCAAGCTGTTCGTCACCGCGAGCCCCGAGGAGCGCGCGCGCCGCCGCCATGCCGAGATGCTGGGCCGCGGCGTCGAGGTTACCTACGACGCCGTGCTCGCCGACATCCACGCCCGCGACGCGCGCGATACCGGCCGCGCCGACGCGCCGCTGCTTCGCGCCGAGGACGCGTTGCTGCTCGACAATACGGCGCTCGATCGCGCGGCGGCCATCGCCGCTGCGATCGCCTTCGTCGAAGGCAAGGTCGGCGCGCGCGGCTGAGTTTGCCGCTTTCGCCTTGCTCGCGGCGCCCGATGCGACTATATGCGCCGCGTCCAACGGGCGATTTCGCCGGTTGCGGCACAGCTTGGCCGCCGCTCGATACGGGCGTCGGGCGTGACGGGGCGCACCTGTCGCGCCCTTTTTGCTTTGCCTGTGTCCTGCCGCGACGCCGTCCCCGCGGATGTCCCGCCCCGCATCCGGCGGACGGGACGGATCGGCCACAAGACCAGCGGACCCAACCGCTTGGCCGGAACAAATGAAGTAAGGAAGACACATCTATGGCCACTACGGCTTTTCCGACGCGCGACGATTTCGCCGCGATGCTCGATGAATCGCTGGGCGGCGCCGACGGCGGCTTTGAAGGCCGCGTCGTCAAGGGCACCGTGACCGGCATCGAAAACGACCTGGCAGTGATCGACATCGGCCTGAAGAGCGAAGGCCGCGTGCCGCTTCGCGAATTCGCGATGCCGGGCCAGAAGGCCGATCTGAAGATCGGCGACGAAGTCGAAGTCTATGTCGACCGCGTCGAGAACGCCAATGGCGAAACCATGCTGTCCCGCGACCGCGCCCGCCGCGAAGCCGCCTGGGACCGCCTCGAAGAAGAATTCAACAAGGAAGCCCGCGTCGAAGGCGTCATCTTCGGCCGCGTCAAGGGCGGCTTCACCGTCGACCTCGGCGGCGCCGTGGCGTTCCTTCCGGGTTCGCAGGTCGACATCCGCCCGGTGCGCGACGTCGGCCCGCTCATGGACCTGCCGCAGCCCTTCCAGATTCTCAAGATGGATCGCCGCCGCGGCAACATCGTCGTGTCGCGTCGCGCCATCCTCGAGGAAACGCGCGCCGAACAGCGTTCGGGCCTGATCCAGAACCTCGAAGAGGGTCAGATCATCGAAGGCGCGGTCAAGAACATCACCGATTACGGTGCGTTCGTCGACCTCGGCGGCATCGACGGCCTGCTCCATGTCACCGACATGAGCTACAAGCGCGTCAACCACCCGAGCGAAGTCATCAACATCGGTGACACCGTCCGCGTCCAGATCATCCGCATCAACCGCGACACACAGCGCATCAGCCTCGGCATGAAGCAGCTCGAAAGCGATCCGTGGGAAGGCGTCGCCGCCAAATATCCGGTCGGCGCGAAGCTCACCGGAACGGTCACGAACATCACCGATTACGGCGCGTTCGTCGAGCTGGAGCCCGGCATCGAAGGCCTGGTCCACGTCAGCGAAATGTCGTGGGTCAAGAAGAACGTCCACCCCGGCAAGATCGTCTCGACCAGCCAGGAAGTCGACGTCATCGTCCTCGAAGTCGACAGCGAAAAGCGCCGCATTTCGCTCGGCCTCAAGCAGGCGCAGTCGAACCCCTGGGGCGCCTTTGCAGAGGCTCACCCGGTCGGCTCGGTCGTCGAGGGCGAAGTCAAGAATGCGACCGAATTCGGTCTGTTCGTCGGCCTGCCCGGCGACGTCGACGGCATGGTCCACATGTCGGACATCGCCTGGGGCATCTCGGGCGAGGAAGCGCTGCATCTCCACCGCAAGGGCGAGCAGGTGCAGGTCGTCGTTCTCGACGTCGACGTCGAGAAGGAACGCATCAGCCTCGGCATCAAGCAGCTTGAAAAGGGCGCTCCCGCCGTCGGCGCCGGCGCCGGTGCGGGTTCGCTGAAGAAGAACGACGTCGTCACCGTCACCGTCCTCGAAGTCCGCGACAACGGCCTCGAGGTCCAGGCGGGCGACGATGGCGCGACCGGCTTCATCAAGCGCGCCGACCTCGGCCGCGACCGCGACGAGCAGCGCCCCGACCGCTATCAGGTCGGCCAGAAGTTCGACGCGATGGTCGCCGGCTTCGACCGCTCGAAAAAGCCGAACTTCTCGGTCAAGGCGATGCAGATCGCCGAAGAGAAGCAGGCCGTCGCGCAGTATGGCTCGTCGGACTCGGGTGCGTCGCTCGGCGACATCCTCGGCGAGGCGCTGAAGGCGGGCAAGAAGGGCTGACCCTTCCCCCCTTCGACGAAATGACGGAAAGGCCCGCCGAGTGTCCCTCGGCGGGCCTTTTTCGTCGAGCTATATATTTTGATCGGAACCCGATTCATGGTAGGTTCTGCGCGCGTTGGGAGGGGTCTCACGCAATCGAGCCGGCAACGACCGGATATCCCCGCCACGGCGGGACAGGCGTGATAATAGGGGAAGCAGATGATCCGGTCGGAACTGGTTCAAAAGATCGCCAGCGAAAACAGCGATTTGCGCCTCGAAGAGGTGGAAAGAATCGTCGATGTTTTCTTCGATTCCATCGTCGACCAGCTGGCCGCCGGCGGCCGCGTGGAATTGCGCGGTTTCGGGGCATTTTCGACGCGCAGCCGCGACTCGCGCACCGGCCGCAATCCGCGCACCGGCACCCCCGTCGCGGTGAAGGCCAAGAGCGTGCCTTATTTCAAGCCGGGCAAGGAAATGCGCGAGCGGTTGAACGACTGACGGTCGGTAATCTCGGCGTTTCAAAAATCGTCATTGCGAGCGCAGCGAAGCAATCTCCAGTTCGATGGCTGGAGATTGCTTCGCTGCGCTCGCAATGACGATGAGCTGCACTCGCCTCAATTCTTCAACCGGTATCCCGTCCGGAACATCCAGAAGATCACGCCGAGGCACAGCGCCAGGAACAGCGCGACCGCGCCCATGCTCACCTCGATCGCGACGTCGCCCTGCCCGAAGAAGGTCCAGCGAAAGCCGCTGATCAGATAAACGACGGGGTTGAACAGCGTCACCGCCTGCCACGCCTTCGGCAGCATATCGAGCGAATAGAAGGCGCCGCCCAGAAAGGTCAGCGGATAGACGACGAGCATCGGGATCACCTGCAGCTGCTCGAAACTCTGCGCCCAGATGCCGATAATGAAGCCGAAGAGGCAGAAGGTCACTGCCATCAGGATCATGAACGCCGCCATCAGCAGCGGGTGCGCGACCTCTACGTCGACGAACAGATGCGCGGTCGCGAAGATGATCGACCCGATGATCACCGACTTGGTCGCCGCCGCGCCGACATAGGCGATCAGCAGTTCGAGCGGCGACATCGGCGCCGACAGCATCTCGTAGATCGTCCCGGTCCATTTGGGCATGTAGATTCCGAACGACGAATTGCTGATGCTTTCGGTGAACATCGTCAGCATCATCAGCCCGGGCACGATGAACGCGCCATAGGGCACCGTGCTGACCTCGCTCATCCGGCTGCCGATCGCCGAGCCGAAGACGACGAAATAGAGTGCGGTGGTGATCACCGGCAGGATCAGGCTGGTCCAGAAGGTCCGCCCGAAGCGCGCCATCTCGAACTGATAGATCGCGCGGATGCCGCGGAAATTCGAAATCATACCGCCTGCTCCGCCTTCGTCTCGTGCACCAGCCCGACGAAAATATCCTCGAGCGAACTCTGCTTCGTGTGCAGGTCCTTGAAGCCGATACCGAGGTCGCTCATCCGCCGCAGCAGCGACGGCACCCCTGTCGCCTCGGCCTGGCTGTCGAATTCATAGACCAGTTCGTGCCCCTCGCCCGCGAGTTCGAGCCGCCATTCGCCGAGCTCGGCGGGGATCGCCGTCATCGGTTCGGCGAGGTTGAGGGTCAGCGTCTTGCGCCCGAGCTTCTTGATCAGCGCGTTCTTCTCCTCGACCAGGATCAGCCTGCCCTTGCTGATCACCCCGACGCGGTCGGCCATTTCCTCGGCCTCCTCGATATAATGGGTCGTCAGGATGATCGTGACGCCGCGCTCGCGAAGCCCGTGCACCATGGTCCACATGTCGCGGCGCAGCTCGACGTCGACCCCCGCGGTCGGCTCGTCGAGGAAGAGGATTTCGGGTTCGTGGGAGAGCGCCTTCGCGATCATCACGCGGCGCTTCATCCCGCCAGACAATTCCATGATCTTCGCATCGCGCTTGTCCCACAGCGACAGGTCGCGAAGCAACCGCTCGATGAAGGCGGGATCGCGCCGCTTGCCGAACAACCCGCGCGAGAAGTTGACCGTCGCCAGCACCGTCTCGAACGCGTCGGTGTGCAGTTCCTGCGGCACCAGCCCGATCATCGAGCGCGCGGCGCGATAATCGCGAAGATGGTCGCGCCCCGCCACCGTCACCGTGCCTGCGCTGGGCATCACGATGCCGCACACGATGCTGATCAGCGTCGTCTTACCCGCCCCGTTCGGCCCGAGCAGCGCGAAAATCTCGCCCTTCGCGATGTCGAGATCGACGCCGCTCAGCGCCTGGTGGCCGCTCTTGTATGTTTTGCCGAGGCCGGAGATGGAGAGCACGGGTTGCATGGCGGCATGCTCTACCCGAGCCCATGGGCGCGGGAAAGCCGCAAACATCGCTTGACCTCCCCCGGCCCTTCGGCTTGACCGGCAGCCGGTGCGCGGACGTGGCGGAACCGGTAGACGCAGCAGACTTAAAATCTGCTATCCATCTGGGTGTGCGGGTTCGAGTCCCGCCGTCCGCACCAGTGGCAGGAGTGGGCGCAGGAGTGGCAGACGCATGAAAGCCGGCGGCATAGGGACGCGAACCGTCGCGACCGCGCTGATCCTGCTGAGCCTCGGCAGCTGCGGCCTGTTCGGCGAGCGCGGGCCGGTGCGCGTCGCCGCGATCGGATCGTTGAACCCCGCGGCGAACCCGGCGAACGGCGAATTGTCGGCGCCCAATGCCGCGCTGCTCGAGGCGACGTCGCAGGGACTCGTCAGCTACGATGGCGAAGGCCAGATCGACGTCGGCCTCGCCGAACGCTGGACGGTCACCGCCGACGGCCGCAGCTATATCTTCCGCGTCCGCGAGGCCAAATGGTCGAACGGCGAAAAGGTGACCGCCGAGGATGTCGCGGCGATCCTGCGCGGCTATCTCGGGCCGCGCAGCAAGCATGTGCTGCGCGACGATTTTCCGGAGATCGAGACGATCAAGGCGATGACCGACAGCGTGATCGAAATCCGCCTGTCGGTGCCGCAGCCCGACATCCTGGAGCTGCTCGCGCTGCCGTCGATGGCGATCGTCAATCGCGGCATGGGCTGGGGGCCGATGCGGCCGAAGAAACAGGGCCGCGCGATGCTGCTGACCCCCGTGGCCGACCCGCTCGCCGAGGATCCCGAAGAGGCCGAGGCGGCGGCTGCCGATCCGGCGGCGTCGATCGAACTGGTGGGAGTTAGTGCGCCGCGAGCGCTCGCGCGCTTCAAGAACGGCTATGCCGACGGGGTGCTCGGCGGCCGTTTTTCGTCGCTGCCCTATTTCGTCGCCTCGAACATCGGCCGCTCGCGCCTGATCGTCGATCCGGTGCCGGGGCTTTTCGGCCTCGCCTTCGTGCGCGCCGAGGGATTTCTCGCCACCGACGCCAATCGCGAGGCGCTGGCGCGCGCGATCCGGCGCGACCGGCTGATCGACGCCTTCGGGCTCGCCGAATGGCAGCCGCAGGTGACGCTGCGTCCCGCGCTCTACTCGCGCGACGGCGGCCCGGCGCCGCTCATTCCCGCCTGGGCCGACTATGACGATGCGTCGCGCCTCGCGCAGGCGAAACGGGTGGTCGACGCCTGGAAGGCCGCGGGGCGCACGCTGGAGCCGCTGCGCATCGCGGTTCCCGATTCGCCCGGCGGCCGCATCCTCTATGCCTATGTCGCGGCCGATTTCGCGCGCATCGGGGTGCCGAGCCGGCGCGTCGGGATGGGACGCGAGGCCGACCTCAAGCTGATCGACGCGGTGATGCCCAACGACGACGCCGTCTGGGGACTGCGCCGCCTGTCGTGCCAGCGCGACACGCTGTGCAACGCCGAGGCGCGGCGCAAGATCGACGAAGCGGTCGCGGCGACCGACCCCGCCGAGCGCGCGCGCCTGATCGGCGAGGCCGAGGCTATTCTCGCGCGCTACACCCCCTTCATCCCGCTGGCGACCCCACTGCGCTGGTCGGTCGCCTCGCAGCGGCTCACCGGGCTGCGCGCGAACGGCCGCGCGCGTCACCCATTGAATCACCTGATCGCCGCTCCCAACTAAGCCTTTGCGCGCCGCTTTGGCGCGCTTTTGGAAAAGGACGCCAATGGCCCCCTCCACCCCCGACACCGATGCGATCTTCGACGCGCTGATCCAGAATCGCCGCGACCCGACCGCGCTGCGCAAGCGGGTCGAAACGCTCGAGATCCTGCTCGAACGCAGCTTCACCATTCCGGGCATCAACCGCCCGGTCGGCCTCGATGCGATCGTCGGCCTCGTTCCCGTGGTCGGCGACGTGATCACCGCGGTCATGGGCGCCTATCTGATCTGGGAAGCGCGCAACCTCGGCATGCCCCAGTGGAAAATCTGGCGGATGATGGGGAACCTCGGCGTCGACACCGCGCTCGGCGCGATCCCGCTCGTCGGCGACGCCTTCGACCTTTTCTTCCGCTCGAACAGCCGGAATCTGAAGATCATCAAGCGCCACCTCGACAAGCATCATCCCGGCACGATGATCATCGACCAATAGGGCGCCAACCAACCTTCCCCCTTGATGGGGGAAGGATACGCAGCCTTGGCCGCGCAGCGGCGTAGGCGGAGTTGGATGGGGGTGATGGTGCGACCCTGCGCAACGCCAAAACCGCACCTGCGACGAGATCGTGATCGAGTTAGACTGAAACACCGCCTTCCTTTATCTCGTCATCCCGGCGAAGGCCGGGATCTCACCGTCTCGAGCTGACGCACTGGCGAGATCCCGGCCTTCGCCGGGATGACGATTCAGTCCAAAACGATCATGCTTTAGGCGACAATGTCCCAAGTCTCGCTGCCTCCCCCATCAAGGGGGAGGGGCGTATCCTAAAATACCAGCGTCACCATCGCCCCCGGCCCGGCGTCGCCGATGTCCATCCGCCCCTTGTGGAGCGCGACGATCGCGCTGACGAGCGCGAGGCCCAGCCCGGTGCCCGGCTCTCCCGCCGTCGCCGGCACGCGAAAGAAGCGTTCGGTCACGCGGTCGCGATATTCGGGGGCGATGCCCGGCCCCCGATCGGCAATCGCGATCCGCACCCCCTCACCCTCCCGCCGCGCCGCGACGCGCACCGCGCCGGCCTCGCCGCCATATTTGATCGCATTGTCGAGCAGGTTCGACACCGCCTGGAAGATCAGGTTGCGGTCGCCCTCGATGACGAGCCCCGGCGCGATGTCGCTCTCGATCCGCTGCCCGCGCGCCTCGGCCTCGGGCATGTGAAACTCGACCGCATCGGCGAGGAGCAGCGTCAGGTCGACAGGCTTCATCCCCGCGAGATGCCGGCCGCTTTCGATCCGCGCGATGCGCAGCAGCGCGTCGAAGATCGACTGCAGCCGCTCGGCCTCGGCGAGCGCCTGTTCGGTCAGGCGCTCGCGCTCCGCCGCATTCTCCGCTCCGCGAAGCTCGTCGAGGTCGGCGTGCAGCCGCGCCAGCGGCGTGCGCAATTCGTGCGCGACATTGTCCGAGACGCGCCGCACCGATTCGACCGATTCCTCGATCCGGCCGAGCATCATGTTGAGCGTCGCCGCGAGTTCGTCGAAATCGTCGCCGGTGCCGCGCAGCGGGATGCGCTCGGTCAGGCTGCCCGCCATCACGCGCCGCGCGGTGCGCGTCACCGCGTCGATCCGCTGCCCGACCGCCGAACTCATCGCGATGCTGCCGCCGATCGCGAGGCAGGCCGCGACGACGATCAGCCACGCCGACCCGATGGTGAACAGCTCGTCGCGGTCGTCGATGCTCTCGACGTCGCGCCCGACGATCAGCCGCGCGCCGTCGTCGAGCCGGTTCTCGACGACCAGCGCCTCGTAATCATGTTCCTGCCCCGCCTGATAGATATCGGCCTCGAGCAGCGTCCAGCCGGAAACCGGATCGTCGGGCCAGCTCGGCAGGTTTGCGATGACCGGCTCGCCGTCGGCCGCGATCAGCGCGTGAAACGGCTTTTTCGGCCCCGTCGCCTGCCGCGTCACCAGCGCGCGGATCAGCGCGTCGCGCCCGCCCGCGCGGTCGATCGCGGCGAGGTCGCCCATTTCGCTGCGCACCGCCGCCGCTTCCTGCTGCAACGGGCGATAGACCGCCATCCAATATGCGGCGCCGAACATCAGCGCGGTCGAGGTCAGGAACAGCGCGACATAGATGACGCCGAGCCGCAGCGTCAGGCTGCGCCACAGCCGCCCCCGCGCGGGCGCGCTCATCCGCCCGCCCGCATGATATAGCCGGTCCCGCGCACCGTATGGATCAGCGGCGTCTCGAAGCCGCGGTCGACCTTTTGCCGCAAGCGGCTGACATGCTGGTCGATGATGTTGGTCTGGGGGTCGAAATGATAGTCCCACACATGTTCGAGCAGCATCGAGCGCGTTACCACCCGCCCCTCGTTCTGCGCCAGATAGGCGAGGATGCGGAACTCGCGCGCGGTCAGGTCGACGGGCCGGCCGCCGCGGCGCACCGCCTGGCCGAGCAGGTCGATCTCGAGGTCGCCGACGTTCAGCTTCGTCTCGGCGACGATCGCCGGCCCGCGGCGGCTCAGCACGTCGATGCGCGCGAGCAGTTCGGACATGGCGAAGGGCTTGGTCAGATAATCGTCGCCGCCCGCGCGCAGTCCGGCGACGCGCTCGTCGACCTCGGCGAGCGCGCTCAGGAACAGCACCGGCGTCGTGTCGCCGGTCGCGCGGATCGTCTGGACGATGGTCAGCCCATCGACATTGGGCAGCATCCGGTCGACGACGATCAGGTCGTAGGTCTCCGCCGCCGCGCGGAGCAGCCCGGCGCGCCCGTCGCCTTCCAGGTCGACCAGATGCCCGGCCGCCTTCAGCCCCTTGCCGATATGCTCCGCGACGCGCGCATCGTCCTCGATCACCAGGATGTGCATGGTCCCCTCGATAATCGCAGATCGCGCGCGCGGCCATCCATTCGGCCAACATGACGAAAAACAAATGAAGACGCCATCGCCGCGTCAGTTCGCCCTGTCATGGTCACGGCCTGGAAGGAGCAGGCGATGGCGCAGCCGCAACGAAAGGTCGAACCCGCCGCACGGGCGGTCCCACCCCCGGTCGCCCTGTCGGTCTTCGACCTCGACCGCACGCTGACGATCCTGCCGACCTACAGCCGGTTCCTGCTGTTCGCGGCGCGGCACCGCGCGCCATGGCGCCTGCTCCTCCTCCCGATCCTGCTGCCCATCGCGCTTCTCTATGCGCTGAAGCTCGTTCCGCGCCGGACGATGAAGCAGGCGATGCACCGGCTGGCGCTCGGCCGCGCGCTGCCGCAGCGCGACGCGGCGCGCCTTGCCGACCGCTTCGCGCGCCATCTCGTCGCCCGAGGCCTCTATGCCGAGGGTATCGCGCTGATCGAGCGCGAGCGCGCCGCGGGGCGCCGCATCGTCATCGCCAGCGCCGCCCCGCATCTCTACACCGCCGCGCTCGCGCGCCGGCTCGGCATCGCCGACGTGATCGCCAGCGCCTCGACATGGCGCGACGGCTGCCTGACCCCCGCGATCGGCGGCGCGAACTGCTACGGCGCCGACAAGAAGGGACGGATCGAGGCCTTTCTCGCCCAGGCGGGCATCGCACGCGACGCCGCGCATATCCGTTTCTATTCGGACCATGTCTCCGACCTTCCGGTCTTCGAGCTCGCCGACGAGGCGATCGCGGTGAACCCGTCGCGCGCGCTGCGCGCCGTCGCGGCCGAACGGCGCTGGCCGATCCTCGACTGGAGCGCCGCCGCGCGCTGACGCCCATGCACATCGGCTTCCTCTTCAACCACAGCGGCGGGCACCAGGTCGCGCATGCCCTTCCCGTCGCGCTCGCGCTGCTCCGCCGCGGCGCGGGCGCGCGCGTCAGCATTCTCGTCTCCGAAGGCAGCGAGGGCGAAGTGCGCCGCCTCGCCGCGGCGAGCGGCGGGCCGGTGCCCGAGATCGTCCGCCTCCGCCCGCCCTCGGCTCTGGCGCGCGCCGCGAACCGGGCGACCGGCCGCGCGATCCCGGCCGACATCGTTTCGACCCTCCACCGCAACCTCGACCGCTTCCGCGCGCTCGACGCGCTCGTCGTGCCCGAAAAAACCTCGCTGCTCCTGAAATCGCTGTTCGGACTGAAATCGCTCAAGCTCGTCCACACGCGCCACGGCGCGGGCGACCGCGCGATCGGCTTCGACAAGGCGAGCGGCCAATTCGACCTCGTCCTTTTGTCGGGCGAAAAGATCCGCGACCGGCTCGCGCAGGCCGAGCTGCTCAAGGAGGACGGGCACGCGATCGTCGGCTATCCGAAATTCGACCTGCCCCCGCGCGCCGGCGGCCCGCGCCTGTTTCCCAAGGACCGGCCGACCGTCCTCTACAACCCGCACCCCTCGCCCGCCCTCTCCTCCTGGTATGCGATGGGGCCGCAGATCCTCGACTGGTTCGCGGCGCAGGACCGCTACAACCTCATCTTCGCGCCGCATGTCATGCTGTTCAAAAAGCGCGTGACCGCCTCGCTCTCCCCCTTCGCGCTCGGCTGGAACTACGGCCCGCGTCCCGACCATTATGAGCACGACCATATGCTGATCGACACCGGCAGCGCCGCGAGCCTCGACATGAGCTATACCGACGCCGCCGACATCTATCTCGGCGACGCGAGCAGCCAGGTCTACGAGTTCATCCGGAGCCCGCGTCCCTGCCTCTTCCTCAATCCGCGCCGCCTGCGCTGGCAGGGCGACCCCGACTTCGCCCACTGGCGCGCCGGCACCGTCGTCGAGACGCTGGACGAGTTGGACGCGGCACTCGCCGAGGTCCCGCGCCTGACGCCCGCGATGCACGACCGGCAGGAGCAGATGTTCCGCTACAGCTTCGACCTCGGCGAGCGCCCCTCGTCCGAACGCGCGGCCGAGGCGATCCTGTCCTTCATGGCGAGAGCATGACCATGGCCCCGACCCTCCACCAACCCTCGCCGCTCGCCGCCTTCCTCGACTATGGGGTGCGCAAGACGCTGCACAAGGCATGGGTACGCACCCGCGCCGCGCTTCCCCGCGCGCGCGCCGACGGCGTCGTGACGTCGCGCTATGGCGTCAAGATGCGCGCCAACTGGGGCGACCGCACCTTCCAATATTGCCAGGCCGCGACCTATGGCCGCGATCTCTCAGACTATCTCGCGGCGCAGGACCGGCGCTTCGCCTTCGTCGACATCGGCGCCAACCAGGGACTCTACAGCCTGCTTGCGGCGCAGAACCCGCATTGCGCCGCCGCCTTCGCCTTCGAGCCCGTCGCGGCGACCTTCGCGCTGCTCGTCGACAATATCGCGCTCAACGGGCTGACCGGATGCATCAAGCCCGTCCACGCCGCGGTCTCGCTCCACTCGGGGATGGCCTCGATCGCGACCGACAGCGCGCACAGCGGCACCGCGAGCCTGCGCGACGCGGCGCCGGAAAGCAGCGATGCGGGCGAGGAGATCAGTATTCTCGGCATTGCGGGAGTCGACGCGCTGCTGGAGGGGGATGAACCGCTGATCGTCAAGATCGACGTCGAAGGCCATGAAGAGATCGTCGTCGAGGCGCTCGCGGCCTCGCGGCACCGGAGCCGCATCGCGGCGATCTTCTACGAGGTCGACACCCGCTGGACCGACGCCGCCGCGATCGAGGCGCGGCTGCGCGCCGCGGGCTTCACCCGCTTCGACCGCTTCGGATTCGGCCGCCATTACGACATGCTCGCGCGCCGCTGATAACGCCCGCCCGTCCGGATCGCGCCGCCGCCGTCATTCGCCGGTCTGGGCGTGGGGCGCCGCGACCGGTTTCGATTCGGGCGACTCGCGCTGGCGCAGGAAGATCGACAGCACGACGAGCACCGCGGTCGAGAGAAACTCGCTCTGCCAGTTCTGGAAGGATTCGAACCAGAACTGAGGGTCGCCGAGATAGGCGATCAGCGTCGGCGCCGCTTCGCCATGGTTGAGCGCCTCCTCGGCGGCCGCCCTGGCGCTCTGCGTCCAGTGCAGCACGAACGACAGCAGGAACAGCAGCGCGAGGACGATCCCCAGCGACCGTGCATAAAGCGCGCGCGCCAGCCGGCCGGCGCGAAGGGCGGCAGGCGCCCCCGGCTTCTGCGCCTGCGCCGCGAGGTTCCGGTCGCGCGGCGGCGTGTCGGGGTCCTTCGATTCCGACGAACCGCGCTGGATGAGAATCGCGGTCAGCACGACATAGGCCGACATCTGGAGAAACTCGCTCTCCCAATTCTCGAACACGCTGGAAAGGAACCTCGGGCTGGCCGTATAGGCCGTAAGCGACAGCGCGGATCGGCCGTGCCGTGCTGCGTCTTCGATCGCGACGTGCCAGCCGGCGATCCACTGGCCGATGATGGTGCCCGCGAACAGCAGCATCAGGACGATCGTCAGGCTATTGTCGCGGATCAGGCGCATGAATCGCTCCGTTTCAGTTTTCCGAAATGGTTTCATCCTCGATCGCGGCGTGGATCATCCGGTCCCAGACATCGGCGTCGCCGACCGTGAGCATCCGCCCGCTCGGCTCGCGCAGCGTCTTGAGGATGGCGAGCGCGGCGTCGCTATACTCGGGCCACAGCGCATCGACGCTCGCGCCCGCGGACGCGAGATCGCCTTCGGCGTTGCGGCTGAGCGCGTGGCCCGCGAGCGTGCGCGCGATCCGCTCGACCGGCGCGGTTGCGGCGCGATCGAAATCACTGTCGTCGGTCATATCGGCCTCCATCATCCCGCCCCGAACAGGAACTCGCCGAGCGCCCGTCGGGTTGCACCCGGCGGATCGGGCACCCTCAGCCTTCCGGACCGAAGCGAAGCCCGCAAAGCAAAAGGGCCGCCCTCGCGGGCGGCCCTTCCATTGTCTTGGCCGATGCGGAAAGATCAGGCGAACCGGACCCCGCGGACGGAGGCCATGCTCATCAAATCGGCCGCACGCGGCATTGGACAATGAGACATTGGACCACCTCCTTTCGCTTGTTGACGATAATCGTAATATGGGCGCATTCGCCCCCGCGTTCAAGGGATTGCGCGCACCGGTCGATCACAGTCCGGCGACAAGCCGCCTGGCGTGGCCGCCGCAACGGCCCTCCCGCTGCATAGGAGATGCTCCAGGCCGATTGCCGCGCGTCAGAGAGCGCCTTCCCCCAACATGTAGTCCGCCACACTATAGGAGTGGCTGGCCTGATAGGCGTTCCGTCCGCGGTTCATGTGGGTCAGGTTGAATCGCCGAATGGCGCGCAACGCGCGCGGGACCGCCAGGAACTCGCAAATGGAAGCCGAGCCTCGCATCTTGATGACAAAGATGTCCGCTCCGTTTGGAAAGGAATAGCTCAAACCCTCGGGCATGGGCGCACTCTGTTCAAGAAACGCCCGGTCGACCGCCTCCGGCATCGGTGATCCATCGGTCGTGAAATCCGAAAGGTGAACAATGAACCGCGCACGCAGATCGTCGCCTTCCGCGTAGAGGGTGAACAGTTCCATCCAGCTCGCGTTGACGCGAATCAACGGCTTGTCAGAGGTCGATGGCAGGCAGGAAACCGACCAGTAGGCGCGTTCCGTCGCGCGGGGTATGGGGATGCAGGTACGGCCATATAGTTCGAGAATCTCGAACAGCTCGGGTGCTTGCGGCCGGCGAAGCAGTTTCTGGAAGCGGAGCGCATATTTCATCCGCTGCTCGATCGAATCCTGCCGCTCCGCCGCGTCGGCCAATTCCGCCTTTCCCGCCAGCCACTCGCCCTGCTGCTCGGGATCCAGGAATTGACGCAGTCCCTTCGCGCGCTGGCTAGACGTCCTGTTCATGCCCCGAGAATGCGGGACACGCGCGCGATCATCAAGAGCGTTGGCATGCGGCGGATATGGCCAAGCGTGGCGCTGCGCCGCTCTGGGTTCTCGCCTGCGCGGGGGCACGCCATATTTCATCCAAAGCAGGCTCTAATCCTTCAACCTGATCTTCTTCTGGATCTTCGCCGCCGCCTTTTCGGCTTTCTTGCGGCGGTTGAAGACTTTTCGCATATAGCGCACGTCGCTCGCGCCCAGATTTTTCTCGGCGGCAACGAACTGCTCCTGCTCCTCTTCGCGGATGTGATGGAGATATTCCTCCTTCGCCGACGCGAACCGCCTGAGCCAGCCCGGCGACGCCATGTCGCGCGCTGCGAGGTCGGCGAACATTTCGTCGATCTCCTTATGCTCGGCGATGGCATGGCGCGCGAATTCGGTCGTGGCAGGATTGCGCAGGACCGTCGACCACAATGCCTGCTCTTCCGCCGCGGCATGCGCCTGTACCTCGAGCGCCAGTTCGCGGAACAAGGCTTGGCGTTCGGGCGATTTGCCTTCGATATCCTCGATCATCGCGAATAGCGCACGATGGCGGTCGTGGTCCTCGACCAGCCGGCCGAAGACGTCGGGGTCGCCCCGGAATTTGGTACGCGGGGTGCTGCCGATCCGCGCCGCGACATCGGGTTCGACCGCCTTGGCCTTGGCGATGGCGCCACTCTTGGCCTGCCGCGCCTTGTTCGATTCTTCGACCGGCTTGGCGCTGGTCTTCGTCTTGATAGCCATCATCTCGTCCCTTCGTGCCGGGCCGCGGGGGTATGGGAAAACCCGGTCATCTGCCTTTCATCCCGTCGCGAGGCGGCACCATTCAAATCCCTTGCAGCGCAATAGGTTGCAGGCCACCTCCCTGAGCGGCGATCCCTTGCACGCAAGGGGTGATGGAAGATGGGATGCCGCCGCTCGTGAGTGATCGGCACAGGCCGGAAAGCCGCGCTGCCGATGCCGAGATCAATTTGAGCGGATCTTCAGCCGAAAGCCGCGGTCAGCCGATATCTCCCCGGATGCGATCGAACCGCGCAGCGACGTGGCGCGCATAGGGCAGGCCGCAATCGCGGATCACGAGCGCGCCGCTATCCCACTCGATGATGCCGCGCCGCTCGAAATCCGAGAGGGCGCCCCGGGCGGGCGCCAGCGCCTCGGCACCCAGATGCGCGCGCCCGCGGCACAAGAGGTCGCGAATATGCCGCGCGCGGCGCTGGTCTTCCGCGCCGACGCGAATGCCTTTCACCGCCGCGAGCCGATCCGCGCCAACGAGGTCGCGATAGGGGCCCGAGCGTTTTTCGTTCTGGACGATCAGGTCGGGAAATCTGCTGATGGCGCTGGCCCCGAAGCCGAGCAGCACGGGGGCGTCATCCTCGGTAAAGCCCTGGAAATTGCGGTTCACCCGTCCCTCGCGCGCCGCGATGGCGAGCGAATCGTCCGGACGCGCGAAATGGTCGAAGCCGACGGGGATATAGCCCGCCGCGGTCAGGCGCCGATAGCCGAGCCGGGCCTGCTCGAAGCGCAGCCGCTGGTCGGGCAGCCGGCTCGCGTCGATCCGCCGCTGGCGCGCGATCATCTGCGGCAGATGGGCGTAGCCGAAAAAGGCGATGCGGCTGGGCGCGAGGCGGATCGCCTCGTCGATCGTCGCCTCGACATCGGCCAGTTCCTGTGCCGGCAATCCGTACATCAGGTCGAAGTTGATCGCGTCGATGCCGCGCAGGCGCAGCGCCGCCACGACGCGTTCGATGTGCGACAACGGCTGGATACGCCCGATCGCCTGCTGGACGTGCGGCGCGAAGGTCTGGACGCCCAGGCTGACCCGCGTGACCTGCGCCGCCGCGAGCACCAGTGCCCATTCGGACGAGAAACCGCGCGGGTCGAGCTCGATCGAAACGTCGGGCCGATGTGCGTCGAAGACGGTGAGCAGCAGGTCGAGCAGCCGCACCAGCTCGACCGGCGCGATCGCATTCGGGCTGCCGCCGCCGAAGGCGATGCGGCGAATGCGCCCGCGTCCGCCGAGCCGCTTCGCGACGAGCGCGATCTCCGCTCTGAGCGCCGTCAGATAATCGTCGAGCCGCTGCTTGCGCCCCGCGGCGCCGGTGTTGCAGCCGCAGTACCAGCAGATGCTTTCGCAAAAGGGGATGTGGACATAGAGCGAGATCGGCGTCGCGGGCTCGACCGCATCCAGCGCGCACGCATAATCGTCAGCGCCGACATCTTCGGCGAATTCCATCGCCGTCGGATAGCTGGTGTAGCGCGGCACCGGCTTTGCGAGCAGATCGGGGTGATAGGACCACATGCCCGCACCCTATGTCCGATCGGGCGCCACGACATTGACCGGGATCAATCCTTGTTCGTCAACAAAGCCGCTCCCTGGACGTTCGACCCAAAGCCTCATGCAATAGCTTTGCACCGTTCGCCCTGAGCTTGTCGAAGGGCCGTTCTTTCTTTCAGCGCCGCAAAAAGAAGAACGGTGCTTCGACAAGCTCAGCACGAACGGAAGAGAGGATGTCTCGATTTAACCCACGTCGCATTAGCAGCAGCTCTTAGGCCCAACCCGTTTGCCGCGCCGATCACCGATCGCGTGGCAGGCCTTGGCACAGTCGGGACGCTGTTCGGGGTCGGCGGGATCGCCGGGAACGATTATCCGGTGCCATGCGCCACCGCACGCCGGGATCATCAGCACGCGCGCGTCGGCCACAGGCGGCTGCATCAGTGCTGCCGCGCCCAGCATCAGGACGACATGGCGCGCGGTCATCGCGCGTCCTCTTCCTCATCCTCGACGAAGATGCGCAGGGCCGCTCCGTCGAGATCGTCGAACTGCCCGCCGCGCAGCGACCAGAAGAAGGCGGCAAGGCCGATAAGGCCAAGTCCGAGCGCGACCGGGATCAGGACGAGCAGGCCGTTCACCGCGCCGCGCCCTTCAACCGCAGCGCGTTGCCGACGACGATCAGCGACGATCCCGACATGGCGATGGCGGCGACCAGCGGCGTCACATATCCCATGAAGGCGAGCGGCACCGCGATGATGTTATAGCCGATCGCGAGCGCGAAATTCTGCCGCACGATCGCCTGCGTCCGCCGCGCGACGCGGATCGCCTGCACCACCGGCATCAGCCGGTCGCCGAGGAAGATGCAGTCGGCGGCATTCTTGCCCGCGTCGCTCGCCGAACCCGGCGCGATCGAAGCGTGACCGGCGGCGAGCGCGGGGCCGTCGTTGAGCCCGTCGCCGATCATCAGCACCTTGTGCCCCGCCGCCGTCTGGCGCGCGATGGCGGCAAGCTTGTCCTGCGGGCTCATGCCGGTCTGGGCGGTCAGGCCGAGCGAGCGCGCCACCGGCGCGACGGCCGCGGCGCGGTCGCCCGACAAGACGCTCGGCGCGACGCCCGCCTGGCGCAGCGCGGCGATCGTGTCGGTGGCATCGGGGCGCAGCGCATCGGCGAAGCGGACGGTCATCGCCGGCGCGCCATCGATCGCGAGCTGGGTCGCGAGCGCGCTGTCGGCTGTGGGCTGGGCCGGGCGGCCCAGCGTCACCCGGCGGCCTTCCCATTCGGCCTCGACGCCGAAGCCGGGGGTTTCGCGGATCGCCTCCACCGCGAGCGGCGCCACCCCCGCCGCGGTCAGGTCGCGGGTCAGCGCCTCGCTGAGCGGATGGCGACTGGGGCGCGCAAGCGCGAGCAGCAGCGGGCGGACGGTCGCGTCCGCCTCGTCCAGATTGGTCGCGACCGGGCGGCCCAGCGTCAGCGTTCCCGTCTTGTCGATCATCGCGCGGTCGACCTCGGCCAGCCGTTCGAGCGCCGACCCGTCCTTCACCAGCACCCCGACCCGCATCAGCGCGCCCGCCGCGACGATCTGCGCCGCGGGCACCGCGAGGCCGAGCGCGCAAGGGCAGGTGATGATCAGCACCGCGACCGCGATCAACAGGCTGTGGTGCCAACCCGCGCCCGCGATCATCCAGCCGGCGAAGGCGAGCAGAGCAAGCGTGTGAACCGCGGGCGCATAATAGCGCGCCGCGCGGTCGGCGATGCGGACGTAGCGCGACTTGCCCTGCGCCGCCTCGCCCATCAGCCGCGCGATGTCGGCGATCGCGGTGTCGGCGCCCGCCGCGGTTACCCGGACGCGGATCGGCGCCTCGATATTCAGCGTCCCGGCGTGGACCGGATCGCCGAGACGCGCCTCCCGCGGCGCGCTCTCGCCAGTCAGCAGCGACAGGTCGATCCGGCTGGCGCCGCCCGCGACGACACCGTCCGCCGCGAGCCGCTCGCCCGCAGCGACCAGCATGACCATGCCCGGTTCAAGCGCGGTGGCGTCGACCCAGCGGTTCGTCTCGTCGGCGCCGACGACCATCGCCCCGGTGCCCATGTTGCGCAGCAGCGCGGTCACCCCGCCGCGCGCGCGGTCGCGCATCACGCTGTCGAGCCAGCGGCCGCACAGCAGGAAGAAGAGCAGCATCACGACGCCGTCGAAATAGGCGTGGGGACCGTGCGTCGCGGTTTCGTAAAGGCTGAGCGCGGTCGCGATCAGCACCCCGATGCTGATCGGCACGTCCATATTGGTCCGGCCGTGGCGCACCGCGCGCCACGCCGAGCGGAAGAAGCTGCGCCCGGCATAGGCGACGGTCGGGAGCGCGATCGCCGCCGACAGCCAGTGGAAGAGGTCGCGCGTCGCGCCGCTCGCGCCCGACCACACCGACACCGACAGCAGCATGATATTCATCATCGCGAAGCCCGCGACCGCGACCGCGCGCAGCAGCGCCCGGCTGTCGGACGCACCGCCGTCGACTTCCGCCGGGCCATCGCCGATCGGATGCGCCTCGAATCCCAGCAGCGAAAAGGCGCCGATCAATTCAGGCGTTTCCGCATCGGGGGTGCACGAGATATGCACGCGCTTTTCGGTGAAATTGACCCGCGCCGCCGCAATCCGCCGGTCGCGCACCAGCCCCTGCTCCAGCTTGGCGATGCAGCCCGCGCAGCGGATGTCGGGCACCGCGAAATCGCGCTCGACGAGCAGGACAGCGGCTTCGGTCATTGCAGATCGACCCGGTAGCGCGCCTCGTCGGCGCCGCGATGCACCGACAGGTCGAGCTGCCAGCGCCCGGCGGGCAGCGCATCGAGCGAGCGAAGCGAGCCGTCGGCGGCGGGCGCGAAGCGCATCGCGCGGGCGGGCGTCTGGCCGAGCGGGTGGCGGAGCGTCGCGACGATGCGCAGGCCCTTCATCGGCGCGCCGTCCTTACGGACGGTCAGCCGGACGTGGCGGTCCCTATCGACCGTGACGCTGTTGTCCCAGCCGAGCCGGTCCTGCGCATCGGCGCGCGCGAGCCATTCGTTGTAATGCTGGCTCGCGACATAGCTGTTGTCGACGACGGTGCCGCCGAAGGTCGACAGCGCAAAGCTCGCCATCACCATGTTGACGCCGATGACGACGCCGAAGAAGGCGACGAGGATCATCGCCGCATGGCGTCCGGTGAAGGGCCCCCGCTCGCGCTTTTCGGTCATGGCTCGGTTCCCGGCCGGTCGAACTGGATGATCTCGCGGTCGCCGCGCGGATCGTCGTCGAGCGCGCGCACCGCGATGGTGAAATCCTGCCGCGCCGGCCCGTCGCCGGGGGCGACGACGAACAGCCGCGCGCTCGTCACGCTGTCGGGCGCCAGCGGCATGTGCAGGCTCTGCCGCGCCGTTTCGCGCGATCCGCCGTCGATCCACAATCGCGCCTCGGGCAGGCCGCTGACGCTGATTTCGACCCGGCGCGGGCGAAGCTCCATATTGCGCAGCTTCAGCGTGTAATTGTTGCGGATCGCGCCGTCGGACAGCTGGACGTAGAGCGGGCTGCGCTCGTGCTGGACGGCAAGGTCGAGCCGGGTGCGCTGGCCGAGGGTGAAGAGCATCGCCAGCCCGATCGCGCCCCACAGGCCGAAATAGACGAGAGTGCGCGGGCGGAACAGCGTCTTGCGGATCGGCGGCGCGACCCCGCCCGCCTTTTCGGTCGCGGCATCGTCGAGCGTGCAATAGTCGATCAGTCCGCGTGGGCGGCCGACCTGCGCCATCACGCTGTCGCAGGCGTCGATGCACAGCGCGCAGGTGATGCAGCCGATCTGCGGTCCCTCGCGGATGTCGATGCCGGTCGGGCAGACCGCGACGCACTGGTTGCAATCGACGCAGTCGCCGAAGGCGCCGGGGTTCTTCTCGGCCTTCTTGACGCTGCCGCGCGGCTCGCCGCGCCAGTCCTTGTAGGTCACGAGCAGCGACTTCTCGTCCATCATCGCGGTCTGGATGCGCGGCCAGGGGCACATATAGATGCACACCTGCTCGCGCAGGAAGCCGCCGAGGACGAAGGTGGTCGCGGTCAGCACCGCCACGGTGACATAGGCGACCGGCGCCGCCTGTCCGATCCAGAAATCGTGCGTCAGCGTCGGCGCGTCGGCGAAATACATGATCCACGCGCCGCCGGTCCAGAAAGCGACGGTCAGGTAGATCGCATATTTGACCGTCCGCCTGGCGATCTTTTCCGCCGTCCACGGCCCGTTCGCGAGGCGAATCTGCGCGTTGCGGTCGCCGTCGATCAGCCGGTCGACATGCTGGAACAGGTCGGTCCACACCGTCTGCGGGCAGGCATAGCCGCACCAGGCGCGCCCGACCGCGCTGGTGACGAGGAACAGCCCGATCCCCGCCATGATGAGCAGGCCCGCGACATAATAGAATTCATGCGGCCAGATCTCGATCTGGAACATGTAGAAGCGCCGGTTCGCGAGGTCGACGAGCACCGCCTGGTCGGGCGCGTGTGGCCCGCGATCCCAGCGAATCCATGGCGTTCCGTAATAGATCGCCAGCGTGACCGCCATGATCGCCCATTTGAAGCGCCGGAACGGGCCGTCCACCTTCTTGGGGTAGACGCCTTTCCGCGCCGCATAGAGCGACCCATGCTCGCCGGTCAGGTCGTCAGGGCTGACCATCGGCTCCCTGTCCTTCCGCGGCGGGCGCCGGAATCGGCGCCTTTTCGCCGCCGCCGAGCGAATAGACATAGGCGGCGAGCATCTTGATCGTCACCGGGTCGAGCCGGCTGTTCCAGCGTGGCATCACGCCGTTGCGCGGCTGGGTCACCGTCGCGGCGATGCTGGCACGGTCGCCGCCATAGAGCCAGATGGCGTCGGTCAGCTTCGGCGCGCCGACCTCGCGCCCGCCCTCGCCGGCGGGACCATGACAGACGGCGCAGTTCGCCTCGAACAGCGTGGCACCGCGCGCCGACGAGGCGCTCGGCTTTTCCTGGTGGCTGATGACGCGGACATGGCTGACGACGTCGGCGATCTGCCCCGCGTCGAGGATGCCGTCGCGCCCGAAGGCGGGCATCAGGCTGGTGCGCGTCGCCTTGTGATCGGGATTTCGGATGCCGTGCGTGATCGTATAGTCGATCGTCGCCAGGTCGCCACCCCACAGCCAGTCGTCGTCGGTCAGGCTTGGATAGAGTGTCTTCACCCCCGCGCCGCCCGCGCCGTGGCACTGGACGCAATGGACGCGGAAGGCCGCGGCCCCGCCCTGCACCGCCGCCTGCATCAGTTCGGGCTTCGCGGGCAGGTCGGTGATCGCGGTCGCGGCGATCGCGTTCACCACCGGCGCGCGCCGATGGGCGTCGGCCCGCATCTCCGCCTCGAGCTGGCCGCGGCTGCTCCAGCCGAGCACGCCCTCGGTCGCGCCGTGGATCATCGGCCAGGCGGGATAGAGGATGACATAGGCGATTCCCCAGACGATCGTCGCATAGAGCGACCACAGCCACCAGCGCGGCATCGGCGTGTCGAGTTCCTCGATGCCGTCCCATTCGTGACCGGACGTGGCCGTTCCGGTCACTTCGTCGATGCGCTTATGATCGGCCATTGTCGTCTTCCTTGAAGATCATGTTTGCGGCTTCGTCATGGTGACGGCGGGCGCCTTTGCGGAACGGCCAGGCAATGAAGAGGAGGAACATCGCCACCATGACGATCAGGCCCCAGCTATCGGCGAAGTGCCGCACCTCGTCATAGCTCATCGCGCTGCTCCCGCAGCGGCGGCGGGCGCATGCGCCTGCTCCTGCGGCGCCGCCTTCTCGACATCGACCAGCGTGCCGAGCATCTGGAGATAGGCGATCAGCGCGTCCATCTCGGTCACGCGGGCGGGATCGCCGTCGAAATCGCGCACCTGCGCCTTGGGATAGCGCTTGACGAGATCACCCGCGCCCGCATTCGGGTCGGCCTGCGCACGGATATCGTCGTTCGCCTTGGCGATGTCGGCCTTCGTATAGGGGACGCCGACGCGATAGAGCGCGGTCAGGTCGCGCGCCATGTCGCCGGCGTTCAGATCGCGATCGGCGAGGAAGGCATAGCCGGGCATGATCGATTCGGGCACGACGCTGCGCGGGTCGATCAGATGCGCCTTGTGCCATTCGTCCGAATAGCGGCCGCCGACGCGCGCAAGGTCGGGTCCGGTGCGCTTCGACCCCCATTGGAACGGGTGGTCGTACATGCTTTCCGCCGCAAGGCTGTAGTGCCCATAGCGTTCGACCTCGTCGCGGAACGGGCGGATCATCTGGCTGTGGCAGGTATAGCAGCCCTCGCGGATATAGATGTTCCTCCCCGCGAGTTCGAGCGGCGTATAGGGCCGCATCCCGTCGACCTTCTCGATCGTGTTGTCGATCCAGAACAAGGGCGCGATCTCGACGATGCCGCCGATCGCGACGGCGATCAGCGAGAAGAAGCCGAGCAGGCTGACGTTGCGTTCGAGCTTCTTGTGGCTGAAGCGCTTTTCGGCAGGTTGGGAAGCCATGTGCCTGAAGCTCCTTATTCGGCGGGAACGGGCGCCAGCGGGCGGTCCGCGGCGGCGTTGTAGGGGGTCTCGGTCATCGGCTTTTCCTCGCGGATCTTGCCCGCGAGCGTCGCCCAGACGTTGAAGACGAGCAGCAGGAAGCCGGCGAGATACATCGCCCCGCCCGCGGCGCGGATCAGATACATCGGGTGCATGGCGGCGACGGTCTCGGCAAAGCTGTAGACGAGGTAGCCGTCGGCGCCATATTCGCGCCACATCAGCCCCTGCATGATCCCCGCGACCCACATCGAGGCGGCGTAGAAGACGATCCCCAGCGTCGCGAGCCAGAAGTGCCAGTTGACCATGCGCAGCGAATAGAGCCGCGGCCGTCCCCACAGGCGCGGGACGAGATAATAGACCGCGGCGAAGGTGATCATGCCGTTCCAGCCGAGGGCCCCGGCGTGGACGTGCGCGATCGTCCATTCGGTATAGTGGCTGAGGCTGTTGAACGCCTTCACCGACAGCATCGGCCCCTCGAAGGTCGCCATGCCGTAGAAGGCGAGCGCGACGACCATCATGCGGATGATCGGGTCGGTACGGATCTTGTCCCACGCGCCGTTCAGCGTCATCAGCCCGTTGATCATGCCGCCCCAGCTCGGCATCCACAGGATGACCGAAAACACCATGCCCAGCGTCTGCGCCCAGTCGGGCAGCGCGGTGTAATGCAGGTGGTGCGGCCCCGCCCAGATATAGAGGAAGATCAGCGACCAGAAATGGAGGATCGACAGGCGATAGCTGTAGATCGGCCGTTCCGCCTGCTTGGGCACGAAATAATACATCATCGCGAGGAAGGGCACGGTCAGGAAGAAGGCGACCGCATTGTGCCCGTACCACCATTGCGTCAGCGCATCCTGCACCCCGGCGAAGGCCGAATAGCTCTTCGACCCGAAGATCGTCGCGGGGACCGACAGATTGTTGACGATGTGGAGCATCGCGATGGTGACGATGAAGCTGAGGTAGAACCAGTTGGCGACATAGATGTGCGGCTCGCGGCGCTTGACGATCGTGCCGACGAAGACGACGAAATAGACGACCCAGACAATCGTCAACCACAGGTCGACATACCATTCGGGCTCGGCATATTCGCGCGCCTCGGTGACCCCCATCAGATAGCCGGTGGCGGCGAGCACGAGGAAGAGCTGATAGCCCCAGAAGACGAAGCGGGCGGCACCCGGAAAGGCGAGCCGCGCGCGGCAGGTGCGCTGGACGACATAGAAGCTGGTCGCGATCAGCGCATTGCCGCCGAAGGCGAAGACCACCGCCGACGTGTGCAGCGGGCGCAGCCGCCCGAAGCTCGTATACTCGATGCCGAGGTTGAGCGCCGGAAAGGCCAGCTGCAACGCGATATAGAGCCCGACCGCGAGCCCCGCGACGCCCCAGAAGATGGTGGCGATGACGCCCCAGCGCACCGGGTCGTCGTCATAAACGCCCTGGTCGGGCGGCATCTTCAGGAGGCCGCGCGCCATGGCCCCGTAATCGGCGCGCGAGACGCGGCTCCACAGCATGATCAGGCAAGTGGCCGCAACGATGACCATATGCACGGCAAAGGGCGTGTCGACCGCCAGCGCCGCAAAGACCAGCGCCAGCAAGGCGAGCCCCAGCCAGCCGCCCGCCTTGAAAACCAGATCGTCCATCATCGCGAATCCCCGTTCGGCGCGGCTCCATCGGCCGCGCCCATCAAAGCCCATGGCCGCACCCGCGGCCCGGAACATTGACCTGGATCAACGAAAAATGCTGCAGCGCATCAATAGGACGATTTGTCCCAGTCGGGGCATAGGCGCGGCCCGCAGGCGGTCAGCCGGCAATCGCTTCCATCGCCGCGCGGTCGTTGATCACGATCTCGCGGCGCGAGGGCAGATCGAGCAGCCCCTCGGCGCGCATCCGGGTGAGCTGTCGGCTCGTCGTCTCGATCGTCAGCCCCAATATGTCGGCGATCTGCTGGCGGCCGAAGGGTAGCTCGAACCCGCTCTGCGCACCCGAGTTGCATCCCTGCACCGACAGGCGCTCGGACATTTCGAGCAGGAAGGACGCGACTTTCTCCTCCGCCGACTTGCGGCCGAGCAGCATCATCCAGTGCCGCGCCCGGTCGAGCTCGTCGAGCGTGCGGCGCAGCAGCTTGTGCTGCAGGTCGGGATGCGCGCTCGCGAAATCATCGAAGCTCCTGCGATTGAAGATGCAGACCTCCGCATCGGTCATCGCGGTGACGCTGTACGGACTTTCCTTGCCGAACGGCCGGCCGATGAAATCGGACGGAAAGACGACGCCGACGATCTGCTCGCGCCCGTCGGCGGCCGCGACGACCAGTTTCAGCACGCCTTCGAGAACATTGGCGACGACCGGCGCGTCGTCGCCTTCCCACAGCAGGGTCTGCCCCGCCTTGACGCGATGATTCCGTCCGAGTTTGCCGAGCAGCGCCAGTTCTTCGGCATCGAGGCTTGCGCAGATCGCCCGATTGCGGACGACGCAGGAGGCACAATCAGTCACCCCTCCGCCATAGTCGACTGCGGACCCGGTGGGAAGGGACGATGGGTCGAAGAAGGCTTCGGTCATGCGGCATCCGCGCCGGGAACCGGCCGCACCGCCATCGGGACATAGATGAGCAGGAACAGCAGGAAAGCCGCCGCCCACAGCCCGCCCGCGACCGCGATGACCGCCATATAGTCGAACGGCAGCAGTGGCGCGATCACGCGCAGCAGCGCCCCCGAGTGAACGAGGATATAGATGAGGACGGTCGCGCGGTCGGCCTCGAGCGGCCGCCCGGTGTGGCCGCGCGTCGCGCGCGTCATCACCGCCAGCGTCATCGCCCCCATCGCCCCGGCACCGAGCGCATGCACCGCGCTCGACACCGGCAGCAGCGGATGCAGCGTCGCGCAGCCGAGCAGGATCAGCCCCGCCGGCAGCCAGGCATAAGAGAGGTGGAGCACGAAGACGAGCGGATCGCCGAGCGCCTTCAGACCCGCCCAGCGCGCGAGGCGAACGAACTGGAGCACGCCCGCGGCGATCAGCAGCCCGGCCGCGACGGGGCTGGCGGGGCCCGCGACCCACGCCGCTAACGCGAGCGCAGTAACGCTGATCACCGCCATGTCGAACCGGTTCGGCAAGGTCGGCAGCCCCTCGCTTGTCCCCTGCCGCATCAGCCAGTTGCGCGTGAAGGCGGGGGTGATGCGACCGCCGATCAGCGAGATCAGCAGCAGGATCAGCGCAAAGCCCATATGCACCCCGAGCGCCGGATCGGCGAGCGCCCCCATCATCGCGGCATGATCGAGCGCGCAGGCGGTCGCGAACAGGAAGAGGATGATCAGGATCGGCTTGTTGCGGTTGCCCGAGGCGAAAATCTCGCGCACCGCATAGGCGAGCAGGATCAAAAGATAGACGACATCGAGCGCCGCGCCGACTAGCGGCGGCACCGTCGCCGAGAAGAGGATCGCCAGCCGCGCCGCCAGCCACAGGCTGCCGACCGCCGCGACCCGCCAGCCCGTCACCGTCGGCCGCCCGGTCCAATTGGGCATCGCGGCGCTGACGAAACCGCCGATGATCGCGCCGAGATAGCCGAACAGCATTTCGTGCTGGTGCCAGGCGAGCGGGTCCATCGCGATCGGCAGCGTCCAGCGTCCGCCGAGCGCGCCGATCCACAGGGTCACGACGATCGCCGCCCACAGCGCGCCGCACCCGAAGAGCAGGCGATAGCCACCGCGCAGCCATAGCGGCGACCGCGCATCGGCGCCCGGCGCGCCGGCGGCCATCATCGCCATGCTCATGCCCGCGCGCCCTTCCGCCACAGGCCGAGGATCACGACCTGCCACGCGACCGCGATCGCGCCGACGATGAACACCACGTCGCCGAAGGTGCGGACCCAGCGCAGCGTTTCGAGGAAGCCCTGCTGCAGGAATTCGTCGCTGCGCGCATACCACATGCCGGTGGTCACGCTCGCCTCGAACTGGAACAGGCCGACCGGCAGCAGGCTGGTGAAGATCATCAGCACGAGCCCCGCGTTGAGCCCCCAGAAGCCGACGCGCATCAGCCGCTCGTTGAACGCGATCTCCGGCCGGATGTAGCGCAGCACCAGCAGCGTGAAGCCGAGGGCAAGGAAGCCATAGACCCCGAACAGCGCCGCATGGGCGTGGACCGCGGTGGTGTTGAGCCCCTGGAGGTAGAAGAGCGCGACCGGCGTGTTGATCATGAAGCCGAATACCCCGGCGCCGAGCATGTTCCAGAAGGCGACCGCGACGAAGCACATCAAGGGCCAGCGCAGCGCGCGCATCCACGGCGCGCGGTCGCGCAGGCTCCAATGCTCCCACGCCTCGTAACCAAGCACGATCAGCGGCACGACCTCGAGCGCGCTGAACGCCGCGCCGACCGCCATCACCGGGGTGGTCGTCCCCGAGAAATAGAGGTGGTGGAAGGTGCCCGGCACGCCGCCGACCATGAACAGCGAGGCGGAGGCGAGGCTGGCCGCGGTCGCGATCCGCTTCGACACCAGCCCCATCGACGCGAAGATGAAGGCGATGGCGGCGGTCGCGAACACCTCGAAAATGCCCTCGACCCAAAGGTGGACGACCCACCAGCGCCAATATTCCATGATCGTGATGTGGGTGCGCTCGCCATAGAAGAGGCCCGAGCCGTAGAAGAGCCCGATCGCGACGGTCGAGACGGTGAGCAGCAGCAAGAGGCTCCGGTCGCCCTCCTTCTCGCGCCGCAACGCCGGCATCATGCAGCGCAGCATCAGCACGAGCCAAAAGAGCAGCCCCGCGAACAGCGCAAGCTGCCAGACGCGGCCGAGGTCGAGGAACTCATAACCCTGATGCCCGAGCCAGAAGCCGAGCCCGTCGGGCATCGCCTGCGCGATCGAGAGGTAATTGCCCGCGAACGACCCGACGACCACCAGGATCAGCGCCCAGAACAACAGGTCGACCCCCAGCTTCTGATGCTTCGGGTCGCCGCCGTGGATCACCGGCGCCAGGAACAGCCCCGCGGCGAGGAAGGCGGTGGCGATCCACAGCACCGCGCTCTGCACATGCCAGGTGCGGGTCAGTGCGTAGGGGAACCACTGCGACACGTCGATGCCGTAGAAGCTCTGCCCCTCGATCGTGTAGTGCGCGGTGAAGCCGCCGATGAACACCTGAAAGATGAACAGCGCGAGCACCACGAACAGATATTTGCCGAGCGCCCGCTGCGACGGGGTCAACGCCGCGAGCGTAAGCGGGTCCCTGTCGGCGGCGACGAGCGGTGTGTCGTCGTGGCGACGCAGAAAGGCCCAGCCCCAGATCAGCGAGCCCACGCCTGCGATCAGGATGACGACGCAGGCGAGCGACCAGAGGATGTTCTCGGGCGTCGGCTGGTTGCCGATCAGCGGCTCGGGCGGCCAGTTGTTGGTGTAGGTCGCAACCGTCCCCGGCCGCTCGGTCGACGCCGCCCATGCGGTCCAGAAGAAGAAGTCGGTCAGCGCCGCGCGCTTCGCGGCGTCGGGCAGCGTCCCCTCCTTCATCGCATAATTGTCGCGCATTTCGCGCAGCGCCGGGTCGGTGCCGTAAAGCCCCTCATAATGGGCCGCAACGATCGCGATCGCGCGGGCGCGGCGATCGGACACGGTGACGGCGCCCGTCGCCGGATCGAGGCTGTTGTGCCGATATTCCTGCTTGAGCCGATGGGTCAGCGCGGCCTTCTGCTCGACGGCGAGGGTATCGAACGGCTTGCCATAGCTTTCCGCGGCCGCGAGGCTCAGCCAGGCGGTCAGCTCGCGGTGCAGCCAGTCGGCCGACCAGTCGGGCGCCTGATAGGCGCCGTGCCCCCAGATCGAACCGAGCTGCATCCCGCCGGTGCTCTGCCACGCCGCCTGCCCGGCCATGATGTCGCCCCTGGTCATCAGCACCTCGCCCGAGGCCGTGACCACCTGCGCCGGGATCGGCGGCGCCTTGCGATAGACCTCGACCCCCGAGATGCCGAGGATCGCGAAGGTCACCGTCAGGACCGCGATCAACGTCCACCAGAGCTTGCGATATTCGCCCATCAGAACCCCCTGTCGTCTCGAAAAATCCCGTCAGCCCGCCGCGCTCCCGTCGAACAGGATCGTCAGCAGCAATGACGTGTCCGCAATCGCCTTGACCGCGTGCGGCGTTCCCGGATCCAGGAACAGCCAGTCGCCGGTCTGCAGTTCGGCCGGCAGATCGCTCTCGATCCGAACGTGCCCCGCGATGCAATAGAGCGTCATCGAACCGGCGACGCTGTGCGGCGCGATCGACTGGCCGGCGCGCACCACCAGATGGATCGCCTCGAAGGACGGCGTGCGGGCCAGCGCCGCCGTTGCGGTCGCCCGAACGTCGAGTGCGCCAAGACGCGCCACTTCGCCGGGGCGGCAATGATGCAGCGCCATGCTCAACGCTTCCGAAGCCGGGCGCGGCGGACGAGCGCGCGAATCCATCGACCGGGGGTCTTCGCAACACCGTCACCACGGACATGTCGGGCGCGCCGCATATCGAGCGGCCCCGATCCGATCACTTCGCCGCATTCCGGGCAGAACATCGTCCATCCTCCATGAGCCAGCCTGATCTCAGGATAGCAGAGTCGGCGCCGATGAATTTGCGCTGGATCAAACTTCTCCCCTTCCGACCCCGCCGTGCCTAGAAGGTCATCATGGCCACCTCGATTCCCGTCGATACCAAGGCGCTCGCCAGCATCGCCCTGCTCGCTACGCTTCCGCCTGCCGTGGTGGTGGAGGCGGCCGATCTGGCCCGCGCGCGGCTGCTTCCCCGCGGCCAGCGGATTTTCGACCAGGGCGAACCCGCCGGCCGCGCTCACGCCCTGCTGTCGGGCTGCGTGCGCATCACGCAGGCGGGCAGCGACGGCGAGGAAATCCTCGTCCGCTTCATCGGCCCCGGCGAAATCTTCGGCTGCGTGCCCGTCCTGACCGACGGACTCTATCCCGCCGACGCGACGGCGACCGTCGATGCGGTCGAACTGAGCTGGGACCCCGCCGATCTTCTCGCGCTGATGCAGCGCCATTCGCAGATCGCGCTCAATATGGTCGCCATCGTCGGCGGGCGGCTCGGCGAAGTGCAGGAACGGCTGCGCGAACTGGCGACGCAAAGCGCCGAACGCCGCATCGCACGAACGCTGCTGCGGCTGCTCGACCAAGCCGGGTGCCCGACCGAGGACGGCGTCCGGATCGAATTTCCGCTGCGGCGTAAGGATATCGCCGACATCGCGGGCACGACGCTGCACACCGTCAGCCGGATTCTCGTCGGCTGGGAGCGCCGTGGCCTGCTGATCAGCAGGAGCCGGCACCTGATCATATCATCGCCCGACGGCATAAACCGGATCGCCGAGGGTTTCACCGTGGAGCCGTTCATCGCACGCCCGAATCCTCCCCTCGCGTGAGGCTGTGCGGGAATGGAGCGATGTCAAGGCGAGTGGTGACGGCCGGATCGCCCACCCCGCATCGCTTGTCGATGCGGGCCAGCCAGGAAAGCTGGCTCGGTCGCGCCATGCTGAAAAATGGTGGCAGGGCTAGATTCGAACAATTATAGTATATTATTGAAATACATATAGTTTTTTAGAATCATCAAATCTTATGCCCACATTCCTCCCCACATTTTCTAATGGCTACCGCCAACGAAGGTGCGATGAACGCCAACCGACACAACTATTCGAACGTAGCTATTCGGCCGCATTCCTGAAGCAAGCTGATTGCCGTTTGCAACCGATCGGGCGTGGGCACGGGTGCGCCACGCGCCTGCGTCCCCGGCGTCAATGTCCATCCACCTTCGTCCATCACGATCCGCAGCCGTAAAAGCGTCTTCCCGCGCCCCCGCGCATCGGCAAGACCGCGCCCGACACACCAATAGGCGTGCTGGGCGATAATCCAGACGTCGATGCACCTGCCGATGAAGTACCGCATCGTCAGTCTTTGCCACTGACCCGCCTCCTTCAAGGCGCGTGCTACGGGCAAACGATCAAACGCCTCTGATTTATCCCATTTCTCGTTCCTGCCGGTGGTCAGACAGAAATGTAGGCCTCGGGCAATCTGCGTCGGTATGTCGCCCTGCCAGTCCTGAGAATTCAAGGCCTCGTCGAGTTTGTCGAGCTGCTGGACGGCATTGCCTTCAGCTTCTCCGCGCAACCACTCATGCGCCGTTTCATCATCTTCTAGTCCCGCCTGTTTGACGAAGCGCCGTGCAAGTTCATCTGTGCTCACGGGGCGGTCCACCAGTTCCCGTATAAGCCAGTAGAACATTGCTTCGAGCGACAGGCGGAAAAGCTGGCGTATCTGGAGCCTTCGCCATGCGTCAGCTCGGGGGTGAAGGTCGGCGATGTCCAGCCACTCTTCAGGCGGCGATGCCATCAACGCACGAAGTGCGCCCGCCTCCGGTTCGTCATCATACAGAAATTCGACCGCAGCCTCCAGCATGGTCATGCCCTCGCGGCGCATGGGGTCGGCTTGCGGCCCCGCCAACCGTTCAAAACCCGCCAGCCGTTCGGCTTCGGTAAGGTCGGACAATTCCCACAATTCACCCCATTGCCGCACATCGTCTCGCCCGACCTCCACGCTTCCCAGCTTGTTGAAGGCAGGATGATCCAGCTCGTCGGCGAAATTCTCCTCGAAAGCTTCGAGCATAGAATCCAGAATGGGATTTGGCTGAAACACGCCTGCCGGACCTGCGGGAATCAGCCAGCCCATGCTGCGCAGTCCGGGGCCATAGTTCAGTGGCGAAATGAGGCCCGTCGAAGTCCGCCGCAAATTCCTGCGCTGCTCCCATTTCTTGCCGCCGAAGCGATAGGTTTCCTTTTCGCCATAGATGAGATCGGCGAGCGCCTGACCACCCGGAATTCCGGCATCGGTATCGAGAAGAAATTGCGACCATGAATAGATTGCCTCGATCCGGTCCACGAAATCGCGCATTTGCTCATCGGTTGCCCCACCGAGCTTATCTCTCTCAATAATAGTCCTGACCCGACGCCATGCCCATGTCATGAGGACAAACGGGCGCAGGCGGCTCGCCACATTGTTCAGCCCAGGCAGAACCTTATCCATCAGGTCGAAGTTGATCTGGCGCAGCCCCAAAGGGTCGACGCCGCCGACCAGCACGCCGCTCTCTTCGACAATGGAGGGCGCAGACGTATTGGCTGCGACAGCAAGGAGTTCTTCGAGCGATGCCATCCCTATACCTCCCTGCACAATATGATGCCGCAATGGTGTGTCACGCCCATCAAGCGCAGGTCTTGATAGCGACCTGTCGGCAGGACCAAATTGCATTTGGGGCACGATTTTCGGGGTTCTTCCACGATATGGAAGCGGGAGCGGGTCTCGCTGTTTGCAAAAGCCGAACTCAACTGCTGCCAATACGGGCTATTTTGGAGAATAGGGAACGACGGGAGAGGTTCGCCGTTCTCTGCCGCGTCAAGATACGCCCGCACTTCCTCGCCCGGTGTACGGGTAGCGCGGACTTTCCCCATGAATTGCTCTGCATTCCACGATGGCGACAGAATCTCCACGAACCCCGGAATGGCCTGATCGTCTGGCGCAAATTCCACCGGATCAACTCCTGAACGCAGCAGGAACGTCCGTGCCCGTTCGGCGGCGCGGTCCAGCCCGTCGCTTGCGCGAAGGAGAACGCCAGCGGTTGCGATGGGTGCATCCATTGGCAGGCCATTGTGAACAAACGCGCCAAGGATGCGAGCCAGCCAGCCAAAAACGACCGAAGGTGCAGGGCGGACACGATCCGCGAGATAGTGCGCAAGGGCGAATGCCGATGCGGCATGGATACCCTTGTGTCTTTCGGCAAGCATTTCTTCCAGAAGATCGTCCAGCGCATTCATGGCGCGGTGCTTGGCGTTGTCTTCCCGTTGAAGGCGCTTCAGTCGTTCGTCCTCGCCCTCGGCATCTTCCTCATCCTCGGCCTGATCGTCCTCGCCGGTTCCCGATTTCCAAGGTCCGCGAGGTTCGGTGAAGGCGGAGCGAACCAGCCATAGTGCCCGCTGCCATGCGGGCTCGCTTGTACTTGACGAAGCGGGGCCGGAAGCGTGAAATTCACCGACGGCGCGCAATTGCTCAATCGAAACCCAAATCGGTTCGTGCTCGGCTTTGCCGTCGCCTTGTCCGCCACGGGGCATGGCGGATACGATGCGAACGGGATCTTCCTTGAACCATGTCAGTATAGCGGCGACATCTTCAGGGGTTTCCGTGCCTGACAGCATAGCAAGGAGGCGAGGCGCCATCGCGCCCGCCTTCTGGATGATCTTGGCTGCCGCGGCGATGGACATGAAACCCTCGGCAACATTGTCGTTTTGCTCGATACGGAGCACCATCCTGCCCCCGCCCCAGCTTTGCATTTCCAAGTCGGGCGCTGCCGCCTCGAACCGTCCAGCGCCGTCGATATCGATTATGCCAAGATCATTATATCCTGCGGTCGTGGCGACGCTCAGGGTGGCTTTGCCCTGCAAGCGAGGGACGATAACTTTTCCGACAACGCGATCACCCTCAAGCATGGCACGAAGAATGCCTTTTCTGCTCTCCCCATCGTCTGTGTCTTCTGTCTCAGCCAACGGGTAGGCGGCGGGCTTGACCGCGGCCTCTACCTTCCACCCCGTCGTGACATCGCGCTGCATTCGCACGAGCGAGGCTTCCACATTCCCGGCAAAAAGCGCTGCATTGGTGGCATTCGCGCTCCCCGCCACCAGCAGACGCCCACGCCTGCACAGAACCTCGATACATTTGGCATGGAGCGCCCGAGAGCCGTCATCAAACGGGGCATCGACGCACACGGCGCGGGCGGAGAGCGCCTCAGGCCAGTTCGTGCCCATTGTCCCTCTGACCGCGCCCTTGGGTTCGGGGTGGACGTGTAATCGTACATCCTCGCATTTCAGCAATGCCGACAGGCGCGAAACGGCACTGCCCGTTTTATCGAAATAAGGAGAAACAATGGTGACGCGGGTTGCGCCGCCAAGGTCGTCGGCAAATTGCGCCAGTTGTTCAGCAATTGAGCCACCTACGCTGTGGAGCAGGCGATAGGTTCCATTTCGCGGCGCGCCTCGGGCCGCCAAGCGAAGCTGCGCCGCGGTAAGCTCAAACTGGTCGGCAACGCCCGTGCGGATCGTGTCCGCGATGGCGAGAGATTCGAACAGGTCGGCGGCATCATCGAATGCGTCAGCAGCAAAGCTCGGATGGAGGTGATCGACCGTCTCGAGGTTCATCCCCCAACCACCAAACGTCAGATTGCCGGAACTGATCAGCATATGGGCGTCACCCTCGCCAAAAAGCAGAGTCAGCTTGGGGTGGAATACGCCCGTAGTGCTGGCGACAGGCTCAAGCTCATAATCGCGACCGGCACGACGTGCGCCCTGTTCGCTTAAGGCCGCCCGTATCCCTTCCGGATCGGCAAGAATGAGGGCATTCCGCCCGCCACCACGGACCAGCCGATCAAGAACAACGGCTTCGAAGAAGGAAAGACTGAGAGCGTAGGTGGTGAAAATGACGCGCTGCCACGGGGCGGCGCCAATGAGATCAAGCGGCTGCATTCCTCGTATTGCACTCCCCCTCACGCCGCGTCCTCAGGCGCGAATATCATGCTTTCCGCCAATACTTCGTGGAACCGAAGAAATGCTTTACGACTGGGAACATTACCCCACATTCATGCGGTGGTGACAATGCTTGGAAGCCAAGCAATCCTTTAGACTTTGCAGTGCTTTCCCTCGAAGCTGGCCTTTACGTCCGCAATCCAAGCAACGATTTCGCGCTCGCTCCATCGCGAAGTGCCGGGCGACAGCTTGTATGGCTTGGGAAAGCGGCCGTCGTTGACCATCGTATAGATCATCGTCTTGCCGAGTCCGACGCGGCGGCACACCTCCGGTAGCCTCAAGAAGCGTTCAGGCTGTTCCAAAGTCGCGGGCATTTCACGACTCTCGCCGCTGGCGAGCCGACCGCGCTTTCGCAAATTCTCGATCGCCCGCAAGAAAGCGGTCGAGCATGAAGGGAATGAGGTCTGCCACGGACTCCCGACGTCCATAAGCAACTTCATAGGCATCGGCGTAGGCGTTCAAAGCCTCGAACAAGTCCGGCATGACGTTGATCGCGATCTTGACCGGCGTTCGGTCCGGCAGCTTCGGCAATTTGAGATCAACCATGCTCGCCTCCCCACGACCGACCGACGACAATATCCTTGTGGACGACGACGCGCAGCGGCCAACCGGGGCGGATGCGCATGGTCGGTTGGATGTTCAGGTTGCGGGTGACGAACTGATCCCCTGCCCGTGCCCCGCTCTGCTGGGCGGCCTCGCGAATGGCGCGCACAAGGTCGCTCTCGGTGTTGCCGAAACTCAATTCGGTGCCGACCCCGAGCAGCGACGAAAGGGCGACGCCCTTCAATAGCTGCCACGTATGCCGGTCGATCTTGTCGGACAGCCCCGCGTAACCCTGCGTGTCAGTCGCCGGCACATTGTCGATACGGATCGACGAACCATCGGGGAGGATGATCCGCTGCCAGACGACCAGCGCGCGGCTCTGACCAAAGGCTACGACGCTATCGTAGCTGCCGATCAGCCGCGAGCCTTGCGGAATAAGCAAGCTCCGCCCCGTCACGCTGTCGTAGACATTCTCGGTGATCTGCGCCGTCACCAGCCCCGGCAAATCGGAATTAAGCCCGGTGATGAGACTGGCCGCGATGATGCTCCCCGCCTGCAAGGTCCAGGGCGAGACGGGCGCGATCAGCCGATGCGGGTTTACGTCGTAGTCATCGTTTGCCCTGCCGACCAGCGCGTTCTTGCGCTGTTGTCCGTTCTGATCATCTGCGGCCTGCGCGGGCGCTCGGAACTCGGGTGACTGTTCCGCCGCAACCGCGGCAGGGCGGCCCGGCGTGGCATTGCCGGCAATTTGCAGCATCACGCCCGATTCCCGCGCCGCGCGCTGCTCGGCGGCGATCCGCTGACGCTCGGCTTCGGCCGCTTGCGCTGCGCGTTGCGCAGCTTCGTCGCCGCCGTCCTCCGACGCCATCTCCAGCCCGCGTTGGTGATTGAGGATCGGGCGTCCCAAATCTCCGGGCAGCGGCGCGCCAAGCTGGGGAATGTCGCCGTAGCTCGTTGGCGCACCCGCGAGCGCGTCGGGCGGCGCTTTCGCAGCGACCGGCTTGTCATCCGCCGGAAGAGCTATATCGACGCTCGCAGGTCTCAGCGCCAGCCAGGCGACGCCGACGATCGCGGTCGATCCGGCAGCGGCAATCGCAATGATCGCGCCGCGACGAAAGCGAGCGACGCGCCCCGGCGCGGCGCGCAGAACGAGCGTTTCGGGGTCGGCCTTGGGCGGCGTGGCCGGTGCAGCCTTGGCGGGTGGTTGGTCGGGTTCAGTCACGACCGCGCCTCCGATTCGGCTGCACTGTCTCGATCCGCACGATCGTCTGCTTCTTGCCGCCAAGGCGCAGTTCGGCGGCGCCGAACAGGCGGTCGATGACATAATAGCGGCCCGCCATGCGATAGTTGACGAGTTGGGCTTCGCCGTCGTCGCCGATGACGAACAAGGGCGGCGCCTCGCCCACAGCGATCGATGGCGGAAACTCGATGAAGGTTTGCTGCCCATCGTCGAAAGCGCGGACGGGTCGCCATGCGGGCTTGTCGCCACTGATCGCATAATTGAAATTCAGCCCCTCGACGGCGAGGCCCGACGCAATCGGTGCGGCGGCGGTCGCGGCATCCTGCCGCCGACGCAGCGCGATCAGTTCGTCCTGCGGATAGGTCCACGACAGCGCCGCCATTGCGCCGGTCGATCGGCTTTCCAGTTCGAGGTGATAGACGCGGCGCGAGGTCGTAATAACAAGGTTCGTTTTCAGACCCGACGAATAGGGTTTCACGAAAATATGGGTGCGCTGATCGGCGCCGTTGCCGCTGGTGGTATCGCCCACAGTCCAGCGCACGGTATCGCCAGCGGCAACCGACGTGATCGTCTCGCCCGGTTGCAAGATAATGTCGGTGATACGCTCCGGCGCGGCATAGAGGCGATAGAGCGCGCCTTCAGCATAGGGATAGACCTGCACGGCGCGAACAAAGCCGGCGCTCGATGGTTCGCGCAGCGCGGCCTTGTTCGCGACCGTGACTTTCGCGGTGGACTGAGCGGCAGCGGGAACGGCGAGCACGGCAAGGCTCGCCGACAAGACGACGGCGCGGATCATGGTTCGCTCCTTTCGGGGGGTTGCGAGGGTTCGGGATCAAGCTGCGGGCCGAGCGGAAGGTCGTCGGGCTCAGCATTGGTCGGCTCGGACGGCGCCTCGCCAGAGGACGGCGCGACCAGCTCTTCCGGCGTCGGAAAATGATCGAGTGACTTCAGAACATCGGTATCGAGTTCGCGGCTCCAGTCGATCGCATCAACATAGAGACCGAGCGGGTTTTTGCGCAGCACTTCGGCCGAACGGGGCGGCTGCACCTTCACGGTCAGCATGGCCGTCCAGCGCGAGGTGCCGGCAAGACTGCCGCGTTCATATTGCTGCTCGGTCCATTTGACCTGAAAGCTGGTGTCCGACGCGCGAACGACGCTGGTGACCTGCACCGACACGGTGCGGCGGCCGACCTCCGCGAACGGATTATCGGCGCGGGCATATTCGCCGAGAAATAAGGAAGCTCGCTCGGTCGCGAAATCATAGGCCGACAGCCAGTTTGCGCGCATCAAAACCGGATCGAGCGAGCGCGAGCGGACATTGGCGATAAACTTGCCAAGGTGCCACGCGATCTGCGGGTCGGTCGCTTCGTAGTTGGTGGCGGCGGGTGCGACGGCGCGCGCTTCGCCGAGTTGATCGACCTCGACGACATAAGGCACGACGCGGCTTTGGATCGACTGCCATATCAGCGCCGCTGATAGGCCAGTGGTGAGCAGCAACCCGCCGAAGGCCATCAGCCGCCAGTTCTTCGCCTGAACGCGCCCGGCGCCGATGCGCTCATCCCATAACTGGCCGGCCTTTTGATAGGGTGTCGCGGGTTCGGGCGTCTGCCCGTAACGTTGCACAGCTCTTTTGAATTTCATGACCTTAGTCCCTTTCCTTGATGTCGGGTGTGATACCGCCGCCGCCGCGATCACCAGCCTGGATCGCGTGAATCGCCATCTGGCGGCGATGGCGGCTGGTCTGGGCAGAATGGAGCTTCTGCGCCCATGCGGGCGGTGTTGTGCCACCGGCACTGGCAGCACCGGCGGCGCCCGCCGTAGCTTCGCCGCCTCCTGCTGATACCGTGCCGCTGGTTCCTGCGGCCCAGGCGGCTTGCTGACCGCGTGCCGCAGCGTCGCGAAGCCCGAAGACACCCTGTATCTTGTTGGCGGCGGCGCCCTTTGCGGCGCTCGCCATGCCGCCTATGCCGGCGCTGATCGTGGCGGAGCCCGACGTTTCCTGCCCGAGCTTGTAGGCGGTGGATGCGGCGCTTCCCATCGAAGTGCCCGCACGGACGGCACCGAGCCCGGCACCGCCCACCCCGCGTGCAGCGGCGACCGCACCGGCGCCGCCCATCGCGAGACCACCGGCGGCAAGCGCGGTCGTCGCGACCGCCGATCCGGCGCCAAGCTGCGGGGCACCCGCGACCAGCCCGGACGCTATGCCGGGGCCGAAGATGGCGAGTCCGAACAGCGCAAGGCTGGCGAGCATCAACGAGACGGCTTGCTCGATCGACACCTCGTCGCCGGTGATCGCGCTGGTGAAGTCCGCAAAATAGTTGGAGCCGATGCCAACGATGACCGCGAGCACCATGACCTTGATGCCGGAACTGACGATATTGCCCAGCACCCGTTCGGCGAGGAACGATGTGCGGCTCCACAAGGCGAAGGGAACCAGCACGAAGCCTGCAAGGCTCGTCAGCTTGAATTCGAGGATGGTGATGAACAGCTGGATCGCGAGGATGAAGAAGGCGGCGATGACAATGACCCAGGCGATCATCAGCACGGCGATCTGGACAAAATTGTCAAAGAAATCGATCGGGCCGACCAGCTCGGCCGCCTGCACGAGGAGCGGCCAGGCCGCATCGAACCCGGTGCCCGCGAGCCGCCCGGGCATCAGCAAATCCTGCGCGCCGATCGTGCTGCCGCCCGCCGTCAATCCCAGCCCGGCGAAGCTGCGGAAGATGATGTCGGTAAGCAGCGGAAAGCTGTTCAATATCAGCGCGAAGGCGCCGACATAGAGAATCTTCTTCAAGAACTTGCCGATGACATCATTCTCGCCGCCGAGCGCCCAGAAGAGGCCGGCGAGCGTGATGTCGATGCCGATCAGGATCGTGGTCAGGAATCCGACATCGCCGCCAAGCAGCCCGAAACCGCTGTCAATGTAGGCGATGAACGCCTGCATGAACTGGTCGATGACATTCAGGTCCTCCATGTCGGTCGGACTCCTGCACAATGGTGGATGGGTGTCGCGGGGACCGCTGGCCGGGAGAGGAAGACCAGGCGGCCCCCGCGACGGGACGGCGCTCGCCGGGGAGCAAGGGGCGCAGCGCCGCCCAAGCTCACTGGCGCGGCGTGTAAGCCTTGCCGTCGCCGAGGAAGCGCGTCGTCCGTGCGCGTGCCTCGCGCGCGCTCTGACCGCGCGCCGCGGCCTCAAGCGATTGACTTCGGAACTGCGCCGCCATCAGGTTTTGGAGCTGGAACTGCTGCTTCGCCGCGAGCGCGAGAAGCTGGTTGGTGGCCTGCTGTGCCGCGAGCGACCCTTCGGCGCCCTGGCTCTTGGCGACGATCGCCGCGAGTGCCTGCGCGTCGTCGCGGACATTCTCGACGATGCCGCTCTGCACCGCCATCGTCTGCCGAAACGCCGCCATCTCATTGTCGAGCCGCTGCTTCGCGGTCGCAAGCCGCTGGTCGCGTTTCATCACCTCCCCGCCGCTGCCCGGGAACTGCTGGCGGAATTGCTCGCCCAGTTGATCGACGCGAAAGTCGATTCCCTGGGCTTGTCCCATCAGCTTGTCGATCTCGCCGAGCGTCTGGCGAAGCTGATCGAGCTGCGGGAAGTCGATGCGGCTTAGGTTTTTGCCTTGATTGACAAGCATCTGCGCTTCGTTCTGAAGCGACTGGATCTGTTGATTGACCTGCTGGAGTGTCCGCGCGGCGGTGAGCAAATTCTGGCGATAATTGGTGGGGTCGAACACGCTGATCTGCGCGGTGGCCGGCGTGGTCGTCAGCACCCCGGCACCGATCGCGCCGATGACGCCAGTTCCGAGCAAGGCGGTAATGACATATTTCTTCACGGGGTTTCTCCTTCGAGGGGACGGGCGGCGGGAAAGGCTGCAAGCAGGTCGGCCGCCCAGGCGAGGCCGGCTTGATTGAGAAAGCGCGCGGCAAAGTTGCCCTGCCCATGCTCGACCAGGATCGCGTCGATGAGCTTCTGCGTTTCGGGATCGGATGCACCGCAAAGGGCGAGCGCGACCGGGCCTAGCCCCAGCTCGAACAGGCGGTTGCCACGCGCCGATTGCAGATAATATTGCCGCTTCGGCACGGCGCGGCTGACCAGTTCGATTTGCCGCTCGTTGAGGCCGAAGCGAACGTAGGCCGCCTGGCTCTGCGGTTCGATCGCCCGGTCGTTCGGCAGCAATATCCGCTGCGGACAGGATTCGATGATCGCGGGCGCGATGCTGGAATCCGCTATGTCCGCAAGGCTCTGCGTCGCGAACACAACGGCGACATTGCGCTTGCGGAGAACTTTCAACCATTCCCTGATCCGCGCAGCGAATAGGGGGTGGTCGAGGAACACCCAGGCTTCATCGAGAATGAGCAGCGTCGGCCGCCCGGTGAAGCGTTCTTCGAGCCGATGGAACAGGTAGGTCAGGACGGGCGCGACGACGCCGGCCTGTCCCATCAGCGCTTCCGTCTCGAAGCATTGCACATCAGCGATGGCTAGATCGTCCTCTGCCGCGTCGAGCAGGCGGCCGAACGGACCTTCGAGCGTATAGGGTGCCAGCGCCGATCGCAGCGGCGCCGATTGGAGCAGCAGCGACAGCCCGGTCAGCGTCCGTTCTTCGACCGGGGCGGTGGCGAGGTTGCCCAGCGCTGACCAGACGGCTTCCTTGACCTCCGGCGTCACCAGCACCTTCTCATGGGCCAGCAGGGCGCCGATCCATTCGGCGGCCCATGCCCTCTCGTCCGCGCGGTCGATATGGCGCAAGGGCTGGAAGGCGATGGCGCGCCAGCCCTCGTCATCCTCGCCGCCAAGGCCGAGCGCATGATGCTCCCCGCCCATCGCCAGCACTGCGGCGCGCGCCGAAAACCCCTTGTCGAAGATATAGACTTGGGAATCCGGGTAGCGCCGGAATTGGAGCGCCAGCAATGCGAGCAGCACGGACTTGCCCGCGCCGGTCGGCCCGACGATCAGCATATGGCCGACGTCGCCGACATGGGTTGAGAGCCGGAACGGCGTCGATCCGCTCGTCTCCGCATAGAGCAGCGGCGGCCCGTCCAAATGCGCGTTGCGCGCCGGCCCCGCCCATACCGACGACAGCGGCATAAGGTGCGCGAGATTGAGGGTGTGAACGATCGGTTGCCGGACGTTGGCGTAAACGTGACCGGGCAGCGAACCTAGCCACGCCTCCACCGCGTTGACGGTTTCGCGGATGCAAGTGAAACCCAGCCCGTTGACGATGCGCTCGACCGCGCGCACCTTTTCTTCGACGCGGGCGCGGTCGGTATCGGCGACGGTGATCGTCGTGGTCAGATAGCCGAACGCGACATGATCGCCGCCGAGTGCCTGTAGCGCCAGGTCGGCATCGACGACCTTGTTGTCGGCGTCGCTGTCGAGCAGTTGGACCGGCTGATTATAGATGACCTCACGCAAGAGCGCCGTCACCGATTTGCGCTTGTTGAACCACTGGCGGCGCAGTTTGGTCAGCGCCTTGGTCGCGTCGGTCTTGTCGAGGGCAATGAAGCGCGTCACCCAGCGATAGCCGAAATTTTCGTGATTGAGGGCGTCGAGGATTCCGGGACGGCTTATGTTCGGGAAGCCGACTATGGTCAGCGTCCGCAAATGCGTCTGTCCAAGCATCGGTTCGAGGCCGCCGGTCAACGGCGTGTCGGCAAGCAGCCCGTCCAGATACATCGGGGTTTCTGGAACGCCGACGACATGGCGCCGCGTCGATATGGTGTCGTGCAAATAGGTCAGCGTCTCGCCGTCATCGAGCGCGCGCGCCTCCGGCATGAAACCCGAAAACAGGTCGAGCGCCCTATCGGTTTCGGCGATGAAGCTCGCTAGCGCCTGCCGCCAGTCGCGGCCCTTCATGTCGTCGCTGCGCTCGACCAGCGCGCGGCCCGCCGTGTCCGTCTGGTCGGCCGGCGGCAGGAAGGTGAGCGTCATATAATAAAGGCTCTCGAAATGCGCGCCCGCGCTCTCGAAGCCCGCTCGCCGTTCCTGATCGACCAGCCACGACGCCGCATCGGGAAAATTGCTGTCGGGATAGCCCAGCGCCTCGCACCGCTCCGCCTCCATGTGGAGCGCCCAGCCCGATCCGAAACGCTTGAGCACATTGTTCGCCCGCGCGCAGGCGCCAACCAACTCGGCCTCCGTCGCGCTTTCAAGGTCTGGCCCGCGAAAGCGCAAGGTGCGCTGAAAGCTGCCGTCCTTGTTCAAGACGATACCGGGGCCGACCAGCGCCGCCCACGGCAGATGATCGGCCAGCCGGTCGGCGCGGCTGCGATATTCGCGCAGGTTCAGCATGTCAGATACCCCCGTTGCCGAAGGTGGCGGGCAAGGACGGGCGCGAAATCCGGGTCACGCTTCGCGGCGAAAACCGCGAGCGTGTGGCCGACCGCCCACATCACCAGCCCCGCAATCCATTGCTGCAAGCCCAGCCCGAGTGCGGCCGCGATCGTGCCATTCACGATGGCGATGGCGCGCGGCGCGCCGCCGAGCAGGATGGGTTCGGCCAGCGCGCGGTGCATCGGCGCCTCGAAGCCCTCGATATGGCTGCCGGTGCCGATCATGCGATCAGCGCCCCGCCGCCGAACGAAAAGAAAGACAGGAAAAAGGAACTGGCCGCGAAGGCGATCGACAGGCCGAAAATGATCTGGATGAGGCGGCGGAAGCCGCCCGCCGTTTCGCCGAACGCGAGGGTCAGGCCGGTGACGATGATGATAATCACCGCGATGATCTTGGCGACCGGGCCTTGGACGGACTCCAAGACCTGCTGCAACGGTTCTTCCCACGGCATCCCCGACCCGGCGGCATGGGCCGCACCGGCAATGCCGAGAACCAGCCCGACATTGATGCTGACGACCGCCAGCCGCAGCATTTCCGGGGCGCGGGCGCGGGCGCGGGCCTTTGCCGCGAGCGGTGCGAGGGCGCGAACGTGCATGGTCAATCTCCTATGGTTTCGGGGGTCTGGTCGGGGGTGAGGTCGCGGACGGCGTAGTTGCCTTGCGCGTCGAGGCCGGCGACGCGCGCGATCGTGTCCACGCGGCGGGCGAGGCCACGACCGGCGATGAAAACGATCATGTCGATGGCTTCGGCAATCAGCCGGCGCGGGACGGTGACGACGCTTTCCTGAACAAGCTGTTCGAGCCGATAGAGTGCGGCGGTCGCGCTATTGGCGTGGACCGTCGCGATGCCGCCCGGATGCCCGGTGTTCCATGCCTTCAGCATGTCCAGCGCCTCGCGTCCGCGCACCTCGCCGACGATGATGCGATCCGGGCGCAGGCGGAGCGTCGAGCGCACAAGGTCGGCCATTGTGACCGCGCCGGTCCCGGTCGGGCCGATAGAGCGGGTGCGAAGCGCGACAACATCGCTGGCCGCACATTGCAGTTCGCGCGTGTCCTCTATGATGAGGACGCGCTCGTCGAGGCCGGCCATTTCGGCGAGCAGCGCATTGGCGAGTGTCGTCTTGCCCGACGACGTGCCGCCCGCGACCAGAATGTTCCGTCGTTCCATGACGGCCATCGACAAGAGCCGCGCGGTGTCGGGCGACATGATGCCGTCCTTCACATAATCGAGCAGCGTATAGATGCGCGCGGCGGGCTTACGGATGCTGAAACAGGGTGCGAGGCTGACCGGGGGCAATACGCCCTCGAACCGCTCGCCCGCGCCCTCGCCGTGCGGGGGCAGTTCGGCCGATATGATTGGCGCCGCCGCATGAGCCTCGGTCCGCGCGTGGCTGGCGACCAGCCGAATGATGCGTTCGATCTGCGCCGGGTCGTAGCGCGTGCCGGTGTCGATACGGCCCTCGCCGAGCCGGTCGAGCCGCAACACCCCGTCAGGGTTCACCATGATCTCGATAACGGCGGGGTCGGACAGCGCCGCGGCGATGCCCGGTCCCATCGCCGTGCGGAGCATCGCGCGGCGGCGATCTGCGGAAAGCGCGTCGGTCATGGCTGGGCCTCAATGATGTTTTGGGTGTCGAGCGTCCGCTTGCCGCCCGCGATCTGGCGGCCAAGCTGGGCGATGAATCGCTCGAAACGCTGGTTGCCGGTCGCGAGCGCGGCGGCGTCGGCTTCGGGGAGCGGCGCGGTGACGGTAAGCTGGTAGCGCACGAACAGCGCCAGCGCCTCCAACACGACCTCCATGTCGCGGCGGCCTGCGGCGACCTCGCGCGATATGCGGTCGAGCCGGACTTTCAGAAGGTCATCGACCTCCTTCGTCGCGCGGCGCGCCAGCCAATCGCGAAGCGCCTCGTTGACGATCCGCGACTTGTTGCCGCCGCGCCGGATCACCAGCGCGTCGAGCGCATCGCCGAGGTCGCTGTCGATATAGAGATTCTGCCGGACCTTCATCGCCTACAGTCCCGGCAACAGGTCTTGGGATTGCGATTGATTCATCGCGTGGCCGCGCACAAGCGACGCGCGAACGCGGTCCATGACGCGCTTGTCAGCCGCCGCGTCGGGGTCGTCGCGCTCAAGGTCGGGCAATTCGAGTTGCGTCGCAGGTTCGGGCTGAGGCGGCTTCTCGTCGATCGACGGGTGCCGCTGCTGCTGCAAGCCGCCGTCCTCGTCCACGCCAGCCTCGTCATCGGCCTTGCCGAGCCTGCTATCGGGCGCGCTGACCAGCCCGGTCCAGTCGTCGGGGCGGCTTGGCGGTCGGTCGGCATAGTCACCAAGGGCGAGCGCGGGCGGCGGCAAGAGCCGCGCGCGAAAATTGGCATCCTTGTAATATTGCAGCTTCTTCGCCCGGATCGGAGCCATGCCCGACACGAGAACCAGCTCGTCGGCGGGCGGTAGCTGCATCACCTCGCCCTGCGTCAACAGCGGACGCGCGGTTTCCTGTCGGCTGACCATGACGTGCGCGAGCCAGGGGGCGAGCCGATGCCCCGCATAGTTCCGCATCGCGCGCTGTTCGGTCGCGACGCCGAGAGCATCGGAAACCCGCTTCGCCGTGCGCTCGTCATTGGTCGAGAAAACGACGCGCACATGGCAGTTATCGAGGATCGAATTATGCTCGCCGTAGGCTTTATCGACCTGATTGAGACTTTGCGCGATCAGATAGACCCGGATTCCGTAGCCCGCCATGAAGGCAAGGCTCGTCTCGAAGAAATCCAATCTGCCGAGTGCTACGAACTCGTCGAGCATCATCAGAAGCTGGTGCTTACGCATCGAGCTTCTCCGTGAGGCGGCGGCCGATCTGATTGAGCATCAGGCGCACAAGCGGCTTCGTGCGCGAAATGTCCGACGGCGGAATGACGAGATAGAGCGATACGGGGTGGTCGGCTTCGACCAGATCGGCGATGCGCCAGTCGGAGCGTGATGTGACGGCCGCGACGGTCGGGTCGCGATAGAGGCCGAGAAAACTCATTGCGGTGGACAGGACGCCCGACCGTTCATTCTCCGACTTGTTCAGCACCTCACGCGCCGCGCTGGCGACAACGGGATGAACCTGCGGCGCTTCCTTCGTGCCGACATGGTTCGTGGTCATCATCCGGCGCAAGGTGCTGACGGAGGGTCTGGACGGGTCAGACAAGAATGTCGCGACGCGGGCCAGCGTCTTTTCTTCCTCGGCATAGAGAATGTGGAGGATCGCGCCGACAAGCAGGCTGTGGCTGGTCTTTTCCCAGTGGTTGCGCCGTTCTAGCGAACCCTCCGGGTCAACCAAAATATCCGCCACATTCTGAACGTCGCGAACCTCGTTCGCGCCCTTCCTGACCTCCAGCAGCGGGTTATATTTCGCGGAACGCGGGTCGGTCGGGTTGAACAGCAGGACATGCGAAAAGTGCGCGCGCCAGCCCGCCGTAAGCTGCCAGTTCTCACCCTTTATGTCGTGGATGATGGCCGAGCCGGTCCAGCTCAGCAGCGTCGGAATGACGAGGCCGACGCCCTTGCCGGAACGGGTCGGGGCGAAGGCCATGACATGCTCCGGCCCGTCGTGGCGAAGGTAGCGGCTACGCAGGCGGCCGAGAAAGACCCCGTTGTCGCTGAGCAGGCCCGCCCGGCTGATCTCTCCCTTCGTCGCCCAGCGCGCCGAGCCGTATGTCGTGACATGGCGCGACTGGCGCGCGCGCCAGAGCGACCCGGCGATGGCGGACGCGCAGCCGAGAAAGCCGCTGGCCCCAGCGATCATCCCGGCCTTGTCGAAAACCTCGGGCGCGTAAGCCTCGTAGTGATACCACCACGGAAAAATCGCCCACGGCCGATAGATCGGCGTGTCTCCAGCCATGAACCATGCCGGGCCAAGCTGCGGCTGATAGCCAAGCTGCGCCGCGCACCATTGCGTCGCGGCCCAGACGCCCGCGATCACCATCGCGAAAACGACGAAAATCTGTCCGACAAGGAGCTTGGTAGGCGTCAAGGGATTCTCCCGGCGACGCAAGGATCGCGTCGGCGGCCCAAAATCAGCCGGGTCGGGGAAATCTCATATGACGGTTATGGTGCGTGATGACGCGGCATGACGCAAAACAGTTGGCTGCTTCATGCTGAAACTAAGATTGGCGAACCGATAGGACCCCTCAAGGGCCTCAGCCAACGCGACTTTCCTATTCGCTCACTCCGTAGCCACTTCATTGCCGGAGGCCCTAACTCCTGAGAAGAAGAATCTACGATAAGCAAGACGACGAACAAGTTTGCACCGGAGGTTCGCGAACGAGCAGTCCGCATGGTGCTGGATCACGAGAATCGGGAGTTGCGGCAGTCCAACGAGATCCTGAGTAAGGCATCCGCATATTTTAGTTGCGCATCCGTTGAGCCTTCCAGCAAGCGTTCGAGACCGAGTATCTCGGCGCGGACCTGACGGCGCGATAGGGCATTGGGATCGCCGCATTTCCCAAGCCTATTTTAAAAACGTGAAAACTGCGCCACCCTCAATATCGGTGTGAGCAAAGGGGAGATGGTGATGAAAGATCAGGATGCACCCCAGCCGATCGGGTACTTTCCGCCGATCGATTTAAGCAACAGCGCCTCGTGGGACGAGGATTTCGCCCAAAGGATATGGGCGACGCAGTTTCTGTCGGTTGCTCCGCTTTCCCGCTTCTTTCTGTCGATGCGGGTCGTTTACGCAAACGTCGCCGTTCGCATTCTGCAGGTTCTCGCCTTTGCCGGCATTGCCGCCTTTCTCTATTGGGCGACGCTCATGCCCGACGGCAGCATCGCGCAACAGATTCTGATCGGCCTATCGGTGGGGTCGGGGGCCTTTTGTTTCACGTCCTTCTTCGTTGCCGCCTTTCTGGCGGTTGGACATCGCGTCAGCTTCTTTCTGATCCTGTTGATCGCCGCCAGCGCGGCTCTGGCCTGGCTGACTGACGGGTTTTCACAAAGCCTCGCCGTCGCGGCGACGACCGCGCTCGCGCTGTGCCTGCTGCTCGACATCAATTTGCGGCAACTACAGGACTCCGCGATGACGCTGGCGCAGAACGCGCGCTCCAATCTGGACGATCACGACGTCGAGACGGCGAATGCTGAAGATGCCACGGCGCCGCAGCATTATGCTGTTGGCGGCGGAACCATCAGCGAAACCATACAATATGACCTCGTGGGTTGCTATCGCGCCATTCGCGCGCGGCTCGGCGAGGACTATCCGGATGATTTGGTTATGCGGACAATCAAACAAGCACGGCAATTGCGAGACAACGATCCTGACGCCTTCGCCATTGCAGAAAATTGGCATGCCCACGCGCATCCGAGCGGCTGATGGCGCATAATCCGAACCGGCGGCGGCGTTGCATAGAGGAGGCATGATGGCTGATAGCAAGAGGCATCGTCCGGCGCTGATCCGCCGGTACACATCGATACCCGTGGCGATCGACATGGTGTCGCGCGGCGAGTTGGTGCTTCTCGATCCGAGCCGCTGGGAGGATCGCAATGATCGCCATTATATGCAGCTCTATAAGGAGCGAAATGCGATTGGCGGCCTCTATGCGCTTTGCGGCGCGACCTGCGCCGAAACCTATCATCACTGGCGGGTGTTCACGGCGAGCGCCGACGGAGCGTGCGTCGAGTTCCACAAGGAAAAGCTCGAGGCAATATTGCTCGAGCATGCGCACGTCCGCGCCAAAGAGGTCCGCTACCTGACGCTCGAAAGTATCGCGCAGCTCGGACCGCGAAGCGCGCGCGACCTCCCCTTCCTCAAGCGCTATGCGTTCAAGCCCGAGTCCGAATATCGGATCATCGCCGAAAGCGCGGAGCCGCAGCGCCCGGCGCTTGCGATCCCCTTGCCGCTCGACTGCATCGCGCGCATCCTTCTCAATCCCTGGCTATCGGACGGTCTCGCCGCGACGATGAAAGCGACGATCGCCGCTATTCCCGGTAGCCCGTCGATCATTGTCGAGCATTCGCATCTGCTCGAAAATGCAAAATGGAAACGCGCGGGGGAGCGTATCGCCGGGCGTCAGCCAGCGCCTGCCGCACGGGCACGCCTCCGCGAGAGATGAGAGTGCGATCAGGACGAGGATGATGCCGACAGCGCGGCGTCCATCTCGTGCATCAGCATGATCAGGTCGCCCGGCCAGATGTCAGTGAAGATCACCGCCTTGCCGTGGTCCGCCTGGGTGTAAGCGAGCGTACGCCACTGCACCGATGTGGCATTGCGAATATCGAGCGCGCCGCCATGCGAGAGCGCGTTGCGGACGACGCGGGCGAAATTCCAGACGGCGGGCCAGCCTCCGGGCTTTTTCCCATGGGCCGCTTCGATGCTCTGACGGTGATCCTCGAAATAGCTCGTCAGCATCGCCTGCGAGAGACCGAAAAGATAATGCTCGATCGCGCCGAGATGCGGCTTTGCCGTCGGCGGCTTGGCAGCGTCGGCAAAGCATTGGAAGACGAGACGGTCGGGCCACCAATTCTTCACCATCCGGTCCGCGATCTCATAGGGCGCGATGCTGAGGCGCAGGCCGCAGGCCATCGCACCGAAGATCGCGGTGTCGTCCCGCGGCCAGACGTTTGCGGTGCGCGCCTGGGAATTATGCGCTTCGGCGAGCATGCTGAAACCCGCCACGGCGGTGACGAATGTCGCGATGGGCTTGAAAATCGGCCGCTGCGGCAGGATGATCAGTTCGCGTTGAGCGACTTCCATATCGCCTTCTCCGAGATCGCCAAGCACGAGTCTTTTGGTCATGGCGCCTCCCCCGAGCGCGCCTCAACCGCGCCGCCATAGACCCAGCCGCGCACGAGGCGGTCGGCGAGTGGATCGCGAACGACGATCAGGCTCCAGCGTCCCTTTCGTTTTTCGACGGCGAAGTGCATGCCGGCCTCGCCGCGCAAGATGAGCGGCGCATCGCCCGCGGGCGCCCCACGGATATTGGCCGCGCGCTGCAGTGCGCCGCGTTCGAGACCTTCGAGATAGGCCGCGTCAAGTTCCTTATCGGCGGCTTGAAACGCGGCAATCTGTTCGGACAATGCCTCGACCTGCGCGCGCATGTCCGCAAACCCCTGCCGCTGCTCGGCGGTCAGTTCTTCGAGCGCACGATCCGGAAGCGACGCCTCCACGGTCAGGACAAGCACCATGATGCTGATCAGACTCATTCTCTTGACGTCGTCCTGCGTATTCTCCCAGATTTTCGCCAACACGCCGAGCAGCGCCGCGAACAGGCTCGCGCCGGCCTCGGGCGACGGCGCCTCGACGATGGCTTCGACCAGATTCTGCGCTTCGAGTGCATGCTCGTGCGCGACGCGGGCGGCGGCGGCGTGCATATCTTCAGCGCTCGCACGGAGCGTCGCCATGTCGAGCATTGCCCAGCGTTCCGAGAGGCTACGGAAAGCCGAGAGTTCGGGGCTGAGGCGCGTGGCGAGAAACGCGATGCTCTTTTGCCATTCGGCGGTGGCGAGCGAAGCAGCCAAAAGGCTTTTCTGACCTTGCAGCAAGCGCAATGTCGCGGGCAAGCTCTTGTCGAGCAGCATGCTCAGGTCCGCGGAATGAGCCGCAACCGCCGCATTCTTGCTCGCGATCGCCCGCCCAGTTTCCTCGATGGCGCGCAGCCATGTCGGGGTGACATGGGCGCCCAAGATTTTCTGCATTGCGGTCTGCTTTTCCGCAATGGCCTGCAACTGCGCCAGGGCACCCGACCGCCGCAGCACATCGAATTGCTCGAAGACCCTGCTTTGCACGCGCAATTGCTCGAGCACCGCCGGCGAACCCAAAGCCTGGTCGATGCTGCGTCGGAGCCGCAAAGCCTCATTCATCGAGTCGCTGAGTAGGAAACTGCCGAGATATTTTTTGTCGCTCATGACGCCTGAGTGCCAAAATTCGTCCGGGCAAACCAGCCTTACCCGATTCCCTGGTCACGACATTTCCGCCGTCGTGGAGCCCGACGGCAAAGCGCCTCATGTCGGCCGTTCCGAAGATTAGCGCGTATCACCAAGAAGCGGACGCTCATTGGCTAGAGAGCACGTTGGTAAGTTCGCGCCTCATCGTCGCTAGGCGGCGAACGACTACTATCACGCAGGAATTACACGATTGACGTCTCACGCAATCTCTATTGCGCGGGAATGTACGGCGATTAAGGTCCGACATTGACAAAATCACGTTAAAGTATTAATTATAGCTCCAACGGAGGCCGCTATGCTCTATCGCCTTGAACTCGAAAATTTCTACTCGATTCGCGATGCGCAGGTCCTCGACCTAGCGATCCCGCCCAATGTCCCCGGCGAAGAAGACCGGTTCGCGCCGCTTTTTCCGGGCTCGGCGTACCGCGCGCCAAAAGTTGTCGCGATCTATGGCGCCAATGCATCTGGCAAGACAACGATCCTCAAGGCGCTCAACTTTCTTTTCACCTTCGCCAAGGACAGCGTCCAGCGCACGGCGCCGGGCTTTTTCGGGCTCGAACGCTTCAACGACGAGGCGTCAATGGCACGGCCGATCCGGCTCGCGGTCGAGCTTGGCGGCATCATGGATTTCGATGCCGACAAGGTGGAGCAGATCGAGGCAGGCGCGACGGCTGACTTCGGTCTTCTTCGCTACGAACTCGAGATCGCAGTGGATGATGGCCTCGCCGCCCGCGTCACGAGCGAGGCGCTGCGCCAGCGTCCCGATGGGAAGGGCAAATGGCAACGCATCTTCGAGCGCAATGCCGCAGGCGATGTCAAGGGCAGCGCGAGCTTCCCGATCGCGGGCTATCGCCATCTCCTCAACACGCTCCGGCCGAACGTTTCGGTCATCTCCTCCTTTGCGATGTTCCAGCATCCGACGGCCGCGCAGTTCGTCGAGCAGCTGTCGCTCGTCGTCGGGAACCTCGGCTGGGATGGGGCGCCGAACGACCAGGCGGTCGTCAATTTTCTCGCGGCAGACCCCGGCCTTGTCGAGGCGCTCAATCGCGATCTTCGCCGCATCGATGTCGGTGTCGAGGCGATGCGGATCGAGACCGGCACGAATGGGCCTTATCCGATGTTCAAGCACGAAGGTCTCGGTGTCGAGATGCCTTGGCAACTCGAAAGCGGCGGCACCAAAGCGTTCATCCGCATTTTTCCCTTGCTCTCGATCGCGCTCGCACGCGGCGGGATCGTGATCATCGACGAGTTCGACCTCATGATCCATCCGCTCGTGCTCCCCGAGATTCTCGCTTGGTTCCACGACCGGGAGGGGCGCAACCCTCATGATGCGCAGCTTTGGATCACCTGCCATTCGGCATCGCTGCTAGACGATCTCGCGAAGGAAGAAATCGTCTTCGCCGAGAAGGATCCAGCGGGTCGGACGTCGATCTATAGCCTGATGGACATCAAGGCGGTCCGCCGCGGCGACAATCTCTACAGCAAATATCTCGCCGGCGCCTATGGCGCGGTCCCCCATATCGGATGAGACGGCGCCGCCCCTTCCGACCGCAGCGCGCGCCGATCTTCATCGGCTGCGAGGGAGAGAGCGAGCGCGGCTATGTCGCTTTCCTCGCGCGCCTGGTCGAAGAGGCGTCGCTCGCGGTGCATCTCGACCCTGTGCTGCTGCAGCCGGGCGGGGGCGACCCCCTTGCGATCGTCGAGCGCGCCATCCGGCGGCTCACCGAGCGAAAGCGCAAGCGGCAGATTGGCTATCACGCTCAGTTCATTCTTCTCGACCGCGACAAATGGGGCTTGGTCCCCGCGCGCGATGTCCAGATCGCCGCGATTGCCGCGCGCGCGGAGCTAGCGCTCGTCTGGCAGGCACCGTGCCACGAGGCGATGCTGCTCCGTCATCTCGAACATTGCGCCGCGCTTCGACCGCCGTCGACGGCGCTTGCGGAGGCGCAGATTGCCCAACGCTGGCCGAGCTATGAGAAGCCGATGGACGCGGTGGACCTCGCACAGCGGCTGGATCTCGCGGCGGTTCACCGCGCCGTTGCTGTCGAGCCCGACCTTGGGCGCCTCGTCGCCGCGATCGGTCTTGCAGAAGGCGGCGACTGAATGGCCGGGGCGCACGATGGCGGCGAGAACGGGAAGCAGACCGAACCGGGAGAGCGCGAAAATCAGCGCGCGGCCCCCACCGAGGTGCGGCCGCTCTTCACTGCCGACCAACTCGTAGCGCTCGATCTCAATGACCTGCTCCGGCCCGTGGCCGACGAAGACGAGTATGCCGTCGAGCAGACGCTGCGCACGGCTGCCCGGCAGGCGCGCGAGGGCTGTGATGCCATGAGCGCCGACGCGCTGGCCTTTATTGCCGACATCCTGGGGATCAGGGTGCATTCGAGCGACGAAGCCAAGCCGTTCGCGCCGATGGTCATTGTCGGCGAGCAGCGCAGCCTGATCCCCGACGACATCGCGGGCTCTCAGAGCGATATTCTCGCGACCGTCGCTGCCGGCTGGGAGAATTTGCACCTGCGCGCCAAGGTCGGCGATCTCGTTTTCTACAACGCCCGCAAACATTGGCAGGCGGCAGGTATGGCGCTCGAGGCCTATTGCCATATCGCACGAGGAAGGCTCGACGACAGCATTCGGCCGCGCGTTCCCGATCGTGTCTCAATCCTCGACGTCGTTACGCCGCTCGCGCGCGCGGCGGCGCTCGGGCGGCGACTCAGCAAGCGCGGTGCGATGCCCGCGCGTCTCACAGAGACGTTCAGCGCATGCTACGACGCGGCAATCGCCGGCGCGCATTATGTCGCGTTCAACGAGATCGGCAATGTCGGGCTCGCGCACGAGCTGCGGACGTTCGAGGAGGTTGCGCGGGATGCCGAAGCGCTCGCCGCCTCCGCGAGGCCAGATGTCTATCCCGAGGCGGTCAAACGCGTATGGATACTGGCCGCCGGCTGCCACGAGCGCGCCGGCGCCGGCGACGACGGGCGCCGCTGCCGGCTCGCCGCCGCCGAGGCGACGCTCCGAATGCGGGACCAGTCAGACCAAGCGGCCGTCAAAGCGCACTGGACGAAGGCGGCACTCGGCGAAATGCGCGATATCCCGGGTACGCGCGAGCGCGTGCTCGCGCTCCGCGAGGAACTCAAGGCCTTCCAGGCCACAGCGCAAGACGATCATTCGGCATTCCATTACACGCTTGATCTGGGGGACCAGCAGCGCGCGGCGCGCGAACTCCTCGCCGACGCGAGCTTCGCGCGCGCCTGCCTTCTCCTCTCGAACATGGCCGATGCGCCGTCCCGCGACGAATTGCGCGCGCTCGTGCTCGAAAGCGCCCGCGAGCATCCGCTCGCAGCGTCGATCGGTGCGAGCTATTATGACGCCGAGGGCCGCGAAGCTGCGCGTGTCGAGGCGCTCTCCGATGCAGGCCCAAGCGAAAATTGGTATCGCGCGGAGTGCGCGAAGCATATGGAATTTGTGATGCAGGAGCAGGTGCACGGGCGCATTGAGCCTGCGCGGCTCACCGTGATCGCGCGCATGCCGGTCGAGGAGCGGCATCTCGCGCCGATCGTCGATGCGAGTCCGTTCGTCCCGCGTGGCCGCGCCCCGCTCTTCGCCTTGGCGTTTTCGCGTATGTTTCAGGGCGACTATGCGAGCGCGAGCCATCTCCTGTTCCCGCAGCTCGAAAACAGCCTGCGCCACCTGCTCATGCTGACGAACTGCGATCCGTCGAAGATCGAGCAGGACCTCCTCCAAGGCGACCGCGCGCTCGCCGCGCTCCTCGACGTAAACCGCGGCGAGCTTGAAGCGATCTTCGGGATCGACCGCGTCCACCAGATCGACATCCTGTTCAACTTCCGTCCCGGTCCGGCGCTGCGTAACGAAGCCGCGCACGGCAAGCTGCCGTGGGGTGCGTTCTTCCACCATACCGCGATCTTCGGCTGCTGGTTCATCTTCACGCTCGCCTGCCGTCCGCTTTACCGTGACTGGTACGCGCGTATCGCGCCGCGGCTCGATGCGGCATTCGGTGCGCTCTAGCCGGCGTCGTCGCGAGGGTGCCAGCGGGGCTTGTCAGGCCGCTCGCCGAACGTCATCTCGAATGCAAAGTCATCGGAACTGGTCGTCGCGCTGTCGAAGCGCGGGACCGGCGAGACCGCGGCGTGGCGCTCGACCACCGCCTCCTGTCCCGGCGCATTTGCGAACACGAAACGATAAGCGAAGCGCGCGACAAGCGCGTTGGCACGATAGACGATCGCCGGGTCGTTGATCGTCCGGTGACCGACGTCCTGCCGCACCGGCCGCAGCCGCCCACGCAGCAACATCGTTGGCGTCAGCGGGAACAACAGTTCGAACCGGCGGCAGGCGTTGGCATCGGGGTAGGGCTGGATGTGCATGCGGGGCAGCGCGGCGTCGAAGAAGACAACCGGGTTGTCGCTAGTGAGGAAGGGGACGGCGGTCGTGTTATGAAGAACGTCGAAATGGAGGCGCCGCAGTAGTGCCGCCATATCATCGAGCCCGCCGATCATCGCCATCAGCGAACGATGCGGGTCGATCGAGACGATGAGATCGTTGAGCGCGATCGGGAGCGGCGGGGGCGGAGCCAATCCGCGGGCCACGACCGCCTTCATCGCGCCGCGAACGAGATACGCGAGATGGAGCTCGACCGCGTCGCGGAAGGCCGGGCCGCGCACGCGCATCAGTGCGATCGAGGTGATGATGTCGGGGGCCTCGCGGAACATCGGCGCGCGCCGCGCGAGCGCCTCGACGATCATGCTCCAGCGGCTTTCGACAGTGCTGAAAATCTCCTCGAAGCGCGAGTCGTCGCGCGTTCCGTCGTCGTCGACCTGCGAATAATAATATTTCTCGAACGCCGCTGCCTCGGGGCGCTGGCGGAAAACCTGCTCGGGCGCGTCCTTGCGGATGACAAGCAGCTGGCCCTTCGCATCGACGAAGCGCTTCAGATAGGTGACGGGAACATAATGGTGGCGCTTCGCCATGATGGCTTTTCCAAGAAGGGGAGGCGACGGCTCGGGTCAGAAAATGTCGAGGACGAGTTCTTTCTGCCGTTCGGTGCTGCTCTCGTCGTCCCAGTGCAGCGTGAGCTCGGCGCGCCGCGGGCTCTGCATATGGATGAAACAGAGGAGGTCGACATGATGCTGCTGCTCGAGCATGGGCAGCGGAAACTTCTCTTCAAGTTCGTCCCCCGCCAGCACCTCTTCACCCTGCGAAAAGGTCACCCGTACGTTGCGCGCGGTGCCAGGGCCGCGGTTATAGACTTTGAAGCGATAGTCATTCCGCCCGATCTTGACGAAATTGGCCGATACGTCGGCCTGCCGCTTCTCGGCATCGTCGGCTGCTTCGCGCGCGATGAGCAGCTCGTTGAGCCGTTGCGCGGTGTGGGAAAATTCGGTCTGTCGGCGGTTGAAACGGCCCGTCTGAACCGCCGACCAGATCGCGACCGCGAGCGCGAGGAAAGCGGCGACGTCCGAGAGGTCGATGGTGACCCCGCTCATTTAAAGGTCAGGCTCTTCGAACCCTTCAACGCCTTCTTGAGTCCGGACCGAAGCGTATCGGCCGCCTCGCGCAGAAGGTCGGGCGCCAATTCTTCAAAGGCTGCCTCAGCACGTTCACCATTCTCGCGAACAAGCTCTTCGCGCGCGAAGCTGCGCTCGCACCGGTCGCAGATCACCGGCGCTTCGGGCTCGCCAAAGCGGAATTCTTCGCTGCCGCAAGTCGGACATTGCAGCGCTAGCGTTCGATCGCTCGCATCGTCGGTCATAGATTCCTCATTCAGCAGGATGTCTATCGGAACATAGATGGAACTTCGGCGCGTTCCAACAAGCTTTGTGAGGGTGGCGACGATAGGCAAAGCCGCTGCTGCTAGTCGAAATCGGGCGTCGAAGAATAGACATAGTGCCAGCTGTTCCGCACGGTGAGCTTGTTGATTTCGGCGACGAGCGCCGCGTCGCACGCGATCGTCGTGGGCCGAAAATGCTCGTGCGCTGGATCGAACGACATGAAAAGGCAATGCCGGCTCGAAAGCGGCAAGAGCATTGTCGGTTTGTTCTCGAAGTCGATTACGGGATTGCTTGACGTCAGAAAGCGCGCGCCTTCGAGGTCGTCGCCGATGAATTTCAGGGCATAGTAGAGCGGAATATAAGACTTCGCATTGTCGATAGCCGTCCGAAGCTTGACGATCAGGCGATGATCTTCCGTCCAATGTGCCGTTTCGGCGGCATGCTTTGCATCGATCTCGCGCATGAGGCGCGGTTGATTGTAAAGCATGAACGAAATCGCCGCCGCGAGCGCGCCAATATCCTTAGGGAAATTCCCCGCCAATATCTCTGCGACAACCGCCGATGCATGGCCGTCGATTTGTGCAATCTGCCGCTCGGCCCAGTCGGGCGCATAGCCAACAGGCGGATTGCGCAGCCGATTCCAGTTATTTTTGAATCCGAAGCGTTCATTATTGCCTTTTGCGATCTGTCCGGTCTCGGTATCGAGCCGCCAGAGCGCGCCGTCGGCGTTTTCAAATCGCCTAAGATAGTATCGCGGCGTATAATGATGGCGCTTCGTCAATTGCATAGATTGTCGATCGGATTAGACTTTACTCGCTTGCCGGAGCGCGCAAACATAGACATCTCCGCGAGTTTGGGCTGCGCGGATTTTGTAATCCAAAAGCGACTCTAGAGTGAGGCGCTCTTCGAGCACATGAGACAGATCTTCCCCGTCCATGAGAATTGTCTGGATCTGTTTGCCACGAACGATGGCTTCGATTCCATCGCGCGAAAATCCGTTGACCGACACGAACAGACCGCGGCCATGCATTTTACCATCGACCTTGTGTGCAAAATGATAAAGTTGACCGGTGCTGACGCTCGCCTCCTGCCATTTCGCCTCAACGATGTAATTTTCTCCTTCGAACTTGAAAGTGCCATCAATTTCTTCGCCCTTTAAGCAAAAATGATCGCCCATCTTGACAGATTGCCTGCTGAAAAGTTCGCGAAGGAATGTCTCGAATAATTTGCCGCGGGCCTGAGGCGACATCCCGCTACCAAAGAGTTGGGAGAATGCTTGGTGGAGGGCCCTGAGGTCGGCTGTCTTGACCTGTTTCGCATGCGTCTGCGCCGCGGTTGTTCTCCGGACCGTCGTTGTAGCGTTGCGATTGTCGACAGCAAGCTTGAGCTTGGCAATGCTGCTCTCGGCTTGATTCCGATCGAGCTTGCCTAGCTTGTCGAAATAGTAGGGATCAAAGTAGCTCCAGTTGGCGAGACGATCTATCATCGTCTGGTAGATGGCGTATCCGCGATCCGGACGTGCCGAAAGGCGCGAGAAGGCATCCGTGACAATCAAATGGCGTGATATGTCGCTATCGGGCGCTGCAACCAACTGTGGCGGACAATTGACGCTTAATAAGAACTCCACAATTTTTTTCTTCGGCCAAAATATGGCAAGAATGCAGTCGTGCATTGCCTCTCGAATATCTAACGGGATTTCGGGAGCTGAAGGCATAACTCCATTCTTATGAATCCGAGCGCTTAGATACAAGCCTCGCATCTCGTCCGCTTCGGCACTGCCCGACCCTGAAAGATAACGTGGAGTGCCGCTGAATGATCTGTGCCCTACATTGCGTTCGGTACCTTTAAGCGGACCGTCCAAAGTCGATCCTTTGGCTGGCCGAGGCTATAGTGGCAAGCGGGCCCCAAACTGATGGGCAATGAAAATCTCGATGCGGAACAGATTCATGAGTTGGACAAACATCAGCGTGCATCGAGCGAGGTAGGTCGCGTACCCGATGTGATGGATGTCCCCTTGGCCGCCTTTACCGGCGCGGTATTCGATTGATCCTGACTTACTGTCGAACACCATTCCTCCGTGGTGTGAAGCGTTGCGGATTTGATTGTCGAAATCACCGCAAACAGCGGCCATTGCCGGGTTGTCGGCCAAAGCATTGCAGCGACCCGCTTTGTCTGTCCCGCGATATTTCTCGAAGCTGATTGTTCGCAGCTCGTCGAAAGGGCGGTCCTCAACGAGATTGTTAAGCGCGACGAGAACTTCGACGTTGTCGCCGAAAGCCTCGAACGCGTCGCCGTAGAACATTCTGGTCGATTTGAAATTCGTCGATGCCGCGGCATGATCCTTGCCCACGTTTACATTGGTGGTGACCAGATAATGAACTTGAGAGAACTCCGAAAATGCTCCGAGATAGGCTTTGCACACTTCAAAATATCGGCGTCCATGATTGGCGCTGAGCTCGCGGCTGTAATAGTCGATGAAGCGACCGAAATCGGGCTTGTCCTTGGCAATCCGGACTTGCTCAAACAGGCCTTCGAAAATCTCTTCAAATCGCGGTTGGACTAAGCGCCCGGCGAACTGAAATACCCATTCGGGTAAACTGTCGGGCGGCTCAGGATATCCAGCAGAATCGACGAACCCTGTGCGACGCTTCTCTGCGAGTTCTGTCTTCCCGTTCCGCGTTAGGGACCATGCTGCGCGCAAATGCTCCCACTCCTCGGTAATACGAGCATTGGGCGAGCTTTCGGCAGTTAGTTTAGCTAGATCGAGGGACAAGCCAGCCTTTGCGCGAGCGGCGAGGATGCCCTTGATCATCTCTGCCCCGAATTCGAGACTGGGAAAGGCGTCGTGTCGTCCAACATCGTCCTTGGAGAACACGAACGATGGATGAAGATTTACAATCGGACCATCATTGATCGGATCGATTTTCAGGGCGTTGGGACCATAGATGAAGCCAATCCCCCGTTCGAGGCGAATGTTCATCTCCTCCCCGCAGTTGCTACATGAGAACTGGTGCGCTTGTGTGGGTTCGGCTCCAATCCCGATGCGGAGGATATGTGCCGTCTCGCACTCCTCGCAGGCAGCATATTCCCGTGTGATCATTGCGTTAGGTTGGCATAGATCAGAGCGGCCGTCACGGGGATAGAAATTTGCGGCGCACCAGTCACCCGCAACCGGCTGCTTTCCGAATTGCGAGTCCGAAAGCGGACAGGCCGAAACCGGCAGAACTTCCCGATATCGGTCACGAAATGCTCGGTCCGCTACGCTGCCGTTCGAAGGTCCAGTTTGTGCCGCCCTCGCGCATGATGCCCGCCAGGTTCTTGCCGATATGGCGCTCCATCACTGGCCGCCACGGAACCAGGGTAAAATCGCGCGATCGCTCGACAAGGGCTTGCCGCCCGCTCGTCATATCGACGGCGCGGACCAATCGCCCCCGTATCCTCTCCTGCCGCGTCGCTTCGGCGAAGGGCTTGCCGATCTCGTCCGAAAGCTGGTCCGCGACGCGGAGCAATTCGCGGCGCTGAAGGGATGCGAGCATGTCACGCCGATAGACGGTGCGCCCGCCCTGTCCCTCGGCAAGCTGCTCGGCGACCAGCCATTGCCGCCGCAAGGTCTGCGCGGCGCGAACCTCGGCGCCGAAACCGGCATCGCGAAGCGACGCCGGACTGTCGGCGACCAATTCCCGGTCGAGCCACGTCGCGGCCTCGGCCCCCGGCAGTTTGTCGAGCGGCACCACCGACAGCGTTTCGACGGTGACGGGGTGGTCGCGAAGCTGACGCGCCTCGAACTGCTCCACCTTGCCCAGATGGTCGGGGGTGATGATCCAGCTTCCATCGGGTTCGCGCTCGACGTTTCGCATCACACGCCGCATCGCTTCGAGCCGGCGGACATGGGTCTCGGCAAACCGCTCGCTTGCGGTCGGATCGTGGCGCAAATGCGCGTCGATCGTGTAGCGTCCACCATTCACGGCGGCGACCTCGGCAATCGTGCGATCGGAGGAGCGAACGCCGCCGGCGCTGCGCGGCGCAATCTCGACAATCGCGTCTTTGGGGATCGGACTGACCCCATCGCCCTTGCCGATCTCGGCATAATGGGTGCGCCCGTCGGTCGCCTCGACGATGACATAATGGCGGTCGGCATATTCGTCGGACAGACCGCGTTCGACGACGCGGCCGACAAGCGGGCGGGCATCGGTTGCAGCCGGGTCATAGATGATCTGATCGACCAGCGCGGGCGCGGTCCCGCGCGCCGCAAAGGCGCGCTGCATGGTGCGGATAATGTCGCCCCGCTCGCCCATGCGGCGGAGCGTGTCGGCAAGATCGGGGACGAGCCGCCAATGCGCCGCACCGTGGCGGGTCGCCAGCCCGAGCCGTTCCAGCTTCCTGAGCCGCCCCATGCGAATTGCCTGATCGAACGCGCCGCGCGCATTGGAACTGACAAGAATATCCTTGTCGGCCTCGCGGAGCATCGCGCGGTCGATGCTGGTCAACCGCTCCTGTTCCACCTCGGCCCGTAGGCGCTGCTCGATCGCATGGTCGGTGCGCGGGCCAAGGTCGAGGTCAACCAGCTCTAAGGCGCGCTCGCGCAGGCCGTGGCTGATATAGTCGCGCGCGATGACAAGATCGGCGCCGCGCTCGTCCTTCCCGCGCACGATGATATGGGTATGCGGGTGACCGGTGTTGTAGTGATCGACCGCCACCCAATCGAGCTTGGTCCCTAGATCGTCCTCGACACGCTGCATGAGGCGCCGGGTCAGCGGTTTCAGGTCGTCATATTCCATGCCGTCCTCCGCGCTGACGATGAAGCGGAATTGGTGACGATCGTTCTTCGTCGGTTCGAGCCAGGCATTACGGTCCACCGCGTCGCTGTCGGCGCTATAGAGTTGCCCGCGGCCGCCCTCGCGCGTCGTGCCGTCGCGCTCGACGTAGCGCATGTGCGCCTTGGCGACCTCGAAGCCGTTGCCGCCCAGCTTGACGGTGCGAACCTTGACGATCACGCGCCGCTGGCGAAACGCCGCGAAACGGTCGCGCGACGACAGGACGCGGCCGACGCCGGCCCCGCGCCCGATCCGGCTGCCGGTGAAGGCCGACTGCCGGGCGCGACCGGGGGCACCGCCGCGCGCGAGATTGGCGGCGGCGATGACGCGCGAGAGAAACTTGCGCGGGCGTGGCGCGCGGCCCTTGTCGCCGATGCGGCCAAGCCGCGGTTCAAAATCATCTTCGGTGGACATGGGCGGCGTCCTTTTGGGGAGAGGATGCGCGATCATGCGCGCGGCCCGGACATATGAAAATCGGTGCCGCCGAACATGGCGGAAAACCGCCGATTTCTACCCCCTTGGCACTGTCGCCAGCATGGCGGCACTGTTTTCTTCCCCCTAAAAACGATGTACAGACAAATAGTTACGGCAACCGGGGGTGCCGTAGCTTTATATCTTGCCATCGCGCCCCCTGCTCTCCCCATCTGCTCAACCCCCTCGCCTTCCCCTTCCCGCGATCAAAAAGGGGAGCGGCGCCCGTCGGCGCCTCTCCCGAAAACCGCTCCAACGGCCATCGGATCACCTGTGCCGGCACGCCTGTTCGGCCTGGCGCTGTGCCCGGTCGCGACGCTTTCCCTTCCTTTCCGCCGCGCGCAATTCGGCCTCGATCTGGCGTCGTTCGGCGGCATCGTCGCACCATGAAAGTTCGGCGCGCAGTTCCTCGATTTGCTGTTCGATCGACATGATTTTTCTCCTCATCTTGCGAAAGATGAGGCTTCGCCCGGCGGCGAACGGGCTGGGTCCAGGACCGCGAAGCGGCCGCGCAGCGGGCGATGGGGGTGCCGATTTTGTCGGCGGCGGAGTGGAGCGAAGCGAAGCGGAGACGGCGGCAAAATTGGGGGCACCGTCGATCCTTGACGCAGCCCGTTCGCCGCCGGATGCTGGGCAATACTGAGCGGATTTCTCACCTCCCGGATCGGCCCCGGCGCTGATTTCATCCCCCAAAAAGGAGCGCCTGAAACAAAAATGCCCCGCGCCGGATGTCCGGCGCGGGGCGGATCGGCTCAGTCGCCAGGGTTCCAGATGATCGCGAAGGCGTCGTCGTCATCCTGCCCGGCGGCGCGGCCGAGGTTGGCGTAGAGGGTGCGCGGCCCGAGTTCGGGGGCCGACATGGCGAGGCGAACATATTCGCGCTGGCTCATTTCGCCGGTGCGAATCCAGCCGCCGCCGAGTTCGACGCCGTTCGATACGACGCGGTAGTCGGGCTGCTCGCCGGTCTTGCCGCGATTGGGCACGATGGCGACCTCGGCGTTGATCGAAAGCGTGCGGATCGCGCCTTTGAACGACCCGTCGGACTGGCGTTGCACATAACCGATGGCAGGCATTCTTCATCTCCTTGGTATCTCGCCGGGCCTCGTGCCGGGCGATGGGCGGACCACAGGGACGGTGCGAGCGGCCCCGCGAACCGAAGGCCGGAGCGTCAGCGGAGGACCGGAAGCGCGAAAGCCGATTTGAAGCGAAGCGGCCGCGAGGAGCGCCGCCTCGGCGGCGCGGGGAAATCGGTTTCGCGCGATGGTTTTGCGGGTTCGCGGCCGTCCCAGGTCCAACGTCCCGCGCCCCGGCATGGGGGCGAGTGATGATGCCGGGATGAGGAATCGCCTTCGCCGCAACGCGAACTGGTGGGTAGCGAAAGCGCCAATCCCCTTCCCGCTTTCGGATTTCGCGAGAGAGTCTATAGCCGCTGCGATGAGCGGGGGCACCACGATAGCGAGTCAGATCGAGCGCCTGATCGCGCGGCTGGACGGTGCGGGCGTGTGCGACGACTGCATCACCGAGCGGCTGGACCTGTCGGTGCGCAGCCAGGCCAATCTCGTCACGCGCGGACTCGGCGGGCAGCGGGGCTATGAGCGCAGCAAGGACGCCTGCACGCTATGCGCACGGGTCAAGACGGTGATCCGGCATCGCGCGAGATAGAGCGAGACGGAAAACCAGAACGGATTGGACCGAGACATTAATCGCGCCGCGGGCCGCGAAAGCGGCGCGCGGCGCGACGATTTTTTTCAGGATCAGGAAGGCGGGCGGCGGTTATCCGCCGCCCGCCACCATCATGCGGCCTCGCGTTCGGGCGGCGGATCGCTGCGCGCCGCCTGCACCTTGGCGTGGGCGGTGACGCTGCCGACGCCGCCACGCGCCGTGTAGGCGGATGGCGGAAAGGCCATCCATTTCGGCACCCAAGCCTCGACCTTGGGCCGCCCGTTCGCGCCGTCCAGATGATCGCGGACGATGCGTTTCAAGACCTTGCCCGGCTCTTTCGCATTGGCGGTCGCGACCTCCTCGCCCGCCACCTCGGCGACGATGCGGGTCAGCACCTCCTTGTCGCGGAGCAACTCGAAAAAGGCGTCATCGGCCCGCCAGTAGCGGGCCATATCGACGCCGATCTCGGTCCCGACCGCCTCGACCGCGGCGCTGCCGCTTTCGAGCGTTTCGCCGATCACGATGACGATCACGTCCATCACCGCGCGGTCGGGAAGGTCGAGCAAGCGCAGGAACAGGCCCGCGAGGCCGGTGCTGTCGCCATTGCCGCCGGTGACGGTCGGCTCCTCGGGCGGGAAGCCGAGCAGGTCTAGCACCGCGCGGCGCTTGGCGTCGAACGCGGCCTCGGCCGGGCAGGTTTCGACGCTCTCGCGCGCGCCCTCGTTGCGGCAGGTCTGCGGCTCGGGCTTCACGCGCCACAGATAGGATCCGGCGATGGCATGGGCGACCAGCAAGCGCAATGCGACCTTGGGGTGATGGCAAAGCGCCGCACGGACGGCGGCATGGCGGTGCAGGTCGATATAGGTTTGGCAAGTGCTGCTCACCTCGGGGCGCGGCACTTTCGGGCCGCTGTCGATGGCCTCTCCGCGTTCGAGGCGCTTGGCTTCCTTGGCGGTGACATAGCCTTCGTGGAAGGCGATTTCGCCATTGTCGCGCACCTCGATATAGACGCGCCCGCCCTTGCGCTTGGGCGCCTTGCAATATTCCCATGTCGAGAAATATTGCCCGCGCGGCACGATGACGACATCGCCCCATCCCTCGTCCAGATAGGCGTCGCGGCGGTCTTCGATCACCGCTTCCTGAGACTTCCAGAACGCATCGGCGTCGGCGAAATAGCGGTCGTCGCCGAAGAGGTCGGCGATGATGGCAAGCCCGCTCGCCTCGACGTCGAACAGCGCATGATCGACCTTGATCGACGCGCCGCCGAACAGCCACCCCTTCAATTGGTGGCCGGTGGGGCAATAGGCGTCCGCGTCGTCGTAGAGCGCAAGCCACGCCTTTTGCTGCGCCTTGCTCGCCAAGGTCAGGTGGCGGACGGTCGCGGCGTTGATCGCCTCGTCGCGATAGAGGGTGCGGACGCGCGGCAGGAGATTGCCGAGCGCGAGGATGCGTTTCACACCTTGCTCGGGGATGCCGAAGGTCGCCGATATATCGGCGATTTCGCGGCCTTCCTTCGCCAGCCGGGTGAAGGTTTCCCAGCGCGTCACCTCGTCGGGCGCGAGGCGGGCGATATTCTCGATCAGCGAGGCCTCGATCGCACCGGCATCGTCGCCCTCCTCGAGAATCGCGCAGGGCAGCGGCTCGCCCGCGCCGTCCTGCTCGTCGGCGACGATCTTGGCGGCGGTGAAGCGCCGCGCGCCCGCGACGATCTCATAAGCACCATCGGCGCAATTCGGTCGCACGAGCAATGGCACCATGACGCCGCGCGCGCGGATGGTCGGCAGGATGTCCGATACGTCGGGCGCCTTTTTCGCATAGCGCATATTGGCCTTGCTGATCGACAGCTTGCCAAGCGGAATAAAGTCGAGTTTCATCGGTCGGCTCCTCAAGAGCGCCGGTCCGTCGAGTTTAGCGATTGGGCGGACCGGCTTGATTTGCGGCGGAAACGCGCCGCGCGTCATCCGCCGTCTGGCGGAATCTCGTCGTCATTTCCGGCGCGCGCGAGGCGGCGGAACGCTGTTTCGGCGGCAAGGATCGACCCGGCGCGGCGCGACCACGCCGCCCATGTCGAAAGCCGGTGCCCGGTCCGGAAACCTATGTCGCGTTCGATGCCGAGGCCGAAGGACAAGCGGACGCCCGCCAGTTCGGCGAGGCTGAACGGGCCGAGTTCGGGGGTGCCAAAGCCAAGATCGGCGAGGCCGAACAGCGTATCACCATCGGCATAAAGCTCGGTCGCGAGCCATGTCGCCGCGCCGACCGGATTGAAGAATTTGACGACCGGAACGGGATCGGGTTCGGCCAGCCCATGTTGGAGCGCATCATGGTGCGCGGCGGCATTGGCGCGCAGCGCGGCGTGAAGATCGGGGGTCAGGAGCGTCATGCCGCCGCTCCCTGCAATTCGCTGGCCTCACCGGCTTCGGCGTGACGCGCGAGCAACCAGTCGGCGGCCTTGCTCGCCTGGCTCGCGGCGCGGAAGATCGCGCGATTATCCTCGCGCAGCACGGCGAGCCAGCTGCCGAGATAATCGGCGTGACGCACGGTCGGGTCGATGCCGAGCGCGGCGCACAGGAAGGCGCTACCCATTTCGGCGACCAGTTCCTCGCGGGCATAATCCTTGCCGCCGATGCCGTTCATAAACTTGCGGTCGAGCCGCGAGACATGGCCGGTGGCGTGGGTCAGTTCGTGCAGCGCGGTGCGATAATAGTTGATCTGCTCGAAGAAAGCGGGCTGCGGCGGCACCTGCACATAATCCTCGCCCGGAACGTAAAAGGCCTTGTCGCCGCCGACGCGGAAATCGACCCCCGACGCGGCGATGACGGCTTCGGCGACCGGCACGATCTCGCATTCGGGCAGCGGTGCGGGATCGGCGGCGAGGCCGGGGCGCAGCCCTTCGCATTGTGCGATGTTGAACAGGGTGAAGCGTTTCAGGAAGGGAATGGCGCGGGCGTCCTCGCCGGTCTGCCGCGCGCGTTCCTTCTCGGCTTCGGGGGTGAAGCGGTCGGCATAGACGGCGGTGGTGCCGCGCTCGCCCTTGCGGACATTGCCGCCCGCTTCGAGCGCCTGCCGGAAGGTCAGCCACGATTGCGAAGGCCAGCCGCGTTCGATCACGGCCCCCCACAGGATGAGAATATTGACGCCGCTGTAGCTACGCCCGGTCAGCGCGTTGCGCGGGATGCCGGGGACGGTGCTGGCGCCATCGGGACGGCCCCAAGGCTGCACCCAAGGAACGCGGCCCGCTTCCAGTTCGGCGATGATGCGGTTCGTGACCGCCTCGTAGAGATTGGCGCGTGTCGCCGGGGGCTTGGCCCCTCCGGCCTCGCGGCGCGCGCGGCGTGTGCGGGTCTGGCGCATCCTATCCTCCTCCAGCCGCCCCAAAACCACCGGGCCTGCCCCGGAGCGGGGGTGGGCGGCGAAATGCGACCTGCCGGGCGCGGCTAGGAGGCGGGCCGCACGCGAAGCGCCGGAATGCAATGGAGGAGCCGGTCCGCAGGATCGGCTTGCGGAACGCCGGGCCGGGCCCAGAAGGGAGCGCCGCCCACCCGCGCGACAGGGGAAGGTCCATCATGAAGCCGCTGCGCAGCAGCGCCCGCCGCGCCGCCAGCGATCGTTACCGAATGGCCGGGACGCAGCGCGGCCCGGTGCCGCCGACGAAGGCGGCGGCATAGAGCGCGATCGCGCCGCAAGGCGCGAGGCGGCACCGAAATCCGGAATCCTCGGGAGATCAGTCAGTGCTTACGGTCCGGACGCTCCCTCTCGCCCTCGCCAGCCCTCGCCTTTCTTGCCCTTCTCGCGGTCGGCATTGGCGCGCTGATCATTTGGAGCACCGCACCGGCGCGCGGTACAAGCGAGCCTCGTGGTGCCCGCCCGATTCAACCGAACAGGATCATCGGGCATGACGGCGGTAACGCGCATCCTACAAATCCGCTTATCCTGGGTGCGACGCAGACGAATGGAACGCCCGATGCACGCCACTTTGCAGTTCTATCTCCCGATCATGGCCGCCGTTGCCGGCGCAGGCCTCGGTATCGCGGCGATCATCCGGGCCGCGTGCGAGGGCACCGCAACGATCATCCGGGCTCGCCGCGGCGACGCGCCACCTCCTGCTGACCGGTCCGCCCTGCACCGGCTTCATCGACCTCTTCTGCGGCACCGGCGGACTGGTGAAGGGGGTATGAAAGACTGATCGCGGCGCGCAAGGCCCGTTCGGTTCGGTCCAGATAACCGGCGAGCAATAGATGGCAGGAATAGCCAGCGCGCCCTCGCCGCGAAGCCCCATTCCTCGATAAGAAGCCGGCCTAGCCGACTCTAATATCGGATGAAAAATATCTGCTGCACGGCCGCGCCCGCCTTCTCACGCGCGACCCGACCCTGCCGCGCGACGAACGGGCCGGCGCGCGCGCCGAGATGCCCTGTTTCGCGATGTCCGGCGACGCTCGCCATATAGGCGCGTGTCTCACCGGGAAGCCGGGAACGGCCCGCGAGCCAAGCCGAGTAGCGCGCCGGTCCCGCATTATAGGCGCCGAACAGCCCCGGATAGCCGAAACGATCATACATGAGCCGCAGATAATATGTCCCGGCCATGATGTTGTCGCGCGGGGCATGCGGATCGCTCCCCAGCCCGAGCCGCGCGCGCATGTCGGCCCATGTCCCCGGCATGAGCTGCATGAGGCCCATCGCGCCCGCCCGGCTGACGATCGGCCGACCATCGAGCGTCGTACGCCCGGCGCTTTCGGCGCGCATCACCCGCTCGATCCATTCGACCGGGACGCCGTAGCGCGCCGACGCCTCGGCGACATAGGGCCGCCAGCGATACACCGAATCAGCCCGAGCGGGCACAGGCGCGACCAGCGTCAGCGCGGCGAGCGCGATCCTCAGCGCGACCACAACAGCCGCGCCCGTCCGACAATATCGCCGGCCTCGCTCACGCCGAAATAGCGCCCGTCGAAGGACGCGGGGCTTTCCGTCATCAACAGGAATACCTCGCTCGCTCCAAGCTCGACGCATCCCGACCACCACGGCATCGGCCTCCCCGCTCCGTCGCGATCAAGACGCATGGCGACAAGCCGTCCGTTGACTGTCACGCGCGCGCCAGCGGCGCAGACCTCATCGCCGGCAACGGCGGCCACACGCTTCACCAGCGGCACATTGGCCGGCAGATAATGGCGGCGCGCCGCGAGCATCCGAAACTCGCCCGGAATGCGCACGATCACCATGTCGCCAGGAACAATCGCCGCGCCGTCGCCGATCGCATAGAGGCCGACCGGCGCGCTGGCGCTGACGTTCCAGAGCAGGCGCGGGCGCGGTTCGATCAGCAGCGTCACGGCGAGCGCGGCTGCAAGGCCGCCGCAGCCGAGCGCCCATCGGCCGAGCCGTCGCCGCTTGGCCGATGCCGGATCAGTCATGGCCGGGCTCCCTGCCCTGCCCGACCGACCAGCTATCGAGATCGTCGATATGGTAGCGGATGCGCCGGCAATGGCGGCGGAAACGCGGCCCGGTTCCGCGGGTGCGATGCACCTGCAAGGTCCGCAGCGAGACGCCGAGATAATGGGCGGCCTGCTTGGGGCTCAGGAAGGGCGAGCCGCGTCTGGCCTCTTTCGCCCGCTCGATATTGTCCGTTTCTTCCATGCTGCTTCCCGCTCCGTGTCGCCGTGTCGGGGAAACGGGGAGCATGGGCGGCGACCGGCGTGCGCGGACGTGTCGGATTTGCCGAAGCGCAATTCCGACACCCCGTCCGGCAACCATTGTGTGCGCTCGGCTCGCCCTCTGGACGATCTCCGAATTCCGGGCGCAATTCCCTTTTTGCGATTGACTCGCAATATAAATAATTCCTAGAGGCGGCCCCCGAAACGAGAACGGGGGTCCGAAAGTGAAGAAATTGACCGCGACGGCGAGCGTGCTGGCGATCGCCATGACTGTTCAGGCGCAGGCGGCGGAGCAGCCTGCCCAGAGCGAGGAGAAGGCCGGCCCCGAGCCTTCGACGACGATCAAATTGTCGAAGGTTCGGGTCGAAGGCGACGACGCGCCGGTCAGCCATCGCTTCGGCGAGCCGGTCGATTCGGGCACGAGCCGTTTCGACCGGGAGTCGGTCGAAGCCCGCGCACCCGGCTCGGGCGACGTGAACGAGATTTTGCGCGTGCTGCCGACCGTGCAGTTCAGCAGCCAGGACGGCCGCGCGACCCGCGCCGAGCTTCAGGACCTGCGGCCCGCGAACATCTCGATCTCGGGCGGCAGCTTCACCGAGAATCTGTTCGTCGTCGACGGCATCGGCGTCAATTCGCGGCTCGACGTCTCGAGCACCAATCCGAACCATTATATCGAAGGCAATGCCGCGGGATCGGCGCAATCCTTATGGGTCGATTCGAGCCTCGTCGGCTCGATCACCGTGCGCGATTCCAACATCTCCGCCGAATATGGCCAGTTCACGGGCGGCGTGGTCGAGATCGACACGCGCGCGCCGGCCACCGAGTTCGGGATCAGCGCCCATTATGGCGAGACGGGCCCCGATCTCGCGCAATTCCGCATCTCGAAGCGCAATCGCGAGGATTTGGGCGACGACGTGCCGGGCAAGCCGGACTATCTGAAGCGCCGCTATGGCGCGAGCATCGACTTGCCGGTCAGCGACGCGCTGCGCTTCCTGTTCGGATACAGCCGTTCGGAATCGCGCGTCACCTATGAGCGCGGCACCAACTACGCCGAATATGGCGATTATCGCCAGCAAAGCCTCAGCGAGAATTTTCTCGCCAAGGCCGAACTCGATCTCGGCGCCGATCTGCGGCTCACCGGCCAGCTCACCTACAGCCCCTATGAGAGCGACTTTTCGCATCCGAACGGCATCGACAATTGGGTCTATCTCGACGGGGGCGGTCTGTCGGGAAGCCTGAAGCTCGAAGGCGCGGGCGCGAACGAGGCGCGCTGGAAGGTCGAGGTGTCGCACGCCGTTTCGGACACCGACCGCCGCTCCGACCGCCCCGGCATCCTCAACATCAGTTCGACCGCGCCCGGGGTCGACTGGTGCTCGTCGACCAGCAGTTGCTCGCTCGGCGCGCCCGACCCGATCAACCAGCGGCAGTGGGACAGCACCGTCAAGGCGCTGTGGGAACAACCGATGCTCGGCGGAGACATTCGTTTCGGCGCCGAATATGCGCGCGTGAAGGCCATCAAGGAGCGCCCGGAGACCGTTTATTCCTTCCGCCACGGCGACCGGGCCGACCTGCCGATCGAGGTCAATCCCAATACGGTCTGCACCCAGCCGATGCTCTATCCCGACACCTGCGTCGACGGCGCCTATGCGCTGGCGCAACTGTCCCCCGCCATGGCGTTCCGCTCGCGCGTCAAGCTCGACTCCTACACGCTATGGAGCGAATGGCAGGGCGATCTTGCGGGCTTCGAGGTCCGCGCGGGGCTGCGCTACGACCATGAAAGCTTCCTCGGCAATCACAATGTCGCGCCGCGCCTGTCGGTTTCGCGCGACCTGCCCTTTGCGGGCATGAACCTGACGTTCGGCGCGAACCGCTATTACGGGCGCAGCTTCCTCGGCTATGCGCTGCGCGAAAGCTATCCCGACAATTATATCTATCGCCGGATGCCCGAGGTCATAAACGGCCAGAACGTCTGGAGCGACAATTGGACGCTCTACAGCCACACGATCCTGCCGCGCTATTCGAATGCGGACCTCAAGACGCCCTATGTCGACGAATTGACCTTCGCCCTGCGCGGTCCCGCGCCACTGATCGGCGGCGAATATCGTATCCGCGGCATCCTGCGTGATTCGCGCAACAGGTTCGCGCAGTCGGAGCAGATAACCTCGACCGAGGTGGAAGAGACCGGCGATATCGCCACGGTCCGCAGCTACACGATCACCAACGACGGCAAGAGCAGCTATCGCGGCCTCTCGCTCGAATATGTCCGCGAGTTCGGCAACCACAGTTTTTCGGTGAGCACCAACCTGTCGAAGACCAAATCGTCGAACGTCGACTATTTCGACATCGCCGACGAGACCGAGTTCCAGGGCGAGGACGTCTATTATCAGGGCGAAGTCGTTCCGCTGCTCCGCGCGACCGCCAATAATCAGCTCGAGGATTATGCCGCGCCCGTCATCGTCAATTTCGACTGGGCGGCGCACTGGTTCGGCAAGCGGCTGCGCACCAACGTCAACGCCCGCTACCGCAGCGGCTTCGAGCGGGTCGACGATACCGGCGAGAATATCGTGATCGATGGCGTGCGCTACGACGTCTACGATCTCGTCAAGTTCGACGATGCGGTCAGCTTCAACTTGTCGGCGACCTTCGACGCGATCCGGTCGCGCTATGGCGTGCTGTCGCTCGACCTCAGGGTCAACAACCTGTTCAATACCGTGCTGGAGCAGGATTTCAGCAGCACGTCGCAGCCGTGGCAGATGGGCCGCAATGTCTGGATCTCGGCCAAATACAGCTTCTGATCCGATGCGGCGGCGGTGGATAGAGATATTTGCGCTGATCGGGCTTCTCCTCGCCTCGGTCTGCGCCGCCGCCGCGCAGGAAGCGGCACCCGACATGGCCGCCCTGCGCCTGCTTTATGGCGGACAGCCGCAGGACTGGCCGCGTCCGGTGCTGCAGCCGGGTGCTGTCTTCACCGAGTTCGGCCCGACGCCGCCGGTCGCCGATCCGCCGGACACTCCATCGACCCCGGAAAAGATCGCCTTCGGGAAGATGTTGTTCGACGATCCGCGGCTATCGGGCTCGGGCCAGATCGCCTGCGCGTCGTGCCATAACCGCGAACTCGGATTCGGCGACGGGATCAGCACCTCGTTCGGCCACGATCGCCAGCGCGGCCGGCGCAATGCCATGCCCCTCTTTGCGGTCGCCTGGATGAAGGCGCTGTTCTGGGACGGCCGCGCGCCCAGCCTCGAAGCGCAGGCGCTGGCCTCGATGACCAACCCGTTCGAGATGGCGGCCGATCCCGATGCAGTCGTGTCGCGTATCGCAGCCGATGAGCGTTATACGGCCGCCTTCTCGCGCGCGTTCGGCGACCGGACGATGACGCCGCAGCATGTCGCGCAGGCGCTCGCCGCCTTTCTGCGGACACACAAGCCGAGAACGTCGCGGTGGGACCGCGCCTTGCGGGACGGCACGAAGATGCTCAGCGATCAGGAATTGCGCGGGCTGCATCTCTTCCGCACCAAGGCGGGCTGCGCAAATTGCCATAATGGGCCGTTGTTCACCGACCAGCGCTTTCACAATATCGGGCTGTCCTTCTATGGACGGCGCCTCCAGGACCTCGGCCGCTACGAGATCACGCACGATCCCGCCGACGTCGGCGCCTTCCGCACGCCGAGCCTGCGCGGCGTGTCGCGCACCGGGCCGTGGATGCACAATGGAATTTTCCCGCATCTGCGGGGCATCGTGAACTTCTACAATGCCGGCGGGGTGCAGTTGCGGCGCAAGCCTGACCAGGCGGATGACCCGCTGTTTCCGACCACATCGCCGATCCTCAAGCGCCTCGACCTGACGCGCGAGGAGCGCGACGCGCTCGTCGCCTTTCTAGAAGCGCTGTGACGGCGCCGGCGCCGTTCGCGCGATCGCGGCGCCGCGAAGACGGACGCGGCCAGCCCCGGATATTACCCCGGCGGTTCCCTCAAGGATCATTTCCCGCGCCGTCGCCGCCGCCCACAACAGGCGCGGTGCGCTACAGCGACCGTCCGCTGCCGATGGCGACGCGGCTGCTCGGCCTGGTCGGGACCGCTTTGGTCTGTCTAGTCCTGATCGGCGCGGGGCTGCTGCGTTGGGTGGACGCACCGCGTCCGCGCGCCTCGACAGCGGCGCTGACGCTGGTCGAGATCGCCCCTTCCCGAGCGCCGCCCGCACCGCCAAGCGAACGAACGCCGGGGCCGGAACAGGTCGAACGCCAATCCATGCCGGAACGCGCGTCGCCCCGCGCCGCGCCGATGTCGCGCCCAGCTCTGCCCATCATCGCTCTCGTACAGCCGGCGATCGGTCTGCCGCGACCGGAAGGCAGCCATGCGGTCCTTCCCGCATCCGATGCCAAGGGCGGCCAGCCCGCCGCCCGCGCGGCCGCTCCCGAAGCGCGGCCCGTGCCCCCGGCGCCGAAAGCCACCGACGAGCGCCCGCAATGGGAGAGGCTTGTGCTGGCCGCGCTCCATCGCGCCAAGCGTTACCCGCGCGCGGCGCGGCGCAACGGCGACGAAGGCACGAGCTGGATTCGTTTCGTGATCGATCGGCGCGGCCGCGTCCGCTCGGCCGCCCTGCACCGCTCGTCGGGTATCGCGTCGCTCGATCGCGAGGCGCTGGCGCTACCGGCGCGCGCGCAGCCCCTGCCCAGGCCGCCCAAGACCGTGACCGGAAGCCGCATCGAATTGGTCGTGCCGATCGAGTTCTTCCTCCGCTCGTCGCAATAGGTCTGCAAGCAACCGAAGAGAGATGGCCTCACCTCCGGGGGGGGGTAGGAGGTGAGGTTGCGGTGACTACGCACGCGCACGGTGCGGGTTCCCCGGCGCGCTGGCGAGAACAATTTTCCGGCGCGCATTGACGACAGGATTTACGAAGAAAGGCTCCCGCAAGTCTTGTCGTCGCTCGCGATCGCGGCGGCCAGTCCCTCGCCGACGATCCAGTGGGCGCGGTCGAGATGCGATTGCCAGCATTGCTTGGCGCCGGCGGCATCGGCCGCGACATCGAGGTCCAGCACCTCCAGCGCTACATCGGCCCAGTCGAAGCCGTCGCGCTCGGCGTCGAGCAACCGGGCATAGGTCAGCATCTGGACGCGATCATATTGGGTCATGGCAGGGCCATTCGGCGCCCGCTCCACAATACCGACCCGGCATCCACCGAGATATGCTGCTGTCATCGTCTCCCCTGCCCTTTGTCTTGGGACCAATCTCTCTCCACCGTTGAAGTGTATACTCCGTGGTGAAATACTCAGCAAGCGCGACAGTGATCGGCTATGTCGATACGCGACGTTCTTGCTCGAAATTTGAAAAAGGCTCGCGCCGCAAAAGGGTGGTCGCAGGAAGAGCTTGCTCATCGGGCCGGCATTGACCGTACCTATGTCAGCTCACTTGAACGATGCCGATATTCGGCAACTGTCGATGTCGTCGATCAGTTAGCGAAGGGTTTGGGAATTGCGGCAGCGGACCTTTTGAAGGAAAGTTGATCGGTTTAGCGGCCAACGATCGTTCCGGATTTTAGAATCGTTTTCGCCCCGCGAACCTGCATGGACCTGGCCGCTTCAACCAGCCGCCGCGCTTGCGATTTCGTGGATTCACCCAGTCCTGGCCAATCGCCATTGCGCACAAGATGTTGCCCGATAGCGCGCAACGAGGCTCCCTCGCCGAGAGCATCGAGTGTGCGTAGAACCAAGACACCACGATTCATTTTTTTTGATACCGGGGGATATAAAAGCGGTCGGCCATTCCACCATCTCCAGTAGCGCGCCAATTCGGTGAGTTGGAGAGGCAGCGCCGGTGTGAGGGCGATCTCAAATCGCAGAGCGTTATCCCGACAGTTTGGGGCGTGATCCATGCCCCTCAGATCGATGCGAACCCCGCGAAGCGCGCCACCGACGACATAGTGCTCGCAATGCGTGCCCTGCACTGTGAACTGCTCGTCTAATTCTCGATCTGAGGCGAGACGGCTGATTACCGATGCCGTCAGTACCGACGCGTCATAGGTACGCGACCAAAGCACTCGAGCATCCGGTGCGGCGCGACATGGCGATTCAGCGAAAGAGTAACCCCCAACGCGCGATGAAATCCGCGCCTGCAATAATGGGCATTTCGTCTGTCGCATCAAATGCGGTGCGCTCGATCAGGGCCGCATCCTGATAATCAGGATTACGCCGCGTCAGTTCCCACGCGAGACCGCGCGCACCACAATTTTCGAGCCGAGCATATGCTTTAGGATCGCGCCAGCTACCGCGCGGCAGGACCGGACGCGTCTCAATCGCGGGCATGGTCGCGCTGTTCCTGGGCGTAAATGCGAAGCGCGCCGGCCTGATCGGGACGGAGCGCGTCAACGGCGGCAACATGATCGGGCGTTGCGCCTGCGAGCAGAAGGGACGGACAGCGCCCCTCGACATTGCCGAGATTGGGACGATGCTGCGCGTAACCGACCAGCGCCGCCAGCTCGGGATCGAAGTGCCGCGCGACCTCGGGCGGATAGACCAGCCATTGCAGTTCGAAGGGCTTGAGCCAGCCGAGGCAATAGCTGACGATGATACCGCGCCGCGGGGCGTCGCTGATATTGGCGCCCGCACCATGCAGCGTGCCGCCGAGCCAGACCAGCGCGTCGCCGGGTTCGCAGGCCGCAGCTACGGCGGTGCCTTCGTCGGCGTCGCCGTCAAATCCGGCGCGGTGACTGCCCGGCCAGAAACGGGTGGCGCCATTCTCGATCGTGAAGGGCGACAGCGGCCACATGACATTGACCTGAAACTGCTGCTCGCCCTTGATCGCGGGCCAAAGATCATGGTCGCGATGCGGATATTGGGCGAGCGCGCCGGGATGGATTTCGACGGCCTGGGTGAGATTGAGCGCGATGCGGTCGCATCCGGGAGACAGGATACTTGTCGCGAGCGACAGGATCGCCTCGTGCATGACGAGCGCGCGGGTCGCGGGTGCGCGAGTAAGCAGGCGCCCGAACCGTTTGGTGCGCTCGCCGAAGAAGTCGCCGACGCAAAAGGGTGTCGCCGCGAAATCGTAATCGAGCGAAGCGTCGATCGCATCGATCCGATGGACGGGGCCCGCGTTTCGGATGACGCAATAGCCGTCACGGTCGAGGCGGACGGGGGCGCTGTCCGGCGAGAATTGCGTGGTCATGCCGATGCCTCCGCGGCCAGCGCGTGGAGGCCATTGGCTTCGAGATGAGCAGGCGTATCGCTGGCGATGTGGACGAGGAAGGCGCCGAGCCTTCCACCGCCCAAATCCTGCCCCGGCCCCAGCGCCTCGCCCTGCCAGCCCATGCCGAGAACCTGCTCGCGGAAGCGCGCGGTGACGACGCCGGTAAAGCGGTTGATGCCGCGATCGAGCGCACAATCGACCATCGCGCGGATAAGCCCGTCGCGCAGCCGCAGCCGTTCGGGCCGCGGCAGGTTGGGCAGTAGGCAAAGTCGGGTGATTTCGAAAATGTCGGGGCCAACCGGAACGCCGTCGGTGCAAAGCCGCTCGAACAGCGTGCCGAGCAGATGCGGCCGGGTCGAGGGCAGCAGCCGCATCGAGGCCAGATGGCGACCGGTGCGATCGGCGGCGATGATATAAGTGGCATAGGCGTCGTCGAAGCGATCGACTTCGAGCCGGTCGTCAACGACGGTCAAATCCCAGTCGAGCAGGTCGATGAACAGCCGCTTGCGGTCCTCGAACATGGATTCGAGTAAGGATTGGTCGGCCGGGGTGCCGAGCCCTTCGACGATATGGATCATGGTGTCGCTCCCTTGCTTGCCTGCGCAAGAAAGCGAAATTCAACTCGGAATATCAGGTCGCCAGGTGGCGATGTTGACGCGGAGCGATTTCGTGGATTCCGATCTCGCCGTCGAGGACGGCGGCTAGGACCAACTGAGTGCGGTTGGGGACGTCATAGCGGGCGCAGGCCGCTTCGATGTAAGTTTTGACGGTCGAGGGCGTGAGACCGAGTATCGTCGCGATGTCGGTATTGCTCTTGCCCTGTCCGGCAAGAATAACGCAATCGCGCCAGCGCGGGCGCAGCCGCCCGACACGAACTTGCCGCAAGCGTCCGCCATTCACGATCTGCCGCGCCTTCTGAAAGGCGAAGCCGCCGATCGTCTGAAACCCGGCGAGATGGTGCCGAACGCATCCAGGCCGGCGCGGCGAGCAGAAGTTGCACGACCCGCTGCGCTCGCCCAGCACGAATGCCGGGACGGTGATACCGTTGCTGACTCCATGATATTCTCCGCGTTCGAGAAAGGCGCGGTGCCGGGGACTCAGTTCGATCAGGTCGCCAATCTCGCACCAGGTGAAGCAGGCGTTCGCTGCGATGCAGGCATGAACCACGGGATCGTCGCGATGATAGAGGCCGGCGAAATATTCGGCGGCATAGTCGGGCGAATAGTTGTTCATGTTAATGAGGCTTGGCGAGCCGGTGCGATGATCGTCGTGATGGATCATCGCATAGTGACGAAAGCCCAGCTCATGCGCGACGGCTTCAAGCAAGCCCTCGATCGCAGGCAGATCCTCCGCCCGCTGGACTTCAACAAGAAATGCCGCAGCGAGGCTTAGCGCACTCGCGTCCAGACCTTTGTTCGGCAGAAGATGGCCGCCTTGCAACCCTTCACCTCCAGTTTGCCATCCCCTCGCAGTGTCAGAAATCCCTTTGCCGCGCCGTCGCCCGACTCCGGGTCGTAGACCGGCCCGCCTTTCCATTCGCGCGGGCCGCCCGCAAAGCGATGCAGAACGATCAGCCCTTTCAATCGGCGGTCACGCAGCTTGGGATCGGGGTTGCGTTCGTCGCGCTGGTCGGGATTGGCGCGTATGCGGGTCGCATCGATGATCTTGCCGCAGAGAGCCGCCCCGCAGGTGTATATCTGGACGCGGCCCCCCTCGCTGCCGGTCGCCCAGATACCGGCGATGCTTTGCCCCGGCGGGGCGGCCTCTGCGGTGACGATGCCCGCGGCGCCAAACGCAACCGCCGCGAGCATCGCCGTTCCTGAAATCATCGCCATTCGCATCGGGCCGTTCATTTCGGCATCGGCGCGACGAGCGGCGGCGAAAGGGTTGCGAGCGCCCGCGCCGCCAAGGCCCGATCGTCATGCTGCCACGGATGAAAATTCGGCCGGAAATAGGCGAACATGTCGCGGAGCAGCAGGCGCATGAGGCCGGGCTTGCCATAAAGGTAGGCGAGTAACTTGCCCCAAGTCCTCCGGTTGCTCTTGCCGTCCTGCCGCAACAGATCGGCGGTATTGCGGAACACGACGTAATGAAAGCGGATGCCCGCCGCGAGCATGGTGAGGGATCGCAGCGTCCAGCGCCGGAACGGCGACCGGCTTCGCATGGCGAGGACAAGCGTGTCGTAGGCGACCGCCTTATGCTCGATCTCCTCGATCGCGTGCCAGCGCCACATGCGCTGCGCTTCGGTATCGGCGCCCGCAAGATGCGCGGGATCGGCGAGGATCGCATTGGCGAGCGTCGCGGTGAAATGTTCGAGCGCACAGGTTCCGGCAAGCTGCATCAACGGCGGACGCTTCTTCGCCCACGCGATCGTGCGAGCCGCTCGGTCTTCGGATGACGTGAGGTCATAGCCAGCGTCGCGGGCCTGCCGGTTGAAAAAGACATGCTCGCGCGAGTGGGTCGATTCCTGAAAGATGAAATCGTCGATCTGTTCGCGGAGCGGCTCGGGCGCGTCGTCGCGATAATGGCGCACCGCAGACATGAAGAATTTCTCGCCAACCGGGAAGGTCGAGGACAGGGCGTTGTAGAAAGCGGTGCGTCCTGCATCGCCGCCATGCCACCAACGCTTCGCTGCCTGTCCGCGACCGAATTTCCAGTTTCGCCTTTCGATCGTGTGACCCAGTGGCGTTTTCGTCCCGTCGGTCATCATAGTCTCCTTGCGTCATTCAGAAGATCAGCCGCCGCCCTTGCCGGGGTGACAGGACGGCGGCTAAGTTTCCCTCCGGAGTGAGGGGAGTGCCCGAGAAAGCGATTGCTGGTCCTTTCCGAAAAACCGGGCCGATATTTGCTCGGGAGCAAACAGACATCGGCCCGAGGTTGTCCCCCAGTGGACCGGGCGGAGAGGAACTAGAATTTCTTCGCGATGCTGAACCCGATGATGCGCGGATCGAGCGTGAAGACGTTGGTCGTCAGGCCCGAGTCATCCGAATTCAGGAAGGCGTCGGTGATTGGCGTCTTGTTGAAAACGTTCTTCACATAGGCCTCGATCGACAGGTTCTCGGGGCCATCGACGCGCAGCGAAATATTGAAGTTCGTCCAGTTGCGGAGACGATCATAGGGCGCAAGGTTATAGACGCGCGCCCAGCTCTTCGCCTGCCAATAGGCATCGCCGCGGATCGTTGCGCTCCAATCGCCCTGGAAGGGGATCGTGTATTCAGCGCCCAGGCTCGCGGTCCAACGCGGCGAGTTCGGCAATTCATTGCCACCGAGCTCGGTATTGATGCCTGCGCCACCATTGATCTCAGGATAATTGGCGCGGTTATAAAAGCCACCGAGCTTCGTGTCAGGAATCGCACCAAATATATTCGAGAAGAAACCGAGCGGCCCTCCCAGACCTCCGCACATATTCCAGTAATTATTGAACCCCGTGCTTTGCTGAAGAAATGCTTCGGCGATATGGGCCGGAACGATGCAGTTGGACGGAAGCTGCAGCCAGGGCTTGGTAACGACGTAATCAGGATTGCCCGCCGTTCGGTTCATGGGGTCAATCGACACTTCACCGTCATTGATCCGCGATTTGAGATATCCCAGATTCATGTTGAAGCGCAGGTTGTCGATCGGTTCGAAGTTTGCGGAAAGCTCCGCACCCCACACTTTCGCATCGAAATTCTCGTTGACGGCGGTTCGGTCTCGAATCTGGGAAACCTGATAGTCGGTGTAATCATAATAAAAGGCGCCGGCGTTGAGGGTAAGCCGCCCGCCCATCAGGCTGTTCTTGATGCCGATCTCGAACGCGTTGACGAACTCGGGCTTGAAGGTCGCCGCGTAATTGACCGCCGGCAATTGCAAGATTGGAAGAAAACCGGGTGTTTGATTGTCGATTTCTTCCTGCGTCAACACGCCATATTCAAGCAGCAATTCGTTCGTCGCGAAGCCGGGCGAAGGCGGATTGGCGCCGCCCGCCTTATAGCCCCGGCTGTAGAATGCGTAGACGAGGCTATCGTCGGTGAAGCCCCAGTCGGGCTTCCAGTCGAGGCCGAAGCGACCGGTGAATTCGCCCCATTTCTGCCGAATCTCGCCGGTGGCCGGATAGCCTTTATTTACGAACCCGCCGGCACCCAGATTCGGGGCAAGCAACAATTGGCTCGGGACAACCGTGAAGACCTTCTTGTCGCGTGTATAGCGCAGCCCGGCGGTCAGCTTGAGATTGTCCGTGACGTCGTAATAGGCCTCGCCGAACAACGCCCAGCTCGTCAGCTTATATGGGTTCGAGCTTCGGAAATAATTGTGACCCTCGCCATTGATGCTTTCGACGGGATTAGGGTCGATATACGGACAAAAAGTGCCATTTTCGATAGGAATGGGATTCGGCAGGGTGGTGCCGCTGAATCCTTCGTCCATGCATTGGGTCAGATTCCCGGTCCTGTTGAACGGCTGGATAGCTGACAGCATCGTGAAGAGATTGCTCATCACGTAATATTCGTCGACGACCTTATATTTGGTATAATTTCCGCCTAGGCTGAAATTGAACGGTCCGCTCGAATCCGATTGCAGACGGAGTTCCTGGGAGAACTGCTTTGAATCGCCAGAAGACACGTCAAATATAGCGAGCGTGTTCGAGCACCCGACTTGGGGATCGCAAAATATTCCACCCGGCGCGAACCCGCGATATTCGCTGGGCGTGTCCGTACTGTTGAAGAACGTGTTCGATGTATCGTTGATGATCGGAACCGTGTTGAAACGATTATAATCCTGAAAGGAGTACACATCACTCCAGTTAAAGGCGGTCTGCGAGGACAGGGTCAGCGTATCGGAGAGATCCACGTCAAGATTGAGCGAGAGGATATCGGACCCGGCGCGATAGCGCGGATCGCGGATCGAGCTGATCTCACGCAGATTGCGCGATTGCATCATGCCACCATAAGGATCGACGTTCGGATCGATGAAAAAGAACCTTTCCTTGTCGAGGAAGGGATTGCCCGTGAGCGGGCCGTCCTTGTTCCGCGTGATCGGGCTGAAAAAATCCGAGAGAAATGCGAGGCCGGCAACGGCGTTGAGCGCCAAACCGTTCGGCGTTCCGAACGCATCATCGTCATACAGGCTGCCCGCTTTACAGCCCGTGCTAAACAGGCCTTGACGGATTCCCTGATAATTTCGATCGAAGCTGGGAGGGTTTTCCACCCGCACCGGTGTTGAGCCGATCATCTCTGGACCGTCATCGCGATGGCAAAGCTGCTTGCCGGTACGCGACCGATTGTCGTCTTCGCGGAAGCGCTCCCACACGATATTGCCACGCAACCAAGGTTTCTCGAACCCAAGGGTCGCACGAAGCGAATAGAGATCGCGACCATTGATGCTGTTCTTCGTATTGGCGTTGTAATCATAACCATCGCGCTGGGTCATCGCGCCAGCGACACGGAGGCCGAGTTCATCGGCGACGATCGGGACGTTGAGCATACCGACGAGGCGGCGGCTGTTGTAATTGCCGACCTCCCCCTTGAGGCTTCCTTCGAACCGATTGAGTTTGGGCTTGGCGGTGATGAGGTTGATCACGCCGCCGGTCGCATTGCGCCCATAAAGCGTGCCCTGCGGCCCGCGCAGCACCTCGACGCGTTCGAGGTCGAAAAATTCCTGCTCGAAGAAGCGATTGGCGATCATCCCCACGTTGTTGAAGCTGACGGCCACGCCGGGGTCCGTGGTCGCCGACACCGCCTTTGTCCCGATCCCGCGGATCGACACGTTGTAGCTGGTGAAGTTCGACTTCGAGAAGGTCATGTTCGGCACGGCGCGCAGGATGTCCGGACCGCCTTCGATCTTCTGCTCTTCCAGATTCTTCTGCGACAGCGCGGTAATGGCGATCGGCACGTTCTGCGCGGATTCAACGCGCTTCTGCGCAGTGACGACAATTTCATTGGCGGCGTAGCCGCTGTCGGAGGATGAACTGGCATCGGACGACGTCGCCGACGCAAGCGTATAGGTGCGCCCGTCGCTCGACACGACGCGCAGGCCAGCATCGGCAGCGGCGCGGCGCACGGCCTGGTCGATGCTCATCGAACCCTTGATTGCGCGGATGGTCTTGCCGCGCACGGCTTCTTCGCTGACGAGAATCTGAATGTCAGCCTGGGTTGCCAGTTCGGGAATGCCTGTGGCGGCGGACTGCGCCGGGACGTCGAAACTCTTGGTCTGGGCCATCGCGGGCGTGGCGACCGCCACCGCACAGATTGCCGCCGAAGACGCGAGAGCGCCGCGAAGATCGCGATACCGCATAAATCCCTCCCCATTTTGACCGGCCCGATTATTCGGGCTCACATGGACACGATGCGCGGGAGAGATTTTTCCGTTTTTCGGCTGCCGTTTTTTTCAGTTCGATGACAAAATTATTCGCCCGGCACTGATTTCGGCACGGGAATCCGTCAAAGTCGCAACCGCGCGCGCGAAGGCATCGGGTTCGTTGGTGCGGAAGCGGCCGATCATCTTCTTCTGTCCAAGCGCCGTATCACCCACCTCGATCTTGCGGACATTGTAGCGGTTGAACTCGGCGACCGCCTCCGCAATAGTATCGCCGTCGAACACGAGTTGGCCGGTCCGCCATGCGAGGGTCTTGTCGATCTCTTCGCTCGCAGCTGCGACCGGCACGATCGCCCGGCCGGGCGCAGCGAAGACTCGACTGCCCGCCCGGACGCGCTGGACATGCGCCTCATCACCGACGCGCCACATTTCGACGACACCCTCTGTCACCTTCACATCGACGCCGCCCGACACTTGGCGGACGGCAAAGGCGGTTCCGACCGCGCGAACCCGATAATCGCCGACATCGACCACGAAGGGCCGAGCGCGATCCTTGGCAACCTGGAACCAGGCCTCACCACTCTTGAGCGCGATCTGCCGGACCTTCGGCTTCATAGTGACGTCGAGCGCTGTTTGCGTGTTCACAGCCACGAGCGAACCATCGCTCAGTGGAACCCGCCGGATTTCTCCGACCGCCGTCTGGATTTGCTGATCGGGAGCAGCGAAGAAATCCATGTTCGGAAGACCGACCACCAACGCGGCGGCGGCAGCGGCGACACCGCCACCCCATAGAAGCCGGCGCCGTGAAAACATGGGGCCGCCGGCGGCGGCCACCTCGTAGGATGGTGGTTGTCCGGCGCCGAACACGCTCGCGCGGTCGAGCATGGTCCATGCGGCTTTCGCGCGAAAATAAGCGCCGCGGCGACGATCATCGCCTGCGAGCCATGCCTTGAGTTCAGCGCGCACAGCAGGGTCATGGCCCTCGCGGTCCATGCGGGCGACCCATGCTGCCGCGCGATCACTGATCGCTTGTGCTGTTTCGCGCTCGCTCATCTCGTTCCGTTCTCGCCATATTCTTGTCAGCAGCCTGTTCGCCATCGGCGATCGCCTGCAAAATCAGTTTCAGTCCCTTGCCGACGTCATTCTCGACGACATGCTCGGTCACGCCCAACCGCTCGGCAACCTCCCTTTGCGGGAGGCCTTCGATCTTGCGAAGCTCGAAAATCTTGCGGCATCGGCCGGGCAACTCCTCGATCAGTCGGCGCACCCGATCCAGTTCGCGGCGACCTGCCGCGACGCGCTCCGGGGAGGGTTCATCTCCAACGATGTTCAGGCTCTCGATTTCCGTAACGGATTCGATGCTGACGATGCGCGCCCGGCGCAGGCGCATCAGGACGATGCTGCGCGCCGCGGTGAAGAAATAGGCTCGGCCACTGCGAATATGGCTGACATCGCGCAGGCTCGCGATCTGGCAATAGGTTTCCTGGAGGACGTCCTCGAGGTCGTCGGGATCGAGGGTGCGCCGGAGCCACGCGCGCACGTCCGCCTCGTGTGGCAGGATTTCCCGCCCCACCCATGCCATGATCTTTGCGCGCTTCTCCCGGTTCACGTCGTCTTCGCGGCTCCCATTCAGAAGTACGATGCACGAGGGGAGATTTTCCGTTTTTGTCGGCGTTATTTTTCTATCGATGAGCTTAGCACGATTGCAGCGACTTATCCTCTCCCTGACCATAGCCTTGCAGGACGGCGGCTTTTCACCACTTTTCAGCAGTGCGATCAGACCGCCTTCGCAAGCTCGTCGTGTCGGTATGACGAGGTAATCGCACCGCCAAAGGAAAAGGCGAGTGCTAATCTGCCTCATCCCCCGCCAGTGACGCGACATTGCCTGTGCCAGCGATCCCACCCGAGCAAAAGCCTCCCCACGCAGTCATCAGCTTCACGCGCGCGCCTGGCTTATCGGGAGTGCCAAGATAGGTGGTGCGGCGATAGGCGGCCTGCACCGCGTCCGGCGTCTTATGGGCCAATGCGGTCTCGACCACCGCGTCGGCAAAGCCCTCGTTCGCCGCCCAGTCGGTGAAGGCGGAACGGAAACCGTGGACGTGATACGGCTCGCTCATGTCGCGCAGCACTTTCAATAGCGTCATGTCCGACATCGGCTTGCCAGCCACGCCAGGGAACACGACATCGCTTTCCGCCAGCCTGAACGCCGCCGCCTTCGCCAGCACCGCCAGAGCCGCGTCGGAGAGCGGCACCATGTGCGCCTTATTCCGCTTCATGTGATCGGCGGGGATCGTCCATAGACGCGCTTCAAGGTCAAATTCGGCCCATGTGGCAAGCCGGACCTCTTGCGAACGAACAGCGGTCAGAATGAGCAGTTCCAGCGCCAGTCGCCCAAACGACGGCTTACGCCGCAACGCCACCATGAAGGCAGGCACGGCGACATAGGCCATGGCCTTGCGATTCGCACGTTCCTTCACCTGCCGGGGCAGGCCGCGCCCGGCTTTCAGGCTGCCGTTGCCCGATGGGGCTTCGGCGGAACGCCATCCCTTGGCGTGGGCATAATCGAGCACGGCGCAAATCCGGTTGCGGACTTGACGCCCCGTTTCGGGAATGTCCTGCCAGATCGGCGACAGCGCGGCGATGATGTCGGGCGAGGTGATGCCGCCGGTCGGAATATCGCCTAGCTTCGCGAAGGCGTGGTTTTCCAGACTAGCGAGCCACTGGCGGGCATATACGGCGCTTTTCCAGCCTGCTTTGTTCTCAGCGTGATATTGGCGCGCGGCCTCCCGGAACGTCACCTTCGCGGCGGCTTCGTCCTTCCGCTCGGCCAGAACGTCGCGCCGTTCGACCTTGACTGCCTTGCGCAGTCCGCTGGCCTTCTCGCGGGCTTCCGCCAGCGTCAGCAGCTTGGCGCTGCCCAGCCCCATGTCTTGCCGCTTGCCGTCGCGCTGCAAGCGCAGGAGCCAGTAGGCTCCGCCGTGCTTGTTCACCTTCAGGAAAAGCCCGTCTCCGTCCTGATAGGTCCCGGGACTGCTCAGGACCGCTTTGACCGAAATCGCAGTGAGTTTACCCATCGGATTCTCTCCCCACACTTTGAGGCGTCAAAATGTGGGGTAAGCAAATCCCTCCCCACATTTCTCCCCACATTTCGCGTCGGATGCCTGCGAACGGCAACGAACGCCAGTGGATCGTTCGGCCGATAATAAGCTAGGTTTTCTGGGATTTCTAGGGACTTTGGCGGAAGCCCCCGGAAGGAAAAATGGTGGACAGGGCTGGATTCGAACCAGCGTACGGAAACCCGGGCAGATTTACAGTCTGCTGCCTTTAACCACTCGGCCACCTGTCCTTGGGGCCCGCTTTGGGAAGCGGTCCCATGGCGAAACGGCGCTTGCCTGTCAATGCCAGTCATGGGAAAGGCGCGCCATATGAGACAATTTTCCCGCCATCGCCGCCCCGGCGGCCAGTCGCCCAAGGGGCAGGCCACCCGTTTCTGGGGCCGCCACGCCGTCCTCGCCGCGCTCGACAACCCCGAGCGGCGCGTCAAGCGCATCTGGGGCACGCGCGAGGCGATCGGCCAGCTCGAGCTGCCGTCCGCCCTCCCCGTCAGCTATGCCGATGTCGTCGACCTCGCGCGGCTCGTCGCGCGCGATGCCCCGCACCAGGGCCTGGTGATCGAAGTCGACCCGCTCGACAGCCCCTATCTGGGCGATATCCTGCAGGAGGAAGCCGACGCCGGGAGCCGGCGTCCGCTCGTCGTGCTCGATCAGGTCACCGACCCGCACAATATCGGCGCGGTGCTGCGCTCGGCCGCGGCCTTCGACGCCGCCGCGATCGTCACGCAGGACCGGCACAGCCCGCCCGAAAGCGGCGTCATCGCGCGTTCGGCGTCGGGCGCGCTCGAAACCGTGCCGTGGGTGCGCGTCGTCAACCTGTCGCGCGCGCTGGAGGAAATCGCCGAGGCGCAATATTGGCGCATCGGCCTGACCGGCGATACCGAAACGACGCTGGGCGAGACGCTCGACGGCAGCAAGGTCGCGCTCGTCCTCGGCTCCGAAGGCGACGGGATGCGCCACAATGTCATGGAGCATTGCGACGTCCTCGCGCGGCTGCCGATCTCGCCGCGGATGGAAAGCCTCAACATCTCGAACGCCGCGGCGATCGCGCTCTACGCGGTGGCGACGGCGGGCGCGTAAAAGACGGCCAAAACCAAAATCCGATTCCCCGAGCGAAGACGAGGGGCTATGCCGAGCGAAGTCGAGGCAGCGTGGTTACGCGGTTCTCGCTCCGCTCGAACGAGCCCCTCGTCTTCGCTCGGGGATGCGGTTTTTCTATTGTGGCGGCGTGATCAATCCTCCTCGGCGATCCGCACCTTCAGCCCGTCGAGCGCGTCGCTGAAGGGGATCTGGCACGACAGGCGCGAATTTTCGTCGCGGTCGCTGGTCGAATCGAGCAGGTCGTTCTCGTCCTCGCTCATCGCGGGCATCGCATCGGTGCTGCCCGCCTCGACATGGACGTGGCAGGTCGCGCACGAACAGCAGCCGCCGCACAGCGCGAGCAGCTCGTCGAAACCCGCATCGCGGATATTCTCCATCACGGTCAGGCTGGTGTCGCCTTCGATCTCATGCTCGGTCCCGTCGCGCGTCACCACAATCAGCTTGGCCATGCTCGTCCTCATCTCGTTCGATTCGCTTGGCGCTATGTCCCGCGTTGCACGTCAAATCAAGCGTTGCTAAGAGAGACGAAGGGAACAAAAAGGGAATATCCGATGGGTCTGAGCCAGGAACAGCTGAACGCCGGAATCGACGCGCTCGCCGGGGTCGAACCCCATTTCGCGCGCGCGCTCGGCCACGCCGGTTATCCCGAACCGCGGATCCGCGAGCCGGGCTATACGACGCTGCTCCGCACCATCGTCGGCCAGCAGGTCAGCGTCGCCGCCGCCAATTCGATCTGGAACAAGCTGGAGGCCGGCTTCGGCGCGGGATGCCCGGCTGCGGTGATGGCCGCCGCCGAGTTCGACGCGCTGCGCGCCTGCGGCCTGTCGGCGCAGAAGCAGAGCTATGCGAAGAGCCTCGCGCAGCTCGTCCTCGACGGCGATCTCGACTTCGCATCGCTCCCCGCCGACGACGAGGAAGCGATCGCGCTGCTCACCAAGGTCAAGGGCATCGGCCGCTGGTCGGCCGAAATCTACCTGCTCTTCGCCGAAGGGCGCCCCGACATCTGGCCCGCGGGCGACCTTGCGGTCCAGGAAGCCGTCGGCCGCATCCTGCAACTGGGCGAGCGCCCGAGCGAAAAGCGGGTCCGCGCCCTCGCCGAAGCCTGGCGCCCCCACCGCGGCGCAGCGGCGATCTTCAGCTGGCATTGCTATAATATGGACGTGATTTAGGGATGCTCTCCCCTCGTCATTGCGAGCACAGCGAAGCAATGACGAATCTCACGCAAAGGCGCAAAGAAGAAGATCTTCCACAAACCCGTTCGCCCTGAGCTTGTCGAAGGGCTGTTTTTCTTTTGAACCCTGAAGAAGAACAGTGCTTCGACAAGCTCAGCACGAACGGGTTTGAATAGAAGCCTTCTTCGCGCCTTCGCATCTTTGCGTGAGTCAAAAAAGAAAAGGCCGGGCGGAGCATCCTCCACCCGGCCTTTTTGTCTCTTGTGAAGCGAAGCGCTTATTTCTTCGCCGCCGCCTTCTTGGCCGGAGCCTTCTTCGCGGCCGGCTTCTCGTCCGCAGCCTTCGCCGGAGCGGCCTTCTTCGCCGCGGGCTTGTCCTCGGCCTTCGCCGCGGCAGCCTTCTTCGCCGGGGCCTTCTTGGGCTCGGCCTTCTCTTCGGTCACCGCGTCCTTCTTGGCGGCGGGCTTCTTCGCCGCCGCCTTCTTGGCGGGCTTGTGGTCGTGATCATGGTCGTGGCCGCAGCCCGGGCCGTGGACATGGTCGTCGTCGGCCTCGATCGCCGCCTCGATTTCCTCGCGGGTCACTTCGCGGTCGCTGATCTCGGCCTTCTCGAACAGGAAGTCGACGACCTTGTCCTCATAGAGCGGGGCGCGGAGCTGCGCGGCGGCGAGCGCGTCCTGCTGGACATATTCGACGAAGCGCTGGCGATCCTCGGGGCGATACTGCTGCGCCGCCTGCATGATCAGCCGCTGCATCTCCTGGTTCGACACCTGCACGCCGTGCGCCTGGCCGATTTCCGAGAGGAGCAGGCCCAGGCGGACGCGGCGCACCGCGATCGCGCGATATTCGTCGCGATCCTTTTCGAGTTCGGCCTTCGCCGCCTCGGGATCTTCCTCGTGGCTCGCTTCATGCTCGAGCTGCTGCCAGATCTGGCCGAACTCGGCCTCGACCATCGTCGGCGGCACCTCGAAGTCGTGGCTCGCAGCGAGCTGGTCGAGCAGCTTGCGCTTCATATAGGTGCGGGTCAGGCCGTTAAGTTCCTGCTCGACCTGGTCCTTCATCAGCTCCTTGAGCTTGTCGAGGCTTTCGAGGCCGAGCGACTTCGCGAACTCGTCGTCGATCTTGGCGTCGGCGGGAACCTTGACCTGCTTCACGGTGACCGCGAACTCGGCCTTGGCGCCCTTCAGCGTGTCGACCGGATATTCCTCGGGGAAGGTCACCTTCACGGTCTTCTCGTCGCCGGTCTTCACGCCGACAAGCTGGTCCTCGAAGCCAGGGATGAGCTGGCCCGAGCCGATCTCGACCGCCATGTCCTCGCCCGTGCCGCCGTCGAAGGCGACGCCATCGACGCTGCCGGCGAAGTCGATGATGACCTGGTCGCCGGCCGCGGCCTTCTTCGTCTTCGGCGCATCGTCGAAGCGCTTCATCTGCGCCGCGAATTCCTCGATCTTCGCCATCACCGCCTTGTCGTCGGCGGGAACGGTCAGCCGCTCGAGCTTCAGCCCGTCGATCGACGGCGCCTCGATTTCGGGCAGCACTTCCAAGGCGACGGTCAGCTCGGCATCCTTGCCGCGTTCGTAGCCGTCGGCGAGGCTGACTGCGGGCTGCAGCGCCGGGCGGAGCTTTTCGTTCGCCATCAGGTCGCGCACGCCCTGGTCGATCGCCTTGTTGAGCGCATCGGCCGACAGCGCCTCGCCGTGCATCTTGCGGATCAGGTTCGGCGGCACCTTGCCGGGGCGGAAGCCGGGCATGCGCACCGTGGGGGCAATGCTCTTCACTTCGTCATCGACGCGCGCGTCGATATCCTTCGCGGTGATGGTCAGGCGATATTCGCGCTTCAGGCCTTCGTTCAGCGTTTCGACGGTCTTCATTGCCTTGGTCTTGTCCTTGCTCAAAAACTCGTATGTTTCCCGGCCTGACGTCTCACGGAACTGGTGCGGGCGAAGGGACTCGAACCCCCACATCTTGCGATACTGGTACCTAAAACCAGCGCGTCTACCAATTCCGCCACGCCCGCTAGAGCTGTCGGCCGGGTGCACGAAGCCATGCGCTGTGCCGCGCACGCCCGTGCGGGCCGGGCGGCGCTATAGCAGACGGGCAGCCGAGGGCAAGGGCGAAGGCCCGATAATCGGGGGGCCGGAACGCGCGGCGCGCCCGTTCGTTGATCGGGCAAGGAGATTTGCCATGCCCAGCGCCCCCGATCCGCTGCCCAAGCCGAAACCCGACACGATCGAACCGCAGTCGCCCCCCGAAAAACCGGTGCAGCCGACCCCGCTCGAGGACCCGGCGGGCCAGCCGCCCGAAATCCCCGGCCATCCCGGCGGCGGCGACATCGACCAGCCCGGCCGCGGGCCCGACGAGCTGCCGCCGCAGCAGCTATAGGGCAGCACCTTATCCCTATCGTCACCCCGGACTTGATCCGGGGTCCCGCTCAGCAACCTCTGAAAGCGGGACCCCGGATCAAGTCCGGGGTGACGAATGGGGAGCATGAGAGTGATCGCCAAATAGTTGCAAAGAGAGACTTGACCTCCTCCCCCCTTCCCCGCCACGGCTTGGGCGAGGGAGAGACCTATGAAATCCATCGCCACGCTCGCGGCGCTGCTGCTGCTTGCCGCCCCCGCCGCCGCGCAGGACACCATCCTCTACCGCGGCGGCCCGATCGTCACGATGGACGGCGACACGCCGCAGACGGTCGAGGCCGTGGTGACGAAGGGCGACCGCATCGCCTATGTCGGCGACGAGGCCGGCGCGCGCGCCGCGGCCGGGGCGGAGGCCGCGGTCCACGACCTCCGCGGCGCGACCATGCTTCCCGGCTTCGTCGACGCGCATTCGCATTTTTCGGCGATGATGCAGATGGCGGGCGGGCTCGACCTCGACGATCCGTCGCTGCCGCCGGTCACCGACATCGCGTCGCTCCAGGCCGCGATCCGCAGCTTTATCGAGGCGCGAGCGATCCCCGCAGGCGGCTGGGTGGTCGTCTGGCAATATGACAATGAGGCGCTTCCCGAAAAGCGCCACATCACCCGCGCCGAGCTCGACGCGGTGGCACAGGACCGCAAGATCGTCGTGCTCCACCGTTCGCTCCACGCGCTCGTCGCGAACAGCGCCGCGCTCGCCGCGGCAAAGCTCACCGACGCCAGCCAGCCGCCGCCCGGGGGCATGTTCCTGCGCGACGCTCAGGGTCGCCTCAACGGCGCGCTGCTCGAAAACGCCGCCTTCCTGATGGTCGCGGCGATGCCCAAACCCGACGAGGCGCACCGGCTCGCCGCGCTCGACGTCGCGCAGCAGCGCTATTTCGCGAAGGGCTATACCCATGCGCAGGACGGCGCGACGATGCCCGCCGATCTCGCGTTCATGATGGGCCCCGCGGTGCGCGAGCGGCTGAAGATCGACCTCGCCCTTCTCCCCTTCTTCACCGGCCTCGACGCGTTGCTCGCCGACCCCGACGTCCGCTTCGGCGAATATCGCGGCCATGTGAAGCTGCAGGGCGTGAAGTTCGTCCTCGACGGGTCGGTGCAGGCGCGCACCGGCTATTTCACCCGCGATTATGCGCGCGGCAGCCCCGACGGCGCGCACCCGTGGCACGGCAAGGCCAATCTGACCGACGAGGCCTTCCTTGCCGCGGCGCGCAAGGTGAACGACCGCGGCTGGCAGATATTCGCCCACGCGAATGGCGACGCGGCGATCGACATGGCGATCCGCGCTTTCGACGCGCTCGGGATCACCGCCGCCGACGACCGCCGCCCGATCGTCATCCACTCGCAGTTCCAGCGCCGCGACCAGCTCGCCGCCTATCAGCGGATCGGCGTCGGGCCCGCCTATTTCACCAACCACGCCTGGTATTGGGCCGACGTCCACCGCACGAATTTCCCGGCCGAGGTCGTCGACTTCATCAGCCCGATGAAGTCGGCGAAGGCCGCGGGGCTGGTCGTGTCCAACCACAGCGACTTCCCGGTGACGCCGATCGACCCGATGTTCATGCTGTGGACGTCGATGGCGCGCGTCTCCCCCACCGGGGTGGTCAGCGGCGCGGGCGAGCACGTCGACGCCTACACCGGCCTCCAGGCGCTCACCACCGGCCCGGCATGGCAGGCGTTCGAGGAGGATCGCAAGGGCCGGATCAAGCCGGGCCTCCTCGCCGACTTCGTCATCCTCGACCGGAATCCGCTGACCACGCCGTTGGGTGCGATCAGGGACATCGAGGTGCTGGAGACGGTGAAGGAGGGCGCGAGCGTCTGGCGGAAGGCTCCGTAGACGGCTGCTCCCCGCTTCCTATTCGCCGGCGGGAGTCGCCGACGCGGCCGCGTCGTCAGGACCAGCCTCCCCCGCTGGGGTTTCGGCGGGCATCTCGCCCGGATCGACGGAAGCAGCCACAGCCGCCGCCGGCGCGGAATCGTCGACCTGCTGCCCCCGCGCGTATCGGAAAACGCCCGGCATCGGCATCACCCGGTCGACCTCGACCCCGGACCAGTTGGGCCGCGTCCCGGCGGGCTTGAACGCGGGGCGAACGATCGCGTCGGCGGGCAGGCGCGGGTCGCCGACCTCCGCCGCACGAAGCAGGAACTGGCTGGTCCCGGCGGGCAGGTCGAGCGAGGTCTTCGGCCGGCTCTCCTTGGGCGCGTCCTGAATCGCGTCGACCAGCGACAGCCGCAATTCGACGGGAACGATCTTGCCGGCCGGTGCCTCGAAAGACACCGTGCCCAGGCAGGCGCAGACGTTCGCCTGACCATAGAAGAGATATTCCCCCGGCGGCACTTCCTGAAGATAGACCGAGCTCCCCTCCTTGCTGAACCGGAACTGCGGCCCGAGCATGACCGAATGAACGCGCTCATATTCGGGAAATCCGAAATTGGCCTCGGTCGGTTCGACCGGTTCCTCGGGCTTCTTCATCCCCTTTTGCCAACGCTTCATTTCGGCTTCCCAGTTGGCGTGCCGCTTGACCCATTTGCCATGTTCCTTGGTCAGCGCCTCGGCGCGCCGCCGCGCATGCGCCGCTGCCTGCTCCTCGCTGGGCAACTGCATCAGCGTCGGCATGACCACATAGTCGGCCTTGATCAGGATATAGGCCTTCGCCGGGTCGAGCGTCAGCGGTCCCGGCTTGTCGGCGACGGCGCGCGTCTCCCATTTTTCTTCGGGCTCATCGGCCCAGGCGGGCGCAGCGGCGGCGAGGGCGACGGCGAGCACCGTCAGCGAACGCAGCGCGCTCACAGCCCAAGCTCCTTCGCCGCGGGGTGCGGGCCCGACGCGACTTTCGCCTGCTGCGCCAGCATCGCCTGCCGTTTGCCTTCCTCTTCGGCCGAAAAGCCCTCCTCGAAATTGAATTCCTGCCACAAATCCTTTTGCAGGCCGTAGCGGGCATAATCCTTATACCCCATGCAGCGGCGCATGTTGACGCGGCGCAGCCGCCGCTTTTCGGCCGAGCCGAAGATCGCGCCGATCATCGCATTGGCGATCAGCCCGCCCGCCACGCCGGCGGCGGTATAGGCGTAGGGATAGGGCGTTTCCTGATAGCGATAGCCGCTCGACAGGCCGCGCGCGAAGCCGTCGCAATCGCGCAGGTCGGCGAGCGCCTCCTCGAAACTCGTTCCGTCACGATGAAAATAGAAATATTTATCGTAATCGGCCGCGTCCTCGGGCGTTTCCGCAAAGTCGAGTTTCGGCGTCTCCACCGTCGCCGGATCGGGAACGACCGTCATCGAGTCGATCTTCGCTTCCTGCGCAGCCGCGGTTTCCGCCAGCATGGCGACCATCGCCACGCTCAGCACCATTTTCCTGATAGCCATCGTGCGCCCCCCTTTGCGGGGGCACGGCCGAATACGAATCGGCGCCTCCCCAACCCCCGTCAGGAATCGGAGCTGCAACAAGGGCGACCGCGACGCAAGCGCGATCGCTGCCATTATCCTTCGTTTGCGGTGACTTGGCTACCGCGGCTCGCGCCTTACCCCGCGCAGAAGCGAAGGAAGCGCGCAATTGCTTCCTTGCCGCTCGCAGTCGCCGCCATATCGGTCGTTTCACCCGACGCGCTCAGGCGGAGCCAGCCATTGGCGGCAAAAGCGCCGAAGAAGGGCGAATCGCCGGCGATTTCTTCGGAGGAAAAATAGGGCATTTCCTCGGCGTCGGTCGTGCCCGCCAGTTCCAGGCTCTGGTCGCCCGACACCAGCTCGATCGCGGTCAGTTCTGGATCGCCGCCGGTGATGCCCGCAAAGATGCGGTTCCCGCCTTCTTCGCAGCTGAAATTCAACGGCTGGTCGTCGGTATCGGCCACTTCATAAGCGAGGATCGCGCTCTGCGTTCTTTCCTCGTCGTTGACGCGCATCGTCCAGTCATAGCCATCGTTCACCGCGGGCGCGCCAGCGGCACTCGCCGCCGCGCCTGTCGCGAGCACGAGAATGCTGCAAGCCGAAACCAGAATCCGCTTCATCACCATTCATCCTCCGCTGTCATTATGCCATGATTTCAACGCTTATGACAGTGAAGTGCCTGAATCGCCCGTGAACCGGATCACCTGGCGGTCAGCCGAGCGCCTTCTTGAGCAGTTCGTTCACCACCTGCGGATTCGCCTTGCCCTGCATCGCCTTCATCGTCTGGCCGACGAAGAAACCGAACAAGGCTTCCTTGCCGCCCTTATACTGCTCGACCTTGTCGGCGTTGGCGGAAAGGACCTTGGCGATCTCGGCCTCGATCGCGCCCGTGTCGCTTGTCTGCTTGAGGCCTTCGCGATCGACGATCGCCGCGGCGCCGTCCCCGCTTTCGAGCATCTTCTCGAACACCTGCTTGGCGATCGTTCCCGAAATCGTGCCGTCGGCGACGAGGCCGAGCAGCTCGGCCGCCTGCGCCGGGCTCACCGGCGATTCACTGATGTCCTTGCCTAGCCGGTTGAGCGCGCCGAACAATTCGCTCGTCACCCAGTTCGCCGCCGCGACGGGCTTCGCGCCCGCTTCGAGCAACGCGTCGAACCAGCGCGCCGCCTCGACCTCTGCGGTCAACACATCGGCGTTATACGCCGAAATGCCTTCGCTCAGATAGCGTGCGCGCTTGGCGTCGGGCAGTTCGGGCAGGCTCGCCCGGCATTCCGCGAGAAACGCATCGTCGAGTTCGAGCGGCAGCAGGTCGGGATCGGGGAAGTAGCGGTAATCATGCGCATCTTCCTTCGACCGCATCGAGCGCGTCTCGTTGCGGTCGGGATCGTAAAGCCGCGTTTCCTGCACCACCGTGCCGCCGCTTTCGATCAGTTCGACCTGGCGCTTCGCCTCGCCCTCGATCACCGCCATCACGAAGCGCACCGAATTGACGTTCTTCGTCTCGGTGCGCGTCCCGAATTCGTCGCCGGGTTTGCGGACCGACACGTTGACGTCGGCGCGCATCGAGCCCTCTTCCATATTGCCGTCGCACGAGCCGACATAGCGCAGGATCGAGCGCAGCTTGCGCACATAGGCCCCCGCCTCGGCCGGCGAGCGCATGTCGGGGCGCGAGACGATTTCCATCAGCGCGACGCCCGACCGGTTGAGGTCGACGTAGCTCATCGTCGGATGCTGGTCGTGCATCAGCTTGCCGGCGTCCTGCTCGACATGGATGCGTTCGATCCCGATGCGCTTCGCTTCCGGCAGACCCGCCTTTTCATCAGCCTCGATCGTCAGCGAACCTTCGCCGACAAGCGGATGATAAAGCTGCGAAATCTGGTAACCCTGCGGCAGGTCGGCGTAGAAATAATTCTTGCGGTCAAAGCGCGACCATTTGTTGATCTGCGCGTCGATCGCCATGCCCGTGCGCACCGCCTGGCGGATGCACTCGCGGTTCGGCACCGGCAGCATCCCCGGCATCGCGGCGTCGACCAGCGATACCTGCGTGTTCGGCTCCGCCCCGAACGCCGTCGCGGCGCCCGAGAACAGCTTGGCGTTGGAGGTGACCTGCGCATGGACCTCGAGGCCGATCACGACCTCCCACTCGCCGGTTTCGCCCTTGATGCGATAGTCAGACATCTCTTTTTCCTCGTCATCCCAGCGAAAGCTGGGATCTCTCACGTCCTGCCCCCACGATAGCGGCCCCAGCTTTCGCTGGGGCGACGTGAGTTACCACCACTTCTCCGCCCGCGCCGTGAAGCCCGCACGTTCCTCGATCGCCAGCCCCGCGTTCAGCACACCCTGCTCGTCGAACGCCTTGCCGATGATCTGCAACCCGAGCGGCAGCCCTTCGCGGTTCAGCGCCGCGGGGACCGACATCGCGGGCAGCCCGGCGAGGCTCGCGGGCACCGCGAACACGTCGTTCAGATACATCGCCAGCGGATCGGCGGTCTTTTCGCCCAGCCCGAACGCCGCCGACGGCGCGGTCGGCGCGAGGATCACGTCGCAGCTTGCAAACGCAGCCTCGAAATCGCGCGCGATCAGCGTCCGCACCTTCTGCGCCTGCGTATAATAGGCGTCGTAAAAGCCCGCCGACAGCACATAGGTGCCGATCATGATGCGGCGCTTGACCTCGGGCCCGAAGCCGTCGGCGCGCGTCGCGGCATACATGTCCTGCAACCCCGCGCCCTGCGGCAAGTCGCGGAGACCATAACGCACGCCGTCATAGCGCGCGAGGTTCGACGACGCCTCGGCGGGCGCGATGATATAATAGGCCGGCAGCGCATATTTGGTGTGCGGCAAGCTGATTTGGGCGACCTCGGCCCCCGCATCCTTCAGCATCGCGATGCCCGCATCCCACATCGCGTCGATGTCGGAATCGATGCCCTCCAGTCGATATTCCTTGGGAATACCGACCTTCTTACCCTTGAGATCGCTCGACAAGGCGGCTTCCCAATTGGGCACCGCCATGTCGAGGCTCGTCGCATCCTTGGGATCGAAGCCCGCCATATTCTCGAGCATGATCGCGCAGTCGCGCACGTCGCGCGCCATCGGCCCCGCCTGGTCGAGCGAGCTCGCGAACGCCACGATGCCCCAGCGCGAGCAGCGTCCATAGGTCGGCTTGATCCCCGAAATGCCGGTGAAGGCCGCGGGCTGGCGGATCGAGCCGCCGGTGTCGGTCCCGGTCGCCGCGGGGCACAGACGCGCCGCGATCGCCGCTGAAGACCCGCCCGAGGACCCGCCGGGCGCGAGCGCGGCCCCCTCTTTAAGATTTGGGCCGCCGTCCTTGCGGCGCCAAGGCGAGATCACGTTGCCGAAATAGCTGGTCTCGTTCGACGACCCCATCGCGAACTGGTCGAGGTTCAGCTTCCCCAGCATCCCCGCGCCCGCGTCCCACAATTTCTGCGACACGGTCGATTCATAGCGCGGCACGAAGCCTTCGAGCATATGGCTCGCGGCGGTGGTCTGGACGCCGTTGGTCGCGAACAGATCCTTCATCCCGATCGGCACGCCCGACAGCGGCTTCAGCGCCCCCGCGGCGCGATCGGCATCGGCCTGCTTCGCCGCCGCGAGCGCATGGTCGGGCGTCTCGACGATGAACGCGTTGAGCGCCTTCGCGCCCGCGACATTGGCGTTGAACGCCTCGGCGACCTCGACGGCGCTGAAATCGCCCGCGCGGTGCCCGTCGCGGATCTGCGCGACGGTGAGATTCGTAAGATCGGTCATTATTCGATCACCTTGGGAACGCCGAAGAACCCATGCTGCGGCGCAGGGGCGTTCGCGAGAACGTCGTCGCGGCGGTTGCCACCGGTCAGCGGGTCGGCATCGACGACATCGTCGCGCAGCCGCAGCTTGTTCGGGATCACCGCGGTCATCGGCTCGACCCCGGTCACGTCGACCTCGCCGAGTTGCTCGACCCAGCCCAAAATCCCGTTGAGTTCGCCTTCCATCGCGGCGGCTTCGGCATCGCTGATCGCGATGCGCGCCAGCGACGCGATTTTCCTTACTGTTGCCTGATCGATTGCCATTGAGTCCTGCCTTTGCGGGAGAAGCTGCGCCGCTAGCACCGCGCTTGCGGCGCTTCAAGGTGGGACCCGAAAAGCTATTCGAATGCGTCGCCCACCGGCTTGCCGTCGACGAAGACCTGCCGCCGCGTCACCGGCCGCACCTCGACCGAAGCGGTTGCGAGATCGGCGGCGGGTCGGTCGGGCTGTTCGGCGCGGCGCACCGCCTCATACTCCTCGGCCCATTCGCCGTCTTTCGGACTGCGGACAAAGAAGCGAACGTCGGATCCGCGCGCGATCAGCGCAACGCGGCCGTCTGCAAGGACATAGGCAGCACACGCCGAGGTCCGGCATTGGTCCCGCCGCTCGACCGCTATGTAGAATCCGGCCGGAAGCGCCTCACCCGCCGGCAGCACGCGCACCCGCTGTTCGATCGCCTTCGCGGCAAAGGCGGCTTCCTTCGCATCGACGCCATCGCCCGCGTCCCGCAGATCCCAGCGATTCTTCGCCGCCAGCGCCCATTTCGCCAGATTCGCCCGCTCCGCGCGCGGCGACCCCGTCACGTCCTTCAGCGCTCGCCGCCCGCTCGGTCCGAAATCGAAGGCGAGCGCCGCCCAGTCGAACTTTTCCGCCTTCACCGCCCCGCTTTCCAGCCGGGCGATCTGGTCGCGGGTCGAGATCGCCCCGAAATCGAGGATCGGCAGCGCCAGGAACGCCGCGAGCAGCATCAGCCCGATCGCGAGCTTCTGTTGCAAGGGCCGCAGCGCGTCGTCGAAATCCCACCGCCGCCGCGCGAGCGCGATCACGCCGGCGATGCCGTACGCCAGCGCGATCCCGACCGCGATCACCCCCCAGATGCGCTCGGGCGTCCAGCCATATTGCCCGATCCGCACCTGCATCGACACCGCGGCGATGATCGCGAGCGGCAGCACCGCGACCGCGAGCACCGCCGCCGCCGCGTGCAGCACGCGGTTCGCCGACCGGTCCTCGGCGCCGTTGCCGATCACCGCATTGGCGAGCAGCACCGCGAACGCCGAAATGCCGAGCATCAGCCCCGCGGTCGAGAAACCCGCGTCCCACAGCTTCTGCAATCCCGTACCCAGCAGCGACAGCAGGAACAGGATCAGCGCCGCCGCCAGCACCGGCGCGAGCACCGCGAGCACGATCATCACGAGCCGCTGCAGCGTCGAAACCAGCTTGTCGCGCTCGCGCAGCAGGCCGACCGCGCCGCCGAACGCCGCCCCCGCGAGCATCCAGCCGAACCATTCGCCGCGCAGCAGGTCGCGGATAAGGTCGATGCCGATCAGATGGAACATCTCGCCGATCAGCATGACGAGCAGGAAGGTCACCCCGACGAAGGCCAGGCTCGCGGCGCCGATCACCGCGTCGGTCCACGCGTGGCTGTGCAGCCGCGCATAGGGCATCTGCCACAGCTTCCAGAAGCGCGCGTCGGGCGCGACGTCGCGCCGCGTCTGGAACAGCGGCGTCGCGACGAGCACCGCGAGGATGCCCGACCAGAACGGCCATTCGACCGGCGATCCATTGAGGTTGTAGCCCGCCGAATGCCAGGTGATCAGCCCCATCACCGCGCCCCATGCAGCCGCGAAGCCCGCCGCCCAGTGCCAGCGGCGCAGCTCGACCCCCAGCACGAACACCACCGCCGAAATCGCGACGAATGCCGCCAGCGCGTCGCGCCACGCCGCGGCGGGCGCGTCATAGGATCGGTCGATCAGCTGATGAAACACCAGCCCCGCGACCGCGCAGATCGCCGCCATGATCCACGGCCGCAGCGGCCAGGGCGCGTCATTGTCGTCGAGGCGGGCCGAGACAGGCCGGGCCGACTCGGGGGCGGGCGGAGTTGCGGACGGTTCGGTCATGCCCCACATCTACCCTCTAAATTCGTCATGCTGAACTTGTTTCAGCATCCATGGCCTGCCCCCCTCGACCAGCGCTGCATCTCATTCAGGAGTGGGCCATGGACCCTGAAACAAGTTCAGGGTGACGCCGATTTGAACGGCGGCTAGAGACATGCCAGACCCTCTCCCCGCCCCGCATGGAGCCCCGCTTGGCCCGCAAATTCCTCTACCTCATCGCCGCGATCATCCTCCTCGTCCTCGGCGTCGGCATCGCCTGGCAGCTCGCGCCCGGCTGGTTCGGCCGCGTCGCCTTCGTGCCGTCGACCGAGTTCAAGCCGCAGGCGGCGATCGCCCCCAACGCCTATGACGATGCCAGCATGTGGCTCGCGCGTCCGGGGTTGGATGACGACCCGACGTCCTGGCGCCCCGAACTCGCCGGAACACCCGCGCCGCCGCCTGACAGCGCCGCCGCTCAATCACGCGATCAGTTGATCCCGCCCGCAAACGCCGCCCCAACGACGGCGCCCGCCGCGGCTCAAAAGGGCGACGCCGCGATCTTCTTCGTCCACCCGACCAGCTATTACAGCAAGTCGAGCTGGAACGCCCCGCTCGACGACCGCGACGCCAATTACCGCGCCGACCTGTTCATGCGCGGCATGGCGAGCGCCTTCGCCGACGCGGGCGAGGTCTGGGCGCCGCGCTATCGCCAGGCGACGCTCGGCGCCTTCCTCGCCACCGACCGCGTCACCGCGGGCAAGGCGATCGACGCCGCCTATCGCGACGTCGAGCAGGCGTTCGACGCCTTCCTCGCCGCGCAGCCGAAGAACCGGCCGATCATCCTCGCCGGCCACAGCCAGGGCGCGCTGCATATCGAAACGCTGATCAAGAACCGCATCGCCGGCACCCCGCTCGCAAAGCGCATCGTCGCAGCCTATGTCGTCGGCTGGCCGATCAGCCGCGACACCGACCTCGAGGCGCTCGGCCTCCCCGCCTGCGGGACGCCCGAACAGGCGAACTGCATCCTCGGCTGGGCAAGCTTCGCCGAGCCTGCCGACACCTCGATGGTCACCGGCGCCTATGACGGCACGATCGGCTACGACGGCCGCCCGCGCCGCGAGACGCGGATGCTCTGCACCAACCCGATCACCGGCATCCCCGACACCGAAGCCGCGCCCGAAGCCAATATCGGTACGCTGAAGCCCGAGGACGGCTTCAAAAAGGGTCAGCTTGTCGCGGGGGTGATCGGCGCCCGGTGCGACGACACGCGCGGTTTCCTGATGATCGGCGATGCCGAGGTCGCGAAGGATTATGCGCCAAGCTACGTCCTTCCCGGCAACAATTACCACGTCTTCGACATCACCCTCTTCTGGGCCAATGTCCGCGCCGACGTGCTGCGCCGGCTCGCGACTTTCGAGGGCAAGCCCTCCCCGGTCCCGCCGCCGGCAGCGCCGGTGGCGACGCCTGCACCGGACGCCGCGACGCCCAAATCCTGAGATCGTCATTGCGAGGAGCGAAGCGACGCGGCAATCTCCAGCCCTCGACCTTGCGCGCCGTTGCCCGCTGGAGATTGCTTCGCTTCGCTCGCAATGACGGCTAAGGGGCGAGGATGATCACCACCGCCGCCCCCGACTTCGCCGCCGTACTGCCGAACGGCGGCCGCCTCGCGGGGCTCGATGTCGGCACCAAGACCATCGGCGTCGCGCTCTGCGACGCGGGGTGGAGCTTCGCGACCCCCGACAAGACGATCCTGCGCAGGAAATTCGCCGCCGACCTCGAAGCGCTGCGCCAGCTCGTCGCGGCGCAATCGGTCGTCGGTCTCGTCGTCGGGCTGCCGCTCAACATGGACGGCAGCGACAGCCCGCGCACCCAGTCGGTGCGCGCCTTCGCCCGCAACCTCGCTCCCCTCGCCCTCCCCGTCCTGCTCTGGGACGAGCGCTGGTCGACCGCCGCGGTCGAGCGCGCGATGATCGCCGCCGACGTCAGCCGCGCCAAGCGCGCCGAGCGCATCGACAGCGCGGCGGCGGCGTTCATCCTGCAAGGCGCGATCGACGCAATGGTGCGCTAGGCTCGGTATCCTAGGGTTTCGGCGGCGTCGCGGGTTGCGCGCAGCGCGTCGTATCGCCCGCCTTGCATGCCGCGACGTCGGCCTCCCACTTCAGCCGCTGTGCGGCCGCCTCGGCTGCGACGCGCGCCTTTTCGGCTTCATAGGCCGCGGTCTCGTCGGCGTAGGTCGCCTGTGCCGCCGCTTCCTCCTGCGCAGCCGCCGCAACCTCCTGCTCGTAAGCGACATTTTCGGATTTCGCGCGTGCCGCCTGCTCGGCGTTCAGCCGTGCGGTGTTCGCGCGTTCCTCAGGCGTCGCGCCGTCGGGCTGTTCCTTATCCTTGGCGAGGTCGGCGGTGACGGCATCGAGGCTGGAGGCCTCGGCCGCCGGCTGTCCGGTCGCCGGTTCTTCGGTCTGCGTCTGAAAGGCGGCGGCCGATCCGGCGCCCAGCAGCGCCAGGGCGCCGACCGCCGTCAAAATCATCCTCGTCATCGAAGCGCCTCCTCCTTCAACATAGCTGTCTGCCGCCGGAAACGCTTCGCCGCGACTTGCGTTCCCCTCATCGCCCCATTTGACGTTGCCCCATGCCGCCGTCATGCTGGCGGCTTCATGACAGCGCTTCCGCCCCGTCCGATCAACCGCCCGGTCTTCTTCATCCCGCTCGCGGTGCTCGCGACGGCGCTCGTGGCAAGCCTGTGGCAAGGGGCGCGCTTCCTCGCCGCAGAGACGGCCTTCAACGACTGGATATTGCGCAACTTCGGCCCCGTCTTCACGGTCACCAGCGTTGTCTTTCTCATACTGCTCGCGGCCATCGCGCTGTCGCCCTTCGGCGCGACGATCATCGGCGGCGCGGGCGCGAAGCCGCTGCTCGGGCGCTGGCGCTGGTTCGCCGTGACCTTGTGCACCACCATCGCCACCGGCATCCTGTTCTGGGGCGTCGCCGAGCCACTGTTCCACCTCAACGCGCCGCCGAAGATGCTGGGGCTCGCACCGGGCAGCGATGCCGCGGCGACCTTCGCCATGTCGACGATGTTCCTTCACTGGACGCTGACGCCCTATGCGATCTACACCGTCGCCGCTCTCGCCTTCGCGATCGTCTATTACAACCGCCGCGAGCCCTTTCGCCTGTCGTCGCTGTTCGTCCCGCTGATCGGACAGCGGGCGCACGGGCCGGTCGGATCGGCGGTCGACATCCTCTGCCTCTACGCGCTCGTCGCGGGCATGGCGGCGTCGCTCGGCGCCGGCATCCTGTCGCTGGCCGGCGGGGTCGAGGGGCTCGGCGGCTTTTCGGGCGGCGTGCCGCTGCGCTGGGCGATCGCGGCGCTGATCGTCGCGAGCTTCCTGATCTCGGCCGCGACCGGGCTGCAAAAGGGCATCGCCGGCCTGTCGGTGCTCAACACCTGGCTGTTCTTCGCGATCATCGCCTTCGTGCTCGTCGCGGGGCCGCTCGGCGACATGCTCGGCCTGTCGCTGCGCGGCGGCGCCGACTATGTCCGCACCTTCGTGCCGCGCAACTTGGGCCTCGACGTCGATGCCGACTGGCACCGGCAATGGACGATCTTCAACTGGGCCAACTGGTTCGCCTGGGCGCCGGTGACCGCGCTGTTCCTCGGGCGGCTCGCGGTCGGCTACAGCGTGCGCGCCTTCATCCTCATCAACCTGATCCTGCCCGCGCTGTTCGGCGCGGTGTGGATGACGGCGATCGCCGGCGCGACGATCGCGATCGACCAGCATAGCGGCGCCAGCCTCTATGCCGTGCTCGCGAGCCAGGGCCCCGACCCTGTGCTGTTCCGCCTGTTCGACGCGCTCGGCGGCGGCTCCTTCGTCACCGCGACGGTGCTGTTCGCGATCTTCCTGTCTTATGTCGCGGGCGCCGACGCCAATGTCTCGGCGATGAGCGCGCTGTCGACGCACGGCATCTCTCCCGACGCGCCCGAGGCGCCGCTCGCCGTCCAGATCGTCTGGGGCGTCACCGTCGGCCTCGTCGCGATCGTCCTTGTCGCGTCGTCGGGGATCGACGGCATCCGCATGATGTCGGTGCTCGGCGGCTTTCCGGCGCTGTTCGTGATCGTCGGCGCCGCGCTGTCGCTGTGCGTGATGGCGGTGCGGGGACGGCGCGACGCCGCCCCCGCCCTGCCCGGATAGGCCTTACCAGATCCGCGTGCGATCTTCGGGCTTCAGATAATATTTGGCGTCGGGCGTGACGCCGAACGCCTTGTACCACGCATCGACGTTGCGGAGCGGACCGATGATGCGCCAGCGCGCCGGGCTGTGCTCGTCGCTCGCCACCTGCTGCTTGATCGCGTCGTCGCGCGCCTTGTCGCGCCACGCCTGCGCAAAGGCGAGGAAGAAACGCTGGTCGCCGGTCAGCCCGTCGATCACCGGCGCCTCCTTGCCGCCGAGCGAGCGGTGATAGGCGTCATAGGCGACCTCGAGCCCCGCGAGGTCGGCGATGTTCTCGCCCATCGTCAGGCCGGGGTTGATGAAAGCGCCGGGCGCCGCCTCGTAGGTCGCATATTGCGCGCCGAAACCCTTGGCCTGCGCCTCGAAGCGCGCGGCATCCTCCTTCGTCCACCAGTCGCGCACCGCGCCGCTCGCGTCGATCTTGCGCCCCTGATCGTCAAAGCCGTGGGTGATCTCGTGGCCGATGACGGCGCCGATCGCGCCGTAATTGACCGCGTCGTCGACGCCCTCGCTGAAATAGGGCGCCTGCAGGATCGCCGCGGGGAAGACGATCTTGTTCTCGAGCCCGCCGTTATAGGCGTTCACCTCCTGCGGGTTCATCGACCATTTCTTGCGGTCGACCGGCTTGTTCAGTTCGCTCAGCGCATAGGCATATTCGAACGCCGCGCTGCGCTCGACATTGCCATAGAGGTCGGCGGGATCGATCCTGAGCCCCGAATAGTCGCGCCACTTGTCGGGGTAGCCGACCATGACGTCCATCTTTTCGAGCTTGGCGAGCGCGGCCTCCTTGGTTGCGGGCGCCATCCAGCCATTGCCGCGGATCCGGTCGCCCATCGCGAGCTTCAGATTGGCGACGAGCGTCTCCATCTTCGCCTTGGCGCTCGGCGGGAAATATTGCCGGGCATAGGTTTCGCCGACCAACTCGCCGAGGCTGCCGTCGACCAGGGTCAGCCCGCGCTTCCAGCGCGGACGCTGCTCGCTGACCCCGCTCATCGCCTTCGCATATTCGAAGCGGCTGTCGACGAACGCCTTCGACAGATAGGGCGCGGCATTGTCGGCGACGTGGAAGGCCTGCCACAGCTTGATCGTGTCGAGCGGGGTCTTCGCATAGACCGCCGCGATGTCGCGGATCGCGCTGTTCTCGTTGACGATGATCCGCTTCTGCGGCGCGATGCCGGCGCCCGCGAACCACGCGTTCCAGTCGAGCCCCGGCGCATAGGCGGCGAGTTCGGCCGACGACATCGGATTGTTGATCTTGCCGAGGTCGCGGCGATCGGCGATCGCCCAGCTCGCCTTGGCGATGTCGGTCTCGAACGCCATGATCGCATCGGCCGCCTTTTCGGGCGCGGCATTGCCGACCATCCGCATCGTCCGCGCGATATAGGCGCGATAGGCGTCGCGCTGCGCCTTGAACTCGTCGGACAGATAATATTCGCGGTCGGGCAGTCCGATGCCGCCCTGGCCGAGCCACAATATGTTCATCGTCGGATCGGCGGTGTCGGCATAGGGCTCGCCGCCGACGATGCTCGCGCCGAAGGCGCCCTGCGAGCGCCCCATGAAGCGCGCCATTTCGGCCTTGTCCTTGATCGCCTCGACCCTGGCGAGGTCGGCCATCAACGGTTTGGCGCCGAGCGCCTCGACCCGCGCCTCGTCCATGAAGCTCTGATAGAGCCCACCCACCTGCCCCGCCGCCGGCGCGCCGGTCACCAGCGCGCGAAGCTGCCGCTGGGTCAGGTTATAGACGTCGTAATCGACCCCCGCCGAGGCCTGATCGGCCGGAATCTCGGTGTTCCTGAACCAGGTGCCGTTGGCGTAGCGATCGAAATCGTCGCCCGGCTTCACCGACGTGTCGCGCGCGCCGAGGTCGACGCCCCAGCTGCCGAAGCTCAGCGGCTTGAGCGAGCCGGCGTCCGCGGGCGCCACCTGCGCCGCGGGCGCGTCGTCCGAATGGGCCAGCGCGGCGGAGCCGGCCAGCGCAAGCGACGCCGCCGACAAGAGCAAGAGTGTCTTCATCACATGTCCCCGTTTTCAACTGATGCCCATAAGGGCGATAGCCTCGCATGGCCGCGCCGCCGACGGCTGGCACGATATTTGTGGCAAGCGGCGGAATCGCTTCGACGAACGCAGGGCAGCCATCGGCGGACCTTGCGGTTGGCGCCGCTGCGTCCCATGTTCCGGGCTGGCGCGGACCCTCTTGCGCCGCAAGAACAAATATGGAACACACCCCTCCCATGAGTCTCACTCACATCTCCGTGCGCGGTGCGCGCGAGCATAATCTCAAAGGGGTCGACGTCGACCTGCCGCGCGACAGCCTGATCGTCATCACCGGGCTTTCGGGCTCGGGCAAATCGAGCCTCGCTTTCGATACCATCTATGCCGAGGGGCAGCGGCGCTATGTGGAATCGCTTTCCGCTTACGCACGCCAGTTCCTCGAGATGATGCAGAAGCCCGACGTCGAGCATATCGACGGCCTGTCGCCCGCGATCAGCATCGAGCAGAAGACGACGAGCCGCAACCCGCGCTCGACCGTCGCGACGGTGACCGAGATCTACGACTATATGCGCCTCCTCTGGGCGCGCGTCGGCACCCCCTATTCGCCCGCGACCGGCGAGCCGATTTCGGCGCAGACCGTCAGCCAGATGGTCGACCGCGTGATGGAACTGCCCGAGGGCACGCGCGCCTATCTGCTCGCCCCCGTCGTGCGCGGCCGCAAGGGCGAGTATCGCAAGGAACTCGCGCAATGGCAGAAGGAAGGCTTCACCCGCGTCCGCATCGACGGCACCTTCCACGAGATCGAGGAGGCGCCGGCGCTCGACAAGAAGTACAAGCATGACATCGAGGTCGTCGTCGACCGCATCGTCGTGCGCGAAGGCATCGAGACCCGGCTCGCCGACAGCTTCGAGACCGCGCTGAAACTCGCCGAGGGGCTCGCCTATGTCGATCTGGCGGATACGACGGTGGCGGAGGCGCTCGCCAATTCTCCCCTCCCGCTTGCGGGAGGGGTCGGGGGAGGGTCTGTTCCGGCAGCATCCGGCCTCGACATGCCCTCCCCTAACCCCTCCCGCGAGCGGGAGGGGAATCTCAAGGGCGCCGGCATTCCCGCGAACCGCATCATCTTCTCCGAGAAGTTCGCCTGCCCCGTCTCGGGCTTCACGATCGCCGAGATCGAGCCGCGGCTGTTCAGCTTCAACGCGCCGCAGGGCGCCTGCCCGGCGTGCGACGGGCTCGGCGAGCGGCTCGAGTTCGATCCCGAGCTCGTCGTCCCCAACCATGCGCTGAGCCTGAAGAAGGGCGCGGTGGTGCCGTGGGCGAAATCGAACCCGCCCTCGCCTTACTATATGCAGGTGCTCGAAAGCCTCGGCAAAGCCTATGACTTCGGGCTCGACACGCCGTGGCAGGACCTGCCCGGCGGGGTGCAGGAGATCATCCTGCACGGCACCGGCGGCATGCCCGTCGAGCTGACCTTCAAGGACGGCAAGCGCACTTACACGACGCACAAGGCGTTCGAGGGCGTGATCGGCAATCTCAACCGCCGCATGCTCCAGACCGAGAGCGCGTGGATGCGCGAGGAGCTGGGCAAATATCAGACCGCGCAGCCGTGCGAGACCTGTCACGGCGCGCGGCTGCGCCCCGAGCCGCTCGCGGTGAAGATCGCGGGCGAGGACATCAGCCAGTCGGCGCGGCGCAGCGTCGCCGACGCGCTCCACTGGTTCGGCACGCTCGAGGAGAAGCTGAACGAGCAGCAGAAGCAGATCGCCAAGGCGATCCTGAAAGAGATCAACGAGCGGCTCGGCTTCCTCAACAATGTCGGGCTCGACTATCTCAACCTCAACCGCACCAGCGGCACGCTGAGCGGCGGCGAGAGCCAGCGCATCCGCCTCGCCAGCCAGATCGGCAGCGGGCTTTCGGGGGTGCTCTACGTCCTCGACGAGCCCAGCATCGGCCTCCACCAGCGCGACAACGACCGGCTGCTCGCGACCTTGAAACGGCTCCGCGACCTCGGCAACACGGTGATCGTCGTCGAGCATGACGAGGATGCGATCCGCCATGCCGACTATGTCGTCGACATGGGCCCCGGCGCGGGGGTCCACGGCGGCGAGATCGTCGCCGAGGGGACGCTGAAACAGGTGCTCGCGAACAAGAAGAGCCTGACCGCGGCCTATCTAACCGGCGCGAAGAAGATCGAGGTGCCGGCGCACCGCCGCCCGGGCAACGGTTTCGACCTGGTGCTGAAGGGCGCGCGGGCGAACAATTTGCGTAACGTCACCGCGACGATTCCGCTCGGCACCTTCACCTGCGTCACCGGCCTGTCGGGTTCGGGCAAGTCGAGCCTCGTCATCGACACGCTCTACGCCAGCGCGGCGCGGACGCTCAACGGCGCGCGGCTCGTCGCGGGGCCGCACGACGCGCTGACGGGGCTCGAGCATTGCGACAAGGTGATCGACATCGACCAGTCGCCGATCGGCCGCACCCCGCGCTCCAACCCCGCCACCTACACGGGCGCCTTCACCGTCATCCGCGACTGGTTCGCGGGGCTGCCCGAGGCGCAGGCGCGCGGCTACAAGCCCGGGCGCTTCAGCTTCAACGTCAAGGGCGGGCGCTGCGAGACCTGCACCGGCGACGGGCTGATCAAGATCGAGATGCACTTCCTGCCCGACGTCTATGTGACGTGCGAGACGTGCCACGGAAAGCGCTACAACCGCGAAACGCTGGAGGTGAAGTTCAAGGGCAAGAGCATCGCCGACGTGCTCGACATGACGGTCGAGGACGCCGCCGACTTCTTCAAGGCGGTGCCCGCGATCCGCGACAAGATGGCGATGCTGTGCCGCGTGGGCCTTGGCTATATCAAGGTCGGGCAGCAGGCGACGACGCTGTCGGGCGGCGAGGCGCAGCGGGTGAAGCTGGCGAAGGAGCTGTCGCGGCGCTCGACCGGGCAGACGCTCTACATCCTCGACGAGCCGACGACGGGGCTGCATTTCGAGGATGTGAGGAAGCTGCTCGAAGTGCTGCAGGCGCTGGTCGACCAGGGCAACAGCGTCGTGGTGATCGAGCACAACCTCGACGTCATCAAGACCGCCGACTGGATCGTCGACCTGGGCCCCGAGGGCGGGGTCAAAGGCGGCGAGATCGTCGCGGCGGGGACGCCGGAACAGGTGGTGAAGGAGAAGCGCAGCTTCACCGGGCAATATCTGGCGCCGCTGCTGGGGAAGTAGGGGCGGCGACACCCTTCCCCCTCTTCATCGTCACCCCGGACTTGATCCGGGGTCCCGCCCAGCCATGGTGATAAGCGGGACCCCGGATCAAGTCCGGGGTGACGGAAACGGGTTGTGCTATGCCGATCCCATCAGCCTCGCGGTGACACCCTCGGCGGCATAGATGCGCATCGCGGGCGGTTGCGGCGACCGCGCGCCCCGACGATCCAAAGTTCAGTAAAGTTCAGCCTTGTGCGCCGATTTGCCGTGGCCGTCCCCCGCGTACTGCGGCGAAGCCAAACCGGGCCGCGCCCGCACGCGGGGCGCCATCGCTTTTGTCCATGATGTGAAAGAGCCAGGGTCAAGGCTGGCACAGCCGAATAATGTAGGAAAGCGATTTTTGTCCTTCTCCCCTCCCGCTGGCGGGAGGGGCCGAGGGGCGGTGCTTTTTGCCTCTCCTTCTTCGTGGCTTCGTGTCTTTGTGCGAACCGAAAATCTCGCACAAAGACACGAAGCCACGAAGAAGAGCGAGATTCCCGCTTTCGCGGGAAGGACGAGAGAGGGATGAAGGAGGCTGGCAAGCCTCTGCCTCTCCCGCGGGAGGGAGGGGAGTTTCGCCCCGCCCCTACCCCATCAGCGTCGCGGTGATATCCTCGGCGGCATGGATGCGGATCGCGGGCGGCTCGGGCGAGAGGCGGCGCATTTCGGCGACGAAGGCTCCCGACGCGGGCACCGCGATCCCGGATCAGGTCCGGGATGACCTGCGCGCGCACCGCGTCGACGCTCTCCCACTCCTCGACGAAGGCGAGGCGGTCGGGGTTCTCGACATCGACATGGCAATGATGCGCCAGACACCCCGCCTCACCCCGCGACCGCGCGCTATGCCCGGTGCCGAGCGCGATCATGCGTTCGCGATGTTCGGGGGTGAGGATGACGTGGCCGGTGATGAGGATCAAGCGGCAACGCTTTGTGGAACGGCGTGCATTGGCCGTATTGGATCGGGTATGATCAAGCGATCATCAAAAAACATCAGTTCCCTTCCCGTTCCTGCCGATCTTGCGCTGTAATTAATAGAATATTCTATTGACCGAAAATCTCGATACAACTCTGCAATCTGGCGGACAGAATCATATGAGACCACCCAAGAAAACCTAGAATCAACCTCATGTAAAATGCCGGCGATCACCTCGTGATCATTTTCCTCGTAGTAATTGTAGTATAACTGCCTCCCCTTTTCAAAATATGGCGGATCCAGATAAATGAGGGTCCTGAAATTATTATCTGTCGAGTATTTCTTCAATAGATCAGCGGCATCACTCATCGAAATTTCTATTCTGCTAGACGCCGACCCTATCTTACTTACCCTATCTGCAAGCTCAGGGCGGTTGAAGCGAGCATCGATCTTCCAGTCGCCGGACTGAGCCCGCCCGCCAATTATGCCACCATTCAGAATTCCTGATCGATTTGCACGGTTCAGGTAAAATGCTGAAAATCCGCATTCCAACGCATTGGAAACTGAAAAAATATCCTTTGAGGATTTAAATATCGCTTTCTGCCGATCCCACTCGGCAACTGTCAGTTCCGCATTTTCAATTCTTTTGCACAATTCGAAATTGAAATTCTTTACAGAATACCAAAAAGAGAAAATTGGCACAGAAAGGTCATTAATATGAATATTTCTTACAAAATTTTCCAGTAATATCTCACATGCAATCGCCGCCCCTCCTGCGTATGGCTCCACATAGGTGCCATCGCAAAGATCATTCATGATAATCAGCTGCTTAATATACTTTGCAAGCTTGCCTTTTCCGCCAGGGTAGCGGAGTGGGGTGTAGTGTCCCAGAGACATATTCAGCCCCAAACATTATCAAGAAAGATCTTCAATATATCTCCGCCGGATTTTAGTTCGCCGGGCGAAGGGCTATGATACGCATTATGCACATATTGATTAAGAAGATCGTGAAAAAGCGGGCTATTTTTATTGTTGATGGATTGAGTAACTGGCTTGAGCTTATGCGCCTTAACCCCAGCGGAAACAAGTTCAGCGCAGCAATCGCCAACCTTTTCGGCCAAAGATTTATCTTTTTGATGAGGAGGATTTCCACGCTTTCTTGAAATATGCTTATCGTCTAGATATTCGTCAACAGTCATTTCTAGAATAATTCGCATCAAAATTGCGATTGCATTCTTATTTTTCTCTATTTCAAGCTTGGACAATTCTTGAAATATCTCATCAATCCTAGCAATAGGAATATTTAGTTTATATCCGCGCGGAAATATTCCCTTTTGCGCGGATGGAGATCTCTTCCGTTTTTTTCTGCTTTCGGTTCTTACAAAATCGACCTGCGCGAGAGTGTCAACAGGAGATGCCTCGATCGCCTTTGACAAGTCAGGTTTAACTTCCTTAGAAAGCGACTTTACATACGCCTCTTGATCTTGTTTTTTGTTAATAGTCCGATTGGTTAAATCGCCAGCCAGAACCTCTTTTACGATATGAGTAAGTGGCTTAATTACCTCTGACGGCTCCACCTTAGTATAGAGAATATCGCCCTTTGTTTCGATTCCGAATGCTCCCTTCAAAGTCGCGGAACCCATAACGCGATCGATGACCGATATCGAAATATCGTCGTTCAGCCGTTCGCGTTCATCGTCGGACAAATCCCCAAAGCGCCTCACAAGATCGATGGCTTGAAGAGAAGGGCTGTTTCCACGAAATCTGGCCGTGGCGACACCCGACCAACCAACGATGCCCTCGCCCGCGCCTTGGCCGGTATGCCTCATTTCAATCCACCGCCGTGCGTCGTCCCGCTTCTCAAAGGTATATGCGGGAATTGGCTCGACTTTGTTTACCCTGAACTCGCCAGCAGCGGCTTTTAGTTTTTTTCGCCGCCCTTCCGGCATGTCCAATCCAGATAGAACGCTTGAATCCTTTAAAATTTGCAATGCGCTTACCCGCCGATTGCCTTCCAGCGTGACATAACCTTTCGGACTAGCTTGCTTCATTACCAGCAATCGGTCCGCGGGATTCAGTCCATTTTTCGCTATGTCTAGGGCTAACGCAACTAAGCGGTCACCTTGATTCTTAATGACGGCCTGCAAAGCCTCCCGCTGTGTTTGAACTTTTCGAGTTCGCGGGTTTATTAGATCAAGGAGCAGATCGTCGATCTTCAGATTAACAGCTGGCATTTTGCTCTCCCCCGATCTTTCGGTTTATATTTGCTGAGATGCAAATCAAGTCTAATCGCGTTTGATCCATGACACTTCCATGACACTTCCTGTCACAAACGCGTCACACAAAACCCCCATTGGCGGCTCAGCGAGTCGCCGCGGGGGTGGCGGCTTGGTTCGGTAACGACCCCCGACAGGATTGCCTCATGTTCCAGAAATTCGGCCCCAAGGTCCTTGGCTTCGCCGGCGCCGCGACGTGCGCGCTGGCGCTTTCCGCGTGCCAGGATCAGGCGTCCTCGGGCGGCGGTGCGCGCGATTATATCAGCGCGGTCGGATCGTCGACCGTCTATCCCTTTGCCACCGCGGTGGGTGAGAAGTTCGCCGAAGCCACCGGCAACAAGACGCCCAAGATCGATAGCACCGGGACCGGCGGCGGCTTCGAGCGCTTTTGCCAGGGCGTCGGCGGCGACACGCCCGATATCGCCAATGCCTCGCGCCGGATGAAGAAGAAGGAATTCGACACCTGCGCCGCGAACGGCGTGAAGGACATCGTCGAGATCCAGATCGGCATCGACGGCATCGCGCTTGGCGAGGCTTCGCGCGGCCCCGGCTTCAAGCTGACCGAGGAAGACGTCTACAAGGCGCTCGCGGCGAACCCCTATGGCAAGCCCAACACAGCGAAGACGTGGAAGGACGTCAACCCGGCGCTGCCCGCGGTCGGCATCTCGGTGTTCGGTCCGCCGTCGACCAGCGGCACTTATGATGCGTTCAAGGAGTTGATCCTCGGCAAGGGCTGCGACGCCAACCCCGCGATGAAGGCGCTGAAGGACAGCGACAAGGACAAGCATGAGGCGGTGTGCACCGGCCTGCGCGGCGCGCCCTTCTATGTCGAGCAGGGCGAGAATGATAATCTGATCATCTCGAAGCTCGACAAGAACCCCGACAGCCTCGGCATCTTCGGCTTTTCCTACCTCGACGCCAACAAGGACAAGATCAAGGCCGTGCCGGTGCAGGGCGTGTCGCCGACCTATGCGACGATCGCCGACGGCAGCTACCCCGGATCGCGCCCGCTGTTCATCTATGTGAAGAAGGCGCATGTCGGCGTCGTCCCGGGGCTCGCGGACTATGTCGCGGAATTCCTGAAGGGCGCGGCCGAGGGCGGCTATCTGGCGCCCAAGGGCCTGATCGTCTCGCCGAAGGACGTCGCGGACACCGCGAACGCCGCGGCGAAGGGCATGACGCCGCTCGACGGATCGGTGCTGAAATAAGGGCTCTCCCCGCCTGGCGGCCGGGGCGGGTTCGCCCTTCCCCGGCCGCCGATTTTTGGATCGTCATTGCGAGCGCAGCGAAGCAATCTCCAGCAAGCATTCCGGCATTTCGATTGCTGGAGATTGCTTCGTCGCTACGCTCCTCGCAATGACGAAGATTTTGACCGGATGAAGATCACGTGACCTTCAACGCCGCCGCCCTGTTGCTCCTGATCCTCGGCCTCGCGCTGATCGGCTGGCTTGCCGGCCGGGCGCGGTCGGCGCTGCTCGCGGGGCGTGCGGGGGCGAAGCTGCATTCGCGGCCGCAATATCATGGCTGGTACGTCGCGCTGTGGCTGTTCGCGCCCGCCGCGATCTTCCTCGCGGTGTGGGCGAGCGTGTCGCCCGCGCTGGTCACCAACCAGGTGCTGGCGACCGACGCCGCGCAAAGCCTGCCCGCCTTCGGCTTCGAGCGCGGCGCGATATTGTCCGACGCGCGCAATGTCGCGCAGGGGCGGCAGGCGGCGGTGCGCATTCCCGCCGCGGCGCCGCTGGTCGCGCCCTATGCCGCGGCGACGCGGCATTACGCCTGGATCGGCATCGCGGCGATGCTGGCGCTCGGGCTGGCGGGGGGGCTTTACGCCTTCACGCGGATCAGGCCCGATTTCCGCGCGCGGTCGCGGGTCGAGCGGATCGTGATGGGGCTGTTGCTGCTCGCCTCGCTCGTCGCGATCCTGACGACCTTCGGCATCGTGCTGTCGCTGCTGTTCGAATCGATCCGCTTCTTCCGCCTCGTCCCCGTGACCGAGCTGCTGTTCGGCACCTATTGGAACCCGCAGAGCGGCGCGCCGGTCGCCGACACCTTCGGCGGCATTCCGCTGTTCTGGGGGACGGTGCTGATCGGGGCGATCATCGCGATGATCGTCGCCATTCCCATCGGCATGATGACCGCGGTGTACCTGACCCAATATGCCGCGCCGCGCGTGCGCCGCTGGGTGAAGCCGTGCCTCGAGATCCTCGCGGGGGTGCCGACGGTCGTCTACGGCTATTTCGCGGCGCTGACCGTGGCGCCGGCGCTGCGCAATTTCGCGGTGATGCTGGGCGTGCCCAACGCCTCGACCGAAAGCGCGCTCGCCGCGGGCATCGTGATGGGGGTGATGATCATCCCCTTCGTCTCGTCGATGGCCGACGACAGCATCAACGCGGTGCCGCAGGCGATGCGCGACGGCAGCCTTGCGCTGGGCGCGACGCCGAACGAGACGATCCGCCAGGTGCTGATCCCCGCCGCGCTGCCGGGCGTGATGGGCGGCATCCTCCTCGCGGTCAGCCGCGCGATCGGCGAGACGATGATCGTGGTGATGGCGGCGGGCCTCTCCGCCAACCTGACCGCCAATCCCTTCGCCAGCGTCACCACGGTGACCGCGCAGATCGTCAAGCTGCTGACCGGCGACCAGGAGTTCGACAGCGCGAAGACGCTCGCCGCCTTCGCGCTCGGCCTCGTCCTCTTCCTCGTCACGCTGCTGCTCAACATCGTCGCGCTGCGGATCGTGAAGAAATATCGCGAAGCTTATGAATAGAAACACCGCCCCAACCGACTGGACGGCTCCCGCGATGCAGAAGCGCATCGCGGCGCGCTACGCCGCCGAGCGCCGCTTCAAGCTGCTCGGGCTCGGCGCGGTGCTGCTGTCGGGCCTGTTCCTCGCCTTTCTGCTGACCGTCATGGTCGGCAATGGCGCGCGTGGCTTCACCTACACCCATGTATCGGTGCCGATCGACTTTCAGGCGACCCCGCTGACGGTCGACGCCTCGCGGCTAAACGACCCCGACGCCGACCAGATGATCGCGAACGCCGGGCTCGCCGACATCGTCGCCTTCGCCGCCGACGAGGCGCTGGGCGACGGCGGGTCGGCGCTGATCAGCGAGAATGCGTGGAAAGAGGTGCGGACCGGGATCAAGGCCGACCCCGAGCTCTTGACCGGCAAGAGCGTTTTCGAGCTGCCCGCGTCGAGCGAGGTCGACATCGCCGCCAAGGAGGGCGCCAAGGGCGAACTCGGCGCGCGCGTCGACGCGCTGGAACGCGACGGGCGGCTCTCGACGGGCATCCACTGGCCCTTCTTCCGCAACGCCGACGCCACCGACCCCGCGGTCGCGGGCATCTGGGGGGCATTGAAGGGATCGCTGCTGACGATCGTCATCGCCTTCCTGATCGCCTTTCCGACCGGGGTGCTCGCGGCGCTCTATCTCGAGGAATATGCGCCCAAGAACCGCTGGACCGACCTGATCGAGGTGTCGATCAACAACCTCGCCGCGGTGCCCTCGATCATCTTCGGCCTGCTCGCGCTCGCGGTGTTCATCAACTGGTTCGGCCTCTGCCAGGCGAGCCCGCTCGTCGGCGGGCTGACGCTGGCGCTGATGACGATGCCGGTGATCGTCATCGCCGCGCGCAACGCGATCCAGGCGGTGCCGCCGTCGATCCGCGACGCCGCGCTGGGGGTCGGGGCAAGTCCCGTGCAGGTCGTGTTCCACCATGTCCTGCCGCTCGCGCTGCCCGGCATCCTCACCGGCACGATCATCGGCATGGCGCGCGCGCTGGGCGAGACCGCGCCGCTGCTGCTGATCGGCATGCGCGCCTTCATCGGCGACGTGCCGGGCGGCATCTGCTCGCCCTCGACCGTGCTGCCGATGCAGATCTTCCTCTGGTCGGACGAGGTCGACCGCGGCTTCGTCGAGAAGACCTCCGCCGCGATCATCGTGCTGCTCATCGTCCTCCTGTCGATGAACGCGCTCGCGATCTATCTTCGCAACAAGTTCGAAAAACGCTGGTGAACATGACCCAAGACGATCTCACTATCGCCGATCCCAAGATGAAGGCCGAAGGGGTCGACGTCTTCTATGGCGACAAGCAGGCGATCAGCAACGTGTCGATCGACGTCGGCACCGACCTCGTCACCGCCTTCATCGGCCCGTCGGGCTGCGGCAAGTCGACCTTCCTGCGCTCCCTGAACCGGATGAACGACACGGTCGCGAGCGCGCGCGTCACGGGCAGGATCACCCTCGACGGCGAGGACATCTATGCGCCGTCGATGGACGTGGTGCAGCTTCGCGCCCGCGTCGGCATGGTGTTCCAGAAGCCGAACCCCTTCCCCAAGTCGATCTACGACAATGTCGCCTATGGCCCGCGCATCCACGGCCTCGCGCCGGCCAAGGCCGACCTCGACGGCATCGTCGAGCGCGCACTGGTCCGCGCCGGGCTGTGGGACGAGGTCAAGGACCGGCTTGGCGAGAGCGGCACCGCGCTGTCGGGCGGCCAGCAGCAGCGCCTGTGCATCGCGCGCGCGATCGCGGTCGACCCCGAGGTGATTTTGATGGACGAGCCCTGCTCGGCGCTCGACCCGATCGCGACCGCGAAGATCGAGGAGCTGATCCACGAACTGCGCGGAAAATATGCGATCGTGATCGTCACCCACAATATGCAGCAGGCGGCCCGCGTGTCGCAGCGCACCGCCTTTTTCCACCTCGGGACGCTGGTCGAATATGGCAAGACCACCGATATCTTCACCAACCCGAAGCAGGACCGCACCAAGGATTATATCACGGGGCGTTATGGGTAGGCGCAGCGTCCTCTCCCTTCGTCATGCTGAACTTGTTTCAGCATCCATGGCCTGCGCTATCCTGAAGCGCCGCGCCGGGGGGACAGGGCGGACCATGGATGTTGAAACAAGTTCAGCATGACGAGGCAAATTAGGGAGGCGCCCGATTTCTGGGCAGCCTTCAGGACAGGACGAAACAGATGGCAATAGTCAACGAACATACCGTCAAGGCCTTCGACGAGGATCTGAACCGCCTGCGCGGGCTGATCAGCGAGATGGGCGGACGCGCCGAGCAGGCGCTGCTCCAGGCGATGACCGCGCTCGGCAAGGGCGATCAGGAGCTTGCGGCACAGGTCGTCGAGGGCGACAAGAAGATCGACGCGCTCGAGGCCGAGGTCGAACAGCTCACCGTCCAGACGATCGCCCTCAGGGCCCCGATGGCCGACGACCTGCGCGAGATGATCGCGGCGCTGAAGATCGTCTCGGTCGTCGAGCGCATCGGCGACTATGCGAAGAATATCGCCAAGCGCGTCGCGCTGATGGACCAGACGCGCTCGATCGCCGCGATCCCGGTGCTGACCTCGATGTCCGCGATTGTCGCCGAACTCGTCCACGATGCGCTCGACAGCTTCGCGGCGCGCGACGCCGAGCTCGCGGTCCGGGTGACGGTTCGCGACAAGGCGGTCGACGATTTCTACAACAGCATCTTTCGCACCCTCGTGACCTTCATGATGGAAAATCCGAAGCATATCACCGAGAGCGCGCACCTGCTGTTCGTCGCCAAGAACCTCGAGCGCATGGGCGACCATGCGACCAACATCGCCGAGATGGTCTATTATGTCGTCACCGGCGAGCGGATGGAGGAGCGCGAGCGCGGCGAACAGCCCGAGGATGGTGCCGCGGAGCAGGAGCAAGGCTGATGCCGCAACCCGACCTCCTGCTGATCGAGGATGACGAGGCGATCGCCGAACTGATCGTCTGGCATTTCGCGCGCGAGGGCTTTTCGGTGCGCCAGACCCCCGACGGCGAGCAGGCGCTCGTCCTGGTCGAGGAACGCGTTCCCGACATCGTCCTGCTCGACTGGATGATCGAGAGCCTGCCGGGCATCGAGGTGTGCCGGCGCCTGCGCCGCAACTCCAAGTCGGCGAACGTCCCGATCATCATGCTCACCGCGCGCGGCGAGGAGGAGGATCGCATCCGCGGCCTCGAAACCGGCGCCGACGACTATGTGACGAAGCCGTTCAGCCCGCGCGAACTGGTCGCGCGCGTTCAGGCGGTGCTCCGCCGCCTTCGCCCCGCGCTCGCCGGCGAGATGCTGAGCTATGCCGACATCGAGCTCGATTCGGTCGCGCACAAGGTGGTGCGCGGCGGCCAGATCGTCGCGATGGGCCCGACCGAATTCCGCCTGCTGCGCCATTTCATGGAGCATCCGGGCCGCGTCTTCTCGCGCGGGCAATTGCTCGACAGCGTCTGGGGCCAGGACAGCGACATCGAGCTGCGCACCGTCGACGTCCACATCCGGCGGCTGCGGAAAGCGATCAACCTGCCCGGCACCGCGGACATCATCCGCACCGTGCGCTCGGCGGGCTATGCGCTCGACGCGGGGAAGAGCGTCTGAAGGTTCGCGGAGCCCGGCGACAATAAACCGGAAAGCCGGGTTTCTCTGCTCGTCACCCCGGACCTGATCCGGAGTCCCGCTAGATACCGAAGCCAGTCGATGCCTCAAAAAGCGGGACCCCGGATCAAGTCCGGGGTGACGAATGTCTGAAGCCGACCGATTGCGGCCATACCTTCTCCCCTCCCTAAAAGGGAGGGGAATGGCTCAAATCCACCCCCGAAGCCGCTCCAATCAGAAGTCGATCTGCGTCCGCAGCCCGAAGGTGTCGGCGGTATAATCCCGGTCGCCCGTCGCGGTCGCGACGCGGGCGTCGTCGATCCACAGCTTGCCGTAGTTGGCGGTCAGGCGGATATAGTCGATCGGCGCCCAGACCAGCGACAGCAGCGCCGCCTGCTGGCGGCCGCCGACCAGCCCCGCGTCGTTGAGGTCGAGGTGATCGTAGCGCGCGTTGAGCTCGATCGCGCCGATACCGCCCTCGGTGATCGGCTTCGAGGGCTTGAGCCGGTCGAAGGCGCCGTCCTTGTACCCACGGCGGTCGCCGGGGGTCAGCACCATGCCGACCTCCGCATAGCCGCCGAAATAGGTCGGGTCGACCGACGCGCGGCGCTGGACCGTCTGCCAATAGCCCTCGCCCGCCGCATGGAACGGCCCCGCGATCACCGCGGCCTCCAGCCCCATGCCGCGTTCGCCCTTGGCGTCGAGCTCGCCCGTGTCGACGAGGCGCACGTCGGTCGTGTGGGCGAAGGGCCGCGCCCGGTAGCGGACGGTCGCCGCGGGATTGCCGAGGTCGCGCAGATGCAGCGAGCCACCGAGGTGCAATTGCACGTCGCCCAGCTTCGGCATCCACACCGCGCGCCCGTCGACGCTTATGCTGCGATTGTCGTCGTCGAGCAGGTCGCGGGCGTTCGCTCCGAACACCCCGCCCTGCAGCAGCACCGCGCCGCGCTTGTACTGCGCCGACAGGCCGACGCGGCGTTCGAAGCCGAACGCCTGCGAAAAGGCCGCGCGCTCCATCGCGCTGGTGAACAGGTCGCTCGTCATCTCGTCGAGCGACCAGAAGGGTTTGACCTGCCCCACGGTGACCGAGAGCGGGCCCGTGCCATAGGTGAAATAGACGTCGGTCAGCTCGACCGCATTGTTCGCGATATCGGCCTCGACGCGGTAGGAAAAGCCCCCGGGGATCTTGCCGGCGACGCCCAGATAGACGCGGCGGAACTCGGTCGCGAGGCCGCTTCGGATACCGGCGCCGTCGGGTGCGTCGACCCCCGCGATGTCGATCTGCACCCGGCCGCGCGGCTTGAAGCTCCAGCCGTCGGCGGTCTTGATCTCGGGTGCGCCTTTCCACGCGATCTCGGTCGCGGGCTTCGCGGTCACCGGCGGAGTGCCGGGGGCGGGCGCGGTCTGCGCGGCGTCGAGCCGGGCTTCGAGCGTCTCGACCTTGGCGCGCAGCGACGCGAGCTCGGCGCGCAGCGCCGCCGCTTCCTCGGCGCTCATCGCCTGCGCATGCGCTTCGGCGGGCATCGCGAACATCGTCGTCGCCAGCAGGGCGGCGGTCAGGCGGGTGCGCATGCGGTGTTGCTCCATTGCGTAAGGGTGACAATCTGGGGGCGCTGTTATGACCGATAGATGACAGTTGCACGTCAATTGGGTGACATTTCGGTGACAGGCGCGATTTCTTTCGCCTTCCTTTCGCCCCTTGCCAGCGCGCCGCGAACGGCTAAGGACAAGCCAGTTTTCATGGGCAACCCATCGGGGCCCCTGCTTTGGGAGTTCATCATGACGATCAATTTTGACGGACGCGTGGCCATCGTGACCGGCGCCGGCGGCGGGCTCGGCCGCGCCTATGCGCTCGAACTGGCGCGGCGCGGGGCGAAGGTGGTCGTCAACGACCTCGGCGGCGCGCGCGATGGCACCGGCCATTCGGACGCGGCGCTGGCCGTCGTCGAGGAAATCCGTGAGGCGGGCGGCACCGCCATGTCGAACGGCGGCAGCGTCACCGAATATGACCATATGGCCGAGATGGTGGCACGCGCAAAAGAGGAATGGGGCGGCGTCCATATCCTGATCAACAACGCCGGCATCCTGCGCGACAAGAGCTTCGCGAAGATGACGATGGAAGATTTCGACCTCGTCGTGCAGGTCCACCTGCTGGGCAGCGCCAACGTCACCAAGGCGTGCTGGGACCTGATGCGCGAGCAGGCCTATGGCCGCATCCTGATGACCGCCTCGTCGACCGGGCTCTACGGCAATTTCGGGCAGGCGAATTACGGCGCCGCGAAGCTGGGCCTCGCGGGGCTGACCAAGACGCTCCACCTCGAAGGCGCGAAATATAATATCCGCTGCAACACGATCGCGCCGGTCGCGGGAACGCGGATGACCGAGGACATCTTCCCGCCCGAACTGTTCGAGAAGTTCACGCCCGAAAATGTCGTGCCCGCCGCGCTGTTCCTCGTCAGCGAGGATGCCCCCACCAACATGATCGTCGGCGCGGGCGCGGGCGCCTATCACGCCGCCTATGTCACCGCGACCCCCGGCGTCGCGCTGCCCGAGGATGAGCGCACCCCCGAAGGCATCGCGGCGGCGTGGGACAGGATTATCGACCGCAACGGCGAGATCGTCCCGCAGTCGGGCAGCGAGCAGTCGATGATCGTGATGAAGGCGTTGCAGGCGCTGGGGTGATGGATTGACCTCCCTGCGGCGCAGCCGTGGGGAAGATAGGGTGCCAGCCGGTCGCATCGTTTGACGGGCGAAGCGTGATTTTTCCTGCCTCGTCACCCCGGACTTGATCCGGGGTCCCGCTTTCCCGCCGTCGCTTAGCGGGACCCCGGATCAAGTCCGGGGTGACGATGATAGGTTGGGCACCCCGCAGCCACACTGTATTGACACACTAACACGCCCATGCGATAACCACCGCGGGGCAAGGGGATCGGTCTAGAAGGACGACCCCGATGTATAGTGAAAGCGACCTGCAAGCCGCGGTCGATGCCAGAGTGTTGACGCCGGAGGCCGCCGCGGCTTTCCGGTCGCACATCGCGTCGGCCCGCTCCGCCCCCGGCGCGGACGAGGAACATTTCCGCCTCATCACCGGATTCAACGATATTTTCGTCAGCATCGCGGCGGTGATCCTGCTCGTCGCGGTGGCGTGGATCGGCGATTCAATCCATCCGGCGCTCGCCGGCGTCGGCGTCGCCGCCACGGCGTGGGGCCTCGCCGAATATTTCACCCGCCAGCGCCGCATGGCGCTTCCCAGCATCGTCCTCGTCCTCGCCTTTGCCGGCGGCGTGCTCGGTTCGATGATCGGCTTTCTCGTCAAGCATGGCGAAGATATTTTCGGCCGCCATCCCGACGAATCGGTGATCGCGATTGTCGCCGCGGCGATGGCGCTGATCACCGCGGCCGCGACCTGGCTGCACTGGAAGCGTTTCATGGTGCCGATCACCGTCGCCGCGGGCAGCGCCGCGCTCGCCGGGACCGCGATCGCGCTGATCCTCGCGGTGGTCGGCGGCGCCGACAAGCCGAATGTCGACCTGCTGATGTCGCTGGTGCTCGTCGCCGGACTCGGGGTCTTCACGATCGCCATGTGGTGGGACCGTAGCGACCGGGTGCGTCAGACGCGTCGCAGCGACGTCGCCTTCTGGCTCCACCTGCTCGCCGCGCCGATGATCGCGCACCCGATCTTCCACCTGCTCGGCGTGACCCAGGGCGACAATATCTCGAGCGGCGCGGCGGTGCTGGTCGTCGGCATCTATGTTCTGTTCGGGTTGGTCGCGCTGGCGATCGACCGCCGCGCGCTGCTCGTCTCGGCGCTCGCCTATGTGCTGTTCGCGCTGACCCAGCTGTTCCAGACCTTCGGCGCGGTCGAGCTCAATGTCGCGCTGACCGCCTTCGTGATCGGCTCGGCGCTTCTGCTGCTCTCGGCCTTCTGGCAGAACGCCCGCGCGGCGGTGGTCGGGGTGCTGCCCGCCCATCTGGCGAGCCAGCTGCCGGCGACGGTGCGGCCTGTGCAGGCATGATCCCTATCGTCATCCCGGCGGAGGCCGGGATCTCTCCGGCGCGTCATGCTCCGATGGCGAGATCCCGGCCTTCGCCGGGATGACGGCGTAGGGGCGCCGTCAGCCCCCAACCAGCTTCATAAGCTTGCGTTCGACGGGGGCGAGCACATTCGAAAGCTCGTCCCCGCGCTTCAATATCGCCCCGCCTTCGGAGACCAGCGCCCACATGCCCTGGCGGCTCCGTAAGGCGGGGCGTTTTTCGATGCGATATTCGGGGCGCTCGGCGGTGCGGCGAAAGGCCGAGAAGATCGCGACATCGCGCTGGAAATCCATCGCATAGTCGCGCCATTTCCCCGCCGCGACCATGCGGCCGTAAAGGTCGAGGATGCGGGTCAGTTCGTGCCGGTCGAAACCGGTCTGCAGCGGGATGGTCCGCGGGGTGTGCGGCCAGGGCGTGACCGTTCCCACAGGGTCAGAATCCATTCATTGCGCGTTCGAGGCGTCGAAATGGCGAAGATATCGGCTTCGGGCGGATGCAGCGGGTAGTGGTTCTACCCGCAAAGCCGCCCGAAGCCGAGATCGAAGCCATTTCGGCGTCCCTGCGGGATTTGACCGATTTTGTCCATGGCCGCGTCAGCGAGCCTTGGAATATTCTCATATGCCTGCGCCTCGCTTCCTCGCCCTGAACAAAATCGCCTCAAACCTCGAACGCGCAATGAATGGATTCTGACCCTAGGCGCGGGTCCGGCTCCCTTTGCGCCGCGGCGCGTCATCCCCTTCGGCATCGCGCTCGGCGATCAGCGCCGCGAGCTGCTTCTGCAACTGCTCGAGCTGGCACTGGAGTATCTCGATCTTCTGCGTCGCGGGGTCGAAGGTCTCGCTGCACGGCGTGCCATAGGGGACGAACTCGCGCGCATATTCGGCGGCGTCGACCAGCGTCGAGCGCGCCGGGATGCCGACCATCACCGCGCCTTCGGGCACGTCCTTGGTCACCACCGCATTGGCGCCGACGCGCGCGCGTTCGTGGACGGTCACCGGGCCCAGTATCTGCGCGCCCGACCCGACGATGACGTCGTCGGCGAGCGTCGGATGGCGCTTGCCGCCGATGCCGTTGGCGGGGTCGGTGCCGCCCAGCGTCACGTCCTGATAGATGGAGACATTGTCGCCGATCTCCGCCGTTTCGCCGATGACGACGCCGAAGCCGTGGTCGATGAACAGGTGGCGGCCGATCTTCGCGCCTGGATGAATGTCGATCCCGGTCAGCCAGCGCGCCAGATGATTGACGAAGCGCGCGAGGAAAAACAGGTCGGCCTCGAACAGCCAGTGCGCGACGCGGTGCATGCCGACCGCGAGCAGCCCCGGATAGAGGAGGATTTCCCAGCGCGACCGCGGCGCAGGGTCGCGCGCCTTGATCGAATCGAGATAGGCGACCAGCCCGTTGAACATCGATTGTCCCCTGCGACCCTATTTCTGTACCGCGCAAGATAGATGTTCGGCGGCGCCATTTCCACCCCCGGCGCATTTTATTCGATCAGCGGCCGATAAGCCCGATCCGCAGCAGCAGCAGTCCCTCGCGCCGCCAGCGCCGCTCGCCGCCGCGCGCCGCGATGGTGCCCGCCCAGCGATCGAGCATCAGCAAGGCGCGCGCTCCGGCGAAAGCGGCGCGCGGCGGCGCGGGCGCGCCGCGCGCCGCCGCGAACAGATCTCGCGCCGCGGTTTCGTCCTCCTGCAAGGCCGCGCCCCAGACCAGGCCCCAGCGGTTTCCGGCCGCGTCGGACGCGCCCGCCAGGCGGAACAGCGCGGCACCGAAGGCCTTCGCCGCATCGCGCCGCGCCTCGCCGCTTTCAGCGAGCAGCATCGCCTCGGCGGCGTCGGCGAGGGCGCCGAGCCCGCCCTGCCCCGCCCAGCTCGCTTGCAGTTCGGCGAGCAGCGGCTCGCCCTTGGGCAGCGCGGCGGGGTCGCTCGCGAGCAGCGCCAGCATGTCGCGCCACCAGGCGAGCTTGATCTGCCCGATCAGCGGCTCGCGCGCGTCATGGAGCAGCTTCGTCAGCCGCTCGGCAAGCGCCCACAGCGTCGCGAGCGCCGCGCGCCGTTCGCGCGGCACCGCGACCGTCACGCGCGGGTCGCGGAGGTCGGGGGTGAGGCTGGGTTCGGATTCAGCGGTGCGGTTCATCCGGGACGCGCTATCATCCCATTACCGTCATTGCGAGCGCAGCGAAGCAATCTCCAGCCGGCGACCTGTAGACCGATGGCTGGGGATTGCTTCGTCGCTTCGCTCCTCGCAATGACGAGGACGTCAGCCGCGGTTGGTGACCGCCTTCACCGCCGCGATCACGCGCGGGGTGTCGACCAGCGCCGCCTTTTCGAGATTGGCGGCGTAGGGCAGCGGCACGTCCTCGTTGCACACGCGGGTAACCGGCGCGTCGAGGTCGTCGAAGCCCTGCTCCATCGCGACCATCGCGAGTTCGCTGGCGATCGAGCAGGTCGGCCAGCCTTCCTCGACGATCACGAGGCGGTTGGTCTTTTTCAGGCTCGCGAGCACCGTCGCGGTGTCGAGCGGGCGCAGGGTGCGGAGGTCGATGACCTCGGCCTCGATCCCCTCGCCCGCCAGCGCATCGGCGGCTTCGAGCGCGAGCCCGACGCCGATCGAATAGCTGACGATGGTGACGTCGCCGCCTTCGCGCATGATTCGCGCCTTGCCGATCGGCAGCACGAAATCCTCGACCTCGGGCACGTCGAAGCTGCGGCCGTAGAGCAGCTCGTTTTCGAGGAAGACGACCGGGTCCTCGCTGCGGATCGCGGCCTTCAGCAGGCCCTTCGCATCGGCGGCGTCATAGGGCGAGATCACGATCAGGCCGGGGACGCTCGCATACCAGGGCGCGTAATTCTGGCTGTGCTGCGCCGCGACGCGGCTCGCCGCGCCATTGGGGCCGCGGAACACGATCGGGCAGCGCATCTGGCCGCCCGACATATAGTTGGTCTTCGCCGCCGAGTTGATGATGTGGTCGATCGCCTGCATCGCGAAGTTGAAGGTCATGAACTCGATGATCGGGCGAAGCCCGCCCATCGCCGCGCCGGTGCCGAGCCCTGCAAAGCCATATTCGGTGATCGGCGTGTCGACGACGCGCTTGTCGCCGAATTCGTCGAGCAGACCCTGGGTGACCTTGTAGGCGCCCTGATATTCGGCGACCTCCTCGCCCATCACGAAGATGCGGTCGTCCTTCCGCATCTCCTCGGCCATTGCGTCGCGCAACGCCTCGCGCACGGTGAGCCGCTGCATCGCGGTGCCGGCGGGGATCGCGGGGTCGGATGCGCGTTCGGCGGGGGCTGGCGCCTTGACCGGCGCGCTCGCGGAGGCGGGGGCTGCTGGCGTCGGAGCGGCTTCGGGAGCGGCCCCGGCTTCCGCTGGGGCGACGTTCTTGGCGGGAGCGGGCGCCGGAGTGGCCTCCTCCCCCTCGCCCGCGATCGTCGCGATCACGGTGCCGACCTTCACATTGTCGGTGCCCTCGGGAACCAGAATCGACGCGATCGTGCCTTCGTCGATCGCCTCGAACTCCATCGTCGCCTTGTCGGTCTCGATCTCGGCGAGGATGTCGCCCGATTTGACCGTGTCGCCTTCCTTGACCAGCCACTTGGCGAGCGTGCCTTCTTCCATCGTCGGCGACAGTGCCGGCATCTTCAGTTCGATCGCCATCTCAATATTGCTCCACCAGCACGTCGGTATAGAGTTCGGGAAGGTCGGGTTCGGGCGCGCTTTCGGCGAAGTCGGCCGCCTCGCTCACCACGCCGCGGATTTCCTTGTCGATCTCCTTGAACTTGTCCTCGGAGATGCCGGCATCCTGCATCAGCTTCTTCAGATGCTCGATCGCGTCCGACTTGTCGCGCACCGCCTGCACTTCCTCGCGGCTACGATATTTGGCGGGGTCGGACATCGAGTGGCCGCGATAGCGATAGGTCTTGAGTTCGAGCAGGATCGGTCCCTTGCCCGCGCGCACCCATTCGAGCGCCGCCTCGGCCGCGCCGCGCACCGCGAGCACGTCCATGCCGTCGACCTGCATGCCGGGGATGCGGAAGCTCTCGCCGCGGCGATAGAGCTGGTCCTCGGCCGAAGACCTGTTGACCGAGGTACCCATCGCATATTGGTTGTTCTCGATCACGAAGATGATCGGCAGCTTCCAGAGCTCGGCCATGTTGAAGCTCTCGTACACCTGGCCCTGGTTCGCGGCGCCGTCGCCGAAATAGGCCATGGCGACGCCGCCGTCGCCGCGATATTTGTGCGCGAAGGCAAGGCCCGTGCCGAGCGACACCTGCGCGCCGACGATGCCGTGACCGCCATAAAATTTATGCTCGACGCTGAACATGTGCATCGAGCCGCCCTTGCCCTTCGAGATGCCGGCCTGACGCCCCGTCAGCTCGGCCATGATGACCTTGGGGTCGATGCCGTAGGCGAGCATGTGGCCATGGTCGCGGTAGCCGGTGATCACGCTGTCCTTGTCGCCGTCGAGCGCCGACTGCAGGCCCACGGCGACCGCTTCCTGGCCGATATAGAGGTGGCAGAAGCCGCCGATCAGGCCGAGGCCGTAGAGCTGGCCGGCCTTTTCCTCGAAGCGGCGGATCAGCAGCATCTCGCGATAGAATTTCTCGAGTTCCTCCGGCGACGCTTCATAGGGCGCGGGGTCGCGGGGCTTCTCGCGATTGGTCGTGGGAGCTGGGGTGGAAGCGGATTTTTTTGGCGCGGCGGGTTTGCGCGCGGGTGCTTTGGCCAAGGCGGGGTTCCTTTGCATTTTAGCCGTTACGGCAAGGCCCCCTATAGGAGGGGCCCGCCCTGTTTGGCAACGCCCGCATGGGCGGCAGAGCGCACGCGCGTTACGTATGCAATTTTTGCAATCGAAGGTGCAAACGCAAAGCCCCTCCCCGTTCAGAGGCGATTGCATCGTTTGCAAATGCACGGCTGCTTTGGGGTGGGAAGCGGACGGCAGACTAATCAGAATTTTGGTGTCGGGCGTGGAGCCACTCTTCCCAAGCATTTGCGGGATCGATGTCAGGAAAACCTCTGCTTGCGGCAAGCTGTTCAGCGCGAGACCGTTTCATCGTCATGCAGACAGCCCCATCGCGTATATCCAGCACTTCGGCCTCGGTGAGCGCAGATCCCTTCGCAGTCTCGTGCTGCTGAAGTAACGTAATAAGGGGCGGGAAAGGAACCGGTATGATCGGATCGTCCCCCGCGGCTTCGGCGTTACCAAACAGTCCAGAGATCCAGTTCATGCGCGAGCCCCATAACAGATTTGGATCACGCTAAGCGATGCTCGCAATGTCCGCAATCGGTCGACATCGGACGCAGTCTGCATAGAATATACCCCTCTTCCGAGGGGCGTGCCAACGTTCAGGGCTTCTCGTTCCCGTCCATCGGGATCGCGATTTCGTCGGGGTGCATCACACCCAGCTTCTCGCGCACATATTCGTCGGCGAGGTCGGGGTCGACGCGGCGGCGATCGAGCAGGTTGACGCGGTTCTGGAGTTCGTTCTGCTTCTTGGTCAGTTCGGTCAGCACGACGCGCTTCTTATCGACCGACTGGCTGTAGTCGCCCCAGGCATAGAGGCCGGTCGGCCCGAAGATGATGTAGCCGATCATCGCCGCCACCGCGATCACCGCGACGGTCGGACCGATGGCCCGGTTCACCGATTTGCGGACTTTGTGGCGCTGCGTCATCAGGGCCTTGAATCAGAGTTGATTCGCGGCGTCAAGACGCAGCAGGCCGCGAACTACTCCGGTCATCGGATTCCGTGCTGCCATCGCCGCGCCATCATGCTTGAACCGGTCAGCCGGCGTGATATCGTTCAGGTCATGGCCGTCAGGATTGCAAACCTCGTCACGTTTGGCCTTTGCCTGCTCGCAGTGGCCTTGATCGTCGCGGGATTACCAGCGGCCCTTGATCACTATACCCATGAACCCGAAGATGTTTGGCTGCTTGAAATCGAGTTGGCGTATTGCTTGATGCTCGGCACCCTCTGCTTTGCTAATGCGCGCGCGACTTCGAACCATCGGTCGTCCAAACGCCGGCTTCTGGCGTATTGCAGCGGCATGATGGTTCTTTTGATCCTCGTACTAATGATCGTCGGGCGCCAAGACCCGATAGTGATCCTGATCGGTTGCCTATCGTTGATCGGCCCCATCGCGATGATCGCCGGGGCTGATAGCCTCGATAGCCGACCACTCTAATCCGATCACGTCACCCGAAAATCGCCATCCCCGGATAGCGCGCCATGTCGCCCAGTTCTTCCTCGATACGGATGAGCTGGTTGTATTTCGCGAGCCGGTCCGAACGCGCGAGGCTGCCGGTCTTGATCTGGCCGCAGTTGGTCGCGACCGCGAGGTCGGCGATCGTCGAATCCTCGGTCTCGCCCGAGCGGTGCGACATCACCGCGGTGTACCGCGCGCGGTGCGCCATATCGACCGCATCCAACGTCTCCGACAGGGTGCCGATCTGGTTGACCTTGACGAGCAGCGAGTTGGCGAGACCGGTCCTGATGCCCTCTTCGAGCCGCGCCGGATTGGTGACGAACAGGTCGTCGCCGACGAGCTGGCACTTGTCGCCGACGAGGTCGGTCAGCGCCTTCCAGCCCGCGAAATCATCCTCGCTCATCCCGTCCTCGATCGATTTGATCGGGTAGTCCTTGACCAGCGCGGCGAGATAGTCGGCCATCTGTTCGGGGCTCAGCGACAGCTTCTCGCCGCTGATCTCATATTTGCCGTTTTTGAAAAACTCGGTCGCGGCGCAATCGAGTGCGAGGACGACGTCGCTGCCGAGCTTGAAGCCCGCCTGCTCGACCGAGGCGGCGATGAAATCGAGCGCGTCGCGCGTCGAGGCGAGGTTCGGCGCGAAGCCGCCCTCGTCGCCGACCGCGGTGGCGAGGCCCTTTTGCGCGAGGCCCTTCTTCAGCGTGTGGAAAATCTCGCTGCCCCAGCGCACAGCGTCGGCGATGCTGCCCGCGCCGACCGGCATGATCATGAATTCCTGAACGTCGATCGGATTGTCGGCATGCTCGCCGCCGTTGATGATGTTCATCATCGGCACGGGAAGCGTGCGCGCCGAGACGCCGCCGACATAGCGGTAGAGCGGCAGTCCGCGCGCATCCGCCGCTGCTTTTGCGGCGGCGAGGCTGACCCCGAGAATCGCGTTGGCGCCGAGGCGGCCCTTGTTGGGCGTGCCGTCGAGGTCGATCATCGCCATGTCGAGTTCGCGCTGATCCTCGGCATCGAGGCCGATCAGCGTCTCCGCGATCTCGCCGTTCACCGCCGCGACCGCCTTGGTAACGCCCTTGCCGAGGTAGCGCGCCGTGTCGCCGTCGCGCAGTTCGACCGCCTCGTGCGCGCCGGTCGAAGCGCCCGAGGGCACCGCGGCGCGGCCGAAGCTGCCGTCCTCGAGCAGCACATCGACCTCGACCGTGGGGTTGCCCCGGCTGTCGAGAATTTCGCGGCCGTGGATGTCGATGATGGCGGTCATGGATGTCGTCCTGCTGGCGGCCGCAAAAGAGCCGGGTGGGAAAGGCGCCCGCCTGTTATCGGCGGCTCGGCACGAGCGCAAGACGCATAGGAATTTTGCGGCGCTATGGAACCATTGCGCGCGCCTTGCTATATATTCTGACAGGACCAAAAAGGGACGCGCACGACCGGCAGGCGTGACGCCCGGAACGAGAAGAGGACATGATGATGGCAAAGGCCGCTACTCCCGCGACGAAGAAAGCCGCTGCTCCCCGTCCCAAGGCGCCCGCGAAGGCCGGCGCGACCAAGGCGGCGCCCGCGCGCAAGCCGGCGACCGTGAAGGCCGCGAAGGATCATCCGATCCGCGACCAGCTCGCCGCGACGCGCGACACCATCAAGTCCGAAGCGTCGAAGAAGGCCGCATCGTTGAAGGACGAAGCGACGGCGTTCAAGAACCAAGCCTCGGCCAAGGCGCGCGACGCCGCGGCCAGGGGCAAGGACAAGGCGGCCGAAGCCGTCGGCAGCCTCGCCAAGATGCTCGAGGACAGCGCCGGCACCGTCGACAGCAAGTTTGGCAAGCAGTACGGCGACTATGCCCGCTCGGCCGCCTCGACCGTCGCCGGCCTCGCCTCGACGCTCGACAAGAAGGATCTCGACGAGCTCGCCGCGTCGACCAAGGACATGGTGAAGAAGAATCCCGCGGTCGCCGTCGGCGCCGCCGCGGTGCTCGGCTTTGTGCTCGCCCGCATGCTGAAGGGCGGATCGAACAACGGCTGATCCCTTGTCGTCCTCCGAACCCGACACCCCGCCGCCCGCCCAGCGCAGCTTCGACGGCGTGAGCCACGGCTATGCGCCCGACGGTCGGCCGGTCACGCCGCCCCCGGTACCGCTCGAAAAGATCGTCGGCGACGTCGTCGACGATCTGCGGGCGACGGCGGAGGCCGAGCTGACGCTGCTCAAGGCGCGCGGCGCGCTCGCCTATCATGGCGTCGGCTGGACCTCGGCGTGGGGCTTCATCGCCGCCTGCGCGCTGCTCGTTGCCATGCTCGCGCTGGCGTTCGGCGCGATCCTGGTGCTGGCGCAGCATATCGGCCCGCTGCTCGCGACGCTGATCGTGTTCGCGGTGCTGCTAGGGGTCGCCGCGATCGCCGGCTGGCGCGCGCGGCTCAACTATGGCGACGTCAAAGCGGCGTTCCGCGACGACCTGCTCGCCCGGGGAGACGATTGATGCGCCCGTCGCGTGCCCGCCTGATCAACGCCGTGCGCCGGTCGATGATCCAGCGCGCCGAACTGCGGCGCAAGCTGCACGTCGCCGGCGACGCGCTGAAACCCAAATCGCTGCTCGACCGCGGCAAATATCGCGTCGGCGAAAAGGTCGACGACGCCGCGCATGTCGTTCGCGAGCAGTTCCGCGACAACCGCCTGCCGATCGCAATCGCCGCGGCGGCGGGCCTTGCATGGCTGTTCCGCGAGCCGATCAAGGAGCATGTCCCGCGCCTAGGCCGCAAGCTGCGCGACCTCGCCGACGGCGCGATCGCGCATCTGCACCCCGCGCGCCCCGAAGACGAAGCGGCCGACGACGCCGAAACCCCTATGGAGGAAGATGATGAAGCCCCTCGGTGAAACCGCGCGCGAAACGCGTGCGAAAGCGAGCGAACTGGCGGAGAAAACCGCCGAAAGCGCGAAGGCGACCGCCGAGGCGGCGCGCGCGCGGCTGCAGGACGGCTACGACCGCGCCCGCGAGGCGACGAGCGAACTCGCCGCGAAGGGCCGCGAACAAGCCGACGCCGCGCGCGAGGCCGCGGGCCAGGCCTATGAAAAGGGCAAGGCGCAGGCGAAGCGCGCCAACAGCAAGCTCAAGGACGTCGCCGAAAAGCAGCCGATGGCACTGGTGGCAGGCGCGGTCGCGATCGGCGCGCTGCTCGGCTCGCTGCTCCCGAAGTCGGGCCGCAAGGACGACTGATGCGCTTGCCGTAAGGGCGCGGCGCTGTTAGGGGGCGCCCCATCTCCCCCGCGCCCCGCGCCAAGGACAGCATCATGAGCAAATTGCACCTCGTATTCGGCGGACGCGTCAGCGATCCGCAGGGCCTCGATTTCGTCGACCTCGGCGCGCTCGACGTCGTCGGCCTGTTTCCCGATTACAAGTCGGCCGAAAAGGCCTGGCGCGCCGCCGCGCAGCGCACCGTCGACGACGCCGAGATGAAATATGTCGTCGTCCACCTGCACAAGCTGCTGCAGCCCGACAGCGAATAAGCGGAACCCCTATCCGGCCGCCGCCGACGCGGCGGCATCGTTCAGGACACGCGGCCGAAGGGCAGCAATTGCCTGGCGAGGCGCGAGGCGCCCTTCGCATCGCCCGCGTTGACCAGCGCGAGGACCCGCTTCGCCGCGGCCTGGGTGATCCGGTCGACCTCGGACGGCGCCGCAGCGCCGGCCGCCTTCTGGAGCAAGGGCTTCGCCGCGGCGGCGTCGCCCGGATCGAGCGCGATCCGCGCCAGCCCGGCATAGGCGGGAAAGAAGGCGCGATTGCCGCCCAGACGAACCGCCCTGTCGAGCGCGGTCAGCCCCTTGCTCTTGCTGGCACCGAGCGCGGTGCCGCCGACAAATCCCCCCACCTCGCCGATCACCGTGAGATGCCATCCGCCGAGCGCGATCTGCGCTTCGGGGTCGCTGGGATGACGCTTTGCGAAGGCCGTCAGCAGGTCGCGGCCGCGGCGCGCATCGCCCATCGATCGCGTCAGCTTGCCGCGATAGCCGAGCGCGATCCCCTGCTGGAGCTGCGCATCGCGGTTCGCGGGCGCCTTCGCCAATGTCGCGTCGATCGCGCCGATCGCCTTGTTGACCAATGCGAGCGCCTGCGTCTTGCTCGTCGTCTGGAATGCCGCAGTGACGAGCGTGGCGCGCGGGCTCGCGGCGGGAGCGGCCGAGGCCGCCGGCGCGGCCAGGACGATCGAAACGGCGCCGATCAAGGCGGTCGGTTTGTACATGCTGTACATGGGGGGAGCTCCATCCTTGTTTGCGATGCCGGTCTCGATTTCATATTTTGACATACATGTCAATTAAAGTTAGATGATGCGCTGCCGTCCAGTCGAAAACTTCCCATTTTCCGTCATTTTCGAAACGACCAATCTCCATCTCATCAATTCATATATTTGTTCATGTCAAATTCATGCGAGGCAACATGCTGGATGAGAGCGATATTCGGGCGCAGCAACGGTTGAACCGCAGGCTCCGCCACCTCCCCCGGCTGACCGTCGCCGGGCGCGGACGCCTGTGGCTGACGCGCCGGCTGCTGCGCGCCGCGACGATCGGCTCGGCGGCGCGGGTGCGGCGGCGCGGGCTCGAACTGACGATCACGACGCTGCCCACCCCCGAGCGGACCCCGGTGCGGATCATCCGCCCGCAGGGGTCACCGCGCGGCCTGCTCGTCGATTTCCACGGCGGGGCCTGGGCGATCGGGCTCGCCGCGATGGACGACAAGCTCAACACCGGCTTCGCCGAGGCCTGCGGACTCGTCGTCGCGTCGGTCGACTATCGGCTCGCCATGCCGCGCGCGATCGGCGCGCTGCAGGCCGAGTGCGCCGCGGCGCTGCTCGCGCTTCTGAAGATGGAGGCCCTCGCGGAGTTCCCCGTCTTCCTGACCGGCGAATCCGCCGGCGGACATCTCGCGCTGTCGGCCGCGCAGCGGCTCGCGAGCCATCCGCTGCTCGCCGGCCGCTTCGCGGGCCTGCTGCTCCATTATGGCGCCTATGATCTGGGCGGCAGCCCCAGCGCGCTCGCCGCCGGGCCCGACACGCTCGTCCTCGACGGCCCCTCGCTCGAACGGCAGATCGCCCTGCTCTGCCCCCGCATGTCGCCGGCCGAGCGCCGCCGCCCTGCCCTGTCGCCGCTCTATGGCGAGATGGCGGGGCTGCCGCCGACGCTGATCGTCGTCGGCGACATCGACCCGCTGCGCGACGACAGCCTGCAACTTGCGGAGCATATGCACGCGGCCGACGTCGCGGTGGAAACGCTGCTGCTGCCCGGCGCACCGCACGGCATCCTCCACATGCGCGGCCTCTATGCCGAAAAAGTGCGCCGCGCCGGCCGCGAATGGCTGGACCGGCGGCTGTCGGCCTGATCCCCCTTCCCGCTTGCCGGAGGGGAGATGGACCGAGGGCGCCGTTTCAACATTGCTGTCATATTGACGAATCCGTGCCGGGGGTTCAGGGAAGGTCCATTGGACCGTTGCGCGCCCTGCGGCGCGCGCAGCATGGGGCGACAAGGGAGCGGCATTGACTCAATCGGCGAACGCCTCGAAACCGCCGCGCGTCCGGCGGCGCAAGAGACAGGGCGAGGTCGCGCGCGAGGAAGGGCTGGTCGCGGCGCGCAGGCTGTTGCTCGAACGCGGTCCGGCCGGGGTGACGCTCGCCAATGTCGGCGACGCGATCGGCATGTCGCACGCCAATGTCCTCTATCATTTCGGCTCGGCCGCCGATCTGCAGTCGGCGCTGATGGGGTCGATGATCCGCGACCTGACCGACGCGCTCGACGGCGCGGTCGAGCGGATCAAGACCGATGGCGCCGCGCCGCGCGTGATCGTCGACCAGGTGTTCGACGCCTTCGGCGAGGGCGGCGCGGGGCAGCTCGCGGCCTGGATCGCCCTGTCGCGCGACTTTTCGCACCTCGAGCCGGTGCGCGAGGCGGTGAACAGCCTGGTCGTCGCCTTTCGCGACAAGTTCCTCGACGAGGACGCCGACCCGCGCGTCCGTTCGGCGGTGCTGATGATCGCGGTCTGCGCCTTCGGCGACGCGGTGATCGGCCCGCACCTGCGCGACATGCTGGGGCAGGACGACGACGCCATGCGCAGCCTCGCCGCCAAGCTGCTGCCGATGTTCGTCATCGGGCCGCTTTAGGGGCCGCTTATCGCGCTGCGTAGCGGGCAGCTTTTCACGCTTTTCGGCGAACAAAAGCGGCGGGTCGAAACCCGCCGCAGGGAGAGGAACGAAGAGGCCCCGCTCCGGAGACCAGCCGCGCAATCAGAAGGTCTTGCTGATGCTGAACCCGATGATCCGCGGATCGAGCACGAAGATGTTCGTGGTCAGCGCGGCATCGTCGCTGTTGAGGAAGGAGTCGGTGACCGGCGTCGAATTGAAGACATTCTTCACATAGGCCTCCATGTGCAGGCCCTCCGGCCCGTCGACGGCGAACGTCAGGTTGAAGTTCGTCCAGTTCCTCAGCCGGTCATAGGGATTGAGATTATAAACGCGCGCCCAGCTTTTGGCCTGCCAGTAACCGTCGCCGCGGATCGTGGCGCTCCAGTCTTCACCGAACGGGATCGTATATTCGGCGCCCAGATTGACCGTCCAGCGCGGCGAGTTGGGCATCTCCTTGCCCGACAGGTCGGTTTTCAGGCCGGCGCCGCCGTTAAGCTCGGGATAATTGGCGGGGTCATAGGGCGCGCCGGTAGCAGGATCGGTCGGCGGAGCGCCGATCAAGCCCAGCAACCCCCCGATACCGCCGCAGACCGACCAATAGTTGACCAACTCCGTCGTATTCTGGAGCCAGGATTCGGCGACCGCCGTTGGAACGACGCAGTTCGAAGGCAATTGCACCCACGGCCGGAAAACCGTGTAGTCGGGATTGCCCAAATTGCGGTTCATGATGTCGATCGACGTTTCGCCCTTGCCGATCTTCGTCTTCAGATAACCGACATTGGCGATCAGGCGGAAATTGGGCGTCGGCGAAAAAGCTGCCTGCAACTCGGCGCCATAGATCGTCGAATCGAAATTCTCGTTCACCGCGGTGCGGTCGCGAATCTGCGAAACCTGATAGTCCTTATAATCGTAGAAAAAGGCGCTGGCGTTGAGGATGAGCGCGCCGCCGAGCAGGCTGTTTTTCGTTCCGACCTCGAACGCGTTCACATATTCGGGCTTGAAGGTCCGGTCATATTCGACGCTTCTCAGAGTCAATATGTTCAAGAGATCCGGGTTCGTGGCGAGAATGGCGTCATATAGGCCATCTCCCGGTCGGAACACGCCCGCTTCCACAAGCTGCTCGCCGGTCGGATATCCGGGGCTCGGGGGGTTCATGCCGCCGCCCTTATATCCGCGCGAATAGAAGGCGTAGATCATCGTCTCGTCGGTGAAATCAAGCACCGGCTTCCAATCGACGCCGAAGCGTCCGGTGAAGGTGCCCCATTTCAAATTGATGTCGGGATCGGGGATGAAACCGGTGCCGGTGAGACCGCCACCAATAAGCGTCGGCGCCAGCAGAAGCTGGCTCGGGATCGGGGTGAAGCGCTTCTTGTCGAGCGTATAGCGCAGCCCGGCGGTCAGTTTCAGGTCGGGCGTGATATTCCAGTAGGCTTCGCCGAAGAGCCCGTATGATTTGAGCGAATAGGGGTTCGAACTGCGGAAATAATTATGACCGAGCCCGTCCATGGTCGCGACCGGATTGGGGTCGATATAGGGGCAGAAGCTGTTCTTGATCGGGATGGGTGAATTAGCCGGTTCAAGTGCGGGGCCGGAGAACCCGCAATTCGTTATGTCGCTGCCGCTATTGAACGGGAAGATCAAGGAGAGCGCCGTTAGAACGTTGCTCATAATATAATAATCTTCCTGCGCCTTGAACTTCGTGAAATTGGCGCCGAGGCTGAAATTGAACGGGCCGTCAAAGTCCGATTGCAGACGCAGTTCCTGCGAAAATTGTTTCGAATCGGATGATGCGACATCGAAGGTCCCGATCGTGTTCGAACATCCGATCTGCGGGTCGCAGAATATTCCTCCCGGCGCGAGATCACGATAGTCAAAGCGACCGTAAGGCTGGGGCATCGTCGTATTGATATCGATCACGCTGGTGTCGTTGAACACCGGCACCGTGTTGAAACGGTTGAAATCCTGGAAGCTATAGACATGATCCCAGTTATAGGCGGTCTGCGACGACAGCGTCAGCGTATCGGTCAGATCGACATCGAGATTGAACTGAAGAATATCGGCGCCGGCGCGATAGATCGGATCGTTGAACGAGGCGATCTCACGCAGATTGCGCGACTGCGTTACCCCGCCATAGGGATCGACCGGATTTATCAATGTCACCGGATTACCGCTGGCGTCATATCCAAAGCCGAAAAGGGTGTTGAGTTCGATCAGCGCCGCAATCGGCGGGAACGAAAGGCCGTTGGGGGTGCCATAGGCGTCGTCATCGTATAAACTGCCCGCCTTGCACCCGGTGCTGAACAGCGCCCTTCTGATATTGTTGAACCCCCTGCCTTCCGGATCGCCGGCATCGTCCTCCACCACCGGGGTCGATCCGACAATGTCCGGTCCGTCGTCGCGGTGACATATCTGCTTGCCGGTGCGCGAGCGGTCGTCCTTTTCGTGGAAACGCTCCCAGATCAGGCTGCCCCGCACGCTCGGCACGGGTTCGAAGCCCAGCGTCACGCGCCCCGACCACAGGTCGCGCCCGTTGATGCGATGCTGGGTGACGCTGTTATAATCATAGCCGTCGCGCTGGGTCATCGAGCCTGCAAGGCGCAGGCCGAGCTTGTCGGTCACGATCGGGATATTCAGCATACCGACGAGCCGGCGGCTGTTGTAATTGCCGACCTCGCCCTTGATGCTGCCCTCGAACTTATTGAGCTTGGGCTTGGCCGAGATCAGGTTGATGACGCCCGCCGTGGCGTTGCGGCCATAGAGCGTGCCCTGCGGCCCGCGCAGCACCTCGAGCCGCTCGACGTCGAAATATTCCTGTTCGAACAGGCGGTTGCGGAGCAGCGTCGTGTTGTTGAAGCTGACGGCGGCGCCGGCATCCGACGTGGTCGAGATCGACTTGGTGCCGATGCCGCGGATCGAGATGTTGTAGCCCGAGAAATTATTCTTGCTGAAGGTCAGGTTCGGCACCGCCTTCATCAGGTCGAACCCGCCTTCGACCTTCTGCGCGTTCAGATCCTCGCCGCTGAACGCCGAAATGGCGATCGGCACGTCCTGGACCTTCTCGACGCGCTTCTGCGCGGTGACGACGATCTCGTTCGCCGAGCGCGCGGGAGGCGCTTCCTCCTGCGCTGCCGCGTCCTGCGCCTGTGCGGATACCGTCAGCCCGATCGAAACGGCCATCAAGCTCACCGCGCCGCAGACGCGCGCCACCCTGTGCGATCGCATAACCCATCTCCCCTGAGAGCGGCGGTTGATCCGCCGCGCATTATTCGTTGCGCCTTCAGATGGGCGATTGCTGATATTAATGTCAATATCAAATTTAAGCCTCTATCCAGATCCCGGACATTCTCGCGATATCGAGGGTTTTCACGACCCCCAGCGGCGCATCCCGATCCCGGGCAATCCTCTTCGAAGACTCTGCGATATATTTGTATATAGGCGATAATATCTCCAAAGGCGCAACCGCTCCTCGCATCGCCAAGCCCCCATCGGCCGTGCGTCATTGATGAAGGGTCCGGAAGTGCCGGGAAAGTTTATATTGACATCATTGTCTGTAGAAGATTAAATTTACATCATTGTCAAAACGGAGTCGAATCCATGCCTCTCGAAACCTCCCATCCGGCCAAAAGCCCCGGCGATCTGTCGATCCGGGTCCGCAACCTTCAGTTCCGCTTCGACGATGCGACGCGCAGCCAGCGCTGGTGGCACGGCGGTGATCCGGTCGCGACCGCCTTCTTCAACGCCCTGTCGGCGACCTTCCCCGACGGCGAGAAATTCTTCATGGACAGCGTCCGCCACTTTCGCCACCTGACCCACGAACCACTGCGCTCGCAGATCAAGGATTTCGTCGGGCAGGAGGCGGTCCACAGCCGCGAGCACCGCACGTTCAACGCGCTGGCGACCGATGCCGGTTACGACATCGCCCGGCTCGAGGCGCGGACGCAGCGGGTCATCGCCTTCGGTCAGCGCAATGCGAAGATCCGCCAGCTCGCCGCGACCTGCGCGCTCGAGCATTTCACCGCGATCCTCGCCCATGCACTGCTCGCCGAGGGCAGCACCGACCTGACCGGCGCGCCCGAGGAGGCGCGGCGCATGTGGAGCTGGCACGCGATGGAAGAGCTGGAGCACAAGGCGGTCGCCTTCGACACGATGCGCGTCGCGACGCGGGACTGGTCGCCGCTGCGGCGCTATCTGCTGCGGACGCTGACGATGGTGGCGAGCACCCTGCTCTTCTTCTGGACGATCGGCGCCAACATGGCCTCGCTGTACCGCGAGGACGGCCTCAACACGCCGCGCACCTGGTGGCGGACCGCGAAATATCTGCTGGCGAAGCCCGGCGTATTGCGCCGCTGCTTCCGCCCCTATCTCCAATATTACCGGCCGGGGTTCCACCCGTGGGACCATGACGACCGCGCCCTGCTGGCGCAGACCGAAACCAGGCTGGGGCTCGCCGCGGGCTGACATGGCCTATGATCTTGACGGGCGCACCGTCGTCCTGACCGGCGCCGCGAGCGGCATCGGCGCGGCGCTCGCGCGCGAATTCGCGGCGCACGGCTGCCGATTGATCCTGATCGACCGCGACCGCGTCGCCCTCGCCCGCATGGCCGTGGAGCTGGGCGCCGCGGTTGCGGGCGCCCACGCGACCGACGTCGGCGACCGCGCGGCGGTGGCGGCGCTGCCCGCGAAGCTGATCGGCGAAGACGGCGTGCGCGCGGTCGATATCCTCGTCAATAACGCCGGAATCGCCGCGATGGGCCGCTTCGACCAGATGAGCCTCGACGAATTCGACACGGTGATGGCGATCAATTTCGGCGGCACGCTCGCCATGACCAAGGCGTTCCTGCCGCACCTCGGCGTCGACGCGCGGATCGCCAATCTATCGAGCCTCTTCGGCCTCATCGCGCCTCCGGGTCAGATACCCTATGCCGCGAGCAAGTTCGCGGTGCGCGGCTTTTCCGAGGCGCTGCGCCACGAACTGGCGGAAACCGGGATCCGCGTCCTGTCGGTCCATCCCGGCGGCATCCGTACCGGCATCGCCCGCAACGCCGCGATCGCGCGCGCCATCGCCCCCGGAACCGCACAGGAAGCGACCGCCGCCTTCGGAAAATTCCTGCGGATGAACCCCGAGCGCGCCGCCCGGCGGATCGTCCGCGCGATCCGCAAGGGCCAACCGCGCCTGCTGATCGGCGCCGACGCCCGCTTCGGCGACCTGCTCGCGCGCCTCTTTCCCTCGCATTACGGCAGCCTGCTCCGCTGGATGATGGGCGACATGCGCCGCCATATCGGCACGATGGAGCGTGGAAAGCCCGCATCATGACCGCGCCTGATCGCTGCGCCGGAAACGCCGTCAGGGGGCAATCGGAGGAATATAGGGCTTTGCCGGCTCGTCCGATCCGGCCTGACCCGGCCGCCTACCGGAAATTGTCGGCGTAGGCCTGAATCTTCAGCGTGCGCGCTGGGGTCGGCACGACCTCGGCCTCGATGCCGTTGCGCGCCGCATAGGCCAATGCCTCGTCGCGGCTCGCGAAGCCGAGGCGGAGCTGGCGCCGCGTATCGCCGCTGCCCGCCCAGCCCATCAGCGGGTCGGCCTTGGGCGCCTCGGCGGGGGCGAATTCCAGCATCCAGCGCTGCGTTCCGGCGCGGCCGGACTGCATCGCATTCTTGGGCTTCTGGAAAATCCGCGCTTTCATTCCGGGTCGTCCTGGCTGGTGTTTCTGCCGCCGCCTTAGCGTCAAGCGCACGCGACGCAAAGAGGAAAGCCCGCATTCCGAGGCGATCCTCATCTCCATCGTCACCCCGGACTTGATCCGGGGTCCATTCACGCCAGCGCCGGAGGACTGGATCCCGGATCAAGTCCGGGATGACGACCGTTTGAGGAGGGCTGCCACAACCTCTATGCCCCGTCGCGCCGCGCCTGCGCCGCCTTGGTGAGCAGGGTCGGCCGCGCGTTCGCCGGGTCGTCGGGCCAGCTATGCTTCGGATAGCGTCCGCGCATCTCGCGCGCGACGTCGTGCCAGCTGCCGCCCCAGAAGCCCGCGATGTCGCGCGTCGTCTGGATCGGGCGGTGCGCGGGCGAGGTCAGCGCGAGGACCAGCGGCACCGGCGGCTCGCCGACGCTCGGATGGCGCGTCAGGCCGAACAGCTCCTGTACCCGTACGCTCACCGTCGGGCCGCCCTCGGCGCCATAGTCGATCGGGTGGCGGCTGCCCGCGGGGGTCGCATAGTCGGAAGGCGCGCGTTTTTCGAGCAATTGCCGCGCCGGCCAGTCGAGCAAGCCCATCAGCGCGTCGGTGAGCTTGCGATCGGGAATGTCGCGCAGCCCCCGGCTGTCGGCGAGCAGCGGCGCGAGCCACAGGTCGAGGCTGTCGGCGAGCGCGCCGGGCGACAGCGTGTCGAGCCCCGCGAAGGACGCGCGCTGGCGCAGCGCCTGCGACGCCGGCCCCCAGCCGATCAGCCCGAGCCCCTTGCCCTGCACCGCTGCGAGGCGGACGGCGACATCGTCCTCGGCGCCCTCGCCGCGCCCGGCCTTGCCGCTCGCCAGCGCGATCGCGCCGAGCCGCCGTTCGCGGCGATGATCGACGCGGTCGCTAGCGGGGTCGTAGCGGCTCGCGGCGTGCGCGACGATGCGGTCGGCGAACAGCGCCTCTACCTCGGCCGCGTCGATCGGCGCGGCGGCGAGGATGCGCACGCCGGCCGCGTGGCCCTGCGCGTCGGCGATGGCGAGCCATTCGCCGTTCGCGAGCGGATCGACGGGGTCGAGCCGATAGGCGCGCCCGCCGACGCTCAGATATTCGCCGCGCTGCCCGGCGCGCGCCCGCGCGACGCGGTCGGGCCAGGCGGTCGCGATCCAGCCGCCGATCGCGCGCGACGGCACCCGGTCGCTGCCCGCCGCGAGCCGCTCGCCAAGGCTCGCAAGCCGCCGCGCAAGCCGCCACGCACCTTCGCTGCGCTCGCCCTTGGCGCCGCGCCAGCGCTGCAGCCGCGCCTCGACATCGACCCCGCGCCCGCCGAGCCCCGGCTCGGTCAGCAGCACCGCGAGCCGCGCCGCCAGCTCGGCCTCGCCCGCCGCCGCGGCGTCGAGGAGCATATGCGCGAGCGGCACCGGCAGCGGCACCGCGGCAAGCGCCTTGCCGTGCGCGGTGATCCGCCCGTCCTCGCCGAGCGCGCCGATCGCGATCAGCCGCGCCCTGGCCTCGGCGATCGCGGCGGGCGACGGCGGGTCGAGCCAGCCCAGTTGGCGCGGATCGACAATCCCCCAGCTCGCGCAGTCGAGCACGACGGGCATCAGGTCGTTCTCGTGGATCTCGGGCGGGTCGAAGGGCGGCATCCCCGCGGTCGCGGGCGCCTCCCACAGGCGATAAGCGACCCCCGGCCCCTGCCGCGCCGCGCGACCCGCGCGCTGGGTCGCCGACGCCTGGCTCGCGCGTTCGGTGACGAGCCGCGCGATGCCGGCTGCCTTGTCGAAGCGCGGGCGGCGCGACAGGCCGGCGTCGATGACGATCCGCACCCCGTCGATCGTCAGGCTGGTCTCGGCGATGCTCGTCGCGAGGATCAGCTTGCGCCGCCCCTCCGCGTCGCGGACCAGCGCCCGGCGCTGCACCGCCGGGTCGATCTGTCCGTGGAGCCGATGAACGACGAGCGGCAGCCGCGCCTCCTCGACCGCCGCCGCGGCGCGCTCGATATCGGCGGCGCCGGGCAGGAAGGCGAGCATATCGCCTTCCCCCTCATCGGCGAGCGCCTGCCGCACCGCGGCGAGCACGCTCGCCTCGAGCCGGTCCTCGGCCCGGCGGCCGACATGACGAAGCTCGAGCGGCCAGCTCTTGCCCTCGCTCTTCACCAGCGGCGCATCGCCGAGCAGCGCGCCGAAGCGCGCGCCGTCGAGCGTCGCCGACATGGCGACGAGGCGCAGGTCGTCGCGCAGCCCCTGCTGCGCGTCGATGGCGAGCGCCAGCGCGAAATCGCCGTCGAGGCTGCGTTCGTGCACCTCGTCGAACAGCACCGCGCTCACCCCGGCGAGTTCAGGATCGGCGAGGATGCGGGTGCGGAACAGCCCCGGCGTCATCACCAGCAGCCGCGTCGCCGCCGACTGCTTGCTGTCGAGCCGCGTCGCATAGCCGACGGTGCCGCCCACCGCCTCGCCCATCTCCTCGGCGATGCGCTCCGCCGCCGCGCGCGCGGCGAGACGGCGCGGCGACAGCAGCCACACCGTACCCGTGCACCACGGCTGACCCAGGATCGCGGGCGCGACGCGCGTCGTCTTGCCCGCGCCCGGCGGTGCGACGACGACGGCATTGGGCTTGAGCACCAGCGCCGCCATGATGTCGGGGAGCACCGCATCGATGGGGAGCGATTGGCGCGCGGCATCAATGCTTGGTTGGGGGCCGCAGGCCATAAATTAATCCGCCTCCCCGAGCGAAGACGAGGGGCTTTGCCGAGCGAAGTCGAGGCTGCGGCGCCCGCTGGTTCTCGCTTCGCTCGAACGGGCCCCTCGTCTTCGCTCGGGGAGGCGGTTCAATCCAGACTCACCTTGCATCAATAGGCGCGGGCGACCGCGAAGGCGACGGCCTCGGTCAGCGCCGCGCGCGCCTGGCTGGCGCGGAACCCGCCGATCGCGTCGACCGCGCGCTGCCCGTAATGCCGCGCGCGCGCCAGCGTGTCGGCGATCGCGTCGTGCTTCAACAGCAGCGACGTCGCATGGGCCAGATCCGCGTCCGAGGTCCGGTGGCCAACGATCGCCTGCTTCCAAAATTCGCGCTCCTCCGCCGTGCCGCGCGCATAGGCGAGGATGACGGGCAGTGTGACCTTGCCGTCGCGGAAATCGTCGCCGACGCCCTTCCCCATCGTTTCGGCGTCCGAGACATAGTCGATCGCATCGTCGACGAGCTGGAAGGCGATGCCGAGGTTGCGGCCATAGGCGTCGAGTGCCGCCTCGGTCGCCTCGTCGCGCTCGGCGACCACCGCCGCGATCTTGCACGCGGCGGCGAACAGCTCGGCGGTCTTGGCGTTGATGATCGCGAGATACTGATCCTCGCTCGTCTCGATGCGGCGCTGCGCCGAAAGCTGGTTGACCTCGCCCTCGGCGATCACCGCCGAGGCGCGCGACAGGATCTTCAGCACCTTCAGCGAGCCGTCCTCGACCATCACCTCGAAGGCGCGGCTGAACAGGAAGTCGCCGACGAGCACAGAGGCGCTGTTGCCCCAGATGATGTTCGCGGTCTTGCGTCCGCGGCGCAGGTCCGACCCGTCGACGACATCGTCGTGGAGCAGGGTCGCGGTGTGGATGAACTCGACCGCGGCGGCGAGCTTGCAGTGGCGGTGGCCCGGATAGTCGAGCAGCTGGCCGCAGGCGAGCGTCAGCATCGGCCGCATCCGCTTGCCGCCGCCCGCGATCAGATGCCCCGCGAGCTCGGGGATCAGCGGCACCTCCGACTGCATCCGGTCGAGAATGACCGCATTCACCTCGTTCATGTCGGCGGCGACGAGCGCCATCATCGGATCGAGAGAGGGCGGGCGGTCCCCGTGGAGCTGATGGATTTCCGCAGTCATGGCGAGCGCTCCCTTGGCCGCGCGGGGGGCAATTTGCAACGACTTTCGGCTTGCCAGCGCCCCCTTTGCGGTGCCAAGCGTGCCGCGAACGAGAGGAGCCGCCCGCCCGATGGACGACCAGTTGAGCCGTTACCGCCAGAGCATCGACAATATCGACGCCGCGCTCGTCTATATGCTCGCCGAACGCTTCAAGGTGACGAAGGCGGTCGGCGAGCTCAAGGCGACGATCGACCTGCCCCCCGCCGACCCCGACCGCGAGGCGCGTCAGATCGAACGGCTGCGCGCGCTGGCGCGCGAAGCCGACCTCGATCCCGAATTCAGCGAGAAATTCCTGCGCTTCATCATCGACGAGGTGATCCGCCACCACGAGCAGGTCAAACGGGAGAAGGACGCATGACCCATCCGATCTTCGCGCGCTGGCCCGCGCAGCATCCGGACCGCCTCCAGCTCTTTTCGGCGCCCACGCCCAACGGGGTGAAGGTGGGCATCATGCTCGAGGAAACGGGCCTCGCATACGAACCGCACCGCATCGACATCATGGCGAACGAAAGCCACGACCCCGCCTTCCTGACGCTCAACCCCAATGGCAAGATTCCCGCGATCTACGACCCCGACGGGCCGAACGGCACGCCGCTGGCGCTGTTCGAATCGGGCGCGATCCTGATCTATCTCGCGGACAAGACGGGGCAATTCCTCTCCGCCGACCCGAACGCGCGCTACGAGACGATCCAGTGGCTGATGTGGCAGATGGGGGGCGCCGGGCCGATGTTCGGCCAGCTCGGCTTCTTCAACAAATTCGCCGGCAAGGACTATGAGGACAAGCGCCCGCGCGATCGCTACGCGGCCGAATCCGCGCGCCTGCTCGGCGTTCTCGACGCGCGGCTGACGGAGCGGGCATGGGTGATGGGCGACGATTACAGCATCGCCGACATCTCGCTGCTCGGCTGGGTGCGCAACCTGATCGGCTTCTACGAGGCGCGCGAGATCGTCGGGTTCGATCGCTTCGTCCATGTCCAGCGCTGGCTCGAAACAGGCCTCACGCGGCCGGGCGTGCAGCGCGGGCTGGAAGTGACGGCGGCTTAGGGGGCACCGGAACCGACCGGTTTCGGACGTTTATTGCATCGTCATCCTGAACTTGTTTCAGGATTCATGGCCTGAGCCGTGTTTTGGCGCCGCGCCTTTTATTTCGCACAAAGACGCAAAGCCACGAAGAAGGAAGCCTTCGGCCGACGGGCCTGTTTCCTTGCCAACGATGCGGCTGGCCGCAGCGCGGGAAAGGAAGGCCGCTTTGCGGCCGGCGCAACACCTTGGTGGCTTTGCGTCTTTGTGCGAAAAACAAGCTGGCGCCGGCCTGGACGGATAACGCCGGGTCATGGATGCTGAAACAAGCTCAGCATGACGTGATTTTGAACGGCAACTCCCCACCCCAAAAACGGTCGCCCTTCGGCTCAAAGGGTGACGTCGCGCCCCAAAGCGCGCTATCAGCCCGAGCATGCGGGAAAAGGAACTGCGTTTCGCCCTGATTTGCTACGGCGGCATCAGTCTCGCCGTTTACATGCACGGCATCACCAAGGAAGTGTGGCGGCTCGCCGCGGCGTCGCGCGCCTTTCACGACGGCGCGACGATCGCGGGTTCGGGCGGCGTCTATCGCGACCTGCTCGCCGACCTGCTGGCGGGCAGCAACGTCCGGCTCCGCGTGCTCGCCGATATCGTCGCGGGGGCGAGCGCGGGCGGGATCAACGGCATCTTCCTCGCGCGCGCGCTGGCGACCGGCCAGTCGCTCGATCCGCTCACTGAATTGTGGCTGACCGACGCCGACGTCGACCGGCTGATCGACCCCGACGCGCGGCCGCTGTCGGCGGCGACCAAATTCTGGGCGGTGCCGATCGCCGGCTGGGCGATGAAGCGGCGCGGCAACGTCATCGACCGCACCGTCGGCGGCGCGGCGCAGGAGGAGGTGCGCGCCAAGCTGTCGCGCTTCGTGCGCGCGCGCTGGTTCGAACCGCCCTTCGGCGGCGCGACTTTCTCGAACCTGATCCTCGACGCGTTCGACGCGATGGACGGCGGGCCGCGCGGGCCGGCGCTGGTCCCGGCGGGGCAGCCCGTCGACCTGTTCGTCTCGGTCACCGATTTCGCCGGGCACAGCATGCCGCTCGCGCTCAACAGCCCGCCGCGCGTCACCGAGCAGGAACACCGGCTCGTTATCCATTTCCGGCACGACGGCCGTGCGGGCAAACGGCTCGACGATGTTCCCGGCCTCGCCGCCGCGGCGCGCGCGACCGCGAGCTTTCCCGGCGCCTTTCCCCCCTTCACGCTGCGCGAGATCGACGCGGTTCTGGCAAAGCGGGGCATCGACTGGCCCCACCGCGCCGACTTCATCCGCGTCCAACTGCCGCAAAGCGAAGAGGCCGACCCCGCCGACCGGGTGCTGATCGACGGATCGGTACTCGCCAACGCGCCCTTCCGCCCGGCGATCGCCGCGCTCAAGCAGCGGCCGGCACGGCGCGAGATCGACCGGCGCTTCGTCTATATCGACCCCAAGCCCGATTACCGCTCGATCAGCTTCAACCGCCACGGCGATCCGGTCGAGGGCGAGGAGAAAAGGCTGCCGGGCTTCCTGACCACGATCCTCGGCGCGCTCTCCGAAATTCCGCGCGAACAGCCGATCCGCGACAATGTCGAGGCGATCGAGGCGATGTCGCGGCGCATCCGCCGGATGCAGCATATCGTCGACGCGATGAAGGTCGAGGTCGAGGAACAGGTCGCGGCGCTGTTCGGCACCACCTTTTTCCTCGGCACGCCGACCCCGGCGCGGCTCGACCGCTGGCGTTCCAAGGCGCAGACCGAGGCGGCGTCGCGCGCGGGCTTCGCCTATGCGCCCTATGGGCACCTCAAGCTGTCGGCGATCGTCGAGGAACTGGTCCGCCTGATCGACCGGCTGTCGCCGCCCAAAGGCGCGGTGCATCGCGCCAACCGCCGGGCGGCGCTGTGGGACGAAGTGCGCGCGCGCGGGCTCGACCGCATCTCGGGCCGCAAGGGCGCGGGGGCGAGCCGCGATGCCGTCGACTTCTTCCGCGCCCACGACCTGGGCTTCCGCACCCGCCGCCTGCGTTTCCTCGCGCGCGAGCTCGACGCGGTCGAGGCGAAGCGCGACGAACGCGACCCGGCGTGCGAGGCGATGCGCGAGGCGATCTTCACCGCGCTCGGCCTCTATCTCGAGCGCGAGGGCGATAGCTGGCACGCCGATCTCGACGTATCGGACGATGCGGGCGTGGGCGCATGGATCGACGCGATCGGCGAACGGCGCGACCTGCCCGCGGTCGATCGCGAGGGCGACGGGCTGCTTGCCAAAAGCCTTGCCGCGTTGCCGAAGGACGACCGGCGGCAGCTCCTGCTCGCCTATCTCGGCTATCCCTTTTACGACATCGCGACGCTGCCGCTGCTGCAGGGCGAAGGGTTCGACGAATTCGATCCGATCAAGATCGACCGCATCTCTCCTTCCGACGCGACCGCGATCCGCACCGGCGGCGCCGCGGCGATGCTCAAAGGGATCGAGTTCAACAGCTTCGGCGCCTTCTTCAGTCGCGCGTACCGCGAGAATGACTATCTGTGGGGCCGGCTCCACGGCGCCGACCGATTGTGCGACATCGTGGCGTCGAGCGTGACGGGCGACGGCGCGCTGACCGCCGAGGCGCTGGCGACGCTCAAGCGGCGGGCGTTCCACGCGATATTGGACGAGGAGGAGGAAAGGCTGCCGCAGGTCAAGGCGCTGATCGCGGAGCTCAGGGGAGAGATAGGGGCTGGTTGATTCCTTCTTCCCTTGCGGGAGAAGGATACGAAGCCTTGCGCCAAAGGCGCTAGGCGCAGTTGGATGAGGGGTTGCGAGCCAGAGGCTCGCGCGCTCGCCCGGCGAGCGCATGCCCCTCACCCAGCTTCGACTAGCCAGCAAGCTGGCAAGTCTGCGCATCCCTCTCCCGCAAGGGGAGAGGGTTGGATAGTCACTCCGTCAGATCGTCCCACATTTCCTTGATGCGGCCGAAGAAGCCCTGGCTCGCGGGGCATTCGTCGCCGGTCTCGGTTTCGCGGAACGCCTGCAGCAGTTCCTTCTGCTTGGCGCTGAGCTTCGTCGGCGTCTCGACGTCGATCTGGACGACGAGGTCGCCGTGGCCGCGGCCGTTGAGCACCGGCATGCCGGCGCCCCGCTGGCGGAGCTGCTTGCCCGACTGGATGCCCGCGGGGATGCGGATGTCGTGCCTGGCGCCGTCGAGGCCCGGAATGCTGATCTCGCCGCCGAGCGCCGCGGTGGTGAAGCTGATCGGGGCGCGCGTGAACAGCGTCGTGCCCTCGCGTTCGAAGACCCGGTGACGCGCCATGTGGAGAAAGATGTAGAGGTCGCCCGGCGCCGCGCCGCGCGCGCCGCTCTCGCCTTCGCCCGACAGGCGGATGCGCGTGCCCTCGTCGACGCCCGGCGGGATGGTGACGGTCAGCGTCTTGCGCCGGTCGACGCGGCCTTCGCCGTGGCAGGTGCCGCACGGATCGGCGATCACCTCGCCCGCGCCCTGGCAGGCGGGACAGGTGCGCTCGACCATGAAGAAGCCCTGCTGCGCGCGCACCTTGCCGTGGCCGCCGCAGGTTCCGCAGCGGTGGGTGGTGGTGCCCGGCTTGGCGCCCGATCCGTCGCACGCGTCGCAGCGCGCGGCGACATCGACCTGAATCTCGCGGCTGCAGCCGGTGAAGGCGTCCTCGAGCCGGATTTCCATGTCGTAGCGCAGGTCGGCGCCGCGCGCGGGGCCGCGCTGCTGCTGCCGCCCGCCACCGAAGGCCGAGCCGAAGATCGATTCGAAAATATCGCCGATATCGCCGAAATCGGCGCCATTGCCGCCGCCAAAGCCATTCGCGCCGCCGCGCACGCCTTCTTTGCCGAAGCGGTCGTAGAGCGCACGCTTCTGCGGGTCCTTCAGGCAGTCATAGGCTTCGTTGATCGCCTTGAACCGCGCCTCGCTGTCGCCGCACCCCGGATTCTTGTCGGGGTGATATTGCATCGCGAGCTTGCGATAGGCGGCCTTCAGCACCTTGTCGTCGGCGGTGCGTTCGACTTCCAGCAGTTCGTAATAATCGATGTCGAGCGACATTCTCAAAAGCCCCTACTTCAACCCGTCACCCCAGCGAAAGCTGGGGTCGCTGTCGGTCCGGCGGCGCCATTCCCGAGAGCGATGCCAGCTTGCGCTGGCATGACGGCTGAAGGTCATCCTTACTTCTTGTCGTCTTCGACTTCCGAGAATTCGGCGTCGACGACGTCGTCGTCGGCCTTGGCCTCGCCGGCCTCGGCGCCGGGCGACGCGGCGGCCTGCTGTTCCTTTTCGTAGATCGCCTGGCCGAGCTTCATCGCGACCTGCGCCAGCGCCTGCGACTTTTCGGTCATCGCGGCGGGATCGCCGCCCTCCACCGCGGTCTTGGCTTCGGCGATCGCGGCTTCGATCTCGCCTTTCAGCCCCGCGTCGACCTTGTCGCCATGCTCTTCGAGCTGGCGTTCGGTCGAGTGGATCAGGCTTTCGGCGTTGTTCTTCGCCTCGGCCGCCTCGCGACGCTGCTTGTCCTCTTCGGCGAACTGCTCGGCATCCTTGACCATCTGGTCGATGTCGGCGTCGCTGAGCCCGCCACTGGCCTGGATCTTGATCTGCTGTTCCTTGCCGGTGCCCTTGTCCTTGGCGTGGACCGACACGATGCCGTTGGCGTCGATGTCGAAGGTCACCTCGATCTGCGGCACGCCGCGCGGCGCCGGCGGAATGCCGACGAGGTCGAACTGGCCGAGCAGCTTGTTGTCCGCCGCCATCTCGCGCTCGCCCTGGAAGACGCGGATCGTCACCGCCGACTGGTTGTCGTCGGCGGTCGAATAGACCTGCGACTTCTTGGTCGGGATCGTCGTGTTGCGGTCGATCATGCGCGTGAACACGCCGCCCAGCGTTTCGATGCCGAGGCTCAGCGGGGTCACATCGAGCAGCAGCACGTCCTTGACGTCGCCCTGCAGCACGCCCGCCTGGATCGCGGCGCCGATCGCGACGACCTCGTCGGGGTTGACGCCGGTGTGCGGTTCCTTGCCGAAGAAATCCTTCACGACCTCGCGCACGCGCGGCATGCGCGTCATGCCGCCGACGAGCACGACCTCGTCGATGTCGCTGGCGCTGACGCCGGCGTCCTTGATCGCCTTCTTGCAAGGTTCGAGCGTGCGCTTGATCAGGTCCTCGACCAGTTTCTCGAGGTCGGCGCGGGTGATCGTCTTGACCAGATGCTTCGGCCCGTTGGCGTCGGCGGTGATGAAGGGCAGGTTGACCTCGGTCGACTGCGCGGTCGACAGTTCGATCTTCGCCTTTTCGGCGGCTTCCTTCAGCCGCTGCAGCGCCAGCTTGTCGCCGCGCAGGTCGATGCCTTCGTCCTTCTTGAAGCCGTCGGCGAGATATTCGACGATCTTGCTGTCGAAATCCTCGCCGCCGAGGAAGGTGTCGCCGTTGGTCGACTTCACCTCGAACACGCCGTCGCCGACTTCGAGGATCGAGATGTCGAAGGTGCCGCCGCCGAGGTCATAGACCGCGATCGTCTTGTTCTCCGACTTGTCGAGGCCATAGGCGAGCGCGGCCGCGGTCGGCTCGTTGATGATGCGCAGCACTTCGAGACCGGCGATCTTGCCGGCGTCCTTGGTCGCCTGGCGCTGGGCGTCGTTGAAGTAGGCGGGAACGGTGATCACCGCCTGCTCGACCTTCTCGCCCAGATAGCTTTCCGCGGTTTCCTTCATCTTCTGAAGGATGAAGGCGCTGATCTGCGACGGCGAATAATCCTCGCCGCCCGCCTTGACCCAGGCGTCGCCGTTGGCGCCCTTGACGATGTTGTAGGGGACGAGTTCCATATCCTTCTTGGTCATGGGGTCGTCGAAGCGGCGGCCGATCAGGCGCTTCACCGCGAATACGGTATTTTCGGGATTGGTGACCGCCTGGCGCTTCGCCGGCTGGCCGATCAGCCGTTCGCCGTCCTTGGCGAAGGCGACGATCGACGGCGTCGTGCGCGCGCCTTCCACATTGTCGATAACCTTGGGCTTGCCGCCTTCCATCACCGCGACACAGCTGTTGGTGGTGCCGAGGTCGATCCCGATCACTTTGGCCATAATATACACGTCCTTGTTGCTTTTGCGGCGCCCTGAAAAGGCACGCCCGTCGTTGATCCCTTCACGGGTTTCTGGGCGCGATATAGGTGCGCTAATCCTTGGCACAAGGGCTTTGAAGGCTTATCGGTGGCGGGATAATTCCAGCCAGACCCGGAGTCTCCCGATGAAGTCCTTTGCAATCGCCGCCCTCGCCGCCGCCGCGCTGACCCTGTCCGGGTGCGGAGACAATCTGGGCCAGGGGCCGGTGCTGCACGTCGCGAGCGGCTATATCGAAATGGGCGCGACCCCCGACCGCCCCGCCGCGGGCTATTTCACCATCGAGGGCGGGCCGCGCGACGTCGCGCTGATGGCGGTCAGTTCCGACCTCGCGCAGCGCGTCGAGATGCACGAAAGCGTCAAGGAAAATGGCGTCGTCTCAATGAAGCCGCTGGTCAGCGCGCCGGTGCCCGCGAAGGGCAAGCTCGAATTCAAGCCCGGCGGCAAGCATCTGATGATCTGGAACATCAACGGCGCCGCGGTGCGCGCGGGCAAGCTGCCGATGATCTTCGTCTTCTCGAACAACAACAACGAACGCATCCTGTTCGACCTGGTGATCAAGCCAGCCCCGGCGGCGGAGGGCGCGGCCGGCGCGGCGATGGACCATGGCGCGATGGACATGGGCGGCGCGGACAAGAGCGACAACAAGGGGGCGGCGGACGCGGCGAAGAAATAAGCGCGCATGCCGCGCCCGTCGCGCGCCCTGACGGCCGGCGAGATCGCGCTCGCCCGCAGCGTATTCGGCGGCTCGATCGACTATGCGCGGGTGCGCGTGTGCCACCACAAATGGGCCTTCTTTCAGCCGAAGCGCGTGGTGATGGCGCCGATGGGCGCGCTCCATTTCCACCCGCACGGGGACCTCTATGCAGAGGATTTCAGCGTCGCCTCGCTGGCGCTCCAGGGCCTGTTCATCCACGAGATGACGCACGTCTGGCAGGCGCAGACGCGCGGGCGCTGGTATCTGGTGCTGATGCGCCACCCCTTCGCGACCTATAGCTACAGCCTCAAACCCGGCTGGCTGCTCCACCGCTACGGGCTCGAACAGCAGGCCGAGATCGTGCGGCATTACTGGTTGCTGACGCAGGGCGTGACGATCGGCGGCGCGCCGGGGGTGGAGGCGTATCGCGCGGTGCTGCCGTTTGCGGGAGCCGTGTGAGCGGTTTCGATCGATGGCGGGGTCCCGCTTTATACCGAAGACAGTCGATGCCCCAAATAGCGGGATTCCGGATCAAATCCGGGTGAAGAAGGGACATAAAGCAACGTCCGCTCCCCACCCCAAAACCGACATTCCATCCTACCCCGCCGGCAGCCTCAATCGCACCAGCAGCCCGCCCAGGTCCTCGCTTTCCTCCAGCCCGATGCTGCCGCCGTAGATTTCCGCGACGTCGCGGACGATCGCGAGGCCCAGCCCGGTGCCGGGCTTGTTGCTGTCGAGCCGCACCCCGCGGTCGAAGATGCGCACGCGGTCGGCCGGCGAGATGCCGGGGCCGTCGTCCTCGACCAGTATCTCGGCCATGCCGCCTTCGCGCTCGATCGTCACGAAGATGCTGCCGCCCCCATATTTGGCCGCGTTTTCGAGGAGGTTGCCGACGAGTTCGTCGAGATCCTGCCGCTCGACCCGCGCGATCAGCGTCCTGTCGCCCGCGGCGTCGAGCCGCGCGTCGGGATAGAGCGCCGCGACCGCGCGCGACACGCCCTCGACGCTGTCCCACACATTCGCGCGCGCCTGTGCCGCGCCGCGGCGCCCGACGGCGCGCGCGCGCGCGAGATGGTGCTCGACCTGGCGCTGCATCGTCGCCGCCTCGCGCCGCACCGTGTCGGCGAGCGGATCGTCGGAACCGGTGGCGCTGTTGACGAGCACGGTCAGCGGCGTCTTGAGCGCATGGGCGAGATTGCCCGCGTGGAGCCGCGCTTCCTCCGCCTGTTTCTCGTTATGCGCGAGCAGCGCGTTCAATTCGTCGACCATCGGCTGCACCTCGAGCGGGAGCGGTGCGATGACGCGGCGGTTCTGCCCGCCGCGCATCGCCGCGATCGCGCGCCGAATGTGGCGGAGCGGCCAGAGGCCGTAGAAGGTCTGGAGCGCCGCGAGGACGATCAGCCCGAGCCCGAGCAGTCCCAGGCTGGGGATCAGCGTCGCGCGCACCGCGCGGATCTGAAGGTCGAGCGCGTCGCGCGACTGGGCGATCTGGAACCGCCACTTGGTCTTGCTGCCCGGCAGCACGACGTCGCGTTCGAGCACGCGCAATTCCTCGTCGGGGAACTGGTGGCTGTCATAGGTGTGGAGCTGCTGATCCTCGTGCTTGTCCGACGTCGCGAGCCGACGTTCCCACAACGAGCGCGAGGGGTAAGGCTCCTGCCCGCCGCCGCTGATCTGCCAGTAAAGCCCGCTATAGGGCTCGAGGAAACGCTGGTCGCCGAGCGGCTGGAGCAGGCGGACCTCGCCGTCGGGGCCGATTTCCGACGAGCGGATCATCGCGATCAGCACATATTCGAGGCCCGAATCGAAATTGCGCGTGATCGCGCCGGTAAGCACCCGGTCGAGCGCGAAGCCGCCGCCGAGCAGCAGCACCGAAATCCAGATCGCCGCGATCGCGATCATGCGCCGCGCCAGCGAGCCGGTGATCCGGCTCGTCAGCGCCTGCGGTTTTTCCGCCGCATCCGGGTCCGTTTCGACCGCCGGGGCGACGCGGGCATCGGCCATGCGAACGCCGCGTCAGCCCTGCGGGTCGTCGAGCTGATAGCCGAGACCGCGGATCGTCGTGATGATATCGGCGCCCAGCTTCTTGCGGATGCGCGTCACGAAGACCTCGATCGTGTTCGAATCGCGGTCGAAATCCTGGTCGTAGATATGCTCGATCAGCTCGGTGCGCGACACCACCTTGCCCTTGTGATGGAGAAGGTAGGACAGCAGCTTATATTCCTGTGCGGTCAGCTTTACCGGCTGGCCGTCAAGCGTGACGCGGCCCGAACGCGTGTCGAGGCGCACCTTCCCGGCGATCAGCTCGCTCGACGCATTGCCCGAGGCGCGGCGGATCAGCGCGCGCAGGCGGGCGATCAACTCCTCGGTCTGGAAAGGCTTGGCGAGATAGTCGTCGGCGCCGGCGTCGAGCCCCGCCACCTTGTCCGACCAGCTGTCGCGCGCGGTGAGCACGAGCACCGGAAAATTGCGTTTTTCCTTGCGCCAGCGGTCGAGGACGGTCAGCCCGTCGATCTCGGGCAGGCCGAGGTCGAGGACCGCGGCGTCATAATCCTCGGTCGATCCCAGGAAATGGCCGTCCTCGCCATCGGTGGCGAGATCGACGGCATAGCCGTTGCCTTCGAGCGTGGCCTTGAGCTGCGGCCCCAGCGTGGGCTCGTCCTCGACAATCAGAATCCGCATTCAGGCGCCTTTCAACCGCGGGCCGGCGACGCGCCGGTCCGTCCATTCGTCTCTATCAAGTCGGAACGTTCATCGCAAAAAGTCGTTGCGGGGGTGCCGCAGAAAGGCCCGGTCAGGGCCGACGCCCGACGATGCGCCCGGTGCGCGCGTCGACATAGACGACGACGACCTGGCTGCCGTCCATGAATTTCAGCGCATAGATCATGCGGCGCGCGTCGAACTGCGGCCCGCCCAGATAGGTCATGTCGCTGTAGGGCGCGCGCGAGCGGACTTCGGCGATCAGCTTGCCCAGCGGGATCACCTGCCCCTGCGCGGCGGCCTCGCGCAGATTGTCCTGATCGCGGTCGCGGTCGCCACGGGCAGCGGCGGGCGTCCCGGCGGCAAGAAGCAGCGCGGATGCAAGCGAGATGGTCAAAGCGCGGATCATGGCCCCGGTCCTAAGGCAAGCGCATTGAATAGGCGATGAATGATCCGTTCGGCGGGCGTTCGGCCTTCGGGATCATGGTGGGCGCGGCAAGGATTGAACTTGCGACCCCACCCGTGTGAAGGGTGTGCTCTACCACTGAGCTACGCGCCCGTTCCGGCTCCGACGAAGCGGACATCCGAAAGCGGGACGTCCATAGCCGTTGCGGCGATGATTGCAACGGCGATTTGCATCCAGCCGGTCGATCGGATGCAAATCGGGCCGCGGTTTGACGCCGCGGCCCGAATGACATTCGCCAGAAGGCGCCGGCAACTTAGTTGCAGGCGTCCTTGAGGGCCTTGCCGGCCTTGAACTTCGGCTGGTTCGACGCCGCGATGGTCATCGTTTCGCCGGTGCGCGGGTTGCGGCCGGTCGACGCCTTGCGCTTGCTGACCGAGAACGTCCCGAAACCGACCAGACGGACTTCGCCGCCCTTCTTCAGGGCCGCGGTGACCGCGTCGAAAACGGCTTCAACCGCCTTGCTCGCATCGCCCTTGGTGAGGCCGCTCGAGTCAGCGACGGTGGCGATCAGGTCTTGTTTGTTCATGCCTAAGGAACCCCTGTATGTGGTTGAATAAGTGATTCATGGCCGTGCCATGGCGCGCCACTAACCCTGTTTCGGACCGTCTTGTCAAAGCAAAAAGCGGCGGGAAACGCCATAAAATGACGATTTTGCGACGAAAAGGCGGCCCGGCGGCGATCACCGGGCCATCCGGATCAGTGGCGAATCGCCGTTTCGGGGTCGGCGCCCGGCGCGTGCGGCGGCGACGCGGCCAGTTCGTCGGCCTCGGTCCACTCGATCGGTTCGACCGGCGACACCAGCGCCTCGGCGAGCACCTGGTCGACGTGACTCACCGGAATGATCTTGAGTTGGCCGGTGATGTTCGCCGGAATCTCGACCAGATCCTTTTCATTTTCCTCCGGTATCAGCACCGTCGTGATCCCGCCGCGCAATGCCGCGAGCAGCTTTTCCTTGAGGCCTCCGATCGCGAGCACGCGGCCGCGCAGCGTGACCTCGCCGGTCATCGCGACATCCCTGCGCACCGCGATGCCGGTCAGCGTCGACACCATCGCCGTCACCATGCCGACGCCCGCCGAGGGGCCGTCCTTCGGCACCGCGCCTTCGGGCAGGTGGATATGGATGTCCTTGCGCGCGAACAGGCTGGGCTTGATGCCATAGGCCGGCGCGCGCGCCTTCACGAAGGAGAGCGCGGCCTGCACCGACTCGGTCATCACCTCGCCGAGCTTGCCGGTCGTGCGGACCTGCCCCTTGCCCGCGACGGTGACCGCCTCGATGGTCAGGAGTTCGCCGCCAACTTCGGTCCAGGCGAGCCCGGTGACCGCGCCGACCTGGTCCTCGCGGTCGCCGACGCCGTGGCGGAACTTCCGGACGCCCGAGAATTCGGACAGGTTTTCGGGCGTGATCGTCACGCTCTCGGCCTTGCCTTCGAGGATCTTGCGAAGCGCCTTGCGCGCGAGCCGCGCGATCTCGCGCTCGAGCGTGCGAACGCCGGCCTCGCGAGTGTAGAAGCGGATGAGGTCGCGCAGCCCCTCTTCGGTCAGCTCGAATTCGCCCGACTTCAGTCCGTGCGCCTCGACCTGCTTGGCGATCAGGTGGCGCTTGGCGATCTCGACCTTCTCGTCCTCGGTATAGCCTTCGAGCCGGATGATCTCCATGCGGTCGAGCAAGGGCTGCGGCAGGTTCAGCGAGTTCGCCGTCGTCACGAACATCACGTCGGACAGGTCGACGTCGATCTCCAGATAATGGTCCTGAAACTTCGCATTCTGTTCGGGGTCGAGCACTTCGAGCAGCGCCGACGCCGGATCGCCGCGGAAATCCTGGCCGAGCTTGTCGATCTCGTCGAGCAGGAACAGCGGGTTCATCGTGCCGGCCTTTTTAAGGTTGGTCACGATCTTGCCCGGCAGCGAGCCGATATAGGTGCGGCGGTGACCGCGGATCTCGGCCTCGTCGCGGACGCCGCCCAGCGACTGGCGCACGAATTCGCGACCCGTCGCCTTCGCGATCGACCGGCCGAGCGAGGTCTTGCCGACCCCCGGAGGGCCGACGAGGCAGAGGATCGGGCCCTTCAGCTTGTTGGTGCGCGCCTGCACCGCGAGATATTCGACGATCCGGTCCTTGACCTTTTCGAGCGCATAATGGTCGTCGTCGAGCACCGCCTGCGCGGTCGCGATATCCTTCTTGAGCTTGGACTTCTTGCCCCACGGCAGCCCGAGCAGCGTGTCGAGATAGTTGCGCACGACCGTCGCCTCGGCCGACATCGGCGCCATCGCGCGCAGCTTCTTGAGCTCGGCGTCGGCCTTGGCGCGCGCTTCCTTCGACAGTTTGAGCTTGTCGATCCTGGCCTGCAGCTCGGCGAGGTCGTCGCCGCCCTCGCCATTGTCGTTGCCGAGTTCGCGCTGGATCGCCTTCAGCTGCTCGTTGAGATAATATTCGCGCTGGCTCTTCTCCATCTGCCGCTTCACGCGGCCGCGAATCTTCTTTTCGACCTGCAGCACGCCGAGTTCGCCCTCCATGAAGGCGAACACCATCTCCAGCCGCTTCGCGGGCGCATCCTCGACGAGCAGCGCCTGCTTGTCGGCGACCTTGATGTTGAGGTTGCCCGCGACCGAGTCGGCGAGCCGCGAGGCTTCGTCGATCTGCGAGAGCTGCACCGCGGTCTCGGCGGGCATCTTCTTGTTGAGCTTGGCGTAGTTTTCGAACTGGTCGACGACCGAGCGCATCAGCGCCGCGGTGTCGACGCTGTCATCGATCGTGTCGGCGATCGGCCTGACGCTCGCCATCACCGCCTTGTCTTCGGTGGCGAGCGCGACGAGCTTCGCGCGCTCCTTGCCCTCGACGAGCACGCGGACGGTGCCGTCGGGCAGCTTCAGAAGCTGGAGCACGGTGGCGATCACGCCGACGTCATAGAGGTCGTCGCGCTGCGGGTCGTCCTCGCCGGGATCGAGCTGGGCGACGAGGAAGATTTCCTTGTCGGCTTCCATCGCCGCCTCGAGCGCGGCGACCGAGCGGTCGCGACCGACGAAGAGCGGCACGATCATGTGCGGAAAGACGACGATATCGCGCAGCGGCAACAGGGGGAAGGATTGCGTCATTATGGCTCCTGGGCGGCGTCGCGAACCGGCGCGCCGCCCGTCTATAGGGTGGTCCGCACTAATATGGCGTAACTTGCGCCGCGTTCAATGACGGTGGGGTGAATGGCGGAACGGTCGTTCGCCCTTCATAGCACGTCATCCCGGCGAAGGCCGGGATCTCGCCGGTGCATCGCAACGCAAGGGCGAGATCCCGGCCTTCGCCGGGATGACGAAGAAAAGACGTCAAAACGGCAGCTTGAAGCCGGGCGGCAGCGGCAGGCCGCTGGTCATCTTGCCCATTTCCTCGTTGCTCGCCTGGTCGGCCTTTTCGCGCGCGTCGTTGAACGCGGCGGCGAGCAGGTCCTCGAGCATCTGCTTGTCGGCGGGGACGATCAGGCTGTCGTCGATGCGGATCGACTTGATCCGGCCCTTGGCGCTCGCGACGATCCGCACGAGGCCGCCGCCCGAAACGCCCTCAACCTCGACGCTGTCGAGCTTCGCCTGCGCCTCCTGCATCTGCGCCTGCACCGTGGCGGCGGCTTCCTGCGCCGCCTTCATCATCTCTTCGATCGATTTCATGGGTTCGACCTATGGCGATTGTCTTCGGGGGGTTCAAGCGCCGCGTCGGGAAAAGCCGCCAGGGCGGCCTTCACGACCGGCAGTTCGCGGATGCGCGCGTCATGGTCGGCGATCTTCGCCTGCTGGACCTCGCCGAGGCTCGGCCGCGCCGCCCCCTCGCCGCCGCGCACCTGCCAGCGGCTCCCCGTCGCGGCGAGCAGCGCCTCGCCGAGATCGCGCGCAAAGCCGTCGCCGAGCGCGGGCACCGGCGCGAAGACGAGGCTGCCGGGTTCGAGCTCGATCAGCTTGAGATGATCGTAGACCAGGCCCGCAAGCCGATGATTTCCGGTACTTTCTAGAAGCTGGTGAATCTGCGCCACGGTCAGCGCGGCGACCGGCGCCTCGGGGATGGGCGCTTCGGCTGCGGCAGGCGCCTCCGCCCTGCCCTCGTGCCCTGCAGACGCCGCGGGCAAAGACTGGGGAAGCGCCGACAGACCGCCCGATTCGAGCAGCTTCGCGAGCTCGCCGGGGTCGGGCATCGACGCCGCGTAGATCACGCGCAGCAGCAGCATTTCGAGATGTTCGAGCGGGTTGTTCGCGCGCAGCACCTCGTCATGCCCCTTGAGCAGCAACTGCCACAGCCGGTTCAGCGGCGCGAAGCCCAGCTTCTGCGCCCAGTCACCGATCCGCTCGCGGTCGGCCGCGGCCAGCGCCGGGTCGTCGTGGCGCGACACTTTGGCAAGAGTGACCGCGTGGACCAGATCCATCAGCCCGCGCACCATCGCGACCGGCTCGATCCCCAGCGCATATTGCACGCGCGCAAGGTCGATCGCGCCGCCCGCCTCGCCTTCCAGGATCGCCGCCATCAACTGCGCGATCGACGAGCGATCGGACAGGCCGAGCATCACGCGCACCTGGTCGGCGCTGATCGTGCCGCCGCCCTCCAGGTCGGCGTGCGCGATCGCCTGGTCGAGGATCGACAGCCCGTCGCGCACCGACCCTTCGGCGGCATTGGCGATCAGCCAGATCGCCGGCGCCTCGGCCTCGACGCCTTCCTTTTGCAGGATCGCGCTGAAATGCGCGAACAGCATGTCGGGGGTGATGCGGCGGAGGTCGAAGCGCTGGCAGCGCGACAGCACCGTCACCGGCACCTTGTTCACCTCGGTGGTCGCGAACAGGAATTTGACGTGCGGCGGCGGCTCTTCGAGGGTTTTCAGAAGCGCATTGAAGGCGTTACGCGACAACATGTGCACTTCGTCGATGATGTAGATCTTGTAGCGCGCCGACACCGCGGCATAGCGCACCGCCTCGATGATCTCGCGCACGTCGTCGACGCCGGTGTTCGACGCGGCGTCCATCTCGATCACGTCGATATGGCGCCCCTCGGTGATCGCGCGGCAGGGTTCGCAGACGCCGCACGGGTCGATCGTCGGCCCACCCTGCCCGTCGGGGCCGATGCAGTTCAAGGCCTTGGCGATCAGCCGCGCGGTCGACGTCTTGCCGACCCCGCGCACCCCGGTCATCAGGAAGGCATGCGCCAGCCGGTCGCGCGCGATCGCGTTGCCGAGCGTCTTGACCATCGCGTCCTGGCCGATCAGCTCGGCGAAGGTCTGCGGGCGATATTTGCGGGCGAGGACGCGGTACGGACCGCTCGACGCCGCAACCGCAGGCGCCTCGGGCAAGTCCATTCCCAGCATCGGGGTATCGTCGTCGGCGGAATCGTCCATGCGCCCGTCTTAGGGGCGACGCGCGATCTTGTCGAAGGGGGAAATGGGTGGGAGCCGGAACGACCCGCAGCGAATTCGTTGCGGCTGCTTCCTTCCGGACCTGACCGGGTTGGCGAAGACTGCGTCCGCCCGACTCCCGCGGCGCATATGGCGGGGGCGAACCGGAAATGCAAGTGATCGAGGTGCAAACCCGTTCGGCCATCCAGTCCTCACTCGCTGCTCCATTTTGTTTCGCACGAAGCCACGAAGCCACAAAGAATCACTCAAAAATCGTTCGCCCTGAGCTTGTCGAAGGGCCGTTCTTCCTTCTTCCGACGCCGAAAGAAAGGACAATGCTTCGACAAGCTCAGCACGAACGGTTTGGATAAGCCCCACTTTGTGGCTTCGTGGCTTCGTGCGAACAATTTGAACCGCGGCTCGATCGGAGCCTCAACGCGGCCCCTGCATGTTGCGGCTTTCCGCCGGGATATGAACCGTCAGCCCGTCCAGTTCCTCGGTCAGCACGATCTGGCACGACAGGCGGCTGGTGCGGCGCGCGCCGGCGGCGAGGTCGAGCATGTCCTCCTCCTCCTCGCTCGCGCGCGGCAGGCGGTCGAAATCCTCGCGTGCAACGATGACGTGGCAGGTCGAGCAGGCCATCTGGCCCTCGCACGTCCCTTCGAGCGGCATCAGATGCGCCTGCGCGACGTCGAGCAGCACGTCGCCGGGGTTCGCCTCGGCCTCGGTGCGCCCCTTGCCGTCGGCATGGACGAAGGTGACGCGCATCAATTGACCCCCTGCAGCCGCGCCGCGGCCTTGATCGCGGCCAGCCCATCGCGAAGCCCGGCCTCGCTCGTATAGCGCCCCCAGCCGAGGCGGATCGACGCGCGCGCATCGGCTTCGCTCACCCCCATTGCGCGGAGCACGTGGCTGACTTTGCCCGACCCGCTGCCGCACGCGCTGCCGAGCGAGAAAGCGACCTCGCGCGCGTCGGACATCAGGCGGAGGCCGTTCACCCCTTCGCGCCGGACGTTGAGATTGCCGTGATAGCGCGGGTCCGCCGCGCCGTTGACCGTCCATTCGGGCAGCATGTCCATCGCGAGCGACCACAGCCGCTCGACATGTTCGGCGTCCGCGTCGAAGCGCTCGGCCGCGAGCGCCGCGGCGGCGCCGAAACCCGCGCACAGCGCCGGCGAGACGGTGCCCGAGCGCATCCCCTGCTCCTGCGCGCCGCCGACCATCAGCGGTTCGAGGTCGACGCCGTCCCGAACCCACAGTGCGCCGATGCCCTTGGGCCCGTGGATCTTGTGCGCCGACAGCGCGACCAGGTCGGGGCCATCGGGAATCGCGACGCGGCCATAGCCCTGCACCGCGTCGCAGAGCAGCAGGCTGTTCTTCGCATGGGCGGCGGCGGCGAAATCGGCCACCGGCTGGATCGTGCCGACCTCGTTGTTGACCAGCATCGTCGCGACGATCCCGTTCTGGGGGATCAGCGCCTCATCGGGCGGCAGCGCGAGTCCCTCGCCATCGACCGGCAGGATCGCCGCGTTCAGCCGTTCGAGGCATTGCAGCGACGCCGCATGTTCGATGCTGAGCCCCGCGACCCCGCCCGGCTTCGCGTCCGCCCCGCGAAACAGCGCCCAGTTGAGCGCCTCGGTCGCGCCCGAAGTGAAGAAGACGCGCCCGCCCCGCGGCAGCAGCGCCGCGACCTGGTCGCGCGCCACCTCGACCGCGGCGGCGGCGGCGCGACCCGCCTTGTGCGTGCTGGAGGGATTCGCAAAGCTGTCGCCTTCGTCGCCCAGCCAGCGCAGCATCGCCTCGCGCGCCTCGGGCGCGAGCGGCGTGGTGGCCTGGTAATCGAGGTAGATCATCTTGCGAGCCTCTGCTCCCTAATCCCGTTCGTGTCGAGTAACGCATGAAATCCTCGTCACCCCGGACTTGATCCCTTTCAGACAGGTGAGTGATCCCCGGCGAAAGCCGGGGTCCAGATGGCGCACGCCTGCATGGCGTGGACCCCGGATTTCGCCGGGGAGCACTCGCATAACTGTCTTGAGGGTATAAACACTGATCAAGTCCGGGGTGACGAACGAAGAATGGCAAGGCCTCTTATTGCGAACGATTCGCAAAAGTTGCAACTTGCTACCCATTTTCTATATAGGCGCCGCTTCCGCTCCGCCACCCCGTCTCCCGGCGAATCACTGGCAAGCCCAAGAACCATAGAAGGTGCGCCCATGCCCGACGTCATTTTCCCCGGCCCCGAGGGCCGCATCGAAGGCCGTTTCTCTCCCCCGCCGCGCCCGCGCGCGCCGGTCGCGCTGATCCTGCATCCGCATCCGCAGGGCGGCGGCACGATGAACGACCGCATCACCCAGGCGATGTACAAGAGCTTCGTCGCGCGGGGTTTCGCGGTGCTGCGCTTCAACTTCCGCGGAGTCGGGCGCAGCCAGGGCACGTTCGACAACGGCATCGGCGAGCTCAGCGACGCCGCCTCGGCGCTCGACTGGGTGCAGTCGATCCATCCCGAGGCGCAGACGACCTGGGTCGCGGGCTTCAGCTTCGGTGCGTGGATCGGCATGCAGCTTCTGATGCGCCGCCCCGAGATCCGCGGCTTCCTGTCGGTCGCGCCGCCGGCGAACATGTACGACTTCAGCTTCCTCGCGCCCTGCCCCTCGTCGGGCATCATCGTCGCGGGCGGCGCCGACGAGATCGTGCCGCCGGCCGCGGTGCAGAAGCTGGTCGACAAGCTGCGCACCCAAAAGGGCATCACCATCCACCACGACGAGATCCCGCGCGCCAATCACTTCTTCGAACATGAACTCGAACAGCTGATGAAGTCGCTCGACAATTATCTCGACATGCGCCTCGCGCCGGATTCGCCGATCCGCTGATTGATCCTCCCCGCAAGCGGGGAGGTGGCAGCCCGAAGGGCTGACGGAGGGGGTTCGCGGTCCCGCGCGCCCGTTTAAGGACGACCCCCCCTCCACCGCCTTCGGCGGTCCCCCTCCCCGCAAGCGGGGAGGATTATTTCGTCGGCACCAGCCAGATCGCGATATTGGCGAACATCACCAGCGCCGCGACGAACATCAGCAGCGCGCGGCGGCGGTCGCCCATGCGGAAGACATAGACCGCGCCGCCGGTCAGGACGACCCCGGTGAGCATCAGCAGGGACATGATGGTGTCGGACATGGCGCGGCTTTACCCCCCGCGTCACAAATTTGCCACCTGGCTTATGGCCAATCTCCCCTCCTTCCACTAAAGCGCGCTCATCGATTCCCTCTTCGCCGCAGGAGACGCGCCATGCGCATCGCCATCGCCTCCGACCATGCCGCTTACGAACTGAAGGCGTTGCTCGTCGACTGGCTGCGCGGCGAGGGGCACGAGGTCGCCGACCTTGGCACCAACGGCCCCGACAGCGTCGACTATCCCGACTATGGCTACCGCCTCGCCGAAGCGGTCGCGAGCGGCAGCGCGGAGCGCGGCGTCGCGCTGTGCGGATCGGGGATCGGCATCTCGATCTCGGTCAACCGCAACCCGGCATGCCGCTGCGCGCTCGTCTCCGAACCGCTGTCGGCGAAGCTCGCGCGCGAACATAATGACGCCAACGTCGTCGCGCTGGGCGCGCGGCTCACCGGCATCGACATGGCCAAGGCGTGCGTCACCGCCTTCCTCGCCACCGACTTCGCCGGCGACCGCCACGCGCGCCGCGTCGACAAGCTTTCCCACCCGCCCGTCCTGGAGAACAGCCGATGACCACCGAAACGCTCGACAAGCCCATCAAATCGGCTGGCTATTTCACCGATGGCGTCGCCGCCGTCGACCCCGCGGTCGCCGCGGCGATGAAGCATGAACTCGAACGCGAACGCTATCAGATCGAGCTGATCGCGAGCGAGAATATCGTCTCCAAGGCGGTGCTCGAGGCGCAGGGATCGGTCTTCACCAACAAATATGCCGAGGGCTATCCGGGCCGCCGCTATTATCAGGGCTGCGCCCCCTCGGACGAGGTCGAGACGCTGGCGATCGACCGCGCCAGGAAACTGTTCGACTGCAATTTCGCCAACGTCCAGCCGCATTCGGGCGCCCAGGCGAACGGCGCGGTCATGCTCGCGCTGACCAAGCCCGGCGCGACGATCCTCGGCATGAGCCTCGACGCCGGCGGCCACCTGACCCACGGCGCGGCACCCGCGATGTCGGGCAAATGGTTCAACGCGATCCAGTACGGCGTGCGCGCCGACGACCATCTCGTCGATTTCGATCAGGTCGAGGCGCTGGCGAAAGAGCATCGCCCGGCCCTCATCATCGCGGGCGGTTCGGCCTATCCGCGCACGCTCGACTTCGCGCGCTTCCGCGCCATCGCCGACGATGTCGGCGCGCTGCTGATGGTCGACATGGCGCATTTCGCAGGGCTCGTCGCCGGCGGCGCGCATCCGTCGCCGATGGAGCATGCGCATGTCGTCACCACAACCACGCACAAGACGCTGCGCGGCCCGCGCGGCGGCATGATCCTGACCAATGACGAGGCGATCGCCAAGCGGATCAACTCGGCGGTCTTCCCGGGCCTGCAGGGCGGCCCGCTGATGCACGTCATCGCCGCGAAGGCGGTCGCCTTCGGCGAGGCGCTGCGCCCCGAGTTCAAGGCCTATGCGAAGGCGACGATCGCCAATGCGCAGGCGCTCGCGAACCGGTTGAAGGCGCGCGGCGCCGATGTCGTCGCGGGCGGCACCGACACCCACCTCGCGCTCATCGACCTGCGTCCGCTCGGCGTCACCGGCCGCGACGCCGACGAGGCGCTCGAACGCAGCGCGATCACCTGCAACAAGAACGGCATCCCCTTCGACCCGCTGCCGCCGATCAAGACCAGCGGCATCCGCGTCGGATCGCCCGCCGGCACTACGCGCGGCTTCGGCATCGCCGAGTTCGAGGAAATCGGCGACATGGTTGCCGACGTGCTCGAAGCGCTGCGCGACAAGGGCGAGCATGGCGACGCCGATGTCGAGGCCGACGTTCGCGGGCGCGTCCGCGCGCTCTGCGAGCGCTTCCCGATTTACGGAGGCTGATCATGGCGAAGCCCGGAATCGAAACATTGCTCGGCGACACGGTCGAAGAGATCAAGGCGATGGGCAAGCAGGGAATGGACCATCCTTCGACCAAGCCCGTGCTCACCGGCGGCGCGATCGGCGCCGTCGCAGGGGCCGTGCTGCCCGTGATCAGCTGGCCGGTCGGCCTGTTCGCGGGCGCCGCGATCGCGCTCTACAGCCGGATCCGACGCTGATCCATGCGCTGTCCCTATTGCGGCCATGAAGACAGCCAGGTGAAGGACAGCCGTCCGACCGAGGACGGCGCCGCGATCCGCCGCCGCCGCCAGTGCGAGGATTGCGGCGCGCGTTTCACCACCTTCGAGCGCATCCAGCTACGCGAGGTCGCGGTGCTCAAGGCAGGCGGCACCCGCGAGCCCTTCGACCGCGAGAAGCTGATGCGCAGCGTCCAGATCGCATGCCGCAAGCGCCCGATCGACGGCGCGCGCATCGAACGGCTCGTCTCGGGCATCCAGCGCCAGCTCGAAACCTCGGGCGAGAACGAGGTGCAGGCGGCGCAGATCGGCGCGATGGTGATGGAAGCGCTGAAGGGCTTCGACAATGTCGCCTATATCCGCTTCGCCAGCGTCTATCGCGACTTCACCGAAGCCAAGGATTTCGAGGAATTCGCCGCGACGATCAACGAAGCGGCGCACAAGAACGGCTCGTGAGCAAGGCCCCTCCCCCCGTCATCGTCCTCGTCCGCCCGCAGCTTGGTGAGAATATCGGCAAGGCGGCGCGCGCGATGCTCAATTTCGGGCTGACCGAGCTGCGCCTCGTCGCCCCGCGCGACGGCTGGCCGAATCCCGATGCCGGGCCCGCCGCCTCGGGCGCCGACCGCGTCCTCGCCGACGCGGTAGTGTTCGACAGCCTTGCCGAGGCGGTCGCCGATTGCGGCCACATCTATGCGACCACGGTGCGCAAGCGCGGCGTGACCAAGCCGGTGCTGACCCCCGAGGCGGCGGCGCGGCAGGTGCATGCGACCGCGCTGCGATCGGCCTATGTCTTCGGGCCCGAACGCTCGGGCCTCGAAAGCGACGACGTCGCGCTCGCGCACGAGATCGTCACCGTGCCGATCAACCCCGAATTCGGGTCGCTGAACCTCGCGCAGGCGGTGATCCTGCTCGCCTATGAATGGTCGAAGGGCGAGGCGCTCGCCAGCCCGCCCGACGTACCGCTCGACCCCCCCGCCCCGCACGGCGAACTCGAGGATCTGATCGGGCACCTCGTCCGCGACCTCGACGCCGCGGGCTATTTCTTCCCGCCCGAGCGGACCACGGCGACGCTGCGGACGCTGCGCACCGCGCTGACCAAGACCGGCTGGTCGCACAACGACATCCGGATGATGCACGGCATCGTCACGACGCTGGGCCGCGCGCGCAAGTCGGCGCGGACATCGCAGGACGATCAGGACTCCAAAGCATAGTACAAACCGTATTCCCGAGCGAAGACGAGGGGTCATGCCGAGCGAAGCCGAGGCAGCGATACTTCTGGTTCTCGCTTCGCTCGAACGGGCCCCTCGTCTTCGCTCGGGGATGCGGTGGCGTTTGATTTCTCGGAGGTCCGCGATTGCTTGAGCCACGCCGCCGTTGGCGATAGACAAACCTTGTGGAGACCGCGCGGAACGGCCTCGAAAGGAGCGCGGACGATGACGGACAGCAAGCCCAGATATCGAAGCTACACCAGCCCCGCGGGCGGCTGGGGCGCCGCCGCCGCGACCGCCAAGGTGCTGCTCGAACAGAGCGTCGTCACCAAGGGCTCGCGCGCGCTGCTGTCGATGAACCAGCCCGGCGGCTTCAAATGCCCGAGCTGCGCCTTCCCCGACGCCGATTGCACCAAGACGCTCGAATTCTGCGAAAATGGCGCCAAGGCGCTCGCGCACGAGGCGACGAAGTTCCGCGTGACACGCGATTTCTTCGCGCAGCACAGCGTGACCGAACTGATGGCGCAGTCCGACTATTGGCTGGAGATGCAGGGCCGCCTGACCGAGCCGATGCGCTACGACCCCGCGACCGACCATTATGTGCCGGCGAGCTGGGACGAGGCTTTCGCGACGATCGGCCGTCATCTTCGCGCGCTCGATGACCCCGACGCGGCCGAATTCTATACCTCGGGCCGCACCCCGAACGAGGCGGCCTTCCTCTATTCGATCTTCGTGCGCGAATATGGCACGAACAATTTCCCCGATTGCTCGAACATGTGCCACGAACCGACGAGCCGCGGCCTGCCGCCCGCGATCGGGGTCGGCAAGGGCACGGTGGTGCTCGAGGATTTCGAGCATGCCGAGGCAATCTTCGTCATCGGCCAGAACCCCGGCACCAACGCGCCGCGGATGATGACCCTGCTCGTCGAGGCGCGGAAGCGCGGCGTCCCCATCGTCGCGGTCAACCCGATGCCCGAACGCGCGCTGATCCGCTTCACCGAGCCACAGGACGCGGTGCAGATGGCGACCTTCGGTTCGACCGAGATCGCGAGCGAGTTCGTCCATATCCGCGTCGGCGGCGACCTTGCGCTGCTCAAGGGCATGATGAAGGTGATGGTCGAGCGCGAAGCCGCGGGCGAGACGATCTTCGACCACGACTTCCTTCGCGAGCACACCGAGGGCTTCGCGGAGCTGAAGGCCGATATCGAGGCGCAGGACTGGGCCGACATCGTCGCGGCGTCGGGGGTTTCGGAGGAGCAGATCCGCCGCTGCGCCGAAATCTACATCCGCTCGAAGGCGACGATCATCTGCTACGGCATGGGGCTGACCCAGCACCAGCTCGGGTCGCGGCTGGTGCAGCAGGTCGCGAACATCCTGCTGCTGAAGGGCAATTACGGGCGGCCCGGCGCGGGCATCTCACCGATCCGCGGCCATTCGAATGTCCAGGGCGACCGCACCGTCGGCATCGACGAAAAGCCGGGCGCGGCCTATCTCGACCGGGTGCGCGACGTCTTCGGCTTCGATCCGCCGCGCGCGCACGGCCATCACACCATCGAATCGGTCGAGGCGATGCTCGCGGGCAGCGCAAAGGTCTTCATCGGGCTCGGCGGCAATTTCGTCCGCGCGGTGCCCGACACCGAGCGGGCCTATGATGCGATGCGAAAGCTCGACCTGACCGTCGGCATCGCGACCAAGCTCAATCGCGGGCACCTCGTCCACGGCAAAGAGGCGCTGATCCTCCCCGTCGTCGCGCGCTCCGAGCGTATCGAGACCGCGGCGGGCGAACAGTTCGTGACGATCGAGGATTCGATGTCGAACGTCACCGCCTCGCGCGGCGTGCTCGACCCCGCGAGCCCGCATCTGATGCCCGAGGTCGAGATCGTCTGCCGCATGGCGATGGCGGCGCTGCCGGACAGCAAGGTCGACTGGGCGGGCTATATCGACGATTACGGCCGCATCCGCGACAAGATCGCCGAGGTCTATCCCGCGATCTACGAAGGCTTTTCGGAGCGGATCAAGGCACCGCGCGGCTTCCACCTCGATATCCCGCCACGCCGCCGCGTGTGGGCGACCCCCAACGGCAAGGCCAATTTCCTGGTCCTGCCCGGCCTCGCGGTCAACGCCGAGATCGCCGACCCCGCGATGCTGCGCCTCGCGACGGTGCGCTCGCACGATCAGTTCAACACCACCATCTACAGCTATAACGACCGCTATCGCGGCGTGCGGGGCGACCGCATGATATTGTTCATGAACGCCGCGGATCGCGAGGCGCGCGGGCTCGACGCCGGCGCGCGCGTCGCGCTCGAAACGATCAGCGACGACGGCGTCGACCGGCGCGTCGAGGGGCTGACCATCATCGACTATCCGATGTCGCGCGGCGCCGTGGCGGGCTATTATCCCGAGCTCAACCCGCTGCTGCCGCTCGACCACTACGACCGGATCAGCGGCACGCCCGCGGCGAAGTCGATCCCGGTCCGCGTCGTCGCTCCGGCGGCGAAAGGCTAACGCGCCGATGGCCGCGCGGCGCGATTTCGCTCCGGGGGACCGCATCGCGCCCGCGCGCTTCCTGCTTTTCGCCGCGGCCTTCCTTGCTGCGGGCGGCGCGGCGATGGCGGCGGGCGCTCCCCCGCGCATCGCGCTGCTGACCGGCTTCGACGTCGCCGCCTTCCTCTTCCTCTGCGCGGCCTGGCCGCTGCTCGGTGCCGATCCTGACGCGATGCGCCGCACCGCGGCGCGCAACGACGCCAACCGCGCTGGCCTCCTCGCCATCTCGGTGCTCCTGTCGCTCGTCATCCTGTTCGCGGTGGGGTCGCTGATCGCCGGGCCGCAGGCGCTCGGCCGCGGCGATATCGTGCTGATCGTCGCGACGCTCGTTCTGTCGTGGCTGTTCGCGAACCTGGTCTTCACGCTCCACTATGCCCATCTCTTCTACCTCCAGCCGCACGGCCACGACCGCGGCGGGCTGGAGTTTCCGGGCGCGGGCGAGCCCAGCTATTGGGACTTCCTCTATTTCAGCTTCACCCTCGGCATGACCTTCCAGACCTCCGACGTGACGATTTCGGGCGCGCATATGCGCCGCGTCGTGCTCGGCCACTCGCTCGCCGCCTTCCTGTTCAACATGGGGATATTGGCGTTCACCGTGAACGCGATCGGCGGCTCCTAAAGCCCGCCCTCCACCTGTCCGCTGACGACCAGCGCCGAATCGGGCCGCGCGAGCGCGACCAGCGTCAGCCCCGCGGCGGCGGCGCGCTCGGCGGCGAGGCTGGTCGGGGCGGAGATGGTGACGAGCATCGGGCAGCCCGCGCGGACGGTCTTTTCGACCAGTTCATAGCTGCACCGCGCCGACAGCAGGATGAAGCCGCTCGCGGGATCGATGCGCGCGCGCGCGAGCGCGCCGATCAGCTTGTCGAGCGCGTTGTGCCGCCCGACATCCTCGCGTGCGAGCCGGATCGCGCCGTCCGGCGCACAAAAGGCCGCGGCGTGGACCGCGCCGGTCGCGCGGCCGAGCGGCTGGTGATCGCCGAGCGATGCGAGCGCGGCGGCGAGTCCCGCGCGATCGACCCCGATGCTTGCGGTGACCGCGGGCAGCGGGCGCAGCACCTCTTCGATATTCTCGATCCCGCACAGCCCGCAACTGCTCTCGCTCACCCGCTTCCGCGCCCGTTCCAGCGCCCGCTCGCTCCGTTCGGGCGGCAGCCAGATGCGCAGAGCCCAGCCGCCCTCGATTGGCTGGGTATCGATGCCGCGAATCTGATCGGGGCCGTCGACCAGCCCCTCGCTCATCGCGAAGCCGAGCGCATAATCCTCGAGGTCGGTCGGTGTCGCCATCATCACGGCATAGCCGATGCCGCAAACCTCGATCGACACCGGCGCCTCGATCGGCACCGCACGCGTCAGTGCCGCGTCACCGGGCTCGCCCAGGCCGATGCGCCGGACCGCGAGCGCGATCGAGTCGCGTTCGGAAATTCGGGAATCGGCCTCTTCCACCTGCGGCACCTCGGATCGGATGCAGACCTCTTCGTCCGCCGTTCGGCCGGTCTATCCGAATATCGCCCGCAAATCGCCTCTCCTTTGCATTCGATCCCGAGGGCTGGCGAACCGGACCCGCGCGCCCTATGGGGCGGGACATGCGGATCGCGATCATCGACACCAGCACGACGCGCGCGGCGATCATTTCCGATGGCCTGCGCGAAGCGGGGCTCGACGACCTCGTCCTCATCGATCCCAAGGGACCGATCGTCGCGCAGGTCGAGGCGGCGCGGCCCGAGGTGGTCCTGATCAACCTCGAAAATCCCAGCCGCGACCTGCTCGAGGATTTCTTCGCCATGTCGCGCGCGCTCGCGCGGCCGATCGCGATGTTCGTCGACCAGAGCGACGCCGAGGCGACGGGAGCCGCGATCGACGCGGGGGTGTCGGCCTATGTCGTCGACGGATTGTCGAAGCAGCGGATCAAGCCCGTGATCGACCTTGCGGTGCGGCGCTTCCAGGCCTTCTCGCGCCTCCAGCGCGAACTCGACGAAGCGAAGAACGCGCTTGCCGAGCGCGCGACGATCGACCGGGCGAAGGCGATCCTGATGAAGCGGCGCGGGATCGACGAGCCCACCGCCTATGCGCTGCTGCGCGGGCAGGCGATGCGGACCAACCGCCGCATCGCCGAGATCGCCGAGGCGATCGTGACCAGCGACGCGCTGATGGGAGATATCGAGTGAGCGCCGAACATTTCCGCATCGGCTTCCTGCCGCTGGTCGACGCCGCGCTGCCGATCCTCGCGCACGAGCTCGGCTTCGCCGCGCGCGAGGGCGTCGATATCGAGCTCGTCCGCGACATGACCTGGGCGACGGTGCGCGACCGGCTGCTCTACGGCCACACCGACGCCGCGCACATGATCGCCCCGCTCGCCATCGCGACCGCGCTCGGCCGCGACCGGCCGGCGGTGCCGCTCGCGGTGCCTTTCGTGCTCGGACTCAACGGCAATGCGGTGACCTTTTCGACCGCGCTCGCGGCCGAGGCCGGGCTCGGCGACGGGCTCGGCGACCCCGCAACCGTCGGCGCGGCGCTGCGGGGCGTCGCCACGGCGCGCAAGGCGGCGGGCCGTCCGCTGCGCTTCGGCGTGGTCCATCGCTATTCGAGCCATAATTACATGCTGCGCTATTGGCTGGCCGGGGTAGGCATCCGCCCCGACGCCGATGTCGAGATCGTCGTCACCAGCCCGCCCTTCGCCGCCGACGCGCTCGCCGCGGGCGAGGTCGACGGCATCTGCGTCGGCGAGCCGTGGAACGCGATCGCGGTCGATCGCGGCGTCGGCCATATCGCGCTCGCCACCGCGCAGATCTGGCGGCGCGGGGTCGAGAAGGTGCTCGCGGTCCGCAGCGACGTCACCGAGGCGCGCCGCGACGCGGTCGAAGCGCTGCTCCGCGCGCTTCATGCCGCGGCCGCACATTTCGTCGAGCCAGGCACCGCCGGGGAGAGCGCGGCCATCCTCGCCCGCCCCGCCTATCTCGACGCGCCGCAGGATGCGATCGAACGCGCGATCACCGACCGCATCCGCGTCGTTCCCGGCGGCGAGCCCGTCGCCTATCCCGACTTCATGTTCCAGTATCGCGAGGCCGCCAGCTTCCCGTGGCGCAGCCAGGCCGCGTGGCTCTATTCGCAGATGGTGCGCTGGGACGGCATCGCCTTTTCACCCGCCGACGCGGCGACGGCCGCCGGGGTGTTCCGCCCCGACATCTACCGCGCCGCGCTCGCGGGGTCGGGCGCCCCGCTGCCCGGCGCGAGCTCGAAGCTCGAGGGCGGCCTCGACGCCCCGATCGGCGCCGGCTCGACCCAGGGCCGCCTGCTCCTCGGCAGCGACCGCTTCTTCGACGGTCGCGCCTTCGATCCAGAGGATATTGCGGGGTATCTGGCCGATCTGCCCTGAAGGCGAAGGGCGCAGCTCGGCAATTATGTTGCACTGCAAAATAATCGCTTGCGCGACCTGAACGAATCAGGCAGTTTGATCGCACCCGGCAGAGCTGCCGGGCCGAGATAAAGCGGCGCCGCTCCAACGAAGGGGCTGGTCCGCGCGGCAGGCGGGGAGCCTTTTTCCCGCACTCCAACAGGCAATGAAGCCGTCAGGATGCGCCGCATGAGGCCGCCGTCCTGGCGGCTTTTTTATTGCCCGTCGCACAAGGGACGGACGATGACGAAGGGACAATCGAGCTTCTGGTCCAGCGGGCATTGGCCGACGCTGGTCGCCGCCTTCCTCTATTTCGACCTCGCCTTCATGGTGTGGGTCATCCTCGGACCGCTCGCGCCCGCCATCGCCGGGGATCTCGGCCTGACCCCGGCGCAGAAGGGGCTGATGGTCGCGGTGCCGACGCTCGCGGGCGCGGTGCTGCGCGTCGTCAACGGCCTGCTCGTCGACCGCATCGGGCCGAAGCGGTCGGGCGCGATCAGCCAGGCGATCGTCATCGCGGGCCTCTTCACCGCCTGGCTCCTCGGCGTCCACAGCTTCGCGGGCACGCTCGCGCTCGGGCTGATCCTCGGCTTCGCGGGCGCCAGCTTCGCGATCGCGCTGCCGCTCGCGAGCCGCTGGTATCCGCCCGAGCATCAGGGCAAGGCGATGGGGCTCGCCGGCATGGGCAATTCGGGCACGGTGCTCGCGGCGCTCTTCGCGCCCGGCCTTGCCGCGCTGTTCGGCTGGAACATGGTGCTCGGCCTTGCCTGCATCCCGCTGACGATCGTTTTCGCCCTTTACCTCCTGATGGCGAAGGACGCGCCCGACGCGCCCGCGCCCCGGAAGCTGCCCGATTATTTCGAGCCGCTCCGGACCGCCGACGCCTGGTGGCTGATGGCCTTCTATGCGGTGACCTTCGGCGGTTTCGTCGGGCTCGCGGCGTCGCTGCCGATCTATTTCACCGACCGGTTCGGCCTGACCCCGGTGACGGCGGGATATTGCACCGCGGCCTGCGTCTTCGCGGGATCGCTCGTGCGGCCGATGGGCGGCGCGCTCGCCGACCGGATCGGCGGGGTGCGCGCGCTGATGATCGTGTTCGTCGCCGCCGCGACGGCGCTCGCCGGGGTGCCGCAGGCGGTCGCCCTCCCCGCCGCGCTCGCGCTGTTCGTCGCCGCGATGCTCGCGCTCGGCGTTGGCAACGGCGCGGTCTTCCAGCTCGTGCCGCAGCGCTTTTCGGCCGAGATCGGCGTGATGACCGGGCTCGTCGGCATGGCGGGCGGGGTCGGCGGCTTCACTCTCGCCGCGACGCTCGGCTTCGCGCGCCAATGGACCGGCAGCTACGCCCCCGCCTTTCATTTTTTCGCCGGCCTCGCGGTGGCGGCGCTCGTCGCGCTCGTCTTCGTCAAGGACCAGTGGCGCCGGTCGTGGACCGCCGCCGAGGGCGTGCGAATCTGATCCTCTTCCACCACAATTCGACGGACACTCGATAATGGAACATAGCCCCCTCTCCCCCGACGCCGACACGCGCGAGCATCTCGTCGTGGTCGGCAACGGCATGGCGGGATGCCGCGCGATCGAGGAACTGCTCGCGCGCGACCCCGACCGTTTCCGCATCACGATCTTCGGCGCCGAGCCGCGGGTCAATTACAACCGCATCATGCTTTCCCCCGTGCTCGCGGGCGAGAAAGCCTTCGACGATATCGTGATCAACGATGCGGGCTGGTATGCGGACAATGGCATCGCGCTGGTCGCGGGCGATCCGGTGGTCGCGATCGATCGCGCCGCGAAGACCGTGGCGACGCGCGGCGGCAGCGTCGAGCGTTACGACCGGCTGCTGATCGCGACAGGCTCCGATCCCTTCATCATCCCGGTGCCGGGCAGGGATCTCCCCGGCGTCATCGCCTTTCGCGACATGGACGATGTCGGCACGATGCTTGCTGCCGCCGAAAAGGGCGGCAGCGCGGTGGTGATCGGCGGCGGGCTGCTCGGGCTCGAGGCCGCGCACGGGCTGTCCTTGCGCGGCATGAAAGTCACCGTCATCCACCTGATGCCGACCCTGATGGAGCGCCAGCTCGACGAAGCGGCGGGCTGGCTGCTCAAGCGGGCACTGGAAGCGCGCGGCCAGACGATCCTGACCGGCGCCGACACCGCCGAGATCGTCGGCGACGGCAAGGTCGAGGGCGTGAAGCTGAAGGACGGGACGCTGATCCCCGCCGACCTTGTCGTGATGGCGGTTGGTATTCGTCCCTCGACCGGCCTCGCGCGCGATGCCGGCCTCGCGGTCGGGCGCGGCATCCAGGTCGACGACCATATGGTCACCAGCGACCCCGCCGTGCTCGCGGTCGGCGAATGCGTCGAGCATGATGGGCAGGTCTACGGCCTCGTCGCACCTTTGTGGGACATGTGCCGCAGCCTCGCCGACGGGCTCGTCGAAAAGCCCACGGGTTATCGCGGCTCGGTGACCTCGACCAAGCTCAAGGTCTCCGGCATCGACGTTTTCTCGGCGGGCGATTTCTCGGGCGGCGACGGCTGCGAGGATATCGTGCTGCGCGATGCGAGCCGCGGCGTCTACAAGCGCGTCGTGCTCAGGGGCGACCGCGTCGTCGGCGCGGTGCTCTATGGCGATACCGCTGACGGCAACTGGTATTTCGACCTGCTCAAGAAGCAGGAGGACGTCTCCGGCCTTCGCGACATGTTGATCTTCGGCCAGGCCTTCGCCTCCGGAGGTGGGCAGGCGGACCCTAAGGCGGCCGTTGCGGCGCTCTCGGACGATGCCGAGATCTGCGGCTGCAACGGCGTCACCAAGGGGCAGGTCGTTTCGTGCATCGCCAAGGGCGCGCACAGTCTCGACGCAGTGCGCGGCACCTGCAAGGCGTCGGCGAGCTGCGGCAGCTGCACCGGCCTCGTCGAGACTTTGCTTGCGCTGACGCTCGGCGACGATGTGCAGAGCGGCCCCAGGACCATCTGCAAATGCACGAGCTTCGGCCATGACGATGTCCGCCGCGAAATCGTGGCGCAAGACATGCGTTCGATCCCCGAGGTGATGCAGAAGCTGCACTGGACCACCCCCGACGGCTGCTCCTCCTGCCGCCCCGCGCTCAACTATTACCTGCTCTGCGCACTCCCGGGCGACTATGTCGACGACCAGCAGAGCCGCTTCGTCAACGAGCGCCTCCACGCCAACATCCAGAAGGACGGCACCTATTCGGTCGTCCCGCGCATGTGGGGCGGGCTCACCAATCCGACCGAGCTGCGCGCGATCGCCGATGTGGTCGAGAAATATAACGCCCCGATGGTCAAAGTGACCGGCGGTCAGCGACTCGACATCTTCGGGATCAGGAAGGAGGACCTGCCCGCGGTCTGGGCCGACTTGGGCGCCGCCGGCATGGTGTCGGGGCACGCCTATGGCAAGGCGCTGCGCACGGTGAAGACCTGCGTCGGGTCCGAATGGTGCCGCTTCGGCACGCAGGATTCGACGGGGCTCGGCGTGAAGATCGAGCGGATGAGCTGGGGCAGCTGGATGCCGCACAAGTTCAAGATCGCGGTCAGCGGCTGTCCGCGCAACTGCGCCGAGGCGACGATCAAAGACTTCGGAATCGTCTGCGTCGACTCGGGCTACGAGCTCCATGTCGGCGGCAACGGCGGCATTCACGTCCGCGCGACTGACCTGCTCTGCAAGGTCGCAACCGAGCAGGAGGCGATGGATTATTGCGCCGCCTTCATCCAGCTTTACCGCGAGGAAGCGCGCTATCTGGAGCGCACCGCGCCGTGGATCGAGCGCGTGGGGCTCGACCATGTCAAGGCGCGTATCGTCGACGATACGCCGGGCCGCGAAGCGCTCCGCGCGCGTTTCCTCCATTCGCAGAGCTTTTCGCAGGACGACCCCTGGGCGCAGCGCGCCGAAGGCGCCGAGGCCGAACATCATGCGCCGATGGCGCGCTTCACCCCGCAGGAGGACGCTTTCTTGAAGGAGATCAGGGCATGAATGCAGAATGGCTCGACATCGGCTGGGTCGACCAGATTCCCGTGCGCGGCAGCCGCACCGTGCAGGTCGAGGGGGGCGACGACATCGCGCTCTTCCGCACCGCCGAGGGCAAGGTCTTCGCGCTGCTCGACCGCTGCCCGCACAAGCATGGGCGGCTGAGCCAAGGCATCGTCCACGGCGGTGCGGTCGCCTGCCCGCTGCACAATTGGCGGATCAGCCTGTCGACCGGCGAGGCGCTCGGCGAGGACAAGGGCTGCACGCCGACGGTGCCGGTCAAGATCGACGGCGGCCGCGTGTTGATCTGCCGCGCGGGCACGCTGAAGGCGGCGGCGTGAAGACGAAGCAAACAAAAGCTCCTCCCCTTCAGGGGAGGGGTTGGGGTGGGGTCTTGCAACCTTGCGCAAGGCCGATGGACCCCACCCCCAACCCCTCCCCTGAAGGGGAGGGGCTTAGGTGACCTCCATCCGCACCACCTGTGCCTATTGCGGCGTTGGCTGCGGCATCCGCGCGACGGTGACGGGCGAGCGCACGGTCGAGATCGCCGGCGACCCCGATCACCCCGCCAACCGCGGCCACCTCTGTTCCAAAGGCACGCACCTCGGCGAAACGGTCGGCCTCGAAGGCCGCCTCCTTCATCCGATGATCGGTGGCAAGCGCGCGAGCTGGGACAAGGCGCTCGACCTTGTCGCGAGGCGGTTCAAGGAAACCATCGCGCGCCACGGCCCGAACAGCGTCGCCTTCTATGTCTCGGGGCAACTGCTCACCGAGGATTATTATGTCGCGAACAAGCTGATGAAGGGCTTCATCGGCAGCGCGAACATCGACACCAACTCGCGCCTCTGCATGTCGAGCGCGGTCGCGGGGCATATGCGCGCGTTCGGCGAAGATGTCGTGCCCGCCACCTATAACGACCTCGATGCCGCCGATCTGATCGTCCTCGTCGGCAGCAACACCGCCTGGTGCCATCCGATCGTCTACCAGCGCATCCGCGCACGCTGCGAGGAAGGCGCGAAGCTCGTCGTCATCGACCCGCGCCGTACCGAGACCGCCGAAGAGGCCGATCTGCATCTGCCGATCCGCCCCGGCAGCGATGTCGCGCTGATGACCGGCCTGCTCCAGCATTGCCGCGAGGCGGGCGTGGTCGACGCGGATTATCTCGCCGCGCACGTGGCGGTGCCCGAGGATTTCTGGGACCAGCTCGCCGAGGGGAATGATCTGTGGTCGGTGGCGTGCACTTGCGACGTCCCCGCCGCCGACCTCAGGCATTTCTTCGACCTGTTCGCCGCGAGCCCGCGCACCGTCACCCTGTTCAGCCAGGGGATCAACCAGGCGACCGCCGGAACCGATCAGGTCAATGCGATCACCAACCTCCACCTCGCGACGGGGCGCATCGGCAAGCCCGGTGCCGCGCCCTTCTCGATCACCGGCCAGCCGAATGCGATGGGCGGACGCGAGGTCGGCGGGCTCGCCTCGACCCTCGCCGCGCATATGGACTTCGCACCCGAAAACCGCGAGCGCGTCCGGCGCTTCTGGGCCGCACCGGCGATGGCGGAAAAGCCGGGGCTAAAAGCCGTCGATATGTTTCGCGCGGTCGGTGAAAGCCGGATCAAGGCGCTGTGGGTGATGGCGACCAACCCCGCAGTGTCGATGCCCGACGCGAACGCCGTCCGCGCGGCGCTCGCGGCCTGCCCCTTCGTCGTCGTCAGCGACGTGATCGAGAAAACCGACACCGGCGCCTTCGCGCACGTCCGCCTCCCCGCCGCCGCCTGGGGCGAGAAGGACGGCATCGTCACCAATTCGGATCGCACGATCAGCCGCCAGCGCGCGCTCTTCGCGCTCCCCGGCGAAGCGATGCCCGACTGGTGGATCGTCAAGGAGGTCGCGCGGCGCATGGGGTGGAAGACCGCCTTCGCCTATGACCGGCCCGCCGACATCTGGCGCGAGCATTGCCGCCTCTCGACCTATGAGAACGACGGCGCGCGCCGCTTCGCGCTGCCCGGCGCGGCGCAGGGTGGCAACGCCGCCTATGACGCGATGGCGCCCTTTCGCTGGGGCGGCGACCGCCCGTTCGCCGACGGGCGCTTTTCGACCGAAGACGGCCGCGCACGGCTCGTTCCGGTCGCGCAGAAGCCCCTCCCCGGCCCGCTCGCGAAATGGCCGCTGACGCTCAACACCGGGCGCTATCGTGACCAATGGCATAGCATGACGCGCACCGGCCTCGCGCCCAAGCTCGCGCGCCATCGCGAGGAACCGCTGGTCGAAATGCATCCCGCCGACGGCGCGCGGCTCGGGCTCGCCGACGGTGGGCTCGCGCGCGTCGACACGCCGCAGGGCGAGAGCGTCTACCGCGTCGCCTTTTCGGACGGGCAGCGCCCCGGCGAGCTGTTCGTGCCGATCCACTGGACCGACCGCACCGCGAGCGGCGGGCGGACGGGATTGCTGTCGCGCCCGCTCGTCGATCCGGTCTCGGGCCAGCCCGGCTTCAAACGCACTCCCGCGGCGATTGCCCCCCTCGCGACGCAATGGCGCGGTTTCCTGCTCCTCGCCGCCGAACTCGCCGAGCGCCCCGCCTGCCTGTGGGCGACCCGCGTCGCGGTTCCCGCCGGGGTGCTGTGGGAGCTCGCGGGCGATGAGGATATTCAGCGCATCGAGGCGCTGTTGCCGCGCGGCGAGAGGATCGAGGCGCAGGACCCGGCGCGCGGCACGCGGCGCGTCGCGGTGATCGCGGACGGGCGCCTCGCCGGCGCGCTGTTCGTCACCGCAAGCGGCGAACTGCCGCCGCGCGACTGGCTGATCGCGCAGCTTACCGCCCCCGCCGTCGCCCCCACCCTGCTCGCCGGCCGCGCGCCGGGGGCGCAAGCCGACCGCGGCCCGATCGTTTGCGTGTGCTTCGACGTCGGGCTGAAGGCGATCATCGCGGCGATCCGCGACCAGCATCTCGCCGATGTCGCGGCGATCGGCGCCGCAATCGGCGCCGGAACCAACTGCGGATCGTGCCGCCCCGCGCTCGCGCGCATCCTGACCGAGGAGAAAAGCCATGCCGCATGAGGATTTCGCGCCCGGCACCGTCTGGCTCGTCGGCGCTGGCCCCGGCGACCCCGAGTTGCTCACGATGAAGGCGGTCCGGTTGATCGCCGCGGCGGACATCGTCTTTCACGACGCGCTCGTCGGCCCCGATGTGCTCGCGCTGATCCCGCCGCACGCCGAGCGGGTGAGCGTCGGCAAGCGGTCGGGGCGCCATTCGAAGGACCAGCGGACGATCGACGCGCTGCTCGTCGCCGCTGCGGCCGCGGGGCAGCGCGTCGTGCGGCTGAAGGGCGGCGACCCGTCGCTGTTCGGGCGCTCGGCCGAAGAGATCGGCGCGCTCCGGGCCGCCGGCCATAGCGTCCGCGTCTGCCCCGGAATCACCACCGCGAGCGCCGCCGCGGCCTCGGCGGGGGTGTCGCTGTCGTTGCGCGGGATCGCGCGCGACGTCCGTTTCGTTACCGCGCACAGCCGCCGCGGCGCGACGCTCGACCTCGACTGGAACGCGCTCGCGGCGGGCGGGTCGACCCTCGCCTTCTACATGGGGCGCGACGCGGCGCCGGAGATCGCGCGGCGCCTGATCGCCGCGGGCCTCTCCGCAGCGACGCCGGTGCTCGTCGCGTGCGACGTCAGCCGCGCCGACGAACAGCGGCTCGCGACCCGGCTCGACCTGCTCGGTCTCGCCGTCCGCGCGCTCGCGGCCGACGCCCCGACGCTGATCCTCGTCGGCGAGGCGGTACGCGGCGGCCGGCAGGGCGGTCCGACCGCGACCGGCGCCGCGCCCGCCGATTACCGGGTGCGCCGCGCGAGCTGATAGTCGTAGAGCGACGGCGCGCCCGTGACCGCCTGCCCTGTCCCCTCGATATAGGGCGCCGGGTTGTAATGGACCGCGATCGCGCGGTTCGCGTGCAGGCCAACGATCCGCTCGCCCGGTCCCTCGAGTCCGCTGTCGATCATCACCGTCGCGTCGTGCGGAACGGTGTCGGGAATGACGAGCCGCGCGTTCCAGACGATGTTGTAGAGGCCGTGCCCCGGCTTCCAATAGGGCGCGCCACCGCCCACCCAGAGCTGATAGCGCCAGTCGCCCTTGACCAGCGTGGGGTCGATCCGCAGCGTCACCTGATCGAACAGATTCTGGTGGTTCGATCCGCTGTGCTGGTCGATCATCGCGTGCGTCTCGACCTCGGCGCGCAGGAACACCGATCGCGTCGAGCGCGTGTTGACGCTCAGCGGGTGGATCACCGGGTTTTCGACCTTCAGATCCTTCACCAGCACATTGTGCACGGCGCCGACGTGCACCGAATAATGCGCGCGGCGATCGCCCGTGGTCGTGATGTCGGAAATCGTCAGGCTCGCGGCATTGTCGGTCAATATGCCGCTGTCCGACCGGTCGATCGTCAGCTTGCGGATCCAGCCGTCGAACACGCCGGTCATGTAGATGCCGTTATAGCCCTGCTCCAGATGGTGACCGAAGGCGGGCGCCTCGGGAAATTGCAGCCGCAGATTCTGGATGCCGACATTGGAAAGATGCTCCCACTGCGCCACCACCGCGGGCTGATCGGCGCGTATGTCATGGAGCAGCGGATCGCCGAGGGTCACCGTCTTGCCGCGGATCGCCGCGACGCGCGTCGACTGGACCACGACCGGCCGGTTCGGCGAGCTCCAGTGGTGCGACCCGATCGGCAGGTCGGTGTCGCCGTAGAGCGATTTCAATATCCGGCTGTCGGGCCCGTCGACCGAGAACCATTGCAGCTGGACGACATCGCCGACGTGCAACTTCGCCGGGTCGTCGACGGTCAGCATAGGCTCGAACTGCTTGCCCGCGACACCGTTCGCGAGCACCGGATCGCGAACATCCTTGCTGCCGTCGTAGGAGACGGGGCGGGTATTCTCCGGGCCGACGAATATCATCCCGCCGGCCCAGCTATATTCGGTGAACAGATAGTCGATATTATGCTCGGGCTCGATCTGATATTTCTTCTCGTGCACCAGATAGGCGCGCAGCTCGTCGAAAGCGTGACTCTTGTCGATCAGCTTCAGCGGCCGCGGAAAGAAAAGTTCGCTTCCCCCCGCCCCGTCCCCGGCGCCGTCGAGAACGATGTCGCTGCGTATGATCCGCAGCACCTCGGTGATCTGCGTCCGCCCGGCCGGAAAGCGCAGCGTCACCTTGCCCTTCACCTTGTTCGCGGCGTCGAGCGCGCGCAGCACCGCCTTGCTGTCGTCGAGCCCGTCATCGGGGATCGCGCCATAGTCGGTGACATCAACCACCGTCCCCGCGCCCTCGGGGATCGGCGCGGTGCCGAAGCCGTATCCGGCATAGCTGTAATCGGGCAACGGCTGCGCCGCCTGCGTCGCCGGGTCGGCGAGGATCTTCGGCAGTACCGGCGGCTCGGCCCGTGCGGGCACCACACCGGCGGCGACCGACAGGATCATGTAAAAGGCGCGTGTTCCCGCGCTTGGCGACCTCATAGATTCTCTTCCCATTCCAAGTCAGAATTTGGCACGCAGCCCGACCGAAAAGCGCCGCTCTGACAAGGCATAGCTGTTGAGCGCGGTCGGCACGAAATTGCTATACTCCTGCGTCGCCGATTTCCTCGGCATCAGATTCTGCGCCTGGAGCGACAGCGCGAAATTCTTGTTGATGTCGAACCCGATCTGCGCGTCGAGCTGCGAGCGCGGGCCGATGAAGCTCGGCCGCCCTTCGGAGAATTCGAACACCGCCTCGTCGCGGTAATTATAGGCGAGGCGCGCCGAAAACGGCCCCTTCTCGTAGAGGCCGACGAGATTGTAGCTGTTCTTAGACACCGCGACGAGCGGGAAGCCCGCATTATCCTCCGAGTCCGACCAGGTATAGTTGGCGATGATCCCGAAGCCGTCGAGCGGCGACGGCAGGAAGTCGAGGAACTGCTGGATGCCGATCTCGAACCCCTTGATCTTCGCGCTCGCCAGATTCTCGGGCCGCGAGAAGACGAGCTCGCGCCCCTGCGGGTCGAGGTTCAGGTCGACCCCGGACGTCACGAAATTGGCGATGAAGTTGGTGACGTCCTTGTAGAAGACCGCGCCCGAGATCAGCGAGCTCTTGCCCGTATAATATTCGAAGCTGATATCGGCCTGCGTCGACATCGGCGGTTCGAGCCCCGCATTGCCCCCGGTCACCGACAGGTTGGTCGCGTTGAAGAAGGTCGAGGGCGCAAGGTCGGCGATCGACGCGCGCTGCATCGTCTGCGACCCCGACACGCGGATCATGAAATTGTCGGTGATGTTGAACGCGATGTTCGCGCTCGGCAGCACGTTGGTATAGCGGTTCTTGTCGGTGACGAGCGTGCTCGTGCTGCCGATGTTGAGGAAGGTGTCGACCGACAGCCGCGTGCTCGCGATGCGGACCCCCGCGTTGGCGCGGAAGGGGATGCCGCCGATCTCCCCCTCGCCCGACACCATCAGATAGCCCGCGAGCGTCCGCTCGCTGAAATCATAGTCGCGCTGCGAATTGGGAAGCAGCGTCGACCGCCCGTCCGCATCGGGATTCGGCTGCGCCGCCTGCGCGCGGTTGAAGACATAATCGTAGGTCGGCGCGGTGCTCAGGAAGCCGCGCGGAAAGGTCCCGGCGATGTCGGGCAGGAAGTCGCCCGCGCCGATCGAGGTCAGATAGGGTTCGATCTCGTCGCGCGTCGGAGTGACCTGGCTGCGGAAGGCATTCGAGCGCGCGTGAAGATCGGTATAGCGCACCCCTGCCGACACGGTGACGCCGCTATCGCTTTCATAGGCGACGTCGAACTTGCCGGTCCATTCCTCGAGCAGCCCGAGCAGCCGGTTGCTGCGCACGCCGTTGTTGGCGGGATTGTAGGACGCATAGTCGGCGGGGTCGAACGTGCCGCCGAGCGTCAGCGACGGAACGGCGTTGTCCCGGAAATCGAACGCCCCCGGAACCGGCGCCGCCGCCTGCAGCGTGATGATCTGGATTGTCTGGTCGATCGTGCCCTTGCTGTAATAGCCGTCGGCTTCGATCGTCAGTCCGCCGCTCTCATATTTGCCATTGAGGCCATAGAGGAAGCTCTCGGTCGGCTCGTTGCGGATCTGCCCCGCGGTCGTCACCGTGCCGTTGGCATTGCCCGCGACGACCATTCCGTCCTCGACCACCGCATTGGTCACGGGATTGGTCCCAGTCGGCAGGCGGAAGGCGAAGAAATCCTGGTGCCGCCCGGTCTTGAGCTTCGAATAGAGCGCGTCGGCGGTCAGCGTGAATTCGGGCGTCACCTCGAACTGGATCGCGCCGTTGAGCCCGAGCCGCGAGCGGTCGACGACGAAATTCTCGTACTGCAGCAGCACCGGCGTCGGCTGCGCCACCGTCCCGCCGGTTCCGGCGTAGTTGCGGTTCAGGAAATTGTTGCGCTCGAACGCCTGGGTGGTCGAGGTGCGCTTCTGATATTCGCCGGCGATCATCACGCCGATGCGGCCATCGGCGAATTTGGTCGTCGCAAAGCCGGTGATCGCGGGCTCGAACTTGTCCGAATTTTCCGAATAGACCCCCTGCACGCGCAGCGACGCGGTCGGCTCCTTGAAGCTCAGCGGCTTGGGCGTGACGAGGTTGACCGTGCCGCCGAGTCCGCCCTCGGCCTGGCTCGCGAGCGGCGACTTGCGCACCTCGAGGCGGCCGAACAGGCTCGACGGCACCGAATCGAGTCCCGACGAACGGCCGAGCTGGTCGTTCTCGGGCGGCGACAGCCGCGCCGACCAGCCGAGCAGGGTGCGGCCGTCGACCTCGACCCGCACCTGTTGCAGCCCGCGCACCGACACCGCCTGCCCTTCGCCGAAGACACGCGTGATCTGGACACCCGTCACCCGCTGCAGCGCCTCCGCGACGTTCGAATCGGGGAGCTTGCCGACATCCTCGGCGGTGATAACGTCGAGGATCTGGTCGGACTCGCGCTTGATCTCGGCCGCCTGTTCGAGCGAGGCGCGGATGCCGGTGACGATGATCGCATCGTCCCCCGCCGCCGCGTCGCCCGCGGGCGCATCCTGCGCGAAGGCCGGAGCCATGGCGAGCGCCGCCAGCGAAACGCCGCCCGCCAGCCGCACCCCTATCCCGGCCGCATTTCTTCCGCGAATAGCCATCTCATCCTCCCCACGTTCGGCGCCCGCACCAGCTGTCGGCACCCTTGTCGTTGTCCGGTTTTGGTAACCGGTGTCAGGAATGATCTGCCTGCACCGCCGCGCTGTCAAGAAAAAATTGTATGACAACTATGCGGGCACGAGCCGGCGAACCGGAATCGAAATTATACCTTTAATTCAATATGTAATCCCGATCCTCGGCGAGCCACAGCAAAGGCTGCCGGACCGGAAAATTGCGCACCACCTCGCCGATCACCGGATCGGGGTCGAGCCGCCGCCACAGGTCGAGCCAGTCCTCCCTGCCCGCTGCGAGCCCGCCGAACAACAGGCTCGGCTGGCGCACCGGAAAGCCCTCGAAATATTCGACGTCGGGGGGATAGGGCCAGCGCGCCTTGTCGGCGATGAACGGCGCCATGAAGGCGATCGCGCCGGCGATCGAGCGCCCGTCGGCAGTCCTCCACGCGATCAGTTCGCCGCTCTCGCCCGCGAGCAGCCATGCCGTCGCCGCCAGCACGTCGAGATTGAACAGCGAATAGGCATAGGGCTTGGTTCGCGCGAGTTCGAGCGGCTGGCGGCCGTCGGGCGCGATCTGGGTCGGGATCAGCACCGTCCGCAGCCGGTCGCGCGCCTCGGCCAGCACATCGCTCCGCCCGACCAGCGCCGCGAACGCCGCCGCCTGGAGCAGCCAGCAACTGCCGTGGTTGTTCGCCTGATCGCGCTCCTCCTCCCCGAAGGGCGAGGAGGTGAGCCAGTCCAGATAGCGCGCGAACCAGTCCTCGACCCCGGCGCGGATGCGCGCATAGCCCGGCGCGCCGCGCGCCGCGAACAGCGTTGCGGCCCGCGCCACCTCGACGATCTGCAGCGTGTCGATCACCCCGATCGCGCGCCCGCCATTCACCCCGATGATCGCCTGCGCATGGTCGAGGTTCGGGTTCATCCGCGTCGCCGGATCGACGAACCACGCATCCATATGGCGCGCCGCCGCCTCGGCGAAGCGCGCCTCGCCCGACAGCGCCCACGCCGCCGCGAGCGTCGGCACCGTCCGCCCGAAAGCGATCAGCGCGTCGCGGTGACCGTCGAACTTGTCGGGGTTCGACCGGCCGTCGCGGCGAACATAGGGGCCGCCCGGATGCGCGGGGTCGGGCCACCAGTAATCGCCTTCCGAATAATAGTCCTGCGGGCCCGCCGGACTGCGCGGCGCCGGAATCGCCGCTATGGTGCGCGGCGCCTCGCTCAGCAGCGCGGCGGCGCGCGGCAGCACCCGCCGCCGCTCGATCGCGCCGATGTCGAGCGGCACTTCACCACCGCGCGCCAAAGCCGCCGCCGGTCCCGCAAGCAGCGCCGCGGCGAGCAGGGCGCGGCGCGCGATCATCGGCTGTCGGCGGCCGGAAAGGCATCGGCGCCCCACGCCCGGCGCGCGCGAACCAGCAGTTCGTCGAGCATCGCAGCGGGCCAGCGCAGTTCCTTGTGCGGCCAGTCGGCGGCGCGGCCGCGATAGGCCGCGACATAGTCGGTCGCGCGGCGCAGCGAGCGGCCTTTGTCATCGCGATAGCCGTAAAGATCGACCCCGAGGCACGCCGCGCTGTCGGCGAGCGTATAGGCCGCCTGCAGCGCGTAGAGCGAATAATGAAAACTGCGCGTGCGCGTCAGCTCATGCGGCAGCGCGCCCGACGGGTCGAACTGCCGCGCGATCCGCGCCTTCGGAAAATCGGCGACGACCGCACGCGCCACCTCGGGCCGGCGCGCGAACAGCGCGAAGCGCGCGAGCTGCGCGTCGTACCAGAGGCCGTGGTTGTTGCCCGCCTTGCGCTCGGCGCGGCCGTTGGCGCTCGTCGTCATCCAGTCGATATAGCGCGAAAACCAGCGCTCGAGCGCCGCGCTCTCGGGGGGCGACAGCGCCCCCGACGGCGCGATCAGCCCGGCCGCGTCGATCACGCCGATGAAGCCGCTCGTCTCCAGCACGCCTTCCGCTCTGCCATTCGCCCTTCCCGGCACCGCCTGCGCATAGGTCATATTGGGGTTCATCGCCGTCGCGGGATCGAGGAACCACGCCCGAATCTTCGCCGCCGCGCCCTCGGCATAGCGCGGATCGTCGCTGTAATAATAGGCGCGCGCCAGCGTATCGACGTCGCTCGCCATCCGGCCCAAGGCTGCACGATCGAAGCGGTCGGTCGCGCGGTCGGGATTCACCTGCCCGTCACGGCGGACATAGGGCGCCTCGGGGTCGGCGGGGTCGGGCCACCAATAGGGCGCGAGGCTGAGGTAATCGTGGCGGTCGCCGGACAGCGGGATCGTCCGCTTGTCCATCACCGATCCGGGCCGGCGGGCGAGCGCGCGGTCGGCCTCGGCGATCAGGTTGCGATAGGCCGGCGCCGACGGATCGCCCGCGAAGGCCGCCTTGGTCGCGGCGAGTTCGTCGGGGCGCAGCGCGAAGGTTCGCCGACCGCCGAACGCCCCGGCATAGCCGTCGCTCGCATGGCAGACGGGGGGAGATGGCGGCGGCGAGGAAAAAGCCGCCGCCGCAGTCGGAAGACATACGGCGGCGGCAGTCAGAGCCCATGGGTGGAGGGCTTTTCCTTTTCGCCTCACAGGCGGACCCGGAACCCGAAGAAATATTGCGGGCCGCTGTGCGAAACTTCGGCGATGCTGTCGTATCCGCCCTTGATCATGACGTCGTTGGTGCCGGTGACGTTGAGCGCCTGCAGCTTCAGCTGGACATTTTTGGTCAGATCATATTGCGCCGACAGGTTGAGATAGGTCGCCGACCGGATCTCGCGGTTGGTGCCGCTGTTCGGCTTGTAATAGCCCGAGCGGTAGCGGAGGTTCGCGCGCAGCGAGAGCCCCCATTTCTCGAACCAGACCGACCCGCTCGCGGTCCATTTCGACAGGCCGATCAGGTTCGCCGGGTCGACGTAATCGGCGATCGGCGAGGTGTCGGGATATTCGAAATTGGCGAAGGCGCGGTTGACCGATCCCTGGATGCCGAAGCCGTCGAGCGGGTCGGGCAGCCAGGTGAAGGCGTGGCTGAAGGTCGCCTCGACGCCATAGAGATGGCGCGTCTCGCTGTCGTTCGCCGGAGCGGTGGGCGAGATGGTGACGGTTTCGGTCACCGGCGCGCCGCCGTCGCGGATCGTCGTGATGGTGACGTCGGTCGGAATCGGCTGCTCGGCGCGGATCACCGTGCCCTTCGCCCATTTATAATAGCCCGCGAGCGAGACGAGCGTGTCCTTCGACGCATAGAGTTCGAGGCTCGCGTCGAGGTTCCACGCGCGCAGCGGCTTGAGGTTCGGATTGCCCGTCGTCGCGTCGAAGATGATGTTGTCGAGCCCGGTGCCCTCGGACGGATTGAGGTCGATCCCCGCACCGAAGCTCTCGATCCCCGACCGCGCGATCGCGCGATAGGCGGCAAGGCGCAGCTTCAGTTGCTGCGACAGGTCGAACGAGACGTTCGCGCTCGGCAGGAAATAATTATAGCTGCCCTTCGCGCTGTTCCGGACCAGCTCCCCATTCGGGTCGACGTCGACGGTATAGGTGTCGCCCGCGGTGTCGACGGTCAGGATATAGGCCTGGCGATAGCCGATCGAGGTGATGTCGGTCTTGACCCAGCGCAGCCCGACATTGCCGCTGAACGGAATGCTGCCCGCGTCGGAGGCGAAATTCGTCATCGCATAGACGGCGTAGATGCGCTCGGTGACGTCGATGTCGCTCGGGTCGCGCCCGTCGGTCGGATAGGGCAGCGCGTCGTCGCTGCCGGTGAAGGTGCGGAACAGGCAGTCGTTGTCGAAGGTCGCCCAGCGCGTGACGTTGGTCCCCATCCCCTGCATGTAGGAGGTCGTCGTGAACGGCGCGCGGCACTGCGCGTTCGCCTGCGCGATCAGTTCGGCCGGGGTCAGGCCGTCGACCGGGATCAGCGTGTTGCGGTCGCTGTTGCGGGCGTTGTCGTTGGTGCGCTGGTGATCCGAATAGCGCCCGCCGACCTTGATCGAGGTGATGAAGCCGTCGAGCTCGCGCTCCGCATCGAGCTTCGCCGCCCAGATCGTGTCGCGGCGGTCGGTCACGAAGCGGTTGCGCGCATAAACCGAATTGGCCGCGGTGGTCAGGAACAGGTCGTGGTCGGTGATATCGAAATCGTCGAACGCGACGTTCGGCACGACATCGTCGCCCTCATAGGTCAGCGTATAGCCGACGCGCCGGTTCGACCGCATCCGCGTCGCCTTCTGCGTCTCGGTGCGATGGCTGTCCGAATAGGATCCGTCGAGCGAGACCGTCCAGCGGTCGGGGGTCCAGACGATGTTGACCCCGCCGCCCTTGTAGGTCTCGTTGCGCTGGCGCGTTTCGAGCTGGTTCTCGATGTTCGAATTGCCGCGATAGCTGATCAGCGCGCCGGGCGAATAGCCGTTGCTGCCGTTGCCGATGACCAGCGGCTCGATTCCACGCAGCCCCTCGGCGATGCCCAGCACGTTGCGGTCCTCAAGGCTGCGGCGCTTCGAATATTGACCGTCGAGCGCGATTTCGAGCGTCGGGGACGGGCGCCACTGGATCGCAGCGATCAGCCCGTCGCGGATCTCGGACGTCCTTTGGGTGCGAAAGCTGCGCGACGAGGTCGGGAAATAATAGTCGCCGATCGTCTCGCCCACCGTCACCCCGTTCGCGGTGCGCGGCCCCTCTGCGAAGGTGCAATTGACGTTGGCGCCCGCGGCCGCCTGCGTCGCCGAATTGCCGGTGAGCTGCCACGGATCGTTGGCGGAGGTGTTGCAGAGCTGGAAGGTCGAATTGCCGTTGTAATAATCCTCGGGCGCGGTCGTGTCCTGCCGTTGGTAGCCGATCGACACGCCGATATCGCCGAGCCCGGTCTCATACTGGTCGGTGTAGGAGAAATTGGCGCGATAGCCGAGCCCGTCGTGCTGATAGACGTCGTCGTCCTGCGGCTGGAAATCGCCGCGCACCTCGAACTGGATGCGCCGCTTGCCATAGTCGAGCGGCCGCATCGACCGGAGCTCGATCACCCCGCCGACCCCGCCTTCGAGGAAGTCGGCGCGCTGGGTCTTGTAGACGAGGACGCCGTTCATCAGCTCCGAGGGGAATTGCTGGAAGGCGACCGAGCGGTCGGGGCCCGCGGTCGACACCTCGCGGCCGTTGAAGGTCGAGAAGCTCAACGTCGGCCCCAGCCCGCGCACCGACAGCTCGTTGGCGTTGCCCTTGAAGCGGTCGGCCGAGACGCCGACGATGCGCTCGAGCGTGTCGCCGACCGAATTGTCGGGGGTCGCGCCGATCTCGTCGCTGACCAGCCCGTCGACGACGACGTCGGCGTTGCGCTTGAAATCGATCGAACTGCGCTGGGTCGCGCGCACGCCCGAGACGATGATCTCCTCGCCGGGCGCGGGCGCCGCCGCGATCGCTTCGCTCGCCGCCGGCGATGCGTCCTGCGCGAAGCCCGGGGCGGCCCCCGCCAGCATGGTGGATGCCAATAGCGCCGCGCGGACTGCGTGGACCGGTCGTGATGTCATGTTGCTCTCCCTGTTGCGCCCTCTCGCGGAAGGCCTGATCGTCCGATTGATACCGGTGTCAGTTTTAGATGTATGACAACTAAGGTTGTAATACAAATTTTCCAGATGAGTCAACAAGGAGGAGGAAAAGGTCAGAAACCGCCAAAATATAGGGGGTAGCGGGCTATTTCGAGGATGTCGCATCCCGGCCCGCAAGGTCGTACATCGCGGTCCCCGCGAGCAGGAAGGCGCCGCTGCCATAGAATTGCGTCTCGCTGCCCGACACGCTGTCGGGGCGGTCGCCGACCTGCTGGACCCAGCCGAGCATCCCGTTGGGCTGCACCGCGCGCACCAGCGCATTCCAGCCGCGAATCGCCGCAGGCCGATAGGTCGCGCGGTCGAGCAGGCCCGCATCGACTCCCCAGGCGAAGGCATAGGTGAAAAAGGCGGTGCCGCTCGTTTCGATCGGCGTGCGGGGATCGGTGTCGAGCAGCGAGGCCGACCAATAGCCGTCGGGCTTTTGCAGCGTGACGAGCCGCACCGCCATCGCCCTGAACAGCCCCTCATAATAGGGCCGCTGCGGATCGTCGGGCGCCATCGCCTGCAGCATGCGCGCGATCCCGGCGATCACCCAGCCGTTGCCGCGGCTCCAGAACAGCTTGCGTCCCTTTGCGTCGCGCATGTCGAAAAAGCGGCTGTCGCGAAAATAGAGATGCTCGGCGGGGTCGAAGAGATAGTCGGTCGTCGCCTTGAACTCTTCATGCGCGAAGGTGGCGAAGCGCGTGTCGCCGGTCGCCTGCGCGAGCCGCAGCAGCGTCGGCGGCGCCATGAACAGCGCGTCGCACCAGCACCAGCGATCGGTGCAATCGGAACTGTTCTTTCCAGGCTGGTGCTGGATGAATTCGAGCGAACCCGCCGGCCGGTTCGCGAGGACATGGTCGAAATAGGCGCGCGTCGGGGCGATCGCCGCCGCCGCCGCCCCGTGGCGCGCCGCCCATATCCATGCCTGCGCGATCAGTTGGTCGTCGGCGTGAAAAGGCCGGTCGCCCAGCGTCCATCGGGTCTCGCGGCCGAGCGCCATCAGCGGATCGGCATAGCGGCGGTCGCGCTGCGCCAGCTCGGTCAGCGCGACCCAGAAGGTCGCCTGCTGCCAATCGCGCGGCTCGCGCACGCTCTTGCGCGCCAGCGGCATCGCGGCCCAATTGGTGCGGTTGGCGAGCTGCCAGTCGGCGACGCGGCGCGTCTCGGCAAGGATTTCGGACGCGCGCGGCATGGCGGGCTCGGCCTGGGCGGCCTGCACCGGCGCGGCGGCAAGGACGAAGGGCACAAGCAGGCTCAGCGACATATCATCTCCCCTATTGCGGAACGGCATTCCACCGGCTTTCGGCCCGATCGCCCTCTCTCCCGAACGACCGTGCCATCGCTCATGACACCGGTAACAATCTCTTTCCTTTTCGCGCGGATATGTCAATAAGGTTGTCAGACAACTATCCAGTGGCACAGAGGGAAACGAATGCCGAAAATCGTGTCAGCCCGGATCATCACGACATGCCCGGGACGCAATTTCGTGACGTTGAAGGTCGAATGCGACGACGGCACGACCGGGGTAGGCGACGCGACGCTCAACGGGCGCGAGCTCGCGGTTGCGAGCTATCTCTCGGACCATGTCGTACCGTGCCTGATCGGGCGCGACGCGCACCGCATCGGCGATACATGGGAATTCCTCTATCGCGGCGCCTATTGGCGGCGCGGGCCGGTCACGATGACTGCGATCGCCGCAGTCGACATGGCGCTGTGGGACATCAAGGGCAAGCTTGCGGGGCTGCCCGTCTATCAGCTGCTCGGCGGCGCGGCGCGCGAAGGCTGCATGGTCTACGGCCATGCCAATGGCGCGACGATCGAGGATACGATCGAGGCGGCGCTCGACTATCGGCGCCAGGGCTACAAGGCGATCCGCCTGCAATGCGGCGTTCCCGGCCTGCCCTCGACCTATGGCGTCAGCGGCGACCGCTATTTCTACGAGCCCGCCGACGCCGACCTGCCGACCGAGAATATCTGGTCGACCGAGAAATATATGCGCGTCGTCCCCGAACTGTTCGCGGCGGCGCGCGAGGCGCTGGGGTGGGACGTCCACCTGCTCCACGACATTCATCACCGGCTGACCCCGATCGAGGCGGGCCGGCTCGGCCGCGACCTCGAACCCTGGCGTCCCTTCTGGATCGAGGATGCAACCCCGGCCGAGGATCAGGAGGCGTTCCGGCTGATCCGCCAGCACACCACCACCCCGCTCGCGGTGGGCGAGATATTCTCATCGATCTGGGACTGCAAGGCGCTGATCGAGAACCGGCTGATCGACTATATCCGCGCCACCGCGCTCCACGCCGGCGGCATCACCCATATGCGCGCGATCGCGGCGCTCGCCGATCTCCACCAGGTCCGCACCGGCTGCCACGGCGCGACCGACCTGTCGCCGGTGACGATGGCGGCGGCGCTTCACCTTGGCCTTTCCATCCCCAATTTCGGCATCCAGGAATATATGCGCCACACCGCGGAGACCGACGCGGTCTTCCCGCACGCCTATCGCTTCGCGGATGGCATGCTCCACCCCGGCGACGCGCCGGGGCTCGGCGTCGATATCGACGAAGCGCTCGCCGAAACCCATCCCTATTCGCGTGCCTATCTGCCGGTGAACCGGCTCGAGGACGGCACGATGTGGAACTGGTGATGCGCGCGCTGCTTGTCGCCGCCGTCCTGCTGGCCACCGCGGCCGCGGCCAGCGAGCATCAGCCGATGCGCCCGGCCACCGCCGGAGAGCGGCAACAGCATGCCGCGGCGCTGATCGCCGATTATCGCTACGACGACCTCCTCTGGGAAAACGACCGCATCGCCTACCGCATCTATGGCCACGCGCTCGAAGCCGCCGAACCACCCTCCTCGTCGGGGATCGACGCCTGGGGCAAGCGCGTGCGCTGGCCCTATATGGACCGCCAGCTGCGCACCGGCGACCAGCACGCCGACCATGGCGAGGGGCTCGACTTCTACAATGTCGGCACGGGCCGCGGCGTCGGCGGTCTCGGCGTCTGGTACGACAACAAGCTGTGGACCTCGCGCAACTATGTTCGTCCGCATATCCTGAGCGCCGGCCCCGACGCCGCCGATTTCACCGTCGACTACGACCCCTGGCCGGTCGACACGGTGCGAACGGTGCGCGAGACGCGGCGCTTCACCCTGCCCGCGGGCACGAATTTCACCCGCCTGACCTCGACCATCGCATCGAGCAGCGCCGACGAGCTGGTGATCGGAATCGGGATATCCAAACGGCCGATCACCGGCGGCGCACTGGGCGAAATCCGCAAGAACGCTAGGGCCGCGCGGATGAGCTGGTGGGGCCCCGCCGACGGCGACAAGGGCCGGATGGCCGCGGCGGTCATCGTCGACCCCGCGGCCTTCGCGGGCTTTGCCGAGGATGCCGACAATTATCTGATCCTCGTCCGCGTCACGCCGGGCAAGCCCTTCGTCTATTACAGCGGCGCCGCATGGGACAAGGGCGGCGACCTCGCGCGCCAAGCCGACTGGAACAGCTATGTCGATGCCGAGCGGCCGGATTTCCGGCCCTAGCCAGCGCCAAAGGCCGATGATAACGGTTCCGGCCATGGCAACGAAGGCGGCGTCGCTGGCCGATGATCTGGTCCAGCGATTCGAGGAACAGATCGAATCGGGGGAAATGCCGCCGGGTGCGCGTTTTCCGACCGAAAAGGCGATCACGGAGGCGTTCGGCGTCAGCCGCACCGTCGTGCGCGAGGCCTATTCGCGCCTCGCCGCGCGCGGGCTGCTCGAATCGCGGCGCGGGTCGGGCGCCTATGTCCCCGAAGGCGCCCAATATCGCGCCTTCCAGATCGCCGCCGACGAGGTCGGCGAGATCGAGGATGTGCTGAAGCTGCTCGAAATGCGCATGGGGTTCGAGGCCGAAATGGCCGACCTCGCGGCGCGGCGGCGCACCGACGCAGATCTCGCCGCGATCCGGCGCGCGCTCGACGCGATGGAGGACAGCGCCGACGTCGACGCCTCGGTGAGCGCCGACGCGGGCTTCCACGCCGCGATCGCCGCGGCGACCGGCAATGCCTATTTCCTTCGCTTCACCCAGTTCCTCGGGGTGCGGATGGTTCCCTCGCGGCGACTCTATCTGCAGGGCAGCGACAAGCCGAGCCACCAGCATTATGCGCGCACGATCAACCGCGACCACCGCGCCATCTATGCCGCGATCGAGGCCGGCGACCCCGCCGCCGCTCGCCGCGCCGCGCGCCGCCACATGGAAAAATCGATCGCCCGATACCGTGCGATGCAGGACGCGATGCCATCAGCCCCGTCATTGCGAGCGAAGCGAAGCAATCCAGAGTAGCGTAAACCGCCTTGGATTGCTTCGCTTCGCTCGCAATGACGGTGATAAATCAGGGCCTTGATGCATTGAACGCCCCCTCACCCCTCCCCGCTCCGGTCGATCATATCCATGAAGTCGCGCGCCGCGTCGCGCTCGGCCGCGTCCTTGAACGCGACATCGAGGTCGGGCGCTGCGCCGAGCATGTAGAGCAGCGACCAGAGCGCGAAACGGCGCCCGCGGTTCGTCTCCAGCCCCAGATCGACGCGCATCCGCTCGGTCCCCGCGGCAAGCGCCTCGGGGTGGACCGCGGCGAGATCCGCCGTCCCGAAATAGCGCCGGAGCTGGTCGTCGAAATCCATCGCCTGCCTCTTTCCTTCAAAGCCCCTCCCCTTCAGGGGAGGGGTTGGGGTGGGGGCTGTCCAGGTTGTGCAAGGCCGATGGCCCCCACCCCGCTCGACTAGGCCCGGCTGCGCCGGACCAAGTCTCTCTGCCCCTCCCCTTCAGGGGAGGGGTGAGAAGCCGGCAAACCCGAACGCCCGCGCCGTCCGGTTGTCAAGCCGCGGGCGCCCCGGTAGGGCGGCGGCGTGAACAACAGCATCGAAATCGGAACCGACGGCGCCGGCCGGCCCGTGCACGTCAACGTGCAGGAACTGCTCGCGACGCGGCTGCTCGTCCAGGGCAATTCGGGATCGGGCAAGTCGCACCTGCTGCGCCGGCTGCTCGAGGAGAGCGCGGGACTCGTCCAGCAGGTCGTGATCGATCCCGAGGGCGATTTCGTCACCCTCGCCGACGCCTACAGCCATGTCGTGATCAACGCCGGCGACTATAACGAGCGCGAGATCGCGACGATGGGCGCGCGCATCCGCGAGCATCGCGCCTCGATCATCCTCAGCCTCGACGCGCTCGATATCGAGGCGCAGATGGGCTGCGCCGCCGCCTTTCTGAACGCGCTGTTCGACGCGCCGCGCGAGCACTGGTTTCCCGCGCTGGTCGTCGTCGACGAGGCGCAGATGTTCGCGCCGAGCGCGTCGGGCGACGTCTCCGACGCGGTGCGCCGCGCCAGCCTCGCCGCGATGACCAATTTGATGTGCCGCGGGCGCAAGCGCGGGCTCGCGGGGGCGATCGCGACCCAGCGCCTCGCCAAGCTCGCCAAGAATGTCGCGGCCGAGGCGAGCAATTTCCTGATGGGCCGCACCTTCCTCGACATCGACATGGCGCGCGCCGCCGACCTGCTCGGCATGGAGCGGCGGCAGGCCGAGGCGATCCGCGACCTCGAACGCGGCTGCTTCCTCGGGCTCGGCCCCGCCATCGCGCGCCGCCCCGTCTCGGTGCGGATCGGGTCGACCCAAACCCATTCGCGCGCGGGAACGCACGGGCTGCTGCCGCTGCCCGACGCCGAGCCGCAGGACATGCGCACCATGCTGTTCGCGGCGATGGAGGCCGCGCCGCCCCCGCCGCCTCCGCCCGCGCCCGCCCCGGTCGCCGCCGGCGAGTTGCTCCGCCGGATCAGCGAGAGCGACGACAGCGCCGCCCCGGTCGCGCCGACGGTCCCCGAAGCCGCCGAGGCCGACGCCGCCGATGTCGAGGAAGCGATCGCAGCGGCGCTGCGCGAAATGCTCGCCGACCCCGAATGCGCCTTCCATCCCGAAAGCTTTCTCTATCAGGATTTCTCGGTGCGCTGCCGGATGCAGCGGCTCGCGCGGGTGCCCCTCGATCTCGCCGCCTTCCGCCGCCGCTTCGCGCTCGCCAAGGGCGGCATCTTCGACCCCGCCGAGCCGCGCTGGCACGAGATGCTGGGCGCGGCGGCGCGGCTCCCCGACGACATGCTCGCCCCCTTCGTGCTGATCGCGCGCGCCGCGGCCGAGGGACTTCCCTGCCCCGACGACGACGAGCTCGGCCGCGCCTACGGCACCCGCTCGCCGGGCCGTGTGCGCCGGCTCGTCGAATATATGGAGCGGCAGGGCGCGGTCGTCGTCCGCTCCGACTTCGGCGGCCGCCGCTCGATCGGCATCCCCGAGCTGGGGCTGAGTACCGAAGCGGAGTAGAGCATAATGGGGTCGAAACATTGCTGCCCCTCATCTCGTCATCCCGGCGAAGGCCGGGATCTCGCCGGTGCGTTAGGCCGAGACGATGAGATCCCGGCCTTCGCCGGGATGACGATTCTATCAACTATGATCGCGCTTTAGACCTCAGCTCCAACTATCCTTCACCGTCTCCATCGCGACGAAGGTGGAGGTGCTCGCGACGTGCGGCAGGCTCGATATGCGTTCGCCGAGCACGACGCGATAGCGGTTGATGTTCGCGGTGCGGACCTTCAGCAGATAGTCGAAGCTGCTCGCGATCATGTGGCATTCCTCGACCTCGGGGATGCGCCGCACCGCCGCGTTGAACTCCTTGAGCGCCGTCTCGCGCGTGTCGCTCAGCTTGACCTCGGCGAAGGCGACATGGTCCATGCCGATCCTCGCGGGATCGATCGCGGCGCGGAATCCCCGGATCACCCCGCTGCCGATCAGCCGCCGCAGCCGCACCTGGCATGGCGTCTTCGACAGCCCGACCCGCTCGGCGAGCTCGGTCACGGTGATCCGCCCCTCATCGCGCAGAATCGCGAGCATTTTCCGGTCGAACTCGTCCAGATCGCCTGACTTATCGGTCATCCCTAGTCCTTTCGACCATATACCCCCTCAATATAGGCCGATCGACCTTGAGCTTTCCATATCAAAAGTCACCTGCCGGTGGACGATGATAGTAAGGTTGCGCCCATGCCGATCTTCGCCGACTTCGCCCCGCCGATCCGCCCCGCGACCCCGCTCCGCGATGCGATCACCGCCGCCACCCGCCGCGACGAAGCCGAGGCGCTCGCGCCGCTGCTCGAAGCCGCGACGCTGCCCGATCCGCTCCGCGCCGAGATACGCGAGACCGCGCGCCGCCTCGTCACCGCGCTTCGCGCGGGTCGCAAGAGCAGCGGCGTCGAGGGGCTGGTGCAGGAATATTCGCTGTCGAGCGAGGAAGGCGTCGCGCTGATGTGCCTCGCCGAGGCGTTGCTCCGCATTCCCGACGATGCGACGCGCGACGCGCTGATCCGCGACAAGATCGCCGACGGCGACTGGAGCGCGCATCTCGGCGACGGTCGCTCGCTGTTCGTCAACGCCGCGACTTGGGGCCTCGTCGTCACCGGCAAGCTCGTCGGCAGCGTCGACGACCGCGGCCTCGGCGCCGCGCTCGCGCGCCTCGTCGCGCGCGCCGGCGAACCCGTGATCCGCCGCGGCGTCGACCTCGCGATGCGGCTGATGGGCGAACAGTTCGTCACCGGCGAGACGATCGTCGAGGCGCTGAAGCGCGCCAGGGCGATGGAGGCCAAGGGCTTCGCCTACAGCTACGACATGCTCGGCGAGGCCGCGACGACGATGGCCGACGCCGACCGTTACTACGACGATTATCAGCGCGCCATCGACGCGATCGGCAAGGCGTCGGCGGGGCGCGGCATCTATGCGGGGCCGGGCATATCGATCAAGCTGTCGGCGCTCCATCCGCGCTATTCGCGCGCGCAAGCGGGCCGCGTGGTGGGCGAGCTCTTGCCGAGGGTGAAGGCGCTCGCGCTTCAGGCCAAGGGCTATGACATCGGCTTCAACATCGACGCCGAAGAGGCCGACCGGCTCGAACTCTCGCTCGACCTGCTCGAAAGCCTCGCGCTCGACCCCGATCTTTCGGGCTGGAACGGCCTCGGCTTCGTGGTCCAGGGCTATGGCAAGCGCTGCCCCTTCGTCATCGACTGGATCGTCGACCTCGCGCGCCGCGCGGAGCGGCGGATCATGGTGCGACTGGTCAAGGGCGCCTATTGGGACGCCGAGATCAAGCGCACGCAGGTCGACGGACTCGAAGGCTTTCCGGTCTACACGCGCAAGGTCCACACCGACGTCGCCTATATCGCGTGCGCGCGAAAGCTGCTTGCCGCGACCGATGCGGTCTTCCCGCAGTTCGCGACGCACAATGCCCAGACGCTCGCCACCATCTATCGCCTCGCGGGCGATGATTTCGCGATCGGGACATATGAGTTCCAGTGCCTCCACGGCATGGGCGAGCCGCTCTACGAGCAAGTCGTCGGCGCGAAGAAGCTGAACCGGCCGTGCCGCATCTACGCCCCCGTCGGCACCCACGAGACGCTGCTCGCCTATCTGGTGCGCCGCCTGCTCGAAAACGGCGCCAACTCCTCCTTCGTCAACCGCATCGCCGACCCCGCGGTGCCGGTCGACGAGTTGATCGCCGATCCCGCCGAGGTCGTCCGCGCGATGCCGCATCCGGGCGCGCAGCACGACCAGATCGCGCTCCCCGCCGACCTCTACCCCGACCGCCGCAACTCGGCGGGGCTCGATCTCAGCAACGAGCGCCAGCTTGCGGCGCTCGCCGACGCGCTGAAAGAAAGCGCGGCGATCGACTGGCGCGCCGCCGCGGCCGATGGCGAAGGCACGCCGCGCGCGGTGCGCAACCCCGCCGATCATCGCGATCATGTCGGCACCGTCGTCGAGGTCTCTCCCGACGCGGCGCGCGCCGCCGTCGCCCGCGCCGCGGCCTCCGGCTGGGGCGCGACCCCGGTCGCGACGCGCGCCGCGATGCTCAACCGCGCCGCCGACGCGATGCAGGCGCGCATGCCGATCCTCCTCGGGCTGATCGTCCGCGAGGCGGGCAAGTCGCTCCCCAACGCGATTTCCGAGGTACGCGAGGCGATCGATTTCCTGCGCTATTACGCCGCGCAGGCGCGCGCGACCTTCGGCCCCGGCCAGGTCCCGCTCGGCCCGATCACCTGCATCAGCCCGTGGAACTTCCCGCTGGCGATCTTCACCGGCCAGGTCTGCGCGGCGCTCGTCGCGGGCAATCCGGTGCTCGCCAAGCCCGCCGAGGAAACCCCGCTGATCGCCGCCGAGGGCGTGCGCCTGCTCCACGAAGCGGGAGTACCCGCCGACGCGCTGCAGCTCGTCCCCGGCGACGGCGCGATCGGCGCGGCGCTGGTCGCGGCGCCCGAGACCGCGGGGGTAATGTTCACCGGCTCGACCGAAGTCGCGCGGCTGATCCAGGCCGAACTGGCGAAACGCCTGTCGCCCGCGGGGAAACCGATCCCGCTGATCGCCGAGACGGGCGGGCAGAACGCGATGATCGTCGACAGCTCGGCGCTCGCCGAACAGGTCGTCGGCGACGTCATCGCCTCGGCCTTCGACAGCGCGGGCCAGCGCTGTTCGGCGCTGCGCATCCTCTGCCTGCAGGACGATGTCGCCGACCGCACGCTCGCGATGCTGAAGGGCGCGCTTGCCGAACTCGCGCTCGGCCGCCCCGACCGGCTCGCGGTCGACATCGGCCCCGTCATCACCGCCGAGGCCAAGGCCAATATCGAAAAGCATATCGACGCGATGCGCGCACTGGGCCATCGGATCGAGCAATTGCCGATCCCCGCCGAGGCCGCGCACGGCACTTTCGTGCCGCCGACGATCATCGAGATCGCCGACATCGCCGACCTGAAGCGCGAGGTTTTCGGCCCCGTTCTCCACGTCCTGCGCTACCGCCGCGAGCGACTGGGTGAGGTGACCGACGCGATCAACGCGACCGGTTACGGCCTCACTTTCGGCCTCCACACCCGGCTCGACAAGACGGTCGCCGACGTGCTCGCGCGGGTGAAGGCGGGCAATTGCTACGTCAATCGCAACACCATCGGCGCGATCGTCGGCACCCAGCCCTTCGGCGGCTGCGGCCTGTCGGGCACCGGGCCAAAGGCGGGCGGTCCGCTCTATCTCGGCCGGCTCGTGGCCACCCCGCCGGTGTTCGCGGCGCGCGCGGGACATCTCGATACGCCGCTCGACGATTTCGCCGACTGGCTCGATGCGCAGGGTGAGACGGAGGCCGCGGCGACCGCGCGGCGCTATGAGGGCGCCTCGGCGCTCGGCGCCGAACTGCTGCTCCCCGGCCCGGTCGGCGAGCGCAACGTCTATGCGCTCCATCCGCGCGGCCGCATCCTGCTGCGCCCCGCGACGCGCGCCGGCCTGTTCGAGCAGATGGCGGCGGTGCTTGCGACGGGCAATCGCGGCGTCGTCGAAGGGATGGACCTGCCCGCAGGTCTGCCCCGGCGCGTCGCGGCGGCCTTTTCACCCGGCGGCAAAGGCCCGTTCGGCGCCGCGCTGGTCGAGGGCGACGCCGCGCGGGTCGCCGACACCGCGGCCGCCGTCGCGGCCCTCCCCGGCCCGATCGCCTCGCTCCATGCGGCGAGCCGCGAACCCGGCCTCGCCTATCACCCCGACTGGCTGCTCGAAGAGGTCTCGACCTCGATCAACACCACCGCTGCGGGCGGCAACGCCAGCCTGATGATGATTGGGTGAGCGTGTAAGGCGAGACTGACCCACCTTCGTCATTGCGAGCGCAGCGAAGCAATCCAGGGCGGGTTACGCCTACTCTGGATTGCCGCGTCGCTTCGCTCCTCGCAATGACGATTCAACGGATGCCGTCCCACAACTACCGCAGCTGCCGCTTCTCCAGCTTCCGTGCCAGCGTGCGCCGGTGCATGCCCAGCCGCCGCGCGGTCTCCGAAATGTTGAAGCCGGTTTCAACGAGCGTCTGGTGGATATGCTCCCACTCGACAGTCTTGATCGACGACGGCCGGGCGTCCAGCGGCGCATCGACATTGCCCTCGGCGCGATCGAACGCCGCCTCGATGTCGTCGGTGTTCGACGGCTTGGCGAGATAATAGGAGGCGCCCAGCTTGATCGCCTCGACCGCGGTCGCGATGCTCGCGAAACCGGTCAGGACGACGATCCGCATCGCGGGGTCGGCGGCGCGCAGCGTCTGGACGCAGGCCAGCCCGGAGGCGCCACCCAGCTTCAGGTCGACCACCGCATAGCCCGGCCGATAGCCCGCCAGCACCGCCTCCATCGCGTCGGGACTCGCCGCGGTGCGCACCTCGTAATCGCGCCGCTCGAACGAGCGCTTCAGCGTCCGCGCGAACGCCTCGTCGTCCTCGACGATCAGCAATTGCCGCCTGCCGGTCATGGCGCCTCTCCCTCGCCCGGCGCGATGGCGGAGATCGGCAGCAGGATACGCACGAGCGCGCCGCCCGCGTCGCGGTTCGCGACGCTCGCGCCGCCGCCCAGCTTGCGCAGCACATTGACGAGCAGGAACAGCCCCAGCCCGCCGCCCGGCCGCCCCTTGGTCGAGCGATAGGGCTGGCCGAAATGTTCGAGCATCTCGTCGCTGAACCCCGGCCCGCGGTCGGCGATCTCGATCACCGCCATGTCGCCGTCGCGCGAGGCGGTGACGCCGATCCAGTCGGGCGACACCTCGGCCGCATTGTCCATGACGTTGCCGATCACCTGCCGCAGCGCTGGGTCGGAGACGATGGCAACGTCGGCGCCGAACAGGTCGTTGAACTCGACCGTCCCCGGCAACCGCCCAGCGCGCGAATCCTCGACGATGTCGGTCAGGAAGGCGCGCATCGTCGTCAGCCGCGGCGCGACCCCGCGCGCCTCGCCCGCCGACATCAATATGCCGCTGACGATCGTCTTGCAGCGCCCCACCGCGGTATCCATGTCGACGAGATCCGCCTGCAACTCGCCATCCTTCGCGAGCCGCGGCGCGCTCCGCCAGTCGCCGATCAGTACCGACAGCGTCGACAGCGGCGTGCCCAGTTCGTGCGCCGCGCCCGACGCGAGCAGGCCCATGCGGACGATATGATCCTCCTCCGCCGCGCGCTGGCGCGCCGCGGCCAGTGCCGCGTCGCGGTCGCGCAGATTGCGGCTGATCCGCGTCACAAAGGCGACGAGCAGAACCGCGATCAGCACGAAGCAGACGAGGCTACCCTGGAGGTAAAGGCCGAGCGGATCGGCGGCGTAGCGCGCGGGGAGCAGCAGCGGCGTCGGGTCGACACGCAGCGCCGCGAGCGCGGCGAGCGTCGCCGCGACGATCGCCCACGACGAACGCGGCGTCAGCAGGATCGCGCCGATCACGACCTGGAGCAGGAAGAGCGAGGCGAAGGGGTTGGAAAGCCCGCCGCTATGGTGAAGCTGCCACGCGAGCGCCGCGACGTCGAACAGCAGCGCGGCGGTCAGTTCGATGTTGGTGACCGCGCGCCCGCGGCGGAGCAGCGCGAGACTCGCGACGTTGATCGCGACCAGCACCGCGACCGCTGCGAACAGCGGCGCCAGCGGCAGCGCGATGCCCATCAGTCCGATGACGACGCCGATCGTCGCGAGCTGGCCGCCGACCGCTAGCCAGCGAAGCTGGATCAGCAGCGTCATGTTGCGGCGGCCGGCGTCGGCTTCCGGCAGCGCGCTCGTCAGCGAGGTATCGGCCATCAGGCGTCCCTATTGGACCGAAGCCGCGCCGGACGCCACAGCAACCAGGCGAAAAACAGACTGAGCGCGGCGAGCGCGAACCAGGTCAGCGCATAGACGAGATGGCTATCGCGAAAGCGCACCACGGTCAGCCCGCCGACCGGATAGCCGCCCGCATTGGGCGCGGCGTCCGCATCGAGGAAATAGGGGGCGACGCGCCGCAACCCACGCGCGCTGGCGATGGCCGCGACGTCGCGCGAATACCAGCGCCCCGCCGCGCCATCATTGGCGCGCAGAAAGGCGCCGCCGGGCTCGCTGATGCGCAGCAGCCCCGTCACGGTGACCATCCCGCCCCGATTCCCCGCGGCGCGCGTCGTCGCAGCGCGCTTGTCCGGCGGCACGAAGCCGCGGTTGACGAGCAGGGTAAAGCCCGGCGTCTCGAGCGGGGTCAGGACCCAATAGCCCGCGCCGCGTGTCGTCACCGCCTGCACCAAAGTCTCGCGATCGTGGCGAAAGCGGCCGGTCGCGCTGATCCGGCGATAGGCATCGCGCGACGCCGAAATGCCCGGCCATTCGGTCGGCCCCGGCGCGGCGACCGGCGGCCGGTGGATGCGCGCATCGACCGCGGCGATCAGCTCATGCTTCCACGCGCGCCGCTCGACCTGCCAGACGCCGAGCGCGACGAAGCCGGCCGCGAACAGCAGCGCCAGCGCCGTCAGCAGCCGGCGTTTCACGGCAGCTGGTTCATGTCGTGCGGCATCGGCATCATGTTGGTGTTGAGGTGATGCATGACCCACAGCGACCCCGCGAGCGCGATGCCGAGGACGATGATCGTGAAGACGAGCGAGATCAGCGACCAGCCGCCTTCGGCCTTCGGCGTCATATGGAGGAAGAAGACCATGTGGACGACGATCTGCGCCATCGCAAAACCCATGATGATCGCCGCGGTGGCGCCCGCCGATAGCGGCATCGTCATCACCAGCCAGAAGGGGATGGCGGTCAGCACGACCGACAGCGCGAAGCCGATCAGATAATCGCGCAGCGAGGCGTGCGGCATCTCGATCTCGTGCGGATGGGCCGTATCGCCGTGGGTGGGATCGGGACTCATTGCAGCATTCCCATCAGATAGACGATCGTGAAGACGCCGATCCAGACGACGTCGAGGAAGTGCCAGAACATCGACAGGCACATGACGCGGCGCTTGTTGGCGGGGATCAGCCCGTGCCTGCCGAGCTGGACCATCAGGGTCAGCAGCCAGACGATGCCGAAGGTGACGTGCAGCCCGTGCGTCCCGACCAGCGTGAAGAAGGCGGACAGGAAAGCGCTGCGCTGCGGCGTGGCGCCGATGTGGATCAGGTGCTGGAACTCGTAGAGCTCGATCGCGAGGAAGGCGGCGCCGAACAGCGCCGTCACCGCGAGCCATATCTGCGTGCCGCGCACCTTGCCTTGCTGCATCTGAAGCACCGCGAAACCAAAGGTGATCGACGAGATGAGCAGCATCGCGGTGTTGAGCGCGACCAGTGGCAGCTCGAACAGGTCCTTCGGCGCCGGCCCCGCGGCATAATTGCCGCCGAGCACGGCGTAGCAGGCGAAGAGGATCGCAAAGATGAGGCAGTCGCTCATCAGATAGATCCAGAAGCCCAGCATCGTGCTGTGCCCCTCGGGATGGGCATGTTCGTCGAGGTCGTAGAAGCGCAGCTCTTCGTCCGCGGCGGCGAGGGTCCTGGTGCTCATGTCAGGCTCCCGTCGCCGCGAGCTGGCGGGTGCGCGCGTCTTCGACGGCCGCGACGGTCGCCGCCGGAATGTCGAAATCGCGCTTGTAGTTGAAGGTGTGGACGATCGCCGCGCCGATCAGCGCGATGAAGCTCGCCACCACGAGCCACCAGATATGCCAGACGAGGGCGAAACCCATCACCAGGCTGATCCCCGCGAGGATGATCCCCGCGCCGGTGTTGCTCGGCATATGGATGTCGCGGAAGCCCGTCACCGGGCGGCCGTGGCCACGCCGCTTCATGTCGTGCCAGGCGTCGAGGTCGTGGATCACCGGCGTGAAGGCGAAATTATAGTCGGGCGGCGGCGAGCTGGTCGCCCATTCGAGCGTGCGCCCCTCCCACGGATCGCCGGTCTCGTCACGAAGCTGGTCGCGGCGCCAGATGCTGACCGCGAACTGGACGAGCATCGCCGCGATGCCGACCGCGATCACCGCAGCGCCGATGCCGGCGACGACGAACCAGATCTGCAGGCTCGGATCGTCGAACACGCGCATCCGGCGGGTGACCCCCATCAGGCCGAGGATATAGAGCGGCATGAAGGCGAGCCAGAAGCCGACGACCCAGCACCAGAAGCTGATCTTGCCCCAGAAGACGTCGAGCTTGAAACCGAACGCCTTGGGCCACCAGTAATTGATCGCCGCGAACAGGCCGAACAATACGCCGCCGATGATGACGTTGTGGAAATGCGCCACGAGGAACAGCGAGTTGTGCAGCACGAAGTCGGCGGGCGGCACCGCGAGCAGCACCCCGGTCATGCCGCCGACGACGAAGGTCAGCATGAAGGCGACCGTCCACATCATCGGCAGCTCGAAGCGGATGCGGCCGCGGTACATGGTGAACAGCCAGTTGAAGAGCTTTGCGCCGGTCGGGATCGAGATCACCATCGTCGTGATGCCGAAGAAGCTGTTGACGCTCGCGCCCGACCCCATGGTGAAGAAATGGTGCAGCCACACGAGGTAGCTGAGGATGGTGATACAGATCGTCGCGTAAACCATGGACGTATAACCGAAAAGCCGCTTGCCCGAGAAGGTCGAGGTGACTTCGGAGAAGACTCCGAACAGCGGCAGGATCAGGATATAGACTTCGGGGTGACCCCAGATCCAGATCAGGTTCACATACATCATCGGCGAGCCGCCGAAGTCGTTGGTGAAGAAATTGGTGCCCACGTAGCGGTCGAGGGTCAGCAGCGCGAGCGTCGCGGTGAGCACCGGGAAGGTCGCGACGATCAGGATGTTGGCACAGAGACTGGTCCAGGTGAAGACCGGCATCTTCATCAGCCGCATGCCCGGCGCGCGCAGCTTGAGCATCGTCACGATCAGGTTGATGCCCGACAAGGTCGTGCCCACGCCGGCGATCTGGAGCGACCAGATATAATAATCGACCCCGACATTGGGACTGTAGGCGACCCCCGACAGCGGCGGATAGGCGAGCCAGCCGGTCTGCGCGAATTCGCCGACGAACAGCGAGATCATGCACAATACCGCCCCCGCGGTCGTCATCCAGAAGCTGAAATTGTTGAGGAAGGGGAAACTGACGTCGCGCGCGCCGATCTGCAGCGGGACGATATAGTTCATCAGGCCGGTGATGAACGGCATCGCGACGAAGAAGATCATGATCACGCCGTGCGCGGTGAACACCTGGTCATAATGATGCGCGGGCAGATAGCCCTCGGACCCGCCGAACGCCATCGCCTGCTGGAGCCGCATCATGATCGCGTCCGAAAAGCCGCGCAGGAACATGATGAGGCCGAGGATCATGTACATGATCCCGATCCGCTTGTGATCGACGGTGGTGAACCACTCCTTCCACAAATAGCCCCAGAGGCGGTATTTGGTGATCGCGGCGACGAGCGCGAGACCGCCGATCGCGACCGCGATGAAGGTGATGACGAGGATCGGCTCGTGCAGCGGCAGCGCGTCGAGCGACAGCTTGCCGAGCAGAGGACCGGTTTCGGGAGCGGGATGCGGGGTCATGACGATCTCTTGCAGGCGATCAGGAATGCGGCGGCGCGGAGCGGTCGGCGAACGCGGTCTGTTTCAGGCCGGCGCCGGTGAGCGGGGCGAGGTCGACTGGGGTCGCGTCGGGGCGGTCGCCGCTCGCGATCAGCGGCGAACTGCACAGCGCGCCGACGTAGCGCCGGCCCCAATAGCCAGGCTCGGTGCCGCGCGCGGCGAACTTGTCGTAGGTCAGGCTGCGGACGTTGCCGATCCCCGCGACGCCGGCGCCGCCCGCGGCGTCGATCGACATCATGTCGTGCATGCACATCTTGCCCGGCTCGACGCACATGTTGACGATCGCATCGAAAAGCTGCGGATCGACCGACGCGAAGCGCTGCGCGGGGACCTTCTCGCTCGGCTTTTCGAGCTTGAGATAGACGGCGCGGTCGAGCGTGCCGCCGCCCGCCTTGGTCGCCGCGACCCACGCCGCGAAATCGGCGTCGGACAGGCTCTTCACCGCGAAACGCATGTCCGAAAAGCCCGCGCCCGAATAATTGGCTGAGAAACCCGTATATTGCCCGGTATTGTTGAACACGCCGTGAAGCTTGGTCTCCATCCCCGGCATCGCGTAGATCTGCCCGGCGAGCGCGGGAATGTAGAAGCTGTTCATGACCGAGGAGGCGGAGATGCGGAAGCGCACCGGACGATGCGCGGGAAGCGCGAGTTCGTTGACGGTCGCGATGCCCTGTTCGGGGTAGATGAACAGCCATTTCCAGTCGAGCGCGACGACCTGAACCTCGACCGGCCGCACCTCGGCCGTCACCACCTGCCCCGGCGCGGTGCGCGCGAGCGGGCGGTAGGGGTCGAGCAGATGTGTCGCGACCCAGGTCAGCGCGCCGAGGCAGATGATGATGAGCAGCGGCGCCGCCCAGATCACCAGTTCGAGCTGGGTCGAATGGTCCCAGTCGGGCTTGTAGGTCGCGTGCCTGTTCGCGGCGCGATAGCGCCACGCGAAAAGCACCGTCAGGATCATCACCGGCACGATGATCAGCAGCATCAGCGCGGTCGAGATCAGGATCAGATTGCCCTGCTGGCGCGCGACGTCGCCGGCGGGGTCGAGCACCACCAGATTGCATCCGGCGAGCAGCGGCAGCAGGCCGAGCGGCGCCAGCAGCTTGAATCGGGCGGTCGAACGGGAAAGCATCTTGGGCATATGGGCGCGCCTAGGCCTGGTTTGTTGCAGTGCACATAGGACATTTTGTCCAATCCCCCCGCGGCGCGCTTTGGCGCAGGGGGCATTTCATCAAGGGGCCCTGCCCCTGTTTCCGACTCGCGCGCCCATATGCTAGGGTGCCAGCAGCAGGACCCGAAGATCAATGTCTGCCGATACCGCGCCCAATACGAGCCCTAATACGACGCAGGCCGAACGCGATGCCCGCGCGCTGCACGACGACGGCCACGGCCTCGCGCCCGCGGAGATCGCGATCGGCGTGATCATCGGGCGGACGTCCGAATTCTTCGACTTCTTCGTCTATGCCATCGCCTCGGTGCTGGTGTTCCCGAAGCTGGTGTTCCCGCACCTCGATCCGCTGACGGGCACGCTCTGGTCCTTCGCCATCTTCGCCCTCGCCTTCGCCGCGCGCCCGGTCGGCACCATCATCTTCACCGCGATCGACCGCAGCTACGGCCGCGGCGCCAAGCTCACCATCGCGCTCTTCCTGCTTGGCGGCTCGACCGCGGCGATCGCCTTCCTGCCCGGCTATGCGACGATCGGCCTCGGCTCGGCGCTACTGCTCGCGCTGTTCCGCATGGGCCAGGGCGTCGCGCTCGGCGGCTCGTGGGACGGGCTCGCCTCGCTGCTCGCGATCAACGCGCCCGAGGGCAAGCGCGGCTGGTACGCGATGATCCCGCAGCTCGGCGCGCCCCTCGGCCTGATCGTCGCCAGCTTGCTCTTCATGTTCCTGATCGCGGCGCTGCCGGCGCAGGATTTCCTCGACTGGGGCTGGCGCTATCCCTTCTTCGTCGCCTTCGCGATCAACGTCGTCGCGCTGTTCGCGCGGCTGCGCATCGTCGTGACCCCCGAATATGAGCAAGGCTTCGCGAACCGCGACCTCGAACCCGCGCCGCTCCTCGAAACCGTGCGCTCGGAATGGCGGGTCATCGTCGCGGGCGCCTTCGCGCCGCTCGCGAGCTTCGCCCTCTTTCACATGGTCACCGTCTTTCCGCTGTCGTGGGTGTTCCTCTTCACCGAGGAGACCCCGGTGCGCTTCCTGATGATCGAGGCGATCGCCGCGGTCTTCGGCGTCGCCGCGATCATCGCTTCGGGCATGATCGCCGACCGCATCGGGCGGCGCACCCTGCTCGGCGCGACCGCCGCCGCGATCGCGGCGTTCAGCGGCTTCGCCCCGCAGCTTCTCGGCGCGGGCGAGGTCGGCGAGGCCGCGTTCATGATCCTCGGCTTCATCCTCCTCGGCCTCGCCTTCGGCCAGTCGTCGGGAGCCCTGTCGTCGAACTTCCACCCCCGCCACCGCTACACGGGATCGGCCTTCACCTCCGATCTCGCCTGGCTGTTCGGCGCGGGCTTCGCGCCGATGGTGGCGCTGTGGCTGTCGAGCGAGTTCGGCCTGCTCGCCGCGGGCGCCTATCTCCTCTCGGGGGCGATCGGCACGCTCGTCGCGCTGTGGCTCAACCGCGAACTCGCACGCACGATCGACTGAGCGGGCCCTTCCCGATTTTCGTCACCCCGGACTTGATCCGGGATCCATTCTTCCGGCGCCGGTGTGAGTGGACCCCGGATCAAGTCCGGGGTGACGATAGGGGAATGTCGTCTCGATTCCGCATCCTTGACAAAACAGGTTGACCCGTCTGTATTGGACTCGGAGGATGCGTTCATGGTCAAACCCCTGTTCAAGGCAGCATCGATGGCGGCGATCGCGGCGGCGGGCATCGCGCCCGCAATGGCGAAGGAGGGCGACGCCCAGGTCGTCGAACTCCGGCAGTACAAGCTGGCCGAGGGGCGTCGCGACGCCTTCGTCGAGCTGTTCGAGGACAAGTTCGTCGAAAGCCAGGAGGTGCTCGGTATGCGGCTCGTCGGCCAGTTTCGCGACCATGCCGACCCCGACCGCTTCACCTGGATTCGCGCCTTCGCGGACATGCCGTCGCGCGAGACGGGGCTGAACGCCTTCTATTTCGGCCCGGTCTGGCAGGCGAACCGCGAGGCGGCGAACCCGATGCTCGTCGACAACGACAATGTCCTGCTGCTGCGCCCCGCCGCACCCGGCCTCGCCTTCGCGCCCGCCGCGCCGCGCGAAGCCACCGGCGCGCCGGGCGGCGCGGTATGGGCGGTCATCGAATATCTGTGGAAGATGCCCGACGAAGGTTTCGCCGCCTTCTTCGACCAGCGGATGAAACCGGCGCTGGCCGCAGCCGGAGTGAAGGTCGTCGGCGCCTATGTGCCGCTCGCCGAGCCCAATAATTTCCCGCGCCTTCCGGTCCGCGACGACCGCAAGCTGCTCGTCTGGTTCGTGCGCGGCGACAGCCATGCCGCGATCGAAGCCGCGCTCGCCTCGGCGCGAGCGTCGCCGCGCTGGCGGGCCGAGGTCGAAGCGCCGCTGCGCGATGCCGAGGAGCGCGCGCCGCAGATATTGCGCCTCGACCCGACCCCGCGCTCGGCGCTGCGTTGACGGGAGGGACGGCATGAAGGGACTGCATGATTTCGCCTTCCAGACCGGCGACTGGCGGGTGCGGCACCGCAAGCTGCGCCGGCGGCTCGCGGGGAGCGACGACTGGCACGAATTCGGCGGCATCTGCCGCGGCTGGGAAATGCTCGGCGGCGCGGGCAATGTCGACGATCATTGGCTCGACGACCCCGCGGGCGCCTACACCGCCGCGACGGTGCGGCGCGCCGACCCCGCGACCGGCATCTGGACGATCTGGTGGATCGACCTGCGCTTTCCGGGTCTCGCCGCGCCGCTCGACGGCCGCTTCGAGGATGGCATCGGCACCTTCTTCGGCCAGGACGAGTGGGAAGGCCGGCCGATCGACATGCGCTTCATCTGGTCGAAGATCACCCCGGCGTCGGCGCGGTGGGAGCAGGCTTTCTCCGCCGACGGCGGCGCCAGCTGGGAAAGTAACTGGATCATGGACTTCACCCGCGCATGACCGCCTATACGCTGTTCGGCAGCCTCCATTCGGGCCATTCCTACAAGGCGCGGCTGGCGCTGCTGCTGCTCGGGGTCGAGCATGATTATCGCGCGATCGACATCGCGGTGCCGCGCGAAGCGCGCGACCCCGAATGGCGGCACCACAGCCGCTTCGGCGAGGTGCCGGTGCTGATCGCGAACGGCGTCCCCATCGTCCAGTCGAACGCGATCCTCCTCCACCTCTGCCGCACGCATGGCGCGCTCGGCTGGCCGGAGCAGGCCGACGGCGTCACGAGCTGGCTGTTCTGGGAAGCCAACCGCATCGGCTTCTCGCTGCCCAACTACCGCTTTCACACATTGTTCGGCGATAGCCCCGCCGACGCGGTGATGGCGTGGCTGCACGGCCGGATGACGGCCGATCTCGCGGCGCTCGAGGAGGCGGTGACGGCCTCTCCCTTCCTGCTCGGCGACGCGCTCACCGCCGCCGATATCGCGTGCGGCGCCTATCTTCTCTACCGCGACATCCCCGGCCTCGACCTGGAGGGCTATCCCGCGATAAGCGCCTGGCTTGCGCGCATCGAGGCCCGTCCCGGCTGGCGCGCGCCTCAGGACGTGATGGGATAAGGGCCTCCGCGCGTGCAACGATCCGGCCCCAGAACTCGTTTCTGGTCCATCGCGGGAGACGAACAATGAGCGATCGCTTCAAGGTGGGCGACCATGTCGGATGGAACTCCGAAGCCGGGCACGTCAGCGGCCACATCGTCAAGGTCCATACCAGCAACGTCGATTACAAGGGCTATACGCACCACGCGAGCCCGTCCGAGCCGCAATATGAGATCAAGAGCGACAAGACCGACCATGTCGCGATGCACAAGGGGTCGGCCCTGCGCAAGATCGCGGACTGACGCCTACAGGCCCAGCGAGCGCACCGCCGCCCGGACGTGCGGCACCAGTTCGGCCTCGAACCACGGATTCTTCGCCAGCCAGGGCTGATTGCGCGGCGATGGATGCGGCAGGGGAAGGAAGCCCGAAGGCAGATAGTCGCGCCACGCGCGCACGGTCTCGGCCAGCGTCGCCCTGCGGCTGCGGCCCAGATACCAGGCCTGCGCATAGTGCCCGACCAGCACGGTCAGCCCGATATCGGGCAGCAGCGCCGTCAGCCTGCCATGCCACAGCGGCGCGCATTCGGGTCGCGGCGGATTGTCGCCCGACCCAGCCTTGCCGGGATAACAGAAGCCCATCGGGACGATCGCGACCTTCGCCGGATCATAGAAGGCGGCCGGCGTCAGCCCGAGCCAGTCGCGGAGCCGCCGGCCCGAGGCATCGTCCCACGGAATGCCCGTTTCGTGCACCTTGCGGCCGGGCGCCTGCCCGACGATGCATAGCCGCGCGGTTTCTCCCGCCTGCACGACCGGGCGCGGACCGCAGGGCAGATCGTCGGCGCAGCGCCGGCACGCGCGGATATCGTCGAGCAATTGGCTCAGCGGATTCGCATTCACAGCGACCTAAGCCCTCAGCAGCCGCATCAGGATCGCGACCGTCGCGTCGAGCCGCTCGGGTGACTGCTCAGCCTTCGCCATCGTCATCGCGCCCGAATAGGCGGCGACGATGAAGCCCGCGAGATCGTGCGCGCTGACGCCGGCGAAGGCGGGCGGTTCGGGTTCCGCCGCCAGCCGCGATGCGATCGTCCGCTGCCAGTCGGCGAAGATCGCCTGCAAGGCCTCGCGGAAATCCGAATCCGAAAAGGCGAGCTCGACCGCCAGATTATTGACCGGGCAGCCGCGCACGAAGCCCTGCGCGCGCAAGTCGCCGCTCGTCGCCCCGATCGCGTCCCGCACCCCCTGGGCGACCGTCGGCGCCGCGAGCAGCGGGTCGAGCCACGCCTCGCGCAGCGCGCCCGACACGCGGTCGTTCACCACCGCGAGGCCCAGCGCCTTCTTCGATTCGAAATGATGGTGGAAAGCGCCGCTCGACACTTCCGCGACGCGCTTCACATCCTGCACCGACGTATCGTGATAGCCGCGCGCCTGGAACAGGTCGGCCGCGGCGTCGAGGATGCGCGCGCGCATCCCTTCGGGATCGTTGCTCCTCAGCTTGCCGCGCTTCCTCGGTTCCATCGCGGCGAGCCTAGGCGAATTCGGCGATCGCGAACAGGGTGAAGCATCACCGCGACCCCGGCAAGCCGCGCGGCTTTATCGCGCCTTCATCGGGCAGGGCAGATTCTCGCCCACCGCCTCGACCTTTGCCGCGAGCAGCGTCGCCGCGAAGCCCTTGTCCGCCTTTACCGACACCGCATGGTCGACGCGCGCCAGATTGGCGCCCGCGTCGGCAAAGCAGCGAAGCGGGACCTTCAACGTCGACACCTCGCCTGCCGGCGCGCCCTTGACCAGCGCGCTTATGTCGAGCGGCACGCCACCCAGCGCGAGCGTCACCGGCGCCGCACCCGCGGCGTCGATCCGCCAGTCGAGCCGCAGCGCGAAGCTGTTGTTGAGCTGGCGCGTCATGTCGGCGACCGGACCCGACAGGTTGAAAGTCGCTGGGCCGCTCCACACGAAAGCCTTGCCGTCCTCCTGCGCCTTCACGTCGACCGAGCGCGCCTGGAGCAGGCCATAGCTGCTGTCCTGCGGCGCCGACCCGACCTGGCGCGAGCCGCCCGCGTCGGCGACCGACAGCGTCCATGGCGCCCGCGCGCGGCCGCCCGCGAAGAAATTCTCGACATTCATCATCGCCGCCACGTCGACCCCCAGCTCCTCCGGAAGCGCAGGCACCGTCTTCTTGTCGGCGTAGGTCAGGCCATAGCCGACCGCGAACTGCGGTTTTTCGACCGGCGAGCGCGCATCGGCGGGCCACGCGAAGGGCAGCGTGCCGGTGAAATCCTTCGGCGCTTTTCCGTCCGCACCCGCGACGAGAACGTCGGCGACCCCGGCGCCTTGTGATCCCGGCAGCCACGCCGCGACGAAGGCGTCGGCGGCGTTGATCTCCGGGTTGGTGAACATCGGCCGGCCCGACAGGAAAAGCGCGACGACCGGCACGCCCGCGGCCTTGAGCTTCTTCAGCGTCGCAAGGTCGGTCGCTTCGGCGGGCTGATAGTCGAGCGTCGGTACGTCACCCTGAAACTCGGCATAGGGTTCCTCGCCGAATACGACGATCGCGACGTCGGGTTTCTCGCTGAAGCTGCCGTCGGCCGACAAGGTCGCGCTGCCGCCCGCGGCCTCGGCCGCCTGTTTCAGCCCCTCCCAGATCGTCTGGCCGTTCGGGAAGTCGTCGTGGGTGACGTCGGTGCCCTGCCAGCTGATCGTCCAGCCGCCCGCCTGCATCGCCATATTGTCGGCGCCGGGCCCAGCGACGAGCAGTTTGGCGCCCGGCTTGATCGGCAACAGGCTCCCATTATTCTTGAGCAGTACCAGCGACTTGGCAACCGCCTCGCGCGCGATGGCGAGATGATCGGCGGAGCCCACCGCGGCGAAATTTCCGCGGTCGACATGATCGGTATCGAACAGGCCAAGCTTATATTTGACGCGCAGGATGCGGCGCACCGCGTCGTCGAGCCGCGCCGCGCCGATCGTGCCGTCCTTCGCCTCCTTGAGCGTGCTTTCGTAAAGCCCCTTCCAGCTATCGGGCGCCATATACATGTCGAGCCCGGCGTTCACCGCCGGCGCGCAGTCGGTGACGCTGCACCCCGCGACCTGGCCATGGCCGTTCCAGTCCCCGACGACGAAACCCTCGAAGCCCATCTTGCCCTTGAGCGCGTCGGTCAGCAGCCCCTTGTTGCCGTGGTTCTTGACCCCGTTCCAGCTCGAGAAGCTGGCCATCACGGTCAGCGCGCCGGCGTCGATCGCGGCGGGATAGCCTTGCGCATGCTTGGCGATCAGCTCCGCCTCGCCGATCTTGGCATCGCCCTGATCCTTGCCCTCGAAGGTGCCGCCGTCGGCGAGATAATGTTTGGCGGTCGCCGCGACATGCGTGGCGTCGACCGGCCGACCGGTCGCGAGCTTGCCTTGCAACCCGAGCACCATCGCGCGCGCATAATCGGCGACGAGCTTGGGATCGGACGAATAGCCTTCGTAGCTGCGCCCCCAGCGCAGATCCTGCGGCACCGCGAGCGTCGGGGCGAAAGTCCATTCGATGCCGCTGCCGGAGATTTCCGCGGCGGTCACCGCGCCGATGCGATGGATCAGTTCGGGATCGTGCGCGGCACCGAGCCCGATATTGTGCGGGAAGAGCGTCGCGCCGGGGATATTATTGTGTCCGTGCACCGCGTCGACGCCGAAGATGATCGGGATCGCGACGCCATTGTCCCGAGGGCGCAGCGAGACGGCGCGGAACTCGCCGACCAGCTTGGCCCAGTCGGCGGCGCTCGAACGTTCGTTGCCGTTGGGTCCGCTGTTGCCGCCGGCGAGGATCGATCCGAGCGGATAGGTTTCGAGGTCCTTGGGGGTGACGGTGCTGATGTCGGCCTGGATCAGCTGGCCGACCTTCTGCTCGATCGTCATCCGCGCCATGAGGTCGTCGATGCGCTTCTCGGTCGCGGCGTCGGTGATCGCCGCGGGGCTCTTCGCCGCGGGCCAGAGTTCGGGATGGACGGTCGCGGCGCCCGCGCCCTCTTCGGGAGCGGCCGCCAGGGCGGTTCCCGCCAGCAAAAGCGCCGTCGCCATCGCAAATGCCGATCGCTGCATCTCTATCCCAATCCCGATTATGTGAACGTTATCAATAATCGTCTCGCATAGCCCCTTCCCGAAATCAAGGGCTAGTTTGTGCGCCAGCGTCTCAGCGGATGCGCGGCATGGTCGCGAGCAGCAGCACCGCGCCCCCCGCGAGCGCGGCGAGCAGCAGGAACAGCACGCCGAACCCGAAGCCGGGGACGAGCGAGATCGTCAGCCACGGCATGATCAGCGACGGGACCGTGTTGGTGAGGTTGAACACGCCAAGGTCGCGCCCACGGCGGTCCGATCGCGGCAAAATGCGCAATGTCTGCCCCGAATGGAGCGAAAGGAACACCGTCGTCGCGATTCCGAAGACGAGGTAGCTCGCCTTCGCCGTATCGGCGTCGCCGGCGAGCGCCATGCCGACGAGCCCGACCGCCGAGACGCTCGCGCCGAGCACCAGCGGCCGAAAAGGGCGGTCCTTGCGGTCGGCCCAGCGCCCGGCGAGGAGCGCGATCGGCACCGCGACGGTCAGCGCGAGGCTGAACAGCCGCGCCTTTTCATTATCCTGCATGGCAGGGTCGATCGCACGAAACCAGAAATACAGATAAGCAAACAGCGCCGCCTCGGCGATCTGGACGAGCAGCCGCGCGAGCCACATGCGAACCGCCGGTCCCTTCGGCCGCGCCGCGACATCGCCGTCGGCCTCGACCGGCGGGGGCGCCGTCAGCTCGGGGAAAGGCCGCGGCCGGCCGAGCAGCAGCACCGGCAGCACGGCCGCTGCGACGAGCAGCGCAACGACGCCGAGCCGGCCATCGACCGGCACGAGCCCGGGCATCGTCGCGATCGCGCCCGACCAGGCGCCGAGCGCGGGCGACAGCGCGAGCAGGCCGCCGAGCAGCCCTTTCTGCTCGTCGGGCACGCAGTCGCCCGCCCAGGCGGCGAGCGGGCCGAGCATCATGTTGAGCGCCAGTTGCCAGACGATGATGATGCCGATCAGCGTCCATACGTCCTTCGCGAGCGGCACCGAGAGCAGCAACGCGATCGTCAGCACCAACCCGCCCGAGACCCAGCCGCGGCGGTTGCCGGTGATGTCGCTGAGCCAGCCGAAGAGGATGCCGCCAAGACTCGCGGCGACGGCGCCGCAGAAGGTGATATAACCGAGATACTGGACGTCGGCCTGACCCGCGAGCGCGGTCATCCGCGCGGGCAGCAAGATCGTCAGGAAAGGCACATAGGCCATCGCGCCGCCCGCGGCGGCGAGCGCATAGAGCAGCAGAAAGCCGAGCGATTGGCGGCGCGGAAAATCGCCGTCCCTCATGCCCGTCCGGGCGGCGGCGCGGTCGACGCGCGCTCGACCAGGCTGCCGCGCACCACGGTCGGCGCGTCGGCCTTCGGCTTGCCGCGTTGCTGGGCGATGATCAATTCGACCGCGCGCGACACCGTCTCGGCGATCGGCTGATCGACCGCGGTCAGCGGCGGCTGGGTAAAGCGGACGATCGGCGTATTGTCGAAGCTGATGATCGACAGGTCGCGCGGAATTTCGAGCCCGCGCGACCGTGCGACCTCGAGCGTCGCGAGTGCCATCTGGTCGTTGCTGACGATGATCGCGGTCGGCGCATCGGCGCCGTCGAGCAGGGTTCGCGCCGCCTGCTCGCCCGATGCGTAGCTGAAGTCGCCTTCGACCAGCAGATCGTCCGTGCCGAGCCCAGCCGCTTCCATTTCCTCGCGCCAGCCCTCCACGCGCCAACCACTCAGGCTATATTCGGGCGATCCCGCGATGAAGCCGATCCGCCGGTGGCCGAGGTCGATCAGGTGCCGCGTCGCGAGCTGCGCCGACCCTTCGTCGTCCATCGTCAGCGCGATGCCCGCCGCGCCGCCCAGCGACCCGATGCGCGCAAAAGGAATCTTCGCCTTGTCGAGCAGGCCCACGATCAGCGGATTGTCCGAATGCGGCGGGGTCAGGACCACTCCATCGGGCTGCAGCGCGGCGATCGTCGCGCGCAGTTCGCGCTCGACGTGGTCGTTGTGCGTGTCGACCAGTTCGAAGATCATCCGGTAGCCGAGCTCGGCGCATTTCAGCATCCCGCCGAGCAGCATCTGGTCGACCCAGTCGATCCCCTGCCGCCCCCGCCAATCGGCGATGGTGCGCTCGCGGTCGTTGATCGCGAGGATCAGATAGGAACGCGAGCCGCTCATCCGCTGCGCCGCGATCGAAGGAACATAGCCGAGCTTGTCGATCGACGCCTGCACCCGCTCCTTCATCTCGGGGCGGACGTTGGGCTCGTTGTTGATGACGCGGCTCACCGTCTGCAGCGACACGCCCGCGTCGGCCGCAACATGCTTGATCGTCACCGACTGCCGCCGACGCCCCATCAGTTCTTCCGCCCCTCCGTCACGCCTTTATCCGTGCTGCTAGCGCCCTCTTCGCCGCTTTGCCAGACGCGAACCCAATCTATCTCCATCCTTTTCGGATAGCCTTCCGCGTCGACGCCGCCGACCCCGCGGCTCTCGGCCAGCCCGCCGCCGATCGCGAGGTTCAGGATCAGGTGGAAAGGCCGGTCGAACGGCGCCGCCGGATCGCTCGACGCGCTCGTGCTCCAGTCGCCCGCGACCTGCGTCGCATAGACTCGGCCATCGACCGTCCAGTCGATCCGACCCTTGCGCCAGACGAGGCCGAAGACGTGCCAGCCGTCGAGCGGTGCGGCAAGCGCGGTTTCCGATCCCTTGTGCCGGTTACCCGGCCACGCACCGCCGAAATGGAGCGTGCCGAGGATGCGGTTCTCGATCCCGCCCGCGCAGCCTGCGCAGCGCACGCCGAGGTTGACCGCTTCCAATATATCGATCTCGCCCGACGCGGCCCAGGGGCCGTAATGCGGCGCCTCGGGCAGCATCCAGATCGCGGGCCACGTCCCCTGCCCCTGCGGCAGCTTCGCGCGCACCTCGATCCGGCCATAGGTCCACGCTGCCTTGCCGCGGGTGACAAGGCGCGCCGAAGTGAAATCCTTCGTCGCGGTCACATCGGCCTTCGCGGGGTCGCTGCGCTGTGCCAAAGGAAAGGCGGGGCCGGTCCGGCGTTCGCGGCGCGCCGTGATCACCAGCTTGCCATCCTCGATCGCAGCGTTGCGCGAATCGTCGGTGTAGCATTGCCGTTCGTCGTTGCCGCCGCCCCAGCAATCGACGTCGAAATCCCATTTCGCGGCGTCGATCCGCGGCCCGTCGAACTCGTCCGACCAGACGAGATGCCAGCCCTCCTTCGGCGCAGCCGCGGGCGCCGCCGTTGCTGCGGTGAGCATCAGGCCGAGCGCGCCGATCATGCCGCCTGCGGCACCTCGGCGCCGCAATAGCGCGCGACATAAGATTGATGATCGGGCAGCGAGGCGACGGTGTCGGCGACCTGGCCGCGGATCATGCGAAGGAGCCTGTCAAGCTCGTCGTCGCGCAGCTTGGCCGCGATCGGGTGATAGCTTTCGGGTTCGACCCCCTGCCCCATCATCACCTGCACCCAGCTGTTCTCGGCGAACAATTCCTCGTTGCGGCGGAAGACGCGCCCGGTCTCGCGGAACAGCTCGATCTTCTGCTCGAGCGTGTCGGGGATCGGCATCGCCCCGCAATGCCGCCAGAAGGGGCTGTCGCGGCGGTTGGTCACCTTATAGTGGCAGACGAGGAAGTCGCGGATCTGCACCATGTCCTGCATCTGCTGGTCGTTATATTCGGCGATGTCGCGTTCGCTGACCCGGCCCGCGGGCAACATCCGCACGAAGCGCAGCACCGACCGCTGGATCAGGTGGATCGCGGTCGATTCGAGCGGCTCCATGAAGCCCCCCGACAGCCCGATCGCGACGCAGTTGCGATACCATTGCCGCCGCCGTGTCCCCGCGGTGAAGCGCAGGAAATTGGGTTCGGTCAGCGGGTCGCCCTCGATATTGCCGAGCAGGCGTTCGAGCGCGGGCTCGCGGTCGAGGTAGCGGCTGCAATAGACGAGGCCGTTGCCCGTCCGGTGCTGCAGCGGGATGCGCCATTGCCAGCCAGCATCGTGCGCCATCACGCGGGTATAGGGCATCGGCGGTCCGACGTTCGGGGTCTGGATCGCGATCGCCGAATCGCAAGGCAGCCAGTGGCTCCAGTCCTCGAACCCGGCGTGGAGCGCCCCTTCGATCAGCAGCGCGCGAAAGCCGGTGCAATCGATGAAGATGTCGCCCTCGATCCGCCGGTCGCCATCGAGGACGAGCGCGGCGATGTCGCCGCTTTCGCCGTCGAGTTCGACGCGCGCGATTCGGCCCTCGATCCGTTTCGCGCCGTCGCCCTCCGCCATCTGGCGCAGGAAGCGCGCGTAGAGCCCCGAGTCGAGCTGATAGGCATAGTTGAGCCGGTCGTCGGGAAGATGCGCGAACTTGCCCTGAACCGCCGCGGCCAGTTCGAGGCAATATTCCTCATAGGGCGCGTCATGCCCCTTCGCGCGTCCGTGCAGCCAGAAATGCTGGAAACCCGCCGACCAATGATCCTTGCCGGTCAATCCGAAGCTGTGGAAATAACGGGTGCCGAGATCCTTCCAGTCGTCGAACAGGATGCCGAGCTTGAAGGTCGCCTGCGTCGCGCGCATGAAATCGGCCTCGTTGATCCCGAGCAGCCGGTTATAGTTGACCAGCGGCGGGATCGTGCTTTCGCCGACGCCGATCGTCCCGATCGCCTCGGATTCGATCAGCGTCAGTTCGACGACCGGCCCCAGCGTCCGCGCGATCGCCGCCGCCGCCATCCAGCCGGCGGTGCCGCCGCCCGCGATCACGATCCGTCGCATTGCTTGCTCTTCCTTCATCGGCTCAGGGTCCTCAACAGATAGGCGCGGAGCTGCCCCGCGGTTTCGGCGGTCAGCGGCGCCAGCACGCCGCGCCCGGCTTCGGGAATATGGCCGGTGACGGTTCCGTCGTTCGCGAACACATAATGGTCGAAGAGCGCGCGCCACATCGCCTTGTCCTCCTCCGGCAGGTCGCGGATGGCGAGGATCGCGTGGTTGAGCGCGCCCTGCGGCTGGCCGAGCCACGCCGGCGTGTCGCGCCACCAATAGTTGACGAGGATGTTGAAGGGCTCGAGCCCCTCGACATGGTGCCACCACATCGACGGGATGAAGATCGCGTCCCCGGGCTCCAGCTCGACCGTCTGCGCATGGGCCATGGCGTCGACGAAACGCGGATGCGCGGCGAGGTCGGGCGCGTCGAAATCGACGAGGCTCACCGCGCGTCCGGCGGGGGTATTGTCGATCGGTCCCAGATAGAGGTTGCGGAACTGATCGGGGGGAAACAGCGTGAAGCGGCGCCGGCCGGCCGCGCAGCAGGCGAGATTGTCAGGAAAATCGTTGTGCGCGGCGATGCGCGTGCGGGTGCCGATCCAGATGCTCTTGAACGGCTCGCGTACACCGAGGTCGATCGGGTTCGCTTCGTCGAGCCCATCGAAATGCGAGGGGATGTCGATCGAGGCGAGATAGACGGTGCGCGCCTCGCCCTGCTCCTCCGCCGTGTCGAGCCCCGCGAAGATGTCGGGCAGCTTGCCGGTCCCGGTGCGGAAGTTCATCGCCATGTCGGCGTCGTAGAACAGCCGCCCGTCGTGTCCCGGCGGCCCGATCGCGACGGTGAAGGGGCGGTCGCGCGCGTGGTCCAGCAGATGCTGCCGCGCCGCGCGCGCCGATTGCCGTCCCGCCCGGACCAGCGGCCAGTCGGCGACCAGCCCGCGCAGGACAAAGGGCTCGCGCGCGCCTGTCAGCAACGCGTCGAGCCCCGCCCCCTTATCCCATTCGCGCTCGGGAACGCGCGCGAGCCGGTCGTAGATCGGGCCGTCGCGTTCAGCCACCGCGCGTCCGCCGGTTCTTGCGCTCGACCAGCGCCGAAATCTGCGACAGCGAGGCGAGCGCCATGAAGATCGGCATCAGATGCCCTGCCGCATGCAGCTTGCCCAGCGTGCCCGCATCGAGCGCCGCGAGCTTCGCCTCGTCGATGATGTGAAAGCCGACGAGCGAATGCTTCGACCCGTCGGCGAGCGGGACTTCGAGCGTGAAGGGTTCGAGCAGGTCATGATCGCGCAGCGCCGCGAAAAATGCGCCGCTCGCGCGATAGCCCTCGTCGAGCGCACCGAGCCGTTCGGCGATCGCGTCCAGATAGGGGGTCGCCATGCCGTCCTCGTCGAACAGTCGCACGCCCTCGCCCCCTTGGGCGATGCGCGGATGGTCGAGGTCGATATGGACCTGCCCCGGCCCCTCGCCGCCCGCCGGGCGCCCGATCAGAAAGGGCTGGATCGCGAGCGACCAGGGGCGATAGCGCGCATCCCATCGGTCACCGTCGAGCATCAGATTCTCGCCATTTTCGAACCCGAAGAGCGCGAGCGCCATGAAATCGCCCTGCCCCGGATCGCGGCGGAAGAGGATCGGGAAATGGCCCTGCACGTTGCGGAACTCGCTCGGCACCGTCAGCGTCGCCATCACCGCGTCGCCGAGCGTCGCGCCGGCGTCGGTGCGCACGCGCAGGTCGCGGTGAACATTCTTGTCGAGGGGCGCGTGGCTCGTCATCAATGCCCTTCCATCAGTGCCGGCCCGGCGCCGTCCTCGGCGAGCAGCGCGTCGAGATAGGCCCGGTTGGTCGGCAGCGCCGCCGCGAGCGTCCGCGCGCGCTGCCCATTCGCCGCAAGCGCCGCCCGCGCACGATCGGTCGCGGCCTGCCCGTCCGGTACCGGATATCCCATGCCGTAGAGGATATATTGGTGGCTTTCGGCCGAGAAAATCTCCTCGGCCTGCGGGAAATCCCACGCCGATGGAGGCTGGTCGCGCCACAGCGCGAGCATGTCGGCGAGGCCCTGCGGCACATGCGCCGGGTCGCGCTGCGCGCGCCAATAGGGTTCGTCGCGGCGGCTCAGCACATAGTGGAGCTTCAGGAATTCGACGACCCGGTCCCAGCGGTAGCGGAACAGCGCGTTGAAGCGCCCGGCGTGGATCGGCATCGCGGCGCGGCTCGCGGGAAAATTCTCGGTCAGCGCGCGCAGCGACAGCTCGATCAGCACGATCGCCGAGGATTCGAGCGGTTCGATGAAGCCCGCCGACAGGCCGATCGCGACGCAATTGCCCTGCCAGAAGCGCGCGCGGTGCCCGGTGGGGAAGCTGAGCTTGCGTATCGGAACGTCGGGGGCATCGGGCAGCGCTGTGACGATATAGGATCGCAGCACCGCCTCGGCGGCCTCGTCGTCCATGAAGCGGCTCGCATAGACGCAGCCGATGCCGCGGCGAGCAGGGAGGCCGATGTCCCAGATCCAGCCCGCGGCATGCGCGGTCGCGACCGTCTGCGACGCGATGGGGCTGCCCGACGGCACCGGCACCTGCGCCGCGAGCGCACGGTCGTTGATCAGCACATCGCCGCGGTCGATCCATTCGACATCCAGATGCCGCCCGATCAGCAGCGCCGCATGGCCGGTGCAGTCGAGGAACAGGTCGGCGGCGATCCCGCCATTTTCGCGCGTGACGACGGCGGCGATTCCTCCTTGCCCGTCCGCCCGCACATCGACGACATGGTCGGCGAGATGGTTCACGCCGAGCCGCTGGACCGCGTGGCGCGCGAGCAGCGCCGCGAACTTCCCCGCGTCGAGATGATAGGCATAGTTGGCCGCGCCCTGATAGTCGGGCATCGCCCGCTGGCGCGGCGCGAGATCGCGCTCGCAGACATGGACCTGCGGGGTCATCGCTGCCGCGAAGGGCAGCTCGCTCGCACCCTCGCGCCATGCCGCAAGCAACTCGCGGACAGGCATCCCTGGCGGCGAGGTGAAGGGATGGAAATAGCGGTCGTTCGGGGCACCATCGACCCAGCCATCGAAGCGCGATCCCTGCTTGAATGACGCGTCGCAGGAGGCGAGGAATTCGGCCTCGCCGATGCCGATCGAGGCGAGCGTCGCGCGCATCGTCGGCCACGTCCCCTCGCCGACGCCGATCGTCGGAATGTCGGGCGCCTCGATCAGCGTGACCGAAAGGTCCGGACGCGCCGCCGCGAGCGAGCAGGCCGAGAGCCAGCCGGCGGTGCCGCCGCCCACGATGATCACTCTCCCGACCATTCCGTTCATCGCCGATATCCTAGGCGAGCTGGCCCGCCGCGTCACGCAAAAGAGCCGCACCTGGGAGGAGGTGCGGCTCCCTCGCCAGAGCCATAGCGGGGCGTCGCCCCGTCAGAAGTTGAACCGTATCCCCGCCGCGTAGCGGGCGAAGCCCGGCGACGCGAAGGTCACGTTATTTTCGTGCCGCAAATGGCCGCGTCGCGATTCACCGGTCAGATTGATTGCCTCGACAAAACCGGTGAAGCCCGGGATGAACTCATAGCTCGCGCTGGCATCGATCTGCCAATACGCCTCGACATAGAAGGGGTTGGGGCCCGTACCTGCCAGGAATTCGTCGCGCCAGTTCCAGGCGACGCGAGCCTGAATCGGACCCTTGTCGTAATAGGCGACCGCGTTGGCGCTGTCGCTGAGCCCGGTCAGCGCGAACTGCGCCACGGTCGACGGCTGCGTATTGTCATAGGTCGCGTCGCCGTTGACGATCGTATAGTTCAGGATGACGCCGAAGCCGGTGTCCCAGAAGCTGTGCTGGATCGCGAACTCCCACCCGTTGAGCGAGGCGGTCTGGTCGCTGTTGATCGGCTGGTTGATCTCGAAATTGACCAGCGGATCGCCCGGCGCGGCATGGATGATGCCGGTGTAGCTGCCCGCCGTCCCACCGGTGACCGTCACCGTGTCGGGGAAGTTGGAGAAGATATACTGCCGGATCTGCCCGACCGTCGCGTTCGCGCCGAGCGCCGCGACCGCCGCCTGCCAGCGTGGTCCTTCGACCGGTGTCGTCAGCCCGAAGGCCGTCGAGTCGACCCGGGTCGAGGAGATGAAATTGCTCACATCCTTGTGGAACCAGCCGACCGATACATAGCTGTCGGGCGCGTAATACCATTCGGCCGACAGATCGATATTCTTCGACTTATACGGGATCAGGCCGGGGTTCCCCTGCGCGCCCGTGCCGCCGCCGACGCGGAAGAGCGTGTCGAGCGTGCGCCCGCCCTGCATGCTCGCATAGTCGGGTCGGGTGATCGTGTGGCTGTACGATGCGCGCAGCTTGACGTCCTCCATCGGCGAAACATCGAGGTCGAACGCGGGGAGCCAGTTCCGGTACGATCCCTTGAAGCGCGTGAATTCGCTGTCGCCCGACAGAACGATGTTGAACTCATTCTCGCCTACCCAGTCGGTGGTCGCGGGCGCCGGTACGAGCGCGGCCGACGAGATGGTCGTCGTTTCATAACGCACACCGGCGACGAAATGCCCGGGATTGCCCATCAGGTCGAACTGCGTCGCGACCTGCAGATAGGGAGCCAGCGTCTTTTCGCTGATCCGGCGGTCGGTGTTGAAGTTGGCGAGGCAGGTTCCCGGCTGCGCCGACCCGGTCACCGGATTGCTGCACGCCTGGTAATTCTGCTCGACCAGATCGGCGAGCCGCTCGAAATCGAAGGTGTAGAAGCTGTCGATCATCCCCGGCTGCGCGAGCCCGGGGAATTTGTCGGGCAGCGTCACGAGACTGAAGATGTCGTCGGGGATGTCCGACGCCGGACCCGCGCCGCCCCAGGTATCGTCGTTCTGGATCGTGCCGAAGGCCGAGCGCACCTTGCTGTCGACATAAGAGACGCCGAAATCGATGCTGTCGAGGAAGCCTTCGTCATGGTCGTAATGCCCCCGCACCTGCACCTGGTTGATGCGGTTGCGGAAATAGGCGTTGCGGAAGGCGTTGCCGGTCGGGGTGATCATCGCCGGGTCGAGCGGGTCGATGCCGGGATACATGCCGTAGGAGATGACGGGCAGGTCGTTCTCGAAGTTGATCGTCTGATTCTCGACCCCGAACACCGCATTGCCGAGCGACATGCTCGACCCGAAGCGGTTGACCGGGTTCACCTGCGCGGTCGAATGATGGGCGTCGAGTTCCATCGTGACGCCGCCCGGCGCTTCCCATTCGAGGTTGAAGCCCAGCGACTTGTTTTCGGCGCGGTTCTTGGTCAGCGCGCCGCTGTACGACAGATCCTTGCCGCCATAGAGGGCGTCGGGGCTCGGCACGCCCGCGGGAGCGCCGAAATGCTCCGAGTAGAAGATCGGGCCGGCGATGGGGCCGTCGGTCCACGCGCTCGACGTATCCTCATGATTGAACCACACGCCGACGTTGCTGTTGCGCGTTTCGACGGTGTTGCGCGAATAGATATAGTCGACCGTCGCGGTCAGCCCGTCGGTCGGGCGGAATTGCAGCACCGCCTGGCCGTTGATGCGCTCGCGGTCGATGTCGTTGAGGTCGTAGGACGCATTCTGCGGGACCTGGTAGACGTCATTACCTTCGGGGCGATTGGTGATGTTGTCATACCGCGGATCGCCGGGCTGCGCGAGCGAGCCCCAATTGTTCTCGCTGCCCAGATAGCCGTCGCGCCAGCCGACGTTCGCGGTGTTCGTGCTCGATTTGCGCTTCTGATACGACCCGGCGATCATGACGCCGATCGTGTCGTCGGCGAAGGTCGTGCTGATGATGCCCGACACCTCGGGGGTGATCGGATGCCCCTCGTTGCGCGAGGTGTCGTAGACGCCCTTGACCGACAGGCTGCCGCGCAGCCCGGGATTATCGAGCGGACGCGGGGTGCGAATGTTGATCGTCGAGCCGATGCCGCCCGATTCCACGGTCGCGCGGCCGCTCTTGTAGACCTCGACCGCGGCGATGCCTTCGGAAGCGAGGTTTGCGAAGTCGAACGAGCGCGACGAGGGCGCGCTGCCGCCGTCGCCGATCAGCGCGGTCGGGACCTGACGGCCGTTGACCGTGACCAGGTTGAACTCGGGGCCGAAGCCGCGAACCGTGACCAGCGAACCCTCGCCATTCTGACGGTCGATTGAGACGCCGGTGATGCGCTGCAGCGACTCGGCTAGGTTGGTGTCGGGGAATTTGCCGATATCCTCGGCGGAGATCGCGTCGACGACGCCCTGCGCCTCGCGCTTGATGTCGGCCGATGCGGCAAGGCTCGCGCGGATGCCGGTGACGACGATCGCGTCGCTGTCGGCCACGCTGTCGCCCGGCGCTTCCTGCGCCATCGCGCTCGGCGCGAAGCCCGTCAGCGAGCATACCGACGTACCGACGAGCAAGCTGGCGAACCAACGCTTTTGAGATGCCTGCACCCCTATCCTCCCCAATGTCAGCCGCTCATTTCGGCGGCATTCGTCTTATGTGAACGTTCACTAATTGATAACGTTCCCTTTGTCAATGCGGCGTGCATACGATTGCGATGTCGATGGTGCAAAAATGCTGCACGCCGGGCGCAGCAAAATAAAACGATGAAAGGCCGGCAATCAGCCTGGAAAAGCGGGCGCCCGGCTGACCATCGCCGGCAGGGGACGGTCCATCACGCCCGTCAGCCAGTGCGCTGCCTCGACCGCCGCAGGCAGCGCGAGGCCGGTCGAGACGCCGCTGCGCTCCAGCATATAGGCGACATCCTCGGTCGCGACATTGCCCGCCGCGCCCGGCGCGAACGGGCATCCGCCGAGCCCGCCGAGCGACGCATCGACGGTCGCCGCCCCCTCTCCCACCGCGGCCCAGACATTGGCGAGGCCGGTGCCGCGCGTATTGTGGAAATGCACGCGCACCGGCAGCGGCGCGATCGCCTCGGCGACCCGCCCCACCATTTCCGCGACCTGCGCGGGCACGCCGACGCCGATCGTATCGGCGAGCGCGACTTCGCGCGGGGCCGCATCGGCGGCGCGCTTCGCCATTTCGACGACGCGGGCCAAGGCCACCTCGCCCTCGAACGGGCAGCCGAAGGCGGTGGCGATGGTGATCTGCCCGCTCCGCCCCGCCGCCCTCGCCATTCCCACGATCTCCATGGCCGCCGCGAGCGATTCGTCCGACGACTGCCCCTGGTTGCGGATGCCGAAGCTGTCGCTCGTCACGCACACCGCGCCGAGTTCGTCGATCCGCCCGGTCGCGAGCGCGCGCTCGGCGCCGCGGCGGTTGAGCACCAGCCCAATATAGGTGACGTCGTCGCGGTCGGGCAGCAACGCCACCAGTTCGTCGGCATCGGCAAGCTGGGGCACCTTCTTCGGGTTGACGAAGCTCGTCACCTCGATGCGCCGCGCGCCATAGCCGATCGCGCGGCGGACGAGCGCGGCCTTGTCCGCGGTCGCGACGATCGCCGATTCATTCTGCAGCCCGTCGCGCGGGCCGACTTCGACCATTTCCACCCTTCGATTTTCCGCCATTTCGCACTTCCGTTTTCGTTCGAACCAATTTGCCGGTTGAAAATTACATAGCATTCTAAGTATATCATGGCCACAAGAGTTGATGCCAATCGCCGCGACAGGCTTCATAGACCGGCTTGGGCACCGAAAGGAACGCAATGACGACACATGGGGGAGCGCTGGACGGCATCAGGGTGGTCGAGATGGGACAGCTCATCGCGGGCCCCTTCTGCGGCCAGCTGCTCGGCGACATGGGCGCCGAGATCGTCAAGCTCGAACCGCCGGGCACCGGCGACCAGATGCGCCACTGGGGCCAGGGCGACAAGCCGAGTTGGTGGCGCGTCATCGCGCGCAACAAATATTCGGTCGCGGTCGACCTGCGCAGCGAAGAGGGCCAGCAGCTGGCGCGCGACCTGATCGCGAAGGCCGACATCCTCATCGAGAATTTCCGCCCCGGTACGCTCGAGAAATGGAATCTCGACCCCGCCGATCTGCGCAAGGCCAACCCGGGCCTGATCGTCGTGCGCGTTTCGGGCTATGGCCAGACCGGCCCCTATTCAGCGCGCGCCGGCTTCGGCGGCATCGGTGAGGCGATGGGCGGCTGGCGCGGCATCGTCGGCTATCCCGACCTGCCGCCCGCGCGCATGGGCGTGTCGATCGGCGACACGCTCGCCGCGACCTACGGCTGCATGGGGGCACTCGCCGCCCTCCATCATCGCGGCAAAGCGGGCGAAGGCCAGATCGTCGACTCCGCGCTCTACGAGGCGGTGTTGCAAGTGATGGAATCGACGGTGTCGGATTATTCGGCGAGCGGGACCAAGCGCCGGCGCACCGGATCGACCCTGCCCGGCATCGCGCCGTCGAACGTCTATCCGTGCCGCGACGGCGAATATCTGATCGGCGCCAACCAGGACGGCGTCTTCGCGCGCCTCGCCGCGGCGATGGGACGCCCCGAGCTCGCGACCGATGAACGCTATGCGACGCATCGCGCCCGCGGCGCGCGGCAGGAGGAACTCGACGCGCTGATCGGCGAATGGACGAAGGCGCTGACGATCGACGAGCTGGAAGCCAAGATGGTCGAGGCCGGGGTTCCCGCAGGCCGCGTCTATGATGCCGAGGACATGCTTTCCGACCCGCATTTCGCCGCACGCGAGGCGCTGGTCACCGTCCCCGACGAGGAGCTGGGCGAGATCCGGATGCAGGGCATCTTCCCCAAGCTGTCCGGAACCCCCGGCAGTATCCGCCGCCCCGCCCCGCTCCGCGTCGGGCAGGACAGCGCCGACGTCCTGAAACGCTGGCTCGGCCGCGAAGGATAGGGCGATGATCACCCTCCACGGCGGCCCGACCCCCAATGCGCGCAAGATCGCGATCGCGCTCCTCGAAATGGAGCTCGAATGGCGGCTGGAGCCGGTCGATATCCTTGCGGGCGATCAGCTGACCGCCGAATTCCTCGCGCTCAACCCGAACAACAAGACCCCGGTGATCGTCGACGACGAGGGACCGCACGGCCCCGGCTTCGTGCTGTGGGAAACCGGCGCGATCCTGCTCTATCTTGCCGAAAAGACCGGGCGCTTCCTGCCCGCCGATCCGGTGAAGCGCGCGATCTGCTGGCAGTGGCTGATGTTTCAGGTCTCGGGCGTCGGCCCGATGTTCGGGCAGGAGGCGCATTTCACTCACTATGCCAAGGACCGGCACGACTATGCGATCGAACGCTATTCGCGCGAAGTCGACCGGCTGATGATGGTGCTCGACAAGAGGCTCGGCGAGACCGAGTGGCTCGCTGGCGACGAATATACGGTCGCCGACATGGCCACCCTGCCCTATCTGCGCCGCCAGCTCGTCGACAAGGCGGGACGTTTCCCCAATGTCGAGCGGTGGGGCGCCGCGATGCTCGCCCGCCCCGCGGTCGCCGAGGGCATGCAGGTCGGCGTCGCGCGCGCCGAGACGATCGAAGGCGGGCTGACCGGCTTCACCGACGAGCATCGCGCGATCCTGTGGGGCGACCGGCAGCATGTGAAGCGTTGAGGCGACTGCTGAATGGCGGCTTTGGGGTGGTGAGCGGACGTTGCGTCCCGATAAGCCCCTCCCCTTCAGGGGAGGGGCAACGTAGACTTGGCAGCTTGCTGCCTAGTCGGAGTGGGGTGGGGTCTATCGGCCTTGCGCAAGGCCGATAGACCCCACCCCAACCCCTCCCCTGAAGGGGAGGGGCTTTCTCTCTGCCTATGGCCGCTTCCGGTCGAAACCAGACCCCCGGCCTCAATCCCCCTTTACTGCCGCATGGTTCGCATCGCCGAACATGTTCGACCATTCCTTGTCATCCAGCGCCTGATGCCGCCCGACATATTTCGCCGGCGCCTTCAGATCCTCGCGGTTCATGGCGCGCTCGACCGCAGGCCGCGCGCGAATGCGTTCGAACCAGCGGTGCATCGCCGGCCATTCGTCGAGCCCCATCCCCATGACGAAGGCCGAGGCGCGGCCGGGCCAGATCGCCATGTCGGCGATCGTATAATCGTCGCCGGCGACATAGGCGCTCTTTTCCAGCTGCCGTTCGAGCACGGTGAGCAGCCGATTGAGTTCCCTGGTATAGCGCTCGATCGCATAATCCTGCCCGGCGGGCGCATAGCGCAGGAAATGGCTCGCCTGCCCGCCCATCGGGCCGAGCCCCGCGACCTGCCACGTCAGCCACGACAGCGCCGCCGCACGCGGCGCGCCCGATGCGGGCAGGAAGCGTCCGCTTTTCTCGGCCAGATATTGCAGGATCGCACCCGATTCGAACACGGTGACCGGATCGCCGCCACCCGCCGGGCCTCGGTCGACGATCGCCGGCAGCTTGTGGTTCGGATTGATGCGTCCGAATTCGGCGGTGAGTTGATCACCCTCGAATATGTCGTAGGGAATCACGCGGTAGGGCTCGGCGATCTCTTCGAGCATGATCGCGATCTTCTGGCCGTTCGGCGTCGCCGAATAATGAAGGTCGATCATCAGCCGACCTCATGGAAGACGTGCCGGACCCCGAAGCTCGTGACCTCGCCGACGCCGACCGCCAGCGTGCCGTTGAGCCAGCGGTATGTTTCGCTCGCGGTCTCGAAGACCGCCGCGATGCGCAGATAATAGCGCGACGGATCGACGGGCGGCTTCGCGGGATCGGCGAACAGCGCGCGGACATCGTCGGGGATCAGGCTGCGCCCGGTATAGGTCAGATAGATGAGGTCGCCCTCGTCGGTCTTCCACACCGCGCGCGCGTCGAAGGTCCCCACAGCGGCGTCGCCGAGTCGCCCCGAGCGCGGCCAGTTGCCGCCGCCGGGCAGGACTTCTCCGCTGATCCGCGGGCCCGATATGCGTCCGCCGGTGACATAGCCGACGCGCTGTTCGCCGAAGGGCGACGCCCCGATCGCGATAATTCCGCCACTTACGTCGAATTCGACGGTGCAGAGGTGGCGGCTTTCGAGCGCGGGCGGAACCGGTGCCGAAACTTGCTGGGTCATGCTGAATCCTCCTTCCAAGACTATGGACAAGTATAAAACCATTAGTATACTAAGGGTCAATCAGATTGACGGATGGAGCCGCTTCGGCGCCTCCCGCGACCGTCGACGGAATCGCTCAATGGGAGGGTGCAAATGAAGGCTCTGAATCATCTTCTGCTGTCGGGCGCGGCGATTGCCGCGATGACGTCCTATGCCGTGCCGGCGTTCGCGCAAGCGAGCGACGAAGGCGATGCGGCGGCGGCGAGCGACAGCGGCGGCGGCAACGAAATCATCGTCACCGCGCAGAAGCGCGAGCAGAGCCTGCAGGACGTGCCCATCTCGATGGAGGTCGTCAGCGGCCAGAAGCTTGCCGAATTCAACTCGAACGACATCAAGGCGGTGATGAACTACACGCCGAACGTCTTCGTCCAGTCGACCGCGGGCAACGACGTCATCTATATCCGCGGCTTCGGCTCGCCGCCGGCGAACTTCGCCTTCGACCAGTCGGTGTCGCTCTATGTCGACGGCGTCTATGCCGGCCGCTCGCGCCAGGCGCAGGCGCCCTTCTTCGACCTCGCGCGCGTCGAGGTTCTGCGCGGCCCGCAGGGCGCGCTGTTCGGCAAGAACACCGCGGCGGGCGCGGTCAGCGTCGTTTCGGCGGGCCCGACGAGCACCCCCGAAGGCGCCTTCACCGCGCTCTATAATTTCGACCACAAGGGCATCGACGTCTCGGGCTATATTTCGGGTCCGCTCAGCGACACGCTGAGCGCGCGCCTCGCCTACAAGATCGTCAACCAGGACGGCTATATCCGCAATCTGGCGACCAACCACGACGATCCCGAGGTGCGCCAGCAGCTCGCGCGCCTGACGCTGAAATGGGAGCCGTCGAGCGACTTCGACTATACGGTGAAGGCCGAATATGCGAACCGCGACGTCATCGGCGGCATCACCGTGTCGAGCCCGCTCACCGGGCCGCAGGATCCGCACACGAGGCGCTATCTCGAACGCTCGGCACTCGGCGACGAGGGTACCCAGACCGAATCGGTGATGGTGTCGGGCACGGGTAACATCGCGCTCGGCGACTATACGCTGACCTCGGTCACCGGCTATTCATGGTTCAACGCGAACATCGTCAACGGCTTCGACCAGACGATCCCGGGCGGCGGCGCGGTGACCAACAATTCGGTCTACAACAGCTTCCCCGAACGTTTCGACCAATTCTCGCAGGAACTGCGCATCCTGTCGCCGACCGGCCGCACTTTCGAGTTCATTGCGGGTGCCTATTACGACCGTTCGGATTATACGCTGCAGCAATATCAGGGGTTCGACCTCCCCGACCTGTTCATCGATATTCCGGGCGCCACGCCGACCGATCCGCGCATCCCGATCTTCGACGGCCCCTATTATGCGCGCATCGACAGCATCTTCCGGCAGAAGGCCGAAAGCTGGTCGGTGTTCGGCCAGGGGACGCTCAACATCAGCGACGCGTTCCGCGTCATCGGCAGCCTGCGCTACAGCCATACGAAGAAGGACGGCACCTTCGACACGACGCTCGTCCACGCCTCGAACGGGCTCAACGGGCAACCCTTCCCGCTCCGCCCGATCACCAGCGCCGTGGGGTCGATCAGCGAGGGCAATGTCGACCCCTCGGTCACGTTGCAATATGACGTGGCGCCGCGCGTCATGGTCTATGCGACCTATGGCCGCGGATCGAAGTCGGGCGGCTTCGTCAGCAACACGCTGGGTACGCGGGATGCGACCTTCACCTTCGAACCCGAACGCTCGACCAACTATGAAGCGGGCATCAAGTCGACGCTGGCGGGCGGCGCGGTGGTCGCCAACCTGTCGGCCTATCACACCGAGTTCAAGGATCTGCAGGTCTCGGTCTATCAGCCCGAATCCTCGAGCTATCTGACCGGCAACGCTGCGAGCGCGACGTCGAAGGGGATCGAGGGATCGCTCAGCCTTTTCCCGTTCCGCAACTTCGACATCACCGCGTCGGGCGCCTATCAGGATATCAAATATGACGATTATCCGGGCGCGGCCTGCCTTGCGTCGCAAACCGGCTGCACCCCGGCGACCAACAATCTCGCGGGCTACAGCCCGGCCTATACGTCGAAATGGACCGGCAGCGTCACCGCGCATGGCCGCGTCGAATTCGCCAACGACCTGAAGCTCGACGTAACCGGCGTCGCGTCGGGCCGCTCGAAATATTTCGACTCCGACGACCAGAGCCCGATCTTCGGGGTTCAGAAGGGTTATGTGAAGCTCGATCTGCGCGTCCAGCTGTCGGATCAGAACGAAGGCTGGCACCTCGCGCTGGTCGGCAAGAACCTGACCAACCAGCTCACGACCGGCAGCGCCTTCCGCCTCCCCTTCCCGATCACGCCGGTATCGCGCGCGATCCTCTACCTCGAACCCACCCGCAATATTTCGGTCGAGGCCGGGTTCAAATTCTGACGATGTCCCTCGGGGCGGCCGCCATCGACGCTTTCCGCGATCGGAGGGTATCGACGGCCGCCCCGATCCTTGCGGAGGACTTCCGATGATCGACGTCTATTTCACTCCCACCCCCAATGGGCACAAAGTGTCGATCATGCTGGAGGAGGTCGGGCTACCGCACCGGCTGCTGAAGATGGACATGCTCGCGGGCGATCATCTGACCCCCGAATATCGCCGCATCAACCCCAATGGCCGACTGCCCGCGATCGTCGATCATGATCCGATCGGCGGCGGCGCCCCGCTGCCGGTGTTCGAGAGCGGCGCGATCCTGCTCTATCTCGCCGAAAAGAGCGGACGATTGCTCCCCGCCGACCCGCGGCGCCGGAGTCAGGCGCAGCAATGGCTGATGTGGCAGATGGCGAGCTTCGGTCCGATGCAGGGCCAGGCCCACCACTTCATCCGCTACGCGCCCGAGGGGCAGACCTATCCGGTCGAACGCTATCGGGGCGAAACGCTGCGTCTGCTCCACGTCCTCGACGGGCGGCTGCGCGAGGCCGATTATCTGGCCGAGGAATATTCGGTCGCCGACATCGCATGCTGGCCGTGGACGCGCGCGATCCGCGCGATCGGGCTGACGCTCGACGACTATCCCGCGGTCGCCGACTGGTTCGCGCGCATCGGCGAGCGCCCCGCGGTGATCGCGGGCACCGACGTCCAGAACGCTGCCAACCTGTCGAGCGCGCGCCCGGTGCTGACCGACGAGCAATGGTCGAACCTGTTCGGGAAGAATATGCTGGAAGCGCCGACGCGGTGACGGTCTCTTCCTTCCCGCCGGCAGGAGGGGAATGGGTCAAATAGTGTCGGCGTGCCCCCACTGATAGTCGACCTTTCCGTTCAGCCGCCGCACCGCGAGCCAATCGCCGCCCGCCAGGCTGTCGTCCTCGATCAGCGCCATGACCCCCGCGGCGATGTCTTCGGGCGCGCAGGCCTCGTTGTTCGCGAGCACTGCCTTCATCCACTCCGACTTGCCGCCCGCGCCGGTCGTGTCGAGGATCGGGGTGTCGACCAGCCCCGGCAGCATGCCCGCCACGCGGACATTGCATTCCTCCTTCAGGGACGCGCAGCAACGCGTGAACATCATCACCGCCGCCTTGGTGGTGGCATACATCGCGTCATAGAATCCGGTGCCGAGCGCAACCGTCGAGACGGTGTTGACGATCACCCCGCCGCCGCGCTGCCGCATCGCCTGGATCGCGATCTGCGTCGCGGCGATCAGCGAAGTGACGTTGACATCGACGATCCAGCGTATCCGCGCCGCATCGACATCGGGAAATTGCGGCAGGCCCGATACTACTCCGGCGTTATTGTGCACGATGTCGACGTCGCCATGCGCGCGGAACCAGGCTTCGGTGGCATCGATATCGGACAGGTCCAGCGCGTGCACGCTCGCGCGGGCGCCCGCGGCCTCGACCAGCCGCGCGGTTTCGGCGAGCGCCGCTTCCTTGATGTCGACCAGCGCGACCTCGGCCGCCCCGCGCGCGGCCAGCATCACCGCCGTCGCACGTCCGATACCGCCAGCAGATCCGGTGACGATCGCTCGCTTGCCATTGATATCCATCGCTCTCTCCCGTCCATCTTGTGAAGACCGTAAAGCACGTTGACAGATAAACTTAAATACCTAAGTATTTTCGGACGCGAAGAATCGCCGATTTGGGGAGAGACATGACGCAGGCCACCACCGTGGATGGAGGCACGATTCCGTCGGACCGTTCGCTCGCCGTCCGGCGCAACCTCGCGCTCGCGATGCTGTTTCTCGTCGGCACGATCAACTTCGTCGACCGCCAGCTATTGTCCGTACTCGTCGAGCCGATCCGGGCCGAGATGCAGTTCAGCGATACCCAGTTCGGATTACTCACCGGCCTCGCCTTCGCGCTCTTCTATGCCGCGATGGGCGTGCCCGTCGCGATGATCGCCGACCGCTGGAACCGGGTGAAGCTGATCGGAATCGCCTGCGTCGTGTGGAGCGGCTTCACCGCCGCGTGCGGCATGGTCTCGAACTTCTGGCAACTGGCACTGATGCGCTTCGGCGTCGGCGCGGGCGAGGCCGGCGGCACCGCGCCGTCGCTGTCGGTGATCGCCGACCTCTACCCATCGGCGCAGCGCCCGCTCGCGATCGGCCTCTTCACCTTGAACGGCCCGTTCGGCGTCTTCGTCGGCGCCGCCTTCGGCGCGTGGGCCGCGGCGAACATCGGCTGGCGCAACGCCTTTCTGGTCATCGGGGTGGTCGGCGTCATCGTCGCGCCGCTGCTGATCTGGCTGGTGCGCGAGCCCGCGCGCGGCGCGATGGACGCGCACAGGCCCGCCGACGAAGCCCTGCCCTTCGCGCAGAGCCTCGCGATGTTCGTCCGCCGCCCGTCGCTGCGCATGGTGATGATCGGCAGCGGCCTCGCCGCCTTCGTCAGCTATGGCATGCTCAACTGGATCCCCGCCTTCCTGATGCGGACGCAGGGCATGCCGCTCGACGCGATGGCCACCTGGTTCGCCCCCGCCGCCGGCATCACCTTCGGTATCGGCATCCTCGGCGGCGGCTGGCTGGTCAGCCACGCCGCGAAGCGTTCGCCGCGCGCCTATGGATCGATCCCCGCGCTCGCGACCGCCGTGCTGATCCCAACCTTCATCGCCGCGCTGCTCGTCGACACATGGCAGCTCTCGCTTGCGCTGATGCTGATCCCGATGGCGGCGTGCACCGCCTATGTTGCCCCCGCGCTGGCGCTGGTCCAGAATCTGACGCCGCCGCGCAGCCGCGCGACCGCGGCAGCGGTGCTGATGCTGATGTTCAACATCGTCGGCCTGGGGCTCGGCCCGCTGTTCATCGGCGTCGTCAGCGACGCGCTCAAGCCGGGGCACGGCGACGAAAGCCTGCGCTGGGCGCTGATGACGATCATCCCCTTCGCGGTCGCCGCCGGTCTCGCGCAGTTCGCGATGACGCGTCATCTCGAACGGGATTTCGCCGAATGACCGAGGTGAACGGAAGGACGGCCTTCATCACCGGCGGCGCGAGCGGGATCGGCCTTGCGACCGCGCGCGCCCTGGCGGCGAAAGGCGCGCGTATCATCCTGGCCGATATCGACGGCGCCGGCGCCATCGCGGCGGCCGAAACGCTCCGCGGCGAAGGCGCCGATACGCTCGGCCTCCAGCTCGACGTCACCGACGAAGCGAGCTGGGCGAAGGCCGGCACCGCCGCGCGCGATTTCGGGCCGGTGCGCATCCTGTTCAGCAATGCCGGGGTCGGCGGCGGGTCGGGACCGTTCGAGCAGTATGACACCGACGTCTGGCGCTGGAATTATGCCGTCAACGCGCACGCCCACCTCTATGCCTGCCGTACCTTCCTCGGCGACATGAAGGCGAGCGGCGAGCGGGGTCACCTCGTCATCACTTCGTCGATGGTCGCGATCGTGCCGCCGCCGATTTCGGTCGCCTATATCAGCTCCAAATATGCGACGCTGGGCATCGCGATGGCGCTACGCAACGAACTTGCCGACACATGCGTCGACATTTCGGTGCTGATGCCCGGCATGTCGGCGACGCGGATCGTCGAGACGACGCGCGATCTTCGCCCGGTCGACCAGGAAGTCGGCAAGGCGGCTGCCACCAGCCAGGCGATGCAGGGCGTCCTCGCAGGCGGCATGTCGCCCGACAGGATCGGCGAACGCGTCGCGCAGGCGATCGAGAATGGCGATTACTGGATCTTCACCCACCCCGAATGGAAGGCGATGGCCGAACGGATGACGCAGGATATGCTGTCGGCGTTCGGGCAGTCAGCCGATCCGGGGTACAAGGGGGACGATATCGACGGGCTGATCGCGGCCAATGGCGGCCGCATGTTCGGCGCGAAACACTAGGAGAGAGACATGGCCGAAGAGAATGATATCCGCGACATGGCGAAACGATTTTTCGACGCGATCGAGGCGGGCGATATCGAGACGATGCTCGGCAGCTTCACCCCGGATGCCGAGATATGGCACAACACCGACGAAAAGATCGTCACCCCCGCGCAGACCGCGGAAACGCTGACCGGCATGGTCGCGCGGATCAAGGACCGCGAATATGCCGAACGCCAGCTCACCGCCTTTCCCGGCGGCTTCGTGCAACAGCATGTTTTGAAGGGCAGGCGCGTCCACGACGATGGCGAGGTTCGCCTGCCCTGCGCGATCGTCTGCAAGGTCGAAAATGGCAAGATCACCCGCCTCGACGAATATTTCGATTCGGCGCACGTCGTCGAATTCCGCAAGTTCGCGAACGTATGATGACGGTGAACCAAGTAATCGTCATTGCGAGCGAAGCGAAGCAATCCAGAGCGGTTTACGCCACTCTGGATTGCCGCGTCGCTTCGCTCCTCGCAATGACGAGGCACTGAAATTCAATCGTTTCTCAGGAGTCCCCCATGCCCGTTCTGCGCCAGGTTCCCCGTTCCGAAGTCACCGACGAGACCGTCACCGCCTATTACAACCGCCTGTTCGGCGACCGCGATCCGGTCGCCGAGCCCGGCACCGCGACCGGCACGCCCGGGGACTGGTGGACCGTTTTCGCGCTGTCGCCCGACATTTTCGAACATGCGGTCAAGGGCTTCGCGGTCTATCGCAACCCCGCCCGCACGATCGACCCGGTCCTGCGCGAGCTCGGCCAGACGCGTGCCGGCTGGGTGAAGGGCAGCCAGTTCGTCTTTTCGCAGCATTGCAAGTCGCTCCGCGGTCTTGGCGTCAGCGAGGAGAAGATCGCGGGCATCCCCTATTGGACCGTCGCCGACTGCTACGACGAGCAGGAACGCACGGTGCTCGCCTACGCCGACTGCCTCAGCCAGGCCGGCGGGCGCGTGCCGCTCGAGGTGTTCGACAAGCTCAAGACCTTCTGGAACGACGAGCAGATCTTCGAATTCACCTACATCACCTGCCTTTACGACATGCATGCGGTGATCACCCGCGCGCTGCGCATGGAATATGACGCGCGCGAGGACCCGATCGTCGAGATCGCGGCGCCCGAAGGTTTCAACGCCGCCGACTTCCTCAGCGCGCCGCGACCGAAATCCGAATGAGCGGCTTCGGCGCGCCCGAGGTCGTCGCAACGGGCCTCCGCTTTCCCGAAGGGCCGGTGCCGATGCCCGACGGGTCGGTGCTGCTCGTCGAGATCGCACGCGGCACGCTGACCCGCGTCGCGGCCGACGGCAGCCTGTCGATCGTCGCCGAGCTTGGCGGCGGACCGAACGGGCTGGCGATCGGCCCCGACGGTGCCGCTTATGTCTGCAACAACGGCGGCTTCCAGTGGGTCGAGGCCGGCCCCCTGCTCTTCCCCGGCCATGCCGCGAACGCAAACGCCTGCGGCTCGATCCAGCGCGTCGACCTCGCCACGGGCACGGTGACGACGCTCTACGACGGATTCGAGGGCGAAACGCTCAAGGGCCCGAACGACATCGTCTTCGATGGCGAAGGCGGCTTCTGGTTCACCGATCACGGGCAGGTGCGCGCCAGCGGCCGCGATCATGGCGCGATCTATTACGCGAAGGCCGACGGTTCGCATATCACCCGCCAGCGCGCCGAGGTGATGGGGCCGAACGGCATCGGCCTCTCGCCCGACGGCCGGACGCTCTATGTCAGCGAGACGATGACCGCGCGCGTCTGGGCGATGGATGTCGTCGCGCCGGGCGAACTCGCCCCGCCGCCGCCGTGGGCGCCCGGACGCTTCGTCGGCACGCCGCCCGCCTTTCGCCTGCTCGACAGCCTGGCGGTCGAGGAAAGCGGCCGCATCTGCGTCGGCACGATGGTCGAGGGCGGGATCACCATCTTCGATCCCGACGGCGGCCCGCCGGATTTCCTGCCGTTGCCCGACATCGGCATCACCAACATCGCCTTCGGCGGCATCGACCGGCGCGACGCCTATATCACCGCGTCGACGACGGGAACGCTCTATCGCGTGCGCTGGCCGCGACCGGGGCTTCGCCTGAATCAATCGTCAATTTAATTGACAATTGGCATGGAAATGACTATAGAGACTCGCGAGAGGACAGGATGAAATTTTACAATAGCGTTGGCCCTAACCCCCGCGTCGTGGCGCTGTTCATGGCGGAAAAGGGGATCAGCATTCCCGAGGTCGCGGTGGACCTTCGAGGCGGAGAGAACCGGCGCGCGCCCTACAACGTCGACGTCAATCCCGCGGGTCAGACTCCCGCGCTCGAACTCGACGACGGCTCCATTCTCACCGAGATCACCGCGATCTGCGAATATCTGGAAGAGCGCTTTCCCGACCCCGTTCTCATCGGCGCGACGCCGGAGGAACGCGCGGTGACGCGGATGTGGACGCGCCGCGTCGACCTCAAGATCTGCGAGCCGCTCACCAACGGCTTCCGCTTCGCCGAGGGGCTGCCGCTGTTCGAGGCGCGGATGCGCTGTTTGCCCGAAGCGGCGGCGGGACTGAAGGCGGTCGCTCAGGACGGGCTGAAATGGCTCGATCCGCTGATCGCCGACCGCGAATTCGTCGCCGGCGACCGGATCAGCCTCGCGGATATCCTGCTCTTCGCATTCCTCGATTTCGGGGCGGGCGTGGGACAGTCGCTCGACCCCGCCAATGGCAATATCCTGCGCTGGTACGAGGGCATGAAGGCCCGGCCCAGCGCCAACCCAAGCTAAGACAAAGGAGACGGATGATGGCAGAGACGAATAGCGAGTTCGAATTTTGCGGCGTCAACCATTTGGCGCTCGTGTGCAAGGACATGGCCAAGACGGTCGAATTCTATCGCGACATCCTCGGCATGCCGCTGACCAAGACGATCGACCTGCCCGGCGGGCGCGGCCAGCATTTCTTCTTCGACATCGGCAACGGCGATGCGCTCGCCTTTTTCTGGTTCCCGAATGCGCCAGAGGCGGCGCCGGGCGTGTCGGCCCCCGCGGCGCTGCCGACCCGGGGCAGCTTCGTGTCGGCGCATGGTTCGATGAACCATATCGCGATCAACGTCCGCGCCGAGAAATTCGACGAATATTACCAGCGGCTGGTCGACAAGGGCGTCGAAGTAACGCCGATCCTCAACCACGACAATTCGCCGACCCAGTCGTCGCCCGAAATGAACGACGACGTCTATGTCCGCTCGGTCTATTTCTTCGACCCCGACGGTGTCTGCCTGGAGTTCGCGGCGTGGACGCGGGCCCTCGACGAACGCGACATCGCGCATGACCCCGTCCGGGCCGATGGTACAAAGGCCGAAGGCATGATCACCGGCCGGGCACCGGTTCCGGCAGAATAGGTTTCTCCTCCGAGAAGACCCCTGGGGCCCGGCGTTCGCGCCGGGCTTTTTTTGTACGAAGGCGGCGACCGGATTTGGCCGGGTGCGGGCGTTAGGCGACGTCATTTTAATCGTCATCCCGGACTTGATCCGGGATCCATTGGCTCAAGCGCTGCGTGAATGGATCCCGGATCAAGTCCGGGATGACGAAAGAAGGGGAATGCCCGCTCCCCACGCCAAACCGACCTATCCCTACCCCACCGCGCGATCGCGGCCTTCCCAATAGGGCGCGCGCAATTCGCGCCGCAGCACCTTGCCCGACGGATTGCGCGGTAGCGCGTCGATGAAATCAACGCTCTTGGGCGCCTTGTAAGCCGCGATTCGCTCGCGCGCCCAGGCGATCACCTCGCCCGGATCGGGAGCCGCGCCGGCGGCGGGCACGATCAGCGCCTTCACGGCCTCGCCCCAACGCTCGTCGGGGATGCCGATCACCGCGACGTCGGCCACGCCGGGGCAGCCCATGATCGCGCTTTCGACCTCGGCCGGATAGACATTCTCGCCGCCCGACACGATCATGTCCTTGATCCGGTCGTGGACGAAATAGAAACCGTCGGCGTCGCGATAGCCGACGTCGCCGGTGTGCAGCCAGCCGTCGACCACCGTCTCCCCGGTCGCCTCGGGCCGGTTCCAATATTGCTTCATCACGATGTCGCCGCGGATCGCGATCTCGCCGATCTCGCCGTCGCCCATCGCCCGCCCCGCGCCATCGAGGATCGCCATCTCGGTCCCCGGCCACGGCTGGCCGCACGAGGTGAGCTTGCCCGGCAGGTCGTGTGCCGCGGGCGACAGATAGGAGCCGCCGCCCGAGCTTTCGGTCATGCCATAGAATTGCACGAAGTCGCAGCCGAAGGTCGTCCGCGCGCGGCGCAGCACATCCTCGGCGATCGGCGAGGCGCCATAGGCGATCGAACGGAGCTGCGAATAATCGCCGCCCGCCGCCTCGGGCTGCTGCAGCATCATCTGGATCATCGCGGGCGCGAGGAAGGCGTGCGCGACCCGTTCCTCGTTCATCATGCGGATCGCGTCGGGCGCTGCGAAATCCTTGACCAGCACCAGCCGCCCGCCCTGCGCGAGGCCCGAAAAGCTGACATTGGTTCCCGCGACGTGAAACAGCGGCATGACGATCATCACCGTCTCGTCCTCGCCATAAGCGAAGCCGTCGACCTCGGTCGCCATTTCGAGGAAGCGGCGGTAGTTTTTGTTCGCGAGCACCACCCCCTTCGGCCGCCCGGTCGTGCCGCTGGTATAGAGCTGAAGCACGTCGTCGCCGAGTTGCGGCTCGTCGGCGGGCGGCGTAGCGGGCGCGTCGCCCAGCCACGCATCGAAGCTCTCGAACCCCGGATGCGCGCCATAGAGCGCGATCAGCCGCGGCGGACTGTCGAGGTCCGCGACCGCCGCGAGCGCGATGTCGAAGAAATCCTCGCCGACGAACAGCAGCCTGGGCGCCGCATCGCCGAGAATGAAGGCGATCTCACCCGCTGCGAGCCGGCAGTTGACCGGCGCGAGGCAGGCGCGCGCCCGCGCGGTCCCGAAGAAGAGCGGATACCAGGCGTCGTGGTTCTTGCTGAGCACCGAGACGCGATCTCCCGGAACCACGCCCGACGCGATCAGCGCATTCGCGACGCGGTTCGACCGCGCATCGAGCTGGGCGAAGCTTGTTTCGCGCGTCCCGAACTTGACGGCGATCGCATCGCCGCGCGCGCGCGCCTGCGCCGCCGGGATATCGGCCAGCGTCCTGATGGCATCCAGATCGATCATTTCGCTCTCCCACCGTCTGTTTCGCTTGAATTAGATAGAATACTAAGTAAATACTGACCAGCCCCAAAATTCGAGAGGATCAGCCTTGTTCGACCATCCCATCCTGCCCACGACGATCGTCGGAAGCTACCCCCAACCCGACTGGCTGATCGACCGCGAGCGGCTGAAGGCGAGTCTGCCGCCGCGCGTGCGTGCGGAGACGCTGTGGCGCATCCCCGAATCCTGGCTTGCCGAAGCGCAGGAGGCGGCGACGCTGATGGCGATCCGCGACCAGGAAGAAATCGGCATCGACATCGTCGGCGATGGCGAGATGCGGCGCGAAAGTTATTCGAACCGGCTCGCGACCGCCCTGTCGGGGATCGACACCGAAAAGCACGGCACCGCGATCGACCGCACCGGCAACGCCAACCCGGTGCCGCTCGTCTCGGGCCCGATCCGCCGCGTCGCGCCGATCGAGGCGCAGGATGCCGCCTTCCTTCGCCGTCATTCGACGAAGCCGGTCAAGCTCACCCTCCCCGGCCCGTTCACGATGACGCAGCAAGCGGAGAATGGCTATTATCCCGACGCACGGGCCCTCGCGATGGACTATGCCGACGCGGTGAATGCCGAGGTGAAAGACCTGTTCGCGGCGGGGGTCGACGTCGTCCAGCTCGACGAACCCTATCTGCAGGCGCGCGCCGACGCCGCGGGCGCCTATGCGATCGAGGCCATCAACCGCGCGCTCGACGGGGTCGACGGCACGACCGCGCTCCACATCTGCTTCGGCTATGCGATGGTGCACCACGGCGCGGGCACGACGGGACCGAAGCCCAAGGCCTATGATTTCCTCGCCGAGCTCGAAGCCTCGAATATCGACGTCATCTCCATCGAAGCCGCGCAGCCGGGGCTCGACCCGTCGATTCTCGCCGAGCTGCCGACCAAGACGATCATGTACGGCGTGCTCGACCTGTCGATTCCCGAGGTCGAAACCCCCGAGGTCGTCGCGGGCCGCATTCGCGACGCGCTGCGTTACGTCGACGCCGAACGGCTGTGGATCGCGCCCGACTGCGGCATGAAATACCACAGCCGCGAACATTCGCAGGCGAAGCTGAAGGCGATGGTCGACGGCGCGGCGATTGTGAGGGCGGAACTGAAATAGCTCTCCAAACCTCCTTGTCATTGCGAGGAGCGGAGCGACGAAGCAATCTCCAGCTATCGGCATTGTGCAAGGCTGATAGCTGGAGATTGCTTCGCTGCGCTCGCAATGACGAAGGTTATCGATCGATAAAGCCTGTCAGCAGTGACACCACCCTCTCGGGCGCCTCGACCGTCGGCAAATGCCCCGCTCCGGATACGACTTCCAGCCGCGCACCCGGAATCGCCTCCGCGATCTCGTCGTGATGCGCGCGGCTGGTGATGCCGTCCCTCTCACCCCAGATCAGCAGCGTCGGCACCGCAATCTCGCCGAGCCGCGGGCGGCTGTCGATGCGCGCCATGATCGCGCGCTGCTGCGCGAGAAAGGTGTCGGCGCCGGTGTCGGCCGCCATCCGGCGCGCGATGCCGAGCAGGCGCTCGTCGCTGCGTTTTTCTTCGGGGAAGAGGATCGGGATGCGCTCTTCGACAACCTGGTCGAAATTACCGCTCTCGACGAGGTCGATATAGCCCTGCCGCCGCGCCGTCTGCGCCGGGCCGTCGGCCGAAGCGAGCGTCGAGATCAAGGCCAGCTTCGCGACGCGCCCGGCGGCGCGGCGCATGACCTCAAAGGCCACGAAGCCGCCCATCGCATGACCGATCAGCACGAATTTCGGCGGCGCATTGTCGAGCAGACGTTGCGCGAAGCCCTCGATCGTGTCGTCGCCGCGATTGTCCGCGACGATCACCTCGCGGTCGGCCCACGCGTCGAGTAGCGGCTGCCACACGGCCTCGGTCAGAAGCTGGCCGGTGATGAGAACGATGGGGAGAGTCATTTGAGCAAATCCTAATTTCTTCGTCATTGCGAGCGAAGCGAAGCAATCTCCAGCTATCGGTTCTGCGCGAGGCCGATAGCTGGAGATTGCTTCGTCGCTACGCTCCTCGCAATGACGGCAAGGGGCAAATCTCTAGACTACCTGATGAAGAAGCGCCTCGCCCGCGGCGAGGCGACGGCAATTTTCCCTTGCAACCGACAGGCTGCGCACGAGCGTTTCGGGCGTCAGCCAGGCGATATGCGGCGCCAGCACCGCATTGGGCAGGCCGAGCAGCGGATTGCCGCGCGGCAGCGGTTCTTCGGCGAAGACATCGAGTCCCGCTCCGCGCAAATGACCCGATGCCAGCGCATCGACCAGCCGCTCCTGATCGACCAGCTCGCCACGCGCCGTATTCACCAGCACCGCACCCTTCTTCATGGCGAAGGGATCGATCGATGCGCGTGTTTCGTCGGTCAGCGGGATATGCAGCGACACGATATCGCTTTCCGCCAGTAACCGATCGAGCGGCCAATAGTCATAGGGAACGTCGCGCGCGCTCCGCGCCGTGTAGACGACCTTCGCCCCCAGCGCGGCGAGCACCGGTGCCAGCAACTGCGCCGAATGACCGAAACCGACGAGCCCGACGGTCCGCCCCGCCACCTCGCCGACACCGTCGAGCTCGGACGGATCGGCGGTCCACCCTTCGCCCGCACGCGTCCGCGCGTCGAAGAAGCAGGTGCGCCGCAGCACCGCCATCATCAGCGACAGCGCCATCTCGGCAACGGCCTGGCTGTTGGTGCCGGGCATGTTGCACACCGCGACGCCGTGACCCTGCGCCGCGTCGAGCGCGATCGTGTTCACCCCGACGCCCAGCTTCTGGATCAGCTTCAGTTTCGGCGCCGAGGCGATGAACTCGGGCGTCACCGGCGTCAGCACATGAAGCAGTATGCTGATCTCGGGCGCCACTTCGTCGAGCGAAGCCGCCTCATCGACATGCACGACGACGCCGGGGCCGAAGATCGTGTCGACCGCTTCGCGGAAACCTGGGCTCGGCCGGGCGTGGAGGACGATCATGCGGTCACCCGGCCAATCGGACCGGCGAAAGCCGAGAAGCCGGCGAACTCCGCGTCGGCGCCCATCATTTCCTCGATCCGCAGCATCTCGTTCCACTTCGCCATGCGCTCCGAGCGCGTGAAGCTTCCGACCTTCAATTGCCCGGCGTCCCAGCCGGTCGCGAGGTGCGCGATGGTGACGTCCTCGCTCTCGCCCGAGCGCGCCGAGACGATCGCGCCCCAGCCGCGCGCCACCGCCGCGTCGAGCGCGGCCTTCGCCTCGGTCACCGTGCCGACCTGATTGACCTTGATCAGCGCCGCGTTACACACGGCGGCGTCGCCCGCGCGCGCGACGCGCGTCGCGTTGGTCACGAGCACATCGTCGCCGATAATCTGGACCTTGTCGCCGATCGCCGCGGTCACCGCCGCCATCGCCGTCCAGTCGTCCTGCCCCGCCGGGTCTTCGATCGAGAGGATCGGATAGCGCCTCGCCCATTCGATGATCCGCGCCGCCATCTCCTCGCTGGTCAGGCGGCCGTCATCGAGCGCGAGGCTATAACCCGACGCATCGCCCAGCTCATTCGCGGCGATGTCGAGCGAGATGAACACCTCCTCGCCCGCACGGTGGCCGCTGGCCTCGATCGCCTTCGTCAGCGTGTCGAGCGCATCCTCGTTGGAATCGAAATTCGGCCACCAGCCGCCCTCGTCGGCGACCCCCGACAGCGGACCCTTCGCTTCCATCAGCCTGCCCGCGGCGCGGTAGACATCGTCGGTGATTTCGAGCGCGCGGCGAAAGCTGCCCGCCTTCGGGCACATGACCATGAAATCCTGCACATCCGTCCGCCGCCCCGCATGCGCGCCGCCGCCGAAGATCTGGATTTCGGGAAGCGGCACGCGCACCTTGCGCCCGCCCGCCAGATAGCGCCACAGCGGCTCGCGCGCATCGGCCGCGGCGGCGTGGAGCACCGCCATCGACACCGCGACCACCGCATTGGCGCCGAGCCGCGCCTTGTTCGGCGTGCCGTCGAGGTCGCACAGTACGCGGTCGACTCCAGCCTGATCGCGCGCATCCATGCCCGCGATGGCGCCCGCGATCTCAGCGCCGATCCCCGCGACCGCGCCATTGACCCCAAAGCCGCCAAACGCTTCGCCGCCGTCGCGCAGGTCGATCGCCTCATGCGCGCCGCGCGAGGCGCCGGCGGGGGCGATGGCGCGGCCGACCGCGCCCGATTCGAGCACGACCTCGGCCTCGACAGTGGGCCGACCGCGCGAATCCCAGAGCTGGCGGCCGGTGACGGAGGCGATACGCGAAGTCATGGGAGAGTCCTTTTCCAGTTGGCGGCAAGTTCGCCGAGCGGCGACGGCGCCCGGATCAGCGCCCGCGCCTGATCGCGCACGATGCGCTTGTGGCCGGGGTCGGTAAGATAGGGCGCTGGCGACTTGCCCTCGACCCGCGCCAGAAGCAGCGCGGCGGCAAGCTTGCCCGCGCGCAGCAGCACGCCGTCGGCATCTTCCCAGTCGATCCCCGCACGATAGGCGGCAACCAGCGCGGCAGCCGCTTCGCTCAGCCGCGCGTCGCCGGACCACACGGCCTTCAGCAGCAGATGCGTCGCGCAAAAGGCGAGGTCGAAGGCCGGATCGCCATAGACCGCGCATTCGGCGTCGAGGAACACCGGGCCATCGGCGCTGACGAGGATATTCTTGGGACTGACGTCGCCGTGGACCAGCGCGATCTTGCGCGATACGAGATCGTCGGCGAGCGCAGTCAGCGCGGGCGCCAGTTCGCTGTCCCGTCGCGCAACATGGAACAGGAAGGGGTCGACGCGCAGCGCGCGGAACATATCGTCGTTGGGAAAGGCGGCGCGGTCGTTATCATTATCTGCAGTCGCGGCGTGGACCGCGGCGATCCCCTGCCCCACCTGCGCGGCGAAGGCGGGATCGACATGGCCCGCCATCAGCTCGTCCTTCCACACCGGACAACCGGGGAGGAAGCGCATCGCGAAGGCGTGGCCCGGCAGTTCGGCAAGCACCTCGGGCGCGATGCGCGGATCGACGCCGCGCGCGCGCTTGAGCCAGCGCACCTCGCTCGTCCCACGCTCGACCGGCGCCAGCCATTCGGCCGCGACGCGAAGCTGCGGCAGCGGGCGCTTGACGACGATCGGTCCCGAAGGCGTCTCGACCTTCCACACATCGCACGACACGCCGCCGGTCAGCGGCTCGAGGACGATATCGCCCTCGCCTGCCAGACCGGCGCCGCGCAATCCTTCGATGATGCCGGCGTCCACCGTCACCTCACAGCTTCTCCCGGATCCACGCGCCGACGAGGTCGGCGGCGTTCTGGCGTTCCTCGATCGAGTCTTCGAAATAATGCGCACCCTTGATCAGTTCGAGCTTCTTGTCGGCCGAACCGAGGAAGTCGAAGATCTTGCGCGCGTCGCTCGGGAAGACGCCGGTGTCGGCCGTCCCCTGCACGACGAGCGCGGGCGTGTCGTGCTTGGCGAGATGCGGCTGCCCCTGGCACGGCGAGGTTTCGAGGCTCCACATGTTGAGCCACGTCTTGATCGTATTGGCGCGGCCGATGCTCGGCGTACGGTTCGCGATCGCGGGGTCGCCGCGATAGCACCAGTTGGGCTTGCGGTCCGAGGGATCGATCGCCGGATCGACGCAGCGGATGTCGCCCCAGCAGCGGAACATCGGGAAGATGCGGTCGGGGATGCCGGCATCGTTGAGGCGCTTCAGCTCGGCCTTGGCCCAGTCGGTGATCCGCTGGTTGCGCGCGCGCTGGCCGGCGCGATATCTGGCGATGAAGTCTTCCGAGTAGGGCGGGCCATTGTCGGGATTGAACGGGTCGAGTTCGGGGTCGGTCAGCGTCGGATCATTCTCGTCGACCACCGACGCGTCCATCCAGTCGGTCAGCACTTCGGGCCGCCCCTGGTGCGCGTTGAAGCTGATGTAGAGGTCGCCCTTCACGAGGTTCGCCAGCGCATCCTGTCCCACCGAGGGCAGTCTGTCGGTCAAGGTGGGCGCGATCGCCTCAGCCTGATAGGCACCCATCAAGGAGCCGCCGCCCGAATTGCCGAGGATGACGATCTGCTCGACCCCCGCCTCTTCCTTGAGCCACTTCATGCCGACGCCGATGTCGAGCACCGCATGTTCCAGCAGGAACTGGTCCTCGACGCCGCGATAGCGCGTGTTCCAGCCGAGGAAGCCGAAGCCCTGACGGGCAAAATAGGGCGCGATATAATGTTCGGAGAAGTCGACATTGTAATGGGTAGCGATGATCGCGACCTTCGGGCGCTTGCCCGCCTCGGTCCAATAGATGCCCTGGCAGGGATGCCCGCCCGCCTGAATGCGCGGCGCGGTCGGCGACACGCGGCCGATGAATTGCGCGTCCAGTCCTTCGATGCCGTTGGGGTTCATTAGTCTCTCTCCTGATTGTCATATCTCATCATCGTCATCCCGGACTTGATCCGGGATCTATTCTCTCGACGCTGGATGAATGGATCCCGGATCAAGTCCGGGATGACGAGCGTGGCGAACATATTAGCGGGTCACTTCAAAAGGCAGCTTATACCCCTCCAGCCCCGCGCGGATCGCCTTCTTGTCGATCTTGCCCGTCGGGCCGAGCGGGATTTCATCGACGAACAGCACATCGTCGGGCATCCACCAGCGCGCGATCTTTCCGTCGAGGAATGATTTGAGGTCGTCGGCAGAGGCGCGGGCGCCATCCTTGAGCTGACACAGCAGGATCGGCCGCTCGTCCCATTTCGGATGCGCGACGCCGACGACCGCCGCGTTGGCGACCGCCTCGTGCCCCATCGCGATGTTCTCGATCTCGATCGAGCTGATCCACTCGCCGCCCGATTTCACCACATCCTTGGCGCGGTCGGTGATCTGCATATAGCCTTCGGCGTCGATCGTGCTGACGTCGCCGGTGTCGAAGAATCCCTCTTCGTCGAGCACGTCGCCGCCCTCGCCGCCGAAATAGCCCGCCGCGATCGTCGGCCCCTTGATCATCAGCCGGCCCGGCGTCCTGCCGTCGTGCGGCAGGCGGCTTCCGGCATCGTCGACCAGCTTCATCTCGAGCCCGCAGAGCAACCGCCCCTGCTTGAGCTTGTAGGCCATCTGCTCGGCGTCGGACTTCGCCGCCACCGACGCGCTCGGCACCGACACCGTGCCGAGCGGCGAGGTTTCGGTCATGCCCCAGCCCTGGATGACATCGACGCCATAATCGTCGCGGAAGGTCCGGATGATCGATTCGGGGCACGCCGAGCCGCCGATCGTCACGCGCTGCAGCGTCGTGAAACGCTTGCCATTCTCCTGCATGTACTGGAGCAGCATCTGCCACACCGTCGGCACCGCGGCCGAGTAAGTGACGCCCTCCCGCTCGATCAGATTATAGATCGACTCGCCGTCCATCCGCTGCCCCGGCAGCACGAGCTTCGCGCCGACCGCCGGCGCCGAATAAACCACGCCCCACGCATTGGCGTGGTACATCGGCACGACGAGCAGCACCGTGTCGCGCGCCGACAGCGCGAGCGCGTCGCGCTGCAGGGTCATCAGCGCGTGGATATAGTTGGAGCGGTGCGAATAGAGCACGCCCTTGGGATTGCCGGTCGTGCCGCTGGTATAGCAGAGGCCGCACGCCGCATTCTCGTCGAAGCCGCCCCAGTCATATTCAGTGGGCTGCCCCGCGATCCAGTCGTCGAAGGCGACCGCATCGAAGCTGGTCTTCGGCATCGAAGCAGCGTCGCAGAAAAAGATCACCTTCTCGATCGACGGCACCTGCGGCAGCAGTTCCTTGACCAGATCGGCGGTCGCGGGGTCTGCGATCAGCAGCCGGTCGCCGGCGTGGTTCGCGATATAGGCGATCTGTTCGAGGAAGAGCCGCGGGTTGAGCGTGTGGAGCACCGCCCCCATGCCCGCCGCGCCGTACCAGGCGGCGAGATGCCGCGCGCCGTTCCACGCCATCGTCGCGACACGATCGCCGGCTTTGATGCCTTCGGCGGCCAGCGCATTCGACACGCGCTTCGCATCGGCATGAACATCGGCATAGGTCGACCGGGTGACGCGTCCCTCGGCATCACGCGACACGATCTCGCGGCCGCCGTGCCAGTTCGCCGCATGGTCGAGGATCCGGTCGACCGTCAGCGGCACATTCTGCATCAACCCGTCCATTTCGGTCCGTTTCTCCCCATCGCGGCCAACGTCGTGCACGCCCGCTCTTATCGCATCCGAGAAAGATAGTATACTAAGTATCTTGCCTTTGCAATGCCGCTCCGCTTGCCTCGCCCCGGCCCTTCTTCTAGCGTGACGCCGTTGGCGCTTGGCCGGCAAACGGGGATTATCGCGGCTCTTCATGCGCACCAATCAGCTTATCATCGCCCTTTTCCAACGCTTCTGCTGGCTCGACGAAGGGCTGCAGGCGCGGCTGCACGATCATGGCTGGCCCGACGTCAACCGGCCGCAGTCGATGGTGATGACCAACATCGTCAGCGGCATCGTGCGCCCGTCGGACATCGCGCGCAACCTTGGCATTTCGCGCCAGGCGATCCACAGCACGATCAACCAGATGGTGAAGCTCGGCATCGTCCAGCTCGAGGTCGATCCGGCCGACCGCCGCCACATGATCGTTTCGCTGACCGACCTAGGGACCCGCATGCGCGAGGATGCGCAGCGTTCGATGGACGCGCTGTCGGCGCAGATCGCCGCGCGGCTCGGCCAGGACCGGTTTGACGCGCTGCTCGCCGCGCTCGAAGCCGATTGGGGCGAGAATATCGAACGCGACCCCGCGCCGCGCCGCCGGAGCGCCTAGACGGAGAGCGCCGCCGCGACCTTGACCAGCCGCGCCGCGGTCATGTCGACCAGCGACGCCGGCAGCGGCTCCCTGAGCTGGCCGTCTTCCCCGAAGCCCGTGTGCGCCAGCGGCACAAGCACTTGTTCGGGGATCACGACCATCTGGATCGTGTTCAAGATCTGTCTGAGGTGCGTCAGCCCGCGCAGCCCGCCGAAGGGGCTGACCGACGCCGACATGATCGCCGCCGCCTTCCCGCGGAAGGCGGTCAGCGCCACCGGCCCCTCGTCGCCGGTCGGCCGCGACGCCCAGTCGATCGCATTCTTGAGCAGCGCGGGGATCGAGCCATTATATTCGGGCGAGACGAAGAGAATGCCGTCCTGCGCGGCGAGCAACTGCTTGAGCGCGAGCGCATCGGGCGGGAAAGCGCCCTTTTCCAGCGCGTCCGAATAGATAGGCAGGTCAAGCGTCGCGAGATCGAGCGCCGCCACCTCGGCCCCGTGCGCCTCGAGCCGCGCGGCGGCGAGCCGCGCCAGCGCCCGGTTATAGGACCCGTCGCGCGTGCTGCCGACGATTACCGCAATCTTTGTCATCATTCCTCCCGAACCAGATCATTAGAATACTAACTTATGATTCGGGCGAAACGCAACTCCCTGCTTTGCGCAGTAGTGGGTCGGTTTGAATTTCCACCTGCATGGTGCGCGCGCCTCTCTTTTTCCGTCACCCTGAACTTGTTTCAGGGTCCATGGCCCGAGATTTCGATGAGCGCGGTGTCGGAAGAGAGAGCCGGCCATGGATGCTGAAACAAGTTCAGCATGACGAAGGAAGAAAGCGATCGGCTCCCTGTCGAGGTGGAAATCCAAACCGACCCTATCCGCCGCGCTCAGGCCTTCACGTCCGAAAGCACCGACAATTTGCGCGTCTCGTCCGCCAGATTGTCGATCACCCGGCGCATCAGCGCCTGCAGCGTCTCGACCTCGTCATCGGTCATGCCACGCGTCGCGATCTCGTGGATCTCGGCGTTCATCGGTGCGAGGACCAGTTCGAGCTTCTTCGCGTGCGGGGTCAGGAAGATGAAGGTCTTGCGCCGGTCGTCCTCGGTCTTCTTGCGCGTGATGAAGCCCGCCTTCTCCAGACCCTTCAGCGCCACGACCGTGGTCGGCTCGCGCATCCCGACGCGTTCGCTGAGTTCGCGCTGGGTGATGCCGTCCTCGCGCCACAACTGGCGCAGGAAGCGCCACTGGCCCGCCGATACGTCATAGGCGAGCGTACGGCGTTCGAGCAGGCGCGAGAAGGAGCGGAACACCACGCGCGCCAGATAGCCGATGCTGTTTTCCGGGTTGGTGTAAAATTCGGCCGGGTGCCGATAGCTTTTCGTTTTCTTGGCCAATTTCCATTCCCCTGCGGCCATTTTCGGTGGCGGGCCCGCAGCCCGCCTCTGCGCGAACCTTAGAGGCCGAAGATTCGCCCGGCAAGGCGCTTCGTCGCCGGAACGGCGCCACAAGCCCGCGATAGCATTGGACAAAGCCCGAAGATGCGATATACTTAGAATACTAAGTTATAGGAGTCCCCCCTTGGAAAAATTCGTGCGGGTGACGGCGGTGGCCGCCCCTCTGCCGCTCGCCAATGTCGACACCGACATGATCATTCCGGCGCGCTTCATGAAGGCGCTCACCCGGGACGGGCTCGGCAAGCATCTGTTCCAGGAACTCCGCTATGCCGGCGACGGCAGCGAGCGCGCGGACTTCATCCTCAACCACCCCGCGTGCCGCCGCGCCGGAATCCTCGTCGCCGACCGCAATTTCGCCTGCGGCTCGTCGCGCGAGCATGCGGCGTGGGCGCTCACCGATTTCGGAATCCGCTGCGTGGTCGCGCCGAGCTTCGGCGACATCTTCGCGAGCAACGCGCGCAAGAACGGCCTGCTGCTGATCCGCCTGCCCGATGCCGTCTGCGAACGGCTGCGGAGCGAGATCGAATTGTCGCAATATGCTCCGGTCGAAGTCGATCTCGAAGCACAGACGATCCGGCTCGCATCGGGCGAGACGATCGCGTTCGCGGTCGATCCCGACGACCGCCGCGTCCTGCTCGAAGGGCTCGACGACATCGGCCGCACGCTGCGCCATGCGGGTGCGATCACGCGTTTCGAGGAGGCTGGTTAGGCCCGGAACCCGAATCGAGCCGCATCCGCGAGGGAAATTTGGCTGGAATGACCGGAAACGAGCGGAAGCCGTCGCTTCCCCTCTTTCGTCGGCCCGGGCCCTCTTTCGTCATCCCGGACTTGATCCGGGATCGATGACGACGGTGCAGCTATGGATCCGGGATCAAGTCCGGGATGACGAATGTCTAAAACCGACCGGTTGGGGCCATAGGCAGAGAAGCCCCTCCCCTTGTTTGCCGCCCTACGCCAAGCTCTCCGGCGAGGCGATCGCCCCCGCGATCGCGCTTGCCGCCGCGAGCGCGGGGCTCATCAGGTGGGTGCGGCCGCCGCGGCCCTGGCGGTTCTCGAAATTGCGGTTCGAAGTCGCGGCGCAGCGTTCGCCGGGGTTCAGCCGGTCGGGGTTCATGCCGACGCACAGCGAGCAGCCGGGCTCGCGCCAGTCGAAGCCCGCCGCGCGCAATATGTCGGCGACCCCCTCCTCCTCCGCCTGCCGCTTCACGAGGCCGGACCCGGGCACGACCATCGCGCGGACATGCGGCGCGACGCGGCGGCCGCGCACGATATCGGCGGCGACGCGCAAATCCTCGATCCGGCTGTTGGTGCAGCTACCGATGAAGACGCGATCGAGCCGGATGCCGGCGACCGGCGTGCCGGGCGTCAGGTCCATATATTTGAGCGCACGTTCGGCCGCGGCGCGCAACTCGGCATTGACCAGCATGGTCGGGTCGGGAATCTGGCCGTCGACCGGCACCACCTGCGACGGATTGGTGCCCCAGCTCACCATCGGCCGCACCGCGGCAGCGTCGATCCGCACCTCGCGGTCGAAGCGGGCATCCGCGTCACTCGACAGCAGGCGCCAGCGCGCGCGCGCCGCGTCCCACGCCGCGCCCAGGGGCGCCGCCGGACGCCCCTCCAGATAGGCGAAGGTCGTGTCGTCGGGCGCGACGAGCCCGGCGCGCGCGCCCATTTCGATGCTGAGGTTGCACAAAGTCATCCGCGCTTCCATCGACAGCGCGCGGATCGCCGGCCCCGCATATTCGATCACATGCCCGCCCGCGCCGTCGACCCCGATGGCGCCGAGGATATGGAGCGCCAGATCCTTGGCGAAGACATGCGGCGCCAGCATGCCGTCGACGGCGATCCGCATGTTGCGCGACCGGCGCTGGCGGATGGTCTGGGTCGCCAGCACATGCTCGACCTCGCTGGTGCCGATTCCGAAGGCGAGCGCGCCGAAGGCGCCGTGGGTCGAGGTGTGGCTGTCGCCGCACACGATCGTCATCCCCGGCTGCGAGCGCCCCTGCTCGGGCCCAACGACATGGACGATGCCGCCGCGCGGATCGCCCATCGCGAAACGCTCGATCCCGAAATGGTCGGCGTTGGCGGCGAGCGCCTCGAGCTGCGCGCGCGCCTGGTCGTCGGCGACGCCCGCCGGGCCCGCCGCCTGCCCCTCGGTCGGGACATTATGGTCGGACAGTGCGAGCGCGCGCGAAGGCTGCCGCACCCGCCGCCCGGCCGCGGCGAGCGCGGCAAAGGCCTGCGGCGACGTCACCTCGTGGAGCAGGTGGAGGTCGATGTAGAGCAGAGTCTCGCCCTCGTCCTCGGCGACCGCGTGGGCATCCCAGATCTTGTCGTAGAGCGTCCGCGCGCCGGTCATCGCATTCCCCGTCGTTCCGTTGTCGTCAGCCGCTCCGCCGCCATCGAATCGCTTTCATCATTTACTTAGTATACTAACTTATATGCGGGCGATACGGACCTTCGCAAGCGGCAACCGCCGGAAAAGCGTTGCCCTCGGAAAATAATACTTAGTACTTGAAGTATTTTTGTCATCTGCTAGAGCGACGATGGGAACGGGGATCATCCGTCCGCACGATGGCGAGCGCGAAGGCGACAGATCTTCCCCGCCACCCGGACCATGCGGCAGCCGTCGGGATCGGCCCGCTTCCCTCGAGACAGAAGAGGCCGGATGCGCGAGCCGCATATCCGCCGCGGTGGCGCGTGCGGAAAGCGAGGCCGCGCGGCCAGTTTGGAGGACAGCATGACGACCCGCTATCTATTGCTTTCGACCGCGATCGCCGCCCTGGCGGCGACCCCGGTTCACGCCCAGTCGACCGACGCCGCCGCAGCGAGCGACGACAGTGCCGCCGCGGCGCCCGCCGACGACAGCTATGGCGGCGACATCGTCGTCACCGCGCAGCGCCGTTCCGAAAGCGTGCAGGATGTGCCGATCGCGATCTCGGCCTTCAACAGCGAGATGGTCGAGGCGAGCGGCAGCACCAACATCACCAGCCTGAACGGCCTCGCGCCCAACGTCGTGCTCCAGACGCAGGGCCTGGTCGCCAACGTCCCGATGATCTCGATCCGCGGCATGAGCACCGCCGACCCCGATCCCAATGCCGACCCCAAGGTCAGCACGATCATCGACGGCGTCTATATCCCCTTCGTATCGAGCACGATGCTCGACCTGTTCGACGTCGAGCGCATCGAGGTGCTGAAGGGCCCGCAGGGCGTGCTGTTCGGCAAGAACAACCTCGCTGGCACGATCAACGTCATCACCGCGCGGCCGACCGACGATTTCGGCGGCGAAGTACGGCTGACCGCGGGCTCGTTCGGGCTCAAGCAGTTCCGCGGCAAGATCAACACCGGGCGCTTCGCGGGCGACGCGCTCGCCGCCAAGGTCTCGGTCAATTTCCGCGACTATGACGGCTACAGCCGCAACGTCATCACCGGCAACCGGCTCAACGGTGCCAACGTCAAGTCGGTGCGCGGCGCGCTCAATTTCGATCAGGGCGGCGCCTTCAATTCGACGCTGGTGGTCGACTGGTTGAAGCAGAAGACGACCGGTCCCGCGCCGCACGTGCTCGACAATGGCGATCCCAACTGGGATCTGCTTCCCAAGGCCGCCCGCGACGACGTGCGCAAGGCGGCGGTGCCCTTCGACCCCTATGCCAATACCGAAAGCTATGGCGGGTCGTGGACCTCGAACCTCGACGTCGGTTACGGCACGGTCACCGCGGTGCTCGGCTATCGCCACCTCGACTATGTGACGCGCGGCGATTTCGACGGGCTGATCACCCCCGCGCCGCAGCTCGACGTCACGCGCGACTTCTCGGGCAATTCGAAGAGCGCCGAGCTGCGCTACGTCTCGCCCGCCGACGAGCCGGTCGATTTCGTCGTCGGCGCCTATTATCAGGCCGACAAGTGGCGCCAGTTCAACACCGTGCTCGCCAATCCGACCACGACGACGCTCGCGCAGCTTCACCAGGACACCGAAAGCTACGCGCTGTTCGCGCTGGTCAACGCGCACCCGACCGACAGCCTGACGCTGTCGATCGGCGGCCGCTACAGTCACGATCGCAAGAAGTACGACATCGCCTCGCAGGTGCTGGTGAACAATGTCCAGCGGTCGTCGTTCCAGAGCAGCCTTGAGGCGAGCTGGGCCGAGTTCACTCCGCGCCTGACGGTCGAATACAAGATCGGCCCGTCGGCGATGCTCTACGCCAATTATTCGCAAGGCTATAAAGCCGGCGGCTATAATTCGCGCGGCACGATCCCCGAGAATGTCGGCCCCTATGATCCGGAGCGCGTCAACGCGTTCGAGGTCGGCGCGAAGACCGACCTGTTCGACCGCCTGCTCCGCCTGAACGTCGCGGGCTTCGTCAACAATTACCGCGACCTGCAAAGCTCGGTGACGAAGATGGGTTCGGTGCGGCCGGAGAATATCACGACCAATGTCGCCGCCGCGAAAATTTATGGCTTCGAGGTCGAGACGCTGCTGCGCCCGTCGCATAATTTCACGCTGGGCGCGAACATTGCCTATCTGCACGCGCGCTACACCGACTTCTGCGCGGACACCGACGGCGTGTTCACCAATGGCGCGCCCGAGCCCGGCCAGTGCGGCCCCGCGGTGCCGATCCTGCTCAACGGGGTTCCCAACGGCACCTTCGCGGTTCCGACCGATTCGACCGGGCTCGAACTCGCCAACGCACCCAAGTGGAGCGGCAGCGTCTCGGCCGACTATGTGATCCCGATGTCGTTCGGCGAGATCAAGCTGCACAGCGACGCGCGCTATTCGAGCCGCTTCAACACCTGGGGCCGCGACAACGACCCGGGCTATTACCGCAAGGAGGTCGTGCTGCTGAACGCCAGCGTCGCGGTCGCGGGCGAGGACGACAAGTGGAAGGTCACGCTTTACGGGTCGAACCTCACCGACCAGAAGGTGATCTCGGGCGCGATCTCGGCCGGCGCGACGCCGATCCAGCAATTCTACCAGCCGCCGCGCGAATTCGGGGTCGATGTAGCGTTCAAATTCTGACCGGGCCGCCCGCGGCGCAGCTGCGCCGCGGGCGAAGCCGATAGAATAATAGGAGAGTGATGATGGGTTGGGACGTGAATCGCCGGACATTCGTCGGCGGCATGGGCGCGCTGGCGGCCGCGGGGCTGGCGATGCCGGCCTATGCGAAAAACGGCAAGAAGCTCAACATCCTGATGATCGTCACCGACCAGGAACAGAGCATCGCGAGCTATCCGAAGGGGCTGCTCGAAAAGCTGCCGGCGCACCGCGAACTGCTCGAACGCGGGCTGCTGGTCGAGAATTACCATGTTCACACCACCCCCTGCACCCCATCGCGCTCGACGATCTTTCAGGGGCATCACACCCAGCAGACGGGGCTTTTCCTCAACAGCGACAATGCCCCCTACCCCGTCGCGGCCGAGGACATGCCGACGCTCGGCCACATGATGCAGGCCGCGGGCTATTACACCTGCTACAAGGGCAAGTGGCACCTCAGCCGCATCAACAATGATCGCAACTGGACGCGAATCCCTGGCGGCATCTATCCGACCACCGAAAACGCCATGGAGAAATACGGCTTCCACGATTACGGCTTCGACGGCGAGGAGGTCGGGCTGACGTGGGACGGCTACAAGGCCGACATGTTCGTCGCGGGCGACGCGGCGCGCGCGATCTTCGACTATGCGCGGCGCGACAAGGCGGGCGGGAAGCCGTGGTTCCAGGTCGTCGGGCTGGTCAATCCGCACGACATCATGTTCTATGACGCGACGGGCAAGCAGGCCGAAAGCCGCCCCGATCCCAATGCCCTGGGGCCGCTGCGCCGCGAGCCCGGCGATCCGCTCTACGAGGTCGACAACAAGTTCGACCTGCCCGAGAGCTTCTACAAGGACGACCTCAGCACCAAGCCCGAGGCGCATCGCGCGATCGTGCGGCTCAACGACCTCTTCTACGGCACCATGCGCCACGACGACGAGGAAAGCTGGCACCGCTTCATCAACTATTATTACAATTGCCTGCGCGACGTCGACCGGCGGCTCGGGCAATTGCTCTGGGCGCTCAAGGAGAGCGGGCAGATCGACAATACGATCATCATCTACACCAGCGACCATGGCGAGCGCGCGGGGGCGCACGGGATGCGCCAGAAGGGCGCGACCATGTACCGCGAAGAGGTCAATATCCCGATGATCGTCGCACACCCCGACGTCGCGGGCGGGCGCACGACCAAGGGGCTGATGGGCGCGATCGATATCGCGCCGACGTTGATGAGCCTCGCGGGCCTCTCCACCGACGAGCAGGCGAAGCGCTTCCCCGGCCTCCCTGGCCTCGACGTGTCGGGCCTGCTGACCTCACCCGCGGCGCCGACCGAGCGCGACCGGCAGGGGCATCTCTTCAACTATGCCGTCGTCCATTATTGGGAACCGACGAGGGACCGGACCGCGACGCTGCCGTCAGGCGAGCCCGACTATTCGAAACGTTTCGACCTTACGAAGCGGCGACTGCATCGCGGCGTCCACGACGGGCGTTACAAGTTCGCGCGCTATTTCGCGCCGGCGCACCACCACACGCCGACCGATTGGAAGACGCTGACCGCGATGAACGACCTCGAACTCTACGACACCCACGCCGACCCGGGCGAGATGGTCAACCTCGCGAACGACCCGAAGCACAGGAAGGATGTCCTGCGCCTCAACAAGATGGCGAACGCGCTGATCAAGCGCGAGGTGGGCATCGACGACGGCCGCGAATATCCGGGGCCGACCGAGATGTACAACCAGCCGGTTTAGCGGCTCCAGCGCGCGAAGATGGCGGTGGGGAGGAGCAGCCCCCGCGCCTCTTCGCGCACCGCAAGTTCGCCGCATTCGACCGTGCCGGGCAGGTCGGCGAATATCTGCGCGAGCAGTTCGCCGATCGCCAGCGCCGACATGCGCACCGCATAGACGGTCAGGAACAGCGCGCGGCTGTCAGCGTCGAGCAGCTGGCGGCAGTCGGCGAGCAGCGGCGCCAGCCCCTCCTCGATCTGCCAGCGCTCATTGTTGGGGCCACGGCCGAACTTCGGGGGATCGAGCAGGATCGCATCGTAGCGCCGCCCGCGCCGCACCTCGCGCGCGGTGAATTTCCCCGCATCGTCGACGATCCAGCGGATCGGCTTCTCGGCCATTCCCGCGAGCGCCGCATTGTCGCGCGCCTGCGCGACCGATTTCTTCGACGCGTCGACATGGGTCACCGTCGCGCCCGTCGCGCCCGTCGCGGCGAGCGCCTGGCTGCCGACGCCGGTGTAGCCGAAGAGGTTGAGGAAGGCCGGGTCGGCCTTGTCGGCGGTGCGCTCGCGTAGCCAGTCCCACACCGGCGCCATGTCGGGAAAGAAGCCGAGATGCCGGAACGGCGTGCAACTCGCGGTGAAGCGCGTCTCGCGCCAGCCGAGCGGCCAGCCCTCGGCGGGAACGGGGCTATGGAAATACCAGCGCCCGCCGCCATCCTCGTCCGACGCGGGGACGAACTCGCCGTCGGCCTCGTCCCACGCGCTCGCGGGGAGCGCTGGAGCCCACATCGCCTGCGGCTCGGGGCGGATGAAGCGATAGCGGCCATAGCGTTCGAGCTTGCGCCCGCCGCCGCTGTCGATCAGCCCATAATCCTCCCACGCCTCGCCGACGAGCGTGCGCAGGGGAAGCAGGTCAGCCACGGGCCGCTTCGGCGAGGATATGCGCCTTCACCGCGTCATAATCGCCGGGGAGCTTTTCATAGCGCTCCTCGCGGTCGAACAGATTGCCGAGCCGCGCCGGCAGCGGCGGGCGCACGCCGGTCGCGCGCTCGACCGCGTCGCGGAACTTCGCCGGATGCGCGGTCGCCAACGTCACCACCGGCACCGCAGGGTCGATGTCAAGATCGCGCGCGGCCGCCAGCCCGACCGCGCTGTGCGGGTCGATGATCTGTCCGCCATGCTCCTGCGCCCAGCGCAGCGCGAGTGCCATCGCGTCGCCGTCGATCCGCGCGCTGGAGAACAGCCCGCTCGCCCCGCGCAGCATGTCGGCGGGGATCGTCATCGCGCGGCTCGCGTCGAACTCGCCCATCATGGCGGTGATCGCCGCACCGTCGCGACCCGAAAGATCGAAGAGCAACCGCTCGAAATTGCTGCTGACCTGGATGTCCATGCTCGGCGTCGCGGTCGGCGTCACCGTGCCGGCGCTGTAATCGCCGCGGGTCAGCGCGCGGTGGAGGATGTCGTTGACGTTGGTCGCGACCACCAGCCTTGCCACGGGAAGCCCCATCTGCGCCGCGACATAGCCCGCGAAGATGTCGCCGAAATTACCGGTCGGCACGCTGAACGCGATTGCGCGGTCGGGCGCACCGAGGCGGACGGCGGCGTAGAAATAATAGACGATCTGCGCCATCAACCGGGCCCAGTTGATGCTGTTCACCGCCGACAGCGTGACCTGGCTCCGCGCCTCCTCGTCGCCGAACAGCCGCTTCACCATCGCCTGCGCGTCGTCGAAGCTACCGTCGATCGCGATATTGTGGACGTTCGGCGCGAGCACCGTCGTCATCTGCCGCCGCTGCACGTCGCTGACCCGGCCTTCGGGATGGAGCATGAAGATGCGGATATGCTCGCGCCCCGCCACCGCCTCGATCGCCGCCGATCCGGTGTCGCCCGACGTCGCGCCGACGATCGTGATGTCGGTGCCGCCGCCCGCGAGGAAGGTTTCGAAAAGCTGGCCGAGCAGTTGCAGCGCGACGTCCTTGAACGCCAGCGTCGGCCCGTGGAACAGTTCGAGCAGCCAGTGGCGATGGTCGAGCTGGATGAGCGGAGTCACCGCGTCGTGGCCGAAGCGGCCATAGGCGGCGGTGCAGAGCCGGCGCAATTCGTCCTCGGCGAGCACCCCGACGACAAAGGGCGCCATGATCCGCACCGCGGTCTCGACATAATCGAGGCCCGCGAGGGCGCGAATCTCGTCGGCGCTCAGCCGCGGCCACTGCGCCGGCACATAGAGCCCGCCATCGCTGGCGAGGCCGGCGAGCGTGGCGGCGCGAAAATCGAGGGTCGGCGCAGAGCCGCGCGTGCTGATATAATCCATGACGGGAATGCGCCTAAAGCGATTCCACGCCAAAGGGAACATCCGCCGATGCGTGGAAGGCGACAAAAGCGAAAAGCCGTCCCCTGTCCCTCGTCATGCTGAACTTGTTTCAGCATCCATGACCTACCTTTTCGTCAGGCGCCGTGCCTATTTTTGTTTCGCGCGAAGACGCGAAGACGCGAAGAAAAAGGCTTGGACCGACAGGCCCCATCGTCTTTCGACGGTGCGGCCTGTCGCGACATCGCAAGAGAAAAGCCGCTTCGCGGCCGGAACAACCTCTTCGCGTCTTCGCGTCTTCGCGCGAAACAAACTAGCGCCACCCTGCCAAACGAGCGCCGGGTCATGGATGCTGAAACAAGTTCAGCATGACGAAGATGGAAGGCAGCCCCGGCTAGCGCTGCAAGCGGCGGCGAACCGCCAATATGTAGATGACCGCCGCCGCGAGGGCGAAAAGGAACCATTGCACCGCATAGGCGAGATGGTTGTTGGGCAGGTCGGCGCCGTTCGGCACCGCGCTCGCGCGCAGGCCCGCGACCGGCGCATCGGCGACGAGCATTGCGCGCGCGGGCGCCGCCTTGCCGGTCAGCCGCGCGATCAGGCTCGGCTGCTCGGGGCCGGGCACGATCGTTCCCGCCACGCTCCCGCCGCTCCATTTCGGCGGCGTGAAATCGTCGGCGATGCCGACATCGACCAGCACGCCCGGTCCCTCTGCGCCGGTGCGGCAGTCGGCGACCATGCGGATGCCCGATTTTCCGGCCCGATCGGTGCCGCTGCGCGGGTTCCAGCGCACGGGCTCAAGACAGGTCACGCTACTCTTGCGAAAGAGCAGCGCATCGGGCACCGGCGGCAGCTCGGGATAGGCGACCGTCGCCGACATCGCGCGGTTCCGATCGTAGAGCGCGATCAGCGCCTCCTTCTCGCCCTTGCGCTGAAGCTGCCACACCCCGAGCGCGATCATGACCGCGATGGCCGCGATCACGAGCAGCGTCGGGATCAGCGGCCAGCGGCGCGCCGGAGCGGCGGGCTCAGTCATGCGGTTCCTCCTCCACGCGGCGTCCTTCGGCGGCCTGGCGCTGATGCTCGCTCGCGAGGAGCGCCGCCTTGCCGACGCGCAGGCCGTAGACCACGGCAAGCGCGGTCAGCGGTATCCACAGGATGACATGGACCCACAGCGGCGGGTGCAGCAGCGCGTCGAGCGTCAGCGCGAGCGCGATCAGCAGCGCGCCGACGATCAGGGTCAGGAAGGCTGCGGGACCGTCGCCGACATTATAGCGGCCATAGTCGAGCCCGCAGGCGTCGCATTTCGCGCGGAACTTCACCGGCCCGTCGAACAGGGTCGGCGCTCCGCATTCGGGGCAGAGACCAAAAAGGGCAGCGCGCGCAATCGGCGGCTGCCCCTTTGGATTGGAATCGCTGTCCGGCAATTTAGTGCGCAGCGACCGGCGCGCCCCAGCCGCCCCAGACATAGACGATGATGAAGAGGAACAGCCACACCACGTCGACGAAGTGCCAGTACCAGGCCGCGGCTTCGAAACCGAAGTGCTGCTGCGGCGTGAAATGGCCCTTGTAGGTGCGGACGAGGCAGACGATCAGGAAGATCGTGCCGACGAGCACGTGGAAGCCGTGGAAGCCGGTCGCCATGAAGAAGGCCGAGGTATAGTTGATCGTGCCGAAGGGGAACGGCGCCTCGGCATATTCATAGGCCTGGATCGAACTGAAGGTCAGGCCGAGGATGATCGTCAGCCACAGACCCTTCTTGAGCCCTTCGCGGTCGCCGTGGATCAGCGAATGATGAGCCCACGTCACCGTCGTGCCCGAACAGAGCAGGATCAGCGTGTTGAGCAGCGGCAGCGAGAAGGCGTCGATGACGTGGATGCCCTTCGGCGGCCACTGGGTGATCGCCGCCGCGCCGTCCTGGCCGAACAGCGAGGACACCGCGCCGTCGACGATCTCGACCGGCACCGGGAACAGCGAGAAATCGAACCACGCCCAGAACCAGCCGACGAAGAACATGACTTCCGACGCGATGAACAGGATCATGCCGTAGCGCAGGTGAAGCTGCACCACCGGCGTATGATCGCCGGCATGCGCCTCGTTGATGACGTCGGCCCACCATTGGAAGAAGGTCAGGATCACGCCCGCGACGCCCAGACCGAACACCCATTTGCCCGCGCCGCCGAAATAGTCGGTGTGCATCCACATCACGCCGCCGAAGAACATGACGAGCGCCGCGATCGAGCCGACCATCGGCCAGACGCTGGGGTTTACGAGGTGATAGTCATGATGTTTGGCACCGGCCATGTCATTATTCCCGTTTAGCTGCCCCAGCATCGCGATTCCCCATCGCCCGCCGGTCCTTGAAGACTCTCGATCGCGGCCTTAGCTCGCCTTTTTGCCCTCGTCCACAGGGTAGAAGGTATAGCTCAGCGTGATTTCCTGAATGTCGCGCGCATCGACGTCGTCCTTGATCTTCGGATCGACGAAGAAGAGCACCGGCATGCGAATCTGCTCACCCGGCTGCAAGGTTTGCTGGGTGAAGCAGAAACACTGGATCTTGGTGAAATATTTGCCCGCCTGGTCGGGCGTGACGTTGAAGGTCGCGGTCCCGGTGATCGGATGCGCCGAATTATTCTCTGCGATGAAGATCGCCATGTCGCGCGCGCCGATGCTCACCGTGTCGGTCGGATGCTCGGGATAGAATTTCCACGGCAGCTTGGGCGAGACGTTGGCGTCGAAGCGCACCGAGATGGTGTCGCTGAGAATCTTCGGCTGCTCCGCGGCGGCGACAGGGTCGTAGCGCTGGGTCGTTCCGCCAAAGCCGGTGACCTTGCAGAACAGATTATAGAGCGGCACCGCGGCGAAGCCGAGACCGACCATCGCCGCCGCGAGCAATCCCGCCAGCCCGGCGGTCCGCAGGTTCCTCGAACGGATCGCATCGCCGCTCATCAATGCACCATGCGCGCCATGGTGATGAAGAAGAAAAGCAGCGCCAGCGCGCCGAGAATCCACGCCATCAGATTGGCACGGCTCCGCTGGCGGCGGCGATATTCCGCTTCGTCGAAGGGTTCGGGGGTCTGGTCCTGGGTCATAGCGGCCACATATGGTCGGCGACGACGGCGCCGAACAGGATGAAGAGATAGACGATCGAATAGGCGAACAGGCGCTTTTCGGGCCGCATCGCATCGCTCGCGCCCGTCTGCCGCACCCCGACCTGCACCGACAGCGCAACGAAGAGGACGGACAGCAGGATCGCGGTCCAGCCATAGAGCGCGCCGGTGTAACCGAGCGGCCAGGGCGCGATCGCCGCCGCCGCCATGATCAGCGCATAGAAGAGGATCTGGCGCCGCGTCGAACGCTCGCCCGCCACCACCGGCATCATCGGAATCCCCGCCGCGGCATAGTCCGAGCGCACGAACAGCGCGAGCGCCCAGAAGTGCGGCGGCGTCCACAGGAAGATGAGGAGGAAGAGCATCACCGGCAGCGGCGCGACCGATCCGGTCGCCGCGACCCAGCCGATCAGCGGCGGAAAGGCGCCCGCCGCGCCGCCGATCACGATATTCTGCGGCGTCCGGGGCTTGAGCCACATGGTGTAGACGAAGACATAGAAGAGGATCGAGACGGTCAGCAGCGCCGCAGCCTGCCAATTGGCGGCGAACAGCATCAGGAAGACCGAGAAGGCGGCGAGCCCGACCCCGAAATGCAGCGCGGTCTGCGGGTCGAGCCGTCCTGCGGGAAGCGGCCGGCCGGCGGTGCGCTTCATCTTCGCGTCGAGCCCCGCCTCATACCATTGGTTGAGCGCGCCCGACGCGCCGGCGCCGAGCGCGATCGCGAGGATCGAGGAGAAGCCGAGCACCGGATGAACATGCCCCGGCGCCGCGAGCAGCCCGCACAGCGCCGTGAAGACGACGAGCGACATCACCCGCGGCTTGGTCAGCGCGAACAGGTCGCGCCAATCCGCGGGCAGCGTCATTTCGCCGTGGGTCAGGCTCTGCGCCAATTCATCCTCCGGCCGGATGGCGGACGCCCCCTGCCGATCTCGGCAGGGGGCGAGCGCGATCAGGCGATACGCGGCAGTTCGTTGAACTGGTGGAACGGCGGCGGGCTCGACAGCGTCCATTCGAGCGTCGTCGCGCCTTCGCCCCACGGATTATCCGCAGCCTTCTTGCCCGCGAACAGCGACCAGACGAGGTTCACGAAGAAGAAGATCATGCCGACGGCCATGATCGCATAGCCGATCGACGAGATATGGTGCCAGTAAGCAAAGGCTTCCGCATAGTCGGGGTAACGGCGCGGCATGCCCTGCTGGCCCAGGAAGTGCTGGGGGAAGAACATGACGTTCACGCCGATGAAGAAGATCCAGAAGTGCAGCTGGCCCAGCGTCTCGTTGTACATCCGGCCCGACATCTTCGGGAACCAGTAATAGAAGCCCGCGAACAGCGAGAAGACAGCGCCGAGCGACAGCACATAGTGGAAGTGCGCGACGACATAGTAGGTGTCGTGCAGGTTGGTGTCGACGCCGCCGTTGGCGAGCACGACGCCGGTGACGCCGCCGACGGTGAACATGAAGATGAAGCCGAGCGCCCAGACCATCGGCGTCTTGAAGCTCAGCGAACCGCCCCACATGGTGGCGATCCAGCTGAAGATCTTGATGCCGGTCGGGACCGCGATGACCATCGTCGCGGCGGTGAAGTACATCTTCAGGTTCACGCTCATGCCGACGGTGAACATGTGGTGCGCCCACACGATGAAGCCGACAACGCCGATCGCGACCATCGCATAGGCCATGCCGAGATAGCCGAACACCGGCTTGCGGCTGAAGGTCGAGATGACCTGGCTGACGATGCCGAAGCCCGGCAGGATCATGATGTAGACTTCGGGGTGGCCGAAGAACCAGAAGAGATGCTGGTAGAGCACCGGATCGCCGCCGCCCGTCGCATCATAGAAGGTGGTGCCGAAGTTGCGGTCGGTCAGCAGCATGGTGATCGCGGCGGCGAGAACCGGCAGCGACAGGAGCAACAGGAAGGCGGTGACCAGCACCGACCACACGAACAGCGGCATCTTGTGCAGGGTCATGCCCGGCGCGCGCATGTTGAAGATGGTGGTGATGAAGTTGATCGCGCCGAGGATCGACGCCGCGCCCGCGAGGTGGACCGAGAAGATCGCCATGTCGACCGCCGGGCCGACCGATCCGCTGGTCGACAGCGGCGCGTACAGCGTCCAGCCGGTGCCCGCGCCGAGGCCGCTGCCGCCGGGGAAGAACATCGAGGCGACGAGCATGACGAACGCGACGGTCGTCAGCCAGTAGCTGATGTTGTTCATGCGCGGGAAGGCCATGTCGGGCGCGCCGATCATCAGCGGCACGAACCAGTTGCCGAAGCCGCCGATCATTGCCGGCATGACCATGAAGAAGATCATGATCAGGCCGTGCGCGGTGATCATCACGTTCCAGAAATGCTTCGCCTGCGTGTCGCCGGCGGCGGGGTCGAAGAACTGCGCCCAGCCGTGCAGATACTGGATGCCCGGCTCGGCGAGCTCGAGGCGCATCATGCCCGACAGCACGCCGCCGACGATGCCGGCGATGATCGCGAAGATCAGGTAGAGCGTGCCGATGTCCTTGTGGTTGGTCGACATGAACCAACGGACGAAGAAACCGGGCTTGTGATCATGGTCGTCATGCGCATGATCGTGGCCGTGGGCGGGTGCAGTCACTGCGATATCGGTCATCTGTCGGACCCCTTGTCTTAATTCTTGGCGGCCGGGGCGGCGGGAGCCGCAGCCGGCGCGGGTTCGGTCGTGGCGGCGGGGGTCGCGGTCGCGGCGGGCACCGGACCGGCCGGCGCGGGCGCCGCGGCGGCGGGCGCTGCAGCCTGTGGATCGGGATTGCCGCCCTTCGAGCGGACCCACGCCTTCCACTTGTCCATCGGCAGAGCCTCGACCGCGATGGGCATATAGCCATGGTCGACGCCGCACAGTTCGGAGCACTGGCCGTAATAGACGCCCGGCTTGTCGACGGTGAAGGTCGTTTCGTTGGCACGGCCCGGGACCGCGTCCATCTTGGTCCACAGCGCGGGAACCGCGAAGCTGTGGATCACATCAGCGCCGGTGATGATCAGCTTCACCTGCTTGCCGACCGGCACGACCATGCGGTTGTCGACGGCGAGGTGATAGGGTTCGCCGGCGGTCTCGGCCTGGTCCTCGGTCAGCATCTTCGACACATATTCGCCGATGCCCTGGTCGGGATAGGCATAGCCCCAATACCATTGGTAGCCGGTGACCTTGATCGTCAGCGCGTCCTTGCTCGGCGGCTCATACTGCTGCGCGAGCAGGCGGATCGACGGCACCGCGATCACCGCGAGGATCAGGACGGGGATCGCGGTCCAGATGACCTCGATGAAAGTGTTGTGCGTCGTCTTCGACGGCACCGGGTTCGCGGCGGCGCGATAGCGGACGACGACCCAGAGCAGCAGGCCGAGGACGAGGAGCGAGATGACCGTGATCACCGGCAGCAGGATGACATGGTTGAACCAATAGGCCTGTTCGCCGACCGGGCTGACCTGCGGCTGGAAATTGATGCCGCCGTCGACCGGCTGGCCAACCCCTGCGGTCGGCTTCATCGGCACATAGGTCGCGTCGCCGGTGGGCGCGACGGCGGCGGTGGTCGCCGGAGCCGGCGTCGTCGTGGCCGCATCGGGCGCGGCCGGCGCCGGAGTCGCCGCCGTGGTCGCAACCGGCGCCGTGGCGGGCGCCGCCGCGGGTGCCTGCGCATGCCCAGTGCCCATCGCTCCGAGCGACAAGGCCGCCGCAATTACAAGGGTTTTCAAGCTCTTCATAAGGATAGTGCCGCCCGTTGCCTGTTGTGTTCTCGATCCCTCAGCCTATCCGAACCGGCCGCCGGACACGGGTCGCGACGGCCGAAGGACAGGCTGAATCTCGCGGGCGCTATAGACCCGCTTGCCGCTTGCCTCAAGCATCTCTAACACTATTTTGCGGCTGGCAAATCCGCGCCGCCAAAACCCGGTCGCCCGCGCGGGCGACGATAGGAAAAAGACCGATCTCCCGATGACCGACGACGATATCCTGGCCGAGTTCCGCGCCGCCGACGCCCTGCTGCACGGACACTTCCTCCTCTCCTCGGGCCGCCACAGCGAATATTATCTGCAATGCGCGCGCGTGCTGATGGACAGCGACCGCGCCGGTCGCCTCGCCTCCGCGCTCGCCGCGAAGCTGCCGCGCGAGCTGCGCCAGGCGATCGACCTCGTCGTCTCGCCGGCGATGGGCGGCGTCATCATCGGGCATGAAATGGGCCGCGCGCTCGGCAAGCCCGCGATCTTCGTCGAGCGCCCCACGGGCACGTTCGAACTGCGCCGCGGCTTCGCGATCGAGCGGGGCGCGAAAGTGCTGATGGTCGAGGATGTCGTCACCACCGGCCTCTCGTCGCGCGAGGCGATGGAAGCGGTGGGCGCCGCGGGCGGCGAGGTGGTCGCCGAGGCGGCGCTCGTCGACCGCTCGGCGGGCAGCGTCGATCTGGGCGTGCCCTTCTATCCGCTCGTCGCGATCAACTTCCCGACCTACGCCGAGGACGAGCTTCCCGAGCATCTCGCGGCGTCGCCCGCGGTCAAGCCGGGAAGCCGGGCGGCGGCATGAGCGCTCCCCTCCCCTCGGGCCAGCGCCTGCGGCTCGGCGTCAACATCGACCATGTCGCGACGATCCGCAACGCGCGCGGCGGCGACCATCCCGACCCGGTGCGCGCGGCGGAAATCGTCGCGGCGGTCGGTGGCGACGGCATCACCGCGCATCTGCGCGAGGACCGGCGCCACATCCGCGACGACGACCTCGCGCGCATCCAGGCCGCGACCGACCTGCCGCTGAACCTCGAAATGGCGGCGACCGACGAGATGCTCGCCATCGCGCTGCGCCACGCGCCGCACGCCGCCTGCATCGTCCCCGAAAAGCGCGAGGAGCGCACGACCGAGGGTGGGCTCGACGCCGCGGGCCAGCACAACCACCTCGCGCCCATCGTGGCGCGCCTGTCCGACGCCGGCATCCGCGTCAGCCTGTTCATCGAGCCCGACCCGCGCCAGATCGAGGCGGCGATGCGGCTGAAGGCCCCGGTCGTCGAGTTCCACACCGGCCGCTACGCCCATTGCGAGGGCGAGGAACGCGCCGCCGAACTCCGCCGCCTCGCCGACGCTGCCGCGCTCGCGTGGAAAAACGGCATCGAACCGCATGCGGGGCACGGCCTGACTTACGAGAATGTCGTGCCGGTCGCCGCGATCCCGCAGCTCGCCGAACTCAACATCGGCCATTATCTGATCGGCGAGGCGATCTTCACCGGGCTCGAAGACGCGGTGCGCCGGATGCGCGAATTGATGGACGAGGCAAGAGGGTGAAGAATTTCGTCATTGCGAGGAGCCGAAGGCGACGCGGCAATCTCCAGCTATCGGCCCAGCTCGCGGCCGATGGCTGGAGATTGCTTCGCTTCGCTCGCAATGACGGCATTGGGTTGATGGCATGATCATCGGCCTCGGCTCCGACCTCTGCAATATCGAGCGCATCCAGGCCTCGCTCGACCGCTTCGGCGAGCGTTTCGAAAATCGCGTCTTCACCGAGGTCGAGCGCGCCAAGGCGGCGCGGCGGCCGTTCACGCGCGCGGGCACATATGCCAAGCGCTTCGCCGCCAAGGAGGCCTTCTCCAAGGCGGTCGGCACCGGCTTCAAGCGCGGCGTGTTCATGAAGGACATCGGCGTCGTCAACGCGCCTTCGGGCGCGCCGACGCTCGCACTCACCGGCGGCGCCGCCGAACGGCTCGCGCAGATGGTCCCGGCGGGGTATCGCGCGCATATCCATCTGACATTGACCGACGACCACCCCTGGGCGCAGGCCTTCGTCATCATCGAAGCGATCAAGGACGAGTAATGGCGAGGAAAAAGGCCGAGGGCGAGGGAAGCTGGGGCAAGCTGATCCGCGATATCGTGGTGATCCTGGTTCTCGTGCTCGGCATCCACAGCTGCGTCGCCAAGCCCTTCTATATCCCGTCGGATTCGATGATGCCGACCCTGCGCAACGGCGACCGGCTGATCGTCAGCAAATATCCCTATGGCTGGTCCTACGCCTCGGTGAGCTTCCATCTCGCGCCCAAGGTCGAGGGCCGGTTGTTCGGCGCGCTGCCGCAGCGCGGCGATATCGTCGTGCTCGAACATCCGGTCACGCGGATCGACTATATCAAGCGCGTGATCGGCCTGCCCGGCGACACGATCGAGCTCAAGGGCGGCGCGCTGATCATCAACGGCAAGCCGATCCGGCGCGAGGTCCAGCCGATGCTGTCGATCCCGGTCGACGCCAATCTTCCCGGCCCCGACAGCAGCCTGTTCCGCTTCGTCACCCGCGACGCGACGGGGCGCGAGGTGATCGAGCTGCCGATCGTGCGCGAGACGCTGCCCGGCGGCGCGACCTTCGACACGATCGACATGGGGCCCGGCTATGCGACCGACGATTACGGGCCGGTCAAGGTGCCCGCGGACCATCTGTTCCTGATGGGCGACAACCGCGACGGCAGCGCCGACAGCCGCGTCTCGGTCGACCGCAAGGGGCTGGGCGGCCCCGTTCCCTTCGACGCGATCGCCGGCCGCGCGGAGATCATCAGCTTTTCGACCGACGGAACCACCGAATGGTATAATCCGCTGAGCTGGTTCGAGGGGCTGCGATCGGGCCGCGCCGGAACCGATCTGAGGCCCGCGCGTGAGAGCAGCGCCAACAGGGAGTGACGCGATGGCGGAGAGGAAAGAGCGCGCCGCGGCGCAGGCCAAGGCGAGCGCCGAGGCCCCCGGCCCCACCGAAATCCGCAGCCAGCTCGTCCGCACCGAACTGCTGAAGGCCGGCGTCTGGCTCGGCCTCGCGCTCTTGATCGGCGTGTCGATCATCCTGATCCAGCCGATCCTGCTGATCTTCGCCGCCATCGTCATGGCGTCGATGCTCGACGGCGGAACGCGCCTGCTCGGCCGGGTGCTGCCGATCGCGCGCGGCTGGCGGCTATTGATCGTCTGCCTCGCGCTCGTCGCCTTTCTCGCCTGGACGGTGCTGTTCGCGGGCTCGCAGATCGCCGACCAGGCCGCGGCGCTGCAAAAGGTGGTGATGGCGCAGATCGAACGCATCGCGGCCTGGGCGAGCGCACACGGCATGGGCAACGTCCAGATCGATACCAAGACGATCACGGAGAATCTGGCCGGCACGGTCGGGCGCGTGACCGCCGCCGTCGGCACCGTCCTCGGCGCGCTCACCAGCCTCGTGATGGTGCTGGTGCTCGGCATCTTCCTCGCGATCGAGCCGCGCCTCTACGAGCGCGGGGTCGCATGGATGCTGCCGATGAAAAGCCGCGAGAATTTCTACATCACCACCGCGCGCATGGGCTTCACCTTGCGGCGACTGATGGCGGGGCGCCTGCTCGGCATGATCGTCGAGGGCATCGGCACCTGGCTCGCCTGCCTCGCGGTCGGCATTCCGATGGCGGCGCTGATGGGCCTGCTCACGGGCCTGCTCGCCTTCATTCCCAATATCGGCGCGATCGTTTCGGGCGTGCTGCTCGTCCTCGTCGGCTTCTCGGCGGGGACCGACACCGGCCTCTATGCGATCATCATCTATTTCGTCGTCCAGACGGTCGACGGCTATCTGATCGTCCCGATGGTCGCCAAGCAGACCGTCGACCTCGCCCCCGCGCTCGTCCTTGCCGCGCAGATCCTGTTCGGGGCGCTGCTCGGCATCATGGGGCTGTTCCTCGCCGATCCCATCGTCGCGATGATTAAGGTCGCGCTCGAGCGCGAGGCCGAACGCAATGCCGGGGCGCAGGGCAAGGCCAGGCCTTGATCATGAACGTCGCCCCCGCGAAGGCGGGGGCCGTCCGCAGTCTTGCGCTATTTCTTTAGGGCATTGAGCCATTAACTGACCCACCTTCCGTTCGTGTCGAGCGAAGTCGAGACGCCCATCGGAATAGCGCCGGCCGATGGGGTGTCTCGACTTCGCTCGACACGAACGGAATTTGAGCTGCTGCTGATCTAACGCACGCCGCTCTAGCGGCCCCGCCTTCGCGGGGCCGACGCCTCAATGGCTGATTATTGCGGCATGCCCGGCGGCGGGGCGCCGGGTCCACCGGGGCCGCCCTGCTGCATCATCTGTTGCTGCTGCATCATCATCTGCTGCATCGCGCGGACTTCGGCCTCGCTCCGGAAATCGAGGAGTTCGACGTCGAAATGGAGGGTGCTGTTCGCCGGGATCGGGCCCTTCGCTTCGCTGCCATAGCCCTCTTCGGGCGGGATCACGATCTTGTACTGCCCGCCGCGCTGCATCTGCTTCAGCGCTTTGCTGAATCCCGGAACCACGCCCGCCACCGGCATCGGCGCCTGCTCCTGCTGATCGAAGACGGTGCCATTGTCCAGGCTGCCCTTATATTTGATCAGGACGATATCGGCATCGGTCGGGTTTGGTCCCTCACCGGCCTTGACGACCTCGACCTTCGTGGTCTGAACGATCGTCTGATACCAGGCGGTGCCCGCTGCCGCGGCGACCAGCACCGCCAGGCCGATCCACAGCAGCCACAGCCCGCCCTTGCTCACCGGGCGCAATGGAACCGTCGTCACACTCATCGTCGCTGATCCTTCGCTGGCGCCCGCGGGCGCGAATGTCGGGCCCGCCTATAGGCGGACGCGAGGCGAGCGGTCCAGCGCGAAGTTGGCGGCGGCGTCTTTGGGGTGGGAAGCGGACGTTGCATGACTCGTCGCCCCCGCGAAGGCGGGGGCCGCTGGAGGCCTATTCCTGCACCGCTGCGTAAAACGACGGCGGCCCCCGCCTTCGCGGGGGCGGCGGCTGTTATCGGCCGCAACGAACCTTTCCCGCATCGTCATCCCGGACTTGATCCGGGATCCATTCCTTCGACGGAGCGTGAATGGATCCCGGATCAAGTCCGGGATGACGATGAAAGAAGGGCCGCTTCCGGTCGTCAACGGACGGTCCGTCGGCGAGCAGGAAAAATGCGCGCAGAAACCGCAGAGGCAAAGGACCATCGCCTCCGCACCCCCGCGCGATTCCTGTTCCAACTCACCCTATCGAAGAAAGGTCCGGCAACCGGCAACCGGCCGCCAAGGTCAGTTCTGCCCGCTCGTCACCGTGGTCACCACCGGCTTCGGCGCGATCGCCTCCGCGGCGACGACGCGTTTCGACGCGCCTGCGGTGATCGCCTTTTCGAGCGCCGCGACCTGCGGACATTTGTCCGAACAGGCCCGCTGCGCCGCCGCCAGCTTCTCACGCGCGAGTTCGATCGCGCCCTTGTCGGCGAGCGCCTCGCCCTGCCCCGTCAGCGCGGTCACGTCGTTGGGTTCGAGCAGCAGCGCCTCGCGATAGAGGCCGATCGCCTTGCCCGGCAGCCCCTGCGCGCGGGCGACCTGCGCCATCGCGATGATCGCCGAGCGATTGCGCGGATCGGCGGCGAGCGCCGACTCATAATAGTCGACCGCGCCGTTCAGATCGCCCTTGCTCTGCGCTTCCTCGCCCTGCTTTTGCAGCTGGGTCGAGCGCGGAAGGATGTCGTTGTCGGCGCGCTGCGCGTCGGAGGCTGTGGGCAGGCTGGCAAGGACAAGGCCGGCACCGAGGGCCAGGAAACTGACGCGCATCGCATTCTCCCATTTCGTCATGCCCGCCGAGCCTAACATGGCGCCGTCAGTCGCGCGAGGAAAAAGCCGTCGCAGCCGTCGTGCGCCGGAGTCAGCAGGAAACCGGCGCCCGCAGGCCGTCCGACGCCGTCCGGAAGCGGGCCGGCGTCAGCCGTCCAGCCCGGATGCCGGTTCAGGAAATCATCCATCTGTGCCCGCCCCTCACGCGCGATGATCGAGCAGACGGCATAGAGAAGTTTTCCGCCCGGCGCCACAAGCTCGGCGCCGAGGTCGATCAGTTTCGCCTGGTCGGCAAGGTGCCGGTCGAGCCGCGACGGCGTCAGCCGCCAGCGCAATTCGGGGCTGCGCCGCCAGGTGCCGCTGCCCGAACAGGGGGCGTCGACGAAGACGCGGTCGGCCTTGCCCCGCCAGTCGGCGAGCATCGCTGCCTCCTTGCCGGGATCGAGCAGCCGCGTCTCGATGCGCGTCGCCCCCGCCCGTTCGGCGCGCGGCGGCAGTTGCTGGAGCCGCGCCCGGTTGGTGTCGCAGGCGAGGATATCGGCGCCGTTGCCGGTCGCCGAGGCGATGGCGAGCGTCTTGCCTCCGCCACCCGCGCACAGATCGACGATGCGCAGGCCCGACGCGGCAGCGAGCGCCGCCGAGGCATATTGGCTCGCGGCATCCTGCACCTCGAACAGGCCTTCCGTATGGGCGGGATGCTGCGCCGCGGCGGTTTCGGGCGGCAGTCGCCAGCCGTCGGAGGCGTGCGCGATCGGCTCGCCTTCGGGGAAGAGCGTGGACAGCGCGTCGCGGCTCGCCTTGATCCGGTTGGCGCGCAGGTCGAGCGGCGCGCGGGCGAGCATCGCCGCCGCTTCGGCGTCCGCGCCGACGAGCGGATCGAAGAGCCCGGTCAGCGCCGACGCCGCGAGGCCGGTTTCGGCGCGCGGCTCGTCGGGCGCGATCGGTGTGGGGCCATAGGGCGAACCGTCGAACAGCGCGGCAAGCTGGGGGTCGGCATCGGCGAGCGCCAGCATCGCCGCGCGCCCCGACGGCGGAGCCGAGCGCACCGCGCGGATCGCGTCATAGACATGCGCGCGGATCGCGCGGCGGTCCTTCGATCCCGCGTAGCGGCGCGCGCGCATCGCCTCGGCGAAAAGCGCGTCGGCGGGCGCCCCGCCTTCGCGCGCAGCGGCGGCGATGGCGTCGAGAATCTCGATCGCGGTCTGGACGCGCGCGGCGGGGGTCATCCTTTTTCTCCCCTCCCGCAAGCGGGAGGGGCAGCGAGAGTTGCGAGCTTGCTCGCTACTCGCAGCGGGGTGGGCAACGGCGCGGTTGGATAACCCACCCCGCTGCGACTAGGCAGCAAGCTGCCAAGTCTCGCTGCCCCTCCCGCTTGCGGGAGGGATGTAGGATTCGCATGCATCTCACCCCACCGGATAGTTCGGCGCCTCGCGGGTGATCGCGACATCGTGGACATGACTTTCACGCAGCCCCGCATTGGTGATGCGGACGAATTTCGCGCGCTCGCGCAAATCCTGGAGCGTGCGGCTGCCGGTATAACCCATCGCCGCCTTCACGCCGCCGACAAGCTGGTGGATCACGTCCTTCGCGGGGCCCTTGAAAGGAACCTGGCCCTCGATGCCCTCGGGAACCAGCTTCATCTGGTCCTTGATGTCCTGCTGGAAATAGCGATCGGCCGAACCGCGCGCCATCGCGCCGACGCTGCCCATGCCGCGATAGCTCTTGTACGTGCGGCCCTGATAGAGGAAGGTCTCGCCCGGCGCCTCGCTCGTCCCCGCGAGCAGCGAGCCGACCATCACGCACGACGCGCCCGCCGCGAGCGCCTTCGCAAGGTCACCCGAGGTGCGCAGGCCGCCGTCGGCGATCACCGGGATATTCTGCTTCGCCGCCGCCTCGACGCTGTCGAGGATCGCGGTGAGCTGCGGCACGCCGACGCCCGCGACGACGCGGGTGGTGCAGATCGAGCCGGGGCCGATGCCGACCTTGACCCCGTCGGCGCCGGCGTCGATCAGCACCCTGGTCGCATCGCCGGTCGCGACATTGCCCGCGAGCACCTGCACCCGGTTCGACAGCTTCTTGATCCTCTCGACCGTCGCGCCGACCATCTTGCTGTGGCCGTGCGCGGTGTCGACGACGATCAGGTCGCATTCGGCGTCGAGCAGCGCCTCGGCGCGTTCGACTCCGCTGTCGCCGGTGGTGGTCGCCGCGGCGGCACGCAGGCGGCCGCTTTCATCCTTGGTGGCGTCGGGGAAATTCACCGCCTTTTCCATGTCCTTGACGGTGATCAGCCCGATACAGCGATAATCGCCGTCGACGACCAGCAGCTTTTCGATGCGCCGCTGGTGGAGCAGCTTGCGCGCCTCGTCCTGTCCGACCCCGGGGCGGACGGTCGCGAGATTGTCGGCGGTCATCAGCTCGCGCACCGGCTGCTTCGGATTTTCGGCGAAGCGGACGTCGCGGTGGGTCAGGATGCCGACGAGCTTGCCCCCCGCCTCGACCACCGGGATGCCCGAGATATTGTGCTGCGCCATCAGCGCGGTCGCGTCGGACAGCGGCGCGTCGGGGCCGATCGTGATCGGATTGACGATCATCCCGCTTTCGAAGCGCTTGACCTGGCGCACCGCCGCGGCCTGTTCCTCGATCGTCAGATTGCGGTGGAGCACGCCCAGCCCGCCGATCTGCGCCATCAATATCGCCATGTCGGCTTCGGTCACCGTATCCATCGCCGAGGAGAGGATGGGGATGTTGAGCCGGATATCGCTGGTGATCTGGGTCGAAAGATTGGCGTCGGACGGCAGCATGTCCGACGGGCCGGGCACCAGCAGCACGTCGTCGAAGGTCAGGCCGGTGATGATTTCCATGGGTGCCACTTTCTGGTGCGGGCGGCGCCTGCCCCGCATCACGGGAGCGGCACGCGCGATTCGTTCGGTGGCGGCCCATGTAACCAGTCGAGCCCGAACGCGCCAGTAGGCGATGAACGAATATTTGGGAGGCCACGGCAGCGCCGCCGCGAAGCCGCGATCCACGCCAATGTAACCGGTTGCATTGAGTAAACCGTCCCGTTAGACCACCCTCCTATAGCATGGGATCGGGAGGAGGACAGCAGGATGCACGCGCCCAGCCAGCCGGCGACCGCCATCGGTGGCCGCCCGCCTTCCCTGCCGACGCGCCCGTGACGCGCGGACGCTGAGCAATGGCCGGCCTGTCGATCGAGGGCGCGCGCAAGAGCTTCGGCGATACCGAGGTGCTGAAAGGCGTGTCGATCGACGTCGCCGAGGGCGAGTTCGCGGTGATCGTCGGCCCCTCGGGCTGCGGTAAATCGACCCTGCTGCGCGCCGTCGCGGGGCTCGAATCCTTGAACCAAGGCCGCATCGCCATCGGCTCGCGCGACGTCACCGATCTCAAGCCTTCGGACCGCGGGATCGCGATGGTCTTCCAGTCCTACGCGCTCTATCCGCACCTGACGGTCTATGAGAATATGGCCTTCGGCCTCCGCATCGCGAAGACCGGCAAGGCAGAGATCGCCGAGGCGGTGCGCCGCGCCGCCGAAATCCTGAACATCGAGGCGCTGCTGGGTCGCAAGCCCGCTGCGCTCTCCGGCGGCCAGCGCCAGCGCGTCGCGATCGGCCGCGCGATCGTGCGCCAGCCGCAGATCTTCCTCTTCGACGAGCCTCTGTCGAACCTCGACGCCGACCTTCGCGTCCGGATGCGCTACGAATTCGCGAGCCTGCACCGCACGCTCGGCACCACGACGCTCTACGTCACCCACGACCAGGTCGAGGCGATGACGCTCGCCGACCGCATCATCGTGCTGCGCGACGGGCGGGTCGAGCAGATCGGCAGCCCGCGCGACCTCTATGAGCGGCCGGCGACCCTCTTCGTCGCGCAATTCCTGGGCACGCCGCGCATGAACATCCTGCCCGCGACGGCAACCGCGAACGGGCGCGCGACGCTCGAAAGTGGGCGCGAGATCGCCCTCCCCCCGCTGGCGGCAGCACTCGAACCGGGAATGCCGGTGTCGATCGGCATCCGCCCCGAGGATATCGCGATCGGCGCGGCATCGGGCGCGCTACCCTTCACCATCGCCTTCATCGAGCGGCTCGGCGGGCTCGCGACCGTGCATCTGCAGGGCGGGGGGGGCGGCGAGCCGATCGCGTGCCAGCTTCGCGACGACGGCAGCCTGCGCGAAGGCGACACGGCACCCGCGAGCCTGCCCGCCGACCGTCTGCATCTGTTCGACGCCGATGGCCGCGCGATCGCACGAAGGTCCGCCGAATGAGGGGAGAAGACCGATGGCAACGCTGAGGGACGTGGCCCGCGAGGCGGGCGTTTCGGTCGCGACGGCGTCGCGCGCCATCAACGGGCTCGGCAACGTCACCGCGCCGACGCGCGCCGCGGTGATGGCGGCGGTCAAGAAGCTCAGTTTCGTGCCCCACAGCGGCGCGCGCAGCCTGACCCGGCGCAAGACCGACACCGTCGGGGTCATCCTGCCCGACCTGTTCGGCGAATTCTTCTCGGAGATCATCCGCGGCATCGACCTCGTCGCGCACGAGGCGGGGATGCACCTGCTGCTCGGCAACATGCACGGCAGCGCGCACGAGACCGCGGCGGCGGTCGCGTCGATGCGCGGCCGCGTCGACGGGCTGCTCGTCATGCCGCCCGAATTGAAGCCCGAGACGCTCGCCGCCAACCTCGATCCCGTGCTGCCGACGGTGCTGCTCAACTATGACGCCGCGACGCTCGACCTGCCCTATGTGGCGGTCGACAATTATCGCGGCGCCTGGACGGTGACCGAGGCGCTGCTGGCGAGCGGCGCGCGGCACATCGTCCATATCGCGGGGCCGAAGCACAACCGCGACGCGCGAGACCGTCAGCGCGGCTTTGCCGACGCGATGGCGAAGATCGCGGGGCAGCGCAGCCCGGTCATCCTGCCCGGCGATTTCTCGGAGGAGGCGGGCGCGCAGGCGGCGCGGCTGCTGCTCGAGGGACAGCTTCCCGTCGACGCGGTATTCGCGGCGAACGACCTGATGGCGGTCGGCTGCATCATGGGGCTCGGCGAGGCGGGGCTGGCGGTGCCGCGCGACCTGATGGTCGCGGGGTTCGACGACATCCCGCTCGCGCGCCACGTCACGCCGGGGCTGACGACGATGCAGGTCAAGATCGACCGGCTCGGTTCCACGGCCATGATGATGCTGCTCCGCCTGCTGCGCGGCGAAACGCTGGGCGCGGCGAGCGCGACGATCCTGACCCCGACGCTGATCGCGCGTGGGACGACGGCGGTGCCGGTGGTTGCGGAGGAGGCGCGGGCATGATGGGCCGGCGGCTTCTGGAACTCCGGCTGAAGCGGCAAGCCACAAAAAGAAACCGCATCCCCGAGCGAAGCCGAGGGGCTTTGCCGAGCGAAGTCGAGGCTGCGACGCCCGAGGTTCTCGCTTCGCTCGAACGAGCCCCTCGGCTTCGCTCGGGGATGCGGCTTTATAATGGCTTCCCGCACCACATGCACGCGCCATGGACCTGACCCGCCGCCGGATGACGGGCGCGCTCGCGGCGCTTCCCCTGCTCCCCGCGCTCGGCGCCTGCGCGCCGCGCGGCGATACCGGGCTGACGGTCTGGGCGATGGGCAACGAAGCCGCGAGCCTGCCCGAATTGCTGAGGGACATGAAGCGCCCCGCCGGCGCGCCGCGCGTCACCGTCCAGCCGCTGCCGTGGACCGCCGCGCACGAGAAATTGCTCACCGGTTTCGCGGGCGGATCGCTCCCCGTCATCGGCCAGGTCGGCAACAGCTGGATCGCCGAGATGGCCGCGATCGGCGCCATCGCCCCGGTGCCCGCGGCGGTGCATGGCCTGCTCGACGACCAGTTCGCCGCCGTAGTCGATACCAACCGCATCGCGGGCCAGGTCTGGGGCATTCCCTGGTATGTCGACACGCGGCTCCAATATTATCGCCGCGACCTGTTCGCGCGCGCGGGCTATGCCGCGCCGCCCAGCGACTGGGCCGAATGGAAACGCGCGCTGCACAAGGTCAAGGCGGCCGCGGGTGACGGCAATTATGCCGCGCTGCTGCCGGTCAACGAATATGAGCAATTGACCACACTCGCGCTGTCGGCGGGTGCCCGGTTGCTGCGCGACGATGGCGGGCGCGGCGCCTTTTCGGACCCCGAGTTCAAGGCCGCGCTCGTCTTCTACAAATCGCTGTTCGACGAGGGGCTGGCGCCCATCGTCTCGTCGGCGCAGATTTCGAACGTCTGGAACGAGTTCGCGCGCGGCTATTTCAGCCTCTTCCTCTCGGGGCCCTGGACGATCGGCGACCTCAGGACGCGCCTCACCCCCGCGATGCAGGACAAATGGGGCACCGCGCCCAACCCCGGCCCGGCGGGCATCGGCTCGGCGGCGCCCGGCGGATCGAGCCTCGTCGTCTTCGCCGATCATCGCGGCAATCGCGCGGCGTGGGACCTGATCGCGCGGCTGCTGACGCCCGGCGCGCAGCTTCGCTTCAACGCGCTGACCGGCGACCTTCCCGCGCGCCGGTCGGTGTGGGCGCGCGCCGGCCTCGCCGCCGATCCGGTCGTCGCGCCCTTCGCCACCCAGCTCGACCATGCGACCGCGCTCCCCAAGGTGCCCGAATGGGAACGCATCGTCACCGAGATGCAGATCGTCGCCGAACGCATGGTGCGCGGCCAGTACGGCATCGACGAAGCGGCGCGCGAGATCGACATCCGCGCCGACCGGCTGCTCGAGAAGCGCCGCTGGATGCTCGACAAGGGACGCGCGCTATGACCGCGCGGCGGGAGACGGAGGAGGCGCGCGCGGGCTGGATGATGACCGGCCCGGCGCTCGCGGCGATCCTCGTCTTCTTCGCCCTGCCCGCCGCCGCTTCGCTGGTCCTCAGCTTCACCGATTTCGACATCTACGCGCTCGCAGACATCGGCAATCTGCGCTTCGTGGGACTGCAGAATTACGAACGCCTCGTCGAAAACCCGCTGTTCTGGAAGGCGATGACGAACACCTTGCTGTTCGTCGCGATCGGCACGCCCTTCGTTGTTCTGCTGTCGCTGTTCGCCGCGATGCTCGTCAACTCGCGCTGGCTGCGCTGGCGGCCGGTGTGGCGCGTCGCGCTGTTCGCGCCCTATGTGACGACGCTGGTCGCGACCGCGGTGGTGTGGCGCTATCTGCTCCACACGCGCTACGGGCTCGTCAACTATCTCCTCTCGTTCTTCGGCATCGCGCCGATCGACTGGCTGGGCAGCCCGACCGCCTCGCTTCCCGCGATCCTGCTGTTCGTCGGGTGGAAGACCTTCGGTTATAACATGATCATCTTCCTCGCCGCCTTGCAGACGGTGCCGCGCGAGCTCGACGAGGCGGCACGGATCGACGGCGCGGGCTGGCTCGCGCGGCTGCGCCACGTTACCCTGCCCGCGATCGCGCCGACCGTGCTGCTCGTCTCGGTGCTCACCGTCGCGGCGATGTTCCAGCTCTTCGCCGAACCCTATGTGATGACGCAGGGCGGCCCCGCCCAGTCGACCGTCACCATCCTCTATTTCATGTATGAGGAGGGGTTCAAATGGTGGAATCTGGGGTCGGGTGCGGCGGTCGCCTTCCTCCTCTTCCTCTGCATATTGGCGGTGACGCTGGTGCAGTTGCGCCTTGCGAAGCGCGGAGGCGCGATATGATGCTACGCCGCTGGACCGTCACCCTGCTCGCGGCACTCGTCGCCTTCGTCACCATCGCGCCGCTCCTCTGGATGCTCTCGGTCAGCTTCATGGCGCCGGGCGAAGCATCGGGTTTTCCGCCGCCGCTGTTCCCGGCGAACCCCGGCCTCGACAATTACCGCACCCTGTTCGGCAGCTTCGGCATCGGGCGCTTTCTCGTCAACAGCCTGCTCGTCTCGACGCTCGCCACCGGCCTCGCTCTGCTCTTCACCGTCCCCGCGGGCTATGCCTTCGCCAAGCTGCGCTTCAAGGGGCGCGACGCGACCTTCCGCCTGCTCGTCGCCGCGCTCGTCGTACCGGGGCAGATCGGGATGCTGCCGCTGTTCCTCGAACTCAAGGCGATGGGACTGGTCAACAGCTACGCCGGCGCGCTGGTGCCGTGGCTCGCGGGCATCTTCGGCATCTTCCTCGTCCGCCAATATTGCCTGTCGATCCCTGACGAGATGCTCGAGGCGGCGCGGATCGACGGCGCGAGCGAGGCGCAGATCCTCCGCCGCATCGTGCTGCCGATCCTGACCCCGATCATCGTCACGCTCGCGCTGTTCGTTTTCCTGTCGAGCTGGAACGATTTCATGTGGCCGCTGATCGTCCTCGCCGACCAGCAGCTTTACACCCTCCCCGTCGCGCTCGCGGCGATGAGCCGCCAGCATGTGCAGGATAACGAATTGATGATGGCGGGCGCCGTCGTCACCACCCTGCCCGTGCTCATCCTCTTCCTCTCGCTGCAGCGCTTCTACCTGAGCGGGCTGCTCGCCGGGAGCGTGAAGGGATGACAGCTATGAGGAACAAATCCTTGAAACTCCAAAATACCCCGTTCGTGCTGAGCTTGTCGAAGCACCGTTTTTCCTTAGCGAAGCTGAAAGAAAAGAACGGCCCCCTTCGACTGCCTTGCAGGCACTCAGGACAGGCTTCGACAAGCTCAGGGCGAACGGGATTGGGTGTTGTTCTTGCTTCGCTCGCAGCAATCGCCTTGTCATTCGCCTCCCCCGCCGCTGCGCAATCAGCCGACAGACAGAGCCCGCAGCCCGCGATCGAGGCGGGCAATTATCCCTATCAGCTGTTCCTGCCGCGCGGCTACACCGCCGATCCGAAGGCGAGCTGGCCGCTGCTCATCTTCCTCCACGGATCGGGCGAGCGCGGCGACGATGTCGCGAAGGTGAAGGTCCACGGCCCGCCGAAGATTGCCGACCGCACCCCCGATTTCCCCTTCGTTACCGTCTCGCCGCTGCTCGGCGCCGATCAGGATTGGGACGTCGCGAAGCTCGACCGCCTGCTCGATCATCTGACGAAGACGCTGCGCATCGACCGCACACGCATCTACCTGACCGGGCTCAGCCGCGGCGGCCATGCGAGCTGGCGCTGGGCGGCGGCCGAGCCGCATCGCTTCGCGGCGGTCGCGCCCGTCGCGGGGCGCGGCGATCCGGCGACCGCCTGCGCGCTCAAGGACACGCCGATCTGGGCCTTTCACGGCGACCGCGACGATGTCGTCGTGCCCGAGGGCAGCTTCGCGATGGCGCGCGCGATCCGCGCCTGTGGCGGGCAGCTCTCGCGGCTGACCATCTATCCCGACCTCGGCCACAACAGTTGGGACCCGGCCTATGACGATCCCGCGCTCTACCTCTGGCTGCTCTCGCACCGCCTCCCCACGCCGCCCGACGCGGCGAAACCGAAAACCAAGGATAAAAAATGACCCAGACGAGCTTTCCCGACGATTTCCTGTGGGGCGCCGCGACCGCCGCCTATCAGATCGAGGGTTCGCCGCTCGCCGATGGCGCGGGCGCGAGCATCTGGCAGCGTTTCAGCCACGATCCGCGGCTGATGGCGAACAAGGGCGACACCGGCGATATCGCCTGCGACCATTACAACCGCATGGAAAGCGACGTCGCGCTGATGAAGGAATTGGGGCTCAAGGCCTATCGCTTCAGCGTCAACTGGGGCCGCGTGCTGCCCGAGGGGACCGGGCGCGTGAACGAGGCCGGGCTCGGCTTCTACGAGCGGCTTGTCGACGAACTTTTGAAGCATGATATCGAGCCGCTGCTCACCCTGCACCATTGGGACCTCCCGGTCGCGCTCGACGACCGGGGCGGCTGGCTCAACCGCGACAGTGCCGACTGGTTCGCCGAATATGCTTCGGTCCTCTACCGGCGCCTCGACGGGCGCGTGAAGAAATGGGTCACGCTCAACGAACCCTGGGTGATCACCGACGGCGGCTATCTCCACGGCGCACTCGCGCCCGGTCACCGCAACCTCTTCGAAACCCCGATCGCGAGCCACAATCTGATGCGCGCGCACGGCGCCGCGGTGCGCGCCTATCGGGCGGAGGGAGCGCACGAGATCGGCCTCGTCGTCAACATCGAGCCGAAATATCCGGCGAGCGACAGCCCCGAAGATGTCGCCGCGACCGCGCGCGCCCATGCCTATATGAACCGTCAGTATCTCGAACCCGCGCTTCAGGGCCGTTACCCCGCCGAGTTGGCCGAAATCTTCGGTGAAGCCTGGCCCGACTGGCCGGAAAATGACCTCAAGAACATCTGCCAACCCCTGGATTTTATTGGAATAAACTATTATACCCGCAACGTCGTCCGCGCCGACCCGAACCAATGGCCCCTCGGCGCTTCCCCCGTCCGGCAGACCGCGACCCACACCACCACCGACTGGGAAGTCTATCCCCCCGCGCTCACCGACATGCTCGTCTGGTTCCGCGACACTTTCGGCAACATCCCCGTTTACATCACGGAGAACGGCGCCGCCTTCTATGACCCTCCGCAGGCCGGGCCCGACGGCATCGACGACCCGCTGCGCTGCGATTATCTGCGCACGCACATCGCGGCGATTGGCGACGCGATCCGGCAGGGGGTCGACGTGCGCGGCTATATGGTCTGGTCGCTGCTCGACAATCTCGAATGGTCGCTGGGCTTTTCGAAGCGCTTCGGCATCGTCCACGTCGATTATGAAACGCAGGTGCGAACCCCCAAGCGCAGCGCGCGTTTCTACAGCAACATCATCGCAACCAATGGAGGGAATGTCGCATGACCCGCTGGCTCGTCATTCTGCTCGCGGCGCTCCTCGCGCTTCCGGTAGCGGCGAAAGAGAAGGCCGATCGCTTCAGCGCGATGACCTACAATATCCGTCTCGATCTCGCCTCCGACGGCGACAATGCCTGGCCGCACCGGCGCAAGGCGCTGACCAGCCTCGTCGCCTATTACGCCCCCGATCTCGTCGGGATGCAGGAGGTGCTCCAGCATCAGAAGGATCAGATCGAGGCCGACTTGCCAGCCTATAAATTCGTCGGCGTCGCGCGCGACGACGGCAAGCAGGCGGGCGAATATTCGATGCTCGGCTATCGCACCGACCGCTTCGACCTGCTCGCCTCGGGCACTTTCTGGCTGTCGCCGACCCCCGATCGGCCCGGCAAGGGCTGGGACGCCGCCTATCCCCGCATCGCAAGCTGGGCGCGGCTGAAGGACAAGAGGGCGCGCCAGACGATGCTCGTCGTCAACACCCATTTCGATCATATCGGCACCGTCGCGCGGCTCGAAAGCGCGAAGCTGATCCGGCGCTGGATCGGCGAGCACCGCCAGCCGGGCGATGCGGTGGTGCTGATGGGCGACTTCAACGTCCCGACCGGCAGCCCGCCCTATCAGGCGATCCTCGCCGACACGCCGGGACTGATCCCCCTGCACGACACGCAGGACATCAGCCGCACCCCACATTTCGGCCCCTTGGGCACCTTCACCGCCTTCAAGATCGAACAGGTCGAGCCGAGCCCGATCGACCATATCTTCGTCGGCAATGGCGTGACGGTGCTGCGCCATGCGACGCTGACGCAGCAGACGGGCGGCAAGCTCCCCTCCGATCACTATCCCGTGCTGACCGACCTTTGCGTCGGCAAGGGTTGCTGATCCCTATTCGGCGGCGGACTGATCGAGCCAGCCGCCGGTGAAGCCGATGCGCTTCAGGCCGCGGACGATGTGCGGGTTCTTGCGCATGATCTTCCAGACGAGCCCGCTCCGATGGTTCTCCATCATCGCGAGAATGGGGCCCTGGTCGATGCCGAGATAGTCGTTCGCGACCCAGCCTTGCGCCGGATCGACCGCGCCCGATTTCGACCCCGCATCGGCAAAGGTGAAGCTGGGGTTGAACGCGTCCTTGAAGCCGTAGCGCGTGTAGAGCCGCGACCCGTATGTTTCGCGCATCGCCATCAGCGCCGGAATCGCGACCTCGGGCGCGAAAGCGACCGAGCCGCCGGCCGCGGTCGGAACCACCGTGCCGTCGTCGACGATGCGGATGGCGCTCACCCCGCGCGCCATATAGCCGTTGAAGCTGCGCGGAGTGCCGTTCACGCGATATTCGTCCTTCGAATAGCCGGGGCCGTCCGATGCGGTCCAACCCCAGATATCGGCGCTGTAACCGACCCATTTGTTCGGATTGTCCGCGCCATAGGCGCGCTGCGCCAAGGTCGCGCGGCGGCTGTTCTCGAAATAGTCGATGCCCTTGCCGCGCATGAAATCGTCGCGAATGCCGCGGAAATCGACCCAGACATGGCTATATTGGTGCCCGAAGAGCGGCTCGAACTGGAGATGCTCATAGCCGTAGAAGCGGCCCCAATCCTTTTCGAGGTGCGCGGCCCAGCCCTTGTCCCACGCATCCTGGCCGACGGGATGCGTCGGCGAGCCGAAGGCGAGGATATAGACGAGCATCCCCTCGTTATAGCCGACCCAGTCGTGCGTCCCGAAATCGCCGCCGTCGCCGCGCTCGGGATACCAGCCCATCGCGATCGCCTTCGGCCCGCCCCCGTTGGCCGAGGGGATGCGGCTGTTCTCGCGCTGCACGAAGGTCCAGTCGACGCGGCCGTAGATCTTCTCGGCAAGGTCGCGGATCTCGGCCTCTACCGGCGTGTCGCGGTCGAAATAGCTTTGCGCGAACAGCACCCCGCCGAGCAGCAGCGATGTATCGACCGTCGACAGCTCGGTCTTGCCGCGGCGCGTCCCGTCCGCATTGTTCAGGAAATGATAGAAAAAGCCCTTGTAGCCCGCGACCCCCGTCGCCTCCGGCCCCTGCGGCGCGGTCCAGTAGAAGCGCAGACAATCGCGCGTCCGCGCCGCAGCCTCGTCGCGCGTCACATAGCCGCGCTCGGCGCCGATCCCGTAGGCGGTGAGCGCGAAACCGGTCGCGGCGATCGACGAAAAGGGGTTGCTCGGCCACCGATCGGGCGCGAGACAGCGCGCCCTATCGGTGGTATCCCAGAAATAGCGGAAGGTCCGTTCGGTCAGTTCCTCGGCGAACTGGGCCTGACTAAGCGATACGAGGCGTTCGGACGATGCGGCTGGGGCGGCAGGTGCCGATGGGGCGGCGATGGGCGTGCAGGCAGCGGCAAGCGCCAGAAGAGGCAAGGCGAGCGACCCGAGCCGGAAGGACATTTTCTACTCCAAAATAAAAGGGGCGCCCGGTCACGGGAGGGGTTGTGACCGGACGCCCGCTGTTCTGGCCGGTCAGAACTGGAAGCCGGCCGAGAATTTGATCGTGCGCGGCGGCCCGTCGATATCGACATTCGTCGGATTGCGCTCGCCCGTCGTCGCGTTGAAGCTGTTATAATTGCGATCGTTGAACAGGTTGATGATGTCGACGCGGAAACGCAAGCGCGCCTCGTCGCTGAGGAAGCGGATCGGGACATATTTGGTCACCGACAGATCCATCTGGCGGTAGCCCCACAGATCGCCATTGCCCTTGGTCTTGGTCGTCAGGACGTCGCGGGTCGGCGGCGTGCCGGCGGTCGAAACGAGCCGTGCCAGATATTTGGGTGACGCCATCTGGAACTTGCCCGACAGGGTGAAGCCGCCCGGAATGTCGACCGTCCCCGCCATCACGAAGCGATGCTTGCGCACCCCGGTCGAGGTGATGAACGGATAATCCTCCATGCTCGGGAAATCGAGGCTGAAAACCTCCCCGAACTGCCGGTTCTCCTTGGCGTCGGTGAAGGTGTAGGTCGCATCGAGGCTCCACGGCGACGCCACGGTGTATCGCTTGGTGAGCTTGAGATAGGCGGTGTTCGCGCGCGTCTCGATCCCGTTGGTGCCGATGATGATGCTGCCGAAGGGCGAAGGCGGCGAGCCGAAGGGCGAATTCGCATTCCCCGAGGGTGGGAAGAAATTGCCGTCGGGCAACCGGTTGCCAAGCAGATAGGCGAAGCCGTCGTGGCTCGCCACATAGCTGTAGCCGATCTCGGCATCGAGCAGGTTGAAACGGCCCCGCACCCCCAGGCTGAACTGGTCCGAATAGGGCATTTTCAGATCGTTCTTGATGAAGCGCAACTCGCCGCCCGCGCCCGGCACGAGGCTGGCGATCAGCGCATCGCGGCCCTCCTGCGTCAGATAGGCCGGATCCCAGGCGATGCAGGTCGCGCTCGGCGTACAGGTGTTGAGCGTATCGCCCGGATTGTTGAAGTTGAAGGTGCGGCCCGTATAGAGGCCTTGAGCCAGTTCCTGCTGGATGAAATCGAACTGGGTGCGGTCGTATGAACGGCCATAACCGCCGAACACCACAAAGCGCGCCTCGTCGTCGAGCTCATAGCTGAACCCGATGCGCGGCTGCCACGCGCCCTTGAACGCCTTTCGCTCGCTGCCGGTCGAGATATAGTCGTTGATATCGTAATCGGCGTTGAGAAGGTTGGTATAGGCCGGGGTGACCGTGCCGTCAGGCGCCGTAAAGGGCGCCTGCCCGCTGACGAACGCGGCAATCGCAGGGTTGTGGACATAATTCAGGAAAGCGGGCGTCCGCTCATAATCCCAGCGCACGCCGAGGTTGAGCGTCAGCCGATCGGTCACCTCCCAATCGTCCTGGATATAGGCGCCGAACTGGAAGTTTTTCGAACGGATATTGGGGTCGCCATCGCCGACAGGCGCGCCGAAGGTCATCCGATAGGGGATCGTGTCGTTGAACGTCCCGCCGCCCGGGTTGTAGTTCACATTATAGGTGAAGACCGGGTTGACGCCGTTCTGTTGCGTCGTGCGCAGCGTCACCCATTTCGTCTTCACCCCCGCCTTAATCGTGTGGCCCTCAAGCCCGACATAGGTGAAATCGTCGGAAACCTGCCACCCCGACTGGCCCTTGTCCTGGAAATTGGTGCCGCCGCCGAAGGTCAGGATATTGCCGCGCCGGGTGCCGCCGGATCCGGCGGGAACCGTCGCATTGAATACGGTGACGTTGCCGAACTGCACCGGACGCGGCCCCCAGGTCACATCCTCATAGGCGACCTTGAAATCGTTGATCCACGTATCGGCGGTATGCTCCCACCGCGCGAGGCCTCGCCATTCCTGAACCTTCGCGATCGTGCGCGTGTCGAACGCGTTGCTGCCGCTGTTGAACGTCTCGCCCGATTCATCGCGATATTTGACCGAGAGTTCGAACAGGTCGTTCGACGTTGGGGTGAAGTTCAATTTGCCGAAATAGAGATTTTCGTTGAACGTCTCGCTCTGCGGGCCGAAATATTGCTGATATTCCGACGGGAAATAGCTGATGGGCAGTTCGAGGCCCGGCGACACGTCACGCGGATTGATGCGGCGCTTGCCTTCGTAGGTCGCAAAGAAGTGCAGCACATCCTTGATGATCGGCCCGCCGAGCGCGCCGCCGAACTGCAGGTCGCGTGTGCGCGTTTTGGGGATCGTCGTTGGATAGATTTCGTTCGGCCGGCGGTCGCGCAGGCTCTGGTCGGTGAAGTCGATGAAACCTTCGCCGTGGAATTCGTTGGTCCCCGATTTGGTCACCGCGGTGATCGCGACCGAACTGACCTGGTCGAACTCGGCCTTGTAGTTCGACGAGATGACGCGATATTCGCCGATGGCGAGTTGCGGGAACGGGTTGCCCTGCGTCGAATCCTGGCCGGTGATGCCGTTCTTCAGGACATAGTCCTTCTGCCCGATGCCATCGATGAAGATGTTGACCGCATTGCTGCCCTGCGCGCCGCCCTGAAGCCGCGACTGGTCGCTGCCGTTGGTGATGAACTGCACCCCCGGCGCGAGGTCGGCGAAGGCGAGGAAGTTGCGGTTGTTCTGCGGCAGCTGCTCGATCATCCGCTGACTGATGTTCACGCCGACTTCGCCACCCTCCATCGTGCGGATGCGGCTGCCGGTGACGATGATCGCGTCATCCCCGCCGCTCGCGATGTCGGGCGCCGAGAAGTCGAAATCGAGCACGGCATTCTGCGCGACGTTGAGCGTGAACTCGTCGGTGCTGCGCACTCCGTTCGGGGTCGTGAGTTCGAGGCGATAGGTGCCGGTGGGGAGCGACGCGAAATTATAGCTGCCGTTCGCGCCGACGCTGACGGTACGGTTGAAGCCGGTATCGACGTTGATCACCTTCACCTGCGACACGCCGCCTTCGGCCTTCACCGTCCCGCGCAGCGACGCGTTCGACACCTGCGCATGCGCGGGCGCGGCGACGCCGATGGCGAGCGCGCCGGCGGCGCTGCTCCATGCCAAGGCGGCGGCGAGCGTCCGGGCACGCGAGCGGCGCGGGTTATGGAATTGATTCTTACGCTGTGACGTCACGGCATCCTCCCTTTTCATGGCCCCGACCCCCAGCCTTCGCCTCTTTTGCCGTCCGGTCTGGCAACCGGCGCGGCGACGAATCGCGGGGGATCCCGTTTCTTGCTTTTTTGGTTTGTAACCGGTTTCACGATCACTGTATAGGGGGAAGCGAAGCCGGTGGGCAGCAGCGATGCTCGCCCGCAACTCGCCCGCAAGGGACAGATTTCAGCCGATCTCCCGCGCTGAAATGCCAATGGAATATTTTGGGGAAGGACGAATCATGCCGCCGAAGCCGCGCAATCTGACGCACCTGACGCTCGCGACTCTGATGCTCGCGGGGTCGCTGACGACAGCCCCGCTGCTCGCCAAGCCCGCCGCGACCGCGCGCGCCGCCGCCGACGTCGATTCGACGGGGTGGATGAAGCCCGATCCCGCGATGGACAAATTTATCGCCGAACTGATGGCGAAGATGACGCTGGAGGAGAAGATCGGCCAATTGTCGCTGCTGACCAGCGATTGGGATTCGACCGGTCCGACGATGCGCCAAGGCTATCAGGAGGATATCCGCAAGGGCCGCATCGGATCGATCTTCAACGCCTTCACCGCCAAATATACGCGCGACCTCCAGCGCATCGCGGTCGAGGAAACGCGGCTCAAGATCCCCTTGCTCTTCGGCTATGACGTGATCCACGGCCACCGCACCATCTTTCCCATCTCGCTCGGCGAAGCGGCGAGCTGGGATCTGAAAGCTATTGAAAAGGCAGCGCGAATTTCCGCAACCGAAGCCTCGGCCGAAGGCATCCACTGGACCTTCGCGCCGATGGTCGACGTCGCGCGCGACCCGCGCTGGGGCCGCATCTCCGAAGGCGCGGGCGAGGATGTCTATCTGGGTAGCCGCATCGCCGAGGCGCGAGTGCGCGGCTTTCAGAGCAACGACCTGAGGGCGGTCGATACGGTGCTCGCGACCGCGAAGCATTTCGCTGCCTATGGCGCAGCGCAGGCGGGGCGCGACTATGGCACCGTCGACATTTCGGAGCGCACGCTGCGCGACATCTATCTGCCGCCGTTCAAGGCCGCCGCCGACGCGGGCGCCGCGACCTTCATGACCTCGTTCAACGAGGTCGACGGCATACCGGCTTCGGGCAATCACTATCTGCTGACCGACGTGCTCCGCGACAAATGGGGCTTCAAGGGCTTCGTGGTAACCGATTACACGTCGATCAACGAGATGGTCGCGCACGGCTATTCGAAAGACCTGCAGCAAGCGGGCGAGCAGGCGATCAACGCCGGGGTCGACATGGACCTGCAGGGCGCGGTGTTCATGGAGCATCTCGCCAAGTCGGTCGCCGAGGGCAAGGTCGACGTCGCGCGCGTCGACGCCGCGGTGAAGGCGATCCTCGAAATGAAATACCGCCTCGGCCTGTTCGAGGACCCCTATCGCTATTCGGACGAGGCGCGCGAGAAGGCGACCATCTATCGCCCCGATTTCCTGGAGGCGGCGCGCGACGTGGCGCGCAAGTCGATGGTCCTGCTGAAGAATGCGAACAATGCCCTCCCCCTCGCCGCTTCGGCGAAGTCGATCGCGGTGATCGGCCCGCTCGGCGACAGCAAGGCCGACATGATCGGAAGCTGGTCGGCGGCGGGCGACCGCAAGACGCGCCCCGTCACCCTGCTCGAAGGCATGCAGGCGCGCGCGCCCAAGGGGCAGAGCGTCGCCTATGCCAAGGGCGCGAGCTATGCGTTCGAGGATGAAGGCAAGACCGAGGGCTTCGCCGAGGCGATCGCGTTGGCGCAGAAATCGGACGTCATCGTTGCGGCGATGGGCGAGCGCTGGGACATGACCGGCGAGGCGGCGAGCCGCACCTCGCTCGACCTGCCCGGCAACCAGCAGGCGCTGCTTCAGGAGCTCAAGAAGACCGGCAAGCCGATCATCCTCGTGCTGATGAGCGGTCGCCCCAACAGTATCGAATGGGCGGATGCCAATGTGGATGCGATCCTCGAGGCCTGGTACCCCGGCACGATGGGCGGCCACGCGATCGCCGATGTCCTCTATGGCGATTATAATCCGTCGGGCAAATTGCCCGCCACCTTCCCGCGCAATGTCGGGCAGGTGCCGCTCTATTACGATATGAAGAACACCGGGCGGCCGATCGACCCGGCCAAGCCCGACGCCAAATATGTCTCGCGTTACCTGAACACGCCGAACACGCCGCTTTATCCCTTCGGCTACGGGCTCAGCTACACCCGCTTTACCTATTCGCCGGTGACGCTGAGCAAGGCGAGCATCAAGCCGGGCGAACCGCTGACCGCGAGCGTCACCGTGACCAACAGCGGCGCGCGCGACGGCGAGGAGGTGGTCCAGCTCTATGTCCGCGACCTCGTCGGGTCGGTGACGCGGCCGGTCAAGGAGCTCAAGGGCTTCCGCAAGATCCTGCTCAGGAAGGGCGAGAGCAAGACCGTCAGCTTCACCCTGACCGATGCCGACCTCGCCTTCACCCGCGCCGACATGAGCTGGGGCGCCGAACCCGGCGACTTCAAGCTGTGGATCGGGCCATCGTCGGCCGAAGGCGCGGAGGCCGGTTTCACGCTGACTCAATAGGAGACGAGCGATGCTTCGCCATCTGTCGGTCGCCGCGCTCGCCCTGCCGTTGCTGCTCGCGGGCGCCGCGCAAGCGAAGCCCGCCGAGCGCCCGAACATCGTCTACATCATGTCGGACGATCATGCCTGGCAGGCGATCTCGGCCTATGGATCGGCGCTGTCGACGCTCGCGCCAACGCCGAACATCGACCGGATCGCGAAGAATGGCGCGATCTTCACGAACAGCTTCGTCGGCAATTCGCTCTGCGGGCCGAGCCGCGCGACGCTTCTGACCGGGCGGCAGAGCAATGCGCACGGTTTCACGCGGAACGGCACCAGCTTCGACAACAATGTCTGGGTGTGGCCGCGGGCGCTGTCGCAGGTGGGCTATGCCACCGCGATGTTCGGCAAATGGCACATCAACGCCTCGCCCGCCGGGATCGGCTTCGACGACTGGAAGGTGCTCGACGATCAGGGCGAATATTACAACCCCGACATCATCACGCCGAAGGGGCGCAGCATCGTCCAGGGCTATGCGACCGATCTGATCACCGACTACAGCCTCGACTGGCTGAAGACCGGGCGCGACAAGTCGAAGCCCTTCGCGATCCTGATCCATCACAAGGCGCCGCACCGCAACTTCATGCCCGCGCTGCGCCATCTGACCAAATATCAAGGCGTCACCTTCCCCGTCCCCGACACCTATTTCGACGACTATGCGGGGCGCCGGGCCGCGGCGGCGCAGGAAATGAACATCTATCGCGACATGTACGAGGGGCACGACCTCAAGATGACGGTCGCCGAGGGCTCGGCGCGGCTGCGCTATAATCGCTGGCCGGGCGCCTTCGACCGCATGACGCACGACCAGCAGGCGCAGTGGGACGCGGCGATGCAGCCCGACAACGACCGGATGAACGCCGCGAAGCTGACCGGCCGCGATCTCGCGCTGTGGAAATACCAGCGCTACATGCAGCAATATCTTGCGACCATCGCCGCGGTTGACGAGGGCGTCGGGCGCGTTCTCGACTATCTGGAGGCGAGCGGCCTTTCGAAGAACACGGTCGTCGTCTACACCTCCGACCAGGGCTTCTATCTCGGCGAGCATGGCTGGTTCGACAAGCGCTTCATTTATGAAGAATCGCTGCGTACACCCTTTCTGATCCAGTATCCGGGGCATATCCGCCCCGGCACGCGGGTCGAGGCGCCGATCCAGAATGTCGACTATGCGCCGACCTTCCTCGCGCTCGCCGGCGTGGCGGGCCCAGACACGATCCAGGGTCGCTCGCTCGTCCCGCTGTTCGACGGGCGCGCGCCTGCGGACTGGCGCAAGGCCGTCTATTATCATTATTACGAATATCCGGGCTTCCATTCGGTGCGCGCGCACTATGGGATGCGCGACGAGCGCTACAAGCTCGTCCGCTTCTACAGCGACGACATCAATGCCTGGGAGTTCTACGATCTGAAAAGCGATCCGCACGAAATGCACAATCGCATCGACGACCCCGCGATGCAGCGCCGGATCGCGGCGATGAAGGATCAGCTCGTCGCGCTGCGCCGCCAATATGGCGACGATGACGGACCGGCGGTCGACGCGCCGCTGAACTAGTTCCAGCGCCCCTCCGAAACGGAGCAAAGGGCGCTTAAATTGCCCCGAGTTCACCCGTTAATCGTCGCATGACCACAGGAACCACTTCATCGCAGGAGCCGGTCGGGCGGCTCCTCGGCTGGCTGGGATTGCGCCATTCCCGAAACGGCGCGCGCCTATCGGGGGAGGATGCCTCCGACCCCGGAGGGGGGCGGCAGGCGCGCAGCGACCTCGTCGCGGCGATCGGGCGCTTTCTGATCGACCATGACCTCGACGTATCGCCGGCCAATCTGGTCGTCGCCCATAGCGCCTTTTCGGGGCGCAATCCGCAGCTCGCACGCCAGATCGCGATGCGCAGCCAGTCGCGCGAAGGCGTGACCCAGCAATGGATCGACGAGGTCACCGGCGACGAGGCGCCGCCGGACGGACGGGCGGACCTCGACCGGCTGATGGCGCGGCTCGAAACCAATCTCGATGCCTTCCAGACGCGGTCCAAGGCCGCTCACCAGATGACGCGCGATTATGGCAGCGAGCTCGAGGAACATCTGACCGACCTCGAACAATTGCAGAAGACCGGCCAGATCGTGTCGAGCCTCGCCGACCTCGCGAAGGCGATGCTCGAGCGCACGCGCAAGGCCGAGGACGAAATGCGCCGCAGCGAGGACGAGGCGAAATCGCTGCGCCGCAGTCTTGCGCGCGCTAAACGCGACGCCGAGGTCGATTATCTGACCGGCCTGCCCAACCGCCGCGCCTTCGAGGCGCTGCTCGAACGTCAGTATCGCGAGGCGCGCGAGACCCCGGTGGCGCTGAGCGTCGCCTTTTGCGACATCGACAATTTCAAGGCGATCAACGACGCGCACGGCCATGAGGCGGGCGACCGCGTGCTGAAAGTGATCGCCGACACGCTTGCGCAGATTTCGAACGACCATTGTCATGTCGCACGCCACGGCGGCGAGGAGTTCGTGATGCTGTTCCGCGGCCTCTCCCCCGCCGAGGCGGCGGCGCGCCTCGACGACGCGCGCGAACGGCTCGCGGACCGCCGCCTGATCAACCGCAAGACCGACACGCCTTTCGGCGTCGTCACCTTCTCGGGCGGCGTCGCGGACCTGTTCGGCTACCCCGACCCGCGCGCGGCGCTGAAAGCCGCGGACGAGGCGCTCTATCGCGCCAAGGAAAGCGGACGAAACCGGGTCGAGATTGCGTGAAGGCTAAGCGTCGCCCGGATGCGGCGACGCGGGGGTGGAGCTATTGGGGGATGCTCCACCCCTGTTCGGGTCACGCGCCGGCCGGCGCCTCCTGCCACCCACCACCCAGCGCCAGGAACAGCGCGACGAGATAGGTCGATCGCTGCTGCTCCGACTGCGCGATGCTCGCCTGAATCTGCGCGAGCGAGCGTTCGGCGTCGAGCACGACCTGGAAAGCCTCGCGTCCCGCCTGATAGCGCAGCCGCGCGATCCGCGCCGCCTCGCCCGCTTCGTCCGCCGCGCGGCGGAGCGCTGCGAGCCGGTCGAGTTCACCCGCATAGGCGGCGAGCGCGCTTTCGGTTTCCTGCAGCGCCGACAGCCACGTGCCGTCGAAGGTCGCGAGCGCGGCGTCGGCGCCGGCTTCGGCCTGCTTCAGCCGCGCGCGCGACACCGCCACGTTCGGGAAATTCCACGAAATGAGCGGGCCGAGCGAGAAGCGGAAGCCGTCGGACTTGCCGAGCCCCGAGATCGACGCCGCGCTCGACCCGATCGAGCCGCCGAGGCTGATGCTGGGATAAAGATCCGCGGTCGCGACATTGACCCGCGCCGCCGCCGCGGCGAGTTCGCGCTCGGCGCGGCGGATGTCGGGGCGGCGCGCGAGGAGCGATGCGCCGTCGCCAACCGGGATCGGCCGGTCGAGCGCGGGCGGCGCCTGGCATTGCAGCACGACCTCGGGCGCTTCGGCGGGCGGCTTGCCCGTCAGCACGGCGAGCCGGTAGAGCGCCGCCGATCGCTGCGCCTCGATCGTCGGCAGCGTCGCGCGCGTCTGTTCGAGCAGCGCCCCCGCCTGCCCCGTTTCGAGCCGCGTCGCGCGGCCGCCTTCGAACAGGCGGCGCGTCAGGTCGAAGGTCTGCTCCTGAATGCGCAGCGTTTCCTGCGCGACCGCGAGCTGGCGATTATACGAGCAGACGTCGGAATAGGCGCGCGTCGTTTCGGCGGCGACGGTGATGCGCGTCAGGTCGAACGCCGCCTGCACCGCCTCGGCGTCGGCGCGGCTCGCCCGGATCGCGCTTTCGACGCGGCCGAACAGATCGACCTGATAGCCGACGTCGAGCCCGACATCATAGCTTTCGCCCTCCACCGGGCCCACGCCGGTGACGCTGCCCGGCTGGCGCGCATAGGTGCCGCTGGCGCTGACGCTGGTCGTGGGCAGGCGCCCGGCCTTCGCTTCCTTCAACACCGCGCGCGCCTGCGCCAGATTGGCGGCGGCGACGCGCAGGTCGGTGTTCGCGGCGAGCGCCTGCCGCACCAGCGCGTCGAGCGTCGGGTCGGCGAACAGGCTCCACCATTCGCCCGGCGGCTGGTCGCCGGTGAAGGCGGGCGACTTTCCGCCCTCAAGGAAGGGCGATTGCGACGGTGCGGCTGGTGTCGGCGAAACATAGGCCGGGCCGACGGTGCAGCCCGACAGCGCGAGCGCGCCCGTCGCGGCGAGAAGGATCGAACGCGTCATCATTGCGCCTCCAGCGACTTGTCGCCGCCCTCTTTATGGCCCCGGCGCTTCGCCCAGGCCTTCGCCCGGTCGCCTATCCCGCGGCAGACGACATAGAAGACGGGAGTGAAGATCAGGCCGAAGAAGGTCACCCCGAGCATGCCGAAGGTCACGGCGGTGCCGAGCGCCTGGCGCATCTCCTGCCCCGGCCCGGTCGCGACCGCGAGCGGGATCACGCCGAAGATGAAGGCGAAGCTGGTCATCAGGATCGGGCGCAGGCGCGAGCGCGCGGCGTGGACCGCGGCCTCCATCGTTCCCATTCCCTCTTCCTCCTCGCCCTGCTTGGCGAACTCGACGATCAGGATCGCATTCTTCGCGGCGAGCGCGATGAGCACGACGAGGCCGACCTGCGTCAGGATATTATTGTCCATCCCGCGCAGGTTCACCCCGACCATCGCCGCCAGGATGCACATTGGAACGATCAGGATCACCGCGAGCGGCAACGGCAGCGATTCATATTGCGCCGCGAGGACGAGGAAGACGAACACCACCGCAAGCAGGAAGATCAGCACCGCGCTGCTGCCTGCCGCCTTTTCCTGATAGGCGAGCCCCGTCCATTCATAGGCGAAGCCCGCGGGTAACGTCTTGGCCGCGATGCCTTCCATCGCGGTAAGCGCCGCGCCCGACGAGACGCCAGGGGCCGCCTGCCCCTGCAATTCGACCGCGGGGAAGAGATTATAGCGCACGACACGCGTCGGCCCGCTGTCGTTGCGGAAGGTCGCAACCGACGAAAGCGGCACCATCTCGCCCGACGACGAGCGCACCTGCAGCCGTCCGACATCCTCGATGGTGGCGCGCGACGTCGGCTCGGCCTGCGCGGTCACGCGGAAGGTGCGGCCGAGGAAATTGAAGTCGTTGACATAGGTCGAGGCAAGATAGGTGCCGAGCGCGGCATAGACCTGGCTCGGGTCGACGCCCAATATCTGCGCCTTGTCGCGATCGACGTCGGCGAAGATGCGCGGGCTGCCGGTGTTGAACAGCGAGAAGACCTGCTGCACCTGATCGTTCTGCGATGCGGCGCCCATCATCGCGCCGGTCGCCTGTTCGAGCTCGTGATAGCTTTCGCCGCCGCGCGCCTGAAGCATCATCGTAAAGCCGTTGCCATTGCCGAGCCCCTGCACCGCCGGCGGCGCGATGACGAAGGCGTTGGCCTCGGGGAGCGCGCCGGCCAGCGCGCCCGAAAGCTGGCCCGACAGCGCGGTCGCGCTCAATTCCCTGCCGCGCTCTTCCCAATCCTTGAGGCGGATGAACATCGTCCCGGCGTTCGACGCGGTCGAGAAGCTCGACCCGTCGAGCCCCGCGAAGGTCGCGATGCTGTCGACCCCGTCGATCCCCGACACCGTCTGCTGCGCGCGCTTCAGCACTTCGCTCGTGCGATCGAGCGACGCGCCCGGCGGCAGCTGGACGACGCCGATCAGCACGCCCTGATCCTGGTCCGGAATGAAACCCGTCGGCGTGTCGGTCAGGCGCCAGCCGGTGAGCACGAGCAGCACTGCATAGATGATCAGCATCAGCCCGGTCTTGCGCACCAGCTTCGCCGTTGTCTGGCCATAGCGTTCCGACAGCGTGTCGAAGGCGTGGTTGAACTTGTCGGCAGCGCGACGTCCGAAACGCATCAGCGGATTCTTGGGCTCTTCGTGATGCCCTTCCTGATGCGGCTTCAGGAGCAGCGCCGCCATCGCGGGCGACAGCGTCAGCGAGGTCAGCAGCGAAAAGACCGTCGCCGCCGCGATCGTCACCGCGAACTGCTGATAGAAGATGCCGGGAATGCCCGGAACGAAGGCCGTCGGAACGAACACCGCGACAAGCACGAGCCCGATCGCGATCAACGCGCCCGACACCTCGTCCATGGTGCGATGCGCGGCCTCGCGCGGGCTGAGCCCGGCGCGGACATGCTTTTCAACCGCCTCGACGACGACGATCGCATCGTCGACGACGATGCCGACCGCAAGCACGAGCGCGAAGAGCGACAGCGAGTTGATCGAGAATCCGAGCGCGAGCTGAACCGCGAAGGTGCCGACGAGCGCCACCGGGATCGCGACGATCGGGATGATCGCGGCGCGCCACGTCTGCAAGAAGACGAGGACGACGAGCACGACGAGGATCAGCGCCTCGACCAGCGTTTCCTGCACCGCGGTGACCGATGCCTGGACATATTCGGTCGGGTTGAACGGGATCTGATATTCGAGACCGGGCGGAAAATCCTTCGACGCCGCCTCGACTTCCTTGAGCACGAGGTTCGCAGCGTCGAGCGCGTTGGCACCGGGCTGCTGGATGACCGCCATGCCGACGCCCTCCTGCCCGTTGAACACGCCGCGCACACCATAGTCCTGACTGCCGAGCTCGACGCGCGCGACATCCTTCAGCCGCGTGATCGCGCCGTTTTGCGTATCGGTCTTGATCACGACGTTCGAAAACTGCTCGGGCGTGATAAGGCGCCCGGGTACTTCGACCGGCAGTTCGAACGCCGGATTGCCCTTGCCATAGGGCGGCGCGCCGACCGAACCGCCGGCGACCTGGACGTTCTGGCTCTGCAGCGCCGCGACGATCTCGGTCGCGGTCAGGTTGCGCGCCGCCGCCTTGTCGGGGTCGATCCACACGCGCATCGAATAATAGCCGCCGCCGAAGATCTGCACGCCGCCGACGCCTTCGAGGCGCAGCAGCCGGTCGCGCAGCGTCGAATTGGCGTAGTTGCCGACATAATCGGTGTCGATCGCGGGATCGGTCGACGTCAGCGCGACGATCATCAGGAAGCCGGTTTCCTGCTTGTTCACCTGCACGCCGATCTGGCGTACCTGTTCGGGCAGGCGCGGCTCGGCGAGCGCGACGCGGTTCTGCACCAGCACCTGCGCGGCATCGAGGTCGGTGCCGGGCTGGAAGGTCACGGTGATCTGCGCCGCACCCTGCGTCGACGACGACTGGATATAGAGCATATTCTCGACGCCGTTGATCTCCTGCTCCAGCGTCGAGGCCACCGTCTCGGCGATCGTGTCGGGCGACGCGCCGGGATAGGCGGCTGTGATGCCGATCGTCGGCGGAGCGATCTCCGGATATTGGGCGAGCGGAAGCTGCGGGTATGCGAAGGCGCCGATCAGCGTGATGAAGATCGCGATGACCGCCGCGAAGATCGGGCGGTCGACGAAGAAGCGGCTGAAACTCACTGGGCGGCACCCTTTGTGGGAGCCGCCTTGGGCGCCGCGCCCTTGCCCTTGTCGGTCGCGACCTTGCCGTTCGCCAGGATGCGGCCGGCTTCGACCTTCGCGGGCTTGCCCGGCATCGCGCGCTGGATGCCGTTGACGATCACGCGATCCCTGGCGGTCAGGCCGGTGCGCACGACGCGCAGCCCGTCGATGACGGGACCTAGCGTGACCGGGCGCGCCTGAACGACATCCTTGGGGCCGATCACATAGACGATGCGGCGCGCGGCGTCGGTGACGATCGCGGTATCGGGAACGAGGATCGCGGGATGCGGCGCCGAGGCCGCGAGCTGGAGCTGGCCGAACAGGCCGGGGCGCAGCTTGCCGTCGGCATTGGGGACGACCGCACGCACGGTGATCGTGCCCGACCCGGTGCTGAGCGCGTTGTCGACGAAGTCGATCTTGCCCGTGCGCGTATAATCCTCTTCGCCCTGCAGGCGGATGCGCACCGGCGAACCCTCGAGCGTGTCTCCCTGCCGCTCATATTCGAGCAGGCTCGCCTCCGAGCCCTGGAAGCTGAAGTGCAAGGGGTTGGTTGACACGATCGTCGTCAGCACGGTCTGGTCGGCGGTGACGGCGTTACCCGGGTCGACGAGGCGCTGCGACACGCGGCCCGAGATCGGCGCGGTGACGCGGGTGAAGCCGACGTTGAGCTCGGCGGCGCGGATCGCGGCACGGTTGGCGGCGACATCGGCTTCGCCCGTGCGCACCGCGGCGCGGCGCTGTTCGACCTCTTCCTGGCTTGCCGCCTGCGACGCGGCGAGCGTTTCGGAGCGGGCAAGTTCGGTGCGCGCATTGGCGAGGGTCGCCTGCGCCCGCGCGAGTTGCGCCCGCGCCTGGTCGAGCGCCGCCTGCGACGGCCGCGCGTCGATGGTGAAGAGCAGCTGGCCCGCTTTCACATATTGGCCGTCGGTGAAGTGCGAGCGCGTTAGATAGCCCGAGGCGCGCGGGCGGACGTCGACGCTCTGGATCGCTTCGAAGCGGCCGACATAATCATCCCATTCGGTGACCTCCTTCACCAGCGGATGGGCGGCGGTGACGGGCAGCGCCGGGGGTCCACCGGCGCCCGAATCGCCGCCCGAGCAGGCGGAAAGCAGCACCGACAGGAGGAGCAAGGGCGCAAGGAGGGGGCGCTTGGACATGGTTTTGGTCTTTTCTGTCTGGACGGTTCGGCATCGCGCGGCAGGGAGGGGGAGGCGCAGCGCGATGCCGGAGGAGTGAACTAATTCGGGATATCCAACAAGTCAACAGGTGTTGATTTATTTCTCAGCGGCGATAAAGAACCATCATGTCGAGGACCACGACCATCCCCCCGGGAATCCGGAAGCGCGACGCGGTCGCGACGCGCGCGGCCATATTGACGGCGGCGCACCAGCGCTTTTTGCGCGAAAGTTACGACAGCGTCGGCCTGCGTGACATCGCCGGCGACGCGGGCGTCGACGTCGCGCTGATCAGCCGGTACTTCGGCGGCAAGGAGGGATTGTTTCGCGACGTCCTGCTCGCGGACAGGGACGCCGGCCTGCTCCGCCACCCGATGACCGCCGCGGAACTTCCCGCCTATCTCGCGCAGCTCGTGGTCGAGGATGGCGACGAGGACCGGCAGAACCGCATGGAAATGTTCATCGTCATGCTGCGTTCGGCCTCCTCCCCCAAAGCCGGCGAGATCATTCGCGATCTCGTCCATCTCGACGTGCTCGGCCCGCTTGCCGAAGTCATTGGCGACGAGCACGCGGAGTTGCGCGCAAACATGCTGCTTGCGACCCTGATGGGGATCGGCGTGCTGCGTACGATCATGAAGGTCGACGCCCTCGACGGCTCCCCTGCCCAGCGCGTCGAATGCGAATATCGTTTCCGCTGCCTGTTCGAAGCCGCGCTGACCTGTTGAAGCCCGGCTCACGACCACGGGCTTGCCGGGCCGTGACAGCCGGTCTAGGCGCAATGACGTGAGTCCCGACAAGCCTTCCGCTCCTTCCGCGCTCGCCCCTTTCCGTTTCCCCGCCTTTCGCGCGATCTGGATCGCCAACCTCGCATCGAACATGGGCTCGACGATCCAGGCGGTCGGGGCCGCCTGGTTGATGACGGAGCTGACGCCGTCGCACCTTTATATCGCATTGGTGCAGGCGAGCGCGACGATCCCGATCATGCTGCTCGGCATCTTCGCGGGCGCGATCGCCGACAATTTCGACCGGCGACGCGTGATGCTCGCCGCACAGAGCGGCATGCTGGTCGTCTCGGCGCTGCTCGCCCTTGCAACATGGGCCGGCGCGATCAATCCGGTCCTCCTACTCTGCTTCACCCTCGCGGTCGGCTGCGGAACCGCGCTCAACGCGCCCGCGTGGCAGGCGTCGGTGCGGCTGCAGGTCGGACACGAGCATCTGCCGCAGGCAATCGCGCTCAATACCATCGCCTTCAACCTCGCGCGCAGCGTCGGCCCCGCGCTCGGCGGGCTGCTGATCTCGCTGACCGGCCCCGCGATCGGCTTCGGGCTCAATGCATTGAGCTATGTCGCGCTGATCATCGTGCTGCTGCGCTGGCACCCGGAGGTCACACCGCCGAAGCGGTCGCCGATGCTGTCTGCGATCGCCACCGGGCTTCGCTTCTGCGCGCAGTCGGACCCGGTGCGCCGGGTTCTGGTGCGCGGCTTCGCCTTCGGGCTCGGCGCCGCGGGGTTTCAGGCGCTATTGCCCTCGATCGTCCGCGATCAGCTCGCGGGCGACGAACTTGTCTATGGCCTGTGCCTCGCAGGCTTCGGCGCCGGGTCGATCTTCGCGGCGCTCTGGGTCGGCAAGGCGCGTCATCGCTGGGGCAGCGACATGCTGGTCGGCGGCGCGGCGCTGATGTTCGCCGCCGCAATGATCGCGGTCGCGCTATCGCACAACCTGCCGCCGGTTCTCGCCGCTGCTTTCGTCGCCGGGATGTGCTGGGTGGCGACGATGACGACGCTCAACGTCGCGATGCAGCTCCGCTCGCCCGAGGCGATCCTCGGGCGCTGCCTGTCGATCTATCAGGCCGTGACCTTCGGCGGCATGGCGCTTGGCGCGTGGCTGCTCGGTGTCGTCGCCGACCTCTGGACCTTGCCCGCGGCGATCCTGACCGCCGCCGGCTGGCTGATCGCCTCGTCCGCCGCCTTGCGTTTCGTCGCCCCGATGCCGCAGCGCGACGAAGGGCGCGTTATTCCCTGACCACGGCCGCCGCGCGGCCAAAGGCCTGTCTGGCGCGGTAATCGGCCCGAATCGATGATGGCGGCGCATCGGGAAGAGTTATGACAGAACAGAAGGGACGACACAGCGAAAGGACAGCCGAAGCCATGAAGCTTTTCTTCGACGATCGCCAGACCGCGCATGCGCCCGTCCGCGAGCTCCACAACGGCGAATGGGTTCCCTATGCCGAAAATCTCGAGCGGCCGCGCTCGATCGTCGCGGCGCTCGCCGGCTGGCAGCCGGTGCGCGACTTCGGCATTGCGCCGCTCGCCGCCGTCCACGACGCCGACTATCTCGCCTTCCTCGAACGCGCGCACCGCGACTGGACCGCGGCCGGGCGCAGCGGCGACGCCATCGGCTACAGCTTCCCCGTCGTACGGCGGCGGCCCCTCTCCTTTGGGCGGATCGACGCCGATCTGGGCGCCTACAGCTTCGACGCCGCGACCCCCATCGCGGCGGGAACGTGGCAGGCGGCCTATTGGTCGGCGCAATGCGCGCTCACCGCACTCGATCGGCTGGCGCAGGGCGGCGAACGGCATACCTTCGCGCTCTGCCGCCCACCGGGGCACCACGCCGGGCGCGACTATATGGGGGGCTATTGCTATCTCAACAACGCCGCCATCGCCGCGCGCGAAGCGCAGGCGCGCGGGCTGGGTCCAGTTGCGATCCTCGACATCGACTATCATCACGGCAACGGGACGCAGGACATATTCTACGCCGACGGCGATATATTCTTCGCCTCGATCCACGCCGACCCCGTCACCGACTATCCCTTCTACTGGGGTCATGCCGACGAGCGCGGCGAAGGCGCCGGCGAGGGTTCGACGCTGAATATCCCCCTGCCTCGCGGCACCGACGGCGCCGCCTATCGCCCGGCGCTCGACCGCGCACTCGGAGCCATTGCCGACCGGGGCACGAGGTTCCTGATCCTCTCCTTCGGCGCCGACACGCACAGCAGCGACCCGATCTCCAGCTTCGCGCTCCAACGCCCCGACTATGTCGAATTCGCCCGCGCGATCGCCGCGCTCGGCGCGCCGACGCTGGTGGTGATGGAGGGCGGCTATGCCGTTGGCGAACTCGGGATCAACGTCGCCGCCTTCCTGTCGGGATTCAACGATCGAAACCCTGCCGGATAAGCCCGCGCGGGAGCATCAGCCGGACGGTGGAGGCCCCGAAACTTCGGCAAGGCTTCGCGCATAGCCGCGGAAGCCCAGCGTCAGAATGATCGCCGCCAACGGCAGCGCCACAGCCATGACGAGCGCCATCGAATAGCGCAGCATCGCGTCGTTCGCGAACAGATGGTCGGTCAGCAGCGCCATCAGCATCGGCCCGAAACCCAGGCCGGTCAGGTTGACGACGAAGAAATAGATCGCGGTCATGCGCGCGCGATATTCGTTCGGCGTGATCAGTTGCAGCGCGACGGTTCCGACCCCGTGCATGGTGAGCAGCGGAAAGGCGAGCGCCAGCATCGCGAACGCCCAGCCCGGGGTGGGCATCAATGTCGTCGCGAGCAGCGGCGGCCCGCCGAGCAGCATCGACAGGCGCATCACGCGCAGATGGGCGTCGGCGACGCCGCGGCCGAACCAGCGATCGGTGAGCGATCCGCCCATGACGAGCCCCGCGGCGCCGCCAATCGCCATGATCACCCCGAACCACAGCCCCGCATCGGTGATCGCCATCCCGTAGCTGCGCGCGAAGAAGGTCGGAATCCACGCGATCGCGCCGTACATCACGATCCCGATCAGCGACATGCCGCCGAACAGCGCGGCAAAGGCGGCGCGATGCGCCGCGAGATGCGCGACGAGCCCCCTTCCCTGCCCCGGTTCGGCGACGGCCGCCGCGGCCGCGCGCCCGCGGCGATAGGGCTCGCGCACCGTCAGCAGCAGCAGGCAGAGGAGCAGGCCCGGCGCGGCGACCCAGACGAAAATCAGCCGCCACGCCTCGATCGGGCCCCAGAAGGGCAGTTCGACCATCGGCTGGGCCAGCACCGCCTGCACGACGAAGGCGCCGAGGATCAGTGCGATGCCCGATCCGAGGGGAACCCCGATCGAATAAACCGCCATCGCGCGCGCCAGCCGGTCGCGCGGGAAATAGTCGCTCAGCATCGAATAGGCGGCAGGTGATAAGGTCGCCTCGCCGACCCCGACCCCGACGCGTGCGAGGAAGAGCGTGGCATAGCTGCCCGCGAAGCCGCAGCCGGCGGTCATTACGCTCCACACCGCCACTCCGGCGGCGATCAGGTTGCGGCGGCTGTAGTGATCGGCGACCCAGGCGAGCGGCAGCCCGAGCAGCGTGTAGAAGAGCGCGAAAGCAAGCCCGATGAGCAGGCTGACCTGCGTGTCGGAAATATCGAGCGCGGCGCGAATCGGAGCGACGAGCAATGTCAGGATCATGCGGTCGACGAAGGACAGCGTATAGGCGAGCAGCAGGACGCCGACGACGTACCAGCTATAGACGGGCCGCGGCCAGGGCGGGTTTCCCCCGATTTCCGTGCCTTCGGAACCCATGACCTCCTTCTCGTCAACCGCGGTCGCCATCGTCTCTCCCATTCTCTTTTTCGGCGGACAGCCCCTTGCGCGGGCCAGTCTCTCGCCATATACAGGGTTTAATATACTTAGAAAGCTAAGTAAATATCTGCCGGCGATCTTATGCGATCGCGGGCGTCAGGCAACAAGAACACAGTCTGGGAGAGTGAAAATGGTCAGGAAAATACACACGCCGTCCGTCCTCTTGCTGGCGGGTTCCGCCCTCGCCGCCATCCCCGGCGTGGCGCTCGCCCAGGAGGCGTCCGAAGGCGCCGCCGACAGCGGCGACATCATCGTCACCGCGCAGCGCCAGGAGCAAAGGCTGCAGGACGTCCCGGTCTCGGTCACCGCCTTCGGCGCCGAGCAGCTTCGCGACAACAGCATCGAGACGGTGCAGGACATTGCGATCCGCACCCCCGGCCTCGCGGTCAGCGCGGTCGACCCGATCAACACCAACTTCTCGATGCGCGGCATCGGCAGCGCGCCGGGGATCAGCCAGAACGCCGGCGGCGACCCCTCGGTCGTCGTCTTCGTCGACGGCGTCTATGCGGGGCGCGGCGGCACCCCCGACCTCGACGCGCTCGACCTCGAACGCGTCGAGGTGCTGCGCGGACCGCAGGGAACGCTGTTCGGCAAGAATGCGATCGGCGGCCTCGTCCAGTTCATCAGCCGCAAGCCGACCGACGAGGAAAGCTTCTATTTCGAGGGCACCTACGGCAATTATGACCGCGTCGGGGTAATCGCGCGCGGGAATATGGCGCTGACCGACAAGCTATACCTGTCGGCGGGCCTGTCGCACAAGCAGCGCGACGGCTTCGAATATAACGAAACGACGGGCAATCGCGTCAACGACCTGAACCTGACGACGGGCCGCTTGGCGCTCCGCTTCGTGCCGACCGATACGCTCGACATCATCCTGCGCGCCGACGTCGCGCATCAGGACCAGAAGGGCAATCCGCGCCACAATAATTGCGACGAGAGTTTCCAGGATGGCATCCACTGCGTCGGCATCAACCCCGATCCGCGCGTCGTGAACGCCTATATCGACGGCGAGGTGAAGCGGACGATCCAGACTTATTCGGGCGAGGTCAATCTCGAGCTGCCGTTCGGCACGCTGACCTCGCTCACCGCGCTGCGCAAGGTGAAGTTCAACTTCGTCACGCCCTTCTTCAGCAACCCGATCAACCCGCCCGCGCAGATCGAATCGACGAGCTTCGGCGAAGAGAATAACAGCCAGTTCAGCCAGGAACTGCGCCTCTCCTTCGACGCCTGGGGCGGCCGGCTGAAGGGCCAGACCGGCCTTTATTTCCTCAAGGAGAACAACGACCGCATCGAAGGGCAGATCCAGGATTTCCCGACCCCCGCGGGTTCGGGCACCGGCATCTATCCGCAATCGGTCAACGCCCGCAGCTTCGCGGTCTTCGGCCAGGTCGACGTCGAGATCGTGCCGTCGCTGACCGCGACCCTCGGCGCGCGCATGACCTGGGAGCGCAAAAGCGGCCGCTTCGCCGGCTTCAAGGCCGACGACGGCCCGGGCCTGCCGCCGCCGCTGGGATCGCTCGACGGCTATGACGTGACCGGCAAGAAGAGCTGGAAGGCGTTCACCCCGCGCTTCGCGCTCAACTGGAAGGCGACCGACGACGTGCTGCTCTATGCCTCGGTCGCGCGCGGTTACAAGAGCGGCGGCTTCCAGGGGCTGTCGGGCACCGCGGAGGGCGCCTCGACCCCCTATGATCCCGAATTCGCCTGGGGCTATGAAGTGGGCGCGAAGACCGACTGGTTCGACCGCCGCCTCCGGCTCAACATCGCGGCGTTCCGCACCGACTATTCGGATCTCCAGATCTCGCAGCTCATCCCGCTGTGCTGCGTCGTCGTCAGCAACGCGGCGAAGGCGCGGATCAAGGGCGTCGAGGTCGAGGCGGTCGTCCGGCCGTTCGAGGGTTTCCAGATCGACGGCAGCTATGCTTATCTCGACGCCAAGTTCACCGAATATACGATCCCGGGGCAGAATTACACGGGCAACCGGCTCCCGCGCTCGCCGAAGAACAAGTTCAACATCGGTGGCCAGTATGAAACCCCGCTCGGCGACCTTTCGGCGAAGCTCAGGGTCGATTACAGCTGGGTCGACGACGCCTATTTCGAGGCGTCGAACATTCCGCAGCAGCTTTGGCCGAGCCACGAAAACCTCGACGCACGCCTGTCGCTCTCGGGTCCCGACGATCGCTGGGAGCTATCGCTGTGGGGCAAGAATCTGACCGACGAGCTGACGCCGACCTACGTCACCTATTTCGGCGCCTTCCGCCAGATCCTGACCCCCTATGCGCCGCCGCGCACCTATGGCGCGACCATCGCGTTCAAAATCTGACTTGCCGGCGGCGGGATCGACGCCCGCCGCCGCACCATCGGCACGACGGAGAGTCCAACATGATCGAGCCCGGTTTCCGCTATCTCTGTTCCTATCGCGCGGCCTTCACCGAACCGCAGCAACAGATCGGCAAGGCGCATTTCGGCCGCCGGATGATCGCCGCGCTGACCGGCGGCGAGGTCGAGGGCGAACGCCTCCGCGGCCGCGTGATGCCGAGCGGCGGCGACTGGGCGACGATCGACGACAATGACACGCTGCGCCTCGATGCGCGGATCACCTTCGAAACGCACGACGGCGCGCTGATCTATGTCTCCTATCGCGGCGTGCTGCGGCCGCTGACCGTCGCGCATAAGCATGCCCGCAATGGAGGACCCAAGACCGACGCCGAAAAGCGCGAAATCTATTTCCGCACCACGCCGATGTTCGAGACGGGCGACGAGCGCTATCTGTGGCTCAACGACATCGTCGCGGTCGGGCTGGGCGCGAGCGTCGGCGGCGCGGTACGCTACGACGTGTTCGAGATCACCTGAGCCCCCGCCAACGGCATCGGCCCGCTTCGCCGATATCGGGGTCTTCGCGCGCCAGATTCGCGATCATGCGTTGCATCAGATCGCGCAGCGTCGCCGCCTCCTCGTCGGAAAAGCCGCGTGTCGCGAGCGCATGCACCTCTTCGGTCACCGGAAACAGGAGCCCCCGCAGCCGCCGGGCATGCGGGGTCAGGAACACCAATGTCTCGCGCCGGTCGCGCGGGTTGACGCAGCGGCGCACCAGCGACGCCTCCTCGAGCCCGCGCAGCGCGACCGCGGTGGTCGCATCGCGCATCGCGAGCCGCCGGCTCAGTTCGTGCTGGCTGATCCCGTCGCCGCGCCAGAGCTGGCGCAGAAAGGTCCACTGACCCGCCGAAATGCCGTGGTCGAGGGTGCGCGTTTCGCGGACCTGCGAAAAGGACCGGAACATCAGGCGGGCAAGATAGCCGAGGCTGTCCTCGAACGCCCAATAATCACCCTTGCGTCGCGGTTCCGCCTTCGACAATCCTCCCCCCTAACGCCGTGCCACGTCCGCCACAGACCGAACGAGGTCGGCGAGTAGTCCGCCCAGAAACGGATCCGACAGCTGCCCCTCCTCGTCGAAGGCGCGATGGGCGTGCGGCACGCTGAGTTGTTCGGGCACGACGAGCGCCTGCACCGTCGTCAGGATATGCCGGAGCTGCGACAGGCCGCGCATGCCGCCGAAGGGGCTCGACGACGCCGACACGAGGCCGAAGGCCTTGCGGCGGAAGGCGATATAGGCCTGCGGCGCCTCTCCGGCGCTCGGGCAGGAAATCCAGTCGAGCGCGTTCTTCAGCATCGCCGTCACCGATCCGTTGTGCTCGGGGCTGGCGATGATCACCGCGCCGTGCCGCTCGAACATCGCCTTGAGCGCCAGCGCCTCGGGCACCTCGTCGACCGACAGCGTTTCGGCACCGAACAGCGGCAGCCGATAGTCGGAGAGCGACAGCCGCGTCGCGCCGAGCCCCAGGCTGCGCGCCGCTTGCGACGCGCAGCCGATCAGCTTTTCATTGAGCGAGCCGCGGCGGATTCCTCCGGCCAGCAGCAACAGGTCCGGCTGCGCCATCGTGGCTCCCCTGCTCCTCCATCATCAGAAATCGAGCGACAGTTGCACCGTCACCGTCCGCGGTGCCGCCACCATCGCCATGTGGCTGTCGCCGCCGAAGGTCGGCGTGCTGAACCCCTGGGTGGTCGTCACCTTGTCGGTGAGGTTGCGGCCGACGAGCGCGAGCTCCCACTTCCCGTCCTCGCGCCCCACCGCAAGCCGCGCGTCATATTTGGTGAAGGCCGGCTGCGAGTTGAGCGGGTTCATGTCGGGCTGGAAGAAGGAGCGCGACTGGTAATTGGCCGAGACGCGGGCGAGCGCATAGAGGCTGCTCGACACCGGATATTTGGCCTCGATGAAGCCGTTCGCGGTCCATTCGGGCGCGCGGACGAGCCGCGTTCCGGCGAGATTGTTGGTCTGCGGCGTGCAGGTCGCGGGCGCATCGTAGAGGCAGGCGCCGCCCGGATAATCCTTGTAGTGCGCGTCGAGATAACCGAGGCTGCCGCCGATCCGCCAGTTGTCGCCGATCCCGATGTCGGTATCGATCTCCACCCCCTGCGAAATCGCCGAGGCCGCGTTGCCGGTGATGAAGGCCGTGCCATTATATTCGGACACCTGCAGGTCGGCGAAATTCGTGCGGAACAGCGCGATGTTGAACTGGCCCTTGCCATCGAGGAAGCGGAACTTGCCGCCGATTTCCCAGGACCTCGCGCGCTCGGAATCGAACTGGAAGGTCGCGAGGCCGTTCTGGATATTGTAGAGAAGCAGCGCATCGTTCGACACGAAACCGCCGCCCTTGGTCCCCGTCGCGTAGCTCAGATAGACATAGGCGTCGGGGGTGAATTCATAACGGGCGCGGAGCGAATAATCCCACAGATTCTCCTTGCGCGTCTCGGTGAGGTCGTAGGGCAGATAGGTCGCCGGGAACACCCCGTCGCTGAACGAGCGCGCGCGGCCCTCGCGCTTTTCGTGCGAATAGCGCAGGCTGCCGCTGAGCATGATCTGCTCGGTCACCGGCACCTCGAGCGACACGAAGGGCGACCAGCTGTTGCCCGACTGGTCGAACTGCCGCGTCGACAGCCCGTTGAGCGGCAGCGCGACGCCCGCGCTCGCGGCGTCGAACAGCGAGGCCTGCTGGATGTGCAGATTGGTGTCGATATAGGTGAAGCCCGCGATGAACGAGCCGCCGTCGCCGATCTCGCGCTGCGCGCGCACTTCCTGGAACAGCGAGTTGGATTTTTCGGTGATGTCGGATTCGAGGAAGGTCAGCGGCCCGTCATAGTCGGAATTCACCCCGCCATCGAGTTCCTGCCACGCGGTGACCGAGGTGACGGTCCAGTCGCCGACGTCGAGGTTCATCGTCAGCTGCGCCATCGTCGTCTTGGTGTTGTCATATTCGGGATTGATCGTCCGCGCGGCGCGGCGGAACGAGGGATATTCGGGCACATCCTCGCCCGAGTTGCGCACCGCGTTGCACAGCGCGCAGCTCGCGCTCCCGATATTGTTGAATACCGTCGTGCCACCGTCGATCCGGTTCGACGAATGCTCGACCTTGACCAGCGCTTCGAAATTGTCGGTGGGCTCCCACAAGAGCTGGCCGCGGACCGCCTCATATTGCGACCCGTTTTCCTTCCGGCCGGTGATCGTATTCTCCATGAAGTCGCCGATCGACCCCGCGCGGCCGGTCAGCCGGACGCTGAGCGTGTCCGAGATCGGACCCGACATCGCACCTTCGAGGTTCCAGCCGCCGTGCTCGACCTCGCCGCTCGCGCGGATGAAGCCTTCGAGCTCGCGCGTCGGGCGCCGGGTGACGACGCTGATCGCGCCCGCATTGGTGTTCTTGCCGAACAGCGCCCCCTGCGGCCCGCGCACGACCTCGACGCGCTGCACGTCGAGCAGCGGGTTCTGGAACGCGCGCGACCGGCTCAGATAGACGCCGTCGATGAAGAGACCGACCGATTGCTCGAACGACAGATTGCCGGTGCCGGCGCCGAGCCCGCGCATCGTGATCGCGAAATTGCCGTTGGTGCGGTCGATCTGAAGGTTGGGGACATTGTCCTGGACATCGTCGAACAGCAGGATGCCCTGCTTTTCGATCTGGTCGCCGCTGACCACCGCGACCGAGATGGGTACCTCCTGCAGCGTCTGTTCGCGGCGCGTGGCGGTGACGATGATCGACTGATCGTCGCGCTCGCTCGCCGTGTCCGGTGCCGCCTCCTGCGCAAGCGCCGGCGTCCCGATCGCGAGCGCGACCGCGCTCCCGCAAAGCAATATCCCGATTTTCATAGTCCCTCTCCCAAGGTGAACGGGTCAGGCCAGGTGCAGCGTGCTATATTGTGCGGCCGGTCCCGGATATTCGGCGCCCTTGTCTTCACCGACCTCCGCTTCGATCAGCGCGTTGGTCTGGGCGTTCAGGCGTTCGATGAGCGATTTGTGGGCGTCCGGGCGCCAGGCGAGATTGTCGATCTCGTCGGGGTCGGCCACCGTGTCGTAGAGTTCGAGGTCGTTGTAGGCGACCAGATCGTCCCAGCGTTTCGGAACATGATGCTGCGCGGGCGCGAAATAGCGCGCGAACTTGTAGCGGCCGTCGTGGACGCCGCGGTGCAGGCGGCGCAGCATCAGGTCGTTTTCGGGCAGCGGCTTGGTCTCTGTGACCCCCGGCGGCACATCGGGGGCGTTCCATCCGTAGCGCACCGCATAGTTGAACAGGATGCCAGCCTCGTCGCGGCTCGTCCGCGCGGCGGGCGAGGCGACCGCTGCCGACAGGTCGTGACCCGCCAGCTTCGGCTGCATCGCGCGCCGCGCCGCGTCGTCGACGCCGGCGAACGCCAGCATGGTGGGCACGAGATCGACCGCGCTGCCCAATGCATGGGTGGTGCGGCCCCCGGGAAGATCGGGATGCACGACGATCAGCGGCACGCCGACATCTTCCTTGTAGATGGTGCCGCCCTTCTGCCGCATCCCGTGTGCGCCCGCGCGCTCGCCATGGTCGGAAGTGAAGACGATGATCGTGTTGCCCGCCTGCCCCGAGGCGGCGAGCGCGTCGAGCACCGTCTTCATATGGCGGTCGGCGTCGCGGATGCAGTTGAGATAATAGTTGAGATTGCGCTTCCACACCGCCTCGTCGCCGTGCGGCATGCGGCCGTAGAAGGCGCCCTCGCTCGCGTTGATCGCGGCGTGGGCGCGCGGCTTTCGCGACAGGTCGTCGGCATAGAAGCTGCGCGGCAGCGGAAAGCCCCAGTCGCGGTCGTAGAGGGGATCGCCCGGCGCTGGCAGCAGGGGCGAGACGAGATTGGGCCGCAGGCGCGTCGCCTCCCCTTCCCCCGTCGCATCATAGAACATGATATCGTGCGGATTGACGAAATTCACCGCCATGAACCAGGGCGCTTCGTCATCGTCGTCGGCAAAGGCGCGGAGCCGGGTCACCGCCTCGGCCGCGGTGACGCCGTCGTTCATGAAGCCTTCCCACGACAGGCCGACCCGCTCGCCGTCGAAATTATAGCTCGAAAAGCCAAAGGGTTCGAGGATGTCGCTGGTGTTCGGAAAGATTCCGCCCGCGACCCCGCGGAAATTCAGCCCTTCGTTGAGGTTCGAGACGTGCCATTTGCCCTTGTAGACGGTGCGGTAGCCGGCTTGGCGCAGCATCGTTCCGATCGTCGGAATATCGGGCTTCAGCTCGGGATGCGGCGGCGAATTGGGGTTGGCGTAGACGCCGGTGTGCTGCGTGTGCAGCCCGGTGTAGATGCTCGATCGCGACGGGCCGCAGGGCGTCGTGTTGACATGGAAGCGGTCGAACGAGATGCCCCGTTCGCGCAGCCAGTCGTGCGCGGGAAGCGGCAGCCCATCGGGAATATCGGCGAGCGCGCGTTCCTGATCGTTGACCATGAAAAGGATGTTGGGCCGCCCGCCGCGCCGCTTTCCGGGCGCGCGCGCCGGAGCATGGGCCCCGGCCGCCTGGACACCGTTCGCCGCCACCAGCGCCGCCGCGCCTCCGGCCAGCAAGGTCCGCCGATCGATCTCTGCCTTGTCGCGCATCCCGTACCTCCCAAAGCCGGTCAGCCTGTTTCTTAGTATTCTAAGATAATGCCCGCTTCCCAAATTTTGTCAAGTTGCTTGCGCAAATTTTAGGAGCGGGCGTTCATTCAGTAAATGGGGGTGTTGGGAGAAAGGCCGATCAGCGAGCGGCCGAGCAGTTCGGTCGCCCCGTCGAAATCATAGACGACATGGCTCGCCATCACATTGACGTCGCGCAGCGCGCGCTGGAGCGGACTGCTCGTCATATGCGCGCTCGACCCCGCGCCCTCGACGAGCAGCCGAATCGCGTCGCGGCACAGATCCATCGCGAGCGCGACCTGCGCGCGGAGCGCGATGCGGTCCTCGTTGCTGACCAGCCCGCCTCCCGCCGCCTCGGTCAGCGCGACGTTGCGGCGCCCGACCTCGCGCAGGATCATCTCGGCGGTCTCGGTTTTCGCCGCCGCTTCGCCGAGCCGCATGTGCGCCGAGGCCTTCTCGTTCTGCTTGATCGTCGTGCCCAGCATCGTGCGCACCCCGATGCGCTCCTTGAAATGATCGACCGCCGAGCGCGCGACGCCGACCGCGCCGATCGCGGCGGTGATGGCGAGGAAGGGCGTCATCGGCATCCGGTAGATCGGGTTATGCGCGTGGATTGCCGCGCCGGGCGCGCAGCCCATGCGCATCTCGCCCATGTCCATCACCCGATGCTCGGGAACGAAAACATCCTCGCAGCGGATGTCGTTGCTGCCCGTCCCGATCATCCCGTCGACGTGCCAGGTGTCGAGAACCTCGACATCCTCCGCCGGGAGCGCGAGAAAAAGCTGGCGCGGCGGGTTTTCGCCCGGGATCATGCCGGTGATCATCACCCAGTCGGCGTGCATGACGCCGGTGCCCCATTTCCAGCGGCCCGACAGGCGGTAGCCGCCCTCTGCCGGCTGCGCGACGCCCGGCGGGTTGGTCGCGCCCGGCGCGATGATATAGGGAAAATCGCCGCCGAAGGTCTCGTCCTGCAGCTTTTCGGGGAATTGCGCGAGCATCCAATTGTGCTCGACGCAAAAGGCGGTGACCCAGCCCGTCGACCCGCAGCCCTCGGCGATCGGCAGCATCGCGTCGATGAAGCTGTCGATGTCGAATTCGAGCCCCCCATAACGCTTGGGCACGAAATGGTAGAAGACACCCGTTCTGCGGATCGCGTCCCACACCGCATCGACGGGGCGGCGCAGCCGTTCGCATTCGAGCGCATGCGCGGCGACGAGCGGCTTGAGCGCGGTCGTCCGGCGCACCAGTTCCTCGGGCGTCAGCGCCTCGAGCTCTTCGCGCGACAGCCAGTCGCCCCCCTTCGGGATCCGGCGATCAGCGTAGGCCTCTTCCTCTGCTTTGCGCGTCTGAACGGCGATATTCATGACATCCTTCCTCCCGGCGAGCCTGAATCGGCTGTTGCGGCCAGAATAGGCCGGGGAAGAATATTGTCAAGAAACTTAACTAAATGATGATGGCATGAAAGGAGAAGATCCCCTGAACCTCCTCGTCACCCCGGACTTGATCCGGGGTGACGAAATAGGGAAAATCACGCCCCTTCTTCAACCTGCGCCATCACTCAATCGAAGCGAGCCTGCTAGCCGCCTCCTCGGGCTCGGCATTTTCGAGCGCCTCGGGCGGCACGCGCGGCGGAGCGCCCCAGTCCATCCGCATCGCGTCGCGCAGACCGTGATAGGCGGGCAGGCCGATCCGCTCGACGAGCTTGAGTTCCAGATAATGGAGCGCCTTCGCGGCGGCACGGCGCGTGTCGTTCGCCTGTTCGGCGAAGCGGACGATGCGCGCGCGCCGGTCGCCGGGGTCGGGCACGAGCTCGACGATGCCGCGCGCTTCGAGTTCGCTCAGCATCAGGCTGATCGCCTGGCGCGTCACGCCAAGGTTGCGGGCGATGCGCGTCGCACGATGCTCGCCGGCCGAGATGTTGGCGATCAGCATCGACTGCGCCCGGCTGACGTTCGGAATCCCCGCTTCCTTGAGCGCAGCCTGAAGCGCCTCGTCGAACCAATAGACGGCGCTCAGCAAATTCATCATCAGATAGGGGCTGTGCATCGAACACCTTTGGAGATGCGCTTCGAGACACCCGCCATAAACCGCATCGCGGCGACGGCGCAACCTGCGGGACGGCAGCGGGCTACCGACTGCCAGCCCGGCCGCCGCTATTTCCCTTCTTCGTTTGAAAGAAATGGTCCTTTGACCGGATAATGCTCCGGCGCCTTAAAATGTTCCGCATTCCTGGCAGGCCGACCTCCGATCGACACCGCCGATCAGTAGAGATTGTCCTTATAATCCTTGTCGAGCCCCTTCTGCATCAGTCCGGGAACCGAGACGAAGGCCGCCGCGACGCGCGCGCCGAGGCCCCTCGCCTTGTTGAGCCTGACGTGATCGGCGAACATCCGCGCCGGACGAATGTCCGCCGGGGCCTCGGCGACGGGCCACAATTGCGCGCGTTCGAGCACCGGACTGGCCCGCAATTCGATGCGCGGCGCGTCGATGCACGTCGCGAGCAGCGGCACTTTGCCCTGGACCGCGAAGCCGGCAAGCATCGCCTCGTCGGTCGTCAGGCTCGCGGTCCCCTGCACCAGCGCGACCTCGCTCGATCCGGGCACGAGCAGGACCGCCGCGATCCGCGGCTGGGTCAGGATGTTGCGGAACCCGTCGGCGCGCCGGTTGCCGGGCCGCTCGGCGAAGCAGAGGCGGCCCCGATCCATGCGGACCATCGCCCCCGCCGGATCGCCCTTCGGGCTGAGATCGGCATTCCCCGCGGCATCGGCGGTCGCGAGCGCGACGAAGCGCGTCGCGGCGACGAAAGCCCGGGCATCGGCCGCGCGGGCCGCGGTGGGCTCCGCCTTCCAGAATTCGGAACGGATCAGCGCCTTCGCGCAGTGGGCATAGCATTCCTCGACCGCGACGCTCAGCACGCCGCCGGCGCAATCGGCGACGCGGCCGTTGATCCGCAGCGTCTCGCCGATGCCGGGCACGAGGAACAGCGAGGAAAAGCCGGCGCCGGGCCGGGCGATGTGGGGATCGTCGAGGTTGTCCAGCGGCACCGCGAGGCGGTTTTGCTCCGCTTCGGCGAAACCCCGCGCCCCCCCGCCCAGCGTGATCGCCATGCCGTCTCCCGCATCGCAGCCCGCGAACATCAGCGGAGAGGCGGCGAGCCAGCGGCGCGCGCCGGCATCGATATGGTCGATGACTTTCAGGTTCACCGCCGGGGGCGTCCGGCCGATGACCGCTTCGAGCGCGGTGACGGATTCGATCAGTCCTGCCATGTCTTCATCCTCCCCGTCCCGAAATCGTCGCACAAGTCTAATGCCTCGATTTCATATTTGCAAATGACTCGCATTAACATATTAAGCCACCGATCCCGTACCGCGGATCGGAAAGGCAAGACCATCTATCATCTCGTCGATCGCCCCATCGCCCTGCTCGGCAACAGCGACCGTTTCCTGCTGTGGGCGATGCGCGGCTGGACCCACGCCGCCGAATGGCGAACCTGCCCGCCGCAGGCGCTGCGCCGCGGCTTCGCGAGCATGGACGCGCTGGCCGCGCTTCCCCATTTCCATGTCGCGATGGCGCTGCTCAACACCGACGGGATCGAGCGTCTCGCGCTCTCCCCCGTCGGCAGCCCGCGAATCGGCGAGGACGAGGCGATCCTGATCGGACTGTGGCACGACATCGCCTCGGATCGCGCCGCGCGAGCCCGAACGACGCTGGCGCTGATCGTCGAGGCGCGATCGGTCGCGCCCATCGCCGCCGCCATGGCCGAGGCATCGGCCGAACTGACCGCCGCGGGCCTCGAACTCGCCCATCTCTCCCTCCAGACCACCACACATCAGGACAACCGATCATCATGAGCGACCGTATCGCCGCCGCCTCGCGCCTTGCGCCTTCCGCCTCGCTGACCGTCGAGGAGGTGCTGCGTGTGCGCCACTGGAACGAGAATCTGTTCAGCTTCTCGATCAGCCGCCCGCCCTCCTTCCGCTTCCGCTCGGGCGAGTTCGTGATGATCGGCCTGCCCGGCGAAGGACGCCCGCTGCTCCGCGCCTATTCAATCGCGAGCCCGGCCTATGCCGACGAGCTCGAGTTCCTCTCGATCAAGGTTCCCGATGGTCCGCTCACCTCGCGGTTGCAGAAGATCGCGCCGGGCGACCCCATCTATCTCGGGCGCAAGCCGACCGGCACACTCGTCGCCGACGCGCTGATGCCCGGCAAGCGGCTTTTCCTGCTGTCGACCGGGACCGGTCTCGCCCCCTTCCTCAGCCTCGCGCGCGATCCCGATATCTACGACCGCTTCGGCCAGGTCCTGCTCGTCCACTGCGGGCGCAAGGTCAGCGATCTCGCCTTCCGCGAAGAGCTCGAAAGCCAACTCGCCGGCGATCCGCTGGTGCAGGATCAGGCGCTCCTCCAGTTCCATTATCTGCCGACCGTCACCCGCGAAGCCTTTCGCACCGAAGGGCGGATCGGCGCGCTGATCGAAAGCGGGCGACTGTTCGGCCATCCGCTGACCGGGCCCGACCATTTCGACCCGGCGATCGACCGCATCATGATGTGCGGCAGCATGGCGATGATCCGCGATCTTCAGGGCGCATTCGAACGGCGCGGCTTCCAGGAAGGGTCCAATGCCGCGCCGGGCGATTTCGTCATCGAACGCGCCTTTGTCGGTTAGGATCAGATCAGCCCGGCGGTCTGCGCGAGCACCCAGAGCCCGATCACCAGGAACAGCGCCGCGGCGATCATCCGCACCTTCGCGAGATCGACCCGCTTGAGCAGTGCGTTCCCGAGGAAGATCGCGGGCACATTGGCGATCATCATGCCGAGCGTGGTCCCGGTCGTGACCGCGAGGACGCTGTGATATTGCGCGCCGAGCGCGATCGTCGCCACCTGCGTCTTGTCGCCCATCTCGACGAGAAAAAAGGCGACCAGCGTCGTCAGGAAAGCGCCGAAGCGCGGCTTGGGCGCTTCTTCGTCGTCGAGCTTGTCGGGAACGAGCGTCCACGCCGCCATCGCGAGGAACGAGGCGGCGATCGCATAGCGGAAGATGTCGCTGTCGAGGAAAGCGGCCGCCTGCGACCCGAGCAGCGCGGCGAGCGCATGGTTGGCAAGCGTCGCGACCAATATGCCGAGGATGATCGGGACCGGGCGGTTGAAGCGCGTCGCGAGCAATATCGCGAGCAGCTGCGTCTTGTCGCCGATCTCGGCGAGCGCGACGACCGCGGTCGAGGTCAAAATGGCTTCCATGAAGAGACTCCGGGGCCGGGCGGCAGCGCGATTCCAACGGTCATCGAACCCGCCGCCCGGCCCGGACGAAGGATCGATGCCATTGGTCTCGCCCAAGCGGTGACCCGCTTCCACCGCACCACGGCCTCTCGACCGAGTATGTTGACGCGGCGGCCCGCCCCGAAACGGGCGGCTGGCTACTCCCCAGATGACGGGGACGCGTTAAACGGCGGATGGCCCCAAGGCAAGCCCGGCGAACGGGATTATTCGGTGCCGGGTTCGGGTGGTTCGCTGAGCGCGGGCGGGTCGGCCGGATCCGCGCCCGCCGCCTTGGCCGCGCGGTCGGCCTCGGCGATATCGGCGTCCATCGCCTTCGCGCGCGTCTCGATCTCCTTCGCCGCCTTGTCGTAGCGCGTGTCGAAATCGGGTTCGTCCTTGCACGCCGACAGCAGCAGGAGAGGCAGCAGGAGGGCGGCGGCGCGCATCAATAATCCTTGCGATAGCGGATCGAGAGGTTCGACTGGCCCGAACCGCCCGCCTGGCTGAGCAGCGACAGCGCGCGCGACAGGCTGATCTCGAGCTGGGTCGCGGTATAGCCGCGCGCGTCGGTGATCACCTCGAGATAGATGTCGTCCGAAATATACTGCCCCGCCGCGAGCGCGGTGCCGCGGCCCTGCGTGTCGTCGGGCCCCAGGATGCGCAGCCGGTCGATGCCGGTCGCCGACTGGAGCGCGCCCAGAGGGCTGAGCCCCCCGCCCCCGCCGCGCAGCGCATTGAGCGACGAAGCGAGTTGCACCGCCTGCAGCGGCGACAGCGTCGTGATCGAATCGCCGAACAGGATGCGCGAGACGATTTCGTCCTGCGGCAGGCCGGGCACGCTCGAGAAGGCGATCTGCGGGTTCATCGCGCGGCCGGAGACCGAGACGTTGACCGTCACCTCCTCGATCGTGTCGCTCGCGAGCAGGCGGATCGAGGGGTCATAGGCATCGCCGGTCGGGAAGGTCACCTTGCCGTCCTCGAGGTCGAACGAGCGCCCGGCGAAGCCGAGCGTCCCGCGGACGAGGTCGATCTCGCCGGTCACGCGCGGCGCCTCGGTCGTGCCCTTCAGCGTCACGTCGGCCTGCCATTCGGACTCGAGCCCCATGCCGCTGACATAGATCTGGTCGGGCGCGCGCAGGCGGATGTCGAGGCGGATGAGGTCGAACAGGCTGCCGCCGACCGCCGCCAGCCCGTCGCCGCTGATCCGCTGGCGTCCCGCCGGCGGCTTGCGCCGGACGCCGGTGAGCACCGGCACCTGCGCCGCGCCTTCGCGCACGATGCGATAGCGCGTTTCGGGAAGCCGCAGGCTGCCCGAGAGCAGCGCGGCCTGCCCAGCGACCTTTTCGAGCGTCAGATTGCCCGTGGCGCGCGCGCCGATATTGTCGCTGCGGGCAAGCCGCGCATTGTCGAGCGTCGCCGCAATGCTCATCGGATAGCCGTCGGCGGCGGAAAGGCTGACATAGCCGTTCGCCTTGATCGTCCCGTCGCCCGCGGTCGCGGTGAGCTGTTCGATCTCGAGCCGATTGCCGGTGAAGCGGCCGTTCGTCACGATATTGGTGAGCCGCGTTCCATAGGTCAGATTCTCATAGGTCATGCCGTTGCCGCGCACGACGCCGTTGAGGCAGGGGTCAGCGACGCGGCAGCTGAAATCGGCGGCGACCGCGATCGGCCCCGACACGCGCTGCTCGCCGGTGCCGACGAAGGAGAAGAGCGTTTCGGCGGGGCCGTTGTAACGGATGCCGCCTGACAGCGGCGCGGCGCTGAGCCGCGTCGTCCACGCCCCTGCGCCGGGGCCGAGCGGGCGGAGCGAGGCCTGCAGGCGCCCGATCACGCTGCCGCGCTTGCGGATCACAGCGCGCGCCTCGCCGCCGTCGGTGAGCAGCTTGCCCGCGAAATTGATGTCGACGGGCTCGCTGACCGTCGCCGCGGTGGTGCGGGTGAAATTGTCGATCGTCAGCCGCGCGTCGGCGCGCGGGAAGGCGTCGGCGCTCGCCTGCTCGAAGTCGAAGCTGCCGGTCGCGCGGCCGCCGAGCCCCATGTCGGGATAGACCGCGTTGAGCAGCGCCATGTTGACGCGGTCGAGCCGGCTCTGGAGCATGATGCCCTCGCCGAACCGCCCCGCGAGACGCGCGCTGCTGCCGCGGCCGAGGTCGACCGTCGTCGGCAGCAGCTCATAGCCATCGGCGCCGGGGATGATCCGCGCCGGCGAGGTCGTCTTGAACGAGATGCCCGTCGCGCGGCCCTCGACCGAGGCGCGCCAGAGTTCGGGCTGGAGGTCGGCATTCACCGCGACGCGGAACGGGACGCCGCTCACCCCCTCGACCAGCGCCTGCGCCTTGCCGCGCCCGTCCTGATAATCGACCTTCACGCGCCCGACCGCGATGTCGACCTCGCGGATGCGCGTCGAGGCGAGCTGGATGTCGGCGATCACGCGCGGCCGGTCATAGAGGGTGACGTCGGCATCGACGACCGCCGACCCGATCTGGAGCTGCGCGGGGCCGGGCAGCGTGACATTGTTAGCCCGCACGTTGATCGCCGCCGCCTGATATTGTCCATCGGCGCTGAGGCGAACGAGCCCGCCGAGCCCCTGCCCCGTTGCGTCGAGCCTCCCGACGAACGGCCCCGCCTGGCTCTGGACCAGCCGTCCCTGCATCACGATGCCCGATAGATCGGCGCGCTCGACGTCGATCGTCAGCGGCCCGCTCGCGGTGAGCAGCACGACGTCGGCGGAGAGCGGGCCGTAATCGGTGTCGCCCGTCGCGGCGAGCCGATAGCCGTTCGGCGCGCCATTGATCCGCGCCTCGAGATTGGCGAGCCCGATGCCGAGTCCCGGCCGCTCGGCGCGCAGCACCGCGCGCGGATCGCTGATCGTCCCCGCGACCTCGACGCCGAGCGGGCCATAGTCGGTCGAATGCGCGCGCGCGGCGAGCCGGATGCGGCCGTCGGGCGCATAGCTCCCCTGCCCGCCGGTGACGCGGAGCAGCGGCGCGCTGAGCCGGAGGTTCGAGAAGCGGACGATGCCGTCGGTGCCATAGCGCACGTCGGCGCTCGTCACCGCATTGCCGCCGAGCAGGTCGCGCACACCCGAGTTGAAAAGCTGCGTCGAGCGCGCGCGAACCCGCCCGGCGATCGCCCAGCCGCCCCGCGGCTCGGTCTTCAGATCCATCTTCGTATCGATGTTGAACAGGCCGACGCTCTCGATCCGGTAATTGTTGACGCGCCCGTCGATCGCGCCGGTGTAGAAGCCCTTGCCCAGATCGGCGACGATGATGGCCTTGGCGTCGATGCGCGGCGAGCGCAGGCGCAGATTGTCGCTGAGGATGCGGCCGTCGGCATAGGCGAGATCGCCGTCGAGCCGCACCGCGGTCAGCGTGCCGCCCGCGACCGTATCGAGCCCGCGAATACGCGCCGCGCGGCCCGCCACGGGGATCAGGATCTGGTCGGCATCGACGCGCGCCTTGCCCGAAAGGCTCAGCGCCTCGACGACGATGTCGTTGACCGCGAGCGTGCTCGCGTTCGCCTGATATTCGACCGTCGGCAGTCCGAACGCGCCGTTGAGTTTGGCGCTCGCGCGCACGCCGTTGCCGCGCACCGCAGGCGCGACGGCGCCGGGGCGCAGCAACACGAAAGCGAGTTGGAGATCCCGATAGCTGTTGGCGCCGAGATCGACGCCGCCGCTGATCCCGAGCCGGAACGCCTCGGATGAGATGCGCCCGTCGAGGTCGGCCTTGCGCTCGGCAAGGCGCGCCTTGAGGTCGATGTCGGTCTGCGGCCCGAGCAGCGCCGCGGTCGCGCCGGTGAGCAGCCGGGACGGCTGCGCCTGCCCCTTGACCGCGAAATTTCCGTCGCGCGCGGTCAATGCGAGCCGCGCCAGCGGGCTCGCGCCGAGGTTCGCGGTGAGATTGCCGTTCCAGGCCGTCCAGTCGCCGCGCCCGTCGAGCTTCGCGGTCAGCGGCTCCTTGAAGCCGCCCATCGCCGCGAGCACGCCGCCTTCGGGCGCGCGCAGGTCGAGCGTCATCGCAAGCCGGTTCTTCTCGGGCACCGCGTCGAGCAGCAGCTTCAGCGTATCGCCCTTGGCGTTCGCGCCGATCGTTTCGGCATCGGCGGTCACCTGCGCGCGGCGGTCGGCGATCGCGATCTTGCCGCTCAACCGCGCTTCCTGGCGCTCGCCGGCAACGGCGGGGGCAAAGACGATCCGGTCGACCTGCAGCTTCGCGACGTCAATGTCGATATCGGGCAGCAGCGGCTCGCCGGTGTCGGGGACCGGCTTGAATTCGGGCAGGCGCTGGACGTTGATCAGCTTGGACGTCGCCGATCGGACATCGACATGGTTCGACAGAAAGGCGAAGGGGCGCCAGTCTATGCGCAGTTCGGGCGAGGTCAGGAACCGCCCCTTGGGGTCGGACAGCGAAAAATCGCGGACGATCATCTCGCCGTACAGCGACCCGTCGAGCCGGCCGATGCCGATCTTCATCCCGTTTTCGAATTCATATTTCTCGATCTGGGTGACGACGAAGCGCCGCCCGGCGTCGCTGTTGAGCCCGATCAGGAACAGCGCGACGAGCGCGACCAGCCCGAGCAGCGTGATGCCGACCCAGCGCGCGATGCGGCGCGGCCAGGGATTGACGGCGGGGGCGCCGCCGTCCTCGGCCTCGAAGGGCGCGTCGTCCGCCATCAGAAGGCCTGCCCGATCGAGACATAGACGCTGATCTTCGCCTCGCCCGGCTGGCGGTCGATCGGCGTCGCGACGTCAAGGCGCATCGGGCCGAAATTGGTGTAGTAGCGCGCGCCGATCCCCGCGCCGAAGCGCAGGTCGGAGAAGGTCGGGGTCGAACCGCGATAGACCTGGCCCGCGTCGACGAAGCCGACGACGCCGAAATTGCCGAAGCGATAGCGCGCCTCGACCGCCGCCTCGTTGATGCTGCGCCCGCCGATCGGGTCGAGATTGGGATCCTTGGGCCCGAGTTGCTGATAGCCGAAGCCGCGCACCGAACCGCCGCCGCCGGCATAGAAGCGCCGCGATGGCGCCAGCCGCTCGCGCGACGCGCCGAGGATCGACCCGACGCGGACGCGCCCCGCCAGCACGATGCTGTCGGTGACGGGATAATAGCCGCTGACGTCGAGCCGGGTGCGCGCATAGGGGGTGAATTTGCCGCTCAGCGAGCCTTCGGGCTGGACGAGCGCGGTGATCCGGAACCCCTTGGTCGGATCGAGCAGGCTGTCGGTGCGGTCCATCCCGACCTGCCCCGTCAATCCGAGGATATAATAAAGGTCGCGGTCGCGCACCCCGCGCGTGAAGTCGTAATCGTCCTCGCTCGTCGCGATCAGTTCGACGCCATAGGCATAGGTGAATTTCTTCTGCCAGATCGGCGTCGAATCATAGCTGACGCGCGCGGCGAGGCGGCCGGTCAGCGCCTCGAATGCGTTGTAGTTGCTGCGCGACGCCTCGGCGACCAGTTCGAAGGTCCGGTCGCGCTTGCCCGCGTTCGAGCGGCGGAAGGTCGCGCCGATTCCCTGCTCCTGCGTGCCCGCGACGCCGCGGATGATCAGCGCGCCTTCGGGGGGAAACAGGTTGCGGTGGGTCCAGCTCCCTTCGAGCCGGATGCCCTCGCCGGTGCCATAGCCGGCGCTCGCGGCGATCGTGCGCGGCGGGCCGGCGTCCTGCGTCACCAGCATCGTGACATATTCGGTGTCGTCGCCCGCGCTCTCCCCGGTTTTCTGCGGCTCGACCGCGACGGTCGAGAACAGCCCCGTCGCGACGAGCGCCTGGCGCAGGTCGTCGACCTTGCGGCTGTCGTAGAGCTCGCCGCGCTTGAAGCGCGACAGGACTTCGGCATGCTCGACGTCGAAGGCCAGGTCGCCGGTCGTCTCGAACCCGCCAAAGCGCGCGCGCGGGCCGATATCGACGGGCAGCGTGTAATCGCCGCCGCCGGTCGCGCCGTCGAGCAATATGTCGCGCTGGCCGATCTTGGCGAAGGGATAGCCCTCTTCGGGCAGCTTGAGCGCGATCGCCGCCTCGGCGCCCTGCACGCGCTCGGCGACGATCGGCTCGCCGACGCTGAGCGGAAAATTATCCTCGATCAGTTTCGGCGGGACGGTCGGCTTGGCGTCGATGGCAATGCTGGAAAAGGTGTAGCGCTGGCCCGGCGTCACGTCGATGATCGCGATGATGGGACCGCGCCGCCGTCGCGACCCGCTCTCACCGCCCGTTGCGGGGGCGGCGTCCTCGGCGCGCGGCGTCCGGTCGATCCGCGTTTCGACCTTAGCGTCATAATAGCCTTCGGATGCCAGGATGCGCTGCATCAGCTCGGCATCGGCCGACAGCCGTGCGCGGACCATCGCCCCGTTTTCGGCCTTGCCGTCGCCGTCGTAGAGCGCCGAAAGGTCGCCGAACAGATCGGCCAGGTCGACGTCGGTGGTCGCATCCGCACCTTCGAGGCCGTTGACCTGGACCGTATATTCGATGGTCCGATGCGCGTCGGCATCCTCGGGCTCGGCGAACTCGACCGGCTCGACGTTGAAATTTTCGAGGGCCGGAAGCGGCGCGGCGAGCTCGCTGTCGGTGATCGGCGCGTCGCCGATCGGTTCGGCGGCATCGCCGTCGGCAAGCGCGGGGACGGGCGTGCCATCGATCGTCGGCGGCTGCGCGCCATCGGCGCCGGCCTTCGCATCCGCGGCACGGGCGGCCGCCTGGCGCCGCTCGAACTCGGCGATCGATTCGAGCGGACGGTCGAGTTCGGGGTCGTCCTCGGCGCTGATCGACGGGATCGCATCCTTGAACTCGTCGTCGCCGATGATCGGCGCGACCTCGGGCAGTTGCACGTCGGGCGGCGGCGGGGTGGGCACGGCGATGCCTTCCTGCGCGTCCGCGGCGGGCTTTTCCTCCTGGCTTTCGGCAGCCGGCGGCGGCATCGGGGCCGGCGTCGCCTGCAGCGCCAGCGCGGGCCCCGCCCAGCCGATCGCGAAAAGCGAGGCGGACAGAATCAGCCGAGGGTGCGGGCGCCACGCCCGCCCGCGTTTCAATAAGCGAGGATTTTCAGAATTTTGCATCTGTGAACAGCCGATGCGCACTTGTGGCTTGCGCCGCGGCGGCGTGCAAGGCGATTTTGCCGGGGAAGGGTCGCACGAAACCGGCATTTGCGATGAAATCCCCCTGACAGGACCGTGCAATCACTCAAGGGGGCAACGAGCCGGCCGGCGTCAGGTTCCGCAGAAGGTCGTGTAGGGGCCGAAGTCGTTGGGGGCGGGACCGGCGAACTCCTCCCAGCCGGGGCGCTCGGCATAGGGGTGCTGAACGACGTCGAGCAGCCGGAGCCACGGCGCCATGTCGCCCGCCTCGGCCGCAGCGAGCGCCGCCTCGACCTGATGGTTGCGCGGGATATAGAGCGGGTTCACCGCATCCATCGCCGCCGCGCGCTCGATCGGCCCCACGGGTTCGCTTTCGAGCCGCGCCCACCAGCCGGCGATCCACGGCGCCATCGCGTCGGGCTGGGGCAGCAGCGCGTCCATCGGCGCCCCGTCGCCGCGCAGCAGCATGGCGAGCGCGCGGAAGAATCCGGTGAAATCGACGCCATGGCGCTCGAGTTCGACGAACAAGCCGTCGATCAGTTCGGAATCGGCCTGGTCGGCCTTCGCAAGCCCGAGCTTCGCGCGCATCCGTTCGAACCAGGCGAGGCGGAAGCGGTCGGGGATAGCGGTGACCAGTTCTTTCGCGCGATCGACATCGGCGGGATCGACCGCATGGACCGCCGGCAGCAGCGCCTCAGCGAAGCGCGCCATGTTCCAGTGCATGATCTGCGGCTGGCGTCCGTAGGAATAGCGGCCGTTGGCGTCGATCGAACTGAACACGGTGTTGACCGAAAAACGGTCCATGAAGGCACAGGGACCATAGTCGATCGTCTCGCCGCTGATCGCGACATTGTCGGTGTTCATCACGCCATGGATGAAGCCGACCCCCGCCCAATGCGCGATCAGCGCGCATTGCAGGTCGATGACCCGGTCGAGCAGCGCGAGATGCGGATTGGGCGCGTCGACCAGCTCGGAAAAGTGACGCCGGATCGCATAGTCCGAAAGCTGGACGACATGTTCCGCCCCGAAATGCGCGGCGAAGAACTGGAAGGTCCCGACCCGGATATGGCTGCTCGCGACGCGCGTCAGCACCGCGCCCGGATGCGCGCGCTCGCGCTGGACGCGATCGCCGGTCGCGACCGCCGCGAGCGAGCGCGTCGTCGGCACACGCATGGCGGCCATCGCCTCGGACACCAGATATTCGCGCAGCACCGGGCCGATCGCCGCCTTGCCGTCGCCGTTGCGCGAAAAGGCGGTCGGCCCCGAACCCTTGAGCTGGATATCGAAACGCGCGCCATCAGGCGCGACGACCTCTCCCAAAAGCAGCGCGCGGCCGTCGCCGAGCTGCGGCGAGAAATGGCCGAACTGATGCCCCGCATAGGCAAGCGCGAGCGGATCGGCGCCCGCAGGCAGTTCGGCGCCCGAGAAAAGACGCGCCAGTTCCGCATCGCCAGTGTCCGCGACGTCGAGCCCCAACCGCGCGGCGAGCGCGTGGTTGAACATCAGCATTCGCGGCGCGGAAGGCGGCGCGGCCTCGGCGGGCGCGTAGAAGCCTTCCATCGTCGAGTGGAAACTATTGTCGAAGGCGATATCCATGCGGTACTCCCGGTTCGGCGCCTATGTCGAGCCTCGCCCCATCGATTGCAAGTTGGCGATTGCGGCGCGCCTGCGCTTTTGCTAGCGGCCCGCCTCGTGACCTCGGGTTGCCCTTTATCGGGCATGAAAAGGGAAGTCCGGTATCCAATCCGGCGCTGCCCCCCGCCGAAAAGCGCGCATCTGAGACATATTGGCTCATTGTCATTTAACCCGAACTTCCTATCTTGAGCCCAAGAGTCGCGGCGTTTCGCGACGATCTCGAAAGATTCCGCATGCAGGACGACAAGGAACCGCAGGGCAATCCCTGGATGAAGAGCGTGATGATCTGGAGCGGCATCCTGCTCGCCATGCTCCTCGTCGCCTCGATGTTCGGCGGCGCGACGCAGCCCGCGGGCAACGCCCTCGCCTATTCCGAATTCCGGCAGAAGGTCGAGGACGGGAGCGTCAAGTCGGTCGTCTTGTCCGAGGACCGCGTCACCGGCGAGCTGTCGAACGGCGACCGCTTCACCGCCAATCTCGTCCGCGATCCCGAGCTTTTGAAGCTGCTGAACGAGAAGAACGTCAAATATGAGGGCAAGCCGACCGAGGTTCCGAATTTCTGGATGTATCTGCTCGTCCAGTCGTTGCCCTTCCTGCTGATCATCGGCATCGCCTTCTTCGTCTTCCGCCAGGTGCAGAAGAACAATGGTTCGGGCGCGATGGGCTTTGGCAAATCGCGCGCGAAGATGCTGACCGAAAAGCAGGGCCGCGTGACCTTTGACGACGTCGCCGGCATCGACGAGGCGCGCGAGGAGCTGGAGGAAATCGTCGAGTTCCTGAAGGATCCGACCAAATTCTCGAAGCTCGGCGGCCAGATTCCCAAGGGCGCGCTGCTCGTCGGCTCGCCCGGCACCGGCAAGACGCTGCTCGCCCGCGCGATCGCGGGTGAAGCGGGCGTGCCCTTCTTCACCATTTCGGGCTCGGACTTCGTCGAAATGTTCGTCGGTGTGGGTGCATCGCGCGTCCGCGACATGTTCGAACAGGCGAAGCGCAACGCGCCGTGCATCGTCTTCATCGACGAAATCGACGCGGTCGGTCGCCATCGTGGCGCCGGGCTTGGCAACGGCAACGACGAGCGCGAACAGACGCTCAACCAGCTGCTGGTCGAAATGGACGGCTTCGAGGCCAACGAGGGCATCATCATCGTCGCGGCGACCAACCGCCCCGACGTGCTCGACCCCGCGCTGCTGCGTCCGGGCCGCTTCGACCGCCAGGTCGTCGTGCCGCGCCCCGACATCGAGGGCCGTCAGAAGATCCTCGAGGTCCACACGCGCAAGAAGCCGCTCGCGCCCGACGTCGACCTCCGCCGCATCGCGCGCGGCACCCCGGGCTTTTCGGGCGCCGACCTCGCGAACCTCGCCAACGAGGCGGCGCTGCTCGCCGCGCGCAAGGGCAAGCGCCTGATCGCGTCGAACGAGTTCGAGGAAGCGAAGGACAAGGTCATGATGGGCGCCGAGCGCCGCTCGATGGTGATGACCGAGGACGAGAAGAAGGCGACCGCCTATCACGAAGCCGGCCACGCGCTCGTTTCGCTGCACGTCGAGCATAACGACCCGCTGCACAAGGTCACGATCATCCCGCGCGGGCGCGCGCTGGGCGTGACGTGGAATCTGCCCGAGCGCGACCGCTATTCGCAGAATATGAAGCAGATGAAGGCGCGCCTCGCGCTCTGCTTCGGCGGCCGCATCGCCGAGCAGCTCATCTACGGCAAGGACGAACTCAACACCGGCGCGTCGAACGACATCCAGCAGGCGACCGACATGGCGCGCGCGATGGTCATGGAATATGGCATGTCCGAAAAGCTCGGCTGGCTGCGCTATCGCGACAATCAGGACGAGGTGTTCCTCGGCCACAGCGTGTCGCGCGCGCAGAACATGTCCGAGGAGACCGCGAAGCTGATCGACGCCGAGGTCCGCCGCCTCGTCGAGGAAGGCGAAAAGGTCGCGCGCAAGGTGCTCACCGACCATCTCGACGAGCTCCACCTGCTCGCGGGCGCGCTGCTCGAATATGAGACGCTGTCGGGCGAGGAAGCCAAGCGCGCGATCAGGGGCGAGGACATCGGCCGCGAGGACGATCAGGGCAAGCACGGCGCCCCCGTCCAGGGCCACGCCGGCGGCCTGCCCCAGATCAAGCGCAAGCCGCGACCCTTCGGCGACGCCAATCCGCAAGGCGTCTGACGGCCCGTCCGCCGCATGGTCACGGGGGATATCGCGCGCATCGGCCCTGCCCTGCTCGCCGGGCTGCTGCTCTGCGGCATGGCGCCGGGCGACATGAGCGTCGCCGCCTTCCTCGCGCGCTCCGACGCGATCCTGCGTTTCGGACCGCTCGCGATGGCGACCCCCGAGGCGAGCCGGCTGAAGGGCGAGGTCGTCGCGACCGCCAGACGCTACAAGGCGCGGATCGACGCCGAGCGCCGCGCGGGCCGCAGGACGACGAGCTGCCCGCCCGAAAGCGGTACGCTGACCCCCGAACAATGGCTCGCGCATCTGCGCAGCTATCCCGCGAGCCGGCGCCGGGCGGTGTCGATCTATACCGCCTTCGACGCGCTGATGAAAAAGCGCTATCCCTGCCCGGCATAATGCGCCAACGCATGGATGTATGACGATCTATTGCGATGAATCGGGCGGGCTCAACGCGGGGGCGATGACCTTTTCCGCCGTAATGCTGACCCCCGAGGCCGCGGCGTCGATCCACGCACGCTTCCGCGCCGTCACCGGGCTTCGCGGCGAACTCAAGGGCAGCCGGATCAGCCTGACCGAGCGCGCCTATCTGCTCGAACTCTTCGACCGCGCCGGCGGCCGCGCCTGGGTCGCGGTGGCGCAAAGCACGAAGATTCAACCGAACGCGAACGGCACCGCGCCGACCGACCTCGCGCTTTATGCCGCACTGCTCGACACCGCGGTCGGCCACTGGCTGCCCGAGACGGGCGGCGTGTGCACCGACGTGGTGATCGACGACGGCCGCTACGACCCCGCGATCCTCGGCCGCGTCCGCGACACGATCCAGGCCGGCCTCGCCGGCTGGGGCCGCGCCTCGCTCGCCGACAGCCGCCGCAGCGACGGAGTGCAGATCGCCGACGTCATCGCGAACAGCCTCTACAATATCACCGTCCATTCGGCCCGCGCGCGCCGCATCGGCATCATCCTCGAACCGATGCTCGCCTCGAAGGCGATCCGCATCGCGGAGCTGACGCGACTACCCTGACCTTCGAAGGCCGGCAGCTGCGTTCAGTGCACATGCCGCAGCTTGTCGGGGTTGCGCATCACATAGATGGCGGTGACCTTGCCATCCTCGATCTCGAGCGCGGTGGTCTGAAGCTCGTCGTCGGCTTCGCGGGTGACGAAGCCCGGGAGGCCGTTGATCGTGCCGGTGTGAACGAGCGTCGAGCCATATTTGCCGAACAGCACCGCGAGGCTGCGATGCAGCTTCATCACGATATCGAAGCCGAGAACGGGCTCCATCGCCGCGGGCCGCTTGCCGCCGCCGTCGGACCACATGCCGACATCGGCGGCAAGCAGCGCGCCGAGCGCGCTCATGTCGCCGCTGCGCGAGGCCGCAAAGAAGGCGTTGGCGATTTCGAGACCCTGTTCTTTCTCCAGCTTGTAGCGCGGACGCGCCTCACGGACGTGGGTGCGGGCGCGCGCCGCGAGCTGGCGCGTCGCGGCGGCATCGCGGCCGATCGTCGTCGCGACCTCGTCGAAGCCCACGCCGAACACGTCGTGCAACAGAAAAGCGGCGCGTTCGAGCGGGGAGAGCCGTTCGAGCGCGAGCATCAGCGGCAGGGTGACGTCATCCTCTTCCTCCTCCTCGATCAGCGGGTCGGGAAGCCAGGGGCCGATATAGGTCTCGCGCGCGCGCCGCGCCGATTTCAATTGATCGAGGCAAAGCCGCGTCACCGTCCGGCGCAGGAAGGCCGCGGGCTCGCGCACCGCGTCGCGGTCGGCGGCGAGCCAGCGGAGAAAGGCGTCCTGCACCACATCCTCGGCATCGGCGACCGAGCCGAGCATGCGGTAGGCGACGCGGGTGAGCAGCGGACGCAGCGGGTCGAAACTCGCCGCCGCGTCCGCCGGATCAGGGGCGCCGTGCGGCGTCATCAGGCGGCTTTCGCCGGCGCGCCGCCTTCGTACCAGAGATCGAAGCCCACCGCGATGCGGTTCCAGCCATTGATGACGTTGATCATCACGGTCAGGTTCATCTGCTCCTCCGCGGTGAAATGCTCGTCGAGAGCGGCGCGCGCCTCGGCCTGTGTGTGCCCTTGCGACAGGCGGGTCAAGGCATCGACCCAGGCGAGCGCGGCGCGCTCGCGCGGGGTGTAGACCGGCGCTTCGTGCCAGGCGGCGAGCAGGTAGATACGCTGCTCGGTTTCGCCCTGCGCGCGGGCGTCGGCGGTGTGCATGTTGATGCAGTTGGCGCAGCCGTTGAGGATCGACGAGCGGATCTTCACCAGTTCGATCAGGCTCTTTTCGAGGCTCTTTTCGGCCGCGAGGCTGACCGCCATCCATTGTTTCATCAGCTGGGGTGAGGCTGCGAAGGGATCGGTAACCTTGGTCATGTCGTGTCTCCTTGATTGGGGTTGTACAAGCATGACGAGGCAGCGGCGGCGGATGTGACATGCGCTGCGAAAAAAATGGGATGCCTACCGCGATTTTCCTGTGACGCAACGCCAAGTCACTGGAAACGCATCGTTTCGGATAATGCGCTTTGACGGGCTAGAAAGCTGCACTAGCATCGCTTCGTCTTTCGACAGGAGGGGAATGATCATGAAGTTTCTCGATGGTTTCGGCGAACAGGCCTATGCGTTGCTGCGGATCGTGGCGGGGCTCTTGTTCCTCGCGCACGGCGTGCAGAAATTCTTCAATTTTCCCACGGCATTTCCGATGCCGCTCAACCCGATGCTGCAGGCCGCCGGCGCGATCGAACTGATCGCGGGCGCGTTGATCGTCCTTGGCCTCTTCGCCCGCCCCGCGGCCTTCGTCGCCAGCGGCATGGCGGCGGTCGGTTACTGGATGGTGCACGGCAGCAAGGGCCTCTATCCGATCGCCAACGGCGGCGAGACGATCGTCCTCTACTGCTTCCTCTTCCTGTTCATCGCGACGCGCGGCGCCGGAATCTGGAGCGTCGACGGCGCGCGCTCGAAGCCAGCCTGAAAAAATAGGGGGCGGCTCTTTCGAACCGCCCCCAGTTGCGGGCTTCACATGGTGAAGTCGGTCAGAGCTTGCGCGTGTTGGTTTCGATCAGCTTCTTCGCCTCGGCGATCGCCTTGGCGGTCGTCAGCTTGCCGTCCTGGACCTCGTCGGCCATTTCGAGCAGGCGGCCGCTGATCACAGTGCCGGTATCGGCCTTTTCCTCGATCGCGATACCGCCCTTTGTCGCGGCGACGCGATCCCATTCGGCGCGCACCGCGGCCCAATAATCCTTCGTCGCGGCCCAATAATCGTCGGCCGCCTTCACGTCATACTGGTCGTGCTTGATATAGGTATTGAGAACATATTCCTGGACGATCGGGACGAGCTTCCCGTCCTTGATCCCCATCTTGGTATTGTCCTGCCAGTGGATCCAGCCGTCAGGCGTCGGCTGGTGGCGGTTGATCGAATAATAGCGATCGTAGACGGGGCTGCGGACGGCATCGCGGCGCGCGAGCGGGCGCCAGGTCCAGTTGGAGCGCCAGCGACGAATGCCGGCCTGCGTCTCGAACTGGCCCCAGCCGCCGTAGCGCGGGCTATCGTCGACCTGATACACCGTCTGCGACCAGCGGCCGGTGCGCATCTTTTCGGGGACGTCTTCCCATGTCCACTGATTGCGATCCGAGTAGACGAGCACCCTGCCCGGTTCATATTCCCAATCCTGCCGCCAATGCTTGATGACGAAGCTCTCGCCATCGTCGCCGGTGATGACGAGCATGTGCTGGAGCACGATCTTGCGCCCCGTGTCCTCGATCACGCGGACGACCTCGTTGCCGCCCGACCTTTTGGGCTCGAGCACTTCGTAATCGGGGTCCCAGCGCGTCGATTCCTGCATGTTGAAGCCGACGTGATAATTGCCCGCCATCGCGAGGATGTCGGCGCGGTCCTGTTCGAACTGCGCGGCAGCTTGCGCGGCGGCGATCGGCGGATGCGCCGATGCTGCGAAGGGCAGCGCGGCGGTGAGCAGCAGCGCGGCGGCGATCGAGCGAAAGCGGGTCATGGGCAGTCCTTTTTGGTCAGAAGCGGAAGCTGAGCGAGACGCTCGCGTTGCGGCCAGGCTGGGTGTAGGCGTCGGTCACCGTCGAGGTCGACGCAAGGCCACGCACGTCGCTCCACCAGGCATATTTCTCGTCGAGGATGTTGAAGACGCCGGCGCGCAGCGTCAGTCCCTCGACCAGCCGCACGAAGGCGGTCGCGTCGAGGATGGTGAAGCCGTCCGGCCGGAAGCATTCGGGGCTGCACAGGCCATCGGTTCGCGATGCTTCCTTGCGCGCGCTGTGCGTCATGATGATCTGGCCGCCAAAGCGCCCGCTCGTCGGCTCGCGCCAGCCGACGCCAGCGACGAGCTTCAGCGGATCGATCGTCGCCAGCGGCACCCGGCTGCCGTCGGGCAATATCTCGCTGCCCTTCGCATAGGATAGGGCGAGCGTCGCATATAGGCCGGACGACGCCCGCCCCTCGAACCGCGCCTCGGCCCCCTGAACCCTGGCGCGATCGAGATTGACGAACTGATAGACGGCGGGGTCGGCGGGCGTGAAGCTGCCGCTGACCACCTCCTGGCTGATGAAATCCTTGTAGCGCGCCGTGAAGGCGGTGAGGTCGAGGCTGACATGATCGCTCGAGAAGCGGATGCCGCCCTCGAAGCTCTCGCTGCGCTCGGGCCCGAGGTCGGGGTTGGGCGCCGACGTATAACCGAAGGCGAGATTTTCGAAGAACTGGTTGACCTGTCCCGGCTCGGGCGCCTTGAAGCCGGTCGCATAATTGGCGAACAGCCGCACCTGGTCGGTCAGTTTCCACACCGCGCCGAACTTGGGCGAGAGGCGCGATCCGTCCTGGCTTGCGCCGGAGAAAGCAGGAAGCAGCGGGTCGTTCCGCGCCGACAGATCGTACCAGTCGAAACGCAGCGCCGGATAGAGGATCAGCCGCCCGTCCGCGATCGAGATCTCGTCGCCGGCGAACAGCCCGCCGCGCGTGAAGTCGGTGGTCGGAAAGGCGCGGGTCGGAAACACCTCGCCCGCGGGCGGTACCGTGCCGTCGCGCAGTCCATTCTGGCGCGTCTTGCTGATGTCGCCGCCGAAGACGAGGCGATGCGCGAGCGGGCCGGTCGCGAAATCGGCCCGCGCGTCGGCCGAGGCGCCGATAACGCGGTTCTCGAAGGTATTGAGGCGGGTGCGGTCGGCGGCCGGGGTGCGGTCTTCCTCGGTATATTGGCGATCCTCGCCATCCTGCCAGTAGAGGGCGACGCGCGCGAAATCGATCGCTCCCTCGCCTTCCCAGCTCCAGTCGAGCGAGACGCGCTTGCGTTCACCGCTGTCGAAGCCCTCGAGCCGGTCGACGGTGCCGCTGAGCCCGGTCAGCCCGTTCGTGTAGAGATGCGTGTCGAGATATTCACCGGTGAGGCGCAGCTTATGGCCGTTCGCGGGATCGTAAACGAGGCGCGCGAGCGCGGCGTTGGAGCGACCGTCCTGCGGGTTGGGCTCGGTGCGCGCGGCTCCGATGCCGCCGACCGTCCCCTTGTTGTCGAGTTCCTGCCAGTCGCGGCGGGTATAGGCGCCCATGATCGACCAGCCGCCGCTGCGCCCGGCGAGAATCGCGGTTTCGCTGAACTCGTCGTCGGCGCTCGCATAAGCGGCGCGGAGCAGCCCCCCGACGCTCTTTCCGTTCCCGAGAAAATCGACCGGATCGGCGGTGATGAAGCTGACCGCGCCCGCAAGACCATCGCTGCCGTAGAGCGCCGACGAGGGGCCGCGCAAGATCTCGACCGACTTGATGAGGCCGAGGTCGACATAGTCGCCGCGCCCCGCGGCCTGCGCGCCGAAGCTGAAGCCGTCGGGGACACGGACGCCGTCGACCTGGATCAGCACGCGGTTGCCGCCGATGCCGCGAATGTTGAAGCTGTCGTTCCCCGCCCGCCCCGTCGCGCCGAGCGCGGCGCCGAAGCGCGCGGGCTGGCGCTGGACGCTGACACCGGGCTCGAAACGCACGAGGTCGCGGATGTCGGTGACGAGTTCGTCGGCGATCTGCTCGTCGCTCTTGACCGATATGGTGACCGGCAGGTCTTCGGCTTTTGCCGGCGTGCGCGTCGCGGTGACGACGATGCGGTTCTTGAGGCCGACCCAATATTCGCCGTCATTGTCCTGCGCGGCGGCCGGCTGAGCGATCGTGGCGAGCGCAAGGCCCAGCGCGCTGCCTGTGACGAGGCGCAGGCTGAACGGCGCACGATGGATGGTCAATTGTCTTCCCCTGCTTGATTGCGAGTGAGTCGCAATAGCGGCGCTCTAAGCAGGTCAAATCCAGAGGGTCAAGATGCTATTGAGAATCGTTCTCGAAAAATATGCAGAGCGGAAGACGGTCGTCATTGCGAGCGCAGCGAAGCCATCCAGATCGGCCTGCTATGCCCTGGATCGCTTCGCGTAGTTCATCCCGAGCGCCTGCAAGGCTGTCGAAGGGCTCGCAATGAGGCTATGGGATCGCGCTGCGCGCTAGGCCCCCGGCCCTTCATAGGCTTCGACGATCCGCCCGACGATCGGGTGGCGGACGACGTCGGCGGCGGTAAAGCGGCTGACGTTGATGCCCTCGACGCCCTCCAGTCGCGCAACCGCGTCGGCGAGGCCCGACGTGGCCGGGAGCGGCAGGTCGACCTGCTTGGGGTCGCCGCAAATCACCATGCGGCTGTTCATGCCAAAGCGGGTGAGGAACATCTTCATCTGCGGGATCGTCGTGTTCTGCGCTTCGTCGAGGATGATGAAGGCGTCGGCGAGCGTACGCCCGCGCATGAAGGCGAGCGGCGCGATCTCGATCTCGCCGCTCGCGATGCGGCGCTCGACCTGTTCGGCGGGCAAACAATCGTGGAGCGCGTCGTAGAGCGGGCGCAGATAGGGATCGACCTTTTCCTTCATGTCGCCGGGCAGGAAGCCGAGTTTCTCGCCCGCCTCGACCGCCGGACGCGAGAGGATCAGGCGCTGGACGCTGCCGGTGATGAGCTGCGCGACCGCCTGCGCGACCGCAAGATAGGTCTTGCCCGTGCCCGCCGGGCCGAGCGCGAAGATCACCTCGTCGCGCGCGAGCGCCTGCATATAGGGGACCTGCGACGGCGCGCGCGGAACGATCGTCTTCTTGCGCGTGCGGATCATGACCGGCGGCGCTTCGCTGGCGTCGTGGCGGATGATGCCCGCGAGCGTCGGCTGCGCCGACATCGCGATCACTCCGTCGACGAGCCCTGCGTCGACCTCCTGCCCCTGTTCGATGCGGTTGTAAAGTTCGGTGAGCACGTCGCGCGCGCGCGCCGCGGCCTCCGCCTCGCCCTCGATCTGCACGCGGTTTCCGCGCGCCGAAATATAGACGCCAAGGCGGTTCTCGATCGCGACGAGATTGCGGTCGAACTCGCCGAAGAGGATGCCCAGGAGCTGCGTTCGCTCGAACTCCGCGGTCAATCGGACGCGGTCGCCGGGTTCGGCGGGAGTTGCGGCGGTCAGCGGGCGTTTGGACACGTGGGCAGGGCTCCTAGGCTAAAGGCATAAACTGTGTACTCCCGCGAAAGCGGGAGTCCAGAGTGGGACATTCGTGCTGCGACGCTCTGGGTTCCCGCCTGCGCGGGAACGCACGGGAGCCATATCCACTAGGCGACTTCCGCCATCAAAGGCTCGGCCCCAAGGCTGTTCGGACCGGCCGAGGTGACGCGGACGTCGATCATATCGCCGATCGCCAGCCCCGGCGCGGTGACGTGCACCGACTGGAGCCAGGGCGACTTGCCGATGAGCTGCCCCTCATGCTTGCCCTTGCGCTCGAGAAGCAGGCGCGTCGTCCGGCCGACGGTCGCTTCGTTGAACGCCTGCTGCTGCTCGTTGAGCAGCGCCTGAAGTCGCTGCAGGCGCTCGTTCATCACCGCCTCGTCGACCTGATCCTCCATCGACGCCGCGGGCGTGCCGGGACGGCGCGAATATTTGAAGCTGTAAGCCATCGCATAGTTCGCCCTGCGGACGATATCGAGCGTCGCCTGAAAATCGGCTTCGCTCTCGCCCGGAAAACCGACGATGAAGTCGCCCGAGATCGCGATGTCGGGACGCACGGCGCGGACGCGCTCGATGATGCGCAGATAGGATTCGACACTGTGGCTGCGGTTCATCGCGGCGAGGATGCGGTCGCTGCCCGCCTGCACCGGCAGGTGGAGGAAGGGCATCAGCTTGTCGACCTCGCCATGCGCGGCGATCAGCCCCTCGGTCATGTCGTTGGGGTGACTGGTCGTGTAGCGGATGCGCTCGAGGCCGTCCTCCGCCGCCAGCGCGCGGATCAGACCGTCGAGGCCGATCGCCCTCCCCCGCTCATCCTCGCCGTCCCAGGCGTTGACGTTCTGCCCCAGCAGCGTGATCTCGCGCACGCCCCCGGCAACCAAGGCACGCGCCTCGGCGATCAGGTCGGCGAAGGACCGGCTGGTTTCGGCGCCGCGCGTATAGGGGACGACGCAATAGGTGCAGAATTTGTCGCAGCCTTCCTGCACGGTCAGGAAGGCGGTCGGGCGCTGGTTGCCGCTGCGCTTCGGCAGCGCGCCGAACTTGCTGATCGCCGGCATGTCGAGATCGATCGCCGTCTCGCCCCTTTCGGCACGCGCGATCAGTTCGGGCAGGCGGTGGTAAGCCTGCGGGCCGACGACAATATCGACGTTCGGCGCGCGACGCGCGATCTCGGCGCCCTCGGCCTGCGCGACGCAGCCCGCAACCGCGATCGTCGGGGTGCTGCCATCCTCGCGCTTCAGCCGGCCGATGTCCGAATAGACCTTCTCCGCCGCTTTCTCGCGGATGTGGCAGGTATTGAGGATGACGAGATCGGCGTCGGCGCCCTCGGCCGCGGGCGCATAACCTTGCGCGCCCAACATCTCCGCCATGCGCTCACCGTCATAGACGTTCATCTGGCAGCCGAAGGATTTGACGTGAAAAGTCTTTGGAGAGTCGGATTTCATCGGGGCGCTATAGGCGATAGCGCGCGGTCGCGGAAGTGCGCGCCGCCTCTTCCATCCGCGCCGCGATCGCCGCGCGCGCCGCTTCGGCCAGCGCCTTGCGGTCGGTCTCCACTGCGTCGGGAAGCGGGTCGAGATAGTGGATAGTCAGCGGGATCGGGCGCTTGCGCGCGAGCAGCCGCTTGAAATTGTCGAGCCCGGATTCGGGATCGAGCCAGGCGATGTCGGGCGCTTCCTCGCCATAATCGAGGAACACCGGCTGGACCCGCAGCCGCGGCGGCGTCGGAATCACCGCCTGAAGCAGCGAGGCGCGGAAGGGCAGAAGCCCGTCGCCGGGGCTGGTCGTCCCTTCCGGGAACAGCGTCACCGGGCGCCCGCGCGCGAGCGCACCCCGGAGTTCGTTCGCCTGATTGTGAATCTCGCGCTTCGCCTCGCGCTGGACATAGATGGTGCGGTTCTGGTCGGCGAGCCAGCCGACGAGAGGGGTCGTCTCGACCTCCGCCTTCGACACGAAGGCCGAGCGCGCCGCGCCGCCGAGCGCAAGAATGTCAAGCCAGCTCACATGGTTGGAGACGAACAGCACGTCGCGCCGCAGCCGCGTACCGGTGGTGCGGACGCGCAGCCCGGCGATCCAGCCGGCGGCGTTCAGGAAGGCCATGACCATCGGCGACGGCCGGCCGACGGCGCGGTAGCAAAGATGCGGAACGATCAGGAACAGCAGCGCCAGCACCATCGCGGCGAGGCGCAGCACCGAGCGCCAGGTGATCGGAGCGCGATCAGTCGCGCTTGCGATCGAGGGAGACACCATAAAGTTCCATGCGGTGATCGACGAGGCGGAATCCCAGCCGTTCGGCGATCACCTTCTGCAGCGCCTCGAGTTCGGGATCGACGAATTCGATCACCTTGCCCGTTTCGACATCGATCAGATGATCGTGATGCGCCTCGGGCGCCGCTTCGTAGCGCGAGCGGCCGTCGCCGAAATCGTGGCGGTCGAGGATGCCCGCTTCCTCGAACAGGCGGACGGTGCGATAGACGGTCGCGATCGAAATGCCGCTGTCGACCTTCGATGCGCGTTCATAGAGCGTCTCGACGTCGGGGTGATCCTCGGAATCCGAAATGACGCGCGCGATGATGCGGCGCTGCTCGGTGATGCGCAGCCCCTTTTCGTGACACAGCGCTTCAAGATCGATGGTACCGGACATGCGGGCCTTTCCTGCAAGACGCAGTCGTGTTTCTTCTTATACCCATTGTATAGGGTCGTGCCGGGAATAGGACAAGGGCGGCGCCGACGCGGCACCGCCCCTTCCCGTTCCCCGCAAGGGGAGCCTCAACGAAAGATTTCACGCCTTCCGGCGCTTGCGCCCGCCGCCGCGCCCCTTGGTGCCGAGGCCGATTTCCTTCGCCAGCGCGCGGCGCTTCTCGGCATAATTGGGGGCGACCATCGGGTAGTCCGCGGGCAGGCCCCATTTCGCGCGATAGTCGTCGGGCGTCATGTCGTAATGCGTCATCAGGTGGCGGCGCAGCATCTTCAGCTTCTTGCCGTCCTCGAGGCAGACGATGTAGTCGGGCTTCACCGACGCGCGGATCGACACGGCGGGGACCGGCTTCTCCTCGGGCGCGGGCTGGCTTCCCAGCCCCGACAGCGCGGCGTGGACATTGTTGATCAGCATCGCGAGGTCGGAAATCGCGACGCTGTTGTTGCTGACATGCGCTGCGACGATATCGGCCGTCAGGGTGACGAGCATTTCGTTGGTATCGGTTTGGTCCGACATGGGGGCGATTCCTTATCTATTCATCCCAGAAGAATGGACGGCGAATAGTCCTATATTTCTTCGTCCACAGCTATTCATGCCATTTTGGTGGCAACGCCGCAATGAAAGATCATTTGGTTACGAAGCGTTTGCGCTGCGCCGCATCGTAATGGCGTCGCGAACAACCCCGTCGCCGCCGCGATAATAAGCGGGCCGACGCCCGCATTCCGAAAAACCCGCTTCCCGGTACAGGCGAGCGGCCGAATTGTCGGCGCGCATCTCGAGGAAATAATCCTCGGCGCCCTCCCGCGCGGCCCATGCCTGCCAGTCGTCGATCAGCCGCCGCCCGACCCCGCGACCGCGCCAGAGCGGGTTCACCGCAAGAAGCAGCAATTCGCTTTCGGGTCCGGCGACCCGCGCCGCGGAAAAGCCGCACGGCCGGTCACCGTCGCGGGCGAGGCAGACGCGCGCCGAGGGTAGCGCGAACAGGGTCAGCAGTTGCGCGGCGCTCCACGCCTCGCCATAGGCGGGGTCGAAGGCGGCCTCCATCACGTCCATCACCGCGCCGACGTCGCCAACGCGCGCGGTGCCGAGGCGGATCGCGTCGCTCATGCCGCGGCCATCGGCTTGGCGTCAGGCGCGCGGCCGTAGATCGGGCTCGGGTCGGCGAACAGGGCGGCAGCGGGTAGTGTTGCGAAGGCGCGCGCATCGGGAAGCGCCGACAGGGCGCGGCCGCTGCCGCGCCGGGCGACGAAGGCTTCGGCACGGTTGCCGACGACGAGCGGATTTTCCAACGCCACCGCTTCACCCGGAAGCAGCGAGCGCACCGCGGCGACAGGCGACAGATCGGCAGCGAAGGGCTGGACGAACCATTGCCCGTGCCCGCCTTCCATCACGACGAGCCCGCCCCCCGCTTCGGCAAACTCCGCTGCGGCGCCCGCCGCAACGAGCGCAAGAGTCGAAAACCCCTGCACGGGAACGCCCCACCCGAGCGCGAGCGCGCGCGCCGCCGCGACGCCGATCCGCACACCCGCGAAACTGCCGGGCCCGCAGCCGACCGCGATGGCATCGGCGCGTCCCCCGCCCTTCAGTTCGGCGATCAGCGGCACCAGCCGCTCGGCATGGCCGCGACCAATCGTCTCGTGGCGAAAATCGACGAGCGCCGCGTCATCGAACAGCGCCGCCGAACAGGCTTCGCTCGCCGAATCGATGACCAGTCGCAGCACGGCGGTGCGTCCGGCCGATCAGGCGATGCGGTTGAAACGGCCGAAGTCCGGCCGCGGGCTGCGCTCGAAGATCGTCGCGGGATCGCCATAACCGAGCGTCGAGATGAAATTGCTCTTCACATTGGGCTCGTCCGCGAAAAAGGCCTGATCGACCGCCGCATTGTCGAAGCCCGACATCGGCCCCGTGTCGAGGCCCAGCGCGCGTGCGGCGAGGATGAAATAGGCGCCCTGCAGGCTCGAATTGCGAAAGGCGGTGGTCTGCGCGTGCGGTTCGTTGCCCGCGAACCAGCTCCGCGCGTCGGTGTGCGGAAAGAATTCGGGCAGATGCTCGTAGAATTCATTGTCCATCGCGATGATCGCGGTGACCGGCGCCTTCAATATCTTCTCGCCGTTCGCGGGCATCGACAGCGCGGCGAGCTTCGCCTTCGCCTCGTCCGACACGCACCAGACGATCCGCGCCGGCAGGCTGTTGGCGCTCGTCGGGCCATATTTCATCAGGTCCCAGATCGCCTGCAACTGCTCTTCCGACACCGGCTGGTCGACATAGCCATTATAGGTGCGCGCGGTGCGAAACAGCTGGTCGAGAGCGCTATCGGAAAGCGGCTCGCTCATGGGCATTCTCCTGTCGGGATGGCGTCAGACGGCGTGAACGGCCGTCACTTCGGGGACATAATGTTTGAGCAGCGATTCGATGCCGTTCTTCAGCGTCGCGGTCGACGAGGGGCAGCCCGAGCAGGCGCCCTGCATCTTCAGATAGACATTGCCCTTGTCGAAACCGCGATAGATGATGTCGCCGCCGTCGTTCGCGACCGCGGGGCGGACGCGCGTTTCGATGAGTTCCTTGATCTGCTCGATGATGTCGGCGTCGGCGGGATCGTCGGCGAAACCGCCCTCTTCTTCCGCCGGTACCGCGATTCCCGCGGCGCTCGCGGGATGGAACAGCGGCATCCGGGCGAGGAAATGGTCCATGACGATGCCGAGCACGTCGGGCTTCACATCGACCCATTCGGCGCCCGGCGCGATCGTCACCGAAATGAAGTCGCGGCCGAAGAACACGCCCGTCACGTCGCCGAGCGCGAAGAGCGCGGTAGCGAGCGGCGAGGCGGCGGCCTCTTCGGGGTTCGCGAAATCGCGGGTTCCCGCCTCCATCACCGCCTGTCCGGGCAGGAATTTGAGCGTCGCGGGATTGGGCGTCGATTCGGTTTCGATCAGCATGGGCTGCATGTGGGACTCATTCGCGCTTTGTGCAAGGTGACAAACATGCGCTAGGGCGCGGCGATGCGCCGTTTCACCCATTTCGCCGCCCTCGACTGGTCGGGCGCCCGCGGCGAGCGCCAGCGCGGCATCGCGCTCGCGGTGGCGAGCGGGGCCGGCGCGCCCGCGCTCGTCCGACCGGGGCATGTCTGGTCGCGCGCCGAGATACTCGATTGGCTGGAGGATGTCGCGGCATCGGGCGCCGACATGCTGATCGGCTTCGATTTCTCGGCCGCCTTCGCCTTTGCCGATCGTGCGGCTTATTTTCCCGAATGGCGCGACAGTCCGGCGGATATCCACGCGCTGTGGACGCTGGTCGAACGGCTCGCGGGCGGCGATCCGCACTTCGAAGCGGGCGCCTTCCTCGCGCATCCCGAGGCGCATCGCCATTTCCGCCACGGCGCGGGCGTCGTCGGCGACCTGTTCGGCGCGGGCGGCGGACGGCTGCGCATCGTCGAGCAATATCAGCGCGTCACGAAACAGGCCGCGAGCGTCAGCAATTTCAACCTCGTCGGCGCGGCGCAGGTCGGTAAGGCGAGCCTGTCGGGAATGCGCCTGCTTCATCGTCTCGGCGGCCGCATTCCGCTGTGGCCGCTCGATCCGGTTCCGGCGCACGGGCCGCTGCTCGTCGAAATCTACACCAGCCTCGCGGCGCGCGCGGCGGGCTTGCCGCCGGGACGGAGCAAGATCCGCGACGGCAGCGCGCTCGACGCCGCGCTCACCGCGATCGGATCGCCGCCCGCCGGGCTTGCGGGTCCGGTCAGCGACCATGCGAGCGACGCGCTGCTCGCCGCCGCCTGGCTGCGCGCGATCGCCGGGGACGCTGCGCCCTGGTCGCCATCGCCGCTCACCGCCGCGCTCGCCGCAACCGAAGGCTGGACCTTCGGCATCATTTGACGCAAAGGGCGCACAGGCGCGCCGGCTTAGCTCAGTTGGTAGAGCAACCGCCTTGTAAGCGGTAGGTCGTCAGTTCGAGTCTGACAGCCGGCACCAGCACCCCTGTGAAGGACAAGGGCGGCTTTGGCCGGCCGGGACTTCGCGCAGATACGCCGCACAAACCCGCCCGAAACCGCGGGCAGCCGCCCTAAAGCGAAATCGGCGCGGACGATACTTGTCTTCGCTCCGGCACGCTGGTAGAGGCGCCCCTCGTTGCCGCTTTAGCTCAGTTGGTAGAGCACATCATTCGTAATGATGGGGCCACAGGTTCGAGTCCTGAAGCGGCACCATCCGACCAATATCGCGTTTTGGGCCTTGGGCAAAATCGATCAAATCCCGCAGGGACGCCGAAATGGCTTCGATCTCGGGCTCGCACGGCCTTGCGGGTAGCGATGCTACCCGCTGCACCCGCCCAAGCCCGATATCTTCGCCATTTCGACGCCTCAAGCGTGGAATTAAGGGGTCCTGACCCTAGAGAGCGAAATGCTTGTCCTGGCAGCAGTTCGCCGGCGATAGAAGGCAGACGAAGGACCAATGGCCGGACCCAAAGCTCGGAAGAGTGAGGCCTAAGCCTGGGCCGGTCGCGAGCAACTCGAAGAAATTGCATCAACCTTCGTGACCATGACGAGCAGATCGACCGACGGGTGATGCGCCGCGACGGGTCCGGGCAGCGCCGCGACGGCATCGCGATCGGTCCCAGCGATGTGGCGATCGCGCGGCCGATACCGCCACCGGCCGGTCGCTACCGCGGTCTTCCGGGCTAGTTGCATCCGCCTGCTCATGCCGCCACCCGCGCGGCGCCTGCCGCTTCAAAGCGCATCGCATCGTCTTCCAGTGGCTTCCAGCTGAGATCGAGCGTATCGAGAAGATAATTCTGGTGCACGCGCCACGGCGCCGCCGCGCCTTGTTTCGGCAGGATATTTGCCGCCCGCTGGACATAGCCCGACGAGAAATCGAGCAGATCCTCCTCGGGCGTCCCGGGCTTCGCGACCGGGCGGCATATCTGCACGCCCTTCGCCGCCATATGATTGATCAGCCGGCAGGTATAGCGCGCCGAGAGGTCGCATTTGAGCGTCCACGACGCATTGGTATAGCCGAAGGCGAAGGCGAAATTTGGAACCCCGTCGAGCATCATCCCCTTGTAGACCAGCCGCCCCGCCGCCGACGCCAGCTGGCCGTCGACGCTGAGGTCGATGCCGCCCATCATCCGAAGGTTGAGCCCGGTCGCGGTGACGATGATATCGGCGTTGAGTCGATCGCCGGATTCGAGCTCGATTCCGCCCGCCGTGAAGCGCCGGATCCGGTCGGTCACGACCGACGCCTGCCCGTCGCGGATCGCGTCGAACAGATCGTTGTCGGGCACGAGGCATATCCGCTGGTCCCAGGGATTGTAGCGCGGCGTGAAATGCCGGTCGACGTCATAGCCGGGGCCGAGTGCCTGCCGGACCCCCGCGACGATCTGGTCCTTCACCCGTGCCGGGCGCCTGCGCGAGACCTGAAAGATCAGGATGCCGGTCAAGACATTCTTCCACCGCACCAGCCAGTCGGCGAATCCGGCGGGCAGCCAGCGGCGCAGCGCGATCGCCGCCCTGTCCTGCTGCGGACGCGAGACGACATAGGTCGGCGAGCGCTGGAGCATGGTGACATGCGCGGCCTCTGGAAGCAGCGACGGGATCAGCGTGATCGCGGTCGCGCCGCTACCGATCACGACGATCGTCTTGCCCGCATAGTCGAGATCCTGCGGCCAGTGCTGCGGATGGACGATCGGCCCCGCGAAATCCTCGCGCCCCTCGAATTCGGGAGTGAAGCCTTGCGCGAAGTCATAATAGCCCGCCGCGACGAACAGGAAACGGCAGCGGAAGCGCGTGGGCTTGCCGTCCGCCTCGATGTCGAGCGTCCATTCGGCCGCCTCGCTCGACCAGGCTGCCCCGACGACCTTGTGGCCGAAGCGGATATGCTGCTTGAGGTCGAACGCCTCGGCGGTGTCCTCGATATAGTCGCGGATGCTCGGGCCATCGACGATCGCATCGTCGCCCCGCCACGGCCGGAACGGAAAGCCGAGCGTCGTCATGTCGGAGTCCGAACGGATGCCCGGATAGCGGAACAGGTCCCAGGTTCCGCCGATCGCATCGCGGCCCTCGAGGATCGCGAAACTCTTGTCCGGACACTCGGTCGACAAACGATAAGCCATGTCGATCCCCGACAGGCCGGCCCCCACGATCACCATGTCGAAGATTTGCGCTTGCGGGTCTTTTGCGGCTGATGGCATTTTTTCATCCTGCAAAGGAGATGGCAGTTGCATCTGACATCACATGTTGTCACATGGCAGTCATGACGGAGAATGTCAAAGGCCAACGCGAATATCGCGGCAGTTCGGGCGCCGATCGCGCGCGCGAACGGCGCGAGCGGCTGATCGAGGCCGCGATCACCGTCTATGCCGAGCGGGGCTATCCGAAGGCGTCGGTGCGCGCGATCTGCAAGGAAGCGAAGCTCACCGAGCGCTATTTCTACGAATCCTTCGCGTCGGGCGAAGAACTGCTCGTCGCGGCGTTCGAGACGATATCGGACGAGCTATTTGAAGTCGTGAACGCGGCGGACAGCGGCGGCGAGCCGGGACAGCGCATTCACGCCAGACTCCGGGCCTATTATGACGCGCTGCACCAGCGGCCGTCGGCGACGCGCGTCTTCTTCATCGACACGGTCAATGTCAGCGAACGGGTCGATGTCCTCTTCGAACACGCCATCCGCCGGTTCGAGCGAGCGATGGCCGAACTGCTCGATATGCCGGTGCCCGCGAGCGACACGGTCGACCTCCGCCTGCGCGGCGTGAGCGGAGGACTGCATCAGATCGCGCTCGCGTGGATGCGCGAGAATTTTGCGCGCCCTACCGATGAGGTGGTGGAGATCGCTCTGCGCTTCTGCCTCGCCATTCGAGGGCCCGGCATGTGACGGGCCCGCTCTGGGGCGACTATGGTTCGCCCGCGCTCAGAAATTGCTGGAGGCGCGGCGCGACGAAGTCGAGGAAGGCGTGCACGCGCTGAGGTATGTAGCCGCCGCCGAAGAAAACGGCGTGGCGCTGCTCCTTGTCGGATTCGACAACATCGGCGAGCACCTCGACAAGGCGTCCCGCGGCAAGGTCGGCGCGGACGTGATAATCGCCCATACGCGCGAGCCCGACGCCGGCGATAAAGCTGGCAGCAGCTATCATATATACCTACTACGGCGTTGACACCGGTGTCCTTATTTTGCCAGATAATATTACGAATCCTTCTCCACGCACATATTTGCAGGGGACGCCCGATCGATGTCATCCTATTCTGCCGCCAGTCGCCGTAGCTTCGTCGGCGGGATTCCCGGTATCCTTGCGCTCCTGACGCTGCGCGATGCGCGTGCCACCACAACAACGGCGGAAGAAGATAGATCATGGGCGGTTGCCGAGACGATCCGGCGCCGCATCCTTCCACCGCGTTTCCCGCGCGCGAACCGCTTTACCCCGCAGCAGTTCGGCGGAATTCCCGATGGCCAGACTCTCGCGACCGAAGCCTTCGCCAAAGCGATTGAGGCCGCCTCGAAGGCACCGGGCGGTGGGCGTGTGGTGGTTGAGGGCGGGGTCTGGCTTACCGGGCCGATCCATCTGCGCTCGAATGTCGAACTCCATATCGACCGCGAAAGCACGATCCGCTTCTCTCGCGACCCCGCGCATTATTTCCCGCCGGTCTTTACGCGATTCGAGGGTAACGAACTGATGGGCCTCTCGCCCTTCATCTACGCGATCGATTGCGAGAATGTCGCGATCACCGGTCATGGCATTCTCGACGGACAGGCCGACACCGAACATTGGTGGCCCTGGAAGCGCGGCCCCGCCGATGGGTCGGAGAGCGACGGCGCGCGACTGAAGCGGCTGGCCGAAGAGGGCGTGCCGGTAGCCGAGCGCGTGTTCGGACCGGGCTCGACCATCCGTCCGCAATTCATCCAGCCCTATCGCTGCCGCAACGTGCTGATCGAAGGCCTTACGATCATCCGCTCGCCGATGTGGGAGGTTCACCCGGTCGAGTGCGAGAATGTAACGGTGCGCGGCCTCACCATCTCGAGCCACGGCCCTAACAACGACGGCTGCAATCCCGAGAGCTGCCGCGATGTCCTGATCGAGAATTGCCTGTTCGACACGGGCGACGACTGCATCGCGATCAAGTCCGGCCGCAACGCCGACGGGCGCCGCCTCAACCGGCCGACCGAGAATGTGATTATATCGGGCTGCACGATGGCCGACGGGCACGGCGGCGTGACACTGGGCAGCGAAATCAGCGGCGGCGTGCGCAATGTCTTCGTCGAGAATTGCCGGATGGACAGCCCGCAGCTCAACACCGCGATCCGTTTCAAGAACAATGCGGCGCGCGGCGGCACGCTGGAGAATATCCATGTTCGCGACGTGACCGTGGGCCAGGTGGGCCGCGCCGCGATCACCATCGACTATAACTACGGCGAGGGCGCCAAGGGAGGCTTTACGCCGGTCTTTCGCGGGCTGACGATCGAGCGGCTGCTCGTCGGTCGCTGCCAGCGCATGCTCGACCTTCAGGGGTTCGCCAACGCGCCGATCCGCGACATCCGGCTGGTCGATTGCATCGTGGTGCGCGCCGCCGAGCCCGACATCGTCGCCCATGTCGACGGGCTTCGTTACGAGAATGTTCGCCGCAACGGCCGGCCGGTGTCCGGCCCCACACCGGGCGGCGTGGTCGTGCCGGCCGACAGGGATGGCTGAGAAGGATCGAGGCATATGAAGGGATTCTTCGGCCTTTCCGGTGCCGGCGCGGTGGCGTTCGGCACGATGCTCTGGCTGGCGGCACCCGCCGCGGCCCAGCAGGCGGCGGCACCCAGCCCGCGCGACGCGCTGATCGCGCATCTCACCCGGCTCGCGCACGAGAAGACCGCGGCGCGCGCCGCCACGGTCGCCGCGATCGCCACGCCCGAGGAGGCCCGCCGCCGCCAGGTCCGCGTGCGCGCGCTGCTTTCGGAGATGATCCAGTTCGAGCATGCCGCCGGCCCGGTGACGTTCGAAGTCACCGGTCGCAGCACCGGCGAGGGCTATCGCGTCGAGAATCTCTGGTACGAAAGCCTGCCAGGCTATCGCGTCACCGCCAATCTCTACCTGCCCGAGGGCCAGGGCCCCTTCCCCGCGATCATCACCCAGCCGGGGCACGGAGTCGAGGGGCGGCTCAGCGGGGTAGGCTTCGCCGTCAACCTCGCCCGCGCAGGGTTCGCCGTGCTCGCGGTCGACATCGTCGGCGAGGGCGAGCGCGTCCAGTTCTACGATCCCGAGATCGGCGCGTCGAAGGTCGGCCGACCGACCGGCGAGCATTCGATGGCGTTCGGCCAGGCGCTGCCCACTGGCGGGCACGTCTCGCGCTTCTTCATCCAGGACGCGATGCGCGGCGTCGATCTGCTGATGCAGCGCGACGAGGTGGACGACCAGCGGATCGGCGCCTTCGGCTGCTCGGGCGGCGGCACGATGACGGCGTATCTCGCCGCGCTCGACCCACGCATCAAGGCGACCGCGACGGCCTGCTACATCAATGATTTCGACCATCTGCTCGGCCCCGGCGGCCCCGGGGCGCAGGACGCCGAGCAATCGATCCCCTTCTTCATCGACCGCGGCCTCGACATTCCCGACTGGGTGGAGGCGGCTGCTCCGCGACCCTATGCGATCGTCGCGACCACCGAGGATATGTTCCCGATCGCGGGGGCCCGTGCGGCTTATGCCGAGGCGCGCCGCTTCTACGAAGTGATGGGTGCCGCCGACAAAATCACAATAATTGAGGGACCGGGCCCCCATGGCAATCTGGGGCCGATCGCGCCCAGGATCATCGGTTTTTTCAACCGCTGGCTGAAGGGCTCCCCCGGCGAGCCCGTGCTCGACGCGGTGCCGACCGGCGATCCCTCGCGACTGTGGGCGACCTCCAACGGCCAACTCGCCACCTCGGGCGGCGGCGACACCCTGCGCGCCGTAATCGCGCGCGAGATCCCGACCCCGCCCACCCCGCCCACCAGCGAGACGCCTGCGGCACGACTCGAACGGCTGCGTGTCGCGATCCGCGACATCACGCGCGCCCGGGTGAAGAGCGGCGCCAAGCTCACCGCAGTCGATGAAGGCACGCCCGAAACGCGCGCCGGTTACACGCTGACCAACGTAACCTTCCGCGCCGCGCCGGGCCTCGACGTCAACAGCGTCTATGCCCGCGCTGGCAAGTCTGGAAAGCATCCGACGATGCTCTTCCTGTCGAGCCAGCCGCTGCGGACGCTCTCCACGCCCGGCGGGCTGCTCGAACACTGGACCCAAGCGGGATGGAACGTGCTGGCGATCGAGCCCGCGGGCTCGGGCGGCACCGAGGAAGCCAAGTCGGCGCTGACCGGCGACTGGACCCTGCTGTCGCTGCGAACACTGCTCGTCGGAGAAACGCCGGTCGGTCTGCGCGCCGACGATGCGCTGACCGCGCTCAACTGGCTCGCGGCGCGCCCCGAGGTCGACGCCCGCCAGTTGAACGTCTATGGCGTCGGCGCGCTTGCCCCAGTGGCGCTCCATGTCGGCGTGCTCGATCCACGCGTCGCCTCCGTCACCGCGGACGGCGGCATTCTCAGCTACCGCGACTTCGTGCTGCGCCCGATCAGCCGCGACATGGCCGAGGTGAACCTGCCCGGTGTGCTCGCACGCTATGACCTGCCCGATCTGATCGCGACACTCGGCAGCAAGGTAACGCTGGTCAATCCGGTCAACAGTGTGAACGAGCCGCTCAAGGCTGCCGACGTAGCCGCGGCCCTGCCCGCCGCGCCGCGCCTGATCCTGCGCGGTGCGCGCGATCCGATCCTTCCTCCCTCCAGCCGCTGACGGGCAAGCCATGGACGCCGACCGTCGCTCCTTCCTCGCTACCGCAGTCGGCGGATCGGTCGCTGCCGCGCTGGCGACGCCCGCGGCCGCGCAGACCGCGGTGCGGCCCGCGCTCCCGGAAAAGTCCGCGGCGCGCGACACGGGCTTGATACTCGATCCGCGTGACTTCGGCGCGAAGGGCGACGGCGCCACCAAGGACACGACCGCGCTTCAGCAGGCGCTCGATCGCTGCGCTGTGATGGGCGGTGGCGAAGTCATCCTCTCCGCCGGCACATGGCTCACCGGCGCGCTACGGATCGGCTCGAACACCACGCTGCACATGGCCGAGGGCGCCGTGCTCCAGGGCTCGCCCGACCTCGCCGACTTTCCGGTCGTGCAGGTGCGGTGGGAGGGCCGCTGGGTTCCCGGCTACGCCAGCCTGATCCGGGCGCAGGACGCGCGCAACGTGGAGGTCACCGGCAAGGGCCGCATCGTGGCTTCGAAGGAAATCCACGGTCGCGTCAGCAAGGCCGGGCTGCGCCACCCTGCGCTGATGGAATTCGTCGCGGTGCAAGGGCTGAGCGTCACCGATCTCCACACCGAACAGAATGACATGTGGTCGATCCATCCGGTCTATTCCGACGACGCGGTGTTCCGCGGCCTCACCGTGGTGGGCAATGCAGACGGGATCGACATCGATTCATGCCGCCGCGTCCTGATCGACCGCTGCGAGTTCGACACCGCGGACGATTGCATCTCGCTCAAATCCGGCCGCGGCATGGAAGGCCGCACGATCGGCCGACCGACCGAGGACGTGACGATCACCGACTGCGTGTTCCGCGACCGGCGCTGGGCGTGCATCGGCATCGGCAGCGAGACATCGGGCGGGATTCGGCGCGTGCTGGTCGAGCACTGCCAATGCCTCGCCGCCCACACTTTCGCCATCTACCTCAAGAGTCGGCCAGGCCGCGGCGCATTCATCGAGGACATCGCGATGCGCGACCTCGACGTCTCGGGCGCGGGCTATGGCTTCCTGCGGCTCAATTTCCTCGACAGCGGCAAGCAGGACCAATTCCCGGTTCCCGGCCGCGAGGGCATCCCCGCCGTGCGCAACTTCACCTTCGAGCGCATCAGCGTGAAGGACGTGCCGATCCTGGTTGAGGCCGTGAACATCCACCCGGACAAGCCGCTCGAAGGCTTCACGCTGCGCGGGATCAGCGGCACCTGCGGCCACGGCATCACGCTGGCGAATATGCGCGGCGTCACGCTCGAGGGGATCGACGTCAGCGTCTTGTCGAGCCATTCTTCCGCCACGGCCTTGAAGCTGTTCACATTGGCGAGCGGACCGGTGATCTTGTCGATCTTGCGCTTGGCCGCTGGGTTGATCCCCTCGGCGATCTGCTTCTTGATCTCCAGCCGCTTAGCTCGCGCCTCGGCCAGGGTGATGGTCGGATAGACCCCGAGTGCGGCAGTGGCCCGCTTTTCACCGAAACGATAGTCCATCCGCCAGTATCGCTGACCCGCGGCCGTCACCAGCAGGTACAGCCCGCCCCCATCGGAAAGCTTGTAAGGCTTGTCGCGCGGCGTGGCTTTTCGGACGGCCAGATCGGTCAGCATGGTGCCACCTCTGTCGGTTTTGATACCGTCAGATATACCGTCATGTACCGCCAATTTCAACGAATTCGGCCGGATGCCAATGGACGCCGAACTTGTCCTAACCGGCTGTTTTCTTGGATTTTTCCGGACACTTGCGGAAGTGTCCGGAAAGAAAAATGGTGCCCAGAAGAGGAAACTAAGAATACTCCTATGATTTTGATAAGAAAAATCTAATTATTAGACCAATATAGAATGGCCCCACTGGTGACACTATAAATTCAGATATGCAGTGATACGATTACCAATTAACATCATGGCATCTCATTCAATCTTATATCTTCGCCAATGGTTTCACACAATGCTTTTTTGTAATGCCCTTTGTCCGATGCCCTAATTTCTCTACTCGGGAAGCCGCCAAAATCGACATTGCGCGAGGCGGTTGCTGTTCACGCGAGCCCATTGCCCGCAAATCGCTCACGATGTCGCGCAATGTAGTCAGGGCGTGGCCAGCTATGCTGATCTTTGGGCAAGCGAATGGTCTGCCCGATCGGCGGAAAGAGGCCTCTCAACTCGGTCGGAACTTTGTTGTGCGAAATGAGCAACGAATAGTCGTCGGCGAGACTGATCAAATGGCGGTCAAACAGCCAATGGGCCGTCGCCGAAAGCGCGATACCATTCTGGACGACGTCAGGCCCGCCACTGGCAACCGACCATATATGAGCGGCCTGCGCTTCCGCTTTACCACCCCCATTGACGATCCGCAGGCCGGTGACAGCACAAGTGCTGTCGTAGGCGTCCAGCACATTCTTTCGAAAAGCCGCATCGCGAATCTTCCGGTTCACGAGCATTTGCTCGACGCGCCGTTCGCTGGGCGGCTCGCTCAAGAGGGCTGCCGTTGCCGGATCGAGATGCGGGGTATCAAGTTCAAGACGGACGGCATTCTCCGCATCGAAGACAGCGTCCAAGCCCGCATCGACGATCGCAACGAAATCGGCACCATCCAGCAACCGAACCGACCTGCCCCGCATCAGTCTGCCGATCGTTGCCGGGTCGCCATAGTCCCGCATGAAGCGCTCAGCGAACCGCCCATCACGATCACGATACGGAACCGCCCGGTCAAACGGAAGAAACTGTTCGACACGCGCGTAGAACAACCCGCTATCTGACGGGTCGGGATCAATCGCTGTCACGAACGCTGCCGCGATATAGGCCTTACGCCCGCCAGACGCCCCGGTTTCGCGATAGACGATCCAGTCACCCACGCATTGTCGCGCTATCGCGAGATAGTTCTTCGGAAAGTGATACCGCTCCGTGATGAGGTCATCATAGCGGGACGTCCCGCTGATCTCGAAGACCGCTTTCAAGTGCGCGAACCTGCTCGGCAGCCAAACCCAGGATTTGAAAGGCCCATAAAATTCCGTCCCCGTGACGATCTCCACCCATTGCCACTAAGCCGATTGAAACCCAGCTCCGTCAAGCATCGCTGTGCGCGATCACCCAAAAATGTCGCAAACCTGAAGCGTAGATTGAGCGAGCAGCCGCGAAATCGGAGCTGATGGGGCTTGATCTCTTCCAATCAACCGGCTTTCTAGAACCATTCAAATATAATCCGGGGGGATTGAAGTGACCAAAGTCACCATACATTCGAATAATCTCGAGAATATCGTGATCGGATCGCTGGACGCTAAATGGAGCGCCCGTGGCGATCGGATTCTGCGGTACTACATCGACGTTCGGCACACGAAGCTCAATCTCCATAAGGAAGTCAGCGCCCCCGAAATATTTATCCTTCAGAGCAAACTGGACGCACTGATGGCAGGTTGGGACGAAAAATATGCGTCCTACCAGAAGCGGCAGTCCCTGCTCTCAGGCCAAGCAGCTGCCGATGAGTTGACCATCGAGGCCAGCCTGAAGCTGGATTCCCTCGGCCGCATCCTCGCCCACACCCTGCGGGTAGACGACAAGATCGATTGGGAAACGCTGAAGGATCGGTCGAAATACGATTATCCGAAGGACTTCCCTGAACCCAAACCCTCGAGCAGCCCTGCTAAAATACCCGAATATGTCGAACCGAAAGTGGGATTTTTCCAGCTCATCATGGGCAAGAAAACGGCGATCGTCGCCGCCGCGCAAGAGGAACATTCAGCCGCAGTACGTGCCTGGGACGAGGAAGAGACGCGGCGTAAGAAGTCGCTCGCCCATGCAACCGACGAATGGGAAAAGCGGCGCAAGGCGTTCTGGGACGCGCACAAGGCTCAGGAGGACGCATTCAAAGCGGAACAGGCCGCTTCACACGCTGAAGTTGACCGGCTGGCTGCCGACGTGGCCAGCGGCGACGAAGAAGCCGTCATCGAACACGCCTCGCTCGTACTTGAACGCTCGGATTACGACGGCCTCTTTGAGAAATCCTATCTCCTCCAATATGACCGCTCCCGCAAACTCATCAAACTCGCATACGACTTGCCGTCGATCGACGTCTTGCCGTCAACAAAAGCGGTCAAATTCGTGAAGGTCTCCGGCGAGTTGAAGGAAAGCTTCATCTCCGAGCGCGAGCGCAAGGCAAATTTCGAGACTGTCGCCTATCAAATCTGCCTTCGCACCGTTCATGAGCTGTTCGAAGCAGACGAGGCCGGCAATATCGACGCCATTTTGTTCAATGGCTTTGTCGATTTTATCGATCCCGCGACCGGCCTACAGAAGCGAAGCTGCCTGCTGTCGCTTCTCGTCGATCGGCCAACATTTTGCGCGATCGATCTTGCCCGGGTTGAGCCGAAAACATGCTTCAAATCATTGAAGGGAGTTTCGGCGGCATCACTGGCATCGCTGGCGCCAATCGCCCCGGTCATGGAACTCGACACGGAAGATCGTCGCTTTGTCGACGCGCGCGAGGTCGGCGCGACACTCGACGAAGGCACCAACCTCGCCGCCATGTCGTGGGAGGATTTTGAGCATCTCGTGCGTGAGCTGTTCGAGAAGGAGTTCGCATCACGCGGTGGCGAAGTGAAGATCACGCAGTCCAGCAGTGACGGCGGTGTCGATGCCGTTGCCTTCGATCCCGATCCGATCACCGGGGGCAAGATTGTCATTCAGGCGAAGCGCTACACCCGAACGGTGGGCGTTTCCGCCGTGCGAGACCTGTACGGCACCATGATGAACGAAGGCGCGTCTCGCGGCATCTTGGTAACCACCGCAGACTACGGTCCCGATGCATATAGTTTTGCTAACGGCAAGCCGATCACATTGATGAACGGTGCAAATCTGCTTCATATGCTCGATCGCCATGGCTTCGTTGCGGACATTGACATCGCAGCTGCGCGCAGAGCGTTGACATAACGACTGGCCGCCTTGGCCTTTCCTAGGCATAGAAATTCGGGCAGCGGACAATTTGGGCAGACCATTGACACGGTCAGCAGCCACCGAAATTGCAGCCATCAGACCGCCCGAAACAGATCTCTAAAACGTGCCGTTCATTCATCAATCTGGCGTGCGGTAGCGAACGACCGGCTTGGGATGAAGCCGTCGTTTAAAGGCTCGGAGTTGAAGTGCGGGTTACAGCAGCCGCGGACATCAAGGGGTCCCGGCATTTCGCACCGGAACGAAAAAAGAGACCCGTTGCTGAGGGACGATTTCGGACGAAATGACGCTGGTAGCGGACTATTTTGCCGGCGGCTGCGCCGCTACTAGCAGGCTAACCCGCATCCCTAGAATGTTATCGACCGACCGCTTCGTCCATGCGCGCGCTCAGACGTTTTGAAGCACTCGTCTAAGTTCCCCAGCCACGTAAGGCGATAGCCCCGCTGTCTCGGGTGTCAGCCGAGAGAGGAAGCGTCGCGCTGATCCTAGATCCATATCCCTGTTGATCGTCAAGCCGGACAGGATGTGCGCCGTGTGGCGAGAGAGGCCGAGGCTGATAAGCTGGATCATCGTTTGTGATGCTGCCCCAAGCTCCAAATACAGGGTCAGTGCCGGTATCTTCGCGGCGTGAGAAGCATGTCCGGTTGCGATCAGAGCCTCTCTCAGTACAGCTCCGTAGCAGCCCAGCATGTTCACGTATTTGAACCGGAGGCTGCTTTCCACATCCGTCAGCACTTCTCGGATGACCGTCCGGCTGGACCGGTTCTTTCCCTGACTCTTGTGATACTTGATCGCCTCCTCGATGATCATCGGCAGCGGCTCACCGCGCATCCAGCGAAGAGCCAGAGGCGCCCAGTACCGATGATGCTGGCCGCTCTTCAACTCAAGATATTTGTGCACGCGGGCAAAAACCGGTCGCAGCTTGTCGAGCGCTTCCTTCCACCCCGCGCTCGGATGCAACGGGATCAGATAATCGGGACCCTTTTTCCCGACCTTCTCGACCATGTAATCATAGAGTTCCTGCTGCCGGTACCCCGAGATCTGCGGGCTGGCCGCCAGCGTTTCCAGGTTCAAACCGATCTTATTGTCAGCGATCGCCAGGGCGGAGGTGATGCTCACCCGTGTCTGCGGCGACAATCCGCTTAAGCGGTCAAGGGTGTCGTCAAGCTGCCCTTGCCGACGGTCGCGCAATAGCTTTGAGAAGGCGGCTTCCAGATGCGGAGTTTCGCCCGACGGCCGGTCCGTCGCCGCTATATACTCCAGCAGCTCGGCCGACGTATCGGTCAGGGTGACCTCAAGCGATGGCTTGATGGGCTCATCCTTCGGCCCGGAGAGCGGACTCGATTCCCACTCATCGTAATCGACGAGGAAGACGTTCCCCTGGAAGTCCCTGCCGAGTCGACCGGCACGTCCGGCTAGGTTCCAGAAATCGACGGGTTCGATGGGGTTCTCTTCCCCCTTATGGGGGTTCTGCATGAACACGTTGCGCGCGGGCAGATTGACGCCCTGCAGCAGAGTGCTTGTGCAGACGATGTAGTCGAGATGCCCCTCAGCAAAGGCACTCTCAACCGCGTTCCTCAGCAGCGGAGGTATGCGGCCGTAGTGGAAGCCGACTCCACCCTCGGCGGTTTCAGCAAGCACGTAGCTCGGATGGACCGCCTCTTTCGCAAAGGCAGCTAGGTCCTTGCGAACCTGTACAGATAGCTCACCGGGTCCGGAGGATGTCCCCACTTCAGCAACCGCCGGATCTTGCGACAGCTCTTTGATCTTGAACGCGATATCCTCGCATGCCGCAGGACCGACAGCATAAACGAGGCTTTGAGAGGAGTTTCCAAGGGCCCAACTCAGATACACGAGCCCATCATGGGAATTGTAGATTGGGATCGCGGCGTCGATTTCCGCGAGCGGAGTCTTCTCGCCGTCCCGCCAAAGCAGCATATCGATCTTCTTATTGTCACCCGCTCTGCGGTTCAGCAGGATGATGTTCTGAGCGACAGGGGAGTCTTTGGTCTTGACCACCTTGACGCTCTCGCGGCCGACCACCGTGCCGAAGACGGCCGGTTCTCGAACTTGCGGGGATGAGAACAGGAACTGCATGTCGGGGTGACGCCGTTGCAAGTCCTGCAAGACTGAATGCAGAACCACTCCCCGGGAGCCCTCGCCGATAAGATGCGCCTCATCGACGATCGCCACGTCGAAGCTGAGTTCAGGAGCGGCATGAAACAGCACCTGGAGCCGTTCCGGCGTGAGCACATAGATCGGTGTGCCTAAGACAGTCGGCGCCGCCGGTATCGGCACCGTCGTCACCTCGAACGCCTTGTCGAGGCTTGCTGCGCGCAATTCCGTGGCAACCTGGTTGATCAGGGCTCGACTCGGCACCAGATAGACTAGGTTGGCGTGCGGACGTGTTCGCTTGAGCTGTTCGATATACGCCAGGAACACGAAAGACTTGCCCGCCGAGGTGGGCGCGGAAAGCGCCAGCGAGGAGCCAGATGCCAGGGCCTCCCAGACCGCCCGCTGCATGTCGGTAAGGACGGCCCTGCGCTCGCCAATGCGCACGGTATTGTCCAGCTGACGGCCGAGGATTTCGTAAAACACTCCTTCAGTGAGCGTCCGTGGCTCCGCCTCGCCTTTAAACGCAAATTTGATCGCGGGGTAATTTCCAAGTCGCGCCAGGATAAGTCTGGACGCACCCCTGATCCCGGCGAGAGTGTCGCTATAGGCTAGCGATCCAACACTAATGCGATAGGCCAGCTGTCGCCATTCCGCTTCTTCAGATTGCGCAAATATCGTCGCGCTTTGAAGGAGCCGCCGCAGGGCTTCCTCTTCAAGCGCGGGGCCGTCTGCGAAGCCCGCGCCGCTCAAAATCGATTGTCTCAGAATGGCCTCATAGTCGGCAGCGAAGCGGGGATCGCCGCTAATCGCTTCGCAAAGCCCGTCCACGAAGCTCATGCCGCCACTCCGAGCTTCTCATAGAAAGCCGCCCTAAAGACCTTTAGAGATGGAAACGGCAAAAGGAAGAGATGCAGGTTCGTGGTGACCGGCAGGCGCTTGCCGTAGTGGCGCTCGATGACGCGGCAGGCGCTTCCGATCCTCCTCCTGTACTTATCCTCGAATGCCGAGGCGACTTTGTCGGGTTCAAGCGCGAGGATGCGATTGTAAGCGGCATATTCAAAGCCCAGCAGACATGCGTGAACGATACGCCTTTGCAGCGTTAGCTTCGACGTTGAGTAAGGGTTGATATAGTCCGCGATCTTCGCCTGAAACGCCGGGTCCAAACTGTTAAGGTCGGACAGGTTGTTCAGAATCTCGATCTCACGAGAGATCTGACCGGCATTCGCCAAGAGCTCGGCCATGGAGGTGAACGCAGCGTCAGCCGCCGACGAGAAGTTCTGGTATATTTTGGACTCGCCAAAATAGATGGTCAGAAGATCCTTGGCTTCGTCATAGCCAAGATGAATACCATCCGTGCCATGGACGGGCATGTTGTGATTGGTCTTCAGGTACATCTTCGAAACCAAGCGAGGGGCTTTCAGCACCCACTCTAGCAAGGCATAGAGGATTAGCTCTCCCGGCTCTCCGCCGGACTCGAGTTGATTCTTCGCTTTGATAAACAAGCTCTTCGCATCGTCACCAAGTCTTACGATGCGGTGATAATCGAGAATGGGGTCGATCCCCTGTAGCGCTTCCCTGACCTTGCTCTTTGGCAGGCAGTATGGAATCAGACAGTCGTAAAGATACTCGACGAATTCCTGCACCGTGGGGACGCCATCAGCAAAGGTGATGTAGTGGAAGCTACCGGTGAGCCGGTGCATCCCAGACGTCCAGTCGAACGGGACCTCTTTCAAGCGGATGCCGAGGCCCGCGTGGTTCTTCAGAAGCGCAGTCATCGCGTCAGCGAGAGCCAATTGGTCCGTCGCGGATGCAGCATTCCCTTCGATTGCTGTTACGTCATTGTTAGGCAAGTCCACCCCTTTTCAAGAATAATAGGTCAACATCAACTTTGAATCTATGGGCTTTTTAACCGGGACTTTCGCCGCCAATCGTCCGCGTGATCGATCCTTTTCTGGCAACCGTAGTCGAGCGAGCCTATCGTCTTTGCAGATGCCCCTTGATACCGGTGACCGAATGCGTCGATGGGGCTGTTTGGGCTGAAACCACAGCACTTTGATCACTAGCCTTGTCGGCCTCCAAATGTGGGGGCGGCAGCGCTCGTGGACGCAGGGCACCGGCAAAGGTGCGGGTGAAGCGCGTTACCAACGGTCTGCCTTGACCGGATTAGAAGCCACCATCTTCCAATCAGGCACTCCTCATTAGGATCAATGCGGAGGGAAATAGCGCGCATTATCCCAATCGGCAGGGTCGCCAACGACGCCGCGTGGTTCGTAAATTCCGATCAAATCATGCAGCTCGTCTAGCAGCGGGCTCTCCTCTGGACATTTTTGTCCACGCGGATTGGGAAAGAGCCCGAGAAGATGGGCAGGCACCTTAGGACCGCGATCACCCCAATAGGTAAACTCGTTGCCCAACAGCAATCGATCCACCTTGGTGTCGCGCCGCACATGGCCACCGTCCTTCTGTTTGGCCAACGGGAGAAAATGCATCGACTGGTCAAACAGCCAGTTGCCTGAAGTCGGATCCCGTCGATAAGTTCGATCTCCAACTTTACGCATTTTTGGTCCCTTCATGTCGGGCCGCTTCTTCGCGAAGCGAGGGTCCGACCAGTATTCGTCGAAACTCATCGCCTCTTTCACACGCATCCAGAAGATAACCTGCGGGTGAATGCGCTTGAGGCCGCTCGCGCTGGAGCCAGCCATTCCGATAATGACATCCTCGATCTTCGCGTGCCGCCTGATCTGCGGCATGCAGCAAGCTAGGCTGCACCATCCGAAGAAGGGATTAGGCGCAAACCCCAAGTCGTGATCCAGACGATAAGTGCGCGTAGTCAATGCACTGTGTCTAGCAATTGACTTGCTTGACACCCGAACGCGGCACGGGGTTTCCTTCGCTGTCGCTGGCCCTTTCCGGATCCTTGCCTGAAACGCATTGTCCGAGATCTTCGCCCGACCAGCTGCACTGGGTACCGTATTTCTCGGCGATGGGATGAAGATCGCTAAAGGCGAACCCCTCTTCGAAGATTACAACCACCCGTCCGCCTGCCTGTCCGCACTGGCGGCCGACATCTTCCAGTTCTGGCACATCGCAGGTCTCGCCGTTGATAGGTATCAATACTACTGCGTCGTCCAGCTCTGTGAAATCTCTGGCGTCGTCGGTCTCTAAGAAAGTCACCTTATCTCGCTCGATGCCAGCAACTTCAAGTAATTTGAGTATGTCATCCCTGCTCGCAGTACAGGAGACGTGCAGGATGACGAATATACGACCGTCGCCGGCCTCCAAAGTCTCGAAACTCTTGTTCATGGTTGAGCCCCTTCAGGCAAACCTTCTGGCCAAAATAGAGCCGGGAGTATAGGCGATAATTGCATGTTAAGCGACCCTCTTCAAAAAGCCCTCGCTCAACAATATTCCGCTTGCGGTTATGCAGTTGCTGAGGAGCAACTTTTGGCTTCCAGGATCAGCCGTCGCTTAGCGCAATAGCCGTCACATGACAGCCACCCCCTTCCTGCCGGGCATGCGCCTGAAACGCGACAATCGCTTTGCTCCACAAGACTTGCTGCGCCGAGCCGGTCGCGCGAACGTCGACAACATGGTCACGCCAGCCGCCGATATGAATTTCCCGTGCGCTGGTCTGCGGTAGCTGCGCTGCTGTGACAATTGCTTGGCGGCGGGCGACGACAGCTGCAAGACCGTGCACCTGCGCAAGTGCGGCCTCCGTGCTGTCGAATTGAAAGGTGTCGGCATCTTCGGTCTGCTCTTTATAGGCCGTCCCAACGCCTGCGACCTTGCCGCGAATATCCATCAACACTTGCGGAGAAAAGCTGAGTGAGCGACTTTCCAGGCCTACCGTGATCGTTCCGCGCCCAGCACGTCGCAAGTTGTTGAAGAGAGCAAAGCCTTCAACGATCGCATCTTCCCATTCCCAGTAGTTGTTCTTCGCGACTTCGATGCCATAGGCGAGCGCTTCGAGGCGCTTAAGGAAGGTAAAGGATATTTCGGAGCTGTCGGTGAACATTTGTTTAGGACCCGCTTCACCGGGAAGCGCGGCGAGGTTAGCGACGCGTCGTCCTTCCGCATAGATTGCGTTGATGATCGCCTCCTCGACGATCGCAGCCCTGGCGCCATCCTCAACTTCGTCGATTTTTGCCGATTCCCTGCGCTTGCGGCCCATCAATTTTCTTAGCACCGGCGACCAGCCCAGTTTCGCCATCAGGGCAAGGTGCATTACGTCATGGAACCGGTAGCCGTCTTCACCATAGGAATTGTCGGTGAGGTCATCACCGAGCCGCTCACCACCCATATACATGCGAGAGCGACCCTTGCCGACCGATACGAAAGCCACCTCGAATTGTCTCGGTATCCGTTCGTGGGGGGGGCGGCCCTCGTCGGGCAAGGGCGTCGGGTTTCCGCGGCCGAACCGGCGATGCAGCTTCGCCATGTTCTCTCTCGCAACGGCACCTAGATTGAGCGAATACAGGCTGGCCAGTGCAGCGAGATGCCAGATGACCTCGCCTAGCACTCGCTCAATAGGACGTTCCGCCAAGCGTGTGTTGAGCTCCAGTTCCACATCGGGCAGCTTGTGTCGCATAAGTTCTGCAGTAAGCTGTTGCAGCACTGCAAGACACACCTCCACCAGTTCGTCTTCCTTCGTCCTAGACGTCAGGAATGCCAGTTTCCTGAAATCATCGAGAGTGGCAGTGGTTTCGAGTTCTTCGAGAAAGGCTGGTGCCGATTGAAGGAAGCGGTCGGCCCTCGATCCGAGGATCTCGCGAATGCGTTTGGAGCGATCATCGCTTCCCCCGACTTCCTCCTGAAGAAGCGCAATATCTTCGGCAACGAACGATGATCCGATGCCGCGCGCGGCTCCGATCGCGAAGCAATACCAAAGAGAATCCCCAAGCTCTTCGATAATCTCCTCATTTGCGATATTCCAGTCCTTCCGCCCTCCCTGCAAGAGCCGCTTTTTGATTGCGGCGCCCAGCGAACCGATCTCTCCGACAAGGCCATAAAGTGAGATGTCAAACCGTTCGGCCGGCTGGTCCTTGCCCAAGTCAGTCTTGTTCACGAACGCGGCGTATTCGTGAATTGTCAGATCGCTCAAGGTTGTGTGGTGCGAGATGGGTTGCTCGGGATGTGCCTGTGTCATGTCAAACCTATACCCTTGAGAAACTCCATTTTACCCCCAAACGAAGGGTGCCGAACGCGAACGGCCTCAATTCCGAGCTCTTCTGTCGCCAAATATGCGTCTTTGCCGATCGCGAAGACGCGATCGGGCTCGAGTAGTTCGAAGATCGCCAACGTTACATCGTTGCACGCCCCACGTTCGCTGCGAGTATGTCGCCGGTTCGACAAAGCGTTGCCGGGTCTATGTGAATGCAGCGGAAAGACGTTCCAGAGAAAGATCGGTCCATCCTTCATGGTCACAGCAGACCACACAATGCCTGCCGTTGCCTCAGTCTCCGGCCCGCTCGATGTCGCGCGCTGGATGCCTTCGATCCCCCAATGGTCGGCATGCATCTGCAAGCGCCGATCGTCGGTCATGGCAAGCCCGGTACGCCGGGCGCCGCGATGTCCCGGTTCCAACGCTAGCCAGAGCTCAGCGGTACCCTTCGACGCAGCTTCGAGTGTCATGCGCAAATTTGCTTGGCGGATCGATGTGGCACCGTCCCCGTCATAGACCTCGCATATGTCAGCATACGGATTGAAGACATTGTCGAACTTCAATTGCGCCAGGCGTTCAACAATTGCCCCCGGGCTGGGTTCGAGATTAGCCATGGCGTCGTGATTGACCCTGTTGGAGCAGCCTGCGGCGGAGCAGGATCAGGAACCCTGGGGAACTCATTCGGCGCTCTTCCCGGCTACTTCAAAGTCGTGAGTTTCGGCTGACGTCGTTACCGTAAGCGTACCGGAAATTCCCATCACCCCACGCTCAGATTTTCCGCCAACTGCGTCGGGATCGTATTTTGCTACGACATCATTGAGCAGGAAAACAGCGGAGATGGCGAGGAAACATAGAAGCCAAGAGCGCGCCATTTGCAGGGCAAGCGTCGGTGCGGCGCGCCGCCTGCGCACCGGCTCGGGCGCAGGATATTCTAACGCGCGCGCCCCTGCGACAATGGTGATCGCGAGCAAGCCCGCGAGAATAGCCTTGTCATAGGAATTGACGACAGCGGCCGATCGAACCGAACAAAAGAGGAGCGCCGCGAGCAAGGCCGCGCCCGCAGCGACAGCGCCCGATACCAGACGGCGAGTCAGCGAACCATCCTTCTCCAAGGTCTCTTTTGGTCGTTCGCTCATGTTGCTCATGGGGCCTGCAGATCCTGCTGTTAGAAAAATGTTTTGACGACGAGTGCCACCAATCCACCGATTATAAGAGCCAGCGCCCATCGCAGGATCGCTACTTCGCGCTCCATCGCATTGAGGCGTTCGTCGAGATCCTCCTCGACATCGTCGATGTTCTCCTTCAGCCCGGCTAGCGATTGTACCTGACCCGAGAGCGGGAGAATGAGGTCCATCGGGATGTTCAGCTGCCTTTCCGCATCCCTCCGCGGCAGTTCGGTGTCATCTTCCAGGTCGCAGAACGCGATCATAAAGAGTTCCTCGCCGCGGCGGATATGGACATCGCCCGGTCCGGCATTGAATACCGCGAATATAAGCCGTCCATGGAATCCTGGATCCGCATGGAAACCCGAGACATTCACCAACCCTTTGAACTTCGCCTTTGAGCGCAGGGCAATGAAAGCAAAGGCATTGTCCGGGATGCGAACGATCTCCTCGGTCAGGAGAAACGCGAACTGCCCCGGAGGGATGAAAAAGGCCGGGTCCTGATCGAAGGTCTTCACGCTGGCTCGGGCATCCCCGTGGGCCGGCGACACATAATATTCGGGGCCCATCGACAGCTTGTACCCGGCATGGTCCAGGCGATCCTCGCGAAAGGCTGAGCTGTCGTCCTCATTCGAGAACAGGAGCTCGGCTGTCGCTTTGTCCCGGACCTTCTGGCGGGTCCATACGCCTCGATGCGCTCGATAAGCGCTTCGAGCGCCGACCGCCGTTTTTGCGCGCGCCTTGGGCGACGTCAAAGGAGAACCCCTTGAAGTGGTCGGGAGGGAAGCGGTCTTAGGGCGGGAACCTCGACCCCCCACCGCGGTGGAAAGGTTGGGCGTGGGAGGACGCCTTCGCCAGCATATCCCTGCTTGATCCTTTTCCTGCCGCTCGTCCCGGTCACATGAGGATGCGCGAGACGTGCATATTTGCTGATTTCGCAGAACAAGTTCTGGCAGTCGATCGGCTGCAACCGGCGACCAAACAGGCCCCCGAAATTGATGCCAAGCCGCCGGAATTCATATTCTTGCGCCTCGACCATCGAATGAATGATCTCTTCGGCAGTGTGTCCTTTCGTTGAAATAAAACACTTGCTTATACCGTCGATAGCGCCTGGGCCAGCGACCACAAAGGTCGATTCCTCGAAGTCCAGCATTGCGGAATAATTGAGGTCGATGGAATACTGGAATGCCAAGAACGATCCCAGCCCCTGCCACGACAACAGCAAGTGGTACACCTCAGCCAAGTTTTTGGCTCGCTCGATGCGGGCAGGCAGCCCCTTGTCCATCATGGCGCGTAACAAAGCGATATGATTGGCATGCTTGCGTACCTGGCCGAAGCGGGGTGCAGGCATGATATAGGCGGCCGAATAAACCCTGCTGCCACGTTGCATCGCGCGATCAAGGCTCGCGCAGATCGCATCCAGGTCCGCCGATTGCCATGAGAGCGACCCATGCTCGCGCTCGAGCGACTCCCAAGTTTCGATCCGGTTGAAGAACTTGAAGAGCAAGGTGCGAAAGAAGATTTCAGCCGGCGCCTGCGAGCGGTCCGACCGATATTGCACTTGGTCGATGAGATACTGGCTCACCCGATCCGCGACGCGAAAGGTATTGGTGAAGCGATAGGACGACAAGATCGAATCGTCGGTCCAGGGGCCGTGGGGGTCGACAAGCCGACGCTCGTACATTGCAAGGCGCTCTGCTGCAAACCGCCAGTAGCTGTCGTAAACTACGGTCTTTTCAAGCGTGTCGATCAGATAAACCTCCATTCATCGAGAGCGCCAGTAGGACCCGAGCCCTACCTGCGTCCACACTATAGCGAGGCGGCCGAACACTTCCACTTGATAGCGAGTCTCGCCATCGGAATTAGCCGCGTGGAGCAAAGAAGGCGCGTAGCTGACATGCAATCCCGGCGGAGAGTGGCTGCTACTATCCCAAACCACGCCTCTGAAAGGAGCCCTTCGGGACTGTCAGATATTGCGGTCATTCTCGTGAGCGCCGATTGATCTCCGCTATCGAGGCGTGCCCCGGAAGGGTTGGAGATCTGAATTCAGGCGCAAACCGGTCGATCTTTACCCGGCCACCGGTGGGGGGATTTCGATCCTGCAAGTCACCGGCTTCTTCCGACGCGGCGCCTTCGCCTCGCACGCGGCAATCGCCTTGGCATTTTCGTGGTATAGGCGCGACGCGCGGGCAAGCTCGTTCCAGCGATCCGGATGGGCCGTCTGCATCAATCGCATGCCCGCACCCCACATGTCGCGCGATAGCAGGTTCGCCGCCCGCTTCTCCGGCCAATGCCAGCTCTCCGGTACCGATCGGCTGACGGCGGGTGGCACGGTGCATCCAGCAAAGAAGGCCAGAATCGCGGCGATGCCGGCGACGACAGCAATCCACTTGTCCTGTTCATTGCGAGTCCGCGCCGAACCCAGCCGACCCTCCATGGATCGCGCGAGCTCGTCGAGACGGTTCTGCGCCCTGTGCCATTGATCGTGATCGGATGATCGAACCCTTCGCCCAGCAATTTCGATCTGTTCCGCCACGCGGTCGGGCGTGAGCGCCAGGACAGGCTGGACAGCGAGATTAGCGATCTCCTCGCTCACCTCTCCCAAGCCATTTTCGATTGCGGCGAGGTCCTTGCTATAGTCGCGCCCGACAAGCTCGTCCTGGCGATCAGCGAAGCCGTCGAACGCCTTGGTCAGAATGGAGATTCGTCCCGACAGCTTGTTGAAGGCCTCGTCAAGGGCGATGTCATCGTCGACGATGTTGTCGTGGTCGATGTTTTCAGGTTCGGTTTTGCTCATGGCGGAGGCTCTAAAGCCCCAGTCCACGCGAACGCGAGGGGGTGAGATAGTCCTGCAGCGCCTGAGACACCGAATGTCTCTCAAGCGGTCTTAGCCCGAGCTCGCGGGTGCGATTACGGAGCAGCGACTCGACCTGCGGGTCGCGGTGCAGGCTCTTCGCCATGTCATTGAGATGCGCGCCAACCTGTCTGGCGCGGCCATGGTCATGACTGTCCTTATATTGCTGCATCTGCTTCGATCGCGCCTGCCATTCGGCGACGAACCGGTCGGCGCGCGCCGGCGCATCGATCCGCAGTTCGCGCTCGGCGCGCATCGCCTGGATCGCCCGCCCCGGCTGCCCGGTTGCCGCCTCGACGATCAGCGAAGGGTCTTTCGCAAAGGCGGCGCCGATATCCTTCACACCATCCTTGCTGAGCGCATCTAGATCGCGCGTCGCAGTGGCGAGGCTTTCCCGCTGATGGGCGACCGGGTTCATCCCGATGGCCTGCATGTCGGCGACATCGCGGCTGGCGCGGGCATAGCGCTCGACCGCCTTGTCGATCGCCTCGCGCGTCGGCGCCGGGTCGAGCGCCCGTGCGCTGACACGCATCCGGCTGGAGCGTTCCTCGCGCCGTGGCTCGGGAGCCGTTTTTCCGAGTGCTTGTGCGGAGATCGTGCGCTTCAGTTTCAGGCCTGCGAACATGCTGCGTTTGGGCTCGGCCGCCTTCGCCGGTTCCTGCACCCGGTAATCGCTCGCCATATCCTTGCCGCGTTCGCGCGAGGCGAGGCGGACAAGTTTCGACTGATTGGCAAAATCGTCGCGGCCATAATATACATCGACCTGCTCGCGATGCCTGGACAGCGCGACGTACGTCGAGTGGCTGTCTACCCCCGGCGTCGCGAGCACCTGGACCCGATCGACGGTCATCCCCTGCGCCTTGTGGATCGTCGCGGCATAGCCGTGATCGACATGGGCATAGTCCTTGAGGTCGAACGCGACGCGACGCCCGTCGTCGAGCGCCACGGCCAGGCGCGCCGGGCTCACGCTCTCGACGCTGCCGAGCGAGCCGTTCTTCACGCCAAGGTCGCGCTCATTCTTCAGGAACATGATGCGATCGCCGGTCGCGAACCTCCGCTCGCCGCGCTCGACAGTGATCGCGACCTCATTGCCGAGCGCACCGCCCGCCTTCAGCCGCTCGCGCACCGCCTTGTTGAGCTGCTCGCGCTCGTCATTGGTGTGGGTAAGAATGATCCGGCTCGTGTCCGGATGTGCCTGCCGATCGCGATCCCAAGCATCGACGAGTTCGGCGCGCGCTGCATCACGCGTCTCGGCGGCGTGGACGAATCCAGCGTCGGCATAGCGCCCGATCGCCTCGCCAGTGCGCCCGGTCGCGAGCACGCGCGTTGCCTCGCGCTGCCAGCCCTCCTGCTGACGGCGGATGTCCATGATTTCGACGGCGCCATGACGCTCGGTCGCGGCACGGAACGCGGCACCCGCCTCGATCGCCTGCAACTGCTGCGGATCGCCGACGAGCACGACCTTCGCGCCCTGTCTTTCGGCTTCGGAGACGACACGCTCGAGCTGGCGTGTGCCGACCATGCCGGCCTCGTCGATAACGAGGATGTGTTTGCTTGTCAGCCGCTCGCGACCTTGTCCCCACTGATGTTCGAGGCTTGCGAGCGTGCGCGAACCGATCCCCGAACCAAGTTCCAACCCTTCGGCCGCAATGCCCGACAGCGCCGCGCCCTGCACCTGATAGCCTGCGGCTTCCCACGCCTCGCGCGCCACACCGAGCATCGCGCTCTTGCCGGTTCCGGCATAGCCGATGACGTTGTTGACGCCGCGGGCCGATGTGACATGTTCAAAGGCGCCGCGCTGCTCGACCGACAGGTCGAGGCCGCGCGCAGACGCGCTTGCCAGCGCCCGTTCGCGATGGCGCTCCGCAACGCCGTGATTGCGGCGCGCGTCGAGCGTCGCGGTTGCGCGTTCGAGCCGCTGCTCGGTCTCGATCATCGCGCGCGAGGTGAACCGGTCTTCGCCGCGCCCATCTTTGCCAAGCGCAATCAGATCGGGCGATGATTTAACCGCGCCCATGACCGCTTCGAACTGGATCGTTCCGGCGCTGTGCCGATGCACGAACATCGCGAGATCGCGGTTGGTGAACGTCGCCTGGTGATGGGTGATGGCGTCGAACGCAAGCGCCGGGTTGGCGAGCAGCTTCTCGCCGTTCCGCCGCGCAATATCGAGATGCTCTTCGGCGCGGTCGACTTCGAGTCCTTGCTCGACCATCCGCGATGCGGCTGGGCCGATCTTGTGTTGGGGTTCTAAGTCGATACCCTGCGCTTCGAGACTGCGATGATCGATGCGTGCATCGATATCGAGCGCGTTTAGGCGTTCATTCACGTGATCGGCCCAGGCTTCGCGCCAATGGGTTAGCAGCTCGGTGCGGTTCCAGTCGCGGACCTTGGCGCCGAACTCGGCGCTCCCATTCTCACCGATCCTGATCTCGCGCATCGTGAGCATCACATGCGCGTGTGGCCGCGCCAGTCCGTCGGCGCCGACGTCCCAATGGACATTGAGATCGGCGATCATGCCTCGCTCGACGAACTCGGATTGGACGAAGTCGCGGGCCAACTCGATGCCCTGCGCCTCGGTCATCTCGCGCGGGATCGCAAACTCGATCTCGCGCGCGAGCTGCGCGTCTTTGCGCAACTCTGCCGCCTCGACATCATTCCAGAGCTTCTCGCGATCGAGCCACGTCTCATCGGCACCCTCAGGAAGCAGCACCTCGCTGTGCACGACGCCGGCCTTGTTCAAAAAGTCGTGGCTTCGACCAAGCCGCTCGTCGTGCAGGCGATCGGCCGAGCGATAGGCAGCCGCCGCGACCGCGCTGCTGCCGACAGCGCGGGAAATGACTTTTGCCGAGAAGTGGTAGATTGCCATAGCGGCGTCCCATTTACGGCAAAACGGGCACGTCGGCACGACGTATAAGCGCGCCCTCACACGATTTCATCGCGCTCGGGATCGTGACATCTCATTTAATTCCAACGCCTTGCGGAGACGTGAGACTCGCCATAGTTGGTTGGTCCGATCCTCGAACATGGAAGGACAGACGATGCGCAAACCCCGCGATTTCGACGCCGAACTCCGGGCGCTCACCGACAAGGCGAAGACGCTCAAGACGAAGAAGCAAGGTCAGCTCGGCGAGCTGGTGCTGGCGACCGGCGCCGATGGGCTGTCGATCGAGCAGCTCGCGGGTGCAATGCTCGATGCCGCCCACGCAGATGCCGCGCGAAAGGAGGCGTGGCGCAAGAGCGGCGCGGCCTTCTTTCGCGGCGACGGCGCCCGTGCTCGCAAAGGCGCTCGCGGGAACGCGGGCGGCGCATCGTCGGACGGTTCAAGCGCGCAACCGGCTTCAGGCGAAGCGGGCGCGGCATGACACGCGAGCGTGGCAGGTGAAACGCCGCGAGCGCACGCGCCAGCTGATCGAGCTCGGCGGTCTCGTCGCCAAGGCCGATCTGATCGAGCTGACCGGCGACGATCGTGCAGTGATACTCGGGCTGCTGATCGATGCCGCCGCGACGTTGGGAAGCGAACGTCGTGAGCAGCAACTGCTGCTCTGGCGACGGCGCGGGCAACGCGCCTTCGAAGCGGCAGCTGCCGCCCCATAAGGCTCCCTTACTGGAGATTTACTTTCGGCTGTCATGATCCGGGCATGGCACGGCAATGGCAGCAGCATAGACGGCGACACCGGCCGAAGAATTCGGCCGTCAATTTTCTCGTCGGCGCAGGTGTGGTCGGCGCGGTCGTCGGGCTGGGCTCGACCGCGACTACGCCCGAAGGTCGCACGCAATTGATGTCGGCAGCGAGTGAAGTGGCAGTAGCGACCGGAATGGCTCGTGCACGCGCACCGCAAGAGGGTGATTATTGGCGACGCTGCGACGACGCGCGTGCAGCGGGTTCAGCCCCTATTTCTCGGGGCGAGCCGGGCTATCGCGATGGCCTCGATGCCGACAATGACGGGATCGCGTGCGAGCCCTATCGCGGGCAGTAGCTATTTCGCCTTGGCGCGGCCGCGCGCGGCGGGCTTGCGGCCACCGCCGCGGCCCTTGGTGCCGAGGCCGATCTGCTTGGCAAGTTCGCGGCGCTTCTCGGCATAGTTCGGCGCGACCATGGGGTAGTCCTTCGGCAGATTCCATTTCGCGCGATACTCGTCGGGCGTCATGCCGAAGTTGGTCATCAGATAGCGGCGCATCATCGTGAGCTTTTTGCCGTCTTCGAGGCAGACGATGTAGTCGGGCTTCACCGACGCGCGAACCGACACGGCGGGTTGCTGCGGTTCGGGTTCCGGCGCGGCGTTTGAGGAAAGACCAGCGAGTGCTTCATGCACCGAGCGGATGACCAGCGGAATATCCGATATGGCAACGCTGTTGTTGCTGACATGTGCGGCGACAATATCGGCCGTCAGCGTGACCAGCGTTTCATGATCTTCCAATTTGTCTCTCCCTATTCGGCAGCGCGGTCCGCGCTGCCGAGCGCCGCGATATGATCGCGGCAAATTTTCTCGACGAGTCCTTCGAGCACGGCGACGCGCTCCCCGATCCAGGTCAGTTCCTCGGCGCTGATCTTGTAGTGCGGCGAATAGCGCGCGTTGACATAGGCAAGCCGCAAAAGCTCGAAGCAGCGGCGACTGAACTTGGCGTCGCGCGGCCAAGCCTCGACCAGCGCCGGTGCAATCTGTTCGCACTGCGAGCGCAGGAAATTGAGGCGGTGGGATTTGGGGCTGTAGAGCGTCATGACGAGAAGAAGGCAGTGGTAAAACCGCTCTGTCGCCTGATGGTAGAGAAACGCGGCTAGCTTTTTGTCATCATCGCGGACTGCATACCCTGCGTTTCGCGCAAAGCCCGATGCGGTCTTGAACCATTCCTCAAAATGCTTTTGCGCCTCAATGCGCGCTTCGTCGGGCGGCAGATTGCGCGGCTGCGCGAACTCATATCCCTCGGCCTCATAGAGGCCGATCCCCTGCTCAACGATATCGACAAAGAACGGCCGCCCGCGCTCCAACTGCGCGTTCACATCTTTCAGCGAATGGACAATGAAACTCACCGGCGCGGTCAGCGTGTGGCTGATCGTGACTTCGCGCATCAGCCGATCTTCGGCGGCCGACCAATGTTCAAACTCGGTCAGCCGCTCATTGTTGACGACGACGAGGATATCATAGTCCGACTGATAACCGCCGACCGGATCGTCGACCCAGTCGCCGCGCGCATAGCTACCGTAGAGGACGATCTTGAAGATACGGCCTTTGCGGTTCCAGTCCTGTGTCCCGCGCGCATGCGCGGTCTCGAATTCCTCGAACAGGATGCGCACCACATCGGCAAGCTCGCGCTGCTTGGATTGCGGGAGATGATCGAGGCCGTTTCGCATTATGGCAACCTTAGGAAGGCGGCGGGCCGGATGGCAAGCGCCATCCGGCCCGCCGCCGATCAAAGCCATGGCCAGACTAAGCGCGGGAAGCGCGCATGAAGGCAGCGCGACCACATGCCAAGCGCGCGGGCGAAGTCGTGGGTGACCTCGTCAACGGTGATACCGTGGCGCGAGGCCAGCTCGTCATAGGGTATTTCATCGAAGCGGATCGACAGGAAGATATCGCCCTGCCGCGCGGTCATCTTGCTGAGTGCTATCACCATACGGCGCTCGGCATCTTCAATGGTGACTGTCGAAAGATCGCGGCGCCTCATTGTTCCGCTCCCGCGAATGCGAGCAGATAGTCGCTCGCCTTGCTCGCTTGGCTGGCGGCGCGAAAGATCGCCCTTTCGTCTGCGCGCAGCACCGACAGCCACGATGCGATATAATCGGCGTGCCGAACCGTCGGCGCGATGTCGAGCGAAGCGCAGGTGAACGCCGACGCCATTTCGGCGACAAGCTCTTCCTTGGCGTATGCCTCCGACCCGAACCCGCCCCTCTGGTCGCGGTCCAAGCGGCTGGGGTGGCCGGTCCAATGGCCTAGCTCATGCAACGCGGTGCGATACCAGTTCACTGGCTCGTGGAACGCGGCCTGCGGCGGCACCTGCACAAAGTCATGGCTCGGGCTGTAGAAGGCTTCGCCCCCGCCGATATTGAAACGTGCACCAGACGCGGTAATCAACGCATCGGCGTCGGCAATGGCAATCACCGGATCGGGGCTGACCATCGGCGCGATATAGTCGTCGGGCAGTCCCTCGCATTGGTCGACATTGAACACGACGAAGCGCTTGAGGAACGCCACCTGCCGCGCCTCGCGATCCTCGCCGCGTGCCGCCTCGGCTTCTGCCTTCGGCGTGAACCGGTCGGCATAGCAGATGACCGTGCCTTTCTCGCCGCGCCGGACATTGCCACCGGCCGCCTCGGCCTGACGGTAGGTCAGCCAGCGTTGCGACGCATAGCCCTTCGACACGACCTCCGCCCACAGGATCAGCACATTGATCCCGCTATATTTGCGCGCCGTCCCCGCATTCTGCGGCATCGTGCATCCGCACGCCGCGCTATCCCAAGGCTGCACCCATGGTAGCCGCCCTTCTTCGAGCTCGGCGATGATCCGGTTAGTGACCTCGGAATAGAGGCTCGCCCTCTCGGTCCTTTCCTTGCGCATATCCTTTCTCCTTCCCGCCAACCGCACCCCGGCCCGGAAGGGGGCGGAGGTGGGCGGCAGGAAGGAGCCGGCAGACCCGCATCATCGGGCGGGCTGCATCCGAAGGACCGTAACGAAGTGGAGGACCCGCAGGGTTGCGGCCCGGCCGGGCGGGGCTAGAGGCGAGTGACGCCCACCTCCGTCCCCGCCGTGCCGGGACAGACAACGCCGCCGCGCGAGCGGCGACCGCTGCAACCATCAATTGAAAGGATCGAACGACGCCCGCGCCGAGTCGGCGCGGTCCATCGCGACGCGACTGTCTCAGACAGTCTCAATTTTCCCATGCGCAGCGAAGGAACCAGATTGGGGCCAATTTTTCGATCATACTCTGTCGGGCTCCAGAGGACTCCCTACAGCACGATCGTACATCCTCGCCGCAACTGGACGCACCCTCGCCCGCCAACGTCTTGAATGTCGCAGGCTTCTCACTGATCTCTCGTCGCAGGGGCTTCATCCACCACCACTTGATGGAGTGAACAATTATGACGTCTCAGCCTTCCGATCGCTATCTTCGCCTCAATGATGTTCTCGACCGCACCGGCCTCAGCCGGGCGACGCTCTACCGGAAAATCCAGGCGGGGACCTTCCCGCCGCAGTACAAGCTCGCCGTTCGCTGCTGCGGCTGGCGCGAGTCCCATCTCAACATCTGGCTGCGCAATCCGATGAGTTTCACGCTCGATGACCTCCCACCGAACGAAGATTGAACAGCCAGGCACGCCAAAGCCCCGCGCCGCGGTAGCGGCGCGGGGTGGAAACCCGGCTCAGTCGGCGGGGTTCCAGATGAGGGCGTAACCGTCCTCGCCATCCTGGCCGGCCGCCCGGCCGAGGTTGGCATAGAGCCGGCGCGGTCCGAACTCGGGTGCGGCGAGGCTCAGCGAGACATAGGGTTCGCCGGAGACTTGCCCGACGCGGATCCATCCGGCACCGATTTCGACGCCTTCGGACCAGACCCGATAGTCGGGCTGGACATCGCCGTTCTTGCTGCGGTTGGTCCGGATCTCGATCGCGGCGCGGATCGAGAGGGTTTTCAGCTGGCCCACGAAACCCGTTTCGATGGTGCCGTTCACAAAGCCGATAGCTGCCATTGGTCGTCTCCTTGATGTACCGCGGGACCATCCCTGCGGCATGGGCGGACCAGCGACCGGCGCATGAGGCGAACTGCGAACCCGTCCGGGCCGCAGCGAAGCGGAGGAGTGCGGCGGCGCGATTATTTGAAGCGGAGCGGCCGCGAGGAGCGTGCGTAGCACACGGGGAAATAATCGCGCCGCCGCACTTTCGCGGGATGCCGCGCCGGTTCAGGTCACATCGCCCGTCGCCGGGATGGCCCTGCAGAGCAGGCGGAGCGAGCCCGCGCTATGGGCATGAACGATCAAACGCCGAAACTTGAGTGAGAAAAGCGATCTAACCGCGAACTGTGGCTGCGATTAGAGCGGCCGCGCCCGAGTAGGCAGTCCGGCCTCCCATCGGCTCATCCGGGCGGCAAGAAAACAATGACCACGGCATGCGATTTGGCGTTTTCGTACAATCCGAGGGTCAGAAGCGATATTATCGGGCTCCGCAACTTCCGTCCGGCTTGCTGACTGCGACCCAAGGCAAGCCATCGATGGTGGGGGCGATGGATGGATAGTCCTTCGTTTGAGGCGGTGCGAAGGCGACTTCGCGCCGTCTCTTTCTTTGGCAGAACCGCGCGACGGCGCCGCTTGCGGCGACGGCGCGCGCAAAACCGGAAACGCCGCGCCGGCCGCCAAGGCCGGCGCGTCATTTTGCGCCCGCAGAAAAAGGCGGGCGGCCGAAGCCGCCCGCCGTCCGATCAAGCTGCCAAGGGCTGCTCATCCTCCACCTCGAGTTCGGGCGCTGCCGGAACTGCAAGCTCGTGCGCGACCAGCTGTGCAGATTTGACGCTGCCTACCCCGCCCCGCGTGGTGTAGGCCGAAGGCGGGAATGCCATCCACTGCGGCACCCACGGCTTGGCCTTGCTCCTGCCATTGGTACCCTCAAGGCAATCGGCGATGATCGCTTTTAGCGCCTTCCCCTTCTCACCGGCGTTCGCCGCCGCAACCTCCGGCCCCGCGACCTCGCCGGTGATGGCGAGCAGCACTTCGCGGTCGCGCAGCTGGTCGAAGAAGGCCGCGTCCGCCGACCAGTGCTGGCGCATGTCGGTGCCGAGATGGACTCCGATCATCTCCACCGCCTCGCTTCCGGCTTGCAGCGTCTCGCCCATGACGATCGCCACAATCTCCAGCACCACCGGATCGGGCAATTCGAGCAACCGCGCGAACAGCGGCGCAAAAGGGGGACGGTTCAGCGGCCTTCCCGTGACGGTGGGGGCTTCTGCATCGAAACCGAGCACGGCAAGCACCGCGCGGCGTTTAATGTCGAACGCCACCTCGGCGGAACAGCCCTCGACGCTCTCCGCGATATCCTCCTTCGGCGCACGCTGTCCCTCGACATCGACGCGCCACAGGTCCGCGCCCGCGATCACGTGCGCGAGCATCGCCCGCAACGCCACGCCGCCATGGCCCGCCAGATCGGCGCGCACCGCCGCATGACGATGAAGGTCGATATAGGCATTGAGCGGACCCGACACCTCAGGGCGTACCGGCGTCGCGGTGACGGCATCGCCTTCGCCATCCCCGCCGCCGCCCGAATGCCGCTTAGCTTCATTCGATGTGACGAAGCCCTCGTGGAAGGTAACCTCTCCGCTCTCGCGGACCTCGACATAGATGCGCCCGCCCTTGCGCTTGCCCGCATGGGCATGATCCCACGACCGGAACCAGTCGCCGCGCGCCATGATGACGACATCCGACCATCCGGCCTCCAGATAGTCGGCCTTGCGCGCCTCGATGGCCGCCATCTGCGCCGACCAGAAAGCGTCGGCATCGGCAAAGAAACTGTCCTCGCCGAAGAGGTCGGACACGACCGCCGCTTTTGCCTCGGCAACATCGAACAGCGCATGCTTCACCGGAATGGCGGTGCCGCCGAACAACCATGCCTTGAGCTGATGACCGGTCGGGCAATAGGCGCCCTCGTCGTCGAACAGCGCCAGCCACGCCTTCTGCTGCGACTTCGACGCGAGGGTCAGATGACGTACCGTGCCCGCGTCGATCTCGCCGCCGCGATAGAGGGTGCGGATGCGCGGGAGCAAATTGCCGAGCGCGAGGATGCGCTTCACCGCGCGCGACTCGAAGCCGAAGCTGTCGGCGACCTCCTCGACCGTGCGCCCGGCCTTGACGAGTGCGACGAACGCTTCCCACTGGCTGACCTCGTCGGGCTGCACCCGTGCGAGGTTTTCGAGCATCGAGGCTTCAAGCGCATCGGCATCGTCGCCTACGTCGAGAATGGCGCACGGGATGGGGTGGACCACCCCGCCCTCGCGCGCGACAGCACCGACGGCAGTGAAGCGCCGACGCCCCGCGACGATCTCATAATGCCCGTCTGCACAATTGGGCCGAACAAGCAGCGGGACCAGCACCCCCCGCGCACGGATGCTCGGCAAAAGGTCTGCGACGTCGGGGTCTTTCCCCTTTCCGCGCATGTTGGCGGCGGCGATGGACAGATTGCCCAGATCGATGAAATCCAGCTTCATGATGTTCTTCCTTCTCTCTTCAACCACACCCGGCCCCGGACGGCGGGGCGGGCGGCGAGAAGAGGCGACGGGACCGCGCCAAAGGACGGCGCGCACCCGAAGGGCCGCAATGCAATGGAGGAGCCGGGTCCGAAGGACCGGCTTGCGCGACGGCCGAGCGGTCCCATAGCCGTGCGCCGAACGACACGCTGTCCGTGGCCGGCCACAAAACAACGCCGCCGTGCGATCAGCGCGGCGTCCACCCCGGAAAACAGACGCGCCCTTGGCGAAGCCGCAGGCGGGGCGGCATGCGTGCGCAGCTGTGCTTAGCCGCCGCTCCGCCAAGATCAGCGAGCCAAGAGCGCCGCGCGGCCAACCCAAGCAAAGGTGCGACCTCTGGCGGTAGCCTGCCGCCGCCAGTGCGCGCTCATTTGAGGCCGCGCTCAATCTACCGCCGGCTCAGCTCTCCCAAGCTTCATTGAGCACCACTGCCGCCAGAGCGGATTTGTCGTGTGGAAAGAACCGGCCATAATGTTTCGCGACGATTTCCGGGCTGTCCTGAATGGCATAGCCGGCCTGCTCGTATGAGCCGGTCTTCTTGAGGACATGCGTCGCTAAAACATCGCGAACATTATGCGGACCGTGCGGGAGCAAGCCCTTGATCGCGCCTTGGCCGGTGTATGGATTATAGATGCCGTAACGCTGGATCGCGAGGCGCCAGGCATCGTAGAATCCGACCTGACTATATGCGGCATCCTTCGTCGTCAGCTTGGCGGATTTCACAAAGAAAGTCTTCGGATCCTCGGCACCGCCGAGCAGGATCTGCCGGTCTCGCCGGAGATACATATCGATGAACTCGTAGAGCCGCCCGAGATCGGGCAGAAGCAACCGATAGGGCTTCCGGCCGAAAAAGGACGATGACGCATTTTTGAATGCGACGGCGGGAATGAAGACCTCCCAACCGCCGGATAAATCATTCCATCGAAGCTCGCCGCATTTCAGCTTCTCGAGTTGCTTCTCGCTGCTGTGCCGCCCGCCTCTAACGCAGAATCGAAGCTGGCGAAGATTCTTCTGACGAAGACCAAGATGCAAGCCAAAGCGCAGCATCAGGAATGCGCGTACTGCCTCGGCCGCTGACTTCGGATGACGCCGCGCGCTCGGCATCCGCGCCAATATTTCCTCGGTGATCTTGCGATATTCGCCGACCGGGCTTTCGGCTTCGAGGATGGGCAATATCGGTTCGAACGGATCGCGATGGACCTTCGCTACGCGTTGAACATCCTTCTTCCGGTTCAGCGCATAGATGGTGAAGCGGTCGCAGACCGCGTCCCAATCCCGACGCGCCTCGTCGACCTCATCCGCCGAAATCAGGTCATCTATCGGTTGCAGCGCGTCTGCAAGGCTTGGATGCTGCCGCATCCAACCCGTCTTTTCGCGCGCAAGCGAGAGCGCGAAGTCGAGCATATTGACCTCCCAGCTCGTGTAGAAGCCGCGGCGCTCCTCGCGCCAATGGAGATACCAGTCCCAGACCGACGGGAAGAGCAGCAGCGCAAGGCACAGTCGATCGGCGGGAACGCCAAATCCGCGAACATCGCCATCCGGCGGCGAGCATAGAGCACCGAACATAAGTCCGAGATGTTCCAATTTCTGCGACGCCGTTTCCTCCCCCCACATGCCCTGGCGAAGCAGGCCTGATGGCGCGAGCGTCGACGTTTTGAACGCAATGAGACTGTGGACTTCGCTCTGAAGGCGGGGTGGCGCATCACGGCAGCCAGCCATGCTCTCGCCGGTCGCACCGGCGTCGACCGATGCAGCGTTCGAGAATCGGAGCGAGAAGCGCTGCTGCGTCGCTTCCCGCTGGAAGCGGCGATACTCTGTCGCGCCCTCGATAATGACGGAACGCACCCACGCCAGTATTTCTTCACGCTCGCGTTTGGGCCGCTTGGAGAAATCGCCCGGAAGGTGCCAGGCGAGTTTCCGCCGCTCGGAAGCCGTTAGCGCCGCAATCGCGGGCCGCGCGGTGGCACGCCCGGTCCGATCGAGTTTCGCCTGAAAATAGCCCTCGGGCAGGCGATAGCGGCGCTCGATTCTGCTCAGGACCGAGAGGCTTTCGATCGTGCCCGGCGCCTTTACTCCGGTCGCCCACGTCTGGATCGTCTTGCGATCGGTCTTGTCGCCCGGTCCAATGATGGCGCGGTGGAGATGATTGCAGCTGTCGCCGTGCCGGCGCATGTGCAACGCAAGCGCTTCGGGAAAGGAGGGCGGATCAACCCATTCTTCTCCCGATGCCTCGGGGAATTCGACAATCACCTTCGGTTTCGGGCCGCGCTTCTTTTTCGGATGGCCAGCGAGATCCGCGCTCTCGGCTATGGGAGCGAGCAGCGGGCGTTCCGCCAAAATGGTGGGCACTTTCAATAAACTCCTGCATTGGGTGTAGGGTGGCGCCCGATGGCAGAAGCATCCTTTCAATTCGAAAACGGCCGGATCGCTCTCGTGATTGCTGCGGATTGCAGCGCCCGAACACCCTCTCGGGCTCGTCACCGGGAAACTGCGCTACGACGCTTGTCTTCACGCCGACACGCTGGTAGAGGCGCCCCTCGTTGCCGCTTTAGCTCAGTTGGTAGAGCACATCATTCGTAATGATGGGGTCACAGGTTCGAGTCCTGTAAGCGGCACCATCGACCCCATAATTCAACGACTTAGGCGGGATTCGCTTTTCCCGGAAGCCGTTGTTTGTGGTCATTTGGCGCCGCCTGAATCAGGAAGACGCCCTTCTCGTCTCCACATAGGTGAGCAGATCGCGCAACCCGCCTTCTGTTCGAACAAGATCGATCGGCATTCCGCCCAGATCCATATTCTTCGTTTGAAGCCAGGCCATGACGGACCGGTCATCGCCAAGCAGCACAGTCAGTTCCTGAAACAGCCGCACGAGATATTGACCGGCCCGGAATGCCGGGTCCGGTCGAGCAAGTTGGAATGTCCCGGCACGCAGGTCCGCTGCGCGACCGCCCGCGATGCCGAGCATCTCTCCAAGCAAGTCGTCATCGATGCTCCAGAGCGCAGCAACGCGCGCCACAGCCTCGGACAATACGCGGCTCTGCGCTTCCGGTGATGCCTCCATCATCTCATCTTTCCGCTCCACGGTCAGTCCTCCAGCAAGGCAGAGATCGCAGCTTCGTCATCGCTGCGCAGCGCATCCAGATAGTCGCTCCACCATTGATGCATCCGCACGCGCTCTTCCCAATAGGGCGTTCGGTTATAGATGCGGCGGATCTGATTGCCGTCGGCGTGCGCGAGTGATCGCTCGATGGCATCGGGATTCCACTTGCCGCACTGGTTGAGAAGCGAAGAGGCGGTCGCTCGAAAGCCGTGAGACGTCAAATCCCGCGGCCCATAGCCCATTCGGCGGTAGGCCGCATTCATCGTATTCTCGCTGAGCGGTCGCTTCCATGTGTGGAACGCCGGAAAGACATAATCCTCGCCGCCGACATAGGGCCGCAGCTCTTCCAACAGGGCAATCACCTGCCGCGACAGCGGGACATAGTGGGGCCGCCGCATCTTCATGCGCTCCGGCGGGACAGTCCAGACGGCCTTCTCGAAATCGAACTCGGCCCAGCGCGCGAGCCGAAGCTCGCCGGGCCTCGCCATGACGTGCGGCAATATCTTGCAGGCGAGCAAGGTGATCGGATAGCCCGAATATCCGTCCAGCGCGCGAAGGAACCCGCCGACCTCTTCCGGCTCGACGAGCGCGGCGTGGTGCTTCGGCCTCGGTGCAATCAGCGCACCGCGCAGAAGCGTTGTCGGATCGGAGTCCGCGCGCCCCGAGGCCGCAGCATAGCGGAACACACGGCTCGCAAAGGAACGGCAGCGACGCGCCGTCTCGAAGTGCCCCTGCGCCTCGATCTTCTTGAGCACGGCAAAGAGATCGACGGCCTGCAGGTCCGCGATGGGCGTGCCGGCGATCGGCCGAAGCTTTTCGAGAAGCCACTTCGTTTTCTCGATCGTTGCTTCGCTCCGGCCTTCCTTGGTGACCATCTCGATATATTCCTCGGCGAGATCGCCGAAACAATTCGAGGCCTTGAACTTGCCGACGAGCTTGTGACGCTTCCGCTCCGCGAGCGGATCGGTGCCCTCATGGATTTTCAGCTTGGCCTCGTCGCGCTTGCGCCGGGCTTCGGCGAGGCCAACATCCGGATAGGCGCCAAGCGCAATGCGCTTCTGCTTTCCATGCATCGTGTATTTGAAACGCCAAAGGCGCGCACCGGTCGGGTGCACCTCGATATAGAGGCTATGGGCATCGGAGACTTTGTAGACGCGATCCCGCGGCTTGAGGGACCTGATTTGAACATCGCTAAGAGGCACGGCTCAACTCCTTTGAAAGGGTTAGGACCGGCACCAATCACAGCGCTCGAGGCGAACGGGCCATCGAGCAAAACTCACTCCAGAAAAGACGGGCCATTATGGCTTTTTTGATGGCCCGTTTTGGGGTGAGATTGTGTGAGACACCCTCGGACAATTCGGAACAAAACCCACGGAAAACTAACATATTTCCGGGATTTTGTCGATTGCCCTGAGAAGGGTAAATGGTGCCCAGAAGAGGACTCGAACCTCCACGACCTTGCGATCGCCAGCACCTGAAGCTGGTGCGTCTACCAATTCCGCCATCTGGGCACGGGGTAGGAGCGGGCGCTTAGCGGTGGGGGCTGTGGCTTGTCAACCGCGCTCGGGGCGATGTCCGATATTTTCTTTCGGAGCGGCCGCTTTGCGGCGGCGGGGGCGGCGTCGCCCCTTGCTCCGTCCGGCGCTTCGCGGCATGGGGGAGCCCATGCGGCGCGCGGCGCCGGGACAGAATCACGGACGGACGATATGCGAAACCTCGACGGGCAATTGATCACGGTGCTGGGCGGCGGCGGTTTCATCGGCCGCTATGTCGTGCAAAGGCTGCTCGCCCGCGGCGCACGCGTTCGCGTCGCGCAGCGCGAGCCGCGCGCGGCGACCTTCCTGAAGCCGCTCGGCGGGCTCGGCCAGACGCAGTTCGTCGCCGCCGACGTCCGCGACGCGGCGAGCGTCGCGCGCGCGGTCGCGGGCAGCGACGCGGTGATCAACCTCGCAGGCAGCTTCGATGACATGCAGGCCGTGCAGGCCGACGGCGCCGCCCATGTCGCGGCGGCGGCGAAGGCGGCCGGCGTGCGCGCGCTCGTCCATCTTTCGGCGATCGGCGCCGACCCGGCGAGCCCCTCGGCCTATGGCCGCAGCAAGGGCGACGGCGAGGCCGCGGTGCGCGCCGCCTTCCCCGGCGCTGTCATCCTCCGTCCCTCGATCGTCTTCGGCCGCGAGGATCATTTCATCAATCGCTTCGCTGCGATGATCCGCCTGTCGCCGGTCGTCCCGGTGATCGCCCCCGCCGCGAAGTTCCAGCCGGTCTATGTCGGCGACGTCGCCGACGCGGTGGTCGCGGCGCTCGAGGCTTCCGCCGCGGGCCGCACCTTCGAACTCGGCGGGCCGCAAGTGCTGACGATGGCGGCGCTGCTCCGCTGGATCGCCGACACCACCGGACGCAGGCGGCTGTTCGTCGACGTGCCCGACGCCGTCGCCTCGGCGCTCGCGAGCGGGCTTGGCTGGGCGCCCGGCGCGCCGATCACCAAGGATCAATGGCTGATGCTGCAATCGGAGAATGTCGTCGCACCGGGAGCCGAGGGGCTCGCCGCGCTTGGCATCGCGCCCGCCTCGCTCGCTTCGATCGCCGAGGGCTGGCTCGTGCAATATCGCCGCCACGGCCGCTTCGCCGAGATTGCGGCGCAGTGAGCCGCAGCGGCGACCTGCGGCTTTCGCGCCGCTTGGCAAAAGCGCCTGCGACGGCATAAGAGCGTTTCAGGACAGGGCGTTCGGCACGCGTCGGGCGCCCTTTCGCCTATCCTTCCCCATCAGGACCCGCGCATGACCCTGCCCTGCCCCGTCCGCTGCGCCGCCGCCAAAGGAGCATCCCGTTGATCTGGCTGACCGCGATCATCCTCGGCATCGTCGAGGGGTTGACCGAATTCCTGCCCGTCTCCTCGACCGGGCACCTGATCCTCGCGACCGAGCTGCTCGGCTATGACGCGTCGAAATGGGCGATCTTCAACATCGCGATCCAGCCCGGCGCGATCCTCGCGATCGTCGTCCTTTATCGCCACCTCTTCTGGGACATGTTCGTCGGCCTGTTCCGCCGCGACCCGGTCGCCATCGCCTTCGTGCGCAACCTGCTGCTCGCCTTCTTCCCCGCCGTGATCCTCGGTCTCGCTTTCGGCGACCAGATCGAGCTGCTGCTGGAAAACGCCGTCGTCGTCGCCTGGGCGCTGGTGATCGGCGGTTTCGGCATATTGCTCGTCGAGCGCTTCGCCAAACCGAAGGAGAGCGGCGGGGTCGCCGCGCTGACCACGCGCCAGTCGATCCTCGTCGGCCTCGTCCAGTGTCTCGCGATGATCCCCGGGGTCAGCCGCTCGGGCGCGACGATCATGGGGGCGATGTCGCTCGGCGTCGACCGCAAGACCGCCGCCGAGTTCAGCTTCTTCCTCGCGCTGCCGACATTGACGGGGGCAACCGCGCTCCAGCTTTTCAAGCATCGCGATGCGATCACGACGGGCGATCTCGGGCTGATCGCGGTCGGGGCGCTCGTTTCCTTCGTTGTCGCCTGGGCGGTGATCAAAGCCTTCCTCGCGGTCGTCACCCGCTATGGCTTCGCGCCTTTCGCCTGGTACCGAATCATCGTCGGCGGCGCCGCGCTGGTCTGGCTCGCCCTCAGATAGAACCGAACCGGTACTAAATTGCGAAAGATAATTGCGTAGAGCGAAATTACATCCTCAAGAAAATGATTTAAGGTCAGTATAGCTGTCCTATATGGAATTTCTTCCGTGACAGCGCCCCGCGCACCATGCATCCGGCCCGCAACGAAAGGGACTTTGCATGGCAGCCGACCGCATGCTCCAATTTGTGGGGCGCGAACAATCCTACCCCGACAAGCGCTCGCCCGAAGAGCGCGCGCGCGATTTCAAGGAAATCGCCGAACGCTACGCCGCGCCGGACGCCGACGCGCAGGCCGCGCGCTGCTCGCAGTGCGGCGTCCCCTATTGCTCGGTGCATTGCCCGCTGCACAATCATATCCCCGACTGGCTGCGCCTGACCGCCGAGGGGCGGCTGCGCGAGGCCTATGAGCTCAGCAACGCGACCTCGACCATGCCCGAGATCTGCGGCCGCATCTGCCCGCAGGACCGGCTGTGCGAGGGCAATTGCGTGATCGAATTCTCGGGTCACGGCGCGGTGACGATCGGCAGCGTCGAAAAATATATAACCGACACCGCCTGGGCCGAAGGCTGGGTCGAGCCGATCCACCCCGGCCCCGCGACCGGCCAGTCGGTCGGCATCATCGGCGCCGGGCCTGCAGGGCTGACGGCGGCCGAATATCTGCGCACCCAGGGGCATGAGGTGCACGTCTACGATCGCCACGACCGTGCCGGCGGACTGCTCACCTATGGCATCCCCGGCTTCAAGCTCGAGAAGGACGTGGTGATGCGCCGCGTCGCCCGGCTCGAGGAAAGCGGCATCCACTTCCACCTCGGCTTCGAGGTCGGCGAGGACGCCACGCTCGACCAGCTCCGCGCGAAGCACGACGCGATCCTGATCGCCACCGGCGTCTACAAAGCGCGCGAGATCGCCGTGCCGGGCAACGAAGCCGCGGGGGTCATCGCCGCGCTCGACTATCTGATCGCCTCGAACCGCAAGGGCTTCGGCGACGCGGTTCCCGAATTCGAGAACGGCCGCCTGAACGCCGCGGACAAGCATGTCGTCGTGATCGGCGGCGGCGACACCGCGATGGACTGCGTCCGCACCGCGGTGCGCCAGGGCGCGAAGTCGGTCAAATGCCTCTATCGCCGCGACCGCGAGAATATGCCGGGCTCGCAGCGCGAAGTTTCCAATGCCGAAGAGGAAGGCGTCGAGTTCGTCTGGCTCTCCGCTCCCGAACGCTTCACCGCCGACACGGCGGTCAAGGAGGTCGCGGTCAAGGGGATGCGCCTCGGCGCGCCCGACGCCAGCGGCCGGCGCAGCCCCGAGCCCGACCCGGGCCGCGCCTTCGATCTCCCCGCCGACATGGTGATCAAGGCCCTGGGCTTCGACCCCGAGGAACTGCCGCAGCTCTTCGGCTCGCCCGATCTCAGCGTCACGCGCTGGGGCACGCTGCGCGTCGATCACCAGACGATGATGACCAGCCTGTCGGGCGTCTTCGCCGCGGGCGACATCGTCCGCGGCGCCAGCCTGGTCGTCTGGGGCATCCGCGACGGGCGCGATGTCAGCGAACAAATGTCGAAATGGTTGAAAGCGAAAGCAAAAAGCGAAAAGAAGGCCGCCTGACCAACAGGGTAAGGAATCACCATATGTCGACCTGGAAATCCATCTTGCTCGCCGGCACGATCGCCGTCACGCCGCTCCACCCCGCCTTCGCGCAGGAAGCGCCGGCCGCGGAGGTTGTGGCACCGCCGATTTCGGACTCCACCGAAGCGCAATCCGCCGACGAAGGCCAGGGCCTCAGCGACGAAGCCATGATGGCAGGCGCCAAGGCGAAGATGCAGAAGGAAATGGACGCGGCGATCGCGCTCGTGGAGAAGATGTTCGACACCAGCGACCTGCCGCCGATCGAACCCGCGCGCCTGACGCTGGCGGAGCGCACGACCGCCGCGCTGATCCCCGACGGCAGCCTCGAAAAGATGATGGACAATCTGTACGGCAAGATGCTGCGCACGATGCTCGAGGAAACCGGCGGCAATTCGGACCTGTCGCTGTCGATCAAGACCGGGGTCGAAAGCGACCGGATCGCGGCGCTCGACGCCGACACCAAAAATGCCGTCGCCGACCTGTTCGACCCGCACCGCAAGGAGCGCGAGGATCGGGTGGTGAAGGTCATCCGGCCGCTGATCAGCGAAGCTCTCGCCGACCTCGAGCCGCCGATGCGCGCGGGGCTCGCCAAAGCCTATGCCCGCAAATTCTCGGCCGACCAGCTCACCGAACTCAACGCCTTCTTCGCGACACCGACGGGGCAGTCCTACGCCGGCGAATCGCTCGCGCTGCAGGCCGATCCCGAGGTGATGCTCGCGGTGATCAAGGCGGTCCCGCCGCTGGTCACCAAATTCATCGACCGCGCGCCGACAATCGAGGGTCAGCTCAAGGATCTGCCCAAGGAAAAGGGGCTCGCCGACCTCAGCGACGCCGAGATGAAGAAGCTCGCCAAGCTGATGAAGGTCGACGTCCAGACGCTGAAGGACAATCGCGACATGTGGAGCGGCGATGGCGAGCCAGCGGATGCTATGATCGGTGAACCGGGTGACGAGGCCACATGGGATTCGGCCGACGCCGCGGCCGATGGGGCCGAAGCGGCCGTGGCCGCCGACGCGGCGGATGCGGCGGCAGCCGCCGCCGATGCCGCGATCGACGACCCCGCCTATGACCGCGACAATTGGTCGGAGGCCGACCGCCAGCGGGTCGAGCAGCTCGAAGAGGCCGCCAGCAACGCCTCCTCGGCCGCGTTCGACGCGCAGGAAGAGGCGGTCGCCAACGCCCGCAAGAAAACGCCGTCGCCGTAAACTTTATCGTCATCCCGGCGAAGGCCGGGATCTCGCCGGTGCGTCAGGATGCAAGGATGAGATCCCGGCCTTCGCCGGGATGACGGAGATAGAATTGACAGGATCATAAGATGACCCATTTCCCCACCCCCGAACATGCGCGGCTTGCCGCCGAGGGCCTCTATCGCCCCGACCTCGAATCCGATGCCTGCGGCGTCGGCATGGTCGCGGCGACCGACGGCAAGGCGTCGCGCCGCGTCGTCGAGGCCGCGATCGAGGCGCTGCGCGCGGTGTGGCACCGCGGCGCGGTCGATGCCGACGGCAAGACCGGCGACGGCGCGGGGATCCATGTCGACCTTCCCGAACGCTTCTTCGACGATGCGATCGCGGCGTCGGGGCACAAGGTGCGCCCGAACCGCCTCGCCGTCGGCATGATCTTCCTGCCGCGCACCGATCTGGGCGCGCAGGAGGAATGCCGCACGATCGTCGAGACCGAGATCATCGAGGCGGGCTACACCATCTACGGCTGGCGCCAGGTGCCGGTCGACGTGTCGGTGATCGGCGACAAGGCGCAGCGTACGCGCCCCGAGATCGAGCAGATCATGATCGCCGGACCGCTGCCCGGGGATCAGTCGGTCGACGAGTTCGAAAAGCAGCTCTATCTCGTCCGCCGCCGCATCGAGAAAAAGGTCATCGCGGCGCAGATCGCCGATTTCTACATCTGCAGCCTGTCGGCGCGCTCGATCATCTACAAGGGGCTGTTCCTCGCCGAGAGCCTCGCGGATTTCTACCCCGACCTCGCGAACAAGCTGTTCGAAAGCCGGGTCGCGATCTTCCACCAGCGCTATTCGACCAACACCTTCCCGCAATGGTGGCTCGCCCAGCCCTTCCGCTGCCTCGCCCATAATGGCGAGATCAACACGATCCGCGGCAATCGCAACTGGATGAAGAGCCACGAGATCAAGATGGCGAGCCTCGCCTTCGGTGAGCATTCGGAGGACATCAAGCCGGTGATCCCGGCGGGCGCGTCGGACACGGCGGCGCTCGACGCGGTGTTCGAGACGCTGTGCCGCGCCGGCCGCGACGCGCCGACCGCGAAGCTGATCCTCGTTCCCGAGGCATGGGAAAGCGACCCCGACGCGCCCGAGGCGCACAAGGCGATGTACGCCTATCTCGCCAGCGTCATGGAGCCGTGGGACGGCCCTGCCGCGCTCGCGATGACCGATGGGCGCTGGGCGGTCGCGGGGATGGACCGCAACGCGCTCCGCCCGCTGCGCTATACGCTGACCGCCGACAATCTGCTCGTCGTCGGCTCCGAAAGCGGGATGGTGCTGCTGCCCGAGGCGAGCATCCGCAAGAAGGGCCGGCTCGGCCCCGGCCAGATGATCGCGGTCGACCTCGACGAAGGCGCGCTCTACGACGACCGGGCGATCAAGGACCGGATCGCCAGCGTTCAGGACTATCCCGCGCGCGTCAAGGGCTTCCGCACCATGGCCGATCTGCCCAAGGGCGGGAAGTCGAGCCTTGCCGGCTGGGAGCGCTCCGAACTGCTGCGCCGCCAGGTCGCGGCCGGATTGACGATGGAGGACATGGAACTGATCCTCTCGCCGATGGTCGAGGATGCGAAGGAAGCCGTCGGATCGATGGGCGACGACACGCCGCTCGCCGTCATTTCGGACAAGCCGCGCCACGTCGCGCAATTCTTTCGCCAGAATTTCAGCCAGGTCACCAACCCGCCGATCGACAGCTTGCGCGAACGGCACGTGATGAGCCTGAAGACGCGCTTCGCCAACCTCGCCAACATCCTCGATGAAAAGGGGCAGAGCGAGCATGTCCTCGTCATGGACTCGCCGGTGCTCGTCGGCGACGACTGGGACCGGCTGCGCGCCTATTTCGGCGACGCGGTCGCCGACATCGACTGCACCTTCCCCGTCGGCGGCGACGCCTCGACCCTGCGCGACGCGATCGCGCGCATCCGCCGCGAGGCCGAGGATGCGGTGCGCGCCGGGCGCAGCGAGCTGTTCCTTTCCGACCAGAATATCGGCGAAGACCGCGTCGGGGTCGCGATGGTGCTCGCCGCGGCGGCGGTCCACACCCATCTCGTGAGAAAAGGCCTGCGCAGCTACGCCTCGGTCAACGTCCGCTCGGCCGAGGTGCTCGACACCCACAGCTTCGCGGTGCTGATCGGCGTCGGCGCGACCACGGTTCACGCCTATCTCGCCGAAGCGACGATCGCCGACCGCCAGGCGCGCGGGCTGTTCGGCGAGCTCGACCTCGCCGACTGCCGCAAGCGCTTCCGCAAGGCGATCGACGACGGGCTTTTGAAGATCATGGCGAAGATGGGGATCGCGGTGATCTCCAGCTATCGCGGCGGCTATAATTTCGAGGCGGTCGGCCTGTCGCGCGCGCTCGTCAACGACCTCTTCCCCGGCATGCCGGCGAAGATTTCGGGCGAAGGCTATCAGTCGCTGTTCATCAACGCGACCGAGAAGCACGAGGCGGCGTTCGACGCGCGCGTCACCACCCTCCCCGTCGGCGGTTTCTATCGCCAGCGCGCGGGCGGCGAGACGCACGCCTATTCGGCGCAGCTGATGCACCTCCTCCAGACCGCGGTCGCGACCGACAGCTATTCGACCTATCTGCAGTTCGCGCGCGGGGTCGCCGACCTGCCGCCGGTGTATCTGCGCGACCTGATGGAGTTCAACTTCCCCGCGCAGGGCGTGGCGCTCGACAGCGTCGAGGCGATCACCGAGATCCGCAAGCGCTTCGTCACCCCCGGCATGTCGCTCGGCGCGCTGTCGCCCGAGGCGCACGAGACGCTGGCGATCGCGATGAACCGCATCGGCGCCAAGGCGGTGTCGGGCGAAGGCGGCGAAGCGAGCGAACGCTATCGCCCCTATGCGAACGGCGACAATGCCAACAGCAACATCAAGCAGATCGCGAGCGGCCGTTTCGGCGTCACCGCCGAATATCTGGGCGCGTGCGACGAGATCGAGATCAAGGTCGCGCAGGGCGCCAAGCCCGGCGAGGGCGGCCAGCTGCCCGGCTTCAAGGTCACCGAATTCATCGCCCGCCTGCGCCACGCGACGCCGGGGGTGATGCTGATCAGCCCACCGCCGCACCACGACATCTATTCGATCGAGGATCTGGCGCAGCTCATCTACGATTTGAAGCAGATCAACCCGCGCGCGCGCGTCTGCGTCAAGCTCGTCAGCTCGGCGGGTATCGGCACCGTCGCGGCGGGCGTCGCCAAGGCCCACGCCGACGTGATCCTCGTCTCCGGCAACACCGGCGGCACCGGCGCTTCGCCGCAGACGAGCGTCAAATATGCCGGCACCCCGTGGGAAATGGGCCTCAGCGAAGTCAATCAGGTGCTGACGCTCAACGGGCTGCGCCACCGCATCCGCCTCCGCACCGACGGCGGGCTCAAGACCGGACGCGATATCGTGATCGCGGCCATTTTGGGCGCCGAGGAATATGGCATCGGGACTTTGAGCCTCGTCGCGATGGGCTGCATCATGGTGCGCCAGTGCCATTCGAACACCTGCCCGGTCGGCGTCTGCACGCAGGATGAAAAGCTGCGCGCGAAGTTCACCGGCAGCCCGGAGAAGGTGATCAACCTGATGACCTTCATCGCCGAGGAGGTGCGCGAGATTCTCGCCAGGCTCGGTTGCCGCAGCCTCGACGAGGTGATTGGCCGTACCGAACTGCTCCGTCAGGTCAGCCGCGGCGCCGAGCATCTCGACGACCTCGATTTGAACCCGATCCTCGCCAAGGTCGACGCGCCCGACGACCAGCGCCGATCGCAGGGGCCGAATTTCCGCAACCCGGTTCCCGACAGCCTCGACGCGCAGATATTGAACGACGCGAAGCCGCTGTTCGAACGCGGCGAGCGGATGCAACTCACCTACAATGTCCGCAACACCCACCGCGCGGTCGGCACCCGCCTGTCGGCGGAGGTGACGCAGCGTTTCGGCATGACCGGCCTCGCGCAGGGCCATGTCGAGATTCGCCTGCGCGGCACCGCGGGCCAGTCGCTCGGTGCCTTCCTGTGCCAGGGCATCACCCTCGAAGTGTTCGGCGACGCCAACGACTATGTCGGCAAGGGATTGTCGGGCGGCCGCATCATCGTGCGGCCGACGGTATCAAGCCCGCTTGTCAGCCAGCACAACAGCATCGTCGGCAACACCGTCCTCTACGGCGCGACCGCGGGCACATTGCTCGCGGCGGGGCAGGCGGGCGAGCGTTTCGCGGTGCGCAATTCGGGCGCGAACGTCGTCGTCGAAGGCTGCGGCGCGAACGGCTGCGAATATATGACCGGCGGCACCGCGGTGATCCTCGGCCCGGTCGGCTCGAACTTCGGCGCCGGCATGACCGGCGGCATGGCCTTCGTGCTCGACACCGACGACGCCTTCGAGCGCCGCGCCAACGGCGAATCGATCGTCTGGCAGCGCCTCGACAGCGCGCATTGGGAAGCGGTGCTGAAGGAGCTGATCGCCGACCATGCGCAGGCGACGGGCAGCAAATGGTCTGCCGAGATCCTCGCCGACTGGGACCTGCGCAAGGGCCAGTTCTGGCAAATCTGCCCCAAGGAAATGCTCCCCCGCCTCGCCCAGCCGCTGAGCGACGCCGAGATCGAGGTGGTGGCCGCCGAGTAGCGCCACGCCCCAATTCGCGTCATTGCGAGCGAAGCGAAGCAATCCAGAGTGCGCGTAAACCGCTCTGGATTGCTTCGCTTCGCTCGCAATGACGAATCAAGGCCATGTCTATGAGTGGAACCCGGCGAAAGGTTCGCCGCACCGGCGGCGCGTCTCGTCGCACCTGCGGCAGCGTTCAGCGCAGCGAAAGCGTCGATCGCGTAGAGGGCGCGGCTTAATAGCCTCGCGTCCTTATGGAAGGATGATGCCATGACCCGCCGCCTGCCCCTGATCGCCCTCCCCCTGCTCGCGCTCGCCGCGCCGCTTCCCGCCTTCGCCGCCGACGGCGATACCGCCGCCGCGGTGCTTGGCGACCCGGTCGCGCAGGATCGCATGGCCGACACGGTCACCGCGCTCGTCGACGCGCTGATGCGGCTCAACGTCGGCCCGCTCGCCGAAGCGGTCGCCCGCGCCGATCCCGAATCCGACGCCGCCTACATCCCGCCCGACGCGACGCTCGGCGAACTCGCCGGCCGCGACCCCGATTATGGCGAACGCCTCGGCAGCGACGTCCGCGCCGGCACGCGCATGGCGGGTCACATGGCCGCCGCGATGGCCGCCTACGCCCCCGTGCTCAAGGACATGGCGCGCGACATGGCCGCACAGTGGGAACGCGAGCGCGACGCCGCGCGGCGCTGATCCCTTTGGTGGATAAATAGGGACAGTCCCTGTTTATTCGGCGCCATAGCCGTTGCGCGCGCGGCCCCGCTGCCGCTATGCCGAACCCATGTGGCAACTCTATCAATTCCCCTTGTGTCCCTTTTCGCGCAAGATTCGGCTTTTGCTCGGCGAAAAGGGCGTGGGCTACGAACTGCTGCGCGAATCGCCGTGGGAGCGCCGCGACGAATTCATCGACCTCAACCCGGCGGGCCGCACCCCGGTGATGGTCGACCAGGAACGCGGTCAGGTGCTGATCGACAGCGCCGCGATCGCCGAATATTTCGAGGAAACCGTCGAGGGCAAGGCGATGATCAACGGCACGGCCGCCAACCGCGCCGAAATCCGCCGTCTCGTCGCCTGGTTCGACCAGGATTTCTATTATGAGGTCACCGGCCCCCTGCTGTTCGAGCGGATGCAAAAGCGCATCGTCCACCGCCAGCCGCCCGACGGCGGCGCGCTGCGCGAGGCGATGAAGGCCGCGAACAACCATCTCGACTATGTCGACTATCTGATCGACCACCGCACCTGGCTCGCCGGCGCGACGATGAGCCTCGCCGACCTCGCCGCCGCGGCGCATATCTCGGTCGCCGACTATCTCGGCGGCATCGACTGGACCGGCCACGAACAGACCAAGGGCTGGTATTCGGGCCTGAAATCGCGCCCGAGCTTCCGCCCACTGCTGGCGGAGCGGATGGAGATCGTCAGTCCGCCGAAATATTACGAGGATGTGGATTTCTAAACCGACATAAATCCGCATCCCCGAGCGAAGACGAGGGGCTATGCCGAGCGAAGTCGAGGCTGCGACGTATCTGATTCTCGCTTCGCTCGAACGAGCCCCTCGTCTTCGCTCGGGGATGCGGTGTGTTTTAATGCCGCCTCGCGCTCAGCAGCCCTTATACTTCCAGTTCCGGTCCTTGCCCTCGGCGACCTGCGCGACGATCGTTTCGATCCGCTTGACGCGCGTTTCCTCGCGCTTCGCCTCGAGCACCCATTCGATATAGTCGCGCCGCTTGCCGGGCGAAAAGGCGTCCCAATGGCCTTGCGCGGCGCCATTCGCCTTCAACGCCGCCCCCAGGTCGGCGGGCAGGTCGAGCGCCGGCTTGGCCGCCGCCTTCGCCCGCTTTGGCTTGCCCTCGCCCGCCAGCGCCACCGCCTTCGCGATCATCGCCGCGAGCGCCTTGTCGTCGGGCAGATCGGCGAGCGAGACGAGCCGCCCGAAGCTGCCCATCGCCCCCTCCTTGCGCGCCGCGCCGGTGACCTCCTCGTCGCGCCAGAAACCGAAGGTCGCATGGCTCTTGAACGCCGCCATGCCCGCCAGATTCTGCCCGTTCAACACGAAATGCGGCACGCCCCATTTCAGCGTCTCGGCGGCATCCGGCGCGTGCTTGTGCACCAGCGCGCGCATATGGGTCAGGATGGTCTGCGCGAAGGGCTGGGCTTTCGCGATATAGGCGTCGACGCGCGGGTCGCGGCCGCCGCTCATCCCGCGTGCCGCGCCGCGATCAGATAGTTGAGCGCCTCGCTGGCGCCGAGCTTGAAGCCTTTCCCTGGCGAGGGCGACAGCCCGGTGCGGTCGATGACCGCCAGCCCCGCGCCCTCGATCAGCGCGGTCAGTTCCTCGGGCCGCAGGAAGCGGTCCCAGTCGTGCGTCCCGCGCGGTACCGCGCCGACGCGCTCGGCCGCCTCGACCAGCAGCAGCTTCGAGGCGATCGTCCGGTTGGGCGTCGAAAGGATCATCAACCCGCCTGGCGCGAGCCGTGCGGCGAGTTCGGCGACGAAGGCGGCGGGATCGGCGACATGCTCGACCACCTCCATCGAGGTGACGAGGTCGAAGGTCGCGGGCGGCAGCGCCGCCAGCTCGCCCGCATGATAGGCGATCGCCAACCCCTGCCCCGCAGCATGATCCCGCGCTGCCGCGATATTCTCGGGCGCCGCATCGACCCCCGTCACCGCCGCGCCCAGCCGTGCCAAGGGCTCGGCGAGCAGTCCAGCGCCGCAACCGACGTCGAGCGCGCGCCGCCCCGCGAGCGGGTGCCGCTCGCGCGCGTCGACATGCCAGTGCGCATCGATCTGGTCGCGAATATAGGACAGGCGCACGGGATTGAGCTTGTGGAGCATCGCCGACGAGCCGTGCGGGTCCCACCAGTCGGCGGCGAGCGCGCCGAAATGAGCGGCTTCGTGCGGGTTGATCGTCGCGGCGTTCATGCGGCAGGATGTGGCACCGCCCGCCCGCCGGCGCAAGAAAATTGCCGCGGCGCGCCGTCCCGCGGTGTGGATCCGCGCCTTTCGTTGGGCGCGGGCAAGAAAATATATCGCAGCGGGGGCATCATCGCCTTGCCATCGCCTCCCCCCTTCCGTAACAGCGGCGCGCCGCGGAAATCTTCGAAAAGTTGCGGCTGAAACCAGCACAGGAAAGCGGGGCGACATGGCGCGGATCGTGATGAAATTCGGGGGCACGTCGATGGCGGGCACCGAGCGGATTCGCACCGTCGCAAAACTCGTCGCGCGCGAGGTCGCGCAGGGCAACGAGGTCGCGGTCGTCGTCTCTGCGATGGCGGGCGAGACCGACCGGCTCGTCGGTTTCTGCCGCGAGGCGAACCCGCGCTACGACCCCGCAGAATATGATGTCGTCGTCGCGGCGGGCGAGCAGGTCACCTCGGGCCTCCTCGCGCTCACCCTGCAGGCGATGGGCACCCCGGCACGCAGCTGGCTCGGCTGGCAGCTCCCGATCCGCACCGAGGAAGCGCACGCCCGCGCGCGCATCGCGAACATCGACACCGGCGCGCTCGGCGCGGCGATGGCCAAGGGCGAGGTCGCGGTGATCCCGGGCTTCCAGGGCCTGATGGACGACGGCCGCGTCGCGACGCTCGGCCGCGGCGGGTCGGACACCAGCGCGGTCGCCGTGGCGGCGGCGCTGAAGGCCGATCGCTGCGACATCTACACCGATGTTGACGGCGTCTACACCACCGATCCCCGCATCGTCGCGCGCGCGCGCAAGCTCGACTATGTGACCTATGAGGAAATGCTCGAACTCGCCAGCGTCGGCGCCAAGGTGCTCCAGACGCGCTCGGTCGGGCTCGCGATGAAGGAAGGCGTGCGCGTGCAGGTGCTTTCGAGCTTCGTCGAGGGCGACGAGGCGCCGAAGCGGGGCACGATGATCGTCAGCGACGAGGAAATAGAGGAACATCAGATGGAACGGCAGCTGATCACCGGCATCGCCCACGACAAGAATGAAGCGAAGATCATCGTCACCCGCGTGCCCGACAAGCCGGGCGGCGTCGCGAACATCTTCGGCCCCCTCGCCGCGGCGGGGATCAATGTCGACATGATCATCCAGAACGTCGGGCGCGACAAGGGCGAGACCGACGTGACCTTCACCGTCCCCGCGACCGACCTCCTGCGCTCGATCGACCTGCTCGAAGGCGCGAAGGAGAAGATCGGCTTCAACCGCATTCTCAGCGACGACAAGGTCGCGAAGATCAGCGTCGTCGGCGTCGGGATGAAGAGCCACGCGGGGGTCGCGAGCACGATGTTCCGCGCGCTCGCGGACAGGGGCATCAACATCCAGGCGATCTCGACCAGCGAGATCAAGGTCAGCGTGCTGATCGACGAGGACGAAACCGAACTCGCGGTTCGCGTCCTCCACACCGCCTACGGCCTCGACGCCGCCGACTGACGGACGACCCCTTCAATAGCGGCCGCGTGCCTTCACCTCGAGGGCCGCGAGTGTGGTGATCGCATCCTGCGTCTTGCCGCCGTCGATCTGGCCGATGATCGACTGCGCGACATTGTCGTCGCGCGGCCGGTGCGGCGCCGACGCCAGCGGAATCAGCAGCGATCGGGCCGCCGCCCCGTCGCCCTCGCGCAATTTCTGCAGCGCCAGCGATACGGCGACCTGCTCGTTTTCGGGCGCCAGTATCGAAGCGCGGATCAGCCCCTGCACCGCCCCCGCGGGGACGGCCTTCCCCGCCCAGGCATAGCTGCCGAAATAGCGGTAGAAGGCCTCGACCGATTGCGGATCGGCGCGATTGGCCCGAACGAACCATTCGCGCCCCGCGGCCCAGCCGGCGGAATCCTTGGGCGCGCCCTCGATCGCCTTCTGCGTCGCGAGACGTCCCTTCAGCAACAACGCCCGATCCGATTTCGGGTCGAGCTCCAGGGCTCGATCGGCGAGGGCCTCCGCCTCCCCAAAGCGATCGGCCATGAAGCTGACTTCCGCGGCCATCGCCTGCGCGACCGCATCGTCGGGATGTTTCCGCGCAGCGCGCTCGGCCTTCAGCGCATAGCCCTTGCGATAGCCCTTGGCGACGCCGTCCTTCATGGTCAGCCACGCCGGAAGAACATCCTCCTCGCCCGCCGTCAGCCGGCGCAGCGCGACCTTCGGCGGGGCCGATGCCGCTGGAATGCGGAGGGGCGGCGCCAGGGCGCCTTTCATATAGGCGTCGAGCTCGCGATCGAGCGTATCGAAATCCCCGAAAGCGTCCTTGGCCGCGACGAGGCTCGACTTGCCGGCGCGGATCGCGGCGAGATAGCGGTTCAGCTGACCGGAGCGCTCGGGGCGCAGCATCAGATAATGGGTGAGCAGCCAGGCTCTCCCATAAGTCAGATCGACATTGTCGCCAAAACCATATTGCTCAGGCGCGACGAGCCGGCGCAACGGCAGGTTCGAACCGCCCAGCAGCGCCGATCCGCGATAATTGGCCGGATAGCCGAGGACGATCGATCCATCCTCCCCGAAATCCACATTGGCGTTGAATTCGGCGAAGCCCTCGACATACCAATAAGGATAGGCGCCGGGGAAATTGGTCAGCATGAAATGATGGCTGTACTCGTGCAGCATCAGCGCCTGCGAATGGAGATCGCCGAGCTTCAGCCTGCGATCGGCCTTCGGATCGCTGATCCCGATGATCCGCGGCCCGGCGAGCGGCCCCGAATAATAGCCGAGCACCCCCGGACAGCGGCAGACATCGAAGAATAGCCGCGGATCGAGCGCATAGATGGCGACCGGCCGGCTGTGAAGGTCGGGATTGTCCGCGATGCCGTACAGCTGCCGCAGCGCGCCGTCGAACCGCTCGAGCCGGGTCGCGAAATCGCGCGCGGCTGTTTCATCGCCATCGGTCACCAGCACGAAATGATCGGTGCGGACCTCGAACCATTCGGCGCGCGCCGGCGCCGTCCACACCAGGGCGGCTATCGCCAGCCCGACCCACCAACCGAAACCCCTCAACGTCCGCTCCCCCTCAACCCGTTCCGGAATAGCCATTTTCCGGCCGGAGGGGAAGTCGTGCGCCGTCCTATTCCGCTGCGAGGCGCCGCGCTGCCGGCGCTTCGCCGCCGTTCCGGCGGCGCGTCCGCGCGCGGCCGACGAGCTGGACGATCGTGAAATGCACCGCAAAGAGCAGCGCCTTCGACGCGAGCGGGAAGATACCGATGAACGCCGGCCACCAGGGCGTGAAGGCATAGGCGATGACGAGGTTCGCGGCCGCGGTCGCGAACATCAGCCCCGCCCAGACGAAGCCGAAACGCTCCATCACGTCGCCGACCAGCGGCAGGTCCGCGGGCGGGATATAGCGGTTCATCCACCCGCGGCGCAGCATCGCCGCGCCGACGATCAGATAGACGATCGACGGCTTGACCATCACGAAGCGCGGATCGCCGGTCAGCATCGTCGCCGCTGCCGAGAAGAGCACCATCGCCAGGCTGATCCACTGCAGCGCGGCGACCGCGCGGCCGCGGGCGATCTCGAACAGCACCACGGCGCAGGCGGCCACGGTGCCGGCGACCGTCGCGACGATCAGGTCGACATGGAACGCCAGCAGCACCGCGAAGACAATCACCCCCAGCGAGTCGAAAACCAGCGGGCCCACGGCATAGAGCAACGGTTTCATGATTTCGTCCTTTCGCATATTCAATGTTATCATTGTAAACATTGCGAAGGCCGCGCGTCAAGGGGAAATTGACGGTGTAAACATAGAAGGAGGCGCTGACCCGTTCCCGACCGGAAAACGACATTATTTTAATCGTCATCCCGGATTTGATCCGGGATCCACGACGACGGCGCAGCTATGGATCCCGGATCAAGTCCGGGATGACGATGCGGGAGAGGGTCGTTGTCGACCAGTTGCGGACGTTCAGTATACGATCCACCCGTCTGCTAGATCGTCGGTCAAGCAGATCAGCCCACACTCCCACGGACCTTCCTCGGACCTCAGCCGCAACTGCTGTCCGCCCTCAAAGCCAAGTGTGAGACACATGGGCTGCGCTTCAATCATAACGATCTTCTTCATAAGAAGCCTATGCAGCAGGAGCGGCGGGCCGGTGTATGCCGCGCAGTCGTAAAGGTGGACCACACGATCTTCGTCCACATGCTCCAAGTCGCCAGTGACGGTGATCTGTCCGCCCTCAGACCAGCGAAATTGCACCGAGTTTGGATCGAGCGCTATTTGCGCCAGCTCTTTTCCAACTAAGAACTGTAGCTCAGACGATTGCGGAAACTTATGCATGCATCCTTCTCGCAACTTTGTCCTGTCGCCGCAACGGCCGCTCCCCACCCCAAAGCGGACATCGGCTGCAAATAGGCCTTTCCTACATTATTCGGCTGTGCCAGCTTTGTCCGGCTCTTTCATTTGGTCGACAAAGCGATGGCGGTCCCGCTTGCGCGCGCAGTCACAGCAAGGCGTGCCGGGCGCGTCCAGCACGCCTCAAGGCCCGGACGGGGAATGCGATAGGCTGAACTTTCCTGAACTTTGAGATTCCCAAGCGATCCCTGCGCCGGCCTGCCACCGGGCCCATGCCCCCGAAGGCGGACCCGCGACTCCCCGTCCTGGCGGCAGCCGCCGGTCCCGCGGCGTGATGCGGGACCGGCGAGCCCGCAGATCAGGCCAGATCGAACCGGTCGGCGTTCATCACCTTGACCCACGCCTTGACGAAGTCCTTGACGAACTTCTCCTCATGGCCCTTCTCGGCATAAACCTCGGCCGTCGCGCGGAGCTGCGAGTTGGAGCCGAAGATCAGGTCGGTGCGCGTCGCGCGCCAGCGTTCCTGGCGCCCGCCGCGGTCATAGCCGATGAACTCCTCGTCGCCGCTGGTGTCGACGACCTCCCAGATCGTGTCCATGTCGAGCAGATTGACGAAGAAGTCATTGGTGAGCTGGCCCACCCGGCTGGTGAACACGCCATGCCTGCTGCCACCCTGGTTGGCACCGAGGACGCGCAGTCCGCCGACGAGCACCGTCATTTCGGGCGCCGACAGGCCGAGCAGCGACGCGCGGTCGAGCAGCAGTTCCTCGGTCTTCACCCGATGCTTGGTCGCCAGATAGTTGCGAAAACCGTCGGCCTTGGGCTCCATCACCTCGAAGCTCTCGACGTCGGTCCACTCCTGCGTCGCGTCGCCGCGGCCGCCGGTGAAAGGAACGCTGACGTTGAAGCCCGCGTCCTTCGCCGCCTTTTCGACCGCCGCCGAACCGGCGAGGACGATCGCGTCGGCCATCGACAGCGATCCGCGCAGTTCGTCGACCTTGGCGAGCACCTTCGCCAGCTCGGCCGGATCGTTGACCGCCCAGTCCTTCTGCGGCGACAGGCGGACGCGCGCGCCGTTGGCGCCGCCGCGGAAGTCGGTCTTGCGGAAGGTCGAGGCCGAAGCCCAGGCCGCCTTGACGAGTTCGCCGACGCTGAGCCCAGAGCCGAGGATCGCGCTCTTGAACGCCGCGACATCGGCATCCGACGGCTTGCTTCCCGCCGGAACCGGGTCCTGCCAGATCAGATCTTCGGCCGGCACCTCGGGCCCGAGATAGCGGACCTTGGGCCCCATGTCGCGGTGGCAGAGCTTGAACCACGCCCGCGCGAAAGCGTCCTTGAACGCTTCATGGTCGTTCCGGAACTTCTCCGAATATTGGCGAAGCTCGGGGTCCATCTTCAGCGCCATGTCGGCGGTGGTCATCATCGTCGGCACGCGTCTGCCCGGATTATGGGCGTCGGGGGCCATGTCCTCTTCCTTCTGATTGATCGGCTGCCACTGCTGCGCGCCAGCCGGGCTCTTCACCAGCTCGTAATCATAGTCGAGGAGCAGGCGGAAATAATTCTCCGACCATTCGGTGGGCGTGTTGACCCACGCGCCCTCGAGTCCGCTGGTGATCGCGTGCGCGCCGACCCCGGTCTCGAAGCTCGACGACCAGCCGAGACCCATCAGCGTGATGTCGCCGTTTTCGGGCGCCGCGCCGACCAGGCTCGCATCGCCCGCGCCATGCGCCTTGCCGAAGGTATGGCCGCCCGCGGTCAGCGCCACCGTCTCCTCATGACTCATCGCCATGCGTTCGAAGGTGATCTTGATGTCGCGCGCCGATTGCAGCGGGTCGGGGTTGCCGCCCGGCCCCTCGGGGTTGACGTAGATCAGCCCCATCTGGATTGCGGCGAGCGGGTTTTCGAGGTCGAGCTGCTTTTCGGGGTCGATGCGCGTCTGCACGCCTTCGTTGACCCATTGGTCCTCGGCGCCCCAATAGATGTCGCGCTCGGCCTCATAGACGTCCTTGCGGCCGCCGCCGAAGCCGAACACCGGCCCGCCCATCGATTCGATCGCGACGTTGCCGGCGAGGATGAACAGGTCGGCCCAGCTGATCTTGCTGCCGTATTTCTGCTTCACCGGCCACAGCAGGCGGCGCGCCTTGTCGAGATTGCCGTTGTCGGGCCAGCTGTTGAGCGGCGCGAAGCGCTGCTGCCCGGCATTGGCGCCGCCGCGGCCGTCGGCGGTGCGATAGGTGCCCGCGGCGTGCCACGCCATGCGGATGAAGAAGGGGCCATAATGGCCATAGTCGGCGGGCCACCACGGCTTGCTGTCGGTCATCAGCGCGGTCAGATCGTCCTTCACCGCCTGATAGTCGAGCGAGCGGAACGCCGCTGCATAATCGAAATCCTCGCCCATCGGGTCGGGCGAAACGCCGCCCTGGTGCAGGATATCGACCGGCAGCGCGTCGGGCCACCAGTCCTTGTTCGTCCGCCCGAGCAGCGAACGGAACCGGTCGTGGCTGATCGGACAGCCCTTGGCGGGGTCCACGGGGGTCTCGGCGTTCATGCAGTCTCTCCTCTCTCGATATCGTTGAAACGGATGGCGCGGCAGGATGACCCGCGCATGACGGCGCGGCGGCGGCCACGAAAGGGCGTCGGCGCGGGCGAACGTGAGTCGATGGGATCCATCCTTTCGCTTCGACGGACGGAGAATAGGCACGGCGCGGCGTTTCAGAAAAACCGAATAAGGTGGATTGAGTGATTGAGCGGGCCGATCAGTGGGCGGCGCGGCGACCGCGACGGGGCCACGGGCCGTCGCAGTGGCGGAACTCCCGCTCCTGCCCGCGGGTTGACCCCGTGCCGCGACATGACGGCATGCCTGCGGCGCTTGCAGGAGTAGTGAAATGCCCAACAAACAGCAACAGCAGGGCCAGAACCGCCAGCAGGATCGCGATCGCCAGCACCAGCAACAGCAGGGCGGCCAGGATCGCCAGCAGGGCGAGCAGCCCCGCCGCGATCAGCAGGATCGCAATCCGAACCAGCAGCGCTGACGCGGCTGCAGGAATAAAAGGGGCCGCCCCGGCCGGAGCGGCCCTCTTTTTTGAGGATTATGTCTTGAGGATTATGCCGATTGCAAAAGTGGGGCCGTTTTTGAGGCGCCCCCACTCTCTCCTTTCGTCATGCTGAACTTGTTTCAGCATCCATGGCCCCACCTCATCCTCCTGTGCCGCGCCTCATTCAAGGGCAGGCCATGGACCCTGAAACAAGTTCAGGGTGACGGGAGAGGAGGGTGAACCCAACCCTGTTTGCAATCGATATAGCTTCCTCCTTTAGGCCCGCCCCTTTAGAAGCGCGCCTTGATCGTCCCGCCCCAGGTGCGCGGATCGCCCGGCAGGCCGGTGATCAGGCCGGTGTTCCCCGGTCCCACGAACAATTGCTCAAGATATTTCTGGTCAAAGGCGTTGCGGACCCACGCATAGACGTCGAGCCCCGCCTCGGTCCGAAAGCCCGCGCGGAAGTTCGACAGCGCATAGCCGTCGATCCACGTATAGGCCGACGCCGATGCGTTCGAGGAAAAGTTCGACCGGTAGCTGCCGTCATAGCCCAGATAGACCTGCCCGTCCTGCCCGAGCAATTTGGCCGGGGCATTGACCTCCGCGCCATAGGAAAGGGCCCATTTCGACACTCCGGGCAGGCGCTGGCCCGAAATGTCGCAATTCGGCGGACTGCTGCTGCCGCCCGACAATTCGGGCGGGCACGGCGCGTCGACGAAGCGGACATATTTGGCGTCGGTATAGGCACCGTTGGCATAGGCGCGGAACCGCTCGCTCGGCCGGATCGAGAAATCCGCCTCGACCCCCTGCGTCCGCACCTTGCCGGCATTGGCCAAATAGCCGCGGAGCACGCCGAACTGGCCGTTGTTCACATTGGCCTGATAATTTTTGATGTCGGTGCGGAAGATCGACAGGTTGAAGGTGCCGCGCCGGTCCCAGAATTCGGCCTTCGCCCCCGCTTCAACATGCTGGACGGACTCGGGCTTGATCGTCGCGGCGGCGAGCAGCGGACTGCCGTCGGCGCCGTTCGGCACGCCATTCTGGTTGATGCCGCCCGATTTGAACGTCTTCGCATAGGTCGCGTATAGCAGGATGTCGGGCGCCGCCTTCCAGGTCGCGGTCAGGTCATAGCTGAAGTTCCAGTCGCTGAACGACGGCGCATATTCCTGCGGTGAAAACACGCCGAGCCGCGCGACCGAAACGGCGTCGGTCAGATCGGCGGTCACCGCCGAGCCGTCGCCGGCATAGACGAGCCGCTGATAATAGCCGTTCTTCTTGTCGTAGTTCAGCCGTACGCCGGGCTGGATCGTGAAACTGTCGCTCAGCTTCCAGCTCAATTGCCCGAACAGAGCGAGGCTGGTGTTCTTCAGATATTGGGTGTTGATCGCAGTCAGCCCGTCGAGCACCGAGGGGTCGTTTGCAAGCGGGCTCGACGGATTGAGCGTCCAGCGGCTCGACGCCGGCCCGTGCTGCTCGGTCCCCTGCGTGTCGATCCGCTGGTGAAAGGCGAAACCGCCGACCACGAAATCGAAGCGCTCGCCCGAATAATTATAGCGCAGCTCCTGCGTATACTGGTTCTGCTGCGACGGGTTCTGCGACTTGGTGACGATCGGCAGGCCGGTGAAGTCGCGGTCGTTCTCGGGCTGCCAGTCCCAATAGCGCCACGCGGTGACCGAGGTCAGCGTCCCCGGCCCCACGTCCCATTTCACCCGCAGCGCGACGCCGCCGATCTCGTTTCCGGCATTGAGATTGGCGTCGAGGTCGGTCAGCCGGTCATAGGGATTGGTGCTCGGCACGACATAGCCCTGCGCCGCCGCGAGCGCCGCGAACTGGCGATTCAGCGGGCGCTGCGTTTCGCCGGTGCGGACGAAGACCGATCCGCAGCACACCGCGTCCTGCTTGTTCCAGTCGCCGGTCAGCGTGACGTCGAGATTGTCGGTCGGGCGCCACAGCAATTGACCGCGCAGGCCGATATTGTCCTGGCTGTGGACCCAGCGGTCGGTCGTCACATTATAGAGCGTGCCGCGGCGGCTGGTCGCCGACACCGCGATCCGCGCCGCCAGATTGCTCGTCAGCGGGCCCGAGATGGCGGCCTTCGCCTGCTTGAAGTTGAGATTGCCGATGCTGAGTTCGGCCTTGCCCTCGAAATCGAAGGTCGGCTGGTTGGTGGTGATGTTGATCGCCCCGGCGGTGGTATTCTTGCCATAGAGCGTACCCTGCGGCCCGCGCAGCACCTCGATCTGCGCGACGTCGAGGAAGTCGAAGGTCGCGGAGGCGACGCGCGCGTAATAGACGTCGTCGACATAGATGCCGACGCCCTGTTCGATGCCGTCGTTGGTCAGGCCGAAGGGCGCCCCTATGCCGCGGATATTGACCGCCGAGTTGCGCGGGTTGGACGAATAGAATTGCAGCGTCGGCGCAAGCTGCTGGAGCCGCCCGACGTTGAAGCTGCCGGTGTTGTCGATCTGGTCGCCCGCGACCACCGAAATGGCGATCGGAACGTCCTGCGCGGTTTCGGCGCGGCGGCGCGCGGTGACGACGATGTCGCCGCCGTAGCTGCCGCCCTCGACCTGCTCGGCGGCGGCGTCAGTGGTCGCGGCCGTGTCGGCGTTCGTTTCGGCGGCCACCGCGGACTGGACGGCGAAGGCGAGGATCAGCGGCAATGTCAGGGATGCGGCCGTTATGCGGCGGCGCGCGGAAGGATATTTGGCAGTCATGGCAATTTCCTGTTGCAAAGAAAATTGCCACATCCGGTGGTCCGGTCTGCGGCAGTATTGGGGGGGACGTGCCCCCGTCGGGAGGACCTGGTCAGTTCGGGTAGCGGTGGCGCTCGGTCACATCGACCTGCACCAGCTTCCCTTCATGAACGGTGAGCTGGATGGCGCCAAAGCGCAGCTTGTCGAGCGCGTCGAGCACCGTCTGGATCGCGCGCGGCACGGCTTCGCGTGCACTCGCGGTCTGGTCGTTGGTGGACATGCGGCTTCCTTTCGTTGGTGGATTCGCCGCCAAAGCATATGCCAACTGTTTTAGTTGACAATGATTGTTTTGCTTTCTGCGCCCAAAGGACGAATTGGCGCGCCGAACCGAGCGGATCGGTTTTCGTCCATCGGCGCGCCCGCCGCGGCGGCAATCCATTGCGCCCGCGCGCATGTGCTGGCAAAGGCGCTGATGATGAGCAAAATTAACGATCTGATGGCGCGCGGAACCGAGCTTCTCGGTAGCGATTACGCCATTCTTTGCGGCGCGATGAGCTGGGTCTCGGAACGCCATCTGGTCAGCGCGATCAGCAACGCCGGCGGCTTCGGCGTCATCGCCTGCGGCGCGATGACGCCTGAGCTTCTCGATGCCGAGATCGCGGCGACCAAGGCGCTCGCGACGCGCAATTTCGGCGTCAACCTGATCACCATGCACCCGCAGCTTTTCGAATTGATCGATGTGTGCGCCAAACATGGCGTCGGCCATGTCGTGCTCGCCGGCGGCCTGCCGCCCAAGGGCAGCCTCGAGGCGATCAAGGCGTCGGGCGCCAAGGTCATCTGCTTCGCGCCGACGCTCGCGCTCGCGAAGAAGCTGATGCGCTCGGGCGTCGATGCACTGGTCATCGAGGGCATGGAGGCGGGCGGGCATATCGGCCCCGTGTCGACGAGCGTTCTCGCGCAGGAAATCCTGCCCGAGCTCGCGTCCGAACTGCCGATCTTCGTCGCCGGGGGCATCGGCCGCGGCGAGGCGATCGCGGGCTATCTCGAAATGGGCGCATCGGGAGTCCAGCTCGGCACCCGCTTCGTCTGCGCGACCGAAAGCATCGCGCATCCCGCTTTCAAGAAGGCGTTCATCCGCGCCTCCGCGCGCGACGCCGTCGCCAGCGTACAGATCGACCCGCGCCTGCCCGTCATCCCGGTGCGCGCGCTCAAGAACAACGGCACCGAGGCCTTCACCGCCAAGCAGCGCGAGGTCGCGAACCTGCTCGACGCGGGGGACGTCGACATGATGGAAGCCCAGCTCCAGATCGAGCATTATTGGGCCGGCGCGCTGCGCCGCGCGGTGATCGACGGCGATATCGAGGGGGGCTCGTTAATGGCAGGGCAATCTGTCGGTATGGTAACGCAGGAAGAAAGCGTCGCCGATATTATCGCGGCTTTGGTGCAACAGGCCGAAGCCGCCTTGCACGCTCGGGGTTGACGCCGCATGTTGCTGCGGCTGGGGAGAGTATCATGAATTTGTCGCGTAAGATCATCGTTATAGGGTTACTGGCGAGCGTTGCCGCCTGCGCCCCCAAACCCCCGCCGCCTCCCCCGCCGCCGCCGCCCGAACCCGTCGTCATCATCGTGCCGCCGCGCCCGATCCCCCCGGGCCAGGCGTCGGCGACCCAGATCCTGCCGATGCGCGGGCTCGATGGCCGCTTCGTCACCGCGAACAGCAACATCACCGGCGACCGTGCCTTCTGGCAGCTCAAGATCGCGCTGAACGTCGCCGCGATCGGCTGCCGCGGGCTCGAGGAAGCGACGCTGGTCGCCGCCTACAACACTATCATCAAGTCGCACGCCAAGGCGATCCGCTCGACCGAGAAAAGCGTGATCGCGCAGCTCGGCAAGGAAAGCGGTTCCAACGGCATCGCGGCCCGCGACAAGCTGTCGACGCAGCTCTTCAACTATTTCGCGCAGCCGCCCGCGCAGCGCGATTTCTGCGCGCGCGCCAACGCGGTGGCGCAGCTCGTCTCGACCACCCCGACCGCGCAGGTGGTCGACCAGGCGCCGGCCCAGCTCGCCCAGCTCGACCAGCCCTTCGTCGATTTCTATGAGGCCTACGCCAAATATCAGTCGGACGCCGCGGCCTGGGACGCGAAATATGCGCCGCCGCCAGTGGCCCCGCCTCTCTTCGGCACCCCCGCCACGGCAACGCCGATGCCGGCAGGCCCTGCGGCGCCGGTCGGCCCGACACCGGTTGGGCCGGTCGACCCATCCGCCGCGACGACGACGGCAGCGGGGCCGGCGGCACCCACCGGCTGACACGCCCGTCGCTTGCCGAATAGGGTGCCGAATATCGCGGCAGACGATGGCGCGGGGCCCAAGCATCTGTTAGCAGGTCTTCAGGATGACCAACGCCCCGCCCCCGCCCTCGACCGCCGCGCAGTCAGCCCGCAACATCCTGACCCGGCTGCACGAGGTGATGGCGGCGCGGACCAACGCGCAGAGCAAGCTCAACCAGGTCGTCGGCATCATCGGCGAATGCCTCGACAGCGAAGTCTGCTCGATCTACCTGCTGCGCGACGGATCGCTCGAACTCTATGCGACCCGCGGCCTCAAGCAGGAGGCGGTGCACGTTACGCGCCTCGCGCTCGGCGAGGGGCTGGTCGGCATGATCGCCGAACAGATCGAAACGCTGAATCTCGACGAGGCGGCCGCACATCCCGACTTTTCCTATCGCCCCGAAACGGGCGAGGAATTGTTCCACAGCTTTGCCGGGGTGCCGATCATCCGGCGCGAGCAGGCCGTGGGCGTGCTCTGCGTCCAGCACAGCGACCCACGGCGCTACGAAGAGATCGAGATCGAGACGCTGCAGACCGTCGCGATGGTGCTTTCGGAGCTGATCGCCAATGCCGATCTCGTCGACACCACCGCGCGCATCGACGCCGCGGCCGCCGACCAGTCGGCGCAGCGGCTGACCGGACAGAAGCTGGTCGACGGCATGGGCCAGGGCATCGCGGTGTTCCACCAGCCGCGGATCACCATCGAGCATACGGTCGCCGACGATATCGAGGCCGAACGCCACCGCGTCTATGCCGCCTTCGACAAGATGCGCGAGCAGATCGACCGCATGGCGAGCCAGGCCGAATTCGGCATCGGCGGCGAGCATGAGGAGGTGCTCGAAACCTACAAGATGTTCGCCTATGACGAAGGCTGGTCGCGGCGCATCAACGAGGCGATCGACAGCGGCCTGACCGCCGAGGCGGCGATCGAGCGCGTCCAGCAGCGCACCCGGATGCGGATGCGCCAGATCGACGACCCGCTGCTGCGCGATCGCATGCACGACCTCGAGGATCTGTCGAACCGGCTGATCCGCATCGTGTCGGGCCAGATGGGCACCGCGGCGCAGATGGGCCTCAGACAGGATTCGATCCTGATCGCGCGCAACCTCGGCCCCGCCGAACTGCTCGAATATGATCGCCGCCGGCTGAAGGGCGTGGTGCTCGAGGAAGGGTCGCTGACCGCGCACGTCATCATCGTCGCGCGCGCGATGGGCGTGCCGGTGATCGGCCGCGTCCGCGACGTGCGCACCTCGATCCGCGAAGGCGACCTGCTGCTGCTCGACGCCGCCGCCGGCACGGTGCAGGTGCGGCCGACCTCTGCGATGCTCGACGCCTTCGACGCGAAGCTCGAAATTTCGCAGAAGCGCCGCGCCAACCTCGCCGCGCTGCGCGACCTGCCCGCGGTGACCAGGGACGGCGTGCCGATCGAACTGATGATCAACGCCGGACTGCGCGAGGATGTCGCCGCGCTCGACCTGACCGGTGCAAGGGGCATCGGGCTGTTCCGCACCGAATTTCAGTTCCTCGTCTCGGCGACGCTTCCCCAGCGCGAGCGGCAGCAGCGCCTCTATCGCGACGTACTCGACGCCGCGGGCGACCGTCCGGTCATCTTCCGCACGGTCGACATCGGCGGCGACAAGGCGCTGCCCTATATGAACGTCGACGAGAATGCGCTGGAGGAAAATCCCGCGATGGGCTGGCGCGCGCTGCGCCTGGCGCTCGAACGCGAGGGGCTTTTGAAGGTGCAGGCACGCGCGCTGATGGAGGCGGCCGCGGGACGCACGCTCAACGTCATGTTCCCGATGGTGTCGGAGCCCTGGGAATATGAGGCGGCGCGCGCCCTGTTCGTCGGCCAGCGCGCCTGGCTCGCGAGCCGCGGCAAGAAGCTGCCGGCGGCGATCCGCTACGGCGCGATGCTCGAAGTGCCCGGGCTCGTCGAGACGCTCGACCTGATGCTGCCGCACCTCGACTTCCTGTCGATCGGCACCAACGACCTGACGCAGTTCCTGTTCGCCGCGGATCGCGCCCATCCGCGCCTCGCCGAACGCTACGACTGGCTGTCCCCGACGGTGATGCGCTATCTCGCCCGCGTCGTGGGGCTGGTGTCGGGCAGCAAGGTCACGCTCGGCGTATGCGGCGAAATGGCGGGGCGCCCGCTCGAGGCGATGGCCCTCCTCGGTCTCGGCATCGACCGGCTATCGATCACCCCGGCCGGCGTCGGCCCGGTCAAGGCGATGATCCGCTCACTCGACCTCGCCGCGCTGCGCCAGGACATGCCGGCGATACTGACACGACCGGCGGCGAACCCGCGCGGGCAATATCAGGCGTGGGCGGAGCAGAATCAGGTCGATTTGGGGGATTGAGGCGCCGGGCGGCGACCGGTGGCGCGGCCGTGGCCCCGATATACGGCCCAGCGTGTCATCAGATAGTTATAGAGCACCATCGCTAGCGTCGCGATCGGCGCAGCAGCGACCATCGGCAACATCATGGCACCGCGAAGCAATCCGATCGTCAGCGCCGCGACCGCTAGGCTCGACATCGTCCCGGCCACATAGCGGCCAAAGGCCGCCCATGATGTGCGGACCCCGAACACCCATAGTGCGTGGGCAACATAGCTCGGCGGCACCATCAGCACGAACGTCAACGGCACGAGGGCCCAATAAGGTATCCCTACCGCATCGCCGGCTATCAATATAATATTGTTCGCGACCGCACAGATCGCGCCCACGGCGAGATAGCGAGCGGGCCTGCTGTCGAGCAATATACTCAACATTGGAAGATCAGCGAATAATTGTTTTTCCACGGACCGACATTGCACTGTGCGACCGGTTCGAAAGCCGGATCGCTCGACGCCACCAAGGCCATCGCTTCCTGCGGAGTCAGATAGGCCACGCGATCGCCGGTCAGCCATCGATCACTGGCGTAGCAGAGCCAATGAATGGGTGTCGGCGTCCGCGCCCAGTCCTTAAACACGAACCGTCCCCCCGGCGCCAGGCAGCGCCGGATGGAGCGAAGAATTTCCGGACGCAGTTCGGGCGGAATGTGATGCATGACGTCCGACAGGGTGATCAGGTCGAACGAAGCGGGACGTTCGACTGCAATATCGGAGACCGGAGCCTGCCGAAACGCAACACCGTCAGGTCGACCGCGATAGAGACGTCCCAGGCTGGGTACAATGTCTATCGCCAGAATATCCGCATCGGGATAGACGTCGGCAAGAATTTCCGTCACTGCGCCTTCGCCGCAGCCGACCTCCAGAATGCGGTGCGCCCTTGGAACCCAATCGCCGATCTTGGCCGAATAGTCGCGAAGGTCGAGGAAGGCGCTGCGATACAGTCCGGCGACGCGATGCTCGTGGCGACCGAAGCTTTTGCGGATGAGGGAGCCGAGCGCCATCTCACATGACTCCCGCGAACCGCAGCCTGAGCCGCGGCACGACCCGTTCGAGGATGCGTGAATAGCGAATGTAGCGGCTGCCCTCGATCGGACCAAGAGCAAGGAAGGCAGCAAGTGCCTTGATCAACGCATGGGAATGGCCAAGCGCTGCCTCGGACAGCAACGCATTGATCCGCGCGGACGTGCGACTGATGCGTTCGGTCTTTCCGCCTGCGTACAGATTGCGTTCGAGGACGAGTTCCATCTGCTCGGCGAACTCTTGTCGATCGCCGGTCATCGTCAGGGAGCTTTTATGGATGCGGAAGGCTGTAACCGCGCGCGGATCATAATATATCGGGCCCTGTTCCCCCAGTTTGAACCATAAATCCCAATCGGGCGTGTACCACAGGCTTTCGTCCATTCCGCCTGCGGCAAGATAGGCGTCACGGCGAAAGACGGGTGCGGGAATGGCGATCGAATTCTGCACCAGCAACGCGTCGCGATATTCGGCGGAATCGACCCGGCCAACGCGAAACGGGGGACGCCACCGGCCAAGCCGGTTCCCCGCTCCATCGACGATCAGGGCGGGCGTGAGGAGGAGCGCCGCATCCGGCGCCGCCGTGATCATGCCGCGGGCGACCGCGAGCCGGCCCTCGAGCCAGAGATCATCCTGATGCAGATGGCAGATATGCGCCGCACTCGCTGCCTCGACCGCCAAATTGGTCTTGCGCGTCCAACTTGGTATTTCGGGCAGATAGGCATAATCGATCCGGAGCCTGTCGGCGTGCCGTTTCACAATCGCTTCGCAGGATTCGCCGGGGGTCGAATCGCGGATGACGATTTCGACGTCGTCGCGACCCCGCGCGCGGACGCTGGCCAAGGCCGCATCCAGCCATTGTCCGCCGCCATGGACCGGCATGACGACCGAGAGAAACGGTCGCTTCATCCGCCTGTGATCTCGGCCGGCGGAGCGAAACGATTGTCGTTGCCGGCCATGATCGCCAGCACGAACGCGCCGAACGCCGTTTGCAGACCGATCGCACCAAGCGCCGCGCCACCGATCAGCGGAAGCGGATTGCTCAGCGCCTCGAAGCCGCCCTTGGTCCATTGTATTCCGACAAGCCCCAGCGTGACCAACGCGACCGCAATCAGCGCAAGGCCCGTGATCAACATCGTCTCCAGCGTCAGTATCTGGCCAAGACGGGCGATGGAAGGACGCAGGCGGCGATAGCCGCATCGCACTCCATGAAGGTGCATTGCTGTCCCCATGAGCAGGCAAAAATGACCGCAGGTGGCGAGAAAGGCCGCGACCACGCACCAACTCACGCCGAAGAAGGGCGTTCCCGCGACCAGGCCGGTCGCATAGGCGCCTGCAGCGCCGAATATGATGGCGGCGAGAAGAAGCGCCGTTATCCCCGGCACGCCGAAAACCCACGTCGGTGAGAGCATCAGAAGGTAGCGGAGGTGCCGCCAGCCGTCGCGCCAGGGGCGCAAATGCGGCGCGCGATGACGCAGGTCGACCGATAGGGTAGCCGGAAGCTGAGCCACTTTCATCTTCTTGAGCGAGGCCTTGATGACCATTTCGCTCGCGAACTCCATGCCTTCGCCCGCGAGGCCGAGTTGGTCGAACGCCTCGCGACTGATCGCGCGCAGCCCGCAATGCGCATCGTTGATTCCCGACCGGAAGAAGAGATTGAGAATGCCGGTCAGTGCCGGATTGCCGATATACCGGTTCTTCCACGGCATGGCGCCAGGCGCGATTCCACCGTCGAAGCGCGATCCCATGCACAGATCGTGACCGTCGATCAGCTTGCCGACCATCGCGACGCCTTCGGTGAAATCATAGCTGCCGTCGCAGTCGCCCATCAGGATATAGTCGCCATAGGCCGCCTGGCAGCCGCCGATCAGCGCCGCGCCATAACCGCGCCGCGCGACGGGAACGACGCGCGCGCCCAGCGATTCGGCGAGCGCCTGGCTGCCATCGGTCGATCCATTGTCGGCGATGACGATCTCTCCCGAGAGGCCGAAACGGTCCTCGATCATCCGCAACGCATCCCGCGCGTTTGCGATGCAATGCGGCAGGCTGATCGTTTCGTTGAGGCAGGGCATGACGATAGTAACGCCCAGCTTCAGCGCCCGCGCCTGATGGAATGCCAGCACTTCGGCCCGCTGCTGATACATGGAAGCCCCCCACAAATCCGTTTCGGATCGGGTTTAGGAACTTGTGGTTAACAACTGGATAAATCCGGTTTCGGCTCTGTATCGACCATGCCGCCTACTGCACGCCCGAAACGGAACAGCCTGCACGCCGCAACTCGGCGGCAAGCGCGGGCTGGGCGGTGGTCTCCGCAAGCGCGGGCGCGCCGAAATAGGCAGCAATCGGTCCGAGTATTTCCGCATCGACCAGCCCGACCCGGGCCGACGAAGCGCAGAGCGCGCGCATCAGCGCGGGGTCCATCTCCTCACGCAGCAAGCGTATCGGGCGTCTTTCGAGAAAGGGCGGGTTGATCACAAGATCCGCAGCAAAAGGAGCATCGCTCTCGCCAACCACCACATAATCGGCATCGCTCGCATCGATCCGCGCCGAGGCTTGGGCAAAAGGGGCGTAGAAGCCGTGCGCCATCCATAGCTGCACCGGAAGCAGGACGAGAAGCCCGGCAACAGTGGTGCGCATCAGCAACGGGCGCCACGGTGCGAGACGATCGCCGAGGGCGACCCAGCCGAAGACCGCAAGCAGGATCGCGTTTCCGATCAACCCGTGCAGATAGCGATAGCCGAACCCGTGTCCCTGATACGGCAGAATCACCGTCATGACCACCAGCGTCAACCCGATGCCGCCCGCGAGCGCCGCCGCCAACCGGTCGCGCCTAACCGCACGCAACCCGAGCAACAACAGCGGCAGAAGGAGCAGATGCTGCCACGCCGCGAAACGGAGCAGATTGGCCCCCATGTTCGCGAATCGGAGGGTATCGCCCTTTTCGAGGGTGAGCAGCAGCCGGGCCCAGAAGTCGACGCCATCCGCGCGCGGCGCTAGCGGATTGGCCTCCACCAGCGACCAGATGAAGCCCGGCCACCAGAGCCAGAAGGCGCCGATCGCGGCATATCCCACAAAATAGAGAGCGGCGCGGCCCCAGTCGCGGTCGAAAACCACCGTGAGCAGGATAGGCGCCGCGAACATCGGATGCATGATCGGCTGATGCAATCCAACGGCGACGAAGCCCACCGCCAGCGCGGCCATGTCGGCCCACGCCGATCGGCGAAGGAAAAACCAGAGCCAGCACAGGTTGAACGCGAGGTGCGCCGGCATTGCATAGGCCGTCATGCCGTTGAACAGCACCTGCCCCGACCCGAGATAGAGCAGAAGCGCTACGATCGGCGCCTCGCGATGGTCCGGCCAGATCCGCCGCGCGCATCCCCACAGCCCCAGCGCGCCGAGCCCGGTCATCGCCGGCCCGGTCAGCGCCGCGTCGCCCGCCAGCGCGAACAGCCCGCGCAGCGCGGCGCTGAGCGGAAGATAGGCAGAAACCCAGGCCACGCTTTGCCCGGTCGGATACATGAACATCGTGTTGAGCGCGCCGGCATGGTCGCGCCAGACCCCCGCCAGCGGGGCGACGAGTTCGCCCCGCGCGAAGATCGCGGCGTCGAAGCTCGCCATTTGTTCGTCGCGACTGAGATCATATCCCGACAGGATCAGATAATGGCCGGCATAGGCGGCAAGCGCCAGCCCCGCGCCGACGAGCAGCGGGAGATATCGTGGCATCGCCGGCAGATGGCCCGCGCGACCAGAGCGCCAAAGGCAGAACTGCAGCGACAGCGTCGTCGCCGCCAACAGCCACAGATCCTGCCGCGCCAGATAGAAAAGCGAAAGATTGGCGCTGCCGCCGCACAGCGCGACAAGCAACGCCGCAGCCGCCATGAGCGCCATGGCCGGCCGGGCCACCCACAGGAGGCCATCGGCGCCGGGCGCCACCGGATTATACGAAATCGCCATCTCGCCTCGCCATTGCCGCGACAGGCTTTGCCCGAACCTGCCTAATTTCCCGTTAACCCTGGGTCTTCGGCCGGGGGTTGGCTCAGGTTGTGTTTATGTTATGTTCTCAACCCGATTCCCGAGGAGAGAGAGAGAGAGAGAGAGAGAGAGAGAGAGAGATGACCGAAACACCTACCCGTGCCGCCGGCGGATGCCATTGCGGCGCCATCCGCTATTCGATGCCGACCGCGGTCGAACATCACGCGCTCTGCCATTGCCAGGACTGCCGCCGTCACGCGGGCGCACCACTGGTCGGTTGGGGCATGGTCGCCCGGGATGCGCTCGACGTGAGCGGAACGCCGAAGATCTACGCTTCGTCCGAACATGGCCGCCGCCATTTCTGCGGCGAATGCGGGACCGGGCTCTTCTATACCAACGAACAGGTCTTCCCCGGAAAGATCGACGTCCAGACCGCGACGCTCGACGACCCCGACTTGATCCCGGCGCAGGTGCAGATCCAGACCGCCGAGCGTATCGGCTGGATGGAAAGGCTGGACCAGATGCCGAGCTTCGAACGCTATCCGGGCTAGGGGCGCGGGCCGAAGGCGGCGCGCTGCGCCTTTTTCGCGCGGTCCCACCAGGCGCGGCGGATGACGTCGGCGACGCGGTCGGCATCGGACGCGCCATAGCGCACGAGCAGCCCCGGCCAGTCTTCGTAATGCGGCGTCTGCCAGAAGGTGCCGGGATCGGTTTCGAGGAGCATCTCCTTCTCCTCGTGCGGCGCCATGACGTGGAAGCTGTCCGCCTCGCGCCCCGGCGAGACGAAGGCCTTGCCATTCACCTTCGGGCAGGGCGTTCCATAGAAGGGCGCCATTTCGACGTCGGGTAGCGCGCAGACGAAGGCGATGACGTCGTCCCAGCTGTCGAAACGCGACATCAGTCCCCCTCCCCGCGCCCGTGCCGCCGCGCATCCCACCAGGCGAGCCGCTCGGCGATACGCTTTTCGAAGCCGCGGTCGACGGGATGATAGAAGGTCGCCGGATCCATTTCGTCGGGCCAGTAATTGTCGCCCGAAAAGCCCTCGGGCGCATCATGGTCGTAGCTGTAGCCCGCGCCGTAGCCGAGATCCTTCATCAGCTTCGTCGGCGCGTTGAGGATGTTCGCGGGCGGCGCCAGGCTGCCCGTGTCGCGCGCCGCCGCCCATGCCGCCTTCTGCGCCGCATAGGCCGCGTTCGACTTGGGCGCCGTCGCGCAATAGAGGCACGCCTGCACGATCGCGAGTTCGCCTTCGGGCGATCCGAGGAACTGATAGGCGTCCTTCGCGGCGAGGCACTGGACGAGCGCCTGCGGGTCGGCGAGCCCGATATCCTCGCTCGCGAAGCGGGTGATGCGGCGAAGCACGTAAAGCGGCTCCTCGCCCGCGACGAGCATCCGCGCGAGCCAGTAGAGCGAGGCCTGCGGGTCCGAACCACGCATCGCCTTGTGCAGCGCCGAGATGAGATTGTAATGCCCGTCGCGGTCCTTGTCGTAGACCGGCATCCGGCGGTGCAGGAATTGCGCGAGTTCGGCGGGGTCGAGCGGCGCGTCGATCGCCGCGGCGAACAGCGTCTCGACCTGGTTGAGCAGGAAGCGGCCGTCGCCGTCGGCGCTGGCGATCAGCGCGGTGCGTGCCTCGCCGGTCACGGGCAGCGACCGCCCGACCTCGGCCTCGGCGCGCTCGACCAGCGTTGCGAGCGCGGTCTCGTCCAGCCGGTGCAGCACCAGCACCTGCGCGCGGCTGAGCAACGCGGCATTGAGCGCGAAGCTCGGGTTTTCGGTGGTCGCGCCGACGAGCACCACGGTCCCGCGCTCGACGAAGGGCAGGAAGCCGTCCTGCTGGGCGCGATTGAAGCGATGAATCTCGTCGACGAAAAGCAGTGTGCGCTTGCCCGCCGCCGCCATCTTCTCGGCATCGGCAAAGGCTTTCTTGAGGTCGGCGACCCCGGAAAAAACCGCCGACAGCGGCGCGAAGCGCATCCCCACCGCCTCCGCAAGCAGGCGCGCGATCGTCGTCTTGCCGGTTCCGGGCGGCCCCCAGAGGATGATCGACGAAAGCTGCCCCGCCGCGACCATGCGGCCGATCGCGCCGTCAGGGCCGGTCAGATGCTCCTGACCGACGACTTCACCCAGATTCTTCGGCCGCAACCGCTCGGCGAGCGGCGCCGGACCCGCGGCCCCGCTGCCGGATGACACCGGCGCATCGTCGCCGAACAGATCCGCGGCCATGACGTCAGGGCCGCCGCTGTTTCTGGCGGATCAGGCGCAGATAGGTGTCGGCGACGGCCTGGTTGATCGCATCCCACTGATAGGAGGCGCTTTCGGCGAGCGCCGCGGCGCCGTGCGCGGCGCGCAACTGCGGGTCGCGGCAATAATGCTCCAGATCGTCGGCGAAAAGGCCGATCGAGCCCGGCGCGACCAGATAACCCGTCTGGCCGTGCTTGACGATGCTCGCGCTGCCAGTCGCGCGCGCCGCGACCACAGGCAGACCGCAGGCCATGGCCTCCAGCGTAACATTGCCGAACGTCTCGGTGACCGAGGGGTTGAACAGCATGTCGCACGAGGCCAGCGACCGCGCCAGATTCTCGCCGCCCTGGAAGCCGACGAACTTGGCACGCGGCAGCCGCGATTCGAACCAGTCGCCCGCAGGTCCCTCGCCGATCACCACCACCTCGTGCGGCACGCCGCGGCGGCGCAGCACGTCAATCGCGTCGGCGAAGACGTCGAGCCCCTTTTCCATCACCAGCCGGCCGAGGAAGGCGATCGCGGGGACGTCGTCGGCGATGCCCCACGACTGACGCCAGCTTCCATCGCGCCGCCCGGGGTTGAAGACGTCGCGCTCAACGCCGCGGGTCCAGATGCCGATGTCATAGTTCATCCGCTGTTCGCGCAGAACCTGCGCGAAGCTCTCCGACGGAGCGATCAGCGCGTCGCACTTGCGGTAAAGCTTGCGCAGCCAGGCGACGACGAGCGGTTCGAGGAAGGAGAGGTTGTAGTATCGGAAATAGGTCTCGAAGCGCGTGTGGACCGAACAGGCGACCGGGATGCGCCGCCGCCGCGCCCACGCCGCCGCCTGCCGCGAGACGCGGTCGGGGCTGGAGATATGGAGGATGTTGGGCGCGAACATCGCCAGATCCTCGCGCACCCGGCCCGACAGCGACAACGGGATGCGATATTCGCTGCGGCCGGGGATCGCCATCGAGGGCACGCTGACGAGGTCGCCGGTCGGCGCGAAATCGGGATTTTCGACGGTCGGCGAATAGACGCGCACCGCCGCCCCCTGCTCCAGCAGATAGCCGACGAGCCGGTTGAGCGCCTTGTTCGCACCGTCGACGGTCATGTTGTAATTGCCGCTGAATAGCGCGATGCGGAGATCGGAAACGTCCATTGCGCCTGCGCTAATCGCATCGCCCGCCAAAGGCAATCGGCGGAGCGGGTCGAGCCCGCCCTGCTAGAACTCCTCGCCGCGCGCCGGCGAAGCCTCCAGATCGACCTCGACCGGCGGGTGGAGGCGAAGGTGGTGGACGCGGCGTTCGTCGGCCTCGGTCACCTCGATCCGCCAGCCGCTCGGATGGACGAGGATTTCGCCGACCTCGGGCACATGGCCGGCGAGCACCGCCGCGAGGCCGCCGACGGTGTCGACATCCTCCTCGATCTCGGCGAGCCGCGGGTCGATCGCTTCGCCGATGTCGTCGAGCTCGGCGCGCGCATCGGCTTCCCAGCAGCCATTCTCGCCCGGCGCGAAGAGGGTGACGGGCTCGTCGTCATGCTCATCCTCGATCTCGCCGACGATCTCCTCGACCAGATCCTCGATCGTGACGAGCCCCTCGGTCCCCGAATATTCGTCGATCACGATGGCGAGGTGGGTGCGCTGCGCGCGCATGTCGGCGAGCAGGTCGAGGACGCCCATCGATTGCGGAACGTAGAGCGGCTGGCGGATCAGGTCGAGCAGCGGCGGTGGCGCGCGCCCGTCGGCGAGCACCGCGAACACGTCCTTGACGTGGATCATCCCGACGACCTCGTCGAGCGTTTCGCGATAGACCGGCAGGCGGCTGTGCCCCGCCTCGGCGAAGAGTGCGACGATGTCTTCGAAAGGCGCGCTCTCCGCGATCGCGATGATGTCGGCGCGCGGCACCGCGACGTCGTCGACCGTCTGCTCGCCGAAATGCAGGAGGTTACGGAGCATCTTGCGCTCGATCGGCGAGAGGTCGCCGACGATGCTGCCGCCGCGACGCTCGTCGCCATCTTCCTCGGCCTCGTCGATGACCTCTTCGATCTGTTCGCGCAGCGACGGTTCCTTGTCGCCCCCGAACAGCAATGTCCTGAGGCCGGCCAGCAGGCCGGATCTACTGTCCTCTTCCGATCGGTTCGAAGATCCCTGCTCGTCGGGCATGATGCGCTGTGCGTCCTTCCTTAATGCTCGTCGCCATATGGATTGCCGATGCCCAGCGAGGCAAGCGCTTTCACCTCGAGCGCCTCCATCGCCGCCGCGCTCGCATCGTCCATATGGTCGTAGCCGACGAGGTGGAGCATGCCGTGAACGATCAGATGGGTCGCATGATCGGCGAGCGACGCCCCCTTCTCCTCCGCCTCGCGCGCGCAGGTCTCGCGCGCGAGAACGATGTCGCCGAGGAGGATCTCGCCGTCGTCGCTGTTCGACAGGCCTTCGAGCAGATCGGCCTGCACCTGCGGGAAGGAGAGCACGTTGGTCGGCTTGTCCTTGCCGCGGAAATCGCGGTTGAGCGCATGCACCTCTTCATCGTCGGTGAGCCGCACCGCCACCTCGACCAGCGGCGCGACATCGGCGAGCGCGGCATAGGGCGTCAGCGCCAGCGCCGCGGCCGCCGCCTCCGCCGCCCGTGTCTCCCAGTCAAGTCCGTCGGGCCAGGGTGTCGCCGCGTGGGTCTCGACGCTCAGCATGCAGAGTCCCGTGCGAAAAAAGGGGCGAAAAACTGCGCAACGTCATTCAGGAATCGCATTTTTCGCGACGGCGCTTTCGGCAAGACAGGTATCATCCACCGACGCTATCGCGGGGAGGCCGCGTAGGACAGCGAAAAATCGGGGACCGGAACGGCTTTGGGGTGGATAGCGGCCGCTCAGAATCACGTCATGCTGAACTTGTTTCAGCATCCATGACCAGACCTCTCGTTCGATGCCGCGTCGAAGTAGACGGCAGGCCATGGACCCTGAAACAAGTTCAGGGTGACGATGGTGAAATGGCCGCTACGGTCGGTTTCCGACATTCGTCATCCCGGACTTGATCCGGGATCCCGCTTTTTTGAGGCATCGACGGGCCCCGGAAGGTCGAGCGGGACCCCGGATCAAGTCCGGGGTGACGATGAAAGACAAGCGCGCGCTCCGGTGGATAGCCAACTGGTGGTCTCCGGCGAAAGCCGGGGTCCAGAGCGTAGCCGAGCAGCGCCGGCCTTCCACCGCCCTGGACCCCGGCTTTCGCCGGGGATCACGTTGCATGTGACCGCAACCGGCCGAAACTCGCCGACCCGGATCATCCTCGCAGCAGAAATTTCTGCACCTTTCCCGCCGCATTCATCGGCAGCGCGTCCACGATCTCGACCCGGCGCGGAACCTTGTAGTTCGCCATATTGTCGCGGCACCAGGCGATGATTTCCTCCGCTGACGCCGCCGCGCCGGGGCGGAGGACCACGAACGCCATCGGTACCTCGCCCAGCCGATCGTCGGGCACGCCGATCACCGCCGACTGCAGCACCGCCGGGTGCGCGGCGAGCAGGCCCTCGATCTCGGCCGGATAGGCGTTGAAGCCGCCGACGATGAAGATGTCCTTCGCACGGTCGGTGATCTTCACATTGCCGCGCGCGTCGCGCACCGCGATGTCGCCGGTGCGGAGCCAGCCCCCGGCATCGATCGCCGCCGCGGTCGCCTCCGGATCGTTGAAATAGCCCCGCATGATATTGGGGCCGCGCACGAGCAGTTCGCCCGCCTCGCCCGCCGCGACGTCGTTCCCGTCGCCATCGACGAGCCGCACCTCGATGCCTTCGAGCGGCCGCCCGGCGGTGTTGGCGACGGTTGCCGCATCGTCGCCCGCGCCGCACATCGTCACGACGCCGCACGTCTCGGTCAGCCCATAGGCCGTGAGCACGACGTCGATGCCCAGCGCGCCGCGCATCTCCTCGATCAAGGTCACCGGCACCGACGCCGCGCCGGTGATCGAGACGCGCAGCGACGAGAGGTCATAATCGCGCCAGCGCCCCGCGAGCAGGCTCTGGAAGATCGTCGGGGGACCGGGGAGCAGCGTTACCCGCTCGTCCTGAATGCGTTCGAGAATACGCTGGGTATCGAACACCGCATGCGGCAGCACGGTCGCGCCGCGCAGCAGCGCGACGAGCCAGCCCGCCTTGTAGCCGAAGCTGTGGAAGAAGGGATTGATGATCAGGAAAGTGTCGCCCGGACCATAGGACAGCCGTTCGCCATAGGCGCGATAGAGGCGGACGTTCTGGCCGTGCGTCGTCACCGCGCCCTTGGGGTTGCCGGTGGTGCCCGAGGTGAAGAGGATGTCGCAGACATCGCCGTCGTCCAGCGCCGCGAGCCGCGCTTCGACCGCCTCGGCCGCGACCTCCGCGCCGCGATCCTGAAAGTCCCGCCACGGTAGGCCGCCCTCGCCCCCGTCTAGAAGGACGATACCGGCGAGGTCGGGCAATTCCTCGTCCGCAATCAGCGCGGGATAGGCGGTGCCGAGAAACTCCCCGACGGTCAGCAACAGCTTCGCGCCGCTCGCGCGCAATATATAGCCCGCCTCGCGGCCCTTGAGCCGCGTGTTGAGCGGCACCACCGCCGCCCCCGCCGCCTGCGCGCCGATCGCGGCGATGATCCATTCGATCGAGTTGGGCGCCCAGATCGCGACCCGGTCGCCCGGCACGACACCGGCCGCGATGAAGGCCGCGGCGGCGGCGCGAACCAGCGCCGGCAGGTCGCGATAGGCGATCTCGCGCCCATCCTCGCCGCGGATCGCGACACGATCCGCATGAACGGCCGCGGCGGCGAGGATGCCATGCGGGATCGTCGTCTTCGTTTCAGCCACTCTCATCGTCTCCCAGTCGAGCTTCGTTCCTGTCGGGTGGCGCGCCGCGGCGGGCGCGACAACCCCTATTCGGGGGCTTGCCCGACAGGAAGCGCCGCGGTTGCCGCGCCGCGCCGCAGGTCTATAGAGGCGGAACGGCGAACGAGGGGAATGGAGCGGAATCGGAATGCGCAGCAGCAAGCCCATCGCCGACGTCGACGAGCTGGTGACGCTGATCTATCGCGGTCCGCTCGAAGACACGCCGTGGCAGAGCTTCCTCGAGGCGCTCGCCCGCCGGATGCAGTGCATGAGCGCCGCGATCACGCTGCGCCTCAGCCGCCCCGGCATGCCGCCCTTCATCATCTGGGCGCCAAGGCCGCCGATCGGCGAGCAGGAAGCGCGCCGCATCCAGCGCATCCACGCCGAAATGGGCGACCTCGACCCGCTGCGCAACGCGCTGGCGCGGCCGGGCGACATCTATCGGCTGAGCGAGGTCACATCGCCCGACGAGCTGCACGCGAGCCGATTCTACACGGAGATATTGCGTCCCTACGGCATCGAATATCAGATCGGCATGTATATCTCCGAACCCGGCGGGTGGGAGGGCAATGTCGGGCTGACCAACGGCCCGGGCGGCGAGGACTTCAACGACGCCGACAAGGCGATGCTGATCGCGCTGCGCCCGCACCTCGAGCTGTCGCTTGCGCTGTTCGCGCGCCTGCGCCGTGAGGAGACCGAGGTGCAGGTGATGATCGACACGCTCGACCGCCTGACGCTCTGCACCTTCATCCTCGACGGATCGGGGCGAATCCTGCGCACCAACAGCGCAGGGCGCGCGCTCGTCCGGTCGAGCCGCGGACTGCGCGCCGCCAACGACCGCCTCGCGCTGGCCGGACAGTCGGGCAATGCGCAGCTCCAGCGGCTGATCGGCAAGGCGGTGAGCGCCCACCGCGACGGCGGCAGCTTCGCCGAGGGACTGCGCGTCGAGGCCGAACCCGACGGGCATCTCGGCCTGCTCGTCCGCTCGATCGAGGCGCGTTCGCACTATGGCAACGAAGCAGGACCGGCGGCGGTCGTCTATGTCTCGGGGCTCGATACCCACCAGCCGCTCGAACGGCTCGTCGCGCAGATTTTCGACCTCACGCCGTCGGAGGCGCAGCTCGCGGCGCTGCTCGCCTCGGGGCTGAGCCTCAGCGAAGCGGCCGAAAAGCTGGAGTTCACCGAAAATACGGTGCGCAGCTATTGCAAGACGATCCTCAGCAAGACCGGAGTCGGCCGCCAGGCCGACCTTGTCCGGCTGATCCTGCGCAGCGTCGCGGTGCTGGGGTGATCGCTCCGATCTAGTCCAATTGGGCGATGCGGCCGGATGCCGCGGTCCTAGTCTTGCCCGACGCCCGCACCACCAGGCGCGGGACAAGGGAGCGAGGACAGGCCATGGCGAGCGACGCGGACCCCATCGCCTTTCGCGGCGCGCTCGGTTCCTTCGCAACCGGGGTGACGATCGTTACCACGCGCGATGCGGCGGGGCAGGATTGCGGACTGACCGCGAACAGCTTCAATTCGGTGTCGCTCGATCCGCCGATGGTGCTCTGGAGCCTCGCGCGCAATTCGATGAGCATGGAGGCGTTTCGCGGCGCCGAGCATTTCGCGGTCCATATCCTCGCCGCCGACCAGGAGCCGCTGTCGAACGGTTTCGCCAGGCGCGGCGCCGACAAGTTCGCCGGCCTGACGCCCGAGCGCGGCGTGGGCGACATCCCCCTGCTCACCGGCTGCACCGCGCGCTTCCAGTGCCGCACCGCCTATCAATATGAGGGCGGCGACCATATCATCTTCGTCGGCGAGGTGATCGCCTTCGACCATGACGACCGCGCCCCCCTGCTCTTTCACGGCGGCCGCTATGCGCTCACGGCACGCAAGGCCGCGGCGCTGACCGCGAGCGCCGACGCCGACGCGCCGGGCAGCTTCGGAGAGGATTTCCTCGGCTACCTGCTCGGCCGCGCGCATTTCCAGCTCTACGCGCGGATGCAGGACAGCCTCGCGCGGCATCGCCTCGATCCCGCCGATCATTTCATCGTCACCATCCTCGGCATCAGGGACGGGCGCACCGCCGACGAAATCGGCGAGATGATCGGCTTCACCGGAGCGCGCATCACCCCCGAACAGGTGGCCTCGCTCGCCGCGCGCGGCCTCGTCCGCCCCGATCCGGCGAGCGCGCGGCTGTGGCTGACCGACGCCGGGCGCCGGGTGATGATCGAACTCGCCGCCGCGGCCAAGGCGGCCGAGGAAGAGGCGCTCGGCGCCTTCGACGCGAATGAGACGGCGCTGCTCAAGCATCTGCTCAAGCATGTCATCCGTCACACCGATCCCGGCCTGCCCGATCCCTGGGCGACCGATAGCGAAGCCTGAACAACGGGAGATCATCATGTCGGACGTCAACGATAATGCCTACACCAACCCCGACACGATCGTGCGCTCCGAGCGCGTCGAGATGGCGGCACCCGCCGCGCTGGTGTGGGAGATATTGATCGACCTGCCGCGCTACGGCGAATGGAATCCCTTCTGCGTCGCGGCGGAATCGACCCTCGAAATGGGCGCGCCGGTGCATATGACGCTGAAAAGCTATACCGAGCCCGACGCGACCTTTCCCAATTGCGAATATGTCTGCGCCTTCGAGCCCGGGCGGCTGCTGTCGTGGGCGCTGCCGCACGACGACGCCTGGCCCTATCCGGCGCGGCGCGACCAGATCATCGAGCCGCTGGGCGACGAGGCCTGCGCCTATCATTCGACCGACGCCTTTCTGGGCCCGAACGGCATCCATGTGATGCGCTTCGCCGGCCCCTGGGTGAAGCGCGCGTTCGACGACACCGCCTATGCGTTGAAGGGGCGGGCGGAGGCGATGCACGCCGGGTCCTGATCCGACTTGTGCGGCAGAGCAAAAGGACGGCCGCATATTTGCGAGGAGCAGCTGGACGACGGCAGCTTCCGACCGGAAGGCGACGTTATTTTAATCGTCATCCCGGACTTGATCCGGGATCCATTGATCCAAGCGCTGCGTGAATGGATCCCGGATCAAGTCCGGGATGACGAAAGAGTAGGAACGGCCGCTCCCCACCCCAAAGCAAACATCGGCAACAGCTTCGCCAATATCGAACTGCCAAATAAAAAGGCCGCGCGCCGGCTCAAGCCGCCTGCTTCGCCCCCACCATCTCGAAATCGGCGAAGTCGGGTTTCGCCATCACCTCGGCGAAATGGCCGTAGCTCCACGGCCAGGTCATCGGCACGCCGTCCTTGCCGAGATACCAGCTCGAACAGCCCGAGGCGAAGATCGTGCCCTTCGCAGCCTCGGTGCGCGCCCGGTCATAACCCGCCATCGCATCGGGCGTGACGCAGATCTCGGCGCATTCGCCCGTCGCCACCTTGTCGAGAAGCTGTTCGATATAGCCCCACTGGCGTTCGGCGACGTCGATCAGCGAGAAATTGCCGACGGGTCCCGTTGGCCCGTTCAAAAAGAAGAAGTTCGGGAAATCGGGGAGCGAGATCGCGTTATAGGCGGTCGCATGCTTCGCCCACATGTCGTCAAGCGACGCGCCGCCGCGCCCCGTCACCACCGCGGGGCGGATGAAACGGTCGGCGTGAAAGCCGGTCGCGAGGATGATGAGATCGAGTTCGTGGAGCACCCCGTCGCTGGTGCGGATGCCCTCGGGCTCGATGCGCTCGATACCCTCGATCACGATGTCGACGTCGTGCTGCTGCACGACCTGATAATAGTCGGGCGAGAAGATCAGCCGCTTGCACGCCGCGCGGTAATTGGGGCGCAGCCGTTCGCGCAGCACCGGGTCGGCGACGCTCTGCTCCAGATTGTCGCGCACGATCGTCTCGATGATGTGCATTTCTTCGCTGTCGGGCTTGATGATCCCCGCGGTGAAGCGCAGCACATTGGCCTGATATTCGGGATCGTAGCGAACCGCGTCGATCAGCGCCGGATCGCGGCGGAACGCTTCGCGCTGCTCCTCGGTATAGGGGGTGTTCGGCATCGGCATGATCCATTGCGGCGAGCGCTGGAAATGGCCGAGCCTGGCCGCGCGTCCGGCGAGCGCGGAGACGAGCTGGACGCCGGTCGAGCCGCTGCCGATCACGCCGATCCGCTGCCCATCGAGCGGGGTCGCTTCGTCCCAGCGTGCGCTGTGCGCGACGGTGCCGGCGAAGCTCTCCAGCCCCTCGATCTCGGGCATCCGCGGGTGATGGAGCACCCCGGTCGCGGTGATCACGACATCGGCCTCGACGGTCATGCCCGCCTTGGTCGTGACGGCCCAGGCGCCGTCCTGATAGGTGCAGCTATCGACCTCCTGCCCGAAATGCGCGATTTCGCGCAGGCCGAAACGGTCGGTCACATCCTCGAAATAGTCCTGGATTTCAGGGCCGGGCGCCAGATAGCTGCTCCACTCGGCATTGGGCGCGAAGCTGTAGGTATAGGCGTGCGCGGGCACGTCGCAATTGAGCCCCGGATAGCGATTCTCGCGCCAGGTGCCGCCGATCGTGTGCGCCTTTTCAAGCAGGGTGACATGCCGGTAACCCGCCTCGCGCAGCCGGATGCTCGCCAATATCCCCGACATGCCCGCGCCGATGACGACATATCGCAAATCCAGATTGCGCTGCACGCTGTCCACTCCGCCTGATTATCCTGTACGACCTCCCTCCTATGCAGCCCCGACGAGGCTTGCATCACTCAAACGGACCATATCGTATGGGCGATCGCCGCGGATCAGCCTTCGACCGCGCGCCGATAGTGCGGCAGCGCGACGAGCAGCAGCGCGACGATGAGCGGGAGCACCACGGCCCCGGCGATTGCGATCGAATAGCCGAGCGCCGCCTGGTCGCCGAAACCGAAATCGGTGATCGCTGCGATGACGCTCGCCCCCAGTCCGGTCCCGATCAGGTTGACGAAAAGGAGCGAGATGGCGGTGACCTGGCCGCGGAGCTGGTTCGGGGTGACGTCCTGGATCGCGGTCAGCATCACCCCCTGCGATGCCTGGCCGATCAGCGTGCCGACCGCCATCAGGGTCAGCGACAGGAAAGCGGTCGGCATCAAGGGTGCGGCGATGATCGGCAGCCCCTTGAGCAGCGTCGCGATCAGCACCACGCGCATGTTCGCATCGGCGCGCCCGCTTTGCATCAACCGCCCTGCGAACCAGCCGCCCGAGAGCGTGCCGACGGTGCCGCAGACGAGCATCACCATCCCGTAGGACAGGCCGACCTCGGCCGGGGTCATGCCATAGCTGCGCATCAGAAAGGTCGGGAACCACAGCGCGGTGCCGATCGCGAGCAGCGCGATCAGGCTGAGCGAACCGATCAGCGATCCGAACAGCGCCCAACGCTGGGCGATATAGGCAAAGCCTTCGCGCAGGCTGCTCTTTGCCGAGAGGTCCGCGGCCAGCTCTTGCCGTGCGGGCTCGCGGATCGTCATCATCAGCGCGGCGATGATGAGTCCGGGCGCGGCGGCGCAGAGGAACACCGCCTGCCACGGCGCGAAGCTGCCGAGGATCGGCAGCGTCCAACCGCCGGCATCGGTGAAATGGCCAAGCAGCCAGCCGCCGAACAGCAGCGCCAGCCCGCCGCCGATCGGATAGCCGATCGCATAGAAGCTAATCGCCAGCGCACGCCGCCGCCGCTCGAAATAATCGCTGATCAGCGAATAGGCGGTGGGGCTGAGCGTCGCTTCGCCGACCCCGACGCCGACACGGGCGAGGAACAAGCCGATGAAGCTGCTGGTGAAGCCACAGGCGGCGGTCATCAGCGACCAGAAAAGGACGCCCCAGACGATCAGCGTCGCGCGCCGCTTCGTCCGGTCGACGAAACGCCCGATCGGCAGCGCCGCGACGCTGTAGAGCAGCGAAAAGGCGAACCCCTGCAGCAGGCTGATCTCGAAATCGCTGAGGCCGAGGTCCTTCTGGATCGGTTCGACCATCAGCGTCAGCACACGCGCGTCGATGGCGCTGAAGCAATAGCCGGCGAACAGGATCGCCACGACGAGCCAGCGATAGACGCCGCGAGAGGGTGCGGCGCCTACCGCCGGCGCGTCGGACGCCGCTGCGCTCACCATGCCGAGGGCGGGTCCTGCCGCGCCAATATCTGTTCGGTCCGCGCCGCGATCAGACCATCATTCTCCTCGCTTTCGGGCAGCAGCCAGAAACGTCCGGCGCGCACGCCGTCGAGCGCGAAGGCCGAAACCTCTTCGGGCTCGGTCAGTTTGAGCTTGAGGCCGGTCGTGCGCACCAGATCCTCCATCGTCCGATAGGCGACCCTGGTCTGCGCCTCATTCTCGACATAGTCAGCCGGGCGCACTTCGCCCGACGCCATGATCGCGGTGTTGACCGTATGCGGCCCGGGGAAGAGGACAGCGGCGCGCAGCTTTCCGCCTTCGCGGAGCAGTTGCTGGTGGAGCACTTCGGAGATGCTGGTCACCGAAGCCTTGGTCGCGGCATAGATCGGCGTGTTGGGCAGCGAACGCAGCCCGCCGTTGGTCGAACTGGTGTTGATCACCACCCCTTCCTGTCCCGCCTCGATCATCCGCGGCACGAAGGCCGCGATGCCGTGAACGACGCCGAGGACATTAACGTCGATCCCCCAGCGCCAGTCGCTGAGCGGCAAGGTCCAGATCTTGCGCTGCGCCTCGCCCAACCCGACCCCGGCGTTGTTGAAGAGCAGGTGGACCGTTTCGAAATGATCGAACACGCGGTCGGCGAGCGACCGCACCGACGCCTCCTTCGTGACGTCGCAGGCGATGGCGAGCACTTCGCCTTCGCCCAGCGCATCGATCTCCGCGCGCACCGCCTCGAGGCGCCCCGGGTCGATATCCGCGATGACGACATGGGCGCCGGCGCGGGCGAGATCGGCGCACAGACATTTGCCGACCCCGCTCGCTCCGCCGGTAACGACCGCCACCCGGCCGGAGAAATCCCGCATCAGGCGGCCTTCCGCGCGCCGATTTCAAGGCCGGTGTTGCGCGGGTCGTCGTGGCGCCCGACCCAGTGTGGCGCGATCCATTCGCCCGGCACGGTGCGCAGGATGGTGCCGCCGGTCGCGGTGCCGCCCTCGACATATTGCATGTCGGTGATGCGGCGGACCGGAATGTCGACGAGCGGGTCATAGGGCGATTCGCGCAGGGTGATCGTCCCGGTCATCGCCCGGCGGCCGCTATAGTTGCGCACCCAGTTGAGGCGGGTCAGGAAGACGTCGCCGTCGAACTGGCCCGGGGTGTCGATCGACGGCATGCCCTTGTAACAGAAGAGATGCTCCTCGAACGCCAGCGGCGCGTCGACCGCCTCGCCGATCGTGCCCTCGATCTCGAAATAGGCGACGCCGTGCCGCGTGCAGGTGGCGCGCAGGTGATCGCCGTTGCGCTCGAAATGCGTCTCGGCGATCTTCTTGGGCTCGCCGTACCGTTCGCGGCCCGAGGTGACGACCGTTTCGCCCTCCATCGCCATGTGGAAGCAATAGGCGCCCGGCGCGCCCTCATGGGTGCAATTGACGCCGACGGTCAGCGCGCCGATCTCGACCGTATCGGTCTCGGTCACATGCATCGCGACATGCACCATCTGCAGCCAGATTTCGGGCCGCTCGATTGCAACGAGCGGCTGCGGCAGCAGCGCCGCGACGACCTCCGGATCGGTCTCGTAAGTGGCGCGGATCCCATAGACGGTGTTCTTGAGCATCCCCGGCGCGCGGGTTTCGACGGGGCCCTGGATATAACGCAGTCTCGACATCGCAACTCTCCCAATGGCGCCCGCGGGCGCGGTAATCGACAGGTCCGCCGGAGCGGGAAATGAGCTAGGTTATTCGGCCGCTTCGACGAGGCGGGTGCCGTCCGGCCCTTCGGCGTAGAATTGCTCGAAATAGCGCCGGAAGCGCAGGATCGGGCCGTCGCCGTCGCACAGATAGGGCTGCGCGCGGTGGATCTTGTTGTGCCAGATCGGAATGTCGCCCTCGACGCCCTTTTGCCCACAGGTATTCTCGATCGCCGCCTCGATCGCCTTTGCCTGCGGCGAGCCGGGCTCGACCTTCGGATGGGTAAAGCAGAAGCGCAGCTCGACGTCGTCGGCCTCGATCGGGGTCGCGATCACCAGCAGCGACAGCTCGACGAGTCCGCTCAGCCGCGTGAACTTCTGCCCCGCACCGTTCTGGACCGTCTCGACCGAATAGGGGAGCTGCTTGCGCTCGCCCGACGGCAGATCGATGGTGCGGTGGCCGCGCGCGACGCTGCGCCGCGTCACGCCGTCATAATGGGTCTCGCCCTCGGGCACTGCGTCCATCGCGTGGACATAGGCGAAGTGTGCCACGTCGACGCCGTTTTCGGCGATTTCCTGCGGGTTGCTGGCAAAGCGCCATTCACGCTTGGTCGGTTCGGCGAAGGTCTGGTCGGTGAATTCGGGATAATCGATGACGTCGAACATCGGCGCCGCGCCGTCGGGATGATACCAGGCCCAGATGACGCCGCTCTTCTCCTCGACCGGATAGGCTGCCGCCAGCGGCTCGCGCTTGGCGCGCGGCGGAAAGGCCTTGGCATAGGGGATCGCGCTGCAGAAACCGTCGGGGCGGAATGCCCAGTGATGGAAGGGGCAGCGCAGGCTGTCGCCATCGACCTGCCCGCCATGCCCCATATGCGCCCCGAGATGCGGACAATAGGCATCGAGCAGCCCGGCCTCGCCTTTCTCGTTGCGGAACAGCACGAGGTCGCGCCCGAAATAATGGACCGGCCGGACATCGCCCACCTTCAGATCGGCCCCATAGCCGATTCCGAACCAGCCATAGGGAATGGGCATCGGAAAGCGTTCAACCTTTGGCAACGTCAGTCTCCCGGATGGCCGTCCTTGCCGGGCGGCTCTTGTGGGGCAAGTGTATCGCCTGTCGCGCCCGAGGTAAGACCCGAATCGCGCACAGTTTGTGCGTGGTGGCGAACAATGGAAGCGGGATTGGGAGGCCCGATCAGTAGCGCGCCGCGAGCGAGGCCGCCATCGACGGCCGCACCTTCACGCGCGAAAATTGGCGGACCAGATAGTCGATGAAGGCGCGCGTCGCGACCGACATGATCCCCGGCGAATAGACGACCCAGCATTTCCGGTCGTAAAAGGACCATTCGGCATCGAGCGCGAGCATTCCGCCGCTCGCGAGGTCCTGGCGGACGATGCTGACCGGCAGGCTCGCGATGCCGAGCCCCTTGCGCGCCGCGCTGCGCAGCGCGATGCCGCTGTTGCTCATCCAGCGCGGACCCACCTTGACGCTGACGTCGTCGTTGAAGTTCATCGTCGCGCTGAGGTCGGTCAGGCAGTCGTGCTCCAGCAGGTCCTGCGGCGCCTCCGGCCAGCCGCGCGCGGCGACATAGTCGGGTGCGGCACACAGGCAGTAGGAGAGATAGCCGAAGGTCCGCGCGCGCAGATTGGAGTTGGGCAGGATGCCATAGCGGATGACGACGTCGAACCGTTCCTGGACGATCTCATTCTCGTTGAGATAGGCGATCGGCTCGATGACGATGCCGGGATGGTCGGTGCTGAATTCGGCGAGCAGCGCCGACATGAAATCGGACCCGAAGATGTCGCTCAAACCCACGCGCAGGCGACCGACGGGTTCGGTGCTGTAGCGGCCGACCTGCTTTTCGACCTCGCCGAGGCGCTGCTGAAGCTCGGCGCATTCGCGGTGAAAACTCTCGCCGGCGCCGGTCAGCGACAGGCGGCGGGTGGTGCGGACGAGCAGCTGGACGCCCAACCGCTCCTCCAGCTCGTGCACCGTCTTGCTGATATAGGATTTGGACACCCCGAGCTGGTCGCCGGCGGCAGTGAAACTGCCTTGCTCGACGACCGCCAGAAACTCCTCGATCCCGCGCCAGCTTGCCATCGTCCCATCCCAAAAGGCCGGGATGCTATCAAGCAGGGGCCCGAATGCAATCGGCTTATCCCGAAGAGCCCCTCGCGCGAAGCGAGGGACCTCGATGGCTCATTCCGCCGCCTGCTTGACGAAGAGTTCGCGGCGCGGGCCGATCCGTCCCGCGACCTTCCGCAGCGCGTCGGCATCGACGTCGTAGACGTCGAGCGCGTTGATGCCGAGCATCGCCTGGATATCGTCGTCGGGAAGACCGCCGAGGCTGATCGTCATCTTTTCGAGCGTGCTCGGCCAGGTGCCCTCGGGGTGCGGATAGTCGGTGCCCCACAGGATCCGGTCGACGCCGATGTCGTAATAGGCCTCCGTCGTCTCCTCGTCGGGCAGCGCCGAACAGCCGACCCAGATGTTGCGCGCGAAATACTCGCTCGGCTTCATGCTCATGTTCGCATAATAATCGCCGAGCTTGCCGCTCGTATGCTTGGCCGAGGCGCGGATATCCATCAGCTGCATGACCCAGGGGAACCAGAATTCGCCCCCCGCTTCGGTGAAGCAGACCTTGAGCGCGGGATATTCCTCGAACACCCCGCCGAAGGTCATCGACCACAGCGGCCGCGTCATCCAGAAGGCGAATTCGCACAAATAGGTGCCGATCCAGCCCGGCTGCGTCGTGTCATAGGCCGGCGACGCGCCCGAATGAAAATGGAGCGGCATATTGAGATCCTGGAGCATCGCCCAGATCCGGTGATATTTGGTGTGGTTGTAGAGGTCGTAACCTTCGGTCAGCGCGGGGAAGAACACACCCTTGAGCCCATTCTTCCGCGCCCATTCGATTTCCTTCGCGGTCTCGTCGAGATCGTAGAGCGCCGGGATCACGGCCAGCCCGATGCGGCGGTGCGGATCGTCCTGGCAGAATTCGGCGAGCCAGCGGTTGTGCGCGCGGGCGCCCGCCCATTGCAGCTCGGCGCGCGCGGCATTGGGCTTCAGCCCGATGTCGGCGCCGAAGGGCGGCGCGTTGCGTTCGGTGATGCCGTCGGGGAATAGGACTTCCGCCGCGACGCCGTCGCCGTCGAGCACCCGGTTGCGGATCGTCCCGTCCCACGCGCCTTCCAGGCCGTCGCCGACGCGCGCGCGCCACTTGGTGTTGAAATCGTCGATCAGGAAACGCTTCTCATGCTCCTCGCGCGCCTTGATTTCCTGCTGGATCGTCTCGTCGAAGCGGGCGTGATATCGGGATTCGAGATAGCCGCGATATTTTTCGGGCGGCAGGCCGGCATGGCCGTCCGACGAAATGACAAGATAACGATCCATCCTTTTTCTCCGCTTCATTCTTCCAACACGCGCCGCGTCACCCTCCGCGGGAGGTTCCGACCGGCCGCATGACCATGGTGCGACACTATGCGCTTCCCGCGCCGGAAAAAGCGGCTCGGCGGCAACGCACTATCGCTCGTCATGGACAATGGCGCCGGCCGGTTCGGGGCGCAGATAATCGAGCAGCAGCGCACCGCCGATCGCCGCCGCGATCGCGAAGGGCGCGGGGCGCCACCCCTGATAGGCCATCGACGCGATGATCGGCGGCAGGGTGATCGACGCGCCCGCGATCAGGGTGATCGCCGAGGCGATGCCGACCTGCTCCTTCGCCGACCCCGCGAGCGACGCCGCCGCACTGAAACCGGGCCGCGCGAGCCCATAACCGAAACTGGCGAGGACGAACCCCGACGTCGCCGCCCAGACGCCGCCATCCGCCACCGCCAGGACATTGCCGGCACAGGCGAGCCCCGCGCCCGCCCGCATCATCGACAGGGGCGAAAGCGACAGCAGCCGAACGAGCCCCCATTGCGCGAGCAGCGCGGCGATGGCGCCGGCGGTCATCGCCATGCCGATCATCTGCTGCGCGGTCAGCGTCCCGGCGGGCGTCCGGTCGATGATGACGAAGCCGATCGTATAGAGGTTGATCGCCTGCGCCGAGCAGAGCAGCAGCCCGAAATTGAGATGACGGCCGATGGTCCTGCGCCGCCACACCTCGGTCAGCGACGGCCCGCGCGGATCGGCGGACGCCGCCGTCCGCCCCGGCGCTTCGGCGGGCAGAAAAAGATAGGCGCCGGCGAGCGCCACCAGTCCAAACAGGGCGAAGCCGAGCATCGGACCCAGCGGCCCCAGCGGCTCGACCATCATCGCGGGGGCGATCGCGGGGCCGACGATGGTTCCGAGGCTGAGCGCGCCCGCGAGGCCGGCGATCGCCTGCGTTCGCTGCGCACCCTCGGTGCGGGCCGCAACCAGCGCCTGCGTCGCGGTCGCCGCCGCCGACCCGAGCAGGCCATAGACCGACCGCAATATCGCGAAACAGCCGAAGGTCGCGAGCGGCGGCAGGAGACCGAGCAGGCCGAGCTCGACCGACAGGGCGCAGCCGCCCATCGACAGCACGAAGCCGACGAGGCCGCCGCGGATATAGAAAGCGGGCCCGCCACGCCCGATGCGCGACACCCAGAAGGGCGAGCTGACCGCCCAGGTCAGTGCCGAGACCGAGAAGATGCCGGCGACGAGGAAATCGGGGATGTGCAGCATCCGCCCGATCGCCGGCATCACCGACACGAGGCCGAGGTTGCCGATCGCGGTCAGAAAGGTGACCGCCCCCAGAAAGGGCAGCACCCACCGCGACCCGGCCAGCGACGGGGATGACAACACCGGCATCGAACCGCCCCGATCAGAAGCGAATGCGCAGCTCTCCACCGAAGCTGCGCGGATCGCCATATTGGCTGAGCGTCAGGATGCTGAGGTTGATCGCACTGACCTTATATTCCTTGTCGGTCAGATTTTTGCCCCACAGCGCGATCTCCGCGGTCGTGCCGCCGCCGAGTTCGATCCCGGCGAGCGCGAGGCGCCCGTCGAGCAGCCCGTAGGACGGCATCCTGGCCAGTGGATCGGGCGTGATCGAAGAGAATTGGCTGCTGCGCCAGCTATAGTTCAGGCTTGCCTCGATCCGCCCGACCCCGACGTCCTGCCGATAGAGGGCGCCGAGCTGATAATTCCATTTGGGCACGCGCGAGAGGACATAGGTGTCGGTGACGTCGGTGCCGTCGGGCAGGACGAAATCGGTATAGCGTGCATCGACATAGCCGCCGCCGAAGCTCAGGACCAGGCTGTCGACGGGCCGCAGCGTGCCCTCGATTTCGAACCCGGTGAACTTCGCCTCGCCCGCGTTGATGATGTTGGTCGTCACCAGCGACGGGACGAACACCCCCGCCTGGAAATCCTTGTAGATCGAGTGGTAGACCGAGGCGTTGAGGCGCAGGGCATTGTTCCACCCCGCATATTTCACGCCAACCTCGAACGACGTCAGCTTTTCGGGATTATAGGGCGTCATGAAGGCCGCGTTGGTCGCCGCGGTGTCGTTGATCCCACCGCTCTTGAACCCGGTCGCGACGCGCCCGTAGATCGAGAAATCGGGCTGAATCTTGTAGAGAATGTTGAATTCGGGATTGAAGCGCTTCCACACCCCCGAATTTTCGAGCGGACTGAGGTCGGTGTAGCCGGGACCGCCCGAGCCGGGGCGTGCGCCGGAAGCCGGCCCGCCGCTGCGCGTCACCGGATTGCCATCCTCGTCGCGCACGAACACGCCGGCGCCGGGTGCCGTCGGGTCGGTCCTGTAAGCCGAGTTGGCGAGCAGCAGTTCATAGGCATATTTGGATTCGCGCGTGTAGCGCAGCCCCACCGATGCCGTCAGCCGCTCGTCGAGCGCCTGCGGCGTCCAGGCGAGCTGCCCGTAGCCGGCGTAGGATTTCGAGTGCCCGCCGCGATCGCTGACGTCGTAATTGTCGCCGCCGAACTGGAAATTCCAGCGTGGGTTATAAACGTCATAGTCGTCGTCGAGATAGAAGAAGCCGAGCGTGTATTTGAAATCGCCGACGGTGCCGATCGCCTGAAGTTCCTGCGTGAACTGCTTGTAATTGTTGCGCAGGATGATGCGCAGCAGGTCGAGCGGCGTGCCGTCGAAATCGCTGGCCGAATCGGTGAAAGCGGTGCGGCGCGCGGTGATCGACTTCAGCGTCAGATCGCCGATTCCGGGCTGCCATTCGAGGGTCAGCGCATGGCCGGTGGTGCGAAAATCGCTGAGGATCGCGCTCTGCGCCGCGGTGTCGCGCGTCCGCCTGGTCACGACATAATCGTCGATCAGGGTGTTGAGGAAGGCGGTCTGGCCCGAACCGGTGACGGCGCTCAGCGCAAGCTGGTTCGGCGTCCCCTTGCTGTCGCTGATGTCATAGGCGTAGCGGGCGCTGAAATTGTCCGAGGGGCGCCACATCAGGTCGAAACGGCCCGCCCACAATTCCTGCTTGCCATAATGCTCGCCGCGCGCGGTGTTGCGGAAATAGCCGCCGTCGAGCTTGGTCACCACCCCGACCTTGGCGCTGAACCCCGCCACTTCGGGCAGGTCGACCGACAGGCGCTGGGTGAACTGGCCATAGCTGCCGCCGCCGACCAGAAACTGGCCGCCAAACTCACCCGACGGTTCGCGCGTGACCATGTTGACCGCGCCGCCGATGGTGTTCTTGCCATAGAGGGTGCCCTGCGGGCCGCGCAGCACCTCGACGCGCTCGAGATCGACCGTGTCGAAGGCGGCGCCGGTCGATTTTCCGATCGGCACGCCGTCGATATAGAGCCCCACCGGCTGGTCGCGGGCGAGACTGGTGTCGGCCGATGGCGACAGGCCACGGATCGTGATCAGCGGACCATAGGTGTTGCCGATCGTTTCGTTGATCTGGATATTCGGCACGACGGTCGCGAGGTCGGTCACGGTGCTCACCTGGGCGCGATCGAGCGCGGCGGTGCCGACCGCCGAAACCGAGATCGGCACGTCGACGAGCCGCTCTTCGCGGCGCTGGGCGGTGACGACGATGTCGCCCTCGCTCGCAGCCGGGCTTCCCGCCGCTTCGTCCCCGGACGCCTCCTGCGCCATCACGACCGAGGAATTGAGCGCCGACGCGGCCATGATCGCCCAAAGAGCCGTTTTCCGAAATGCCATAAGTCCTCCCTCTCCAGCGACGGGTCTTTTGGAGCCGCCAATATCCGGGCTTCTTCTGCGTGGCCCGATTGTGGAGCGGGACGATAACCGACCTTCCATGCCGATAAAGCGCACGGTTGTAACCACACTGTTCACTCCTGTGGCGAATAGCGGTGGCGCTCGGAAATGCCGCCCACCCTTCTCCGGGTCGATCCCGATGCTCTGGAAACCTATCCTCGCCGGATTCAGCAACCGGCGTGGTTACATACTGAACCAATTGACCGAACTAATAGTTCGGGATACCCGTCACCGCCCCCGGGATGACTCGGGGATGCAGGAAAGGGAGCCGGATGGCGGATAGGATGCTCGGACCGATCGACCAGATCGGCTTTGTGGTCGCCGACCTTGACCGATCGCTGTCCAGCCGGATGCGCGCGCTCGGCCTCGGCCCCTGGACCGTCTTTCGCGGCGTGACGCTCGACGGACGCTTTCGAGGCGAGCCGACCCATGTCGCGATCGACGTTGCGCTGGCCTATCAGGGCGACGTCCAGATCGAGCTGATCCAGCCGGTCGGCGACGCCCCTTCCCCCTATCGCGACGGCAGCGGCGCGGCGCTTTGCGGGATGCATCACATGGCGTGGATCGTCGATGACCTCGACGCAGCGGTGGCAAGCGCGACCGCGCGGGGACTGTCGGTGGTGTTCGAGGCGTCGAACCCCTCGACCCGCGTCGCCTATCTGGAGGCCCCGGACGATCCCGGCTTCCTCTATGAATTCATCGAAGGCGCCGGAATGCGCGAGATGGTCGCCTCCGGAATCGCCGCGGCGCGGGGCTGGGACGGCAGCGACCCGGTGACGGTGATCGACCTCGGGGAGCAATGAGATGACGAACGGAAGGCTGGCCGGCAAATCGGCGCTCGTGCTGGGGGTCGCCCCCGGCAATGTCGGCGAGGCGATCGCGCGGCGCTATATCGAGGAAGGCGCGCGCGTCACCATCGCGGGCCGCCGTGCCGAAGCGCTTGCCGAGGTGGCGGCGACGATCGGCGCCGACTGGCAGGCGTGCGATATCACGATGGAGGGCGATCCCGCGCGGCTCGTCGCCGACACCGCGGCGCACCAGAGCGGGCTCGACGTCGGGGTCAATGCGACCGGCTGGGGGCTGCTCAAACCCTTCCTCGCCATGACCCGCGAAGACCTCGACGCGATGAACGCGGTCCAGTTCACCGGGCCTTTCCGCTTCTTTCAGGCGCTCGTCGCGGCGATGCCGTCGGGCGGGTCGATCATCCAGATCTCGTCGGTCACCGCGACGATCATGTTCGACGATCACGCGGCCTATATGGGCACCAAGGCGGGTATCGACCATGTCGTCCGCTGCATCGCGCACGAATTCGGTCCTCAGGGCATCCGCGCCAATTCGATCGCGCCGGGGGGCGTGGTCGATGCGCCTATGTCGGGCGGCGGGCTGATGCTGGACAGGGTCGCCGCGCTCTATCGGCGCGAGGTGCCGCTCGGTCGCAGCACCCGCTGCGCCGACGTCGCCGACACGGCGCTGTGGCTGGCGAGCGAGGAGGCCTCCTTCATCACCGGCCAGACCATCCATGTCAGCGGCGGCCAGACGCTGCGCCGCAATCCCTCGATCGGCGAGGTCTATGCCGCCTATGGCGCGGCAGGCTGACCGATGCGCGCAGCAATCTATCAAAGCGCAGGCCAGCCGCTGACCATCGACCGGGTCGACGACCCGCGCCCGAAGGCCGACGAGGTGGTGATCCAGGTCGCACGCGCGGGCATCTGCGGGTCCGACCTGCACATGGCCGAATATGGCTTCGCGCCCGCGGGCACCATCTTCGGCCACGAGTTCGCAGGAACGATCGTCGAATGCGGCGCGGAGGTGCGCGGCTGGGTGGTCGGCGACCGGGTGACGGCGCTGCCGCTCCACGCCTGTTCGCGATGCGACGCCTGCGACGCGGGGCTGCCCGGCCTCTGCCGGACGGGCATGTTCACCGGCACCTCGCCGCTCGCGCAGGGCGCCTATGCCCAATATGTGACCGCGCGCGCCGCGATGCTGCAGCCTCTGCCCGCCGGGGTCGGCTTCGACGAGGGCGCGATGGTCGAGCCGCTCGCGGTCGCGCATCATGCGGTCGCGATGGCGGATCTCAGCGCCGCCGACGATGTGCTGGTGATCGGCGCGGGGCCGATCGGGGTCGCGGTCGCACTCTTCGCGCGGCTCGCGGGCGCGCGCAACGTCGTCGTCAGCGAACGCTTCGCCGAACGCCGCGCGCTCGCGATCGAGGCTGGCGCCACCGCGACGATCGACCCTGGCGCCGGGCCGGTCGACACGGCCTTTGCCGTCATCGCCAACCGCGCGCCACCGGTGATCTTCGAATGCGTCGGCGTGCCGGGACTGATCCAGCAATGCATCGACCTCGCGGGCATCCGCGGCCGCGTCGTCGTCGCCGGCGCCTGTTTCCAGGACGACGCGATCAAGCCGGTCGCCGCGCTGGGCAAGGAGGTCTCGCTGCGGTTCAGCCAATGCTATACCGAACGCGATTTCGACGCGGTGATCGGCGCGATCGCCGCCGGGCGCGCGAATCCCGAACCGTTGCACACCCGCACCATCGGCTTCGATGCGCTGCCCGCCGCGTTCGAGGGGCTCCGCAAGCCTTCGGCCGACTGCAAGATATTGATCGACCCCGCGGCATGACCGGCATCAAAGCTTCCCGTCCGAAAGGCCTGCGCACCGGCGGGCGGAACGAATTTCAGCAGCAGCGCAAGGAACAGACGCGCGCCGCGATCCTCGCGGGCGCGGCCTCGGTCTTTTCAGTCACGCCCTATGTGTTCGCGACGATCGACGAACTGATCGCTGCGGCCGGGGTGAGCCGGGCGACCTTCTACACCCATTTCGATTCGAAGCTGGCGCTGGCGCTCGCCATCTATGATTCGATCGAGGCCGACTGGCTGGGTCTTTACCGCGAACTGACGGCGATGACGCATCCCGATCAGGCCGCGCTCGAAACCTGGCTCCACCGCCTCGCCCATATCTATGTCGAGCATGGCTATATCACCTCGCTGGTGATCCAGCTCGCGACCTTCGAGTCCAGCTTCAGGCAGCGGCTGCGGCACGACGGCGACCGCCTGATCGACATGCTGGGCGGCGATGGCGTCGGTGGTTTTCAGGCGGCCTTGTCCGGAGGCATCGAACGGGTGCGCGCGCGCCTGGTGCTGACACGCCTCGACCAGATTTGCTCGGATATAGCTGCGATCGACGTGCTGTCGGCCGACGAGCGGTCGCTTTACCTCCGCGCGGGCGCCGAAGACCTGCTTCGCTTCATGCGAGGAGGCGAAAGATCGGAAGGGGACCACGGCGCGTGATCGCCGCATGCCCTTGCGGTCGAGCCGCACGGCAAATCGGGCGGCAGTCCGCGGAACCTGGCGAATTTATGGTGCCCGGGGGCGGGATCGAACCACCGACACTGCGATTTTCAGTCGCATGCTCTACCAACTGAGCTACCCGGGCACGGGCTCCGCGAGGCCGGTCGGCCTGCTGGCGAGCGGCGGCTATAGGCAGGGTGTTTCATCCTGTCCAGTGGCTTTCTCGCCCTATTTTGGCGCATCAGCCCTCGTCGAAACGATCGTCGTCGGCGGTACCGTCGGGCGGCTGATCGACGGGCACGCGATAGCCCTCGTCGAACCAGCGATTGAGGTCGCGGTCGCGGCAGCCACGGCTGCAGAAAGGCTTGTATTCCTCCGCTCGCGGCTTGCCGCAGAGCGGGCAGCGGCGCGGTTTCGCGGGGACGTCACTGGGCATGGCCGGCTCCTTTCACGGTGGCGTCGGCGATGATCGCGACCGGACGGCCGGTGCGCCGGCCGAGTTCGGCGATCCAGTCGGGATGCGCCTCGATATGATCGGCAACGGCCGGACGCGCGGTCAGTTGCAACGGGCCGTGGCCGATGGCGCGCTCGGCCTGGCGGAGGAGCAGCGCCGCGTCGGTCGCGACCGGATCGAACCGCACCTGCTCGACCAGCGACGGCCGCTCGCGGCGGCGGATGATCTGCAAGAAACCGAAGCCGTTGGTCGCGGTGCGCTCGAACGGCTGCGGCAGCAACGCATCGATCAGCGCATCGATCGCCAGCCGCTCGCCGCGGCCGGGAAGCGAGGGAAAATCGATCCCGATCGAGCCGCCGATGTCGCAGCAGCGGATGACATGCGCGGCCGCCTCCGCTCCAGCCTTGGCGAGCGCGAAACCGTCGCCCTCGCCGTCGATGTCGATCAGCAACATCGCGGGCGTCGCGTCGACCCAGAGCGTGCCGCCCGCGAAGGGCCAATGGCCTGTGCGGACATGGTCGATCAGTTCGGACCAGCCGGCCTCTTCGAGCTGGTCAGGGCCGGTCGTATGCCTTTCGGTGACGGGCAAGCCCGTCGCTTCGATCCGCGCACGCAGATCGGGACCGTCCGACAAGGCGGCCCCCGCTTCGGCAATGCGCGCCCGCGCGGGCTTGTCGCGCCCGCGCTCGCGCAGCGCCATGCGGGTGATCTCGACGGTGAGCCGCGTGCCGGTCGATAGGTCGCGCGGTACGCCCGCGATCGTCGCGACCGGTTCGCCCGGCGCATCGAGCACAACCTTGCCTGGCTCCGCCAGCCGCGCAGCGAGCACCGCGCCGACGCGCGGGCCTTCGCCTTCGCGCTCGATCCGCGCCTCGACGATCCGCCCGCCCTCGACGAGCGCCGCGCGCGCTTCGCCGATCCCGGCTTCATAGAGCCACTCAGCCAAGCGGCACGCCAGCGGCGCTCAGCAGCGCGCGGGTTTCGAAAAGCGGCAGGCCGACCACGTTCGAATGGCTCCCCGAAAGGAAGCGGACAAAGGTTTCGGCGCGGCCCTGGATCGCATAGCCGCCCGCCTTGCCCATCCCCTCGCCGCTTTCGACATACCAGTCGATCTCCGCCGCGCTCAGCACCTTGAATGCGACGATGGTATCGGCGACGCGGGCCCGCGGCCTGCCGTCGGCATCGACGACGCACACGCCCGACCAGACATGGTGCCGCCGTCCCGATAGCAGGCCGAGCATGCGGCGCAGATCGGCCTCGTCGACGGGCTTTTCGAGGATACGGCGCCCGACCGCGACCGTCGTGTCACCCGCAAGCACGACCTCGTCCGCCGCGCGCTCGACCGCCAGTGCCTTGCCGAGCGCCAGCCGCGCGACATAGGCGCGCGGAAGCTCGCCCTTCAGCGGCGTCTCGTCGATGTCGGGGGCCGCGATGCGGACGGGCGTGACGCCGATCCGCGCCAGCAATTCACGCCGGCGCGGCGAGGTCGAGGCGAGCACCAGATGTCGCACGGGGGCGGGCATTTTCGCCGCGCCGCTCACTTGAAGCGATAGGTGATCCGACCCTTGGTCAGGTCATAGGGGGTGAGCTCGACGAGCACTTCGTCGCCCACCAGCACACGGATGCGGTTCTTGCGCATCTTGCCGGCCGTATGGCCCAGAATCTCGTGATCGTTTTCCAGTTTGACGCGGAACATCGCGTTGGGCAGCAGTTCGACCACTTGGCCGCGCATTTCCAGAAGTTCTTCTTTCGCCATCTATCCTCTATGGGCTCGAAATATCGGGGATGCGCGCCCATAACGCCAAATCGGCGCGATGGAAAGCGATCTGTCGCAAAGGCGTGTCAGGATACGAGGCGCAGCTTGCGCGCGATCCGCCAGCCGAGCGTTTTCGCGCGGGCATGGTTCGGCCAGCGCGGCGGCATCGCGGGGTCGAGTCCCATACGCCGCAGCGCCGCGTTCGCGGCGTGCGCCTCGGACTCGCGATAGCTCCATTCGCTGCGCCAGGTAATCGACAGCGAGATCGAGGGCGCATCGCCATTGGCGACGAAATGCGGCGCCATCACCGGCATCAGCACCGCATCGCCGGCGGCGAGCGGCACGCGCTGCTGCTCCCCTTCGAACGCATCCTCCCACGGGAGGTTGCGGTGGCCGCCGGTGTGATAACGCTCGTGCTCCATCCGGTGCGCGAAGCGCTCGTCACCCGCGGGCCAGACGTTCATTACCTTGCTGCCCCTCAGCTGGAGCAGGATATTGTGCTCGGGATCGAAATGATAGGGGGTGATCGAGCCCGGCGACGAGATGAAGACGAAGCCCTGCGGCGTCAGCATCGCGCCGGTGCGCGGCGCGACCACGGGTTCGAGCTCGCCGAGCAGATCGAGGAGCAGTTGGCGATAGGCGGGCTCGCTCTCGATATTCTTGAGCACCGCCCAGCTCCGGTTCGTGTCGATGGTGCGGATCGTCTCGCCGATCGAAAGGCCGTTCGAGGGCACGTCCTCGGGCCGGATACCGACGGGAAGGTCGCCCGGATTATATTCGACCTGCGCGGCGGGCAACCGCTCGCCGAGATCGGCCAGCGCCGCGAGCGACAGCAAGGGATGGTCGGGCAGCCGGTGGCGGAGCAGCCCCGTGTGCAGCGGATAGAGCCGCTCCATCGCATCGAGCGTTTCGGCCGGGAAGACGGGGCGGGTGATGGCTTGATGCGCGGTCATGGCTGGTCCTGGATTTCTGCGGCGGAGGGTGCGGGACGCTTCCAGCGCCGCCACAAGGTTTCGATCCTGCGGAGCGCCGCGAAGCGCATCCGGTCGGCGGTGCCCGACAGCGGGACATTGACCCAGACGAGGCGGCGGCGCTCGCGCCACACGCTGTCGATCATCGGATGGTCGGGCGCAGCGCAGCTGTCGACCCAGGCGATGCGCGCATCGTGCAGCAGGTCGAGGTTCGCCTGCTGGAGCAGCACGCCGGGCGAGAAACGGGCATAATCCTCATCGAACGCGGTCTTGAACGAGAAGCCCCCCGGCGGGCAGAGGAAGTTGACCAGCATCGCGAGCGGGCGGCCATCGAGGTCGAGCGCGCGCAGGTCGAGCCTGCCCGCCTCCGCCGCGCCGCCGAGCACCGCGCGGAACCAGGCTTCGGTGTCGCCATGGCTCGCGATCGCCGAACCGGCCTGGCCTTTCCATCCGCGCGCTTCGAGCGCGAGGAAGGCATCGAGCCACGGATCGAGCGCCTCGCCCGCCTGCCAGCGGCGAAAGCCGACCTGTCCCTGATCGGCAAGCCGGCTGGCCTGCCGGCGCAATTCCTTGCGCTTCTTGGCGCGGATGGCTGCGTCCCAATAGGCTTCGGGCGACAGCTCGCTTTCGAGTAGCGCGCGTTCTTCGCGGTGGACGGTCACGGCCTCGCCACCGCGCGCACGCGCGACCTCGACCAGCGCGCGGTGCAACGGCCCGTCCTCGGTCAGCCGCGGCAGGTGGACGAGCGTGCGCGCCCACGGGGCGGCGTCGCACCAGCCGAGCAGGATCGACCAGAACAGGCTTTCGAATCCTGCGCGGACGAGCGGCGCGCCGTGAAAATGATTCGGATGCGCCCAGCCGGTCACATGCCGCAGCGGCAGGCGGCCGTAGCGCGTCGCGGCGGCGAGCGGCATCGTGCCGATCACCGGCCCGTCGGGCGCGCCCTGGACGATCACCAGCCGCGCTTGCCGGTCGGGGTCGAACAGGTGCAGCGCCGATTGCAGGCACCAGCGTTCGGCGAAGGGGTTGGGTTCGCTCGGCTCGGCCGCGAGCGCGTCCCACGCCGCGGCGAGGTCGGTCGACAGCGCCAGCGGATCGACGACACGCACCGTCAGCGGCGCGCCGCCGGCGGGCACCGGGGTGCCGTCGACAGGAAAGGCAGGATGGACCGTCATCGGTGGCGAGCGTAGCCGCCAAGGGTTAAGATGAAGTGGCGATGCCTATAAGCCCCTCCCGCTTGCGGGAGGGGAGAAGACCTCAAATCCCGAACAATCTCGCCAGCGACTTCTCCAGCATGAAATATTGCCAGATCAGCCGCCCATGATCGCGCCGCCCCGACTGGTGCGCGGCGACGAGGCGCTCGATTTCCGCCATGTCGAACCAGCCTGAGCGCGCGAGAGTCGACGAGGTGGCGAGCCCGCGCGCCTGTTCGGCGAGCGGCCCCCGGAACCAGTGCGAGACCGGCGTCACGAAGCCCATCTTGGGGCGATAGAGGATGTCGTGCGGCAGATAGCGTTCCATCGCGCGCTTGAGCACCGCCTTCCCCGTCGCGCCCTTGACGCGCATCGACGCGGGCAGGCTGGCGGCGAATTCGACGAGACGATAGTCGAGCAGGGGCTCGCGCGCTTCGAGGCTGACCGCCATGCTCATGCGGTCGGTCTTGGTCAAGATATCGCCCGGCAGCCAGATCTTGAGGTCGGCATATTGCGCCCGGTCGAGCGCCTCGCGCGCCGGCGCCTCGGCCATCGCCCGCCAATAGCGCGCTTCGGCGACATGATCGCCGAGCGCGCGGTGCGCCGCGTCATTGAACAGCCGGGCGCGCTGCGTCGGGCCGGTCACGCCGACCGCCTCGGCATAGCCCTCGGCTCCGGTTTTCGAGAGGCTGGCGAGCGTCGCGCGCGCGCGCAGCGGGCGCGGCGCCCAGTCCGTCTGCGGCCAGACGCGCGCCAGCGGCCCGATCACCCCCTTACGCAGAAAGGCCGGGATCAGCCCGCGCAGCCTTTCCTCCTGATGCTGGAAGACGAGCCGGCGATAACCCGCGAACGCCTCGTCGGCGCCGTCGCCCGACAGCGCCACCGTCACCTGTTCGCGCGCGAGTTCGCAGACGCGATAGGTCGGGAGAGCACTCGCGTCGGCGAAGGGTTCGTCGAACATGTCGGCGATCCGGTCGACGAGCGCGAAGTCGACCGCCGCGACGGTTCGGGTGCGATGGTCGGTCGCAAACCGCTCGGCGATTTGCTGCGCGTAAGCGGTCTCGTCGAGCGCCGCCTGATCAAAACCGATCGTGCAGGTCTTGACCGCCTTGCTGCTGGCTTCCGCCATCAGCGCCACGACCGCGCTCGAATCGACCCCGCCCGACAGAAAGGCGCCGAGCGGCACGTCGGCGACCATGCGGTCGGTCACCGCGGCACGCATCAGGTGGACGAGATGCTCGGCGGCTTCGTCCTCGCTCGCGCGGATGCGCCGCGAAAAATCGGGCGACCACCAGCAGGTCGGCGCGGGTAGCGGCTTGCCGCGTTCGAGTAGGAGGAAATAGCCCGCTGGGAGCTTGTGCACCCCCGCGACGATGCAATTGTCGTCGGGCACATAACCGAGCGCCAGGAAATCCTCAACCGCCGACAGATTCGCCTCCTGCCGCAGCAGCGGGTGGCGCAGCAGCCCCTTGAGTTCGGACGCGAAGGCGATCGACCCGTCCGAGAGGCGGACATAATGGAGCGGCTTCACCCCCAGCCGGTCGCGCGCGAGGAACAGGCAGCCGCGGCGGTGATCGTGGAGCGCGAAGGCGAACATGCCGTTGAGATGCGACAGGCAATCGGGGCCCCATTGCCGCCACGCCGCGATGATCACCTCGGTATCGCCACTGGTACGGAAACGGTGTCCGCGGTCCTCGAGCTCGGCACGCAACTCACGGAAATTATAGATTTCTCCGTTATAGGTCAGCGTCACCGTCTCGTCGTCGCTCGCCATCGGCTGCGGGCTGCCCGCGATGTCGATGATCGAGAGGCGGAGGTGCGCGAGGCCTACGCCCGGCGCAGTCCATTCGCCCGATCCGTCGGGGCCACGATGGCTCATGGGATGCAGCATCGCGCGCAGCCGCGCCGGATCGACCGGCTTCGCCGTTTCGAGATGATAGAGGCCCGCGATCCCGCACATGCGCGCGATGCCTAGCGCAGTTTCAGCGCGCGGTCAGCCATCGCTTGCGCGCCGCCCGACGCGGCGACGAAATCGGCGATCGCGCGGGCGCCGCCCTCGCCTTCCTCGCTCGACACGATCAGCGACAGCGCGCGCGGATCGCCGCCTAACAGGCGCGCTTTCAGCCCCGCGATCTTCGCCGCCCGCGCGCTGCCGGTCGCGCGGCCATCGACCACATACCAGGTCGCGGCATCGCGCAGCACCGGCCCCGGATGCAGCAGCCGCTCGGTCTTCGCCCCGTCTATCGCCGGCAGCGACGCGCTCCACGCCCATGGGCCGTCGGGGTCGACCGCGCCCTGTCCGAAGGCGGCGACCTCGCGCCCTTCAGTCTGCCGCTCGTAACCGCCGACCGCCACGGTGACCTGGCGGCTGCGGGCATCGGCGAAATGGCGGACGAGCCGCTGGTCGGCGCCGTCGAAGCGTGGAGCCCAGGCGATGCCCTGCGGCGCGGCAAGGGTCCAGCCGGGCGGGGCCGCTACCGCCATCGTCGGAGAAAGCGGTTCCGTGCGCGCGCCGGCGAGCGCCGCCCAGCCCGCGAAGATCAGCGGGATCGCAAGCGCCGCGGGCAGCACCGCCTTCGCCGGCCCGGCCAAATGCGGCGGACCGTCCAGCCCCGCCACATCGACCGCCGCATCGTTCGCAGGCCGGTCGAACCAGCGCCGCGCGACGAGCATTACCGCAAGAATGACCAGCCCGAAAAAGATCCAGCCGTAGAAGACATGGTCGATCCCGCCCGCCGCCTCGACCCCCCAGATCTCGGCGGCGACCATCGTGCCATAGGCGCGCAGCGCGTTGGCGATGATCGTCGTCGCGAGCGCGAGCGCTACAAAGAGGATGCGCCGCGTCCAGCTGCGGAAACAGAGATGCGCGGCGAACACCGCATAGGCGAGCATCGCGATCAGGAAATTGACCCCCGAGCACGCCTCGGCGACCTCGAAGAAGCCCGCGCGCGTCGTGATGAACACCCCCTCCATCTCGGCCGACAGGCCCGACAGGTGGAGCAGCACGACCGAGATATGCGCGGTCAGCGTCTGGAGCAGCGGCACCAGTTCCTCGCCGAAGGGCACGAGGAGCAGCGCATAGGCGAGCGGAAAGAGCAGCGCGCGCACCAGCTTCGCGCCGAGCGTCGCCGCGACCGCGCCCTGCAGCATCAGCACCAGCCCAAGCTGGCGGAACAGGCCGACCCCTGCCGCCTCGCCGACCAGCCACACGACACCGGCCCCCGCCATCCACGCGAGCGCGGGCCACCAAAAGGCAGGCGTCAGGGGCTTGAGCAGCGGCACACGCTGCGCCACCAGCCAGCCGATCATCGGCACCATCAGCAGGCAATGGGTGAAGGCCGAGCTCGTCCACCAGATGCCCGCCATGTCGGCGGCGTCGCGATGGAAGATCAGCAGGATCACCGCCGACAGCCCGGCAAGCGCCGCCAGATGCCGCTGCCAGAGCGACCAGCCCTGCGGCCGTGAAAGCGTGCGGGCGGTCACGCCGCCAGCCCCAGCAACTGCCCGAGCGGCGCGAGCCGTGCCTCCCAGCCGTAGCGCGCGATCATCCGCTCGCGCGCCGCGGCGCCGATGCGTGCCGCCGTTGCCGGATCGTCGAACAGCCCGCACACCGCCCTCGCCATCGCCTCCGCATCGTCGGCGACGAGCAGATGCTCGCCCGCCTCCGCGTCGATTCCGGTCGCGGCGGCGCGGCTCGCGACCACGGGACGCGCCATCGCCATCGCCTCGAGCAGCTTGTTCTGCACTCCGCGCGCGAGCAGCAGCGGCGCGACCACCGCGTCGGCGGCCGCGAGCCACGGCCGCACATCGGGAACCTGACCGGTGACGAGCACCCCCGGCCGCTCTTCGAGCGCGCGCACCTCGACGGTCGGCGCGCGGCCGACGATCGCGAAGCGCGCCTGCGGGTGGCGCGTGCGGATCAGCGGCAGGATGTCGTCCGCGAACCAGCGCACCGCGTCGATGTTCGGGCGATAGTCCATCTGCCCGGTGAACACCGCAAGCGGCCCCTCACCCTCGCCCACCGTCGCCAGCGGCTGCGCGGGGTCGAAGCGGGCGGTGTCGATGCCATTCTCGACCGCGCGCACCTGCCCGGCCCCCAGCCCGCTCCGATCGCGAAACAGCGCCGCCTCGGCCTCGCTGACGAACAGGCTGGCATCGACCGCGCGCGCGACCTCGGCCTCGAACGTGCCGAGCTTGGCAGCCTCGCGCGCATGAACCCAGCGCATCGGCTGCCCCCGATCCTGTTCGGCATAGGTGGCGAATTTGGCCGAATCGACGTCGACGAAATCCATGATCACCGGGCCGTCGAAACGCGCGGGCAGATATTGCGCCATCTGGCCCGAGAAGGCCACGATATGGGTGATCGCCCTGCTCGCGAGCAACTTATCGACATGCTCCGACAAGGCCGTGCTGCGAAACAGCCGGTTCGACACGGGCTCGCCATGCAGCACCGCCTGCGCAAGCGCGAGCGGCCGCGACACCTTGCGCACTTCGATCGCCAGGCTCTTGCAAAGCAGCGACATTTTCGCGCGCGCGAGCGCGGCCTCGGCAGCATTGTCAGCAAGCGCCGCGACATGGACGGGGGCGAGCCGGGCGAGCGCCTCGAACATGTGCCAGCTGCGGATGCGGTCGCCGCGGTCGGGCGGCCACGGCGCGCGGTGCACCAAAAACAATATCTCGGCCATCAGCCGAGCCCGCGCGCGATCAGCGGCCCGATGCGGTTCGCCGCCCACAGCGGCAGCCTTTTCCACAGGTCGACCTGTAGCCGGTATTTGGCGCTGTTCGGGTTGGTGTCGCGCGGTTTTTCGCCCGGCGCGAGCCAGCGCGCATAGACGAGCGGCTCGGGCTCGAAACCCCAGTTCTTCTTGTAGGCGAACGGGCCCGTCCCGACCTTCGAGCGCCCGAAGTCGAAGCGGGTGCCGCCGCGCTCGCGAGCGTGGCGCATCAGCGCGAAATACATCAGCTCGTTGGCGCGCAGCCGCCGCGCGTCGAAGGTGCCGCCGCCCCAATAGGGCATCACCGTGCCGCGCCAGTAAAGGCTGAGAACGCTCGCGACGGGCCGGTCACCATCGCGCACGGTCAGGATGTCGGCATCGCCTCCGAACGCGTCGAGGATGGCATCGAACAAGGCCCGCGAAAAAACCGGCGTGCCGAGGTTGCGCACGCTCTCGGCATAGACGCGATAATGATCGCGGCGCTCGGTAGCATCGCGGCCGGTCGTGACGCGGAGATCGCCGGCGAGCGCCTTGCGCACCTCGGCGCGCTGCTTGCGCGGGATGGCGAGCAGTTCGGCTTCGTCGTCGGTCGCGAGGTCGCGCGCGAAGCCCGCGTAGACGCCCTCCTCGCTGGCCCAGCCGGGGCCTTCGGGCAGCGGCCCGCCGCGCAGTTCGACCGAGGGCACGCCGAGCGATTTCGCGATATCCGCCGCGCCCTCGGCGAGCGTGGCGGCGACCGCCGGATCGTCGGCGAGGATACCGCCGCCGACCGCGAAGCCGCTGCCGACCAGCGCCTGCCCGAACAGCGGCGAGCGGACATGGTGGAGCGGCAGCAGACCGGTCAGCGCCCCCGCCGCATCGCGCGCGGTGACGAGATGACAGCGATGCCCGGTCGCGCGCGTGATCGCCTCGCACCAGGTGCGGCTGTGAAAGGGCGTCGCGCCGGGATGCGCCGCGACATAGGCGTCCCATTCGGCCGCATCGCCGAGCGGCGCGGCCGACACATCGCCCCCTGCCAAAGGATGCGCGGGCGCGTTCACGCCGCGGCGCGCCACGGCGCGGCGCGGCCGCGCTGCGCGGGGACGAGCGCGTCGGCGCGGGTCCATTCAAAATCGGCGCACAACCTCTTCAGCTTGTCAGCCATGGCCGACAAACCGCTGTAATGGCGTATTTTCGATTTCAGCGGCGCATTGGCGACGCGCGGCTGGCCGGGGTCGATTTCCCACGGATGAAAATAGAGGATCGCCGGGTGCCCCTCGGCATTCATCCGCCCGATCGCCCAGCGCGTGAAGCCATAGGGAAGCAACCGCATGAAGCCTCCGCCGCCCGCCGCCAGCGTGCGGCCGAGCGCGCGCGCGGTCGTCACCGGCCATTCGACAAGATCGCTGCCCTCGACCGGCCGCCACGCATGGCGCGGGCTTTGCGGCCAGCCATAATGATCGTGGACCACCGGCGCCACGCTCGACGAATAGGCATAGCCCTGCTCGGCGAGGACCGGATGCGCCCACGGCGTCCGCGCGTCGATCGAAAAGCTCGGCGCGCGATAGCCGCGTACCGGGGCCCCGCCCGCATCCTCGAGGATGGCGCGCGTCTTCTGAAGGTCGGCGGCGAACTCGCCGGCGGTCATCGCAAAGACGCGCTTGTGGTCATAGCCGTGGCTGGCGAGCTCGTGCCCCGCCGCGACGATGCGCTTGATCAGCGCCGGATAGCGTTCGGCGACCCAGCCGAGGGTGAAGAAGGTGCCGGTGACCCCGGCATCGGCGAAAATCTGAAGCACCGCGTCGCAATTCCCCTCGACACGGCATTCGAGCCGCGGCCAGTCGGCACGGTCGATCGTGCGCTCAAAGGCGCCGACGTGGAACCAGTCCTCGACATCGACCGACAAGCTGTTCTGCATCATCCCTCACCTTCGTCGATCCCGTTGGCCGGGTGGCGCCTCAGGCCGCCCAGGTCTGCGATGCCGCCGGATCGGGGGCGTTCGCCGGGTCGCGCTCGACCCAGTCGATCAGCAGGTCGAGCACGCGGCGGAGCGCCGCGTCCTGATCGGCGATACGCGCCTCGAGCCCGGCGATCTGGCGCTCGAGCGCGACCAGATGCGCGTCGTCGACGGGCGCGGGTGTTTCCTCCGGGATCTCGTCGGCCGCCGCTTCCCACGCGCGCGGTTCCGCAGCCGGAACGGCTTCGGGTTCGGGTTCGCGGATATCGGCGGGTGCGAGGCCAAGCTGTTCGGCGACGAGCGAGCGCGCCTCGGCAAAGCCCCCATCGCCGTAGTGCGGCGACGGTGCCACGACCGGCTCGGTCTCGTCCGGCGCCATCGACGCGGCGAGATCGAGCGGTTCGGCCTCGGGCGCCGCGAAAGGCGCCACCGCCAAGGGCTCGGCGGCGACGGGCGGAGCGGGCCATTCGAGCACGGCTGCGGGTTCGGCGACGGGGGCCGGCGCCTCGACCGGCAGCGCAACCAGCGTCGCCTGGTCGATCCCGCGATCGGCCTCGATCTCGCTCACCACGTCGCGGACGTGCGCGCCGGTGATGCGGCCAAGTTGCTCGACCGCGCCATAGAGCAGCAGCCGGCTGACCAGCACGTTCAGCTTGCGCGGGACGCCCTCGCTATAGTCGAAAATCTCCTCGAACGCGTCGGGGCTGAAGCTGGGGTTGCCCGTCCAGCCGACCTTGCCGAGGCGATGAAGGATATAGGGCTCGACCTCCTCGGGCTCCATCGGGTCGAGGTGATGCGTCGCGATCACCCGCTGACGCAGCTGTTCGAGCGTCGGCGAGTGGAAGAGCGTCTGGCGGAATTCGGGCTGGCCGAGCAGGAATATCTGCAAGAGCGAATGACCGCCGAGTTGGAAGTTCGACAGCATCCGCAGCTCTTCGAGCGCCGAGATCGCGAGATTCTGCCCCTCGTCGACGATCAGCAGCGTGCGCCGTCCGGCGCGCGCCTGTTCGCGCAGATATTGCTCCATCGACCGCAGCAACTCGGCCTTGCTCTGCCCTTCCCATTCGAGCCCGAACTGCTCGGCGACGAGGCGGAGAAGGTCGTCGCCCTCGACCTGCGTCGACACCAGCTTGACCGCGGTCAGGCGGTTGGGGTCGATCGTGTTCATCAGATGGCCGACCAGCGTCGTCTTGCCCGCCCCGACGTCGCCGGTGATGACGATGAAGCCCTCGCCCTGCGCGAGACCATAGCCCAGATAGGACATCGCCTTCCTGTGCGTCCCGCTCTCGAAATAGAAATGCGGGTCGGGCGTCAGCTGGAAGGGGCGTCCGGTGAAGCCATAATATTGATCGTACATCGCTATTTCCCTTTGGGGTCCGGATCAGAAATTGTAGCGGAGGCCGACCAGCGCCGAGCCGATCAGTTCGCTGGCGAAGCCGTCCTGGTCGAAGGCGTTGAGCGACGCCGCGGCGGTGCCGGTCAGGTCGCGCCAGAAACGTCGCGAATAGGCGGCCGCGATTCCCGCCGACTGCATGTCGCCGACGCCCGCCGCGCCATTGTCGAAGTAGCTGACATAGCCCGACAGGCTGAGGTCGGAATCGGCGTCGAGCTGGCGGCCTGCGGTCAGGAAGAGATAATAATTCTCGTCCTTGATGCCGTTGAGCGGTGCGAGCACCGAATTTTCCGGCACGAGCAGGCGGCGCTGGTCATAGCCGATGCCGACGCCATAGCTCCAGCGGCCGAAGCGCGACGAATAGAGCGCCTGGACGCCGCGATTGCGGAACTGGAGGCTGGTCGTGCTGCCGAATTGCGGATTGAGGCAGCCCGCGCCTTCCTCGCCGAACACGCAGGGGTTGATGCTGCCGTCGATCGGATTGCGCGTCGGGTCGAATTGGGTCGGCAGCGACGACAGCCCGCTCGACAGACCGCGGCCAAAGCTCGACAGCCCGTCGTAGACGCCGACCTGGACCATCGTCGCATGGTCGGGGCGGTAGGAAAAGCTGCCGGTATAGATGGTGTCGCCATAGCGGCGGCCGACGCGCGCGGTCAGCGAGGTACGGCGGCTGGGCCGCCACATCACGCCCGCGTCCCAGATCAGCCCGTCGGTGTCGAACGACAGCTGGCGCGGCTGCGACTTGTCGGTGACGAAGCGACCGTTCGCGTCGCGCACCGGCACGCCGTTCGGGTCGAGCACCGGGTCGCGCTGGCTGATCTCGATATCCTCGTAGCCTACACCGCCGAGCAGTGCGACCGTCGGACCGATCGGCACCGTGACGTCGGCGCGCGCATATTTGCCCTCGAAACGCTGATCGAGCTGGCTCGCATCCTCGCGCTCGTAACCGCCCGACACCTGCCAGCCGAACGGCAGGTCGCCCGGCCGCTGGCCGACGCTCGCCCAGGCGACATGGTTGGTCGAACTGTCGAAATTGCCGCCGGGGACATTGCCCGATCCGTCGACGTCGACCTTGGTATAGCCGAAGCGATAGCCCGCGCCGACGTCGAGGCTGCCGACGCGCTGCGCCAGCGTCGGACCCGCATAGACCGAATAGATGTCCGCGACATTGTCGCCGCCGGTGATGAGGCCGCCGATGCCGCCGCCGTCGGCGCGCGTGCGCGTCGCGAGCGCCCCGCCCTCGAGGTTGAGGCCGCGCGCGACCTCGACCCGGCCGCGTGCGAGGCCGCTGATGATGTCCGCGTCGCCGAGCCCGCCCGATTCGCCGAAGCGATGCTCGTAGCGCAGGGTCGCCGCCACTTCGGCGCGGCGCGTGACGATCGCCGCATCGACGCCCGCCGCCACCGTCGTATAGGTGAGGACGTCGCCGTCGCCCTTGAGCTCGGCGGAAAGCACCTGCCCGACCTCGAGATAGGGGCTGACGTCGACCTGGCGCTGCTTCTTCTGCTTGCCGCGCGTGGCGTCGCGGCCGCCCTCGGCCGAGGGTCCGGGGGCCGAGGCGCCCGGCGCATCGCCGCCGCCCGGCCCCGCGTCGCCCGAAAATTGCGCCTGCGCCGTGCCCGCCGTTCCGGCAAGCAGCAGCGCGGCGAGCGCCGCGGTGCGGCGCATGAGATTGCGGTTGGTGCGCATCAGGACGCGCCTCCTTGTCCATAATAGGTACCGAAGCGGCGGCCGCCCGGCGAATATTTGACCCCGTTCAGGAGCAGCTGGATGTGCGGGCAGGCGCCCATCAGCCCGATCGCGTCGCGCAGCGAGCTTTCGAGCGTTTCGTCGGCGCGCACGACCATGATCAGCTGGCCGACATGCCCCGCGAGCACCGCGGCGGGCGAGGCCGCGAGCACCGGCGGCGAATCGAGGATCAGGATGCGCCCCGGCGCCCCCGCCTCGAGTTGCGCGAGCAGCGCCTCGGTGCGCGCCGAGGCGAGCAATTCGGTGTCGTGCATATGCTGGGTGCCCGCGGGCATCACCTTCAGCCCCGCGATGTCGGTCTGGATCAGGCAGTCGCCGAGCGGCAGGTGCGGATCGGCGAGCGCGTCCATTAGCCCCGGCCCGTCGTCCAGCCCCAGCGCCTCCAGCACGCTCGGCTTCGCGATGTCGGCATCGATCAGCAGAACGTCGTGATCGGCCTCGACCGCAAGGCTCAGCGCGAGGTTGACGGCCGAAAAAGTCTTGCCCTCGCCCGGATTGGCCGAGGCGATCAGCACGCGATGGCCGCGCGGCAGCAGCGGACGCCCCGGCGCGCCCGTGAAGTTGCGGATGATCTCGCGCTTCACGATGCGATATTCTTCGGAAATGCCCGTCACCGGCGCACCGGGCACGATCATCCCGCGCGCCCCGAGCCGGTCGCGGTCGATCGTCCCCTGCCGCGTCGGCACGACCGCGGGCGCGGCGTGCGCGACCTCCTTGCGCGGCGAAGGCTTGATCGTCGGCGCAGCCTCGACCACCGGTTCGGCCTCGACGGCCGGCACGGCTTCGGGGGCGGGTTCGGGTTCGATGACCGATTCGGCCTTCTTCGCCTTCTTTTCAGGCTCGGGCGGCAGGCCGCTGACGTCGATCGTCGGCGCGCCCGCGGCGGGATCGATGCCGAACAGGTCGGCGGCGCGTTCGAGCAGCGAGGGCTGGCGCTTGACGGGGCGATGTTCGTTCATATCCTGTCCCCTCAGGCGACCATGCCGCGCTGGACGAATTCGGCGACGAGCAGCAGCGCATAGAGCCCGACGAGCGCCCCGCCGCCGCTGGCGAGCCAGACGAGTTTCTTCTTGCGCTCGACATGGCGCTCGGGTGTCACCACTTCGGTGATCGAGCCGATGACCGGCAACCCGCTCGCGCGTTCGAGGCGCGCGGCGGTCGGATAGCTCGCGCGAACCTGGGCGAGGCCGAAGGCGGCACCGATACCGCCGCCGATCCCCGCGAGCAGCACGAGCGTCAGGAACAGCGGCCGGTTGGGTGCGGCGGGGCTCGTCGGCTTCGAGGGCGGGTCGAGCAGCTCGACCTTGATCGCGTCGGTTTCGGTCTGCACGTCGCCGCGCAGCCGCACCTGTTCGCGCTGGCCGAGCAGCTTGTCATATTGCGCCTTCATCGCGGTATATTCGCCGTTGATCCGGTCATATTCGGCCGCGATGCCGGGGTTCTGGATCTGCTGCGACGTGATCCTGGCGATATCGCCGGTCAGCTGCGCCTTGCGCGCGCTGAGCGCGCTCACCGTCGCCTGGCGCTCGGCGCGCATCGCGGCGAGCGAGGCATAGGCCGGGTTCTGCGCGTTGCCGCCGCCCCCGCCGCTGCCCTCACGGTCAGCCTGCGCCTTCAGCGAGGCGATCTGGCTCTTGATCGCGATGATGTCGGGGTGCGCGTCGGTCAGCCCGCGCGCGCGCATCGCGGAGAGTTCGTTCTGCGCCCCCGCAAGCTGCTGCCGCGCGACACCGGCGCCGGTCGCCGACATGCCGGGGACGTTGATCGTCGCGGGGGTCGAGGCGAGCTGGCCGTTGGTGGCCGCGAGCGACGCCTGCGCCGCGACGAGCTGCGATTCGATCTGGTTGAGCTCGGCGCGCGCCGCGTCGACACGCTGCGCGGGCGAGCCCGATCCGCCGGGAATCAATCCGATATTCTGCGCCTCGAACGCGGCGCGCCGCGCCTCGACCTCGCGCAGCGCCTTTTCGCGGTCGGCGATCTGCGAATCGAGGAATTTCAGTCCCTCGCGCGCATTCATCCGGCCGCCGCGAAGCTGGTCGTCGCGGAACACGGTGATCAGGCTGTCGAGCACGCCAGAGGCGAGCTTCGCATTGTCGGCGTCCGACAGGCTACCGACCGCAATGCTCGAGGTGATTTCGAAGATATTGTCCTGCTGCGGAACCACCTTGATGTTCTTTTGCAGCATCGCGACCGCGCCGGCCTTTTCGCGATCGCTCGCGCCCGCGGGGACCAGGCCGGTCGTCACCGCGACCTTCTCCAGATTGCGCGCGCTGGTCAGCGTCCCGCGGATCTCGTCGAGCTGCCGCCGCCCGCCGATCGGCCCGCCCGTGTCGTCGGGAAGGATCTGGTTGATGTCGACCAAAAGCCGCGCGCGCGAATCATAGCGATTGGGGATCGACGCAACCGCGAGCCAGCCGAGGATGCAGATGCCCCAGGCGACCGCCAGCACCAGCCAGCGGCGCGTCCACACGCTATGCAGCGCCACCCGGAATTCGTCGTAAAGGCTGTTCATCGGTCGGGGTCGATCCTTGGAAGGGTTGAGCGTGGCGGTGGCTGCGGCCTCGCGTCAGAACATGCTTTCGGGAATGATGATGACGTCGCCCGGCTGCAGCCGGACGTTCGCCTTGATGTCGCCGCGCTTGATCAGGTCATTGAGGCGCAGCGCATATTCGTGCTGCTTGCCGCTGCCCTTGTCGAAGCGGACGAGGCGCGCCTTGTTGCCCGCCGCATATTCGCCGAGCCCGCCGACCGCGATCATCGCGTCGAGCACGGTCATATTGGCACGGAACGGGATCGACGCAGGCTTTTCGGTCGCGCCGACGATCCGCACCTGCTGCGAGAAGGTGCTGTTGAAGCTGGTGACGATGACGCTGACGATCGGATCGGTGATATATTGGCTGAGCTGGAGCTTGATGTCCTGCTGCAGCATCGTCGCGGTCTTGCCGACCGCGGGCATGTCGGTGATCAGCGGCGTGGTGATCCGCCCGTCGGGACGCACCTGCACCTTGCCGCCGAGTTCGGGGTTGCGCCACACAAAGATCTGCAGCTCGTCGAGCGGGCCGATGATATATTCCTCGCCCGGTCCTTCCTGGTTCGCGACGAAATTGGCGCTGGGAAGCTGCGGCGCGTCGCCGACGCCGCCCGCGCAGCCCGTCAGGGCGGTGGCGGCGATGCCCGAAATCAGCGCGGCGCGCGCGGCGCGAAGCGAGGGGAAGGACGTCATGTTCAAATCACCTTTCGACCGGCCGGGGAGGCGACCGCGGGCCAAAAGCTCGCGGCGACAGCCATTGCGTCAGCCTCAGCCATCACCGAAAAGGGTGAACATACCGTTAGTATTGGAATAAGTTCGCGCCGCGCCCGTCGGCTTTCGTTCCGTTTCGGGACAGAAGCGGGCTCGCCCTCACACGAGCATTTCGCCCGCCGGCCCCTGCCCCAGGAAGGCGGCGGGACTCGCCGAGGCGCCATAGGCGCCCGCCTGGAAGATCGCGACCAGATCGCCGACCTCGGCGCGCGGTAGCGCGACCTGGTCGCCAAGCCGGTCGAGCGGGGTGCAGAGGCAGCCGACGACCGACACCGTCTCGACCGGCTCGGCGCCGAAATGGCTGGCGAGTGCGATCGGATAGTTGCGGCGGATCACCGTCCCGAAATTGCCGCTCGCGGCAAGCTGATGGTGGAGGCCGCCGTCGGTGACGAGGAAGGTTTCGCCGTGGCTGACCTTGCGGTCGACGATGCGCGTCAAATAAACGCCCGCCTCGGCAACCAGCCAGCGGCCGAGTTCCATTGCGAAACGGCTCCCGTCCAGTACCGGATCGCGCGCCGCCAGCGTCGCCGCGAGCGCCGTTCCGACCGCCGCCGCATCGACCGCGCCGTCGCCGGGGAAATAGGGCACACCCATCCCACCGCCCAGGTTGACGAGCGGTGGCGTCACGCCGATCTCGTTCGCGAGCCGCGCCGCGAGCGCGACCGTCTGCGCCTGCGTCTCGGCGATCGCCGCGGCGTCGAGTGCCTGCGATCCCGCAAAGATATGAAAGCCTTGCCAGTCGGCGCCAGCGTCGATCAGGCGACGGACCAGCGCGGGCACCGCCTCGGCATCGACCCCGAAGGGCTTGGCCCCGCCGCCCATCTTCATCCCCGAGCCCTTGAGGTCGAAGTCGGGATTGACCCGCACCGCGAGCCGCGGCGTCATGCCGCGACGCGCGGCGATATGCAGCGCGCGCTCGGTCTCGCCCGCCGATTCAAGGTTGAGCGTCGCGCCCGCCACGATCGCCGCTTCGAGTTCGCGGTCGCGCTTGCCGGGTCCGGCGAAGCTGATGTGCTCGGCTGCCATGCCGCTCGCCAGCGCCGCCGCGAGCTCGCCCCCCGACGCGACGTCGAACCCGTCGACCAGCCCCCCCATATGGGTGAGCAGCGGCGCGAAGGGGTTGGCCTTCATCGCATAATGAAGCTGCACTTCGGCGGGCATCGCCGCGCGCCATTCGGCGGCGCGTGCCGCGAGCATCGCGCTGTCATAGACGAACAGCGGTGTGTCCCCGGCCCTGTCGGCGAGCGCATCGGCGCGGTGGCCGCCGATCAGCAACATGCCGTCCTCGTCGGCGGCGTAGCCGGGGGGGATCGGGCCATGCGGCTTCATGCCGTCACCTTTCCGTCCCATTCGGCGGCGATCGCGACACGGTCGAGCTTGCCGTTCGGATTGCGCGGCAGCGCGTCGCGCCACTCGATCGTCTGCGGCTGCATGAAGTTCGGCAGATTCTGCCGCAAATAAACCGCCAGCCCCTCGGCATCCTCCGCGCCGCCCTTGCCGCGCACGATCAATATGATAGCCGCGCCCAGCCGCGGATCAGGAACGCCGAAAGCCACCGCCTCGTAGATCAGTCCCGAAGCGACCGCCGCATCCTCGACCTCGGTCGGGCTGACGCGGTTGCCCGCGGTCTTGATCATCGCATCGTCGCGGCCGACGAAGGTGAGGAGGCCGTCGGCGTCGCGCCGCACCGTATCGCCCGACCAGACCGCCGTACCGCCATAGATCGACGAAGGGGGCGCGGGCCGGAACCGCTGTGCGCTACGCTCGGCATCCTGCCAATAGCCCTGCGCGACCAGCGGCCCGCAATGAACGAGCTCGCCCGGCTCGTCGTCGGCGGCGATGCTGCCGTCGGGCAGGCAGACGAGGATTTCGGCGTGCGGAATCGCGCGGCCCATCGAGGTCGGATGGCTGGCGACGAGCGCGGGGTCGAGAAAGGTCGAGCGGAACGCCTCGGTCAGCCCGTACATCGGATAGATGTCGGCCTTCGGGAACGTGGCGCGCATCGCATCGATCAGCGACGGCGTCAGCGCGCCACCGCTGTTGGTGAGGCGTCGCAACAGCGCCGCCGTCTCGGCGGGCCACTCGCTCTCGACCAGCTGCACCCAGAGCGGGGGCACCCCCGCAAGCGTCGTGATGCCATGCCGCGCGACCGCCTTCACGACGTCGCGCGGGGTCAGATAGTCGAGCGGCGCGACCGCGGCGCCGGCATGCCAGGTCGAAAACAGCTGGTTCTGCCCATAGTCGAAGCTGAACGGCAGCACCCCGAGCACGCGGTCGTCGGGCACGATCTTCAGATAGGAAGCGACGCTCTCCGCCCCCAGCCACAGATTGGCGTGGCTGAGCATCACCCCCTTCGGCCGCCCGGTCGAACCGCTGGTATAGAGAATCGCGGCGAGATCGCCGGGCTCGGCGAGCGACGGCGGCAGGCCTTCGCCACCCGAATCGATCACCTCCTCGGCGATCGTCAAATCCTGCAGCGCACAGACTTCGGGGCGCCCGCCGCCGAGCGAGTCGGCGCGCGAACCGTTGGTGACCAGCAGCTTCGCCCCGCTGTCGGCCAATATATGCTGGACCTGCGGCGCCTTGAGCAGCGGGTTGACCGGCACATGGATCAGCCCGGCGCGCGCCGCGGCGAGCGGCATCAGGCACGCCGTCCGCGTCTTCGCGCTCCAGCTCGCGACGCGTTCGCCCGGCCCGCCCGCCTGTTCGAGCAGCCACGACGCGAGGCGCCCGACCCCGGCGTCGAGATCGGCGAAGCGGGTGACCCGATCGCCGATCAGCAGCGCGGGCGCGTCCGGCGCACCGCGGCGGACGAGATGGTCGATCGGACAGGAGGGCGGACTTAGGGCTTTGGTCATCGGCTGTTAGGAGAGTGGTGATAGAGCGCCCCGTCATGCAAGGGAACGGTGAACATCAGGCTAATGATAAGGTGCTGCCCGCCGCAGCGCGCGGCGCCGGCTTCGCCTCGCCCTTCGACCGCGCGGCGTGGTTCGACCTGCTGGCGGCGCACGGTTTCGCGCCCGGCGGGCGCTTTGACGCGAGCGGCGCGGCGGGCGATACGACCGCGTGGCTGCCGCTCCGCGTCGAGAAACCGGGTGCGCTGGCGGGGCTGAGCAACTGGTACAGCTTCGCGATCCGGCCGCTCTACACCGGCGAAGAGGGCCGCGCCGCCGCGCTCTGCGATTTGTTCGCGCGGCTCCGCAAGCGGGCGGCGCGCCTGACGCTCTATCCCGTTCCCGATAGCGAGAAGGACGGCATCGCCGCCGCGATGCGCGCCGCCGGCTGGTGGGTTCGGACCGCGCCCAAGGGCGACCGCCACTGGCTCGACCTTGCCGGGCTCGACCATGACGGCTGGTGGGAGAGCCGGCCCGGCGCACTGCGCAGCACGGTCAAGCGCAAGGCGAAAAAGGGCATGGTCGACATTTCGCTGCTCACCGCCTTCGATCCCGCGGTCTGGGAAGCCTATGAGGCGATCTACGCCGCAAGCTGGAAACCCGAGGAAGGCGACCCCGCGCTGCTCCGCGCCTTTGCTGAGGCCGAGAGCCTGCGCGGCACCTTTCGCATGGGGCTTGCGCGGATCGAGGGCGCGCCGGTCGCCGCGCAGTTCTGGACGGTCGAGGACGGCACCGCCTTCATCCACAAGCTCGCGCATGTCGAGGACAGCCTGAAGGCGTCGCCCGGCACCCTGCTGTCCGCCGCCCTGTTTCGCCATGTCATCGAGGTCGACCACGTCGCGCGCGTTGATTTCGGCACCGGCAACGACGGCTACAAGCGCGACTGGATGAACCGGCACGATCCGCTGTGGCATATCGAGGCTTTCAATCCGTCGCGCATCGCGGCATGGGGGCCGGCACTCAAGGCTTTTGCGCGCTCGGCGCTCGGGCGCGCCTGAAGGATATGCTCGTGACCGATACGCCCGCCACCGCCGTCGATGCCACCCTGCGCGCGCTGCTCGCCGATGTCCTCGGCCTCGGCGAGGCGCGCGCCGCCGCGCTGACCGCCGACAGCGGCCTGTTCGGCGAACTGCCCGAATTCGATTCGATGGCGGTCGCGACCGTGCTCACTGAAATGGAGGACCGGCTCGGCATCCTGATCGACGACGACGAGGTCGACGGCGAGATTTTCGAAACCTACGGCAATCTGCTCGCCTTTTCGGTGCGCAAGGTCGCGGGCTGAGGCGAATCGCGGGGGCGCATGGGCGAATATCAACTGCGCATAGACCCCGCCGGCCTCCCCCGCGCGACCATCCTTTTCGTTCCGCCGCTGTTCGAGGAAGCGAACCGCACGCGGCGCACTTTGGTGCTCGCAATGCGCGCGCTCGCGGCCGAAGGTTTCGCGGCGCTTCTGCCCGACCTGCCGGGGCAGAACGAAAGCCTCGCCCCGCTCGTCGAGGCCGATCTGACGCGCTGGCGCGCCGCGCTCGCCGAGGTCGCGCACGGCATCGACGGCCCGCTGATCGTCGCCTCGCTGCGCGGCGGGGCGCTGATTGATCATGAAGCCGAAGCCGCGGCATGGTGGCGGCTTGCGCCGGCAAGCGGCACTTCGCTGCTCCGCACGCTGCTCCGCGCCCGCGTTTCGGCCGATCGCGAGGCGGGCGTCGCTTCCTCGCTCGACAGCCTGCAGGCCGAAGCGGCGTCGGCGCCGCTGCTGCTCGCCGGGAATCTGCTGTCCCCCACGATGATCGCCGAACTCGCCGAGGCCGAGACGCATCCCGTCGAGCCGCTGCGCAGCGTGGCGCTCGGCGCCGACGGCATCGCGGGTACTCCGCTGTGGCTGCGCGCCGAGCCCGGCGAGGACGCGGGCATGGCGCAGGCGATCGCCGCCGACATCGCCGCATGGAGCCGGTCATGCGGCATCATCTGAGCTTTCCCTGCGCGGGCGCCGAGCTCGCCGCGACGCTCGACGAAGCGCCGGGGACGACCGGGCTGCTGATCGTGTCGGGCGGCAACGAGATCCGCAGCGGCGCGCACCGCGGCATGGCGATACTTGCCGAACGGATCGCCGCGGCAGGCCACCCGGTCTTCCGCTTCGACCGCCGCGGGATCGGCGACAGCGAGGGCGCGAACGGCGGCTTCGAGACGAGCGGCCTCGACATCGCCGCCGCGATTCCCGCGTTCCGCGCCGCCGCGCCGCACATCACCCGCATCGTCGCCTTCGGCAATTGCGACGCCGCGAGCGCGCTGCTCCTCCACCGCCCGGCGGGGCTCGACGCGCTGATTCTCGCCAATCCGTGGACCTACGAAGGCGACGCCGACGATGGAGCGGCGGGAGAGTCCGCCTTGCCCCCCGCCGCGGCGATCCGCGCGCGCTATCTGGCGCGGCTCCGCGACCCCAAAAGCCTGATCCGGCTGATCAAGGGCGAGGTCGATCTGAGGAAATTGCTGCGCGGCGTCGCGGCGCTGGGCCGGAAGAAGCCGCAGGCCGCGCCCGACAGCCTCGCCGCGCGCCTCGATGCCGCGCTGGCGTCGCTCCCCTGCCCCGCGACGATCCTGCTCGCCACCGGCGACCGGACGGCGCAGGCTTTCATGGAAGCGTGCCATCCCGGCGCGGTGCCCGTCGAGCGCCTCGACAGCGCCTCGCACAGCTTCGCCGGCGCCGATGCCGATTGGTTGGCAGCACGAATATTGAACATATTGGGGCAAAGATAGCGGGCGCAAAAAAAAGGGCGCGAGGAACGGTGTCCTCGCGCCCCTTCCTAAAAAGCCTGCCGGCTTAGAGTGCCGGTTTTGCTTCAATCAAAACCGGCACTCCAGATTCTTGCTTTACCGTGTTTTCCGAGTCGTCAGGTGATTCCACCTGACTTGAAAACACTCTAGTTGGCTTCCTTCGCCTGCGGTTCGTCCGCGGGTGCGGCAGCGTCGGAGGCGTCGGCCGTCTGTGGAGCCTCGGCGCCGGTCGCCTGGGCGACGGCGGCAGCGAACTGGTCCGCGGTGTAGGCGGCGCTGAGACCGCTCGCGCCCATGTTGAAGGCGCTGCGCGGCAGCGCGACATCGCCGCTCGTCGTGGTGACGACAACATTCGCGGCGTCGAACGACTTGACCGTGCCGAGCACTGCCGTGCCCTCGATGCCGCGCACTTCCGCGCCGGTCTTCAGCGCCGCGGTCACTGCGGCGTCATCGGCGGCCGAAGCCTGGCTCGCCTGCCGCATCGCGGCGGCGAACTGGTCGGCGGTGAAGCTGGTCTGGAGGCCGCTTTGCGCGACGAAGAAGGCGTTCTTCGGCACCTTGACGTCGCCGGTCGGGGTGGTCACGACGACCCCGGACGCGTCGGCGAGCTTGACCGTGCCGAGCACGGCCGAACCGTTGGCGCTGCGCACCTCGGCGCCGGGCTTGATGGCGGCTTCGAGCGCCTGCGCGCTGGCGGCGGCGGCCTGGTCGATCGCTGCGGTGAGCTGCGCGACGGTGACGGTGATCGTCGGGCCCTTCTCGCCCTTGGCAAAGGCGTTCTTGGGCAGGGTGACCGGCTTGCCGTTCAGCGTCACGACGACATTGTCGCCGGCATCGCTGGCGACGGGGCCGATCGTCGCGCCTTCGCTGTCGTAGACGACGGTGCCGGGCGCAAGGTTGGGGCCGGCGGCCGGGGCGGCGGCGGCATCCTGCGCCATCGCGGGCGCACCGGCCGCGAGGGCCATGCCGAGGGAAAGGGAAGTCACAAAAGCAGCGATCTTTCGCATCGCGTCGTCTCTCCTTGAGAATTTGGTCATTGCGGTCCGGGTTCAACGCATCCGCGCGGGCGATGACCACGGAATTGCTGCCGAACCGTGGCCGTTGCGGGATGAACCGTTTCAAAGTGGCGCACATCCTGCTGCGCTGAGCGGCAGAAGGTCGTGGTTTATACTCGCGGTTCGCCGCCCTAGGATCGCCGAATACGCCGGTCGACCGAGTCCCGGCGCGCGAAAGGAAAGGCGGACGACGACTATGACCGCAGCGACGGCACCCGAACTCGACATCGCGCGCTGGTTCAACAGCGCGCCGTTGTCGCTTGCCGGCCTGCGCGGGCGCGTCGTCGTCATCGGGGCGTTCCAGATGCTGTGCCCCGGCTGCGTCGCCGAGAGCCTGCCGCAGCTTCGGCGCATCCACGATATCTTTCCCGGCGACGCGGTAACGGTGATCGGCCTGCACAGTGTGTTCGAGCATCACGCCGCGATGACGCCGGTGTCGCTCGAGCCCTTTCTTCACGAATATCGCATCGCCTGGCCGGTCGCGGTCGACCGCCACGACGATCCGGCGGGCGTGCCGGTCACCATGGCGCGCTATGGCCTGCGCGGCACGCCCAGCCTGTTGCTGATCGACCGGCAGGGACGCCTTCGCCTCCACCGCTTCGGCCATGTCCCCGACCTGGCAGTCGGCGCGGCGATTCAGCAGCTGCTCGATGAAGGGGAAGGCGTGGTCGCGGCGGCCGAAGGCGGCGGCGAGAGCTGTGCGGTCGGGGGCGATTGCGGTTGAGCCTTGCGCGATCGCCGCTTGTCCGGTGGGGTGCGGCCGTTGACTTCACGCGCCCCTAATCCTATATGGCGATCACACCCTTCCGTCCGGGACGGACCCGATCTTGCGCAGCGGGTTCCATGAATAGGGCGTCGGGGATTTCGAGATGCGTTGAGAAGCTGCGGTAAACCGGCAACGGTTGCTCGCGGCCTTTTTGCGTCTCTATCGCGCTCGCGATTTGATTTTATTGAGGCGAGACAATCACATATGGCGACCAAGGCGAAGTCGGTGGGCAAGGCCCTCGAAGCAACCGCTAGCAAGCGAATCCGCAAGCTGTTCGGCAATATCCACGAAGCGGTGGAGATGCCCAACCTCATCGAGGTGCAGCGCGAATCCTATGAGCAGTTCCTGCGGTCCGACCCCTCGGTCGGCTATGTTTCGGGCCTCGAGAAGACGCTGCGCAGCGTGTTCCCGATCCGCGATTTCGCCGGCACCGCCGAGCTCGACTTCGTCCATTACGAACTCGAAGACCCGAAATACGACGTCGAGGAATGCCGTCAGCGCGGCATCACCTATGCGGCGCCGATGAAGGTCACGCTGCGCCTGATCGTCTTCGAGGTCGACAGCGAAACCGACACCCGCTCGGTTCTCGATATCAAGGAACAGGACGTCTACATGGGCGACATGCCGCTCATGACCGAGAACGGCACCTTCTTCGTCAACGGCACCGAGCGCGTCATCGTGTCGCAGATGCACCGCTCGCCGGGTGTGCTCTTCGACCATGACCGCGGCAAGACCCACTCGTCGGGCAAGTTCCTGTTCGCCGCGCGCGTCATTCCGTACCGCGGTTCGTGGCTCGACTTCGAATTCGACGCCAAGGACATCGTCAACGTCCGCATCGACAGGAAGCGCAAGCTGCCGGTCACCAGCCTCCTCTATGCGCTGGGCATGTCGGGCGAGGAAATCCTCAACCATTTCTATGACCGCCTGATCTTCGAGCGCGCCGAGAATGGCTGGAAGGTTCCCTTCGTCGTTGAGAATTGGCGCGGTTCGAAGCCCGCGTTCGACGTGGTGGACGCCAAGACCGGCGAAGTCGTCTTCGCCGCCGGCCACAAGATCAGCCCGCGCCTCGCCAACAAGGCGGCGAAGGACGGTCTCGACACGCTGCTGATCCCGACCGAGGAAATCTTCGGCCGCTATTCGGCGTACGACCTGATCAACGAAGCGACCGGCGAGATCTATATCGAGGCGGGCGACGAAGTGACCGCCGAGAATCTCGAGAAGCTCGACGCTGCGGGCATCGACCAGCTCGTGCTGCTCGACATCGACCACAACAACACCGGTCCCTGGATCCGCAACACGCTGAAGGCCGACAAGGCCGAGGATCGCGACCAGGCGCTGTCGGACATCTACCGCGTCATGCGCCCCGGCGAACCGCCGACGCGCGAGACCGCGGAAGCGCTGTTCGGCGGGCTGTTCTTCGACCCCGAGCGCTACGACCTGTCGGCGGTGGGCCGCGTCAAGCTCAACATGCGCCTCGGCCTCGACGCCGAGGACACGGTGACGACGCTGCGCGCCGAGGACATCCTCGCCGTGGTCAAGGAGCTGGTGAACCTGAAGGACGGCAAGGGCGAGATCGACGATATCGACAATCTCGGCAACCGCCGCGTGCGTTCGGTCGGCGAATTGCTCGAAAACCAGTATCGCGTCGGCCTGCTGCGCATGGAGCGCGCGGTGAAGGAGCGCATGTCGTCGGTCGACGTGTCGACGGTGATGCCGAACGACCTGATCAACGCGAAGCCCGCGGTCGCCGCGGTGCGCGAATTCTTCGGCTCGTCGCAGCTTTCGCAGTTCATGGACCAGACCAACCCGCTGTCGGAAGTCACCCACAAGCGCCGCGTGTCGGCGCTCGGGCCGGGCGGCCTGACCCGCGAGCGCGCGGGCTTCGAGGTCCGCGACGTCCACCCGACCCACTATGGCCGCATCTGCCCGATCGAGACGCCCGAAGGGCCGAACATCGGTCTGATCAACAGCCTCGCGACCTTCGCGCGCGTCAACAAATACGGCTTCATCGAGACGCCGTACCGCCGCATCATCGACGGCAAGGTGACCAACGAGGTCGTCTATCTGTCAGCGATGGAAGAGCAGAAGCACACCGTCGCGCAGGCGAACGCCGACCTCAACCCCGACGGCAGCTTCATCGACGAGCTGATCTCGGCACGCGAGGCGGGCGAGTTCCTGATGGCGCCGCGCGACCAGATCACGCTGATGGACGTGTCGCCGAAGCAGCTCGTTTCGGTCGCGGCCTCGCTGATCCCGTTCCTTGAAAACGATGACGCCAACCGCGCGCTGATGGGGTCGAACATGCAGCGCCAGGCGGTGCCCTTGCTTCGCGCTGAGGCTCCGGTCGTCGGCACCGGCATGGAAGGCACCGTCGCGCGCGATTCGGGCGCGGCGATCGCGGCGCGCCGCGGCGGCGTGATCGACCAGGTCGACGCGACCCGCATCGTCATCCGCGCGACCGACATGGTCGAGCCGGGCAAGTCGGGCGTCGACATCTATCGCCTGCAGAAGTTCCAGCGGTCGAACCAGAACACCTGCATCAACCAGCGTCCGCTGGTGAAGGTGGGCGACGTGGTCCGCACCGGCGACATCATCGCCGACGGCCCGTCGACCGAGCTCGGCGAGCTGGCGCTCGGCAAGAATGTGCTCGTCGCGTTCATGCCGTGGAACGGCTACAACTATGAGGACTCGATCCTCATTTCCGAACGCATCGTGAAGGACGACGTCTTCACCTCGATCCACATCGAGGAATTCGAAGTCACGGCGCGCGACACGCGCCTCGGGCCCGAGGACATCACCCGCGACATCCCGAATGTCGGCGAGGAAGCGCTGCGCAACCTCGACGAGGCGGGCATCGTCTATATCGGCGCCGAAGTCGGCCCGGGCGACATCCTCGCCGGCAAGATCACCCCCAAGGGTGAATCGCCGATGACGCCGGAAGAGAAGCTGCTGCGCGCGATCTTCGGCGAAAAGGCCAGCGACGTGCGCGACACCTCGCTCCGCCTGCCGCCGGGCGTGTCGGGCACCGTCGTCGAGGTCCGCGTCTTCAACCGTCACGGCATCGACAAGGACGAGCGCGCGATCGCGATCGAACGCGAAGAGATCGAGCGGCTGAAGCAGGACGCCGACGACGAGCGCGCGATCCTCAACCGCGCGACCTTCTCCAGCCTCAAGGACCTGCTGATCGGTCAGACGACCAGCGCGGTGCCGAAGGGCCTGAAGAAGGGCGACGAGGTCAGCGAGGAAATGCTGACCGGCCTCGATCGCTCCGACTGGTGGAAGCTCGCCGTCGTCGACGACAAGGCGCAGACCGCGCTCGAGGCGATCAAGGCGCAGTATGACGACGCGATCAAGCGGATCAACGCGAAGTATGAGGATCGCGTCGAAAAGCTGCAGCGCGGCGACGAACTGGCGCCGGGCGTGCTCAAAATGGTCAAGGTCTTCGTCGCGGTGAAGCGCAAGCTGCAGCCGGGCGACAAGATGGCCGGCCGTCACGGCAACAAGGGCGTCATCAGCCGCATCCTGCCGAACGAGGACATGCCGTTCCTCGAAGACGGGACGCCGGTCGACATCGTGCTCAACCCGCTGGGCGTGCCGTCGCGCATGAACGTCGGGCAGATCCTGGAGACGCACCTTGGCTGGGCCTCGCGCGGCCTCGGACGGCAGGTCACGCAGGCGCTGGAGGATTGGCGCGACGCCAACCCCGACGCGACCGGCGGCCAGATGCCCGAAGCGGTGCGCGACACGCTGGAGCATGTCTATGGCGCCGAATATACGGCCGACATCCAGTCGCGCGATGCCGACAGCATCGTCGAGCTCGCGTCGAACCTGAAGGTCGGCGTCCCGTTCGCGACGCCGGTGTTCGACGGCGCGAAGGAAGCCGACGTGTCGAGCATGCTGACGCTGGCGGGTCTCGACTCGTCGGGCCAGTCGGACCTCTACGACGGCCGCACCGGCGACAAGTTCGACCGCAAGGTGACCGTGGGCTACATCTATATGCTGAAGCTCCACCACCTCGTCGACGACAAGATCCACGCGCGGTCGATCGGCCCCTACTCGCTCGTCACCCAGCAGCCGCTGGGCGGCAAGGCGCAGTTCGGTGGTCAGCGCTTCGGTGAAATGGAGGTCTGGGCGCTCCAGGCCTATGGCGCCGCCTACACGCTGCAGGAAATGCTGACGGTGAAATCCGACGACGTGATCGGCCGCACCAAGGTCTATGAAGCGATCGTCAAGGGCGACGACACCTTCGAGGCCGGCATTCCCGAAAGCTTCAACGTGCTCGTCAAGGAAATGCGCTCGCTGGGCCTCAACGTCGAGCTTTCGTCCTATGCGGACGAAGACCCCGACGAAGGTCCCGAAGCCCTTCCCGAAGCCGCCGAATGATTTTTCCTCACCCCTCTCGCCCTGCGGCGAGAGGGGAAGATGGAGCCTAGAATATGAACCAGCTTACCAACTTCATGAACCCGGTCGCGAAGCCCGAAACCTTCGACATGATCAAGATCGGCATCGCGAGCCCCGAGCGCATCCGCTCGTGGTCGTTCGGCGAGATCAAGAAGCCCGAGACGATCAACTACCGCACGTTCAAGCCCGAGCGTGACGGCCTGTTCTGCGCGCGCATCTTTGGTCCGATCAAGGATTATGAATGCCTGTGCGGCAAGTACAAGCGCATGAAATACAAGGGCATCGTCTGCGAGAAGTGCGGTGTCGAAGTCACGGTCACGAAAGTGCGCCGCGAGCGCATGGGCCATATCGAGCTCGCCGCGCCGGTCGCGCACATCTGGTTCCTGAAGTCGCTGCCGTCGCGCATCGGCCTGCTGCTCGACATGCAGCTGAAGCAGCTCGAGCGCGTCCTGTACTTCGAGGCCTATATCGTCCTCGAGCCCGGCCTGACCCCGCTCGAGAAGTTCCAGCTTCTGACCGAAGACGAACTGCTCGACGCGCAGGACGAATATGGCGAAGACGCCTTCTCGGCCGGCATCGGCGCCGAGGCGATCCGTGTCCTGCTCGAAAATCTCGACCTCGAACAGGAACGCGTCGACCTGATGGAAGAGCTGGCGACGACCAAGTCGGAACTCAAGCCCAAGAAGATCATCAAGCGCCTGAAGGTCGTCGAGAGCTTCATCGAATCGGGCAACCGCCCCGAGTGGATGATCCTCGAAGTCGTGCCGGTTATCCCGCCCGAACTGCGCCCGCTGGTGCCGCTCGACGGGGGCCGCTTCGCGACGTCGGATTTGAACGACCTCTATCGCCGCGTGATCAACCGCAACAATCGTCTCAAGAGGCTGATGGAGCTGCGCGCGCCGGACATCATCGTCCGCAACGAAAAGCGCATGCTGCAGGAAGCCGTCGACGCATTGTTCGACAACGGCCGCCGCGGCCGCACGATCACCGGCGCCAACAAGCGTCCGCTCAAGTCGCTGTCCGATATGCTCAAGGGCAAGCAGGGCCGCTTCCGTCAGAACCTGCTCGGCAAGCGCGTCGACTATTCGGGCCGTTCGGTCATCGTGACCGGTCCCGAACTCAAGCTGCACCAGTGCGGCCTGCCGAAGAAAATGGCGCTCGAGCTGTTCAAGCCGTTCATCTACGCGCGCCTCGACGCCAAGGGTCTGTCGATGACCCTGAAGCAGGCGAAGAAGTGGGTCGAAAAGGAACGCAAGGAAGTCTGGGACATTCTCGACGAAGTCATTCGCGAGCACCCGGTCCTGCTGAACCGCGCGCCGACGCTCCACCGCCTCGGCATCCAGGCGTTCGAGCCGGTGCTGATCGAGGGCAAGGCGATCCAGCTTCACCCGCTGGTCTGCGCCGCGTTCAATGCCGACTTCGACGGTGACCAGATGGCCGTGCACGTCCCGCTGAGCCTCGAAGCCCAGCTCGAAGCGCGCGTGCTGATGATGTCGACCAACAACATCCTCAGCCCCGCGAACGGCAAGCCGATCATCGTTCCATCGCAGGACATGGTGCTGGGTCTCTATTATCTGTCGCTGGAGCGCGAAGGCGAGCCGGGCGAGGGCATGCTGCTCGCCGACATGGCCGAAGTGCACCAGGCGCTCTACACGGGCGCGGTGACGCTGCACACCAAGGTGATCAGCCGCGTTCCGCAGACCGATGAAGAGGGCAACGAGTATCTGAAGCGGTTCGAGACCACCCCGGGCCGCATGCTGATCGGCGAATGCCTGCCGAAGTCGCACACCGTGCCCTTCGACGTCGTCAACCGCCTTCTGACCAAGAAGGAAATCGGCGACGTGATCGACCAGGTCTATCGCCACACCGGCCAGAAAGAGACCGTGCTGTTCGCCGACGCCATCATGGCGCTGGGCTTCCGCAACGCGTTCAAGGCGGGCATCTCGTTCGGCAAGGATGACATGATCATCCCGGCGTCGAAGGAAGGCATGGTCGACGAAACTCGCGCGCTCGTGAAGGATTTCGAGCAGCAGTATCAGGACGGCCTGATCACGCAGCAGGAAAAATACAATAAGGCGATCGACGCCTGGTCGCAGTGCGGCGACAAGGTCGCGAACGCGATGATGGAGGAAATCCGCGCGACGCCGAAGCTCGACGACGGCCGTCTCGCCCCGATCAACTCCATCTACATGATGGCGCATTCGGGTGCCCGCGGTAGCCAGGCGCAGATGAAGCAGCTCGCCGGCATGCGCGGCCTGATGGCCAAGCCGTCGGGCGAGATCATCGAAACGCCGATCATCTCGAACTTCAAGGAAGGCCTGACCGTCCTTGAATATTTCAACTCGACCCACGGCGCCCGCAAGGGCCTCGCGGACACCGCGCTCAAGACGGCGAACTCGGGTTACCTGACCCGCCGCCTCGTCGACGTGTCGCAGGACTGCGTCGTGATCGAGGAGGATTGCGGCACCGAACGCGGCATGGAAATGCGCGCGATCGTGCAGGGCGGTTCGACGATCGCCTCGCTCGGTGAGCGCATCCTCGGCCGCACGACGCTCGAGGACGTCGCCGACAAGGACGGCAACGTCATCGCTCCGGTGGGCACGCTGCTCGACGAAGCGATGGTCGCGAAGATCGAGGACGCCGAAGTGCAGGCGGTCAAGATCCGCAGCCCGCTGGTCTGCGAAGCGACGCTGGGCGTCTGCGCCAAATGCTATGGCCGCGACCTGGCGCGCGGTACGCCGGTGAACATCGGCGAGGCGGTCGGCGTCATCGCCGCCCAGTCGATCGGCGAGCCCGGCACCCAGTTGACGATGCGGACCTTCCACATCGGCGGCGCGGCGCAGGTCAACGAGCAGTCGAACCTCGAAGCCATCTCCGACGGCACGATCGAATATCGCGACATGGCGACGATCGTCGACCAGCGCGGCCGCCGTCTGGCGCTGTCGCGTTCGGGCGAGATCGCGGTCATCGACAGCGAGGGCCGCGAGCGCGCGACCCACAAGCTGCCCTATGGCGCGCAGATCATGCACAAGGACGGCGAGAAGGTGAAGAAGGGCGACCGGATCGCCGAATGGGATCCGTTCACCATGCCGCTGATCACCGAAAAGAACGGTGTCGTGAAGTATCAGGACCTGATCGATTCCAAGACGCTGATCGAGCAGGTCGACGAAGCGACCGGCATCGCGCAGCGCGTCGTGATCGAATATCGCGCCGCCGGCCGCGGCAAGAAGGAAGACCTTCAGCCGCGCCTGACCCTGCTCGACGACGCCTCGGGCGAAGCCGCGCGCTACCTGCTCGCGGTCGGCACGATGCTGTCGGTCGAGGACGGCCAGGAAGTGCAGGCGGGCGACGTTCTCGCTCGTGTGACCCGCGAAGCGTCGAAGACGCGCGACATCACCGGCGGTCTGCCGCGCGTTGCCGAGCTGTTCGAAGCGCGCATTCCGAAGGACAACAGCGTCATCGCGAAGATCAGCGGTCGCATTGAATTCGTCAAGGATTACAAGGCGAAGCGCAAGATCGCGATCGTTCCCGAGGAAGGCGATCCGATCGAGTATCTGATCCCCAAGTCGAAGGTTCTGGAAGTGCAGGAAGGCGACCATGTGAAGCGCGGCGACGCGCTGATCTCGGGCTCGCCGAACCCGCACGACATTCTCGACGTCATGGGCGTCGAGGCGCTGGCCGAATATCTGGTCGCGGAAATCCAGGAAGTCTATCGACTCCAGGGCGTGAAGATCAACGACAAGCACATCGAGGTGATCGTCCGCCAGATGCTGCAGAAGGTCGAGATCACCGACGGCGGCGACACCACGCTGCTGCCGGGCGAACAGCTCGATTATCTGGAGATGATGGAATATAACGCGAAGCTGCCGAAGAACGGCAAGCCCGCCGAAGGACGCCCGGTGCTGCTGGGCATCACCAAGGCGAGCCTGCAGACGCGCAGCTTCGTGTCGGCCGCGTCCTTCCAGGAAACGACCCGCGTCCTCACCGAAGCGTCGGTGCAGGGCAAGGTCGACTCGCTGATGGGCCTCAAGGAGAATGTCATCGTCGGCCGCCTGATCCCGGCGGGCACCGGCGCTGCCATGAACCGCGTTCGCGTCACCGCCTCGTCGAAGGATGCCGCGCTTCGCGCCGCGATGCGCGCCGCGAACCAGGAGCATCTGATCGCGCCGCAGACCGCGGCCGAGGAGCATGAGGCCGAACTGGCGCAGGGCCCCGAAGCCGCGATGGGCGACGACCCGCTCGGCAAGGTGCAGGGCGAGGACTTCACGACCGACGACGTGATGGTCGAAGAGCGTCCCGAAGGCGGCGAGGAAGAATAAGCCTCGCCGGCCCGATGGCCCGACAAAAAGCCCCGCCGGAGCGATCCGGCGGGGCTTTTTTCGTTGACGGTGAGCAGGAGGATCAGGGCAGACGGCGCGGGTCCTGGCCCTATGCGTCCACCATCGCGTGATACTCGGCCTCGGCTAGAAAGCGTTCGGCGTCGAGCGCCGCCATGCAGCCCATGCCCGCCGCGGTCACCGCTTGGCGGTAGACCTTGTCCGTCACGTCGCCCGCCGCGAACACGCCGGGGATCGCGGTCAGCGACGTGCCCGGCGTGACCTCGAGATAACCGTCGGCGTCGAGCGGCAGCTTGCCCTTGAACAGTTCGGTCGACGGGCTGTGGCCGATCGCGACGAAGCCGCCGTCGGTCGGCTCGTGGCTCGCGGCGCCGGTGACGGTGTCGATCAGGTCGACCCCGACCAGCCCCGCCGTCCCCTCGCCCGCGACGAAGCGGTCGACCGTCTTGTTCCACAAAACCTTGATCTTCGGATTGGCGAAGAGGCGATCCTGCAGGATCTTTTCGGCGCGCAGGCTGTCGCGGCGGTGGATCAGCGTAACGTCGTCACTGTGATTGGTGAGGTAGAGTGCCTCCTCGACCGCGGTGTTGCCGCCGCCGATCACCACCACCTTCTTGCCGCGATAGAAGAAGCCGTCGCAGGTTGCGCAGGCCGACACGCCCTTGCCCCCGAGTTCCTGCTCGCCCGGAACGCCCAGCCACTTCGCCTGTGCGCCGGTCGCGATCACCAGCGTTTCAGCGAGGTATACGTCGCCGCCGTCGCCGGTCAGCTTGAACGGGCGCTGCGACAGATCGACGTCGACGATCGTGTCCCAGATCATGCTGGTGCCGACATGGACCGCCTGCGCGGTCATCTGTTCCATCAGCCAGGGGCCCTGGATCACCTCGGCGAAGCCGGGATAATTTTCGACGTCGGTGGTGATGGTGAGCTGGCCGCCCGGCTGGAGCCCCTGCACGACGATCGGCTGCATCCCCGCGCGCGCCGCGTAAATCGCCGCCGACAGGCCGGCGGGGCCGGAGCCGAGAATGAGCATCTTGGTGTGGTGCGTGGTGGGCATGACGATCCTTTGCGGCCCTGTGCCGGACAGCACAGATGGGTGTTGCCAATCGCGCTAGCAAGGCTCACCTTCCGCGCCAAGGGGGAGTCGCGCAGATGCCGAGCTGGTGGGAGCGTCACGGGGTACCGCGCCTGATCAAATGCGCCTGTTCGCAGGGGCAGATCATGAAGCTGCGCAGCCAGGTCGTGCCGCAGGCATCGGGCGACGTGCTGGAGCTTGGCTGCGGCGGCGGCATCAACATGGAATTCTACGACCCCGCCCGCATCGCGCGCTTCAGCGGTCTCGACCCGTCGCCCGAACTGCTCGCGATGAGCCGCGCGGCGGCGCAGGGGCGCGGGATCGACGCCGACATCCGGGGCGGCGTGGGCGAGGCGATGCCGTTCGAAAGCGGACGCTTCGATACCGTCGTCACCACCTTCACCCTCTGCTCGGTCGCCGACCCCGCGGCGGTGCTCGCCGAGATTCGCCGCGTGCTCAAACCCGGCGGCACTGCGCTGTTCCTCGAACATGGCGCCGCCCCCGACGCCGGCGTCGCGAAATGGCAGCGGCGGATCGAACCGCTGTGGAAGCGCATCGGCGGCAATTGCCACCTGACGCGCCCGATCGCCGACGCCTACGCCCGCGCTGGCTTCGCGGTCGACCGCCGCGGCGCGCGCTATATGCCCAAGACCCCCCGGCCCTTCGGCTGGGTCGAATATGGAGCCGCCCACGCATCGTAGAGAGGATGCCGCGATGACCCGATTCTGGCTGACCCTGCTCTCCCTGTTGTTCCTCCTCGCGCCGACGGCGGCCGAAGCGCGCAAGGTCGCGCTGGTGATCGCCAACGCCGCCTATGCGCACGCCACGCCGCTCGCCAACCCGGTCAACGACGGCAAGCTCGTCGCCGACGCGGCAAAACGCGCCGGGTTCGACGACGTCACGGTCGCTGACAATCTCACCAACAAGGCGTTCCAGGACGCGATGCGCGACTTTCGCGCCAAGGCCGACGGGGCCGAGGTGGCGATGGTCTATTTCGCCGGCCACGGGATCGAGGCGCAGGGGAAGAACTGGCTGGTCCCGGTCGATGCCGAGCTGAAGTCCGACCTCGACCTTCCCTATGAGGCGATCAATCTCGACCGGCTGATGGAGGCGGTGTCGGGAGCGCAGATTCGCCTGATCGTCCTCGATTCGTGCCGCAACAATCCGTTCGGCAAGAATTGGCGCTCGGGAACCCGCGCCATCGCGCGCGGACTCGCGGGGGTCGAGGCCGACGATGTGCTGGTAATCTTCGCCGCCGCGCCGGGGCAGACCGCCGCCGACGGCACCGGCGGCAACAGCCCCTTTGCGGAGGCGCTCGCGCGGCGCTTGCCGCAGCCCGACCTGCCGGTGCAGTTGCTCGGCGGCGCGATCCGCGACGATGTGCTCGCCGCGACCGGCGGCAACCAGCGTCCCTTCGTCAGCGCGAGCATCACCGGCACGCCGGTCTATCTGGTTCCACGCACCGTCGCGACGCTCGTCGCCCCGCCGCCCGCCGCGCCCGCGACCGACCGCGCGGTCAGCGAGGAACTGCTCTGGAAGGGCGCGCTCGCCGAAAGCAGCGTACGCGCGTTCAGCGCCTATCTCTCCGAATTTCCGGGCGGACGCCATGCGGCCGACGCCTCCGATGCAATCGCCCGCCTGCTTCAGCCGAGCGCCGACGGCGCGGTGCGCAGCGGCCAGTATCGCGTTTCGGACATCGTCATCGAATGCGTGAAGGTCACCGGCTTCCTGGGGCTTCCCGACCAGCTCTTCCTGCGCTTCGGCGGCGACCAGCGGTTCCCCGAGAGCAAGAAGGACAGCTATACGATGAAAAAGGGCCAGCGCTGGGTCATTCCGCGCAGCTTCGATTTCGACGGCAATTCGACGGTCCAGCTGCTTGAGGACGACGACGTCGGCGGCAGCGACATCCTCGGCACGATCGATCTCGAACCGCGCACCGGCAGCTTCGTGCGCACGCTGAACGGCGACCGCAGCGAATATCGGGTGACATACCGGGTGAGCGCGGAGTGACGGCGCGAGGCGACGGCAGGTAGCGGCCGATTGCGGACGTTGCGGCTGAATCGGCCACGGTATAGATAATGCCTTGGCTCGGAGGAGATATTGCTGTGAAACCAAAGGATAATTGGTCACTGCTAATGGCGTTCGTGATGATTGGCTTGGGTTGGGTGGCCTTCGACCGTATCGTCGAGAATTGGACGTGGCCTATATTTGTGGCGTCCGCTTGCCTCCTTTTTTACCGAGCATATCGACCAAGAAAGGAAAACTCACATTAGGTCATAACATTCGCTTCCCACCCCCAAAGCCGCCGCGCGCTCAACCTAACCCTATTCCCCCTCTCCCACCTCGACCAGCCCATGCCCGACGCTTACGCGCTCGTCGAAGACGAAGCAGCTGCCGCGCCAGCGGCTCTCACCTGCGGGCACCTGCTCGAGATAGGCGAGGATGCCGCCCTTCAAATGGACGACATCCTCAACGCCTTCGCTCTTCAGGAAGGCCGTCGATTTCTCGCAGCGGATGCCGCCGGTGCAGAACATCGCGATGCGCTTTCCCGCCAGGCGGTCGGCGTTGGCGCGCCACCAGTCGGGAAAATCGCCGAAGCTTCTGGTATGCGGGTTGAGCGCGCCTTCGAAACTGCCGTAACCGACCTCGAAATCGTTGCGCGTGTCGATCAGCACGATGTCCGGATCGTCGACGAGCGCATTCCAGTCGGCCGGGTCGACATAGGGCGCGGCATCGCGCGCGGGATCGATCCCCGCGACCTTCATCGTCACGATTTCCTTCTTCAACCGCACCTTCATGCGCTGGAACGGCATCGCGGCGGCGGTCGAATATTTGACGTCGAGATCGGCGCAGTCAGGCAGCGCGCGGAGATGCGCGATGACGGCGGCAACGCCCCCGGCGCTCCCCGCGATCGTCCCGTTGACCCCCTCGCGCGCGAGGAGCAGCGTGCCCTTGATCCCCTGCGCCGCGCAAAGGTCGATCAGCGGAGCACGCAGCGCGGCGGGATCGTCGAATGGCGCGAAGCGATAGAGGGCGGCGACAGTGAAGCTCATGGCGCGGCTCATAGCCGTGCCCCGTTCCGAACAAAAGTCTCCGTCACCGAAACGGATCGCCCCTCCCTGTCACATAATGCGCCATCGCCATCGTGGTCCATTGCGCGTTCACGCGAATGCAGCTCGGGAAGACGCTGGCGTCGGTGACGAGCACATTGGTCGTGCCGTGGACGCGGCATTCGGGGTCGACGATGCCGTGTTGCGGATTCTCGTTGATCGCATTGCCGCCGTGCGGATGGCTGCTCGACAGCGTCACATCGTCGGCCTCGCGGATCGCGTCCTCGAAGAAGGCATCGATGTCCATATCCGGGGTCACCGTCTGCCCGACCGTCAGCGCCGGGTAGCATTCGATCGCGCCGGCGGCGAAATGCACCTTGGTCAGCGTCGCCATCGCGCGGCGCAGCACCGGCAGGTCCTCCTCGGCGTCGAGCTGGAATTTCAGCTTGCCGTCCTTCACCCGCCCGCGGCGGTCGGCGGGGAACAGGATGCCCGCCGAATGGACGCGATCGTAATTCTTCATCCGCGCGCTATGATCGGCGAACCAGCCGGGCATCAGCGAGGCCATCGCCATCGGCGGCTGAAAATGGCTTTCGAGCAGGAAGTCGCCGCAATCGACATAGCTCGCCATCTGGTCCTCGTCCCACGCGTCGCCGCCGACGCCCTCGGGCATCAGCGCCACGACGGGCGAAGCGACGTTGAGCGATACCTGATGGCCGGTCCTATCAATATCGCTGCGGTCGAGCAGCTTCGACGAGGCGATCGTGCCGCAGGCGACGATCACGCCGACGCGGGCGCGAACCAGCGCCTTCGATCCGTCGGGCAGCACCAGCTTCACCGCCTCGGCCTCGCGCCGCCCGTCGATCGCGGTCTGCCAGACGATCCGGTCGGCCTTGGTGCCGGGCAGGATGCGCGCGCCGAAATCGCGGCACGCCTCGGGCAGATAGGTCTGCGCCATCCCCATCCGCCGGCCATAGGCGCAGCCCGAATTGCAATAACCGCAATAGGCGCAGGCGGTCGGCGTGTTCGGCGGCCCGAAATTTTTCGCGAACCAGTCGGCGACCGCGCGCCGCTCCCTGGGATCGGTCGAGGTGGCGGCATGCGCAGCCCAGCCGTTCAGGAGGTGCGGGCCATTATGGCGCCCGCTGCGCGGTTCGATCTTCGCGATGCCCAGCTTCGCCTGCACCGCGTCATAGCTCGCGTGAAAGGCGGCCGCGTCGATCGGCGCCCCCATGTTCGCCCATCGGGCGAGGATGTCGGGCGCGTCGGGATGGGTGCGCCCCGCCTCGTTGACGCGCAGGCAGATGCCGTTGTTGATCGTCGACGATCCGCCGACGCAGCGCCCCTGGAACACCACGAAATCGCGGTTGGTCGAGGTTTGCAACGCGCCGTGCTTGAACAGTTCGGCGACCATGTCGAGCTCGTGGTGGGTGATGCGCGGCGAGGGGTAGAAGGGTCCCGCCTCGACGATCAGCACCCTATAGCCCTGCGCCGCCACGTTATAGGCCGCGACCGCGCCGCCCGCGCCCGACCCGACAACGATCACGTCATATTCGGGTTCGAGATCGGCGGCGCCCAGCACATGCGCGGGATCGATCTCGCGCCCATCGACGCGGGTGATCGGCATCTCGCCCGCGCCGCGCGCGCGAAACTTCGGCAGGGTGAAGCCGATCTGGGCGTGCACCGGATTGGCGACATTGGCGTCCTGGTCGCCGGGCTCGGTCCCCGGCTGCCAATGGCCGTAATAGCAGGCGTAGATGATCCCGCGCAGCCGCGCCATATCCTGGAACAGATCGAACTGGCTGTTCTGCAGCCGGCCGCGGATCCGCTCGGCGCGCGTTTCGACGCGCGACGCGGCGAACAGCGGCCCCAGCACGATTTCGGTCGCGGTCAATGAAAGCTGGATCTCGTCGAGCTTCGTGCCGCCGACCTTCGCGAACAGTTCGCAGACATTGGCAACCACCTGATCGGCCGAGATCACCATCTCCGCCTCGTGGAACAGCGCCTCGGTCAGCGCCTTCAGAAATTTGAGCTGCCCGAAATTGAACGGTGCCGCCATCGCCCTGCCCCCTTTGCCCTTGATCGCAGATGCCGGTTTATAGCCGGTCGAGGCAAGGCGTATTGTACGGGATCGCCAGTTAAGCCGCTGCCTCCACGGGCAGGAACGGCCGCACCGTCGCCATCGCCCGCGCAATATAAAGCTCTTTCTCGCCTTACCGGCGCGACATAGTGCAGCGCCGCCTCGGCCGCAGGTTCGCCCGCGAGCCGCGAAATGATCCACGCCGCGAGATATTGCGACGCCAGGCAGCCGCCGGCGGTCGCGACATTGCCGTGCGCGACGAAAGGCGCGTCGAGCACCTCGACCCCCGCTTCGATCACCCATGGCTTGGTGGTGAGGTCGGTGCAGGCAGGCAGGTCGCCGATCAGCCCCAGCTTCGCGAGCAGCAGCGTCCCCGAACATTGCGCGCCGATGAGCTGGCGTTCGGGTTCGAGCCGGATGCGCGCCAGCAGATCGGCATCGGCGGCATAGTCGCGCGTGCGGACGCCGCTGCCGATGATCACTGCATCGGCCTCCGCGGCGAATTCCAGCGGCTTCTGCCGTTCGACCGTCACGCCGTTCATCGAGGTCACCTGCGGCGTCGGCGCGGTGATATGCGCGGCCCAGCCCTGCCCGCGCAGCCGGTTCAGGATCGCGGCGGCGACGAAGCTGTCGAGCTCGTTGAAGCCGTCGAACGTCAGAACCGCGATCTGCATCTCATCCTCCGTGTGGGAACTGAGGCGATCTATCATTCCGGGACCGGAAGCGAAATGCCCCTTCGGATCAGCGAATCGCGATGGTCAGATGCGCGATGGAATCGATATCGGCGAGGCGCCCGCGCAATTCGGCTTCGTTCACCCGGCCCTCGACCTCGACGATCGCGGCGCGCGCCTGCGGCCCGACGCGCCAGACATGCAGGTCGGCGAGGCGCAGCCCCGCCATCGCGTCGATCCGCTCGCGCAGCGCCGCGGCGAGTTCCGCGTCGGTCTCGTCGAGCAGGATCGCCGCGGTGTCGCGCATCAGGCTCCACGACCAGCGCGCGATGACGATCGCGCCGACGATGCCCATCGCCGGATCCATCCAGCGCAGCCCGAGGTAGCGCCCCGCGAGCAGCGCCGCGATCGCGAGGAGCGAGGTCAGCGCATCGGCGAGGACATGGAAATAGGCCGAGCGAAGGTTGTTGTCGTGCCCATGATGGTGATGGCCTTCGGGACCGTGGTCATGATCGTGGTCGTGCCCGTGATGATGCCCGCCCATCAGCAGCAGCGCGCTGACGATATTGACCACCAGCCCGAGCACCGCGACGAACGTCGCACTGGCGAAATCGACGCGCACCGGGTCGATCAGCCGCAGCACCGATTCGACCGCGATCCCGATCGAGAAGATGCCGAGGATCAGCGCCGAGGCGAAACCCGTCAGGTCGCCGACCTTGCCGGTGCCGAAGCTGAAGCGCGGATCGTGCCGGTGGTTCTTCGCATAGCGATAGGCGAGCGCCGCAAGCCCCAGCGCACCCGCATGCGTCGCCATATGAAAGCCGTCGGCGAGCAGCGCCATCGATCCGGTCCAGTATCCCGCCGCGATCTCGCCGACCATCATCACGGCGGTCAGCGCGACCACCCACAGGGTCCGCTTCGCATTCTCGTCGTGCGAGGCGCCCAGAAAGTCGTGGATATGCCGGGTGGCCGGAGAATCGCTGTCGGACATAGGCCGCACCCTATTTCGCGTAGCGGCGGATCACCGCCAGCAGTTCGTCGGCGCCCGCGGCGCGCTCGGCGTCGCTGAGCCCGGGAAGCGCGACATGCTCGGTCAGATGCTCGGCGATCACCTCGTCGAGCAGCCCGTTCACCGCCCCGCGCACCGCCGCGACGCGGTGCAGGACGGTGGCGCAGGGCTCGTTCGCGGCGAGCGCCTTCTCGACCGCGGCGACCTGGCCGGCAATGCGGCGGACACGAGCGAGAAGCTCGGGGCGCGTAGCTAGGTGGCTCATACCATACCCCCCTATAGTATATTTTCGGCCAGCGCAACCGGCCGTTCCGCGTCGCCCGCCGTCACTTTCCGTTTACGTAAAGCGGTTGCGTCCCCCGCCGCGACGGGTTACGCCGACATCCATGTTTTTCGGCTTCCTCGACGAATTGCGCGCCGCGGGCATTCCCGCCAGCCTCAAGGAGCATCTGATGCTGCTCGAGGCGCTCGACCGCGAGGTGATCGACCGCAGCCCCGAGCAATTCTATTATCTCTCCCGCGCCATCTATGTGAAGGACGAGGGGCAGCTCGACCGCTTCGATCAGGTGTTCAACAAGGTTTTCAAGGGCCTGCTCACCGATTACGGCCAGAATCCGGTCGACATCCCCGAGGAATGGCTGAAGGCGGTCGCCGAGAAATATCTGACTCCCGAGGAAATGGAGGCGATCAAGTCGCTCGGCTCTTGGGACGAGATCATGGAGACGCTGAAGCAGCGGCTCGAGGAACAGCAGAAGCGCCACCAGGGCGGCAACAAGTGGATCGGCACCGGCGGCACCTCCCCCTTCGGCAATTCGGGCTATAACCCCGAAGGCGTGCGGATCGGCGGCGAGAGCAAGCATAAGCGGGCCCTGAAGGTCTGGGAAAAGCGCGAGTTCCAGAATCTCGACAACACCAAGGAACTCGGCACCCGCAACATCAAGATCGCGCTCCGCCGCCTGCGCAAGTTCGCGCGCGAGGGCGCGGCCGACGAGCTCGATATCCCGGGCACGATCGACGGCACCGCGCGGCAGGGCTGGCTCGATATCCGCATGCGCCCCGAACGACGCAACGCGGTGAAGCTGCTGCTCTTCCTCGATGTCGGCGGATCGATGGACCCGTTCATCAAGCTCTGCGAGGAATTGTTCAGCGCCGCGACGAGCGAGTTCAAGAACCTCGAATTCTTCTATTTCCACAACTGCCCCTATGAAGGCGTGTGGAAGGACAACAAGCGGCGCTGGTCCGAACGGCATCAGATGTGGGACATTCTCCACAAATATGGCCATGATTACAAAGTGATCTTCGTCGGCGACGCGTCGATGAGCGCCTATGAGATCACCCATCCGGGCGGCAGCGTCGAGCATTTCAACGAGGAAGCGGGCGCGGTGTGGATCCAGCGGATGACGCACGTCTATCCCGCCGCGGTGTGGCTGAACCCGGTGCCCGAGGCGCATTGGGGATACACCCAGTCGGTGAAGCTGATCAAACAGCTGATGAACGACCGCATGTATCCGCTGACGCTCGCGGGGCTCGACGATGCGATGCGCGAGTTGACGCGAAAGCATTGACGGCGCGGCGGGGTGCGCTAGGCAACGTCGATCGAATTTTTCGCTTTCTCTTTTGCCCGTTCGTGCCGAGCTTGTCGAAGCACCGTTCTTTCTTTGACGCTTGAAGAGGAACGGCCCTTCGACAGGCTCAGGGCGAACGGAAGAAGGGGCAGCTTATTGGAAAGACCGGGTCGATGATCGACCTCCCCCTCGTCACCATCCTCCTGCTCACCGGCTTCATCAACCTGATCGGCGCGCTCGCCTACGCCGCGCGGATCGCGGGGGTGCGGACGCGGCGGATCGCGATGTCCTTTGCGCTGTTCAACATCCTCGTGCTCTTTTCGCGCACGTCGAACAGCTTTCTGGGCCCCTTCCTCGCCAAGCGGATCGAGACGCGCATCCACGACGGCAGCGGCGCGTCGCTGTTCGTTGACATGCAACTCGTGCTCGCGGCGGCGAGCGCCGCGACGCTGGTCGGCATCCTCCTCGTGCCGACCGGGCAGCGGATGTTCGCCGCCGCCATCGGCTGGTATCAGGACAATCGCTCGACCACGAAACTCGCGCTCAAGGCGGCGAGCCCCGCCGGGGTGCGCACCCTGCGCCAGTCGCTCCGCTTTCCGAGCCTTGCGCATCTCAGGGGCTGGCACATGCCGCAGGGGATCGGCTGGGGCGTGCTGATCGCCAACTGCCTCGCGCAATCCCTGCTCGCGGTCGGGGTGGTCGCCTCGCTCTACGCCGGCTATCTCGCCCCCGAATTCCGCGTTACCGCATCACAGCTGTCGGCGCTGATCAACGGCTTTGCGACGATCCTGCTTTTCGCCTTCATAGACCCGCAATTGTCGGTGATGACCGACGACGCGGTCGAGGGGAAGGTCGACGAGGCCGACTTCCGCCGCGCGATCACCTTCATCTCGCTGAGCCGCCTCGCCGGCACGGTCCTCGCCCAAGCCCTGCTGCTCCCCGCCGCGTCGCTGATCGCGCTCGTTGCCGTCCATGTCTGAACCGCGCCGCGCCCATTCGCGCTTCTATCGCGTCCGCGCGCGGCTCGAGGCAATGGCGGTCGAGCCCGGGCCGCGCGGCTGGTTCCTCGAATTCCTCGTCTTCGGCTTCAAGCAAGGCTGGGCCTGCCTGTTCGGGGCGCTGATGCTGACGCTGCTGCTCGGAACGCACTTCTACTGGCCCGACAGCGCGCCGATCCACCGCTATGACGCGATCACCATCGGCGCGGTGCTGATCCAGCTCTCCATGCTCGCCTTCCGGCTCGAAACGCCGAAAGAGGCGGTGGTCATCCTGATCTTCCACATCGTCGGCACGGTGATGGAGCTGTTCAAGACCGCGGCGGGATCGTGGCAATATCCCGAGGGCAGCCTGCTCCATATCGGCGCGGTGCCGCTCTTCTCGGGCTTTATGTACGCCGCGGTCGGCAGCTATATCGCGCGCGTCTGGCGCATCTTCGATTTCCGCTACACGGGCTACCCGCCCGCCTGGACGAGCTACGCCCTCGCCGCGGCGATCTACGTCAATTTCTTCGCGCATCACTGGCTGCCCGACATCCGCTGGATCCTGTTCGCGGCGACCGCGCTGCTCTTCTGGCGCTGCCAGGTGTGGTTCCGTCCGCTGCGCGTCCATCGCCGCATGCCGCTGCTGGTCGGCTGGGCGCTCGTCGCGCTGTTCATCTGGTTCGCCGAGAATATCGGCACCTTCGCCCGCGCGTGGACCTACCCCAGCCAGCAGGACGGCTGGCATATGGTCGGGGTGGAAAAGCTCGGCAGCTGGTATTTGCTGATGATCATCTCGTTCGTGCTGGTCAGCCTGGTGCAGCGACCGCGGGGGCTGGACGACGACTCCCGGCCGCGCTCAAGCTGACCGAAGATCAACCGATCGGGTCGTCGAACGACACCGGCGGCTTGCTGAACCATTGGGGTCCGCTTTCGGTCATATGGAAGCAATCCTCCAGCCGGATGCCGAATTCGCCGGGGATGTAGATGCCGGGCTCGTTCGAGAAACACATGCCGGGGGCGAGCCGCGTCGTCTCGCCGCGCACTAGGTTGACGGGTTCGTGCCCGTCGAGCCCGATGCCGTGTCCGGTGCGGTGCGAGGTGCCGGGAAGCTTGTAGCCGGGGCCGTAGCCGAGGCTTTCGTAGTAGCGGCGTACCGCGTCGTCGACCGCGCCCGCCGGGGTGCCGAGCTTCGCCGCCTCGAAGGCGACGAGCTGGCCCTTGCGCATCTGTTCCCACACCTGCCGCTCGCGCGCGGTCGCGGTGCCGTGCACCCAGCTTCGCGAGACGTCGGATTGATAGCCGTGGACGTTGCAGCCGCAGTCCATCAGCACGACCTCGCCCGGCCGCACCATCTGCGGCTGGCCGCTGCCGTGCGGATAGGCGCTCGCCTCGCCGAGCAGCACCAGCGCGAATTCGGGCGACCCGCCGAGCGCCTTGGTCGCGCCGTTCATGATCACCCTGATGTCGGCCGGCGTCATTCCCGCCACGACGCGCGGCGCGGTATAGCGATAGGCGGCCATGGTGATGTCGGTGGCGAGGCTCATCAGCGCGATCTCGGCCGCCGACTTGATCATGCGGCACCCACGCACGACCGGGGCGCCGTTGACCACGGTAGCACCCGGCATCGCCTTTTCGAGCCCGTCGACCGCGAAATAGCGCACCGTCTCCTCGACGCCGATGCGGCCCTTGGTCAGCCCGCGCTTGCCGAGCCACGCCGCGACCGCGGCGAGCGGATTCTCGTCCTCGTTCCACGTCAGTACCTCGGCCTCGACGCCCAGGCTTTCGCGCACCGAAGGTTCTTCGAAGAAGGGGGTGACGATCGCCACCTCGCCCTCGCGCGTCAGCACCGCGGCGGTCAGCCGCTCGCTGCGTCCCCAGCGGACGCCGGTGAAATAGATGAGGCTCGCGCCGGGCTCGATCAGCAGCGCGTCCATATCGTTCGCGCGCAGTAGCGCGGTCGCCTTGGCCAGCCGCGCCTTATGCTCGTCGGCGCCGATCGGCTTCGCATCCTTCGCCATGTTCGCCAGGCCCGCGAAATCGTCGGCCGCCCAGCTTGCCGCGGGCAGGCTCGCCGCGAGGCCGCCGATCGCCGCCGCGCCCAGAAAATTCCGCCGGTGCATGATCTCAACTACTCCCTGTTCCCCGTTCGCCCTGAGCTTGTTGAAGGGCCGTCCTTCCTTTTGACGTCGGATAGAGAAAAAGGACAGTGCTTCCCCCGGACTTGATCCGGGGTCAGCACGAACGGATTTTAATGTCCATCCAATGGGCTAACGATAAAGCTGCACGCCGTCCACTTCCTCGCGCCACGCCGCCTCGTCGGGCAACGCAAGCGCGTCGAGGTCGCCCGGCTCGGCGCCGGCATCGTCGACCCACTCGCGCAGCAGCGGCGAGCCGTTGATCACGTCGATCGCGAGCACATCCTCGGTATATTCATATTTGAAATCGGTGCCGCGCCAGATCGGGTAATCCGGATATAGATTGCGGATTGCCTTGAACCCCAGCGCCTGCACGCGCCACGGCCGGAACGCGGCGGGGTCGTACCACGGCCCGTCGGCATGGATATGAACGCCGCTGCTCAATGCGCCGACATGCTTGTGGAAGGTCGGCTGGAACCAGATGTCGCGCAGCTTGCATCCGCCGAGCCAGCCGGGCGCGAGTCGCCGCATTTCGGCGATCACCGCGCGCGCGTCGATATCGGGCGCGCCGAACAGTTCGAGCGGGCGCGTCGTGCCCCGCCCTTCGCTCAGCGTCGCGCCCTCGACCATCACTGTTCCGGCATAGGCACGCGCCATGTTGACGTTCGCGGCATTCGGGCTCGGATTGATCCACGCCCGCTCCGGCGGCCAGCCGAAACCCGGCGCGGCATCGGGGTTCCATCCGTCCATTTCGATCACGCGATAATCAACGTCGAGCCCGAAGTGGCGGACGAACCAGTGCCCCATCTCGCCCATCGTCAACCCGTGCCGCATCGCCATCGGCCCGGCCCCGACGAAGCTCTCCCAGCCGGGGCGGAGCAGCGTGCCCTCGACGGGACGCCCTGCCGGGTTCGGCCGGTCTAGCACCCACACCGCCTTGCCATGCTCGGCCGCTGCCTCGAGCACATAGAGCAGGGTGGTGATGAAGGTGTAGATGCGGCAGCCGAGATCCTGAAGATCGACCAGCATCACGTCGAACGTATGCATCGACTGGCCGGTCGGTCGCCGCACTTCGCCATAGAGGCTAAAACAGGGGACACCATAAACCGGATCGGTGAAATCCGGCGACTCCATCATATTGTCCTGCAGGTCGCCGCGTACCCCGTGCTGCGGCCCGAACACCGCACTGACGTTGACCCCCGCCGCGACCAGCGCGTCGAGGCTGTGGGTGAGGTCCGCGGTGACCGAGGCGGGATGCGCGAGCAGCGCGACGCGCCGTCCCTCCAGCGGCTTGCGGAGCGCGGGGTCGGCGAGCAGGCGGTCGATGCCGAACAGGATCGTCATGCCGGGTCGGGTGCCCCAAGCGTCAGCGTAAAGCAATCGGGATGATGGAAATCGGGCTTCCCTGGCGGGTGGCACAGCGCCCAATAGCTTTTGGTGCCGTCGGTTTCCTCGATGATCGCGGAGAGGGCGACCTTACTGCCGCGATCGGGAAAGATGCCGGGCTCGACGCGCAGCGCATAGCGCGCCGGCTCGCGTTCGGCCGCCATGTCCCACGGCGCCAGATCGTCGGGGCCAAGCAGCGAGCGATAATCGTCGAACTGGTAGCAGGCCCAGCGGCCGTCGGGCGCATAGTTGAATTCGGTATAGTCGGGGGTGCCATCCTCGGTCAGGAAAGCCTCGAAGCAGGTGCCCTGCCACAGCCCGTCGGTCGCGCCATCGGCGATCACGAGCTGCCCGTCGCCCGCGGGCAGGACGATGCGGTCGATCTCGCCCTCGACGACGAAGCGGAGCACGAAGCCGTCGTCGAAGGACAGGCCGATCTCGACCGACAGCGCGCGGACAGCGCGCGCCGGAGTGGCCGGGTGGCAGAGCAGTTCCTTGCGCACGCTATCCAAATCGCAAACCCCATGCTAAGCGCCCGCGCGCTATGACGACTTACAAATCCGACCTGCTACGCCTGCTCGACGAGCGAGGCTATATCCACCAGACGACCGATGCGGAAGGGCTCGATGCGCTTGCGGCGAAGCAGATCATCCCGGCCTATATCGGTTTCGACGCAACCGCGCCCAGTCTGCATGTCGGCAGCCTCGTCCAGATCATGATGCTGCGCCGCCTGCAGCAAACGGGGCACAAGCCCGTCGTGCTGATGGGCGGCGGGACGACGCGGATCGGCGACCCTACCGGGCGCGACGAAAGTCGCAAGATGCTGTCGGATCAGACGATCGAGGACAATATCGCGTCGATCCGCACGATCTTCGAACCCTTCCTGACCTTCGGCGACGGGCCGACCGACGCGGTGATGGTCAACAACCACGACTGGCTGGGGAAGCTCGGCTATATCGAGCTGCTGCAGGAGGTCGGGACGCATTTCACGATCAACCGCATGCTGACCTTCGATTCGGTCAGGCTGCGGCTTGACCGCGAACAGCCGATGACCTTCCTCGAATTCAACTATATGATCCTCCAGGGCTATGATTTCCGCCATTTGTCGAAGGACATGGGGGTGCGCCTCCAGATGGGCGGGTCGGACCAGTGGGGCAATATCGTCAATGGCGTCGAACTCGGCCGCCGGATGGACGGCGCCGAGCTCTATGGCCTGACGACGCCGCTGCTGACCACCGCGGCGGGCGCAAAAATGGGCAAGACCGCGGCCGGCGCGGTCTGGTTAAATGCCGACCAACTGTCCCATTTCGACTATTGGCAATATTGGCGCAACTGCGACGACCGCGACGTCGGGCGCTTCCTGAAGCTGTTCACCGATCTGCCGATGGACGAGATCGCAAGGCTCGAAGCGCTCGAAGGCGCCGAGATCAACGAGGCGAAGAAGATCCTCGCGAATGCTGCGACCGCGATGTGCCGCGGCGCGGAGGCGGCGCGAACCGCCGCCGAGACCGCGACACAAACCTTTGAAAAGGGCCATATCGGCGGCGATCTGCCGCAGGTCGCGGCGCCCGCCGAAGGCTTGCGCATTCTCGACGCGCTGCGCGAACTCGGCTTCGCGGCCTCGAACAAGGAAGCACGGCGCAAGCTCGACGAAGGCGCGGTGAGAGCGGGCGGCGTCGTCATCCGCGATCCGAACCATCTGATCCAGCCCGCCGACGAGCCGGTCCCGGTCAGCCTGGGCGCCAAGAAACACGGCCTCGTGACGCGATGAGTCGAGCGCGGATATTTACCGATTCTTGAGGAATCGAGTCGATCCTGCACGCCAGACCAGCAAGGGTACGACTATGCGCAAGATCGACACCAGCAAGGCCCATTATGTCGGGCTCGACCAGCGGCTTTCGCCGCGTAGCGACGTCTATTGCCGCCTGCCCTTCGTCATGCCCGACGGACGGCAGGAAATGTGCACCTGCGTCAACATCAGCGCCGACGGCCTGCTGATGCGCTTCGAGCGCGGATTGGAGCCCGGCGACCTCGTCGTGTTCCGCATGCCGATCATCGGCCGCACCGCGGCGAAGGTCATCTGGTCGCTGGGCGGCAAGACCGGGGTCCAGTTCGACAAGATGATCACGGTCGAGGATTATCTGCCGATGATCCGCGCCATGGGCGCGCGCGGCGACCTCAACTGAAGGCCGAGCGGCGCGACCCGCGTCATCACGCCGCCATCCGCAAGATCGTCAGCACATCCGCTTCGCCGCCGATCGGCCGCGGGTTGGTGCGCAGCCAGAGGTCGTGCATCGCATAGGTCGCGACCTGCCCGAACTGCGCCTCGCCGACGCCGACCTCCGCGAGTGTGCGCGGCATGCCGAGACCGCGCACTAAGGCGTCGAGCGCCGCCGCGGCGGTCGCCTGTCCGCCCCCCAGGCATTGCAGGATCCGCGCCTGCCGGCGCGCGTCATGCTCCGCGTTCCAGGCGAGCACCGTCGGCGAGAGGATGCACGAGGTATAGCCGTGCGGCACCCCGCAGGTGCCGCCGAGCACATGACCGATCGCGTGGCTCGCCCCCATCGGCACCCCGGCGAGCACCGGCATCATCGCCTGCCACGCGCCGATCTGGCATTTGAGGCGGCCTTCGAGGTCGCTCGGATCGGCCTTGACCCGCGCCAGCCCCTCGACGAGCAGTCGCAGCGCACTGTCGGCCAGACCGTCGGCATAATCGTTCGAGCGGTGCGAGGCGAGCGTCTCCACCGTATGATCGACCGCGCGCACGCCGGTCGAGAGCCACACCCATTCGGGGGTGTGGACCGCGAGCGCCGGATCGAGGACGATCGCGACCGGAACCATCGCCGGATGGCCGTAGCCCTGCTTGTGCTGTGTCCGCTCATCGGTGGCGCCCGAGCGCGGGTTGAACTCGCCGCCCGACAGCGTCGTCGGCACGCAGACGACGCGGATGTCGGGGCCTTCGATTAACGGATTGACCGCGTGCCCCTCGGCATCGACGCGCGTGCGCAGCGGCTCGAAATCCTCGACGCGGCGCACATCGTGCTTCAGCGCGAGCGCGACGATCTTGGCCGCATCGGTGACCGATCCGCCGCCGATCGAGACGATCAGGTCGGCTTTGGCCGCCCGCGCCGCCTCGACCGCGCGTAGCACGTCCGAGCGGGGGGCGTGCGGCGCGATGCCGTGAAAGGTGCCGGCATGACGGCCGCCGAGCGCGGCCTCGATCCCCGCGATCGCATCGGTGCGCGTGCACAGCGAGGTCGAGGCGATCAGCAGCACCCGCCCCGCGCCCATCGCCTCCGCCTGCTCGCGAAGCACCTCCCCCGCCGGCCGGCCGAAGACGACGCGCCTGGTTTCGGTGAAGGTCACTTCGCCCGATGACAGGTCCTGCATTGTGGCTCCTTCGCCCATCCTCCCAGAAAGGTTAGGATACAAACTATTTTCAGGATGGGAAGCTTTCACCCGCTCCGCAGGAGCGGCACCGCAGCGTCGCGTTCGAAGAGGTAGAGGCAGAGGCGCACCGCCTCGCCGCGCGGGCCGTCCATGCCGCCATCGCGCTCAACGAACAGGCGCGCGTCGTCGTGGGCGACGGGAAGCAGGCGCACGAGCTGTTCGGGAGTCGCGACGCGATAGTCGGCGTCGCCCGACTGCTTGAGGCCGAGAAGCTCGCCGCCGCCGCGCAGTTCGAGGTCCTTTTCGGCGATCACGAAGCCGTCATTCGTCTCGCGCATCAGCGCGAGCCGCTCGCGCGCGGTTTCCGACAGCGACTGCGAACGCAGCAGCAGGCACACCGACTTCGCCGCACCGCGTCCGACGCGGCCGCGGAGCTGGTGGAGCTGGGCGAGGCCGAAATTCTCGGCATGTTCGACGATCATCAGGCTGGCGGCGGGGACGTCGACCCCGACCTCGATCACCGTCGTCGCAACGAGCACGCCGATCTCGCCCGCCTGGAAGCGCGCCATCACCGCATCCTTGTCGGGGCCCTTCATCCGGCCGTGGACGAGCCCGACGCGGGTATCGCCGAAGCGTTCGCGCAGCAGCGCCGCGCGGTCCTCGGCCGCCGCGAGTTCGCTCGTCTCGCTCTCCGCAACCAGCGGACAGACCCAATAGGCCTGCGCGCCGCCCGCGAGATGGCGTTCGAGCCCGCCCACCACTTCATCGAGCCGGTCGACCGAAACGACGCGCGTGTCGACCGGCGTGCGCCCCGGCGGCATCTCGTCGATCCGCGAGACGTCCATCTCGCCATGATTGGCGAGTTGCAGCGTGCGCGGGATCGGGGTCGCGGTCATCACGAGGAGATGCGGCGGGCGCGCGCCCTTGCTCGTCAGCATCAGCCGCTGCGCGACGCCGAAACGGTGCTGCTCGTCGACGACGACGAGCGACAGGTCGCGATACTGCACCGCCTCCTGGAAGATAGCGTGGGTGCCGACGAGGATGTCGATGCTGCCGTCGGCGAGCCCCATCAGCGTCGATTCGCGGACCTTCCCCTTGTCGCGGCCGGTAAGGATCGCGAGGTTGACCGGCAGCCCCGCGAGCATCGCCTGCAAGGTCGCATGATGCTGGCGCGCGAGGATTTCGGTCGGGGCGAGCAGCGCCGCCTGCGTGCCCGCTTCGACCGCCGCCAGCATCGCGCGGAGTGCGACGAGCGTTTTGCCCGAGCCGACGTCGCCCTGCAGCATCCGCAGCATCGGCACGTCCTGCGCCATGTCGCCCGCGATCTCGCGTCCGACGCGGTCCTGCGCGCCGGTGAGACCGAAGGGCAGTTTCAGCGCATCGGTCAACCGGCCGTCGCCACGGATCGCCCTCCCCTTGCGGGTGCGCAGGCCCTGCCGGATCAGCATCAGCGCGACCTGGCTCGCGAAAATCTCGTCATAGGCGAGACGGTCGCGTGCCGCCTCGTCGCGCGGGCTGGCGTGCGCGCGTTCCATCGCCTCGCGCCATGCGGGCCAGTTTCGCGAGGCCAGCAGCGGCGCGTCGATCCACTCGGCAAGCTCGGGCCGCCGGTCGAGCGCGACGCCTGCGAGCTGCGACAGGCGCGCGTTGGTCAGCCCCTCGGTCAGCGGATAGACGGGTTCGTGGACCGCGATGGAGCCCTCGTCACCGGGCTCGGCGACATGATCGGGATGAACGATCTGGCGCATGTCGCCATAAAGGTCGAGCCGCCCCGAGACGCGGCGCGTCTCCCCGAGCGGAAACAGCTTGCGCGCCAGCCCCGACGTCCGCCCGAAATAGACGAGCCGGACATGGTCGCCCGCGCGGTCGAACGCCTCGACCCCGAAGGGCGCACGCGGGGATCGGCCGGGGCGATAGTCCTGCGCGGTCACGTCGACGATGATCGTCTGCCCCGCCTGCGCCTGATCGAGCCGCTCGACCGGAATGCGCGAGATGAGACCCGTCGGCAGATGAAAGAGCACGTCGATCACGCGATCGAGCCCCAGTCGGGCCAGCGGCTTGGCGAGCTGCGGCCCGACGCCCTTGAGGTCGGTCAGCGCGGCAAAGAGCGGGTTGAGGATTTCGGGTCGCATCGGTGATCTCGTCTAGCGCGGCCGGCACGAACTTGCACCTCCCCTCTCCCCTTGCGGGAGAGGGCAGCGAGATTTACGAGCTTGCTCGTTAGTCGCAGCGGGTGAGGGGTTGCGCTTGCAAAGCAAGCGCGTGCTCGCCATGCGAGCACTCACCCTCATCCAACTTCGCCTAGCCGCAAAGCGGCAAGGCTTCGTATCCTTCTCCCGTCAAGGGAGAAGGGGGTAAAGAGAAACAGATGCAAGACCGCCTGAAACGCCTGAAATTCCGCGCCTGGCATCGCGGCACACGCGAGGCCGACTATATGATCGGCGGCTTCTTCGACCGTTATGCGCCCGAATGGGGTGAGGACGAAGTCATATGGTTCGAGGCCGTGTGCGAGGAGGATGACGTCGACATCATGGCGTGGGCGCTCGGCACCGGGCACCCGCCCGCGCACCTCGACAAGCCCGATCTGATCGCCGCGATGCGCCGGCTGGACTATATTCCGCTGCCATGACCCGAAGCGCCGCCGACCTTTTCGCCGCGATCGGATCGGCGCCGGCGCCGCTGACGCTGGCGCGCGCGGCCGACGGCTTCCTGCCGCTGCTGCTCGCCGATCTGGCGCGGGCGAGCGAGAAGCGCCTCGTCTATGTCGCCACCGATGATGCGGCGATGCAGGCGGTCGCCGACGCCGCACCCTTCTTTGCGCCCGACCTGATCGTCCATCGCTTTCCGGCGTGGGACTGTCTGCCCTACGATCGCGCCGGCCCCTCGATGCGGGTCAGCGCCGATCGGTTGGCGACGCTGTCGGCGTTGCAGGCGCCCGCGCAGCGCGGCGAGCTGATCCTGACCACCGTTGCCGCGATCACCCAGCGCACGCTCACGCCGTTCCGCATCCGCCAGCTCGCGACGACGCTCGCGCCCGGCCAGCGAATCGACCGCGACGCGCTGACCGAGCTGCTCGTCTCGAACGGCTTCAACCGCGTCGACACCGTCGCCGATCAGGGCGAGTTCGCGGTGCGCGGCGGCATCGTCGACCTGTTCCCCGCGGGCGAGGAAACGGGCCTCCGCGTCGATTTCTTCGGTGACGAGATCGAGAGCATCCGCCGCTTCGACCCCGCCGACCAGCGCAGCCTCGGCCCCGCCAAGGCGCTGTCGCTGCTCCCCGCCGCCGAGACTTTGCTCGACGAAGCGACGATCAAGCGCTTCCGTTCCACCTATCGCGAAATCTTCGGCGCGCAGGCGACCGGCGATCCGCTGTATCAGGCGGTGAGCGAAGGGCGGCGGCAGGCGGGCATGGACCATTGGCTGCCGCTGTTCGAGGAACGGCTCGCGACCTTGTTCGACCATATCGACCCCGCAACCCCGGTGCTGCGCGGCCACCGCACCGACGCGACCGCCGAGACGCGCTTCGACGCGATCCGCGACTATCACGCGAACCGCGTCGCCGCCGAGCGCGAGCAGGCGGGCAGCTATCGCCCGCTCGCCCCCGACACGCTCTATCTGACCGAGGCCGAATGGAGCGACGCCGAGGCGGCGCGACCCGTCCATGTCGTCACCCCGTTCGACGTCCCCGAAGCGCCCACGGTGCTCGACCTCGAGACCTTCGCGGCGCGCGATTTCACGCCCGAGCGGACCGCCGACCTCAACGTCTACGACAAGGTCGCCGACCACCTGTCCGACGAACGTCGCAAGGGGCGGCGCACGATCATCGCCAGCTATTCGGCGGGCGCGCGCGAGCGGCTTTCGGGACTGCTGCGCGACCATGGGGTAACGTCGCTCGCACCGGTTGACAGCTGGCAGGATGCACTCGGCACAGCTTCGGCCGAAAGCGGCGGCACCACCGCGATGGTCGTCCTCCCACTCGACCATGGCTTCGCGTCCGACGCGATCAGCCTGCTGACCGAGCAGGACATCCTCGGCGAACGCCTCGTACGGCGGCAGAAGCGCCGCAAGAGCGGTGACGCCTTCCTCGCCGAGCTCGCGACGCTCAGCGTCGGCGATCTCGTCGTCCATCTCGATCATGGCATCGGCCGCTACGAGGGACTGACCTCGATCCCGGTCGGGAACAGCCCGCACGATTGCGTCGCGCTCACTTATGCCGGCGGCGACAAGCTCTATGTCCCGGTCGAGAATCTCGACGTGCTGTCGCGCTACGGCGGCGAGAGCGAGGGGGTCGGGCTCGACAAGCTGGGCGGCGAGGCGTGGCAGCGGCGCAAGGCGCGGATGAAGGAGCGCATCCGCGAGATCGCGGGCGAACTGCTCGCCACCGCGGCGCAGCGCGCGCTGCGCTCGGGCGAACTGCTCGCACAGGATGCCGCCTATCCTGCCTTCGCCGACCGCTTCCCCTATCAGGAAACCGACGATCAGGACCGCGCGATCGGCGACGTGCTCGCCGACATGGCATCGGGGCGCCCGATGGACCGGCTCGTCTGCGGCGACGTCGGCTTCGGCAAGACCGAGGTCGCGCTGCGCGCCGCCTTCGTCGCCGCGATGGCAGGGGTGCAGGTCGCGGTCGTTTGTCCGACCACTCTGCTCGCGCGCCAGCATTACACGAACTTCGTCGAGCGCTTCAAAGGCTTCCCGATCAACATCGGGCGCCTGTCGCGGCTGGTGCCCGCGGGCGAAGCGGCGAAGACGCGCAACGGGGTGGCGAGCGGGCAGATCGACATCGTTGTCGGCACCCACGCGGTCTTTGCGAAAGCGGTCGAGTTCCAGCGGCTCGGCCTCGTCATCGTCGACGAGGAGCAGCGCTTCGGCGTCGTCCACAAGGAGCGACTGAAGCAACTCAAGGCCGACGTCCATGTGCTGACGCTGACCGCGACGCCGATCCCGCGTACGCTGCAGATGGCGATGTCGGGGCTGCGCGAGCTGAGCGTCATCCAGACGCCGCCGGTCGACCGGCTCGCGGTGCGGACCTATGTGGCGCCGTGGGACCCGGTGGTGATCCGCGAGGCGCTGCTGCGCGAGCACGACCGCGGCGGCCAGAGCTTCTTCGTCACGCCGCGGATCAAGGACCTGCCCGACATCGAGGAGTTCCTGCGCACACGGGTGCCCGAGGTCAAATATGTCGTGGCGCATGGCCAGATGGCGCCGGGCGAGGTCGAGGAGCGGATGAGCGCCTTTTACGACCGCAAATATGACGTGCTGGTCTCGACCACCATCGTCGAGTCGGGGCTCGACATTCCGAGCGCCAACACGCTGGTCGTCCACCGCGCCGACCGCTTCGGTCTTGCGCAGCTTTACCAGCTTCGCGGCCGCGTCGGGCGGTCGAAGACGCGCGCCTATGCCTATCTCACGACGCCCGACCACGGCGGCATCACCGACACCGCGGAAAAGCGCCTCAAGCTGCTCGGCGACCTCGACACGCTGGGCGCTGGTTTCCAGCTCGCGAGCCACGATCTCGACATTCGCGGCGCGGGTAACCTCGTCGGCGATGAGCAGTCGGGGCATATCCGCGAGGTCGGCTTCGAGCTCTATCAGTCGATGCTCGAGGAAGCGATTCTCGTTGCCAAGGCCGAGGGCATGGGCGCTGCGCCGCCGCGCGAGGCGCTGTCGCCGGTCATCACCGTCGACGCGCCGATCCTGATCCCCGAGGATTATGTGCCCGACCTGCCGCTGCGCATGGCGCTCTATCGCCGCCTCAACGAGGCCGAGGACCGCGCGGGGCTCGACGCCTTCGCGGCCGAGATGATCGACCGCTTCGGTCCGCTGCCGCCCGAGACCGCGAACCTCGTCCAGCTGATGGAGATCAAGGCGAACGCGAAGGCCGCGGGCATCGCCAAGCTCGACGTCGGCACCAAGGGCGCGCTGGTCAGCTTCCACGGCGACGAATTCGCCAACGTGCCGGGGCTGATCGCCTATGTCGAGCGGCTGAAGGGCCGCGCGCGCATCCGCCCCGATAACCGGCTGTCGGTCAGCGGCGAGTGGGCGAGCGCGGGGGCACGGCTCAACGGCGCGCTGCAACTGTCCAAAGGGCTGGGAAAGCTGGCACGGCAGGCGGCGTAAAACATCGTCATTGCGAGCGGAGCGACGCAATCTCCAGCTATTGGCCTTGCGCAAGGCCGATAGCTGGAGATTGCTTCGTCGCTACGCTCCTCGCAATGACGGAGCTATTGTATCAAAGCGAGAAGCTCCTCCCCCGGCACCGGTCCCGATTTCAGGAAGCCCTGCCAGGTCGCGACCCCGATCTCCTTCAGCCGCGCGAGCTGCCGGTCGTTCTCGACTCCTTCGGCGACCACCAGCAATCCCAGCGCGCGCGCCAGGTCGACGATCGCGCGCACGACGATGCGGTCGCGGTCGCTGCCGTCGATCGTGCGGGTGAAGCCGCTGTCGATCTTCAGATAGTCGATCGGCAGCCGCGCAAGCAGCGACAGGCTCGAATAGCCGGTGCCGAAATCGTCGATCGCGATCGCCGAGCCGAGCGCGCGAATCTGCGCGAGCTGCGCCGCGGCGCTCGCCGGGTCGCTGAGCATCGCCTGTTCGGTGAGTTCGAGCGTCAGCCGGTCGGGGTCGACCTTCGCCTGCTTCGCCATCGCCGCGAAGCGGTCGGCGAAACCGGGGTCGCCGAGGTCGGCCGCGGTGATGTTGAGCGACACCCGGAGGCCACCGAGCGCTTTCGGCCAGCCCGCGATCTCGGCGAGCGCGACGCGGTGCGCATGCTCGGTGAGTTCGCGCTCCATCCGCGCGGCGCGCGCTGCGGTGACGAGCGGCCCGGCGCCGAGCAGCCCGAGCTCGGGATGCCGCCAGCGCAGCAGCGCCTCGACCCCGGTCATCGCGCCGCTCGCGACGTCATATTGCGGCTGATAGAAGATCGCGACCTCGCCGTGCGACAACGCCGCCTTGACCATTGCGCCATCGCGCGCCGAGGCCGGGCGCGCGAGCTGGTCGCTGGCGGTGCGGAGCTGGTCGGCGATCGGCTCATCGCGGGTGATCAGCGCCGCGGCGATGCGGATCGCAAGCCGCCCGCTCGGGTCGCCGACCATCGGCTCGGCGAGCGCGACGTGCAACGCCCGCTCCTGCGCATTCAGGGCGGCGAGCGACAGCGGTAGCGCGGGGACGATCAGGAAGCGCGGCCCGCTCAGTCGCTCGACCACCGCCCCGTGGCCGAATTCGTCGCCGGCGAAATTCTCGAGCCGCCGCGCGACCTCATCAAGCAGCGCATTGCCCGTCTCGGTCCCCGCGCTGTGATTGATTCGCGCGAGCTGGTCGACCTGCACCAATATCACGCCGACATCGGCATCGTGACGCGCGTGCAGTTCGGTCAGGTGGCGGATACTGGCGCTATTCGGGTCGACGGAGCGATTCATCGCGTCGCCATATCAGGCTTTGCTTGCCAATCCCTTCCCTTTTGCATCACAATCGGCGCGATGGCTGTTCATTCGCCCGCAGATGCCCCGCTGACCGACGGCCACGGCCGCCGGATCAGCTATTTGCGCCTGTCGGTCACCGACCGCTGCGACCTGCGCTGCCGCTATTGCATGGCCGAACATATGAGCTTCCTGCCCCGCTCGGCGGTGCTCAGCATCGAAGAAATGGGCGCGCTCGCGACACGCTTCGTCGCGCGCGGCATCCGGCGCATCCGCCTGACCGGCGGCGAGCCGCTGGTGCGGCGCGGCATCGACTTGCTCGCGGGCCGGCTCGGCGCGCTGATCGGGGGCGGGCTCGACGAGCTGACGCTGACCACCAACGGCATGCGCCTCGCCGACCATGCGCCGATGCTCGCCGATGCCGGGGTGCGGCGCGTCAACGTCAGCCTCGATACGCTCGACCCGCACGCCTTCCGCTACATCACCCGCGTCGGCGACGTCGCCGTCGCGCTGCGCGGGATCGACGCGGCGCGCGCGGCGGGCCTTTCGGTCAAGATCAACATGGTCGCTCTCGCGGGACTCAACGAGGACCAGCTCCTCCCGATGCTCGATTATTGCGCCGCGACCGGCTGCGACCTGACCCTGATCGAGACGATGCCCCTCGGCGACGTCGAGGGCGACCGCAGCGACCATTATATTCCGCTCCACCGCTTCATCGCCCCGCTTCGCGCCGAGCGCGCCATCTACCCCGTCGACAAGCGCACCGGCGGCCCGGCGCGCTATTTCGGGGTCGAGGACAGCCCGGTCACGCTCGGCCTGATCACCCCGCTCAGCGACAATTTCTGCACGACGTGCAACCGTATCCGGCTGACCGTCGAGGGGCGGATCTACATGTGCCTCGGCCAGGACGACCATATCGACCTGCGCGCCGCGCTGCGCGACGGCGGCATCGGCGCGGTCGATGGCTTGATTGATGCCGCTTTGGCTGGCAAACCCCGCGCGCATGACTTTCACATCGAACGAAAGTCCAAACCGGCGGTCGCGCGTCATATGAGTGCAACGGGCGGCTGAGAACAGCGCCCCAAGGGGGACCGGACCAAATGCATCGCAAGATCGCGCTCGTCGCATCGAACACGCCCGCGGGCGAGGAGGCGGAGGCCGAGCTGCGTCCGCTCTACGATTTCGTCGATCTGGCGGAGGCCGACCTGCTGATCGCGCTCGGCGGCGACGGCTTCCTGCTCCACATGCTGCACCAGCTGCTCGACCAGCGGCGGAGCCTGCCCGTCTTTGGCATGAACCGCGGCACCATCGGCTTTCTGATGAACGAGTTCCGCGTCGAGGGGCTGCTCGAACGCCTTGCCGGCGCGCGCCCCTTCCTGATCCATCCTCTCTCGGGCGACATCACGACGATCAGCGGCGAGCGCCATATCCTGCCCGCGATCAACGAGATTTCGCTGCTGCGCGAAACGCGCCAGGCGGCGAAGCTCGAGGTATTGATCAACGAGAAGACGATGCTCGAGGAACTCGCCTGCGACGGCGTGCTCGTCGCGACGCCCGCGGGTTCGACCGCCTATAATCTGTCCGCCAACGGGCCGATCCTGCCGCTCGAATCGGAAATGCTCGCGCTGACCCCGATCAGCCCCTTTCGCCCGCGACGCTGGCGCGGCGCGCTGGTGCCCGAATCGACGAGCATCCGCTTCAACGTCCGCGAGGCGGCGAAGCGCCCGGTCAGCGCGGTCGCCGACCAGCGCGAGATCCGCGACGTGAAGACCGTCCTCGTCACCACCGACCGCAGCCGCCCGCTGACCTTGCTGTTCGACCCCGACCAGGGCCTCGACGAACGCATCGCGATGGAACAATTTATCGTCTAGAGCGCCGGACCCGCCAAAACCCCCTTGATAAATATGTCCGTTGGCGGCAAAGGGGCCGCCTTGCCCGCTCCGGCGGGGTGTTCCTCGGTAGCTCAGCGGTAGAGCAATCGACTGTTAATCGATCGGTCGTAGGTTCGAATCCTACCCGGGGAGCCACTTCTGAATTCGGGCGCAAAATGCCTCCGGAATCATCGCCATCGGGCCTTCCCGATTCAGCCAAAATAGTGAATGGTTTCCGATAGGTAACCCCGAGTTTGCCATCGGCGAATGAGCAGTTCGATAATACGAGATTGAGAGCCCTTCGCTTGCTGGTCAAAGGCTGGTTTTCAAAGCGATTATGGGCTGTTCGGACAAAGTCCAAAAGTGCCAAACCGTCGTCGATCAGGTTGTCCTCGGCGGTATTCACGCTCTCCATATCCCGGATGCAACGGTCGCGTTCTTCGCGCCATGTCGCAGATACGCGATCGTGCATTTCCGTCGTCACCCGCCCATCGATCTTGTCGATATAGAGTGTATCGAGTCGGTGCTGGAGACGGTCGGCCTCCGCGCGGAGGCGCGCGACTGTCTCGTCGCGTTCCCGCCGCTCATCAGCATGGCTCTCACGAATCGCCCGAGCGAGGAGCCGAAACGTCTCGTCGTCGAGACGGAGCCTGGATAGCGCATGTTTGAACGCAAGATCGAGCGCTTCCTCCCGAATGTATGAGGATCAGCGTGCAATAGGCACCCCCTTCGTGGGGTGATCGGCGTGCAAAAAGGACCCCTTCATCCCGGGGATTTAGTCGGCCGACTGGTTTTGATCAGTTGGCGAGAACGGGATGTTGATCGTGGAGACAGTGGTGGTGACACGCCTCGAAGAGGAGACCCGGATCGGCAAGGGCGGGACCCTGGCGGCGCAGCTGTCGCGGCTCGACCTGATCGTGCTCGACGAGCTCGGTTATCTGCCGTTCGCCCGCTCCGGAGGGCAGTTGCTGTTCCACCTCATCAGCAAGCTTTATGAGCGCACCAGCGTCATCATCACCACCAACCTCGCCTTCGGCGAGTGGCCTACCGTCTTCGGTGATCCCAAGATGACCACGGCGCTGCTCGACCGCGTCACCCACCACTGCGATATCATCGAGACGGGCAACGACAGCTGGCGCTTCAAAAACCGCAGCTGACCGCCACCTTCGGCCCCTTCAAAAATCTATCTTGCGCTGCGCGCGCCTCCGGTCGGGCTACGCCCGCCCTCCGCCGCACGCAGCGCAAGGCGACCTTCAACTAACCGCATCATATCCGAAAAGGGGGTCCCTCTTCGACGCCGATAGGGGGTCCCTTTTGAACGCCGTTTGACAAAGCACGGGACCGAATTGGCAATCATCGGGCTTTAATATCGACCGGCGAAAGCAGACCGCTTCAGCCGTGCAACCTGCTGAGGTTCTTGCGGGGCGAGGCGCCCATGATATGTTGATAGACCGCGAAAGTGTCGGAGCCGAACGGCTGCAAGAAGATGGGTTATCTATCGACGATGGCCCGTGAAGAGTCGTCGGTGCAGTTTGATAGGCAACGAGGTGAATTCATCGAAGCCGCCAAAAGGCCAAATGCCGAAAGAGATTCAGGTGACAAGCCGCAGCTTGCTTCTTGCAATCGCAAAGCACAAGGATGCGCCGCCCTGGTGCAGGATAATCGTGAGAAGGTCAGAGAGCCGGTCGCCGGGCATAGATTCCGAAGACGGCTATGACCGCGTAGCAGGCGGCGGGGAGCAATAGCGCGAGGCTGAGATGGCCGGTAAGGTCGGCGATGGCGCCGGTCGCCAAGGGAACGACAGCCCCACCGAAGATCGCGACGTTGATGATCCCCGATCCGTCCGCGGCGCGCGGGCCGAGTTTTTCGGAGGCGAGGCTGAAGATCGTCGGGAACATGATCGCGTTCATCAGTCCGATCGCGAGCAGGCTGTAGCCCGACAGCGCGCCGGTGGTGGCCGTTGACACGAGGATCAGCGCGATCGCGCCGAGCGCGACGGCGGCGAGCAGCTTGCCCGGGCTAACGACGCGCATCAGCCCCGATCCGATAAAGCGGCCGACCATTGCACCGCCCCAGTACAGGCCGATCAGCTTGCCCGCCGCCTGTTCGGGGAGCGCCATGACATGGCCCTGCATCAGATAGCTGACGATCAGCGACCCGATCGACACTTCGGCGCCGACATAGAGGAAGATGCACAATGCCCCGAAGCCGAAGCGCGGCCGCTTCAAAAGGTCGAAGCCCGCTAGACCCGCACTCGGCTCATGGCGTTCGCCCTTCAGACGGCCGCGGAACAGCCATACCGCCGCCGCAACGACCGCGAGCGCCGCCGCAATGCCCAGATAGCCATGCACGATCGCCTGACTTTCGGCCGTGCGATAGGCATCGAGTTCGGCACCCGACAATTGATCGGCGCTGATCTTGGCGAGGCCGCCGAGGATAAGCATCGAACCGACGACCGGAAACACCGTCGTTCCCAGCGAGTTGAACGCCTGTGCAAAGGTCAGGCGACTGTGCGCGGTCTCGGGCTTGCCGAGCAGCGAGATCAGCGGGTTGGCGACGACCTGGACGACCACGACGCCGCTCGCGAGCACGAACAACGCAAAGAGGAACAGGCCATAGGTCGCAGTCCGCGAGGCGGGAATGAACAGCAGGCAGCCGATCATCATCGTGAGCAGCCCCGCGACCGCGCCGCGCATATACCCGATCTTCTTGACCAGCTTCGCCGCCGGGACCCCGATCAGCAGATAGGCGGTGAAGAAGCAGAACTGCACCAGCATCGCCTGCGTATAGCTCAGCGTGAACAATTCCTTCAGCTTCGGGATGATCACATCGTTGAGCGACGTGATTCCCCCGAAGATGAAAAACAGCCCCATCACAAACAGGCGAAGCTCGGGAGCGTCGACTGCGGACGGCGAGGAGGTGGTGGTGTGACTGGCGGCGGCAAATGCCATGCGGTCTGTCCTGTCCGATCGGGAAATGATTATCGGCTTGGCGAGGTTTCGGCGAAGCTGTCGATACCAAAGATCGAGCGGCCCGAAAGCCGACCGAGCAGCAGGTCCAGGCTTTTCCGGTCGCCGCGATAGGGTGCGAAGCGCGCGCCCAACTCCATGACTTCGCCGCCCACCCCGGCAAAGGCCGGCCAGCGCGGCAAGCCCGCCCCATTGGGGTCGCCGCGCTTCACGAAATTCGCCCACAGGTGCGACATCGTTTCGGCGATGGCACGATCGGCCGCGGTGAAGGGGCGCTCTGGCGATGCCGACAATGCGTTGAAGACATAGGGGATTTCCGCCGAATGAAACGCCCCGAACATCTCCGATCCCGGCCCGGGCTCGGGATGGGTGTAATAATAGGCGAAGACCGGCCCGCGATACGCCCGCGCCCAATCGACGAGCGAGGCGAGGCCGTAGAGGCGCGTCAGGCGTTGGCCCGCCGCCAGCACCGCCGCCTCGTTGTCGAGCGGATCACCCGCCAGCAGCGCGTCGGCCCCGGCTTCGCCCGCCATCCGCGCCGCGCGGGCTCGCACCTCGGCGGGCGTGGTGCGGAAATAGCCCGGATTCAGCACGCCTTCGTCGGCATTCAGCCCGACCATCACCGGAACCGCGCGCCGCGCGCCCGCCGCTTCGAGCGCGGCGACCTGTCCCGGCAGGATCGCCCCATCGACGACGGGGCCGAGCAGCGGCATACCGCCGACCTCGCCCGCTCCGGCGAGCGGCCCGGTGGCGAGCAGCGCCATCACGCGATCGGCAGATAGCCGCCGCAGCGCTGCGACATCGGCCAGCTTCGCTCGCGCCAACAGGTCGGCGCCGCGACGGTCGGCCTCGGCGCGGCCGGGCAGCGGCGTTTCGATGATGCCGCTTTGGGCGATCGCGCGCGCAAACAGCCCGTCGGACCGCGGCGAGACAAGCAGCATATGCACCGCCATCGCCCCCGCTGACTGGCCGGCGACGGTGACCTGTTCAGGATCGCCGCCGAATGCCGCAATATTGCGCTGTGTCCAGCGCAGCGCGGCGACCATGTCCTGCAAGCCGAAGTTGGCGCCGCCGCCCGGATCGCCCGCAAGGTCCCGGAACGCGGCGAAGCCGAAGACGCCCAGGCGATAGTTGATCGAGACGACGACGATGCCGCGCTTCGCCAGTTCGGTGCCGTCATAGATGGGAACCGCGTTCGACCCCGACATGAAGGCGCCGCCGTGAATCCAGACCATCACCGGCAGCGGACCGCCGTCATGGTTCGCGGGCGCCCAGATATTGAGGGTCAGGCAATCCTCCGATACCGGCGGCGGCGTGACATATTCGTGCGTCCACGGGCCGAAGCCGCCGGGCGTGATCGCCTGCATGCAGCCGGGGCCATTTGTCTTTGCCTCGCGCCGCCCGGCCCACGGCAGCGGCGCGGCGGGGGCGGCCCAGCGCCGTTCGCCGACCGGCGGCGCGGCATAGGGAATGCCCAGGAAGCGGACGACGCCCGCGTCGGCGGTGCCGATGAGTTCGCCGCTCTCGACCGTCGCGGTCCTATCCTGCGCGGCCCCGGACGGGGCGACCAGAAACGCGCCCAGCAGCGCGACGAGGGTAGAGAAAAGGCGCATCCTCATGACTCCCACTTGCCCGCTCAGGGCGCCTTCGCCGACACGACCTGCTCGACGAAATCAAGCCGGGCGCGGATCGGATCGGGCTCCTCATGGGCGCCTGTCGCGTCGAAGATCATCACATTGTCGGTCGCCGTGCGATAGGGCGACCAGCGCCCGCCGCCCGTCGCCGACGGCACGCCGGTCTTGGCGAAATTGACCCAATAGTCATGCACCAGCCGCGCTGCGGCCCGGTCGGCGGGGACCGTCGCGGCGCCGTGCCGGACATCGACGGTGCCAAAGACGAAGGGCAGTTCGCTGGCATGGAACGCGCCGGGCATCTTCGCGCGCAGATATTCGGGCACATAACCGAAGCGATAGGTGAAGACGGGCTGTCCCCGGCCAGCGATGATCCGCGCGACGTGCCGTGCGGGTTCGAGGAACATCATGTCGGCGGAGACCGCGACCCCGATGCGCATCGCATCCTTGCGGCCCTCGGGATCATAGACTTTCTCGGCCTCGGCCCGCACCCCCGCCAGCGGCGCATAGGCCTGATCGAGCCCGCCGCCGAAGAAGAAGCCGTCGGCGTCGTTGGCGCCGATCATCATCGGAATCGCGGCGCCGTCGCCGGCGGCATAGGCGGCATCGACCCGTCGACGCACAATCTGTCCGTCGATGTAGAGCGGGGTGAAATCCTTCGCGCTTGGGCCAAACAAGCTCATCAGGTTGAGCCCGTTCATCACGGCGTCGGCCGGCAAGGCGCGGAGCGCCGTGAGCGTATCGGCGCTATCGCCCGTCACTCCTTTCGTCCCCGCGAAGGCGGCGCCGATCGCCTCTGCCTGCGCAGCGGTGCTGGGCGGTCCCATCAGGTCACGCCCCCCGCCCGACATCGCGATCGCCTTGGCGAACAGTCCCTTGGCGAGCGGTGTCGTTGCCAGTGCGTGCACCGACCCGCCGCCCGCAGACTCGCCAAAAATGGTGACATTGTTCGGATCGCCGCCGAACGCGGCGATATTGTCCTGTACCCATTTCAGCGCCGCAATCTGATCGAGGATCGCGAAATTGCCGGTTGGAGCCCCTGCCGCCTCGCGCGTCAGCGCGGGATGGGCGAAGAAGCCAAAGCGGCCGAGCCGGTAATTGAAGCTGACGAAGACGACGCCCGATTCCGCAAAGGCGCGCCCCGAATAGACGGGCGCCGAGCTACCGCCATTGACGAAGCCGCCGCCATAGATCCAGACCATCACCGGCCGCTTTGCAGACGACGGCTTGGTCGGAGTCCAGACGTTGAGGTAGAGGCAATCCTCCGACGGCTTCACCCCCAGCGGCGCCGCGTCGGCCTTGTAAGGAATCTGCATGCAGTCGGGTCCGAACTGGTCGGCGACCCGGACCTCGCTCCAGCGGTGGGCGGGTTGCGGCGCGCGCCAACGCAGGTCGCCGACCGGCGGCAGCGCAAAGGGAATGCCGCGATAGACGATGCTTTGCCCCTCGGCGACGCCTTGCACGGCGCCAGCATCGGCCTTGACGACGAGCGGCTGCGCCGTATCGGCCGCCGCCGCGGGGGTGGCGAGTGCCAGTGCCAGTGCGATGCCTTGGAATATCCGCATTGTCTGTCCTTTCACTTGATCACCGCGCTACCGGCGAAGCGGGACAGATCGTCCCGGCATCACGCAGTTCGAGGCATTCTCCATCGACCGGATCGGTCGGCGTAATGTGCATTGCGCCCGCAAGCGTTGGCGCCAGATCGACCACCCGGACCGGCAGCGCGCGTTCCTGATGCGCGATTCCTGGCCACCAGAAGAGGATGGGAACGCGCCGGTTGAAGTCGCTCGGCCCCGAATGGCCCATCATGAACAGGCCGGGCAGCGGTGGCACCGCGATTTTCAGCGGATCGGTGGCGATCAGCAGGTCGCCGCTGCGCTCGGGATAGTAAGACAGCGCCATGCGGTCGGCGACGGGCAGCAGGTCCGGCGAAAGATGCGGATCGGGCTTCCGCGCGCGCAATTGGGCTGCGGTCCACGCGCCCAATATCCCCGGCCGGGTCCGCGCGCGGTCGGCGGCGGCGGCGGCGATGCGGTCCTTGAGCGCCGCGTCGGCGAGGGGGCGCCCTTCGGTATCGACGACGACAAGTTGCGTCGGATCGAAAAAGGCGGGGCGCAGCGGGTTCCAGCCGATGCCCGTCGCGGCGCGCGCCGCGGCGTTGAGGTCGGCGAGCAGCGCGGCGCCATCGATGCGGCCGGCATCGCGATAGCCGCGCATCGTCAGTCGCTCGGGTATGTCCCCGCCGCCATGGTCGGCGGTGAGCGCGACAAGCACGGGAATATGCAGCTCTTCGACTCGCTTCAACAACCGGCCAACCTCTTCGTCAACGCGCGCCATCTGGTCGCACATCTCGGGGCCCTGCGTGCCATAGGCATGGCCGACCATGTCGGTCGCCGACAAGCCGACGGCGAGCAAATCGGTCCCCGACGACTGGCCGAGCGCCTGATGGTCGAGCAGGTCGAGCGCGGCGTCGACGGTAAGCTGGTCATAGAGCCACGGCGGCAGCTTTGGACCGTTCACCTGCGGCTGTCCGGGGATCGCCGCTGGCGGATCGGGCGGCAGGTGCGCGTGGAACTTCTTGCCGCCGGACAGGGGTATAACGGTCTCCCGCGCGCGGCAGCTTTCGCGGCGATAGGTCCACAGCGGCGGCGCCGCCGCGAGGCGCTTCGCGAGTTCTCCGTTGAGGCGGTCGAGCGGCGCGAGGCGCCGCTGCGCATGCTCGGCGTCGTCGCCCCAGCTATCGAATCCCTGCTTGCCGTCGAACCAGAAGGCGCCGTCGGGATGGTGGCCGCCCATCATGATCGCCGAGCGATCCTTGCCCGCGACTGAAAAGACACGGTTGGCGGGCGACGCGGCCTTCAACCAGTCGCCGAGCGTCGATACCTCCAGCATCCCCGGCCCGACGCCGGGCTTGCGGACGGCATGCGCCGCGACGTGAACGCCGTCGTCTGTGCAATAGCGATCGACCGCGCCGCGCTGGTCATACCATTGGTTCGCGATGATCCCCGTCGCATTGGGGTGCCGGCCGCTGGCGATCACAGCATGGCCGGCGCAGGTCTCGGTCACACCGTGCGCGTGAAAACCGTTGGAATAGACGATCCCCTGCGCCAGCGTCGCCAACCCCGCGTGAAATTCGCCGCGGCTGGCGTTGAACAGATCGGCCGAAAACTGGTCGATCGAAATCAGGATGACCAGCTTCGGCGCCTCGGTCTTTCCCTCGGCGGCGGAGGCGCTGATGCCCGTCGCAAGAGCCAGGACGCCCGCCGCGGCCACGATCCATTTCCTCATCCGCCCCAACCTCCTCGGCGCCGGGCCATCGCGTTCGATGACCCGACGCATCTTGTTCTTCAGAAACGGCCTTCGAGCGACACGCCGAGCGTCCGAAACGAATTGAGCCCAAACATATGGTAATAGTCGCCGCGCGCCTGCGAGTTGGAGTTGATGAAGGTCGGTTGACGTTTGTCGAAGCAATTGCGGCAGAACAGCGTCAGCTTGTACTTGTCGTCCATCTGCTTGAGCCCGACGCTCGCGTCGAACAGCGCATAGCCCTTCAATTCGGTGTTCGGGTCCTCGGTCGAACTGAAGTTCGAACTGGTGCGGGCATAGAGAGCGCCCTGGAGGAACACCGCCATGCTTTCATTCACCGGCGTTTCGTAGCGGCCCGTCAGGCTGACCGTCCATTTCGGGACGTTCGGCAAGCGATTGCCCGAAGAATCGACCGTGCCGTTGGCGCGGCAGTTCGGCTGGAACGGATAACATTTATCCCCTTGGAAATCCGAGAAGAAGGCATCGACGTAGCTCACCCCCAGGTTGAAGACGAGGCCTTCCGCCGGCAGCGCCGACGCCTCGATCTCGAACCCGCGCGATTTGAGTTCGCCGGCGTTGAGCAGCACATAGCCGTTGCTCGCGGTGTCGAATGCCTGTGCCTGGAAATTCTTGAAGGTCGAGGTGTAGCCCGAAATGTTGAAGATCAGACGGCGGTCGAGCAGCGTCGACTTGATACCCGCTTCATAGGATGTCGGAATTTCGGGCATGATCAGCGGCGCATTGGGGTCGATCGACAGGTTGAAGCCTGGCCCCTTGTAGCCGCGGGCGACCGAGGCATAGGCCATGACGTTGTCGGTGAGGTCATATTGCGCGCCGATACGCCACGAGAAATTCTCCTCGCTGATCCGCTGGTCGCGCGATCCCGGCCCGCCGAGCGGAATGACGAACCCACTCGCATCGTTGACCGAATTCAGTTTCAGCTTGTCATAGGTGTAGCGGCCGCCAACCGTGAAACGGAGCCGATCGCTGAGGTTCAGTGTCCCCTGGCCAAAGGCGGCATAACTTTTCGACGCAAGAATGCCGTCCGAGCGAATTCCAAGCCACGCGTCGAACCCCGCCGGTGGCGGTGCCGTCTGGCCGAAGGCGCCGCTGGCAGTGATGCTGGTGTCGGTATCCATATCGAAATAATAGAGACCGAGCTGATATTCGAAGAATTGGCCGACCGGAGACGCCAGGCGCAATTCTTCGGTGAACTGGGTGATCGTCGAAAGCTGGAGGTTGGTGTCGAGAATATCGACCCGATGTTTGTCCGAATCGAACAGGTTGGTGGAGTCGAATTTGCGCCAGGCGGTGATGCTGGTCAGCGTATGCCCGCCCGAAAATTCATAGTCGATATTGGCCTGCACCCCGCCGACGTCAAAGGTAGCCCGCGTCGGCGCGCCATAGCTTGAATAGAAATTGTCGGGGCTGGCGATGATGCCGAGAGAGGCATTTTCGGCCGCGAACGGGCTGGCCGGCCGGACGATGCGATCGGCGGCGCCGCCCGAACCGACCCCCGACGAATGGGCATAGTCGCCGGCAATATAGATGCTGAGTTCGGGCGTCGGCTCCCAGAGCAGCTTGGCGCGCAGACTGGTTTGGTCCTGGCCATATTGGCTGTCGGGCACGGCCACCAAATTCTTGATCACCGGATCGGTGTGGGTCTGCGACGCGCTGACGCGCAGCGCGGCCGTCTCTCCCAGCGGCACGTTGACGATGCCCTGAAGGCGATAGAGCAGCCCGTCGCCGGGCACCTTCATTTGCGCGACTTCACCCATCAACTGCCCGTCGAAGCGACCGATCTCGGGCCGCCGCGTCGTGATATTGACCAGACCGGCGGATGCGTTCTTGCCGAACAACATGCCCTGCGGCCCGTTGAGCACCTCGATCTGCGCAAGGTCGAGATAGTTCATGAAGCCGAGCGCCGGACTGCCCATGACGACGCCGTCGATCACCGGGGTCACGCTCGATTCGATCGTCGGAGAAAAGCTGAGCGTGCCGACGCCGCGAATGGAGAAATTGGATGCGCCGAGCGCGGCGTTGAAGCTCTTGACCTGAAGGCTGGGCGCAACGAGTTGAAGCTGCGACGGGTCGAATATCTGGCGCGCGGCAAGTTGGTCGGCGCTGACGACAGTTGCCGAGATCGGCACGTCCTGGAGGTTTTCGGCGCGCTTCTGTGCCGTGACGATGATGTCACCGAAGCCGCCGGACCGCTCGTCGGTCGACGCAGCATCCTGGGCCAGCACGGGCGTGGCGAGCGCGAGCGTTGTGACCAGCGCGGTGGCGGAAATCCAAATTCTCTTCATGTCCATCTCCCCTGTTTCGATTATCTATTGGCGGTAGTTCCACGTCCTTCCGGCGAGCGTGATGTCCGTTTGCCCGAGCAAGTCTTCGGCCGACGCGCCAAGTGCGAAGCGATAGGTTCCGGGCGCGATGGACCAGCCGCTCTCTGTCCAGTCAGCGAGCAACCGCGCGTCGATCGGCACTTCGACCGTGCGCGCTTCGCCGGGCTTGAGATTCACGCGCTCGAATGCAACGAGCCGACGTGTCTTGCCGCGCGGCGTTTCGACCAGATAGACCTGCCCGACGTCGGCGCCCTCGCGCGCACCGCTGTTGCGCAACGTGAAAGTTGCACTGGGGCTGGGCCCGCCCGAAATGATGAGGCCCGCGCGCTCGAAGCTGGTATAGCTGAGCCCGAAGCCAAAGGGATAAAGCGGCTTTGCGTCCTTGCGCGCGAACCAGCGATAGCCGACGTCGGCCCCCTCGATATTATAGTCGATGTCAAGCGTCTGGCCCGGTTTGCCATAGCCGGAAAAACTGGGCTCGACCGCATCCGCGCCCGGCAGGGCGGGACGCGGAAGCTGCGCGACCGAGGCCGGAAAGGTCACCGGCAACCGCCCAGAGGGATTGACGTCACCGAACAGCACTGCGGCGATCGCTTCGCCGCCCCGCGCTCCGGGATACCAGGCTTCGACGATGGCGCCGACATCATCTTTCCACGGCATGACGACCGGTCCGCCGGTTTCGAGAACGACAACGCTGTTCGGATTGGCCTTTGCCACCGCAGCGATCACCGCATCCTGTCCCTGCGGCAGCGACAGGTCGGGAACGTCGAGACCTTCGGTCATCCATTGCGTCGCAAAGACAATGACGAGGTCGGCGTTCTTCGCCGCCAATGCCGCTTCGGCCGGGTAGCGGCCGTCACGGAAGACGACCTCGGCCTGCGGCGCACGAGCGCGGAGCGCGTCGAGCGGCGACGAGCGGTGATAATTCTGCGCCATCATCGCCGTGAACGGCCCGTCCTTCATGGTCGGAAGCGACACCGCCGGGCCGCCTTCACCCTGCGCCTGCGACGATCCGCCGCCCGAGAGCACACCGCTGTCGGCATAGCCGCCGACGACCAATATGCGCTTCGCTGTGGCAGCGAGCGGCAGGATGTTGCCGCGATTCTGGAGGAGGACGATGCCCTTTTCGGCGATCTCCTGCGCGACGGCCGCGCCCGCAGTGACATCGATCGGCGCCTTGCGCGGGGGGGTGCGGTCGACGCCGACGGCATAGATCGAGCGCAATATGCGCCGATTCATGTCCTTCACGCGATCGCGATAGCGCTTGTCGCGCCGGGCCGCATCGAGCAGCGGGGTACCGAAATGAACCGCTGCGTCGAGTTGCGATCCCGACTGCTGGTCCAGGCCTTTGAGCGCGAAATCGGTCGCCCGCACCGAACCCCAGTCGGACATCACCCAACCCTTATAGCCCCAATCCTTCTTGAGAATGTCGTTGAGCATCAGGCCATTGCCGCACGCCTGCGCGCCATTGATCTTGTTGTAGGCGCACATGACCGACCCGGGCTGCCCCTTTTCGATCGCGATCTCGAAGGCGAGCAGGTCGCTCATCCTGAGCGAGCCTTCGTCGATGACGCCGTTGTGGAACTGGCGCCCGATCTCGGTCGGGTTGAGCACGAAATGCTTGACCGTCGAAATCACGTGGCGCGACTGGATACCGGCCACCGCGGCCCCGCCGAGCAGGCCCGAGTGGAGCGGATCCTCGCCCAGATACTCGAACACACGGCCGCCGCGTGGATCGCGAACAAGGTTGATACCGCCCGCGAGCAGGACATTGAACCCCTTGGCGTGCGCCTCGCCGCCGATCTGCGCGCCGCCCTTGCGCATCAAATCCGGGCTCCACGTCGATCCCATCGCCATCCCCGACGGCAGCGCGGTCGCACCGTCGCCGCGCAATCCGCCGATATAGGAAACGCCGAGGCTCGCATCGGTTTCGGTGAGCGCGGGAACGCCGAGACGTTCGATGCCGGGAATATAGCCCGCGCCGAACGGCACGCCGTCGGGTATCTTCACATCACCATAGGGCATAGCCATGATGCCATTGAGCAGCGTGATCCGTTCGGCGTCCGTCATCGCGGCTTCGGTGGCGGCGGCGCGTTCGTCAGCCTCGGCCGCCGGTTCGCGCGCCTGCGCTCGCTGGGCGATGGCGGACGTCGAGCAGGCCGCAAGCAGCGCTGCGCAGCAAAGCCACGATTTCATGAATCTCTCCCAATTTATCTATTCTCGAATCGCTAGCTATCTAATCATGTCAGCGCTGACAATGAAAAATGTCAGCGCTGACATTAATGACTGGACCGGATACGTATTCGCTGTCTAACAAGGCGCCATGAAAGTCCCTGTCTCTCCTTCGAAAAAGGCGACGACGCTTGACGATGTCGCGATGATCGCGGGCGTGTCGGCCAAGACCGTTTCGCGCGTCGTAAACCGTGACGCGAATGTCAGCGCCGCGACGCGCGAGCGCATCGAGGCGGCGATTCGCGAAACCGGCTATCGGGTGAATCAGGCCGCGCGGTCGCTCGCCGCGTCGCGCTCCTTCCTGATCGGTGCTTTCATGCCGCATATCTCCTCCTTCTATTTCGCGGAGATCTTCCGGGGCGCGGCGAATGCCTGCCGCCAGCATGGCTATCACCTCGTCCTCGAGGAGTTCGATCATGGCGCGGACAGCGTTGTCGATCGCTACGAACAGGGATTGCGTGGCGCGCACTGCGATGCGTTGATCCTGACACCACCGGTCTGCGACGACGAGAGGCTGCTCGACGCGCTCGATCGCGATGGTCTGCCCTATGTGCGGATCGCACCCGGCAAGCAGTTCACGCGCTCAAAAGCGGTGAGCGCCGACGAACGACAGGGGGTCGAGCAACTCGCGCGTCATTTGTGGGAACGCGGTCGCCGCCGCTTTGCAATCATTGCCGGCCCGGATGACCACACGGCGGCGATGGTTCGCGAAAAGGCTTTCCGCGACACCCTGGCCGTGCTGGGCGGCAACCCGGCGAATGTGTCGCTGGCCCGCATCGAGCTTCACGACATAATTTCTGAAGCGGGACGCATAGCGACCCAGCATCTGCTGCGTAACGCGGAGACGCTGCCCGACGCGATCTTCGCGTTCAACGACGAGGTGGCAATCGGAACGATGGCAGCGGTGCGCGATTTGGGCCTTTCAATCCCCGAGGATATTGCGGTCGCGGGGTTTGACGACAGCTATATCGCCCAACTGGCCTGGCCGCCCCTGACCACGGTCCATCAGCCCATTGCCGATCTCGCCTTTCAAGCGGTAGCGATTATCGCCGATGCACATGTCGCCAGCCTCGACACCATTTTTCTGCCTACGAATCTTGTCGTGCGGGGCACATCCTGACGATCGCTCGGTCCGGTAAAAGGGCGCGTTCAGTGCCGGCCAGAAACCAGCCCTGACCGCTATTGAGGCCCGCTGCCTTGCTTGCCGAGGCCTCGGATTTCGGTTGCAGTTTCGTTGTAATCGCGAAACTGATCTTGCGCCTTTTCGTCGAGCAGTGCCAAAAAGGCCCGCCCGGCGGCATTCAACGACCGGCGCGACGGATAGGCGACATGGATGATGATGGGGCGCGGCGTCACGCCGGGCAGGACCTCGACCAATTTCCCCGATTCCAGATCGTCGCGGCAAAGCTGCAGCGGCAACCGCGCCATACCCAATCCGGCAACGGCAGCCCCTTGCGCGATCTGAAGATTGTTGGTCTGGAGTGTCGGCCGAATGTGAAGTTCTATGGGATCGCCGTTCGTATCCAACAGATTCCAGATCGGCTTGGTGCCGGCCTGCCACCATCCAATCCCCTCACGATCCTGCAAATCCCTCCACCCACGAATGATCCCCGCCTCAGCCATCCAGCCTGGCGCGGCGGCAAGGATATAGGGTGTGCGCAAAATCCGCCGCGCTATCATCGCGGAGTCGGGCAGCGATCCGTACGAGGGAACGAAAGTGATATCATAATGTTCGGGCAATACGTTCGGCAAGCTGCTGACGACATCGAAGGTGAGATGCACTTCGGGGAACATCGCCGCGTAGCTGATCGCAATATCCCCGATGAGCGTTTCGGCTAGAACGACCGGGCATACGACACAGAGCGGCCCCGTGGGCTGGGCGAGGCGGGCGTCGACGAGCGCGAGCGCGGCCTCTCGCGCTTCTCGAAGCGCGCAGGCATGTTGGTATAGCTGCCGACCCATGTCGGTGACGTAGAAAGTCCGTGTCGTCCGTTCGATGAGGCGGACGTCGAGATCGACTTCCAACTCCGCGATACGACGGCTGAGAAAGGATTTCGACACCCCTGCAGCAGCGCTTGCCCGTGAAAATGAGCCCTTCTCGATAAGATGAGCGAGCAGGATGAGATCGTCTGCTCGGGTCACGGCGAGCCTCCAGAATCGGGAAAGTTTATTATCCCAATCTTAGGATAATGTTTCACAAAATAGCCATCTTTTTCGCCGTTTGGAAACAATTAGTCTCGTCGAATGAATATGGCAGAGACATATATCGAACGGGAGATTCCGGATTGCGGCCGCATCAGTGGCGTCCGGCATGCCAATCTCCTGACGTTCCATAATATACCCTACGCGAGCCCCCCGGTGGGAGACCTGCGTTTCCTTCCTCCCCAGCCATGCCGCCCATGGGACGGTGTTCGCGACGGCCGCGTCCGCGGTGCGATCGCGCCGCAGCTCCCTTCGCGCGCCGATCATGTCATGGGCCCGATCACCGGGCGGCAGGACGAAGATTGCCTGACGCTGGCAATCTGGGCCCCCGATCGCGGCGAACGGGACCTTCCGGTCATGGTCTGGATTCACGGCGGCGGCTTTCTGACCGGCGGCGGCGCGCTCGACTGGTACGACGGCAGTGCCCTCGCCGCGGACCAGAACATGATTGTCGTCGGCATCAATTACCGAATTGGTGCGCTCGGCTATTTGGCGATTGACGATCGGGTTCCGGGCAACTTCGCCCTGTTCGATCAGCTCGAAGCGCTGCGCTGGGTGCAGCGGAACATCTCGTCGTTCGGCGGCAATCCCGATGCCGTGACCGTTGCCGGAGAATCCGGGGGCGCGCATTCAATCGCGTCTTTGCTCACCACCCCGAAAAGCCAGGGTCTGTTCTCGCGAGCGATCCTGCAAAGCCCGCCGCTTGGGATCGGCCTGGCGAACGCCGCTGAATCGCAAGCACGCGCGGTCGCCTTTCTCGACGCGCTCGGCATTGACGCTGCCCGGCATGACTTGCTCGATGTGCTGCGCGACATGCCGGTGGACCGTCTTTTGCAGGCGCAGGACAGCGCCGGAGCGGTTATCGCCGGGCGCGCGATTCTGGGAGATCTGCGTCCCTCGGTGCTTCCGGCGACTACCGCGCCCCATCCCGCCGTTCCATTCGACCTGACCATTGAAGCCGCGCGGGCCGCAGCGGCACGGAGGGTGGATATATTGATCGGCTGGACGCGCGATGAAGCCGCATTCTTCCTGTCCGAACATCCCATGCTTGCCGAACCCGACCCGAAGGCGCTCGGGGCATTCGCGACCGCATTGTGGGGCAAGATAATGGCCCGCGACTTGCTGAAAGACGCAGCTTCGCTGCGCGCGAACTATATCGACGCGGTAACCGCGAGCGCGTTCCGAAACGCATCGATACGCTTTGCCGAAGAGGTTGCGGACGCCAGCGGCAACGCCTTTGTCTATCAATTCGACTGGTCGCTCGAGGATTCGAGGCGCGGGGCATGTCACTGCCTCGACATTCCCTTCATGTTTGGAACGGCCTCTGCGTGGCGCGACGCGCCGCTCCTTGCGGGTGCTGACCCGGCTTCGATGTTGCGCCTCACCGAAACGATGATGGCGAGTTGGGGTGGATTTGTTCGCACCGGCGACCCCGGCTTCGCGCCATGGTCGGCGCTGCAACGGCCGCTGATGCATTTCGACGACCCCAGTTGGCTTGGGTCCGTGCCGATCGCCACTCCGACGGGTGACGCGGAGCTGTCGAGGGAGGCCCTCGCATGAGGCGGACCGCCCTGCCCCTCGCCGCGCTTCTGTTAGCGCCATCGACATCGGCGATGGCGAAGCCCGCTCCGGCTCCAGCGGCATTTATGCCGAGAATGACGCCGGTCACTATTCCCGAATCCACCGAAGCGATACCGGGCATGACGATCATCCAATCCTGCGATGACGGCTATGCCGCCGATTATCTGCCGGACGTTCCCTATATTACGCGCGCCGGCACGCCGCTTCGGCTGCAGATACTGAAGCCGCGCGATGTGCCGCCCTTCATGGGAGGCGCATCGGAACAGCCGCGTCGCCCGCTCGTGATCTATGTTCAGGGTTCGGGCTGGGGTCCCCAGAATATCTATTCGGCGATCCCACAGCTCGCCGAACTGGCGCATCGCGGTTATGTCGTCGCGAGTGTCGAATATCGTCCCTCGACGGTGGCGACGGCACCCGCGCAAATTCAGGATGTCAAAACGGCGATCCGCTTCATGCGCGCCCATGCCGATGAATATGGGATCGATCCCGACGCCGTCGGCATCTGGGGAGATTCGTCCGGCGGACATATGGCCGCGCTGGTCGGAACAACCGAAGGCGTCGCGGCGTTCGATACGGCCGACTATCCCGGCCAATCGGACGCCGTTTCCGCTGTGGCGGACTTTTACGGGGTCAGCGACCTGCGGACCCTTGGCGGACCGCCAAGCTGGCTCGATCATGATGCGCCCGATTCTCCCGGCTCGTTGATGCTTGGCGCATCGCCGCTCGTGGAACCCGAACGCGCCGCGGCGCAGAGCCCGGTCCACTATATTTCGCCGGATCGGAAGATTCCTCCCTTCCTACTCATTCACGGCGATGCCGATGCCATCGTTCCATTTCAGCAAAGCGTCGAGCTCTACCGGGCCCTGAACGACGCCGGGAAAGCCGTGGATTTCTATAAGGTTTCGGGTGGGAACCACGGTGTTCGTTTCTGGACGCCGCACATCATTCAAATCGTGTCTTCGTTTTTCGACCGCCACCTGAAGCGGACCGACAAGGCGAATTCGCAATGTGACTAGAAGAAGATCGGGAGGGAAAATCATGAAGAAATATTCATATCATCCAATGCGCCATGGCCATGCTCTATCGCGCAAAATGGCTCGCACCGGCCTCTGGGTTTCCTGCGCTCTGTCGGCGATTACGATACCTGGCCATGTCGCTGCGCAGGAAACGGCTGAAGCACGCACCACGACCCCGGACGGAATTGAGGACATCGTCGTCACCGCACGGCGAGTGGAGGAGAGCCTTCAAACGACGCCGGTCGCGGTCAGTGCCTTTACCGGCCAGATGCTCGAGGACCGGGCAATCAAGGACGTGACCGAACTATCGGGCTCAACGCCCAATCTCGTCCTTCAGGCGTCGGGTGCCAATGGCAGTTCCAAGACCCCCGCCATCTTTCTGCGCGGTCTCGGCCAGGCAGACAATGTGCTCACGGCAGATCCCGCCGTAGGCCTCTATCTCGACGGCGTCTATATCGCGCGCAACACCGGCGCGATCCTCGACCTTGTCGATCTCGAACGCGTCGAGATTTTGCGCGGACCGCAGGGGACATTGTTCGGCAAGAACACGATCGGCGGCGCCATCAACCTTGTCAGCCAGAAGCCGGTTGATCGCTTTGCCGCGAGCGCCGAACTGACGGCGGGCAACTATGCCCGGATCGGCGGCAAGGCGATGATAAACCTGCCGATCGGAGAGAATCTGGCCGCCCGGATCTCGGGTTTCGTGAATCGGCAGGACGGCTATATCGATCTCGTGAACTATCCCGGACGCGAGTTCGGCGACGACATGACATGGGGAGCGCGGGCGCAATTGCGCTGGAGTCCGTCGGACAATTTCACAGCCGATCTCGCCTTCGACTATTCGTCCACGCGCAACACCGGTGCGCCCGCAGTCTTGCTTGACACCTATCCGTCCGCGCTGACTCCCACCTTCTACAATATTCTCACCGGCGATCCGTCGTGCATGACGCCTGCCGGCCAGCAAAGCAACATGGCCTGCTTCGGTCCGGTCCAGGTTTCGTCCGATCCACGGGTTTCCAACGCAGCCTTCTTTTCGCGGTCGCTCGACCGGGTTGATCCGGTCAACCGCTTCGAAGTCCTCGGTGTGAACCTCGCGCTAAAATGGGATATTTCGGGGAGCACGACGGTCAGCAGCATCAGCTCTTACCGGCGTTTCCGGAGCGATTACTCCGGCGACGGCGGACTTGTCGGCGGGCTATTTTTCCAGACTTCGGCGGACCAGCAGGATGCCGAGCAATATAGCCAGGAAATCCAGATCGGCGGCACAGTGCTGGATGACAAGCTCAAATGGCTTCTCGGCGGCTATTTCTTCTATGAATATACTTTCAGCCACGTCGACGTGCTGTCTGCTCTGGCTGCGGCGCCGTTTCTCGGCACGACCTATCCCCTGCTCACCGACAATGAACAGCCGACGCACACCTATAATGTGGCGGCATTCGGACAGGCGACCTACGATCTGACTTCCTGGCTCCACCTGACGGGTGGCTTGCGGTGGACATATGAAAAGAAGGACGCCCTTCTGATACTCCGGCCCGCTGCACCGCAGGGTCTCGAAGGCGAACTTACGGTAAAGCGCGTCACGCCGCTGGTCACGCTGGCCGCGGATCTGGCGCCAGGCCTTTTCGCCTATGCCTCCTATTCCGAGGGTTTTCGCAGCGGGGGCTTCCCGCCGCGCATCATAGGGCAGGTTTCCTCGATTCCCACCTATGGCCCTGAAAAGGCCCAGAGCTATGAAATCGGATTCAAGGCCGACTTGCTGTCCAACAAGCTGCGCGCGAATGTTGCGCTGTTCTCGACCGGCTACAAGGATTTTCAGGGACCGGGCACGCGCACCGATCTGGTTCCGCCCTTCGGCACGGTGATCAACGCGGGCGATGCGCGGATCAAGGGCATCGAGATGGAACTGGTCGCGGCGCCATCGCGCTATGTCCGGGTCGATGCCAGCCTTTCCCACATGGACACCCGCCTCACCCGCGCCGACCCGACGCTCAATGAAGAGGGTATTCCGGTGCCGGTCGGCAAGCGCCTGCCATTTTCACCCGCGTGGAAGGCCTCCGCCGGGACGAGCGTGACGTTGCCGTTTGCGGATGGCAGCGAGATCGTCCTGCGCGGCGACGTGTCGCTGACCGATCGCATCTACTTCTCGTTGCTCAATGAGCGCGAAGTCAGCCAGGAATCGATGGTCCTCGTCAACGCTGGCGCCACCTATCGCTTTGCAAACGAGCGGCTCGAACTGGGTGTCAGCGTCAAGAATGCGACCGACAGCGGATATTATACCTCGATCGGCAGAAGCCGAAACACCACCGGAACCTTGACGGGTGTCCTGGCGCCGCCGCGCACATGGTCGGCGACGGTGCGGTGGCGGTACTGAGGCGGCATGGCGCACCGGGCGGGAGCGAGGGCCTGACATGAACAGCCATTCCGATCCTCTGCAGGGAAGCGCGAACGGGAGTGAACCGGCGCACTTGGCACGCCCCCGACCCTTTGCTTGGGGCATCGTGATCTGGTGCCTCGTCATCAGCATGACCGAAGGCTTCGATATCCAGGCGATGGCGCTCGCGGCGCCATCGCTTGCCAGCGAGTGGCGGCTCGTGCCGATGATGACCGGGCTGATCCTGACGGCGTCGGTTGCCGGTCTCGTTTTCGGCAGCTTCGTTCTAAGTCCGTTGGGCGATTCAAAAGGGCGGCGTCCGGCAATCCTCCTCGGGCTGGGCATTGCCGCGTACGGGACTGTCGCAGGAGCCTATGCGGCAGATATCACGACGCTTATGCTCGTACGGTTCGTGGCGGGAGTCGGTCTCGGCCTTGCGATGCCGGTTGTCATCATCCTAGCCGTGGAAGTGATGCCGAGACGGCTGAGCGCGGTCGTGGTGGCCATTGTGTGCAGCGGCTATGCGCTCGGCGCCGGAATCGGCGGCCTGTTTGTCGGACCCTATGTCGCACAGGATTATACGCTTGTATTCAAAGCCGGCGGCGCCGCGACATTGGTCGCGTTGATCGGCAGTTTTCTGTGGTTGCCCGAATCGCCGACTATCCTGTCGCGAACGGACGGAGGAGACTCTGCGCGATTGAGACGCCTGGTCACCGCTCCTGGGAAGAACATGCCGGGGGTTCCGGACACCCTATCCCACGGCCTATCTGACAGCCGGCCGACTGCGCTTTCGCTTGTCGTCGCCCTGTTCGCGCCCGAATGGCGGTTGCGAACCCCGCTGTTGTGGGCGGTCAATTTCGCCAACATGGCGCTCGTATATTATTTCGTCAGCTGGCTGCCGAGCATCTTGTCCGCGCAAGGCGCCAGCGTCGCCGTCGCGGTGTCGGGCGCCGCCTATTTCAGCTTTGGAGGCGTGCTTGGAGGCATCGCCATGTCGCTGCTCCTGCGTCCGGCCGGGCCCTATATCATATTGGCAAGCGCCAATCTCATAACCTTCGCCTGCATCGCGATACTCGGACTAGGCACGATGTCGGATTGGCAGTTCGTGGTGGTCATTGCGCTTTCGGGCGCATCGATAATCGGCTCACAATTCGCGCTGACCGCGATCGTCAACCAAATTTATCCCGGCGCCATTCGCGCAACGGCGCTGGGATATGCCACGGGCGCGGGCCGGGTCGGAGCGATGGTTGCACCGATGACTGGCGGAGTTTTGCTTTCGCTGGCTTCGACGCCGCAGACCGCAATTTTGGCAACTATGGCATTCGCTGCCATCGCCTTGTTCGCCATCCTGACCTTGCAGAAGCAAGAAGCCGCACGGCGGACGGGCTCAGGAATGGTGCATGGCGGGCAGAATTCCGATCGGGCTTGACACTCTTATATAGTTTAATCTTAAACTAGATGGATTGAACTTGGATTTCTTATGCAGGGAGATACGACGGTGGAATTCTACAACGCCGCGACCGATCTTATCGACCGGAACCTGGCCGATAGACGTGACAAGATTGCCGTGATCGACGACCACGGCAGCTACACCTATGCCGAGCTATCCAGGCGGATCGATCGCTTCGCCGGCTATCTGGCCGGGACGGGCTGGGCGCCCGAGAGCCGGATCATGATCTGCCTTGAGGATTCGGTAAATTTCCCTGTCGCCTGTCTGGGCGCCATCAAGGCGGGACTGGTTCCCGTCATGATCAATCCACTGCTTTCCAGCGAAGATTTCGACTATATGCTGAAAGACAGTCGCGCCCGTTTACTGGTCGCGTCGACATCGGCCTGGCCAAGGCTGGCGCCCCTTGTAGCGAATCAGCCATTCCTCGACCGATGGCTTCTGGCCGACGGAGATATGCCGGAGGGAGAAACCTCGCTTGCGGACGTCATCGAAGCCGCAGAACCGCTTGCCATGTCGGCCGCGACGCGCCCCGACGAGCCCTGTCTTTGGCAATATTCGTCGGGGACAACCGGGCGGCCCAAGGGGACGATCCACTCGCACGCAAATCTGCGTAGCCTCATGCAGTTATATCCACGCGAAATTCTCGATCTGACCGATCGCGACGTGACCTTTTCCGCAGCGAAGCTCTTCTTCGGCTATGGGTTCGGAAACGGCCTGGTCTTTCCCATTTCGGTGGGAGCGACCGCGGTATTGATGGCCGGAAGGCCGACGGCTGGCGAGGTCTGGAAGCGCCTTGTGGCACATCAGCCATCCATATTCTTCGGCGTGCCGACCCTCTATGCGTCCATGCTCCATGAACCGGATGCTCCCGATCGAGACGAACTGGCGCTGCGCCTTTGCACCTCTGCCGGAGAGGCGCTGCCTAGGCAGATCGGTGAAGAATGGACGCGAAAATATACCACTGATATTATTGATGGAATCGGCTCTACGGAAATGCTCCATATCTTCCTGAGCAATCGGCAAGACGACATCGCCTATGGAACGACGGGCCGTCCGGTCCAGGGATATGAACTGCGCTTGATCGACGAAGATGGAAAGCCCGTCGCGGATGGCGAGATTGGCGAGCTGCACGTCCGCGGGCCGACCAGCGCACTCGGATACTGGTGCAAGCGAGACAAGACCCAAGCGACCTTTCTTGGCCCCTGGATACGCACCGGAGATAAATTCCTGCGCGACCAAGAAGGACATTACGTCTTTTGCGGACGATCCGACGACATGCTGAAGGTCAGTGGAATCTATGTTTCGCCGATGGAAGTCGAAAACGCGATACTCACGCACGAGGCGGTGCATGAAGCGGCCGTGGTAGCGTGGTCCGATCCACACGGATTGGTCAAGCCCAAGGCCTTTGTCGTGCTTCAGGCGGGCCAATCGCCGACGGCGACGCTCAAAAAGGACCTCAAGGACCATGTAAAGCAAGCGCTGGCGCCCTACAAATACCCGCGCTGGATAGAATTTGTCGATGCGCTTCCCAAGACAGCGACGGGCAAGATTGAGCGGTACAGGCTGCGACAAGCCCCAGCAGCATAGGTTGCCAGCCATGCCTGTCCAAGAGATTGGCTTCCGTCGCCTTGCCCACGAATGCTAGTCTATGGTTGAAGTAAAATCTGCAGTGACCATTTCGCGCCTGGCGCTTATGCCGCAAGCTGAAACCTTTGCTGACAAGCCTGCGCCGGGGCGTTTCAGCCTGGCCAGAACAGAGTGAATGAGGATGGCATGCAGGAAAAGCTCGAGGGGGCGACATCGGGGCCTCTGGACCTCAGGGTCTGGGTCCGTCTGCTGAGTTGCGTCATGCGAATGGAAAAATCCATTCGCCGCAATTTTATCGAGCAGTTCGACACAACGCTTCCGCGGTTCGACGTCATGGCGTCGCTCGATCGTCATCCGCAGGGGCAGACGATGGGTGATTTGTCGCGTTCGCTGCTCGTGTCCAAGGGCAATGTTACCGCGATCGTCCGCCAACTCGAAGCACAGGAACTTGTCGTTTCGACCGTGGATCCTGCGGATCGGCGGTCGGCAATCGTCGCGCTGACTGCAAAGGGACGTCATGTGTTCGACGAATTGGCGGCCGCTCATCATGGCTGGATTCAGGACCTGATGCGCGACTTTCCACGCACCAGCCAGCGCGAACTGTTCGAACTTCTCGCCGAGCTCAAATCCTCGATCGCGAAGGCTTGAGCGGCATGTTCACGACGACGGCCCAGGTGAGATTCGCGCATGTCGATGCGGCAGCCATCGTCTTCTATCCGCGCTATTTCGAGATGCTCAACGCGGCCGTCGAGGACTGGTTTGCCGCAATGGGCTTTGATTTCCGCACCCTGCACATCGGCCATGGCCTCGGCACACCGATGGTCAAACTCGAAACCGAATTTCTCTCTCCCAGCGAACTCGGCGACCGGCTGGCTGTCGAGATCGAACCGAAACATATTGGCCGTTCAAGTTGCGCCTTTGACTATCGCTTCACGGGCGATGGGCGCGATCGGGTGCGCGGTCAGGCGACGATCGTCTGCATGGATCTGCAAGCCCAGAAATCGGCGCTTTGGCCTGACGCCCTGCGCGCAAAAATCGCGGCCAGCGCCGCCGCTTCCAACGACTGATCGCAAAAAGAACGATGTTCGGACGACATCGCCGCCCAGAAGCGATCCGTCACCAGAAAATGATTTATGCTTGAACTAATTTTCGAGACAGCCTACCGCCAACATGACTGAGAGAATCGGGGTAAGGCATATGAAGATTGCTTGCGTAGGCGGGGGTCCGGCGGGTCTCTATTTCGCGATTTCGATGAAGCTCAGGAACCCGGAGCATGAAATCACGGTTCTGGAACGCAACCGCCCGGGTGACACATTCGGCTGGGGCGTCGTCTTCTCCGACCAGACGGTGGAGCATCTCATCGCGAATGATCCGATCAGCGCGCAGGTGATGATCGATGAGCTTGCGCACTGGGACGATATCGACGTCCATGTCGACGACGGCGAGCGCAAGACCGGCATGACCTCGAGCGGCCACGGCTTCATCGGCATCGGCCGCAAACGCCTGCTCAACATTCTTCAGGACCGGGCGCGCGAACTCGGCGTCGATCTCCGGTTCGAGGTGGAGATCGAGCCGGACAGCGATTTTCTTGCGGACTATGATCTGGTGATCGCGGCCGACGGGCTCAATTCCAAGCTCCGTCGCCGCTACGACGAGAGCTTCCAGACCGACATCGACGTCAAGCGCAACAAATTCGTTTGGCTCGGCACGCATCAGCGCTTCGACGCATTCAACTTCCTCTTCGTGAACACTGAACATGGCTGGATTTGGGCGCACGCATACCAGTTCGACAAGGATACGGCGACCTTCATCGTCGAGACGACGCCCGAAGTGTTCGAGGCGTTCGGCTTCGACGAGATGAGCCAGGAAGAATGCTGCCGCCTCTGCGAAAAGATCTTTGCAGACTATCTTGGCGGGCATGATCTGATGACCAATGCCAGCCATATCCGCGGCTCGGCGTGGATCAGCTTCCCGCGCATCATCTGTCGCAAGTGGAGCCACGGGAATATCATCCTGCTCGGCGACTCCGCGCACACCGCTCATTTCTCGATCGGTTCGGGCACCAAGCTCGCGCTTGAGGATGCCATCAAGCTCGCGGAGGTGCTGAACCGCCCGAACATCGACCTGACGCGGCTCGACGCCTCGCTCGAGGAATATCAGGAAGAACGACAGCTGGAGGTCGTGAAGCTCCAGAATGCGGCGCGCAATTCGACCGAATGGTTCGAGCATCTCGATCGCTATCTCAAAATGGATCCCATGCAGTTCACCTACACGCTGCTGACGCGCAGCCAGCGGGTAAGCCACGAGAATCTGCGCGAGCGCGACCCGGCGTGGCTGGCCAAACTCGAAAACATGCTCGCTGCCTCGGCCTTTGGCCATCCGGTCGGCGAGAAGGTTCCGCCGATGTTCCTGCCGTTCAAGCTGCGCGGTATGACGATGCGCAACCGGATCGTGATGTCGCCGATGGCGATGTATTCGGCGATCGACGGCGTGCCCGACGATTTCCACCTCGTCCATTATGGCGCCCGCGCGCTGGGCGGGGCAGGGCTCATCGTCACCGAGATGACCTGCGTATCGCCCGAAGGTCGGATCACGCCCGGCTGCACGGGCCTGTGGAGCGACGCCCAGATCGCCCCGTGGCGACGCATCACCGACTTCATCCACCGCACACCCGGCGCGCGCGTCTGTCTCCAACTCGGCCATGCGGGTTCGAAGGGGTCGACGCGCGTCGCATGGGAAGGCATCGACAAGCCGCTCGAGCGCGGCAACTGGCCGCTCGTCGCACCGTCGGACGTGCCCTATACCTCCGAAAGCCAGGTTCCGGTGGCGCTCGACAAGGCGGCGATGGACCGGATCAAGCATGAGTTCGTTTCGGCCACGGTCCGCGCCGAGGCGGCGGGCTTCGACATGGTCGAGTTGCACTGCGGCCACGGCTATCTGCTCTCGGGCTTTGTCAGCCCGACGCAGAACCGCCGAACCGACGATTATGGCGGGAGCCTCGAGAACCGGCTGCGCTATCCGCTTGAGATATTCCGCGCGATGCGTGCGGTCTGGCATCAGGACAAGCCGATGTCGGTCCGCATCTCTGCCCATGACTGGGTTGGTGATCAGGGCGTCACACCCGACGAGGCGGTCGAGATTGCGCGCGCCTTCAAACAGGCTGGGGTCGATCTCATCGACGTCTCCTCGGGCCAGGTCACCAAGGCCGAGCAGCCGGTCTACGGACGCATGTTCCAGACGCCGTTCTCGGACCAGATCCGCAACGAGGTCGACATCCCGACGATCGCGGTCGGCAATATCTTCGACGCCGATCATGTGAATTCGATCATCGCCGCGGGCCGCGCCGATCTTTGCGCGCTCGCCCGTCCGCACCAGATGGACCCGAATTGGACGATCCATGCGGCGGCGATGCAGGATTACAAGGACGCGCCGGTGCCCGATCAGTATAAGAGCGGCTATTTCCAGCTGACGCTGCAGACGCAGCGTGCGGCGCAGATGGCGGCAGGCAAGTGACGATGGCGCCCGGTCACGCGCTCGTCACCGGCGGCGCGAGCGGCATCGGGCTTGCGATCGCCGAAGCTCTCGCCGACGCGGGATGGACAGTCACCCTTCTGGGGCGCAGCCCCGAACGGCTGGCGGCGGCGAAAGCTTCGCGCGAGAGCTTCGAGACGGTGTCTTGCGACGTGGGCGACGCCGCCGGCGTCGCCGCGGCGATCGCCGACGCCGCTGAAGCGCGCGGCCCGGCAGCGCTGCTCGTCAATTGCGCGGGGGTCGTGACCACTGCGCCGTTCGAAAAGGCTGGCCTCGACCAGTGGGAGACGCTCTGGCGCACCAATGTGATGGGCGTAGTCCATGCGACGCGCGCGGTTCTGCCGGCGATGCGCGGACTTTCGGCAGGACGGGTCGTCAACATTGCCAGCACGGCCTCGCTCAAGGGCTATGCCTATACGAGCGCTTACACCGCATCGAAGCATGCGGTGCTCGGCGTCACGCGGGCGCTGGCGCTCGAACTTGCCGGGACGGCGATCACCGTGAATGCGGTCTGCCCAGGCTACACCGATACCGACATCATCCGAAATTCCGTGAAAACCATCGTCGAGAAAACGGGGCGCAGCGAGGAAGACGCGCTGAAGAACTTCACCGGCACCAATCCTCAGGGGCGGCTTGTCGCACCCGAAGAAGTAGCAGGGACCGTCATGTGGCTCATCTCCGATGCCGCACGCTCGGTCACCGGCCAGGCGATCACGGTCGCCGGCGGTGAAATCATGTGAGGAGTGCAACACGTTATGTTTGATGCAGCAGCCTATCAGGCCGAACATTTCCAGTTCAGCGTCGATGGCAAAGTCGCGACGATCACGCTCAACCGCCCCGAGCGCAAAAACCCGCTGACCTTCGAAAGCTATGCCGAACTCCGCGACCTCTTTCGCAACCTCGTCTATTCGCAGGATGTGAAGGCGGTCGTCGTGACGGGCGCGGGCGGCAATTTCTGCTCGGGCGGCGACGTCCATGAAATCATCGGGCCGCTCACAAGAATGGAGATGCCCGAGCTCCTCGCCTTCACGCGCATGACCGGCGATCTCGTGAAAGCCATGCGCGCCTGCCCGCAGCCCGTCGTCGCCGCGATCGATGGCATCTGCGCGGGCGCCGGCGCGATCATGGCCATGGCTTCGGACATCCGTATCGCGACGCCAGAGACGAAGACCGCCTTTCTGTTCACGCGCGTGGGCCTTGCCGGCGCGGACATGGGTGCCTGCGCGATCCTGCCGCGGATCATCGGCCAGGGCCGCGCCGCAGATCTCCTCTATACGGGGCGCTCGATGTCGGCCGACGAGGGCGAGCGCTGGGGCTTCCACAACCGGATCGTCGATGCAGGATTACTGCTTGCCGAGGCGCAGGCCTATGCCGCCAATCTCGCGAGCGGGCCAACCTTCGCGCACGGCATGACGAAGAACCAGCTCGAGATGGAATGGGCGATGCCCGTCGCGACGGCGATCGAGGCCGAGGCGCAGGCGCAAGCGATCTGCATGCAGACGCAAGATTTCGTGCGCGCATACAACGCCTTCGTCGCCAAGCAGAAGCCGGTCTTCGAGGGGAATTGAGATGGCGGACACGAGCTTCATCGCGTGGCCCTTCTTCGAAGAAAGCCACCGCGTCCACTTCGACACACTCTCGTCCTGGTGCGAGACGCACGCGCACGAACTTCACCAGGAGAGCGGCAACGTCGAGGCCGACTGCCAGCGGCTGGTCAAGATGCTCGGCGGCGCTGGATGGTTCCGCGCCGCGGTGCCCGCTGCTTATGGCGGACTGAACGAGAAGCTCGACGTCCGCACACTCTGTCTTACCCGCATGACGCTCGGCTATCATGCGGCGCTCGCCGACTTCGCCTTTGCGATGCAGGGGCTCGGCACCGGCGCGATCGGCCTTTTCGGAGGCGAAGCGGTCAAGCAAGCCTATCTCTCGAAGATCGCCACGGGCGACATGATCGCTGGCTTCGCGCTTTCGGAGAAGGAAGCGGGGTCGGACGTCGCCGCGATGGACACGAGCGCGACCAAGATCGACGGCGGCTGGGTTATCAACGGCGAGAAGACCTGGATTTCGAATGGCGCGATCGCCGACGTGCTGACCCTTTTCGCGCGCAGCGGCGAAGCGCCGGGCGCAAAAGGTCTCTCGGCCTTCGTCTTCCCGACCGCGACCGAGGGCTTTTCGGTCACCGAACGGATCGACGTGATCGCGCCGCACCCGCTCGCGACGATCCACTTCGAGAATTGCTTCATCCCTGACGATCATCTGATCGGCGCACCGGGTGACGGCTTCAAGATCGCGATGGCGACGCTCGACGTCTTCCGCTCGACAGTCGGTGCTGCCGCGCTTGGTTTCGCGCGACGCGCCACCGACGAAGCGGTCGACCGCTCGACGAGCCGCCACCTGTTCGGCGCCCCGCTCTCCGATCTGCAACTGACCCAGGCGGCGATCGCGGACATGGCGCTCGGCAACGACGCGAGCGCCCTGCTCATTTTCCGCGCCGCATGGGCGAAGGACCGCGGTCAGCCGCGTGTGACGCGCGAGGCTGCCATGGCCAAGCTCTACGCTACCGACACGGCGCAGCAGACGATCGACAAGGCGTTGCAGCTTTTTGGCGGCGCAGGCGTCGTCAGCGGAAACACCGTCGAACAACTTTACCGGGAAATCCGCGCATTGCGCATCTACGAGGGGGCGAGCGAAGTTCAGAAAGTCGTCATCGCGCGCTCTACAATCGCCGAAGCAAAGGGGTGACGATGAAGATTTTGCAACCCGCGGGATGGCCGCGGCCGAAGGGCTATTCAAACGCCATCGAAGCGCGCGGACGGACCATCTATGTCGCCGGTCTGATCGGATGGAACGAGGAAGAAAAGTTCGTCGCCAAGGATATTCCCGGCCAGTTCGAGCAACTGCTGAAAAACCTCGTAACCCTGCTCGCCGAAGGCGATGCGGGCCCCGAACATATCGTTCGCATGACCTGGTATGTCACCGACAAGCAAGCCTATGTTCGCGACGCGAAGAAGATCGGCGAAATCTATCGCGCCTATCTGGGGCGCAGCTACCCGACCATGGCCGTCGTGCAGGTCGTCGCGCTCATGGAAGACGAAGCCAAGATCGAAATCGAAGTGACGGCGGTCGTTCCGGACTGACCGTCCCCTATCTCCCACCCATTCCAAGGACATCGCCATGAGCCAGATGAGCCGCTTCGACTGGAGCGATCCCTTTCTTCTCGACGACCAGTTGACCGACGACGAGCGGATGATCCGCGACGCCGCGCGTGCCTATGCCCAGGAAAAGCTGCAGCCGCGCGTCATCGAAGCTTATGCGAAAGAGCATACCGATCCCGACATCTTCCGTGAAATGGGCGCGCGGGGCCTTCTCGGTGCGACCGTGCCCGAGAAGTTCGGCGGCGCAAATGCCACCTATGTCGCCTATGGGCTGATCGCCCGCGAGATCGAGCGGGTCGACAGCGGCTACCGGTCGATGATGTCGGTTCAGTCCAGTCTCGTGATTTATCCCATCCATGCCTATGGGTCTGAAGCGCAGAAGGAAAAATATCTCCCGAAGCTCACTTCGGGCGAATGGATCGGCTGTTTCGGCCTGACCGAGCCCGACGCGGGATCGGATCCCGGCGGAATGCGCACGCGCGCGGTCAAGACCGATGGCGGCTATCGTCTGAACGGCAACAAGACCTGGATATCCAACTCGCCGATCGCCGACGTGTTCGTGATCTGGGCGAAATCTGACGCACATCACAATCAGATCCGGGGTTTCATTGTCGAGAAGGGCGCCAAGGGCCTCTCGGCTCCGAAGATCGAAGGCAAGCTCAGCCTCCGCGCCTCGATCACCGGCATGATCAATCTCGACGACGTCGAAGTCGGCGAGGACGCGCTCCTCCCCGACGTTCAGGGCCTCAAGGGTCCGTTCGGCTGTCTTAACCGTGCGCGTTACGGAATTTCCTGGGGCGCGCTCGGCGCCGCCGAATTCTGTTTCCATGCCGCGCGCCAATATGGTCTCGACCGCAAGCAGTTTGGTCGCCCGCTCGCCGCAACCCAGCTTTACCAGAAGAAGCTTGCAGAGATGTTGAGCGACATTGCGCTCGGCCTTCAGGCGAGCCTCCGTGTCGGGCGACTGATGGATGAAGGCCGCTTCGCACCCGAAATGGTCTCGATCGTCAAGCGCAACAACTGCGGCAAGGCGCTCGATATCGCGCGGCAGGCGCGCGACATGCACGGCGGAAACGGCATTTCGGAGGAGTATCAAGTCATCCGTCACATGATGAACCTGGAGACCGTCAACACCTATGAGGGCGCGCATGATGTCCATGCGCTGATCCTCGGCCGCGCGATTACCGATATCGCCGCATTCTGACGTCAACCACTGCGGCAATAATCTGCAGCAACAGGTGGCGGCGCGAGCTCAGGCCCTCCCAGCCCAACTCGAAAGGAGGAAGAGTTGGCCGACGACAGGATGAAAAAAGCGGATTCCATGGCCCAACGGAAACGCAAGGCCTATGTAATCGCCGCGAAAAATGCGTTTCTGACCCACGGCTTTGGTTCGACGACGATGTCGTCCATCGCGGCGAGCGTGGGCGGTTCAAAAACCACGCTCTGGAGTTATTTCCGGTCGAAGAAGGACTTGTTTGCGGCGGTTGTCGATGAGGTCGTACAGCTTCACGCAAGAGCCCTGTCCGTCGACCTTCCTCAGACCGAGCCCGTCACGATCGTGCTCGACAGCTTCGCCCGCGCTCTGCTCGATTCGCTGTTTTCTCCCGATATCCTGGCCCTCCATCGCCTCGTAGTCGGCGAAGCCCAGCATTTTCCCCATCTTGCGCGCATGTTTTTCGCGCGTGGTCCTGAACGGGGGCTTCAACGCCTCACGGCTTATATGGATGGCGCCATGAAGCAGGGAGGTTTGCGAACAGGCGACCCGGCAACCGCCGCGTCGCAATTCATCAGCCTGTGCCAGGCCGCGAATTTTCATCATGTTCTCTTTGGAATGAGGGAAGCCCCCGATTCTTCGGAACGGATCGATGACGCCGCTTGCGCGGTCGAAACCTTTCTTCGGGCCTGGGCCGCTGAAGCGTAGCAAGATCTCACCGCCCGCGGGGACGACAAGCCCGGATGGCGCCTGCGAAACCGCCCTGCCCCGGCGGGCCGGCTGTTCGGCATCTGATGATGGCGAGCGATTGCCGATCCCGAAATCGGGGCTATGTTCATCGAATGCGACGCCGAGCCGCATGGAGTATGGGCATGATCGAGGGAATGCGCGCGACCTGTGTTCAATCTGCGCTGGCGAACGGCAGTTGGTATGGAAGCCTGCCGAAACACGTTCAGGCACAGATCATTGAGCGGTTGAAGATAGCCCGGCTCGGGAAGTCGGATATGCTGTTTCGGCAAGGAGATTCGCCAAACGGACTTCACTGCTTGCTTGACGGTTGCCTGCACATCTTTGGTCTCGCCGAAAATGGCGACGAGGCATTGATGGCCATATTGCGCTTGGGCGAATGGACCGCCTTCCTCGCGACATTGGACGGGTTGCCCTATGCGTTCGAAGCTCGCGCTGCCGAGCCGAGCGTTATCGGAACACTGCCGGTGGCAGCAGTTCGCGAAATTTTTGAACAGGATGTCGCGACATACCAATTGCTGGTCGCACCACAGCTGGCCAGCACGCGGCACCATTACCGTCTGTTTGCCGAGATGCAGCGACCCACGCCGCTACAGCGCGTCGCATATCAGCTCATCGCGCTCAGTCGGTGGCCCTATTCGGACATCGGGGAGGCAAACCTGTTATTGACACGGATCAGCCAAGCCCAGTTGGCGAAATCCGCAGGCCTGTCGCGACAAACGATCAATCAGCTGCTTCGCCAGCTTGAGGCTGCGGGAGCCGTTTCGCTCGCTTATGGTGAAATTCGCGTTTCCGACACCGTGCTGTTGCGGCAGATATCGGTCCGCTCCCCGGAAAATATCTGATTATTGCTGTGATTGTCGGTACGCCGACAATCTTCTCACGCCCTCGCCCTTATGCTCGGCTCGGATCACCGAGAGAGGTTGGGGGCAGCATGAGGCATTTTCCCGCAAGTCGAGTACATCGAGCAAGACTTGTGGGCGCGGCTGCAGTCGTCATGGCGATGTTGGGAGAAAGCCTCCCAGCGAGAGGCGCTTTGCCGCCACCAATTGACGGACGCGCGTTCGCCTCCGCGCCGCGGCACCTGGAAAATGGCGTGCACGGCACGCTAGTGACTTTTCCGAGCAGATCGCCTTCAGATTTTGCTCCCATGTTGCGGGGCGACTTGGGCGCAGACGTGACCCTGACCGCCCAGTTCTTCCATCCCGCCACCGCCGCTGGCAGGCTGCCGGCCGTCATCATGGTGCCGGGTAGCGGCGGTATCGGACCGCATCATCTTCGTCAGAGTGCGGCGTTGACCAATGCGGGGTTCGCGGTGCTGCTGATCGACCCATTTCATGGCCGCGGCATTCGGGACACCGTCGCCGATCAGGCGCGGCTGAGCTGGGCAGCCGGCGCCTTCGACGTGATTGCCGCTTTCCAATATCTGCGAAGCCGCGACGACATCGACGTCGACCGCATCGGTGCCGTCGGCAGCAGCCGCGGCGGCAGCGCCGTCCTTTTCGCTTTGTCCGAGCATCTGTCCCGATATTTCCCCAGTCATGCCGGGCTCAAGGCGGCCGTGACGGGCTACCCTTGGTGTGGTAGTCAATTTTATGCGCCGCGGTTGGCGAACAATGCTGCCCTCCTCGTCCTGTCGGGCGACCGCGACGACTGGGTTTCGGTGCAGCAATGCCAAGATGCCGTTCACGCCCTCGCGGCGGGGGGAAACAACGCCAGCATGCGAATTTTTCCCGGCGCGCGTCATGCCTTCGACCGTGACGGTGTGGCGCCGCTGCGTATCGAGGATGCCGTCACGTCCACGACCTTTCCGACCGTCTATATGGACGACGCAGGAAATTATTACGATCCTGCCACAGGCCAGCCGAACCCGACGCTGACGTCGGCCGATTTCGTGCGCCGTTCAATCGAAGACGGTTTCGTGCGCCGCGGCGTCACGATCGGAACCGAAGGCGACCAGGCCGATCGCTATGTGCGCGCAATGGTCGATTTCCTGTCGCGACATCTCGGCATTTTGCCCGAAGCAAAGGTCTCGACGAGCGATTCAACGCAATAAAGCAAAAAAGGAGACAAAGATGAAACGACTTCATATTCGTGCTGGCCTTGCGCTGGGCGGGGCGCTTTTGTTGGGTGCATGTCAGACCGTCGGCGGGCCGGGGGGCAGCAGCTATTACGAATGTGATCGCGGCACGCGCCTGAAGATTGACTATGTCAGAAACGGCGCGCTCGTGTCGGTCGATGGCAGGCGCGCCCTGCCCCTGCGGACGACCCAGAGCGTCGGCGGCCAGAATTATGAAGGAGCCGGTGGTGCACGCCTGCACATCCAGGGCGGTTCCGCAACGTGGAACACGGCCGACCGGAGCGCTCCCCAGACATGCCGGCAGGTGGCCATGCCCCGTTAGCGGCATTCACCGACATGGACGTCAAGGTGAGGAGCAGGACATGCATATATTGCGAACATTGACCGGCATCGGAGTCGTTGCGGCGTTGAGCGCCACCGCCATAGCTGCCGACAAGCTTGCGCCGATCGGTACGGGAGAAGCGACCATCTATCGTGACACGGGCCATGCCGGCCCAGCGCTATATGTGAACAAGGCGCAGCCCAATTTAAAGCTTAGCTGGCCCGTCCGATCCATTCGCGTGAGGTCGGGTACATGGGAGCTTTGCGCCCGCACCAATTATCGCAGCCCCTGCATTCGCGTCGCCGCTGACGAGCCCGACATCAGCGGCCGCCTTGGCCGGCTCAGTATGATGCAATCGATGCGCCCGCTGGGCGTACAGCCGGAAGTGCCCGCCCCGCCTGCGGGAACCTCGCTGCGCGGGATGAGCGCGGAATTCTTTCCAGCACCGGGCCGCGACGGACTCCGTATACTTTCATGTGCAGGCGGCGGTTCCGCGGCGAGCTGCGCGGCACGCACTGCCGATGAATTTTGCCGGAGTGCGGGATGGAACGGATCGAAATCCGAAAGCCAGCAAACGCTCGACGGCCGCGTTTATCTGGCCGACGTATTTTGCGTGCGATCCGGCTATTAGCCTCGTTCCTAATTGGGGAACTACAGATGCGAGCCTCATCTTTCATCCGACTGGGCCTATCCCATTTTCTGGCCCGGTCACTGTGAGAAAGGCCGACTCTTTTTTGCATCAGGGCAGGCTGTCCTGATGCAAAAGCGCGCTCTGCCGGGTTTTGGTTGCCGAGGGAGCTATGCGGCCGAATCTCGTTGTAGGTTTCGTAGACAAAGAGCTTCCACAATTTGATTGAGGCGACGGCGACGAAGCCCAAGTGTACTTATTTGGTCTTGTCGTATCGGGTGACAAGGCTGCGCCAGTTATTGAGGTTGTTGAAGAGACGCTCGATGAGGGTGCACCGTTTATATTTGGCGCTGCCGTGCGGAATCGAGTTTCGGCGGTTGCGTTTGGCAGGGATCTCGCCCGGGACTGTCAGGAATTTCGTGTGCGGCGAGGCGGTTGATCATCAGGCCGTCATGGCCCTAATGAAGCGTTCGCCGAAGAGCACGGCAAATTGCGCCTTTGCCATGTTCCATTCGCGGGGCGGCATTTTCCACTCTTTCTCCGACCGGTTCAAGATCAGATATAGGAGTTTGGTGGCAGCTTCATCGCTCGGGAAATGACCCCGCGCACGAACAGCGCGGCGAAGCTTGGAATTGAGGGCCTCTATCGCATTTGTCGTATAGACGATCCGCCTGACTTCATCGGGGAAGGCGAAAAACGGAATGACCTCGGGCCAGACCCGACGCCAGCTCTGGCCGATAGCGGGGTACCGCTGCCCCCAGAAGCTGGCTTCGAAGGCCGTCAGCGCTTCCTCGGCCGCCGCGGCATCGACGGCACGGTAGATGGCCTTCAACGCCGTTCCGAGCGCCTTACGGTCTTTCCACGCCACGAAATCCATCGAGTTGCGCAGCAGATGGACGATGCATGTTTGAACCATCGCTTCGGGGAAGACGGCGGTGATGGCGTCGGGAATGTAGCGCGTCGATCTGGTGACACGCCTCGAAGAGGAGACCCGGATCGGCAAGGGCGGGACCCTGGCGGCGCAGCTGTCGCGGCTCGACCTGATCGTGCTCGACGAGCTCGGTTATCTGCCGTTCGCCCGCTCCGGAGGGCAGTTGCTGTTCCACCTCATCAGCAAGCTTTATGAGCGCACCAGCGTCATCATCACCACCAACCTCGCCTTCGGCGAGTGGCCTACCGTCTTCGGTGATCCCAAGATGACCACGGCGCTGCTCGACCGCGTCACCCACCACTGCGATATCATCGAGACGGGCAACGACAGCTGACGCTTCAAAAACCGCAGCTGACCGCCACCTTCGGCCCCTTCAAAAATCTATCTTGCGCTGCGCGCGCCTCCGGTCGGGCTACGCCCGCCCTCCGCCGCACGCAGCGCAAGGCGACCCTCAACTAACCGGCATCATATCCGAAAAGGGGGTCCCTCTTCGGCTCTGACTCACTTTTGGTGCAGTCGGGATGATAGTGGCGAGGTTTTCCGCAGGAGGATATCGTCATGGGAGGCAGCGCGTTTCGAGACAGCATCGCGCCGACGGGATTGGTGATCGACAAGGTCGAGTATGCCGCCGGGCAGCTACAGATCACGGGGCGGTCGCGATCACGGATTTCTCTATGTCCAGGATGCGGGCGCCCATCGGCCCGTGTTCATAGTCGATATCGTCGTACGCTTGCCGATTTACCATCTCATGGTCGCCCGGTTCGGATTACGCTTACCGCTCGCCGTTTTCGCTGTGCCACATCGCGCTGCCGCACGCATATTTTCGCCGAACGCTTCCCATCGGATGTCGCGGCGACATTTGCCCGGCGTACGTCCCGCCTCGATTCCATTGTGCATCACCTCGGGCTGGCGCTGGGCGGACGTCCGGCGGCCAGTCTGGCGCGCCGCCTCCTGGTGCCCGTCAGCAAAGACACTTTGCTACGCACGGTACGCCGCCGTTTCAACAGGGCCCAAGTGAAGTCGACGATCGTCGGTATCGACGACTGGGCGTGGAAGAAGGGGCAACGATATGGAACGATCGTCTGCGACCTGGAACGTCGGCGGATTATCGACCTCCTCCCTTATTGCAGCGTTTCCACAGTGGAAGCCTGGCTCAAGGAAAGACCGGAGATCACCATTATCGCACGCAATCGCGGGGGTGGCTACCGCCATGCCGCTCTCCGCGCTTTGCCACGAGCCCGGCAGGTCGCGGATCGCTGGCACCTGATGGAGAACGCCAGCCAGGCATTCCTCGACGCTGTCCGTAAATCCATGCGCGCCATTCGCCACGCCCTTCAGGTGGCCGAACCTGATCCAGCCCTTCTCACTCGCGCCGAGCGGCTTCAATATGATGGCTTCAAACGGCGTCAGAATGCCGACGACATGATCCGCGGGCTGCTCCGGAAGGGAGGTAACCGGTGTTTTCAGGCCACGGCGGACCAAGGCATGAGATCGCCGACACTGTGGGCGGGATGACCATTGGCGAGGCTGGCGAGGGTGTCGGTCAGCCATGCGTGGGGGTTGATGGCGCTGAGCTTGCAGCATTCGATGAGCGTTGCGAGGACGGCCCAGTTATCACCACCTTCGTCGGAGCCGGCGAATAGGGCATTTTTACGATTGAGTGCCAGCGGCCTGATCGATCGTTCGACGGTATTGGAGTCGAGATCGATACGCCCGTCGTCGAGGAAACGCGTGAGGCCATCCCAGCGGGTGAGCCCATAACGGATCGCTTCGCCGAGCTTGCTCTTGGCGCTGACCTGGCGGCCGCGGGCGACAAGATAGTGGTGAAGCTCATCGACGATGGCGCGGCTGCGCTCGGCCCGCGCGGAGCGGCGCTGCTCGGCGGGTGAACCGCGCACTTCGTCCTCGATGGCGTAGACCAAGGCGATGCGACGCAGCACCTCGGTGGCGACCGGCGACGTGTCGGCGAGATCGTAGAATTTGCGGCGTACGTGCGCCCAGCAGAAAGCGAGCCGGACCTGCTGGCGCCGCCGGGCGAGCGCGGCGTAGCCGCCATAGCCGTCGACCTGCAGGATGCCCGCGAAATCGCCAAGATGCGCGTGAGGGCGCTCCGCTTTGCGATCCGGAGCGTAGACATAGGCGACGATCGGCGGGTCGCTTCCGCCCCATGGCCGGTCATCGCGGGCATAGGCCCATAGCTGTCCGGTCTTGGTCCGCCCGCGCCCCGGATCGAGCACCGGCGCCGTCGTCTCGTCGGCGAACAGCCGCTCGGACCGGCGAAGCTGTTCGAGGATATGGTCGCGCAAGGGGCGTAGATACCATGCTGCTCGGCCGACCCAATCGGCCAGGGTGGATCGATCGAGGTTGATGCCCTGCCGGGCGTAAATCTGGGCTTGCCGGTAAAGCGGTAGGTGATCGGCATACTTGGAGACCAGCACCTGGGCGATCAGCGCCTCGGTCGGAATGCCGCCTTCGACGATGCGCGGCGGTGCGGGGGCCTGGACCACGGCGCACTCGCACGCGCGGCAGCCGTAGCGCGAGCGGCGCGTGACCAGGACGCGGAAAGTGGTCGGCACGACATCGAGACGCTCGGCGACATCCTCACCGATCTGGTGGAGCGCACCGCCGCAGCAGGGGCAGGCCCGGACACCATCAACTTCCTCGATATCCACGACCTGCTCGATCCGTTCGAGATGCGACGGCAGCGAACCGCGGTTGGTCTTGCGCACCCGATCGCTGCGAGGCCTTCCGGCCTTCGCTTCGGCGACGACCTCGGCCTCGGCGAGTGCCGCCTCGATATCCTCGAGACCCAGTTGCAGCTGATCGGGATCGAGCTGTTCGGAACGGCGGCCGAACCGGTGACGCCGAAACGCCTCGAGGATCGTCCTCAGACGTTCGACTTCAGCATCGGCACTCTCGAGCTTGCGGGCCTGTTCGAGGACGAGCGCGCGGAGCGCGTCAACATCATCCGGCAGGTCCGCTTCCAGGAGCATGGGAGCAGTGAATCAGCGGAAGGACGCCCCGTCAACCGGCAATCTGCGGTGTCTGTGGCCGGCGCCCGCCATGGACGCGGCGCCAGTCCAGACCTTCCAGAAGAGCGCCGAGTTGCGCGGCGGTCAGCCGCATCACGCCGTCCTGGATGCCCGGCCACTTGAAGCCTCCGGACTCCAGCTTCTTGGCCATCAGGCAGAGGCCCGTGCCGTCCCACCAGACCAGCTTGATCCGGTCGGCGCGCTTCGCCCGGAATACGTAGATCACGCCCGACCAGGGATCGCCGCCATAGTCAGCGGCGACCAGCGCGGCCAGCGCGTCGGGCCCCTTGCGGAAATCCACGGGACGCGTTGCGACCATCACGCGCGCGCCAGCACCGGGGCCGATCATCGCGGTGCTCTGAGCGCTTCGATCACCGCGGTAATCATGCCGGCGTCGGCGCCGCGGCCGATCCTCACCGCGATGCCATCGATCTCCAGCTCGATCGCGCTTGCCTGCGGACGGTGCCGCTTCGCGGAATGCCTGACGGCGGGAAGCGGACCGCTCGCGGGCAGTGGATCGACCACGGCAGGGACGAAGGCGGGAGCCGTTGATGACATGGCCGGCAACGTCAAGCCCTGGCCTTCCAGGCGCTTGCGCAGATCGCGGCGCCAGTTGAATAGCTGCGTAGGGCTCAAGCCATGCCGACGCGCCACCGCACTGACCGTCTCTTGACCCGAAAAGCTCTCCGCAACGATCGAGGCCTTGACCTCCGGTGGCCAATCCCGCCGCTTGCCCCTGCCAGTGAAAAACTCGAAGCGCTGAACCCCGCTGGTGCCAGCATCATCATATGGCATCGTCATAGCACCAGCTTCCTCACCCGCAATCAGGGCGCGGACACTCGGCGCTGCACGGCACTCCCGCAAGGTGGGGTCGCGACGCCGCTTACGAAGGGAGCGTCGATCAAGGCGATTGTTCGCGCGACCGGCTATCCGTGGACGATCATCCCGGTCGAACGCAGGGCCCAGTATATGATGGCGCTTGAGGCCGCGAGCGGTCACCAGGACATCCTGCCTTTCACCGATTTCCTAGCGGATTTGCTCCGAAGCGAACTCAGGGGGAAAACGATCGCCCATCTTCCCGACAGCGCTTGAGGGCGCGATGCCGCGCCGAAGGACCGATTCAGGCGCACAGTATCCGATGTGAGCACAATCGGCACTTTAGTGCCCTCTCACTTGGCACCAGCTATTTCCATGGGCATTGTGAGCGAAGACAAACGAGGCGCCGGAATGTGCCACAGGCTCGAAAGGGTCCTGAACTGCCGGGCAGCCAAGTCGATCTCGTCGCGATGCGATGCTCCGTGCTCGCGATGACTCTTTGACATTGTGCAGGGATCAAGACGGTCTACGGAAGAATTGACCCGTTTCCGAATGCGGATGTGCCACAATCCTCAGCGATGAGGTTGAACTGCCGCTCTCGGAAACGGTGATCGACCGAGCCGGTGGTGGAACGTGCTACAGCCCCATTTCAGGGACTGAACTGCCACTATCGAAGCCATGGCATTGCGATCCGAAGAGCATCAACCCAGTCGCATAAAATCCTGCCGGGACGTATGATCCAAGATCAGAATCAAAAAACTCGGCCCTTTGACCGCGTTTCAGATAAATCTAGATCACCTATTCATAACTCATATTGAACATGGCGCGATACCTGCTGACCAGTTGCCGTGCTTCAACCGTTGGATACTTAAAGAAGTTCGATATGGTTCGCACGAGCGGAGCCATCACACTCCAACGAACAAGCCGCCTTCGTCGGCCCCGGATCGTTGATCGGCAGGCCCGCGAACCGGTCGGGATCGGCCCCGTTTCCAGCCAAGCGAGATAGTCGATCAGGAATTGCAGCGTCGCGCCATAAGCAGCGCGATAGCCGCCGTGGCCGAGCCCGAATTTCTGCACCCGCTGACCAAGCCCGTCGGAATGATGACAGTGGCTGGCAGGATCGCGGCGGCGGCCCGATCCGATAGGGCGGGCCGCTACCCGCGCACAATCCGGTAGAGCCCGCCCGATCCCGTCGCGTCGGCGCGTTCGGGCGTCAGCCGCATCCGCGACGTCGTCACCAGCAGGTCGCCGGCCGCGTCGATGCAGAGGCTGCTGACATGCGGCGCAGGCAGCGCATGATGTCGCAGGAGCGATCCGTCGGGACCAAGCTCGACGACCCCGGCACCGCCCCACATCGCGACGACAGGGTGCCCCGCGGCGTCGAGCGCCATCCCGTCGGGCTTTCCCGCCAGCCCCATGAAATCGCTGACGATCACGGGCTCGCCGACCCCCTCGCCGCCGCCCCCCACCGGAAAGCGGATCAGCGTGCGCGACAGCGTGTCGATCAGGTAGAGCTGCGTATGGTCGGCGGCCATCGCGATGCCGTTGCAGACGCCCAGCCCATCGCACACGCGCGCGGCGCGGTTTGCGGCGTCGATGCGGAACAGCGCACCGCGGCCGCTGAGCAGCCCGCGATGCATCGTCCCCGCCCAGACCGTCCCGTTCGCGTCGATCGTCATGTCGTTGAAGCGGCATCCGCTGCCGACGTCGACCGCCACCAGCATCCGCGCCGCGCCGGTCGCGGGGTCGAGCGCGACGATCGCCTCGTCGGCGAGCCCGATCAGCGTCTCGCCGCGCCAGCCGATCGCGTTGACCGGTACCGCGGTGTCGACTTGGCTCGCCGATCCGTCCGAAAGCCGGATGCGGTGCAAGGCCGACTGCACCGGATCGACGAACAGCAATGCCTCTCCCGTCCGGTCGAGCAGCGGCGATTCGCTGATCGTAGCGCCCGGGTTGGCAACGAGCGTGGCGGGTCGCGGCAATGGCGCGTTGGCTGCCGCGACGAGCGCGCGCGCCGCCGCCGCGACCGCTTCGACCGCCATGCCGGGGCGATAGAGTTCCGACCCCGCCCCGATCGCGTCGCAGCCGCCGCCCAGGAAGGCCGCGGCGTTCGATGCGCCGACCCCGCCGACCGCGATGAAGCGCGCGTCCTTCGGCATAACCGGTCGCAGCGCGCCGATCGTCGCCAGCCCCGCTTCGCCCGCCGGGAAATATTTGAGCCAGCGCGCGCCCGCCTCATAGGCGCGGAACGCCTCGCTGGGCGACGCCACCCCGGGCATCGGCACCATCCCGCGCGCTGCGGCGCGCGCGATCACCGCGAGGTCGCAATTGGGCGCGACGCAGATCCGCGCGCCGATGTCGGCGAGCCGGTCGACATCGCGCGAATCGGTGACCGTGCCCGCGCCGATCACCATGCGCTCGCCGAAATGGCGGCACAGCAGCGCGATCGTCTCGAACGGCGACGGCGAATTGAGCGGCACCTCGGCGACGCGGATGCCCGCATCGTGCAGCGCCTCGACGACCGCGATCGCCTCGTCCGGCGCCAGTCCGCGCAGGATCGCGACGACCGGCGCCGCCGCCAGCGCGGCGTCGACCGCAGCCGCTGAGTCCATCGTCATGCCGCGCGCACCGCTTCGCTGAAGTTCGCGGCGGCGAGCGCGCGATAGCCCGCGATGCAGCAGCGCTCGGATTCGACCACCTCGGCCTCGATCGCGAGCCGCCCGAGCGCGTGGGCGAACAGGCCGCAGAGCGCGCTGTTGCCGATCAACGTCACCGGCGCCTGCGCGAGCCCCGGATAATAGCGCAGCGCATCGCCGATCTCGCTGCCGATCAGCAGCCCGCGCAGCCACGACGCCGCGTCACCCTTGCCCAGCCCCGCACGCACCGCGCGCGCGCGCGTTTCGAAGAGCAGGCTGCCGAGCCCGACTCCGCTCGTCCGCGCGCGGTCGCACGCGGCGTCGAAAACGCGCCCCGCCGCACCGCTGCCCTCGGTCACCGACGACAGCAGCCCCTGCGCGCTCATCCGGTCGAAAATCTCGCCGCCCATGCTGGTGAAGAAATCGACGATACGCCCGTCGCGGCAATGCACCCATTTGCTGTGGGTGCCCGGCAGGACGATGAAGCGGTCGCGCCCCGCCGCCGCGCCGGTGCCGCCCAGCACCAGATAGCCAAACAGCTCGATCTCCTCGCCGCGCATCACGTCGGGGCCGCCGTGCGGCCCGGTGCAGGCGAGGCCCGGGACGATCTTCACCTCCTGCCCGCCGATCCGCGCCGCAGCGCTGCCGCCCGCGAGGTCGCGGACCGAGGATGGCGTTTCAAAATATCCCGCGTCGGCCCAGCCGATCGCCGATCCGATCATACCCGACGCCCAGCAGTCGCCCAAATCGCCCCAGCGCGCCGCGAGCTCGGCGATGCACGCCTCCATCCCGTCGCGATCCAGCGACGCGACCCCCTTCGGCATCGCGACATGGTCGAGGATCGCGCCGTCGGCATCGATCCGCCACGCGCGAAAATTGCTGCTTCCCCAATTGATCCCGACCATCGGCCGGGCGCCGTCAACGGCGTGTGACACCGGCACCTCCATCCACTTCGACAATCGTCCCGGTCATCCAGCCGGCGTCGGCCGACGACAGGAACAGCACGGCATGCGCGACATCCTCGGGCGTGCCGAGCCGGCCGAGCGGATGGCGCCCGATGTTGGCGGCGCGCGCCGCCGCAGGATCGGGCGCCAGCGCGAAATTGCGCGCGAGCAGGTCGGTATCGACCGACGCGGGCGCGACGCCGTTGACGCGAATCCGGTCCTCCGCCAGCTCGAGCGCGGCGGTGCGGATCAATCCCTCGAGCGCCGCCTTCGACGCGGCATAGGCGGCGAGCGTCGGGGTCGCGAAGCGCGCGTTGATCGACGACAGGAAGATGAAGGCGCCGCCGCCCGCCGCGCGCATCGCGGGCGCGCAGCCCTGGATCAGCCGCACCGCGCCGACGACATTGACGTCGTAGAGCCGCAGCCAGTCGGCGCTCGGCGTGTCGGCAACCCCGGCGTTGACGCTCGCCGCGGCGGCGTGGACGACGATGTCGGGCGCGCCGCCGGCATCGCGCGCCTCGGCCAGCGCGCGCGCGACGTCAGCGTCGGAACCGAGATCGGCGGCGAGATTGCAATCGCCGCTATCGGGCGCTTCGAGGTCGAGCGCGGCGACCCACGCCCCCTCCGCGCGGAAGGCCGCGACCAGCGCGCCGCCGATCCCGCCCGCTGCGCCGGTGATCAGCGCCCGCTTTCCGTCAAACCGCCTCGCCATGCCGCGCCTCCATCCCTGCCCGGCGCGCCGCGCGCCGTCCGAGCCATTCGGAAAACAGCGCCAGCACCACGAGCACCGCGCCCGTCGGGAACAGGACCCCGCGATCCTCGGCGCTCGCGGTCAGCGCCGTCAACCACAACATGAGGCCGCTCGCGCCGACGGTGAGCGCCACGATCCGCGGTGCGTCGGACGCGCTGGTTGCTGCTCCCTCGTCGATCGTCGCGGGGTGCAGCGCCGCGATGCGCGCGACGCCCGGCGCGGCGCGCCGCGACAGCAGATGATAGGCCCCGAGCACGAGCATCGGAACGCCGACCCCGACGATCACGTCGATCAGGATTCCCGCGCCCGCCGCCCATTGCTGCAACGGCTGCAGCGCCGCCACGCCGCCGAGCGGACCCGCAGGGGTGATCAGATAGCGCAGGAACAGACCGAGCGCCGCCGCCGCAATCACTGTCAGCCACGCCGAGCGCTGGTCGACGCGGTCGCTGAAAAAGCCCCAGACGCTCGGCGCGACGAGCGGCACGACGAGCAGACTCGTCGCCGCGACGATCACCTTTTCGGCGCCGCCGAGCAGCGGGATCGCGACGCCGACCAGCGTCAGGAACAGGCCGAGCACGATGGTGACCAGCCGCCCGACGCGCACCGCGCGCGCGTCGCCCTCGCCTCGGACGAACATCGGGGTCAGCGCGCCGGCGAATACGTTGAGCTGACCGCTGATCAGGCTCGCGGTCGCCGAGAACATCGCCGCGAGCACCAGCCCGAGCATCCCCGTCGGCAGCACCGCCTGCGCGGCGAGCATATAGGCCTGTTCGGGGTCGGCGGCGGGATCGATCGCACGATAGAGCATCGGCGGCAGCAGCCAGAAGAGCGGTGAGATCAGGTAGAGCCCGCCGAACAGCCACGCGCTGCGCCGCGCGTCGCGCGGGGTCGGCACGCTCAGGAAACGCTGCACGAACGCCCATTCGCCGCCGATCATGAAGAAATGGATCGCAGTCCACGCCGCGATGAACCACCAGCCGTAATCGTCGTTGGTCAGCGCGAAGAAATTCGCGGGCACCCGATACGCGAAACCTTCGAGCCCGCCGAGCCGGGCGAGGATCAGGACGACGGTGATCAGCACTGCGAGGTTGAGGATGATGAACTGCATGACATCGGTCATCAGCACCGCCCACAGCCCGCCGAGCATCGTGTAGAGGACGATCACCGCGCCGAAGGCGATCACCGCGAAGGTCACCGACAGATTGCCCGTCGCCGGATCGCGCAGCAGATGGCCGGGCTCGAGCGGCACGAGCACGCAGAGCAGGACGGCGAGCGCGTAGAGCGCGATCCCCGACCCGATCAGCCGGAACAGCATCATCGCCCACAGATAGAGCTGCACCGCCGATTCGCCGAAGCGCAGCCGGACATATTGCGACGGCGATTCGACCCCGAGCGCGCGCCAGCGGCCGGCGAGGAAGGCCCCGGCGAGCAGCGCCGCGACGCCATAGGCCATGTTGACCGCGACCGCGACGAGCCCCGACCGATAGGCGAGCCCGCCCCACACGACGAAGGTTCCGGCCGAGAACATCGTCATGAAGCCCGACAGACCCGCGACCCACCAGGGCGACTGGTGCCCGGCGGCGAACATCTGCTTCAAATTGGTGTTCCGGCGCATGTAGTAGACGCCGAGCGCCAACATGCCCGCAAGATAGGCGATCAGGACGATCGCGTCGGCTCTGCTCATCGGCTTTCCCTCTCCGGTGCGTTTGAAACGCTATTAAAGCAACGTGATGCAAAGGCAAGCCCCTCGCCGACGGTGACATCGACCACGCGAGAAACGCTTAATTATTGCTATAAATCCGAACTTCCGTTGCTCGCTCTACGGGCCTGAAATCGATACGCCGTCGATGATAAAATTGCTTTATTAGCATTTCTATGGCATGCCGCTGCGCGCAGCGGCGGCAAAGCCGTGCAACAGGAGAGGAATCATGCAGCATGGAGCGATGAAATGGGCGATGCTGGCCGGCGTGGCGGCGCTGGCGGGCGGAGCGGCGCTGGCGTTCAGCAGCGCGCCCGAATCGGGGGAGGCGACTTGGAAGGTCCTGCTGCCGCCCGCCCCCGCGGCCAAGAATAAGGGCACCGCTTCCGCCCGGACAGCAACCTCAAGCGCGGCGCTGACCACGCTCGACGCCCCGACGCTCGGTCTCGCCGATTCGGTGATCGAAACCTTCCACGACAGCGACGACAATATGTGCGGAACGCAGAAGGTGCATATCGACGGCCCGGTCCGCGCCTTCGAGGATCAGAACAACGTCATCCACCTCACCGTGTCCGATCCCAATGCCAAGGGCTGGCAATGGACCGGATCGGTCACCGGCTTCACCAACAATCCCAAGACGGCGGCGCTCGACTGCGACGGGGTGATGACCGGCAACAGCGGCAATACCGACCCCGACGCCTATGACCAGAAGACCTGGATCCAGGCGGTCCATTTCGAAGGGTCGACCGTCTACGCCTATGGGCACGAGGATTATTTCGGCACCCGCACCAACGACCCCGACTGCCACGATGCGGGTACGAGCGACGGCAAGCCCTATTGCTGGTACGCCTCGATCCCGCTGTGGACCGCGACCGTCTCGCCCCCCGACCGCCATATCGACTTCGCGCGCTCGGCGGCGACGCCCGATCATGTCGCGATCTTCCCGCACGTCGCCTATCCGGGCGACGCCAATACGACCGACGCGGGCTGGATCGGCTATGGCACGCCGTCGAACATCATCCGCGGGCGCAACCAGGACGGCACGCTCGACGGCTATTATTACATGTATGCCTACAGCAGCTCGGCCTATGCCGGGCAGGCGAAGGGGGTCTGCCTGTTCCGCACGGCCGACCCGACCGACCGGACGAGCTGGCGCGCGTGGGACGGCGACACGAGCAATCCGGGCTTCACCCAGCAGATGCGCAACCCGACCGTCTATACCAACAGCGCCTGCGCGGTGGTGAAGCCGGAGATGTTCAAAAGCTATCTGCGCTCGGTCGTCTGGCACAAGCCGTCGCGACACTATATCGCCTTCTTCCGCACCAGCAGCGCGGTCCAATATGCGACCTCGACCGATCTGGTGAACTGGAGCGACGGGCAAAATCTGCTCGTGTCGACCTCGGCGCAGGCCAATTATCCGGTGACGATCGACTTCGACGGCGGCGATTACGGCGATTCCGACTTCGACCGCCTCTATTCGAACGGGAAAAGCTATCTCTTCTACCGCAAGTCGATCGCGAGCGGCCACACGCGGATCACGCGGCGCAAGATCACGGTGACCAACTACCCCGCCGATCCGCCCTCGTCGTCGAACCCGGGCTGAATAAACCCCACCCCTGAAGGGTAGGCAACCACCAGATCCACCACCTCGGGCAGGCGGCCTTCCATCCCCGCCTGCCCTTTTTGTCACGCCAGATGAAACATTGGCGTTGCAATCTTAGCGACATTATGGAGGAAGAAAGCGGCGGAGGTGAAATTCGCCCGCGGCGGCACTATCATGCGCGGCCGAGGGGCGGCGATCATCGCTTTTCCGCCCCCTTGTTGGATGGATCGAGGCGAATGAACCCCAAACCCAATGCCCAGCCGAACCAGAGCCTTATCGACGGCATCGCGACGCTCCAGGCGCTCGCGGTGTCGCCCGAACCCGTCGGCAATCGCGAACTCGCGCGCCAGCTCGGCTTCAACCCGACGCGCGTCAACCGGCTGCTCAAGACGCTCGCCTATCTGGGGATCGCGCGCCAGACCGCGAACCGAAAATATACCGCCGGGCCGGGCATGCACGTCCTCGCCGCGCAGAGCCTCCACGCCTCGCGCATCATGCAGGACGCGCTGCCGGTGCTCGAGGAACTGCGGCGTTTCGGCCTCACTATCGCGCTCGGCGTGCTGTGGCGCGACAGCGTCAGCTATCTGTTCCACGCGCCGCCCGGGATGACGACGACGCAGGGCATCGGCCGCATCGGTCTGCTTCCCGCAACCTCGAGCGGCATCGGCATGGCGCTGCTCGCGCAGCACGGGGACGATCATATCGCCGAACTGTTCGCCGACCGCGCGATCGACGGTTTTCCGGGCGGCCTGCCCGATCTGATGGCGGCGATCGAGGAGGTGCGCCAGCTCGGCTACGCGCGCGTCTGCGTCGATCCGGTCGAGGATCGCCACACGGTCGCGGTCCCGGTGTCGAACCTTTCCTTCGCCGCGGTCGGCATGTCGGGCTGGATCCCCGAACAGAATAACGCCCCGATCGTCGAAGCGCTGACCAATGCGGCGCACCGGATCGGAGATTAGCGTCTCAACTATTGCTAAATTAGCAATACATGCCTAAGCCTCTCTGGACGCGGCCGCCGATCGGCCGCCCAAGGGAGTGACGAGCATGACGAATATCGCCGGCGCCTTTCCGGTGCTGCCCACCATCTTCGATTCGACCGGCGCCATCGACGCGCAGGGGATGCGCAACACCGTCGAATGGGTGATCGGCTGCGGCGTCGACGGCGTCGTGTTTCCCGGGCTGGCGAGCGAATATGATCATCTGAGCCTCGCCGAGCGGCTGCGCCTGATCGCGATGATCGGCGAGCTCGCGGCGGGACGCGTCGCCTTCGTCGCCGGATGCAGCGGCCAGAACGACGAAGAGAGCGCCGCGCTGATCGCCGCCGCCGGCCAGGCCGGCGCGGCGGCGGCGATGATCGTCACCCCGACGCGCCTCGACGGCGACCTCGACGCGATCGGCGACTTCTACGCAGGACTCGCCGCCGCAGCCGACGTCCCCGTGATGCTGCAGAACGCGCCGCGTCCGATGGGACTCGGACTCGACGCCGCCGCGCTCCTTCACATCCTGGGCCGCGCGCCCAACATCCTCTACGTCAAGGAAGAGAACGCCCCGTGCGGCCAGCGCATCTCGGCGCTGCGCGCCGCAGCGCCGCCGCAGCTCCGCGCGATCTTCGGCGGCGCCGGCGGGCGCTACATCACCGACGAACTGGCGCGCGGCGCCGAAGGGACGATGCCCGCCGCCGAGATCGCCGACCTCCACGTCCGCCTGATCGCCGCGCACCGCGCCGGCGACCAGGCGACGGTCCGCATGCTGTTCGAGCGCACGCTGCCGCTGCTCAACATGCAGGCGGTGTATCGCTGGCGGCTGACCAAGGAAGTGCTGCGCCGCCGCGGCCTGATCGCATCCGCCTTCGTCCGCGCGCCGGGGCCCGAACTCGATGCGCACGACCGCGCCGAGCTCGACCAGCTCCTCGCCGCGCTCGAACCGCTGATGCGCGAAATGGGGACCTCGTTCGACGCGCGGCAGATGGTATAGTCGGGTCCGCCATGCGCGACAGCATCGACCATATCGAGACCTTCGTCGTCACCATCCCGCGCGACACCCCCTATCTGGGACCGCTGCGCGCGGGCGAGAGCGTGAACGAGCGCGGCTATCTGGTCCGCAGCTCCAACCGCACCATCTATCCGACCGAGGATCGCTCGGTGCTCGTCAAGGTGACGACGAAGGACGGCGCGGTCGGCTGGGGCGAGACCTACGGCCTCACTGCGCCGCGCGTGATCGGCGAGTTCGTCGACGACCTGATCCTGCCGCTGGTGCGCGGGCGCGACCCGTTCGACGTCTCGGCGATCTGGCACGACCTTTACGATCTGCTGCGCGTGCGCGGCTATGACGGCGGCTTCTGGCTCGACGCGCTCGCCGCGCTCGACATCGCGCTGTGGGACCTCTGCGGCAAGCTCGCGAACCAGCCGCTGCGCAAGCTGCTCGGCGGCGAGCGGCGCGCCAGCATTCCCGCCTATGTCTCGGGGCTGCCGCGTGCGACGCTCGAAGAGCGTGTCGCGCTCGCCGCCGACTTCGTCGCCCAGGGCTATGACGCGATCAAGTTCGCCGCCGCGGTCGACCCCGACGGGATCGAGGCCGAGCTTGCGGCGCTGCGCGAGGCGCTGGGGCCCAAGGTCAAGCTGATGATCGACTTCCACTGGATGTTCGGGCGGGGCGAGGCGGCGGCGTTGATCCGTCGGCTCGAACCCTATGGTCTGTGGTTCGCCGAAGCGCCGGTGAAGCCCGAGGATGTCGAGGGGCTTGCGCATGTCGCGCGCGCCGTCGCGACCCCGATCGCGGCGGGCGAGGAATGGCGGAGCGTCCACGACGCCCTCCCCCGCCTCGCCGCGGGCGCGGTGTCGATCGTCCAGCCCGAGATGGGGCACACCGGGATCACCCAGTTCCTACGCATCGCCCGGCTCGCGGCCGCGCACCATGTCGCGACGATCCCGCACGCGACGATCGGCGTCGGCATCTTCCAGGCCGCGAGCCTCCAGGCCTCGGCGGCGGCCGACGAGCTGCCGATGCACGAGTATCAGCATTCGATCCTCGACCGGAACGCCGCGCTGCTCGACGGCGATCTGGTCTGCGAGGCCGGCGCCTACCGCCTACCCGAAGGCCCCGGCCTCGGTGTCGCGCCGGGCGCGGCGCTGTGGGCGCATGCGGAGAAGATACAGGGCTGAATCACCCCTCCCCTTCAGGGGAGGGGCAGCGAAACTCGGCAGCTTGCTGCCTAGTTGCAGCGGGGTGGGCCAATCGGCCGCGCGCTATTTCTCCGCTGGCCCCCACCCCAACCCCTCCCCTGAAGGGGAGGGGCTAAAGCCAGCCCTATTCCCCCAGCACCGTCACCGGGCTCGTCGCACTCCCGCCGCCGACCTTGTCGACCGACAGGCTGAAGCGAAAGCTCTCGCCCGTCCCGCGCGGCACGCTGAATTCGAACGGAAAGGCGTCGTCGGTCAGCGTTTTCCACGCCCCGCCGCTCCGATAACGCAGCCGCGCGCGCACCACCTTGGCGTCGTCGTCACGCAGATAGACATAGCCGCGCCGCCCGAAGCCGCCGAAATCGAGCAGATAGGCACGCGCGTCGCCGACGCTCAGCGCAGCGCTGTCGTTGGGCACCGCCGCCGCCGGGCGATCGAGCCCCGCACGGTCGATCTTCGCCCGCGCGCGCAGCCCGTCGATCCGCACCGCGACCTGCCCGCGCGCGGGAACTTCGACCGCGATGCCGTCGCCCTCGGCGCGCGCCGCGCCCGCGGGCGACAGCAGGGTCACGCGCAGCGCCCCCACCCGTCCGGCGAGCCTGGGGTCGATCGCGACCCGGCTCGCGACCGGCGCGTCCGACTGGTTGGCGAGCGCGACGTAAAGCGCGTCGCCGCGATACCCCGCGACATAGTTGAGCTCGGGATCGAAACCGGTGAGCAGCCCCTTCGGCATCCACAAATTGACGCCTTGGTCGCCATAGAAATGCCCGGGCGCATAACCGTAGAAGCCGTTCTGCAGATAGGCATAGGCCTCGATGAACTGGCTTGGAAAATCGATCGCGCCGTCCGACCGGCCGCGCGCGTCGCTGACCAGATAGTCGAGCAGCATCGTCGCCATCGGCCAGATGTGATTATAGTGGAAGCTGTTGACGCTGAGGTCCTTGTGCGCGTGGAGCGGATAGTCCGCCTGCTCGTAGATCGTCGTCCGCGCCGTGTTGATGTGATAGCCGGGGAAATTGCGATAGCGCCCGATGATCGCCGAACGCGCGACATCATGCAGGAACTTGTCATTCGCATCCTCGGCGATGCGCAGCATCCACGGCGCGAAATTCGCCATGAAGATCGCGCGATGCCCGGTGCTGGTGCCCGAGCTTTCGGGGGTCAGCCCCATTTCGGAGAGGCGCCACGCCGGGACATCCTCCTGCGGCGCCGACATCGGATGATGCCTCTTCGACGCGAGATACCAATAAACCGGCGCCTTGCCGCCCGGATTGACCGTCACCTTCGCGTCGGGAACCGCGGGCGCCATCCAGGTGAACATCGTGTAGCGCCGCGCGCCGGTCTGCGCCGCGTCGAGAAAGCGCTTCTCGCCGCTCGCCTCGTAGAGCCGATAGAGGTCGACGAAATCGGGGACATAGGCGGGCCAGAAGAAGAAGGCCGCGTCCTTGAATTCGCGCTGCGGCGTGTCGACGCGCGCGGCGAGATAGCGGTCGGCGCCCGCGACCGCCTCGCCCAGCATCGCGCGGTCGCCGGTCGCCTCGAACAGCGACAGCGCGTTCTGCCATGTCCGGCCCTGCTCGGCGACGTCGAGGTTGCGCGTCCGCGATCCTTCGAACTCGCGCCGCGCGAGGTCGAGCAGCGCGGGATTGCGCTTGCCGAGCACGGCATAAAGCGTCGCGAGTTCGGACACCGGCGCGGTCGGGCCGCGCAGCGCGCGCGACGGGTTCTGGATCTTCATCTCGCGGTCGAGGCTGAACAGGAATTTCTCCCGCGACAGCATATATTCGACATAGGGGATGACGCGGCTCTCGAACATGCCGGGGCGGTCGGTGACCAGCGCGAGCTCGAACGGGTTGAGGCTGCTGACATTCTTCACCGCGCCGGGCACGTCGGTCGAATAGGACGAGCCCTTCAGCTCGGCGATCCAGCGCGCGTAGGAGGACATCGAATAATCGACCATGCGGTCGAAGGTCGTATTGAGCGAGCCGACCGCGTTGTGGCGGAAATCGCCGAAGCCATAGACGCCGCGCGCGAGCCGCTCGTACAGCTGGGTCAGGTCGCCCGCCTTCTCGCGCACCAGATAGGCGCGAAAGCTCGTGCTCGTGCCGCCCGCGAGCTTCGATCCGGCGCCGCCCATCACGGGGGCGAAGATCATCGGGCTCGCGCCGCCGGCGCCGTCGCGCACCGCGACCCCGAAGCGGCTGTTGTCGGCGAGCGGCAGCGGCTGGAACGGGAATTCGCCGGGATGCGCGATCGCCGCGAAGGCGGTGTCGCCCTCGCGCACCATCGTCGTCGGCAAGGTCGCGCGATAGGCGAGCGTCAGATAGGACCGATCGGGCAGCCTTTGCTCCTGCCAGATCAGCGGCTGCCAGATCTCGCTCGCCTGGCCCGCCGCGACGTGAGGTCCGCCAGTATAGCCGACCGAATAATAGCCGGGCTGGCGCGCCTCGAGCCGCCATTGCAGCAGCGGATAGGGCTGGGCCGCGAGGTCGACTTCGGCGGTCAGCGTGAAGCGCGGATCGGCGGGATAGGTCGCGATCAATTTGTCGCCGACGCGCCGCACGCTCTCGGGCTTCATCGCGACCGGCTGGCCCGCGTTGAAATAATTGGCGCTGCGGCTGTCGGCGCTCGCATCGAGGATGCGGTCGTCGAAGCCGTCGCCCGCGGTCGCCGCGTCGCGCTTTTCGGCGACCAGGTCGGCGCGCGCCGGGTCGAAGGCGCGCCACGTCGCGACATTATAGGCGACCCCCTCGATCCCCGCCGGCCGCTGCGCCATGGCGGGGTCGTCGGGCCGGTACAGCACGGTGAAATCGAGCGAAAACCCCTCGATCCGCGCCGCGAGAGCATCGGCGGCGGGCGCGCTCGCGCTCGCAGCGGGGGCCTGCATCTGCGCCGCACAGGCGGACAGCGCGGTTCCCGCAAACAGTGTGAGGGCCAACGAATATCGCATCTTCACCTATTCCGCCCTTCTTGGAATTCTCTAAGCCCCTCCCCTTCAGGAGTGGCGGGTCGGTCGGTCCCCCGGACCGACCTGAACAGTCCGGGGGACTGTTCACCCGGCACTGGGTTGGGGGTGGGGTCCATCGGCCTTGCGCGAGGTTTCGAGACCCCACCCCAACCCCTCCCCTGAAGGGGAGGGGCGATTCACCTCAGCAGAGGAGCCTCAGAAACGGAAGCTCAGGTTCGCCGTGATGGTCCGCCCATTCTCCAGATAGCTGGCGATCGCTTCCTCATAATTGGCATATTTGCGCGTCGGCGTGTTGGTCAGGTTCGACCCCGACACGCTCAGCTTGATCCCCTTGGTGATGTCGTAGCTGACTCCGGCCGACAGATAGCCCGCGGCGCGATAATAGATGCCGTTGCCCTCGAGCCCGATGCGGTTGAGATAGCCGCTGCGGTACGAATAGCCGACGCGCAGCCCCAGCGGCCCGTCCTCGTAGAAGAGGAGCGCGGTGCCGCTGTGCTTCGACAGCGACTGGAGCGGCAGCTCGTTGTGCGTCCGGCCGTCGATGATCCCCGAATTGCTGGAGATATAGGTGTAGGTGCCCTTGACCCCGAGGTTCGAAAGCGGTCCGGGCAGGAAGTCGAGATTCTGGCGGAGCTGAACCTCGAACCCCTTGATCGTCGCGCCTTCGCCGTTGAACGTCCGGCCGATGCGATAGGGGGTTTCGGGATCGCTGTCGTCGGGGTCGGCGTCGAGCCCCGGAATGACCTCCTCGACCGTCTGCGAATAGATGAAGCTCTCGACATCCTTGTAGAAGAGCGCGAGCGAGACGAGCGAGCCGCGCTTCGGATACCATTCGAGTGAGGCGTCGATCTGGTTGACGCGGAACGGCTGGAGCGCGGGGTTGCCGCCGGCGCCCGTCCCCGCCGAGGTGATCGAGAAGGATGGCGACAGATCGCGCGTGTCGGGCCGCGCCATCACGCGCGCCGCGCCGAGGCGCAGCAGCAGATTGTCGTTGAGTTCGAAGCGCGTCGCGATGCTCGGCAACCAGTCGTCATATTTCACGACCTGGTGCACGGGCGAATAGCTGTCGGGGTCGGTGCCGCCGCGAATGCCGTAGAAGCCGTCCGCGATCAGCTTGGTGCTGACATAGCGCACGCCGAAATTGCCGGTGACCGGCAGGCCGAACAGCGAGGTGTCGAAATCGGCCTGGACATAGGCCGAATGAACGGGCTCGCTGAGGTCGAAGCTCGACGTCGGGTCATAGAGATTGGGTGTGCAGGTCGCCGAGAAGACCTGACAGATTCCGGCATTTCCATGCTTGTCGATGATCGGGACCAGATAGGCGGTCGGGAAATCGCCGTCCACGCCGGTCAGGAACTTGTCGAACTGCACGATGTCGAAATTGTCGGGAAAATCGGTGACCGGAATCCGCGTCGCGGCCGAGGTCGGATAGGTCGTCTGGTTGCGATAGGTTTCGCGCCCGAGGTCGATCTGCGCGAAGCGGTAGCCGACCGCGACCGAGGTCAGGAACGGCCCGTCGATCGCATAGGTCGCGTCGAGCCGACCGGTGAACTCCTTTGCCGCATAGACATAATTATTATCGAAGCTGGTGCGATAGATATAGAGGTCGGGGTCGGTGATATCGACATTGGCGGGCAGTCCGACCGCGGGCACGTCGGCATCGCGGAAGTCGAACGAGACCTGCTGCGCCGCGGTCGTGTCGGCGCGCAGATAGGTTTGCCCATAATGCTGCGTCGCGCGGGTATAGGACAGGTCGGCGGACAGCTTCAACCGGTCGCTCGCCTGCCAGCTCGTACCGAACTGCCCCGAATAGATGTCGGTCGGCAGCGTCAGCCGCTCGGCATTGCCCTGGATGACCGCCTTGACCGTGCCGGCGACGATATTCTCGTCTGGCGAAACGACGAGGTCGGTGTAATCGGTCGACTTGCGGCTGAGCGGGATCGACACCCAGTTGCGCGTGCGGTCGGTGTTGGCGTGCGCGTAGAGCAGGTCGGCGTGAAATTCGAGATTGTCGGTGGCGTCGAAATAGATGTTGGTCGTGACGCCGTATTTGGTCCGCTTCTCCTGCAGGCGCTGATAGCGGATATCGTTGAAATAATAGATGTTGTTGCCGTCGCCATTGGGGTCGACGACGTCGGGGTCGGGGCTGAAATTATCGGGTTCGGCGCGCCATGAGGAAAAGCTGTCGAACGAATCCTGCCCGATGTTGAGCCGCTGGTAGTTGGCGCCGACCGAGATGCCGAGGCGGCCGTCGAGCAGCGACGCCGCGACGAGGCCGGTCAGGCGATAGGAAGGATCGCCCGCCTTCGACTTGTCGACGATCTGCGCCGACCCGCCGACGAAGAATTTCTTGCTCGGCGAGGCGCGGCGGGTGAGGATGTTGACGGTGCCGCCCAGCGACCCCTCGATCATCGACGGCGACGGCAGCTTGGTGACGTCGAGCCGCGCGACCAGCTCGGACGGGATCAGGGTCAGCACATTATAGGCGCCGTCGTCGGGGCCGTCGGCGCCGCGGCCATAGGGGCTGATCAGCGTGTGGCCGTTGAACTCCAGCCGGTTCTGGCTGAGGCCGCGGATCGCGATGTCGGCGGCTTCGTCGATTTCGCGGCGCACCTGGACCCCGGCGACGCGCTCGAGCGATTCGGCGACATTCTGGTCGGGCAGCTTGCCGATATCCTCGGCGACGATCGAATCGACGATCTGGGTCGATTGACGCTTGATGTCGATCGACTCGGCCTCGGCGGCGCGGATGCCGGTGACGATGATCGCGGTGCCGGGCCCCTGATCGGTTTCGTCCTGTGCCTGCGCCGCAGTTTCGTTCTCCTGAGCGAAACATTGCGGCGCCGCGGCCATCATCCCCGCAACCAACGCGATTCCCGATATATTGGCAATTACCTTCACGATATCCTCCGTCCCCTCGTGCCGCCGCTTTGCATCAGCGGCTGGATGTGGCATCTTTATTGTTGCTATTTTAGCTATATGTCAACCGGAAGATGGACTAGAAAGGGCATCATGAACGATGTTAGCGACCTTTGGAGCGTATCGATGCCCGGAAAAAGCAACCGTATCCGCCTGATAGCCGCCGCCGCGCTGGCGCTCGCCGCGCTCCCCGCCGCCGCGCAGACCCGCGACGCGCCGCCGCCCCCAGCCGCCGAGCGCCTCGGCCTCGACTCGCTTTTCGGCGCGAACATGGTCCTCCAGCGCGATCGCCCGATCGCGATCTGGGGCCGCGCCAAGCCTGGCGAGCGGATCGAGGTTTCGCTGGGGAGCAGGCGCGCTGAGGCGGTCGCGGACGCCGACGGGGTCTGGCGAACGCAGCTCGCAGCGCGGCACGCCGGTGGACCTTATCGGATGGAAGCATCCGCCCCATCGTTCCACGACCGCTACGACAATGTGGTGATCGGCGATGTCTGGCTGTGCGCGGGCCAGTCGAACATGGAATTCCGCCGTTCGAAGGCGCTGGATCTCGACCAGCGTTTCGCGCCCGACGCGAGCCTGCGGATACTCGACGTCGCACGGCAGCAAGCCCCGACGCCCTCGCCGCATCTGATGACCCTCGGCGGCTGGTCCCGGTCGGCACCCGCGACCGCGGCGAATTTCTCCGCGGTCTGCCATCATTTCGGGCAGCGGCTGCGCGCGGCGCTGGGCGTGCCCATCGGGCTGATCGACGCCGCCTGGGGCGGCACACAGATTGCGGCCTTCGTCGACGAGGATATGCTGACGTCGCGCGAACTCGCTCCTTCCATCGCCGATCCGGCGTCGCGCCAGAACGGCGGGCGCGTCTTCAATGGAATGATCGCCCCGCTCGCACCTTTCGCCCTGCGCGGCGTGCTCTGGTATCAGGGCGAAAGCGACACCCATCGGCCCGAAGCCTATGGCGCGCGCCTCGCCGCGCTCGCCGCGAGCTGGCGCAAGGCCTTCGCGCAACCCCTGCCCTTCGTCGTGATCCAGCTTCCCGCATTCGACCCGACACCGAAGGATCCTGCCGGAAACTGGGCAATCGTCCGCGAAGCGCAGCGCCGTTTCGCCGCGGAGGACGAAAGCGCGAGCCTCGTCGTCCAGATCGACCAGGGCAGCGCGCACGAACTGCACCCGCTCCGAAAGGCGGTGGTCGCCGAACGCGCGGCAGCGGTGGCGCTGGCCGACGTCTACCGATCGGGCGGCGCGAAGGGTCCACGCGCGGCGACGATCGCGCGGACGAAGACCGCGATCCGCATCCGCTTTGCGGCCGCGGGCGCGCTCAGCGGGCGCGATGGGCCGGCGGTCGAGGGTTTCGAACTATGCGCGGAACGCTGCGCGCCCGTCGCCGCCCGCGTCATCGGAGCGCGCGACGTCGAACTGCCGATTCCGGCCGGCACCGAACCCCGGTCGGTTCGCTACGCCTGGGCCGACGTTCCGGCGCCGGCGCTGTTCGACCGGTCGGGCTGGCCGGTGGGACCGTTCGAGACCGCGATCCCGAAGCGAGGCAAGGCCAGGATCGACTGACGGCTCTTCTTTGGGGGACATAACAGGACGCGGCGGCGGCCTAGTTCGTCCAGTAGATATAATCCTGTCCGTCTTTCCAAGGCGCGTTCATCGGCACGTCGATGCGGATCGGCCCTTCGATCAGACCCGGCCAGATCGGCTTCGCCATGCCCTTGTTCTGCGCGTCGATCATCGCGCGGAGCTGCGCGACGCGCTGCGGCTGCTCGGCCGCCAGGTCGTGCCGCTCGGTGGGGTCGGTCGCGAGATTGTAGAGGCGGACCTTTTCGGGGCGCTTCGTCACCTGCAGCTTCCAGTCGCCGGCGCGCACCGCGCGGTAATCGCCCGAGCGCCAGTAGAGCGCGTCGCGCGTCGCGGGGCCTGCGAGGATGTTCTGGCTGTCCATGACGCGGTCCCCGGGCAGCTTCGCCCCCGCCGCCGCCGCGATCGTCGCGAAAATGTCGATATGGCCGGTCATGTCGGCGCGCGTCGATCCCGGCGCGATATGGCCTGGCCAGCGCATGAACAGCGGAGTGCGGATGCCGCCTTCGAAGAAAGTCGCCTTCCATCCGCGGTAGGGCGCGTTGAGGTCGGGCATGCCGTTGTACCAGGCGCCGCCATTGTCGCTGGTGAAGATGACCAGCGTATTGTCGTCGATCCCCGCGCGCTTCAGTTCGGCCATCACGTCGCCGATCCGCCGGTCGAGCTGCGCGATCATCGCGCCATAGACGCGCGTTTTCCTGTCCTTGATCTGCGGCAGCTTCGCATAATCCTCCTTCGTCGCCTGCAGCGGCGTGTGCGGCGCGTTGAAGGCGAGGTACAGGAAGAAGGGCCGGTTCTTGTTCGCCTCGATCGCTCGCCTCGCCTCGTCCGCGAAATAGTCGGTCATATGCCCTTTGGGGTGAAAGCGCTCGCTGCCGTTGAAGGTCACCGCGTGGCGCAGATTGGCCCAGATGAAACGGTCGATCGGGTCCCAGGGCAGCTTGGCATCGACCGCGTCGGGATCGTCATCGGGCAGATATTTTGCGCCCCCCGCGAGCACGGCAAGGCTTTCGTCGAAGCCTTGGCGTTGCGGCTGCAGCCGCGGCGCCTCGCCCAGATGCCATTTTCCGATATGAATGGTGTGATAGCCCGCGGCCTTCACCGCCTCGGCGATCGTCACTTCGCTCGGCGGCACACCCATGTCGGGATAGTCGGGAATGTCGGGGGTGATCAGCTCCTTGTGAAAGACCGGCTTCAGCGGCCCGATACCGCTGCCGTGGGTCAGATTCTCGGCGAACTCGACCGGCACCGCAGTATATTCGAAGCCGAAGCGCGTCGGATAGCGCCCCGTCATCATCGCGGCGCGCGACGGGGAACAGGTCGCGTTGGCGGCATAGGCGGTCGTGAAATCCACCCCCTGCCGCGCGATCGCATCGATGTTGGGTGTCTGAACGATCCCGCCCGCGACGCCGCCGCCGTTCAGGCTGATGTCGTTCCAGCCCATGTCGTCGGCGACGATCAGGATGATGTTGGGCGGCCGCTTGCCCGCGGGCCGCGTCGCGGGCCCCTGCTGCCAGGCGACGGGCCGGTTGGCCTGCACCGGCTCGCGCCAGTCGGCGATCAGGCCCGGCAGCCGATATTTGTTCGCCTGAAACGCCTGATAGCCCCCTGCGCCGAGCAGTGCGATGAGGCCGAGCGCGATCCATCTCTTTTTCATCGGTCCTCTATCCCCACGTCAGTATCGCAACATGGCCGAGCGCCGCGAGCAGCGCGAGCACCAGCCCGACGGTCGTGCGCGGCCCGGCGTGAAAGCCGAAGATGCGCTGCGCCGGAAAGCTGAAGGTCGCCTCGGTCCCGAGCAGCTTCGCCGGATGCACGGCACGAAAGGCGCGGTCGCCCGCGAGGCGGACAAGGTCGCGGCGGCTGCGGTAGCGCATTGTCCCGAACAGCGTCCAGCCGGGGTCGGCGGAGCTATTCCAGGCGTCGATATAGCCGCCGACCTTGCGTCCGACGAAGACCGGATGACCGCCGCGGCGGATCAGCCCGCGCACGAAGGTCCGCGAATAGCGCCGCAGCCATTCGGCGCCACCCAGCGTCTCACCGCTTTCGGGATCGGTGATGACGCCGGGGCGCGTCTTGACGAGATTGAGCATCACGAACTCGCGCCCGTCGTCGGCCTCCAGAAAGGCGCGCAGCCGCGCCGTGTCGTTGCCGGTCGCGTCCATCCGCTCGCCGAGTCCCGCGAGGAAGGTCTCGATCTCACGCGGCCGCAGCCGTCGCCGCAGCCCGTCGTAAAACAGCCGGAAGCCGAGCCACAGCAGTAGCGCCGCACCCCATGTCCCTGCGATCCAAAGGCCTCGATCGTCCATCGCCCCACCGATCATCCGACTGCTCGAAACTTATGGCACTATGTGTGTCATTATATTATGGGAGGCGCAAGCCACTTCGGCGTCGGGCTTGACCCGGCGCGTCAACTAGGGTCAGCGGGGAGGTGATGACGATCAGCGCGAAATCCGTGACGAAGACGCCGAAGCCCGTCGACGGCCGCCGCGCGCGCAGCGTGACGAGTCGCCGCCGCATCGTTGCCGCAATGGCGACGCTGATCGAAGGCGGCGACCCGATGCCGAGCGCGGCACGCGTCGCCGAGGAAGCGGGCGTCGGGCTGCGCACCGTGTTCCGCCACTTCGACGATATGGACACACTCTACAGCGAGATTTCGGCGACGATCGCCGAGCGCGTGATGCCGATCGTGATCGCGCCCTATACCGGCGAGGACTGGCGCGCGAACCTGCGCGATCTGACCCAGCGGCGCGCCCGCGTGTTCGAAACGATGCTGCCCTTTCGCCTCGCCGCGAACATCAAGCGCTATCAATCGCCCTTCCTGATGGCCGAATATACGCGCGTGGTTCGGCTCGAGCGCGAACTGGTGCTGCGGCTCCTGCCCGACGGGGTGCGCGCCGACCGGACACGCGTCGAAGCGCTGATCGCGATGCTGTCCTTCCAGACCTGGCGCGCGCTGCGCCGTGATCAGGCGTTGACGGTTGAGGATGCGGGATCGGTCCTGGCCCACATGGTCGCGGCGCTCGTCGCGACGATGCCGGGGCGTTAGCGCCCAGCCAGGCCCTTCCGCCGCCGGCGCCACGCCCAGACCAGCGCGATCAGCGCTACCAATATGCCGCCCAGGACCGCGCCGGCCTTGATCGCGCGCTTTCGGCCCTGATGTTCCCACGCATAGGCGTTGATCTGCTCGTCGGCGGTATAGCCCGGCGGCATGTCGAGCACGCCATTCTTCTGCGCGAAGCTGCGGTAATCGGCCTGCATCGCGGCGAAGCGGTCGGGCATGGCGGCCGCGAGGTCGCGCGTCTCGCCGGGGTCGGTGCGAATGTCGTAGAGCCGCCATTCGCCGTCGCCGGTCGGCGGCAGGTTGCGCACCAGCTTATAGTCGCCCCGGAACAGCGCTGCATTGCCCGACAGTTCATAGCCGAGCGGGGCGTCGCCGTGGACGCTGCCTTCCATCCCCTCGAGCATCGGGACGAGGCTGCGCCCCGCGACCGGCTCGACCGCCCGCCCCTGCCACGTCCCGCCGTGGAGGGGCACGCCGGCAAGGTCGGCGAGCGTCGGCACGATGTCGGTGACATGCGCGAAGCCGTTGCTGATCACGCTGGCGCGGACCTTCGCATTGCCCGGCCAGGCGATGATCAGCGGCACGCGCAGCCCGCCCTCGGCGGCGCTGAACTTGTAGCCCGACAACGGCGACGCCGCGGCGCTCGCCCAGCCGGGCCCGATCGCGCTCAGGCTGTTGCGGCGGCCGATGTTCGCGAACGAGGTGTCATATTCCATGTTCAGGAAGATGCGGTTGCGCAGCCGGTTGTAAGGATCTGTCGGCTCGGGCCCGTTGTCGGAGAGGAAGACGAAGACCGTATTCTCATATTGCCCCGTCGCCTTCAGATGCGCGACCAGCCGCCCGATCTCGCGGTCCATCGCGGTCGCCATGCCGGCATAGGCCTGCATCACCCGCGCCGCCGCCTTGCGTTCGTCGGCGCTCAGCTTCGACCAGTCGGGGGTGGTCGCCATTTTCACCATCGGGGCGTTTTCGGGCATGATGCCGAGCGCCGCCGCGCGCTTCGCCCGCGCTTCCCTGAGCGCGGTCCAGCCGTCGCGATACATCGCCGCATAACGCGCGATGTCGCTATCGGGCGCCTGCACCGGAATATGGTTGGCGAGGAAATTGACCGAGGCGAGGAAGGGCTTGCCGCTCGCCGCGCCGCTGTCGACATAATCGATCATCTTGTCGACGACGAAGCGCGACGAATAATAATCGCGGGGCAGCGTCGCGGGCTTGCCGTCCTCGGTCCAGCGCGCGGTGTCGTACATGCCCTCGATCGGCCGCTGGTCGAAATTGTCGGCGCCCGCATCGGCGAGGCTGAAGGCGCGATCATAGCCGCGCGCGCCAGGCAGGCGGGTCGGATCGCTGCCCAGATGCCATTTTCCGGTCAGATAGGTGCGATAGCCCGCGGCGCGCAGCATCTCCGCGATCGTCACCACGCGGTGGTTCATCACCGTGTCGTAACCGGGCTTGCCGACATGCTCGGGCGGAATCGTCTCGGGCATGTTGCCGAGCCCGTTGCGGTGGTTCATCACCCCCGTCTGCAGCATCGCGCGCGTCGGCGAGCAGGATCCCGAGACATGGAAATTCGAAAAGCGCACCCCCGCGCGGGCGAGCGCATCGATATTCGGCGTCGCATAGCCGGCGCCGAACGCGCCGACGTCGGAAAAGCCCCAGTCGTCGGCGACGAGCAGCACGATGTTGGGATGGCGCGCGGGCGCCGGAGAGGGGGCGGCGGCAAGCGGCGAGACAAGAAGCGAAGTGCCCAATGCCAATGCTGCCGCCCGCCGCGCGCCCCGCCGCCGGTTCACCCCCCATGCGAACGTCGACGGCATAGTCTGCATCCCCTCTAGATATATTGGCACAGGATATGTCAATATAATCCTAAGTCAATCACGCCTTGGCAGCGGCGCCGCGTCATGCTTTGCCACGACGGAATGACGGCGATGAGGGCAGGATGAGCGGCTGGGACACATGGATCGGGCGGACAGCCGAGCAGCAGGACCTGCTGACGCCGGGGGCGCTGGCGCGATTCCGCGCGACGATCGACAGCGCGGAGACCGGCGCGGTTGCCGCGCAAGCGATCCACTGGTGCCTGTGCCTGCCCGACGCGCCGACCGCGACGCTCGGCGCCGATGGCCATCCGCTGCGCGCCGATGCCGAGGACAGCTTCATGCCGCCGATCCCGCTGCCGCGCCGGATGTGGGCGGCGAGCGACGTGCGCTTCCTCGCCCCGATCCGCGCGGGGGCGTTGGTCACCCGGCGCTCGACGATCGCCGCGATCCGGGAAAAGACGGGGAGCTCCGGTCAGCTCGTCTTCGTCGAAGTCGACCATGACACGCATGCCGATGACGTGCTCGCGGTGCACGAAAGGCAGACCATCGTGTTTCGCGAGGCCGCCACCGCTGCCGCTCCGCCTTCCCCGCCCGCACCGGCCACCGGCGCACCCGACCTGTCGGACTGGAGTTGGCGGCGGACGCTCGTCCCGTCGGAGGCGATGCTGTTCCGCTACTCGGCGCTGACCTTCAACAGCCACCGCATCCATTACGACCGGCCCTATGCGACCGAGGCCGAAGCCTATCGCGGCCTCGTCGTCCATGGCCCGCTGACCGCGACCCTGCTCCTCGACCTCGCGCAGCGCGAGCTCGGCGCCAACGCGCTCGCCTCCTTCACCATGCGCGCGCAGGCGCCCGCTTTTGCCGGCGAACCGCTCCACCTCGTCGGCCGGGTGGCCGAAAGCGGGTGGGAGATGGCGGCGATCGGCCCTGATGGTCGGACGATCATGGCGGCGAGCGCCGGCTGACGCGCGGACCTAACGCTCGCGGTAATCGGGTGCGCGTTTGCCGAGGAAAGCGGCGAGCGCCTCCTTGTGATCCTCGGTCGCCGACAGGATCACCTGCTGCCGGTCCTCGATCGCCATCGCGGCGTCGAGGCTCTGCGCATCGATGTTGAGATTGAGCGCCTGCTTCGACAGGCGAAGCCCCCAGGGGCTGGTCGCGAGCATTTCGTCGGCGAGCGCAAGGCCGCGGTCGAGCAGACTGTCCTCCTCGACGATCTCGCTGATCAGCCCCGCGCTCAGCGCGCGCTGCGCGTCGATGAAGCGGCCTGTCAGGATCATTTCCGACGCGAGGCTCGCCCCGACGAGGCGCGGCAGGAAATAGCTCGACGCCATGTCGCAGCCGCCGAGACCGATGCGGATATAGGCAGCGTTGCAGCGGAACGACGGGGTTCCGTAGCGCACGTCGGAGGCGAGCAGCAGCGACAGCCCGCCGCCCGCCGCCGCGCCATGGCCGAGCGCGATGATCGGCTGGGGGCAGGCGCGCATCTTGCGATAAATGTTGCCGATGCTCGTCTGGGTGCGGAGCGTGCGCAGCACCGGCGTCTCGTCCGACGCGCGGTCCTCCTGAATGTCGAGCCCGGCACAGAAGCCGCGTCCCGCGCCGCGCAGGATCGCGACGCGCACCTCCTTGCGCTCGACGAGCCCGCCGAAATAGGCATTGAGCTCGTCGACCAGCCCCTCACTGAGCGCGTTCAGCCGCTCGGGACGGTTGAGCGTCGCGATCTCGACCTGCCCGCGCGTCTCGACGAGCAGTTCGCCGCTCACAGCGTCTGCCCGTCGTCGACGGTAATCACCGCCCCCGTGATGCCCTGCGCCGCATCCGAGCAGAGCATGAGCAGCGGCGCGTGAAGGTCGCTCGGCGGGCGCAGACGCTGGCGCGGGAAGCTGGCGACGAACTTGTTTCCCGCCTCGCTGTTGAACAGCTCGGCGGTCATCTCGGACTCGAAATAGCCCGGCTGGATGATGTTCACATTGATCCCGCGCCGCGCCCATTCGCGCGCAAACGCCTTGCCCATATGGCGCACCGCCGCCTTGGTCGCGCCATAGACCGAGGTCGCGGGAAAGACCTTCTCGGCGGTGATCGAGCCGATGATGACGACGCGGCCGTGCTGCTTTTCGCGGCTGCCCGCAGCTTCGAGCCGCCGCGCGCCCTCGGTCACGGTCAGGAAAACGCCGCGGACGTTGGCGGCGAACAGGCCGTCGACCTCGTCCACCGACAGCCCCAGCGCCACTTTCTCGGTCGCGACGCCGGCGTTGGCGACGATCGTATCGACGGTTCCGAAAGCGGCTTCGGCGGCGTCATAGGCAGCCTTGGCCGAGGCTTCGTCGGTGACGTCGAGCGACACCGCGATCGCCTGACCGCCCGCGGCCTCGATCGCCGCCACCTGTTCGGCGAGCTTGTCGGCGCGGCGCGCGGCGAGGACGACCTTCGCGCCCGCCGCGGCGAGCGCCTTCGCGAACCCCGCGCCGAGCCCCGAAGAGGCGCCGGTAACCAGCGCGACGCGGCCGGTGAGGTCGAATTGGGGGGCGTTGCTCATATCCCTGGCTCCGTTCGGTTGGAACGCGCTGCGCGCACATTCGGCAGGATAGGGCACCCCGATCCTCGTCGAAATCGGATAGACGAGTTTACCCTTAGGTCAATCGAGCGGCGGGCAAAACTTTTCTATCTAAGGGTTTTGCGCAAATTGGCCGCAATGAGTTGACAAGAGCATTTTGTTCCCCTAATGTTCTTCTTGTGCACACACAACCTCGTCCCCCGTCGCGGCTGCCGAGTGCGGCGGACGGGGGACAAAGGGTTTCAGCGCAGTGCGCTGTTTTCCGAACAGGAATTCGGACCTACAACCCCTCGCCCGCCACCCAGTGCGCGTTGACCAGCCGCCGCGCGAGCGCGCTCACCTGAACACGGATGTCGGGGACCGCGACCACTTCCCACAAATCGCCGCGCGTCATCGGACCAATGGCAAGGATATGGTCTGACGCGCGGCCGTGCCCGTCGATGACATGGCTGTCACGATCGATGTCGAGCCCGAGCCGCAGCGCGTCAGGACGGATCCGCCGCGCCGCGAGCATCCGCCGGACGAGCGGATCGGACGACCGCAGCAGATCGCCCTGCGGGCCGGTGCAATTGATCATGCGCGCCGCATGCAGCGTCTCGAGATGGTCGGCGCCGCGCGGGCGCCAGTCGACGGCGAGCCCTTCCCGCCCCGCCGACACCTTCGCGATCTTCCCGGCGCGGAAGCATAGCTGGCCCGAGGCGACGAGCGCGTCGATACGATCGGCGACCGGTGGCGCGAGGCGGTGGCGATGGACGTCCCAGAAGGGACGCAAGTGCCGCAGGAAGCGCGCGCGCTTTCCGGCGTCGGCCGAAGCCCACATCATCTGGGTGATCGGGCGCAGCGAATCGACGACCTGCCGCCAGTCGGCGTCGCGCGCCGCGCGCCGTGCCCAGCGGACGAGTTCGGACAGTTCGGGCGCGGGCCTGGCAAGGATCGGCCTGGGGCGCGGCAGACCGTCGACATGCCGATGCGGCCGCAGGCCTCGGCGCGACAGCGCGACGATCGGCCCCGCAAAGCCGTGCGCGACGAGACGCAGGATCACGTCAACCGCGGTCAGGCCGGTACCGATCACCAGCACCGCGGCATCGCGCGCCAGTCCCTCCTCGAAGGGCGTCGCCCAGGGGTCGCCGATATAGAGGCGCGCGGGAAGGTGGGCGCCCGCGACCGATGGCGGGTCATGCGGCGGCAGGTTCCCGATCGCGAGCACCGCGCGGTCGGCCTCGATCAGCCCGCCGTTGACGAGGCCGAGCGTCACCCGTCCGCCGCGCTCCTCGATATCGAGCACTTCATCGTCGACCAGCTTCAGCCGCCGGCCATAGCGCTCCATCGCCGCCGCCAGCGCCTCGCGCAGATAGCGGCCATAGGTCGCGCGGGTGACGAAGGCGCTGTCGCAACCAAGCCCATGCGCGGCGAGCCAGTCGCAGAAATGGTCGGGACGATCGGCGAAAGCGCTCATATTGCCGGCGCGGACGTTCAGCAGGTGCGAGCTTTCAGAGCTGCTGTAGGCGACCCCCGCGCCCATGCGGTGCCGGTCGCGCTCGATCAGCAGCACTTCAACATGCGGCTGTTCGAGCAGGTTGAGCGCGAGCATGGTGCCCGAAAAGCCCGCGCCGACGATCGCGACGCGCGTCGCGGTGCGGAAGCGCGGGCGGGGCGCATGAAGCTGCGAGTCGATTATCATCGGCGGCTTACCATTCTCCAGTCGCAGCCCGCGACCGTCCGAACCATCACCGGTCGACTCGTGGCGTCCCGACGGGCGCAGTTTAAGATAAGCAAATTACTTGAGAATGCAAAAAGCAATCAGCCGGACCGTGCGCTTTCGAGGCCCGAGCGGAATTCGGCGACCAGATCGAAGCGATCGCCGCGGAAGAGCTGCCGGACATGCGTCACGACACGCCCCGCCCGCCAGGTCGTGCGATCGAGTTCGAGGCAGGCGGCGGAAGGGCTGATGCCGAGCAGCCCCGCCTCCTTGCGCGTCGGGGTCACCGCTCGGATGACATGGCGTCCCTCGGTCCATGGAATATGCGCGAGAAGCCAGGTTCCCGGGGCCTGTTCCTGGAAATCGGCCGCGGCGGCGTCGGGAACTTCGTCGAGTGCGATCCGCCTTTGCTCGAGGGCGAAAGGTTCGCCGGCGGCGAAATGCACCCCCTCGATCGCCAGCGCCGGTCCTGCAAAGGCATCGTCGCCCCCGGCCCTCCGCGCAACCGCCGACGCCTGCCAACGATAGACCTCACCGCGCGTGGCGATCAGTTCAGAGAGATCGGGGACGGTCATCACCGCCGAATGGACCGGGGGATGCGCGACGAACGATCCCGCCTTGCGGCGGCGTTCGATCAGCCCCAACGCCGCCAGCTCGCCGAGCGCCTTGCTGACCGTCGCGCGCGCGCAGCCGTAGCGCGCGGCGAGCTCCTGTTCGGTCGGGATGCGATGGCCGGGCCGCCACGCACCCGACTGGATCGACGCCGCAATTTCGTCGCGGATGCGGCGGGCGGGGTTCATGCGAGCAACCGTGTCAGGCAGGCGCGGTAGGCGGCGGCGATCGGGGCGGCGGCGAGGTGGCGGCCCGCTTCGACGCGCTTGACGCCGGCGCGCCAGACGCAGTCGATCGACCCGGCGCGCGCGGCGAAGATCCAGCGGTCGAGCAGCGTCGCGTCGTCGGTGCCGGCGAAGGCGGGGTGATCGAGGTCGAGCGACACCATGTCGGCCGCCTGCCCCACCGCAAGCCCCGCGGGCACGCCGAGCGCCTGCGCGCCGCCGCGCTGCGCCCGGGCGAAGAGATGCGCGCCGACGAAGGGCGCATCCTCATCCGCAAGCAAGGCGCGCGCGCGGTGGGCGAGGCGCTGCGAATATTCGAGCGCGCGCAACTCCTGCGCCACGTCGATCAGGATATTGCTGTCGGTGCCGACCCCGAAGCGCCCGCCCGCGGAGAGATAATCGACGGCGGGAAAGATACCGTCGCCGAGGTTCGCCTCGGTCACCGGGCACAGCCCCGCGACCGCGCCGCTCGCCGCGAGCGCGCTGGTTTCGCCGCCGGTCAGATGCGTCGAATGAATGAGGCACCAGCGCGCATCGATCCCGACGTTGGCGAGCAGCCATTCGACCGGCCGTGCGCCGCTCCACGCGAGGCAATCCTCGACCTCCTTCACCTGCTCGGCGGCATGGATATGCACGGGGCCCGTCGGCGACAGCGTTAGCAGCGCCGCGAGTTCATCGGGCGTCACCGCGCGCAGCGAATGCGGCGCGATGCCGATCAGATCGTCGCCCGCCAGCTTGCCGCGCGCCGCATCGAACAGCGCCGCGAAGCCGTCGACATCGCAGAGGAAGCGCCTTTGGCCCGGGCTCGGCGCGGCGCCGCCGAAATTGCCGTGCGCGTAGAAAACCGGAAGCAGGGTCAGCCCGATGCCGCTCGCCGCGCGCGCCGCGGCGATCGCGCCCGCCATCTCGGCGGGATCGGCATAGGGCGCGCCAGCGGGGTCGTGGTGCAGATAATGGAACTCGCCGACACGCGTGAAGCCGGTTTCGAGCATCTCGGCATAGGCCTGCGCGGTGATCGCCGCGACATCCTCGGGCGTCAGCCGGTCGAGGAAGCGGTACATGATCTCGCGCCAGCTCCAGAAATTGTCGTCCGGGCGGCTGCGCCGTTCGGACAGACCCGCCATGCCGCGCTGGAAGCCGTGGCTGTGAACGTTGCAGAGCCCCGGCAGGACCGCGCGGTGGCGCTCGTCGCCGCGCGACGCCGCGACGCCGGTCTCGATCGACGCGATACGGCCTTCGGCGACGGTCAGCCGCACATCGCCTTGCCAGCGATCGTCGATCCAGGCGCGTTCGAACCAGTAAGCCGCCATTTCGGGTCCTTCCTATGCGGTGGCGCAGTTTGGAGCGCGAGGCGTGATTTTACCTGCTTCGTCACCCCGGACTTGATCCGGGGTCCCGCTTTTCGCGCGTTGCCGAGCGGGACCCCGGATCAAGTCCGGGGTGACGAGGAGGGTAAGCGAGCCTTCCAAAGCCGAACCACGTCACCACGCCTTCATATTATGTCTAGACATAATGACGCATTCGGACGAGACTGTCCAGATGGACCAGTGCTGGACGAACGCCCGACTCGCGACCATGACCGGCGATGGCCTCGGCCTGATCGACGATGGCGTCGTCGCGGCGAAGGGCGGCCGCATCGTCTATGCCGGGCCCGCCGCGGGCGCGCCTTCGGGGGCCTCGCGGACCACCGATTGCGAGGGACGGCTGATCACCCCCGGGCTGATCGACTGCCACACCCATCTGGTCCACGCCGGCAGCCGCGCGAACGAATGGGCGATGCGGCTCGACGGCGCGAGCTATGAGGAGATCGCGCGCGCGGGCGGCGGCATCGTCTCGACGATGCGCGCGACGCGCGCGGCGAGCGAGGCCGAGCTGGTCGAGACCGCCCTCTCCCGCCTCGACGCGCTGATCGCCGAGGGGGTGACGACGATCGAGATCAAATCGGGCTATGGTCTCGACACCGCGAATGAGCTCAAGATGCTCCGCGCGGCGCGCGCGCTCGCCGCTGAGCGCCGCATTCGCGTCGAACCGACCTTCCTCGGCGCCCACGCGCTGCCCCCCGAATATCAAGGCGACAGCGGCGCCTATATCGACCTCGTCGTGCGCGAAATGATCCCCGCCGCCGCCCCGCTCGCGAGCGCGGTCGACGCTTTTTGCGAGGGCATCGGCTTCTCGCCCGTGCAATGCGAACGGGTGTTCGCGGCGGCCGAAGCGCACGGTCTCGCGGTCAAGCTCCACGCCGAGCAATTGTCGGCGCTCCACGGCAGCGCGCTCGCCGCGCGGCGTGGCGCGCTGTCGGCCGACCATCTCGAACATGCGACCGACGACGACGTCCGCGCGATGGCGGCGGCGGGAACGGTCGCGGTGCTGCTGCCCGGCGCCTATTATTTCATGCGCGAGACGAAACTGCCGCCGGTCGAGGCGATGCGACGCCACGGCGCGCGGATCGCGATCGCGACCGACTGCAACCCCGGCACCTCGCCGACGACCTCGCTGCTCCTGATGCTCAACATGAGCGCGACCCTGTTCGGGCTGACGGTGGCCGAGGCGCTGCGCGCGGTCACGGTCCACGCCGCCGCCGCGCTCGGCCTCTCGGCCGAGATCGGGACGCTCGAAGCCGGCAAGGCGTGCGACCTCGCGATCTGGAACGCCGAGGGTCCCGCCGAGCTCGTCTACCGCATCGGCTTCAACCCGCTTCATCAACGCATCAAGGACGGACAATGATCATCGAGCCCGGGCATATGACGATCGCCGGCTGGCGCGACCTGCGCGACGGGACGCCCGCGACGCTCGACCCCGCGACCGCGCCGCGGATCGCCGAAAGCGCCGCCGCGGTGACCCGCATCCTCGCGCAGCACACGCCCGTCTATGGCATCAACACCGGCTTCGGGAAGCTGGCGAGCGTGCGGATCGACGATGCCGACCTGACCGCGCTCCAGCGCAATATCGTGCTGAGCCACGCCGCGGGCGTCGGCGAACCGATGCCGGTTCCCATCGCGCGGCTGATGATGGGACTGAAGCTCGCGAGCCTTGCGCGCGGCGCCTCGGGCGTTCGGCCCGCGACGGTCGCGCTGCTCGAGGCGATGCTGCACCGGGATCTCGTTCCCGTCGTCCCGGCGCAGGGCTCGGTCGGCGCCTCGGGCGACCTCGCCCCGCTCGCGCACATGACCGCGGCGATGATCGGGGTCGGCGAGATCTTCGTGAAGGGCGAGCGCCGGCCCGCCGAAGCGGCGCTCGCCGCCGTGGGGCTCGCGCCCATCGAACTCGGCCCGAAGGAAGGGCTCGCGCTCCTCAACGGCACGCAATTCTCCTGCGCATACGCTCTCCACGCGCTGATCGAGGCCGAACGGCTCTACCGCAGCGCGCTCGTCACTGGCATCCTCTCGACCGAGGCCGCCAAAGGGTCCGACGCGCCCTTCGACGCGCGCATCCACGAATTGCGCGGCCACAAGGGCCAGATCGAGACCGCGGCGGCGCTGCGTGGGCTGATGGAGGGATCGGCGATCCGCGCCTCGCACCGCGTTGACGACCTTCGCGTTCAGGACCCCTATTGCCTGCGCTGCCAGCCGCAGGTGATGGGCGCGGTGCTCGACCTGCTGCGGCAGGCGGCGACCACGCTCGCGATCGAGGCCAATGGCGTGTCGGACAATCCGCTGATCTTCGCCGAAACCGATGAGGCGTTGTCGGGCGGCAATTTCCACGCCGAGCCCGTCGCCTTCGCCGCCGACATGATCGCGCTGACGCTGTGCGAGATCGGCAGCCTCGCCGAACGGCGCATCGCGATGCTCGTCGACCCGGCGCTATCGGGCCTCCCCGCCTTCCTGACCCCCGAGCCGGGGCTCAACTCGGGCTTCATGATCCCGCAGGTCACCGCTGCCGCGCTGGTGTCCGAGAACAAGCAGCGCGCGATGCCCGCGAGCGTCGATTCGATCCCGACCTCGGCCAATCAGGAGGATCATGTCAGCATGGCGGCGCACGGCGCGCGGCGCCTGGAGGCGATGGCGGCGAATGTCGACGCGATCCTCGGCATCGAGCTGCTCGCGGGCGCGCAGGGCTGCGACTTCCACGCCGGGCTCGCGTCGAGCGCGCCGATCGAGGCGGCGCGCGGCCGCCTGCGCGCCGCGGTACCGACGCTGCAGGGCGACCGCCATATGGCGCCCGACATGGAGGCCGCGATCGCGCTCGTCCGTTCGGGCGCGCTGATCGCCGCGCTCGACCTTCCCGGCGTCGCGCCATGAACTGGCTGACGGTCCGGCGCGGCACCGAGCCGCTGGTCGTCGCCTTTCCGCACGGCGGCACCGACCTTGGCGGGACGGGCGACCAGTTCGTCTCGCCCGCGCGCGCGCGGCTCGACACCGACTGGTGGATCGCCGACCTTTATGCCTTCGCCGCCGACATGGGCGCGACGCTGGTCGCGACCGACATCTCGCGCAGCGTCATCGACATGAACCGCGACCCGTCGGGCGCGTCGCTCTATCCGGGGCAGGCGACGACCGAGCTATGCCCGACGACGACCTTCGACGGCGCGCCTCTCTATCGCTTCGGCGAGCCCGACGAGGCCGAGATCACCCGGCGGCTTCACCAATATCACCGCCCGTATCACGAGGCGCTCTCGGCCGAACTCGCCCGCCTGCGGGACGCGCACGGCCGCGTCGTCCTCTATGACGCGCATTCGATCCGCAGCCGCGTGCCGCGCCTGTTCGACGGCGAACTGCCGCAGTTCAACATCGGCACCAACGGCGGCGCGACCTGCGCCGACGAGCTCGAGGCGGCGATCACCAACCTCTGCGCGGCGAGCGGCGAGAGCCATGTCGTCAACGGCCGCTTCAAGGGCGGCTGGACGACGCGCCATTACGGCCGTCCCGAAGCCGGTGTCCATGCGATCCAGATGGAGCTCGCGATGCGCGGCTACATGGCCGAACCGGAAACACTCTCCGAGGCCGATTGGCCGACCCCGATCGACCCCGATCCCCCGATCCGCCCCGTGCTGCGCCAGGCGATCGCCGCCGCGCTCGACTTTGCGAAAGGACGCCCATGACCCGCCTCGACAACCAGCGCCGCATCGCCGCGCCGACCGGCCCCGACCTCAACGCGAAGAGCTGGCTCACCGAGGCGCCGCTGCGCATGCTGATGAACAACCTCGACCCGCGCGTCGCCGAGGCGCCGCACGAGCTGGTCGTCTATGGCGGCATCGGCCGCGCGGCGCGCGACTGGGAGAGTTTCGACCGCATCGCCGAAGTGCTGAAGCGCCTCGAGGACGACGAGACGTTGCTCGTCCAGTCGGGCAAGCCGGTGGGGGTGTTCAGGACGCACCGCAACGCTCCGCGCGTGCTGCTCGCCAATTCCAACCTCGTCCCCAAATGGGCGACGTGGGAGCATTTCCACGAGCTCGATAAGAAGGGCCTGATGATGTACGGCCAGATGACCGCGGGCAGCTGGATCTACATCGGCAGCCAGGGCATCGTTCAGGGCACCTACGAAACCTTCGTCGAGGCGGGGCGCCAGCATTATGGCGGCGACCTTTCGGGCCGCTGGATCCTGACCGCCGGGCTCGGCGGCATGGGCGGCGCGCAGCCGCTCGCGGCGACGATGGCGGGCGCCTCGTGCCTCGCGATCGAATGCCAGCCGAGCCGGATCGCGATGCGGCTCGACACCGGCTATCTCGACGTCGAGGCGAAAAGCCTCGACGAAGCGCTGGCGATGGTGGGGCAAGCGAAGGAGCCGATCTCGGTCGGACTCTGCGCCAACGCCGCCGACGTCTATCCCGAACTCGTCCGCCGCGGGGTGCGCCCCGCTCTGGTCACCGACCAGACCTCCGCGCACGACCCGGTCAACGGCTATCTGCCGCAGGGCTGGAGCCTCGACCAATGGTTCGCCAAGCGCGAGAGCGACCCGCAGGCGGTCGACCGCGCGGCGCGCGCGTCGATGGCGGTGCACGTCCGCGCGATGCTCGATTTTTGGAAGGCCGGGGTGCCGACGGTCGATTACGGCAACAACATCCGCCAGGTCGCCTTCGACGAGGGGGTCGCCGACGCCTTCGCCTTCCCCGGCTTCGTCCCCGCCTATATCCGTCCGCTCTTCTGCCGCGGCGTCGGGCCCTTTCGCTGGGCGGCGCTGTCGGGCGACCCCGAGGACATCTATAAAACCGACGCCAAGGTGAAGGAACTGCTCCCCGACAATGCACACCTTCACCGCTGGCTCGACATGGCGCGCGAGCGCATCCACTTTCAGGGACTGCCCGCGCGCATCTGCTGGGTCGGGCTCGGCGACCGTCACCGGCTCGGCCTCGCGTTCAACGAGATGGTGGCATCGGGCGAGCTCAAGGCGCCCGTCGTGATCGGGCGCGACCATCTCGATTCAGGATCCGTCGCGAGTCCCAATCGCGAGACCGAGGCGATGCAGGACGGTAGCGACGCGGTCAGCGACTGGCCGCTCCTGAACGCGCTGCTCAACACCGCGAGCGGCGCGACCTGGGTATCGTTGCATCACGGCGGCGGGGTCGGCATGGGCTATTCGCAGCATAGCGGCATGGTGATCGTCGCCGACGGCAGCGACGAGGCGGCCGAGCGGCTCGGCCGCGTGCTGTGGAACGACCCCGCCACCGGGGTCATGCGCCACGCCGACGCCGGTTATGACGAGGCGATCGCCTGCGCGCGCGAACAGGAGCTCGACCTGCCCGCGATCACGGGGTGAGGTTCCGGGCCGGCGGCCGGTCGTAGACGAGGCGGAAGCCGACGTTGCTGGTGCCGAGGCCGGGATCGCGGCCCTGGCGCGAGGCCGGGCGGTAGCGCTGGCAATAATTGGGGGCGCAGAGATAGCTGCCGCCCTTCACGGTGCGCGACGGCATGCCGGGATTGAAGGGATCATAGGCGTGGTTTTCGTCGGGGCCCTTCGGATTGTCCCTGTCGTCGGGATCGTGGCCGGGGCGGAAGAAATCGGACGTCACCTCCCAGACATTGCCGACCATGTCGTAGAGGCCGTTGGCGTTCGGCCGGTAGCAGCCGACCGGGGCGACGCCCTTGAAGCCGTCGGTTTCGGCATTGTAATTGGGGAAGGCGCCCTGCCAGCTGTTCGCTTCGGCGGGCTGGACGTTGCGCGAGGGCTCGCCCGCGCTCGCGGCATATTCCCACTCGGCCTCGGTCGGGATGCGCCCGCCCGCCCATTTTGCATAAGCGACCATATCGTCCCAGGCGAGGTGGACGACGGGCTCGTTCGCGACGTCGTCGGGGCCGGCCGGGCCGTGGGGCTTCCTCCAGTTCGCGCCGGGGACATATTTCCACCAGTCGTTGTAATTGTTCGACGGGAAATCGGGCGGGGTGAAGACCGCCGATCCCGGTTTCAGCATGTCGGGCGGGATCTGGTCGGCGGGGACCTGGAACTGTTTGGGGTCGACCGGCTTTTCCGCGACGGTGACATAGCCCGTCGCCTTCACGAAGGCGGCGAACTGGCGGTTGGTGACCTCGTGCGGGTCGATCCAGAATGCGCCGACGGTGGTTTCCCGCACCGGCCCCTCCTCGGCGTAGACGTCGTCCTCGCCCATCGCGAAACTGCCGCCGGCGAGGTGAACCGGCGCGTCGCCGATCGCCGGGCAAGAACGCGGCGCGGCCGCGGCCTGCCGCTCCGCCGGCGCATCGCCGTCGCTGCACGCCGCAACGGTCGCCAGCAGCGCGGCACCAAGCACAGGGAACAGGGAGGAACGGATCACGGCTTTTCCTTCTGCGGCGACGCGGAACCCGCCAGCTGGCGGCTGTAGAGCCAGCCGATTCCGATCAGGCTGAAACCGAGCGCGACGAACGATCCGATGCGGAGCAGACCCTCGAGCCCCGAGGCGTCGAACAGGAACACCTTGCCCACCGCGCCGAGCATCAAGAGCAACGAGGCGATGCGCCAGTCGTGGCGCCCGGTGCGGATGCCCCAGAGCAGGAAGCCGATCGCGAGCGCGAGGATCAGCAGCGAGCGCAGGATATTCTCGGCCGGCGCGACCCCCGGCTCGACGAGCAGGCTGCCGTGGAAGAGCTGGCGCAGCGTCGCCCAGGCGAAGCCCGCGACGAGCAGCATCAGGACGATCTGGACCGCGCGCCCGAGCAGCGCGGGCGCCGCGGGGAACAACCGCCGCGCCAGGATCGCGCCGGTCCCGGCGAGCAGGAACAGCGGCGCGAGCAGATTGGCGATCGGCCAGCCGCCGACCGCCTGCTGCGCCCACAGCGGATTGTGGAGGAGGATACCGTAGACGAGCGCGTGGAGCGTGCCCGCGACGACGAGCGGCCGCGCGAGCGCGAGCCCGCCGCGCCGCATCGCGAGCCAGCCCGCGCCGATGAGCAGCGCCTCCCACACCAGCCGCTGCGCGATGCCGGTCGCGACGAAATCGCTGCCCGCAAGCGCCGCAAAGCCGAAGCGGTAGAGGCCGTGGACCGCGATGCCGCCGACGATCCCCGCGACGCCGAGCCCGGCGAGGAGAAGCCAGCGGGGCAGCGCGCCGCGGATGAACCACAGCGGCGCGCCGAACAGGAGAGCCGGGAGCAGCAGCCGCAGCAGCAGCCGGTCGACCGGGAGCATCGCGGCCTCGATCGGCATCGGCATCCCGGCGAGCGAGAGCAGCGCCGCCGACGACCAGGCGCCGATCGGCCATGCCGCCCAGCCCAGGCTGAGGGCGACGAAGCCAGCGGCCGCGGCATCGACGCGCGCCAGCGGGATGCGCCGCGCCGCGAGCAGCGCCGCCGCACCGCCGAGCGCGGGGATCAGCATCAGCCCGTCGGCAGGAACGATCTGGGCGAAAGCGCCATAGACGAGCAGCGCCGCGGCGAACTGGCCGAGGCGCCGGACGATCCGCCCTTCGGCGCGCAGCGCGAACAGCGCGGCAATCGCCGCGAGGCCCGCCCAGCGCAAGAAAGCTTGCCCTGTCACTCCGCCAGCCCCTTCGACAAGGCGCGGCAGTTCGGCGAGCGCCAGCGGCGGCGCGACGAGCGCGAGGATCGCGGCGCCGACGAAGCCCGCCGCGACGGGCTCGATCCGCCGGTCACCCGCCGCCTTGCCGAAGAAGAGCATCGCCGCCGCGACGAGACCGACGGCGAGCGGCGCCATCCAGCGCGGCAGGATGAGGAGGATCGCGAGCGCGAGCAGCGCGCCGGCGGTCGCGATCAGCCACGCGAAGCGGCCGTCGGCAGCGCGCGCCTCGACCCGCCAGCCGCGCGCGATCCCCGCCCCCGCCAGCGCCGCACCGCCGAGCGCGACGAGCGCCAGCACCGGGTCACCGATATCCCAGACCTGCCATTTGGTCAGCGGCGGCATCACGATCGCGATCGCGCACAGCTCGAGCACGCGCCGCAGCGCCCTGGGCTCGTCCCACAGCCGCGCGAGAAGCGGCAGCGCGTGGATCGCGGCGAGCGCCAAGGCGATCAGGCCGAACCAGAAGGGCGTCGCATCGGGCCACGCCGCGAGCAGCAGCACCGACAGCGCGGCGCTGATCGTCGGGACGATCGCGAAGCCGCGCTCGCGCCACGCGAGCCACTGCCCCGCAGCGGCGATCAACGCGAACAGGCCCCAATGGAGCGGCGCGAAGCCGCCATAGCCGACGAGCAGCGCGAGCTGCAGCGCGCCGACGATCGCCGACGCCGTGCGCAGCAGCGCCGCGCGCGGCCCGTCGAACGACAGCATCGGCACCGCGATCGCGAGCAGCAGAACGAAGCCGCCGATCGACAGCGACCCCAGCGCGTCGAGCGCGCGGTGGGTCAGCACCATCCACAGCCCCCAGCCCGCGCCGCCGACGAGCGCGGCGAGCGCGAGCCACGGCCAGCGCCGCATCCGCGCGACCCCGGCGAGCCCCGCGATGGTCAGCGCCAGATAGACGGCGATCAGCGGCACGTCGGGCGCGACCGCCCCGACCAGCGCCGGCGCGGCAAGGCCGCCCGCGAGGCCGAGCAGCGCGCTCGGCGGGCCGAAACGGAGCGACAGTCCGAGCGCCGAGGCGGTGACGAGCGCGAGCGCCGCGAAGGCGAGCAGCGGCCCGATGAGCTGATAGACGTTGGCGGCGACCATGATCGCCGCATAGAGCGTCGCGATACCCGCCCCCGCGAGCGCCTGCGGCACGCGCACGTCGCGCAGCCGCGCCTCGTTCCGCCACGCATATTCGGCGCCGCCGATCAGCGCGAGGCCGAAGAGCAGCCCGGTCACGATCTGCACCCCGGGGGTGAAGACGCGCGCGAAGAAGCCCGCGTCGATCGCGTAGCGGACGATCAGCACCCCGGCGATCGCGAGCGTGATCCCGCCGGCCCAGATCGGCAGCGTCTTGCCGAACAGATCCTCGAACCGCGACGCCATGCTGCGCGATGGCGCGGGTTTGGGTTGGGTTTCGACTTTGGACGGGCGCGGCGCGGCGGGCTCAATCCTGTCCGGTGGAGGAGCCCCGGGAGCCTCTTCGCGGATATCCTTCGCGACCGACGGCATCGGCACGCTCGCGGCGGCAGCTGCCTTGCGCACGGGCGCGGGCTCGGCGATCGGTTCGCGGGGTGCTTCAGGAAGCGGCGCCTCGCCGGCTTTCGGCGGCAGCAGGCCGGCGTGGCGCTGCAGAGCCCCGATCCGTTTCGCCGCTTCCTGCAACGTCGCCTCGGCGCGCTTCAGGCGGCTTCGCGCGTCCATCAACAGGACGAAGAGGATGATAAGCGCCAGAAACGCCAGAAATTCGAACACGCCGATCCCTTCAACTCCCGGCCGCTTTTATCAAGCGAGGGGATGAATCATACCCCGACTTCGTCATGCCGAACTTGTTTCAGCATCCATGGCCTGTGCTCTCGGTCAACGCCGTGTTTCATCAGCGGGCAGGCCATGGACCCTGAAAACAAGTTCAGGGTGACGAGACTAGCAAGGTCAGCTCGTCTAAGCCGCCATCTCCCGATCCGCGAACAGCGGCTTCAGATCCTTCTTCAGAATCTTGCCATTGGCGTTACGCGGCAGCGTCTCGGCGACGAAGCGGATCGCGACCGGCACCTTGAACGCCGCCAGCCGCGCGCGCACCCAGTCCTGCAGTTCGGCCTCGGTCGCGGTCATGCCGGGGGCGAGGTGGACGACCGCGGCGGGCTCCTCGCCCAGCGTCCGGTGCGGGATGCCGATGACCGCGCAGTCGGTCACCGCGGGATGCTCGTAGAGGACATTCTCGACCTCCGACGAATAGATATTTTCGCCGCCGCGCAGCACCATGTCCTTGGCGCGGTCGACGATATAAACAAAGCCCTCCTCGTCGAGCCGCGCGAGGTCGCCGGTGCGCACCCAGCCGTCGACGAAGGTTTCGGCGGTGGCTTGCGCCTTGTTCCAATAGCCCTTCACGATCATCGGCCCGCGCGCCCAAAGCTCGCCCACTGCGCCCGCCGGCAGCACGGTCACTCCGTCTTCGGCCCGGATCTCGAGGTCGGCGACCGCGACCGGCGGCCCGGCGCTGGTCGGGCGCGCGAGATAATCCTCGGCGCCGTGCGAGGTCACCGTCGCCATCGTCTCGGTCATCCCCCAGCCGTTGCCGGGGAGCGCGCCGAACTCTTCGTAGATGCGCTTCACCAGTTCGGGCGCCGAGGGCGCACCGCCATAGGCGATCGCTTCCAGCGAAGAGAGATCATATTTCGCGCGGTCGGGATGCTCGAGGAGCTGCCACGCGATCGTCGGGACGCCGCCGGTCACATTGACCTTCTCGCGCTCGATGATCTCCATCGCGCGCGCCGCATCCCATTTGCGCATGAAGATGGTGGTGTTGCCCGCCGCCATCGCCCCCATCAGCATCGCCGAACAGGCGGTGACGTGGAACATGGGGATGACGGTCAGCGTCGTGCGCGGCGCGGGTTCGGGCACCGGCTCGCCGCGGCGCAGGAAGCTGCGCGCCGCCGAAAAGCCGCCCGACAGGATGTTGGTCGCCATGTTGCGGTGCGTGCCCAGCGCGCCCTTGGGCTGGCCCGTCGTTCCGCTGGTGTAGAAGATCGCGGCGTCATCGTCGCTGGCGAGCTCGACGCGGGGACGGTCGCCGTCCGGGAGCCGGGCCCAGCCATGCGGCGTGCCGACGATATCCTCGAGCGCCGTCGTGCCCGCGATCGCCGCGCCGGCGCGCGCGACGATCAGCCGCTCGACGTCGGGCATCGCGCCCAGATGCTCACGGAGCCGCTCGTGGCGCTCGCCGTCGACGATCAGCAGCTTCGCCCCCGAATCCCGGATGCCATAGGCGAGCTCGCCGCCGGTCCACCAGGCATTGAGCGGCACCGCGATCGCGCCGATCGAGGTGATCGCGAAGAAGATCATCGGCCATTCGGGCAGGTTGCGCATCGCGAAGGCGACGCGGTCGCCCTTGCCCACTCCGAGGTCCTGCAGCGCCCGCGCAAGCGCGGCGGTGGCGCGATAGTTCGCCTCGAAGCTCACGCGCTCGTCGTCGAGGATGGTGAACAGCCGCTCGCCGTGGGTGCGCGACAGGTCGAGCAGGACGCCGAGGTCATGGGGCGCATTCTTCCAGACGCGGGTCGGGATACCGCCGATCTCCGCTATGTCCATCTCGAACCGCGCGCCGGGCGCGGTCAGCGCGGCAGTCGCGTCGGCGAGCGACATCTTCGGCCAGGCGGGGTCGAGCGGCACCACCGCGTCCATCATCTTGTCGTTCGCCACCAACCATCCTCTCCACAGTTCGCGTCCGCAGTCCCGGCTGCCGGACCCGCGCAAGGCTAGGATCGATTCGGACGCCGCACAAGGTGAGCGAAGCACCGCGGAGAAAATGCGAAGCCGCGGCGGCGCGGTCAGGCCACCATATCGGAAACGGGGTTGTCCGGCACCGTGCCCCTCGACCGGGACCATCCGGCGCCGGCGGCTCGCCATCCCTGGAACATCAGGATCGGCCAAAGCTGGTGCTGGAGGTTGCTGGTCCCCGACAAATGCCGCTGCCAAAGCGCCCGGACCGCGCGCCGGTCGAAATAATCGTCGATCGCATTGCTGGCATCGAACAGCAGCGCTTCGGCCCATGGCCGCAGCGGACCGCGCAGCCAGTCCTGGATGGGTACGCCGAAGCCCTGCTTGGGGCGCTCGATCAAATGGCGCGGAACATGGCGGTAGAGCAATTCGCGGAGCGGCCATTTGCTGGTGCCGTCGCGCAGCTTCATTTCGAGCGGCAGGCTCCAGGCAAAGCGGATGACGTCGACGTCCAGCATCGGCACGCGCGTTTCCAGCGAAACGGCCATTGCGGCGCGGTCGACCTTCGTCAGGATATCGCCGGGCAAATAATGGATGGCGTCCCTCGCCATCATCCGATCCGCGAGCGGCAGATGCGCGATCCTGGAAAGGTCGTGGCCTTCAAAACCGTCGCTCGCACCGCCGTCCGGCAAAAGGCGGGCGGTATCGCGATTCAGGCTGATCAGCGCCGAATAGAGCGCATCGCCATCCGGCGCCGAGATCGCCCCTGCCGTCTTGTGCAGCTTGTCGCCGACGCCCCGCATACGCTTCGCCAGCAGACGGCCCAAGGTGGCGTCCCATGTGCTGGGGGGAACCGAGCTTATCATGCCGCCCGCCATGCGGCGCAACATGCGCGGCACGCGCGCGATCCGCGGCCAGTTCCGTTGCGCATGGACATGGCGGTTATAGCCCGCGAACAATTCGTCGCCCCCATCGCCGGAAAGCGCCACCGAAACCTGTTCTCGCGCCATGCGCGCCACGAGATATGTGGGAATCTGCGATGAATCTGCGAACGGTTCGCTGTAGATTTCGGGCAGCGAGGGGATCACCGCCTGCGCATCGGCGGGCACGACGATCAATTGCTGGTGATCGGTGCCCAAATGCGCCGCAACCGCCCGCGCGTGCGGCGATTCGTCGTAGGCGCTTTCGGAAAAGCCAATCGAAAAGCTCTTGACCGGGCGGCTGCTGTGCGCCTGCAGCAGCGCGGTCACCGCGGACGAGTCCACCCCGCCCGACAGGAAGGTGCCAAGCGGCACGTCGGCCACCGACTGACGCGCGATCGCCGCACCCAGAAGCTTTTCGAGCTGATCGACCGCCTCCTCCGCATCACCGCGGAACCGCCTGCTTCCGGCCGCCTCGGCATATTCCCCTAGGCTGTCCCAATATGCCCGGGCCGCCTCCGTCCCTTCGCGGTCGATCACCAAGCGGCTGCCTGGCCGCAGTTTGGCGACGCCCCGATAGATTGAATGCGGGTCGGGAATATGCCCGTAACGCAGCAAGAGGGCCACTGCATCGGGATCGACCACCGGCCTGAAATTTGGATGCGCGTGCAACGCCGCCAGGTCCGACGCGAACATCAGCGTTCGCGCGTCGCCATGTCCGGTCCAACCATAATAGAGCGGCTTTTCGCCCATCCGGTCGCGCGCGAGCGACAGTTCGTCCCTCTGCCGATCCCATAGGGCAAAGGCGAACATGCCGTTCAGCGCGTCGAGCGTAGCATCGAGCCCCCATGCCGAGAGAGCGGCGAGCAGAACCTCGGTGTCCGAGTGCCCGCGCCATGCCGGCGCCTGTCCTGCGGCTTCGAGCCGGGTGCGAATATCCTCGAAATTATAGATTTCGCCATTGTAGGCGATCATATAGCGCCCATCGGCCGATTTCATCGGCTGCGCTCCGCCCGGCGACAGATCTATGATCGACAGACGGCGATGCCCGAGCGCGATGCCCTTTTCGGGATCGATCCAGATTCCGTCGGCATCGGGGCCGCGCCACCGAATTGCTCCCGTCATGGCCTGGACGATCGACGGCGCGTCCGCGCTCAGACCCGATGGACGCCAGAATCCCGCTATCCCGCACATTGCAGTCACCCCCCCGGCTGACAGTCAGAAGGGTCGTCTAGGCCAAAAAATTGAATTTGCCAGTCTTTTCGATATGGCTAATGGCCGTTCGCGCCTACCCGTCGGCAGGCTGGCGCGCCGAAACGGCGGATCTCGACATCATCGTCGCGCTGTGGTCGGTTTCGTTGGCATCGGAAGCGAAAGATGAGCCTGTGAAAACGATCCTCGCGCTGACGCGCTACGGCCCGATGGGAGCGAGCAGCCGGGTGCGCTTTGCGCTCTATGAAGATTTGCTTCGAGAGGGCGGCTACACTCTCACATCCTCTCCCTTCTTCGACGACGCCTATCTTCAAAACCTGTACGCAGGGGGCGGACGCCCCCTCCGCCACGTCGCCGGCGCCTTCGGACGGCGTCTCGCCGCGCTGCGCAAGGCGCGCAACTTCGATCTTCTGTGGATCGAGAAGGACCTTCTCCCCTTCGCGCCCGGTCTTTTTGAGCGGCTGGCCGGCCTTGCCGGCGTGCCCTATGTCGTCGATTTCGACGACGCCGTCTTCCACAATTATGATCAAAGCGGGAATCCCCTGATCCGGGGGCTGTTGTCGAACAAATTCGATCCGCTACTGAAAAGATCGGCCGCGATCACCGCCGGCAATCGCTATCTTGCCGACTATGCAAACAGCCACGGCGCCGCAAAGGTGATGATCCTGCCGACCGTGGTCGACACCGATCGATATGACGCGGCGGCGACGCCCCTCCCCGCCCGATCCTGTTCCGGAAAGTTCGTCATCGGCTGGATCGGGTCGCCCGCGACAGCGCGCCTGCTTCAGACCATCGTCCCGATATTGAACGCGGCATCGCGCTCGAGCCCCTTTTCGCTCCGCACGATCGGCATCGCCCCCTTGTCGGGCGCCGATTTCCCCATCGACAGCCAGCCTTGGACCGCGGATACCGAAGTCGCGCTGCTCAATGGAATCGACGTCGGCATCATGCCGCTTACCGATTCGCCGTTCGAGCGCGGCAAATGCGGGTACAAGCTGATCCAGTACATGGCGCTCGCCAAGCCGGTGATCGCGTCGAACGTCGGCGTGAACGGCGAGATCGTGACGCCCGAGGTGGGATACCTTGCGGAAAATGATCGCGATTGGATCGACGCGATCGGGCGGCTCGCGGCCGACCCGGAGCTTCGCACCATCATGGGGCGTGCGGGCCGCGAGCGGTGCGAGGCGCTCTATTCGCTTCGGGCCAACGCGCCGCGCCTCATCGCCTTGTTCGACGGCATCACGGCGGGCCGCGCGCGCGGAACGGATTGACCGCGTGCGGGAACCGGCGCGATAATCCGCCGTTACCTTTGACGAAAGGGTCCGACCATGCCGCCAGCCGTCCGCCGCTTCGCCCTGCCCGCCATTGCCGCGACGCTCGCCGCGGGCGCGGGCGTTTTCGCGCTATGGCGCAGGCGGCGGGGTGCGCAGCATAAAGGCCATGCCGCCGCCTTTTCGAACGCCGAAACCGATCCCGAGAATTTCGCTCAGACGCGCTCCGCCGGCCCCGATGCGATGCGCGACCCGGCGCGGCGGCTCTGGGACGACGTCGATCAGGCGAGCGACGAATCCTTCCCGGCGAGCGACCCGCCCGCCTATTGATCGAACGCGAAAAAGAAACGGCCGCCGCAAGGGACTGCGGCGGCCGCCCATGGGACGCGCGGGAGGGGGATGATCAGAATTTCACGCGCGCGCCGAACTTCATGGTCCAGCTATATTCCTCGAATTGCAGGAGGTTCTGGCGGGCGCCGACATTGTTGTAGGCGAAATATTTGGCGTTGTTGATGTTGATCCACTCGTAGAAGACCTGGACCTGCTTGGTGACGTCATATTTCGCCGAGAGGTCGAGCTGGAAGTGGTTGTCGACGATCCGGTCCTCCTCGGCGACGTCGCCGAGTTCGTCGAGATATTTGGAGCGATAGGTGCCCGCGAGGCGCAGCGAGACCGGGCCCTTTTCGTATCCGAGCACCGCGTTGAACGTGTGCTTCGACGAGGCCGGCAGGTCGATCTTGCGCAGATCGGTGATGTCGCCATCGATCGGCACGTTGCCGGTCGCGTCGGTATAGGTGTAGTTCGCCTGGACGAGGAAGCCGTCGAGCGGCGACGGCAGGAAGCGCAGCGCCTGGGTGTAGCTGAGTTCCAGACCCCATATCCTGGCGCTGTCGCCGTTGATCGGAACGGTCGCCTCGTCATAGGCGATGCCCAGATATTCGCCCGGATTCTCGCGGTTGGTGTCGACGATGAAATTCTTCACATCCTTGTAGAAGAGCCCCGCCGACAGCGCGCCGTTGCCCGGCAGATAATATTCGACCCCCGCATCGAAGTTCCACGCCTCGTATGGCTTGAGGTCGGGGTTCCCGAATTCGCCCTCGCGCTCGCCGTCTTCATTCTGTTCGATGCTGAACCGGGGGGCGAGCTTCGACAGCTTGGGACGAACGAGGCTCTTGTAGCCCGCCGCGCGCAGCACGAGATTTTGCTGCGGCTCCCAGCGGAGCGTCAGGCTCGGCAGCCAGTCGCCGTAGCTGCGCTTGAACTGGTTGGGCACCGGAGGCAGCAGCGTGTCGTCCTCGGCCTCGGTTCCATCGGGCAATTCGCCGCCTTCGGTCACGACGGTGACGGTGTTGGCGCGAATGTCGTTCTTGGTATGCTCATACCGCACGCCGCCGATCACGCGCAGCGTGTCGCTGTCCCAGCGGCCGAGCAGATAGCCCGCCGCGACGTCTTCGCTCACCGCATAATCCTCGACCGCCGAATCGAACAGCGTGTCGAACTCGTTGAGTTCGAACGCGTCGCGGTTGGCATTGAAGAAATCGCGCACGCCCGGCTTGCCCAGCACCGGCGAAATGTCGGTGATGCGATAGGTCTGGCCGCCGACCAGATCCGCCATCGTCAGCCCGTCCATCTCCCAATATCGGGTCTCGAGATTATAGCTCTTGTCGCGCCAGCGGGCCTTCGCGCCCGCCTGGACGGTGAAGCTGCCGCCGGTCATCGCGAATTCGCGGGCAAGGTCGAACTTGGCCGCCCACTCCTTGTCGCGCGAGTCCGACAGCGCCGTCACCTGAACGCTGTCGAGTTCATATTCGGACGGGTCGGAGAAAGCGTCGACCGCATCGGCATCGCCGTCCACCGTGTAGAGCGGCCGGCGCGGGTCGGCGAAATCGAGGCCGAGGAGCAGCCCTTCGTTCTCGAATTTCCGTTCGAAGTTCGCGGGGTCGATCGAGCCGTTCTCGCGCTCCGACGATTTGGCGAAGCTGACCGAATATTGCGCGTGCCAACCGTTGGTTTCGGTTTCGCCGCCGAGCACGATGCTGCGGATACGCTGGCGTTCGAAGCGGTCCTTGAGCGAGCGCTGAACCTGCAGCTCGCCATCGGCGTCGCTATAGACGACATCGGCGCCACTCCCCGAGACCTCGCCGGCATCCTCGAGCTTGAAGCTCGTTTCGCGGCGATATTCCTGATCGTCGAACTGGCTGTAGACGCCGCGCGCGTAGAGCTTGGTCGTGTCGCCGAGGCGGAAATCGAAGTTGAGGTTGGCGGAGAGGCGTTTCCGTTCGACGTCATAGTCGCGGTAGTTGACCTCCTCGGTCGTGATCAGCCCTTCGTCGTTCCGATCCCAGCCGTCGGCCTCGATATTGTCGGTCTCGAACTTGCGCTGATAATAGGACACGCCGCCCGACACGCCGAAACCGTCCGAGATGCGCTGCGAGAAATCGATGCTGCCCTTGGGGGTCAGCTTCTCCGAATAGTCGTTGTAGCTGCCCTCGACCTTCGCGGTCAGCAGATTCTTGCGGCGCTCGAAGGCGCTCGTCGTGTTGATCTCGATCGACGCGCCGATCGTGTCGGCGTCCATGTCGGGAGTCAGCGATTTCTTGACCTCGATCGATTCGATGCTGTCGCTCGAGATCACGTCGAGCGCGACCGAGCGCACGTCGCTTTCGGGCGCGGGCAGGCGCACGCCGTTGACCGAGGTGGCGTTGAGTTCGGGGTCGAGACCGCGCACCGACACGAAGCGGCCTTCGCCCTGGTCGTTGAGGATGTTGATGCCGGGCAGGCGACGCAGCGATTCAGCGACATTCTGGTCGGGGAACTGGGCGACCGCGTCGCGGGTCAGCACGCTTTCGACCCCGTCCGCCGCGCGCTGGCGCGACAGCGCGCTCGCCTGGTTCGCGGCCTGGCCGACGACGAGGATCTGGTCGCCATTGGCGCCCGCGAGCGCGAGGTTGACGGTGATGCGGCCGGTTTCGGGGACCTCGACCGTCTGGGTCACGCGCTCGGCGCCGACATAATCGGCCTCGATCGTGTAGGTGCCCGCAGGGACGTCGCCGAAGACGAAGCTGCCGTCGCGGCCGGTCGAGGTGACGCGGCCGAGCTCGACGATGCGCACGCTCACCGCCTGCAGCGCGCGCGTTCCGGAGGCGTCGGCGATCGTACCGGCAAGTTCGCTCGCCTGCGCGATCGAAGCGAAGGATGCGGTCGCGAGCAGCAAGGCGAGACCGCGCGCGGCGCCGGATTTCATGATCATGGATAATGCCCCCAGAGAGTGTCGATGGCGGGCTCGCTAGGGGGCGTCGGTGACAGGATGGCGTCCCGAGCTTGACGATATCGTGACTCGGGCGCGTCACTTTCGTGACAGCGCGCACCGGAATTTGCCGCAGCGCAGCAAATCCGCCGTTCGCGCGCGGCGCGGCGGAGAGTGAGGGAAAGAAAAAGGGAAGGAAGGTGGGACGATTCTGTTGCCCGGCTCGTCCCCAGCCGCTGGTATCCGATTCTGTTGCCCGGTTCGGTCCGAACCGCGTTCTATTTGTCTAACCTTAGGCCGTGAGGCTTATCGGTTAGGCAGCCAGAGCGAGTGCTTCGTTGTCGTTAGCACTTATTGGTTTTGAGCCTTTAACGGGTTACTCAGCCCGGAAGAAAACATCGTCTTTGAACACACGTCGATCCTGGTTCGGCCCCGTCAGAAGCCCGCGCACCCCTTCGAAAGCGCGCGGGTTTGTGGTGGAGCCGCCGGGTACTGCCCCCGGGTCCGCTGTGTCTATTCCACGACACCATTTATCCTCATAGCCGGCCGAAACCGGCACATCCGATATAGGAAACCCGCCCGCGCTTGGAAAGGGCGCAGGCGGGTTTTTCGTCCCGAAAAGGGCTCAAGCCCCTTATTTCTTTCGCAATTCGTCGCGGATTTCGGTGAGCAGGTCGACCTCGCTCGGGCCCGCGGGCGCATCGGGGGCGCGGCGCATGACCCGGTTCACCCATTTGACGAGCAGGAAGATGACGAAGGCGAGGATCAGGAAATTGATCACCGCAGTGATGAAGGCGCCATAGCCGACCATCGCCACCCCCGCTTCCTTGAGCTTCGCATAATCGGTCGCCGCGACGCCGTCGGGGACGCTGCCGAGCAGGATGAACTTGCTCGAGAAATCGACCCCGCCGAACAACCAGCCGACGAAGGGCATGATCAGGTCGCTGGTCAGCGAGGTGGTGATGGTGGCAAAGGCTCCGCCGATGATGACACCGACCGCCAGGTCCATGACATTGCCCTTGGCGATAAATTCCTTGAATTCGTTCAGCATGTTCACACTCCCCGGAAAATTGGGTGGACCGCCAATTGGTGCCGCGACGATTGCGCAAAGGCAAGCGGCTTCCTATTATGTGTATTGTTGCGGCAAAACGCCGCCGGAGGGAGACTGATCCATGAGCTTTCGTTCCGCCCGCTGGATGATCGTGCCGGTCGCCGCGATGAGCCTGTCCGCCTGCGGCATCAACAGCGTCCCCACCAAGGAAGAGGCCGCCAAGGCCAAATGGGCGAATGTCGAGGCCGCCTATCAGCGGCGCGCCGACCTGATCCCCAACCTCGTCGAAACCGCGAAGGGCGCGGCGAAGATCGAGCAGTCGACGCTGGAAGGCGTAATCCAGGCGCGGGCCTCGGCGACGCAGGTGAAACTTTCAACCGACGACCTCGAAGACCCCGCCAAGGTCCAGGCGTTCCAGCAGGCGCAGGGCAATGTGTCGAGCGCGCTCGGCCGTCTGCTCGTCACCGTCGAACAATATCCCGAACTCAAGAGCCAGGCGCGCTTCGCCGACCTGATGACCCAGCTCGAAGGCACCGAGAACCGGATCAATATCTCGATCCAGGACTATAACACCGCGGTGCAGGACTATAATACGACGATCCGCACCTTCCCCGACATCATCGGCGCCAAGATCGTCCACGGCGCCAAGCCGATGACGCCCTACAAGGCGATCAGCCCCAATGCCAACGAGGCACCGAAGGTCGACTTCGGGACGTAAGCGTGTTGCGGGTCGCCCTTGCCGTCCCGCTCGCGATCCTGCTGGTCGCGGGCGGGTGCAAGGCGGAAGCGCCTCCGGAATCGGCGGCGTGCGATCGCGTTCCGCAGCTGGCTATGCAGGGCCGAGTGACCGACGCCGCCAATATTCTGAGCGATGAGGAGGAAGGCCGGTTGTCGCAGCGCCTCGCCGGTTATGAAGCGCGCACCAAGCACCAGATGGTGATCGCGACGACGCCGGGGTTGAACGGGGCGCGGGTCGATAATTTCGGGACCTGCCTCGGCAACCGCTGGAGAATCGGGCGCGAGGATCGGAACGACGGGATTCTTGTCCTGATCGCGCCGAACGAGCGGCAGGCGCGGATCGCGACGGGGCTCGGCATGGAAAAGACACTGACCGATGACAAGGCTTTGGCCGTGATTCACCAGATGACGCCCTATTTCGCCAAGGCCGATTATGCAGCTGGCCTGTCGATCGGGATCGAGGCCATTGCCGCGCAGACCGGAGATACACCATGAGATCGCTGCTGTTCGGCTGGGCGCTGGGCCTTTCGCTGCTCGCGGTGCCCGCGGCCGCGCAGACCTTTCCGAAGCTGGCGGGCAATCCCGTGGTCGATCAGGCCGACATCATCCCGGCCGACAGGGAAGCCGCGCTCAATACCCAGCTCCTCGACCTTCAAAAGCAGACGGGCCACCAGCTCGTCGTCGCGACGGTAAACAGCCTCGAAGGCCATGACGTCGCCGACTATGGCTACAAGCTCGGCCGCGCGTGGGGCATTGGCGGCAAGGAGGCGAACGACGGCGTCGTTTTCCTGATCGCGCCCAACGAGCGGCGGATGAACATCTCGGTGGGCTATGGCCTCGAGCCCGTGCTGACCGACGCCTTGTCCGGCCGGATCATCCGCGATCAGGTGACGCCTAAGTTCAGGGAAGACGACTATCCCGGCGGCATCCAGGCCGGGGTCGATGCGATCGCCGAGCAAATCCAGCTTCCTCCCGAAGAAGCGGCCGCACGTGCCGCCGCGGCTGACAAGGTCGAGCGCGAAAACGCGAGCAAAGGCGACATCGGCGGGCTGATCTTCATCGGCTTCATCGTCTTTTTCTTCTTCATCCTGCCGATGCTCACCGCCTTCGGGCGGCGCGGCAAGCGGCACCGGCGGCACCGGCCCTGGGGCGGCGCGCCGATCATCATCTGGGGCGACGACGACTGGGGCGGCAGCGGCGGATCGTCGTGGGGCGGCGGAAGCTGGGGCGGCGGCGGAGGCGGCGGCTTCGGCGGCTTTTCGGGCGGCGGCGGCAGCTTCGGCGGCGGCGGCGCCTCGGGCGGCTGGTAGGGGAACGGGGCCATGAAAGTCAGTCACGTCAGCGAAGCCGACCACGACCTCGTCACCGCCGCGGTCGCCGCGGCCGAGGCGCATACCAGCGGCGAGATCGTCACGGTGATCGCCGCGCAGTCGAACGATTATGACGATGTCGCGCTCGTCTGGGCGAGCGTCATCGCCTTCCTCGCCATGTCCGTGATCGCACTCTTTCCCGATTTCTATCAAAGCCTCTACGACCGGCTGACCGGCGGCTGGGGGCACGAATTGACCGCGAACCAGTGGCTGGGGACGGTGATCGCGATCGGCGTCCTCAAATGGATCGGCGTGTGGCTGATCCTGCTGTGGCGGCCGCTGCGGCTCGCGCTGACCCCGCGGGCGATCAAGGCGGCGCGCGTCCGCGCCCGCGCCGTCGACCTGTTCAAGGTCGGCACCGAGGCGAAGACACTGGGGCGCACCGGCATCCTCCTCTACGTCAGCCTGCGCGAGCACCGCGCCGACATCGTCGCCGACGAGGCGATAGCCGCCAAGGTCGCGCCATCGGTGTGGGGCGACGCGATGGAAGCGCTGGTCGAGCAGGTCCGCGCGGGGCACCCGGGCGCCGGCATGGCCGAGGCGGTGCGGCAGATGGGCGTCGTCCTAGCCGAGCATTTCCCGAAGGGCGACGACAATCCCAACGAACTGCCCGACCGGCTGATCGAGATTTAACTGACTCCGTCATTGCGAGCGAAGCGAAGCAATCCAGAGTAGCGTAAACCGCTCTGGATTGCTTCGCTTCGCTCGCAATGACGCGGCACTATACTGCAAAGGAATTCCCATGACCCGCCCTGCCCCCGACACCCCCATCGAAACGCGCTGGGAAGGCCGTTTCATCACCGTGCGCCAACAGGGGACGTGGGAATATGTCTCGCGATCGCGCGGCATCCATGCCGCGGTGATCCTTGCGATCGACGAGGCGGCGGACGGGCGGCATGTGATCCTGGTCGAGCAATATCGCGTGCCGCTGAAGCGGAATTGCCTCGAACTGCCCGCCGGGCTGGTCGGCGACGACATGGCGGGCGAGGCGTCCGAAACCGCCGCGGAACGCGAGCTCGAAGAGGAAACCGGCTACCGCGCCGCGCACTGGCGCACGGTCGGCGAATTCTTCAGCTCGCCCGGCATGGTGAGCGAGAGCTTCACATTCATCGTCGCCACCGGACTGACGAAGGTCGGCGCGGGCGGCGGGGTCGACGGCGAGGACATCGTCGTCCACCGCGTGCCGCTGGCGGGGATCGAGGATTTCGTCGCCGCGAAGCGCGCCGAAGGCTGCGGCATCGATGTGCGCGTGGCGATGCTGTTGGCGGGTGGGCTATTGGGCGGATAGCCCCGATTCCGTCCCTATTTCATCGTCACCCCGGACTTGATCCGGGGTCCCGCTCAGCGACGCCGAAAAGCGGGATCCCGGATCAAGTCCGGGATGACGAAAGAAGGGGGTCGCTCTACCGCCCCCCGAAGCGCCAGCGCAGCAGCGGGCGCGCGAGCAGCAGGCCGGCGACGAAACCGCCGACATGCGCCCAGATCGCGATATTGCCGAACCCCGCGCCGCCCGCGAAGCCGAGGAGGAGCTGGACGCCGATCCACGCCGCGGCGAGCCAGAGCGCGCGCACCCAGTGGCTCGGGATCGGCCCGATCGCCGGGGCCTGCGAGCGGCTGAAGATCAGCGCGAAAACCGCGATCAGCGCCGAAATGGCGCCGCTCGCACCGACGACGACCGCGGTCGATCCGGGATCGGCGATCCATTGTGCGAAGGCGCCGGCATAGGCGCCCGCGACGAGCAGCACCGCGGTCGCCGCCGAACCCAGCGGTGCCTCGAGCTGGCGGCCGATGAACAGCAGCACGGCCATGTTGAAGACGAGGTGCAGCACCCCGCTGTGCAGGAAGGCCGAGCTGAGCGGGGTCAGCGCGAAGGGCAGCATCGTCCCCGGCGGCGCGATCAGATCGGCGCCGAAGCGCGCGGGAATGAAACCCGCGCCGACGAACGCCTGATGCTGGTATCCGGTGATCGCCAGGATGACGAAAACGACGACGCAGAGCAGTGCGAAGCCCGTCGTCAGCGGCGCCGGTTGCCGGTTCATCGCGCGGGACCCGCCGCTGCTCAGACGAATTCGATCTTGGTCACCAGATAATATTTGTCGCCCGCCGGCACGGTCACCTCGATCTCGTCGTCGACGCGGCGGCCGATCAGCGCGCGGCCGAGCGGCGAATTATAGCTGATCTTGCCGTCCTTGGCGTCCGCTTCGGCCTGGCCGACGATCTGATACTTCACCGGCTTGTCGTCCTCGTCGGCGAGGGTGACGGTCGCTCCGAACACGATGCGGTCGCCCGACAGCGTCGTCGGGTCGATGATCTGGGCGCGCGACAGCCGGTCTTCGAGGTCGCCGATCGAGGCCTCGACCTGGCCCTGGCGTTCCTTGGCGGCGTGATATTCGGCATTTTCCGAAAGGTCGCCATGCGCGCGCGCTTCCTCGATCGCGTCGACGATCTGCGGTCGCTCGGCCTTGAGAGCGGCGAGTTGCGCGCTCAGCTTCTCATAGCCTTCCGCCAGCATCGGCACCTTTTCAACGCTTGCCATTATCCTGTTGTCCTTCGTCAATAATCCAGCGCCAGCGAAGTTTCGCCGGGCGGCTGCGCCGCTGTTTCCGTCAATGTCGGGGAGTGGAGCGGTGCCTCAATAATAGTCCTGAAGGGGCTTCACTTCAAGACTATGCGCGCGGAGAGCCCCGATCGCGTGGGTCGCGGCATCGCTTCCGGCCGCGGTCGTGTAGTAGGCGACATCGGCCGCGAGCGCCGAGGCCCGGATCGATTGCGAATCCTGCAGGCTCTGCCACCCTTCGGTGGTGTTGAAGATCAGCTGCACGTCGCCGTCCTTGATCCGGTCGACGATATGCGGGCGGCCCTCGGCGACCTTGTTGACGCGCTCGACCGCGATCCCCTGCCCCGCCAGATAGTCGGCGGTGCCGCCGGTCGCGATCACCTGCCACCCCCAGCCGGCGAGGCGCCGCACCGGTTCGATGATGCGCGGCTTGTCGCTGTCCTTGACCGACACGAACAGGCGCCCTTCGGTCGGCAGGCGATCGCCCGCACCGAGCTGCGCCTTGGCGAAGGCCAGATTGAAATCACCATCGATTCCCATGACTTCGCCGGTGGACTTCATCTCGGGACTGAGCACCGGATCGGTGCCGGGGAAGCGCGCGAAGGGGAAGACCGCCTCCTTCACCGCGACATGCGCGATGTCGCGGTTGATCTTCGGCAGGTCGGCGAGGCGCTCGCCCGCCATCACCCGCGCCGCGATCTTGGCGATCGGCGAGCCCACCGCCTTGGCGACGAAGGGCACGGTGCGGCTGGCGCGCGGGTTGACCTCGATCAGATAGACCTCGTCCCCCTGCACCGCGAACTGGATGTTCATCAGGCCCCGCACCTCGAGCGCGCGGGCGAGCAGGTCCGCCTGCCGCTCGATCTCGGCGACGATCGACGCCGGCAGGCTGTAGGGCGGGATCGAGCAGGCGCTGTCGCCCGAATGGACCCCCGCCTCCTCGATATGCTGGAGCACGCCCGCGACGACAACATCGGTGCCGTCGCACAGCGCGTCGACGTCGACCTCGATCGCGTCGCGCAGATAGCGGTCGATCAGCACCGGCGAATCGCCCGACACCTGCACCGCGGTCTCGATATAATGTTCGAGCTGCGCCTGGTCGTCGACGATCTCCATCGCGCGGCCGCCGAGCACATAGGAGGGGCGCGTCAGCACCGGATAGCCGATGCGCGCCGCGACCGCGACCGCTTCCTCGCGGCTGCGCGCGATGCCGTTGGCGGGCTGCTTGAGCCCGAGCTTGTTGACCAGCGCCGCGAAGCGCTCGCGATCCTCGGCGAGGTCGATTGCATCGGGCGAAGTGCCGAGGATCGGGATGCCCGCCTCCTCCAGCGCCTGTGCGAGCTTGAGCGGGGTCTGGCCGCCGAACTGGACGATCACGCCGACGAGCTCGCCCTTCGACTGCTCGACGTGCAGGATTTCGAGGACGTCCTCGGCGGTCAGCGGCTCGAAATAGAGGCGGTCCGAGGTGTCGTAATCGGTCGACACCGTCTCCGGGTTGCAGTTGATCATGATCGTTTCATAGCCCGCCTCTTCGAGCGCGAAGCAGGCGTGGCAGCAGCAATAGTCGAACTCGATCCCCTGCCCGATCCGGTTCGGCCCGCCGCCGAGGATGACGATCTTTCTGCGATCCGACGGGTTCGCCTCATTCTCGGGCTCGCCGAAGGTCGGGGCTTCGTAGGTCGAATAGAGATAAGGGGTCTGTGCAGAGAACTCGCCGGCGCAGGTGTCGATCGTCTTGAACACCGGGCGCACGCCGAGTTTGTGGCGCAAGCTCCGCACCTCGGCCTCGGTGACGCCGCCGGTCATCGCCTTGACCGTATCGTGGATCAGTCCGCTGCCGCGCGCGGTCGCGCGGCGCGTGCCGGGGTGGAGGTTCGCCGACTGCAGCGCCAGATAGGCGAGCCGCTTGTCCGAAAAGCCCATCGCCTTCAGCCCCCGCAGCCCCTCGGCCTCGCGCGGCAGGCCGTTCGCGATGACCGCATTTTCGGCCGCGACGATCTCTGCGATGCGTTCGAGGAACCACATGTCATAGCCCGCGATGCGGTTGATCTCGGCGAGCGGCAGCCCCTCGCGGATCGCCTGCGCGGTGTTGAGCAGCCGGTCGGGGGTGCGCTGGGCGAGTTCGCTGCGAAGCTGCTCGTGGCTCGCGCCGACGAGGCGGTCGACGAAGTTGAAGCCCGAAAGCCCGGTTTCGAGCCCACGCAGCGCCTTTTGCAGGCTCTCGTGGATCGTGCGGCCGATCGCCATCACCTCGCCGACCGACTTCATCGCGGTCGACAGCGTCGCCTCGGCGCCCTTGAATTTTTCGAACGCGAAGCGCGGAATCTTGGTAACGACATAATCGATCGTCGGTTCGAACGACGCCGGGGTCACGCCGGTGATGTCGTTCATGATCTCATCGAGCGTATAGCCGACCGCGAGCTTCGCCGCGACCTTGGCGATCGGAAAGCCCGTCGCCTTCGACGCGAGCGCCGACGAGCGCGACACGCGCGGGTTCATCTCGATCACGATCAGGCGGCCGTCCTTTGGATTGACCGCGAACTGCACGTTCGACCCGCCCGTCTCGACGCCGATCTCGCGCAGCACCGCGATGCTCGCGTTGCGCATGATCTGATATTCCTTGTCGGTCAGCGTCAGCGCGGGGGCGACGGTGATGCTGTCGCCGGTATGGACGCCCATCGGATCGACATTCTCGATCGAGCAGATGATGATGCAATTGTCCTTGCGGTCGCGCACCACCTCCATCTCATATTCTTTCCAGCCGAGGAGCGATTCCTCGATCAGGACTTCGGTGGTGGGCGAGGCGATCAGGCCGCCGCGGACGATATGCTCGAACTCCTCGCGGTTATAGGCGATGCCGCCGCCGGTGCCGCCCAAGGTGAACGACGGGCGGATGATCGCGGGCAGCCCGGTGCGTTCGAGCACCGCCGTCGCTTCCTCGAGCGTGTGCGCGACGCCGCTGCGCGCGCTTTCGAGCCCGATCTTGTCCATCGCGTCGCGGAACTTCTGCCGGTCCTCGGCCTTGTCGATCGCTTCGGCATCGGCGCCGATCATCTCGACGCCGAACTTGGCGAGCGTCCCGTCCTGCGCGAGCGCGAGCGCGGTGTTGAGCGCGGTCTGCCCGCCCATCGTCGGCAGCACCGCGTCGGGGCGCTCCTTTTCGATGATCTTGGCGACGATCTCGGGCGTGATCGGCTCGACATAAGTGGCGTCGGCAAGGTCGGGATCGGTCATGATCGTCGCCGGGTTGGAGTTGACGAGGACGATGCGATAGCCCTCTTCCTTCAGCGCCTTGATCGCCTGCGTCCCCGAATAGTCGAACTCGCACGCCTGACCGATAACGATCGGGCCCGCGCCGATGACGAGGATGGATTTTATGTCAGTTCTTTTGGGCATTATTTCTGCTCTTCTTGGGCGACGGCTTCGTTGCCGATGATAACAAATTCCAGCCCATGTTTTTCGAGATCGATCGCTGTCAGGGCGCGGATCAAACACTCAAATTCAGGACTGGCGGGTATTTTCAGAAAATCTGGTCGAAAGGTGATAGATGTCGGCGAATAGAGCGAAAGCGCCTTGCCTGGCTCAATCGAACAAAATTCCTCTATTCCCCTGACAATCTTGTCCGGCGGCGTTCCGACCGAAAAATCGGGCAACTTTCCAAGCATGCCTCGTTCGGCGAGCCAGTGACGCGCTTCCCAGCGAACCTCCGCCAAGCCGACTACAGCTTCAAATGAGCGATAGTCAGACTGCAACTTTTCATCATCGAACGATATGTCTACTTTGCCCCAAACCGCAGAGCGGATGCAGGTGAATTGTGATGCTTCACCGCCAGCTTTGCGAGCTACTGTGACGACGTTGCCTTGCAATAGATCGTCAAAGGAAATGGAAAGGCCTGATCGATCGAGTCCACAGCGAACCAGATCCTGAATCACGGGCATTTCGGGCGGCGCGTCGATCACTTCAACCCACCCACGAACTTCTCGAACAGATAAAAGCTGTCCTGCGGCCCCGGGCTCGCCTCGGGGTGATATTGCACGCTGAACGCCTTCTTCCCCGTGATCGCGATGCCGCAGTTCGATCCGTCGAACAGGCTCCTGTGCGTCTCGACCACGCCTTCGGGAAGCGTCGCGGCGTCGACCGCGAAGCCGTGGTTCATGCTGGTGATCTCGACCACGCCGTCCCCGAAATCGCCGCCGACGCGCTGCACGGGGTGGTTGGCGCCACGGTGGCCCTGGTGCATCTTGATCGTCTTCGCGCCGACCGCGATGCCGAGCATCTGGTGGCCGAGGCAGATGCCGAAGATCGGCACGTCACGTTCGAGCAATCCCTGGATCACCGGCACCGCATAGTCGCCCGTCGCCGCGGGGTCGCCGGGGCCGTTCGACAGGAATACACCGTCGGGCTGATGCCCCAGCACCTCGTCGAGGCTCGCGGTCGCGGGCACCACGGTGACGCGCGCGCCGGCTTTCACGAGATTGCGGAAGATATTGTCCTTCGCGCCATAATCGATCGCGACGACATGGGGTCTATCATCTCCCCTCCCGCTTGCGGGAGGGGTCGGGGGAGGGCCTGTTTCGGTCGAAGCGGAGGTCGACATGCCCTCCCCTAGCCCCTCCCGCAAGCGGGAGGGGGACTGGTAGCCCTTGCCCAATTCCCACGTCCCCGCATCCCACTCGCCCGTATCCGTCCGGCTGACCTCCTTCGCGAGGTCCAGCCCTTCGAGCCCCGACCAGCCGCGCGCCATGGCGAGCAGTTCGTCGATGTCGAACTTGCCGTCGGGGCTATGCGCGATCACCCCGTTCGGCGCGCCGAGCCCACGGATGCGGCGCGTCAGCGCGCGCGTGTCCAGCCCCGCGAGCCCGATCACGCCCTGCTCGATCATCCATTCGGGCAGCGTCTGCACGCTGCGGAAATTGCTCGGCTGGGTCGGCAGCTCGCGCGTGATGCAGCCGAGCGCGCCATGGACGCCGCGTTCCATATCCTCGGGGTTCGCGCCGACGTTGCCGATGTGGGGAAAGGTGAAGGTGATGATCTGCCCGGCATAGCTCGGGTCGGTCAGGATTTCCTGATAGCCGGTCATAGAGGTGTTGAAGCAGATCTCGCCCACCCCCGCGCCCGCCGCGCCATAGCCGATACCCCACAGGATCGTTCCATCGGCGAGAACGAGAACGCCCGTCGCCCCGGAAGGCTGGGTTTTGGACGCGACGGATGGGTTGGCTGGTGCCATTTAATCTGCTCCGGACGGAAGGCTAAACGGCCGACCAAGTAGGCGGCAAAAAAGTGATTCACAAGCTATCGGATTTGGAATCTTCCCGCTAAGAGTGCTTCTTTCCCACATTGCAGCGCAAAGAGGACACGCATGATTCGCGATGACATCAAGGCTGCGCAGGTTGCCGCGATGAAGGCGGGCGACAAGGCGCGTTTGGGCACGATCCGGCTGATGCTGGCCAAGATCAAGGACCGCGACATCGAACTTCGCACCGGCACCGCGCCCGCCGACGACGATGTGCTCGTCACCGACGTGCTCCAGAAAATGGTCAAGCAGCGCCGCGAATCGATCGCCATGTTCGAACAGGGCGGCCGCCAGGAACTCGCGGACGTCGAGGCGGCCGAGGTCGCGGTGATCGAGGATTTCCTGCCCGCGCAGCTTTCGGAAGCCGATGCGACCGCCGCGATCAAGGCGATCGTTGCCGAACTCGGCGCGGCGAGCCTCAAGGATATGGGCCGCGTGATGGCGGCGGTGAAGGAACGTCACGGATCCGAGCTCGATATGAGCAAGGCGAGCGGGTGGGTGAAGGCGGCTTTGTCGTAACGAGACATGCCCTCCCCTAACCCCTCCCATAAATGGGAGGGGAACTGGTCGGGCCGCGAGCGCATATTCTCCCTTCCCGCTTGCGGGAGGGGTCGGGGGAGGGCCTGTTGGACAAGGGCTACAAACGACCGACCGCACGCTCCCGCGAACTCCGGCTGAACGCCACCGACGCCGAACGAAAGTTTTGGCAGCAGATCAGCGCCCGAAGACTTGCAGGCGTCCGTTTCAATCGCCAGTTCCCCATCGGACCCTTCATCTGCGATTTCGTCTCGCGAACAGCCAAGCTCGTCATCGAAGTCGATGGCGGGCAGCACGCGGTTGATGTAGCGAAGGACGAAGCGCGCACGGCCTATCTGGAAGCACGGGGTTATCGGGTGATCCGGTTCTGGAACAATGATGTGTTGGAACGGATCGAGGGTGTCGTGAGCGAGATCGAACGCGTTCTTGCGGACATGCCCTCCCCTAACCCCTCCCGCAAGCGGGAGGAGAACTGATGGCCCTCACTCCCCAATGGCTGGATGAACTGCGCGCGCGCGTCACCCTCTCGACCCTCATCGGTCGCACGGTGAAGATCACTCGCGCCGGCCGCGAGTACAAGGCCTGCTGCCCGTTCCATAACGAGAAGACGCCCAGCTTCACGATCAACGACGAAAAGGGCTTCTATCACTGCTTCGGCTGCGGCGCGCATGGCGATGCGATCCGCTGGATGACCGACCAGCGCGGGCTCAGCTTCATGGACGCGGTCAAGGAACTCGCTGCCGAAGCCGGCATGGAGGTCCCCGCTCCCGATCCGCGCGCGGCGAAAAAGGCCGAGGAGCAGGCGAGCCTGCGCGACGTGACGCAGGCGGCGGCCGACTGGTTCACCCAGCAACTGGGCAGCAGCAACGGCGCGCCGGCGCGCGATTATCTTGCGAAGCGCGGCATTTCGGACGCCACCCGTGCCGCCTTCGGCTTCGGCCTCGCGCCCGACAGCCGCAGCGCATTGAAGGAGGCGCTCAAGAAATTCCCGACCGCGATGCTCGTCGAATCGGGCATGCTGATTTCGGTCGACGACAAGGAGCCCTACGACCGCTTCCGCGGGCGGCTGATGATCCCGATCCGCGACGCGCGCGGGCGGGTGATCGCATTCGGGGGACGCATCCTCGGCGACGGCGAACCCAAATATCTGAACTCGCCCGACACGCCTTTGTTCGACAAGGGGCGGATGCTCTACAATCTCGACAAGGCCAGCCCCGCGTCGCGGCAGACGAACCGGATCATCGTCGTCGAGGGCTATATGGACGTGATCGCGCTCGCCGAGGCGGGGGTCGCCGACGCGGTCGCCCCGCTCGGCACCGCGCTCACCGAGAACCAGCTTGCCATGTTGTGGCGGATGGTGCCGGTGCCGCTGCTCTGCTTCGACGGCGACGCGGCGGGGCAGAAGGCGGCGATGCGCGCCGCGACGCGCGCGCTGCCGCTGCTCCGTCCCGGCTTCAGCCTCGCCTTCGCGACGCTGCCCGCGGGACAGGACCCCGACGACATCGTCCGTGCGAAGGGCGCCGAAGGTTTCGCGGCGCTGCTGAAAGAGGCCCAGCCGCTCGTTGAGCGCCTCTGGGCGCACGAAGTGGCGGCGGGGCCGCTCGCGACGCCCGAGGAGCGCGCGGCGCTCAAGACACGGCTGCTGAACCACGCCGACGCGATCGAGGACGCCGACGTGCGCCACCATTACCGCGAGGCGTTCCGCGAGCGGCTCGACGCGCTGTTCGCGCGCGCCCGGCCCGAACGCGGGCCGCGCGTCCCCTGGGCGCCGATGGCACAGCGCGGCGGGCGGCGCTTTACGCCCGACCCCCGATTGCAACCTCCGGGCGCCGAGACGCGTTCGATCGGGGAAGCCGGGATCGGCGCGCCCTATGTCGCGGCGCTTCTCGGGGGATTGCTGCGCTATCCCGCGGCGCTGCGGCGCCACGAGGAGGCGCTGGCGCGGGTCGCGATCGGCAATCCCGCCGACGCCGAACTGCTGGGCGCGATGCTTGACATCGCAAATGCCCAGGAAGGGCTTGATTGCGAGGGGTTGCTTGCCATATTGGAGCCGATGAAAGTGTATAATAGGGCGACGACGCTGCTCAGAGCCGACGGAATGCACTTCTCGTTCAATCGACGGCTGGAAGACGGCGAAGGGGCCGCGGAGGCGCGCGAAACCGCGCTTCGCGACCTGGACGAATATATCGGCGTGCTGGTGACCCAGCCCGAAATCCGTGCCCGGCTGGCCGAGGCGACCGCGGATTTCCAGCGCACGATGGATGATGAAGGATTTGCGCGTCAGCAAAAGCTGTACGCCATGGACAAAGAACTGACCCGCCGCCTGGCCGCGCTGTCCGACAGCAGCCAGGACTGACGACCCCTTATTTGCCCGCAGGCAGGATGGATAGATGGCCACCAAGAACACCGCCGAAACCGACGCGCCGCTGATCGACCTCAACGAGGCCGACGTCAAAAAGCTGATCGCGCGCGGCAAGAAGCGCGGCTACCTCACCTATGACGAACTCAATGCGGCGCTGCCGCAGGACGAGATGTCGTCGGAGCAGATCGAGGACATCATGTCGGCGATCTCCGACATGGGCATCAACATCGTCGAGAGCGACGAGGATGTGCAGGAAGAGGCCGAGCAGGAAGCCGACGACGAGGTCGACGTCAGCGCCGGCACGGGTTCGGTCTCCAACCCCGCGATCGAGAAGAAGAAGAAGGAAACGGTCGATCGCACCGACGATCCCGTTCGCATGTATCTGCGCGAGATGGGCGCGGTCGAGCTTCTGAGCCGCGAGGGCGAGATCGCGATCGCCAAGCGCATCGAAGCGGGCCGCGATACGATGATCCTCGGTCTGTGCGAAAGCCCGCTGACCTTCAACGCGATCATCGAATGGTCGAACGCGCTCAACAACGGCGACATGCAGCTGCGCGAGATCGTCGACCTGGAGGCGATGCTGACCAAGGACCCCGCCCCCGAAAGTCTCGAGAATGAGGAAGAGGACGACGGCGAGATCAGTGAGAAGACCGCCGGCGTCTCGTTCAAGGACGAGGATGAGGTCGAGGAAGAGCCCGAAGCCGACGAGGATGACGAAGAGGGCGGCTCGGCCAAGAAGCGCGAGAGCTTCGAGGACGACGAGGAAGACAATACGCTGAGCCTCGCGGCGATGGAGGAATTGCTGAAGCCCGACGCGCTGGAGAAATTCGCCGCGATCACCAAGAGCTTCAAGGCGTTCCAGAAGTTGCAGGATGCGCGGCTCGAATCGCTGTCGGGCGGCGAGGAATTCCCCGCGGCGTCGGAGAAGAAATATCACAAGCTGCGCGAGGAACTCACCGCGCAGGTCGAGAGCGTGCAGTTCCACGGCACCAAGATCGAATATCTCGTCGACCAGCTCTACAGCTATAACCGCCGCCTGACCGCGCTCGGCGGCCAGATGCTGCGCCTCGCCGAGCGCCACAAAGTGCCGCGCAAGTCGTTCCTCGACCATTATGTCGGGCGCGAGCTCGAAGAAAATTGGCTCGACGAAGTCGGCAAGCTCGACAAGAAATGGGCCGCCTTTGCCGAGAATGAAGCGGCGGCGGTCGACCGCATCCGCGTCGAGATTTCGGAAATCGCGCAGGCGGCGGGCATGAGCCTCGTCGAATTCCGCCGCGTCGTGAACATGGTCCAGAAGGGCGAGCGCGAGGCGCGCATCGCCAAGAAGGAAATGGTCGAGGCGAACCTGCGCCTCGTCATCTCGATCGCCAAGAAATACACGAACCGCGGGCTGCAGTTCCTCGACCTGATCCAGGAAGGCAACATCGGCCTGATGAAGGCGGTCGACAAGTTCGAGTATCGTCGCGGCTACAAATTCTCGACCTATGCGACCTGGTGGATCCGCCAGGCGATCACCCGCTCGATCGCCGACCAGGCACGCACGATCCGCATCCCGGTCCACATGATCGAGACGATCAACAAGCTGGTGCGCTGCAGCCGCCAGTTCCTCCACGAAAGCGGACGTGAGCCGACGCCCGAGGAAATGGCCGAGCGCCTGTCGATGCCGCTCGAAAAGGTCCGCAAGGTGATGAAGATCGCCAAGGAGCCGATCAGCCTCGAAACGCCGATCGGCGACGAGGAGGATAGTCACCTCGGCGATTTCATCGAGGACAAGAACGCCGTCATCCCGGTCGACGCCGCGGTGCAGTCGAACCTCAAGGAAACGGTTACGCGAGTTTTGGCTTCGCTTACGCCTCGTGAAGAGCGTGTTTTGCGCATGCGCTTCGGCATCGGGATGAACACCGACCATACGCTCGAGGAAGTCGGGCAGCAGTTCAGCGTGACCCGCGAGCGCATCCGCCAGATCGAGGCGAAGGCCCTGCGGAAGCTCAAGCACCCGTCGCGCAGCCGCAAGATGCGCAGCTTCCTCGACCAGTAAGCGGCCGGGGTCCGCCCCTCGCCCATTCATCGAACAGCAACGGCGGCCGGTCTAACCGGTCGCCGCTTTGTCATGCGGCGCTGGTAGGAAAACCGCGTTCGCCCGACGGGGCGGCGTTCCCTCTCCCACCTCCCGAGACTCCTGTCATGAAGAAACACCAAGGCTGATGGCGTAGTTTCCCGTTCGATGGGAAAAATCCCCAGCACGATTTCGCTCCCAACTGGCAATTCACGGTGAATCGGGCGGAAAATCAGGCATCGGCGAATTTGGCACGCCCTTTGCGAAGCTGGGGGCACGAGCATGGGGCGACGCCCGCAGCCAAGAGGAAAGACGAAAAAATGGACAGCGAAACCACCAATCTCTTCCGCCGCCGCGATACCTTTTTCGGGATCTGCGAGGCCGTGGGCCAGGACTTCGGCTTCAACCCGCTGTGGCTCCGCCTGGCGTTCGTCGCGCCGCTCTTCTTCTTCCCGGCCCAGACCTTCGCGGCCTATTTCCTGCTTGGCGGGGTCGTGCTTGCTTCGCGGCTTATTCACCCGCGCAAGGCAGTGGAGCCGGCTTCCGCGCGGGTCGAGGCAGATAGCCCGGCCGACACGCGCGAGGAACTGGCGCTCGCGGCCTGACCGTAGCCGGGGCGCGGCGGGCCTCCCTCTCCCCGCCTCGCCCGCTCCGGCCTCGCGGCCCCGCCATCCACGGGCCGCGCGACAAGGACCGGCAAGCCTTTCCCGGCTTGCCGGTCCTTTATATTTCCGTCCCGCTTTCGGACGGGGAACGGCCAACGCTTCATCGCATTCCGCGACGCTCATAAACGCTCCGTTTACGACGTTATCCTATGGCTGGCCGTTGCAACGGAATCGCGGGGGATGGCCTCGCCGCGACAGACAAGGATGAAGCGTTGAGCCAGTCGACCCAGCCCCGCATCCAGACGCGAAGCGTCGCTGACCTGCTCGATTCGCTGGTCGCGAGCGAAGGCACCGGTGCGCATCCCTACGTCAAGTCAGGGGCGTTATCGAGCGGCGCAGAGGCGATGCGCAATCTTGCCGACGCGGTGCATTTCCTCTGCCTGCTCCACGGCCGCTATCCGGGCGTGATCGACAGCGCCGCGCGCAAGGCGGTCGACCCCGCATCGCGCCGCTGGATGGACGAGGCCGCGCAGGCCTTTGCCGAAGAGCGCGCCTTTCTCTCGACGATCGCCGCCGCGGCCGGCCCAATGCCCAGCACGCATGGCCAGGACCAGTGCGAGGCCGCGGTCGCCGCGCAGCGCCGCGCGCTCGACATGCTCGCCGAATCCGATCGCCACGGCTGCGCGGTCGGCGCCGCGATCGCGCTGACGCTCGACTGGCGGACGATCCGCGTCCTCCTCGACATCAGCGCCCAGCGGCTCGATCTGCCCGCCGTCCGCTGCACCCTGCCCGACCTGCGCGAGACCGCGCGGCTCGCGATCACCGTGGCCGACACCCCCGCGGTCGAGCGCGCGACCGTCTTTGGCGCGCAGCAGCTCATCACCCAGCACGGCGGGCTGTGGGACCTGCTCGCCGCGCGCGCGGAAAGCCGGGGGCACGGCTAGCCTTCTCCCCTCCCGCGAGCGGGAAGGGAGATTCGGTTGCACCCTCTTCCCGCCCCCGCTATGCCAATCCCAGTTGACGTTCACGTTAAGGGAAAGGCTGCGCGCCGATGCGTTTCGAGGGAACCAGCGCCTATATCGCGACCGATGACCTGAAGGTCGCGGTCAACGCCGCGACGATGCTGCGCCGTCCGCTGCTCGTGAAGGGCGAACCCGGCACCGGCAAGACCGTGCTGGCGGAGGAGATCGCCAAGGCCTTCGACGCGCCGCTGATCACCTGGAACATCAAGTCGACGACCAAGGCGCAACAGGGCCTCTACGAATATGACGCGGTCGCGCGGCTGCGCGACGGCCAACTCGGCGAGGAACGCGTCCACGACATTCGCAACTATATCAGGAAGGGCAAGCTGTGGGAGGCGTTCACCAGCCCCAAGCTCCCCGTCCTTCTGATCGACGAGATCGACAAGGCCGACATCGAATTCCCGAACGACCTGCTTCAGGAACTCGATCGCATGGCCTTCCACGTCTATGAAACCGACGAGACGATCACCGCGAAGGAGCGCCCGATCGTCGTCATCACCTCGAACAACGAGAAGGAACTGCCCGACGCATTCCTGCGCCGCTGTTTCTTCCACTATATCAAATTCCCCGACCGCGACACGATGGCCGACATCGTCGACGTCCATTTCCCCGGCATCCAGAAGACGCTGGTCAGCCGCGCGATGGACATCTTCTACGACGTGCGCGACGTGCCGGGACTCAAGAAGAAGCCTTCGACGAGCGAACTCATCGACTGGCTGAAGCTGCTCCTCGCCGAGGACATGCCGCTGGAGGTTCTGCAGAACCGCGACGTCGGCAAGGCAATCCCGCCGCTGCACGGCGCGTTGCTCAAGAACGAGCAGGACGTGATGCTGTTCGAAAAACTCGCCTTCATGGCGCGGCGGCAGGGCAGCTGAGGCCAAGACACATCGTCATTGCGAGCGTAGCGAAGCAATCCAGAGCCCGCATAAACCGCCCTGGATTGCTTCGCTACGCTCGCAATGACGGCATTTGGAGTATGATGACGTCGGCTCGACACGAACGGAAATGAAGGAATGGTCTAAAGCTGGTACGCGACCTCGACGTCGCCCCAGCGGCGGCCGTTGATCACCGCGGGCATATAGACGTTGCGCACGGTCACATAGTTGGTGCCGTCGCCTTCCTGGCGATACACCGCCATGAAGAAGGGCGCGTTGCTGCGTTTCGCCGCGGCGTCGGTTTCGTCATAGAGGATGCGACCGTTGCGGCAGTGCGCGGTGTCGTGCTCGACCTCGCCGGTCGGCGCGCGCGAGCAGTCGGTGATGTGGGTCGGAAGAAAGCCGTTCATGTCGCCCGCCGACGACATGCGCACTTCGGGATGATCGGCGACGATACGATCGAACAGCGGGCGCCAGTTGCGGTCGGCCCAGTCGCACAGGCTGGTGCGGAAGCGTTCGGGGTTCGACCCCGGCACGCGGACATAATCGGTGTCGAACAATTGCTCCATCGTCAGTTCGCCGCGCGCGACCGCCGCCTCGGCAAGCCCGACGAATTCGTCGCGCACCTTCGCCGCCAGCTCGACGACGGCGGAATCGCGCGGAGACACCCCCGCCGAAATCACCGCGTTGAACATGCGGTTCGACACATTCTCCATCGACAGGATCGAATCGCGCGTGCCCTCCAGCGTCGAGCTATTATCGCGCACCGACGTCACGACCCGGTCGAGCGCCTCGCGAACACGGGCCCCGTTGGCATGCACCATCGCGCTCGATTGCGCGATGCGGTCGCTCTGGTCGTCGAGCAGCGCGACGAGGTGCGTCGCGTCGTGCAGCGCATCGGTGATCGTTTCGAACTGCGCCTCGGCGCGGCTCGATTGTTCGACCCCCGACTGGATTTCGGTGACCAGCCCGCTCGCTTCGGTCGCGAGACTGCCGATCGAGCGGCGGATCTCGTCGGTCGCGCCGCGCGTGTTCTGGGCGAGCTTCTTCACCTCGGCGGCGACCACCGCGAAGGTGCGCCCGGCGTCGCCCGCGCGCTCGGCTTCGATCGCGGCGTTCAGTGCGAGCATGTTGGTGGTCTTGGCGATCGACTCGATCGACTGGCTGACCTGCTGCACCTGCTCCATCACCGCGGCGAAATTGGTGACGTGCTGGCCGAGCCGCGCGACGAGGTCGATGACCGATCGGAATTCGGTGACCGCCGCGTTGACGCGCTCGGCGCCGGTGTCGAGCTGTTCGCACGCGCGCGCCGAAAGCAGCTTTGCCTCGTCGGTCGAATCGGCGATCTGGCGCTGGTCGGCTTCGAGGCCGACGACATATTCCTCGAGCCGGCCGAGTTCGACGATCTGGCGATCCATCTGATCGGTCGCGCGTTTGATACGGCCCGCCGCGTCGCTGCACCCGACGGCGAGTTCGCCGCAGTCGCTTGCGACCGACTGGTCGACCATTTGGCCGGCAGGACGGATCGGATCATGTTTCATCGGCGCACCCACATCCTGTTGATTGCAGGGCTATGCCCGACATTGGTTAATGCGGTGTCAATGGGTGTCCGCGCCGGGACGGCGGAGAAGGAGATCGGTGCAAATCGCGCGACGCTTGATGCCGTGGATGGAAAGCCCCAAGCAAACGTCCGTTTCCGACGCGCGACCCGGTGCGTGCGGCTATTTTCAAGCGCATCCGTGGTGCGCTTCCCCCCGCTTCGCAGTGCCGCGATTATAAGATGACCGCGACGCGGCTGCAAGCGGGAACGCTTGGATTTCCGCGGCTCGTCGCGTTTGAAATCCTAGGGTCAGGACCCCTTCATTCCGCGCTCGAGGTTTGAAGCGATTTTGCTCAAGGCGAGGAGAAAAGGCGTAGGAATATGGGATATATTTCAAGGCTTTTCGACGAAGCCTTGGGCAAAATCGGTCAAATCCCGCAGGGACGCCGAAATGGCGAAGATATCGGGCCCGTGCGGCCTTGCGGGTAGCGATGCTACCCGCTGCACCCACCCAGGCCCGATATCTTCGCCATTTCGACGCCTCGAACGTGGAATGAAGGGGTCCTGACCCTAGATACTGAAAATAATCCGCTTTTGGCCAAGCGCGCGTCAGGGCTCGCCGCCATCCCCCTCCCATCGGCGCTCCGCGATGCGCAGCAGGGTCAGCATGACGAGGCTGATGACGCAGCCGATCGCCACCAGCGGCCACTGCGCCGCGCCGCACGCGATGCCGATCACCGCCGCGAGCCACAGATGCGCAGCGGTGGTCAGATTGTGCACTTCGCCCTTGCTGAACACGATCAGCCCGGCGCCGATGATGCCGATGAAGGCCCCGGTCGCCTCGAAGATGCGGAGCGGATCCATCCGGTCGCCGCCGCCGAGCTGGCCGTAGAGCGCGACGACCGACACCGTCATCATCGCGGCGGAAAAACAGATGAGCCCATGAGTCCGCAAGCCGGCGGCATGACCGCGAATCTCGCGATCAAGCCCGAGCAGCAAACCGAGCAGCGCCGCGACGCCGAGCCGCGACAGCAGGTCGAGATCGACCCAATGCACCAATATCGGCGGGTTGAGTTCCATCGCCCTCATAGCGCCGGGGATGGAAAAGGGTTCCAGCGGGAAGACGAGACGATGGTGCGCCCGGCGGGATTCGAACCCACGGCCCCCGGATTAGGAATCCGATGCTCTATCCTGCTGAGCTACGGGCGCGCCGCGGCTCGTGTAGCGGGGCGGGCGGTCGAGCGTCAATCGGCGTCGATCAATTCACGGCATCGGGCGGGACGATCGGGACAAGGAGCGGCATCGCCGCAATGCCGTCGTCGCGCAGCGCCCGCGCCTCCTCGGGCGAGGCCTGACCGTGGATCAGGTCCTCCGCCGCCCGGCCCTCGTGCATCGCGCGCGCGGCATCGGCGAAATCGCGGCCGACCCAGCGCGATTGCGGCAGCATTTCCGCTTGCTTGGCCGCGATGTCGGCGAGCAGCTTGCGCACCGTCTCGGGCGACGGCTCGCTCGTTTCGGTGGTCGCCGCGGGCTGGGTCGCGCCATCCGTCTGCCGGTTCGATTTCGCCCCGACACGCGGCGCCATCACCGCCTTGCTCACCTCGGCATCCCCGCACACGGGACAGGCGATCAGCCCGCGCGCCTGCTGGTCGGCGAAGCTATCGCTGCTCGCGAACCACGCTTCGAACCGGTGGTCGCCGGCCGCGCAACTGAGGTCGAAGACGATCATCTCAACCGAGCCCGAGCAACGGATCGAGCCCGCCGCGCGCGTCGAGCGCCGCGAGGTCGTCGCTGCCGCCGATATGCCGATCGTCGATGAAAATCTGCGGAACGGTGCGACGACCGTTCGCGCGCTCGACCATCGCGTCGAAGCCCGCGCGGTCCATCGTCACGTCGATCTCGCGATACTCCGCCCCCTTGCGGTCGAGCAGCGCCTTCGCGCGCGTGCAATAGGGGCAGAGGAATTTCGTATAGACTTCGATCGTCGACATGCGGCTATCCTGTCATCCTTTCGTTCTGCATATCGGAATCCAGCGCGGCAAAGTCAAATAGGTTGCCGGTTGCCGCGCCCGGAACCACCCGCGCCCAGCAGAGCGCCGAGACCCGCGCGGCGCCGCTGCGCCGCAGAACCCGCGCCGCGGCACGCAGCGTCGCGCCGCTCGCGTGGACGTCGTCGATCAGGATCAGGTGACGACCCTGCGCCCTTTCCTTCGCGCCGGGCGCGAGCGCGAAGGCGCCCGCGACGATGCGCGCCCGCTCGCGTTTTCCCTTGCCGCGCATCGGCGGCGTGGCCTTCACGCGGAGCAGCAGGTCATGATCGTGCGGCACCCCGCTCAGCCGCGTCAGCGCATCCGCGACCAGCGCGGCCTGGTTGAAGCCGCGCGACCAGAGCCGCCAGCGATGGAGCGGCACCGGGACGAGCAGCGCTTCATCCTCGCCCATCAGCGCGCGGAGCGGCGGCAACATCAGTCCCGCCATCAGTCGCGCGTGACCGACGCGGCGCCCATATTTCAACCGCAGCGCGACGGTACGTGCCGCGGGGCCATAGGCGACCGCGGCGGGCGCGCCGTCGAAGGGCGGCGGATCGGCGAGGCAGGCGCCGCATGCGAGATCGCCGCCGGGCACCGCGGACGGCAGCGGAATCGAGCAGCGCGCGCAGGCCGGCCCGCCCAGAAAATCGAGCGATGACCAGCAATCGAGGCAGAATTGCCGGTCGGCGCCGACGATCGTTCCGCATGCGGGGCAGCGCGGCGGCAGCGCATAATCGACGATCGCCCGGCCTGCCTGTCGCAGACCGCGTCGCAGCCGCGCGCCGGGCGGCATCCGACTGCCCGCTTCCTCCCCTTCGGTCGCCATGCCGGACTTGTGAAGCAAGGCGCGAGGCGGCACAAGCGCCCGATGCCGGAAACCCCCGCCCCCCTCTTCTCCTCCGCGCGCCACCGCGCCCAGCGCGACCGGCTCGCCCGCCTGCCCGCCGAGGCCAATTTCCTCGCGCCGATCATCGCCGAGACATTGCTCGACCGGCTGTCGATGGTGACGCGCGATTTTCCGCGCACCCTGCTGATCGGCGCGCACGATGCCGCGCTCGCCGATCATCTGCGCGCCGCCGGCACCCGATTGACCATATTCGAAGCAGGACCGCGCCTCGCGGCGGACAGCGGTGCGATCTGGGGCGAGGCCGATACGATCGACTTTCCCTTCGCCAGCTTCGACCTGATCGTCTGGCCGGGCGGGCTCGACAGCGTCAACGATGTACCTGGCGCGCTCGTCCGGCTACGGGCGCTGCTCGCGCCCGACGGGCTGCTGCTCGGCGCCTTCGTCGGCGACGGCAGCCTCCAGCGCCAGCGCCGCGCGGTGATGGCCGAGGGCGTGCGCCCGATCGCGCGGCTGCATCCGCAGATCGACCTCGCGGCGATGGGCAATCTGCTCCAGCGCACCGGCTTCACTATGCCGGTGGTCGATGTCGAGGCGCTGACGGTGCGCTATGGGGATTGGTTCGCGCTGGTGCGCGACCTGCGCGCCGCCGGATTGACGAGCCGCCTTACCCCAGCGCCGCCGCCGCTGACGCGCGAGGAGGCGGCGCGGATCGCCGCCGCGTTCGCGGCGCAGGCCGATCCCGACGGACGCGTCGCCGAGCAGTTTCGCCTGATCCATTTCAGCGGCTGGGCACCGCACCCCGACCAGCCGCGCCCCGCCCGGCGCGGCAGCGGCACCGCATCGCTCCGTGAGGCGCTCAAACCGCGCGGATAAGCTAAAGCAACGCCTCCAGCAGCCCGATCAGCGGCTTGTCGGCGGGGGGCATCGCGAGTCCGTGGAGCTCGACCGGCCGCACCCAGCGCAACGCGCTCGCGTGGATGGCTTGCGGCGTGCCCCGCCATTTGCGGCAGACGTAAAGCAGCAGCAGCAGGTGCCGATCGCCCAGCGCGTCGCTCGCGAAGCAGGCGGGAGCGAGGCAGGCTGTCTCCACGTCGATCGCCAATTCTTCGCCGAGTTCGCGCACCAGCGCCGCTTCGGGCGTTTCGCCGGGTTCGAGCTTGCCGCCGGGAAATTCCCACAATCCGGCCATGGATTTGCCCTCGGGCCGCTGCTGGACGAGCAGCCGGCCGTCACCGTCAACCAGCGCCACGGCGACCACAATGAGACAGTTTTCTGCGGGTTTCGAGAGGGGCAGCGCGGCCAAATTGTTAACCTTCCTGTGCGACGATCGGCACCTCGGGAACTATAACTTCAACAGGGGCGGAGCAATGGAGATCATGGCAGGGCTGATGCGGTCGACCAGGGCCGCGACAGCCGTCGAATATGGGCTGATCCTGGCCCTGATCTTTCTGGCGGCCAGCGTGGCGATCACGGCCGTCGGAACCAAGACCAGCGGCATGTGGAACAATGTCGCGACGACGACGGGCGCTGTCCTTTAACGGGACTCCGAATCCCCCGAAAACCGGGGCGCGGCATTAAGAAATTCAAAACCAATTCCCCGTAGAACGCCGATGTTGACCACGACCAGACCGTCAACAGGGTAAGTGACTTATCAGGAGACCAGACATGAAGTTCATCAAGAAATTCGTTCGCGACACCAAGGCCGCGACCGCCATCGAATATGGCCTGATCGCCGCTCTGATCGCCGTCGCCGGCATCACCGCGATGACCTCGGTTGGCCAGGGCGTCAGCAAGACGTTCAACAACGTCTCGGACAACCTCAAAAAGTAAGAGACTTTTCTCCCGGTTTTCCGGAAGACAAGGCACAAGGAAAGGGGCGGTGGCATCCACCGCCCCTTTTCTATTGGCAATTATGTATCTGCAAACCCGCTTGCGCCGGCTTTCGATTGCCTGCGGCGCATCAACGGTTCGCGTAGACGACCAGCTTGACCTTCTGGCCCGGCATCAGGCGGCTGTTCGCGGCCAGACGATTGAGCACCTGGAACCGCTCGGCTTGATAGCTGCTATAGGCCATGCGCTGCGCGAGGCTGGCGACCGTGTCGCCGCTCTTCACCGTCACCACGTCCACCCGGCGCGGCCGGATCGCCGCCGCCTCGCTCGCGCTCAGCCGGCGCAGACTGGTGAACATCGGGTTGAAGGTCCCCGCGCCGCCTGCCTTGGTCAACGCGACGAAATGGAAGGCGCTGTTCCGCGCGAATTCATAGGCGAACACGGTGACGTCGACCTGCCCCGACTGGCTGTTCGCGCGCGCCGTCGAATAATAAGCCGGAATGCCGTTCACCGTCGTGCGCTGGATATTGCCCGGCGTCAGATTGGCGTCGCCGCCCACCGCCTTGAAGACCGCCGCGATATAGGCATTCATGTCGCCATTATAGGGGCCGGTCGAAAATTGCGCCTGTCCGCCATTGCCGCTGACGCTGACCGCGCTCGTCCCGTTCTGCATCCCGTAGCCGTTCGGCACGGTGAAGGCGAGGCGGAGGTCGGGATGGAGGAACTGGCGTCCCTCGACCACCCCCTGCGCCGGGTCGTCGCCATAGAGGACGCCGTCGACCGAGGCCATGAAGGCGTCGGCGTTGCGCACCCCGCCAGTGCCGGCGCGGCTGGCGAGCGTCTGGGCGTTGCGCACGCGCGAAGCAGGATCGGGGTGGGTGCTCGCCCATTCGGGGATCGCGCGGGCGTCGCCCCCGGCCAGCCGAGCTTCGAGATTGGTCTGATTGGCGAGGCTTGCGAGGACGGTCGACAGCGCCATCGGATCATAGCCCGCGCTCTTCAGATACTGGACGCCGAGCTGGTCGGCCTGAAGTTCCTGACTGCGCGAAAAGCCCAGCGTCGCGAGCTGGGCGACCTGCATCGCGTTGTTCTGCAGCAGGCCGCCGAGCGATCCGAGCAGACCGCCATTATCGCCGATCGCGCCGCCGAGCACGGCCCCCAGCACCCCGAGAATCGTGTTGCGCGTCGCCGCCGACTGGCGCTTCTTGCTGTGCTGCGCGGCGACGTGCCCGACCTCGTGTCCGAGCACGCCGGCGAGTTCGGCCTCGTCGTTCATCAGCGCCATCAACTGGCGGGTGACATAGATGTAGCCGCCGGGGATCGCGAAGGCGTTGTTCACCGGCGAATTGAGCAGCGTGACGGTGAAATCGCCGCGCGCGTTCGACATCCCCGACTGGACGGCGATATTCTGTCCGACGCGGGTGACATAAGCGGCCTGCGGTCCCGCATAGGCGCCGCCGAATTCCTGCAAGAGCTGCGGATGCGCCTCGGCGCCCTGCTGGCGTTCCGACGCGGTGATGCTGCTCGCGGTCTTGATCGTCTTGGTCTTGGCGTCGGCGGGGCCGCTCACGCCGCCACCCGCCATCGCACATCCCGCCAGCACCATCGCCAGCGCCATAGTCATCGTCATGCGGGCCATCGGCGCGCCTCCCTTTTTCTACTCCCTCCCCTTCCCTTCAGGGGAGGAGTCATATCTGGAAAACGCCATCGCATAAGATTGGGTTCCCGCCCTAAGCCCGCCCCATCGCAAGGAATTTCTCTTCACGCGCCGACAAGAGCGCATCACGCGGCAGGCCCGAAAGCGCATCGAGTTCGGCCGCAATCGCGTCGCCGAGCGCCTTGATCGCCACGTCGGGCGCGCGGTGGGCGCCGCCGACCGGTTCGGGAACGATGCGGTCGATCACGCCGAGCGCGAGCAGATCCTCCGCCGACATCTTCATCGCCGCCGCGGCTTCGGGCGCCTTGTCCGAGGTGCGCCAGAGGATCGACGCGCAGCCTTCGGGCGAGATCACCGAATAGACGGCATGTTCGAACATCAGCACCCGGTTTGCGGCGGCAAGCGCGATCGCGCCGCCCGATCCGCCCTCGCCGACCACCGCGGCGACCATCGGCACACCGAGCGCGAGACACTGCTCGGTCGAGCGTGCGATCGCTTCGGCCTGTCCGCGCTCCTCGGCCTGGATGCCGGGAAAGGCGCCCGAGGTGTCGACCAGCGTCACCACCGGCAGCCCGAAGCGGTCGGCGAGCTGCATCAGGCGGATCGCCTTCCGGTAGCCCTCGGGCTTTGCCATGCCGAAATTATGCTTCATGCGCGACGGGATATCGTCGCCCTTTTCGTGCCCGATCACCATGACCCGGCGGCCGCGGAAGCGCGCGAGCCCGCCGAGGATCGCCTGGTCGTCGCCGAAATTGCGGTCGCCGGCGAGCGGCATCCAATCGTCGAACAGCCCCGCGACATAATGTTTGAAATGCGGCCGGTCGGGGTGGCGCGCGACCTGCGTCTTTTGCCACGGCGTCAGCTTCGCATAGATTTCACGCAGCATTTTCGAGGATTTTGCCTCGAGCCGCGCGATATCATTGTCGATGTTGAGCGTGGGGTCGTCCCCCATGTCACGCAGTTCGGCGATCTGCCGATCGAGCGCGGCGACCTGTTTTTCGAAATCCAGAAAGGCTGTCATGCCGAATCGCTAGGCGGATGGCGCTTCGACGTCAACGCTCGCCGCATCGACATCCATCCGTGCGAGCGGGTGGCGGCGGTTGACCAGCTCGACGAGGCGGCGGCTGTCGACATGGGTGTAGATTTCGGTCGTCGCGATGTCGGCATGACCGAGCATCAGTTGCAACGCGCGCAGGTCGGCACCGCCCTCCAGCAGATGGGTGGCAAAAGCGTGGCGCAGCACATGCGGGCTGACCGATTGCGGGTTGACCCCCGCGCGGCCCGCGAGGTCGCGCAGCATCTGGAACAGACGCACCCGCGACACATGCCCCTTGCCCGACGGAAACAGCCAAGCCGACCCCTCGGCGAGCAGCGGCAGCCAGCGGTCGAGCGCGACGCGAGCGCGTTGCGACAGCGGCACCAGCCTTTCCTTGTCGCCCTTGCCGCGTACGATCAGAAACGCCCGCTCGCCCGCGATCGCGCGGCGCGGCAGCGACACGAGTTCACTCGCGCGCAGCCCCGAACCGTAGAGCAGTTCGAGCAGCAGCAGCAGGCGGATCGCGGCCGCGGGGGGCGCCTCGCCTTCGGCTTCCTCCCCCGCCTGCGCGAACAGCCTTTCGACGTCATCATGGGTCAGGATGCGCGGCAGCGGCCGCCGCGTCGCCGGGCGCGCGATGTCAAGCGCGGGATTGTCACCCCGCTCGCCCTCGTCCTGAAGGAAGGCGAAATATTGGCGGAGCGCCGACAGTTTGCGCGCCGCGCTGCTCGCCGCCAGCGAAGCGTAACCGGCCATGATCTTCCGCAGCACCGCCGGGGTTGCCGCGGCGAGGCGCCCGCCCGCGAGCGCCGACGCCTGGTCGAGATCGCGGCGATAGGCGACGAGCGTGTTGCGCGCGGCACCGCGCTCGGCCGCCATCATCTCCAGAAACCGCTCGATCGTCGCGCTGTCGGTCGCGTCCATCGGTCGCGCGGGATCAGACCCGCACCAGCGCTTCGGCGGCGATCATCCGCGCCTCGGCCTCGAGCCCGACATCGCGCAGCGCGCGCACGATATGGTAAAGGTGATAGGGCGGCATCTTCGCCCATTCGCCCTGCATACCGGTCGCGGCGAGCAGCGCGACCATGCCCGGCTCGCGGCGCTCGGCGGCGAGGTCGATCGCGCGTGTCCAGCGGGTCTGGCGCCCGAGGTCGGTACCCATATCCTGCGCCGCCGATGCGGCGTCTCCCACATCGATGCGCCCGAGTCCCGCAAGGCCGGCGAGCAGCAATTTCGACCGAAGCTGGTCGGGGCTGTCGTCACTGTCCGCGAACCGGCCGACGCGGCCGGCGCTGGTCCCATTGAGCGGACGCGGCGACCCGACGGCGAGTACGCCCCAGGCGCGCGTCCCGACATTGACCTCTGGCACCCACGCCATCGCGTTGCGATCATAACCGCCCGCGAACATCGAACCGATAAGCTGCCACGGATCGTCGCCGACCTCGGTGCCGGTCGGCAGCGCCGCCGCGGCGCGCGCGGTCGCGATCAGCGCCGCATAGCGCTGCGCGGCGCTTCCCGCCCCGTTCCACAAACTCCCCATCGCCGTGTAGCGATCGACGGCATTCGCCGCCCGAAAGGCGCTGCGCAACGCCTCGGTCTGCGCTGCGAGCGCAGCGGGCGGCTCGGCCTCGCTCGCAGCGGCGCTGAGCAGCGATACATAGGCATCGCCCGACAGCACGCCGCGCGCCGCAGCCTCGGGTGCCGCCGCGACGCGATCGGCCATGTCGGTCATCGGCGCGAGCACCGTCCAGCCGCGCATATAGGCGGGCTCGGACGCGCGAAGCTCGGCAGGAACCGGAATCGCCGTCGCGGTCGCCATGCCGAAGCGCCAGTTCGTCAGCCGGTCGATATTGTCCCATTCGATCGTCGTCGAACGGCGGCCGGCGCCGGTCGCGCCGAGCACGCGCTCGGCAAGCAATATGTCGAAATTGGCGATCTTTCCGCTCGACCGCACGCGGCCGATCGCCCAGCCCGCGGGACCGGCCTCACCCGACAGGCCGGCGCAGATCGCCGCTGACAGCCGCCACGTCTGTTCGTCGCCATGCGCCAGCCCCGCGGGGACATAGGGGCACAGGCCTGCCGGATCGGCGGTGGCGAGATAGGCCTGCTGCGCGACCGCGACGAGGCGCTGGCTCGCGCGATCATAGTCGACCGACTGGACGATCCGGCGCGCCGCGATCGATTCGCCCATGCGCAGGAGGAGCGCCGCGCGGTCGGCGGCGAGATCGGCGCCGTTGATCGTCGCCGGCGTGTCGATCGCCGACACCAGCGCGCGGCGCAGCAATATCTGCCCCCAGCGCGAGGCAAGCCGACCGCTCGTGTTGCGCATGATCGCGGCGGCATATTGGCCGCGCGCCCCGAAGGCGTCAGGCGCGAGGCCGCCGGTTTCGGGCGTCAGCGGACCGATGCGCGTCAGCAGGCGCCGCGCTCCGGGCGGCAGGTCGTATTTGAGCTGGCCCGAGGCGCCCTCTTCCGTTTCGCCCTCTTCGGAATCGGCGTCGGCGACATCGGTGCCCGGCAGCGTCGCGGCGACGGGCGGCGCGATCGGCGACGCGCCTTTCGGTGCCGCGGGGGTGCCGGCCTTCGGCGCCGGAGTCGGCGAAGGGGTGGGAGTCGGCGCCGGGGCGGGCGACGGCGCGGGCGTGCCGAAACCCTCGGGCAGCAGCGACTCCTGCGCGACGACCGGAAGGACCAGCGCCGCGGCGAGAGCGCTCCCCGACAGGCCGAGCGTCAGCGCGAACAGCCTGTTCCTCATCGGGTCATGCTTTCGGTCGGCGCTGCCGCGGCAATCGTGTCGGTCACATCCACCTCAATCATCTTCGGCTCGATCGGCCGGCCCAGGAACAGCAGCAATAGCCAGAAGGCGACGAGCAGCAAGGCCAGCACGATCAGTCGCCCGATCCACCGGCCTTTCCCCGATCTGTCCTTTGAGCGCAATATCCCTACGACCCTCGGTTATTCAATCGCGCCGAAAACCATTGTTCCGCGCAGGTCCTTCGGTATAGCCGCGCGCACCATGACGCGAAACCCGAAAAGCCCCGGCCCCGCCATCGCGCCGTCGATCCGCGAACGGTCGATCGTGCTCGTCGGGCTGATGGGATCGGGCAAGTCGACGGTCGGCCGGCGTCTCGCGCAGCGGCTGGGCATGCCGTTCGCCGACGCCGACGACGAGATCGAGCGCGCCGCGGGCATGACGATCTCCGACATTTTCGCGCGCTTCGGCGAGGCGCATTTCCGCGACGGCGAACGGCGCGTGATCGCGCGGCTGCTCACAGGGCGTCCGCATGTCCTCGCGACCGGCGGCGGCGCCTTCATCAATGACGAGACGCGCGCGCTGATCCTGAAGGACAGCCTCTGCGTGTGGCTCGACGCCGACATCCCGACCCTCGTCGAGCGCGTCGGGCGCCGCAGCCACCGCCCGCTGCTCAAGGATCGCGACCCCGGCGAGGTGCTGCGCGAACTCGCCGCGGTGCGCAATCCGATCTATGCCGAGGCGCATCTGCGCGTCAGCTCGGCGAGCAACCCGCACGAACAGACGGTGCGCGCGATATTGGAGGCACTCGCCACATGCAGCAACTGACCGTCGACCTCGGCAAGCGCAGCTACCCGATCCTGATCGGCGACGGACTGCTGGACGACATCGGCCGCCACGTCGCACCGCTCCTGGGGCGCCCGCGCACGATGATCGTCACCGATGCGCATGTCGCGGACCCCTATCTCGCGCGCGTCGGCAAGGCGCTCGGCGCCGAGGGCATTTCCTTTTCCTCCTTCGTGCTCCCCGCAGGCGAAGCCACCAAGAGCTGGGAGGGCCTCGCGCGCCTCACCGAATGGCTGATCGGCGAAGGCGTCGAGCGCAGCGATCATGTCATCGCGCTGGGCGGCGGAGTGATCGGCGATCTGGTCGGTTTTGCTTGCAGCGTCGTCAAGCGCGGTTGTTCCTTCATCCAGGTCCCCACCACCCTGCTCGCGCAGGTCGACAGCAGCGTCGGCGGCAAGACCGCGATCAATGTCGCGGCGGGCAAGAATCTGATCGGCGCCTTCCACCAGCCCGCGCTGGTCGTCATCGACCCGACGACCCTCGCCACCCTGCCGGCGCGCGAACTCGGCGCCGGCTATGCCGAGGTGGTCAAATATGGGCTGATCGACGACGCGGGTTTCTTCGCCTGGTGCGAGGCGCATGGCGCCGCGCTGCTCGCGGGCGACGGCGCGGCGCAGCACAAGGCGATCGCCCACAGCGTCGCGGCGAAGGCGCGCATCGTCGCCGCCGACGAGCGCGAGACGCAGGACGTACGCGCGCTGCTCAACCTCGGCCACAGCTTCGGGCACGCGCTCGAAGCCGAAACCGGCTATTCGGATCGCCTGCTCCACGGCGAGGCGGTCGCCGCGGGCATGGTGCTCGCGCATCAATTCTCGGCCGCGAAGGGCCTGTGCCCGGCGGAGGATGCGGCGCGGGTGCGCGATCATCTCGCGAGCCTGGGCCTGCCGCACAGCCTCGCGAGCGCGGGGATCAACAGCGGCGGCGCCGCGCTCGCCGCGCATATGGCGCACGACAAGAAGGTGCGCGGCGGCAAGCTGCCGCTGATCCTGACCCGCGGCATCGGGCAGAGCTTCGTCACCGACGAGTTCGGCCTAGATACGGTGGCCGAGTTTCTGGACGGTCAGGTCTAAGTCCGGGCCTACGCCGCTTCGGGGTCGGCCGCCTGCTCGGCTTCCTCGTCGCGCGCCGCTTTCGCCGCCTGCCGCCGCTGGCGCAGCGTTTCGAGCACGCTCGCCGCCTCGCGCCCACCGCCGGGTGTGAAGCGATGCTCCTTGCCCGCCGACAGATCGCCCTCGTCCATCTGCGCCGCGAGCCGCGTCGCGTCGAGCTGGCGGAGCGCGGCCTCGACATCCTCCATCTGGCGCGGGTCGATATCGAGCTGTTCGAGCGCCATCAGCCCGAGCGCGATCGAGCTTTCGAACACCTCGCGTACCGCGCCGCTCGTCCCCGCACCGTCGATCGCCATCAACTGGCGCCGATCGAACACGCGCATCAGCACCTTCGCCTGCGGGAACGCCTCGATCACCGGCCGCAGCGTCTCCGCATCGACCGACGGGTCATCGATGCAATAGATGATCAGCCGCGCCTCGTCGGCACCCGAACGGCGCAGCAGATCGAGCCGCAGCCCGTCGCCGAAATAGACCTTGGTGTCATATTGTCCCGACAGCTCGATCTGGCTGGGCTTCTTGTCGATCAGCGTCACCGAACAGTCGACCGCGTTCAGCATCTGCGCCACAATCTGCCCGAAGCGGCCATAGCCGATCACCAGCGCCGACCCGCGCGGCGCGTCCTCGGGCCCGTCGAGGTCCGCCCCGTCGCGGTCGGGCGCGAATTCGAGGTTGCGCGCGAACAGCATCAGGAAGGGCGTCGACATCATCGACAGCGTGACCACGGCGCTGAACAGGCTCGCCGCCTCGGGCGCGATCAGCAGCGCGTCGGCCGCCTGGGTGAAGAGTAGGAAGCCGAATTCGCCACCCTGGCTGAGCAGCAGCGCAAGGCCGAGCGCGGTCTTCCACGACTTGCCGAACAGGCGGACGATGACGGTCAGCACCACGATCTTGACCGCGACCAGCCCCGCCGCGAGCGCGACGACGCGCAGCGGATCGGCGAGCACGACGCCCACGTCGAGCACCATCCCGACAGCGAGGAAGAAGAGGCCGAGCAGGATGAGGCGGAAAGGCTCGACATCGGCCTCGATCTCGTGCCGGTAGGGCGAATCGGCGAGCATCACGCCCGCGATGAAGGCGCCGAGCGCGGTCGACAGGTGCAGGCTGTGCATCAGCGCCGCGCTCGCGAGCACGACGAGCAGCCCGACGACGACGAACAGCTCGCGCTCGCCATAACGGCCGACGAGCTTCAGGAACGGGTTCACGACAAAGCGCCCGGCAAGCACCAGCCCGACGATCGCCGCGACGGTATAGAGCGCGAGCACCCCGCCCGGCGGCGCCGACGGATCGGCGGGCGCGCGCGACAGCGCGGCGACGATCGTGATCATCGGGACGATGGCGAGGTCCTGGAACAGCAGAATCGAAAAGGCCTTTTCGCCGAAGGGCGAGTTGATGCGGCCCGAACTTTTGAGGCTGGGCAGCACCTGCGCGGTCGACGAGAGCGCGAGCGGCAGACCGAGGACGAGCGCCGCCTGCCAGCTGAATCCCTGCGTCACGAGGATGAGTCCGGTCAGCACGAGACCGGTCACCACGACCTGCGCGAGCCCGAGCCCGAAGATCGCCTTGCGGAGCTGCCACAGCCGCCGCGGATGCAGTTCGAGCCCGACGAGGAAAAGCAGGAAGGCGATGCCGAGCTCGGCGATCGCGAGCTTCGATTCGCCGCCGCCGACCAACCCCAGCCCGTGCGGCCCGACGAGCGCCCCCGCGATCAGATAGCCGAGCACCGCGCCGAGGCCGAGGCGGCGGAAGATCATCACGAACAGGGTCGCGACCCCGAGCAGGATCGCGCCTTCGAAGAGCAAGGTGTCGGTCGGCGTTTCGGCGACCTTCTCGGTCACCGCTGGCCCCGCCGCGAGAATCGTCAGCATCATGCTCCGACGTCCGCGCCCTCGAACGCCGCGACCGCGGCGTCGAAGGGCAGCAGGATGGCGCCGTGCCGCGCCGGATAGTCGCGCGCCGGCGCGAGCAGATCGAAGCCGGGCCAGTCGGGCGCCTCGCCCTCGCCCCCGAACCACCAGGCGATCGCGTCGCGCGCGGCGCGGATCTCGGCGACGCTGCGTCCCGGTGCATGGCGCGCGAGCAGCGCGGCCGAGGCCTGCCCAAGCGCGCACGCCTCGACGTGCAGGCCGACCGCGGTCACCAGCCCTGCCGCATCGGCATCGACGTCGACGATGATCCGGCTGCCGCACAATGGCGCGCGCAGCGACGCGCGGCGGCGCGCCTCGGCGGGCAGCGGATAGTCCGCCGTCGCCACCGCGAGCGCCAAAATGTCGCGATTATAGAGCGGGGCGCTCATCGTGCGCCGTCCGCCGCATCCTGTTTCGCGGCGGCCGTCTGCGCCTCGCGCGCCTCGGCGCGGCGATCGGCGATGACCTTGCTCAGCGCCGCGCTGGTCGCGCTCAGCGCGGGATAGGTGCGGCTGTCGCTCATCCAGGCCGGGCGCTGCGCATTGCCATAGCCGATATCGTAGAGCAGCGTCACGCCCATGAACAGCACGGTCGCGAGCGCCAGCCCCTTGACCGCCCCGAAGCCCGCGCCGAGCCCGCGGTCGAAGCCGCCGACGAGCGACGCGCGGCTGCGCTGTCCCATCGCGCGCGAACCCCATTTGGCGATCGCGAACACGCCCCCGAACAGCAGCACGAACGCCAGCATCGCCGCCCCGCCCGGCGTGCCGACATAATCGGCGAGCAGCCCGGTCAGCGTCGCATGAAAGAAGCGCACCGCGAGGATCGCGAGGATCCAGGCGAGCAGCGAGGTCACTTCCTGCACCAGCCCACGCACGAAGCCGAGAACGGCGCCGCCGAGAACGAGGACGAGCACGACGATATCGAGAGCGGTCAGACTTCCCATGCGCCGGTGGCTAGTCGCGCCCGAGCATCAGGTCAACGAGTTCGCCGAGGCGCGTGAAGCCGGTCACCGAAATGCCGCCGATGCCCTTCAGGCCCTTGGGTCCCCAGCCGCGCGAAAAACCGAGCTTCGCCGCTTCGCGCAGCCGCAGCGCGTCGTGCGCGACGGGGCGCACCTCGCCCGACAGCGAAAGCTCGCCGAAGACGATCGCATCGGCGGGCACCGGCCGCTCGCTGAACGCCGAGATCAGCGCCGCCGCGACCGCGAGGTCGGCCGCGGGGTCGGTGAGGCGATAGCCGCCCGCGATGTTGAGATAGACCTCCGCAGCCCCCATCTGCAGCCCGCAGCGCGCTTCCAGTACCGCGAGCACCATCGCGAGCCGCCCGCTGTCCCAGCCGACCACGGCGCGGCGCGGCGTTGCGCCGCTCGCCAGCCGCACGGTGAGCGCCTGCACCTCGACGAGCACCGGGCGCGTGCCTTCCAATGCGGGGAAGACCACCGATCCCGGCACGTCGCGGCTGCGATCGGTCAGGAACAGGCTCGACGGGTTGGCGACTTCGCCCAGCCCCTCCTCGCCCATCGCGAACACCCCGATCTCGTCGGTGCCGCCGAAGCGGTTCTTGACCGCGCGCAGGATGCGATAAAGATGGCTGCGCTCGCCCTCGAACGCCAGCACCGTGTCGACCATATGTTCGAGCACGCGCGGTCCCGCGATCGTCCCGTCCTTCGTCACATGGCCGACGAGCACGATCGCCGCGCCGCTGTCCTTGGCGTAGCGGATCAGCTCCTGCGCGCTCGCGCGGACCTGACTGACGGTGCCCGGCGCGCTGTCGATCAGGTCGCTGTGCATCGTCTGGATCGAATCGATGACGACGAAATCGGCGCTACGGCCGTCGAGCGTCGCGAGGATATCGCGCACCGAGGTCGCGCTCGCGAGCGCCACGGGCGCGTCGCCGAGCCCCAGCCGCTGCGCGCGCAGCCGCACCTGCGCGGCCGCTTCCTCGCCGCTGATATAGACGACCGACTTGCCCGCCTTGGCGAGCCGCCCTGCCGCCTGCAACAACAGCGTCGACTTGCCGATCCCCGGATCGCCGCCGATCAGCGTCGCCGACCCCGCGACGAAACCGCCGCCGAGCGCGCGATCGAACTCGGCGATCCCGCAGAACATCCGCTCGGGCATGGCGCTATGCGCGTCCAATGTTTCGAGCGCGAGCGCGCGGCCGCCCTTCGTCAGGTCGTGCTTCGCCGAAAAGACGGTCTCGGCCGCCTCCTCGACCAGCGTGTTCCACTCGCCGCAATCGGCGCATTGCCCCTGCCAGCGGTACGAAACCGCGCCGCAATTCTGGCAGACATATTGGCGTTTCGCTTTGGCCATGTTCGCCGCTTAACCGGAACAAAAAACGAACGCCACCCCTTTCCCACTCCCGTCACCCCCGGCTTGATCCGGGGTCCCGCTCAGCGACGGCGAAAAGCGGGACCCCGGAACCAAGTCCGGGGTGACTAGGAAGGGTAGCGATGGTTCAATTTACGCACGTCTTGCTCTAGGGCGGTCGCAATCCCGAATCACCCATCCAGCAGGAACCCCCGCGCCATGAAATTCTTCGCCGACACCGCCGAAATCGCCGACATCCAGGAACTCGCCGCGACGGGCCTGCTCGACGGCGTCACAACCAACCCGTCGCTGATCGCCAAGTCGGGCCGCGACTTCAAGGAAGTGACGAAGGAAATCTGCGCCATCGTCGACGGCCCCGTCTCGGCCGAGGTCGTCGCGCTCGACCATGCGACGATGATGAAGGAGGCCGAGATCCTCCGCAAGATCGCCGACAATGTCTGCATCAAGGTGCCGCTGACGATCGACGGGCTCAAGACCTGCAAGGCGCTGACCGGCGACGGCACGATGGTCAATGTCACCCTCTGCTTCTCGGCGACGCAGGCCCTGCTCGCGGCGAAGGCGGGTGCGACGTTCGTGTCGCCCTTCGTCGGCCGCCACGACGACAATGGCTTCGACGGCATGCAGCTGATCGCCGACATCCGGCTGATCTACGACAATTATGCCTACGACACCGAAATCCTCGTCGCAAGCGTGCGCCACGGCATCCATGTCCTCGAAGCCGCGAAGATCGGCGCCGACGTGATGACCGCGCCGCCATCGGTCATCAAGGGGCTGTTCAAGCATGTCCTGACCGAAAAGGGCATCGAAGGCTTCCTCGCCGACTGGGCGAAGACCGGGCAGTCGATTTAGTCGTCTCGCCTCAATCATTCCGTCACCCCGGCGAAGGCCGGGGTCTCGCCGGAGCGTCCAATAGCAACGGCGAGATTCCGGCCTTCGCCGGAATGACAGCGGTTAGGAAACGAACGGTTAGCAGTTGACGTAAACGTCAACTCACCGCGATACTCGCCCGAAAGGGAGAGATTCGCATGACCGACACCGCCGTCCTCACCGAGCGCCAAGGCCATATCCTGATCGTCACGATCAACCGGCCCGAGGCGCGCAACGCGGTCAACGCCGCGGTCCATGCTGGCATCGGCACCGCGCTGGAGCAGGCGGAGCACGATCCCGAAATCCGCGTGGTCATCGTGACCGGAGCGGGCGACAAGAGCTTCTGCGCCGGCGCCGACCTCGTCGCGCTGTCGCGCGGCGAAAGCCTCGCCCCCGACGATCCGGCGCAGCAGGCGTGGGGCTTTGGCGGTTTTGCCGCGCATCCGATCTCGAAGCCGGTCATCGGCGCGGTGGGCGGCTTCGCCTTCGGCGGCGGCTGCGAACTCGCGCTGATGTGCGATCTGGTCGTTGCCGCCGACCATGCGCAATTCGCGCTGCCCGAGGTCAAGGTCGGGCTGTTCGCCGCGGCGGGCGGCGCCTTCCGCCTCGCGCAGCAACTGCCGCGCAAGCTCGCGATGGAATATATGCTGACCGGCGATCCGATCCCCGCCGCGCGCGCCGCGCAGTTCGGCCTGGTCAACCATGTCGTCCCGCTCGCCGATCTGATGCCGGCCGCGATCGCGCTCGCCGAAAAGATCGCGGCCAACGCCCCGCTGTCGGTGCAGGCGTCGAAGCGCGTCGCGCTCGGCATCGACGAGGGCCGCATCGCCGCCGACGCCCCCTATTGGGAGCATAACACCCGCGAGCGTGCTGTGCTCATGCGCAGCGAGGACGCGCGCGAAGGGCCGCGCGCCTTCGCCGAGAAGCGCAAGCCGGTGTGGAAAGCGCGCTGAGATGAACATGACCGACCCCGAGCGCATTCCCGTCATCATCGGCGTCGGGCAGGTCAACGACCGGCCCGACGATCCCGATCAGGGGCTCGACTCGCTTGGCCTGATGGTCGCGGCGCTGAAGGCCGCGGCGCAGGACGCCGGCGTGCCGCTCGCCGATATCGACAGCCTCGCGATCGTCGACCAGATCAGCTTCCACCATCTCGGCAAGCTGTGCGAACCGCTTGCCGCCGCCATCGGGGCGAATCCGGCGATCAACTATCAGTCCGCCGCGCCGCACGGCGACACGCCGGTCCGCCTGCTCAACGAGGCCGCGAACCGCATCGGGGCGGGCGAGGTCAAATTAGCGGCCATCGTCGGCGGCGAAGCGCTGCGCACCGCCGTGGGCCGCGCTGCCAAGGCGGCGAGCGGCGAGGACAAGAGCTACAATGCGGTGCGCAAGGTCGCGACCCGCCGCGAGCCCGGCTATGCCCAGCGCCACGGCCTGTCGGCGCCGGTCGACGTCTATCCGCTCTATGAAAATGCGACCCGCGCGGCATGGGGCGAAAGCCTCGCCAAGGCGCAGGCCGAAAGCGCCGAAATCTGGTCGCGCTTTTCGGAGGTCGCGGCCGCGAACGACGGCGCGTGGATCCGCAAACCCGCCAGCCCCGCCGATATTCTGGCGGTGAACGAGCGCAACCGCCCGATCGCCTTCCCCTATTCGAAGCTGATGGTCGCCAACAGCTCGGTGAACCAGGGTGCGGGCTTCCTCGTCGCGAGCCTCGCCGAAGCGCGCCGCCGCGGCATCGCCGAGGATCGCCTGATCCATGTCGGCATGGGCGCCGCGGCGAAGGAGCCCGCGAGCATCATCGCGCGCGATCGCTACGACCATAGCGTCAGCATGGAAACGTCGATCACCCGTACGCTCGCGCTGAACGGCATGACGGTCGAGGATTTCGACTGCGTCGAACTCTACAGCTGCTTTCCCTGCGTGCCGAAGATGGCACGGCGCATCCTCGGCTGGCCGTGGGACCGCCCCGCAAGCGTTTTCGGCGGCCTGACCTTCGGCGGCGGCCCGATCGCCAACTATATGAGCCACGCGATCGTCTCGATGGTGGAGAAGCTGCGCCGCGAAGGCCGCTATGGCTTCCTCTTCGCCAACGGCGGCTTCGCGACCGACAATCATTGCATCGTGCTGGGCAGCGAGCCGATCGCGGCGGCGAGCTTCCCGCAGGATTTCGACTATCAGGCCGAAGCCGAAGCGAAGCGCGGACCGGTGCCCGAACTGGTCGAGGATTATGCGGGGCCTGCGACGATCGAAAGCTATACGGTCTTCTACTCCCGCGACGGCGCGCCGAAGGCCGGCGTGGTGGTGGCGCGAACGCCCGATGGCGCGCGGACGCTCGCGCATGTCGATGTGAGCGACGCCGAGATGCTGGCGTTCCTGACCGACGGGAAGGAAGAACCGGTTGGGAGCACCGGCAACGTCGTGGCGCTGGGTGAAGACCGTTTCGGCTGGCGGACAGGCTGAACCCTTCGCTGGGGCCCGGTCGCAGACGGCCGGTCAAGGTTTCAAATTCGCTCGCTCCCGATAGGAAGAGCAGATATGGCCCGGCATATGAAAAAGCTCTTTGTTCCGGTCATGTTGGCGGCAGCAATTGCGTCCGGATGCACGGCGGCTACGCCTGCCGAACCGACGATGCAGGAGCTTCTGCGCGATCCGGCGGTGACCAAGTTCGTCGCCTGGCAGAAGGACCATGGCCTCCCGGCCATAGAACTCGAACCGTCGGGACCCGCGCCCGCCACGCCGGGCGGCACCCGCATCGGCGGCCCGGTCTGGCTGGCCGCGGGTGAAGCCTGGCCGACCGATGCCGAGGGGCGGCCGATGTCCTTTCTCGCGCAGGTCGATTTTTCGGCACTGCCACCCTTGCCGGACTATCCGGAGAGCGGGATCCTGCAGTTCTTCATCGCGCGCGATGACCTGTACGGAGCGAATTTCGAAAAGCCCGAAGCCGGAAAATTCCGCGTCATCTGGCGCGAGAAGATCGAGGGACCCGGCAAATTGCACATGGGCAAACCGTTCGGCGACCACGGGATCGACGATTATTCGCCGCTCTATGAGGGCGCGGTCGAACAGGGAATTGCGCTGAAGCCCAAACGCGTCGAGCAATTTCCATCGACCGAATCCTGGCTGGCCGAAAGGGATATCGGGAAGCTGCTCGAAAGCGACAAGGACGGCCGCATCTATGCCTTTGCGGACAAGCAATATGAACGGGTCCCGCTACGCCACCATGTCGGCGGCCATCCGGGCTTCACGCAATCCGACTGGCGCGCCGCGCCCGCCTATCAGGACGTCGATCGCGTATTGATCAATCTCTGGAGCGACGATCACATCATGTGGGGCGATATGGGACAAGGCCAGTTCATGATCCGGCGCGCGGACCTGCTGAAGCGCGACTTCAGCAAGGTCTTCTATCAGTGGGATTGCTACTGACCGCGGCCCCGCGCCAATTAGATATCGAACGACACCCCCTGCGCCAGCGGCAGCGCGTCCGAATAATTCACCGTATTGGTCGCGCGCCGCATATAGGCCTTCCAGCTATCCGACCCTGACTCGCGCCCGCCCCCCGTCTCCTTCTCGCCGCCGAACGCCCCGCCGATCTCGGCGCCTGAGGTGCCCAGATTGACGTTGGCGATGCCGCAGTCGCTCGCCGCCAGAAAGCGCTCGGCCTCGCGCATGTCGGTGGTGAAGATCGCCGACGACAATCCCGCCGCGACCGCATTGTGCAGCCGGATCGCGGCGTCGAGATCGTCATAGCGCATCACGTAGAGGATCGGTGCGAAGGTCTCCTCCAGCACCGGCCCGACCTGCCCCGGCATCTCGACGAGCGCGGGGCGCGCATAATAGCCCGCACCCTCGCCGACCCGCTCGCCGCCATGAACGATCCCGCCCGCGGCGCGCGCGGCGGCCAGCGCCCCTTCCATCGCCTCATGCGCGGCGCGGTCGATCAGCGGCCCGACGAGCACTTCTCCCTCCAGCGGATTGCCGACCGCGACGCTCGCATAGGCGGCCTTCAGCCGCGCGACGAAGCCGTCGTAGATGCTGTCGTGGACGAACAGGCGCCGCGTCGTCGTGCAGCGCTGCCCCGCCGTCCCCATCGCGCCGAACGCGACCCCGCGCAGCGCGAGGTCGAGGTCGGCCGAAGGCGCGACGATCACGCCGTTGTTGCCGCCGAGCTCTAGGATCGCGCGCGCGAACCGCTGGGCGAGCCGGGGCGCGACCGCACGGCCCATGCGCGTCGATCCGGTCGCCGAAACGAGCGCGACGCGCGCGTCGTCGACGAGCGCCTCGCCCGCCTCGCGCCCGCCGATCAGCAATCCCGAGAGACCCTCGGGCGCATCGCCGAAACGCGCCGCCGCGCGCGCGAAGATCGCCTGCGTCGCCAGCGCGGTCAGCGGCGTCTTTTCCGACGGCTTCCACACGACGCTGTTGCCGCAGACGAGCGCGAGTGCCGCGTTCCAGGCCCATACCGCGACGGGGAAGTTGAACGCCGAAATCACCCCGACAACGCCGAGCGGATGCCAGACCTCCATCATCCGGTGCCCCGGCCGCTCGGTCGCGATGGTCAGCCCATAAAGCTGGCGCGACAGGCCGACCGCGAAGTCGCAGATATCGATCATCTCCTGCACCTCGCCCGCGCCCTCCGACGGGATCTTCCCCGCCTCGATCGTCACCAGTCGCGCCAGATCGTCTTTCGTGGCGCGCAGTTCCTCGCCGAACAGGCGCACCAGCTCGCCGCGGCGCGGCGCCGGCACCAGCCGCCACGCGCGGAAGGCCGCGGTCGCCGCGTTCAGCGTCTCGTTGATCGCCGCCGCGTCGGCGACGCGCAGCATCGCGACCTGCTCGCCGGTCAGCGGAGTGATCGAGGGCATCGATCCCTCGCTCCATGCGGCGCGATCGACACCCAAGCCATCCAACAGACGCCCGACTTCCTCACCGATGGCCGTCATCATGATGATCCTTCCCCGTCACCCCGGACCCTGATCCGGGGTCGGCCTTCCTGAAGGCAAAGGCGGATGCCGGATCAAGTCCGGCATGACGAAGGAAATTACCCTTTCGCGCCTTTGCAACTTGCGGCCCCGGGGGTTATCGCTTCGGACGAACAAAGCAAACCGAAAGCGGGAGAATCCCCATGTCCGACCTGCCCCCCTCCGAACCCTTCGTCCCGGTTCCCGCCGCCGCCGCCGTGAACACCCACTGCACCGCCGACGACTACGACCGGCTCTATGCCGCGAGCATCGCCGACCCCGACGCCTTCTGGGCGGCCGAGGCGCAGCGCGTCGACTGGGTGACGCCGCCGACGAAAATCGCCAACTGGTCGTTCGATCCGGTCGACATCAAATGGTATGAGGACGGCGTCCTCAACCTCTGCCACAACGCACTCGACCGTCATGTCGCCGCGGGGCACGGGGAGCGCACCGCGATCATCTTCGAGCCCGACGCGCCCGACGGCGAGACGCGCCACATCAGCTATGCCGCACTGCTCGCCGATGTCATCCGCATGGCGAACACGCTGAAGAAAATGGGCGTCCAAAGGGGCGACCGCGTCACCATATACATGCCGATGATCCCAGAGGGTGCGGTCGCGATGCTGGCCTGCGCGCGCATCGGCGCGGTGCACAGCGTCATCTTCGGCGGCTTCTCGCCCGACGCGATCGCGGGGCGGATCGAAGATTGCGCGAGCGACTGGGTCATCTGCGCCGACGAGGGGCTGCGCGGCGGGCGCACCATCCCGCTGAAGGCCAATGTCGACAAGGCGCTGGAGAAGGTGGACGTCAAGGCAGTGCTCGTCATCGCCCACACCGGCGGCGATATCGCGATGACCGAAGGCCGCGACCATTGGTACGACGCGCTGTCGGCCGACGTCGGCGACACCTGCCCGTGCGAGCCGATGGGCGCCGAGGACCCGCTGTTCATCCTCTACACCTCGGGTTCTACGGGCAAGCCCAAGGGGGTGCTCCACACCGTCGGCGGCTATTCGGTGTGGATCGCGTCGACCTTTCACTACGGGTTCGACTATCGGCCGGGCGAGATATTCTGGTGCACCGCCGATATCGGCTGGGTCACCGGGCACAGCTATGTCGTCTATGGCCCCTTGCAGAATGGCGCGACGACACTGATGTTCGAGGGCATTCCCAACTACCCCGACCACGACCGTTTCTGGCGCGTCGTCGACAAGCATCGGGTGAACATCCTCTACACCGCGCCGACCGCGATCCGCGCGCTGATGCGCGAGGGCGACCATTATGTGACGCGTCACGACCTCGGCTCGATCCGCCTGCTCGGCAGCGTCGGCGAACCGATCAACCCCGAGGCGTGGCGCTGGTATCACGACATCGTCGGCAAGGGCCGCGTTCCCGTGGTCGACACCTGGTGGCAGACCGAGACCGGCGGGATCATGATCACCACCCTTCCCGGCGCGCATCCGATGCAGCCGGGAAGCGCGGGGCGCCCCTTCTTCGGCATCCGACCGCAACTCGTCGATGCCGAGGGCGGGGTGCTGGTCGACGAACAGAGCGGCGGCGCGGCCGAGGGCAACCTCTGCATGACGCACAGCTGGCCGGGACAGGCGCGCACGCTCTACGGCGACCACGACCGTTTCGTGTCGACCTATTTCTCGACCTACAAGGGCAAATATTTCACCGGCGACGGCTGCCGCCGCGATGCCGACGGATACTGGCGGATCACCGGCCGTGTCGACGACGTCATCAACGTCTCGGGGCACCGCATGGGTACCGCCGAGGTCGAAAGCGCGCTGGTGCTGCACGATCTGGTGGCCGAGGCCGCGGTCGTCGGCTTTCCCCACGACATCAAGGGCCAGGGCATCTACGCCTATGTGACGCTGAACGCCGGGGTCGAGCCGACCGACGAGGTCGCCGCGGCGCTCAAGCAGCAGGTCCGCACCGAGATCGGCCCGATCGCAACTCCCGACCATATCCACCTGACCCCCGCGCTGCCCAAGACGCGCTCGGGCAAGATCATGCGGCGAATCTTGCGCAAGATCGCGGAGAATGACTTCGGGTCGCTGGGCGACACTTCGACGCTCGCCGACCCGAGCCTGGTCGACGGATTAATCGAGGGGCGGAAGAACCGGTGAAGAAGAAACCTTCCCCCCTTGATGGGGGAAGGATACGAAGCCCTGTCGCGAAGCGATTAGGCGCAGTTGGATGGGGGTGATGGTGCGTCCTTCGACCGCCGTCTCAGGCCGAGACCGCCCCCCCTCCGCTGCGACTAGCCAGCAAGCTGGCAAGTCTCGCCGCCTCCCCCATCAAGGGGGAGGAATGGTTGTCAGAAATGAAAATCCGGCAACTCCGCCAGCGCGATCCCCAGCGCTTCGGCCCAGCCGTCGGAAACGCTCTGATAATAGGGGTCGTCGCGTTCGAAGCGCCGTTCGCGCACGACGGTGAAATCGTCGCGGGCATGGACCTTGAGGTCGATCGGCAGGTCAACCCCGGCGTTGGCCTGGATCGTCGAATCGAACGAGACGCAGAGCAGCTTCACCGCATCCTCGAACGACATGGCGGGGTCGTAGGAACGGACGATCATCGGGCGGCCATATTTGGTCTCGCCGATCTGGAAGAAGGGATTGTCCTCGCCCGCTTCGATGAAATTTCCTTCGGGATAGATCATGAACAGGCGCGGCTCGGAGCCCTTGATCTGGCCGCCGACGATCAGCGAGGCACGGAAGATCGATTCGGCCATCGGCCCTTCGACCCCGTAGCGCGTGACGATGCCGCGCAGCGTTTCGCCGATCGTCATCGCGACCTGGAACATCGAGGGCGCGGCGAGGATCGATGGGTGCCGGTCCTCGGGTGCCTTGGTGCGCTCGTCGAGCAGGCTGACCACCGCCTGCGTCGTCGCGAGATTGCCCGCCGACATCAGCGTGATGACGCGCTCGCCCGGCACGTGCCAGCTCCGCATCTTGCGAACCTGCGAGATATCGTCGACGCCCGCGTTGGTGCGGGTGTCCGACATGAACACCAGCCCCTTGTTCAGGCGCATCCCGACGCAATAGGTCATTGAATTCCTTCTTCCCCGGCCCCAGTCCAACCCCGGCCCGGTCCCCGCTTATTGCTGGACCTGCAATTGAACAACCAGATTTTCCTGCGCCGCACCATAGCGCATGCCGCGAACCGGGGCGGCGTCCCGATAGTCGAGCCCGGTCGCGACGCGGATATAGCGCTGGTCGGGCGAATGGCCGTTGCTGACGTCGAAGCCGATCCACCCGATATGGTCGAAATGCGCCTCCGCCCAAGCGTGGGTCGCATCCTGCTGCGTCCGGTCGTTCATCATCAGATAGCCCGAGACATAGCGCGCCGGATGGCCAAGGTGGCGCATCGCGGCGATGAAGATATGGGCATGGTCCTGACAGACGCCGCCCTCGCCCGCCAGCCCCTGTTCGGCGGTCGTCTCGGCATCGGTGACGCCGACGCGATAGGGGAGCCGGTCGAGGATCAGCGTGGAGAGCGCGTGCGCGCGCTCGATCTCCGAACCGAAATCACGCCCCAGCGCCGCCGTCAGCGCCCGCACCTGCCGCCCCGCGCGCGTCAGCGGCGTCGGACGCAGAAAGGTCCAGAGCGGCATCGCGCCGCGATGCGCGCCGATCACCCCGTCGAAGGTCAGCAGCTCGACCTCGCCGCGGCAGCGGATCACCAGCTCGCTGGCGCCGCTGTCGACCGCGATCAGGTCGACGCCATTGCCGTGATGATCGGTGTAATGAAGCTGCGTCTCGCCGCCCTCGACCTCGACCGTCCAATGGTCGACGCGCTGCTGGCCGGGCCGGTCCTTGGCGGTCAGCCGCACCTGCTGCAAGGCATAGCCGACGGGGGCATCATAATGGTAGCGGGTGACGTGCTCGACGGAGAGGCGCATGGTCACAGTCTCACTCCACGAACCGGTAGTCGCGCTCGACCTGCCGCGCGAGCGCCGCGTTGGCGGCCAGGAAGCCGCGCAGATATTCGTGCAGCCCACCGTCGAAGATCGACTGGATCGGCCCGGCCAGCCGGTCGCGGCACAGCGCCGTCGCCATTCGGCCCGCCTCGGTCTCCTCGGCATAGATGCGCTGGATCTGCCCCAGATGCTCTGCCTTCCGCTCGCAGCAGAACGCCAGGCTGCGCGGCATCTGCGCATAGAGGATCAGGAATTCGGCGATCTTGAGGGCGCTGATCTCCGCGCCATAGAGCCAGCGATAGGCACGGTGCGCGGACACCGAGCGCAGGATCGTCTCCCACTGCACATTGTCGATCGACGATCCGATATGCGCGACCGAGGGCAGCAGCAGATAATATTTGACGTCGAGGATGCGCGCGGTGTTGTCGGCGCGCTCCAGAAAAGTACCGAGCTGCGCGAAGTGAAAGCCGTCGTTGCGCAGCATCGTTCCGGTCAGCGCGCCGCGTACCTGCCCGTTCTGCCGCCGGATCGTCGCCAGCACGTCGGGCAGGTCGTCCTCTCGCACCGGCCGCTTCAGCAGCTCGACCAGCGTCATCCAGCCGGTGTTCACCGCTTCCCACACCTCGCGGGTCAGCGCGGTGCGCGCGGTGCGGGCATTGTCGCGCGCCTGCTTGACGATCGACAGGATGCTCGACGGATTGGCGGGATCGCGGAGCAGATAATCGACGACGCGCGCCGAGGTGAAATCGGCGTTCGCGGCCATATAGCCGTCCGCCACCCCGGCGGTTTCGAGCACCGACTTCCATTCGGCGGGCGCGGTCGCCGAGCGGGTGAGCGCGATGCGGAAGCCCGCGTCGATCAGGCGAGCGGTATTCTCGCTGCGCTCGAGATAACGCGCCATCCAGAAGAGCGAGCCGGCGGTTTTTCCTAGCATGGGAGCCCGCCGAAATATCCTTCGTCATTGCGAGCGCAGCGAAGCAATCCAGAGCGGTTTACGCTACTCTGGATTGCTTCGCTGCGCTCGCAATGACGAAGAAACGTGATACCCACCCCCATCAATCCTCCAGCACCCAGGTATCCTTGGTCCCGCCGCCCTGGCTCGAATTGACCACCAGCGACCCCTTGGTCATCGCGACGCGGGTCAGGCCGCCGGGGGTGATGGTCAGGCCCTGCGGCGACATCAGGACGAAGGGGCGGAGGTCGACGTGGCGCGGCGCAAGCCCGGCCTTGGTGAAGATCGGCACGGTCGACAGCGACAGCGTCGGCTGCGCGATATAATTGGCGGGGTTGGCCTCCAGCTTGGCGCGAAAGGCGGCGATTTCCTTCTTGCTGGCCGCGGGGCCGACGAGCATGCCGTAGCCGCCCGACCCGTGCACCTCCTTGACCACCAGTTCGGGCAATCGGTCGAGCACCTCGCGCAGATGCCCGGGCTCGCTGCAGCGCCACGTCGGCACATTGGGAAGCAGCGCCTTCTCGCCCGTATAGAATTCGATGATGTCGGGCATGTAGCTGTAGAGCGCCTTGTCGTCGGCGATCCCCGTCCCAGGCGCATTGGCGATGGTGATGCCGCCGGCGCGATAGACGTCCCAGATGCCCGGCACCCCGAGCAGCGAGTCGGGACGGAAATTGAGCGGATCGAGATAATCGTCGTCGACGCGGCGATAGAGGACGTCGATCGGCCGGTAGCCCTGCGTCGTCCGCATCGCGATGCGCCCCGCGACGACGCGCAGGTCGTGGCCCTCGACCAGCTCGGCGCCCATCTGGTCGGCGAGGAAACTGTGCTCGAAATAGGCGCTGTTGTGGATGCCCGGCGTCAGCACCGCGACGGTTGGCGTGCCCCCGCACATCGGCGGCGCGCAGGCCGACAGCGATTTGAGCAGGTTGATCGGATAATCGCCGACCTCGCGCACCGCGACCTTCGCGAACAGCTCGGGGAACATCTGGAGCATCGTCTCGCGATTTTCGAGCATGTAGGAGACGCCCGACGGGGTGCGGGCATTGTCCTCGAGCACGTAGAATTCGTCGGCGCCGGTGCGGACGATGTCGATGCCGCTGATATGCGTATAGACGCCGCCGGGCGGATCCATGCCCATCATCATCGGCAGGAAGGCGTCGTTGCGCGCGATCAGCTCGATGGGCACGCGCCCCGCGCGCAGGATTTCCTGCCGGTGATAGATGTCGTGGAGGAAGGCATTGAGCGCCCGTACCCGCTGTTCGATGCCGCGCGACAGCCGCCGCCATTCACCCGCGGCGATGATCCGCGGCACGACGTCGAAGGGGATCAGCCGCTCGTCGCCGCCGTCGGCGCCATAGACGTTGAAGGTGATGCCGATGGTGCGGAAAAAGGCCTCGGCCTGCTGCGTCTTGTGCTGGATGCGCGTCGCATCCTCGCCGTCGAACCAGTCGCGATATGCGCGGTAGGGCGGCCGGACCCCGCCCTCCTGGCTCGTCATTTCGTCGAAGAAGCGAATGAAGCCGGTCCTTTCCGCAGCACACTGTCCCGCGCCGCCCGCAATGACGGTGCCCACTTGTTCCAGCTGCTGCGCTGCCCGCCGGCTTCACGGCCGTCAGGCTTGTGGGACCGATGCTAGCACCGCTGCGCGGGAAGGCAAGATGCCTGAAAGCCGTCGAAAATCGAAATGCCTTGCCCACCAGCCTTCGCTCTATAGAGGGAAAACATCGTTCGCCGCGGGAGTATTCGCTCATGTCCCTATCCGCCATCCTGCTCGCCGGCCTGCTCGCCGCGACCGCCGAACCCGCCGTCTGCTCCGCACCAGCGGACCTGAGCGCGACCCCGCTCGCGGCCTGGACCCAGACCGACGGCGCCGCCGACGCCGCGATCGTACCCGGCCGGCCGGTCACGCTGGTCATGGCCGATGGCGCGGCGGCGCGGACGCTGACCATCGCCGCGGCGGGCCGCTATGGCGTCGCCGCCGACGGTCGCGTGTGGATCGACCTCGTCGCGGACGGCAAGCCGCTGACCTCGGTCGAGCATGGGCACGGCCCGGCCTGTTCGGGAATCCGCAAGATCGTCTGGTTCGACCTGACGCCGGGAACCTATGACGTGACGCTGTCGAAGGCGGCCACGGATCGCGTGCGCGTGCTGGTCGTACAGGGGCGCTGAGGGAGAAATGCCCCCTCCCCGTCAGGGGAGGGGCTTGGGCAATATTACAGGGCCCCGTGGCAGTGCTTGTATTTGCGGCCCGACCCGCAGGGGCACGGCGCGTTGCGGCTGATGTCCAGCGCCGCATAGGGATTCTCGCCCTCCGGCAGGTCCGGGCGCGGCGCCTGCATCGGGGGTAGCGTGTTCGCGATCACCCCAAGTTCGCCCCCGTCGAGGTCGGCGCTGTTGTCCTCGCCGGTGAACGGGTCGATGTGGGTGGTCAGGAAGTCGGGCAGATCGGGGAGCGGCATCGGCTCGGGTTCCTGGAACTGGAAGTCGATCCGCGCGACCGTTCGCGTCACATCCTCGCGGATGTTCTGCAGCATGCGCTCGAACAGCGCGAAGGCCTCGGCCTTATATTCGTTGATCGGCTGCTTCTGCGCATAGGCGCGCAGAAAGACGACCTGGCGCAGCGCGTCGAGGGTCGAAAGATGCTCCTTCCAATGATGGTCGAGCGTCTGGAGCAGGATCGACTTCTCGATGCCGCGCCACGTCTCGGGGTCGACCTGCGCCGCCTTCTCGGCGGCCGCGGCCTCTGCCATCTCCTGGATGCGTTCCTCGAAGATTTCGGCGTCGACCGCATCCTCCTGCATCCAGTCGTCGATCGGCGGCGACAGTTCGAGGACGTTGGCGACGCGCGCCTTCATGCCCTCGACGTCCCACTGTTCGGGATAGCTGCCCGGCGGGCAGGCGTCGGCGACGATCGAATTGACCGTCTCGGCGCGCATCGCGGCCATCGCATCGTCGACGGTCTCGCTGTCGATGATCTCGCCGCGCTGTTCATAGATGACCTTGCGCTGGTCGTTCATGACATTGTCATATTCGACGACCTGCTTGCGGATGTCGTAGTTGCGCGCCTCGACCTTCTTCTGCGCGGTCTCGATCGCCTTCGACAGCCACTTCGATCCGATCGCCTCGCCGTCCTCCAGATTCTTGTTCATCATCTTGGCGAACAAGGTGTCGGGGCCGAAGATGCGGAGCAGGTCGTCGTCGAGGCAGAGGTAGAATTTCGACAGGCCGGGGTCGCCCTGACGCCCCGAACGGCCGCGCAGCTGGTTGTCGATGCGGCGGCTTTCGTGGCGCTCGGTCGCGAGCACGAACAGACCGCCCGCCGCCTTCACCGCCTCGCGCTCGGCGGCCACCTCTTCGTGGATACGCGCGATCGCCGCCTCGCGTTCGGGCCCCTCGGGCATGTCCTTCAGCTCGTCCTCGATACGGAATTCCTCGCTGCCGCCGAGCTTGATGTCGGTGCCGCGGCCCGCCATGTTCGTCGCGATGGTGACCGCGCCAGTGCGGCCCGCCTGCGCGACGATATGCGCCTCGCTCTCGTGGAAGCGCGCGTTGAGGACGCTGTGCGGCACGCCTTCCTTTTCGAGATAGGAGGAGAGCAGTTCCGACTTCTCGATCGACACGGTGCCGACGAGCACCGGCTGGCCGCGCTCGTTCGCTTCGCGGATCGTCTTGGCGATCGCGCCGAACTTGTCGGTGATATTCTTGTAGAACTCGTCCTCCTCGTCGATGCGCGCGATCGGGCGGTTGGTCGGGATGGTGACGACGTTCATCTTGTAGATTTCGAAGAATTCGGCCGCCTCGGTCGCCGCGGTGCCGGTCATGCCCGAAAGCTTGGGATACATGCGGAAATAATTCTGGAAGGTGATCGACGCGAGGGTCTGGTTCTCGGGCTCGATCTGCACGCCTTCCTTCGCCTCGACCGCCTGGTGCAGGCCGTCGGACCAGCGGCGCCCGTCCATCATGCGGCCGGTGAATTCGTCGATGATCACGACCTTGCCGTCCTTGACGATATAGTCGGTGTCGAGCTTGAACATCACGATCGCCTTCAGCGCCTGATTGACGTGATGGACGATCTGGGTGTTCTCGATGTCGTAGAGGTTGCTGCCCTGGAGCAGCCCGGCCGCCTCGAGCAGCCGCTCGACATGCTCGGTGCCGTCCTCGGTCAGGCTGATCGACTTGGTCTTCTCGTCCTTTTCATAATCATCCTCGCCGAGCTGGTGGACGACCTCGTTCACGCGGATGTAGAGTTCGGACTTGTCGTCGGTGGGACCCGAGATGATCAGCGGGGTGCGCGCCTCGTCGATCAGGATCGAATCGACCTCGTCGACGATGCCGAAGTTGAAGGGGCGGTGGACCATCTGCGACCGCTCGAACTTCATATTGTCGCGCAGATAATCGAAGCCGAGTTCGTTGTTGGTCGCGTAGGTGATGTCGCTGTTATACGCCTCGCGCCGCTGCGTTTCGTTGAGGTTGGGGACGATGACCCCGGTGGTGAGGCCCAGGAAGCCATAGACGGTGCCCATCCATTCGGCGTCGCGGCGGGCGAGATAGTCGTTGACCGTCACGACGTGGACGCCCTTGCTTTCGAGCGCGTTCAGATAACAGGGCAGCGTCGCCATCAGCGTCTTGCCCTCGCCCGTCGCCATCTCGGCGATCTCGCCGCGGTGGAGGACGATGCCGCCGACCATCTGGACGTCGAAATGCCGCATGCCGAGCGTGCGCTTGGCCGCCTCGCGCACCGTGGCGAAGGCTTCGGGCAGGATGTCGTCGAGCGTCTCGCCCGCCGCCAGCCGGTCGCGGAACTTCTGCGTCTGTGCCTGAAGCGTCGCGTCGTCGAACGCCTCCAGCGTCGGCTCGAAAGCGTTGATCTTGTCGACGATCTTGCGGATCGAGGCGACGTAGCGGTCGTTGGACGAGCCGAACAGGCTCTTGGCAATGCTGCCGAACATATTGATTTCCTTGGTCTATGCGGGTTGCGGCAACGCAGACGTTGCCCGGCCGCCCCTATGGGCGACCGCGAATGGGTCGGTCAGGCGCGGACGGCCTGGCGCGGCGGCGCTATTCGAGAGCGCGGTCGGAGCGGCTGAGGACGCCCGGCAGATAGGGCGGAGCCGAACGGATCGGCTTGCGGCAACTGCACGACGAGCGGCGCGACGGCACCGGATCGGCCGGCCGGCGCGCCTTGTCGGAGGCATCGGACTGCGCCGCGGTTTCGGCGAGCAGGACGAGCGACCCCATCGCCGCCGGCATCGCCGGCGCCGCCTGCGCGCGATCCGCGCCGGCAAGGCCGGTCAGCAGCGCGAGCAAGGTCAGTAACAGTCGCAAACGGGGCCCCTCTTCGGTTCAGCGCGCGCCATGGTGCACGCTGGACGCTGAACATAGGGTGAAAGCGCGATTGCGTCTAGAGGCCGCTATTTTGGGTGGCGACTCGGTTTGAAGGCAAGCGTGCGATTTTTCTTTCTTCGTCACCCCGGACTTGATCCGGGGTGACGAGGCAGGGAACGGCGCCTTCCAAATCCAAACGGAGCCACCACCCTATTTTGCTTCGCCCTTCTTTGCCGCTTCGGCGTCCTCGACAATCAGGTCCATGCGCCCGGTGATGCGCTTGGCGACCGGCTGGCCGTCGGCGTCGACAAAGGGAATATAGCGGATCGACCCGCCGACCTCGTCGCACGGGTTCGTCATGCGCTCGGCAACGCCGCCGGCCGAATATTTGCAGTCGGCGACCTTGCCGTCGGCTCCGACCAGGATCGACATGGTCGAGAAGCCGGGCTCGCTCATCGGGAACTTGCTCAGCGGCCGTTCCGGGACGGCACCGGACGAAGCGTCGGCGCCGCGCGGCAGGACCCACCGGAAAATCGCGGGGAGCGTGCCGCGCACGGGCTTGCCGTCGCTGTCCAGTGCCGGGAGGAAGCGGCCCTCGGTCCGCATGAGGTCGCACGCCGCGGCGTCGAGCGCGGCCGACATGCTGCTTTCGACGACCTTGCAGCCGGCAAGCAGACCCGCCGCGTCGATGCCCAGCAGCATCTGGACCGCGCCTTCGACGCGCGCCGCCCGCGCGGCCGGCGGATAATGGGCCGCCGCATCGATCGCCGCCGTCTCCGTGGTGGCGATCGGACTGCGCGGCCAGCTCTCGCGGCTTTCGTCGAACTGGAAGCCGGCGTTCGCGAGCGCCGCCGCATAGACGTCGGGGAGCTGCCAGCGAATCCGGTTGGTATAGCTGCTCGCCACCTTCTGCCCGTTTTCGTCGCGGGCGGGAGTGAAGCGCGCGCGCTCCATCAGCAATTGGCATGTCTTCTCGTCGAGGTCGGCATGGCCGCTCGACGCGGTGACGTCGCACCCGCTCGGCAGTCCGTCGGCGTCGACGGTCAGGCGAAAGCCGACGACGCCTTCGCGCTCGTCGCGCCGCGCGCGCGCGGGATAATCGTCGGGGGTCACCCAGCTTCCGGGGCTGGTGGCCGGCGACGGAGGCCCGGCGCGCATCGTGGCAGGCGGCGGCGCGGGCGGCCGCGAGGGATCGGCGGCGAGCGCGAGCAAGAGCGACAATGACAGCATGGATTCCCCCTAATTCAACCCCGGATTCAGATCCTTGACCTCTAGTAGAAAGCTCTTCGGCTTCTTGAAATATTTGCTCTTGCGATTGACCTTCAGCCCGACCGCCTCGGCCAGTTCCATGACGAAATGGACGCAGTTGCGCTTGCCGAGACTGTAGCTTGGCTGCTCGCGGTCCTGCCATTCGCGGATCTTGGCGAGCAGCCGGGCATAGGTCGCATCGTCGACGGTGACGCTGAACTGCTGGTCGCTCTTCGCGACATAGTCGGGCTTCGACGTCTGCACATACCCCTTCACCGATCCGAAGAGGATCGCCGGACTCACCGATTTGGCGGTGAAGCCGTAGTTGGTGTCGACCGCCTCGCCGGTCGCGTCGACGCGACCCTTCAGCGTGACGAAGGCGTGGGGGAAGCGGTCGCCGAAATCATGGCTGTAGAAGCTCACCACCACCGCGGCCTGTGCCGGCAGCGCGGCGCAGAGAAAAAAAGCGAGCAGGGAGAGGAGCATCAGCCGCAGGCGAGTCATCGCCGGGTGATAGCCAGCCCGCTCCCGTGTGGCCACCCCACGATTGCCGCTTGACCTTCGCCGTGCCTTCGCCTGTTGTCGCGCTGACAAAAATGTCAGCATCACGGGAGGACAGGATGACGCGCAGGGCGATCTTCATCACCGGCGGGGGGTCGGGCATCGGGCGCGCCACCGCGCGTCACTTCGCGGGCCAGGGCTGGTTCGTCGGCATCGCCGACGTCAACGCGCAGGGGATCGACGAGACCGCCGCGCTATTGCCCGAGGGCGCCTCGTCGCGCCACGTCATGGACGTTCGCGACCGCGACCAGTGGCGAAAGGCGCTCGCCGATTTCGCGGCGACGAGCGGCGGGCGGCTCGACGTGCTCTTCAACAACGCCGGCATCGGCTCGGGCGGCCCGTTCATGGACATGGCGCCCGCCGAGGCCGACCGGCTGATCGCCATCAACTTCGGCGGCGTGGTGAACGGCATCTACAGCGCGCTGCCGCTGCTCCGCGCGACGCCCGGATCGACGATCCTCAACACCGGCTCGGCGTCGGGTTTCTACGGCGTAGCCGGGCTCGCGGTCTATTCGGCGACCAAATTCGCGGTGCGCGGCCTGACCGAAGCGCTCGAAATCGAATTTTCGAAGCATGGCATCAAGGTGCGCTCGCTGATGCCCGGCTTCATCGACACGCCGCTGCTCGACCAGGTGAGCGCCGACAGCAACGAACCCGCACGCGAACGCCTGTCGGCAAGCGGGTTCGAGATCGTCCCCGTCGAACGCGTCGCCGAAGCGGCGTGGGAGGCGGTGCACGGCGAGCGCGTGCATGTGACGGTCGGCAAGATGGCCAAACGCCTGTCGCGCCTCGCGCGCTTCTTCCCGGGACTGGTCGCGAAACAGTCGAAGAAGATCGACGGACTGGGCACGGCGGGGCATTGAGGTTCGGGCTGCGCGACGGCCGAGGTCTGTTATGGGGTGGGGAGCGGCCAATTCCCAACCTTCGTCATTCCTGCGAAAGCGGGAACCCAGAGCGCGCGTCGGCTGACCCCATGCTGGGTTCCCGCTTTCGCGGGAATGACGAGGTTATGATATGCGCAATGTCGCCAAGCGGTCGATTTTAGATATTCGTCATCCCGGACTTGATCCGGGATCCATTCACGCAGCGCTGGAGGAGTGGATCCCGGATCAAGTCCGGGATGACGATTAAAATAACGTCGGCTTCCCAGCCGTTTCCAGCCATCCCCCTCCCCGCGTGAACTACTTCCCCGCCCCGCACTGCACGCTGCCGCTTCCAACGTTGCGCACGGTGCACACCGGCCGGCCGAGCACGACCGTCCGGCCGACGCCGCGGGCGGTGATCGCGGCGGTCCTGGTCGCGCTGAAGCGGTGGTCGCCCGCGCCTTCGCTGTCGCTGATCAGCTCGCCGACTGCGAGTTCGCCCGCGTCGACCGTCCCGGCGCCCGACAGCGTCATGGTCGCCTGGCGCGCCTGGCCGCCCAGCGTCATCGTGCCGTTGCCGACCATCGCCACCGACAGCCGGTCGGCGTCGACCCGGCCCACGATCAGTTGGCCGGGCCCGCGCAGGCCGATCGTCACGCGCGCGCCCTTCAGCGCGTCGATCGTCAGCGACCCCGCGCCCGCGACCATCGCCGAGCGGAGATTGGCGGCGTTGATGCGAACCGTCACCGGCCCCGACGCCTTGCCCTTGCGCTCGTCGCCCGCGAAGCGGCGCTCGCCGATCACCAGCTTGCCATCGCGCGCCTCGATGCTGAGCCGGTCGAGCGCATCCTGCGGCCCCGTCGCCACCGCGCTCACCGGCGCGCGCGCGACAACCTCGACCGTCACGTCGGCACTGAGTTCGATCGCCTCGAAGCTGGTGAGACCATAGCGCTTCTCCGCCGCCGAAGCGGAGCCGGAGAGCAGCAGGGCGGCGGCCGCGAATGCGGCCCATCGCGAAACATGCGTCATGACGCCGCCTTAGCCGTTCGGCCGCGGCGGCGCCATAGGCGGCTCAGTTGCAGGTGACGTTGCCCGACCCGGTCTTGCTGGTCGAGCATTTGGCGCCGCCGCCGATCTTGACGTCGCCCGATCCGATCACGCGGACATCGGCGCTGGCGGTCGCCTGCGCCTCGACATTGCCCGATCCGGTCACCGAAACATCGAGCGTGTCGGCGACCAGCCCGTCGGCATCGATGTCGCCCGAACCCGTGATGCCGATGTCGCCCGATCCGACCTTGCCGCCCGCGACCTCCAGATCGCCCGAACCCGACATGCCGAGCTTGACGCTCTTCGCGGTCAGCTTCGCGATCTTGAGCTCGCCCGATCCGGTCACCGCCGCCTCGACCGCGTCGCCGTCGACGCTGTCGGCGTCGATCGAGCCCGACCCCGCCAGCTCGACCGCACTGAGCCGGGGCATGGTGATCGTGATGTCGACGTCGTCATGGTCGCGGAAGCTCCAGCTGCTGCGCTTGCGGCCGATCGACAGCGTCGATCCGTCGACTTCGACCTCGAGCTGGTCGAGTTCGGCCTGCGGTCCCTTGGCGCTGATCGCGAAGCTGTCGCCGCGGCGGATCGTCACATCATAGGGGCCCGCGACGTCGACGCCGGTGAAGCCGCTGAGCGCAAAGGATTTGGTCGCCGCCGGGCCGCTGTCGGCGGGGCGCGATTCGCTGCTGGCCCCGTCGCGGCCGCCATCGGCCTTGTCGGCGCCGCTGCAGCCCGTCGCGGTCGCCAGCATCAGCGGTAACATCGCTATCGTCGTCCAGTTTCGCATCGCCAATCTCCTTGTGTGTTATACACATAACACACGACGGCGGCGGCTGTCCAGCGCGATCCTACCAGCGCAGCAAGGGCGGCAGCGCGAGCCGTCCGGCGAGCGCCGCGAGCAGCACCGCGCCGCCGTGCCACAGCGCGATATGGACGATATCGTCGACGGGGCAATGGAGCGCGGCGATCGTCGCGCCCGACGCGCCCGACGCGATCCCGATCACCCAGCCAGCGCGCGCCGGCGAGGTCGGCGCACCGCCGCGCAGCCAGGCGAAAAGCGCGCCGCCGACGCCGAGCCCGGCAAATAGCGCCATCGGCAGGCAGGGCAGTTCGGTCCCGCCCCGCGCCGTCTCGACCGCGCGATGCCCGTCGCCGAGCCCGACGAACAGCGCCGAGAGCGGCAGCGCCAGTGCGGCGAGCGCCGCCCAGCGCCAGCCGCCATGATCGCGCCCGACGCCGGGCAGCCCCATGCGCAGCGCGCTCCAGATCGCGGCGATCGCGACCGCCGCGACCAGCCAGAAGGACAGCATCGACATCGCGGGCATCGCGGCCATGTCGCGGCGCATCCCGAACAGCCAGAGCAGCAGCGCCGCCGCCGCGAGCCAGCCCGCGCCGACCCACAGCGAGGCGCGCGCGATGCGGCGCGGGCGCACGGGCTCGAGGTCGCCGGCCAGCCCGTCGATCAGTTCGTCGATCGATGCGTCGTTCATCTCATTCGCTTTCCACCAGCCCCGCGAGCTTCCTGAGCCCGCGATGGATATTCACCTTGACCAGCGACTCGCTCTGGCCGCTGATCCGCGACGCCTCGGCGATCGAGGCGCCCTCGATCTTGACCAATGTGATCGCCTGCGCCTGCCCCGCGGGCAGAAGTGCGAGCAGCCGGTCGAGGCTGAGTCGCGCGTGCACCGCTTCATCCCCCGCGCCGACCGCCGCGTCGCCCTCACCCAGCTCGATCTCGTCCCGCTGCCGGCGCAGCATGTCGATCCAGCGATAGCGCGCGATCGCCGCGAGCCACGGCAGGAAAGCGCGGCCGCTGTCCCAGGTCGCGCGCTTGCGGTGCAGCGACACGAGCGTTTCCTGCACCAGATCGTCGATCTGGTGCGGCGCGCTGCGGCGCGCGAAATAGCGCGTCAGCCACGCGCGGCAATCGCCGAGCAGCGCGCGATAGGCCGCGCGGTCGCCGCGCTGCGATGCGGCCATCAGCCGCGCGAGCGAGGGTTCGTCGATACTCATCGGACGGGCATCATGACAGATCGGGCGGGCCGGCGCATCGCTCCTGCTTCGCGGGCACCGGCGCCGAGGTTACACCGCGCCATCTTATCGCCACCTTCGCGGTGCAGAGGCTTCCTTTCCCCTTGATCCCCTCCCCTTGATCCCCATGAGAGAGACGATGAGCGTAGCGTTCCGCCGCGAAAGCGACGACGAGCATAAGGAACCCGAGTTTGAGCTGCCGATCCCGGTCGGCGCGAACCTCGTCACGCCGCGCGGCGCGCGCCTGCTGGGCGAGGAGGTCGCGCGGATCGAGGCGGCGGTCGCGGCCGCACCCGACGAGGAGGCGCGCAAGAAGCTGCTGCGCCAGCTCCGCTATTTCGGCACCCGCAAGGCGACCGCCGAGGTGCAGGCGGCGCCCGCGGGCGGCCTCGTCGGCATCGGCAGCCGCGTTGCCTATCGGTTGAACGGGACCGAGCGCAGCGTCACCATCGTCGGCCACGACGAGGCCGACCCCGCCGCGCACCGCATCGCCTTCACCGCGCCGCTCGGCCGCGCGCTGATGGGCGCCGAGGCGGGCGAGACCGTCGCATTCCAGGGCCGCGAGGACGCGATCGCCATCCTCGCCGCCGCCGCCGACGCGGAGGTCATGGCATGAAGGACCGGTTCGAACGCCACAAGCAGCCGTGGACCGCGGCCGAGATCGACAAGCTGCACACGCTCGCGAAGAAGGGCATGGCGCTGAAGGCGATCGCCAAGGCGCTGACGCGCAGCGAGGAATCGGTGAAGGTCCGCGCCAAGGCCGACGGGCTGTCGATCGCGAAGCTGCGCTGACGCCCGCATGACCGCCCCCGATTACGATGCCATCGTGCTGGGCGCCGGCGCGGCCGGGCTGATGTGCGCCGCGACCGCGGGGCAGCGCGGGCGCCGCGTGCTGCTGCTCGACCATGCCGATCAGGTGGGCAAGAAAATCCTGATCTCGGGCGGGGGGCGCTGCAATTTCACCAATATCCACGCCGCCCCCGACCGCTTCCTGTCGGCGAACCCGCATTTCGCCAAGTCGGCGCTCGCGCGCTACACGCCCGCGGATTTCATCGCGCTCGTCGACGCCCATGGCATCGCGTGGCACGAAAAGACGCTCGGCCAGCTCTTCTGCGACGGGTCGGCGAAGGCAATCGTCGCGATGCTGCTCGACGAGGCGGCGAAGGGCGGCGTCGACGTCCGCTGCGGCGAACCGCTGCGCGAGGTCGCGCACGCCGATGGGCTTTTTCGCATTACCTTCGGCAATCAATGCTTTGCCGCCCCCAATCTCGTTCTCGCGACCGGCGGGCCGTCGATCCCCAAGATGGGGGCGACCGGCTTCGCCTACGACCTCGCGCGGCAATTCGGGCTGAAGGTCGTCGAGCCGCGCCCCGCGCTCGTGCCGCTGACGCTCGGCGGCGATGACGTGCTGTTCCGCGAGCTGTCGGGCGTCGCCACCCCGGTCGAAGCGCGCGCGGGCAAGGCGGCGTTCCGCGAAGCGGCGCTTTTCACGCATCGCGGGCTGTCCGGCCCGGCGATCCTGCAGGTCAGCAGCTATTGGCGGCACGGCGAGCCGGTGACGATCGACTTTGCGCCCGACGCCGCGCCGGGCTGGCTGGTCGCGGCGAAACGCGCGCGGCCCCGCGCGACGCTCGCGGCGACGCTGGGAAGCACCCTCCCCGACCGCCTCGCGCAGGTATTGGCCGAGCGGCTCGCGCTACCCGGCGAGATGGGGGCGCAAACCGACCGCAAACTCGCCGATGCCGAAGCCGCGCTCCGCCGCTGGACCTTCCGCCCCAACGGCACCGAGGGCTTCGCCAAGGCCGAGGTCACCGTCGGCGGCATCGCGACCGCGGGCCTGTCGTCGCAAACAATGATGGCCAAAAGCCTTCCGGGCCTCTATGCGGTCGGCGAAGCCGTGGACGTCACCGGGTGGCTGGGCGGCTATAATTTTCAATGGGCCTGGGCCAGCGGATATGCGGCGGGACTGGCGCTTTAGGAAAACAACTTATCATTCAACGTCATGCTGAACTTGTTTCAGCATCCATGGCCTGATGCTGCGACCTTGGGCCATGGACCCTGAAACAAGTTCAGGGTGACGAATAATAAGCGGCAGCGCAGCGCCGCATGGAAATGTAAAATATGTCTTTCGACCATCTTTCACCCGTCCTCGCGGACGCTCTTACCGCGCGCGGCTATGAGGCGCTGACCCCCGTGCAGGCGCAGGTCACCGAAGCCGAGGCCCACGGCCGCGACCTGCTCGTCTCGGCGCAGACCGGGTCGGGCAAGACCGTCGCCTTCGGCCTCGCGATGGCGGACGAGCTGTTCGACGATGGCCGCCTGCCCTTCGCGACCGCGCCGCTCGCGCTGATCGTCGCGCCGACGCGCGAACTCGCCCTGCAGGTCAGCCGCGAACTCGGCTGGCTCTATGCCAAGGCCGGCGCGCGCATCGCGACCTGCGTCGGCGGCATGGACGCGAGCCGCGAGCGCCGCACCCTCAATCAGGGCGTGCATATCGTCGTCGGCACGCCGGGGCGGCTGCGCGATCATCTCGAACGCGGGGCGCTCGACCTCGAAAGCCTGCGCGTCGCGGTGCTCGACGAGGCCGACGAGATGCTCGACATGGGGTTCCGCGAGGACCTCGAGGAAATCCTCGACGCGACGCCCGAGACGCGACGCACCCTGTTGTTTTCGGCGACGATTCCCAAGCCGATCGCGCAGCTCGCCAAGCGTTACCAACGCGATGCCCTGCGCATCTCGACCGTCGGCGAGGATCGCGGGCACGGCGACATCGCCTATCAGGTCGTCACCGTCGCGCCCGCCGATATCGAGGGCGCGGTGATCAACCTGCTCCGCCTGCACGAGCCCGACACGGCGATGCTGTTCTGCGCGACGCGCGACAATGTCCGCCGCCTCCACGCGCGGCTGGTCAATCGCGGCTTCGCCGCGGTCGCGCTGTCGGGCGAGCATAGCCAGAACGAGCGCAACCACGCGCTGCAGGCGCTGCGCGACCGGCGGGCGCGGGTGTGCGTCGCGACCGACGTCGCCGCGCGCGGCATCGACCTGCCGAGCCTGAGCCTCGTCATCCATGTCGAGATCCCGCGCGACGCCGAGACGCTCCAGCACCGTTCGGGCCGCACCGGGCGCGCGGGGAAGAAGGGCACCGCGGTGCTGATCGTCCCCTATCCGCGCCGCCGCCGCGTCGACGGCATGCTGCGCGGCGCGCGGATCGAGGCCGAATGGATGAACGCCCCGACCGCCGCCGATGTCCGGCAAAGGGATCAGGAACGGCTGATCGAGAAACTGCTCGCCCCCGTCGAGCATGAGGCCGACGATCTGGAACTCGCGCAGCGGCTGCTCGCCGAGCGTTCGCCCGAGGATATCGCCGCGTCGCTCGTCCGCGCGCACCGCGCGACCATGCCGCCGCCCGAGGACCTGATCGACAACGGCCCGCCGCCGCGCCGCGAGCGGGGCGAACGCTTCGAGCGCGAGGACGGCCATCCCGATCGCAGCGAGCGCGGGCCGCGCCGCGAGCAGTTCGACGACAGCGTCTGGTTCCGGCTCAACATCGGGCGCCGCCAGAATGCCGACCCGCGCTGGATCCTGCCCCTGCTCTGCCGCCGCGGCCATGTGACCAAGCATGAGATCGGGGCGATCCGCATCGGACCGAGCGAGACGCTGTTCAACATCCCGCTCGCCATCGCCGACCGCTTCGCCGAGGCGATCCAGCGCAGCGCCAACGCCGACGGCGAGGACGACAGCGGCGTCGCGATCACCCCGGCACCGGGCGGCGCGGCCTACCCGCCGCGGCGCGAGAAGGCGCCGCGCGACAAAACGCCGCGCAATACGCTCGGCCGCGCGCCCGGCGGCGACCGCGGCCCGCGCGGCCCCGGCGGCCCGCGCGACAAGACCGAGCGCTACAAGCCCAAGCCCTATGGCCAGCGCAGCCCGCGCCGGCCGAAGTAGATAAGATGGCTTCCCCCTCCCCTTCAGGGGAGGGGCAGCGAGACTTGGTTCGGCGTTAGCCGGGCCTTAGTCGAACGGGGTGGGGTCTATCGGCCTTGCGCACCGCCGATGGCCCCCACCCCAACCCCTCCCCTGAAGGGGAGGGGCTTTTATCGCTTCACCCTTGCACCGCCCCCTGCGTCGCCCCAGATGGATCGGACAGCAGGAGACGCGCGATGCAAGCGACCCAGGCCTTTATCGAGACGCAGGGCGGCCCCGAGGTCATCGACTGGCGCGAGGTGACGCTCGGCGCGCCCGGCCCCGGGCAGGCGCTGGTGCGGCAGAGCGCGATCGGGCTCAACTATATCGACATCTATCACCGCGACGGCACCTATCCGGTCGAGCTGCCCGGCGGGCTCGGCATGGAAGCGGCGGGCGAGGTGATCGCGGTCGGCGAGGGCGTCCACGGGCTCCAGCCCGGCGACCGGGTCGCGACCTTCGGGCCGCAGCGCGACGCCTATGCGAGCGCGCGGCTGGTCCCGGCGGCGTCGCTGTTCAAGCTGCCCGCGAACATCGACGACGAGACCGCCGCCGCGGCGCTGCTCAAGGCGTGCACGGTCGAGGCGCTCGTCGAGCGCTGCGCGAAGGTCGAGGCGGGGTGGCCCGTGCTCGTCCACGCCGCGGCGGGCGGGGTCGGGCTGATCCTCGTCCAGTGGCTGAAGGCGGTCGGCGCGACGGTGATCGGCACCGTGAGCACCGAAGCGAAAGAGCAGACGGCGCGCGACGCGGGCGCCGATCATGTCATCCGCTACAAGGCCGAGGATGTCGCGGCGCACGTCCGCGAGATCACCGACGGGCAGGGCGTGCCGGTGACCTTCGACGGCATCGGCATGGCGACGTGGGAGGTGTCGCTGAAAGCCACCGCGCGGCGCGGGCTGATCGTCAGCTACGGCAATGCCGGCGGGCCGGTGCGCGGGGTCGACCTGGGCGTGCTCGCGCGGCACGGATCGCAGTTCGTCACCCGGCCGACGCTGTTCGACTATTATCTCGATCCCGGCGAGCGTGCCGCGGGCGCGGCGCGGGTGTTCGAGATGATCGGGGGCGGCAAGGTCGCGGTGACCGTAGGGCAGCGTTACGGGCTGCAGGATGCGGCGCGGGCGCACGCCGACCTCGAGGCGGGGCGAACGACGGGGTCGACGCTGTTGATTCCGTAGTACAGCTAACCCCCTCTCGCTTGCGGGAGGGGCAGCGAGACTTGCGAGCTTGCTCGCTAGTCGCAGCGGGGAGGGTTCAGCAACGCCACATGCCCTCCCCCAACCCCTCCCGCAAGCGGGAGGGGAGCCGTTACCCCTTCAACCGTTCGGCATGCCACGCGACATGCTCGGCCATGAAGGTCGAGATGAAATAATAGCTGTGGTCATAGCCCGGCTGCATGCGGATCGTCGCCTTCTGACCGGCGCGCTCGCATGCCTCGGCCAGCAGCTCGGTCTTGAGCTGTTCGGCGAGGAAATTGTCGGCGTCGCCCTGATCGATGAGCAGGTCGGGAAGCCGCGCTCCGGCCGCGATCAGCGCGCAGGCGTCGTAGGCACTCCACGCCTCGCGATCCGCGCCGAGATAGCCCGCCAGCGCCTTTTCGCCCCACGGGCACCGCGTCGGCGCGACGATCGGCGAAAAGGCCGAGACCGAACGAAAGCGGTCGGGGGTGCGCAGCGCGACGGTCAGCGCGCCATGCCCGCCCATCGAATGGCCGGTGATCCCCTGCCGCGTCAGGTCGGCGGCGGGAAATTCGCGCAGGATCAGCGAGGGCAGCTCGTCTTCGACATAGGAGCGCATCCGGTAGTGCTGCGCCCACGGCTCTTCGGTCGCGTCGACATAGAAGCCGGCGCCGAGGCCGAAGTCCCACGCGCCGTCGGGGTCGTCGGGAACGGCATTACCGTTCAGATCGGGGCCGCGCGGGCTGGTGTCGGGGGCGACGAAGATCACCCCATGCTCGGCGCACGCGGCGCGATATTCGCCCTTCTCCATCACATTCGCGTGGGTGCAGGTCAGCCCCGAGAGATACCAGAGCACCGGCAGCTTGGCGCCCGCTTCATGGTCGGGAACGAAGACCGCGAAATTCATGTCGGTGCCGGTCGTGTCGCTCCGGTGCCGGTAGACGCCCTGCGTGCCGCCGTGGCTGCGGTTGGTCGAGACGGTTTCGAGAGTCATCGGGGGTCCTGCATCGGGATGGGGGCGGTTCGCGGATCATGGCCCCAATGGCGCAGCAGGTCCAGTATCGCCGCGCCCGACAGCCCCAGCGTTCCGGTGTTGCGCAGCGGATGCACGTTCACCCGGTCGGCGGCCGCAAGCGCCGCATCGAGTACGACGGCGACGCTCCCCGGCGGCGCGTTGATCGCCGCGAGCGGGGTCACCGATCCCGGCGCGATGCCGAGCAGGCGCTGCATGTCCTCGGCCTTGCCGAAACTCACCCGCTTGCAGCCGATCGCCGCGGGCAGCGCCTTCAGGTCGACGCGCGCCTCGCCGGGCACGGTGACGAGCCAGAAGGCCCCGGCGGCGTCCTTCAGGAACAGATTCTTGGTGTGGGCGCCCGGGATCGCGGCGTTCACCGCGTCGCTTTCGGCGACGGTGAACACCGCGACATGCTCGTGCGCGGCGAAGGGGATGGCGAGCGCATCGAGATCCGCCAACAGGCCAGCTTCGCCGCGCAAGATCGTCAGCCCAGCCGGTGCAGCGCGCAGAGCTTGTTGCCGGCGGGATCGCGCAGATAGGCGAGATACATCTTCATGCCATTGCCCTCGCGCACCCCCGGCGGATCTTCGATCGCGGTGCCGCCCGCTTCGACGCCCGCCTTGTGCCACGCATCCGCCTGTTCGGGATTGGCCATCGCAATGCCGATGGTGCAGCCATTGCCTGCCGTCGCCGGCTGGCCGTCGATCGGCGCCGTGACCAGGAACATCCCGCCATTGTGAATGTAGATCAGGCGACCCTTCTCGTCCTGGATGGCTGGTTTGCCGCCGATGGCCTGAAAGGTCGCGTCGTAGAATTTCCTCGAGGCGTCGAGGTCGTTCGATCCGACCATATTGTGACTATACATGATGTCCGCTCCTCCGGTTTTGGTTGCGAATCGATACCTACCCTGCCCCGCCGGTCAGGACCAGCCGCCATGATGTTTTGCATTCCCCGAAAATGACGAACCCGAAAGCGTAGCGAGCCCGCCCTAGCGGAACACCACCGTCTTGCGCCCGTCGATCAGCACCCGCTGCTCGGCGACCCAGCGCACCGCGCGCGCGAGAACCTGCGCCTCGATATCGCGGCCGGTGCGGATCAGGTCGTCGACCGACTGGCGGTGGTCGACGCGCTCGACCGCCTGCTCGATGATCGGCCCCTCGTCGAGGTCGCCGGTGACGAAATGCGCGGTCGCGCCGATCAGCTTGACCCCGCGCTCGTGCGCGCGGTGATAGGGCCGCGCGCCCTTGAAGCCGGGCAGGAAGCTGTGGTGGATGTTGATGCAGCGCCCCGCGAGCTGTGCCGACAGGTCGCCCGACAGGACCTGCATATAGCGCGCGAGCACCAGATAGTCCGCCTGCCCCCGCGCCATCACGCCCAGGATCGCGGCCTCTTGATCAGCGCGATTGGCGTCGCTGACCGGCAGATGATGGAAGGGCACGCCGTGCCATTCGGTCAGGCGGCGCTGATGCTCGTGGTTCGAAACGACTCCGACGATGTCGATCGCGAGATTGCCGGTCGACCAGCGGTGGAGCAGGTCGTTGAGGCAATGGCTGCCCTGCGACACCGCGATGACGAAACGCGGCTTGACGGCGCGGTCGCTGATCCGCGCGTCCATGGCGAAGCGCGCAACGATCGGCGCGAAAGCCGCCTGCACCGCCGCCAGCCCTTCGGGAAAGCGCGGCCCCGCGCCGCGAAACTCGACGCGCATGAAGAAGCGGCCCGAATCGAGGTCGGCATATTGCTGGCTGTCGAGGATGAAGCCGTCGTCCTCAGCGAGCAGCCCCGTCACCGCGGCGACGATGCCGACCCTGTCCTCGCACGCCAGCGTCAGGATATAGCGCGCAGCCGCCGCGGGATTCATCTCAGCCCGAAATCTTGTGGAAGGCGCAGAGCTTGTTGCCGGCGGGATCGCGCAGATAGGCGAGGTAGAGCACACGCCCCTCGGTCGCCTGGCGAATGCCCGGCGGATCCTCGGCGGTCGAGCCGCCGTTCGCGAGGCCCGCGGCGTGCCACGCGTCGACCGCCTCGGGCGATGCCGCGAGCAGGCCCAGCGTATGGCCGTTGCCGCACGCCGCCGCCTCGCCGTTGACCGGCCGCGTGATGAGCAGCCGGCCGCCGCCGTGCGCATAGATCAGCCGCCCGCGCTCGTCGACCCGCCCCTCGGGCACGCCGAGCGCCCCGAGCACCGCATCATAGAAATTCTTGGTCGCGGCGATGTCGTTCGCCCCCAGCGTCACATGGCTGAACATGTCCTGTGCCTCCGCTTCAGTAGACGACGACGCTGCGGATGCTCTCGCCCGCATGCATCAGGTCGAAGCCCTTGTTGATCTCTTCCAGCCCCATGACATGGGTGATCATCGGGTCGATCTCGATCTTGCCGGTCATGTACATGTCGACGATCTTCGGCACGTCGGTGCGGCCCTTGGCGCCGCCGAAGGCGGTGCCGCGCCAGTTGCGCCCGGTGACGAGCTGGAACGGCCGCGTCGCGATCTCCTTGCCCGCCTCGGCGACGCCGATGATGATCGAGGTGCCCCAGCCGCGGTGACAAGCTTCCAATGCGATGCGCATCACTTCGGTGTTGCCGGTCGCATCGAAGGTGTAGTCGGCGCCGCCATCGGTCATCTGCACGATCGCCGCGACGACATCCTCGCGGCTCATGCCCTTCGAGTTGAGGAAGTCGGTCATGCCGAACTTGCGGCCCCATTCCTCTCGGGTCGCGTTGATATCGACACCGATGATCCGGTTCGCCCCGGCAAGCCGCGCTCCCTGGATGACATTGAGCCCGATGCCGCCGAGCCCGAAGACGACGACATTGTCGCCGACCTGCACTTTTGCCGTGTTGATGACCGCACCGACCCCGGTGGTGACGCCGCAACCGATGTAGCAACTCGACTGGAAGGGCGCGTCCTCGCGAATCTTCGCGACCGCGATCTCGGGCAGCACGGTGAAGTTCGAGAAGGTCGAGCAGCCCATATAGTGAAAGATCGGCTGGCCCTTGTACGAAAAGCGCGTCGTGCCGTCGGGCATCAGCCCCTTGCCCTGAGTGGCGCGGATCGCGGTGCAGAGGTTGGTCTTGCCGCTGAGGCAGCTTTTGCACTGGCGGCATTCGGGGGTGTAGAGCGGGATGACATGGTCGCCGGGGACGACGCTGGTCACGCCCGCGCCGACCTCGCGCACCACGCCCGCGCCCTCATGTCCCAGCACGCTCGGGAAGATGCCCTCGCTGTCGAAACCGTCGAGCGTGTACGCGTCGGTGTGGCAGATGCCCGTCGCCATGATCTCGACCAGCACCTCGCCCGCCTTCGGACCCTCCAGGTCGAGTTCGACGATCTCGAGCGGCTTCTTCGCTTCGAACGCAACGGCGGCGCGGGTCTTCATCGGCGGTCTCCTTCTCGGCGCTCCCAATCAGGCAAACGCAGCGGCAATGCAAGATGCGAGGCGCGCGTTCCCAACCTTCGTCATGCTGAACTCGTTTCAGCATCCATGGCCCGGCGCTCTCCGGCCAGCACGGCGCCAATTGTTTTTCGCACAAAGCCACAAAGCCACGAAGATGTTGCGCCAGCCGCGAGGCGGCTTTCTCTTGCGGCGGTGCGACCAGCCGCACCGTTGATGGAGGAACGGGCCTGTCGACCCAGGCCCTCTTCTTTGTGGCTTTGTGGCTTTGTGCGAAACAAAAAACGCAGCACCGAGGGACAGGTCAGACCATGGACCCTGAAACAAGCCTGTCCTGAGCCTGTCGAAGGGTTCAGGGTGACGAGAATGGAAAAGTCGTGCGCCTCTCACGCCCCCCTCCCTTTCGTCACCCCGGACTTGATCCGGGGTCCATTCAAACCAGCGCCGGATCAATGGATCCCGGATCAAGTCCGGGATGACGATGAAATAGAGTTGCGCTCGCCTCGCTCCTCGATCCGCTCCGCCCGCAGGAGGAGCCGATCTGGGCCGTCTATCCGCAGCGCCGCCGCCTGCTGCCGAAGGTCTGGTGCTGATCGACAAGCTGCGCGAGGAATTGCCGGGGGCGTTGCGGCGGAGTGAGGCGCTATAGGCAGAGCAATTCGCCCGCCCACATTTGATTTGGACGCAGGCATTGTGGGTCAAGTTTTCGCAGGAAGTCTGCAAACCTTTGCCGCAAAACTTCAGGAAGCTCTCCATCGAAATCCGCATCCTGCGATGCTTCGGCAATCAACTCCCGATAGCGAAGCAAGGCTTCCGCAAGCGTCGCAACATCCTTGTTTACGTAACTCGCTTCGAAGCCTCTATCATGATCGAGAAGGAGGGCCGTACCTTCAGCATCGAGCACAATCGGATTGCCACTCCCATCCGATCCAATCGGCAGACAAGAATTAAGATGCTCTGGGAGGACTCCTTCTGGCACCCAATCAAGAGAACTCTTACCGAAGCTCAGGCAAGGTGCCGCTTCGGTCGGCAATCCGGCAGTCGTAAGAAAATGCTCTGCTTCATCCGGCACTTGTGAGACCGTGAAATCATCAGCAGCATAGCGATAGACCGTGTCTCCGCCCGCTTCCCAAGCAGCCTTGAAATCTTGCGCGTTCATGATTGCGTTATGCGAACTGTTAGATGCACTGGCAACCAGCTACTCTACTCTCAACACTCCACCACACTAACCGCCAGCCCGCCCTTCGACGTTTCCTTATATTTGTCGCGCATGTCGCGCCCCGTCTGCAGCATCGTCGCGATCACCGTGTCGAGGCTGACGACATGCGTGCCGTCGCCGATCATCGCGATGCGGCTCGCGTCGATCGCCTTGATCGCGCCCATCGCGTTGCGCTCGATGCACGGGATCTGGACAAGGCCGCCGATGGGATCGCAGGTCAGGCCGAGGTTGTGCTCCATGCCGATCTCGGCGGCGTTCTCGACCTGCGCGTTGGTGCCGCCCAAGGCCGCCGTCAGCCCCGCTGCCGCCATCGAACAGGCGACGCCGACCTCGCCCTGGCAGCCGACCTCGGCGCCCGAGATGCTGGCGTTGCGTTTGTATAATGCGCCGATCGCGCCCGCGGTCAGGAGGAAGGTACGAACCCCTGCCGCGTCGCCGCGATAGCTGCGGCGGTAATAGCGGATCACCGCGGGGATGATCCCCGCCGCGCCGTTGGTCGGCGCGGTGACGACCTTGCCGCCCGCGGCATTTTCCTCGTTCACCGCCATCGCCCACAGGTTGATCCAGTCCATCATCGCCATCGGATCGGACAGGTTCGCCTCGTGCCGTTCGCGGATGTCGGCGGCAATCTGCGGTGCGCGGCGCTTCACCTTCAGCCCGCCGGGGAGGACGCCCATGCTGCTGCATCCCGCGTCGATCGAGCCGTCCATCGCCGCGGCGATGGTGTCGAGCCCCGCGTCGACCTCTTCACGGCTGCGGTGGACGAGTTCATTGTCGAGCATCATCTCGGCGAAGCTTTTGCCCGACGCCGCGCCCATGCTCAGCAGATCGGCGCCCGAGGTGAAAGCGTGAGGAAGCTCGACCTCATCCTCGGCACCGCGGCTGTTGCGCCCCGCCTCGTCCTCGTCGACCACGAAGCCGCCGCCGATCGAGAAGTACATGCGCTTCGCCAATATCTCGCCGTCGCCGTCGCGGGCGGTGAAGCTGAGCGCGTTGCTGTGGAAGGGCTGGCGCTGCTTCATCTGGAAATGCAGGTCGCTCGCGGGCTGGAAGCGGACGCGCTGGCGGCCGAGCAGATAGAGGAAGCCCTCGCTCGCCGCGCGGTCCCAATGCGCCTTGATCGCGGCGAGGCTGGTCGAGGCGGGGATCTCGCCCGCGAGCCCCGCGACGACCGCGGTATCGGCGGCGTGGCCCTTTCCGGTCAGCGCGAGCGAGCCGTAGAGGTCGGCCTCGACATGCGCGGTTTTGGTCAAGAGGTGCTGCTCGTCGAGCCAGACAGTGAAACGCCGTGCCGCCACCATCGGCCCGACCGTGTGCGAGCTCGACGGACCGACGCCGATCTTGAACAGTTCGAAGAGGCTGATCGTCATGGCGGCGCCTATAGAGGATGAAGCCGCGTCACGATAGAAGCCAATGCCTCCCCCTCGACGGGGGAGGCAGCGAGACTTGCGAACTTGTTCGCTAGTCGCAGCGGAGAGGGTGACAGCGACGCCGCATCACCCTCTTCCAACTTCGCCTAGCCGCTTCGCGGCAAGGCTACATATCCTTCCCCCGTCAAGGGGGAAGGATGGCATCGTCAGGCCGGGTAGGTCCAGGTGCCGCCGCGCGCGAAATTCTCCGCGGCGAAGTCCCAGTTCAGCAGTTCGTCGACCACCGCATTGACATAGTCGGGGCGGACGTTCTTGCGGTCGATGTAATAGGCGTGCTCCCACACGTCGACGACGAGCAGCGGGGTGATGCCGGCGGTGAGCTCGGTGCCCGCGTCGTGGGTGTCGGTGACCGACAGCGCGCCGTCGCGCGAGACGAGCCACGCCCAGCCCGACGCGAAATGGTTGACCGCGGTGTCCTTCAGCTTCTTCTTGAGCTCATCGAGCGAGCCGAAGTCGCGGTCGATCGCGGCGGCGAGATCGCCCGCGGGGGCGGTCTTCGTCGGCGACATGCTGTTCCAGTAGAAGGCGTGGTTCCACGACTGGGCGCTGTTGTTGAACAGCCCCTTGTTGCCCGACCCTTCGGCGTGGTGGATGATTTCCTCGAGGCTCTTGCCCGCAAGATCGGTGCCCTCGATCGCGGCGTTGACCTTGTCGACATAGGCCTTGTGATGCTTGCCATGATGCGTCGCGAGCGTGTCGGCCGAGATATGCGGCGCTAGCGCGTCCTGGGCATAGGGCAGCGGCGGGAAAGCGATCGTCATGGCAGTCTCCATTTTCTTTTGCAGATGGCCCCTTAACTCGGCCCTTCCCCCGGCGGTTGCAAGCCCCCCGAAGGGCAATTTTTCCTTCCCCGCCTTCAAATCTCACGTCACCATCGCGCGCAAGGTCGCGATGCGGTCGGCCTCTTCGGCGGGCTTGTCGCGGCGGATGCGCGAAATGCGCGGGAAGCGCATCGCGAGGCCCGACTTGTGACGCTTGGAGGCGTGGATCGAATCGAACGCGACCTCGAGCACCAGCGCCTTCTCGACCTCGCGCACCGGGCCGAAGCGATCGATCGTGTGATCGCGGACGAACTTGTCGAGCCATTTGAGCTCCTGATCGGTGAAACCCGAATAGGCCTTGCCGACCGGCAGCAGCTCGCCCGCGTCGGTCCAGCAGCCGAAAGTGTAGTCGGAATAGAAGCTCGCGCGCCGCCCGTTGCCGCGCTGCGCATACATCATCACGCAATCGGCGACGAGCGGAGCGCGCTTCCATTTGTACCAGAGCCCGGCGCGACGGCCCGCGACATAGGGCGCGTCGCGGCGCTTGAGCATCACGCCCTCGATCGCGGCGTCGCGGGCGCCGGCGCGCAATTCCGCAAGTTCGTCGAAATGCGCGGCCTCGATCACCGGCGACAGGTCGAAATGGCTGACGGCGAGGCGCGGCACGAAGGCTTCGAGCTGCCGCCGCCGCTCGGTCCATGGCAGGCCGCGCAGGTCGCCCCCGTCGACGGCGAGCAGGTCGTAGACACGAACGAAGGCCGGATAGTCGGCGAGCATCTTCTTCGTCACCGTCTTGCGTCCGAGCCGCTGCTGGAGCGCGTTGAAGCTCGCCGCGCCGCCCTCGGCCCCGCCCTGCGCCTCACCCCGCACCAGAAGCTCGCCATCGATCACCGCATCCTGGTCGAAGGCGGCGAGCAATTCGGGGAAGGCAGCGCCGATCTCCTCGCCGCCGCGGCTGTAGAGGCGCGTCTCGCCGCCGCCACGGACGAGCTGGACGCGAATGCCGTCCCATTTCCATTCGGCGGCATAGTCGGCGAGGTCGATGCTCTCGTCTTCGAGCGGATGCGCGAGCATGAAGGGGCGGAAGAAGGCGACGTCGGCGAGGTCGGGCCGCGGCGCCCTCCCCTCGCCCCAGGCGAAGAGCGGCGCATAGGGCGGCGGGATCGCGTGCCACAGCTCCTCGACATCGTCGATCGCGACGGCGAAGGCCTGCGCGAACGCCTGTTTCGCGAGCCGCGCAGACACCCCGACGCGCATCCCGCCGAGCGCGAGCTTGAGCAAGGCGTAGCGGCCGTCGACGTCGAGCCGGTCGAGCAGCGACGCGAGGATCGCGGGGGCGTCGCTGCGGGTGGCGGCGGAGAGAGCGTCGACGGCCTGGGTGACACTTAATCCGCCCTCCTCTTCAGGGGCGAGCAGCGAGACTTGCCAGCTTGCTGGCTTAGTCGCAGCGGGTGGGGTCCATCGGCCTTGTGCAAGGCCGATGGACCCCACCCCAACCCCTCCCCTGAAGGGGAGGGGCTTTTCAGGCCACAACAGCGCCGCCGTTTCCGCCGTATCGCCGACGAGGTGGCGCGACAGGCGGAACAACTCCTCATCCACCCGCGAAGCCAGCAGCGCGCGCACCGTTCCCGCCTTCACCGCCGGAAAATCGAGTGCGCCGGTCAGCGCCGCGAGCGCCCAGCCGCGGTCGGGATCGGGGGTGTGCTTCAGATAATCGACGATCAGCGCGAGCTTGCTGTTGCGCGAGCGCGTGTAGACGAGCCGGTCGATCAGGGCCGCGAAGCGTTTCACGCCCCCTCCTCCCCACCCTCATCTTCAACGTCGCGGCCGACGAGGTGCAGCGCGCGCGCCTTGCGCTGGGTCAGCTCGCACCAGCGCAGCAGACCTCCCTCGCTGCCGTGGGTGATCCAGCTTTCCCGCGGGTTCACCTCGGCGATCGTCGCGGTGAGTTCGTCCCAGTCGGCGTGGTCGGAGATGATGAGCGGCAGCTCGACCATCCGCTGCCGCGCCCGCTGGCGCACGCGCATCCAGCCCGAGGCCATGGCGGTGACCGGATCGGGGAGCCGCCGCGACCAGCGGTCGTTCAGCGCCGAGGGCGGCGCGAGGATGATCTGCCCCGCCATCTCGGCCTTGTCGCTCTCGCCAACGAGCCGCAGGTCGCCGAGGTCGACGCCATGCACCGCATAAAGCCGGCACATCTTCTCGAGCGCACCGTGGATATAGATGGGCGCCGTCCACCCGGCGGCGCGCAGTTCGGCGATCACCCGCTGCGCCTTCCCCAGCGCATAGGCGCCGACAAGCACCGAACGGTCGGGCTCGGCGCGCACCGCGGCGAGCAGCTTGGCGATCTCGCCCTCGGTCGGCGGGTGGCGGAACACCGGCAGGCCGAAGGTCGCCTCGGTGATGAAGATGTCGCACGGGACCACTTCGAAGGGCGCGCAGGTCGGGTCGGGACGGCGCTTGTAGTCGCCGGTGACGACGATCCGCTCGCCGCGATATTCCATCGCGATCTGCGCGCTGCCGAGGACGTGGCCGGCGGGGTGGAAGCTGAAGCGCACCCCGCCGCGCTCGAACCCCTCGCCGTAGGGAAAGGCGGCGTTACGGGACGCCGCCGCGTCGACGCCGTAGCGAAGCGCCATGATCGCCAGCGTCTCGGGGGTCGCGAATACCGCATGATGCCCGCTGCGCGCATGGTCGGCATGGCCGTGGGTCACCGCCGCGCGCTCGACGGGGCGCGAAGGATCGATCCAGAGGTCCGCGGGCCGCACGTAGAGGCCATGCGGATGCGGTTCGAGCCAGGGCCTCGCCTTTGCCATCAGGCCGTGGACGGCCGGGCGTGGATCACCGTCCCAGCCGCATGCGGAAGGCGTCGAGGTGGAAATAGCTCGGGTCGAAATCGCACATCTGTGCCAGCGCATCGGGTTCGAGGAAGCGGATCCACTGCCGGTTCGTCTCGATATAGCCCGCGCGGACCAGCCGCCGCAGCACGCGGTTGGTATGGATCGGGGTCAGCCCCAGCGTGTCGGCGATCTGCGTCTGGGTCAGCGGCAGGCGCAGCGTGTCGGCGCCTGCCTGGTTGACGATCTGGGCGCGGCGATGGAGTTCGAGCAGCAGGTGTCCGATGCGCTCCTGCGCACTCTGCCGGCCATTGCGGATGATCTGTTCGCGCAGGAACGCCTCTTCCTGCACCTGCGTCCACCAGAAGGCCATGGTCAGCGCGCCCGACCCCGCCAGCATCGCGCGCACCGCGCCGGGCGACATCGCATAGAGCGATCCCGCGGTGACCGTGACGACACTATGGTCGGCCTCCGCCGCGACCAGCACCTGCAGGTCGAAGATGTCGCCGGGAAGCAGGATATTGAGGATCTGGCGGCGCCCGTCCTCGAGCGTCTTGAAGCGCGCGGCCCAGCCCTCACGCATCACCAGCACCGCGTCCATCGCCTGGCCCGCGGTGATGATCTCGCTGTTCGCGGCGAAGCTGCGCACCTTGCCGCCGAGCCGCGCCAGCGCCTCGCGCTCGCCGTCGCCGAGGTCGCTGTAATATTGCAGCCGCGCGATCAGCGCTTCGAGGGCCATGTCGCGCGCGCCTACGCTTCGCGCCACCGCGCGGGCAGCGCGATCTCGACGACCAGACCCGTCGGCTCCCAGCGGCGCTCGATCGTCCCGCCCAGATTGTTCCGCACGCTGCGTTCGATCAACAGCGTGCCGAAGCTGGTGCGTTCGGGCGCGGAAACCTGTCCGGGAGCGCCGCCCTCCTTCCAGATCATGTGGAACTGCCGGTCCTCGCTCTCGTCGGGGTCGTGCGACCAATGGACTTCGACCGTGCCGTCCTCGGCCGACAGCGCGCCATGCTTGGCGGCGTTGGTCGCAAGCTCGTTGAACAGCAGCGCCATCGCGACCAGCGCGTTCTCAGGGAGCAGCAGGTCGGGCCCCGACCAGCGCACGCGCGGAAAGGCCGCCTCGACCTCGCGCATCAGCGCGTGCATCGACCCGGTCATGAAATTGGCGCCGAGCAGGACGTTCTGCGCCCGGTTGAGCGCGTCGAGCCGGCTGCTGATCCGCTCGACATAATCCTCGACATCGCGCGCCGAATGGCGGGTCAGCGAGATGATCGCGCCGACCGTCGCGAACAGGTTGCGCATCCGGTGGTGCAGCTCTCGCATCAAGAGATTGGCGTTTTCCTGCCGGCTTTTCTGTTCGGTGATGTCGACGTTGATCCCGGTCAGGATCGCCTCGTCGCGGCGCACGTCCCAGTCGGCGCGGCCCGCGAGCCAGCGCACGCCGCGTTCGGGATGCACGACGCGAAACTCGCTGGCATAGGGCGTGCCATTGTCGATCGCCTCGTCGAGCGCGGCGCGCACCAGCGGCCGGTCGTCGGGATGGATGCGATCGAAGACGCCGCCCAGCGATGCAAGCGCGGTTTCATAATCGGCGCCCCACAATTCGGCGACCGCGCCGCGCCAGTGCATCGCGTCGTCGTTCACATGGAGCTGCCAGATCGCGATGCTCGAAAAATCGAGCGCGCGTTCCAAAATATATCGCGCCTCGTCGCGCTCGACCGCGGTACGGCGCAATTCGGCCTCGGCCATGATGATCGCCGCGAAATCCTCGAGCCGCTCGACCTCGCGCGCGCCGAGCGGCGGCCGGGTCTTGCGGTCCATGATGCTGAGGGCGCCCAGCACCACGCCATTATAGGCGCGCAGCGGCACCCCGGCGTAGAAACGGATACAAGCGTCGCCGGTGACCAGCGGATTATCGCGAAAGCGCGGGTCCTGCGTCGTGTCGGGGACGACCAGCGCCCGGTCGTCGGCGATCACATGGCGGCAGAAACCGATGTCGCGCGGGATTTCTGTGAGGTCGAGGCCGTGCGCCGACTTGAACCACTGCCGGCTATCGTCGACGAACGAGACGAGCGCGATCGGCGCGTCGAACAGGTCGGCGACCAGCTTGGTGACGCGGTCGAACGCCGCTTCGGGCCCGCTGTCCATGATGCGATATTCGCGAAGGGTCCGCAGTCGCCGGCGCTCGTCAAGCGACGCATCTCTCTCCCCACCGTCCGCCACTTGCCGCCCCTTGCCTCCTGCCGGCGCCTTTGCGCCGCTCTGTTCCCGGGGCCGCTGTGCCATGAATCGGGTCCCTACAAAAGCATGGTCGCCCGCTTGCGGGATTAATCGGGCGATTTCCGACCTTTCCCGCGCGAGCCTCAAACGTCCCGCCCTTTTCTACGCATCCGCGTCCGACAAGTTGCAGGCCGAGGCCGCGCTTTTTTGGTCCCGAAACGGAACCCCGTGCCGCAAGGCCGCGTATGAAAAACTCCAGAGGGAGGTCCATGCATGACGTTGGGAGACGAAATCCGCGGACATCTGCCGTTCCTGCGCCGCTACGCGCGCGCGCTGACCGGCAGCCAGCAGCACGGCGACAATTTCGTTCACACGCTGCTCGAAGTGATCGTCGCGGCGCCCGAGGAGTTCGGTCACGGCCCCGGCACGCGGATCGCCCTCTACCGCGCCTTCCACCGCATCTGGGAAAGCGCCTTTCTCGCCGACGGCGAGGGGTCGGATGAAGAGGATCCGCTGGTGCGCGCCGCGAATCGCCGTCTCGCCCGCATCACGCCGCTGGCGCGCCAGATCCTGCTGCTCACCGCGCTCGAAGGCTTTTCGACCGAAGACGCCGCCGCGATCACGGGCACCGATACGGCGACGGTCGAAGCGCTGCTCGCCGAGGCGGTCGACGATCTCGACCGCGAGACGCGGACCTCGGTGCTGATCATCGAGGACGAGCCGCTGATCGCGATGGAACTCGAAGCGATCGTCCGCGGCCTCGGCCACGAGGTCGCAGGAGTCGCGACGACGCATGAGGATGCGGTCGCGGCCTTCGAGGATACCGACGCCGGCCTCGTCCTCGCCGACGTCCAGCTCGCCGACGGATCGTCGGGGATCGACGCGGTGCAGGACATATTGGCGCGCGCGCCGGTGCCGGCGATCTTCATCACCGCCTTTCCCGAACGGCTGCTCAGCGGCAATTGCGTCGAGCCGACCTTCCTGATCTCCAAACCGTTCCGCGAGAATACGGTACGCGCCGCGATCAGCCAGAGCCTGCTCTTCACCCCCGAGCTGGCGGCCTGACACCAACTCAAAGAGCCGCGCTTGCGTCCCATCGCCTTGGGTCCCCGCTTTCGCGGGGACACGCGGCTGTTTGACAGGATAGTCTCAATCCCCCGCCGGTCCGTTCGCGGTCAGGTCGTCGACCTTGTCCATGATCGCCGCGAAGGCTTCGCTCGCGGGCAGTTCGTCCTCGCTGCGCAGCGGCATCTGGCCGCCTTCCAATATGTCCTGCAGCGCGGCGCGGGCGCGCGAGACGCGGCTTTTCATCGTGCCGATCGCGCAGCCGCAGATCGCCGCGCCTTCCTCGTAGCTCAGCCCGCCGGCCCCGATCAGCACCAGCGCCTCGCGCTGGTCGACCGGCAGCATCATCAGCGCCCGCTGCACGTCGGCGAGGTGCAGGCTGTCGTCCTGATCGTCGGGCGCGACCAGCATCCGCTCGGCCGCGAGTTCGTCATAGTCGGCGGTGAATTTCTTGCGCCGCATCTGCGACAGGAAGCAGTTGCGCAGGATGACGAAAGCCCAGCTCTTCATGCTCGCGGGGCCCGGAACATATTGCGCGCGCGCCTTCCACGCCTTCAGCATCGTTTCCTGCACCAGGTCGTCGGCGAGGTCGGCGTTGCCGGTGAGGCTGCGGCCGAAGGCGCGCAGATGCGGCAGCATCGCGGCCAGTTCGCGCTTGAAGCTCGCATCGTCGAGAGGCTGGGAGGGTGCGTCGCTCGTCATGACCGGCATCCGTTCGGACGCATCAGCGGCGCTGTGGAAAAACATCTCATCTTCGGGTGGCTTAGCGGGTGCCGCGGGCGTTGCAAAGCCCAACTATGTCCGCGGCCGGGAGGGGGATGCGCGCCGCCGCCGCTCACCTCTTCCTGCCGTCCCCGCTGCCGAGCGCCAGAAAATTGGTCAGCAGCTCTTCATCCTCCGGGTCGAGCCGGCCGCTCGCCGCGAGCCGCGCCAGATTCTCGTCATGGCTGCGGAACAGCGGGCTGTAGAGCATCGACCAGCCGGCGAATTCGCGTTCGGCGACCAGTCGGCGGCGGAGCTCGATCATCCCGTTGTGCCGCCGGTCGGCGCGGATGGCCGAAAGGCACATTTCGACCTTGTCGACCGGCCCTTCGAGCAGCTGCATGAAATTCTGTCCGTTGTAGATGAGCGCACCCGTCAGCCCGTCGCGCCTGTTATTGTCCCGCGCCCGGTCGACAAGCCGGTGGATATCCTCCCGGCCCAGGGCGGGATCGGCGACGCTGACATAGATGACCGATAGCATGTCGCGCGCCCCCTTCGGCCCGCAAGCAAAGCGGACCATTCGTCACCTTAGACCGCCACCCCGCGCGGCGCGCTAATCTGGGTTAGGGCACGGGCTTCCGCGCAACTGTGGTTTCTGGGCAACGCTTTGCGACGAAAATTCATAGGGCGTGGGAACTCGGGGCTTTTTCTGTCGTTGCTGGGACATGGCAACCCACGGCGAGAAAAGGATGAACGGCAACGGCGCATCGCCCGTGGTGGCAGACAATGCGCGCTGGCCGCGGGACCATTTCCCCGGCGTCGGCGGGGACGAATGGCATCGCGTCCTGACCGGCCGGCAGTCGCCCGAACCGATGAGCGCCAAATTGCGCATGATTTACGGCACGATCGTCGCCGAGGACCTGCCCGACCGCATGCTCGACCTTTTGTCCCGGCTCGACCAGAAACGTCCCGAATGACCCGTTCCCATGCTGCGGAGCAGCCGAAGGATGACGCCAGTCTTTCGGACCGCGAGTTCAAGACGCTGCTGGCAGACGTCATTCCCCATTTGCGCGCTTACGGCCGCAGCCTGTCGGGCAATCCCGACCTGGCCGACGATTTGACGCAGGACACGATGGTCAAGGCCTGGGCCTCGCGCGACCGGTTCGAGCGCGGCACCTCGATCAAGGCGTGGACCTTCGTCATCCTGCGCAACACCTTCCTGTCGCAGATGCGCCGCAACAAGTTTCGCGGCGAATATGACGAGGGCGTCGTCGAACGCACCCTCTCGACCCCGGCGGCGCAGGAGGATTCGGGCGAGATGGCCGATCTGCAACGGGGATTGATGGAATTGCCGCAGGACCAGCGCGAGGCGCTGATCCTCGTCGGCGCGGGCGGCATGTCGTATGAGGAAGCCGCCGCGATCTGCGACTGCGCGCTCGGCACGATGAAGAGCCGCGTGTCGCGCGCGCGGGCCGCGCTCGAAGAGATCATGGCGCGGGGCCAATTCTCGCAGAAACGCGCCGAGGCGCCCCCGGCGAGCGAGGCGATCGACGCGATCATGGACAGCGTCGAGACGATCGCGGCGCGGCGCGACGCGGGGCGCTAGGGTTCTGGTTGGCGTTTGGCTGTTTGCAAATGCCAGACGAATCACGATTTTCCTTCCCTTCGTCATGCTGAACTCGTTTCAGCATCCATGGCCGGGCCTCTCCTTCCGCGCCGCGCTGTATTCGACGGCAGGCCATGGACCCTGAAACAAGTTAGCGATTATCCCCTTCGAACAAGTAAGTGATCCCCGGCGAAAGCCGGGGTCCATACGAGGCAGGCGCACGCCATCTGGACCCCGGCTTTCGCCGGGGATCACCAGCTTCCTTGTCTTAAGGGGATGAACGCCAAACAAGTTCAGGGTGACGAATAATCAAGGATCTGGACAGGACAACTCCGGCCGCCTCTCGACTTTGGTCCGCGGTCGCGGCAAAATGCGCGCCTTTCCTTTCCCAGCAAGGCAAGCCTCCCCATGAAGACCCTCAAGACCTTCGCGCTCCCGGCCGCCTTCGTCGTCGCGGCCTGCTCTGCAGGCAGTTCCCCGAGCGCGGCGTCCGACACATCGGCGCTCGACGCATCGGGCGACCAGCCCGCGACCCCGCTCGCCGACGCGCCCTTCACCGTGCGGGAGGTCGCCAGCTTCGCCGAGCCCTGGGCGATGACCTTCCTGCCCGGCGGGACGCGGGCGCTGGTCACCGAGCGGGCGGGCAAGCTGAAACTCTGGCAGGCGGACGGCGCGACGCTCGATGTCGCGGGCGCGCCCGCGGTCGCCTATGGCGGCCAGGGCGGCTTCGGCGACGTCATCCTCGCCCCCGATTTCGCGGCGAGCGGCACCATCTATCTGAGCTGGGTCGAGGCCGGAGAGGGCGACAATTTCGGCGCCGTCGTCGGCAAGGCAAAGCTGGTCGATGGCGACGCGCCGAAGCTGGAGGGGCTGGAGATCATCTGGAAGCAGGACCCGAAGGTTCCGGGACGCGGCCATTTCTCGCACCGCCTCGCCTTTTCGCCCGACGGCCAATATCTCTTCATCACCTCGGGCGAGCGGCAGAAGTTCGATCCGGCGCAGGACATGGGCAAGAATCTGGGCAAGGTCATCCGGCTGAAGCCCGACGGCAGAGTGCCGGCCGACAACCCCTTTTCCGACAAGGGGGGCATCACCGCGCAAATCTGGTCGCTCGGCCATCGCAACCTGCTCGGCATCGCCTTCGACGGGACGGGGAAGCTGTGGCAGCAGGAGATGGGGCCGAAGGGCGGCGACGAGGTCAATCTGGTCGAGCGCGGCGGCAATTACGGCTATCCGATCGTGTCGAACGGCGACCATTATGACGGCAAGGCCATTCCCGATCATCCGACCCGTCCCGAGTTCAACGCGCCGAAGCTGTGGTGGAACCCGTCGATCTCGCCCGCGGGGCTCGCCTGGTACGGCGGTGACCTCTATCCCGGCTGGAAGAACAGCCTGTTGATGGGTGCGCTATCGGGCGAGGGGTTGATCCGGATGGGGATAGACGGCGACAGGCTGCACAAATCCGACCGCTGGGATTTCGGCACCCGCATCCGCGAGGTCGAGGTCCATGCGGACGGATCGGTGTGGCTGCTCACCGACGGCAAGAACGGCAAGCTGGTAAAGCTGGTTCCAAAGGGGTGAGCTTCTCTTTTCGTCACCCCGGACTTGATCCGGGGTCCCGCTTCCCCATCTCGGCGCGCTCGGCGCGGGGCAAGGGTAGCTGGATTCCCGCTTTCGCGGGAATGACGAATATGGGATGTGCCCCATGATGATCCGCGCCTTCCTCTCCCGCCGCGCCGAATGGCCGGCGCGCGTTCCCGATCCCGACGCGCCGCCGCGGCTCGCGCTGCTGTGGCGCGAGGCGGGCGGGCTGCTGCGCGCGATCGGCGGGCGCGTCCGCCCGCTGCCGCCCGAGCCCAACCCCGACAGCGAGCATCCGCCGGTGATGGTGCTGCCCGGCTTCCTGTCGGGCGACTGGGCGACCAAGGCGCTGCGCGCCGACCTGCGGCGCGCGGGGTTCCGCTGCTACGCCTGGGGTCTCGGCTTCAACCGCGGCGCGACGGCTGATATCATCGAGCGCATCGACGGCCGCGTCCAGTGGATCATCGACCGCACCGGCCATGCCCCTGCGCTCGTCGGGTGGAGCCTCGGCGGCATCTATGCCCGCGAATATGCCAAGCATCATCCGGGCAAGGTCGCGCGCGTCGTCACGCTCGGCTCGCCCTTTTCGGGCAGCCGCCGCGCCAATCGCGCGTGGCGCCTCTATCACCTGATCGCGCGCCATCCGGTCGACAATCCGCCGATCGACTTTCACCCCGCGCCGCGCCCCGAAATGCCGACCTTCGCGCTGTGGTCGGCGCACGACGGCGTCGTCGCGGTGGCGAGCGCGCGCGGGCTGCCGCACGAAAGCGACCGGCAGGTCGAGGTCGACTGCGGCCATATGGGCTTCGCCTATGCCCCCACCTCGGTCGCCGCGATCGTCCAGGCGCTGACCGACGAGGTCGGCGCACCCGGCTGACCGCTCAGCACACGTCGATGCGGTCGAGCGGCGCCGCGCGCCACGCGAACAGCATCCGCCCCGGACGCCGCCCCGCGAGCCCCGTCGACACGAAGCCGACGCGGCGCAACAGCGCGCGCGACCGCGCATTGTCGGGGTGGCATTCGGCGATGATCGAACAGCCGGGCCGCGACGCGGCGAGCGCATCGACGACCGCGCGCACCGCTTCGGTCGCGATGCCGCGCCCGCGCGCGCGGGCCGCGAACCAGTATCCGATCTCATAGTCGCGTCCCGCGCGGCGATGCACGCCGATCACGCCGTCGAGCCCGGCGCCGCCGGCGCCGCGCACCGCGTGGAAGACGTCGCCGCGGCCCGACCCCGCGATCAGCGCGCGGGCGTCGCTTTCGGTGAAGGGGGTCGGCAGGAAATCGACCTGCGACGTCACTGTTTCATCGGTGATCGCCGCAAGCCCGCGCGCGTCGTCGGCGGTAAGCGGCGCGATGCGGCAGCGGTCGGTGGACAGGGCAAGCAAGGTATCGGTCATGTCGCGTCTTCTTCAAAAAGCGCGCGCCGGGACGGAAGGGAGTATGATGCTGACCATTCGCCTGTCCGAACACGGCGGCGATGGTCACAGGATGATGCCATGCCGCTCCTAGGTAAAGGAGCGCCAATACGCCTTGAATCGCAGGGATCGGTCGTTGGTCATCGCGGCGGCGCCTATCAGCTTTGGCGGCGGCGATCAACGCCGAACGGGGCTCGATCGAGCCCTGTCATTGCGAGCGGAGCGAAGCAATCTCCAGCTACAGGCATAAACGAACGAGAGCTGGAGATTGCTTCGCTTCGCTCGCAATGACGATTCCATATGCCGTCATCCCGTTCTAATCCCCGCGCATGACCTCGCCCGACGCCACCGCCTTCATCCGCGCGCATCTTCCGATGCTGCCCGTCCCCGGCATCCCCGAAATCCGCCTGCACAAAGCGGTGCCGGCAAGCGGGGTCGGGCGTCTCGCGGGGGACGACGCCCCCTATTGGGCGCATCGTTGGGCGGGCGGGCTCGCGCTGGCGCGCTATGTCCTCGACCATCCCGAGAGCGTCGCGGGGCGGCGCGTGCTCGATCTCGGCGCCGGGTCGGGGCTGGTCGCGATCGCCGCGGTAAAGGCCGGGGCTCGGGACACCATCGCGGTCGACGCCGATCCCCATGCGCTCGCGGCGCTGGCGCTCAATGCGGCGGCCAATGGCGTGTCGCTCGACATTCGCGCGGGCGATGTGGCGAGCCTCGCCATCCCCGATGTCGACCTCGTCCTCGTCGGCGACCTCTTCTATTCGGGCGACCTCGCCGCGGCGGTCACCGCCTTCCTCGACCGCTGCCTCGATCGCGGCATCGAAACGCTCGTCGGCGACCCCTGGCGCCGCCCGTTGCCGCTCGCCCGCCTCGAGGAAATCGCGCGCTACGAGGTCGCCGAGATGGGGGCGGGCACGAAGGCGAGCGGGGTCTTTCGCTATTGCCGCGCCTGCGGAGCTTAAGGAGACAGTCGATTAGTGACATGCCTTGCCTCATAACTTTGTCATTCCCGCGAAAGCGGGAACCCAGAGCGGGCGTAGGCTGATCCCACGCTGGGTTCCCGCCTTCGCGGGAATGACGAAGAATACAACGGCAATTCCCTATCCCAGGGCCGGCGCCGTCTCTCCCCCGTACGGTTCGCGCTGGCGAAGCGGCGACCATCCGCATAAGAATGGCCTACGGCACCGAACGGACCGCGCCGACCGACAGGAGACCGCACCATGATCGCCACCTCGCTCGCCCTTCTGCTCGCCGCACAAGGCCCGGCGGCCGCGCCTGCGCTCTGTCCCCATGCGGTGATCGCGGGCGATGCGTCGAGGCGCAAGACGAGCGTCTATCGCACCCCGACGATCGCCGCCGGCAAGGTGGGGAAGCTGGGGCGCGGCACGCCCGTCTATGTCTGCGGGTCGCGCGGCGACTGGTTGTGGGTGCATTTCGCGCAGGGGCGCCACGCATGCCGCGGCACCGGGCGGGGCCTCGATGCCCGCTATGCGTCGACCTGCGCGAAGGGCTGGGTCGAACGGCGGCGCGTCGCGGTCACCACTCGCTAAACAAGGCACCGCATCAGATACGACCCCGGCCCATAGGGCCCCGTCTCGCCCGGCGCGGCGTCGTCGAACCCTTGCGCGCGCCAATAGCTGTCGGCGCCGTTCACCGCGACGAGGCGGATTTCGGTGCAGCCCGCGCGCCGCGCCTGGCGTCGGACGAAGGCGGTCGCCTCGACGCCCGCGCCCGTCCCGCGCGCCGCGGGAAGCAGCGCGATATCATGGAGATAATAGACCTCGGCGGGCGCGGGCAGCGCGCCGAGCGGCGCCCCCAGCTTCGGCACCGCGCCGCGATGCCAGGGATGGGTGACGAGAAAGCCCGCGACCGCGCCGTCCCGCTCGAAGATGCGGCAGCCCTCGGGATAAAGGTCGAGCCGTTCGGCATAGACCGTCCGCGGTTCGGTGAAGACGCCGTGCACCGCGTCGGAAATCGCGACGACCGCATCGAGATCCGCGGCGCGCATCGGGCGCCAGCCGCCGGTCATGGCGCCGCCAGGAAGGGCGCCACCACCGCCGCGGTCACCCGCAGCGGCCGCCCGCTCGCCTTGTCGAGCAGCGCCCACACCGTCCGCGCGCGAACATGGACGCGCCCGTCTGCGCCGGTGAATTCCATGAAGCGGTCGAACTTCGCGCCCTGCGGCGCATCGGCGACCCAGGTTCGCGCGGTCACGCGCTCGCCGGGGCCGAGCGCGCGCAGATAGTCGATCTCGTGCCGCACCACGACCCAGACATAGGCATCCTTGTGGCTCTGCGGCGCCGCGGCGTCCCAATGCGCGGTCGCGACCTGCTGGATCCACTGGACCCACACGGCATTGTTGACATGCCCGAGTTCGTCGATGGTGTCGGGGGTGGCGGTGAGGGAGAGGGTGAAGGATTTCATGTTTACGACCATAACAAGCCCCTCCCCTTCAGGGGAGGGGCTGGGGTGGGGTCTCGAACCCTTGCGCAAGGCCGATGGACCCCACCCGCTGCAACTAGGCAGCAAGCTGCCAAGTTTCGCTGCCCTCCCCTGAAGGGGAGGGCTTAACAAGCTACGCCAGCTCCACCGTGGTTACCATATAGCCCGCCTCGCGCAGCGCGGCGACGAGGCTGTCGAGATGCTCGCGGTCGCGCGCCTCGCATTCGATGTCGGTGATCAGCCCCTTCGCGGGCAGCGTCGTGAAGATGCGCTGGTGATAGATTTCGATGATGTTGACCTGCTTCTCGTCGAACAGCTTCATCACCTTGAACAGCGCGCCCGGCCGGTCCTGCAAGCGGATGCGCAGCCGCGCGATGCGGCCCGAGCGCGCGAGGTCGCGCAGCAGCACGTTGGCGAGCAGGCGCGTGTCGATATTGCCGCCGGTGAGCACGAGGCCGACCTTGCGCCCCGCGAATTCCTCTGGGTGTGCGAGCATCGCCGCGAGCCCCGCGGCGCCCGCGCCCTCGACCACCGTCTTCTCGATCTGGAGCAGCAGGCTCACCGCGCGCTCGAGATGGCGTTCGGCGACGAGGACGATGTCGTCGTTGAGTTCGGCCACCAGCTTGCGCGTGTAGGCGCCCGGTTCCTTGACCGCGATGCCCTCGGCGAGCGTGTCGCCCTCGCACGCCATGTCGACGCCGTTGAGTTCGGCGTACATCGACGGGTAGAGCTCGGCCTGCACCCCGACGAGGCGCATGTCGTTCTTGATGCCGCGCGCCGCGGTGCCCATGCCCGACAGCAGCCCGCCGCCGCCGATCGGGACGATCAGCGTGTCGAGCTCAGGCACATCCTCGAGCATTTCGAGCGCCACCGTCCCCTGCCCCGCGGCGACGTGCGGGTGGTCGAAGGGATGGACGAAGGTCAGCCCGCGTTCCTTTTCGAGCTCGCGCGCATGGGCATAGGCATCGTCGAACTTCTCGCCGAACAGGACGATCGTCGCGCCGTGGCTCGCGGTCTGCGACACCTTCACCTGCGGCGTCGACTTGGGCATCACGATGGTGACGGGGACGCCAAGCCGCTTGCCGTGATAGGCGAGGCCCTGCGCGTGATTGCCCGCCGACGCTGCGATCACGCCGCGCGCCTTCGCCTCGTCGTCGAGGAGGAGCAGCGCATTGAGCGCCCCGCGCTCCTTGTAAGCCGCGGTGAACTGCAGATTTTCGAACTTCAGCCAGACCTCGGCGCCGACCATCTCGGACAGCGTCTGCGAATGGAGGGTCGGCGTCCGCACGACCGCGCCGTTAATTCGCCCCGCCGCCGCGCGCACATCGTCCAATGTGATCGCCGGGAAGTCGGCGGCGGAGAGCGTTGCAAGGTCTGTCATAGCGCGCTGGCCCTAACGGCAAGCATCGCGAAGGGAAAGGCCGATTTAAGCCCCTCCCCTTCAGGGGAGGGGTTGGGGGTGGGGTCCATCGGCCTTGCGCAAGGGTTCGAGACCCCACCCCAACCCCTTCCCTAAAGGGGAGGGGCTTATTCCGTTCAGTGCTCTAGCGCCGTGGGCAAAGCATCTTTATGGACCGGGCATGAGCGAAACATCCTACCGCATCGCCTTCATCGGCACCGGCGTCATGGGCGGGCCGATGGCGGGTCATCTCGCCAGGGCCGGACACAGCGTCACCGTCTACAACCGCACCCGCGCCAAGGCCGACGCCTGGGCGGCGCAATATGGGGGCCGGGCGGCCGCGACCCCCGCCGAAGCCGCAGCGGGAGCCGATGCCGTCCTATCGTGCGTCGGCAACGACGACGATCTCGCGGAGGTGACGCTCGGCGCCGACGGCGCGTTCCGGGCGATGAAGACAGGCGCATTGTTCGTCGATCACACCACCGTTTCGGCGCGCATCGCCCGCCGGCTCGCGGTCGAGGCCGAGGGACTCGGGCTGCTCAGCGTCGACGCGCCCGTCTCGGGCGGCGAAGCGGGGGCGCAGAACGGCACCCTCTCGATCATGTGCGGCGGCAGCGCGGAGGCCTTCGCGGCGGCCGAGCCGGTGATGCGCGCCTATGCCGGGCGCATCGTCCATATCGGCGGCCCGGGCGCGGGGCAGACGACCAAGATGGTCAACCAGATCGCGATCGCGGGCGTCATCCAGGGCGTGTCCGAAGCGCTGCGCTTCGCCCAGGCGTCGGACCTCGACACCGACAAGGTGTTCGAGGCGGTGTCGGGCGGCGCCGCGGCGAGCTGGCAGATGCTCAACCGCTGGGGGACGATGGCGAAGGACGAATTCGATTTCGGCTTCGCGGTCGACTGGATGCGCAAGGACCTCGGCCTCGCGCTCGAGGAAGCGCGCGCCAATGGCGCGACGCTCCCCGTCGCGAGCCTCGTCGACCAATTCTACGCCGACGTGCAGAAGGCCGGCGGCGGGCGGAAGGACACGAGTTCGCTGGTGACGAGGCTACCGAAATGAGGCGCGATATTTTCTTGAAGCCCCTCCCCTTGAGGGGAGGGGTTGGGGTGGGGTCTCGAACCCTTGCGCAAGGCCGATGGACCCCACCCCCAACCCCTCCCCTCAAGGGGAGGGGCTTTATTGCTGCCGCACTCGCAGCCCTCCTCCTCGCCGCCCCCGCGCACGCCGATACGCTGGTCGACAATGTCAATGGCATTACGCTCGACAAGGACGGCAAGCTCGTCCGCTTCACCGGGCTCGTCATCGACAAGGACGGCAAGGTCGCGAAGCTGCTCGACCGCAAGGACAAGCGCCCCGAGCGCCCCGACTTCAGGGAGGACGGCAAGGGCAAGACGCTGATCCCGGGGCTGATCGACGCGCACGGCCATGTCATGGGGCTCGGCTTCTCGCTGATGCTGCTCGACCTTTCGGACACCAATTCGCTCGCCGAGGCGCAGGCCGCGATCCGCAAATATGCCGCCGACAATCCCGAGGTGCCGTGGATCATCGGCCGCGGCTGGAATCAGGAGAAATGGGGGCTCGGCCGCTTTCCGACCGCCGCCGACCTCGACGCCGCGGTCGCCGACCGCCCCGTCTGGCTCGAACGCGTCGACGGCCATGCCGGCTGGGCGAACAGCGCGGCGATGCGGGCGGCGCGCGTCACCGCGGCGACCAAGGCGCCCGAGGGCGGGCGCATCGAAATGGCGGGCGGGCAGCCGAGCGGCATCTTCGTCGACGCCGCGACCAGCGTCGTCGCGTCGGCGGTTCCGAAGCCGCTCGCGCGCGATCTCGACCGCGCCTTCCTGCTCGCGCAGTCGAAGCTGCTCGAACAGGGGATCACGACGATCGCCGACATGGGCACGACCATCCAGGACTGGCAGGCCTTTCGCCGCGCCGGCGACAAGCGGAGCCTCGCGATCCGCATCATCAGCTATGGCCACGACATCGACAATATGGCGCTGATCGGCGGGCCGGGGCCCACCCCCTGGCTCTACGACGACAAGCTGCGCATGGTCGGGGTGAAGCTCTATCTCGACGGTGCGCTGGGCTCGCGCGGCGCGTGGCTCAAGCAGCCGTACAGCGACGCGCCGGGGCAGAAGGGCCTCCCGCTCCTCACCCCCGCGCAGCTCCGCAACAAGATGGTCCGCGCCTCGATGGACAAGTTCCAGGTCGCGATCCACGCGATCGGCGACGCCGCCAACGCCGAAGCCCTCGACGCCATCAGCGACCTGACCGCCGACCTGCCGGGGGAGCGGCGCTGGCGCATCGAGCATGCGCAGATCGTCGACCCTCTCGACATTCCGCGCTTCCAGCAATTGGGCGTCATCGCCTCGATGCAGCCGATCCACCAGCCGTCGGACCGGCTGATGGCCGAAGCGCGGCTCGGGCCCGAGCGGCTGAAGGGCGCCTATGCGTGGCGGAGCATGGAGAAGGCCGGCGTCCGCCTCGCCTTCGGATCCGACGTGCCGGTCGAGAGCGCCAATCCCTTCCCCGGCATCGCCGCCGCCATCTCGCGCACCGACGCCGCGGGCCAGCCCTTCGGCGGCTGGCATCCCGAGGAAGTCGTCAGCCGCGAAACCGCGCTCGACGGCTTCACGCGCAGCGCGGCGTTCGCGGGCTTCGCCGAGGACCGGCTCGGCACGCTGATGCCGGGGATGCGCGCCGACTTCCTGATCCTCGAAAGCGATCCCTTGCTCGCGAGCCCCGACGAGATTCGCCGCATGACGCCGCTCGAAACCTGGGTCGGCGGCTATCGCTATTACAAGAAAAAGGGCTCTGCCGCCGGCAGGTGAGGAACTGCAAGATGCCATATCCCCCGTATCCCCGAGCGAAGACGAGGGGCACTGCCGAGCGAAGTCGAGGCCGCGACGTTGCTGGTTCTCGCTCCGCTCGAACGAGCCCCTCGTCTTCGCTCGGGGATACGGTGGGTGAGGATCGCCCGTCATGAACGCCCCCTCGCGCCGCGCCATCCTGACCGGGCTTGCTGCGCTGCCCGTGACGACTGCGGCCGCGGCCGCCGAACGCAAGGAACGTAAACCCAAGAAGCGCAAGTCCGCCCGGCCCCAAGTTCAGCATGTCGACGTCGCGGTTATCGGCGCCGGGGCGCTCGGCGCCTGGGCCGCGTGGCACCTCGTCCGGCAGGGGCTCAGCGTCCGCCTCTTCGACGCCTATGGCGCGGGCAACGGCCGCGCGGCGTCGAACCTCGCATCGATGATGCTCGATCCGGTGCAGGGAGGCGACGCGCTCTATGCGGGGCTGGTCGAGGAAAGCGCCAAGGCGTGGCAGCGCCTCTCGGACACGGCCAGCCTGCCGATCCTCACGCCTTGCGAGGCGGTGACCGCGCTCGCCGCGACCGACGCCTTCGCACCGCCGCGCGATGTTGACCGCCTCGGCGGCGACCGGCTCCGCGCGCGCTACACCCAGATCGCCTGGCGCCCCGAGGAAGCCGCGCTCGTCGCCGAAAAGGGCGCGATGCTCGCCGGGCGCCGCGGGGTGCTCGAAGCCATCCTCGACGCCCAGGTCGCGCCCGAAGATGTCGTGATGCCCGCGCCCCTCCGCGACAAGCGCCGCGACCTCTACACGCTCCCCGACGGCGGCACCGCGAAAAGCCTCGTCTACGCCTGCGGGGCGTGGCTGACCGAGCTGTTCCCGCAGACGCTGACCCCGCAGCGGCTGTCGGCGGTGCGCCAGCAGGTCTTCCATTTCGGCCCCGGCCAGGGCGATACCCAGTTCCGCCCGCCCGCGATGCCCGCGCTCGTCGACCGTGCCTATGGCTTCAACCTGCTTCCCGACGTCGAAGGCGTCGGGGTGCGGGTGTGGAAAAGCACCCCCGACGCGACCGTCGATCCCGACAGCTTCGACCGCCGCGCCGATGAGCGCGCCTTGGCCGAGGTGCGGCAGTGGCTCGCCGGCCGCCTGCCGCGCCTTGCCGATGCGCCGGTCGTCGCGAGCGCCGCCGCGCACGACTGCCGCACCGCGACCGGAGACCTGCTGCTCGACCGGCTGCCCGATCATCCGCGCGTGTGGGTGGTCGGCGGCGGCGCGGGCCGCGCCTTCGCGCTCGCCCCCGCGATCGGCGCGCGCGTCGCCGCGCATGTCGAGGACGCGAGCCGCCCGGTCGAGCCGCGCTGGGCGCTGGCCCGATTGACGGGCTGACGAAAAAGGGGCGGCCTCCCCCTCAGAAAGCCGCCCCGGCCCGGCGTCAGAAGGACGCGCCGAGCGAAAAGATCACCGCGCCATCGGCGCCGACCGCTTCCTTGAACCCGCCGAGCTTCGGCGCGTCGGTGTTGACGTAGGACACGCCGAGGGTGAGCATCTTCCAACTCGCCGATACGCCGACCGAATAGTCGAGCACCTCGCCGTCGGCTCCGCCCAGGAAGCTGTCGCTCTTGGCGTAGCCGACATGGCCGTTCAGCGTGAAGGGCGTGTTCGGTATCCCCACGCCGGCATCGGTGTAGAGGTAGACCGCGCTCGCGTCGCCGAGCGAGTCCTGCCCGCCGGGTGCCCAGGCGATGCCGGTCTTGACCGACGCCGGGCCGATGTCACCCTTGACCGAAAAATAGGGCTCGATCACCGAGCTGTTCGACGTGCCGGGATAAAGATAGAGCGTCGCGCCGATGTCGGCGGTCAGCCCCGAGGTCACTTCTTTCGAATAGCCGCCGAACACGTCGATCTCGGTGCCGTTGGCAAAACCGATGCTCGACCCCCAGGTGCCGACATAGAGGCCGCTGTCATGGCTGACGGTGATGCCGCCCTGGATCGCCGCCTCTTCGTTCGACTGGCTGAAGCCGCGGAAGCGATAGTCGCTGACGACCGTTGCGCTCCCCGAAATGGTGATGCTGCTCGTGTCCGCCGTCTCTTCGGCTTCCTGGGCATAAGCGGATGTGGAAAGCGCCGACAGCGCAAGGGCCATGCCGAAGCATGCGCGGGAGAAAGTCTTCATGGGTTGATCCCCTAAAAAGGTCTGAAGGATCGTCCCTGCCTGCCGCACGAACGGCCGGCCTCGTTCACGGGCCAGTCCGGTCATACGTGGGTTCGATGTTCACGAAATTGCTGCGATGCACAAACGAAAAGTCGCGGCGGCGCGCGTTAGGTGTCCCGATGCGACAAATTTGCAACAATCCCTTGCGCGGCATCGCCGAACGCCGACATAAAATTGCGATGGAACACCCTACCTCAAATCAGCATCTTCTCTCCTCCGTTCGTGTCGAGCGAAGTCGAGACACCGATCGGTGTAGCGCAAGGTCGATGGGTGTCTCGACTTCGCTCGACACGAACGGGATTTAACGTGCACCTCTCTAGAAAGACACTCCCAGCGACAGGACCACGCCCGAATCGAAATATTTGTCGACCGCCTTCACCCCCGTCGCCGGAATGTCGGTGTCGACATATTTGATGCCGGCGGTCAGTCGGCCGAAGCTCGCCGAGGCGCCGAGCGACCAGTCCCAATAATGTCCGCCCGGCGCGAGCGCGGCGAGCCCGCCGTCGGTGTAGCCGACCGACGCTGTCAGCGTCAGCGGCGTGGTCGGGATGCCCGCCGACAGATCCCCCGCCAGATAGAGGCTGTCGTCATGCCCGAGCGCCGCCTGACTCGGCGCGTAGCTGACCCGCCCGCTCGCCTCGACCGGCCCCAGCATGTGCGACAGCTTGCCCGTCGCCTCGACATAGTCGCTCGGGCCCGCGGCGCGCTCGCCATCGGGATACCAGTAATAGGTCAGCCCGAGGTCGATCGAGGTCCCCGGCGCGACTTCGGTCGCATAGCCGCCGTACAGGTCGACCTCGACCTCGCCGAACGCCGGCGTATCCTCGATGGTCGATCCCCACGCCCCCAGATAAAGGCCGCTGTCGTGGCTGAGCGTGATCGTCGGCTGCACCGCGACGTCGCCGCCGCTGAGTGAGATCCCCCGGAACCGGTAGTCGGTGACGATCTCGACCCCGCCCGACACGTCGATCGGGCCGGTCGGCACCTCCTGCGCGGCGGCGGGAACGGCGGCGAGTCCCGGCAGGGCGAACAGGGCGGCGGCGAGCAGGCGGGTCATCGTCTATCCTCGGGTCGTGGCGGGGCCGCGACCTTGGCCGTCGCGGCGTCCATGTGCAACCGCTTTGCCAAGCGGCGGCGGGGCGGCTAAAGAGCGGGCACTCTCCCCGAGGACGACCCTATGAGCGATCACAATCCCGGCCTGCGCCCCTGGCGCGACATCTCCAGACGCGACTGCCGCCGCATCATGGTGGGCGACGTCCCCGTCGGCGGCGGCGCGCCGATCAGCGTCCAGACGATGACCAACACCCCGACCAGCGACGCGGTGGCGACGATCGACCAGATCCGCCGCTGCGAGGATGCCGGCGCCGACCTGATCCGCGTCTCGTGCCCCGATACCGAGTCGACCGCGGCGCTCGGGTCGATCGTCCGCGCGGCGCGCATTCCGATCATCGCCGACATCCATTTCCACTATAAGCGCGCATTGGAAGCCGCCGACGCGGGCGCAGCCTGCCTGCGTATCAACCCCGGCAACATCGGATCGTCGGAGCGCGTCGGCGAGGTCGTGCGCGCGGCGAAGGCGAACGGCTGCGCGATCCGCATCGGGGTCAATGCGGGCAGCCTCGAGAAGGACCTGCTCGAAAAATATGGCGAGCCCTGCCCCGAGGCGCTGGTCGAAAGCGCGCTCGACCATATCAAGCTGCTGCAGGATCACGACTTCCACGACTATAAGGTCGCGGTGAAGGCGAGCGACGTCTTCCTCGCCGTCGCCTCCTACATGCAGCTCGCCGAGGCGGTCGACTGCCCGCTGCACCTCGGCATCACCGAAGCGGGCGGGCTGATCGGGGGCACGGTCAAGAGCGCGCTCGGCATTGGCAACCTCCTTTGGGCCGGGATCGGCGACACGATCCGCGTCAGCCTCTCGGCCGAGCCCGAGGAGGAAGTGCGCGTCGGCTATGAAATCCTGAAATCGCTGGGCCTCCGCACCCGCGGCGTCCGCGTCGTCAGTTGCCCCAGCTGCGCGCGCCAGGGCTTCGACGTCATCCGCACCGTCCAGGCGCTTGAGGACGCGCTTCAGCACATCAAGACCCCGATGTCGCTCTCGGTCCTCGGCTGCGTCGTCAACGGCCCCGGCGAGGCGCGCGAGACCGACATCGGCATCACCGGCGGCGGCAACGGCAAGCATATGGTCTATCTGTCGGGCGTCACCGACCACCATGTCGCCGACGCCGACATGATCCGGCACATCGTCAAGCTGGTCGAAGCCAAGGCGGCCGAGATCGAGGCGGGAAGCGCGGTGAGCATGGACACACTGCACGGCAAGGCGGCGTAGGTTTCTTGCTTCCTTTTAGGTCCCATGTTAGAATGTGGGACCTAAGGAGTCATTCATGTCCTATCACGCCAAATTGATCAAGGGTGGCAAGATCGTCATCCCTGCCGAATTGCGGCGCGAATTGGGGTTCGTTGACGGAGACACGCTGGTTGTTGAGCGTCGGGGGGACACGGTGGTTCTTCGGAGCCAGGCGGCGATGCTTCGGGACATCCGGGCCAAGGTCAAGGCCGGACTGAAACGCCCGGTCAGCGTCGAATCCTATCTGCGGGACAAATGGGCGGAAGCGGCGGAGGAATGAGCTTCACGCTCGATGCTTCGGCGATACTGGCGGTGCTGTTCGACGAACCGGGCGGCGACCATGTCTTCGCGCATCTGAACGGGTCCGAGATTTCGGCCGTCAATTTGAGCGAAGTCTATGCGACTCTTCTGGACGGCGGCATGGACTTCGATAAGGCGCGAGAGATCATCGCTCCGCTCCCGATGCGCATCCGCTCGTTTCGCGAAGAGCATAGCTGGCAGGTGGCTCAGTTACGCCCGCTCACCAAGCCGTTCGGGCTGTCGCTCGGCGACAGGGCGTGCATCACGCAGGCGATGTTCAACGAATTACCCGTTCTGACTGCCGACCGGCGGATGGAATCGGCCAAATCGCTGCTGGGCGTCGATATCCGGTTGATCCGCTGACCTGAGCGGCGCGCGCCGCCAACTGCACGAAGGGAGCCTGTCATGACATTCGGTAAGCCTGACGCCCTCGACCGCCTCGCCCAATTGCTGTTACTCGTCGCCGCGATCACCTGCATCGCCAACGGCGCCTTCATGCTCGCAAAGCCGCTCGACTGGTATGTCTTCGTGCCGACGGTCGTCACCACCGGGCCGCCTAACGCGCATTTCATCCGCGACATCGGCCTCGCCTATCTGGGATCAGGGCTGATCCTCCTCTACGCCGCCGCGAACCCGATCCGCCACTGGCGCGCCGCGGTGGTCGGCGGGCTGTGGCTGACCTTGCACGGCCTGCTCCACATCTATGAGGTCGCTGCCGGCATCTGCGGCCCCGCGACCTTCCGGGCCGACGCGCCGGCGGTGATCGGCCAGCCCGCGCTCGTCATCGCCGCGCTCGCGATCCTGTTCGCGCGAAAGCGGATTTGACAGCCGCACGTCCAACCGACACAGGGCGCGCATGACGCTCAGCATCCGCCCCGCCGCGCCCGCCGACCTGCCGCTGATCGCGCAGTTCATCCGCGACCTCGCCAATTATGAGAAGCTCGCGCACGAAGTCCGCTTCGACGAGGCGAAGCTCGGCGAGACGCTGTTCGGGCTGCGCCCCTATGCCGAGGTCGTGATCGGCGAGATCGACGGGACACCGCAGGGCTTCGCGCTCTTTTTCCACAATTTCTCGACCTTCGAGGGGAAGCCGGGGATTTACCTCGAAGACCTGTTCGTCCGCCCCGAAGCGCGCGGATCGGGGCTCGGCAAGGCGCTGCTCGCGCATCTCGCGGGGCTCTGCATCGAGCGTGACTGCGCGCGCCTCGAATGGTGGGTGCTCGACTGGAACGCCCCGTCGATCGGCTTCTACAGGAGTCTCGGCGCCAAGATGATGGACGAGTGGACGGTGATGCGGGTCGACGGCGAGGCGCTGCCCCGCCTCGCCGCCTCCTGACACGCGTTCAGGGCTTGCGTGCGAACCAGACCAGCACCACGCCCACCACGATCAGCACCACGCCGTTGCGCGTCCATGTCGTATCGCCGAGCATGAAGCTGCTCGACGGCCAGCGCACGATGTCGAGCCCCTGGAGCGCCCACAGCCCGCCCATCAGGATGGCGGCGACGCCGATGATCGCCGCCAGTGCCTTCACGATCCCCATGTCGCTTCTCCTCTTCCGATCCCCGCGAAGGCTGACACAAAGCCGCGCGCCTGTCACGCGCGGCGCTGCAGCCCGATCAGCGGGCGCAGCCAGTTCACGCGCCGGCCGCCGAGATAGAAGGCCCAGCATCCCGCGACGGTCGCGGCGACCAGGATCGCGAAGGTGGCGAGCGGCCCCACCCCGGCGAGCAGCAGCCAGTATCCGACGAGCACGATCACCGTCTGGTGGATGATGTAGAAGGGGAAGACCGCCTCGGCGAGCATCGGGCGGCTGGCATGGTCGCGGTTCCAGAAGCGGTCGGCGATCCCGACCAGCGCGACGATCGCCGCCCAGCCCTGCACCAGCCGGATCGCCATGAACCAGGTGACGACACCCACCGGCGGCGGCCCTTCGCCGGGCGCCGCCCAGATCGCCCACGCCACATAGGCATAGGCCCCAACCGCGAGCACCGCCGCCGTGCGCCAGGTGCGCGCCACCGCCATGAACAGCACCGGCCGCACGCGGAGCAGCCAGCCGGTGAAGAAGGGCACCAGATAGTGGAGATGGTTCGGCCCGTCGTCGAACAGCGCGTGCGTCTCGCGGTAGCCGGGAAAGGCGAACAGGATCGCCATCCACGCCGCGAGCGGCAGGATCAATATCCCCCAGCCGCCGAGCAGCCGCGCCGCCGCGTTGGCGATCCGCCCCCGCGCCGCCTCGGGCATCAGCAGGAGCAGCAGCACCGCGAGCAGCGTGTAGGCGAACAGATAGACGACGAACCACAGATGCTGCCACGTCGGCAGCACGATCCCCTCGAGCGTCCCGAAGCGGAAATAGTCATGCACCCAGAAGTGAAGGAAGCTCTCCGCATAGCCATGCTGGGTGACGAGCTCGATCCACGGCTGTACCGGGATGACGACGACCATGCCGAAGGCGAGCGGGATCAGCAGCCGCGCGCTCCGCGAGCGGAGGAAGGCGCCCGGCGCGCCCAGCTTCGCGAACAGCGCCGCGCTCGCATAGCCCGAGACGAGGAAGAGCAAAGGCAGCCGCCAGCTGTTCGTCGCCATCATCGGAATCTGCACCCAGTCCATCGGGTGCGGGGTTTTGACGTGCCAGCCCCACGGCACGAAAAACATGCCGATATGATAGAGGATCAGCAGCGCGAAGGCGCCGATCCTGAGCCAGTCCATTCCATAATGTCGCTTCGTATCCATCGCGGCGAATCTCCTTTGCCGGTTGATGCCGCAGCCGCTAATCGGAAAGGCGGCCGGCGGGCGATCCCGGCGGGACGAGAAGCGGAGCCGGTGTGACGGACGAGGAGACGCGAGGGACGAGCGGCGGCGGAGCCGGGACGAGCGGCCCCACTGGCGGGCTCAGCGCCCGCGCGCTCACCGCGCTGCTGCTGAGCGCGATCTTCCTCTTCGGGCTCGTCCGCATCGCCGCCAATGTGTATTCCTACATCGCCGATCGCGAGGGCGCGGGCCTCGCCACCTCGCCGACGATCGCCTGGATGCTCGAGGGCAGCAGCCTCATCGCCTGGGCGGCGATGATGATCCCCTGCTGGTTCGCGGTCCAGCGCATCCGCCCGCCGCGCGTCCCGCTGCCCGCCACGGTCGCGATCCACGCGCTGCTCGCCATCCCCATCTCGCTTGGACATATCGCGCTGATGGTCGCCTTTCGCACGATGCTGTGGTGGATGATGGGGATCGACTATCATTTCACCGCGCCCGACGGATCGCCGATCCTCTACGAATTCCGCAAGGACCTCTCGGCCTATGTCGAGCTCGTCTTCATCCTCTTCCTCGTCCAGTGGCTCGTCGCGCGCTACGCCGCCCCGCCTACCGCGGCGCCCGAGCGACGGGTGCTCGCGGTCGGCGACGGGTCGGTCACCCACCATCTGCCGGTCGACGAGATCGAGCATGTCGCGGCGGCGGGCAATTATGTCGAGATCGCGTGGCGCGGCCAGCGCCTGCTCCACCGTGCGACGCTGAGCGCGGTCGAGGCCGACCTCGGCCCCGGCTTCGCCCGCATCCACAGGAGCCGCCTCGTCCGCAAGGACGCGGTGCGCCGCGTGATCACCCACAAGAGCGGCGATTTCGACGTCGAGACCGAAAGCGGCGAGGCGCTCCGCGGCAGCCGGCGGTATCGGGGGAATGTGGAGGGGTAAGAAGCTCCTCCCCTTCAGGGGAGGGATTGGGGTGGGGTTTCGCGGCGGAGAGCAAGGCCGATGGACCCCACCCGCTGCGACTAGGCAGCAAGCTGCTGAGTCTCGCTGCCCTCCCCTGAAGGGGAGGGCGTGATTCACCCCAACACCCGCCACGCCAACTCCGCGAACTCGCACAGCAAAGGCCGCGTGTCGCGCGGGTCGATGATGTCTTCGACGCGGAACGTCTCCGCGGTGCGGAACGGCGAACGCACCCGGTTCAGCCGCTCGCGGATCGCCTCCAGAAGCGCCGCGGGATCCTCGGCGGCTTCGAGCTCGCTCTTGTAAGCGACCTCGATCCCGCCCTCGATCGGCAGGCTGCCCCAGTCGCCCGAAGGCCAGGCGAAGCGGTACTGAAAGCGCTCGGCGTTCGACATCGCGCTCCCTGCGATCCCGTATGCGCGCCGCACGACGACCGACGCGAGCGGCACGCTCGCGCGATAAATGGCGTTCATCGCCTGCACCCCGTACCGGATCGTCCCCGTCCGCTCGGCCTCGCCGCCGATCATGAAGCCCGGATTGTCGACCAGATGGACGATCGGCAGCCGGAACTGGTCGGCGAGCTTGACGAAGCGCTCGACCTTCTCGCTCGTCTTCGCATCCCACGATCCGCCGAGATAGGAGGGATCGCTCGCCAGCACCGCCACCGGCCAGCCGTCGAGCCGCGCGAAGGCGGTGATCGCCGCCCGTCCCCAGCGCGCGCCCATCTCGAAGACGCTGCCCCGGTCGAACACCGCTTCGGCGATGCGCCGCATCGCATAGACCTGCTTTGCCTCGCGCGGGACGACCGACAGCAGGGCCTCCTCGCGCCGGTCGACGGGATCGCTGCACGCGGTTCGCGCCGCGCGCTCGTGGATCGAAGCGGGCAGATAGGAGAGGAAGCGCCGCGCCGCGGCGAACGCCTCGGCCTCGCTCGCGACCTCGTCGTCGACCACCCCGTTGCGCGTATGCACGTCGCTGCCGCCCAGCTCCTCACGGTCGAGCGTATCGCCGATCGCCGCCGCGACTGCGGGACCCGCCGCGAACAGCTGCGACAACCCGCGCACCATGACGCTGTAATGGCTCGCGACCACCCGCGCCGCCCCCAGCCCCGCGGTCGGCCCGAGCGACAGGGCCACCACCGGCACCGTGTCGAGATTGGCGATGATCCGGTCCCAGCCGGGGACCTGCGGAATATAGGTGTGGCCCGCCGCTTCGAGCGTCTTCACCGACCCGCCGCCGCCGGTGCCGTCGATCATGCGGATCAGCGGCAGGCGATATTCGTGCGCCATCGCCTCGCACTGGATGAACTTCCGGTGCAGCGCCGCATCGGCCGCGCCGCCGCGCACCGTGAAATCGTCGGCGCTCGCGACCACCGGCCGCCCGTCGATATTCGCGCGCCCGAAGATGAAGTTGCTCGCCGCCAGATCTTCCAGCTCGCCGTCGGGACCGTAGCTCCCCCGCCCCGCGATCTTGCCGATCTCGCGGAAACTGCCGGCATCGACGAGCCCGGCGATCCGCGCCCGCGCGTCCATCTTGCCGCGGCTGTGTTGGCGCGCGACCTTCTCGGCGCCGCCCATCTTCTCGGCCATCGCCCGCCGCGCGGCGAGCTCGTCGACTTCCTTTTTCCAGCTCATGCGCCCAACGCTACCTTACGTTGACGGAAACGTCATTCCGATTCTTCGCGCGCACTGCTATCGTCGCGCCATGACCCGCCGCCCCGTCTTCGCGCTCGCCGCCGCGCTTTTCGCCGTTCCGCCTGCGACCGCCGCCAAGGAAAGCGCCGAAAAGACCATCATCGGCGTCGCCGACCCCTACAAGACCGACGTTTTCGATCCCGACGCCGACCCGATGGCGGATATCGACGCCGCGCTCGCCGCAGCCAGAACTTCAGGCAAGCGCGTCCTCCTCGTCATGGGCACCAACACATGCCATGACAGCGCCTGGTTCGCGAACCTGATCGCCACCGACCGCTTCGCTGCGGTCCGCGACCGCTACGTCCTCGTCTATGCCGACATCGGCATGCCGCACGCCGATTTCGTCCGCCACCCCGAGGTGCCGAAGCGCTTTCGCTTCAAGATCAAGGGCACGCCGACGATCGCGATCATCGATGCGGATGGCCGCGTCCTCAACCGCAAGGCGGCACCGAAATGGCGCAACGCCGCGAGCCGCAGCGACGACGCGATCTACGACGAACTGATGGAACAGGGAGAATGAGATGACCGAGGCCCCCCTCGCCGGCCGCACCGCCCTCGTCACCGGCGCCTCGCGCGGCATCGGCCGCGGCATCGCGCTGGCGCTCGCGCGGGCGGGAGCCGACATCGCGGTCAACTACACCCGCGACGAAGCCGCGGCGGCCGAGACCGTCGCCGCGATCCAGGCGCTCGGCCGCAAGGCGAAGGCCTATCGGGCCTCGGTCACCGACGAGGACGCCTGTGCCGCGATGATCGCAGCGATCGCGGCCGATTTCGGGGCGATGTCGATCCTGATCAACAATGCCGGCATCGCCAGCCGCGGCAGGAGCGTCGCCGACACCGATCCCGCCGAACTCGAACGCGTCATCGGGGTCCACGCCCTCGGCCCGCACCGCGTCAGCCGCCTCGCGCTGCCCCAGCTTCGCACGCACGAGCGCAGCGATATCATCGTCATTTCCAGCGTCGCGACGCTCAGCCACAGCGCCAATGGCGCGCCCTATAATATGGGCAAGGCGGCGGGCGAAGCGCTCGCGCTGACGCTCGCGAAGGAAGAAATGAAGAACGGCGTCCGCGTCAACATCGTCGCTCCCTCGCTGACCGTCAGCGACATGGGCGAACGCCTTGCCCGCGCGATCACCGGCAACGACGACATCCACCACCTCGACGCCAAATTCCCTTTCGGCCGCGTGCCGACGCCCGACGACGTCGCCGCGGCAGTGCTGTGGTTCGTGTCGGACGCCAACCCCTATTGCTCGGGGCAGAAACTCAACATCGACGGCGCGGGCATGGCGAGCTTTCGGTAGAGCCTTAGCCAGATAGCATATTGGCGTAGCGGCTCGCCTCCACCCGAAAGCAGGGTTTCAGAAAGGCGTCGATCTGTGCCGCGTTTCGCGTTGTCGTCAATGTATCCGGCGGCCAGTCGGCCGACGCGATCAAAAGCCGATCACCTCCGGCAAAGGAGAATAACAACCCCAGCGCGACGAGACCGGCCTGCTCGGTGCCGCGCGGAACCTCGCCCGGCAATAAATCGATCGAAGCTTCCAAACCCTCGGGCCCCATCAGGTCGGGATCCGCGATCCACTCGCGCCGCTGCAACACTTCAAGGGTCCAGTCGCTCTCGGGCCAGGGGTCGAACGGCACCGGGCTGACGATTTGTTCGGGGATCGGTTGCAACGGCCAATCGAGCTCCGCTTCCCGCATCGCATGCTCGAGCATCGGCCGCAGAGTCGCCATGCGAGCCCGCAACGCCTCTATCCCGCCGATGAACAAAGGAAAAACCTCGAACTTGAACGCCAGTCCCACGGATATCGCAGCGACCTGAAGACATTCCCCGTCGCGCAGCCTCAGCCATACGCCCTGCCCCCTCAAGTCGGCTTCCGAATCGTCGATGGCGACCTCGGCAATCGAATGGGCCAGCGCGAGCAGCGTCTTCCGGTCGGTATCCAACAGCACGTCGTCATGTTCAATCATCGCCGCACGCCCCGAAGGCCTCGTCCATCTCTTTGCGATAGGCGCCGAGCGGTTCCAGCCCCATCTCGGCGCGCGCCGCGTCGATATGCTCCGGATCGTCGTCTTCCATCGGCCGGAGCGGCCGGATTGCATTGCCGGCCTCGCATCCGCCGAACTGCGTTGCATAGCGCTGCTTCCCCGCCAGCTTCAGCATGACGCGGTCATAGAGATAGGCATAATTCGACTTGCTCGCCTCGCCCGCCTTCGCGAGCGGCTCCATCAGCCGCAGCGCCAGCACCTGCAGCGCGGGATCATCGTCGGCATGCTGCGCGAGCAGCCATGCGGCGTGCGATGCCTTCTCCCCGAGGGCGGAAATCGTCGGCCAGCCCTTTTCAGCGATATAGGCGCGCAGCTTCTCCCTGTTCTTGCGGTCCTCACCCGCGATCATCGTCCAGCTCAGATAGTCGAACAGCGGCTTCAGCCTTGCCGGCAACGGCGGATCGCCCTCGTCGACGCCCCACGACAGCATGTGGCGCCCCAGTTGTTCGCGGAAGGTCGCACCGATCAGCATCTGCGCATCCTCGGACTCGGGCGGTCCCACCGCGGATGTCACGGCGCCTATCCCCATGCGCCCGCCCGCCAGCGCGAAATCCCACAGCTGGCGCGCCTCGGCGAGCCGCGCGGGAAGCGCCGCGCGTTCGGCTTCCGACCCGGCGTCGATGGCCATCGCGGCGGTGATCGCGCGGCACGTCTCGTCGCCATAGGGTCCCAGCGGCAAATTCGTCGATTCGGCGCCTATCGCCGCCAGTTCCGCCTTGGCCTTCCCCGTTGCCGCCGCGATGCAAGCCTCCTTGTAGGCGGCAACCGATTGCCATGCCGCCCGCGCTGCCGTCCTATCGGCCGCGAAGCGCCCGGCCATCCAGCCGAAATCGCCGGGATCGAACGTCCCGTCCTTCCCATAGGATTTCAGCACGTCGGGCACCGCTGTCGCCTGCGCCCGGCTCGTCCCCGGCATCATCGCGCCGACGAGCAGCGCCAGCCCCAATCCCCGCATCCTCGTGGCTTCAGGCTATCACGCTTTCGCCGCACCGCAAGCCGGGCGCTGCCAGCCCCGCCCTTCTCCGCTACAGCCCTTCCCATGCGTCCCGATTCGCCCTCGCCGCTGATCCCCTTTCTCGTCGCCTGCGCGGGGATCGCGACCTATTCGTCGATGGACGTGCTGATGAAGGGGCTGTCGATCGGGATCGGCGCCTATAATGCGGTGTTCTGGCGCAACGTGGCGGGCGCGCTGCTCAGCGGGCTTCTCTATTTCGGCGCGCGGCCGGCGTGGCCCGACCGCGCCACGATGCGCATCCACGCGCTGCGCTCGCTGTTCGTCGCGATGATGGCGCTCGGCTTCTTCTGGGCGCTCGCGCGGCTGCCGATGGCGGAGGCGATCGCGCTCGCCTTCGTCGCGCCATTGCTCGCGCTCTACATGGCCGCGATCTTCCTCGGCGAGCAGATCGGGCGGCGCTCGATCGCCGCCTCGCTGCTCGGCTTCGGCGGCGTGCTGGTCATCGTCGCGGGCAAGCTCGGTGGCGGACAGCGCGACCCCGAAGCGCTGTGGGCGGTCGGCGCGGTGTTCCTCTCGGCGATCTGCTATGCCTACAACCTGATCCTCGCGCGGCGGCAGGCGAAGATGGCGGGGCCGATGGAGATCGCCTTCTACCAGAATGCGTTCGTCGCGCTGTTCCTCGCGCTCGCCGCGCCCTGGTTCGCGGTGCTTCCCGGCACCGCCCACGCCGCGCCGATCGCCGGCGCCGCGCTGCTCGCGACGATATCGCTCCTCCTCCTCAGTTGGGCCTATGCCCGCGCCGAGGCGCAAATCCTCGCGACCACCGAATATACCGGCTTCCTCTGGGCGATGCTGTTCGGCTGGTATTTCTACGCCGAGCCGGTGACGCCGCCGACGTTCGCCGGCGCGCTGCTGATCGTAGCCGCCTGCCTGATCGTCCCCCGCAAGGCCCCGCACGGCGACCCGATCGAGCCGGCGGCGGCGTAACGGACAAATAGGGACGGCCCCTGTTTGATTTCACGCGAAGACGCGAAGATACCCCCTCTTCCGTTCGTGCTGAGCTTGTCGAAGCACCGTTCTTCTTTCCTTCTTGGAGAAAAAGAACAGCCCTTCGACAAGCTCAGGGCAAACGGATGTTGGTGGATTCTTCGCGTCTTCGCGTCTTCGCGTGAAACCCAAATATCACACCGCCGCCCGCGCCAGCCGGTCGTTGATCGCCGCGCCCAGCCCCTTGTCGGGAATCGCCGCGACCGCGATCCTGGGTTTCGCGCTCGCCGCCCCCGCGTGGAGCGCGTCGAACAGATGCGCTGCCGCCTCGGTCAGATCGCCCGCCGCGCTCAGATCATAGTCGCCCGAAAGGCCGCCGAACCCGATCCCATATTCGTCGGCGGCAAAATCCGCAGCCCGCAGCCGCACCGGCTTGCCCGGCGCATAATGGCTCGCGAGCATCCCCGGCGCCACCACCTCCGCCCCCTGGCGCCCCGTCACCGGCAGCGCGCCCGCCGCGCCCAGCATCGCCGCGGTCACCGGTCCCGGCCGCAGCACCTGAACCGCGCCATCCTTCACCCGCGCGATCGTCGATTCGACCCCCGCGGTCGTCGCGCCATCGTCGATCACCAGAGCGATCCGGCCATCGAGGCTCGCCAGCACATGCTCGGCCCTCGTCGGGCTCACCCGCCCGCTCGCATTGGCGCTCGGCGCCGCGAGCGGCGCGCCGGTCGCGGCGAGCAGCGCCTGCATCGCGCGGTGCCCCGGCACGCGCAGCGCGATCGTATCGAGCCCCGCGGTCGCGATCCGCGCCACCGGGCAATCGGCCGAGCGCGGCACCACCAAAGTCAGCGGCCCCGGCCAGAAAGCATCGGCCAGCGCCCGCTCGGCCGCGCCGAATACCCCCAGCCGCCCGGCCGCCGCCAGGTCTGGCACATGCACGATCAGCGGGTTGAAATCGGGCCGCCCCTTCGCCGCATAGATGCGCGCGACCGCCTCGGCGTTGCGGGCGTCGGCGGCGAGGCCATAGACGGTCTCGGTCGGCACCGCGACCGGCTGCCCCTCGCCGACCAGCCGCGCGGCGCGCGCGATCGCGTCGTCGCCATAGGGGACGACCGCGGTTGCCACACTCTCGATTGGACGCTCGGCCATGCCGCGCTATAGCGCCGGGCGCAACGGAATCACCCCCAAAAGCGGGAACCCCCATGACCTACACGGCGCCGACCACCGAACAGCTTTTCGTCCTCAATCATATCGCGCGCATCGATGCGATGGCGGCGCACGAGCGCTTCGCCGCCGCGACCCCCGACATGGTCGAGGCGATCGTCGCGGGAATCGGCGACTTCGCCGCCGAAGTCTACGCGCCGCTCAACCGCGTCGGCGACACCAACAATCCGAAGTGGCAGGATGGCCAGGTCACCATGCCCCCGGGCTTCAAGGACGCGTACAAACAGTTCGTCGAAGCCGGCTGGGGCAGCATCGATGGCCCCGGCGAATATGGCGGGCAGGGCCTGCCCTTCACCCTCGCGACCGTCGTGATCGAGGCACTCGGCAGCGCGAACATGGGCTTTTCGCTGTGCAGCATCCTCACCCCCGGCGCGATCCACGCGCTGATGGCCTATGGCACCGAGGAGCAGCGGGCGACCTGGCTTCCCAAGCTCGTCACCGGCGAGTGGAACGGCACGATGAACCTGACCGAGCCCGCCGCGGGCAGCGACGTCGGCGCGCTGCGTTCGACCGCCGAAAAGGTCACCGAGGGGCCGAACGCCGGCCTCTACCGGATCAAGGGGCAGAAGATCTTCATCACCTTCGGCGAGCACGACCTCACCGACAATATCGTCCACCTCGTCCTCGCGCGCACCCCCGGCGCGCCCGAGGGAACGCGCGGCATCTCGCTCTTCCTCGTCCCCAAATATCGCCTCGATGCCGAGGGCAAGCCTACGATTTCGAACGGCGTCCACTGCGCGTCGATCGAGCACAAGCTCGGCATCCACGGCTCGCCGACCGCGGTGATGGTCTATGGCGAGGGCGAGGACTGCCTCGGCGAGATCGTCGGCGAGGAAATGGGCGGGATGCGCGCGATGTTCGTGATGATGAACAATGCGCGGCTGATGATCGGCTGCCAGGGCATCCAGATCGGCGAGCGCGCGACGCAGCAGGCGCAGGCGTTTGCCGCCGAGCGCGTCCAGTCGGCGCTGGCGGGCTCACCCGATCGTACCCCGGTCACCATCGACCGGCATCCCGACGTCCGCCGCATGCTGTGGCGGATGCGCGCGCAGACCGAGGCGGCGCGCGCGCTCGTCTATTACGCCGCGGCGCAGACCGACTTCGGCAAATTGGGCGACGAAGGCGCCGCGATGCGCGCCGAGATATTGATCCCGCTCGCGAAGGCGCACGCGACCGACATCGGCTGCGAGGTGGCGAGCCTCGGCGTCCAGGTTCACGGCGGCATGGGCTTCATCGAGGAAACCGGCGCCGCGCAGCATTATCGCGACGCGCGCATCGCCCCGATCTACGAGGGCACCAACGGCATCCAGGCCGCCGATCTGGTGGGCCGCAAGCTGGGCATGGCGGGCGGCGACCTGATCCGCGGGCTGATCGACGACATCGCGCATGGCGCCACCGATTTTCCAGAGCTTCAGCAATTGGCCGACGCCTGCCGCGCGGTCACCGACTGGATGGCGACCGCGGGCACCGCCGACCGCCTTGCAGGAAGCTATCCCTATCTCACCATGCTCGCCACGGCGACGTGCGGATGGCTGATGGCGCTCCAGCATCGCGCCGCGAAGGCCGCGCTCGAGGAAGGCGGCGGCGACACCGCCTTCCTGGAGGCCAAGATCGCCTCGACGCGCTTCTATCTCCAGCAGATCGTCCCCGCGGCGACGGGGCTCGCGGCGGCGGCGCTGGCCGGCGACGCCGCGCTGCCCGAAATCGCCTGATTCCAGGCGCGAGCGGGCGATTTCGGAAGGCCGGGCAGCGCGCATAATTAACGCGATGATAACCATCGCCCGCTAGGCCCATCCGGCAATGGCCGGAGAAGCGCGCGTGTCGTTTATCGCGAACAAGATGATCGTCAGCTGGCGCTCCTTTGCGCTGTCGCTGCTGCTCGGCATTGCGGCCGCCCTGTCCTTCGCTGCCGAACCGATCGACCGGATCATCGAATCGGCCGTCGGCTGGGCCGCTTGGCGGCCGGTTTCGGGCGAGATCGTCATGGTCGGCCTCGACGACCGGACGCTCGGCAGCGTGCCGGAAGGGCGCTTTACGCGTGCAGACCATGCCCGTGTGATCGATGCGATCAATAAGGCCGGGGCGCGGCGGTTGATGGTCGATTTCTACTACCAGCGCCAAGAAGGAAACGAAGGCACCCCCCAGCTGGCGGCGGCAGTCCAGAAGATGGGCGATCGCATCATTCTCGCCGTGTCGACGAAAACGGTGCCCGGAACCGACCGCCTGATCTCGATCTTTCCCGATCCGAGGATCAGCGGGCCCAAGGCGCAGCTCGCCAGCATCGCGTGGAATTATCAGATCTGGCAGGTGTGGAACTTGCCGCTGATGTTCGAAGCCAACGGCCGGCTGCTCCCCAGCGTGGCCGCGGCACTTGCCAACAAGCGCGGCGACCGCGCGTCCGAATTCCGGATCGACCTCACCTACAAGCTTTCCACCATCACCGAATATAGCGCGCTCGATGTTGTGGAAGGCAAGGTCGGGGCGAGGGAACTCGCCGGCAAGGACGTCATCTTCGGCGCCACCGCTTCGACCCTGCCCGACCAGCATTATCTGCCGGGGCACAATCAGGTGCCCGGCGCCTTCATCCACCTGATCGGCGCCGAAGCGCTGAAGCGCGGCAACCCGGTCAATATCGGCTGGATGCCCGCTATGCTGATTGCAGCGGGAGCGATGCTGTTCGCGCTGTTGACGCCCTTGCAGGGACGCTTCACATGGATTGCCCTCGGCACGGCGGCGTTGCTCGTTGCCTGCAAGGTGGTGCTGATGGGCTCGCTCATGACTTCCTCGGTCGGCGCTGCACTCTTCTTCATTGCCGCGGTCAGCGCCAACGTCTCGCGCAAACGCCGCCGCTTTTCGGCGCAGCGCGAGAATCCGGTCTCGGGTCTCCCCAATTTCGAGGCGCTGCGCAGCCAGGCGCCCTTCGGCAGCGCCACCGTCGTCGCGGCGAAGCTCGTCAATTTCGAGGATCTCGCCGCCTTCCTGCCCGGCGAGGGCAGCCAGCAGCTCGTCGATCAGGTCGCGCGCCGCCTGACGCTCGCCTGCCACGGCACCCAGCTCCACCACGATCTCGACGGCAGCTTCGCCTGGCTCGTCCCCTATTATCAGCACAGCCAGATCGAGGGGCATCTCGCCGGGCTCGCCGCGCTGTTCAATGCGCCGCTGACCATCGGCGATCTACGCATCGACGTCGCCATCGCCTTCGGGGTCAACGACGAGTTCGAGGGCTCGAACGCGCAGCGGCTCGCCGCCGCGCTCGTCGCCGCCGAAAAGTCGATCCGCACCCGCGCGCTGTGGACCAAATATACGCCGCGCCAGAAGGAAGACGCCGGCTGGCAGCTCTCCTTCCACTCGCAGCTCGAGGACGCGCTCGCGGGCGGCGACATCTGGGTCGCCTTCCAGCCGCAGTATGAGATCGCGACGCGCCGGCTCGTCGGGATCGAGGCGCTCGCGCGCTGGACGCACCCGACGCGCGGCCCGATCCCGCCCGACGAATTCATCGTCCAGGCCGAAAAGAGTCAGGACATCTACCGCCTCACCCTGTTCGTGATGGATCAGGCGATCCGCTCGGCCGCCAACCTCCGGGCGCGCGGGCTTCCCGCCAACATGTCGGTCAACCTGTCGGCGACGCTGCTCGACCACAGCGACCTCGTCGGGACGATCCGCGTCATGCTGACGGCGCACCACCTGCCGCCCGAGACGCTGACGATCGAGATCACCGAAACCGCGCAGATCGAGAACAGCCGCCAGGCGCGCCAGACGCTCGCGCAATTGCGCCGCACGGGCATCCGCCTGTCGATCGACGATTATGGCACCGGTCAGTCGAACCTCGAATATCTGACCGAGATCGAGGCCGACGAGATCAAGATCGACAAGCGATTCGTGATGACGATGCGCGATTCGCAGCGAAACTTCGAAGTCGTCAAATCGACGATCGACCTTGCGCACCGTCTGGGGGCCGTCGCGGTCGCCGAGGGCATTGAAGACGCCCCGACAATGGCGCTGCTCGAACAGCTCGGCTGCGATGTCGGCCAAGGTTATCACCTTGGGAAACCGCAGCTATTTTCCGAGCTCGCGAATAACCTCCTGGCATCCCCGCACAGCCGCACCGCCTGACTGCCAATCTGGTAGCATCTGTTAAGGTTAAGACTCGCTTTACCTTATTTTTTAAGGTATACGCCGCGTTAACTGTCCTGGTTGACAGTGTGCATCAGGAGATTTGCAATGGGTTGGTTTTGGAAGTTCCTGGGCGGCGGCGGCACCGGTGGTGGCGGTCTTCCGGCCTGAATCCTGAACAGGATTTTCAAAAGGGCTCCAGCGTCGCTGGGGCCCTTTTTCATTGGATCGCGTAGCCGCGCAAACCAACGCGGATGTGGGTTTTGGGGCGGGTGCGGACCGTCGCTTTATTTTCCTTCGTCATCCCGGACTTGATCCGGGATCCCGCTTCTTGAGGCATCGGCTGGCTTCGATATCAAGCGGGACCCCGGATCAAGCCCGGGGTGACGATGAAGGAGCGGGCACACCAGATGACAGCAGTTGGTGATCCCCGGCGAAGGCCGGGGTCCAGGGCGTGGGAGGGCCGGCGCTGCGCGGTTACGTTCTGGGCCCCGGCCTCCGCCGGGGATCACGTGGGATAGACTCCGGTGCCGGCCGCGCCGTCCGGCCCCGAAATTTTTTGCCCCACCGCCTCCCCACCCACCGATCGGCCGCAACCCCGCGGAAAGCCTGACGTAGCGCCCGCGAGACGTGCTGTCCCAGCGACGAACCGAATCAAAATATCGACGAGTCGAGTCTTCAATCGGTCATTTACCGTCTTGCATCGCTGGGCCGACGTGGCACTATAGATGGTGGGTCAGCCGACGGGGGCACCCAATAATTAGTATTTGGCCGGAAGTGGCGGATTTCCGTCGCCCATCCCATATGGGCACGGGAAGACCCCTTTTGCGCCCAAAAATATGTCCCCCGAAGGGGCGATTAAATGCTAGGCTGGGGCTTCGCCCCTGAGTCGAACAAGACAGGAACAAAGCGCGCCGCGGCGCGTGTGCAGGACAGGGCGAGATCGATGGATTTTCGGGAAACGGATCGGGTGGAGACGAACGACGTGGCGACGATGGAACTGGCGAAGAACGATGCGCCCGCAGCGGCCGAATCGGCCGGCGACGCGAAGAGCGATTCGGCGGCGTCCGCGAAGCTGAACGACGGCGGCGAGCCCAAGGTCCACGCGCGCCGCTTCGACGTCGCGACCGACGCGAGCCGCGACGCGCTGCTCACCGATTTCGGCAAGGAGACGCTGCAGGACCGCTATCTCCTCCCCGGCGAATCCTATCAGGACCTCTTCGCGCGCGTCGCGTCGGCCTATGCCGACGATCAGGCGCACGCCCAGCGCCTCTATGATTATATCTCGAAGCTCTGGTTCATGCCCGCCACTCCGGTGCTCTCGAACGGCGGCACCGGCCGCGGGCTGCCGATCAGCTGCTACCTCAACAGCGTCGACGACAGCCTCGAAGGCATCGTCGGTACGTGGAACGAGAATGTCTGGCTCGCGTCGCGCGGCGGCGGCATCGGCACCTATTGGGGCGCGGTGCGCGGCATCGGCGAGCCCGTCGGCTTGAACGGCAAGACCAGCGGCATCATCCCCTTCGTCCGCGTGATGGACAGCCTCACCCTCGCCATCAGCCAAGGGTCGCTCCGCCGCGGCTCGGCCGCCTGCTATCTCGACATCTCGCACCCCGAGATCGAGGAGTTCCTCGAGGTGCGCAAGCCCTCGGGCGACTTCAACCGCAAGGCCCTCAACCTCCACCACGGCGTCCTTTTGACCGACGAGTTCATGGAGGCCGTCCGCGACGGCGCCGAATTCAACCTCCGCAGCCCCAAGGACCAGAGCGTCCGCGGCACCGTCGACGCGCGCAGCCTGTTCCAGAAGCTCGTCGAAACGCGCCTCGCGACGGGCGAGCCCTACATCATCTTCATCGATCAGGTGAACCGGATGATGCCCAAGCATCACCGCGACCTCGGCCTCAAGGTCTCGACCTCGAACCTCTGCTCGGAGATCACGCTGCCGACGGGCCGCGACCATCTCGGCAACGATCGCACCGCGGTCTGCTGCCTCTCGTCGCTCAACCTCGAAACCTGGGACGAGTGGAACGGCGACAAGGCGTTCATCGAGGACGTCATGCGCATGCTCGACAATGTCCTCCAGGACTATATCGACCGCGCCCCGCCCGAAATGGCGCGCGCCAAATATTCGGCCAGCCGCGAACGCTCGGTCGGCCTCGGCGTCATGGGCTTCCACAGCTTCCTCCAGGCGCGCGGCCTGCCGTTCGAGGGCGCGATGGCGAAGTCGTCGAACCTCCGCATCTTCAAGCATATCCGCAGCCAGGTCGATCAGGCGTCGATGCTGCTCGCCAAGGAGCGCGGCCCCTGCCCCGACGCCGCCGATCAGGGCGTGATGGAGCGTTTTTCGTGCAAGATGGCGATCGCGCCGACCGCGTCGATCAGCATCATCTGCGGCGGCACCAGCGCGTGCATCGAGCCGATCCCGGCGAACATCTACACGCACAAGACGCTGTCGGGCAGCTTCGTGGTCAAGAACCCGCACCTCGAAAGCCTGCTCGTCGACAAGGCGAAGAACAGCGACAGCATCTGGAACTCGATCCTCGAAAAGGGCGGCAGCGTCCAGCACCTCGACTTCCTGACCCAGGACGAGAAGGACTGCTTCAAGACCAGCTTCGAGATCGACCAGCGCTGGCTGCTCGAACTCGCCGCCGACCGCACCCCCTATATCGACCAGGCGGCGTCGCTGAACCTCTTCATCCCCGCCGACGTCGAGAAATGGGACCTGCTCATGCTCCACTATCGCGCGTGGGAGCTCGGGATCAAATCGCTCTACTATCTCCGCTCGAAATCGGTGCAGCGCGCCGGCTTCGCGGGCGGGGTCGAGGCCGACAACACCCCCGAGGCCGCGAAATTCGAGCTTTCGGCCGAGAGCACCGACTATGACGAGTGCCTGGCGTGCCAGTGACGCCCGCCCATCGCGTGATCCCCGGCGAAAGCCGGGGTCCAGAGCGGGAGGATGCTGACGCATGACACCACTCGCCCGATCCAGGCCGGCCCTATGGCTCGAAGCGCGTCCGAAGCTGCGCTTTCTGGCGGTTTGGGCACTGAATCTGGCGATCGTCATCGGCGCGCAGCAATTGTTCAAGTTGACGCCGCGCTGGATTCAGCCATGGCTGATGCTTGCAACGGCCGGCGTTCTCATCGGAGTGGGCCTGATCCAGACTGCGCGCCACGTGCGCGATCCGGAATGGCGCAATCCGGATCGGACCACGCTTACTGGTCTGCCCTATATCCTCGGCGGCGTCGTGCTTCTGGCGCTCATCTTCGCCGATCACAATCTCGTCATTCATCTTCCGGAGTAACCCATGCCCCTTCTCGAAGCCCGCAAGACCTACAAGCCCTTCGAATATCCCTGGGCCTATGATTTCTGGAAGCGCCAGCAGCAGATCCACTGGGTGCCCGAGGAAGTGCCGCTGGGCGAGGATTGCCGCGACTGGGCGCAGAAGATCAGCGACCATGAGCGCAACCTCCTCACCCAGATTTTCCGCTTCTTCACCCAGGCCGACATCGAGGTGCAGGATTGCTACCACGACAAATATGGCCGCGTGTTCAAGCCGACCGAGATCAAGATGATGCTGACCGCGTTCAGCAACATGGAGACGGTGCACATCGCGGCCTACAGCCACCTGCTCGACACGATCGGCATGCCCGAAAGCGAATATGGCATGTTCCTCGAATATGACGAGATGCGCGCCAAGCACGACTATATGGGCACCTTCGGCGTCGACGACGACGAGGATATCGCGCGCACCCTCGCGATGTTCGGCGGCTTCACCGAGGGCCTCCAGCTCTTCGCCAGCTTCGCGATGCTGATGAACTTCCCGCGCTTCAACAAGATGAAGGGCATGGGCCAGATCATCAGCTGGTCGATCCGCGACGAAAGCCTGCACTGCGAGGGCATCACCCGCCTGTTCCACGCCTTCGTCAAGGAACGCGACTGCCTGACCAAGGCGGTGAAGGAAGACATCATCGACTGCTGCCAGAAGACGGTGCGGCTCGAGGACGCCTTCATCGACCTCGCGTTCGAACAGGGTCCGGTCCCCGGCATGACGCCCAAGGAGATCAAGCGCTACATCCGCTACATCGCCGACTGGCGCCTCGGGCAATTGGGCTTCCAGCCGATCTACATGATCGACGAACACCCCCTCCCCTGGCTCGCCCCGCTGCTCAACGGCGTCGAGCACGCGAACTTCTTCGAAACCCGCGCCACCGAATATTCGAAGGCCGCGACGCGCGGCGACTGGAACAGCGTGTGGACCAGCTTCGACAGCCGCAAGAAGGCGAAAGCCAACGACGACGGCGCCGCGACGGCCGAAGCCGAAAGCGACGGCGAGGACATGTTCGCCAAGGCGGGGATCGCCGCGGAATGATAAAACCCCTCCCCTTCAGGGGAGGGGCAGCGAAACTTGCCAGCTTGCTGGCTTAGTGAAGCGGGGTGGGGTCTTAGGGCCTGAAGCAACGCCAGAAGAGAAAACAAGGCCACCGGCATGACCGAAAAGAAAAAAGAAAAACTCCTCATCCTCAGCCAGCCCCAGCGCGCGACCCTCGAAGGCCTCTCGAACCGCCGCCCCCAACTCCCCACCGATCCCGTGCGCGACGAACTCGTCGCATTGGGCCTCGTGGTGCAGCAGGGCGCGAAGTGGGCGCTGACCCCGACCGGCAAGAAGGTGCTGGCGGCGGGGTCGAACCGGCGGAACTCGGGCGGGTTTTCGGTTTAATTATGCTAGCGCCATCGCACGATCCCTAACGAGCTTTACTCGTCTAACCACGCATCTTTCATCACGTCCAAATACGCTATTAAGCGATCAATACCTGTTGCGGTGATTTTCCCAGTAATGCGGATTTCTGCCTCGCTCTCCTTGGAAAGCGGTAGTTTCGCAACGCGAACCGGAATGCCAGGATCGTGTGAAATCAACTCTTCGGCATCCATTGCCGGTGTGGACTGCGACTGAACGCTCGGTTCGGGCGTACGCACCAAGTTTTCTGCCGCCGCTTCATCCCGGTCCACCACCCTTACTTCGGTGAAACGCTCAACCTCTATGAGAGTCTCACGAAGTGCGGCAATACAGTCATTTGCTCCAGCGCTTGAAAAATCGTGATTGCGTATAAGGAATGCGCGGATTGGCTCGTCTGCCGGAGGAATTCGGCCGCCGAATTGCGCACTTATTTCTTGGAAAATGTCAGGATTGAATGCCGCTTTCTCTACGGCCGCTGCATACTCAAAAATAGATTCAGGCTCAAAAATACTAAGAGCCAGCGCGCTAATTTTAAGATCCCCGCGCAATCCGTCTACCAAGCCGAATTGCCGGATAGCGCCCAGAGCAGCCGCGCTGCTACCGGTTTTCCCGCTGAAGCCCATAAGCTTATAGGCTGTGTCCGAACTGATCGCACTTCTGTGCGCACCTTGGTATATGGACTTAGCGTGGTCCAGCGCAGAACCCAATGAAATCCTAGGGTATCTTGGACTTCTAGAACCAGAGGAAACTAAGTTAGCGGCCATAGGACTTTTCCAATCTCTCTTATGGACGGTCATTTGATGATTGAACAAATATCACGAAATCGAATGTTTTCCAGCGAAAATTTGAGATCCTGCCAGCCTCATGCAGAACATCTACGCCGCAGACCCGCTCGTAGCGCGTCCGTATCAGACGATTTCTCTTGCGCCTCGGCAAGCGTGTGTTATGTGGGAATCGCAAAAGGCGGAGGCTGCATGCAACCTCCGCCCCTTGGTTGGAAATTGGCGTTGGCGCGCCACTTCCAATCGGGGTGAGGAGTACTCCACGCCCGCTTACAAGCGCGTTGTTACTCCTCAGTTTGCATTTTTGCAAACTCCAAGGAGTGAATAACATGCAGTACACGACCAAATCCCGCATCGGGACCCGCGCAGCCACTGGTACGATTTGCCCCGAAAGCGGCATCTGGAAGGTCGAGGGGACGCCCTCCACGACTGCCCCGATCGCCAAAGGCAACCGCATGCCCCCGTACGCCGGCAAAGCCGTCGTCTGGGTGCTCATCCAGTACGCGTAAATTGCAGGGCGGGCAGCGATGCCCGCCCTCTTTTTGTGGGAGTACCCCAATGCCCTATTTTTCTTCCTCGGCGATCCGCGCGGCGGAATACAATCCGACCAGCCATACTTTGGCGATCACTTTCACCAGCGGTCGTACCTACGACTATTACGGTGTGCCGCAGTATATCTATAACGGTCTGCTGTCGGCGGCATCGAAGGGCGAATATTTCAACGACAATATCCGTGATCAGTACGGCTATCGCTGATCGATAGGCTGGATGGATGCCGGATCAAGTCCGGCATGACGATCGGGAAAGAAGCGTCCAATCCGACCCAATCCTCGTCACCCCGGACTTGATCCGGGGTCCATCGCCGCCCTAGCCTCGGCCCCATGCACGCCGACTTCCAGCCCTGCGCTTATATCATGGCGAGCGAGCGGCACGGCACGCTCTACACCGGCGTCACCTCGCACCTGATCCAGCGCGTCTGCCAGCATCGCGACGGGAGTTTCGACGGCTTCACCAAGCGTTACGGTGTCAAGACGCTCGTCTGGTTCGAACTCGCCGGGACGATGGAAATCGCCATCGCGCGCGAAAAACAGCTCAAGAACTGGCAACGCAAGTGGAAGATCGAGCTGATCGAGGCGGCGAATCCCGATTGGCGCGATTTGGCCGGGGATTTGGGGCTGCCACCGATGGGCGGGTGACGCCTTCCCTCCACACATCCTCCTCCTTCGTCATGCCGGACTTGATCCGGCATCCATTCCACCAGCGCCGCATGGACCCGGATCAAGTCCGGGGTGACGATAAGGGGGTGGGCCTTCGCGCCTTCGCGTGAGATCCCATCTCCACACCGCTCGCGCCCTCCCAAATCCTATTTCGCACACCCCACCCCAAAAACGCTTTCCTACACGTTCCTTTTATGTTCCAAACTGGCGGATGAGCCACATCGCCCCCATCCCCGCGCCCGACGCGGTCCCCGCCCTCACCGCCGCATCCACCCCCGCGCTCGACGCGCACGGCCACGACCCCGCCGCCTACGACTGGGTGCCGGTGCTGAAAAAGCGCCGCAAGGACGGCTGGTCGCCCGACAAGCAGCGCGCCTTTATCGAGGCGCTGGCCGATAGCGGATCGGTCGTCACCGCCGCACAGCGCGTCGGCATGTCCGAATCCTCCGCCTATCGCCTGCGCCGCTCCCCCGGCGCCGAAGCGTTCGACCGCGCCTGGGGCGCGGCGATCGATGCGGCGTCGAAGAAATTGCTCGACGCCGCCTTCGAACGCGCGCTCGTCGGCAGCGAAGAGCCGGTGTTCGATCGCGAAGGCAACCGCGTCGGCCGCCGCCTGCGCCAGAGCGACCGGTTGCTGATGTTCCTGATCCGCGCTTACGGGCCCGACCGGTTTCGGGAGGCCGTCGCCGGTCGCGACGGAGCCCCGGCCGCCACCCCGGTGGCCGAGGCGCTGGCCCATCTGCACCCCGCCCCGCCCGCCGAGCCCGCCGCGCTGATCGCCCCCGACGATCTTGCCGTGGCGCTCGAGGTTGCCGACCTTTGCGACGGGGCGCTGCCGCACTGGTATCGCGACGACTTGGGCGACAACCCGGAAGAGGCGGTCATGGCGCCCGCCGCGGCGCCCGGCACGGGATCGCCACAAGGCTGAACTTTCCTGAACTTTGATCCCCCGAATCTTGACCCCGCGGCCGTCAGTGCACCGAAGCCGAAACCGCCACGCCCCCCGCCCGCGCCGCCGCGAACATCACCGCATCGCGCACCACCTCGGGCCGGTCCGCGAGCAGATACAGCTTCACCAGTTCGCGCGTCACCTCGCTGTCGTCGTCGACGACCAGCCGCAGCGAGACGATGCCGAGCTCGCCGCGGTCGATCACCACGTCGCGGACCAGCGCGAGCGGCCACGACAGGGCGCCGCCGCGATAGAGCCGCGCGCCGTCGTGGAAGATCCAGGCGTCGCGCTGGCGCCACAGCCGCAGGCAGGTCCAGAAGGCGAACAGCGCGGCGAGCATCGCCGCGCTCGCCGCCGCGTCGCCGAACAGGATCGCGCGCAGCATCGCCGCCGCGCCGTCGGCCGCCACCGGCGCCGCCTGCCCGACCGCCAGCGCGGCGAAGACCAGCGCGCTCACCAGCTGCCCGGCCAGCAGCGGCTTCGCCTTCAGCCGCGCGATCACGATTTTCCGGTCCCGATGCGTCATCGCCCGCACACATAGGCACGGCCGCGCCGCGGCGCCAGCATGGAGACCGCCGGTCGTCCTCCTCAGTGCACGCCCAGGAGGATCTGGAAGCGGGTCCGGCCCGACAGGCCGCGCGCTTACAGCCGCGCCGCGAGCCGCTCGAGCATCGCCCGCACCGGCGGCGCGGGCGCTGGGGCGTTCCAGCCCGCCTCGAGTCCGGCGATGCGTTCGAACAGGCGTTCGCTCGCCGCGATGATGCGGCCGATGTTCGGCGCGAAGCGCGCGCAGACCGTCCAGTCGGCGGCGACCGGCTCGCCGATGCGCGCGGCGCTGTCCTCCGGTCCCGCGCCCGGATCGCCGGCGATCATCGCGCGGCGGTGGAGCAGCCAGGCGATGATGTGCATCAGGCGCGTCGTGGTCTTCAGCGATTCGCAGGCGAGGCTGAGCTGGAGCAGGCTGTCGCGGCCGCCGGCGCCGAGGTCGCGCGCCGCGGCGAAGGCCGCGTGCGCCTCGTCGGCGAGCAGCATCGCCTCGACATAGAGATTTTCCACCTGCGCGCGGTGCACCGGCGGCGTCGCTGGCGGATGATCGGGGCCCCCTCTGGTCATGCCCGCGAGGATGCCACGGGCGCGCGCCGGGCCGCAACGCCGCTAACCATTTTTTGCGCGCCGCCCGCGTCCCGTTTTGAATCAGGAGGCCGGTCAGGCGATGATGTCGGGGATGATCTGGTCCTCGCACCACGCGATCTCGTCGCGCAGGCGCAGCTTCTTCTTCTTGAGCCGGGCGAGCTGGAGCTGGTCGGGAACCGCGCCTTCGCCGAGCGCGATGATCGCGGCGTCGAGGTCGCGGTGCTCGACGCGGAGCAGTTCGAGGCGCTGGGCGATGTCTTCGGGGTTCACGCCGGCCCTCCTGCCACGATCACGGCCCGTCCGCAACGGGGACCGGGTGAGCGAATCGCCACGACATTCGGGGCGATTCGTGATTTACTCGGGAGTGCCAATCGAGTCGAAAAGGAGAATGGCCCATGAGCATTTCGCACCTTTCCACCCTGAAGTCCCGCCATGCGGACCTCGATGCGAAAATTGCGAATGAGGAACGGCGCCCCGCCCCCGATGCGGCCCTGCTGGCGCAGATGAAGAAGCAGAAACTGAAGATCAAGGAAGAGATGCTCGCGGTCTACTGACCGGCCGCGCGTCCCTGCCGCCCCGCTGGCGCTTCTCCCCGCGGAGCGCGTCAGCGTCGGCGGTAGATGGGGGGCCGTTCGAGCCCCGTTCGCCGCAGATGCGGCGGCAAATCGGACTTGGTGACCACCTGACGGCGCACCGCCTGCGGATTGATCGGGCGGTCGAAGGCGATGCCGAACTTGCCCTCGCCGACCCATATGATGCGCCCCGGCACGATACCGACATTGCCGAGTTCGACAGCGACCGTGCTGCCCTGAGAGACAGCGGCGGCGCCTTCCGCCAGCATACCCCCGGCCGAAAGGTTGCGGACGCGCACCACGACGGGGCGTTCGACACCCGGAAGCTCCAGGCTCGCTTGCAGGAACAGGCTGTCGCGATCGGCGCTGCGCGACAGCGCCGCAACTTGCTCGTCCAGTGATTCCGGTACCCGCGATTTCATGCGACCCATTCCCGCGCCCGTTGTTCGAGGCGGCGACCCTAGAGGCCAGCCCTTGCGGAAACGTAAATGGACCGCCGGCGGCGGATCAGTCTTCGCGCGAAATCCGCTCGTTGCGCTCGTGGCGCTCCTGCGCCTCCAGCGTCATCGTCGCGATCGGCCGCGCCTGCAGCCGCGCGAGCGAGATCGGCTCGCCGGTGACCGCACAATAGCCATATTCGCCCTCGTCGATGCGGCGGATCGCGGCGTCGATCTTGGCGATCAGCTTGCGCTGGCGGTCGCGGGTCCTGAGTTCGATCGCCCAGTCGGTCTCGCTCGACGCGCGGTCGGCGAGGTCGGGCTCGCGCAAGGGGCCGTCCTGCAGATGCGCCAGCGTCGATTCGGCTTCGGTCAGGATCGACTTCTTCCAGGCGAGCAGCAGGCCGCGGAAATAATCCTGCTGCCGCTCGTTCATGAACGGCTCGTCCTCGCGGGGAAGATAGTCCGAATCGAGATTGGATTTGGCTTCGCGAAGCGCGTCGGCACCAACATCGGCAATCTGGGTTGGCATAGCGGGCTTTTCGCGTCCTTTCCTCTCACCTGGCCGCCGATGCTGGCGGTCCAAGGGATTGCGCCGCGCCTATACCCAGCCACCGGTTGCGATACAAGCGCCTAAGCGGCTGATAGGACGTGCGGCTGAAGCCCGGCTGAACCGAAGGAGCGTCCCGGCGGCGATTCCCGCAGGGGTGCGGCCCCCCTCCGGCGACCCTCTTTTCAGCCCCTCTCCGCGCCTTCAACGTTAACCAATGCCGCAAAATTGGGCCCTTTCCGTTCCGTTTCGGGACAGAAGGGGTCAATTGGGTTGATTCCGGCCCCCGATTCCCGCTCTCGGACAATCAAACGCGGTTAACGCAATTGTCGCGTTCACAAAGCTTTGGCCTTTTGGCCGTAGCCGAAGGGCAAGCGGGTGCCGCGACGGGTGTCGCTCCGCCAAGCAACGGGAAAAGAGAGAGAAACCTATGTCTGTCCGAATGGCCCTCGCCAAGCTTTGCGCCTGCACCTGCGGCGGCGCGATCATCGGCAGCGGCGCGATGCAGATCGCCGACGTGCCGGCGGCGGCGCATGTGCGCAAGGCGCCGTCGTGCACGCCCTGCACCAAGAAGGTCGTGCGCAAGCGCCACGCGGCGAAGCGCAAGGTCAAGCGGGTGCGCCGCGTCGTCACGACGAAGCGCGTGATCCGCACCGCGACCCCGCAGACCCAGGTCGTCACCCAGACGATCCCGCTTCCGCCCATCCCCTACGCTCCCTTCCCGCGCGGCGACGGCTTCGAGGGCGGCGGCGGCGCCGGGGTCACGGTGATCGGCGGCGGCTTTGGCGGCGGGTTCGGCGGCGGCTTTTTCGGCGGGTTCTTCGGCGGCAGCAGCGGGGGCAGCAGCGGCAGCGTCGTCGTCACCTCGACCACCACCGGCGGGCTCAGCTCGACCACCAGCAGCACCTCGGGCGGCGTGTCGACCTCGACCGGCGGCGTCAGCACCTCGACCTCGACGGGGGGCGTCAGCACGTCCACCGGCGGGGTGTCGACTTCCACCGGCGGCGTCAGCACCTCGACGGGTGGCGTGTCGACCTCGACCGGCGGCGTGAGCACTTCGACCGGCGGCGTTTCGACCTCGTCGGGCAACGTCAGCTCGTCCTCCTCGTCGAGCAGCAGCTCGTCGTCGAGCTCGTCTTCCTCCTCATCCTCCTCTTCGAGTTCGTCCTCGTCGGGCGGCGGCAGCTCGCACGGCCATGGCGGCAGCTCGAGCTGGGGTGGCAGCTCGTCGCACGGCGGCTCCTCCTCGGGCGGATCGAGCAGCAGCAGTTCGTCGAGCTCCTCCTCTTCCTCGTCGTCGAGCTCGACCTCATCGGGCGCGACCGGCGGCAGCAGCAGCTTCGGCGCGAGCAGCAGCAGCTCCTCTTCCTCGTCGAGCAGCAGTTCGTCGTCGTCCTCCTCTTCCTCGTCGTCGAGCTCGGGCGGCAGCAGCGGCGGGTCTTCGGGCGATCCGACCCCGGTGCCGGCGCCGCCGATGATGCTCCTCTTCGGGGCCGCCGCCGCCGCGCTCGTCGCGCGCCGCCGCGCCGCCAACCGCGACAGCGCGGAGACCGAGGCCGCATAAATTTCCTGGCGGCCCGCTGGGGGGCATGGGCCGTCAATCGGGGGCCGCTCTTCGGAGCGGCCCTTTTTCCTGGCCCCCGCTTTTTAGTTTGCCATTCGGAAAACCATTACTATGGTTCGCCACATGGTGAACCAACAACCGCTCGACGGAATCTTCCACGCGCTCGCCGACCCGACACGGCGCGCCGTCGTCCACCGCCTGCTGAAAGGCGCGGCGCCGGTGACCCAGCTGGCCGGCCCCTTCGACATGGGGCTTCCCGCCTTTCTCAAGCATCTGGCGGTGCTGGAGGGGGCAGGGCTGATCCGGTCGGAAAAGCGCGGCCGGGTGCGCACCTGTCATATCGAGGCGGACCGGCTGGGCGCGGCCGAAAGCTGGCTCTCCGAACAGCGCGCCATCTGGCAGGGCCGCGCCGACCGGCTCGCCGACTTCGTCGAATCGCAATCCGAACGGGAGCAGACACCATGACCGACGCCACCGAACTCACCATCGAACGCTTCATCGCCGCCTCGCCCGCCGCGGTATGGGATGCATGGCGCGATCCCGCCAAGCTCGAAAAATGGTGGATCCCCGCGCCGATCGAGTGCCAGGTGGCCCGGCTCGACCTTCGCCCCGGAGGCGGCTTCGTCACCCGGATGCGCGAGGGCGGCGGCGAGTGGCAGCCGCATGTCGACGGCTGCTTCCTCGACGCGGTGCCGAACGAACAGCTCGTCTTCACCACCGTCCTGACCGAAGGCTGGCAGCCCGCCGAGCCCTGGCTCGCGATGACCACGATCCTGACCTTCGAGGCGCGGGACGGCGGCACCCTCTATTCCTCGCGCGTTCTCCACAAGAGCCCCGAGGATGCCGCCAGGCACGAAGAGATGGGCTTCCACGACGGCTGGGGCACCGTGCTCGGCCAGCTGGCACAACTGCTGGAGCGGTAAGTCGGGGTTGCACCGCCCGCGCCGCGCCGCCATAGCGCGCCCATGCACGATATCCGCCTGATCCGGGACAACCCGCAAGCCTTCGACGCCGGCCTCGCGCGCCGCGGCATCGAACCCCTGTCCGAACAGATTCTCGCCGCCGATACCTCGCTCCGCGCCCTGCAGACCGACATGCAGGCTGCGCTGGCGCGCCGCAACGAGGCGTCGAAGGCGATCGGCCAGGCGATGGCGAAGGGCGACAAGGACATCGCCGAGGCGCTGAAGGCCGAGGTCGCGGCCCTGAAGGAAAAGCTGCCCGAACAGGAAACCGCCGAGCGCGAGCAACTCGCGGCGCTGCACGACAGCCTCGCCGCCCTCCCCAACCTGCCCGCCGCCGACGTGCCCGAAGGCGTCGACGAGGAAGGGAATGTCGAGATTTCGCGCTGGGGCACGCCGCGCGGTTTCGATTTCGCGCCGCAGGAACATGCCGATTTCGCCCCGGCGCTCGGGCTCGATTTCGAAACCGCGGCGAAGATGTCGGGCGCGCGCTTCGCCTTCCTCAAAGGTGCGATGGCGCGGCTCGAACGCGCGCTCGGCCAGTTCATGCTCGACAAGCAGACGACCGAAGCGGGCTATACCGAATGCGCGACGCCGTTGATGGTGCGCGACGAAGCGGCGTTCGGCACGGCGCAGCTGCCAAAATTTGAAGAGGATCTTTTCTCAACATCTATCTTTAACGCTCGCTTGTTCGAACAGATACTAGACGAACATTTTGACAGAGATGGGGAATTCTCTCCTGTCATAGAGGACTTGATCCGCGGCAAGGTTCGTAATCTGGTCGAGAAGGATGCTCAAAATCGCCGCTGGCTGATCTCGACCTCCGAAATGAGCCTGACCAACGCGGTGCGCGAGGAAATATTGGCGGAGGCCGATCTGCCGCTCCGCATGACCGCGCTCACCCCCTGTTTCCGCTCCGAGGCCGGATCGGCGGGACGCGACACGCGCGGCTATATCCGCCAGCACCAGTTCTGGAAGGTCGAGCTCGTTTCGATCGTCCGTCCCGAAGACAGCGACGCCGAACTCGAACGCAAGACGCGCGCGGCGGAGGCGATCCTCGAGGCGCTCGACCTGCCCTACCGCAAGATGCTGCTCTGCGCCGGCGACATGGGCTTCGCCGCGCGCAAGACCTACGACCTCGAAGTGTGGCTGCCGGGTCAGGGCGCCTATCGCGAGATTTCGAGCTGCTCGAACTGCGGCGATTTCCAGGCGCGGCGCATGAACACGCGCTTCCGCCGCGAGGGCGCGAAGGGCACCGAGTTCGTCCATACGCTCAACGGCTCGGGCCTCGCGGTCGGGCGCACGCTGGTCGCGATCCTCGAAAATTACCAGCAGGCCGACGGCAGCGTCGATATTCCGCAGGCGCTGCTGCCCTATATGGGCGGACTGACCAGACTGACCCCTTGATCGTCATTGCGAGCGAAGCGAAGCAATCTCCAGCCTTCGACCTCGCGCGACATTTCCCGCTGGAGATTGCTTCGTCGCTGCGCTCCTCGCAATGACGACCCTTAGGGACAAGACATGCGCATCCTCCTCACCAACGACGATGGGTATCACGCCCCCGGCTTCGCAGTGCTCGAAGCGATCGCGCGCCAGCTCAGCGACGACATCTGGGTCTGCGCACCGGCCGAGGAGCAGTCGGGCGCCGGCCATTCGCTCACCCTCTCGCGCCCGGTGCGCGTCCGCCAGCATGGCGAGCGGCGCTGGTCGTGTACCGGCACGCCCACCGATTCGGTGATGATCGCGATCGGCAAGCTGATGCCCGAGCGCCCCGACCTGATCCTCTCGGGCGTCAACCGCGGCGCCAACCTTGGCGATGACGTCACTTACTCGGGGACCGTGTCGGCGGCGATCGAGGGCGCGCTCGCGGGGATTCCCGCCATCGCGCTGAGCCAGGTCTACGCGCGCGAAGGCATGGGCGACACCGTACCCTTCGAGGCGGCCGAGGCCTGGGGCGCAAAGGTGCTGGCGCCGCTGCTCGCTACCCCGATGGCACCGCGCACGATGGTCAACGTCAATTTTCCCGCGATCCCCGCCGCCGAGGTCAAGGGCATCCGCGTCGTGCGACAGGGCTTCCACGACTATAACCGCGGCTCGATCGTCGAGGGGACCGACCCGCGGGGCTATACCTATTACTGGTTCGGGCTGCACGGCATCGAGCACTCGCTCGCCCACGACAGCGACCTCGAAGCGATCGACGACGGCTATATCGCGGTCACCCCGCTCCAGCTCGACCTGACCCACGACGCCTCGCTCGCGGCGCTGCGCAGCGCCTACGAGGGCTAAGCAGCGCCATTTCCAGCCGCGCCCGAATCGAATAGCAGTTGACCCGATGAAGCGACTGCCCCCACGATAGCCGCGATGGCGAAGCGATTGACCAAGAGCGTCCAGCGGCAGTTCGAGGTGCTGCGCCGCGCGACGCGCTGGCCGGTGTGGGCCGATCTCGTGACGCGGCTGGGCATCGCCTTCCTGCTGATCGCCATCGTCGTGCTGGTCCACTGGAGCGATCGCGCCGGGCTCCGCGACAGCTACGACGGTCATGTCAGCTTCCTCGACGTCGTCTATTTCACCATGATCTCGGTGACCACGACCGGCTTCGGCGACATCACCCCGGTGTCCGACCGCTCGCGGCTGATCGAGGCGGTGATCGTGACGCCGATCCGCATCGCCGTCCTCTTCATCTTCATCGGCACCGCCTATCAATTCGTCCTCAAACGCACATGGGAAAAATGGCGCATGGCCCGCATCCAGGCAAAGCTCACCGACCATATCGTCGTCCTCGGCTTCGGCATCAGCGGCAGCGAAGCGGTCAAGGAACTCATCGCGCGCGGGACCGACCCCGCCACGATCGTCGTGATCGATCAGGCGCGCGGGCGCATCAACGCCGCCGAACATATGGGCTGCAACGTGCTGGAGGGCGACGCGTCGAACGACGACACGCTCATGCATATCCGCATCGATCAGGCGCGGTCGGTGCTGGTGTCGGCGGGGCGCGACGACACCTCGATCCTGATCGTGCTGACCGTTCGCCACCTGTCGCCGCACGTCCCGATCAGCGTCGTCATCCGCGCGCAGGACAATGAACTGCTCGCGCGGCAGGCGGGCGCGAACAATGTCATCAACCCCGTCAGCTTCACCGGCCTGCTGCTCGCCGGATCGGCCGAGGGCGCGCATGTCGCCGACTATATGGCCGATCTTGCGGGCATCGCGGGGCGCGTCCAGCTCGTCGAACGGGCGATCAGCGGCGAAGAGATCGGCGGCAGCATCGACCAGCTCGCGTCCGGCGGTCGCGGCCTGCGCATCTACCGCGACGGCAAGCCCTATGGCTTCTGGGAAGACGAAGCGAAGCGGCTGCAGCGGGGCGACCATGTGGTCGAGGTCGTTCGCTGTGGAGACAGCGAGACGAGTTCGGATTAGTTGCGCGCAATCTGAAAAATCCGCGTCCCCGAGCGAAGCCGAGGGGCTCGTTCGAGCGAAGCGAGAACCTCGGGCGTCGCAGCCTCGACTTCGCTCGGGGATACGGATATTATCTACTACCCCCGCCAATAAATCCACGCGGCCCACAGCCACCCGGCGATCAGCAAGGTTCCCCCGATCGGCGTCACCGCGCCCAGCCACCGCGGCCCGCCCAGCGCCATCGCGTAGAGGGTGACCGCGAACAGCGCCGAGCCCGCGAGCAGCAGGATCGCCGGCCCGCGCGCAAAACCCATGATCGCGAGCGCGGCTACCGCGTGGATGAGCTGATAGAGCCCGCCGGTCCGCAACCAGTCGGCCTCCTGCTGGCCCGCCGCGCCATGCGCCCCGAAGGCCCCCGCCGCGACCGCCACCGCCGCCGAAAGTGCTGCAAATAGGCCAATCATCATGCTCAGTCCCTTTTCGATCAATATTGATCGCCCGATTTGAAAATGGGCGTGATTTTGCCTCTTTCGTCACCCCGGACTTGATCCGGGGTCCCGCTTCCCGGCGTTGCTGAGCGGGACCCCGGATCAAGTCCGGGGTGACGGGGGGAGGCTAGTCGAGCCTGCCATGCCAAACTACGGCATCACCGATAACGTCGGAGGCGTGACAAACCCATAAAAATCCCCTATGCGCCCCGCCAATCATGACAACCAAGACTCTTCCCGCCCAGCCGAAAGTCGGCATGGTGTCGCTCGGCTGCCCGAAGGCGCTGGTCGACAGCGAACGCATTTTGACCAAGCTGCGCGCCGATGGCTATGGCCTGTCGCCCGATTATGCCGGCGCCGACGTCGTGCTGGTCAACACGTGCGGCTTCCTCGATTCGGCGAAGGAGGAAAGCCTCGAGGCGATCGGCGAGGCGATGGCCGAGAACGGCCGCGTCATCGTCACCGGCTGCATGGGCAGCGAGGCCGACGTCATCCGCGCCCGCTTCCCCAAGGTGCTCGCGGTCACTGGCGCGCACCAGTATGAGCAGGTCGTCGACGCCGTCCACGACGCCGCGCCGCCGACGCAGGGGCCGTTCGTCGATCTGGTGCCCGAGGGCGGGCTGAAACTCACCCCCCGGCACTATAGCTATCTGAAGATCAGCGAAGGCTGCAACCACAGCTGCGCCTTCTGCATCATCCCCGATCTCCGCGGGAAACTGGTCAGCCGCCGCATCGACGCGGTGCTGCGCGAGGCCGAAAAGCTGGTCGCGGCGGGGACGAAGGAACTGCTGGTGATCAGTCAGGACACCTCGGCCTATGGCGTCGATATCCGCCACGACCCGCGTGAGTGGAAAGGCCGCGAGGTGCGCGCGCATATGACCGACCTCGCGCGCGAACTCAGCCAGCTTCGCACCAGCGAGGGCCGCGCCCCGTGGGTGCGCCTCCACTATGTATACCCCTACCCCCATGTCGACGCGGTGATCCCGCTGATGGCCGAAGGACTGCTGACCCCCTATCTCGACATTCCCTTCCAGCACGCGAGCCCCAGCGTGCTCAAGCGCATGAAGCGCCCCGCCAACGAAGCCAAGGTACTCGAACGGCTGAAAAGCTGGCGCCAGGTCGCCCCCGACATCGCGATCCGGTCGAGCTTCGTCGTCGGCTTCCCCGGCGAGACCGAGGAGGATTTCCGCTACCTCCTCGACTGGCTCGACGAAGCGCAGCTCGACCGCGTCGGCGCCTTCCGCTTCGAGCCCGTCGCGGGCGCTCAGGCGAACGCCCTGCCCGACCCGGTGCCCGAGGAGGTCAAGGAAGAACGCTATCAGCGGATCATGGAAAAGACCGCCGCGATCAGCGCCGCGAAGCTCGAAGCCAAGATCGGCCGCCCCCTCCCCGTGATCATCGACGAGGTCGGCGAGGCCGACGAAGAGGGCAGCATCGGCGCCACCGGCCGCAGTCAGGCCGACGCGCCCGAGATCGACGGTCACGTCTACCTCCGCGACGTCGCCGCGACGCTCAAGGCCGGTGATATCGTCGACGTCATCGTCGAGGACGCCGACGAGCATGATCTGTTCGGGGCGGTCGCGCCCTAAGATAATGTTTTCATGGAACAGCTCCGTGCGTTTGATGTTAGGAACAGGACATCAATCAGGGGCTGAGCCATGGACAGGGTCAGGGGGCTGGGTGCTGCATTATTGATCGGCCTCGCGCTCGCGGGCTGCAAGCGCCAGACCGTTGCCGACGTCGCGCCGCCCCAGGCCACCGACGTCGCACCCACTCCAAAGCAGACCTCGCTGATCGCGGTGCCGATCGACGCCGACGCGGCGATGCTGAAGACGGCGCTCGAACGCGCCGTGCCGCGCACCTTGTGGACGATCGACCGGCGCGAGAAGGCATGCGTGCCGCCGCAGCGGGTCAAGGTTTTCGGCAAGCGGGTGAAAGTGACGCCTCCCCTTGCATGCACGATCGTCGGCAAGGTGACGCGCGGGACGCTGCGGCTGCGCGGCGAGGGCGACGAGATCGTCGTCGACGTGCCGCTGAATGCGGTGATCAGCGCGCGCGATGTCGGCGGGGTGCTGAGGGGCGAGACCGCGACCGGATCGGCGATGGCGCACGCCCGCGTCCGGGTCGAACTCGGCCCCGACTGGCGGCTGCAAGGCAAGGCGCGGATCAGCTATGGCTGGACCAGGGCGCCGGGAATCGACTTCCTCGGCCGCCGCATCACCTTCACCGACGAGGCCGACGCGAAGCTGAAACCGGTGGTGCGTGACGTCGAACGTGAAGTGACGCACGAAATCGCAAAGATCCATATCGAGCGGCAGGCGGCCGACATCTGGCGGCAAAGCTTCACCACCCTCGAACTCAACCGCGAGAATCCGCCAGTATGGATGCGCGTCACGCCGCAGCGCATCCTCTATGGCGGCTACCGGCTCGACGGCGGGCGCATCCGGTTGAACCTCGGGCTCGAAGCGGTGACCGAGAGCTTCGTCGGCACCCGCCCGGCCGACCCCGCCGCGACGCCGCTGCCGCGATTGGAACGCGGGAGGTTGAGCCCGCGGCTCGACGTTTTCGTTCCCGTCGTCGCCGACTATGCCGAACTCGAACCCGTGATCCTGCGCGCGCTGGTCAAGCGTTCGGCGCGGCCGTTCGAGCTGCCGCGCATCGGCCCGGTGACTGCAAGCTTTTCCAAGGTCACCGCCTATGGCTCGCCCGGCGGCCGCATCGCGGTGGGAATGTCGGTCGAGGCGGAGCCGCAGCGCATCCGTCAGGCGCCGACCCACGGCCGCATCTGGGCGACGGCGGTGCCGGTCAACGAACCGGGATCGGCCGAGGTGCACTTCACCGATATCCGCATCGCCGGCGATACCGACGGCATCGGCGGCGACCTGCTCATCAAGCTGGGGCAGAGCCCCGGCTTCACGACACTGATCGCGGATGCGCTGACCCAGAATTTCACGCGCGACGTCGAGGGGCTGGAAGGCAAGATCCGCCGGGCGGTCGACCGGCGCCGCGAAGGCGCCCTCCTGATCCGTACCCGCATCGAAGGCTTCGAGACCGGCGAGATCAAGGCCTATGGCAACGGGCTCTATCTGCCGGTGCGGATGACGGGCTCGGCGACCATCGATTATCGGCCGGCCAGATAGGTCAGAACAGCCGCGTCAGCGAATAGAAGAGCGCCGCGACGATGGCGCTCGCGGGGATGGTGATGAACCAGGCCGCCACGACGTTGCCCGCGACGCCCCAGCGCACCGCGCTTGCACGGCGGGCGACGCCGGCGCCGATGATGCTGCCGGTGATCGTGTGCGTCGTCGACACCGGAATGCCGAGCCAGCTCGCCGCGAAGACCATGATCGAACCGCCGGTCGAGGCGGCGAAGCCCTGATGGTGCGACAATTTGGTGATGCGGCCGCCCATCGTCTCGATGATCTTCCACCCGCCCGACAGGGTGCCGAGCGCGATGGCGATATAGCAGCTGATCGCCACCCAGTGCGGAACGTGGAATTCGCCGTTCAGATAGCCCGTCGAATAGAGGAGCACGGTGATGACCCCCATGGTCTTCTGCGCGTCGTTGAGCCCGTGGCTGATCGAATAGGCGGCGGAGGAGAAGAGGTGGAGGCGGCGGAAGGTCTTTTCGGCGAAATTCGCGGTCACGCGGCGCAGCGCCCAGCTGCTGAGCAGCATCACCAGCATCGCGAGCAGCATGCCGAGCATCGGGGACAGGAAGATGGCGATCACCGTCTTGTTGAGCCCCGACCACTGGATGCCCTCGAACCCGGCATGCGCAACCCCCGCGCCGACGATCCCACCGACGAGCGCGTGGCTCGACGAGGAAGGAATGCCCTTGAGCCAGGTCACGACATTCCAGAACATCGCCCCGACGAGCGCGCCGAAGACGACCGCGGGCGTCACCAGATTCTTGTCGATCAGCCCCGCGCCGATCGTCTCCGCGACGCGGTGCAGTTCGGGGAAGGTGATCGACAGGAAATAGGCCGCGAAGTTGAAGAAGGCGGCGAACAGCACCGCCTGCACCGGCCGCAGCAGCCGCGTCGCAACGACCGTCGCGATGCTGTTCGCCGCGTCGTGCAGACCGTTCAGGAAGTCGAACGCCAGCGCGAGGAGGATCAGGCCGACGAGAAGGGGAAATGCCAGTTCGTGCATGGTGGGGCGCCCCGCCTACGCGTGGTCGATGACCAGGCCGTCGATTTCGTTCGCGACATCCTCGAACCGGTCCACGACGCGTTCGAGGTGGCTGTAGAGTTCGCGCGCGATCATGAAATGGATCGTGTTCGTCTCGCCATGCTCGCGGAACAGGCGCTTGAGCCCGGCGGCGTGGATCTCGTCGGCATGCCCCTCCATCCGCACCAGCCGCTCGGTGAGCTCGTGAAGGCGCGCGCCGTTCGCCGAGATGTTGCGCAAAAGCGGCAGCGCCTCGACGGTCAACCGTGCGGCGTCGACGATGATGCCCGCGATGTCGCGCATTTCCGGGTAGAATTCGCGCACGTCATAGAGGTCGACCGCGCCCGCGGTCTTCTGCATCTCGTCGATCGCATCGTCCATCGAGGCGATGAGGTCGGTGATCGCGCTGCGGTCGAACGGAGTCAGGAAGGTGCGGCGCACCGTCTGCAGCACCTCGCGCGTGATCGCGTCAGCGTCGTGCTCGCGCTCGACGATTTCCTGGATATGGTCCGCCATGCCGTCACCGCCCTGCAGCAGCCGCGCGAGCGCCTCGGCCCCCGCCGCCAGCGTCGCGGCGTGGCGTTCGAACAGCTCGAAGAAATTGCCCTGCTTGGGAAGCAGGCGCTGGAACCAGGCGAACATGTGGCTAACCCCCGTTTTTTCCGCAATATTGTCGACAACGCCGCTGGTGCGGGCGACGGCGCGAAAGCCGGTGTCGCCGAACGAGCGGATCAGCGCCTGCAGGTCGGTCTCGTCGACCACCTTTGCCGCCTCGTCGAAGGCGAACCAGCGCCGTTCGCGCTCGTCCTGCTCCTTCCACTCGCCGAGCTCCCTGGTCACCGCAAGCGGAAAGACCTCGACGTCGAGCATCACCGACGCGCCGTTCGGGCGGCGCTTGCGATATTGATAGCTGCCGATCGGGGTCGGGCACACCGCGCCGATGACGCCCGCTTCCTCCTCGGCCTCGATCGCGGCCGAAGCGTGGCCGGGCATGCCGGTGAGCGGGTTGCCCTTCGGAATCACCCAGCGACCGGTGCCACGCGAGGTGATCAGCAGGATCTCGGTCGGCCCGTCCATGCCGGGGCCGCCGAACCGATAGGGAAGGACGGCTATCTGACGCATTTGAAAGCCCTCCCTTTCCTGGCGGCGGCTGGTGATGACAACTGGGTGACGCCCCTATGACAATATTGTGACAGCGGCAATGCCCGCGCTGCCGCGACGGCACTTTCCGTAAACGTCAATTCGATTGCAAAATGCAACGCTATGCGTAAGCTGCGTCCATAAAGATATACGGGAGAAAGCATGATGGCAGGCACGGCGACGATGGAACGCCCCGCGGGCGCGAAGGCTGCCCCTGTCGATCAGGATGTGCTGATCGTCGGCGCGGGTATTTCTGGGATCGGCATGGCGGTCCATCTTCAGATGAACTGCCCCGACCGCAGCTTCGCCCTCGTCGAGCGCCGCGCCAATCTGGGCGGCACCTGGGACCTGTTCCGCTATCCCGGCATCCGGTCGGACAGCGACATGCACACGCTGGGCTTCGTTTTCGAGCCCTGGAAGCACGAGAAGTCGATAGCCGACGGGCCCGCGATCCTCGACTATCTCAATCGCATCGTCGACGAACGCCATATCCGCGAGCGCATCCGGCTGGACCGCAAAGTCGTCGGCGCCGACTGGAGCAGCGCCGAGGCGCGCTGGACGGTGACGATGGAGGACGCGGCCGGCCAGACCTCGACCACCACCGCGCGCTGGCTCTATCTCGGTTCGGGCTATTATGATTATGACGAGCCGTTCGACGCCAATTTCACCGGGCGCGAGGATTTCGAAGGGCAGATCGTCCATCCGCAATTCTGGCCGGAGAATTTCGACTATTCGGGCAAGAAGGTCGTCGTGATCGGATCGGGCGCGACCGCGGTCACGATCGTGCCGTCGATGACCGAAAAGGGCGACGGCAAGGGCGCGGCGCACGTCACCATGCTCCAGCGCACCCCGACCTGGTATTTCATCCGACCGGCGAAGGACGGTTTCGCCAATTTCCTGCGCAAGATCCTGCCCGAGGAACTGGCCTACAAGATCACGCGCTTCAAGAATGTAAGACTTCAGGACATCAGCTTCCGCCGTGCGCGGACCCAGCCGCAGAAGGTCAAGGACTTTCTGACCAAGCGGCTGAAGGCCGCGCTCGGCGACCGCTATGACGAAAAAGCGTTCACCCCGCCCTATAATCCCTGGGAACAGCGGCTCTGCCTCGTCCCCGACGCCGATTTCTTCGAGGCGATGAAGGCCGACAAGGCATCGGTCGTCACCGACCATATCGAACACTTCGACAAGACCGGAATCCAGCTCAAATCGGGTCAGCATCTCGACGCCGACATCATCATCACCGCGACAGGGCTCAAGCTCGCGGTGGCGGGAAAGATTCCGGTGCGAGTCGACGGCGATCTCGTCAATTGGAGCCAGCATTTCTATTACAAGGCGTGCATGTTCTCGAACGTGCCGAACTTCGCGGTCGTGTTCGGCTATCTGAACGCCTCGTGGACGCTGCGCGCCGACATCGTCGCCGAATATGTGTGCCGCGTCCTCAACCATATGCGCGACACGAACACCGACATTGCAACGCCGGTGCTCGCCGACCCGGCGAGCCTGACCGAAGAGAATATCTTCGATTTCTCCTCGGGCTATATCCAGCGCGCGCTGCACATCATGCCCAAGAACGCCGACAGGCTGCCGTGGCGGCTCAGCCAGAATTATGTGCAGGACCGCGTCGACATGCGCACCGGTGCGATCGCCGATGGCGTACTCGCCTTCGGCCGTGCGGGCGCCGCGCGGGCGGCCACGGCACCGGCGGAGCTCGAAGCGGCGGAGTAAACCGTCAGTCGACGTGCTCGGGCTTGCCCTTGCGCGAGCCTTTGGCAAACTCCTCAAGCTGCTTTTCGCTCATGCTGTCGACCATCTGCTTCGACGCACCCTTGAGCTTCGACTTGGGCGTATCGCCGCGCTTGGCGCTCAGCGCGGCACCGGCGGCTTTCTGCTGGGCTTTGGATTTGGCTGGCATGGCATGTCTCCTGCCTGCCCCCGCCAACCATTAACGATCGTGCCGCCGTTGGGATGCGGCACCTGGCCCGACATATAGCTGCTGTCGTCGCAGACGGGGAACAGGAAGGCGGGCGCTACTTCGGCCCGCGCGGGGTAGCGAGGCTGCGGCGCGCAGGAGAGGTCGACCTCGCGATCGCTCGGCGCACCTCCTCAGCTCGCGGGCAGGAAGTCGCGGGCGTATTCGGGCTTGACCGTGTTCACGATCGCTTCGGACATCGGCAGGTTGATCTTGTAACTCCCTTCCGCATAGGGGCCGATCTCATAGGGCGCGATCGCGATCGTCAGGCGGTCGAGATATTTGCCGTCGGACGATCCGAGCCAGACGGTCTGTGCCGACGCCGACGGGCATTTCCCGAACGGGCTGTCGGGCTCGCGCGACCAGGTCACGCCGCGCGCCGCCTTGGCGCGTTCGATCGCGGCGCACAGATCGTCGTTCGCCGCCTTGTCGAATGCCTCGCCGCTCTTGAACAGGTCGAGCGGCTTCAACCGTTTGGCATGATTGCGGTCCCACAATAGCGAGTCGAAGCTCTGCATCCCGTGCGCACCGCCCATGTAGGTCGCAATCTCGCTCGACAGGCTCAGGAAGCGTCGCGTGTTCGTGATCCGCTTCCAGCTCTGAAGATGGCTGTGCGCATGATAGGGAAAGCCTTCCTTGTCGGCGGCGGCCTTGTCGCGCTCGGCCGCCTCGACCAGCGCGTCGCGCTGCGCCGCGCGGTCGCCATCGAGCCAGGCGGTGAGTTCGGGAATCCGCGCCGCCTCGACCGGATAACTATAGGCAAACTCGATCAGATCGTTCGTTTCCTTGACGTCGGAAGCCGTCGCATTTTTCGCGGCAACATCCTCCGCGCCGCCGGGAGGCGCTCCGGGGACCGCGGCGGCTGCGGCTTTTTCAGCGGGGGTCTGGGCCTTCTCCGAACAGGCGGAGACGAGCAGCACGCCCGAAAGGAGGAGCGCCGCGGTTCGATAGCGTGGGATCGTCGTCATACGGGCATAACGCCGGGAATCGACAAAGTTTCCGTGCGCGCCTAGCAAATACGCATGACCGATTATTCCGACCTGATCCAGCCCGACAAGGGGCAAGAGGCGCGCGCCATCCATCTCGTCGACAAGCAGAGCTACGACGAATGGCTGAAGGGCCGCAGCGCGCGCGAACGCGCGCATCTCGCCGCGGTCGCTTACAAACCCGACGCCTTCGCCCATGCGATCCTGCCCGGGGACGACGTCGAAAGCTGGTCGGTCGTCACCGCGGTCGCCGACGCGGACAATCTGTCGGCCTGGTGCCTCGCCAAGCTAGCGCAGACGCTTCCCGAGGGCCGTTACCGGCTCGACGGGCGCCAGCCGGGCAAGGCGCTGTTCGGCTGGATGAGCGGGCAATATCGCTTCGACGCCTATCGAACCAAAAGCGAAGCGCGGGGGCCCCGCGTACTGCTGACCGCCGACGTCGGCGCGATCGCGCCGATGGTCGCCGAGATGCGCGGCGTCGCGCTGGTCCGCGATCTCGTCAACACCCCGGCGGCCGACATGGGCCCTGCCGGACTCGAGAAGGAAGCCGAGCGCATCGCAAAGGCGCATGGCGGCAAGCTCACCGTCACCAAGGGCGAGGCGCTCGAGCAGGGTTATCCGATGATCCATGCGGTCGGCCGCGCCGCCGCCAAGCATCATGCGCCGCGGCTGATCGAGATCATGTGGGGCAAGGAGGATCACCCGCGCGTCGCGCTGGTCGGCAAGGGGATCAGCTTCGACAGCGGCGGGCTCGACATCAAACCCGCGGCGGGGATGCGGCTGATGAAGAAGGACATGGGCGGAGCGGCGCACGCGCTCGCCCTCGCCGAACTGGTGATGGCGACCGGCCTGCCCGTCCGCCTCCATTGCCTCGTCGCAGCGGCGGAGAATGCGATTTCGGCCGACGCCTTTCGGCCGGGCGACGTGCTGAAGAGCCGCAAGGGGCTGACGGTCGAGATCAGCAACACCGACGCCGAGGGGCGGCTGGTGCTTGGCGACGCGCTGGCGAAGGCGGGCGAGGATACGCCCGAGCTGATCGTCGATTTCGCGACGCTGACCGGCGCGGCGCGGGTCGCGCTCGGCCCCGACCTGCCGGCGCTCTACGCCAATGACGATGCACTCGCGGACGATCTGATCGCCGGCGGCGCCGACCGCGACGATCCGCTGTGGCGGATGCCGCTGTGGGACGGCTATGCCGATCTTCTCGAAACCGATATCGCCGACCTCGGCAATGCGGGCAGTTCGGCCTTCGCCGGGTCGATCACCGCCGCGCTGTTCCTGAAGCGGTTCGTCCCCGAGGGGACGCCCTGGGCGCATTTCGACACCTTCGCGTGGCGACCCTCGGCGAAGCCGGGGCGCCCCAAGGGCGGCGCGGCGCTGGGCCTGCGCGCCTCCTGGGCGATGCTGCAGGCGCGCTATGACCGGCGCGGGCGCAGCCGCGGCGCCGATTGAACATTCTTGATCAAGCCCGCCCCGCTGGTCTAATGGCGCGCGATTGGCCGCCCCAGAGGCGGAGGCGCTATTAACAGGACGGCATGTGACAGCAGAAACGGGCCTCAATTCCGCGATCCATCGCGTGCGCATGGGACGCCCCGGCGTCGTCGGCGCCGGGCGCGATCGCTTCGGCCTGACCGGCACGTCGCAGAGCTTCGATCCGCGCGTTGTGGCGATCCGTCCCGACCTCGCCGACATCGCGGTCGCCGGCGTTCATTTCGCCCCGCACTATGCCGCGCCGATGATGCGCAGCGGGGTACTGCCCGCCGCCGCGATGCGCGCGGCGCCGACGCTCGACGCCGACCAGACAAGCGAACTGCTGTTCGGCGAAGGCTTCGCGCTGCTCGATCTGACGGGCGGCTGGGCGTGGGGCTACAGCCTCGCCGATCATTATGTCGGCTATCTCGCCGCCGAGGCGCTCGGCGCGCCGATCGCGCCGACGCACCGCGTGAATATGGTCGAGGCGATGCTGCATTCGTCACCCGATGCCGCGAGCGGCGGCCCCGCGGTGCTGCCCTATGGCGCGCTCGTCATGGGCGAGGCGGAGGGCGAATGGCTTCGGACCCCGCACGGTTTTCTCCCGCTGGCGGCGCTGGTCGAGGTCGGATCGCCCGATGCCGATCCCGCCGCGGTCGCCGAGGCGATGATCGGCGCGCCCTATCTGTGGGGCGGCCGCACCGCCAAGGGCATCGACTGCTCGGGCCTCGTCCAGCTCGCCTGGGGCGCGGCGGGCGTGCAGTTGCCGCGCGACAGCGACCTGCAACTCGCCTCGCTGGGCGCCGACAAGGATGTAACCCCCGCCGATCTCGCGCGCGGCGACCTCGTCTTCTTCCCCGGCCACGTCGGGATCATGGCCGATCACGACATGATCATCCACGCGAGCCGACGATGGATGGCGGTCAAGACCGAGCCGCTCGCCGACGTCGTCGCGCGATCGGCGGAGAAGGGACATCAGCCGCCGATGAGCGGCATGAAGAGATTGCGGTAATTTCATCATGACACAGACGGTTTTCATCGACGGCGCGGCGGGAACGACGGGCCTCGAAATCGCCGAGCGGCTCGCGGGGCGGGCCGAATTTTCGCTGATCACGCTCGACGAGGCGCGCCGCAAGGATGCCGCCGCGCGCGCCGAGGCGCTGAACGCCGCCGATTTCGTCATCCTCTGCCTGCCCGACGACGCCGCGCGCGACGCGGTGGCGATGATCGCGAACGATCGCACCCGCGTCATCGACGCCTCGACCGCGCATCGCGTCGCGCCGGGCTGGGTCTACGGCTTTCCCGAAGTCAGCGGCCATGACGCCGTGGCCGAGGCGAAGCGCGTGTCGAACCCCGGCTGCTATTCGACCGGCTTCATCGCGCTGGTCGCGCCGCTGGTGCGCGCGGGTCTGATCCCCGCCGACTGGCCCTATATCTGCCACGCGGTCAGCGGCTATTCGGGCGGCGGCAAGGCGCTGATCGAGCGCTTCGAGGCCGACCGCGACATCGCATGGCGCGGCTATGCGCTGGCGCTCGGCCACAAGCATGTGCCCGAAATGCAGGCGCGCTGCGGGCTGTCGGTCGCGCCGCTCTTTTCCCCCGCCGTCATCCCCGCGCATCGCGGCATGGTGGTCGAAGTGCCCCTGCCGCTCGCGGCGATGCCGGGCGCGGCGACGCCTGGCGCGCTCCGCGACGCGCTCGCGACCTTCTATGCCGCCAGCCCGGTGGTCGGCATGGGCGCGGCGCCGGAAGACGGCGAACTGCTGCTGCGCGCCTCCGACGGCGGCAGCGACCGGCTCGACCTGTTCGTCTTCGCGGCTGCCGACGGCAGCCAGGCACGCCTCGTCGCGCGGCTCGACAATCTGGGCAAGGGCGCGAGCGGCGCCTGCGTCCAGAGCCTCAACATCATGGCAGGCTTGCCCGAAACCGCGGGCCTGCGCCTCTAGGTCACATATCCACTACCGGCACGTTCGAGGCGTCGAAATGGCGAAGATATCGGGTTCGGGCGGGCGCAGCGTGTAGTGGTTCTACCCGCAAGGCCGCACGGAGCCGAGATCGAAGCCATTTCGACGTCCCCCCAATTAAGCGGAAGGGGGGATTTGACCGATTTTGTCCATTGCTTCGTCGGCAAGTCTTGAAATATCGACATATTCCTTCCCCTTGCCTTCTCGCACTGAACAAAATCGCTTCAAACCTCGAGCGCGCCGGTAATGGGTATGTGACCTAGACCTGTCCCGCCGCGCCCACCCGATAACCGATGGCGGCGCCGCATCGGCGTGGTAAGAGGCAGGCATGGGCATGTCTTTGCAGGATAAAGCCGAAGATTCGGCCTTCCCGGCGCGCTCCCCGGCTTGGCGCCGGCATCCGGACATTCTCCTGCCGCTCGCCTTCGTCGCCGCGCACGCATCCGCGATCGCCCTCGGCGGCGGCAAGGCCTGGCTCCTGTCGCTGCTCTTCCTGGTTTTCGCGCCGCTCCTGGCGGCCGCGGCCTGTTTTCATCGCGCCCGGCGCGACGCCTTCGTGGAGGGCTGGATCGCACTGGGGGCCGCGATGCTGCTGTGGGCCGGCGGGATGGCGAGCAATCTGCTCGCGGGGTTGTGGTTCGACAGCTGGTCAGGTGCCGCCGGTTTCACCCTGTTGCTCTTCATCCTCTACGGCGTCCCGATCATCTTCGCGCTCGCGGCCCCCGACCGCGAATCCTGGCCGGTTCGCTTGATCGACGCGGCGCTCGCGGCGATCCTCGGCTATCTGTTCTTCCGCCACACCTTCGCCTTTGCGACGCTGGCCGACACGAGCACCGCCAATCTGCTCGCCCTCCGTCTGATGTTCGACATCGAGAATCTGTTCATCGCGCTGTTCGCGGCGATCCGCTTTCTGGCGAGCGCCGATCCGGTTCGGCGTGCCTGTTTTCGCAGCCTGACCCTCTTCGCCTTCGCCTATCTGGCGACCGCCGCCTTCATCAACCATCTCTATGCGGACGTCTATTATGGATCGCCGTCGGACCTGGTGATCGGGCTACCGTTCACTTTGCTCGCCGGCCTCGCGATCGCGCACCACATGCCGGGCAAGGGCGTGCTCCGCACCTCGCCGGCCTTTCCGCATGTCGTGCAGGCCGCGGCGCCGCTGATGCTGCCCGCGACGCTGCTGATGGTTTCCACTTCTCTGGTCCGGATCGACCCCGCACTGGCGATAGCGGGCTGCGGCGCGGCGATCCTCGGCTATGGCCTGCGCACCATTCTCGTCCAGCTACGCAGCCTCGACGACCAGAACCGACTCGAGCGGCTGTCGCGCGTCGACGCGCTGACCGGCCTCGCGAACCGGCGCCAGTTCGACGAAAGCCTGCGCCGCGAATGGGATCGCGCCGCACGGTCCGGAAGCGGGATGGCGCTGCTGATGATCGACGTCGATCAGTTCAAGCTGCTCAACGACGGGCTTGGCCATCCGGTGGGCGACCAGCGGCTGCGGGCCGTGGCAGAGGCGCTGGCCGGCTGCGCGACGCGCGGGTCCGACCTCGTCGCACGCTATGGCGGCGAAGAGTTCGCGGTGATCCTGCCCGCCGCGAATCTCGCTGAGGCGATGGTGCTCGCCGAGACGATTCGATGCGCGGTCGAACGCCTCGATCTGCCTTCGCCGGCCCCGGGCGGGCGGGTCACGGTGAGTATCGGCATCGGCCATGTCGATCGGGCCGAGGGCGGCAACGCCGCGCTGTTGATCGCCGACGCCGATGCCGCGCTCTATCGGGCGAAGCGGGACGGCCGCAACCGCTCGATCGCTTCGGCCAAGAACAGCATGGCCGATTAGTGCGAAGGGCTCGCCTCAATGCACCGTGTCGAGCGCGCTCTCGACCGACAGATAGGTGATCAGCCGCTCGATCTGCCGCCAGCGCGCGAAATGAAGATGGTTGCCGAGCACGCGATATTGCTCGGCGCGCGCCGCCGCGGCGAAGCCCGCTTCGTCGCCGTGCAGATCGATCAGCGCATAGGCGTCGTCGACCGCGGCGCGATCGGCGAGAAAAGGTGCTGAAAGCTGCATCATATCCCCGGTTCTTGCGTGGAGACCGGACCATAGCGATCCGCCCTGACCGCGCCGTTCCCAACCGTGATGAACGGGCAGGTAAGGTTAATTGCAGACGCCTTCGCGTTAACCCAGTCGCACCCCGCGTTTCGCCCCTTTGCCGCCGCGATCCGCCGGTGTAGACAGACAGCATGCGCAAGATCCTGAAATATGCCGCCCTCGCCCTGATCGTCCTCCTGATCGCCGGCGGGATCACCTTCTATGTGATGTCGCGTCCCGACGTCGCGCGCTTCTCGACCGCCGAGCTCAGCGGGCGGGTGCCGGTGATGGCGGCACAGCGGCCCGAAACCTTCCCGACGATGAACGTGCCCGAGGCGACGCACTGGCCGGCCGGACAGGCACCGGCGGCGGCGGCGGGGCTGGCGGTTCAGCGCTTCGCCGAAGGCCTGGACCATCCGCGTTCGATCTTCGTGCTGCCGAACGGCGACATCCTCGTCGCCGAAGCGCAGAGCCCGCCGCGCGACACCTCGGGCATCGAGGGCAAGGTGATGGGCAGCCTGATGAGCAAGGCCGGCGCCGGCGGCGCGTCGGCGAACCGCATCACCCTGCTCCGCGACGCCGACGGCGACGGCAAGGCCGAGGTCAGGAGCGCCTATATCACCGGCCTCAACTCGCCCTATGGCATGGCGCTGGTCGGCAAGACGCTCTACGTCGCGAACACCGACGCGCTGCTCGCCTTTCCCTATGTCGAGGGCGCGACGAAGATGGCGGGCAAGCCGAAGAAGATCGCCGACCTGCCCGCGAAGGGCACCAACCGCCACTGGACCAAGAGCCTCGTCGCGGCGCCGAACGGCTGGCTCTATGTCGGCGTCGGCGCCGACAGCAATATCGGTGAAAAGGGCGTGAACAACGAGTTCCGCCGCGCCGCGGTACTCGAGGTGCGGCCCGAGAACGGCTATGTCCGCACCTTCGCCGCGGGTCTGCGCAACCCGGTCGGCCTCGCCTGGTATCCCGGCAGCGACCAGCTCTGGACCGTCGTCAACGAGCGCGACATGCTCGGTTCCGACCTCGTTCCCGACTATCTGACCAATGTCGACGAGGGCGATTTCTTCGGCTGGCCCTGGTATTATTGGGGCGGCTTCGTCGACCCGCGCGTCGATCCCGACGCCGAGGATCGCCGGCAATATGTGAAGCGCCCCGACTATGCCCTTGGCGCGCATGTCGCGCCGCTCGGCTTCACCTTCACCGAGGGGCTCGATCTCGGCGAACGATGGGCGAACGGCGCGCTGATCGCGCTGCACGGATCGTGGAACCGCGAGCCGGTGTCAGGCTATAGCGTGGTGTTCGTGAAGTTCGGCGACCGCGGCAAGCCGGTCGATGCGCTGCCGGTCACCCTGCTCGACGGCTTCCTCGCCAAGGACGGCAAGACGACCCGCGGCCGCCCCGCCGATGTCAAGGTCGCGAAAGACGGCAGCGCGCTGGTCGCCGACGATACCGGCGGGGTGATCTGGCGGGTCGCGAAGGCGGGTTGAGATTAAACGTCATCCCAGCGAAAGCTGGGATCGCTGGAGGTTGAACAACCACGATAGCGATCCCAGCTTTCGCTGGGATGACGCAGGTGCTCAAACCCGCATCGGCATCAGTACGTACAGCGCCGGGCTCTTCTCGCTTTCGCGGATCAGCGTCGGCGCGTTGGCATCGGCCAGATGCAATTCGACGCTGTCGCCGTCGACCTGGCCCAGGATGTCGGACAGGTAGCGCGCGTTGAAACCGATCTCCATCGCGTCGCTGTCATAGCCCGCCGCCAGTTCCTCGGCCGCGGTGCCGTTCTCGGGGCTGGTGACGCTCAGCGTGATACGGTCCTTGTCGAGCCCAACCTTGACCGCGCGGGTCTTTTCGCTCGCGATGGTCGAGACGCGGTCGACGCCCTGGAACAGGCTCTTCGGATCGACTTTCAGCAGCTTGTCGTTCGCGGTTGGGATGACGCGGCTGTAGTCGGGGAAGGTGCCGTCGATCAGCTTCGAGGTCAGCACGGCGTTGCCGAGCTGGAAGCGGATCTTCGACGCCGACAGGCTGATCTCGACATTGCCCTCGGCTTCGTCGAGCAGCTTGCGGATCTCGCCGACGCATTTGCGCGGCACGATGACGTCGGGCATGCCGGTCGCGCCTTCGGGGCGCGTCACCGTGTAGCGCGCCAGCCGATGACCGTCGGTCGCCGCGGCCTTCAGCACTGGTCCGGTCGCATCCTCGGCGACGTGGAGGAAGATACCGTTCAGATAGTAACGCGTTTCCTCGGTCGAGATCGCGAAGCGCGTCTTGTCGATGATCTGGACGAGTTCGGCGACCGGCAGCTCGAAGCTGGTCGGCAGGTCGCCCTCGGCGATCACCGGGAAATCGTCGCGCGGCAGCGTCGGCAGGTTGAAGTTCGAACGGCCGGCCTTGACCTGCATCTTGCCTTCGGCGGCCGACAGGCTGACCTCGGCGCCCTCGGGCAGCTTGCGCGCGATCTCGAACAAGGTGTGCGCCGACACGGTGGTCGTGCCCGGCGTCTCGACCTTCGCCGCGACGGTCTCGACGACCTGGAGGTCGAGGTCGGTCGCCATCAGCTTCAATTGGCCCGAGGCATCGGCCTCGATCAGCACGTTCGACAGGATGGGAATGGTATTGCGCCGTTCGACCACCGACTGGACGTGGCCGAGGCTTTTCAGAAGCACTGCGCGTTCGATCGTCGCTTTCATTCTAATTCGTCATCCCTGCCTGTTCGGGAGAAGTCCCTGAAGGGGCGGCGGCTCGCGAGCGATTCGGCGCCGCGATTCCCTGCCCCTGAAAATGCCAACCTTCCTTAACGCACGCACCGCGCCGTGCAAGCCATGCTTGCAAAGCATCCCCAATCGCGCAAACGAGGGCCGATGCGGCGCGCCCTTCCCTTCCTTCTGACGCTGGCCCTTCCCGTCGCCGCGGCGGCGGCGCCCGCCGCGCTCGGCGTCTTCGACGGCTGGGGCGCCTTCCGCGATCCGGCCGCCCCGCGCTGCTACGCGATCGCGGCGCCCGCAGCGACGATCGGCACGCCCGAGGTCAAGGGCTATGCGAGCGTCGGCTATTGGCCCAAATCGCGCATCCGCGGCCAATTCTATGTTCGCCTGTCGAAGCCGCGGCGCGACGGCGCCGAACTGCGCCTGACGATCGGCAGCCGCCGCTTCATCCTGACCGGCAACGGCGTCCACGGCTGGGCGAGCGACGCGCGGATGGACGCGGGCATCATCGCGGCGATGCGCTCGGCGCCGAGCATGAGCGTCGAGAGCGTGTCGGTGCGCGGCGGCGCGATCGCCGACACCTATCGCCTGCGCGGCGCCGCGACCGCGATCGACGCGGCGGCGCTGGGCTGCGCAAGGTTGGGGTGATCGCCTAGTTCCGCGCCAGCTTGGTCAGCGCGCTCGCGAGGAAATCGAGCACCGTCCGCACCCGCGGCACGTGGCGGAGCCGCTCGTGGGTCAGCAGCCACAGCCCCGTCGTGTCTTCGGTCTTGGGCGGAATGCAGCGGATGAGGTCGGGCTCGCGGTCGGCTAGGAAAGCCGGCAGGATAGTGAGCCCCATGCCCGAACGCACTCCGGCGAGCAGGCCCGACGCCGAATCATATTGCATGACCACCGACTCCTCGAGCCGATATTGCCTGAGCCACGCCTGATAGGGCTCCCACACCGAACCGCCGCCGCCGATGAAGGGATGGGTGACCAGCTCGTCGCGGCTGTGCGGGATACCGTGAAGATCGGCATAGTCGCGGCTGCAATAGACGGTCCACGGGTTGTCGGCGATGCGCCGCCCGACGAGACCCGCGCCCGCAGGCTGCTTACTGCTGCGGATCGCGATGTCCGCAGCGCCCGCGGCGAGATCGCGGGGCTCGTCCGAGGTATCGAGGTGGATGTGGATTTCGGGATGCGCCGCGCGCAGGTCGCGCAGGATCGGCGGCAGGATGGTGATCGCGAAAATCTCCATCGTCGTGACGCTCACGGTGCCGCCCGCATCGCGCGACCGGGCACCCGCTGCTTCGCCGAAGCGCGCGGCGGCATCGCGGACCGCCGCCGCGCTCGCCAGCATCGCCTCGCCCACCGGGGTCAGCGCATAGCCCGCCTGCCGCCGCTCGAACAGGTTGAGGCCGGTCGCCGCCTCCAGCGCCGCGATGCGCCGCGCGACCGTCGTCTGGCTGACGCGCAGCGCCTGCGCCGCCGACAGCGTGCTCCCGGTCTCCGCGACCGCGAGAAAGGATTTGAGATCGTCCCAATCGAACATGGCGTCTTTTGCGCAATAATAGCGCCGACCGCATTCTGCAATTTTGCAGAACGGCCGCGCAACATCGTTGCTCCTCGGGCCGCGACCCGCCCTCTATCTTGGGTCCACCGGCTTCCTCCCCTCCCCAACTGCCGGCCGATGGAGACAAGAGATGACCAAGCTTCTGATCCTCGCCGCTCTGGCCGCTGCACCGCTGGCCCAGCCCGTCTTCGCCCAGCCCGCGCCCGCCCCGCGAACCGCGCTGGTCGCCCACGCCGACCTCGACCTTGCGACCGAAAAGGGCGCCCGGACGCTCGACCGCCGTATCTGGCGCGCGGTCGTCGCCGTGTGCGGCACCGCCCCCGACTATGACCTCGAGGGCAAGAACGACGTCCGCGAATGCCGCCGCGACACCCGCGCGATCGCCTCGGCCGAGGCCCAGCAGGTGATCGCCGACGCGGCGCGAGCCCGGCCGATCCGCGTCACCACCCGCGCGAAGTAACCGGCGTCACCAGACGCCGGGCAACAACCGCCAGCGGACACGCGCGGCATAGGCGGGATAGCCCGGCAACTCGCGTTGCAGCAGCCGGTCCTCCCATGACGTGCGCAGGATCAGCACCCCGCTCGCCACCAGCGCGGGGACGAGCGCCCACAGACTGCCGAGCGCGAGCGCCATGCCGGCGAAGAGCAGGATCGCCGCCGAATAGCCGGGATGCCGTACCGCGCGATACGGCCCGCTGTCGATCACCCGCTGGTGCCGCTCGGACTGAATGCGCACCCCGGGCTCGAAGAAGGGGTTGACCGCCTGCGCCCACGCGGTGACCGCGATCCCCGCGAGCAGCGCGGCATAGCCCCCGGCGACGAGCCAGAGCGGCACATGCGACCAGCGAAAACGCCCCGCGTCGAGCGCCGCGACCGGCAGGATCGCGACCATCGCGGGCAGGATGACCGCGAGCAGCGCCTTGTCCCACCCCTTCGTCCCCGGCTGGAACCGGCTGCGCGCGCGATAGATCACCGGATTGACCCGCGCCAGGACCAGCCCCGACGCGCCAAAGCCGACCACCACCGCCGCGACGAACAGCCAGCCCGGCCGCCAGCCGAGCGAACCCGCGGGCCAGAAGATCAGCAGCAGCAGCGAAAGCGGCAGCGTGATCGCATAGACAATGATCTTTGCAGGCGGCATCGATGGAGGATCTTGCGGCGTGTCCATCGTCCGGGTTCCTTCAATCGCGCGTATCGAACGCGGCGCGTGCCTTTTCCACTTCGCACAGATGCGCCTCGGCCCAGTGCCAGACGCCGCAAAAGGCTTCGCCGAGGCTCTGGCCCAACTCGGTCAGCCGATATTCGACCTTGGGCGGAATCACCGGATGGACGGTGCGGTGGACGAGCCCGTCGCGCTCCATGGCGCGGAGCGTCTGGGTCAGCATCTTCTGGCTGATTCCCGGAACGAGCTGCGCGAGGCGGGTGAAACGGCAGGTGCCATGCTCCTCCAGCTCCTCGAGCACGAGCAGCGTCCATTTGTCGGCGACTCGCCCGATCAGCTCGTTGACGAGCGTTTCGACGCGCGGATCGACCGGCGCTTCGGGGTCATAGGGTCGTTTTTCGGGCTGCGGCATGACGGAAAACCCATTTCTCTCTTTAAGGTAACTATAGCACTTTCAGGTGCCTACTTTCCTTTGGAGAGTATAGGCATAAATAGGCCTCCTCACCACCCCCAAGCGAGGATCTCCCCATGAAGACCACAGGCAACACCATCCTCCTCTCCGGCGGCGGCTCGGGCATCGGGCTCGCGCTCGCGCAGCGCTGGCACGACGCGGGCAACACCGTCATCATCACCGGCCGCAACGCGGCGAAGCTCGACGCCGCGGTCGCGGGCCGCGCGAACCTCCACGCGATGACGCTCGACATCACCGACGCGGATGCCATCGCCGCCTTCGCGAAGGAGGTGATCGCCCGCTTCCCGGCGCTCAACATCCTCGTCAACAACGCCGGCGTGATGATGTACGAGGCGGTCGATGCCGAACGCGACCTGGCCGACGCCGAGACGACGGTGGTCACCAACCTCCTCGGCCCGATCCGGCTGATCGACGCGCTGATCGACCATCTCGCGGCCGCGCCCGACGGCGCGATCGTCAACGTCACCTCGGGCCTCGCCTTCGTCCCGCTGCCCAAGGCGCCGACCTATTCGGCGACCAAGGCCGCACTGCACAGCTACACGCAGGCGCTGCGCGTCCAATTGGAGGGCAAGGTCGAGGTGATCGAACTCGCCCCGCCCGCGGTACGCACCGAACTGACCCCGGGCCAATCGACGCGCGAGGCCTATATGCCGCTCGACGCCTTCGCCGACGAGGTGATGGCCTTGTTCGCGGCGGAGCCGACGCCGGCCGAAATCCTGGTGCGGAATGTCTTGCCGCTGCGCAACGCCGAAGCCGATGGCGCGGTGGCCGAGCGGCTAGCGTTTCTGAAGGCCCTCTAATCTACACCCTCCCCTTCAGGGGAGGGCAGCGAGACTTACGAACTTGTTCGTTAGTCGCAGCGGGTGAGGCCGTCGACCTTGCGCAAGACCGACGGCCCCACCCCAACCCCTCCCCTAAAGGGGAGGGGCTTGAGATTGCGCTTTTCCCCCTTCCCGCCTATATGCGCGCGCATCATGCAGATCCCCGGCCATATCGACCCGGTCATCACCGGCACCGTTCCGCTGCGCGGCGGCAATCGCGTCGACCTCGTCGGCCTGACGCGCGAGGGGATTCGCGCCGTACTCGAAGAGGCCGGGCTCGACGCCAAGGCGGCGAAGCTGCGCGGCAAGCAGGTCTGGCACTGGATTTATCACCGCGGTGTCACCGAGTTCGAGGCGATGACCGACATCGCCAAGGCGATGCGCCCGTGGCTGACCGAGCGCTTCATCGTCGGCCGCCCCACCGTCGTCACCGCGCAGGTGTCGAACGACGGCACGCGCAAATGGCTGCTGGCGGCCGCCGACGGCCAGGAATATGAGATGGTGTTCATCCCCGACGCCGACCGCGGAACCTTGTGCGTGTCGAGCCAGGTCGGCTGCACATTGAACTGCCGCTTCTGCCATACAGGCACGATGCGCCTCGTCCGCAACCTCTCCGCGGGCGAGATCGTCGGACAGGTGCTGCTCGCGCGCGACGCGCTCGGCGAATGGCCGAAGGGAACGATGGCCTCAGCGCCCGATGCCGACGACGAGGATGACGACGCCGGCCACTACACCGCCGACGGCCGCATGCTCACCAACATCGTGATGATGGGGATGGGCGAGCCGCTCTATAATTTCGACGAGGTCAAGGGCGCGCTCAAGATCGTCATGGACGGCGACGGCCTTGCGCTGTCGAAGCGGCGCATCACCCTGTCGACCAGCGGCGTCGTCCCGATGATGGCGCGCGCGGGCGAGGAGATCGGGGTGAACCTCGCGGTCTCGCTCCATGCGGTGACCAAGGACATCCGCGACGAGATCGTGCCGCTCAACCGCAAATATGGCATCGAGGAGCTGCTCGCGGCCTGCGCCGCCTATCCCGGCGCCAACAACGCGCGGCGCATCACCTTCGAATATGTGATGCTGAAGGACAAGAACGACAGCGACGCCGATGCGCGCGAACTCGTCCGCCTGATCAAGCATTACAAGCTGCCCGCGAAGGTGAACCTCATTCCCTTCAACCCCTGGCCCGGCGCGCCCTATGAGTGCTCGTCGTCCGAGCGGGTGCGCGCGTTCAGCAACCTGATTTTCGAGGCCGGCATCTCGGCCCCGATCCGCACCCCGCGCGGGCGCGACATCATGGCCGCATGCGGTCAGCTCAAGAGCGCCGCGACCAAGCCGACCCGCGCCGAACTCGACCGCATCGCCGAGGAAAAGCAGGCGGCGCTGGGCTGACGCCCGCGCCCGTTCCGAACATCCGCCCGGAGTTGCCGCTACCCGCATTCGCGAAAGGGCGCACCCGATCGCTACCGCGCATACCTATGCTGTGTTGCAAAAACAACACAGGTAAGAAAATTGTCATATTCTGAACGGCGCATTCATTGACGCGACAGGTGCGAACGCCATCTAGGGCGCCGGGCCGCGACCCAAAGGGCGTGGTCCAGATCAGAGAAAAGGAATAGAAAATGAAGAAGTTCGCAGTTGCAGCCGCTCTCCTCTCGGCCGTCGTTGCTGTCCCCGCCATGGCTGCCGAAGGCGGCGAAGGCCGGGTCGAAGTGCGCGGTGGTTACGTGACCGGCAGCGGCCTTGACGATGCCACCCTAGGCGTCGCGGCCGGCTATGACTTCGACCTCGGTTCGACGACCTTCGTCGGCGCCGAAGTCGCCGGCGACAAGGTGCTGATCGACGGCGCCGACGTCCAGTTCTCGGCCGGTGGCCGCTTCGGCACCAAGGTCGGCGAAAAGGGCAAGCTCTACGCTGCTGGCGGTTACACCTTCAGCGACATCGACGATCCCTATGCGGGCGTTGGCTATGAGCACAAGCTCGGCACCAACCTCTATGGCAAGCTCGAATATCGCCACCAGTTCATCGGCAACTTCAGCGACTTCGACAGCTTCGCCGTCGGCGTCGGCTTTGCCTTCTGATCCGTTCGGACGGACGCGAAACAGGAAGGGGCGGCCCCGCGGGGCCGCGCCTTTTTATTTGGGGCGATCGGGAACCGCACAGTCGAAACCGGATGACCGCTACCGACCGATTGCGGTCATTCTTCTCCCCTCCCGCCAGCGGGAGGGAGCATCAAATCAACCTTCAGACGACAGATTCCCACCCCAAAGCCGATCCAACAATCCCCTTCCCTTTGCTGCACCGCCGCGCCACGGTAAGGCCATGACCGCTTTCGCCTATATCGGGGCCGCGCTGGCCGAGATCGCCGGATGCTTCGCCTTCTGGGCATGGCTGCGGCTGGACAAATCCGCCTGGTGGCTGCTGCCCGGCATGGCCTCGCTCGCGCTCTTCGCCTGGCTGCTGACGCTGGTCGACGCCGATCATGCCGGGCGCGCCTATGCCGCTTATGGCGGGGTCTATATCGTCGCGGCGCTGCTGTGGCTGTGGGCGGTCGAGGGCGCGAGGCCCGACCGCTGGGACCTGATCGGCGCGCTCGTCTGCCTCGGGGGCGCCGCGATCATCCTGTTCGGGCCGCGCGGGGCCTGACACCGGCCCCGCGCGGCACGCCATTCTATTTGAGCGCGTCGAGCGGAGCGCCGAAGTTGATGTGATAGGGAAGCCCGCCGAGGACGAGCGCGGGCACCGATTTGACCCCCGCGGCCTCCGCCTCGGCAACGCGGCCGGGGGCTTCGCCCAGATGGACGCTTTCCACATTGTAGCGCGCGGGGTCGATGGCGTCGGCCACCGCCTGCTCGGCATCGACGCAAACGCTGCAGCCGGCGTGATAGAAAATCGCTTTCTCGGTCATGATCGTCTCCTGTCATCGAGCATCAAAGTATCGACTCGATACCAATTAACTGACACGCACGCCTGGATTGCGCAAATGGTTTTTAGTCGATACCATCATGCCATGACCGACCGGCTCTCCGACATGCTGACGCGCGCCGCACGCCTGATCGCGGGGGACGGGCATTCGGCGGGACTCAAGCCGGTGCAGTGGCAGGCGCTGCGCTATCTGGGAATCGCGAACCGTTTTTCGCGCACGCCCGGCGCGCTCGCCGCCTGGCTGGGGCAAACCAAGGGCACGGTATCGCAAACCGTCGCGACGCTGGAGCGCAAGGGGCTGGTCGAACGGACCGGCGACGCGGACGACCGGCGCCTCGTGCGCCTGACCCTGACCGAAGCGGGCCGCGCGCTGCTCGAACGCACGCCCGAGAATGTCGCCGATGCGATGCTCGCGGGACTGACCGCCGCCGAGCGCGCGACCTTCGCACCCCTCCTCGCCCACATGCTCGCCGGATTTCTTGCCGCGCGCGGCCATCGCCCCTTTGGCCTCTGCGCCGAATGCCGGCATTTCCTTCGCGACGCCGAGCGGGGAAGCCCCCATTTCTGCGGCCTGCTCGGCGTGCCGCTCGATCGCGAGGACGCCGCCGCCATCTGCGTCGAACAGGAGGCCGCATGAGCTGGGTCGTCGACGCCCTGCTGACCGGCAAGGCACGCCGGTTCGGCGACAAGGGCGAGGCGAGCGCGATCGCCAAATCCCCCGTCGCGAGTCCGCGGCGCGTCGGCTTTCTCGGGATCGATGGCGACGAGCAGGCCGATCTGTCGGTCCACGGCGGCCCCGACAAGGCGATCCATCACTATCCGCGCGATCATTATCCCTTCTGGCGCGAGCGGCTCGCCGACCACGCGCTGCTCGCCGCGCCGGGCGCGTTCGGCGAGAATGTCTCGACCACCGGACTCGTCGAAAGCATCGTCTGCGTCGGCGACCGGTTCCGGCTCGGCAGCGCGCTGGTCGAGATCAGCCAGGGACGCCAGCCCTGCTGGAAACTCGGCCACCGCTTCGGCATCGCGAGCGTTCCCGCGACGGTGGTGAGCAGCGGGCGCAGCGGCTGGTATTATCGCGTGATCGAGGAAGGCACGGTCGCGGCGGGCGAGGCGCTCGAACTGATCGAGCGTCCGCTTCCCGACTGGACGGTGGCGCGCGTCTTCACCCTGTTGATCGGCGGCGCGGGAAAGCGCGAGCCGGCGGCGCTGCGGGCGCTGGCGGACATGGACGCACTGGCGACGAACTGGCGCGTGCGGGCGGAGAAATTGCTCGCTTAGAGCATCAGCCATGCACATGAACCGCATCCCCGAGCGAAGACGAGGGGCTTTGCCGAGCGAAGTCGAGGCGGCGACGCCCGCAGGTTCTCGCTTCGCTCGAACGGGCCCCTCGTCTTCGCTCGGGGATGCGGTGATTCGGATTTCCCGCAATTTGCTCGCAATGACGACGGATTACTCGCTATCCGGCAGCGCCCCTTCCACCAGCGGCGCCAGTCCGCCAACGATCATCTTCACCCCCTTGGCATTGGGATGGATATGATCGCCGAGCATCAGCTCGGGCTTGCCGACGACATTGTCGAGGATGAAGGGGTAGAGGCTCGCGTCATATTTGGCGGCCAGCTCAGAGTATATCGGATCGAACGCCTTGGCATAGTCGGCGCCGAGGTTGGGCGCCGCGACCATGCCGGTGAGCAGCACCGGAATATCCCGCTTCCGAAGCTCGGCGAGCATCGCGTCGAGATTGGCGCGCGTCTGATCGGGGCCGATGCCGCGCAGCATGTCGTTGCCGCCGAGCCCGAGCAGCACGAGCGCGGGCTTCGTCTTCGCATGGTCGAGCACGAAGGACAGGCGCTGGCGCCCCGCCGCGGTGGTGTCGCCCGAAACGCCGGCGTTCTGCACGCGCGCGCTGATCCCATCGGCGAGAAGCTGGGCCTGAAGCTGCGGCGCCAGCCCTTCCTTCGGCCCGAGCTGGTAGCCGGCATAGAGGCTGTCGCCGAACGCGATGATCAGCGGCGCGTCGGCGGAAAGCGCGGGCGCGTCGGCCTTCACCTCTTCTCTCGGCGCCGACGGCGCCTCGGCGCTGCCGCATCCCGCGAGCGGTTGGCAAAGCGCGATCGCACAACCATATATCCAGACAGAACGCCATCCGGCCGTTTTCATTTCCAAAGGGTCCTTCCTTGCCCGACGCGCCCCGACACCAGATCTCTCTGGCGCCAGAGCTGGCGATCGCCGCCCACAATGTGACGCTGACGCTGGGGAGCGACAAGGCCCCCGTCGAAATATTGCGCGGGGTCGATTTCGAGGTCGAAGCCGGCACTTCGGTCGCGCTGCTCGGCCCGTCGGGGTCGGGCAAAAGTTCGCTGATGGCGGTGCTCGCGGGGCTCGAACGCGCGGGCGGCGGCAGCATCCGCGTCGCGGGGCTCGACTTCGCCGCGATGGACGAGGACGGCCTCGCCCGCGCGCGGCGCGGGCGGATCGGCATCGTGCTCCAGGCCTTTCACCTGCTGCCGACGATGACCGCTTTGGAAAATGTCGCGGTGCCGCTCGAACTCGCCGGGATCGCCGACCCCTTCGGGCGGGCGCGGGCCGAACTCGAAGCGGTCGGCCTCGGCCACCGGCTGACCCACTATCCCGCCCAGCTTTCGGGCGGCGAGCAGCAGCGCGTCGCAATCGCGCGCGCGATGGCGAGCGAGCCCGCGATCATCTTCGCCGACGAACCGACCGGCAATCTCGACACCGCGACCGGCCATGCGATCATCGAGCTGATCTTCGCCCGCCGCGCCGCGCTCGGCGCGACCCTGCTCATCATCACCCACGACCCCGAACTCGCCGAACATTGCGACCGTGTCGTCACGATGCACGACGGGCGGATCGAGGAACGGGCGTGAGGGGCCCGGCAATCCTCCCCCAAAGGGGGAGGGGGAGCGAGCGGGGCAAAGGAACGCGCGGGGCGCGTTGCTTCCCGCGAGGCCGCAGGGTGGTGGAGGGGCACAGGCGAGCGAACGCTGCACCGGACCTCCCGTGCCCCTCCACCATGCTTCGCATGGTCCCCCTCCCCGTTCCGGGGAGGATTTGATGATCCCTCTCGCTACCCTCTGGCGGATCGCGCGGCGCGACCTCGCGACGCGCATTCGCGGGCTTCGCCTGCTCGCGGTCTGCCTGTTCCTCGGCGTCGCGACGCTCGCCGCGATCGGCAGCCTGACGCGCGGGATCACGTCCGAGCTCGAAACGCGCGGCCAGACCATCCTTGGCGGCGACGTCGAATTCGGCCTGCCGCAGCGCGAAGCTACCCCTGAGGAAATGGCCGCCTTCCGCCGCGAGGGGCGCGTCTCGGCGACGGTGCGGCTGCGCGCGATGGCGAACGCCCCCGACGGCGAGGCCCTGCTCTCCGAACTCAAGGCGATCGACGCCGCCTATCCGCTCTACGGCACGATGCGGCTCGAAAGCGGAGCGCGGCGGGGCCCACCGCCAGCGGGGAGCATCTGGATCGGCAAGGATCTCGCCTCGCGGCTGGGTCTCGAAGTCGGAAACAGTGTGAAGTTCGGCGAAAAAGCGTTCGTTGTGGGCGGTATCATCGCCGACGAGCCCGACCGGCTCGGCGAGGGATTCACACTCGGGCCGGTCGCGATCATCGGGCTTTCCGACCTGCCCGCGACGCGACTGATCCAGCCCGGCAGCCTCTACGAGAGCAAATATCGCCTCCGCCTGCCGGGCAGCGCCGACCCCGAGGCGGTGGGCAAGCGGCTGACCGCCGCCTTCCCCGATGCCGGCTGGGATGTCACCGACCGCAGCAACGGCGCCCCCGGAACGCGACGCTTCATCGAGCGCATGGGCCAGTTCCTCTCGCTCGTCGGTCTCGCCGCACTCGTCATCGCCGGAATCGGGGTCGGCAACGGCGTCGCGAGCTATCTCGCGGGCAAGCGCCCCGGCCTCGCGACGCTGAAGATCCTCGGCGCGGACAGCGGCGCGGTGATGCGCATCTATGCCCTGCAGATCCTCGCAGTCGCGGCAGCCGCCATCGCCCTCGGCCTGGCGGTCGGGGCGTTCGCGCCGACGATCATCACCGCGATCGCCGGCGACGTGCTGCCGGTGAAGCCCGGCCTCGCCATCTATCCGCTGCCGCTTGGCGTGAGCGCCGCCTATGGCCTGCTGATCGCCGTCGCCTTCGCCCTGCCCCCGCTCGCGGCGACGCGGCAGGTGCCCGCGGCGGGCCTGTTCCGCGCCACCGTCGACGGGCTTGCGCGGCCCGAGCGACGAACCGTCCTCGCGGTCGGCGCGGCGCTCGCCGCCATCGTCGCGCTCGCCGTCGGAACCGCCCGCGAGCCGCTGTTCGCGCTCGGCTTCGTCGGCGCCGCGGCGGGACTGCTCGTGCTTCTGGTCGGGCTCGGCTGGCTGGTGCGGCGCGTCGCGAGCCGGCTTCCGCGACCGCGCCGGCCGCTGCTCCGCCTCGCGCTCGCCAATCTCCACCGGCCGGGCGCCGCGACCGGTGCGCTCGTCGTCGCGCTCGGGCTCGGCCTCACCCTCTTCGTCACCCTCGCCGCGATCCAGACGAGCATCACCGCCGAGATCGCGCGCACCGTCCCCCAGCGCGCGCCGAGCTTCTTCGTCCTCGATGTGCCCCGCGACGGCGCGGCGCGCTTCCGCGCGTTGGTGACGGCCGCCGACCCGAAGGCCGAGGTCAATCTGATCCCCGCGCTACGCGGCAGCATCACCGAGTTCGCGGGCCAACGCGTCGACGAACTCGCCGAACTCCCCGAGGGCGCGTGGGTGCTGCGCGGCGATCGCGGGCTGACCTACAGCGCCGCCCTGCCGCAGGGGAGCGCGCTCGTCGGCGGTGCCTGGTGGCCGGCGGACTACAGGGGTCCGCCGCTGGTCAGCGTCGAGCAGGAGGTCGCGAAATCGCTGGGCCTGAAGCTCGGCGACACGCTGACCGTCAACGTCCTCGGGGTCGAGGTGCAGGCCAAGGTCGCCTCCTTCCGTACTGTCGAGTGGGACAATTTCGGCCTCAACTATGTCCTCGTTTTCTCGCCGGGCAGCTTCGACGCCGCGCCGCACAATATGGTCGCGACCGTCGCGGTGCCGCCGGCCGCCGAGGCCGGCCTCGCGCGCAGCATTCCGCGCGCCTTCCCCTCGGCCTCGCTGATCGCGGTGCGCGACGTGGTGACGCAGGTGACGGGCCTCCTCACCCAGATGAGCCAGGCGATCGCCGCGGCGGCGAGCATCGCGATCCTCGCCGGCATCGCGGTGCTGATCGGCGCGATCGCCGCGAGCCGCGAGCGGCGCGTCTACGACAGCCTCATCCTGAAACTGCTTGGCGCCACGAGAGGCCAGATATTGGGGGCGCAGGGGGTCGAATATGGCGTGCTTGCGGTGGTGCTCGCGGTGCTGGCGCTCGGCCTCGGGCTCGCCTCGGCCTGGTATGTCGTCACCCAGCTCTTCGACTTCCGCTTCGCCCCCGATCCGCTGATCGTCGGCCTGACCTTGCTCGGCGGCGCCGGCCTGTCCTTCCTGATCGGCATCGCCGGAAGCTGGCCGTTGCTGTCGGCCCGCCCGGCGCGCGCGCTGCGAAGCCTTTAGTTCAAGAGGCGGACGACCGCCGAAATCGCGGCGATGCCCAACACGACCGCGACCATCGCCTGCCACACATGCGGGGGCACCCGGCCGAAATGGCGACCGCCGAAGCGGTTGCCGAGCCACATCGGGACGAAGAGCAGCAGCGCAAGCAGGAACAGCCGCTTCGTCGCGATGCCGACCCACAGCGCCGCCGCCGTCCCGGCGATCGCGGTCAGGAAGAAGATCAGCAGCATCGAGGCGCGCGCGACCCGGGGCTCGAGGTGGCGGCGAAGATAGAAGGGCACGACCGGCGGCCCCGGCATCGCCGCGAAGCCGGTCAAGATGCCCGACGCGACCCCGGTGCCGATCACCGCGCCGCGGCCCGGCCGATGCCCCTCGGGCTGCTTGGGCAGCAGCACCGCGACGAAAGCGCCGACCGCGACCCCTGTGATCAGCAGCCGCGCGACGTCGGGCCGCGTGACGCCCAGCACCGCCATCCCGATGGGCGTCGTCGCCATCGCGATCAGCCCGATCGGCAGCGCCGTCGCGCGGTCGGCATCGGCGTGGATCAGCCCGAGCCCGACCGGCCCGATGAGCAGCTGTAGCAATATGCCGAGCACCACCGCCTGCGCGGGCGGGATGATCAGCCCGAGCAGCGGCACGAGGATGATCGCCATGCCGAAGCCGGTCAGTCCGCGCACATAGGCGGCGCCAAAGGTCATCGCCGCCGCGCCCGCCAGCGTCAGCGGCGCGAAGCCGAGGATCGGGTGCAGGGCCGTCAAGCCGCGCGCAGGTCCGGCGGTGTCGCTTCGCCCTTCAGCATCGCGATCGCCTCGGCGAGCGGCATGATGCGCTGGCCGTCCTGGCCGAGGGTGCGAACCGCGACCGTGCCCTCCTCCGCCTCGCGCTTGCCGACGACGAGGAGATAGGGAACCTTCGCGAGACTGTGTTCGCGCACCTTGTAGTTGATCTTCTCGTTGCGAAGATCGCTCTCGACGCGGATGCCCGCCGCCTGAAGCTGCGCCACCGCATCCTTCGCATAATCGTCGGCGTCGGACACGATCGTCGCGACCACCGCCTGCACCGGCGCGAGCCAGGTCGGGAAGCGGCCGGCGAAATGCTCGATCAAAATGCCGATGAAGCGTTCGTAGCTGCCGAAGATCGCGCGGTGGAGCATGATCGGGCGGTGGCGCTCGCCGTCCTCGGCGATGTAGCTCGCGTCGAGACGCTCGGGCAGTACGCGGTCGGACTGGATCGTGCCGACCTGCCACGTCCGCCCGATCGCATCGGTCAGGTGCCATTCGAGCTTGGGCGCGTAGAAGGCGCCTTCGCCCGGCAGCTCCTCCCAGCCATAATCGTCGGTGGCGAGCCCCGCGCGGACGACCGCGTCGCGCAGTTCGGCCTCCGACAGGTCCCACATCTCCTCGCTGCCGAAGCGCTTGTCGGGACGCAGCGCCAGCTTGATCGCGTAGGAAAAGCCGAAATCCTTGTAGATGCGGTCGGCGAGCGCGCAGAAGTCCTGCACCTCGTCGATGATCTGGTCCTCGCGGCAGAAGATATGCGCGTCGTCCTGCGTGAACTGGCGCACGCGCATCAGGCCGTGGAGGGCGCCGTGGGGTTCATTGCGATGGCAGCATCCATTTTCGTAGATGCGCAGCGGCAGGTCGCGGTACGACTTGATCCCCTGGCGGAAGATCAGGACGTGCGCGGGGCAATTCATCGGCTTCAAGGCCATCCACTCGGCGGCGTCGGAGACGAGTGGGCCTTCGTCCTCGATGTTCGGCACCTCGTCGGGGATGACGAACATATTCTCGCGATATTTGCCCCAATGGCCCGACTGTTCCCACTGGCGCGCGTCCATCACCTGCGGGGTCTTGACCTCCTTGTAGCCCGCGCCGTCGATCGCACGGCGCATATAGGCCTCGAGCTCGCGCCAGACGATATAGCCGTGCGGGTGCCAGAAGACGCTGCCGTGCGCCTCTTCCTGGAGGTGGAACAGATCCATCTCGCGCCCGAGCTTGCGGTGGTCGCGCTTCGCGGCCTCCTCCAGTTTGTGGAGATGCGCGTCGAGCTGCTTCTTGTTCAGCCAGCCGGTGCCGTAGATGCGCGTCAGCTGCGCATTCTTCTGGTCGCCGCGCCAATAGGCACCCGCGACGCGCATCAGCTTGAAAGCCTGCGGATCGACCTTTCCCGTGCTCGCGAGGTGCGGGCCGCGGCACATGTCGAGCCAGTCGTCGCCCGACCAATAGACGGTGAGTTCCTCGCTCTCGGGCAGTTCCTTCGCCCATTCGGCCTTGAAGACCTCACCGTCCTTTTCCCATTTGGCGATCAGCGCGTCGCGGCTCCACACCTCGCGGCGGAGCGGCTTGTCGGCGCGGATGATCTCGCGCATCTTCTCCTCGATCGCGGGCAGATCGTCCATCGAGAAGGGATCGCGGCTCTCGGGCGCCTTCACGTCGTAATAGAAGCCGTCCTCGGTCGCCGGGCCGAAGGTGATCTGCGTTCCCGGCCACAGCGCCTGCACCGCTTCGGCGAGGATATGCGCATAGTCGTGGCGGACGAGTTCGAGCGCGTCGGCCTCGTCGCGGCTGGTGATCAGCGCAAGGTTCGTGTCGGTGTCGAGCGGACGCAGGATGTCGCGCACTTCGCCGTCGACCTTCGCGGCGAGCGCGGCCTTGGCGAGGCCCGGTCCGATGTCCGCCGCGATCTCAGCCGGGGTAGTCCCGCGCGCGACTTCTCGGGCAGAGCCATCGGGAAGGGTGACGCGGATCATCTCGGACATCGAAAAATAGGCCTTTCTGGGCAAAATTGCCGGGCTCCTTTGCCAGTATGCGCGGGGAGCGGCAAGGGGCGGATTCGCAAGGTGATGACCTGGTCCGGATTTGGATAGTGCCATTTCCTGTCTCGTCACCCCGGACTTGATCCGGGGTCCCGCTTTCCTTCGTCGTTCAGCGGGACCCCGGATCAAGTCCGGGGTGACGAAGAAGGCTAAATCGCGCTCCTGCTTTCCAATCGAGTCGCCATCATGCGCAATCGCCGCTTGCAATGATACAATGTATCATTATCTGGCGCGCATACTCTTGCGAAAGTCCTCTCCCATGTGCCTCCCCTCCTCCCGCGCGCGGCTGTTCGACGCGATGGGCGTCGGCCTGTCCTTCGCCTGCCTGGTCCATTGCCTCGCGCTGCCGCTGATCCTGCTGCTGGCGCCGGCGCTCAGCGCCTGGCTGGCGCTGCCCGAGGCCTTTCATGCCGCGATCCTGCTGCTCGCGGCGCCCGCGGCGTTCGCCGCCATGTCGGGCGGCTGGCGGCGGCACCGGCGCGCGGGACCCGCGCTGCTCGCGGCGGGCGGGCTGGGCCTCCTCGCGCTCGGCCTCGCCGGCCACGGGGGCTGGCTCGGCGCGCTCGATCCCGAAGCCGCCGACCGCTGGTTCACCTCGGCCGGCGCGATCGCTCTCGCCGCGGCGCATCTCGCCAACTGGCGGCTGCGGCACGATGCGAAAAGTCCGATTGGCGACACCGAGACGCATGGCTAAGCTGGCGCCATGTCCGACGCCCCCCGCCACAGCATCGCCGCGATCCTGCCCTGCCGCGACCTCGACGCCAGCACCGCCTTTTACGAACGGCTGGGCCTCAGGGTCGTGAGCGATCACGGCAGCTATCGCCTGCTCGACGATGGCGCGGGCTGGCAGCTTCACCTGACCGATGAATCGCCGCAGGAATGGCTGGTGCCGGGACAGAATCCGTTCGGACTCTATTTCTACACCGAAAAGGTCGCCGAGATCGCCGAGGCGGTGCGCGACGCGATCATCGGCCCGCTCAAGGCGCCGACTCACAAGCCTTGGGGCATGTACGAATTCGCGGTTTCGGACCCCGGCGACACGCTGGTGCGGATCGGCTGGCCGAGCCGGCTGATCGGATAGATTCCCCGGATATCGCGCGTTTTCGGGCTCAGGCCGACAAGCACGCCAATCAATTTGTCAATGTCGCTTGACTTTCACACTCCCTGGTGTCAAACATCCTTTACTGATTAACAAGGGAGCTTGACCAATGACTACCATTCACCCCCAGCATCCGCGGAGCGCCTGAGATGGTCGAGGATAACGCGCCCGTCGCCAATCACGCGCCGCTGCTCTGGGGGCTGGCGTTCGTCGTCGCGATGTTCGGAACGGGGTTCGGCGCGCGGTTCGCCGGTCTCGACGGCATCTGGACGATGATCGTCATGCTGCCGCCGATGCTGTTGCTGATTCCCTTGATCCGCTCGACCGAGCGCGACGGCAACTTCGCCGGCTGCTCCTCGCCCGCGCTCAAGCGCTACAACCGCCGCGGGCTGATCTGGTCCTTCTCCTATGTCGCGGCGCTGTTCTTCGCCATTTCGGTCAATGACTGGCTGAAGCCCGAGGGGCCGCTGCTGTGGCTGATCGCGGTGCTGCCGGCGCTGCCGATCGTCTATTTCGTCTGGGGACTCTATCGCTATCTGGTCGAGGAGACCGACGAATATCTGAAGATGCGCTATGTCACCCATGCGCTGTTCGGGCTCGGCCTGCTGCTGATCGTGGCGACGGTGTGGGGTTTCCTCGAGAGCTTCAAGGTCGTGCCGCACGTCGAAAGCTGGATGGCCGTGCCGGTCTGGGCGATCGGGCTCGGCGTCGCGCAGATCTGGCACCGGGTGCGCGGGTCGTGAGGAACCGCCTCAAGGTCCTGCGCGCCGAGCGCGACTGGAGCCAGGGCGATCTCGCCGAGCGACTCGAAGTGTCGCGCCAGTCGGTCAACGCGATCGAGACGGGAAAATACGACCCGTCGCTCCCCCTCGCCTTCCGCATCGCCGACCTGTTCGGCCTCCCCATCGAAGAGATTTTCCTGAAGGATTGAACCCATGCGAAAACTGCTTCCCATCATGGCGCTCTTCGCGCTGCTCGTCGCCAACCTCGCCGCCACCCACGCCCGGGCGGCCGAACCCGACGCCGCCTGCGCCGCGCCGCTGGTCGAGGGCAAGCGGATTACGGTGAAGGTCGAGGGCGAAGGCCCCGACGTCGTGCTGATCCCCGGCCTGTCCTCGCCGCGCGCGGTGTGGGACCAGGCCGCCGAACGGCTGAAAGGCAAATATCGCCTGCATCTGGTGCAGGTGCGCGGCTTCGGCGGCGACGATGCGGGGATCAACGCCGATGGTCCGGTGCTCGAACCGATGATGCAGGAGATCGCCGACTATATCGACGATTGCATCACCGACACAGGGCGCCCCGCGCCCGCAGTGATCGGCCATTCGCTCGGCGGGCTGACCGGGCTGATGATCGCGGCGCGCGCGCCGCAGGAGGTCGGCAAGCTGATGGTCGTCGACGCGGTGCCCTTCATCGGCACCATCTTCGTTCCCGGCGCGACGGTCGAGATGCTGAAACCGCGGGCCGAGGCGATGGCCGCCGCGATGCGCGCCCAATATGGCAAGCCGAAACCGGCGGGCCCGGTCGCCGACCCCGGCGCGGCGAGCATGGCCGGCGGCATGTCGAACAGCGTCGCGGGCCGCACCGCGGTCGCAGGCTGGATGCGCGACGCAGACCCGCGGGTCAGCGCGCAGCTCTTCTACGACGACATGACCACCGACCTGCGCGGCGAGCTCGGGCAGATCGCGGCGCCGGTCACATTGCTCTATGCGCAGGACGACAGCGCGATGCCGGCCGAAGCCGCGAAGGCGGCGTTCGAGCCACAATATGCGGGCGTCGCGAAGTTCAAGGCTGAGATGGTGCCGGGCAGCCGCCACTTCATCATGCTCGACCAGCCCGAGGCGTTCGCCAAGGCGCTCGATGCGTTCCTGGCGGAGAAGTAAAACTCGACCGTCATTGCGAGGAGCGTAGCGACGAAGCAGTCCAGAGCGGCTTGCCACACTCTGGATTGCTTCCCCCGGCTTTCGCCGGGGTCGCAATGACGATGGCCCGCCTCCCTTGCCGGAATCGCCCGCCCCCGCTAGGGGAGCAGCGAGCCGGAAAGGAGCCCCCATGTTCAAGCGCCTGTTCGTCGATCATCCGAAGAGCGTCGACGAAAATTACATCGAGCATTTCGGTGTCGCATCGCGCTTCGGCGTGACGATGATCTGGGGCGGGCTCTGCGCGCTGGTCCACGCGCTCGTCCCCGGCTGGTGCATCACCACCGGCAGCGACACGATCCAGCGCCTCAACCGCATCATGGTCGAACAGCGCCGCGCCAAGGGGCAGGCGGTGATGCAGATGCAGACGGTCGACTGGGTCATCTGACCGTCACGACTCCATGCGCCTCCCTCTTTCCCGTTCGTGTCGAGCGAAGTCGAGACACCCATCGTCGTGGCGCAAGGCCGATGGGTGTCTCGACTTCGCTCGACACGAACGTAAAAATAACGTCGGGACATGCTTCGGTGAGTGATTTGGCACCGCCCGCCTATCTCGACCGCCCCGGCCGGCCGCGGCTCGCCTATCGCCATGTCGAGGGTGCCGGGCCGACGATCGCCTTCCTCCCCGGCTACATGTCCGACATGGAAGGCGGCAAGGCGACCGCGCTCTTCGCCTGGGCGGCGGCCGAGGGACATGGCTGCCTGCTGCTCGATTACGCGGGTTGCGGGTCGTCGGACGGATTGTTTTCGGAGCAGACATTGCTCGACTGGCGCGGCGACGTCCTCGACCTGATCGACGCGAAGGTCGACGGCCCGGTGCTACTCGTCGGATCGTCGATGGGCGGCTGGCTGATGCTGCTCGCGGCGCTGATGCTCGTCGGGCGCGACGGGCCGGGCCGAGTCGCGGGGCTGGTCGGCATCGCCGCGGCGCCCGATTTCACCGACTGGGGCTTCACGCCGGAAGAAAAGGCGATCATCCTCGCCGAAGGCGCGCTGGTCGAGGACACGCCCTATGGCGATCACCCCTATGTCACGACCCGGGCCTTCTGGCAGTCGGGCGAGGCCAACCGGCTGCTGGACGCCGCAATTCCCCTCGCCTGCCCCGTCCGCCTGCTTCACGGGCAGGAGGACAGCGACGTGTCGCCCGACATCAGCCTCCGCCTGTCCGCCGCGCTCGCGAGCGCGGACGTTCAGGTCACGCTGGTCAAGGGCGGCGACCACCGCCTGTCGCGCGACGGCGACATCGCGCTTCTGATCGATACCGTCGCGCGTATCGCGACAAGCTAAGAACCGTCGCGCGTATCGCGACCAACCCCTGAAAGAGACCCATGGCCCGCAGCGACTTCCGCTTCCACCTCACCAAGCGCGTACGCTACGCCGAGATCGACGCGCAGGCGGTGGTGTTCAACAGTCGCTACCTCGAATATTTCGATATCGGCATCACCGAATATTGGCGCGCGGTGGGCGTCTACGACCGCTGGCCGCATCACGACAGCCCCGAATTCCACGTCGCGCGGGCGGAGGTCGACTATAAGGCGCCGATTCTTCTCGACGAGCAGATCGACATCTGCGTACGCTGCTCGCGCGTCGGCCGGAGTTCGATGACCTTCCTGTTCGAACTGCACGGCGCGGGGCGCGACGACCTGCGCGCGACGGGGCTCGAGGTCAGCGTCCACGTCGCCGAGGCGCGCGGCGCGCCGGCCCCGGTGCCCGATGAATTGCTATCCATGTTCGAAGCGTTTGAAGGACGGCCTCTTCGTGCCTAGATAGGGGCATGACCCAATATCTTCATACCATGATCCGCGTCGCCGACCCCGACGCGACCGTCGCCTTCTTTCAGCTGATCGGGCTCGAGGAGGTTCGCCGTTTCGACAATGAGGCGGGACGCTTCACGCTGATCTTCCTCGCCGCGCCGGGGCAGAAGGACGTCGCCGAGGTCGAGCTGACCTATAATTGGCCGCCCGCGGACGGCAGCGCGGTAGAGAGCTACGGCGGTGGGCGCAACTTCGGCCACCTCGCCTATCGCGTCGACGACATCTATGCGACCTGCCAGCGGCTCATGGACGCAGGGGTGACGATCAACCGCCCGCCGCGCGACGGCCATATGGCCTTCGTGCGCTCGCCCGACGGCATTTCGGTCGAACTGCTGCAGGATGGTCATCTCGAACCCGCCGAACCCTGGGTCTCGATGCCCAATACGGGAAGCTGGTAGGAACACCAAGGCTCGCGCCAACCCGTTCCGTCAAGGAAGCGAAAGGCCGGAGCGAAAGGAGGCAATCGTGGCACAGCTCGATATCGTCCGCATCCCCGTCCTGGGCGACAATTATGTCTGGCTGGTCCACGATCCCGAGAGCTTCGAGACGATGGTGGTCGACCCCGCGGTCGCCGACCCGGTGCTCGCCGAGGCCGACGCGCGCGGCTGGCCGATCACCGCGATCTGGAACACCCACTGGCATCCCGACCACACCGGCGGCAACGCCGACATCAAGGCGAAGACCGGCTGCGAGATCATCGCCCCGGCCGCCGAACGCGAGCGCATCCCCACCGCCGACCGGCTGGTGAAGGGCGGCGACCAGGTCCGGCTCGGCGCGCATGTCGCCGATGTCTGGGATGTGCCCGCGCACACCGCGGGCCATATCGCCTATCATTTCGCCGGGGACGGCGCGATCTTCGTCGGCGACACGCTATTCGCGATGGGCTGCGGCCGGCTGTTCGAAGGGACGGCGGAGCAGATGTTCGCCAACATGCAGCGGCTCGGCACGCTCGACGATGCGACGCGCGTCTATTGCGCGCACGAATATACGCTGTCGAACGCGCGCTTTGCGGTGACGGTCGAGCCCGGGAACGACGCGCTCGCGGCCAGGCTCGCCGAAGTTGAGGCGGCGCGCGCGGCGGGCGAGGCGACCGTCCCCACCACGATCGGCGCCGAGCGCGCGACCAACCCCTTCCTGCGCGCGCCGAGCGCCGCCGAACTCGGCCGCATCCGGGCACTGAAGGACGCCGCCTGACCGTAGCGGCCGATTTCAGCGCCCGTTCATTTTGAAGCGTTTACCGCCCCTTATGTTGCAAGGAGTTTGATCATGGCTCAATGGAATCTCCTCTGCGCCGCCGCGCTGATGACGGCGACCATGCCGATCGTCGCAAGCTGCGCGCCCGCCGGCAGCGCCGAGGCGGGCGCCGAGGCGCTGACGCCGAAACAGGCCGAAACGCTCGACAAGCAGCTCGCCGGCAAGGTGGCGGGGGCGCCCGAAAAATGCCTCCCCAGCTTCCGCACCAACGATGCGATCCGGGTATCGGACACTATCCTGCTCTACCGGTCGGGCGGCAATCTCGTCTATCGCAACGACCTCAAGGGCAGTTGCCCCGGCCTCGCGCGCGACAGCGACATCATGGTCATCAAGCAATATGGCTCGCAGATCTGCAACGGCGATTTCTTCCACCTGGTCGACCGGTCGAGCGGTATCCGCGGTCCGACCTGCGTCTTCGGCGACTTCGTCCCCTATCGCAAACCGGCGGGGGACGCTGGCTGAGCCATCGGTTCAGCGACAGGCGGGTCCGGTTTGCGCCGAGCTCTTTCGGGTCGCAGCCCGCCTGTCACACATCTGGAGCGCAATCATAATTGATGGAACCGTCATCCCGGCGAAAGCCGGGATCTCACCGGTGCGTAAAGCCGAGACGGCGAGATCCCGGCCTTCGCCGGGATGACGAGATGACGAGATGGTGAGGAGGGGCTTAATCGATCTCCTACCCCCGATACAGCGCCGCGATCTTGTCAGCGTAGACTTCCTTCAGCACATGGCGGCGGATCTTCATCGAGGGCGTCATCTGCTCATTCTCGATTCCGAAGGGTTCGTCGGCGAAGTCGAACTTGCGCACCTTTTCGATCACCGAAAGCTGGTCGTTGACCCGGTCGACCGCGGCGCGCACCGCGGCACGGAACTTCTCATGCTCGCGCAGCAGTTCCAGCTCCTTGGGCAGACCCTCGGCCTCGGCCCATTCGGCCGCCCATTCGGGATCGGGGACGAGCAGGCCGACGAGGTGCGGGCGCTTGTCGCCATAGACCATCGCCTGGAGGATTTCGGGCTGGAGCGTCAGCATCCCCTCGACCCGCTGCGGCGAGACATTGTCGCCCTTGTCGTTGACGATCAGGTCCTTCTTGCGGTCGGTGATGACGATGCGGCCTTGAGGGTCGATATGGCCGATGTCGCCGGTGTGGAGCCAACCTTCGACCAGCACGCGCTGCGTCTCCGCCTCGTTGCGCCAATAGCCGTGCATGACGAGTTCGCCGCGCACGCAGATCTCGCCGTCGTCGGCGATCCGCACTTCGGTATTCATCAGCGGCGGGCCGACGGTGTCCATCTTGAGCCCCGCCGACGGACGGTTGCAGCTGATCACCGGCCCCGCCTCGGTCTGGCCGTAGCCCTGCAGCAGCGTGAGACCGATCGAGTGGAAGAAGACGCCGATTTCGGGATTGAGCGGCGCGCCGCCCGACACCAGCGCCTTCATCCGGCCGCCGAAGCGCTGCTGGATCTTGGGCCGGAACAGCTTGTTGAGAATGAGGTCGACCGGGCGGTCGAGGACGCCCATGCGGCGCTCATAATCCTTTTCGCCGACGCGCAGCGCCTGGTTCAGCATCCAGTTCGCGAGCTTGCCCTGCTTTTCGACCGACTTGATCATCCGCGCGCGAATGACCTCGAACAGGCGCGGCACGACGACCATGATCGTCGGCTTCGTCTCCTCGATGTTGGAGACGAGCTTTTCGAGCCCCTCGCTGTAATAGATTTGCGCGCCGACCATGATCGGCAGGAACTGCCCGCCCGAATGCTCATAGGCGTGGCTGAGCGGCAGGAAGGAGAGGAACACCTCCTCCTCGCCGATGCCGAAGTCGTTGACCAATATCTCGGCCGCGCCCGCGCCATTGTGCAGGATCGCGCCATGGTGCTGCATCACCCCGCGCGGGGCGCCGCCGGTGCCGCTGGTGTAGATGAGGCAGGCCAGATCCTCGCGCTTCATCGCGAGCCCGCGCGCCTTCGCATCCTCCAGATGCGCCTCGCCGCCGGTCACCAGCGGTTCCCAGTCATGGATCTGGACATCGCCCTGCTGGCCGACGCGCAGGGATTCCATGCTGATGACGATATTGGCGTTCGATCGCATCACCGCGGGCATCAACGCCCGCGCGAGCTTGGCGGTCGACACGATTACCGCGCTGGCGCCGCTGTTGCCCAATATATGCTGGTGATCGCGCTCGGTGTTGGTCGTGTAGGTCGGCACGGTGATGCAGCCCGCAGCCATGATGCCGAGGTCGGCGATGCAGAATTCGGGACGGTTCTCGCTGACCAGCACCACCCGGTCGCCCTCTTTCAGGCCCAGTTCGCGCAGATTATGCGCGAGCGCCGCGACCTGATGGGCGACCTGCCGCCAGCTCAGCGGTTGCCACGCGCGATCGGCCTTGCGCCACAGGAACGGGTCCTCGCCGCCGCGCGCCGCGCGGTCGAAGAACATCGCGACCAGGCTTGGAAAATGGTCGAGATGCGGGTTTTCGAGCTTCATGCCTCTTCTCTCCCGGGAGGATATTGGTCTTTTCTGTCCTGTTATTCGGCCGCCGCGGTCGGATCGTCGGTCGCCCAATTGCCGGGCGTACGCGGATCGGCGGCGCCGCGCCAGCCCGTCGGCGTGCGCTCGACGGCATTGACCTTCGACCCGAAATTCTCGGGCCGGATCGGCTTGCCGAACACCGCCGATTCCTGTGCGATCTCCTTGCCCATCGCATTGTCCTCGATGATCGCGCCCTGATCGTCGAAGAACAAATTGGGAAGCGCGATCGCTTGCTCGGCGGGAAGCCCCCAGTCGAGCACCCCGATCAGCGTCTTCGCGACATGCATGATGATCCGCTTGCCGCCCGCCGAGCCGAGGGCGAGGACCACTTGCCCGTCAGGGCCGTAGACGATCGTCGGCGACATCGAGGATAGCGGCCGCTTGTTCGCCTCGACCCGGTTGGCGACGGGCTTGCCGTCCTGTTCGGGCGCGAAGGTGAAGTCGGTGAGCTCGTTGTTGAGAACGAAGCCATTGGCGATGAGCTGGCTGCCGAAGATCGATTCGACGGTCGAGGTCATCGTCGCGACATTGCCGTCGCGGTCGACCGCGACGAAATGGGTCGTGCCATGCTCGGCGACCGGCCCCGACGGCGTGCGCGGTTCGGCGCCCGGCGGCGTGCCGACCGGATAATCGCTGCGCACCGTGTAGGGCGAAATCAGCATCCGGCGGCTCGCCAGATACTGCTTGTCGAGCAGACCCTTCACCGGCACGTCGACGAAATCGCTGTCGCCGAGATATTGCCCGCGATCGGCATAAGCGAGCTGCATCGCCTCGGCGAGCAGGTGCCAGCTCATCACATTGTCCTTGCCCATCGCCTTCATGTCATAGGCTTCGAGCATGCCGAGGATGCCGAACACGGTCGTCGCGCCCGACGAGGGCGGGCCCATGCCGCAGACCTTGTAGATGCGGTAGGTGGTGCAGACCGCGGGCCGCTCCTTCGCTTCATAGGCTTTGAGATCGGCGAGCGTCATCTTCGACTGGTTGCGCGGCGCCTGCGTCACCGCCTTGACGATCGCCTGCGCATTGGCGCCGGTGTAGAAGGCGTCGGGGCCGCGCGCCGCGACGTCGCGGAGCAGCTTCGCATAAGCAGGATTCTTGACGATCGTGCCGACCGGCGCGGGCTTGCCATCGACATAATAGATGGCGCGAATCTCGGGAAAATCCTTCCAGACATCGGCATAGGCGTTCATCAGATTGTGGAGCACCGGGGTGACCTCGAACCCCTTGTCGGCGAGCACAATCGCCGGCTGGAAGATATCGGCCCAGGGCAGCTTGCCCCAGCGCTTGTGCACCTCCTGCATCAGCCGGATATTGCCCGGGACGCCGACCGACAGCCCGCCGGGGACGACGTCCATGAAGCCGCGCGGCTTGCCGTCCTTGCCGAGGAAGTGGTCGGGCGTCGCCGCGGCGGGCGCCTTTTCGCGGCCGTCGATCGTCGTGACCTGACCGGTCTTCGCGTCGTGATAGATAAAGAAGCCGCCGCCGCCGACCCCGCTCGACTGCGGCTCGACCAGCGTCAGCACCAGCATCATCGCCATCTGGGCGTCGGCGGCCGAGCCGCCTTTCGCCAATATCTCGCGCCCCGCTTCGGTCGCGCGCGGATCGGCGGAGGAAGTGACGCCCTGCGCCGCGGCGAGCGACGGGATGGCGATGACGAACAGGCTGAAGACAGCAAGGAGTCGCTTGATCATGCGCGCGACATTGGCGCGGCGCATGGGGCAGCGCAACCCCGAGGATCGTGCTTTCAGGCCCCCGCCCCCACCGCGTCCGACACCTTCGCGAAGCCATCGCGCGCTGCGAGGCGCTCCAACCCGCGCGCGATGCGGCCGGCGAGGCCGGGCCCTTCGAACACCATCGCCGAATAGATCTGGACGAGGCTGGCGCCGGCGCGGATGCGCTCCCACGCCTGTTCGGCACTCGCGATGCCGCCGACGCCGACCAGCGGCAGCGCGCCGCCGCTTGCGGTTCGGAAATCCTTGAGCCGCTGCAGCGCCAGCGCCGCGAGGGGCGCGCCCGACAGCCCGCCCGCTTCGTCCGCGTGGCGCGAGGCGAGCGGCGGGCGCTCGATCGTCGTGTTCGACACGATCACCGCCGCCAATCTCTTGCCGAGCGCCACCGCGACGATATCGTCGATGTCGGCGGGTTCGAGATCGGGCGCGACCTTCAGGAACACGGGCTTCGCCGCGTCCCCCTGCGAGGCCGCGACGCCGTCGAGCAGCGCCTCGAGCGCGCCCTTGTCCTGCAGCGCGCGCAGCCCCGGCGTGTTGGGCGACGAGATGTTCACCGTCAGATAATCGGCGAGCGGCGCCATCGCCGCGGTGCCCTTCGCATAGTCGGCGATGCGGTCGGCGCTGTCCTTGTTCGCGCCGATATTGATGCCGAGCGGCACCGCGAGGCCATAGCGGCGGAGACAGGCGATCCGTTCGGCCGCGGCCGCCTGCCCGCCGTTGTTGAAACCCATGCGGTTGATCACCGCGCCATCCTCGACCAGCCGGAACAGCCGCGGGCGCGGATTGCCCGCCTGCGGCAGCGGGGTGAGCGTGCCGACCTCGACGAAGCCGAAGCCGAAATGCGGCATCGCGTGCGCGACGCGGGCATCCTTGTCGAAGCCGGGCGCCAGCCCGACCGGGTTGGGAAAGGCGATTCCGGCCAGTTCGGTCGCGAGCGCCGGGCCGGTCAGCGCGCGGCGCGCGCGCGGCAGCGGCTGGAGCGCGTTCAGCGTCAGATTATGCGCCGCCTCGCCATCGGTCGCATGAACGAGCGGGCGTACGCAGGCATAGGCGGCATCGGCGGCGGAAGCGAAGAGCGACATGGGGTCGCCATTGCGCCGCGCGGGGCGCTATGGCAAGCCCGCGGCTGCCGAAAAACCGGGAGAAAATCGTGTCGCACCGCCGCATCGCCCTTGCCGCCTCCATCTGCGCCGCCGCGCTCGCCCTGTCGGGCTGCGCGGCCCCGGCGGCGCAGGAGGGCGCGGCCCCGCTCCCGGCGGCGGCCCAGCCGGCGCCCGCGGGCGCGGGGCTCGCCGATTTCTTCGGCAAATATGACGCGGCGCAGCTGTCGCTGAGCCCCGAGGCGAAGGCCTATCGCGGCATCCGCGACGAAGACTACGGCCGCTGGGACGATGTCGGCGACGAGGCCGCGGTCGCGCGCGACAAGCTGTTGCAGGCGGCGGCGGCGGCGATGCGCGGCAGCTTCGATCCCGCGGCGCTCGATGCCAACGACGCGCTGTCGTTCGAGCTGTTCAATGCGCAGGCCGAACGCAACGCCAGGCTGTTCCCCTTCCGCGATTATAGCTATATCTTCAACCAGATGAGCGGGTCGCAGAGCCAGATGCCCGCCTTCCTGATCAACATCCACCGCGTCACCGATACCCAGGACGCGCGCGCCTATATCGAGCGGATCGAGGGCATGGAGCCAGTGCTCGACGCGCTGAGCGCGCAATCGGCCGAGCGCGCGGCGCGCGGCATCCAGCCGCCCAAATGGGTCTATGCCTATGTGATCGCGGACATCCGCAACCTGACGACGAGCGACCCCGCCCGCCCCGCCCCCAACGCGGTGCTCGCCGATTTCGCGGCGAAGGTCGCCAAGCTCGACATCGACGCGGACGCCAGGGCGCGGCTCCTCGGCGACGCGCAGGCGGCGTGGCGGGACCATGCCTATCCCGCCTATCGCCGCCTGCTCGGCGAGATGCAGCGGCAAGAGGCGTCGGCGCCGACCGACGACGGCGTCTGGCGGCTGCCCGACGGGGCGGCCTATTATCAGGCGCTGCTCGCCAATTACACGACCACCGACATGACCGCGCAGGAGATTCACGATCTCGGCCTCTCCGAGGTCGCGCGCATCCACGGCGCGATGCAGGCGATCATGGCGAAGGTCGGCTTCAAGGGCACGTTGCCGCAATTCTTCGAGCATCTGCGCACGAGCCCGCAATATTATCACAAGACGCGCACCGCCTATCTGGCCGAGGTCGACGCGCATGTGAAGGCGATGGAGGCGCGGCTGCCCGCCTTCTTCAACACGCTGCCCAAGGCGCCGCTGCAGGTGAAGGCGGTCGAGGCGTTCCGCGAGGGATCGGCGGGCAAGGCCTTCTATCAATCGCCCTCGCCCGACGGGTCGCGGCCCGGCACCTATTATGTCAACCTCTACGACCTTAAGGACATGTCGAAGACCGAGCTCGAGGCGCTGGTCTATCACGAGGGGATTCCCGGCCACCATCTGCAACGCGCGGTGCAGACCGAGCTCGAGGGACTGCCGCCCTTCCGCCGCTTCGGCAATTTCACCGCCTATACCGAGGGCTGGGGTCTCTATGCCGAGGAACTCGGCAAGGACATGGGCTTCTATACCGATCCCTACAGCGATTTCGGCCGGCTGGGGATGGAGCTGTGGCGCGCGTGCCGGCTGGTCGTCGACACCGGCATCCACGACAAGCGCTGGAGCCGCGCGCAGGCGATCGCATATCTGAAGGCCAACACCCCCAACCCCGACGGCGATATCGAGAAAGCCGTCGAACGCTATATCGTCTATCCGGGACAGGCGACCGCCTATACGATCGGCAAGCTCAAGATCATGGAATTGCGCGGCCGCGCGCAGGCGGCGCTCGGCGACCGCTTCGACATCCGCGCCTTCCACGACGTCGTGCTCGGCTCGGGGCCGGTGCCGCTCGACATATTGGAGCGCCGGGTCGATGGCTGGATCGCCGCGCAAAAGGACGGTCCCCGATAAATTGCAGCTTGACGCACCGCGACGAAAGGAAAATGATACGGATCGTAAACAGGCGGCAATAAAGCTGCCGGGGGTCGGTCTCGTCATGCCGGACAATCTTTCCTCGCCACAGGGCGTGGACGGCGATGCGCCGTTCGAACTGCAATATTTTCCGCCCGAACCCGATCTCGCGGACATGGTGTCGAGCTTTTACGTCGCACGGGTCAACATGCCGAGCTTCGACGAATATGAGCGCGCCGACCGCCCGCAATTCCGCTTCGTGACCGCTGCCGACGGCGAATATGTCTTCGCCGACGGCCACCGCTCGCCGGTGTGCCGCGCCAATATCGTCGGGCCGACGAGCGGGCGGGTACGCGCGATCAGCCATTGCCCGACGCGCATGTTCGGTTTCGGCCTGCTCCCTGCGGGCTGGGCGGCGCTGATGGGCGACGATGCCGAGAAGCTGACCGATCGCGCGGTCGACGCCGCGAGCCTGTTCGGCGACTGGGTCGAAGCGGTCGCCGCCGCGCTGACGAACGCCGCCGACGTCGCCGAGCAGTTGGTGATCGGCAATAATTTCGCGCGCGAGGTGCTGCAGAAGCACGAAGCGGCGCCGATGTGGTTCATCCGCACCGTCGACGGCTGGCTGACCGACACCGCATCGCCGCAGGTCGCCGATCTGGTCGAAGCGACGGGCATGTCGATCCGCTCGGTCGAGCGCATGACCAAACATTATTACGGCCTGTCGCCGCGGATGCTGGCACGCAAATATCGCGCGGTGCGCGCCGCCTCGGCGCTCGCGCGCGGCGAAAATCTCGACGCGGCGGAGCTTGGCGACGCCTTTTACGACCAGTCGCACCTGATCCGCGAGATCAAGCGCTTCGCGGGCGCGACGCCGGGACAGCTCGGCCACCCCTCGCGCTATACCGAGGCGACGACCAAGGGCCGCAAGCAGCTCGCGGGCAAGGTGAGCCCGCTGGTGTCCGAGACCTGACGCGCGTTAACCATCAAAAGCGCCGAAGCTGTCGTTTTGGCGTTTCCATACAATCGCGAATCACGGCGCGGGCATAATCGGGGCCTGCGACCCAGAAGAGCTCTTCCTCTCTGACGAGGACTGAGACCTTCATCTTGGCACTCATTTGGCTTCGGCCGGATGGGTGCCTTTTTTTCTTGGCGGGCGAATAGCGCCCCTTGGTTGCGCCGGGCCGGAGCTTCACCTATATAAGTGGAGTAATTTACTCCAGTTAAGAATCGTTCGCAATTCGCGGACGGAGAAACGATGCGCCTGTCCAACCTTGCCGATTATGCCGTGGTGCTGATGAGCGCCGCCGCGCGCCAGTGCGGGTCGGTGCCTTTGCACGCGGCGCTGCTCGCCGAGCAGACGGGGATTCCGGGGCCGACCGCACAGAAGCTGGTGAGCAGCCTCGCGCGCGCCGGGCTGCTCGTCGCCTCGCGCGGTAGCGGCGGCGGCGTGCGGCTCGCGCGGCCCGCGGCGGCGATCAACGTCGCCGAGATCATCGAGGCGGTCGAGGGCCCGATCGCGCTGACCGCCTGCTGCGACGAGGGACGCCACGATTGCGGCTTCGAAGGAAGCTGCCAGGTCCAGCCGCACCTCGGCGTCGTCAACGGCGCGGTGCGCGCGGCGCTGGCCGAGATCAGCCTGGCGAGCCTCACCGTCGCCCCCGCGAAGGCGGGGGCCGCTGGAGGCCTTACTCCGACGCCGCAGGATGAAACGACAACGGCCCCCGCCTTCGCGGGGGCGACGAGTTAGAGATATGACCGACAACACCGAACTCCCCGTCAAGGACCAGGCCGCCCGCGAGGCGGCGCTGCGCGTCGCCGATTACGAGCATGGCTGGTCGGCCGACATCGAGCAGGAATTCGCGCCCAAGGGCCTGTCCGAAGACACGGTCCGCTTCATCAGCGCGAAGAAGAACGAGCCCGAATGGATGCTCGACTGGCGGCTCAAGGCCTATCGCCACTGGCTGACGATGACGCCGCCCGACTGGGCGAAGCTCAATGTGCCCCCGATCGACTACCAGGACGCGTACTATTATGCGGCGCCCAAGGCGAAGCCGAAGCTGTCGTCGCTGGACGAGGTCGATCCCGAAATCCTCGAGGTCTACAAGAAGCTCGGCATCCCGATCGAGGAGCAGAAGGTGCTCGCCGGGGTCGAGGGCGCGCGCAAGGTCGCGGTCGACGCGGTGTTCGACAGCGTCAGCGTCGCGACCACCTTCCGCGAGGAACTCAAGAAGGCGGGCGTCATCTTCCTGTCGATCAGCGAAGCGATCCGCGAGCATCCCGACCTCGTCAAAAAATGGCTCGGCAAGGTCGTGCCGCAGCACGACAATTATTTCGCGGCGCTCAACTGCGCGGTCTTTTCGGACGGCACCTTCGTTTACGTGCCCGAGGGCGTGCGCTGCCCGATGGAGCTGTCGACCTATTTCCGGATCAATGCCGAGAATACGGGGCAGTTCGAGCGCACCCTGATCGTCGCCGACAAGGGCGCCTATGTCTCCTATCTCGAAGGCTGCACCGCGCCGATGCGCGACGAGAACCAGCTCCACGCCGCGGTGGTCGAACTGGTCGCGCTCGACGACGCCGAGATCAAATATTCGACGGTGCAGAACTGGTACCCCGGCAACGCCGAGGGGCTGGGCGGCATCTATAATTTCGTGACCAAGCGCGCGCTGTGCCAAGGCAAGCGCAGCAAGGTGTCGTGGACGCAGGTCGAAACCGGCTCTGCGATCACCTGGAAATATCCGAGCTGCGTCCTCAATGGCGACGACAGCGTCGGCGAATTTTATTCGGTCGCGGTGACCAACAATTTCCAGCAGGCCGACACCGGCACCAAGATGATCCACAACGGCAAGCGCACCCGCTCGACCATCGTCAGCAAGGGGATCAGCGCGGGCCAGTCGAGCGGCACCTACCGCGGGCTGGTGCGCGTCGCGCCGAACGCCGAGGGCGTGCGCAATTTCACCCAGTGCGACAGCCTGCTCCTCGGCGACCGCTGCGGGGCACACACCGTGCCCTATATCGAGGTCCGCAATCCGAGCGCGCAGGTCGAGCATGAAGCGACGACGAGCAAGATCAGCGACGACCAGCTCTTCTACGCGATGCAGCGCGGGCTGTCGCAGGAAGAAGCGGTGGCGCTGATCGTCAACGGCTTCGCGAAGGAAGTGCTGCAGCAATTGCCGATGGAGTTCGCGGTCGAGGCGCAGAAATTGCTGGGGATTTCGCTGGAGGGGTCGGTCGGATGACCTGGACACTTCGCGATCAGGCCAAACAGCTTAACACCCCTCCCCTTCAGGGGAGGGGCCGGGGGTGGGGTCTATCGGCCTCGACCATCGAAGAGTTGCAGAGCCGCGCTCGCCAGATGCGAAACAACCCGACCGAACCCGAGAAGCGGTTGTGGCGGCATCTGTCGAATGGGCAGGTCGAAGGTTTCAAATTCCGTCGTCAGCAAGTGATCGGGCGGTTCATTGCGGATTTCGTTTGCGTTCCGGCGAAGCTGATCATCGAGGTCGATGGTGACACGCACGAAGAGGCTGCGGACCGCGCCCGAGATAAGACACTAGCGGAACAAGGCTATCGCACCATCCGCGTCACGAACCATGACGTTATGTCCAATATAGATGGCGTGTTGCGGTTTATCACCGAAGCCCTGCCTCAGGCCGAGAGACCCCACCCCAACCCCTCCCCTGAAGGGGAGGGGCTAGAGAGGAGTTTGATGTGATGTTGCGTTGGCTACTCCGTAGACAGCGCCCGGTCGCTTCCGGTTCCGAGCCCGAATTGGTTCCGAATCCGCATAATCAGATCGGTGGCTCGCACGAGTTCGTTCGTGTTCCGCAAGACGAGACCCTGAAGGTCAATGGCAGCCCCATCCAGATTGAGGCCAATGAATATAGGATCGACAGAAACAGTGCTCAAAATTGAAAACCTCCACGCCGCCGTCGCCGACAAGCCGATCCTGAAGGGTCTGTCGCTCGCCATCAACGCGGGCGAGATTCATGCGATCATGGGGCCCAACGGCGCGGGCAAGTCGACGCTGTCCTACGTGCTCGGCGGGCGGCCGGGGTATGAGGTGACCGATGGGTCCGTAGACTTTGAAGGCCAAGACCTCCTCGCCCTCGACCCGCACGAGCGCGCCGCCGCCGGCCTGTTCCTCGGCTTCCAATATCCGGTCGAAATCCCCGGCGTGTCGAACGTCCAGTTCCTGCGCGAGAGCCTGAACGCCCAGCGCAAGGCGCGGGGGCAGGAACCGCTGTCGGGCGGCGATTTCCTGAAGCTGGCGCGCGAGAAGGCGGGGCTGCTCAAGCTCGACATGGACATGCTCAAGCGCCCGGTGAACGTCGGCTTTTCGGGCGGCGAGAAGAAGCGCAACGAGATGGTGCAGATGGGCATCCTCGACCCGACGCTCGCGATCCTCGACGAGACGGATTCGGGGCTCGACATCGACGCGCTGCGCATCGTCGGCGACGGGATCAACGCGATCATGCGGCGGCCCGACAAGGCGGTGCTGTTGATCACCCATTACCAGCGGCTGCTCGACTATGTGCAGCCCGATTTCGTCCATGTCCTCGCGGCGGGGCGGATCGTCAAGTCGGGCGGTCCTGAGCTGGCGCGCGAGCTGGAAGCGCATGGCTATGCGGAGGTGGCGGCGTGACTCATCTCCGCGCCGCAGGCGCAATCTCTTCTTTTTTCCGCGCCTCCGCGTCTCCGCGTGAATCCTGTATTCTGTTCACGCGGACACGCGGAGACGCGGAGGGGAATAGGCCGTGAGCACGGCACCTCTCCCCACACGCCGTGATGAGGCGTGGCGTTATAGCGACATGGAGGCGCTGACGCGCCTCTGGCCGCTCCCGGCACCCGAGAGCATTGTCGTACCGGCGGGCGGCGAGCTGCGCCGGGCGATCGTGCAGGATGAAGGCGCGATCCAACAGATCGACCTCACCCTTGGCAAGGGTTCGGTTGCCAAGCTGCATGTACTGAACATCGGCGGCGCCTATGGGCGGATCGAACTCAACGTCATCCTCCACGAAGGCGCCGATTTCGCGCTCGGCGCGGCGCAGATCGGCGGAGGCGAACAGATTCTCGAGATCATCACCACCGTGACCCATGCCGAACCCGGCGCGACGTCGCGGCAGAGGGTGCGCTCGGTGCTCGGCGGCCATGCCACCGGCACCTATCTGGGCAAGGTCGCGGTCGCGCGCGGGGCGCAGCAGACCGACAGCGAGCAGGATGTGAAGGCAATGCTGCTCGACCGGAGCGCGACCGCCAACGCCAAGCCCGAACTCGAAATCTTCGCCGACGACGTCAAATGCGCGCACGGCTGCGCGATCGGCGAGCTCGATGCGGAGGCGCTTTTCTATCTCCAGTCGCGCGGGATGCCGCCGGCCGAGGCGAAGAAGATCCTGCTGCAGGCGTTCGTCGCGGGCGTGTTCGACGGAGCGGAGGATGAGGCGCGGCTGCAGGAGCTGGCGCTGGCGAAGCTGGGAGAATTGGTGTGAGCGTCGACGCGAAGATCCTCCCCGGAACGGGGAGGGGGACCAGCGAAGCTGGTGGAGGGGCACAGGCCATCTCCGCTGCGCTTGATCCTCACGTGCCCCTCCACCATCCTTCGGATGGTCCCCCTCCCCCGTTGGGGGAGGATCGGCGAAGCGACTTCCCCGGCCTGACCCCCGGCTGGCACTATCTCGACACCGCCGCGACGGCGCAGAAGCCCCAAGCGGTGATCGACGCCTGCACGCTGGCGATGGGGCGCGACTACGCTACCGTCCATCGCGGCGTCTATGCGCGCTCGGCCGACATGACGCTCGCTTATGAAGCGGCGCGGCGGCGGATCGCCGCGTTCATCGGCGCGCGCGAGACCGAGGTCGTCTTCGTGCGCGGGGCGACCGAGGCGATCAACCTTGTCGCCTACTCGCACCCGCGCAAGAGCCGCGTGCTGCTGTCGACGCTCGAACATCACAGCAATATCGTGCCGTGGCAGCTCGCGGGATGGCAGGTCGACGTCTGCCCGCTCACCGAAGACGGCCGCATCGATCTCGACGCTGCCGAGAAGCTGCTCACCCCCGAACACACGATGGTCGCCTTCACGCATGTGTCGAACGTGCTCGGCAGCCCGCTCGACGTCGCGCGCGCCGCCGAGCTCGCGCACGGCGTCGGCGCCGAACTGCTGATCGACGGCTGCCAGGCGGTACCACGGCTGCCGGTCGACGTTGCGGCATTGGGCTGCGACTATTATGTGTTTTCAGGCCACAAGCTCTATGGCCCCACCGGCATCGGCATCTTGTGGAGCGACAAGCTCGACGCGCTGCCGCCGTGGCAGGGCGGCGGGTCGATGATCGACCGGGTGACCTTCGAGAAGACGACCTATGCCCCCGCCCCCACGCGCTTCGAGGCGGGAACGCCCGCGATCGTCGAGGCATTGGGGCTCGCGGCGGCGGTCGATTATGTCGAAAGCATCGGGATCGAAGCGATCCACGCGCACGAATGCGCGCTGGTCGCTTCGCTGCGCGAGCAGCTCGCGCGCAAGAACAGCGTGACGCTGTTCGGTCCCGAGAGCAGCGCCGGGATCGTGAGCTTTGCGATGGCGGGGGTTCATCCGCACGACATCGGCACTATCTTGGACGAGAGCGGGGTCGCGATCCGCGCCGGGCACCATTGCGCGCAGCCGCTGATGGAGCATCTAGGCGTGCCGGCGACCGCGCGCGCAAGCTTCGGGCTCTACAGCCATCAGGATGATGTGACCGCGCTGATCGAAGGGCTGGCGCGCGTCGAAAGGATTTTCGGATGAACGAGGAACGGACGATCCGGGTCGAGGAAGTGGAGAGCGTACCGCCGCCGCCCAAGGCGCGCGTCGGAGACGCCGGGCCCGCCCCGGAATCGATGAGCGACAAGCTGGAGCGCAAGCGCGACTATCTGGAAGGCTTCCTGGCCGCCAAGCCGGCCGAGGTCGACCCGCATGGGGTCGGCGGCGACCTTTACGAAGCCGTCGTGAACGCACTCAAGGACATCTACGACCCGGAAATCCCGGTGAATATCTATGACCTCGGCCTGATCTACAATGTCGAGATCAACGATGGCCATGTCCTGATCACCATGACGCTGACCACGCCGCACTGCCCGGTCGCCGAATCGATGCCCGGCGAGGTCGAGCTGCGCGTCGGCGCGGTGCCGGGCGTGGGCGACGCCGAGGTCAATCTGGTCTGGGATCCGCCGTGGAGCCCCGCGAATATGAGCGACGAGGCGCGCCTCGAATTGGGGATGCTTTAGTCCCCCTCCCGCCTGCGGAAAGGGTTGGGGGTGGGCGCGGGCCCGAACCATCCCTATATTGAGCAGGCCCACCCCCGACCCCTCCCGCCAGCGGGAGGGGGGAGATGATAATGACCGATGCCAAGACCCGCACCCGTCCCGCCGCGGTGACGCTGACCCCCGCCGCCGAAGCGCGCGTCGCGAAGCTGATGGCGTCCGCCCCCGAGGGCGCGATCGGCGTCAAACTGTCGACCCCGCGCCGCGGCTGTTCGGGCCTCGCCTATTCGGTCGATTATGTGACCGAGGCCGACCGTTTCGACGAGAAGATCGAAACGCCCGGCGGCACCTTCTACATCGACGGCGCGTCGGTGCTCTATCTGATCGGCAGCGTCATGGACTGGGTCGAGGACGACTTCGCCGCGGGTTTCGTGTTCGAGAACCCCAATGCCAAGGGCGCGTGCGGCTGCGGCGAGAGCTTCACCGTCTGAAGACCGCTCAGCGGCAGACCGTCCAGCCCGCCGTCCGCACCGCCATGTCGAGGTGGAAATGGTTGGCGTGCGCCTCGTTGTAATCGGGCGATAGGACAGTGCTGAACAGGCCGCACGATTCGTCGCGGACCGCGTGCAGGAACTCGCTCCGCACATCGGCATCGTCCCAGTCGCCGACGAGCGAGATGCGCGTCCCGTCGGCGAGGACGAAGGCCGAAATGTCGATCGCGTTCGCGGTCGAATGCTCGCTCTGCGCCTGGCGTCCCGCGATCCTGCGGCAGTTGTAGGCGCCGAGATTTTCGAGCTCGACGACCCTTTGCCCGAAATATTTCCGCGCGAGCGGCTGGACGACGTCGCGGGTCCACAGGATCATCGCCGCGGTGACCGCACAGCCCGGCGCGGCGTTCGCCGGGCGCATCGTCGGCACGAAGCGATTGCCGGTGAGCAACATGCGCTGAGACGCGCGGCAGACGCCCTCGCCCATTGGGGGTCGCCGGAGATAGCCCGCACCGGCGCGGTCGAACGCGGCGAAGCAGGCCGCGTCGTCGCCCGCGAACGCCGTCAGCTTGCCGTGCGTCGCCCAGCCCTGCCGATGCGCAAGCTCGAAGCGGGCGGCGGGGTTGTGCTCGGGATGCGCGCGCAGCCACGCCAGCCCGCGGATCGCGGCGAGCGTCAGCAGCACCGCGATGCCGAACCAGATCAGATAGGGACGGGGGCTTTGCTTTTTCACCCGCCCCAACTGGGGCATCGCGCGCGGCGCGGCAAGCTCAGAGCGGCTCGAACCGCACGGTCAATCCGTCCTTGGGCCGCGGGATCGGCAAGATCTGCCAGTCGGGCTCATAGCCCTCCGCCACCACGATGCGGTGCGTCGTGATCACGTGGTGGAAGAAGATTTTCGCCTGCATATAGGCGAAGTGCAGCCCGAGGCACATGTGCGCGCCGCCGCCGAAGGGCACCCAGGCATATTTGTGCCGCTCGCGGGCGACTTCGGGCGAAAAGCGCATCGGGTCGAATGTCTCGGGCTCGGGCCAATGCTCCTCCATCATGTGGGTGAAGGCGGGGCTGACCCCGACCGAGGTGCCCGCGGGGATGCGGTAGCCGCCGAACTCGAAATCCTTGAGCGCGCGGCGCGGAAAGCTCGGCACCGGGGGCACCAGCCGCAGTGCCTCCTTGAACGCCCATTCGGTGAGTTCGAGCTCGCCGAGGCTGTTGTGCCCGACCCCCTCGCCAGCGGGAGCGACGCGCAGCATCTCCTCGCGCAGCCGGTCCTGCCATTCGGGGTGCTTCGCGAGCTGCCAGACGAGCGTGGTGACCGAACTGGTGATGGTGTCGTGCGCCGCCATCATCAGGAAGTTCATATGGTCGACGATCGCCTCGACCGAGAGATGCTCGCCATTGTCGTCGGTCGCGCGGCAGATCTGGCTGAAGATATCCTCGCCCGTGCCTTCGCGCCGCTCGGGCACCATGCGGCCGAAATAGTCGACCAGATAGGCGCGCCCCTTGGCGCCGCGCCCCATCGCGGTGAAGGGCAGCGGCACGCGCACGACGCCGATCGACGCCTGCACCATGTCGACGAACGCCTTGTTGACCTTGTCCGCCTCGGGGCCCCAGGGAATGCCGAGGAAGCTGGTCGCGGCGAGGTCGAGCGTCAATTCCTTGATCGCGGGATAGAATTTGAAGGTCTTGCCGCTCCATGTCGCGACGCGATTCCGGATCCCCTCGTTCAGCGAATCGGCATAGTGGCGCATCGGTTCGGGCTTGAAGGCGACCGACAGCGTCTTGCGGTCGGCGCGATGTTTTTCGAAATCCATCAGCATCAGCCCGCGCGGGAAGAGCAGATTGAGCACCGGCCCCCAGCCCTGTTCGGACGAGAAGATCTTCTCGCGGTCGAACATCACCAGCTCGTTCGCCTCGGGCCCGTGCAGCGTGACGCTGCGCCCGCCGAAGCTGTTGTTGCGATAGACGCGGCCATATCGTGCCACCATCCTTCGTGTGAAGGCCGGATAGTCGCGGAGCTGGTCGAGCGTGTTGCCGAGGATCGGCAGGCCGTCCTGGCCCGGAATATGGTCGAGCACGCTGTCGGGATTGCGCGGCAGCCAATGCCGCGTCTCGGGACCGAAACGCGCTTCCGACCATTCGATCCGTGCGGGGGCGTTCATCGCAGGTGTCATCCTTTGTCGTTCTGGTTTGCGCGAGCCTATCGGACTACTGACATCGATGCAAGTAACGCTTGGAGCGGCGCGGGGCACCATTCACCGCAAATTCAACTCGACTCGGGCAATCCGGGCTTCAAGATCGGGGGTCCGCTCGTTGGACCTTCATGAAGGACAAGATGATGGCCAAGATGTTTCGGCGCCCCCTCTCCCTCGCGCTCGGCGCGCTGGCGACGACCACGCTCGGCGGCTGCTATTATGGCGACGTCTATGGGGCCGGCTACGCCTCCTCGGGCGCGTGCGCGGGCGATTATTACGACTATGATCCCTATGCCTATGACGACGGCTATGGCTATGATTGCTACGATAGCGGCGACTATGGCGGCGGCTTCGCGCAGATCGGCTTCGGCGGGGGCTGGTACGACGATTATTATTATCCGGGCTACGGCCTGTGGATGTTCGACAACTACCACAATCGCTATCCGCTGCGCGGCCAGTATCTGAACTATTGGGGCGGCCGCCGCGCCTGGTGGCGCCATCATGGCGGACGCGGCGACGGCAACCACGGCGGCCGGCCGGGCCGGCCGGGGCATCCCGGCGGATCGAACGGGCATGACGGCGACAATGGCAACCATCACGGCCGGCCGGGACGCCCCGGCGGCTGGAGCGGCGACCATGACGGCAACCGGCCGCCGCACGGCACGCGGCCGGGCGCCCGCCCCGGCGGCAACGACCACAGGCCGCCGCCCGCGGCGACGCGCCCCGGCCGCCCCGATCGCGGCCCGATCGCGCGGCCCGACGGCAAGAAGCCCCAGATCCGTTCGGTATTGACCGGTCGGCCCGCCCGCGATGCGGCGACGCCACGCCAGCCGTCGATCCGCCAGCCCGCAGCGCGCTCGCCGCGCAGTGCACCCGCGGCCAGGCCTGCTCCCGCGCCTCGTGCACCTGCCGCACGCCCCACGCCGCCGCGCGCCGAGCGTCCGGCACGCGCGCCGCGTCCGAACCGCGGCGACCGCATCCGCGCGCAGCGCGATCAGTAAAGCGGTCAGGCCGGCGGCGGATCGTCCGCCGCCGGCGTGCTCCCCACCCCCGCCGACACGACGGTCGCGGCGACCAGATCGCCGATGACGTTGAGCACGGTGCGGCACATGTCGAGGAAGCGGTCGACGCCGAGCACCAGCCCGATTCCTTCGGGCGGCACGCCGACCGAGGCGAGGATCAGCGCGATCACCGGCAGCGACCCCGCCGGCACGCCCGCAGTGCCGATGCCGCCGAGGATGCAGACGAGCATCACCGAAATCTGCTGGGTCAGCGTCAGGTCGATGCCGAAGAACTGCGCGAGGAAGATCACCGTCACGCCCTCGAACATCGCGGTGCCGTTCTGGTTCGCGGTCGCGCCGATGGTGAGGACGAAGCGCGCCACCCGGTCGGGCAGGCGCAGCCGGTCGTGCGCCACGCGCAGCGAGGTCGGCAGCGTCGCGTTCGACGAGGCGGTCGCGAAGGCCATCACAAAGGCTTCCTGCGTCTCGCGGAAGAAGGCGCCCGGCGATTTTCCCGCGAACGCCTTGAGCAGGATCGGGAAGATCACGAACATCTGCAGGCCGAGCGCAAGCAGCACGACCCCGACATAGGCCGACAGGCGGACGATCAGGTCCCAGCCGAACTGCGCTGCGAGGTTGAACATGAAACAGAAGATCGCGATCGGCGCGAGCTGGATGACGAGGCCGATCAGCTTCATCGCCACCTCGAACACGCCCTCGATCGCGGTTTTCAGCACCCGCGCCTGCGGCGTCTGGACGAGCATCAGCCCGATGCCGAAGAAGAGCGCGAAGAACATCACCGCGAGCACGTCGTTCTGGCTCATCGCGGTGAAGAAATTGTCGGGAACGATCGCGACGACCGCGTCGACGCCCGATTTCGCCTCATGCGCATCGCGTATGATCGCTCCGGCGCGATCGGCCCCTTCGGCGAGCAGCGTCTGGGCGAGCGCGGGATCGACGCCCGCCCCCGGCTGGAGCAGATTGACCATCGCGAGGCTGATCGCGACCGCGATCGAGGACACGGCGATCGTATAGACGAGCGTGCGCAGCCCGACGGTGCGGAGCGCGCGCATCTCGCCCATCTCCGCGACCCCGACGATCAGCGCCGAGACGAGCAGCGGGATGACCAGCATGAACAGCAGGCGCAGGAAAATCTGCCCGATCGGCCCTGTGACATAGGTGGTCACCATGTCGACCCAGGGCGCATCGGCGGCGCCGTAGAAGACCGCCAACCCCGCGAGCAGCCCCGCGACGAAGCCGATCAGCATCCGCCATTGCAACCGCCGGGCGCGCGCTTCGTCGCCGCTTGCTGCCGCCGTTACCGCGGTATCCGCCATCGTTCAGCTCCTCGTCCACCCCTTCGAGGCGACCGAAAAGCCATGGTTCAGGCGCGATCGGTCGCCGGCGTAGCCTCCCCTTCCTCATTGTCTTCACGAAGATCGAGCCCGCGGGTTCCATGATGCGCGGTATGGCTCGGCGCGTGCGGCCAGTCGGCGTTGGCCGGCTCGGGCTTTTCGAGCATGCCTTCCCACTTGGTGATGACGCTGGTCGCGACCGCATTGCCGACGACATTGGTCGCCGAGCGGCCCATGTCGAGGAACTGGTCGATGCCGAGGATCAGCGCCACGCCCTCGACCGGAAGCCCGAACTGCGCGAGCGTCGCGGTGATCACGACGAGGCTGGCGCGCGGCACGCCGGCGATCCCCTTCGACGTCACCATCAGCGTCAGCAGGATCAGGATCTGGGTGCCGATCGACAGCTCGATGCCATAGGCCTGCGCGATGAACAGGGTCGCGAAGCTCATGTACATCATCGACCCGTCGAGGTTGAAGCTGTAGCCCAGCGGCAGGACGAAGCCCGATATGCGGCGCGGGATGCCAAAGCGGTCGAGCTGTTCGAACAGCTTGGGCAGCGCGGCCTCCGACGAGGCGGTCGAGAAGGCGAGCAGCAGCGGCTCGACGATATAGCGCACCAGCGTCAGGATGCGCCTGCCGAGGAAGATCGCGCCGAGCCCGAGCAGCACCAGCCAGAGCAGCAGCAGCCCGAAATAGAATTCGACGACCAGCCGCAGGAAGTCGAGCAGGATGCCGAGCCCGTTGACGGTGATCACCCCGGCGAGCGCGCCGAACACCGCAAAAGGCGCGAACAGCATCACATAGTTGGTGATCTGCAGCATCAGTTCGGCGAGCGCGTCCATGCCGCGAACCAGAATTTCGCCGCGTTCGCCGATCGCCGAGAGGCCCACTCCGGCGAAGAGCGAAAAGACCAGAATCTGGAGAATATCGTTCTTCGCCATCGATTCGAAGATCGACTGGGGAAAGACGTGAAGCACGAAGTCGCGCAGGTTGAGCGCCTCGGTCTTGACCTCGCCGATCGGCACGGTGGCGGTGAGGTCGAGCCGCAATCCGGGCTGGAGCGCGTTGACGAGCAGCAGGCCGAGCGTGATCGACACCAGACTGGCGGTGATGAACCAGAGGAGCGCCCGCCCGCCGATGCGCCCGAGCGCCGAACTGTCGCCCATATTGGCGATGCCGGTCACGATCGTCGCCAGTACCAGCGGCGCGATAATCATCTTGATCAGTTGCAGAAAGACGTCGGCGAGCAGCTTGAAATAGCCCGCAATCCGCTTGGCTTCCTCGGCATCGGCGCCGACCTGCGCATGCGCGATGGCCCCGGCGACGATGCCGAGAACCATGCCGATCAAGATATACAAAGTTAGGCGACGCGCCATTCGATCACTCCCCTGTCCCGCCCGGCGGATTTTATGAGGGCGCGGGGGTAACAGGGTGACGGGCCGCGGGCAAGGCGCGGGGCTCAGGTCAGGAAAAAGACGATCGCGAGGCAGGTCGAGATGCCGGTGACGATGTTGAGCGGCACCCCGATCTTGACGAAGTCGACGAAGCGATAATCGCCCGCGGCATAGACGATGGTGTTGGTCTGATAGCCGATCGGGGTCGCGAAGCAGGCCGAGGCGCCGATCATCAGCGCGATGACGAGCGGGCGCGGGTCGACGCCGAGTTCGGCGGCGATCGCGAGCGTCACGGGGGTCATCAGCGCCGCGACCGCATTGTTGCTGAGCAGTTCGGAGAGGATGAGCGCGAAGAAATAGATGCCGAAGACGAGCACCCACGACGGCGCGTCGGCGAGCAGGGGCTCGACCCAGCCGACCATCATCGCGACCGCGCCGCTCTTCTCGAGCGCGACGCCGACCGCGAGCATCGCGAAGATCAGGATCAGCACGTCGCCGTCGATCGTTCCCCACGCCTCGTCGCTGTCGATGCAGCGGGTAACGAGGATGACCCCGATGGCGATGATCGCCGCGACGCCGATCGGCATCACGTCGAGCGCCGCGAGGCTGACGACGCCCGCCATGCAGAGGATCGCGATCCACGCCTTGCCGCGGCGGAAGGCGCGCGTCTTGGCGAGGTCGGCGCCGATCAGGCCGGGATTGTCGCGCAGCGCCTCCACCTCGCGCGGGCCGCCGGTGACGAGCAGCCGGTCGGCGGGGCGGATGCGGACGCTGGCGAGGTCGGGGCCGGCCTCGTGCAGCGGGCGGTCGAGCCCGATGATGCGCGCGCGGATTTTCTGCAGAAAGGGAATGTCGGCAAGCCGCTGGCCGATCGAAGGATGGGTGGGAGCGATCATCGTTTCGACGACCATGTCGTTCGCGGCCGGGACGCCGGCGCCGATCCCCAGCAGGAAGCGCCCCTGTTCGCGCCAGGTCACCAGCGTCGCGCCGTCGACCCGGACGATCAGCCGGTCGCCGGCGGCCAGCGTCCAGTGATCGAGCTCGGCGCCGTGGACGACGGCCGAAGCGCGGCGCACGCCGACGACGCGGCCCGACCGCGGCAGGTCGCGGAACGCCTCGACCGTCATGCCGACCAGATCGTCGTCGTCGCCGAGCACCAGTTCGGTCAGATATTGGTGCGCATCGTGCGTCCCGGCGGCACCGGGGATCGGCTTGTCCGACGGCAGCAGCCACCACATCAGCGCCAGCGCGATCATCCCCGACGCCGCGGTGACGAGCCCGATCGGCGTGATCTCGAAAATGCCGAATCGCGGCATCCCCGCGTCGCGGACGATGCCGTCGACGACGAGGTTGGTCGAGGTGCCGATCAGGGTCAGCGTGCCGCCGAGCACCGCGGCGATCGACAGCGGCATCAGCAGCTTCTTCGCGCTGATTCCCGTCACCTCGGCGAGCTTCATCATGATCGGCAGCAGCACGACGACGACCGGCGTGTTGTTGAGGAAGGCCGAGGCGGCGAGCGCGCCGAGCAGCACCTCGACGATGGCGAGGCGCGGATGCTTTTCGGCGCGCGCCATGATCGCGTCGGCGACGCGCTGGATCACCCCGGTGCGAATCAGCGCGCCCGACAGCACGAACATCGCGCCGATGACGATCGGCGCCGAGTTGGAAAAGACCGAATAGGCCGCCTCGGCATCGAGAATGCCGAGCGCCAGATAGGTGCAGGCACCGAGGATCGCGATCACCGTCGCGGGCAGCCGCTCCATCAGGAAGCCGACGAACATCGCGGCAAGGATCAGCAGCGACAGCGCCGCCTGGTGCGCCTCGATGGTCGTGCGCACCGCCTCGATCATGCGCGCGTCATCCGCATTGCGCCCGGTGCAGCAATTTATGATCGGCGAGGACGAGCGCCATCATCGCCTCGACCACGGGCGCGCCGCGGATGCCGACGCAGGGGTCGTGACGGCCCTTGGTGACGATGTCGGTCGCTTCCCCCGCGCGATTGACCGTCGGCACCGGGGTCAGGATCGAGCTGGTCGGCTTGAAGGCGACGCGCACCACCACCGGCTGGCCGGTCGAGATGCCGCCCGCGATGCCGCCGGCGTTGTTCGACAGGAAATCGGGGCGGTTGCTGCCGCCCACCGCGGGGCGCATCGCGTCGGCATTCTCCTCGCCGCGCAGCCGCGCCGCGTGGAAGCCGGCGCCGATCTCGACCCCCTTCACCGCGTTGATCCCCATCATCGCGGCGGCGAGGTCGGCGTCGAGCTTGGCATAGACGGGCGCCCCCCAGCCCGCGGGAACGCCGCTTGCCGCGCATTCGATGACGGCGCCCAGCGAGCTGCCCGCCTTGCGCGCCGCGTCCATCATCGCCTCCCAGCGCTGCGCTGCCGCCGGGTCGGGGCAGAAAAAGGGATTGCGGTCAATCTCTTCGAGGTCGAAGTTCGCAGGGTCGATCGCATCGCCGCCGATCTCGGCGACCCAGGCGTGGATCTGCACCTCGGGGATCACGAGCCGCGCGACCGCGCCCGCCGCGACCCGCGCCGCGGTCTCGCGCGCGCTCGACCGCCCGCCGCCGCGATAATCGCGGATGCCGTATTTGGCGTCATAGGCGTAGTCGGCGTGACCGGGGCGATAGGCCTGCGCGATCTCGCCATAATCCTTCGAGCGCTGGTCGACATTCTCGATCATCAGGCTGATCGGCGTGCCGGTGGTCTTGCCCTCGAACACGCCCGACAGGATGCGTACCTGATCGGGTTCCTGCCGCTGCGTCGTGTGGCGCGACTGGCCGGGACGACGCTTGTCGAGGAAGGGCTGGATGTCGGCCTCCGACAGCGACAGCCGCGGCGGACAGCCATCGACGACCGCGCCAAGCGCCGGCCCGTGGCTTTCGCCCCAGGTCGTGAATCGAAGAACGCGTCCGAAGCTGTTGAAACTCATGCGCGTGCGGTCCTGTCCATGAATTCGATCCGGTTGCCGAAAGGGTCGTCGGTGAAGAAACGGTGGCGGCCGTCGATGACGCTGTCGTCGTGAGTCGCGAAACCTGCCGCATCGAGACGCGCGCGCAGCGCGTCGAGTGCATCGGTCGCGAGCGCGACATGCGCCTTCTTCGCCGCCCGAAAGTCCGCTTCCACGCCCAGATGAAGCTGACGATCGCCGAGTGCGAACCAGCAACCTCCACGCGCTGCCATGTCGGGGGGCTTGGGCAATTCGGCGAGGCCGAGCAACGCACCGAAGAAGGCGCGGGCCCGCGCCTCGCCGCCGACGGGCATGGCGACCTGCACATGATCGAGGGCCAATGCGAATTCCATTTTCGCGCGATGGCGGGATTCGCGCCGCAATTCAAGCTCCGCAGGCCGTCCCCGCTCAACCGAGGCGGGAGAAGGCGGGCGCATAATCGGCCCGGCCGTGCCTGGGCCATGTCGCGTCGCCAAGCATCGTCGCCATGAAATGCGGCCCCGCGAAAGGCGAAGCGAAGCGCGCGCCGAGGTCGGGCGAATAGCCGAAGCGCGGATAATAGGCCTCGTGCCCGAGGACGAAGCTGATCGCCACGCCCTGCGCGCGCAGCCCATCCAGCCCGGCGCGGATCAGCGCGCCACCGATCCCCTGCCCTTGCTGGCCAGGTGCGACCGAGACGGGCGCGAGGCCTGCGGCGGGGATCGCCGCGCCATCCGCCTCCACGTCCATCCGGCTGAACAGCACATGCCCGGCGATCGCGCCGTCCGCCTCGGCGACGAGCGAGACCAGCGCGTCGCCGTCGGCTTCCAGCATCCGCACCAGTTCGGCCTCGCCCTGATAGCCATGCTCGGTCCCGGCGAAGGCCGAGCGGATGATCGCGTCGATGGCATCGGCATCCGCCGCCGTGGCGGCGCGGATGGCGAGGCCGTCAGGCAAGCGCGATATCCGGCGCGTCTTCCTGCTTCATGCCGACGGTGTGATAGCCCGCGTCGACATGGTGCGTTTCGCCGGTGACGCCCGACGCGAGATCGCTCAGCAGATAGAGCGCCGAGCCGCCGACGTCGTCGATCGTGACATTGCGGCGGAGCGGGGCGTTATGTTCGTTCCACTTGAGGATCAGGCGGAAGTCGCCGATGCCGGAGGCGGCGAGCGTCTTGATCGGCCCCGCCGAGATCGCGTTCACGCGCACCCCCTGCGGGCCATAATCGTTGGCGAGATATTTGACGCTCGTTTCGAGCGCCGACTTGGCGACGCCCATGACGTTGTAATGCGGGATGACCTTTTCCGCGCCATAATAGCTGAGGGTCAGCAGCGAGCCGCCACCCTTGCCGGTTTCGGGGTCGAAGGGCGCCATCATCGCCGCCGCGCGCTTCGCGACCGCGGTGAAGCTGTAGACGCTGATGTTCATCGTCATCAGGAAATCGTCGAGCGTCACATCGGCATAGTGGCCGCGCAGCGCCTCCTTGTTGGTGTAGCCGATCGCGTGGACGACGAAGTCGATCGTCGGCCAGCGCGCCGCGAGCGTCGCGAAGGCCTGGTCGAGATTCGCCATGTCGGCGACGTCGCAGTCGATCAGGAAATCACAGCCGAGTTCGTCGGCGAGCGGCTTCACCCGCTTCGCCATCACGTCGCCCTGATAGCTGATGGCAAGCTCCGCCCCCGCGCCGTGCAGCGCCTTCGCGATTCCCCAGGCGAGCGATTTGTCGTTCGCGAGGCCCATGATCAGCCCGCGCTTGCCCTTCATCAGACCCGTCATTTGGTTTCTCCGACCTTTATTTGTCTTCCACGATGATATCGTCCACGCGCCCAATAGCGTCGTGTCCCAAATCCTCAACCTCGACGAGCGCGGCGTTGAGTTCGGCGCCGATCACCATACCCAATCCGACGAGGTAGAAAAAGAAAAGCGCGACCATGACGCCCGCGAGGCTGCCGTAGGTCGCGTCATAGCTCAGCAGGCTGGCGAGCAAAGGCGGAAGCGCCAGAGTGACCCCGATCCACCACAGGGTGGTGAACAGCGCGCCCGGCCATTTCGGGCATTTTTTCTGCCGGCGGTATTTGGCGGGGGTGAGCGAATAGAAGAGCAGATAGATGGCGAGGAAGAGGCCGAGCCCCGACACGCCGCGCGAGATCAGCACCACCCCCGCCGACTGGAATTGCGCGGGCAACACCCGCGTCACGAATTGTTCGATGCCGACGATCAGCACCTGCATGCTGAACGACAGCAGCATCAGCACCACCGCGCCCGAGATGATGCCGATCGACAGCAGCCGGTAATGAAAGAAGCCGCGGCTGAAATGGGTGCCATAGGCGCGGCGGAGGATGTCGCGGATCGTCTCGACGAGGCTGCCCACGGTCCACAGCGCGACGATCGCGCCGAGCCACAGGAAAAGGCCGGTGCGCGCGCCCATCACCTCGCGGATCGGGCCCGACAGCGCCTTGGCGACCGTCGGCGGCATGATCGAGAAGACCGCGTCGATCGCCGCCTCGCCCCCGGCGCTGCCGCCGAACAGGCTCAAGGCGGCGGCGAGCAGGATGAAGAAGGGAAAGAGCGCGATCAGCGCCAGATAGGCGAGATTGCCGGCGTGGATGAAGCCGTCGGTATAGGTGCCGACGATCACGCGGCGGACGATGTGGAAGGCGCGCGTTCCCGGCCCCAGCCGCTCGCGCCCGCGCTCGATGACGCCCTGCGCCCGCGCGCGCAAATGGGTGCGCTTGGCGCGCTCGGCGCGCGCCTCGGGCGAATGGGGCGAATGTCCCTCGGCGAGAAATTCCTTGCCGACTTCCTCGGCGACTTCGCGCTCGAGCGCGGCGGCGGCTTTCGTCTCGCTGCGATCAGCCACGCGTCACACGCCGAGATCGGCCCTGACCGGCCGCGTGTCGGTCCATTCGTCCACCAGCTTCGCGAGCCCCGCGTCCTCCTTCGGCAGGTCGACCATCAACCGCACGAGCTGGTCGCCGCGCCCGCCGCCCTTCTGGCTGAACCCCTTGCCCTTGAGCCGCATCACCCGGCCCGAGGACGAGCCCGCGGGGATCGACAGCATCACCGGCCCGTCGACCGTCGGCACCTTGACCTTCGCGCCCTTCACCGCCTCGTTCAGCGTGATCGGCAGGTCGAGGCGGATGTTGGCGCCCTCGCGCTCGAAGAAGGGATGGTCCTTGATCGTGATGGTGACGATGCCGTCGCCGTTGCCGCCCGGCCCCGGCTGCCCCTTGCCCGCGAGGCGCATCTGGGTGCCGGTCTCGACCCCGGCGGGCAGCTTGAGGTCGATCGTCTTGCCGTCGGCGAGCGTGATGCGCTGCATCGCCTGCGTCGCGGCGTCGAGGAAGGAGACCGACAGGCGATAGGCGACGTTGGCGCCCTTGGGCGGCGGTGCGCTGCGCCCGCCGAAGCCGCCGAACGGCCCCCCGCCGCCCCCACGGCCGCCGAACAGCCCTTCGAAGATATCGCCGAAATCGGCGCCCTCGCCGCCGAAACCGCCCTGCGCGCCGCCGCGCGGGTCCCCGCGAAAGCCGCCGCCGCCATAGCCGAAGGGCATGGCGGGGTTGCCCTCGGCATCGATCTCGCCGCGATCGAACTGCGCGCGCTTTTCCTTGTCGGACAGGAGGTCATAGGCCTTGGTGACGTCGGAGAATTTCTCCGCCGCCTTCGGATTTTCCTTGTTCCGGTCGGGGTGCAGCTCCTTCGCGAGCTTGCGGTACGCCGACTTGATTTCGGCTTCGCCCGCATTCTTCGCGACGCCGAGGGTGGAATAGGGATCTGCCATTTCTATCCTGTAGCCCGATAAGATGTTGGCCGGAAAGGCCCGATTGCGCGCGCGATGTGGGAACGGAGCGAAAGGCGGTCAAGTTCCAAGGTAACTCCTCTCTTCCGTCACCCCGGACTTGATCCGGGGTCCCGCTCGGTGACGTCCGAAAGCGGGACCCCGGATCAAGTCCGGGGTGACGATATAGGCTGGCTTTTACTCGACCGCAGGCCGACGGCGCATTAGAAGCGCGCCCATGACGACCACCGACCCCTTCGCCCTGTTCGACGCCTGGTTCGCCAAAGCGCGCGCCAGCGAGCCCAATGATTCGAACGCGATGGCGCTCGCCACCGCGACCGCCGACGGGCGGCCCTCGCTGCGCATGGTGCTGCTGAAGGGGCATGGGCCGGACGGGTTCGTCTTCTACACCAATCTCGACAGCCGCAAGGGCGGCGAGCTCGCCGCGAACCCGCAGGTCGCGCTGCTCTTTCACTGGAAGTCGCTGCGCCGCCAGATCCGCATCGAGGGACCCGTCGAACCCGTCGCGGACAGCGTTGCCGACGCCTATTTCGCGACGCGCAGCCGCGACAGCCAGCTCGGCGCCTGGGCGAGCGACCAGTCGCGCCCGCTCGCCGACCGCGCGACCTTCGAGGCGCGCTTCGCCGAGATGCAGGCACGCTTCGAGGGGCAGGACGTGCCGCGCCCGCCGCGCTGGTCGGGCTGGCGCGTGACCCCCGGTCGGATCGAATTTTGGCAGGACCGCGCGCACCGCCTCCACGAACGCACCCTGTTCGTTCGTGATCGGGATGGCTGGACCAGCGGGCTGCTCTATCCATGAGCTGGCGCCGCCTTCCCATCACGCAGGTCGACGCCTTTGCCGACCGCCCCTTCACCGGCAATCCCGCCGCGGTGATGCCACTCGAGGAGTGGCTCGACGACGCGACGCTGCAGGCGATCGCGGCCGAGAACAACCTCGCCGAAACCGCCTTCCTGATCCCCGACGAAAGCGGCGAGGCCGATTATGAGCTGCGCTGGTTCACGCCGGGGGTCGAGGTCGCGCTGTGCGGCCATGCGACGCTGGCGAGCGGGCATGTGCTGCTGTCGGCGGCGCCGTGGCGGAGCGACATGCGCTTCCGCACCCGCAAGGCCGGGATATTGCGCGTCGCGCGCGCCGGCGAGGGCGAGGCGACGGGCTATCGCATGGCGCTCCCCGCCTATCCGCCCGCGCCGAAGGCGATGCCCGACATCGCCGCCGCGATGGGCGGCGAGCCGGTCGAGACCTTGTGGCACGCGGGCGGCTATGCGCTGATCGTCTACGCCGATGCCGCGAGCGTGCGGGCGCTCGAACCCGATTTGCGCGCGCTGAAAGCCGGCGGCGACATGCTCTACATCGCGACCGCGCCGGGGGCCGGCGATCCGTCGGGCGCCGACGTCGTCAGCCGCGCCTTCGCGCCCGGCGCCGGGATCGACGAGGACCCGGTCACCGGTTCGGCGCATAGCGTGCTGACGCCCTATTGGGCCGCGCGGCTCGGCCGCGACGCCTTCGCCGCCTATCAGGCGAGCGCGCGCGGCGGCCATGTCGGCTGCCGGCTGGACGGGGATAGGGTGGAATTGTCGGGGACGTGCGTCACGACGCTGACGGGCGAGTTTCTGCTGTAATTCTGGGTTCGTCATTGCGAGGAGCCGGAGGCGAGGAAGCAATCTCCAGCCATCGGCCGGCGTTACCGTTGGCTGGAGATTGCCACGGCCCTGACGGGCCTCGCAATGACGGTTCGGCGGATCAAAGCGCGCCCTGCAGATCCGCCAGGTGGCGGCGCAGTTCGGGGAACTGGTCGTCCTTCGTTATCCCCAGCCGCACGATCGTCACGCGCTGCGACGGCGAGACGATGATATATTGGCCCTGGTGGCCGATGCAGGCGAAGAGGTCGTTGGGGCCGCGGTCGGGCCACAGCGCCGGGGTTACCCCGGCCGGGCGCGGGCGGTTGAGCCAGATGTGGCCGCCATAGCCGGCATCGTTGGGCGAAGGCGTCAGCATGAAGCGCATCCAGGTTTCGGGGAGCAGCCGCTGACCGTTCACCACCCCGTGTTTGCGCAGGAATTCGCCGAACTTCGCATAGTCACGCGCGGTCGCGTGCATGATCGAACCGCCGATCATCGTGCCGCTCGCGTCGAACTCGGGCGTCAGGCTGGTCATGCCGAGTGGCTCGGTCAGCCGGCCGGCGATGAAGTCGCGCATCGCGTCGCGCCGCGCATCGGCGCTCTTGGCGGGCGTCAGCGTGTCGGCGAGAATATCCGCAAGGATCACGCTGGTCGCCGAGCTGTAGTTGAAGAGTTCGCCCGGCCGCGCCACCGCCGGCTTCGCCTCGGCAAAGCCCGCCATGTCCTGCGCGCCGCCGCCGAACAGCATCGCCACCGTGTCGCCCGCCCAGATCGGATCGCCCTCCTCGACATGCTCGAGACCCGAGGACATGTGAAGCAGGTCCCGGAGCGTGATCGCCCCGCGCGGGTCGCCGCTGCGCTGCCACGCCGCGACCGGAGCGGGGCCATCCAGGGACAATTGCCCGTCGGAAACGAGGAAGCCGGTGAGCACCGCGGTGATGCTCTTCGCCATCGACCAGCTGATCAGCTTGCTCTGGGGGCCGAAGCCCGCGCCGTAGCGTTCGTAGATCGGCTCGCCATCGCGCAGCACGAGCAGCGCGCGCGTCTCCCCCACATCGTCCGCGTCGGTGAACAGCGCGTCGGCCTTCGCCTTGATCGCGGGATCGAGCGCGGGCAGCGGCCGCGGCGCATCGACCGGCTCGGACGGCAGCGAGGCGCCGAAGCGCGGCGCGGGCGAGGCCGGCGCCATCGCGCCCTGCCCCGCCGCCTGCGTCAGCGACCAGGCGCCGAGGAGCGCGAGCGCGGTACTTGCCAGCATGGCTTTTTTGGTGATCATGGCGCCCCGTGACTAACACCAACCCGCCCGAGCCGGCAACGCCCGAACCGACGCCGGAATCGCCCGCCGCGCAAGCGCCGCGCCGACCGAGCCGCTGGAGCGGATGCCTGCCGTGGGCGCTGATCGCCCTCGTCCTGCTCGCGGCCCTGCTGATCTGGAAATTCCCGTCGTTCAAGGCGCAGGCCGAATTGGGATCGGCTTATGCCGCGCGCGTCGGCTGCTCATGCCGCTATGTCGAGGGCCGCAGCCTCGAAAGCTGCCAGACCGACTTCGAGCCCGGCATGGAGATGGTGTCGGTCAGCGAAGATCCCGAGACCAAAACGATCACCGGCAGCGTCCCGCTGCTCGCCTCGCGCAGCGCGCGCTATGCCGGCGCGAGCGGCTGCCTGCTGTCGCCCGCCGATTAGACAGGGTTTATTAGGTGGCGATTATTTCGATTGCACACACAAGCGAAGACGTCGGTTTCGGGGTGGGAAGCGGCCACCCATTCAACTTCGTCATCCCGGACTTGATCCGGGATCCATTGGCTCAAGCGCTGCGTGAATGGATCCCGGATCAAGTCCGGGATGACGAGTAAAATAACGTCGCCCACCCGCCGTCAGTGGACACCCCGCCCTTGTCATTCCCGCGAAAGCGGGAACCCAGTATGGGGTCAGCCGACATCTGCTCTGGGTTCCCGCTTTCGCGGGAATGACGAAATAGAATGGGGACCAGGATCTAATCGATCCCGTCCTTCGCGACGGTCAGGCGAGCGCCGACCGCTGGCTCGATTCGCTGGTGCGCGCGGGCCGCTGAGCTATCGCGCGACCCGCCGCGTCGCGAGAGCGATCGCCGCCGGCACCCCGAACACGAGCAGCCACACCACCGCCTCCTCGCCCCAGCCATAGCCGGCGGCGAGCACGCCGAAAAGCAGGTTGGCGAACGACACGGCGAGCCAGAGCCACAGGAACAGCCGCGTCGCGCGCGCAGCATCGCGGATCGTCAGGCGCAGCCCGATCAGCAGCGCGAGTCCGATCGCCAGCATGATGGCGGTGTGCGACATATCAACCCTCCCTCTGCACGCCGGGGTCGGCGCCGAACAGCCGGCCGAGCCACGGCGTCCAGCGCTGCCAGCCGCCATGGAACGATCCCCATTCCCAGATCGCGGTGAACACCAGCACGGCGAAGACCGCAAAGCCGAGCGTCAGCGGCTGCCAGTGGCCGAACCAGGCGGCGGCGCCCACGGCGAGCAGCGCCGCGCTGCCGAGCAGGTGCGAAAAGGGCGGCAGCGGCCGGTCGGTCGTCGCCTTCTTGAACGCCATATTGCCAATCAGGAACAGCAGCGTGCCGCCGATCGAGGTGGCGAGGAAAGCAGGCGAGATGGGACCGTGCGGATGCGCGAGCAGCATCTCGTCGGCGACCGCCGAGACGACGAGGCCCGCGATGATCGGGATATGCCAATAGGTATAGGCGTTGCGCGCGAGCAGCCCGGCCTGCTCGCTCGTCGCGATCACCTCGCTGCCGCGCCGCGCGCCGGTATCGAAATAGAGCCACCACAGCGCGGCGCTGCCGAGGAAACAGCAGGCGAAGGCGATCCAGTGGACGCCGTCCTGCGGCAGCGTCGCGAAGGTCGCGCCGGTGACGAGCACGCCCTCGCCGAGCGATATGATGACGAACAGCGCGCAGCGCTCGGCCATGTGCCCGCCCGCGATATCCCAGTCGGCGCCGCTCGACCGGCCGAGCCCTGGGGTCGGGAAGAAGCTGAGCGGTCCGGCATAATCGACGAGCAGGGCGGCCGCCCAGAGCAGCATCCGCGTTTCCGCCTCGACGAGGCAGCCCGCGACCCACAGCGGCAGCGACAGGAGCGCCCAGAAACTGATGCGCAGGAAATTGCGCGCGCGAGGCTGGTGCACGCCCCAACTCGCCCACACCATGTAGAGCGAGCGGCCGATCTGCATCGTGCAATAGGCGGCGGCGAACACCCAGCCGCGCGCGCCGAAGGCATAGGGAATCGCGCTCGACAGCGCGAGCCCGGCGAGCATCAGCAGGATCAGCAGCAACCGCACCTGCGCGCGGTCGGGGTCGAGCCAGTTCGCGACCCAGGTGGTATAGATCCACACCCACCAGACCGCGAAGAGCAGGATCAGCGTCTGGAGCGCGCCCGTCCAGCCCAGATGCTCGAGCAGGCCGTGCGACAATTGGGTGATCGCGAAGACGAAGACGAGGTCGAAGAAGAGCTCGATATAGGTGACCGGTGCGTGGCCGTGCGCGCTGCGCGTCCGGAACAGGTCCGCGCTCCCCTTGCCCATAAGCCGCCCCTTCGCTCGCTTCAGGCGGAGGCGGCCGTCCGTTCGAGGAAGCCGTCCATCGCCGCATTGACCGCGTCGGGCGCCTCCCACGGCACGAAATGGCCGCAGCCGGGCACCTCGACGATCGCCGCATTGGGCACGAGATCGCCGATCCCGTCAAGATTGCACGCGGGCAGCGCGACATCGTCGAGCGCCCAAATGATGAGCGTCGGGATCGCGAGCAGGGGAAAGGGCGTTGCGGGTGGCTCGGCGAAGGGCTCGTCCATCGCGGGGACGTTGGCGGGCGATGCGCGATACCAGTTGATCATCGCGCGGCAGGCGTCGCGATCGCTCCAATCGGCGAGCAGCCGGGCGATCTCGTCGGGCGGCTGGATGCCGCCGCTCGGCACGCGATCCTTGAAGGCATGGGCCAACAGGCCGGCGATGCCCTGCTCCTCGATGATCGCGTCGCTCGCCGGATCGCGGAAGACGCGGATATACTGGCTTGCGGCGCGCTGCTCGGCATTGGCGAGCAGGAGCCGCTGGAAGATCGCCGGATGCGGCGCATTGGCGATCACCGCGCGCGTCACCCGGCCCGCCCATGCAGGGTGCAGCCCGCCCGGCTGTCCGCCGAGCGCCACGCCCCAGGCGATCGCGCCACCCCAGTCGTGGCCGACGATGGAGAAGTTCCCGACCTCCAGCGCATCAGCCAGCGCGAAAATGTCGGCGATCAGCTTGTCGGGCGTGTAGGATTCGGCATCCTGCGGCTTCGACGAGCCGCGATAGCCGCGCTGGTCGGGCGCGATGCAGCGGAAACGGGTCGCGAAATGCGGAAGCTGGTGCCGCCAGGTGCGGTGCGATTCGGGAAAACCGTGGAGGAAGATCAACGCCGGCGCGTCCTTCGGCCCCATGTCGACGACGTCGAGTTCGACCCCCGTGGAAAGCGCCACCCGCCGCTGCTCGAAATCGCCCGTCATCATTCGCTCCCTTTGGTTTCAATTCGAAACGAAGGTGGCGGGGAATGGCGCGGCTGGCAAGTCTGCTTTGGGGTGGGTTTGAGCCATTCCCCTCCCTAGAAGGGAGGGGAGAAGGTATGACCACAATCGGTCGTTTCCGACATTCGTCATCCCGGACTTGATCCGGGATCCCGCTTTTTGAGGTATCGACTGGCTTGGGCATCAAGCGGGACCCCGGATCAAGTCCGGGATGACGATGAAAGACAGGCGCAGGCTCCGGTGGGTGGTCCATCTGGTGATCCCCGGCGAAGGCCGGGGTCCAGAGCGCGACCAGCCAGCATCGGTTTCTGACGCCCTGGACCCCGGTTTCGCCGGGGATCACGTCGCATGTGACCGCTGCCGGCCGATTGCGGACCGGACTACCCGAACGTCAGCCCACCCCTCAAGGATAGCTCACCGTCTTGGGCACTTCGGGGAGCGGGATATATTCGTCGCTGTCGCCCGGGATCAGGCCGAACGCGCCCTCCTTCCAGTCGTGTTTCGCCTGGTTGATCCGCTCGCGCGACGAGCTCACGAAGTTCCACCACACATGGCGCGGGGTCGTGAAGGCCTCGCCGCCGAGCAGCATCACGCGCGCATCGGTGGTCGCGCGCAGGGTCATCGCCTGACCGGGTTTCAGGATATAGAGGCTGTAGCGGTCGAGCGCCTCGCCATCGAGGCTCGCGTCGCCGAGCGCCACGAGCACCGCGCGCTCGTCGGCCTCGGCTTCGATCGGGACCGACGCGCCCGCGTTCATCAATATGTCGGCATAGATGGTCGCGCTATGCTGGGTGATCGGCGAGGTCGCGCCCCACAGGCTGCCCATGATGACGCGCGCCGACACGCCCGCATCCTCGACCAGCGGCAGGTCCTCCTTGGCGACATGCTCGAACGCGGGCGCGATCTCCTCCTTGCCGTCGGGCAGCGCGAGCCAGGTCTGCATCCCCGAGATCGCCGACCCCGCGCTCCGCTCGGCGGCGGGGGTGCGTTCCGAATGCGCGATACCGCGGCCCGCGGTCATCAGATTGCACGCGCCGGGCCGGATCGTCGCATAGGTGCCGAGCGTGTCGCGATGGTCGATCGCGCCCTCGAACAGATAGGTGACGGTCGCAAGGTTGATGTGCGGGTGCGGGCGCACGTCCATTCCCTTGCCGATGTCGAAATGGGCCGGGCCGAACTGGTCGACGAAGATGAAGGGGCCGACCATCGTGCGGTCCTTGTTGGGCAGGGTCCGCCGCACGTCGAAGGCGCCGATGTCGTGGGTCGAGGGGGTGATGACGGTATACATTCGGCCGTTCCTTTCGGGTCGGGAGCTATTCGGGGCGCCGCAGGATCTTCTCCATCTTCTTTCCCCTGGCGAGTTCGTCGATCAGCTTGTCGAGATAGCGGATTTCGCGCATCAGCGGCTCTTCGATATCCTCGACGCGGACGCCGCAGACGACGCCCTTGATCAGGCTGCGCGCGCCGTTCATCGCGGGCGCGGCGCCATAAAAGCCTTCGAGGTCGGTCCTGGCCGCGATCTGATCCTCGAGCTGCTTCTGGCTATATCCGGTCAGCCAGCGGATGATCTCGTCGACCTCGGCCCTGGTGCGCCCCTTGCGCTCCGCCTTGGCGACATAGTGCGGATAGACGCTCGCGAAACTATATCGATAGACCCGGTCGCCGGCCATGGCCGATCCTCCTATTCGCCCGGCGCGATCGCCCGAATCGCGAGCGCGTGGACGCGCTGGCCCGGCAGATCGCCGAGCGCCTTGTTCACCGCGCGCTGGCGCGCGACACGCGACTGCCCGGCGAAGCCCGCCCACAGGATCGACAGGCTGAAGTGCGATTCGCCGCTGCCGTCGTCGCCGGCATGGCCGTGATGCTTCGCGCTGTCGTTGCTGAGGGTGAAATCCGCATCGGGAAAAGCGGCGGAAAGCAGCCCTTCCATCTCGCGTTGCACTGGACCTTTTTCGCTCATGCCCCCATGTTGGGGAGGAAAGAACAGCATGACAAGCCCCCGATCCAATCGTTTCCACGGCCGCGTTCCGCGCGAAGCCGCTTGCGCCGTTCCGGGTTGCCGCGAGCCCGGCGAGTTTCGCGCGCCCCTATCGTCGCACCGCTCGCCCGACGGGCCGCCGCCTTACCGCTGGCTTTGCCTCGACCATGTTCGCGAGTTCAACAGCGGCTATAATTTCTTCGAGGGCATGAATGCCGACCAGATCATGGCCGCGCAGTCGCCGACCGCGGGCTGGGAAACCGAAAGCCGCGCCTTTCGCGCCGCGGGCAGCGCCGACCTGCCGCCGCGCTGGGCCGATTTCAAGGATCCGATGGATGCGCTCGGCGCCCGGTTCCGCCAGCGGATGGACGAGGCGCGCCGCGAGGCGGCCGATCCGCGCTTCACCCGCGAGGAGCATCGCGCGCTGCAGTTGATGGCGCTCGCCCCCGACGCCGACCGCGCCGCGCTCCGCCGCCGCTACAGCGAACTCGTCCGCAAATATCACCCCGACCGCAACGGCGGCGACCGCAGTCACGAAACGCGGCTCGGCGAAGTGGTTGCGGCCTATCAGCTTTTGAGGAAGAGCCGGGTTTTCGCATAGGGAGAGGGACAATGAACGATCTCGACGAAAGGCGTATCGAAACCGTCCGCCGCCACATGGCGCTCGAGATCACGCACGATTGGGACGGCGTCCTCGCGACCTTCGAGCACCCACGCTACGAACTGCTCGGCCCCGGCACCGTTTTCGACGGAGAGGCGGCGGTGCGGTCCTATTTCGCCTCGTCGCGCGAGCCCTTTCCCGACCAGGCGAACGAGGTGATCGCGATCGCCGCCGATGCCGCGACCGATACGGTCCTCGTCGAATTCTGGCTGACCGGCACGCACCTCGGGCCGCTCCGGCTCGGCCTGCGCACGATCGAGCCGACCGGCAAGGCGTTCCGCATCCGCATGGCGGCAAGCTTCGAATTCGCTTCCGGCAGCGACAAGATCGTCTGCGAGCGCCCCTATTACGACCAGGCGGCGGTGATGAAGGCGCTCGGCATCTTCTGAATAAGGCGTTGCAAGCCGCAACCCATGACGATACCGCGCTCGGACGGTCGGCGGAAACGCGCCGACTCCTCTTCCCGTCACCCTGAACTTGTTTCAGGGTCCATGGCCCGACCTTATCCGCCGTCACGGCGCCAAACGAGAGTGAAGGCCATGGATGCTGAAACAAGTTCAGCATGACGAAAATGAATGGACGCCAACGATGACCGATATCCCGAACAGCCTCCCCGACCATCACGGCTCGACGCTCATCGCCGCGCCCGATACCGAGGTCGATGCGCGCGAAATATTCGGGGTCGACATCGACATGAAGGTTCCCGCATTCAGCGAGGCCGACGAGCGCGTTCCCGACCTCGACCCCGCCTATGTCTTCGACGGCGACACGACGCTCGCCATCCTCGCGGGCTTCAAGTTCAATCGCCGCGTCATGGTGCAGGGCTATCACGGCACCGGCAAGTCGACGCATATCGAACAGGTCGCGGCACGGCTCAAATGGCCGTGCATCCGCGTCAACCTCGACGCGCACATCAGCCGCATCGACCTTGTCGGCCGCGACGCGATCGTGCTGCGCGACGGCCAGCAGGTCACCGAATTCCGCGAAGGCCTGCTCCCCTGGGCGCTGCAGACCCCGACCGCGCTCGTCTTCGACGAATATGACGCGGGGCGCCCCGACGTGATGTTCGTGATCCAGCGCGTGCTGGAGGCCGAGGGCAAGCTGACGTTGCTCGACCAGAACCGCGTGATCCGCCCGAACCCGCATTTCCGCCTTTTCTCGACCGCGAACACCGTCGGGCTCGGCGACACGAGCGGCCTCTATCACGGCACGCAGCAGATCAACCAGGGCCAGATGGACCGCTGGAACATCGTCGTGACGCTGAACTATCTGCCCGCGGCGACCGAGAGCGCGATCATCCTCGCCAAGGTGCCCGGCACCGACGACGCGACGGTCGCCAATATGGTCAAGGTCGCGGATCTGACCCGCCAGGGTTTCATCAACGGCGACATCTCGACCGTGATGTCGCCCCGCACCGTGATCAGCTGGGCGCAGAACGCCGCGATCTTCAACAACCTCGGCTTCGCCTTCCGCCTGTCGTTCCTCAACAAGTGCGACGAGGCCGAGCGGATGATCGTCGCCGAATATTATCAGCGCGTGTTCGGAGAGGACCTGCCCGAAGGCGTCATCGGCAAGTGAGGCCGGCGCGCCCTCTCTCCCTCCCCCTCGATGGGGGAGGCAGCGAGACTTTGGCGCTTGCGCGTTAGTCGCAGCGGAGAGGGTGACGGCGCGGCATGAAGCGGCATTCGATATGGATGGCGATCGTCGCCGCCCTCACCCTCGCCGGCTGCATCACGCCGGTCGATTATGGCGACGTCCGCCACGCCGACTATGTTGCCGACGCGCGCTGCACGCCGCGCGCCGGAGCGCCGGTCGATGGTGCGGCGATGCCGCTCTTCTTCGTCACCAGCCGGCTTCCCGATTGCCGGACGGCCGACATCGCGCTGCTCGGCCATCGCGGCGACCGGGTGCGCTATGGGCGCTTCGCGGCGCCGCGCGACGAGGAAGTGGGCGGCAAGACGCGATTCCATACCCCGCTCGCGCTGCAGGAGCCCGGCGACTGGTGGCGCGCGCTGCAGGCCGAGACCGACCGGCGGCAGGGCCGCGTTCTCCTTTATGTCCATGGCTATCGCGAGAGTTTCGAGACGACGACGAAGGACACGGCGCAGATCGCGCGAATGACCGGCTTCGACGGACCGGTGATCGCCTATAGCTGGCCGTCGCAGCACCGCGTCCTCGGCTATGCGGTCGACGAGACCAACATGTACCACGACGTCCGCAATTTCCGCGAGTTCCTGAAAGCGCTCGCCGAGCAGCCGTGGGTCAGGGAGGTGGTGATCGTCTCGCACTCGCTCGGCGCGCGGCTCGTCGTCCCCGCGATCGCCTATGTCGACCGCGCCGCACCGAGCGCCGACAGCCGCAACATCTCCAACATCATCCTCGCCTCGCCCGACATCGACCGTGAGAGTTTCGAGCGCGACGTCGCCGACGGTGTCCTGACCCCCGCGAAGGTCGCGCGAAGCCGGCATATCACCGTCTACGCCTCGCTCCGCGACAAGGCGCTCGCCGCCTCGCGCGCGCTGCACGGCTATCCGCGGCTCGGTTCGCCCTATTGCTTCGATCCGTTCGAGGCGGCCGAGCTGAAAGCGAAGGGCCGCCCCGAACGCTGCTATCCCGCCGCGATCCCCGGCCTGACCGTGATCGACACCACCGACGTCTCGCGCGGGTCGACCGGGCACAGCAATTTCCTGCGCAGCGCGGTCGTCTGCCGCGATTTCGTCGACGTCGTCGCGGGCAAGCGGACGCGGCCCGAGCGCGCGCCGACGCATCTGGGTCACGTCTTCCGCTTGCTTCCGGACCCGGCAGCGCCCAAGGAACGCGACGACATCCTCTGCAACCGAACCCCCGACGCCGCGACGCCATGACCAACCCCTCCCCCCTCGACGACCTGAAGACTGCGCTGTCGAGCGTCGCGCGCGCGGTGACGCGCGATCCCGAGGTCGAGGTCGGCTTCACCGCCGACGCGCCGGCGCAGATCGGCAAGGCGATCAAGGTGCCGACCCCGTCGCGCACCCTGCCCGCCGACCAGGTCGCCGAGGCGCGCGGCTTCGCCGACGCCTATGCGCTGCGCATGAAGCATCACAGCGAGAAGCTGCACGCCGCGGCGCGCCCCGCCGAGCCGCTCGCCGCCGCCGCCTTCGACGCGATGGAGCGCGCGCGGGTCGAGGCGCTCGGCGCGCGCCATATGGCAGGGATGCGGGGCAATCTGGCGGCGAGCCTCGCGATGCGGATGCGGTCGGACCCGATCAGCCGCGCGCAGACCAGGGAAGATGTCCCGATTTCGAGCGCGCTCGAACTGATGCTGCGCGAGGCGCTGACCGGCGACCAGGCGCCGCAGGGCACCGAGACCGGCCTGTCGCTGGTGCGCGAATGGATCGCCAAGGAAGCGGGCGGCGACCTGACCGCGCTGTCGATGCTGCTCGACGATCAGGCGGCGTTCGCCGAGACCGCGAAGCTCGCGCTCCGCCACCTCGACCTCATCCATGGCGACGAGCCGATGGAGGAAGGCGCCGAGGACGGCGGCGAGGAGAATGAAACCGAGGCCGAGGAGAGCCAGGAGGAACAGGAGAGCGAGGACGGCGGCAGCGGCGAAAGCCAAGTCGACGCGCGCGCCGAGATGGCGGGCGATCAGGCCGACGACGGCGACACCGATCCGAACGCCGAGGAAATGGAAGCCGACGGCGAACCCGAAATGGGCGGCGAAGGCGACGAGGGCATGCTGCCCGTGCGCCCGAACCGCCTGCCGACCGACGTTCCCGATTTCAACTATATCCGCTTCACCGAAAAGCATGACGAGATCGTCGCCGCGACCGAGCTCTGCGATGCCGACGAACTGACGCGGCTGCGCGCCTATCTCGACCAGCAGATGACGCATCTGCAGGGCGCGGTGACCAAGCTCGCGAACCGCCTCCAGCGCCGGTTGATGGCGCAGCAGAACCGCGCGTGGGACTTCGACCAGGAGGAAGGCCAGCTCGACGCCGCCCGCCTCGCGCGCGTCGTCGTCTCGCCCGGCCATTCGCTGAGCTACAAGATCGAGCGCGACACCGATTTCCGCGACACCGTCGTCACGCTGCTGATCGACAATTCGGGGTCGATGCGCGGGCGGCCGATCAGCATCGCCGCGATCAGCGCCGACATCCTCGCGCGCACGCTCGAACGCTGCGGGGTGAAGACCGAGATTCTGGGCTTCACCACCCGGACGTGGAAGGGCGGGCAGAGCCGCGAGGACTGGCTCGCCGCGGGCCGCCCGCCGCACCCCGGCCGCCTCAACGACCTCAGGCACATCATCTACAAGCCCGCCGACGAGCCCTATCGCCGCGCGCGCCGCTCGCTGGGGCTGATGATGCGCGAGGGGCTGCTCAAGGAGAATATCGACGGCGAGGCGCTGATGTGGGCGCACAGCCGCATCGTGAACCGCCCCGAGGAACGCCGTATCCTGATGGTGATTTCGGACGGCGCGCCGGTCGACGACAGCACGCTGTCGGTCAACCACGGCGCCTATCTCGACCAGCATCTGCGGCAGGTGATCGAATGGATCGAGAATCGCTCGCCGGTCGAGCTCTGTGCGATCGGCATCGGGCACGACGTCACGCGCTACTACAGCCGCGCGGTGACGATCATGGATGCCGAGCAACTGGGCGGCACGATGGTCGAGCAGCTCGCGGGATTGTTCGACATCGACTGAGTCGCCCCATCGCGGGGTGACGGGCGCTTTGGGCGTCCGGCAAAATCTTGCGATGTGATGTTGTAACCTTTGTCATGTTATGCCATATCAGGCATCGCAATTGCCCCAACGGAGAATCGGGTGACCGACGTCGCCAGCCTTGCCCCTGTTCGCACGCGCCTCGGCGCGATCGTTCGGGCTGCGCGCGATTCGCGGCCGCTGACCTCGCTTTCGGGCGACCAGCTCGCGGTGGGGCTGTCGGGGCTGTGCCTCGTCCATTGCCTCGCCACCACCATCTTCTTCGCCTCGATCGCCTCGGTCAGCGGGGTGCTGGAAAATCACCTGTTCCACGAGGTCGGGCTGGTCATCGCGATCGGCTTCGCGCTGGTGACACTTGTCGCCGGGGTGCTCAGCCACGGTTACATGATGCCCTTCGCGGTCGGCAGCTTCGGGCTCGGCATGATGGCGGGCGCGCTGTCGCGGCCACACGACGGCAGCGAAGTGCTCGCGACGATGATCGGCGTCGCGGTGGTCGCGCTCGGCCACGACCTCAACCGGCGCGCGACGCACTGACGCGCCGCGCCCGCGGCTTGCGGGCGCCCCTCTAAAGGCCTACATTAAGGATGCGCCGGCCGGTCCGCGCCGCGCGCTGAGGAACCCGCCGATGGGCAAGCATGATCATCCGCACGTCGAGGCCAGCGGCGCCTCGCTTGCCAACGCCGCACAGGCCGCGCTCGAACAGGCCGGCGAGGCGTGGACCGACATGCGCGCGCAGATTTTCGACGCGGTCGCCGAAATCGGCAAGCCCGCGAGCGCCTATGAGATCGCCGACATCGTCTCGCAAAAGCGCGGGAAGCGGGTCGCGCCCAACAGCGTCTATCGCATCCTCGATCTGTTCGTCGCCAACAACCTCGTCCGCCGCGTCGAAAGCGCCAACGCCTTCGTCGCGAACAGCCACCCCGGCTGCCTGCACGACTGCATTTTCCTGATCTGCGACAGTTGCGGCGCCGCGGTGCATGTCGACAACGACAGCCTGTCGGACGGCGTGCGCGCCGCCGCCGAAGCGGCCGGCTTTGCTGCCGAACGCCCGGTGATCGAAGTGCGCGGCAAATGCGCCGAGTGCCAATAGCGCCGCGCTGATCGCGACGCCTACTCCCGCAAGCCCCCTTTTCGTCGCCCCGCCCCGGGTCTAGGGGAAGCCCCGACTCCGAAACACGGGCAAGAGGGCTGCATATGAACACCGTCATCATCCGCGAGGATGACCTCGTCGAAACCATCGCCGACGCGCTCCAGTACATCAGCTATTTCCACCCGATGGACTATATCCGCGCCTTGGGTGCGGCCTATGAGCGCGAGGTGTCGCCCGCCGCGAAGGACGCGATGGCGCAGATATTGTCGAACAGCCGGATGTGCGCCGAGGGGCACCGCCCGATCTGCCAGGACACCGGCATCGTCACCGTCTTCGTCAAATGGGGCATGGACTGCCGCCTCGACAGCCCCCGTAGCCTCCAGCAGGTCGTCGATGAGGGCGTACGTCGCGCCTATCTGCACCCCGACAACAAGCTGCGCGCCTCAATTCTCGCCGACCCGGCGTTCAGCCGCGTCAATACGAAGGACAACACGCCCTCGGTCCTCAATGTCGAGATGGTGCCCGGCGACAAGGTGCATATCGATGTCGCCGCGAAGGGCGGCGGCAGCGAGAACAAGTCGAAGTTCAAGATGCTGAACCCCAGCGACTCGATCGTCGACTGGGTGCTCGACATGGTGCCGCAGATGGGCGCCGGCTGGTGCCCGCCCGGCATGCTCGGCATCGGCATCGGCGGCACGGCGGAAAAGGCGATGCTGCTCGCCAAGCAATCGCTGATGGACCCGATCGACATGACCGAACTGCTCGCGCGCGGCCCGGCTTCGCCGATCGAGGAATTGCGCATCGAGCTTTATGAAAAGGTCAACGCACTCGGCATCGGCGCGCAGGGCCTCGGTGGTCTCGCGACCGTGCTCGACATCAAGATCAGGGACTGGCCGACCCATGCGGCGTCGAAGCCGGTCGCGATGATCCCCAATTGCGCCGCGACGCGCCACGCCCACGTCACGCTCGACGGCAGCGGCCCCGCCTTCCTCGAACCCCCGGTGCTCGCCGACTATCCGCAGATCGACTGGGCGCCAGACAAGGCGGCGATCCGCGTCGACCTCGACACGCTGACGCCCGAAGTCGTGGCAAGCTGGAAGCAGGGCGACCGCATCCTGCTCAACGGCAAGATGCTGACCGGCCGCGACGCCGCGCACAAGCGTATCACCGACATGCTGGCGAAGGGCGAGAAGCTGCCCGTCGAGTTCAAGGGCCGCGTCATCTATTATGTCGGCCCGGTCGATCCGGTCGGCGAGGAGATCGTCGGCCCCGCGGGCCCGACCACGGCGACGCGCATGGACAAGTTCATGGACATGATGCTCGAACAGGGCCTGCTCGCCTGCGTCGGCAAGGCCGAGCGCGGCCCCGCCGCGACGCAGGCGATCGCCAAGCACAAGAGCGCCTATCTGATGGCGGTCGGCGGCGCCGCCTATCTGGTCGCGCGGGCGATCAAGGGCAGCCAGGTCGTCGGCTTCGCCGACCTCGGCATGGAGGCGATCTACGAATTCGAGGTCAAGGACTTCCCCGTTACCGTCGCGGTCGACAGCGAAGGCCAGAACGTCCACGTCAACGCGCCACTCGTCTGGCAGAAAAGGATCAGGGACGAGAGGCTGCTGGAGAAGGCCTGAGCCATGTCCGACCTCAACGGCGTCGCGCATGTCATCCTGACCGCGGGGGATTTCGCGCGGTCGACCGCCTTCTGGCGCGACGTCATCCGTTATCTCGGCCTCAAGGTCGTGCTCGACAATGATGCGATGCTCTATGGCGTCGGCGGCCGCACCGCGATCGGCATCCGCACCGGGAGTCCGGAAAATGCCGGCAAGCGCTTCGATCAGGGCGCGCCGGGGCTCCACCACGCCTGCTTCCGTCTGCGCGACCGCGCCGCGGTCGACCGCATTCATGCCTTTCTGAAGGACCGGGGCGACATCGTCTTCGTCCACGGCCCGCAGGAAGAACCCTGGGCGCCCGGCTATTATTCGATCCTGTTCGAGGACCCCGACGGCATCCGGATCGAATTCAACCACGTCCCCGGCGCCGGCCTGCTCGCCGAGGGGCAGGAAATCGGCGGCACCCAGGCGCTGGACTAGAAGCCGTAAACCAGCGTGAAGCGCGTCAGCGTGTCGAGATTCTCGACCCCCACGGGCGGATGGCTGTCGAGCTCGGCCGAATAGGAAACGCGCGCCGACAGCGCGCCCGACAATTTGGCGTTGAGCGCGGTCAGCGAGCTGGTCGTCGTCGTCCGTTCGCCGACGATCGTCGAGGCGACTTGCGACAGGCTGAGCGTCGGCGACAATTTCCAGCCGAGATCGAGCGCCGCGAGCCCGGTGAGTTCGCTTTCGGTGTCGCCATAGACGAGATCGGTCTGGCGCCATGCCGGTCCGGCCTTCAGGTTGAGGGTCAGGTCCTTCTTCGCGATGACCTTGTATCCGAGCCCGCCCGAAACGTTCCACCGCGCGTCATAACCCGCCATCCGGTCGCGCTCCCACCGCCCGAGTCCGAAGGCGAAGGCGCGGTCGCCGATGCGGGCCTGCGGTTCATATTCGGCGAGGAATTTCTCGACCGTCGTGCGGCCGTTGGTGCGCTGATAATCGCCCTGCGCGCGCAGCCGGTGGCTCCAGTCGATCCCCTTGCGGTTGAGCGCGATGCCCAGGCTGAGCCCGACCGAATCGGTGTTGCCGCTGCTGTGCGACGCGCCGATCTGGCCCTCCCCCTTCCAATTCTCCCAGAATTTCGAAGCCGCGAGCTTGGCGCGCGCCGCGTCGGCGGCCGCCTTCTTTTCGGCGGCGCGCCTTGCGCGATAGTCGGTCAGCAGCGCATCGATGTCGGCGACCCGGTCGGGACTGGTCTTCTTCGCGAGCGCGCCCACCGCCTCGACGTCGCCGTCCTTCTTGCTCGCCATCGCCGCGGCGAGCATCTGGCGGATCGGGTCGGGCTCGGGTTCGCCCTTGCCCTGCGCCTGCCAGGCGGCAAGGATCGCGTCGATGTCGGCTAGCGAACGCGGGTTCGTCGCCTTCGCCAGCGCGATCACGGTTTCGACATCCTTGCGCTCGCCGCTTTCGATCGCGGCCTCGATCATCGCGCGCACCGGATCGGGCAGCGGTATGGGTCGGGCTTCCACCGTCGACACGACCATCGGGGCGATACCCGAAGGAAGTGCCAGACCGGGCACGTCGGCGCATGCCGGCTGGGCGCCGGCGGCAATCAGGAGCGTGGCGGCCGAAAGGCGCGTGGATTGTCTCATCGAACGGGTCCTTCTCCGGGGGAGGAAAGAGGGCAGGATTTTCGATCGGGATAAAGGGCTTCGCCTCCCTTCGCCCCCCCCATAACCGCAAACGCGCTGGCATTTCCAGTGATAAGGCCCCATTTGCAATCCTATGCTGATCGCGATCCTCGCCATATTCTGCGCCGGCGTCGGCAATTTCGCTATGCACCGCGCCTTCATGGAGAGCGACGACCCGCTGGTGCAGCAGATGGTGAAGCCGCTCGCCGACAAGGTCGGGCCGCATATCACCTATGTCTTCGAATTCCTGCTGCTCGTCGGCGCGATGGCGATCGCGACGCGCAACTGGTTCACCGGGCTGCTGCTCTACGGCCTCTACACCATCTTCAACGCGCTGGCGTTCAGCTGGGTGATGCACCGGGGGGATTGAGGGGAAGAATCAACGGCTGATATGGTCACGCCACGCCGTGGTACCACCACACGCCGTCGCGGTCTTCCTTGCGTACCCGCCCTTCGAGCTCAAGCCGTTTCAGATGCGCGAGCGCCTCGCCGGTCGCAAGGCCCTGATTGTGCTCGCCGATCGGGCGGTTGAAGAGCAGCGGGAAGCAGTCGACCGCGCGCATCGGCGTCTCGGCGATCGCCTCGGCGAGCTTGTAGAGCCGCATGCGGTGCTCGTCGCGCAGCGCCATCAGGCGGACATGCAGCCCCTTGAACGGTTCGCCGTGCGCAGGGCAGGTGATCACGTCGGGGGGAATGATGCCGAGCAGCTTGTCGATCGACGCAAGCCATTCGCCCAGCGGATCGGCGTCGGGCTCGGTGATGTTGACCGACACGTTCGAGCTGATCCGCGGCAGCACCTGATCGCCCGACACCAGCACGCCCTCGCGCTCGTTCCACAGGCACGCATGTTCGGGGCTATGCCCCGAGCCGGTGACGACGCGCCACTGGTGCGCGCCCATGTCGATGCGGTCGCCATCCTGCATCCGCACATAGCTGCGCGGCAGCGGAAAGATCATGCGCTGGAACATGTTCCAGCCGCGCGCCTTCTGTGCCTCCAGCGCCACTTCGTCCCAGCCCGCGGCGCGCGACTGGGCGATGACCTCGTCGGGCGCGCTGTCGCTCGAATCGGCGACGATCGCGCGCGCGGTCAGCATCTCGCCGCGCGTCATCCACAGCTTCACGCCATGCTTCTTCGCGATCCAGCCGGCGAGCCCGATATGGTCGGGGTGGAGGTGGGTGCCGACGACGCGGGTGATCCGCGCATCCTTGAGCGCGCCCGCATAGAGCGCCTTCCAGGCATCCGAGCACAAAGTCAGGCAGATGCCGGTATCGACGACGGCGATTCCGTCCGCATCGTCGAGCAGCCAGCTGTTGATATGGCCGAGCGAGCCCGGCATCGGGATGCGCGCCCAGCTGATCCCGTTCGCGATGCGGATCGTCTCGCCCGTCCCCGGCGCAGCGTCGCCCCACGGATAGGTGAGCCCCGCATGGCTCGTCGCGGTGAAGCTGTCGTCCTGCGTCAGCGAGGCATCCGGCGAGCCGCTGGCCGCCGGAATGCCGTCCTCTTCACCGGCGCTCGCCACGCGTCAGGCTTCGTCGCCGGCTTCGGCTTCCTCGGCGGCGCGCGCTTCGGCGGCGGCGGTGCGTTCGGCGCGCAGTTCCTCGATCAGCGCCTCACGGTCGCCCTCGAAACGGCTGTCTTCCGGCGCCTTGATCCCGGCCTTCTTCGCGGCCTTGGCGACGAGCGCGTCGAGCTCGCGCTGCGAGCAGAGGCCGAGCGTCACGGGGTCCTTGGGCACGATATTCGCGCTGTTCCAGTGGCTGCGGTCGCGGATCGCGCCGATCGTGTTGCGCGTCGTGCCGATCAGCTTGCCGATCGCGCCGTCCGACACCTCGGGATGGTTCTTCAGGATCCAGGCGATGCCGTCGGGCTTGTCCTGGCGCTTGCTGACCGGGGTGTAGCGCGGCCCGCGGGTGCGGCGGATCGTGTCCTGCCCCTGCACGCTCATCTTGAGCTTGTATTCGGGGTCCTTCTGGCCCTTCTCGATCTCTTCCATCGACAGCTCGTGCGCGCGCACCGGATCGCGACCGGTATATTTGGTCGCCGCGGTCTCGTCGGCGATCGCCTGCACCTCGAGGATGTGGATGCCGCAAAATTCGGCGATCTGGGCGAAGGTCAGGCCGGTGTTGTCGACCAGCCAGGCGGCGGTCGCGTGCGGCATCAGCGGGGTCGGATTGGCGTTGGCCATGGCTGGGTTTCTCCAAGCGGAAATAATAAGGGCCGCCCCTCGCGGGGCGGCCGGACATTGACGGTCGCTCTATACCGGATTGACGAAGGGGGCAAGAGGCGGACGAACGCATCGGTCGCCATGACCATCCCGCGCATTTCCCGATTGGACAGCCTGTCCGCGCTGCGCCACTATGAGACGCACGAAGCCCGTCCGGCAAAGGAAGACCCATGATCGTCCGCACCCTGTTCCTGAGCGCCGCGCTCGCGCTCTCCGCCGCGCCGGCTGTCGCCGAGCCGGCCCGGAGCGACGCCACCGCGCCAGCCGGCGCCTCCGCGTTCGACTGGGAGATCGGGACATGGACGACGGTGGTGAAGGTGCGCCGCAATCCGCTGTCCGGGACCGCGCCCGACTGGGCCGAATATCGCGGCACCAGCGTCGTGCGCCCGCTGATGGGCGGCCGCGCCAATTTCGTCGATCTCGCGGTATCGGGCGACGCGGGAACGATCGAGGGCGGCTCGCTGCGGCTCTTCAACCCCAAGACCGGCCAGTGGAGCCTCAATTATGCGAGCGCGGGCGGCGGCGAGCTGACCGCCCCCATCTATGGCGGGTTCGACGCGGCGGGCCGCGGCCTGTTCTACGGGCAGGATCGATTGGATGGCCGCGTCATCCTCGTCCGCTTCGTCATCACCCGCGCCTCGGCCGACGAGGCGCGCTTCGAACAGGCCTATTCGGCCGACGGCGGCGCGACGTGGGAGGAGAACTGGATCGCCGTCGACACGCGGCGCCCGGCTCGCTGAAATGCCCACCGACCTCCTGATCCGCGCGCCCGTGCAAAGCGATTTCGACCGCTGGCTGCCGCTGTGGCAGGGCTATAACGAATTCTACGGCCGCAGCGGCACCACCGCGCTCCCTTCCGACGTCACATCGGCGACCTGGGTGCGCTTCTTCGACCCCGATCAGCCGGTGCATGCGCTCGTGGCCGAGGCGGAGGGCGAACTTCTCGGCCTCGTCCATTATCTCTATCACCGCAGCACGACCTCGATCGCCGACATCTGCTACCTGCAGGATCTGTTCACCGCCGAAGCGGCGCGCGGACGCGGCATCGCTTCGGCGCTGATCCTGCGGGTGGCCGAGGAAGCGCGCACGGCGGGCGCCGCGCGCGTCTATTGGCAGACGCACGAGACCAACCACACCGCGCGCCGCCTCTACGACGCGATCGCCGAACGCTCGGGCTTCCTCGTCTATCGCATCATGCTGTGACCGGCCTTGCGGCGGCTCCGTCCGCGGCTATGCTCGCGCCGACCCAGCAGGATGCCCGCCAATGCCGATCATGGCCGCCCGTCTCTACAATCAAGGCAAGCTGGTGCGCGACATCGGCCCCGAAGAGGCGATCCCCGACCAGTGCGCCGAGGGTGATTTCTTCTGGCTCGGCCTCTACGAGCCCACCGCGGCCGAACTCCAGGGCATCGCGGCCCGCTTCGGCCTGCACCCGCTCGCGGTCGAGGATGCGCTGAAGGCGAACCAGCTCCCCAAGGCCGACGTCTATGGCGACCAGCTCTTCGTCATCGCGCGCACCGCCAATCTCGACGCCGACACGATCCAGCCGGGCGAAACCGCCTTCTTCCTCGGCCGCCATTTCATCGTCAGCGTCCGCCACGGCTCGGCGCGCGGCCATGCCGAGGTGCGCGCGCGGCTCGAAGCCTCGCCGACGCTGCTCGGGCACGGCCCCGACTATGTCCTCCACGCCATCCTCGACTTCATCGTCGACGGCTATTTCCCGGTGATCGACGCGATCGAGGACCGGATGCTGCTGCTCGAGGAAAGCGTGATGGACACGCCGCTCGATGCCGACGAAATCCGACACCTTTATGCCCAGCGGCACGAGATCATACGCTTCCAGCGGCTCGCCGGGCTGATGAAGGATGTGACGTGGAAGCTCGCGACGACGCCGCTGCCGTGCATCGACGATCCGGTCCGCCCCTTCTTCCGCGACGTATGGGATCATGTCCAACGCGCCGAATTCCGCCTGACCGGGCTGCGCGACATCGCCGCGAGCGTGATCGAGACCAACGGCCTTCTCGAACAGCAGCGCCAGGGCGTCATCACGCGCCAGCTCGCCGCCTGGGCCGCGATCCTTGCCGTACCGACCGCGATCGCGGGCATCTACGGAATGAATTTTGAGCATATGCCCGAGCTCGGCTGGACCTTCGGCTATCCCTTCGCGCTCGCGCTGATGGGCGGCATCTGCGGCCTCCTCTACTGGCGATTCAAGAGCATCGGCTGGCTCTAGATGCCCGCCCCGGTTGCATCGCTCCGCCGCAATCCCTAGATTAAGAGCTCGATCGAACCGGAGTGACCTCGTCATGGACAACAGGCTGACCGCATCGCCCACCCGCCTTGCTGCCTGGAAAGCCCCTGTTCATGCCTTCGATCACCATCACCCGTCTTCGCTGGTCCACCCCTGACGGCCGCGCCGTCTTCACCGACCTCGACCTCCAGTTCCAGCGCGAACGCACCGGCATCGTCGGGCGCAACGGCGTCGGCAAATCGACGCTGCTGCGCCTGATCGCCGGCGAGATTTCCCCCGCCGCGGGCAGTATCGCCATCGAGGGCAGCATCGCGATGCTGCGCCAGACGGTGCAGGTGGGCGGGGACGAAACGATCGCCGACCTGTTCGGCGCGCGCGCGGCGCTCGCGCTCGTCCGCAAGGCCGAAGCAGGCGACGCCACCGCCGACGAGATCGCCGAGGCCGACTGGACGCTCGATGCGCGCATCGAGGAGGCGCTCGCGAAGACCCGCCTGCCACTTTCGCCCGACACGCCGCTCGCCGCCCTCTCGGGCGGCCAGCGCACGCGCGCCGCGCTTGCGGGCGCGATCTTCGCCGCGCCCGATTTCCTGCTGCTCGACGAGCCGACCAACAATCTCGATCGCGACGGCCGCGCCGCAGTGCGCGACCTGCTCGCCGGATGGCGCGGCGGCGCGATCGTCGTCAGTCACGACCGCGAGCTGCTCGAGGACATGGACGCGATCGTCGAACTGACGACGCTGGGCGCCGCGCGCACCGGCGGCGGCTGGAGTGCGTATCGCGCGCGCAAGGAGGCCGAACAGGCGGCCGCCGAAGCCCGGCTCGCGAGCGCCGAAAAGGGCGTCGGCCAGGCGCAGCGCCGGGCGCAGGCGGCGAGCGAGCGGCAGGACCGGCGCGACGCGGGCGGGCGGCGGAAGGCAGCGCGCGGCGACCTGCCGAACATCCTGATCGGTGCTCGCAAGCGCCGCGCGGAAGAAAGCCGCGCCGCCGGCAGCCGCCTCGCCGATCGTCAGCGGGACGCCGCCGAAGAGCAGCTCGCCGAGGCGCGCCGCCGCGTCGAGGTCGTCGACCCGCTCGCGGTCGCGCTGCCGTCGAGCGGCCTGCCCGCGTCGCGCACCGTGCTCGAACTCGACCACGTCACCGCGGGCCATGTCCGCGGGCGGCCGGTCATCCGCGACCTGTCGCTGACGATCACCGGCCCCGAACGCATCGCGCTCGCCGGCCCCAACGGCTCGGGCAAGTCGACCCTGCTCGCGCTCGTCGCCGGGACACTCGAACCGTGGCAGGGCAGCGTTCGGACGCCGGTTCGCTTCGCCTTCTTCGACCAGCGCGTGTCGCTGCTCGACCCCGCCCGTTCGATCGCGGAGAATTTCGCGCGGCTCAATCCGGGGACGACGAACAACCAGTGCCGCGCCGCGCTTGCGCGCTTCGGCTTTCGCGCCGAGGCCGCCGACCGCGTCGCCGGCACGCTGAGCGGCGGCCAGATGCTGCGCGCGGGGCTCGCCTGCACGCTCGGCGCGCCGGCGCCGCCGCAATTGCTGATCCTCGACGAGCCGACCAACCATCTCGACCTCGACTCGCTATCCGCGGTCGAGGCCGGGCTCGCGGCCTATGACGGCGCGCTGCTCGTCGTCAGCCACGACGGAGCGTTTCTGGAGGCGATCGGCATCGCGCGGACCATCGAGCTCTGCTGATGCCGAGGGCGGGCGCGCCACCGCGCCGCTTGCGCGGTCCCGTGCATCCGCTAAAGACACCCGATGGATCAGATCGTCATTCGCGGCGGCCAGCGACTCAAGGGCCGTATCCCCATCTCCGGCGCCAAGAATGCCGCGCTCACGCTGCTGCCCTGCGCGCTGCTCACCGACGAGCCGCTGACCTTGCGCAACCTGCCGCGGCTCGCCGATGTCGACGGTTTCGGCCACCTTCTCAACCAGCTCGGCTGCTCGACGACGATCGAGGGATCGCGGCCCGAGGATTTCGGGCGGGTGATGACCGCGCGGACGACGACGCTGACCTCGACCGTCGCGCCCTATGACATCGTGCGCAAGATGCGCGCCTCGATCCTCGTCCTCGGCCCGCTGCTCGCGCGTGCGGGCGAAGCGACGGTCAGCCTCCCCGGCGGCTGCGCGATCGGCAACCGCCCGATCGACCTTCACCTGAAGGCATTGGAAGCCTTCGGCGCCGAGATCGAGCTCGCCTCGGGCTATGTGAAGGCCAGCGCGCCGGGTGGCGGCCGCCTGCCCGGCGGCAAGTTCACCTTTCCCGTCGTGTCGGTCGGCGCGACCGAGAATGCGCTGATGGCAGCGGTGCTCGCCAAGGGGACCTGCGTGCTCGAAAATGCGGCGCGCGAGCCCGAGATCGTCGACCTCTGCAACTGCCTCGTCGCGATGGGCGCGCAGATCGACGGCATCGGCACCGAGACGCTGACGATCGAGGGCGTCGACCGGCTGCACGGCGCGACCTATCGCGTGATGGCCGACCGCATCGAGGCGGGCAGCTACGCCTGCGCCGCGGTGATCACCGAGGGCGACGTCGAGCTGGTCGGGGCCAAGGCGGCCGAGATGGAAGCGACGCTCGCCGCGCTGCGCGAGGCGGGCGCGACGGTCGAGGAGACCAAGGCCGGCATCCGCGTCGCCATGGCGGGCCGCGCCCAGCCGGTCACGCTGTCGACCGCGCCCTACCCCGGCTTCGCGACCGACATGCAGGCGCAGTTCATGGCGATGGCGACGCTCGGCACCGGCGCTTCGCTGTTCACCGAGACGATCTTCGAGAACCGCTACATGCACGTCCCCGAACTCGCGCGCATGGGCTGCGACATCCAGGTCAAGGGCCGCACCGCGATCGTCCGCGGCGTCGACAAGCTGGTCGGCGCGCCGGTGATGGCGACCGACCTGCGCGCCTCGATGAGTCTGATCATCGCCGGCCTTGCCGCCGAAGGGCAAACCGAAGTCAACCGCGTCTATCACCTCGACCGCGGCTATGAGCGGCTGGAGGAAAAGCTGCAGGCGGTTGGCGCCGACATCGAGCGGATCAGCGCAGGCTAATCCTCGACGGGCTCCTCACAGGGCACCGATACCATATTGCCACTGACCGAGGGTCGCACGGGCCGCTTCGCCACCGCGATCACCAATCCGACGAGCGCGACCGCGCCGCCGGCGATCGACAGCAGCGACCAGCGATAGCCTTCGAAGACGGTCGAAAAGCCCATCGCGATGATCGGGATCAGCACGCTCGACCACGCCGCCTGCCCCGGCCCCACCGCGCGGATGATATTGAAATAGAGCGGAAAGGTCACCGCACTCGCGATGACGCCGAGATAGAGCACGCCGCCCAGATAGACGAAGCTCGTCTCGATCACCGGCGGCCCGGTGGTGATCCACGCGAAGGCGCCGTCGGCGAGTGCGCCGAACAGCATCGCCCAGGCGATCATAACCGTCATCGACTGCGCGCGAGCGAGGGCCGTTCCCTGCATGACGTTGGCGGTCGAGGCGCTGAGCACGCCCGAAAGCGTGAAGGCGGTGCCGGTAATCACCGCTGCCGGCCCGAGCGCCGCGGCGCGATATTCGTGGACGATCATCATCGCGACCCCGGCGATCGCGATCCCGGCGCCGAGGAGGAAGCGCCCCTCGAGTGGCGTCTTCAGAAAGGCGCGGCCGAGCAGCGTGTTGGGCACGATCAGCAGCGCGAACAGCACCGCGACGAGACCCGAGGTGATATGCTGTTCGGCGCGATAGACGAAATTGAAGTTGAAGGTGAACTGCGCGATGCCGAGCAGCGCCGCGAAGGCCAGCGCGCGCGGATCGAGCCAGATCCGCTCACGGCGCAGCGCGGCGAAGGCGAACATCGCCAGCGCCGCGACCGTAAAGCGGTAGGTCACCGACCAGCTCGGCGGCACGACGCCGAGCTGCCCGGTGATCACGATCCAGGTCGATCCCCAGATCAGCGTCACGAGCGCAAAGGGGAGGAGGACGCGCGGGGTGAGCAGCGTCGGCTGTACCCCGCTCATAGCGCCGCGATCGCGGCGGCGAGCGGCGCGACCGCGGCGGCATCCTGATCCCAGCTCACGACGAGGCGCGCCGCGCCCTCGCCCCAGTCGTAGAAATCATAGCCCGCGCCGCGCAGCCGCGCCGCCTCGTCGGCGGTCAGGCGGACGAACAACTCGTTCGCCTCGACCGGATAGAGAAGCCGGTCGCCGCACGCTGCGGCGAGCGCCGCCGCGCCGGCGTTGGCCGCGCGCGCATTGGCGAGCCAGAGATCGTTCGTCAGCATCGCGCGGATTTGCGCCGCGACGAAGCGCCCCTTGCTGAGCAGGTGGCCGCCGCGCTTCTTGAGCTCACGCACCCCCGCGCCGCCGCTGCCGCCGAAGAAGACCAGCGCCTCCGCCATCATCGCGCCATTCTTCGTAAAGCCAAAGGAGAGGGCGTCGACCCCCGCACGCCACGTCACGTCGGCAGGGGCGCAGCCCAAGAAGGCCACCGCGTTGGCGAAGCGGGCGCCGTCCATGTGCAGCTTCATCCCCTCGGCGCGGGCGGTCTCGCCGATCGCCCCGATCTCGTCGGCACGCCACGCGAGACCATATTCGGTCGCGTTGGTGATGCTGATCGCCGCGGGCTGGACCTGGTGCACGTCCTTGCGGATGCCCGCGATACGCCGGCGGAGCGCATCCGCGTCGACCTTCGCGCCGCGCCCCGGCAGAAGCATTGGCTTGGCGCCGCCCGAATAGAAGGCCGGAGCCCCGCATTCGTCGACCTCGATATGCGCTTCCTCGTGACAGAGGATGCCCTGCCACGGGCGCACGAAATGGGCGAGGATGATGCTGTTCGCGGCCGTCCCCGTCGGAATCCACACGACCTCGCAACTCGTCTCGAACAGCTCCGAAAAGGCGGCGTCGAGCGACTGGCTGAGCGCGTCGCCGTCATAGGCGGTGTCGACATGGTTCGCGGCGGCGATCGCCTCCATCACCGCGGGGTGGACGGCGGCGGCGTTGTCGGAAAAGAAGCGGGTCGCGGTCATGCCGCGCGCCTTAGCGCAGGTCGCGGCCCCATGCTAATGCTTCATGGAGGCGGGCTGTCGGAGGCATCGGTTTCGGTGGCCCCCGAGGTCGTGCCATGCGCCAGCCCCACGCCGCCCGCGAGCCCCATGCCGCCGGCCATGCCCATTCCGCCGCCTCCGCCGCCGCCCCGGCCACCGCCGCTGCCGCCCTCGCCGCCCTTCGCCCCGCCGCCCTTGCCGCCCGAGCTTGCCGGGCGCGTCGGCCCCTGAAGCGGGATCGCGGCGTCGGCGGGCACCGGGTCGAGATCGAGCGCCTTGCGGATGAAATCGCGCAGCGCCACGACGAGCGCATGGGTGTGCACCGGCCGCCCTTCGACCAGTTCCTGCGCCGCGCGGCTCGCGAGCCGCACCTGTTCCTCGGTGCCGAGCAGGATGATGTCGGACAGCGCCGCTTCGACCGCGTCGCGGATGCGCCGGGCGCGATCGGATTCTTCTCCGCCGCCGCGCGGCAGGTCGAGCACCGGCTCCGCGTCCGGGGTTTCCGCCTGCGCCGCTCGGCGCAGGTCGCGCAAATGCCGCGGATCGACCATCAGGTCGCCGGTGAACGAGCCGCCGAGCGTCTTGTAGGCCGCGATCAGCGTCCGCAGCCGCTCGTTGATCTGGCGGTTCATCCGTTCGCGGCGCTGCTGGATGGTCTGCATGACCATCAGCCGAATGCCGACACCGATGAGCGTGAAGAGCGCAAGGCTCAGCAGCGTCGCGCCGATGCTGTGCCACGAGGAGAAATCGAACAGGCGCACGGCGGCGACAACCTTCCCAGCCCGGACAGCCGACCCGGAAAGCCGTTATCGGCTCCGGACCGTCGGACGATGCTGTCTTGCCGCCTGCACGCCGGCCGCGCCACCCCAATCTTCGGAGCGAAGGCGCGGGGAACGGAAGGTACGGACGCGACTAGGGGCCCTGCCCCTGGTCGCCGAGTTCGTCCGACGTCGACAGACGCCGGTAGATACGGCCACCGAGCGTCCGCGAACGGCGCACCAGATAATGTCCCGGAAGGATCAGGCGCATCCGCGCACCGTGGCGACTCAGCATCGTGCCGATGCGTGGAAACATGATGACGCATGACTGCCATTCATAGTCATTAGGGTCGTTTGACGCTGGAATCGACATGAGAACCTCGCGCTGTTTCCCGGCAAGCCCCCACCCAATGCGAATGATGTTTTATGCTTCTGGAATACGTCGGACTGGTCAAATCCGCCGGAACACTACCATTTTGGCAGTTTTTTGCACTTGGCTATGTCGCACGCACGGCGCGTTTCAGCGCAATCCGGCCCCGAAAGCACGGTGCGTCGGACGACGTAAGCACCGCCGCCACTCGAAATGGGCAAAGTGGGGGAAGCGGCGCCGGTTGCCGCCGCGTCCCTATTGGTCGCGACGCGCGAGCAGCTTGAGGCGCAGCGCGTTGAGCTTGATGAAGCCCGCCGCGTCCTTCTGGTCATAGGCGCCGGCGTCGTCCTCGAAGGTGACGTGGCGCTCGCTGTACAGGCTGTGCGGCGACTTGCGCCCCACGACGCTCGCGTTGCCCTTGTACAGCTTCAGCCGCACCGTGCCCGACACCTTTTCCTGGCTGTGGTCGATCGCCGCCTGCAGCATCTCGCGCTCAGGCGCGAACCAGAAGCCGTTGTAGATGAGCTCGGCATATTTCGGCATCAGCTCGTCCTTGAGATGCGCCGCGCCGCGGTCGAGCGTGATGCTCTCGATCCCGCGATGGGCCCGCGCATAGATTTCGCCGCCGGGCGTTTCGTACATGCCGCGCGACTTCATGCCGACGAAGCGGTTCTCGACGAGGTCGAGGCGGCCGACGCCGTGCTTGCGGCCGAGGTCGTTCAACGCCGCGAGCAGGGTCGCGGGCGACATCGCCTGGCCGTTCAGCGCGACGCCGTCGCCGCGCTCGAAATCGATGGTGATATATTCGGGCGCGTCGGGAGCGTCCTCGGGGTTCACCGTGCGCGAATAGACGTAATCGGGGGTCTCTTCCCACGGATTCTCGAGCACCTTGCCCTCCGACGAGGTGTGGAGGAGGTTCGCGTCGGTGCTGAACGGGCTTTCGCCGCGCTTGTCCTTGGGCACCGGAATCTGGTTCTTCTCGGCGAAGTCGATCAGCGCGGTGCGGCTGGTCAGATCCCATTCGCGCCACGGCGCGATGACCTTGATGTCGGGGTTCAGCGCATAGCAGGACAGTTCGAAACGCACCTGGTCGTTACCTTTGCCCGTCGCGCCGTGCGCGACCGCATCGGCACCGGTTTCCTTCGCGATCTCGACCAGCCGCTTCGAGATCAGCGGCCGCGCGATCGAGGTGCCGAGCAGATAATCGCCCTCGTAGCGGGCATTGGCGCGCATCATCGGAAAGACGAAGTCGCGCACGAACTCCTCACGCAGATCGTCGATATAGATGTGATTCGGCGCGATCCCCATCAGCTCGGCCTTGGCGCGCGCGGGCTCCAATTCCTCGCCCTGCCCCAGGTCGGCGGTGAAGGTCACCACCTCACAGCCATAGGTCACCTGCAACCATTTCAGGATGACGCTGGTGTCGAGCCCCCCCGAATAGGCGAGGACGACGCGCTTGATGGACTCGGACATGGGGGCACCCCTGGCTGGAAACGACGCGGGCGCGCCTATCAGGCTCGCTCGCGCCGCGCAACGCGGGCTTTAGGAATCCTTCAAAACTCCATCAAGACGCAGGCGGCACCGCGATGGCAAATCCTGACCAACAACGGCATCGGAACGGGAAGGGTTTGATCATGGCATCAGGATGGAGGCAGGCCGGCGCGGCTTCGCTGGCGTTGATTTTAGCCGGTTGCGGCGGCGGTAACAGCCAGGCGAGCGATGGCGCGGAGGCAAGCACCGATACCGCCGCTGCGGCTTCGAAGCCCGCGGCGCCGCTCGAAGACGCGCTGTTGATGCCGCCGTCGTGGATGCCATCCGACTGGGACCGCAACGTGACCTACGGCGCCGGCGAACCGGGTTCGGACGACAGCAAGAACAAACGCAGCGCGCGTCAGCAGATGCTGGCGACGGTCCCCTTCACCCTGTGGGCGGTGGCCAACGACACGCTGGTGACCGAGGCGTTTGAACCGATCTGGGTGTGGTACACCGCGATCCGGTCGTGCGATCGCGGCATCCAGATGAGCGACGATCTGGCCGGCGAGTTCGGCGACCGCGAACGCGGCAAGGCCGCGCTCACCCAGGCCCGCACCGAACTCAAGACCTGGGCCGCCAGCCAACCGCGCGAACTGACGCTCTATTTTACCGCGCGACTGGGCCAGTGGAACGAAAGCACCGGCGCCTTTCCGTTGCAGCAGCCGGGGCGAGCCACGTCCTTCAAGCCCAAGGCGATCAAGGCGATCGATGACTTTCACGATGGCGCCACGGTCCAATTGCGAACCTCCTCGACCGGAGAGAATGCGATCGCCTATTTTCAGGCGTCGCTGGTCGCGCCGCAATGTCCGAACAGGGATAAGTCGCGCATCTATAAATTCGAAAAAATGTCGCAATGGTGGGTCTATTTCGGCGATGTCGATACCGGCGTGGCCGGACAGGTCGACTTTAAAGCACCGGCGCTGTTACCCCCCATCACCATGTCGCGCGAAGCCGCCGCCGCCTTTTCCCAGCGCAACAGCCAGCGCGAGGTCGAGGTTGCCGTGACCTTCGTCCCGGCGGGGTCGAGTTTTCTGAAACTCAGCGACCAGTCGGCGATCCGGGCCAATTACAAACAGGTGACCATCACCGACGCGCTGAACGACACGGTGCTGGCGTCGAAGGCCTACTGAAAATCGCCGAAACGGGCTATGGTGGGCGCGAGGGAGCGTTTGTGGCCAAAGCCGGCATCAAGACCGAGGCGACCGGGGTGCGCGTCGCCGATTTCATCGCCGCGGTCCCCGACGCGCGGCGGCGCGAGGAGGCGGCGATCGTCGACGCCATCCATCGCCGCGTGACCGGGCATCAGCCCCGGATGTGGGGACCGTCGATCATCGGCTATGGCAGCTATGACTATGTCTATGACAGCGGCCATTCGGGAACGATGTGCCGCGCCGGATTTTCCCCCCGCAAGGCGGCGATGACGGTCTATCTGATGGGTCATTACGGCGACGAGCAGAATGAGGCCGATGCGCTGTTCGCGAAGCTGGGCAAGCACAGGACCGGCAAGTCCTGCCTGTACATCAACAAGCTCGCCGACGTAGATCTGGACATTCTCGAACGGCTCGTCGCGCTGAGTTGGGACAGCATGAACGCGATATATCCCGCCTGACCTGGTCGCCCCTACGAATAACGCCTTTCGGCTTCGCCGATATAATCGCGCGTCAGCGGCAGCGCGTGGCGGCTGCGCGCGAACTGGATCTGATAATTGCCCATCCCGCCGCTTTCGAACGCCGAGGTCGCGCCGGCGAGGTAGAAGGTCCACATGCGGAAGAAGCGCATCCCCATCATCTGGACGATCTCGGCCTCGTGCGCGAGGGTGCGGGCGTACCATTGGCGCAGGGTCAGCGCATAATGAAGGCGCAGCGTCTCGACATCGGTGACGATCAGCCGGCTCTTCTCGCTCGCCGCGAGCGTCTCGCTGAGCGCCGGGATATAGCCGCCGGGGAAGATATATTTGCGGGTGAAGGCGTCGGTCGACCCCGGCTTGCCGAAGCGGCCGATGGTGTGGAGCAGCATCACGCCGTTCGCCGTCATCAGATTGGCGGCGGCGCGGAAGAAGGTCTCGAAATTGCGCGCGCCGACATGTTCGAACATGCCGACCGACACGATGCGGTCGAAACGCCCCGCGTCACGTGCCGCGAGGTCGCGATAGTCGATCAGCTCGAAGGACACGCGGTCGGCGACCCCCGCCGCGGCGGCGCGCTCCTTCGCGAGCGCCAGTTGCTCTTCCGACAGCGTGATTCCCAGCACCTCGACCTCGGCGAGCTTCGCCAAGGTGATCGCCATGCCGCCCCAGCCACAGCCGATGTCGAGGATGCGCTGACCCGGCGCGAGCGCGAGCTTCGCCGCGATATGCGCCTTCTTCGCCGCCTGCGCCTCATCGAGCGTCATGTCCGCGCGCGGCCAGTATGCGCAGCTATATTGCATGTCGCTGTCGAGAAAGAGGCGGTAGAGGTCGTTGCCGATATCGTAATGATGCGCGACATTGGCGCGCGAGCGGCTCCGCCGGTTGATCGAATTGATCCGCGTCTTCAGCCAGTCGACCGCCTCGCCCGCCGCCGTCTTGTCCTTGAGCTTCGCGCCGCGGTCCCACGGCGTGTTGGCGCGGATCAGCGTGATCAGCTCCATGATGTCGCCGCGCTCGATCCGCATCTCGCCGTCCATGAAGGCTTCGGCGGCGCCGAGCCGCGGGTCGAGGATGATCCGGCGCATGCCCTTGCGGCTGGTGAAGCGGATCGTCACCTCGGGGAAAGCGGGCGTAGGCGTGCCGAAATGCTCCTCGCCGCCGTCGGGATCGATGACGGTCAGCCGGCCCTGGCGAACGATGCGCGAGAGAAAGGGGCGGAGAATGGACATGGGGAGCGACCTCCTTATTCTTATTCAGATCCCCGCATACCATTCATAGTCCACGCGATCCTCCCAGTAACCCCCCTTTCCTGCGCCGATGCCGTCGAGGCTCGCGACCGCCTCGAGTCCGGTCAGATATTTGGCGTGCTTGTAGCCCAGCTGCCGCTCGATCCGGAGGCGCAGCGGCGCGCCGTTGGCGATCGGCAGCAACGCGCGGTTGAGCGCCCAGGCGAGGATCGTCTGCGGATGCAGCGCATCGATCAGGTCGCAGCTTTCGTAATAATCGGTGTCGCCGATCCGGTCGGCGCAGCGGAAGACGATATAGCGCGCGCTGTCCTTCAGCCCCGCCGCGGCGAGCACGCGGCTCAGTTGCACCCCCGTCCATTCGCCGATCGCGCTCCAGCCCTCGACGCAGTCGTGACGGGTGATCTGGCTGCGCTGCGGCATCGCGCGAATATCGGCCATCGACAGCGACAGCGGCCGCGCAACAAGCCCCGTCACCGCGACGCGCCAGTCGGCGAAACCGCGCGCGGCATGCGCGGCATAGGCGGTGCCTTCGGGCAGCCGCGTGCCGTTGGGACGAAAGACGGGCGACAGGTCGGCGCGGGTGAATTCGCGCGCGAGCGCATCGCGATCGGTCAGCGCCCGCTGGCTCGCGCGGTGCATCTCCTCGCCCATCGACAATATCTTGCGCACCGCGGGCGCCTCGTTGATCGCGTCGCAGCCCGACAGGAGCGGCAGCGCGCCCGCCGCGGCGACGAGGCTGCCCGCGCGCGCGATCAGCTGCCGCCGCGGCAGGACGATCCCGCTCACGCCCGCTCTCCCTTCGCGGGCGGCAGGCGGAACCAGCCGGTGATCATCGAGCGCACTTCGTTGACCGGCCCCGCGAGCAGCACCATCGTGATATGGACGATAAAGAAGAGGACCAGCACCCAGGCGGCGATGAAGTGGATCGAGCGCGCCGACTGCCGCCCGCCGAACAGGTCGATCAGCCACGGCGCCGTCGCGTTGAACCCCGGCGACATGGCGAGGCCGGTGAAGATCATCAGCGGCAGAGCCACGAAAATCACCCCGATATAGGAGAGTTTCTGCAGGACATTGTAACGCGCCGCCGCTTCGCCCGTCGGGAATCGCAGCCGCGCATGGTCCTTGATGTCGCGCCAGATATGGCGCGGCGCCCATTCGCCGCGCCGGACGTGCAGATCCTTCGCCAGATGCCCGCCGAACGCGGTCCACAGCATGTAGAGCGTCAGCGCGATCGCGAGCAGCCAGGCGAAGCTCAGGTGCCAGCGCCGTCCGTCGGCGAGGCTGTAGCGGGTGGGGATCGTCGCCCATCCCGGAAAGGCCCAGCGTTGCTCCACCCCCGCGCCGTCGGTCCAGCGTCCGAGCACGCCCGTCGTGTCGACCTTCCACGACCCGACGCGCAGATAGCCGGCGTCGCGCGTCGACCCGATCTCGAGCCAGGCACGGTCGTGGTTCGCGCCATATTGCCCCCAATAGAGGCGCGGGTGCGCGTTGAAGATCATCAGCCCGCTCATCAGCAGGACGAGCAGCGTCAGCGCGTTCAGCCAGTGCCAGAGGCGCGTCGGGAGCCGGTGGCGATAGACGCGCACCGGCGGCATCGCGGGAGGAAGATCGGTCATCGTTTCGAGCGCACCTTTTAAGCCCCTCTCCTTCAGGGGAGGGGCAACGCAGACTTGGCAGCTTGCTGCCTAGTCGTAGTGGGGTGGGGTCTGTCGGCCTCGCGCAAGGCCGACAGACCCCACCCCAACCCCTCCCCTGAAGGGGAGGGGTTAAAGGGGTTCGGTGCCCGGCGCCATCCGGTTACGCCGCGAGCTCCGCGGCATATTCCTCGCGATACTGCTTGCGCAGCGTCACCTTGTCGATCTTTTCCGTGCCGAGCTTGGGCAGCGCGTCGGCGCTCAGCCAGATCTTGCTCGGCACCTTGTAGGGCGCGAGCCGCTCGGCCAGATATTCGGCGAGCATCGCGGCATCGGCCTTGCTGCCCGGCGCCATCCACACGACCGCGCCGACGACCTCGCCCAGCCGCTCGTCGGGCAGGCCGAACACCGCGCATTCCTGGGCATCGGGGTGCTCGTAGATCGCCGCCTCGACCTCCTGGCAGCTGATATTCTCGCCGCCGCGGATGATGATGTCCTTCTTTCGGTCGACGATGAACAGATAGCCGTCCTCGTCGAGATAGCCGAGGTCGCCGGTGCGGAAATAGCCATTGTCGAAAAAGGCCGCCTTCGTCGCTTCGGGATTGTTCCAATAGCCTTCGAAATTGGCGATCGAACGGATGCACGCCTCGCCGACCTGGCCCTGCGGCAGCGCGTTGCCGTTGTCGTCGAGGATCGCGAGATCGACGAGCGGCTTCGATGCCGGGCCCGTCGACAGCGGCTTTTCGAGATAATTCTCGTTGAGGTTGCCGCAGCCGACGGCGTTGGTCTCGGTCAGGCCATAGCCGAGCAGCGGCTTGCCCTCGCCCATTTCGGTGGCGAGGCGCTTCACATGCTCGGGCGGGCGCGGCGCGCCGCCGCCCGCGTAGCTCTTGCATGTCGACAGATCATATTTCGACCGATTGGGGTGGACGAGGATCTCGTAGCTCATCAGCGGCACGCCGACGAAATAATTGACCTGCTCGTCCTGGATCAGCCGCATCGCCTCCTCGGCGTTCCATTTGGGCATCAGCACGAGTTTGCGTCCGAGCGCGAAGCTCTGCAGGAACACCGGAATCTCCGCGGTGACGTGGAAGAGCGGGGTGCAGATCAGCGTCGCGGGCTGGATGTCCGACATCTGCCCGTCCTCGGTCAGCAGGTGGACGATGCTCGCGGTCTGCGCGATATAGTTGAAAATCCCCTGCACCACCGCCTGATGGCGCGAATAGGCGCCCTTCGACTGGCCCGTCGAGCCCGAGGTGAAGAGGATGGTGGCGAGATCGTCGGGGCCGAGCTGCGGTAGTTCGGTGGCCTCGCTGCCGCCCGCCGCGGTGATCGGCGCGATCGCCTCGTCGATCGGGCGCGTGATGTCGAGCGCGATCACCTTCGCGCCATGTTCGGCGCAGGCGAGCCGCTCAGCGCGCTGCGGGTCGGCGATGACGAGCTTCGTCTCGCTGTCCTCGATCCCCGCCGCCAGTTCGGCGCCCTGCCACCAGCCGTTGAGCAGGGTCGCGCAGCCCCCCGCCATCAGCGCGCCCAGATAGGCGACGCACCAGGCGTTGGCGTTGCGCATCGCGATGCCGACGCGGTCGCCGCGCTTCACCCCATAGCCTTCGACCAGCCCCGCCGCGACCTTGCGCGCCGCGGCATAGACCTCGGCGAAGCTCAGCCGCTCATTACCCTCGACGAGGAAGGTCGCGTCGCCGTGCTGCGCACAAAAATAGGCGACATAATCGACGATGTTCGACGGCGCGTTGGTGATGAAAGGCAGTTCGCGACCGTGGCGTTCGATGGTCCCGACCTGGATCGGTCCCCCAGGACCGGTGATCAGATTGTACGCGGCTTCCAGGCGCAAATCGAGCGCGGATGGCATCGGATATCTCTCCTCTTGGTCTCGCAGCACTTACCCCCTATGGGGAAGGCCTCTCCTGGGGAAGGGCCGAGACTTTTATGACATTTTCTGCGCTCCTAGCGGAAGCAACGCAATATCTCAATTTTCGTGATTTGATGGGCGAAAACAGCGAAATCGCCTTCAGCGTCTTCGGCCTGCCCATCCGCTGGTACGCGCTCGCCTATCTCGCCGGTATCTTCGTCGGCTATTGGTATCTGCTCAAGCTGATCGCGCAGCCGGGCGCCCCGATGGCGCGCCGCCACGCCGACGACATGATCTTCTATGCGATGCTCGGCATCATCGTCGGCGGCCGATTGGGCTACGTCCTCTTCTACAACCTCGGCAATTATCTGCGGCACCCAGTCGAGATCTTCAAGCTGTGGGACGGCGGCATGTCGCTCCACGGCGGCGTCGCGGGGGTGCTGATCGCTATCTGGTATGTGACGCGCAAGGAAAAGCTCAGTTTCCTGCGCTTTTGCGACTATATCGCCTGCGTCGTTCCCTTCGGCCTCTTCTTCGGCCGCCTCGCCAATTTCGTGAACGGCGAACTGTGGGGCCGGCCGACCACCGTGCCCTGGGCGATCATCTTCCCGAGCAGCGGCACGATGGACCCGCGCCACCCGAGCCAGCTCTACGAGGCGGGGCTCGAGGGCATCCTGATGTTCCTGGTCCTCGCCTTCCTCTTCTGGCGCACCGACGCGCGCTACAAGCCCGGTTTCCTGTTCGGCATGGCGGCGATCCTTTACGGCCTCAGCCGCTTCAGCCTCGAATTCGTCCGCGAGCCCGACGTCCAGCTCGGCACGCTGTCGTGGGGGCTGACGATGGGTCAGACGCTGACCGTGCCGATGCTCGCCGCCGGCGTGTGGCTCGTCGCCACCGCCAAGGGCCGCCGCCAGCGCATCGAACCGATTGCGGGGGCCGACAGCATTGCCTGACGGCCCACCGACGCCCGCTCATCTCATGCTTCAGATCGCCAGCGCGCGCGCGATGACCGTCGCCGACTATATGGCGGCCGCAAACGCGCATTATTATGCGACGCGCGACCCGCTCGGCGCGGCGGGCGACTTCACCACCGCGCCCGAGATCAGCCAGATGTTCGGCGAGATGGTCGGCATCTGGATCGCCGACCTCTGGCTGCGCGCGGGCAAACCCGCCTTCCGCTATGTCGAGCTCGGCCCCGGCCGCGGCACGCTCGCCGCCGATGCGCTGCGCGCGATGGCGCGCTTCGGCGCCGCGCCGCAGGGCGTCCATCTCGTCGAGACCAGCCCGGCACTGCGCGCGGCGCAGGCGGCGCGGCTGCCCGCCGCGGTGCACCATGACGATATCACGACACTGCCCGACGATGTCGCGCCGATCATCGTCGCCAACGAGTTTTTCGACGCGCTGCCGATCCACCAATATGTGCGCACCGCCGACGGCTGGCGCGAACGCGTCGTCGTTCGCGACCGTGGCGGGCTGGTACCGAGGGCCGGCGGCGCCCCCGCCGACGAGGCCGTGCCCCCGGCGCTGCGCCACCATGGCGAGGGCACGATCGTCGAGACGGCGCCCGCCGCCGCCGCGATCATGCAGAGCTGCGCATTTCGCCTCGCGCGCCACGGCGGCGCGATGCTGACGATCGACTATGGCTATAGCGGCCCCGCCGCGGGCGATACGCTGCAGGCGGTCAAGGATCACCGCTTCGCCGACCCCTTCGCGCGGCCGGGCGAGGTCGATCTGACCGCGCACGTCGATTTCGCCGCGCTCGCCTTTGCGGCGCGCGGTGCGGGGGCGCTGGTCGCGGGGCCGGTCGGCCAGGGCGAATGGCTGCGGCGACTCGGCATCGACGCGCGGATGGAGGCGCTCGCCGCGGCATCGCCGGGCCGGGCCGAGGAACTCGCCGGCCAGCGCGACCGGCTGGTCCAGCCGCAGGCGATGGGCGAGCTGTTCCGGGCGATGGCGATCCACGCATCGGGCTGGCCCTTGCCCGAAGGGTTTCCGGATATGGGAGGTCCCGCATGACCGCGATTATTCCGGCGGACGCATCGGACGCCGAGGCGCTCTCCGCCTTTGCCGAGGGCTCGTTCCGGCACACCTTCGGCCACATCTACGACCCCGCCGACCTCGCGGCCTTCCTGGCGGGATGGAACCCGCCCGACCGCATCCGCGCGCAGATCGCCGACCCCGAGTGGACGATCGCGCTGGTGCGCGGCGACGACGGCGCGATCCTCGGTTTCATCAAGCTCGGCCCGATCGACTTCGACCTGCCCGAGGGTCAGCCCGCCACCGACGCGACCGAGCTCCACCAACTCTATGTCGATGAAGCGGCGAAGGGGCGCGGGGTCGCCGCGGCGCTGATCGAATGGGGCATCGCCTGGGCGCGCGAGCGGGCGTCGATCCTCTATCTCTCGGTCTTCACCGAAAACGACCGCGCGCAGGCCTTCTATCGCCGCTACGGCTTCGTCGACGTCGGCCGCAACGCCTTTCGCGTCGGCAATCATATCGACGAGGACCGTATCTGGAGGCTCGACCTGTGAGCGCGCCCTTCACCACCGCCGCGCCGCTCGCCGGCGTCGCGCACGGCTTCTTCGGACGGCGCGGCGGCGTGTCGACGGGCGAGCTTGCCTCTCTGAACTGCGGCCTCGGCTCGGGCGACGACCCGGCGCTGATCGCCGAGAACCGCCACCGCGTCGCCGACGCCATATTGCCCGGCGCGGCGCTCGCGGGCGTCTATCAGGTGCATGGGCATCGCTGCGTCACAATCGACGACGCGACCGACCTCGCCGCGCGACGCGAGGCCGATGCGCTGGCGACCCGCACCCCCGGCATCCTGCTCGGCATCCTCACCGCCGATTGCGTGCCGATCCTCTTCGCCGACCGCGAAGCCGGAGTGGTCGGCGCCGCACACGCGGGATGGAAGGGCGCGATCGCCGGAGTCGCCGAGGCGACTCTCGATGCGATGGAGAGCCTCGGCGCGCGCCGCGAAGCGATCGCCGCCGCGATCGGCCCGTGCATCGGCCGCGCCTCCTACGAGGTCGACGAGGCTTTCGTCGGCCGCTTCCTCGCCGACAACCCCGCCAACGAGCATTTCTTCGCCGCCGGCCGCCCCGGCCACGCGATGTTCGACATCGCCGCCTATGTCGCCGCGCGCCTCGCCGGCGCGGGGGTCGGCACGGTCGCGATCGGCGGGCAGGATACCTGCGCCGAGGAGGCCGATTATTTCAGCTACCGCCGCGCCTGCCTGCGCGGCGAGAATGGCTATGGCCGACAATTGTCGGTGATCGGCGTGAAAGAGCCGACCTGATATCCGTCACCCCGGACTTGATCCCGCATGACGAAAAGATGGGAAGGGAGGATCAGCGAATGAAAGCCCTGGCGATACCGCGCAAACGGCTGGTCTCGATCATCGGCGGCTCGGCGGGCAATCTCGTCGAATGGTACGACTGGTTCGCCTATGCCGCCTTCGCCATCTATTTCGCGCCGGTCTTCTTTCCGAAGGCCGACCCGACCGCACAGCTTCTGAGCACCGCGACGATCTTTGCCGTCGGTTTCGTCATGCGGCCGATCGGCGCGTGGATGATGGGGCGCTTCGCTGACGCGCGCGGGCGCAAGGCGGGGCTGACGCTGTCGGTGGCGCTGATGTTCGGCGGCTCGTTACTGATCGCGGTCGCGCCGACCTATGCGCAGGCCGGGCTCGCCGGCCCCGCGGTGCTGATCGCCGCGCGCGTCCTGCAGGGTCTGTCGCTCGGCGGCGAATATGGCGCCAGCGCGACTTACCTGTCCGAAATGGCGCCGCGCGAACATCGCGGCTTCTGGGCCAGTTTCCAGTATCTGACGCTGATCGGCGGCCAGCTCTGCGCGATCTTCGTCGCGATCATCCTGCAAGCCTTCCTGACCGAGGCCGAGCTGACCGCCTGGGGCTGGCGCATCCCCTTCGTGATCGGCGCGCTGCTAGCGCTCGGTGTCTATGTGCTGCGCCGCAATCTCGCCGAAACCCCCTCGTTCGAGAATCAGGCGGCCGACCGGCCGGCGTCGACCGCGAAGCGGCTGTGGCGCGAGCATCGGCGCGAAAGCATCCTCGTCGGCCTCTTGTCGGCGGGTGGCGGGATCGGCGCCTATACCTACATCACCTATATGCAGAAATTCCTGTTCAACAGCGTCGGTTTCGACAAGGAAACCGCGACCTGGATCATCGCGGCGGCGCTTCTGTGGTTTGCGGCGATGCAACCCGTTTTCGGCGCGCTCGCCGACCGCTTCGGACGGAGGCCGATGCTGCTGCTGTTCGGCATCGGCGGCGCGATCGTCGCGGCGCCGACCTTCTTCGCGCTCGAACGGGTGAGCTCGCCCATCGCGGCGACGCTGCTGATCCTCGTGCCCCTGACCCTGCAAAGCGGCTACACCGCGAACAATGCGCTGGTGAAGGCCGAGCTGTTCCCCGCGCATATCCGCGGCCTCGGCGTCGCGCTGCCCTATGCGATCGGCAACGCGATCTTCGGCGGCACGGTCGAGATGGTCGCGCTCTGGCTGAAGGGTCAGGGGGTCGAATGGATGTTCTATTTCTACGTCGCGCTGGTCATCGGGCTGGCGGGCGTCGCGACGCTGCTGCTGCCCGAAACCCGCGAGCGGAGCCTTATCGTCGAGGACTGAGTTATCGCAGGGTGACCGGCGATCAAAAGCGCGCTAGTTGCAGGTGAAACCAAATCCATCGGAGTCCGACCATGCCCGACATCGACAATAACGACCTCACCGGCACGACGCGCCGCAAGCCCAAGGCCGACGTCACCGAACTCGGCGGCCACACGCTGTCGCCCTCGACGCTGATGATGGGCTATGGCTATGATCCGATGCTGTCGGAAGGCTCGCTGAAGCCGCCGATCTTCCTCACCTCGACCTTCGCCTTCGAAAGCGCCGCGGCGGGCAAGCGCCATTTCGAGGGCATCACCGGCAAGCGCCCCGGCGGCGCCGAGGGCCTCGTCTATTCGCGCTTCAACGGCCCGAACCAGGAGATTCTCGAGGCGCGGCTCGGCGTCTGGGAAAAGGCCGAGGACGCGCTCGTCTTCTCCTCGGGCATGTCGGCGATCGCGACCCTGCTGCTCGCGCACGTCAACATGAACGACGTGATCGTCCACTCGGGGCCGCTCTATGCCGCGACCGAGACGCTGATCGCGCGCATCCTGTCGCGCTTCGGCGCCACCTACGTCGACTTCCCCGCCGAAGCCTCGCGCGAGGAGATGGACGCGATCCTCGCCCGCGCGCAGGCGATGGCGACGAAGCAGGGCGGCAAGGTCGCGATGGTCTATCTCGAAAGCCCCGCGAACCCGACCAACGCGCTCGTCGACGTTCAGGCGATGCGCGCCGCGGTCGACGCCGCCTTTGCCGAGGGCGCCCGCCCGCCGATCGCGATCGACAACACTTTTCTCGGGCCGCTCTGGTCGAAGCCGCTCGCCCACGGCGCGGACATCGTCCTTTACAGCCTGACCAAATATGCCGGCGGCCACAGCGACCTCGTCGCGGGCGGCGTGCTCGGCGCGAAGCAGTGGCTCGGCCCCATCCGCATGATGCGCAACACGATCGGGACGATCTGCGACCCGCACACCGCGTGGATGCTGCTGCGCAGCCTCGAAACCGTCGAGCTCCGGATGAGCCGCGCCGGCGAGAATGCTGAAAAGGTCTGCGCCTTCCTGAAACAGCATCCGAAGGTCGAGGGGCTCGGCTATCTCGGCTTCCTCCAAGATGGGCCGCAGAAGGACATTTTCGAGCGCCACTGCACCGGTGCCGGGTCGACCTTCTCGCTGTTCATCAAGGGCGGCGAGGCCGAGAGCTTCCGCTTCCTCGACGCGCTCCGCATCGCGAAGCTCGCGGTCAGCCTTGGCGGCACCGAGACGCTCGCGAGCCACCCCGCGGCGATGACGCATCTTTCGGTCCCAGACGAGCGCAAGGCGGCGCTCGGCATCACCGACAATCTGGTGCGCGTGTCGATCGGTATCGAGAATGCGGACGATCTGATCGCCGATTTCGACCAGGCGCTGGCCGCGGTGTAGCGCTCGCGCGCCGGCCGTCCGCCTCAATGGCTGGAAACGATCCATATCCGGCGTGATCCCCGGCGAAAGCCGGGGTCCAGGGCCTAATTACGCAGCGCCGGTCCCTTCCGCTCTGGACCCCGGCTTTCGCCGGGGATCACCATGAACAGGAAAAGCGTCGGGTTTGCGATATACCGATACCTATCTCCGTCCCCGCCAATCGACCACCTGCCACCCCATCCGCGGCGCGAGGCGGCGCAGCTTTCGCGACGGCGTCGTCGCGACCGCCTCGTCGGCGAAGCGGAGCATCGGATGGTCGGAGACATGGTCCGAATAGGCGCGGATATGCGCGTCCTCGCGGGTGATCGCATTGTCCGCGAGCCAGCCGGTGATGCGCGCGAACTTCGCATCGCCATAGCAATTGTCGCCGCTGAGCCGCGCGTGGATATGGTCGCCGCCGTCGGGCTCGTCGAGCCGCGTCGCGAGGACGTCGTCCATGCCCAGCCGCCGCGCGATCGCGTCGACATAGAGGTGGAAGGAGGCGGTCGCGAGCAGGAGCCGGTAGCCCGCCGCGCGATCGGCCGCGATCTGGTCGAGCGCCGCCGGGTGCAGCCCGCGCGCCACGACCTTGTCGGCATAGCTTTCGGCGAGCGGGGCGATTTCGGTGCGGCTGAAGCGCCTGCCGACCAGCAGGCGAAGGTTGATCGCCTTGAGCCGCGACCGGTCGATCAGCCGAAGCCAATAGGCGAGCCCTGCAAGACCGACGACGGGCAGAAGCAGCAGTCGCCACGGCTGCCGCCGCCGCGCGACGTGCATCAGGAAGCCGCTGTAGGTGCCCGCGCGCGTGATCGTCCGGTCCATGTCGTACATGGCGACGCGGTGCGCGACGGGACGGACGGCGGGCGCTTCCATATGCGGCGCCATAGCGTCCCCGCGCCAGCCGGCCAAGTCCGGCAAGGATGTCACGGATTTGCTTGCCGTTATTCGGCAAATCATCCAAGGTCGCCCGCGCAATGGCGGCCAGCGCGGATTTCGAAACGGACGAAGGAGCCGATGGTGTCGGTGTGCGCTTCACCGGGCGCCTGACCCTCGCGCGCCTCGGCGACCTGCCGGCGCGGCTCGACGCGCTTGGCCCGATCAGGACGCTCGACCTGTCGGGCATCGAGCGGATCGACACCGTCGGCGCCTGGATCGTCACCCGCACCGCGCGTGCGCATGACGCCAAGGTCACCGGCGCGAGCGAGGATGCGCAGCGGCTGCTGAAGGCGCTCGCCGACGACAAGAGCGGCTATCGCGTCCACCGCGACCGCCGTCCGATGTGGGCGCGCATGCTCGAGGAACTCGGCACCGCGAGCGTCGGCGTATGGAACGAGTTCATCGGCATCGTCGGCTTCTTCGGCGCGATGATCGTCGCCCTCCTCACCCAGCTCCGCGCGCGCCGCCGGATTCGCTGGCACGCGATCGTCACCCGGTTCCAGAGCGTCGGGGTCGATGCGCTGCCGATCATCGGGCTGATGGCTTTTCTGATCGGCATCGTCATCGCGCAGCAGGGCGCGGTGCAGCTCCGCCAGTTCGGGCTGGAGGTGTTCACGATCAACCTCGTCGGCCGCGCCTCGGTCCGCGAGCTTGGCCTCTTGATGACCGCGATCATGGTCGCGGGCCGGTCGGGATCGGCCTTCGCAGCGCAGATCGGCACGATGAAACTGACCGAAGAGGTCGACGCGATGCGCACGATCGGCGTGTCGCCGATGGAAGCGATCGTGCTGCCGCGCGTCGCCGCCTCGACGATCATCATGCCGCTGCTCGGCTTCTACGCCAGCATCTGCGCGATCGTCGGCGGCGGGGTCTTTTCGTGGATCGGGCTCGATATTCCGCCGATCACCTATATCCAGCGGCTGCGCGAGATCATCCCGATGACCGATTTCTGGGCGATGCTGATCAAGGCGCCGGTATTCGGCATCCTCGTCGGCGTCACTGGCTGCTATTCGGGGATGCAGGTGCGCCAGAATGCCGAGGAGGTCGGGCGCCGCACCACCTCCGCCGTCGTCGCCGCCATCTTCCTCGTCATCGTGCTCGACGCCTTCTTCGCGGTCTTCTTCTCGTCGATCGGGTGGAACTGATGGCCGACGAAGAGGAAGAGAAGGAAATCCGGCAGGAGCTCGCGTCCGCCGACGCGGTGCGCCCCGAGAAATTCGACATCGCGATCCGCGTGCGCGGCCTCGTCAACCAGTTCGGCGACGCGGTGATCCACGACCATCTCGACCTCGACGTGCGCTCGGGCGAGATATTGGGCGTGGTCGGCGGGTCGGGCACCGGCAAATCGGTGCTGATGCGCTCGATCGTCGGCCTGCAGACGCCGACCGCGGGCGAGATCGAGGTCTATGGCAAGTCGCTCGACACCATCGCCGATGAAGAGGAGTCGCGCGACCTTCGCCGCCGCTGGGGGGTGATGTTCCAGGGCGGCGCGCTCTTTTCGACGCTGAGCGTCGCCGAGAATATCCAGGTGCCGCTGCGCGAATATTATCCACGCCTCGACCAGGCTTTGCTCGACGAGATCGCCGCCTACAAGGTCGCGATGGTCGGCCTGCCGTCCGATGCCGGCCCCAAATTTCCCGCCGAGCTGTCGGGCGGCATGGTCAAGCGCGCCGGGCTCGCCCGTGCGCTCGCGCTCGACCCGGCGCTCCTGTTCCTCGACGAGCCGACCGCCGGGCTCGACCCGATCGGCGCCGCCAAGTTCGACGAGCTGATCCGCGAACTCGCCGACACGATGGGGCTCACCGTCTTCCTGATCACCCACGACCTCGACTCGCTCTATGCGACCTGCGACCGCGTCGCGGTGCTGGCGGAGAAAAAGGTGATCGCGGTCGGCACCATCCCGGAACTGCTTGCCACCGAGCATCCGTGGATACAGGATTATTTCAACGGGCCGCGCGGGCGCGCCGCGACGACGTCGCACGGCCGCGCCGCGCACGACAGGACAAGCTGATGGAAACTCGCTCGAACAATGTGCTGGTGGGCGCCTTCGTGCTCTTCTTCACCCTCGCGATCGCGATCTTCGTCGTCTGGATGGCGAACGACAGCGGCGGCGCCAAGCGCGAATATGACATCTTCTTCAAACAGTCGGTCGACGGGCTGAACAAGGGGTCGCAGGTGCAATTCTCGGGCGTTCCGGTCGGCCAGGTGCGCCAGATCGAGCTATGGCGCGACGACCCGCAATTCGTGCGTGTGCGCATCGAGGTCGACGAAAGCGTGCCCATCCTGCAGGGCACCACCGCCGCGCTCGAGGGCGTGGGCTTCACCGGCGTCTCGCAGATCGCGCTCGACGGCGCGGTCAAGGGCGCGCCGCCGATCACCGACAAGGGGCCCGCGGGCAAGCCGGTCATCCCGAACCGCGTCGGCGGTCTCGGCGAGATTCTCAACACCGCGCCGCAGCTCCTCCAGCGCCTGTCGACGCTGACCGAGCGCCTCGCCGAACTCGCCGACGACAAGAATCAGGCGAGCTTCGCGGCGATCCTCAAGAATGTCGAGCAATCGACCGCGATCCTCGCGCGCAACGGCCCGGCCATCGAAAAGGCGCTCGCCGACACGCGCATCGCGATCCAGCAGACGGGCAACGCCGCCGAGCAGATCGGCAATCTCGCCGCCTCTGCGCAGGGCACGATCGACCGCAACGTCGACCCGGCGATGCAGAATCTGCGCAACACGCTCGCCTCCGCCAATGAATCGATGAAGACGCTCGAAAGCGCGATCGCCGACGCGCGCCCCGGCCTCAAGACCTTCAGCGAAACGACGATCCCCGAAGCCAATGCGCTGATCCGCGACCTTCGCCGCACCTCCTCCTCGCTGTCGAGCCTGACCGACAAGCTCGACCAGCAGGGCGCCGGCGCGGTGATCGGCGGCAGCAAGCTTCCCGACTACAAGCCATGAGGTATCCGACCATGCTCCGCAGCCTCCGCATCCCGATGCTCGCCGCCCTCGGCGCGGCGACGCTGTCCGCCTGCGTCAGCTTCGGCGCCAAGCCGCCGCCCTTCCTGCTGACCCTCACCGCCGACGCCGCTCCCGCGGCCGGCGAAGCGCGCACCGCGAACGAGGCGCAGGCGCTGACCATCCTGATCCCCACCGCGCCGCAGAAGCTGCGCACCCAGCGCATCCCGGTGCAGCAGGACGACGCCAGCATCGCCTATGTGAAGGACGCGCAATGGGTCGAGGCGCCGCAGCGCCTGTTCCAGCGCCTGCTGTCCGAAACCGTCGCCGCGCGCTCGAGCCGCGTCGTGCTCGACGAGGGGCAATATCTGACCGCGCCGGGCGAACAGCTCGCGGGGCAGCTCATGGAATTCGGCGTCGACGAGGCGACGAACGAGGCGGTCGTCGTCTATCAGGCGATGCTGGTGAACAGCGGCGGCAAGAGCGTCACCCAGCGCCGCTTCGAGGCGCGCGAGCCGATCGCCGGCAAGGTCGAGGCGAAGCCGGTCGGCGAGGCGCTGACCGCCGCGGCGAACAAGGTCGCGGGCGAGGTGGCGGGGTGGCTGGCGGAATGAGCAGTGCGGCCGGCTGGTTCCCCAGCGGTCCGCACGCCAGATCGCCGTTACGAAGCGCCGCCCTGATCGCAGCGATGGCCCTGGCGCATACCCCGACGTTCGCCGCCGACAAGGTCGACGAACCCCGGCAGCTTGCGGCCGTGGTCAAATTGATCGACGCGATCGAGTCGGGCAAGGCCGAGATGGCAGCGCAGAAGATCGCAAGCGTGAGCAACATCGGCGATGACTCCGCGCTGGTGCAGACGCCGCGGGAATTCGCCGCGCGCGTCGCCGGGTGCAAGGGCAGTGCGCCGGTCAAATGGCGGTCGCACCTCGGAATGTATGCCGTCGAGCTGTCCTGCCGCGACGGGCAGGCCTATCATGCGGTCTTCGATGCCGAGTTTCAGTTCCCCTATGTCACCGTCATCCGGTTCGAGACAGCGGGCCGGCGCGCGGAACGCGAAGCCCATCCGCCACCGGTCATGGTCCCTCCCGCGCCGCCCGCGCCCATCGCCCGCAAGCTGACCGAGGCCGAGCAGCAGGCGGCAACGGCGAAGCGGCAAGCCGCGATGGCCGAACGCGATGCGCTGGTGAAGCTGTTCGCCGACTATGTCGTGGCGGGCGCGGCGACGGAACCTCCCGTTCCGCTCGCCGAATTGAAAGGCGTCGAAACGAACCGACGCGATGTCGTGCACCAGGTCAACATCGTCGAGGAGAAGGGTGTCGGGATCGCGGCGCTGCGAAAGCAGCTCGCCATCCTGAAGCCGATCGTCGGCACGCCCGTCGCCTATGAATGCACGCCCAGCGAATATATCGGTTTCTGCAAATTCACGGTCGACCGACCGGAAGCGATCCTGACGGTCACGGTCTCGCCCTTCAACGGCAGGATCAACTGGGCCAATTTCCTCTACGCCACGACCGAGACCGCCCGGCGGGACGCGGCTGCCGTGGAATGAGGCCGTTCGTGAGCCGCCGCATCGAGAAAGGTCGCGGACGGCTCGCAAGTCCGGTTCCTGCGCTTGCCAATTCGCCTGGTCGCCTCTAGGGGGCTCGCGCGCGACTTGAAGGTCGCCCCGTGCAGCGCCTCTTTCCGGGTTTCCGGCCCTGCACCTTTCCGACGAGCCCGCCGACCGAAAGGATATGCTCGTGGGATGGATCATCCTCGCCATCGCCGTTTTCACCGAAATCTGCTGGGCGCTCAGCCTCAAATGGGCCGCGACGCTCGGGACGTGGCAGGCATCGGCGGTGCCGGTGACGTTGAGCTTCGTCAACATGGCGCTGCTCGCCTTCGCGATGCGCGAGATTTCGGCGGGCACCGCCTATGCGATCTGGACCGGACTCGGCGCGGTCGGGGTGATCATCGGCGGGATCGTCATCTTCGGCGAGAAGGTGAGCGCGATGCAGGTCGGCTTCATGGCGCTGATCGTCGTCGGGGTCGCGGGAACGAAGCTGTTCGCGGCGAACTGAAGGTTTCGGCCGGCTCCCGCGCGGGCCTCAGCGCACCCGCCGGCCCGTCCACACGACGCGGCCGACGAGGCGCACCGCGGTCATCGGCAGGTCGTTCCAGCTGGGATATTGCGGGTTGTCGCTGATCACCGACAGCCGCCCCTGCCCCGGCGCGCGCGCGACGCGCTTCACCATCAGCCCGTCGTCCATGCGCAGCACGTAGATGCCGTCGCGCAGCCGCCCGGCGGCGTCGCTGCCGTCGACCAATATGTCGTCGCCGTCGTTCAGGGTCGGCGCCATCGAATCGCCCGCGACGCGGATGATGCTGAGCGCGCGCGGGTCGGCGCCGAGGCCGCGCAGCCAGCGGGGGTCGAACGCCAGTTCGCCCTCGACCGGTTCGCCGTCGATGCTCGCCCCCGCGCCCGCCGAGGCGCCGATCGCGAGTTTCGGAACCAGCACCATCCCGGGTCCGCGCGCCCGGCTTGCCGCCGCGACGCGCGGCGTGGGCCCGCCGAGCATCGCCTCCGGCACGCCGAGATAGGCGGCGATGCGCGCGCGATCCTCCTCGGCGAGCCGGCGGGGCGAACCGCGCTTGATATATTGCTGGATATAGGCGGGGTTGCGCCCGATGCGCGCCGACAGCTGGGCATAGTCGATGCCCTTTTCCTGCAACAGGCGGTCGAGCGCGGCGCGCGGATCGTCGACGAAATCTGACACGGGATCGGTCCTTCCTATTTCGCTTATAGCGATAGGATTTTTCCTAGACAAGTAGGAAATCGTGGCTCAGATAGGAAATATCCTATTGGGCGAGTCGCCCATCACGCGAGCCATGGGAGAAAACAATGGAGCGTAGCCTGCTGCAACGGATCAACGCCTTCCTGAAGGAAACCGGGATGCCTCCCAGCGTCTTCGGCCGCCATGCGGTGAGCGACCCGCGGTTCGTCAGCGACTTGCGCGGAGGTCGCGTTCCCGGAAGCCGGATCGCGGGACGTGCGGAACATTTCATGAACAAATGGCGAGCCGACCGACGCGCGGGCCGGGTGGGACCGAGCGGCGATCGCCGCGTCAGCCTGGTCCGCAAGGCCGAGGCAGGGGCCGTGCAATGAAGATCTGGTCGCCCGCCGTTCCGTCGCGCCCCGGCTGTCCGCATCGTCGGCTGCGCCGCCTGCTCGCGCGCGAGCTGCCGCACGGCCTGTCGCTCGGTCCCTCGACGCTGCGCCCCTGGGCGAGCGCCAATTTCGTCGGCGCGCGCCACCTCTTTCCCTGCGCCTTCGCGGTCGGCGAGGCGGAGCCATTGCGCGCGGCGTTGCAGGCGCGGCTGGAAAGCGTCGAATGGCACCTGCCCGGCCATATCGTCGCCGATGCGGCCGTGGAGGTCGCAGGCGAAGCCAGCGAATTGCGGATCGAGATATTGACGGTCGAGGACTGAGCCTCTTGCCGCGCGCGCCTGCAGGGTTAGCCGACCGCCTGGCGGTTGAGGCGCTGGAGCGTGCCGAGCGCGGCCTCGAGCGCGAAGTCGATGGTCTCCGCCTCGTCTTCGTTCGCCGGAGCGCTCGCCGTCTGGGGCGCGAGCCGCGCTTCACGGCGGCGCGCGAGGCCGGCCTCGAAGCGAGCGACCATCGCACCGAGCGACTGGTCGGCGGGGTCGGGCATCGTCGTAACGGGCGCCGCGATTTCGGCGGACTGGAGCCAGGGCTCCTCGCCCGGCGCCGGCTCGGCGGGCGCAAGGTCGGCGAGCATGAGCTCTTCCCCTTCGGGCTCGACCGTGTCGGCGGGGGTGAATTCGAACGCCTCGTCGGTTTCGTCCAGCGCATCGGCATAAACCGGAGGCTCGACGGGCGGCGGCACAACCACCGGACCCAGCCCCTGCGGTGGCAGGTCGCGGCCCGCCCGGAGCGGCGGGCGCGGCGGATCGTCAGGATGGACATCGGCGCGGCGGCGGCGCGGCGCATCTTCGGCGTCGGCGGCGCCTTTCCGGCGGCGCAGCGCATGGGGCTTCGCGAGCGCGAGCGCGACCAGCCCGGCAATGACCGCGGCGACCGCCGCCATGACGAGCGCGAGCGCGAGGCGTCCGCCGTTGCCGACCGGCGGCACGAACAGCTCCGACAGGCGGTCGAGATAGAGATTCCAGCTGATCCCGGCGACCCAGGCGAGCGGCATGACCGCCGCGAACAGGAAAGTCAGCGCGGCGGCGCCGATCACGGCCGGCACGGCGGGACGCAGCGCCCGCACGAGCGCATAGGCCCCGTCCTGCCACGATTTTTCGCTGCTGTCGTCCATATCGCTTCCGAATCCTAGGCTGCCGATGGCGCGGCATCGCGCAGCAGCCGCTGGTAAACCGGTTCGTAACGTAAAATGTTTGACGACCAGTTACGATGGGTTTCGACGAAAAGACGCGCGGTGTGCCGCCGTTCATCCCAATGGCCGCGCGCGCCGAGCAGGGCGGTCAGCGCCGCCGCGATCGCGGCGGGGTCGTCGGGGGCGAAGAGCGTTCCGGTGACCCCGTCCTCGATCAGCTCGCGGTGTCCGCCGACGTCCGACGCGGCGACGAGCTTGCCCTGCGCCATCGCCTCGAGCGGCTTCAGCGGGGTGACGAGATCGGTGAGCCGCATCTTCTTGCGCGGATAGGCGAGGATGTCGATCAGCGAATAATAAAGCTCGACCTCGGTGTGCGGGACGCGGCCGACGAAATGGATGCGATCCGCGACGGGCGAGGCGGCCGCCTGCGCCATGAGCGCCGCCTCCATCGGCCCACCCCCGACGAGCAGCAGGCGCACCTGCGGCTGCGCCGCGGCGAGCGCGGGCATCGCCGCGATCAGATCGTCGATGCCTTCATAATCATAGAAGCTGCCGATGAAGCCGATCACCGCGTCGCCCGCTTCGAGGCCGAGCCGTTCCGCAAGCGCCGCGTCGCGCGGCGGCGGGTCGCCGAACAGGTCGAGGTCGACGCCGTTGGGCGAGACGATGATCTTGCCCGCATCGACGCCGCGCCCGATCAGATCGCCACGCAGCCCTTCGCAGATGACGGCGACCGCGTCGGCGCGCTTGACCGCGCGGGTTTCGAGGTGGCGGGTCAGCCGGTAGCGCAGACTGCCCTCGCGGCCGGTGCCGTTGCCGACCGCGGCATCCTCCCAGAAAGCGCGAATCTCATAGACCACCGGAATGCCGAGCCGCTTGCCGACGCGCAGCGCCGCGAGTCCGTCGAGGACGGGCGAATGGGCGTGAAGCAGGTCGGGCCGCCAGTCGCGGACCAGCGCCTCGACCCGCGCGGCGAGCGCGCCGATCTCGCGCCATTCGCGAATCGGCGCGCGCGCGGGCGCGATGGGCGGAGTACGGTAGAAGGTGAGCCCGTCGACGGTCTCGCCATCGGGGCCCGCTTCGGGATGGCGCACGCCGGTGACCCCAGCCACCTCCCAGCCTTTCGCGACCTGCGCCTTCATCAGCGCGCGGGTGCGGAAGGTATAGCCGCTGTGCGCTGGCAGGCTGTGATCCAGAATATGCAAGATGCGGGTCATTATGCGGCGCTCTGCCAGACAAGCCTTAACGCCGCGTCAACCCCGATCGGGTAGAGCCGCAGCACCGGGGCCCCGCGGGGGTCGAAGCGAAGCTGGGCCTTGCCGCGTAGATGGTCGACAATTTTTCCATTGCCCTGACCCATGTGCTGATGGGAATCGCGCTGTGGCGGCTGCTCTATCGCGGCGACCTCGACCGCGAGGTCAGCCCGCGCATGGCGTGGCAACAGCGCCGCGACGCCGAGCAGGCCGAGAAGGAGGCAGCGGGCGATGCGTGACCTCGCCTTCGTCGCCTTTCTGTTCGCCTTCATCGGGATCGGTTTTCGGAAGCCGTTCCTGTTCATCCTCTGCTTCTGCTACATCGACATCGTCGCGCCGCAGCGTTTGAGCTATTTCCTGATCAACTCGATCCCGATCTCGCTCATCGTCTTCGGGCTCGCGATCGCCGGCTGGCTCGCGGTCGACGACAAGCGCGACACGCGGTGGTCGGGCCGGCAAATCCTGCTCATCCTGCTACTCCTCTATTGCGGGATCACCACGATCCAGGCCGATTTCCCGGTCGAGGCGCAGGACAAGTGGAGCTGGGTGTGGAAGGCGCTGGTCTGGGCGATCTTCCTGCCGCTGACCCTGCGCACCAAGCTGCGCATCGAGGCGCTGACGCTGATCATGCTGCTGTCGGCCGCATCGATCGCGATCGCGGGCGGGATCAAGACCGCCGCGGGCGGCGGCGGTTACGGCTCGCTGCAACTGCTGCTCAACGAGAATTTCGGCCTCTACGAAGGGTCGATCATGTCGACCGTCGGCATTTCGATCATTCCGCTGATCCTCTGGTACCGCCGCCACGGCACCATCTTTCCGCCCGACTGGCGCGTGTCGCTCTTCTGCTTCGCGCTCTGCTTCGCCTGCATGCTGCTGCCCGTGGGGACGCAGGCGCGCACCGGGCTCGTCTGCCTCGTCGTGCTCGCGGTGCTGTCGCTGCGCGCGGTCAAGCATCGGATCCTCTACATGGTCGGCGCCGGCCTGCTCGCGGCGGCCGCAGTGCCCTTTCTGCCGCAGAGCTTCACCCAGCGCATGGAGACGATCGAGGGCTATCAATCCGACGAGTCCGCCTCGACCCGCGTCGCGGTGTGGAAATGGACCTGGGACTATGCGAAGGATCATCCGTTCGGCGGCGGGTTCAACGCCTATCTTCAGAACCATGTCCGGGTGAAGATGGCGGCGGGCGCCTATGACCCCGACGCGCCGCAGTCCGACGAGCCGGTCGTTTATGAGGATCATGCCCGCGCCTATCACTCGAGCTATTTCGAGATGCTCGGCGAACAGGGTTATCCGGGCCTTGCGCTCTGGCTGATCCTGCATATCAGCGGCCTTTTCCAGATGGAGCGCCTCAGGCGGCGCTATCTCAGGACGCGCCGCGCCGAGGAGCAATGGATCGCGCCGCTCGCGACCGCGCTCCAGCACGGCCATGTCGTCTATATGGTCGGATCGCTGTTCGTCGGGATCGCTTTCCAGCCCTTCATCTACATGATGCTGGCGCTCGAAATGGGGCTGTGGACCTATTGCCGGCGGCGCGAGCAGCAGGCGGGGTGGCGGCCATTGACCGCGCGCCCGGCGCAGGTTCCCGCGCGGCATCGGGTGGCGAGCGCGGAATGACCGATCGCGCTTTCCCCTGAAAGGGACCTCAAGGACCGGAACCATCATCCCTTCCGACGCGCTATCCTCCCATGCCCGCGCCCTTCTTCTCTGTCTGCGACAACCCCGTCTGCCCAGACGCCGCCGCCGGTCCGCTGCCACGCGCGACCAGATATGTTTCGCGTTACGAGCGCGGCTTTTTGGCCTATCTGGAGCAGGCACCGGCCGCCGCCGCCCTGCTCCGTTCCGCCTGACCCTTCAGAAAAAGACCCACGAGGATCGACGTGACCTTCTCCCTTCTCGCCGCCGCCAAGACCGCCACGCCCCCCGCCGCGCGGACGAACCCGCTCGAGGACCTGCGCTATTGGTGGGACAGCAGCATTGCCTGGGTGAACCATCACTGGCTGCAGATCGGCATCGCGGTCGGCGCCGGCCTGATCATCTATTTCCTGCTGTCGCTGCTGCGCACCTTCGCGCTGAAGCGGGCGCAATCGGCGCCGGGGCAGTTCACGCTGACCGACATCGTCGGGCGGGTGATCCACAAGACCAAATCGACGGTGCTTGCGATCATCGCGATCCGGCTCGTCGCGGGCTACGCCAATCCGCCCGCGATCATCCTCGCCACGATCCAGTTCGTCTTCACCATCGCGGTCGTCCTCCAGGCCGCGATCTGGGCGCGCGAGATCGTCATCGGCCTCATTCAGCGCCGCGCCGCCGAAGGGCATAACGAGACGCTGACCAACGCGATGGGAATCATCCGCCTGCTGATCAGCGTCGCGCTGTTCGCGATCGCGGGAATCGTGATCCTCGACAATATGGGGGTCAACGTCACCGGCCTCGTCGCCGGGCTCGGCATCGGCGGCATCGCGATCGGCCTCGCCGCGCAGGGCATCTTCTCCGACCTCTTCGCTTCGCTGTCGATCATCTTCGACCGGCCGTTCCGGGTCGGGCAGGCGATCAAATACGACAATTCGTCGGGCACGGTCGAACGCATCGGGCTCAAGAGCACGCACATCCGTTCGATCAACGGCGAACTGCTCGTGATCTCCAACACCAATCTGCTGTCGAAGGAAATCACCAACTACGCGCATCTCCACCGGCGGCGCGTGACCTTCCTCCTCAACATCGTCTATCAGACGAGCCCCGAAATGCTCCGCGCGCTGCCCGGACTGCTCGAGGAACAGGTCAAGGCGGCGGGGCATCAATTCATCCGGTCGAGCCTCGTGACGTTCAGCGCCTCGAGCCTCGATTTCGAGCTTCTGTTCGATGTGTTCAGCGAGGATTTCGATCAGGTCACCGCGGCGCGAACCGACATCGCGATCCGCATCGTCGAGGCGCTCGGCGAGGCGGGCTATGACTTCGCCTATCCGACGCAAACGACCTTCACCGCGGCGCCCGACGGCACGATGATCATGCCCTACGCCGAGTCCCCGAAGCCCAAGACGGCGCCCGCCAGGACCGCGAAGCCGGGCTGACGCTACGGCGCCGTAGCGCAAAGCCCCGGGGTCTTGTGCAACGCGGCAAGACAGGCCTAGAACGCCCCCGAACCAGTCTTTGAGGGGATGATGAATGGCCACGATCACGCCGCAGGAATTGCAGACCAGGGTCGGTGAGCATCTCGGCACCTCCGAATGGGTGCTCGTCGATCAGGACATGATCGACAAGTTCGCCGATGCGACGGGCGACCATCAATTCATCCACGTCGACGCGGAGAAGGCGAAGCTGACGCCGTTCGGCGGCACCATCGCCCACGGCTTCCTGACGCTGTCGCTGATCCCGATGCTCGGCGCACGCACCGACGGGCCGAAGATCGAAGGCATCAAGATGGGCGTCAACTATGGCGGCAACAAGGTGCGCTTCCTCGCCCCCGTCCGCTCGGGCAAGCGCGTGCGCAGCCATGTGAAGCTGCTCGAACTCGACGAGAAGCGCCCCGGCCAGTGGCAGCAGACCAACGAGATCACCGTCGAGATCGAGGGCGAGGAAAAGCCCGCGCTGATCGCCGAGTGGATCACGCAATTCTTCGTCTGATGATTTTCGACCGGCCGACCTCCCCCGAAAAGACCACCGGACCCAAGCAGAAGGACTATCGACATGCGTGACGCCGTCATCGTTTCCACCGCCCGCACCCCGCTGACCAAGGCGGCGCGCGGCTCGTTCAACAACACCCCCTCGCCGACGCTCGGCGCCTTTTCGGTCAAGGCCGCGGTCGAGCGCGCCGGGCTCGAAGGCGGCGAGATCGACGACGTCCTGTTCGGTGCCGCGATGCAGCAGGGGTCGCAGACCTCGAACGTCGCGCGGCTGATCGGCCTGCGCGCCGGCCTGCCCGTCACCGTCCCCGGCATGTCGATCGACCGCCAATGCTCGTCGGGGCTGATGACGATCGCGACCGCCGCGAAGCAGATCATCGTCGACCGCCAGGACATCGTCGTCGCGGGCGGCGTCGAAAGCATCTCGAAAGTCAGCGGCAGCGGCAAGGTCTTCTTCGAGGCCGACCAGGAACTGCTGGCGATGCACAAGGACATCTACATGCCGATGATCGGCACGGCAGAGGTGGTCGCCAAGCGCTACGGCATCAGCCGCGAAGCGCAGGACGAATATTCGCTCCAGTCGCAGCAGCGCACCGCCGCCGCGCAGGCCGCGGGCAAGTTCGCCGACGAGATCGTCCCCTGCAAGGCGACGATGGCGATCGTCGACAAGGAAACCAAGGAAGTCTCCTACAAGGAGGTCGTCGCCGACAAGGACGAATGCAACCGCCCCGACACGACGCTGGAAGGGCTCGCGAGCCTGAAGCCGGTGATGGGCGAGGGCCATACGATCACCGCGGGCAATGCGAGCCAGCTTTCGGACGGGTCGTCGGCGTGCGTCGTGATGGAAGCCAAGGTTGCCGAGAAACGCGGCCTGACCCCGCTCGGCCGCTATGTCGGCATGGCGGTCGCGGGCACCGAACCCGACGAAATGGGCATCGGCCCGGTCTTCGCCATCCCCAAGCTGCTCGAACGCTTCGAGCTCAAGATGGACGATATCGGCCTGTGGGAACTCAACGAGGCGTTCGCGGTGCAGGTGCTCTATTGCCGCGACAAGCTCGGCATTCCGGGCGAACTGCTCAACGTCAACGGCGGCTCGATCTCGATCGGCCACCCCTTCGGCATGACCGGCGCGCGCTGCACCGGCCACGCGCTGATCGAGGGCAAGCGCCGCGGCGCCAAATATGTCGTCGTCACCATGTGCATCGGCGGCGGCCAGGGCGCCGCGGGCCTGTTCGAGGTCTTCTGATTTGCGGCCCGTTCAGTGAGATTGGCCGCCCCGCGCGTCGAACCGGTCGATCTCGACCGGCTCGACGCCGAGCAGCGTGCCGCGCTCGAGCCCTTCCTTGCCCCCAATACCGGAGTGGTTGGCGGCAAGGTCGGGGGCGGGCGGGTGCTCAACATCTTCCGCACCCTTGCCCATGCGCCGCGGGCGCTGACCGCCTTCCTCGGCTGGGGCAGCTATATCCTCTCGAAGCGCAATGCGCTGTCGGCGCGGGATCGCGAGCTCGTCATCCTGCGCACCGGCTACAACTGCCGCTCGGGCTATGAGTGGACGCAGCACAAGCGGATCGGCCTCGACTGCGGCCTGTCCGAAGCCGAGGTCGAGCGCATCAAGGCCGGCCCCGATGCCGAGGGCTGGGGCGACCTCGACCGCGCGATGCTGCGCGCCGCCGACGAGCTGACCCGAAACCATTTCGTGCGCGATACAACCTGGGCCGCGCTCGCGCCGCTCGGCGACAAGGGGCGCATGGACCTCGTCTTCACCATCGGCCAATACACCCAGGTTTCGATGATTTTGAACAGCTTCGGCATCCAGGTCGAAGAGGGATGGGAGGTCGATCCCGACCTTCGCGCCTGAAAAGAGGGAGAGAGACATGAGCGCCATCGGCGTGATCGCGACGCTGCGCGTGCAGCCCGGAAAGGAAGCCGAGTTCGAGGGCGTGTTTGCCGAACTCGCGCCAGCGGTGCGCACGAACGAACCCGGCAACAGCTTTTACCGCCTGTTCCGCACCGAAGAGGCCGGGGTCTACAAAGTCCTGGAATGCTATGACGATGCCGCGGCGGTCGAAGCGCACCGCGCCTCGGACCATTTTCGCACCCTCGGCGCGAAGCTCGGCCCCTGCCTCGCCGGCGCGCCCGAAATCGAGCGGCTGGGCGCGGTCTGATCCGGATGGCGGGCCGGCTCGCGGGCAAGGCGGCGATCGTCGTCGGCGCCGGGCAGCAACCCGGCGACACGATCGGCAACGGCCGCGCCATCGCGCTGACCTTCGCGCGCGAAGGCGCCGAGGTGCTGTGCGTCGACCGGGTCGCCGAACGCGCCGAGGAAACCGCCGCGATGATCGGCGAGGCGGGCGGCCAGGGCTTCGCTCACGCCGCCGACATCACCCGGATCGCCGGCATCGAGGCGATCGTCGCGGCAGCGCTCGACCGCTGGGGCCGCATCGACATTCTCGTCAACAATGTCGGTGTCGGATCGCCCGGCGACGGTCCCGCGCACCGCGCCAGCGACGAAGCGTTCGAGCGCGTCTTCGAGATCAACTTCACCGGCGCGCGCCGCCTGACCCGCGCCGTTCTCGCGCCGATGCGCGCGGCGGAGGCGGGAGTCATCATCAACATCTCGTCGCTCGCCGCGATCGCCGGCGCGAACATGATCGCCTATGAGATTTCGAAGGCCGCGCTCAACCGGCTGACCACCGCGACCGCGCAAGGCTCCGCATCGAAAGGCGTGCGCTGCAACGCCATCCTCCCCGGACTGATGGACACGCCGATGGCGATCCACGGCACCGCGGCGCGCGACGGCCGCAGCCTCGACGAACAGCGCGCCGCGCGCGCGGCGATGGTACCGCTGAAGGGCGGCATGGGCGACGCGTGGGACACCGCCAACGCGGCGCTGTTCCTCGCCTCCGACGAGGCGCGCTTCGTCACCGGCGCCCTGCTGCCGGTCGACGGCGGCGCCAGCGTTCGCGTCGGATAGCGCGCCACCTAACCGACTTCCGCAATCTCCCCCGCGCGGTCGCCGAGCAGGTAGCGCGGTCCGGCGCCGCGCTGCGCCGCCTTGTCGCCGCGGTTGTAGAGCCCGCATTTCTTCAACGACAGGCAGCCGCAGCCGATGCACTGGTCGAGCAGCTCGCGCGTGCGCTCCAGCGCCGCGATCCGCGCGTCGATCCGCGCGCGCAGATCGGTGCTGATCCGCGTCCAGTCGGCGGCATTGGGGGTGCGCTGCGCCGGCAGCTGCGCCAGTTCGGCGGCGATCTCCTCGAGGCTCAGCCCCAGTTGCTGCGCGATCAGGATGAAGGAGACGCGGCGGATGTCGGCGCGCAGGAAGCGCCGCTGTCCGCCACCCGAGCGCAGCGCCTCGATGAGCCCCTTCGCCTCGTAGAAGCGGATCGCCGACACCGCGACCCCGGTGCGCGCCGCGAGCTCGCCGATCGCGATCAGGTCGGTGCGGTGCATGCGCAGGCCCTCATTTGCCACTTGATCTAAACCTGACTTGAGATTGCAAAAGCCGCGCGTCAACCCGAATCAGGAGAATTATCGTGGCGCACCCCTTCATCGAGCATGTGAACGTCACCGTCAGCCATCCCGAGCGCACCGCGCGGCTGCTGTCGGCGATCTTCGGCTGGCACGAGCGCTGGCGCGGCCCCGCGCGCGATGGCGGCACCACCATCCATGTCGGCAGCGACCGCGCCTATCTGGCACTCTACACCGGCCCCGGCGGCGAGCATGCCGAAGCGCGCTGGCCCAAGGGCGAACCGCTCAACCATGTCGGGGTGCAGGTCGACGATCTCGACGCGATCGAAGCGCGGGTGAAGGCGGTCGGCCTCGTTCCCTTCAACCACGCCGACTACGACCCCGGCCGCCGCTTCTATTTCCTCGACCCCGACGGCATCGAATATGAGGTGGTGAGCTATGCCTGAGCGCCAAATTTGAAGGCGCGATGCCGGCGGCTGGACATCCCCTTCTGCTCTAACGATAAGACGGCATGAGCGCTTGGTTCGCCCGACATTTCGCGTGGCATGGCTATACGAGCCGCGCTGAATATTACCGTTGGCTCGCGGTGATTGTTCCTGCCGAAATCCTGCTGCTTGCCGCCATTTGGCAGCACGGCAGTCGGGGAACAATCCATTTCCCCTCCACGGCTTCGGGTTTGACTTTGTTCGTCGTCTGCCTTGCGTATTTCATCGGCCTGCTCATCCTGACCGCGCGCCGATTCCGATCAGCGGGCATCTCACGAGGCTGGTTGGTCCCGACGCTTCTGGCGATCGTCATTCCGATCGGCCCTTATTATTGGAATGTTTCGGCGACGGTGATGCTGCTTGCCATTTGTGTCGCGGCTGTCGCTGCGGATGTTCCGGAGAACGAACGCATCATCAGGTAACCGGCCCGCTGATCCGCCCGTCCTCGAACCGGAACCCGTCCTCGCGGTCGCGCGCCAGCAGCGCGGGGCCGTCGAGGTCGACCCATTGGGCGCGCTGCGCGAGGACGAAGGCGGGCGCGATGCCGAGGCTCGTCGACAGCATGCAGCCCACCATGATGCCGAGCCCGGCCGCGTCGGCGGCGTCGGCGAGGCGCAGCGCCTCGGTCAGCCCGCCGGCCTTGTCGAGCTTGATGTTCACCCCGTCGTAGAAGGTGCCGATGCGCGCGATGTCGGCCGCGGTCTGGCAGCTTTCGTCGGCGACGAAGGGCAGCGGCGCATAGACCCCGTCGAGCAGCGCGTCGGCGCCGACCGGGACCGGCTGCTCGATCATCTCGACCCCGAGTTCGGCGAGCGCCTCGGCCTCGCCGAGCAGGTCAAGCTGGCCCCAGCTTTCATTGGCGTCGACGATCAGCCGCGCGTCGGGGGCACCGTCGCGCACCGCCGCGACGCGGGCGCGGTCGCCTTCGCCGGTCAGCTTGAGCTTGAGGAGCCGCCAGCCGTCGGCGACGGCGGCTGCGGCTTGCTCCGCCATCCGGTCGGGCGCCGCGAGCGAGATGGTGAAGGCGGTGACGCGCGGGGTCGGCGGCCCGTCGCATCCCGCGAGCCGCCACAGCGGCACCCCGCGCTGCCGCGCCTCGAGATCCCACAGCGCGCAGTCGAGCGCGTTGCGCGCCGCGCCGGCATCGAGCAATTCCTGCACCGCGGCGCGCGCCTCGGCGGCGCTCATCCCGGCGAGATGCGGCACCACGCGCAGGATCGCGTCGCGGCACCCCGCGGCATCCTCGCCATGATAATAGATCGGCGTTCCCTCGCCGCGGCCGACGGCGCCGTCGCTCTCGATCTCGGCGACGACGACGTCGACATGATCCTTGGCGCCGCGCGCGATCACGAACTCGCCCGCGACCGGCCAGCGCTCGACGCGCGCGCTTTTCAGTTGGATGGCCATCGAAGAACAGTAATGCTGCACGCCATGCCCGGCAAATCCCTTTCCGAACGCATCGCCGAATTCGGCCATCGCCTCGCCGTCGAAGCGCACGCCGCCTGGCTCGCCGCGCGCGACCCGCGCACGCCGATGCTGGCACGCCTGCTCGCGGTCGCGGTCGCCGCCTATGCGCTGTCGCCGATCGACCTGGTCCCCGACTTCATTCCGGTGCTCGGCTGGCTCGACGACCTGATCCTCGTCCCCGCCGGCCTGTGGGCGGTGCGCCGGCTGATCCCCGCGCCGCTCTGGGCCGAACTCCACGCCGCCGCCGAAACCGCGAGCGAACGCCCGTCGAGCCGCGCCGGCATGATCGCGATCCTGCTGATCTGGGCGGCGCTGCTCACCATCGTCTATTGGAGCGTGCGGACGTCCCCCTGGCATTGAACGTCGCTGAGGGCGGGCGGTGCGAAGACCGCTTTGGGGTGGGGAGGTGCCGTTCAAAATCACGTCATGCTGAACTTGTTTCAGCATCCATGGCCAGACCTCTCGTTCGATGCCGCGTCGAAGTAGACGGCAGGCCATGGACCCTGAAACAAGTTCAGGGTGACGATGGTGAAATGGCCGCTACGGTCGATTCCCGACATTCGTCATCCCGGACTTGATCCGGGATCCCGCTTTTTGAGGCATCGACTGGCTTGGACATCCAGCGGGACCCCGGATCAAGTCCGGGGTGACGATCGACCACCGGCCGCTACCGGCCGAAACCCGCCTTCTCACCCGTTCGCGCGAATCCATCCCTCGACCACCAGCGCGATCTCGTCGCGCCATTTGCGGCCGTTGAAGATGCCATAGTGACCGACACCCTTCGCCATCAGATATTTCTTCTTCGCCGCCGGAAGCGCCTTGGCGAGAGTCAAAGCCGCCTTGGTCTGGCCGATCCCCGAAATATCGTCCCGCTCGCCCTCGATCGCGAGGATCGCGATATCCTCGATCGCGCCGATATCGACCGGCTGGCCGCGGTGCAGCATCTCGCCCTTGGGCAGCAGGTGGCGCTGGAATACGACATCGACGGTCTGCAGGTAGAATTCGGCGGTCATGTCGCAGACCGACCGATATTCGTCATAGAATTCCTTGGTCTTGTCGGCGCTCTCGCCATCGCCGTCGACCAGATGCTTGAACATCTCCCAATGGCTCATCATGTGGTTGCCGAGGTTCATCGACATGAAGCCCGCAAGCTGCAGGAAGCCCGGATAGACGCGGCGCCCCGCCCCCGGATACCAAGCCGGCACCGTCGCGATGACATTTTCCTGGAACCAGGCGTAGGGCCGCGTCGTCGCATGCTGGTTGACCGCGGTCGGCGCCTTGCGCGTGTCGATCGGCCCGCCCATCATGGTGAGCGTCTTCGGCCGACAGTTATTTCCGGCGGCCGCCATCACCGCCGCGGCGGCGAGGCTCGGCACCGACGGCTGGCATACCGCGAGCATATGCGCGCCGGGACCGATATGCTCGAGCCACGACACCAGATAGTCGACATAATCATCTAGATCGAACTTCCCGGCTTCGAGCGGCACGTTGCGCGCATCGCGCCAGTCGGTGATCCACACATCGTGGCCGGGCAGCATCCGTTCGACCGTGCCGCGCAGCAGCGTCGCATAATGCCCCGACATCGGCGCGACGATCAGCAGCCTGGGCGCGTCCTTTGCGCCCTTATGCTTGAAATGCTTGAGCTGGCCGAAGGGTTTGCGCGCCTCGATCACCTCGCTCACCCGCACCGTCTCGCCGTCGACGACCGTCTCGTAAAGGTCGAACCCCGGCTTGCCGCGCGGCGCGGCGGCGTGGGCGAACACCTCGAGCGCCGAGGCGAACAGCGGGCTGCCGCCGAAATAGCCGAGCGGATTCGCGGGGTGCTGCATGGCCTGCGCGCCGGCGGTCGCCAGCGCGCTCGCCCCCGCGAGCCAGCTCTTCTGCATGTCGAAAGCGTGATACAGCATGTGGTGAAATTTCCTTGCGTCCTGGGGGCGCTCTCGCGGCGCCTGTCGTCCTTCGCATCCTAGGCGATCAGTGCCATTGTGCAACGCATCATTTCGTGCCGCTTCAAGCGCCTTGAAGCGGCACGCCATTCTCTGCCGTTGAGCAGCCTTCGCGTGGCTGCTAGGGCGATGCGCGATGGCGACCTCACCCGACCGACCCGCCCCTTCCGCCGCACCGCAGGAAGCCCGCGCCCGCAAGCTCGGCAGCCTCCGGATGATCTGGCGCTATGCCAGCCGCTATCCGCTCCAGCTTCTCGTCGCCGCCATCGCGCTCGGTGTCGCGGCGCTCGCGACACTGGCGATCCCCTGGCAGTTCAAGGAGATGATCGACAGCGGCTTCGTCGCGGGCGGCGGCGACGTCGCGCCGCATTTCCGCCTTTTCTACGTCATCGTCGTGGTCCTCGCGCTCGCGACCGCGCTGCGCTTCTATTTCGTCAGCTGGCTCGGCGAGCGGACGGTCGCCGACATCCGCCAGGCGGTCCAGCGCAACCTGCTCCGTCTCGCGCCGGGCTTCTTCGAGGAAAACCGCCCCTCCGAAATCGCCTCGCGCATGACGTCGGACACCGCGATCATCGAGCAGGTGGTCGGCACCACCGTCTCGGTTGCGCTACGCAACCTCGTGATGGGGATCGGCGGCATCGCCTATCTCTTCACCCTTTCGCCCAGGCTCACGGGCGGCATTTTGATCGGCATCCCGGTCATCATCATGCCGATCGTCCTGCTCGGCCGCCGCCTCCAGAATGTCTCGCGATCGAGCCAGGACCGCGTCGCCGACATCGGCGCGACGACCGCCGAGCAATTGGGGGCGATGAAGATCGTCCAGGCCTTCGGCCAGGAAACGCGCGAGGCCGACCGCTTCGGCGCCGCGGTCGAGGCCAATTTCGCTACCGCGAAACGCCGCATCCGCCTGCGCGCGGCGATGACCGCGATCGTCATCGGCCTGCTGTTCGGCGCGATCACGACCCTGCTCTGGTACGGCGCCGCGGGCGTCGCCGCGGGGACGATCACCGGCGGCACGATCGCCGCCTTCGTGCTCACCGGCGGGCTGGTGGCGGGTGCGTTCGGCGCGCTTACCGAAGTCTATGGCGACCTGCTTCGCGCCGCCGGCGCCGCCGAGCGGCTCTCCGAACTGCTCCACGCCGAACCCGAGATCGCGCCGCCCGCGCATCCGCGCGCCTTTCCCGCCCCGCCGGTCGGCACGCTCGAATTCTCGAACGTCGAGTTTCGCTATCCGACCCGGCCCGACGCCCCCGCGCTCCACGACTTTTCGCTGGCGATCGCTCCGCGCGAGACCGTGGCGATCGTCGGCCCGTCGGGGGCCGGCAAGTCGACCCTCTTCCAGCTCGCCGAGCGTTTCTACGATCCCCAAGCCGGCACGATCCGGCTCGACGGCGTCCCGCTGACCGAGGCCGACCCCGCCGACATCCGCGCGCGCATCGCGATGGTGCCGCAGGAGACGGTAATCTTCGCCGCCTCGGCACGCGACAACCTCCGCTACGGCAACTGGTCCGCCAGCGACGAGGAATTGTGGGAGGCCGCCCGTGCCGCCAACGCCGAGGAGTTTCTGCGCAAGCTGCCGCAGGGTCTCGACACCTTCATGGGCGAAGGCGGCGCGCGCCTCTCCGGCGGCCAGCGCCAGCGCATCGCGATCGCGCGCGCGCTGCTGCGCCGCGCCCCGCTGCTGCTGCTCGACGAAGCGACCTCGGCGCTCGACGCCGAATCCGAAAAGCTCGTCCAGGACGCGCTAGAGGCGCTGATGCACGATCGCACCACGATCGTCATCGCGCATCGCCTTGCCACCGTGCGCGCCGCCGACCGGATCGTCGTGATGGACGAAGGCCGCATCGTCGAGGAAGGGCGCCACGATGCGCTCGTTGCCGCGGGCGGCCTCTACGCCCGCCTCGCGCACCTCCAGTTCCAGAGCAATCTCACCGCCGCCTGATCACAGGAGCCTTCGATGCTGCACAGCCTGACCGTTCCCGCCTATGAAAATGCGCTCCGCGCGCTGTCGGCCCAGCTCGACAAGGCGCTCGCCTGGGGCGCGGACAACAATGTCGGCGAGTTGCAATTACTCGCAGCCCGGCTCGCCCCCGACATGTTTCCGCTGCCCACCCAGATCCGCTTTTCCTGCGGGCAGGCGCTCCAGGCGGTGACGCGGCTCGGCGCGGCCGGCGCGCCCGACTTCGCGGATGACGCCGACAGCTTCGCCGCGATGCAGGATCAGGTCGCGCGGACGCTCGCCTTTCTCGCCTCGATCGATCCCGCCGCGCTCGGCGACGACGGCGCCCGCGCGGTCGAATTCTCGCTGCCGAACGGCATGGTCTTCGACCTCAGCGCCGCCGCCTATGTCCGCGACTGGGCGCTACCACAATTCTATTTCCACATCGTCGCGGCCTACGCGATCATGCGCCACATGGGCGTGCCGCTCGGCAAGGCCGACTATGCGAGCTACATGATGCAGCATCTGCGGCCCGGCACCGCCCCTGCCGGCTGACGAAGCCGGTCCCCGCCGCCCGAAAGCGACGGGAAGACGTTACCGATTCAGATCAGCCCGCCATATCGGTGAATGCCCGGAAAGGCGATCCGGGTGCCGCCGTTGCGGCGGATTGCGCCGATCGCCTCGTCGACCCGCAGATAGCGCGCCCGCGCCTCGGGCTCGAACATCAGGGTCGCCGGTTCGGGCCGGTCCGCCGCGGCCTTGACCAGCAGCCCCAGCTCGGCGAGGTCGACCGCTTCGTCGTTCCAGCGGATGACATCGGTCGTGTCGATCGTGATATGATTCTCGTCACGAACCGGTGCGGGAATTGGCGCATCTTTCGGCAGCGTGACATCGACGCTGTGTGTGGGCGGCGGAATGGTGATGATAAACATCACCAGCATCACCAGCATCACGTCGATCAGCGGCGTCGTGTTGATCATCGGGTCGGCGTTGGGGTCGGTGCGAAAAATGCTGCGGCGTCGGCGCATCGTCTCTCTCCCTGTCGGGCGGTCGATCACCGTCGGTACCCGGCGCACCACCGCCATGACCGGCCCACCCGCACCGCTCGCGAGCGGTTACCGATCTTTGTTATGATATAACATTTTATATTCTATGCAAATAAAAAGCGCGGGCGGGCGGTCCTGCCGCGCTCGCATAAAGAAAGGGCGACACCTTGCGGTGCCGCCCCTCTTTTTCGTCCAGTCCCTGTCGGGAATGGAAACCGGTCTTACATGCCCGAACCCGGACCGTAAGTGATTTCCACGCGACGGTTCTGGTCGTTGCGGACGCCGTCGGCGGTCGCAACCGCCGGGCGGGTTTCGCCGAACGCCTGCGTCGTGATCGACGTGTCCGAAACGCCACGCGCGGTCATGTAGCTGCGCACCGCATCGGCGCGACGCTGCGACAGGCCGACGTTGTACTTGGCCGAACCCGAACGGTCGGCGTGACCGGCGAGCATGACCTGCTGACCGCTGCAGCCCTGGTTGTAGGCGCTGATCGCGTTGTCCAGCGTCGAAGCCGCTTCCGGCGTGATCGCCGACTGATCCCAGTCGAAGTACACGATGTACGGCCCAGGCGCACACACCGGCGGCGGCGGCGGGGGCGGCGGGGGAGGCGGCGGGGGGGGAGGCGGCGGCGGCGCCGGCGGTTCGGCCGGCGGCGGCGGCTCCGCACCACCAAAGTTGAAGGTCAGCGTGCCCAGGATCGAGTGCGACCGGAAGCGCGTCGAAACGTCGCGGCCAAGCTGGTCGACCAGGTCGAGCCCGCTGGCGTTGAAGAAGCGATACTTCAGGCCGGCATCGATGTTGCGGGTCAGCGGAGCGCGGATACCCGCGATCGCCTGCCACGCAAAGCCGGTGTCCGAATCGTCGAGGAACGGACCGGCGAAGACCGGAGCGACGCTGACGCGCGCGACACCGGCACCACCACCGACGAAGCCCTGCAGGCCATCGTCATCGCCGAAGTCGAACATGCCGTTGACCATGAAGCTCAGCGCATTGGTGTCGCCGTTCATGGCGTAATCACCGGTGGTCAGCGGGCCCGAGCCCGACGCGGACTGCGGAATCCCCGGCGCCACGAAGCGACCGCTCTTGATGTCGGCTTCGCGATAGCCGACTTCCACTTCCGCGCGGAACGCGCCGAAGTCGTAACCGACGGTACCTTCGAAGTCGTAACCCTTCTTGTGATCGAGAGTGCCGGCGTTGTCGACGGTGCCGATATCGAGGTCCATGTCCTCGACCAGCATCACGCCACCACCCACTCCCACATACCAGGAGTTGTCGCGCGCAATGGCGGGCGACGCAAGGGCAGTGGAGGCCAACGCCACGGCGACGGCAAGCTTCCTCATAGAAATTCCCCTTTCAATTGAGATTTACGTCTCGTCAGACGTCCTACGCGCCGCTTTGGTTCCACGCAAGATAACAAATCGCAAATCTGTTGCCAAAAAGTCGCACTCCTCGCCCTAAACCACCAATATCTCAGCCGGAAATCAACAGCCCCTGCGCGGACAGCGCCAGAATTAAGGCCGCAATGGCGGCGCGCGCTTCGGAATCGATAATCATCCCGCCGTCCGGATTCGCGATCGCGCCCGGCTCGGCCCATGCGCCGCCCGCGAAGCGCAGCTGCGCGCCGTCCACCAGGCGGAGGACCCGCATGCCCGGCCGCGGCGCGATGAAGCGCCAGCCGCCTGCAGTCGAAATCGCAAGCGACCCCGCCGCCGCCCCCGTCCAGGCGCCGGTAGCCGCATCGCCGACCAGCCAGCACTGGCCCACCGTCGCGGCCAGCGGCGGGTCGGCCAGCGGCCCGCCCTCGACCGCGGCGTGCGCGAGCGCATCGAGCAGCGTCAGGGCCTCATTATGGGTAATTTCCTTCTGCGCCTGCGCGACTGCGAGCAGCGGCAGTCCGAAACGGGCGGTGGTCGGCAGATCGGTCATGATGTCTCCTTATGTCAGCGAAACGAGCAGCGGCGGCGACAGCGCAAAATCCCCCGTCTGGCGAATTTCGAGCGTCGTGCCCGGCGGCAGGGCTGCCATCACCGCGCCATCCAGCAGCAGTTCGGGCGTCCCACACTCCCAGGGGCCGACGCCCGCCACCGGGGGCGACAGTGCCGCACGGTAGAGCTCGCGGCTTTCGCCCAGCGGCTGGTCGACCCCGTCGCGCCAGCCGGTGTCGAGGCGGCTTCTACGAATCCAGCTGACGCGCAGCCCGCCTTCTCCATCGGCGCGTACGCGGCCATGCACCGGCGCGAGCGGACACAGCGCCACGGCCGCGCCGGGGACGGGAATCTCGGTAATCTCCATGTCGTTCCGCGCCGCCCACTGCAGCCGCGCGCCGCCGCCGGGCGCCCAAGCGGCGAGGTCGGCGGGCACCGTCAGCAGCGCCGGATCGTCGAGCAGCACAAACGGCGTGCCCGCCGCGTGCGCGGCGTTCATCGCCGTCCCGGCGCGGCCGCGCAGCAGCCGCGACAGCCGCCAGACCCCCGGCCCGGCCGCCTCGGCCGTCCCGAACTGTATGCACTCGCCGCCGATCATCGCGCGGTTGGCGCCGCCGAGCAGCATCGCGTCGTCGACCGATTCGAGCGTCATCGACGGATTGACCAGCGTCACGACCGCGATGTTCGCGCGGTCGACCAGCAGATCGCTCGCCGCCGCCAGCGGCGCGGCCAGCGCCCCCAGGGCCACGGCCGGGCGCACCGTGCCCAGCGCCAGCGGCGCGGCCCCCGGCGCGGGCACGATCCAGCAGTCGGCGCCGCGCCAGCCGTCGTTGTCGCCCGCCCCGGCGACCAGCAGCCGCGGCGCATCGGCGACCGGGCTGCCGATCGTCGGCAGGTCGAACAGCCGCACCGTGCCGATCGCGTCGGGCCAGTCGGACGCGCCGACCGGAAGCCCCGGATCGGCGGGCAGCGCGGTAACGCTCGCCGGCTGATGCCGCCGCAGCTCGACCTCGACGCCGCCGTCCTTCACCGTCCGTCCGGCCAGCCGCCATATCCCGCCATCAGCGAGAATCACCCGGCCCCCGACCGGCAGCGCCAGCGCCGCAAGATCGGCCTGCCACACGCAGGTCTCGCGCTCGTCGGCCGCCGCCGCGGCGAGTTGCCGCGCCAGCGCGCGCGCCGCGTCCGCGGCCAGCACCGCGGGCATGTCGACCCGCTCCTCGCGCACCCCGCCGCCCGCGACCGCGCTCGTCTGCTGCCCCAATTGATAGTCGCGCTCGGGTTCATAGTGGCGCAGCCGGATCGCCCCCGGCAGCGATCCCAGCGACGCGCGGCGCCGCTCGATCAGGTCGCGCGCCGATTCGCTCCATGCCTTCCGCACCGGCATCGGGCAGCCATGCCGCCAGCACCGCCGCGGCATCGGCCGGCGTTGCGTCCCAGAATTCGCCGGGCCGCCACCCCGCGACCTGCGCCATCAACCCGAGCAGTCGCAGGGCCGACGCACCGAAGGGCCCCACGCTACCGCCCCTGCAGTATCTGCCCGAGCAATACCCGCAGCGCCGGTGTCGCCGCCGCCAGCCCGCCGGCCACCACCGCCTCGCCGATCGCCTCGCGCGTCAGCTCTTCGGGCCGCTCACGCACGCAATGCCAGAACAGCGCCGCCATCTCGCCGAGCGCCAGTCCGCCGCCCGCGGCGCGCTCGACCAGCGCGAACAGCGGCCCCAGCTCCTCCTCCGCCGCGACCAGCGCCGTGAAGCTCGGCCGCAACACCAGCACCCGTTCGCCGATCCGCAGTTCGGCCTCGCCGCGCAGCGGGTTCGCCCCCATCGTCGTCCCCATGCTCACAGGCTCACCACCGGGCCGCTCGATTCGAGGCTCAGCGTATATTGGCGCTCGCCATTATAATCGCCGGCATAGTCGAGCCGCGTCACCAGAAAGCGCCCCTGCATCCGCTCGCCGCTTTCGAAGCTCAGCTCATAATCGTCGATCGTTCCGGCCAGCGCGTGGCCGCGCAGCCGCACCTCGGCGCCCGATCCGGTAAAGATCCCCGCCGCGCTCACCGATACCGACCTTACCCCCGCGCCCGACAGCAGCTCACGCCAGCCGCCCGAATCCTTGGTCGTGACGTTCACCGCCTCGCCGTTCACCGACAGCTGCGTCGTGCGCAGTCCGGCGACGGTCTGGTACGCGGGCGGCACCGCGCCGTCGCCGATCCGGAGCAGAAAAGTGCTCCCATTTTCAATTGCCATCGTCTATTCTCCTCGACACGAAATCACTGCACAAACGGGGAGTCGCAGGATGTTGATCGCTACCCTTCTCCTGGCCGTCGCCGCGCCTTCGCCAGCCGCCGACGTCGGCACGACGCGCGCCGCCTTCACCAAGTGCCTGCGCACCGATCTCAAGAAATCGCTCGACGCCAAGAAAACGCCCGCGGACTATGAGGCCGCGATCGACACCATCTGCCAGGCCGAACGCGATGCCTTTCGCAAGGCGGTGATCGCACTCGACCGCGCGAGCGGCGATTCGGAAGCCGACGCGACCGAAGACGCCAACATGCAGATCGGCGATTACCACGACAATTTCGTCGGCCAGTTCAAGGATTACTCCGAAACCAACACCATGCCCGCCGATTGATCCCCTCTTCCTCCCGCTTGCGGGAGGGGACAACGGGCCTCACGCCGCGCTCAAACATCGGCAGCGTACGACCAGCTCGTGGCGCCAGCCGCCGTCGCGCTGAAAGGCGAAGCGGGTGCGCAGCACCCGCGCGCCGACGATCTGCCAGTCCTCCGCCGCTCCGCGCAGCGCATCCAGCGCCGCTTCGATGCAAGCCGCCGCGCGGCCGTCGCTCGCGCCGGTTCCGATCAGCGCCAGCGTCAGCCGCACCTCGCGCCCCGGCCGATCCTTGGTGCCCCAGTCGCGCCCTTCCGCCGCGCCGATCGACACATAGGGCGCGGTGACGCGCGGCGGGACGCCATCGAACACGCAGTGCACCAGCCCCGCCAGCTCGGCGTCGGCCACCAGCAACGCCAGCGCCCGCGCCCGCACCGCCTGCTCGGCGCCGCCCGTCATACCCCGCTTCCCAGCCCGATCCGCCGCCACGGCTGCCACAGCGCCGCGATAACCGCCGGCGGTGCCAGCCCGTCGTCGCCGCGCGCTTCGTGCATATGCTGCGTCATGCGGATGATGCCTTGCCGGATCGCCTCGGGAATGGCGTTGGCGTCCGCCGCCATTCCGGCGCGATAGGCGACGCGCGCGCGCGTCGCGGCGCCGGGTCGGTCGATCGCCAGCCGCCCCGTGCCCTCGCGCCCGATCGTCAGCCGCCAGTCGTCCGGCTCGAGCAGGCTCGCGCTGCCATCGGCGGCGAGCAACGTCACCGCCTCGACCGCGGCGACCGGACGCACCGTCAGCCGAACCGCACCACCGCCGCCCAGCGGCACGACCTCCTCGACCGCGCGCTCGATCAGCCACTGGCCGATGAAGGCTTCGCAGATGTTGGTTGCCGCACGCACCAGCCCCGCGACCACCGCATCGTCGGTCGTCGCCTCCAGCCGCAGCCAGCCGCGCGCTTCGTTGAGGCTCACCGGAACCGCGGCCGGCACCGCGCCCGCCGCGCTCATCGCTCTTCCACCCGGACGGTCATCGACCGCTCGTCGATCTGCCCGTCGCTCATCGTCACCCGGTTGGTCACGCGATAGACGCGCCCGGTGGCTCCGCCCGCCAGCGTCGCGGTCGCCCGCGCCAGGTCGTGCGCCGCCGCCACGACTGCGACGCCGTCCGCTTCGACGGGCGCCACAGCCCATTCGCTGGCGACCAGCGCCTGCCCGTCGGGATAGGCCGCACTCCAGTCGAATTCATAATCGATCCGGCTGCCCGGATCCTTCACCACCAACGTCATGCCCCACCTCCTCAAGGTTTGCGCACGGCCATGCGGCGCCCGTCGCGCCCGCGCCGCGAAGCCCGCTCCTGTGCCTGCGCCGCCGACGGGTCGGGTCCGCCCCACTCGGTCGGAAGATCGCGCCGCCCGCCGTCGCCGATCGCCCGCGATCCGATCGCCCCGCCCGCCGTCATGCCGCCGCCTCCAATGCCGCGATCCGCGTCTCCAGCCCGGCGATCAGGAACAGCGCGAGTTGATCGGGACGGATGCCGAACCGGTCGCCTGGCGCGCGCACGACATCGCCCGCCGCGTCGCGCTCCTCGTCCCATGCGTCCCAGCACAGAAAGGCATAGGGAGTCGCGCCTGGACACCCGTCGTCGCCGATCGGATCGACCAGCCCTTCGTCGGCCATGATCGCCCACGCCGCCTGCGCACGAACGCCGAAATGCCGGCGCGCGCCGTCGGCGCCCTTCGCGGCGATCGCGTCATTCCATTGATAGAATCCCAGCCCCTCCGCGATGCGGCGCGCGGCGGCCGTCTCGGCGAGGGTCGGCGCGCCCCGCCAGGTCTTGTCGCGCGCGTCCGACGTGTTGATCGAGCCCGTTCCGGCATAGGCGACCGACCAGCGATACGACGCCTGTCCAAGCGTCTGGGCGTCGTCGGCGGCGGGGCGAACGTGGCCGTTCGGGCCGATGCGCACCCTTTCGGCAACGGTGCCGGCAAGGCCGTTTCCGGTGCAAAAGGCGATCGCCCCGCCGCTCCCCACCGGAACCGTGATGCTGGCGAAATGGGTTCCGCCGATATGGAATCGCAGCGCGCGTTCCTCGTCGGTGGCGGCGCTGGCCGAATCGAGAATCGCCGTTCGGCGTCCCGCGGGAGAGACGACATGCAGGCTGGCTGCGGGCGCGGGCGCGCCGATCCCGACATTGCCCGCGGCGTCGATCCGCACGCGCTCGGCGCCGCCGGTCGCAAGCCCCACGACGTTCGGCGCCGCGCAAAACAGCCCGCTGTCGAGATCGGAGGCAAAGCTGATCGACGGCGCCGCCGCGCTACCGCTATGCGCGCCGAGCGGCCCGCCCACCGTCACCGCTCCGCCGGCCTCCCGATAGGCGAACGACGCGATCGGAACATTGACCCACCCTTCCGCGCGCCGCACAGTGATCAGGTCGCCCGCCGCGCCGGTCGCGGCGTCGGCGTGCAGCGTCGAAAGCGGCTGCTTGCCGTCCAGCGCCGCCTCGAGCGCCGCCGCGCCGGCGTCGCGCGCTGCGAACCAGTCGGCCCCGACCGTCAGCGCCAGCGTCTTCAGTCCCGGCGTGAAATCGACCGCCGCGCCGCCGCTCGACGACGCCGCGATGCTGTCGCGCACCAGCCGCCCCGCGCCGTCGATCCGGCCGGTCCCGACCTCCCACTCATCGGCGAAAGCGATTCCGGCGATCGCATAGTGAAACGACATGTCGGCAGGCACCGCATCGGCAAAGGCGCGATGCCCCGGCAGCGCCCCCGCGGGCGTCAGCGCCCCCGCGCCGCCCTCGTGGCAATGCTCGCGCACCAGGTCGGCAAAAAACAGGCTCGGCATGGCAGGGCCATCCTTTCCGCAATAATCATCGTCGAGAAAATGACAGGCGCCCGATCCGGCCCGAAAGGGAAGGGCCGAACCGGGCGCCGCATCGCGCGCCAGCCGCTTTAGCTGGCGGCGAATTTCATCAGCTTGATCGCCTGCGAATCGATGATCGCGCCGCCCACCCGCTTGGTTGCATAGAAATGCACGAAGGGCTTGTTGCTGAACGGATCGCGCAGGATGCGCGTCTCGCCGCGGTCGGCGACCAGATAGCCGGCGCGGAAATTGCCGAAGGCGATTCCCAGGCTGTCGGCCGCGATGTCCGGCATGTCCTCGGCCTCGACCACCGGATAGCCGAGCAAGGTCGCCGCCTGCCCTTCGACCAGCCCCGGCTGCCACAGAAAGGCGCCGTCGCTCGTCTTGAACTTGCGGATGCGCGCCAGCGTATCCGAATTCATCACCCAGCAGGCGCCCTGACGATAGGGCGCGCGCAAGGCATGCACCAGCTCGATCAGCCCGTCCTGCGGGCTCGCCGCGGCGAAGCCGCCCGCCGCGCCGCTCGCGACATATTGCAGCGTCCCGAAATCGCGGATCGCGTCGCTCTCGTCGGTCGCCGCATAATCGAGGAAGCCGCGCGGCCGGTTCGTTCCGTTGCCGCTCACGAAGGCCGCGCCCTCGGCCACCGCGAATTCGCGCGCGATCTCGGTCGCCAGCCAGTCCTCGACGTCGAACATCGCGTCGTCGAGCATCGCCTGGCTCGCCGCCGGATTGGCATAGAGCTCGCCCGAGGGCGGCGCGATCTCGGCGAGGGTGCGCGCCGCGGTCTCGGGCCGCGCCGCGGTCTCGCCGACCCAGCCCGCGCCCATCGATCCGGTCGCGACCAGCTTGCGATAACCGCTCGTCCCCGTCTGCACGACGCTCGCGATGCTGCGGATCGGCGACAGCGATTTCAGCGTCGCCGCGATCGTCCCGTCGATCTCGCGCGGCACCGCATAGCCGCCCTCGCCGCCCGACGCGCCCGACAGGCTCTTCATCTCCACCCCGGCATCGATCCCGCGCCGCAGATAGCGCTCGACGAAGGCGTCGCGCGCCGGATCGGCCGCCTTCGCCCCGTCGAGCGGCAGCCGCGACGCCGCGACCGCCTGCGCGTCGACCTGGGCCTTCAGCGCCGCGACCGAGGCTTTCAGATCATCGACCGCCTCGGCGGCCAGAACCGCGTCGAACGCCCCCTCGAGCGCGTCCGCCTTCACTTCCATATCGTCCATGCTTGTCACTCCTTCACCAAATCCACCGCAATCACCCGCGCCGCCGGCTGCATCGGCTGCGCGACCAGGCTCACCTCGGCGAGGTCGAGCGCCAGCAGCTCGCGCGGCCGCACCCCGCGCGCCGCGCGCACCCGATAGCCAAAGGACAATCCCGTCAGCGCCCCACGCGCGACAAGTCCCGCCGCGGTCGGGTGCGTCACCCGCGCCACGACGCGCAGCCCGCGCGCATCCTCCGCCAAAGCCTCGATCACCCCGACGACCGCGCCGGGCCGGTGCTGCCACAACAGCGGCACCCCGCGCCCCGCGCGCAAGCTCGCGGCAAACGCCCCGCCGCGCACGACATCCCCGCCACGGTCGACGCGATCGAACACCGCCGCATAGCCCGCGAACCTGATGCCCCCCTCCCCTGCAGGGGAGGGGCTGGGGGTGGCGTCCCGCGGCCTCGCCTGCCCTCTCATTTCAGCAACCCCGGCAGCCCCAGCTTCACCGCCAGCCCGACCACCAGCAGCGCGAGCATCCCGCGCACCGCCCAGTCGACCGCCGCCTTCCACGCGCTTTTCTTCGCGTCGCGCCACGCACCCAGAAGCTGCCGCAAATCCCCGATGTCGTCGCGCGCCGCCGCGTCGGCGAGCCCCAGCCGCGCCAGCGCCCGCCGCGCCCCCAGCTCGCTCGCCTCCTCGACCAGCGCGCGCAAAACCGCGCCGTCGCCGGCCGCACCCGTTCCCGCCAGCGCGATCAACCGCGCCAGCGCCTCTTCCTCGTCCATGTCGAATTCCTCACATCATCCCTCCCCCTGGGACGGGGGAGGGTTGCGCAGCCTTGGCAGCTTGCTGCCTAGGCGAAGCTGGGTGGGGGTGGGCCCTTGCCCGCCAAGACTAACCCACCCCCAACAGCGCCTTCTTCTCCTCCGCCGTCAGCCAGTCCGCCGCCGACACCTCGCGCCACAGCGCCATCCGGTCCTCGGCGAGCGCCGGCACCCGGTCGAGATCGACCCGCAGCTCGGCGCCCGCGAACCAGCCGCGCAGCCCCTGCGCCAGCGCGCCCAATATCTTCGCGCACAACGGCAGCACGGTCAGCCGCCACAGCGCGCGATTGGCCTCGCGATAATTGGCGTAGGTCGCATCCCCCGGCAGCCCGAGCAGCATCGGCGGCACCCCGAACGCCATGGCGATCTCGCGCGCGCTCGAATCCTTCAGCGCCAGGAAATCCATCTCCGCCGGCGACAGCGACAGCGCCTGCCACTTCAATCCGCCTTCGAGCAGCAGCGGCCGCCCCGCATTCGCGCCCCCCGCAAAGCTTTCGGCGAGCTCCTCGCGCAGCCGGTCGACCTGCTCGGCCGACAGCGGCATCCCCTTGTCGCCCGGATCGTGCACCAGCGCGCCCGACGGCCGCGCCGCATTCTCCAGCAAAGCCGCGTTCCACTTCGCCGCCGCATTATGCGCCGCGACCGCCCCCGCCGCCGCGCCGAGGCACCCCGCGCCATAATGGTCGTCGAGCGGATGCAGCGTCTTCACCTGCACCACCGCGGGCCGCCCCGCTCCATCCTCGGCGGGCAGCACCGCCGTCGATCCGCCGGCCTTATAGCGATAGGCGACCGGCCAGCCGCGCGCGTCGGCCTCGACCGTCACCCGCTCGGGCCGCAGCGCGAACAGCTCCGCCGGCGCTCCCGCCCCGTCGGTCAATATCTGCACATAGCCATTGCCGTGGAGCAGCAGTTGCGACGCCAAAGTCTCGACGAGCCCCTGCCCGCCCGACGTCGCCGCGACGAGCGCCGCGAGCGCCGGATCGCTCGCCACCAGCGGCGCGCTTCCGGCAGCCTCGGCGACTAGCCGAACGCTGCGCTGCACGATCGCATTGCCCAGATACCCCTCGCGCACCTGCGCCTCCCACGTCAAAGGCGCGGGCGTGCTCCAGCTTCCATACACGCGCGACAAGGCGGGCCGCGCAGGCACCTGCGCGGCCTTGCGGCCAAACCAGTTCATAAGATTCTCCTATCCGCCGCCCCGCGAAGCCGCGTTCCAGACCCTCGTCACCCCGGACTTGATCCGGGGTCCCGCTTTTTCCTCAGACAAGCGATTCGAACAAATCGCGCCACTCGGGATTGCCCCGTTCGATCAAATCGAATTTCCATTGCCGATGCCAACGCTTGATCCGCTTCTCATGGCCAATGCATTGGGCGATATCGTCGCCACGCTCCGCCCAAACGAGCCGGTCGAGCCCGTACCGGACACAAAAATTTGAACCATCGCCGTTTCGGTGCTGGTGAATGCGGGCTGTAAGATGCGACGTGACGCCTACATACATCGTACCGCGGTACCGGTCGGCCATGATATAAACCCAGCCGCCCTGCCGCTCGCGTTCCATTGCGGATGCATCCAAAAAGCGGGACCCCGGGTCAAGCCCGGGGTGACGAAAATGGGTGCCAACCCGAACCGTTATGGATGTGTCCCTACCAGTCATCGTCACCCCGGGCTTGACCCGGGGTCCCGCTGCTGGTCGATCTCCCGCCCTTTCGGTCTCAAACCCGCCGCACCCCCGGCTCGCATCCCGTCCGCAGTCCCTCCAGCAACACCGCCAGCGCCCACACGCACGCATCGCCGCGATCGGGCGAGCGCCCCGGTCCGACGTAGCCGCCGCCCACCTGGAACCCGCAAAGCTGGTCCTCCAGCTCGGCGAACGCGCCCGCGTGCACCACCTGCCCGCGCTCATAGGCGAGCGCGACCGGCTCCGCTCGCCGCGCCTTGCCGACGCTCGCATGAACGCCGACCACGGGCAGCGTCACCTCGGCCTGGCGCAGCACCGCGGTCACCATCTCGCCCCCCATATTATTCTCGGCGACCACCCGGTCGGCGTCCCAGCGCGCCGCCGCCGCCGCGACCGCCTGCGCCCATAGGTGCGGCGGCGGATTCTCGACGCTCGCATCCTCGACCACCGCCAGCCGCCCGTCGCGCAGCAGCGCCGCGACGACGATCCCGCACGCATCGCCCGTGCTCGTCGCGGGCGGATCGACGCCGATCACCACGCGCACCGGCTTGCCGACGCTCGCCGCATCGACGCGGCACCGCTCGACCAGCCCCCGCGTCCATAGCGCGCCCTCGACATCCTCGAGCAATTCGCCATCGAGTTCCTGCCGCCCCAACCGCGTGCCGCCATGGATGCGCTTCATCGCCGCCAGCCATGACCCCGACAGATTGTGGCGGTTGGCTTCGGTTCCGCCACCTGTCGCCTCCACTCCGTCTTCGCGGATCAGCCGCCGCACCAGCGGCACGCCGCGCGGGGTCGTGGTCGCGATGGTCCGCGGCGCGTCGCCGATCCGCATCGTCAGCATCAGATTGTCCCACGCCGCCTCGCCCGCCGGCCATTTGGCGATCTCGTCGCACCACGCCGCGCCATGCTCCGGCCCGCGGAGGCTCTCGGGCTCGGCGGCCGAATAGAGCGTCGCGACCGCGCCATTGGGCCAGGTCAGCCGCCGCAGGCTGCTTTCATAATCGGGCCGCATCGCCGCCGGCGCGATCGCCAGCAGCCCGCTTTCGCCCTCGACCATCACCTGCCGCGCCTCGTGCAGCGTCGCCGCGACCAGCGCGATTCGCGCGCCCGGCGTCGTCTCGGCAAAGGCGCGCACCCACTCTGCCCCCGTCCGTGTCTTGCCGAACCCGCGCCCCGCGAGGAGCAGCCACACGCGCCAGTCTCCCGCCGGCGGACATTGGTCGTCACGCCGCCACCAGTTCCAGTCGGTCAGCAGTGCTTCGGCCTTCGTCTTGCGCAGCGCTTTGTGCCAGGCTTCGAAAGCCTCGGACTTTCCCTCCACCCAGTCGATCGCGCGCTTCGGGGGAGTCGCGCGCTTCAAGGCGCGTCATCCTCGGCGGACGATCCCGCCTCTGCCCGCACCCGCGCCCGCATCGCCCGAATCTTCGCACCGAGCCGCGCTTTCGCATCGGCCGCCCCTGTGCCGGGCGCGACAGGCACCGTCCCGCGCACCGCGGCGCGATGCGCGGCGAGCAGCGACAGGCCGAGCCGGTATTTCTGCGCCCGCGACTTCAGCGTCGCATCCTTCACATTGCCGTTCGGCGCGATCAGCGCCTCGGACAGAAGCTCGGCCTCGAGCCGCGCAAAGCCCTCGCACAGCGCCTCGTGCCACCGCGCGGCAAAGGCCGGGTTGCGCCGCCGTTCGCGGTACATGGCATTGGCCGCGATTCCCGCCGCGCGCGCTGCGGCCGATACGTTCGACGTTTCGGCAAGCACGTCGAGGAAGCTGTCCATCTGCCCGCTGCCGGGCCGCGCGTGCCCTGCACCTTCGCCTTTCGCCGCTCGCCCCATCGCCCGTCCCTCCAAAGACAATCGGACCGCACGCCCCAAGGCGCCGGCCCGATTCGCAATTCTTCATGATGCGACACTTGTGCCATATCAGCGTGACGATGTCAATAGAAAATAACCTATATGGTTATCTGTCGACTTGCACCACTGCGACGCGGCGCTTTACAACCCGCCGCCGCCGTGCCAGATCGTCCCGGCTTTTCAGGAGATTGCCTTTGCTCACCCCGTTCGCCTTGGACCGCAATCGCGGGCCGGTGCGGCCGTGCGTGCGCGCGGCCGGGTGCTGACGCCCGCGGAATGACCCTGTGCAGCGCCGCCTGGCGCGCTGCCGCATTTCGAAAGCCTCCCATGATATTGGAAACCACCGAAGACGATTACGCCGCCCTGCTGCGCGGCGCGGCGCCGCGCGCGCTCCTCTGGCTCGATCCGCCGATCGCGCCGCCCGCGGTGCTCGCGATGCTCGCCGATGTCGCGGCACGGGTGCACGCGCATTTCGCGCCCGCCTCCTGGCTGATCGTCCACGACGGCGAGCTCGTCGGGCTCTGCTCGATCACCCGCCCACCCGCGAACGGCGAGGTCGACCTCGGCTACGGCATCGCGCCGGGCCGCCAGGGCCGCGGCCATATGCAGGCGGCGCTCCGCGCGATCACGGCCTGGGCCGATAGCCGCGACGACGTCGATGCGCTCACCGCCGAGACCGCGACCGCCAACCGCGCGTCGCAGCGCGTCCTCGAAGCCGCGGGCTTCGTACCGGTGGGCGAGCGCATCGACGAAGAGGACGGCCCGCTGATCCGCTGGCGCTACGCCGCCGGCTGAAGCGCAACGATCCTCCCCGGCACGGGGAGGGGGACCACCGAAGGTGGTGGAGGGGCACAGACGGTCTACACTTCGCTCAAGACAGGGGGGCGCCACAGACGCGCCTGCCCCTCCACCACCCTGCGGGTGGTCCCCCTCCCCCAAGGGGGAGGACCACGCGCCACCGTATTACCCAAATAAATCGCTTGCCATCCCCGCGCTACAAATGTAGCCACGCTACAAATGTAGCGCGAAAGGTGATTCGCATGTTGTCCAGTTTGCCGCCGCGGGAACGCGAAATCGTCGATATCCTCTATGAGAACGGCGCCTCGACGGTGCCCGAGATCGCCGCATCGCTCAGCGACGCGCTGTCGGGCTCGGCGATCCGCGCGATGCTGAAGCGGCTCGAGGGCAAGGGCTTCGTCGCCCGCGAACAGTCCGACCGCGGCTTCCTCTATGCCCCCAGCGTCGAGGGCAAGGCGGCGAGCAAGTCGGCGCTGAGCCAGGTCGTGCGGGTCTTCTTCAACGGCTCGCCGACGAGCGCCGCGGCGGCGCTGCTCGGCATGCAGGACGCCATGAGCGCGTCCGAACTCGACGAACTCGAAAAACTGATCGCCGAAGCGCGCGACGGGAGGACGAAATGATGATCACCGCAACCATGCTCATCGGTCTCGCCTGGAAATCGGCGCTGATCGCCGGCCTCACCCTCTTCCTCCTCCGTCTCGCGCGTGTCCGCTCGGCCGCCGAGCGCTCGCTGATCGCGCATGTCGGCCTCGCCGCCCTGCTCGCCTTCCCGGTCGCGACCCTGCTGCTTCCGATATGGGCGCCGCTGCCCGCCGCCTGGTTCGCCGATGCCGCCCCCGCGGCGGCGAGCGTCCAGGCGGCCGCGGCCCCGGTCACCGCCGACCTTGCTTCCGCCGCGGCTCCAGTCCCGGCCGCGGCGGATTCCGCCGCCCCGGCATCGGCGTCGCTGCTCGCCTCTTTGCCCTCGCTCTCCGATCTCGCGCTCTGGGTCTATGCGCTGCCGCTCGCCCTGCTCTTCGCGACGATGCTGGTCGCGGTGGTGCGGCTGTTCGCGATGCGCGGCCGCGCCGACGTGCTCGTCCAGCCCTCGTGGCTGTCGGCGCTCGCCGAGGCGCAGCGGCGCATGGGCTTCAAGCACGGCACCGCGCTGCTCGTCAGCGAGGAACTGCGCTCACCGATCAGCTGGGGCGTGCTGCGCCCGACGATCGTCCTCAGCCCCAAGGCGGTCGAGGCGGTCGGCGAGGCCGAGGCGATTATCGCGCACGAGCTCGCCCACGTCGCGCGGCTCGACTGGGCGAAGCTGCTCGCCGCGCGGCTCGCGTGCGCGATGTTCTGGTTCAACCCGCTCGTCTGGATGCTGGCGCGCGAGAGCCATCAGCTCCGCGAGGAAGCCGCCGACGACGCGGTGCTGCTCGCCGACATCGACGGCCCCGATTATGCGACCCTGCTCGTCGGCGCGGCGCGCCACGACAACAAGGGGACGCTGATCGCCGCGCACGGCGTCGCGCCGGGCAAGAACAGCCTCAAGCGCCGCATCACCCGCGTCCTCGACGCCCGCGCCAGGCGCGGCCCGGCGAGCGCGAGCTGGTTCGCGATGACCCTCGCCTTCCTCGCCGGCGTCACCGTCCCGCTCGCCGCCTTCTCGGCCACTGGCGCGCGCGCCGTGGACGAGCCGGGCGACAGGTTCGCCGCCGTCACCCCCGCCGCGACGCCCAAGACCGCGGCCGCAGCCGCGCTAGGGGACCAGGAGCCCGCTCCCGCCCACGCCAAGCTGCCGGTCGACCAGCTCGTCAGCATGAAGGCGATGGGCATAACCCCCGACGACGTGCGCGGAATGCGCGGCGACAAGGGTGGCCTCGACCCCGAAGACGTCATCGCCGCCAAGGCGACCGGCGCCAGCCCCGCCTATCTAAACCGGATGCGCGCGCTGTTCCCGAACGCCGACATGGACGATCTGATCGGCGCCTCGGCGCTCGGGATCGACACCGGCTACGCCCGCGAGATGAAATCCTGGTTCCCGCGCGTCACGATCGACGATCTCAGCGGAATGCGCGCGGTCGGCGTCACCGGCGCCTTCGTCCGCGACATGCGCAAGTCGGGCGTCCGCGTGTCGACCCCCGACGACGCGATCGAGCTTCGCGCGGCGAGCGGGATCAATATCTCCCAGGTCGTGTCGCACGCGGTGAGCAACGCGACCCGAAACTCGTCGGTCAGCGTCAGCCGCGACGGCGTGGCGGTGGTCGACATGCACGGCCCCGACGGCACGGCGATGCGCGTCGAGACCCCGCAGCCGCCCGGCCCGCCGCAGCCGCCCGCAACGAACGACTGACGCCGGACGCCCGGCCCGGCCGGGCGCCCGCCACCAACCCCAACCCCAAGGTCTGAAACGCCGCATCCACGGCGAGCGACGGCGCTCGCCCGCGATCCGCGGCCCGGAGGAGACGTGCCATGAAAGCCCTGATCGTTACCGCCAGCCTCGCCATGCTGTCCGCGCTGGCCTCGGCGGCGCCGCTGCAGCCTGCGGGATCGCCGCCGGTGCTGACCGATATCCGCTGGGATATCCTTCCCCCCGATGGCGAGGGCGCCGACGGCGACGAGCCGCACTTGCGCATCCGCTCCGACCGGTCGAGCAGCAGCCTCGCGCTCGACGGCTCGCGCCCCGAGGTCGCGGCGGCGAAGCGCGCGCTCGCCGGCGGCGCCGGGCCGGTCGCCTTCACCGTCGCCCACCAGGCCGGAACGCTGGCCTGCGACGGCCGGCTGTCGCGCCGCTACGAAGGCAAGGGCGACTGCCGCTTCACCGCCGACCCCGGCTTCGAACAGGCGCTCGCGAAGCGCGGCATCGCCCCCGACGAGCGGCGCGACCTGCTCGCGATGCTCCTCGTCGACGCGACGGTCGAACTCGCCGACGGGCTCGCCGACGCGGGCCTCCGTGCGGAGGACGCGGGCGAGTTGATCGCCGCGGCGGCGCTGCACGTCACCCCCGCCTATGTCCGCGACCTCCGCGCCGCGCCGATGAAGCTCACCTCGCTCGACGACGCCTTCGCGTGCCGCGCGCTCGGCGTCGACGCCGGCTACGTCCGCGAACTCGCGGATGCCGGCTATACGAAGCTGTCGGTCGAGGATGTCGTCTCGCTCAAGGCGCTCGGCGTCACCGGTGACTATGCCCGCCGGATGAATGTCGCGGCGACGGAGGCGAACCAGTGAAGATCGCCGCCAGCCTGTTCGCGATGGCCGCCGCCCTTTCGGTCCAGCCCGTGCTCGCGCAGGACGCGCCCGCGAGCGGCGAAGCTCCGCCGCCAGCCGCCGACCCGACCGCGACGCTGGCGAAGACGCTCGCGGGGAAAGTCTACACCCCCGCCGACTTCACCCGCTACGCGCCCAAGAACGCCTACGACATGCTGAACCAGGTACCCGGCTTCTCGATCCGCGAGAACGACACGGTGCGCGGGCTGGGGCAGGCGACGGGCAATGTACTGTTCAACGGCGCGCGGCCCTCGACCAAGTCGGACACGATCGTCACCCAGCTCACCCGCATCCCCGCCGCCAATGTCGAGCGGATCGAGATCGTCGACGGCGCCAGCCTCGACCTCCCGGGCCTTTCGGGCCAGGTCGCGAACATCGTCTTCCGCGCCGACAGCTTCTCGGGCCAATTCTCGTGGAAGCCCGAGTTCCGGCCGCATTTCACCGACCCCCTGTTCACCCGCGCCGACATTTCGGTGCGCGGGCGCAGGGGCGACGTCGAATATGAGCTCGGCCTCAACAACGACACGAGTTCACGCAGCGGCGCCGGCGGCGGCACCGTCATCACCGATGGCGCGGGCGCGGTCGTCGAGCACCGCAAGGACATCTGGAACACCCATTACGACACGCCCAAGCTGTCGGCGAAGCTGACCTGGGATCCCGCGGGCGACAGCATCGCGCATCTCGGCGCCCATTATCAGCGCCGCTGGTATCGCTATGACGAGGACGGCGTCTGGACCGCGCCCGGCGAGACCGACCGGCTGCGCACCGTGCGCGAGACCGAGACGACATGGAATTACGAGGTCAACGGCGATTGGCAGTTCGGCCTCGGCCCCGGAAAGCTCAAGCTGATCGGGCTCCGCCGCTTCAGCCACGAGCCGGTGTCGCAGGAGGTGGTGCTGCGCCCCGCCGACGGTTCGCCCGCCAGCGGCGACCGCTTCACCCAGACCGGCGACGTCGGCGAGACGATCGGCCGCGGTGAATATGACTGGAAGATGTTCGGCGGCGACTGGCAGCTCTCGGGCGAGGCGGCGTTCAACACGCTCGACAATGTCGCGCGGCTCTACGCGCTCGATCCGGCCACGGACGACTTCGTCGAGCTGCCCTTCCCCCAGGGTACGGGCGGCGTGCGCGAGGACCGCTACGAAGCGCTTTTGAGCTTCGGCCGCAAGCTGACGGACAAGCTGTCGTTCCAACTCGTCGCGGGCGCCGAGCATTCGACGCTGACCCAGGACGGCGCGAACGGGCTCGAACGCAGTTTCTTCCGGCCCAAGGGGTCGCTCACCCTCGCCTGGACGCCCGCCGCGGGCCTCGACCTGTCCCTGAAGGCGCAGCGGCAGGTCGAACAGCTCGATTTCTACGACTTCCTCGCGCAGGCCTTTTTGAACGACGACAACAGCAACGCGGGCAACGCCGATCTGCGCCCCCAGCAGAATTGGCGCTACGAGTTCGAGGCGAACAAGTCGCTCGGCAAATGGGGCTCGACCAAGCTCCAGCTCGTCTATGTCGATGCCGAGGATTTCGTCGACGTCGTCCCCGTCGACGGCGGCGAATCGGTCGGCAACATTCCGAAGGCATGGGCGGCGGCGGTCGTGTGGTCGGCGACGATCAACCTCGACCCGGCGGGGCTGAAGGGCGTCAAGATCGACGCCAGCGTCGATATCGAGAAATCGGGCCTGCGCGATCCCTTCACCGGCGAGAAGCGCCAGTGGAGCGGCTTCCAGGACCGCTCGGCGGACTTTTCGCTGCGCCACGACATTCCGGGGAGCGACTGGGCGTGGGGCGCGACCGCGAGCTACGGCCATTACCAGCCCAATTACCGCCGCAACGAGGTCAATCGCACCTGGGAGGGGCCGGTCTTCGCCTCGCTGTTCGTCGAGAACAAGGATGTGATGGGCCTGACCGTGCGCGCCGAGTTCGCCAATGCGGTGGGTGCGCGGTCGCGGCGCGAGCGGACGGTCTACGAAGGGCTGCGCGGGGAAACCCCCGTCGCCTTCCACGAAAGCCGCGACCGGCTGATCGGCCCGATCTTCGCCTTCTCGGTGCGGGGAAAATTCTAGGGTCAGGACCCCAGGCGCCATCGGCCCGCCCTGAGAAACCAACGCTCTGGCTCCCCCATCAGTTGACGCCCCCCGACCGGGGTCACAAGCGGGGGGAGAAGGCGGTCGCCCGGACTCGAACGGCCCGGAACGCCCGATTTTCCAGACAGGGCGTTTTTTCGGATATGAGCTTTTTCCATCGCTTCGGGGCGTCGTCGCACGGCATGGCCATCGACCTCGGGACCGTGAACACGGTCGTCTATGTCCGCGACAAGGGGATCGTGCTCAACGAACCGTCGGTCGTCGCGCTCGAAACGCGCGACGGCGTCCGGCGCGTCAAGGTGGTCGGCAACGAGGCCAAGCTGATGATGGGCAAGACGCCGGCCAATATCCAGGCGATCCGCCCCTTGCGCGACGGCGTCATCGCCGACATCGACGTCGCCGAGCAGATGATCAAGCACTTCATCACCAAGGTGATGGACGGCCAGAGCCGCTTTCGCCAGCGCAGCCAAGTCGTGATCTGCGTTCCGTCGGGATCGACGATGGTCGAACGCCGCGCCATCCGCGACGCCGCCTCCAATGCCGGCGCGGTCACCGTCCAGCTCATCGAGGAATCGCTCGCCGCCGCGATCGGCGCCGGGCTGCAGGTCGCCGAGCCGATGGGGGAGATGGTGGTCGACATCGGCGGCGGGACGACCGAGGTCGCGGTGCTGTCGCTGGGCGGCATCGCCTACAGCAATTCGGTGCGCGTCGGCGGCGACAAGATGGACGACATGATTTCCTCCTACATCCGCCGCAAGCATAATCTGATGGTCGGCGAGATGACCGCCGAGCGCGTCAAGCTCACCATCGGCTGCGCGGTCGCGCCCGAGGGCAGCGGCCTGGTCATGGGCGTCAAGGGCCGCGACCTCGTCAACGGCCGCCCCGCGGAGGTCCGCGTGTCCGAGGCCGAGGTCGCCGAGGCGCTGGTCGAGCCGGTCGGGCAGATCGTCGGCGCGGTGCGCGCGGCGCTCGAACAGACGCCGCCCGAGCTCGCGGCCGACATCATCGACGCCGGCATCACGCTGACCGGCGGCGGCGCGCTGCTCCGCCGGATGGACGAGGCGATCGCGAAGGCGACGGGGCTCGACGTCCGGGTCGCCGACGATGCGCTGATGTGCGTCGCGATGGGCGCCGGGCAGGCGCTCGAGGACAGCACCTATCGCAGCGTCCTGATCGCCGCCTGATCTCCTCAAAGCCTAGGCGTAGGCGTCGATCGCCGCCAGGTGGCGGTCGCGCGCGTCGTCCTCCAGGAACGATCCGGTGAAGCTGTTGCGCGCCAGCGTGACGAGCTCGGCCTTCGACAGGTCGAGCGCGTCGGCGACCGCCTGATAATTGGCGTTCACATAGCCCCCGAAATAGGAGGGATCGTCCGAATTGACCGTCGCGGCGAGCCCGGCGTCGAGCATCGTCCGCAGCGGATGCGCCGCGATGTCGTCGACGACGCAGAGCTTGAGGTTCGACAGCGGGCAGACGGTGAGGCACAGCCCCGCATCGGCGAGACGGCGGACGAGCGCCGGGTCCTCGAGGCTGCGGTTGCCATGGTCGATCCGGTCGACCTTCAAGAGGTCGAGCGCTTCCACGACATAGGCGGGCGGTCCCTCCTCGCCCGCATGCGCCACCAGCTTCAGCCCCAGGCCGCGCGCCCGCGCGAAGACGCGTTCGAACTTCGAGGGCGGATGCCCGACCTCCGACGAATCGAGCCCCACCCCGTCGATGCGATCGAGCCATGGCAGCGCCGCATCGAGCGTCGCCTCGGCTTCCGCCTCGCTCAGATGGCGAAGGAAGCACAGGATCAGCTTCGAGGTCAGCCCGTGCCGCTCGCGCGCTTCGCCCAGCGCGCGGGTGATCCCCGCGATCACGGTTTCGAACGCGACTCCGCGCTCCGTATGCCCCTGCGGGTCGAAGAAGATCTCGACATGGCGGACATTGTCGGCGCGCGCGCGGGCGAGATAGGCCGCGGTCAGGTCGTGGAAATCCTGTTCGGTGACGAGGACGCTCATGCCCTGATAATAGATGTCTAGGAAATCCTGGAGGTTCGAAAAGGCGTAGGCCGCGCGCACCTCCTCGACGCTCGCGAAGGGGATGGGAATCGCGTTGCGCCGCGCGAGCTCGAACATCAGCTCGGGTTCGAGCGAGCCTTCGATATGAAGATGGAGCTCGGCCTTGGGGAGCCCCGCGATGAACGCCGCGCGCTCGGCGGCGGAGGCAAATCCATCAGCCATGCGATGCCGTCTCCTCTCCCAGGATGATCGCCGCCTCGGACTTGTGGCGGCGGATCTCGTCGATCGACAGGCCGTGAAATTCGTGCGGAAAGATCAGCCAGCGGTCGGTTTCGTGGACGAAGAAGTCGGGCTTCAGGTCGGTGACGTTGCGGCGCGGCTTGTACCACACGGTGGCGATGCGGATGTCGCGCGGCATATTGTGGCGGCAGCGCGCCCTGAGTTCGGACAGGAAGGCGCGGATGCTGCGTCCCGAATCGAAGACGTCGTCGATGATGAGCAGGCGGTCGTCGGGGTTCAGCGTATCGATCAGATAACCCAATGCGAACACCTTCACCTCGGGATCCTGCCGGTCGATGTCGTGATAGGAGGAGGTGCGGATCGCGATATGGTCGCAAGACTGGCCGTGATAGTCGAGCAGTTCCTGCACCGCGATCCCGACCGGCGCGCCGCCGCGCCAGATGCCGACGAGATGGGTCGGCGCGAAGCCGCTTTCGAGCACCTGCATGCCGAGCCGCAGCGAGTCGGCGAGCAGCGCGTTCGCGTCGATGTAGATCTTCCCGTCGTCGCTCATGTGCGGGGTTTAGAACCTGTTTCCCCCAGATGGAAGCAGGCCCCGCCTCATACGGTCAGCACGATCTTCCCGACATGCGCGCCCGCCTGCATCCGCGCGTGCGCGGCGGCGGCTCCGGCGAGCGGAAAGGCCTGGTCCATCGCGGGCTTCCACGCGCCGCCGGACAGCAGCGGCCAGACAGTGCGGTGAATCTCGTCGGCGAGCGCGGCCTTGAAGTCGGCGCTCCGCGCGCGCAGCGTCGATCCGGTCAGCGTCAGCCGGCGGCGCATCACCTCCGACATGTCGATCTCGGCCTTCGCGCCGCGCTGAAAGGCGATGCTGACGTGGCGCCCGTCGTCGGCGAGCGCGGCGAGGTTGCGCGGCACATAGTCGCCGCCGACCATGTCGAGCACCGCGTCGACGCCGCGCCCCCCGGTGAAGGCCTTTGCCGCCGCGACATAATCCTCGCTCGAATAATCGACCGCGAGGTCCGCGCCGAGCGCGCGCGCCGCGTCGCACTTCTCCGCGCTGCCACAGGTCACGATCACCCGGATGTCGAACAGGCCGCACAGCCCGATCGCGGTGGTGCCGATGCCGCTGGTGCCGCCGTGGACGAGCACCGTGTCGCCTTCCTTCACCCAGGCGCGTTCGAACAGATTGTGCCAGACGGTGAACATCGTCTCGGGCAGCGCCGCGGCTTCGGCCATCGAAAAGCCCTTGGGCACCGGCAGGCAGCTTCCCGCCGGCGCGACGCAATATTCGGCATAGCCGCCGCCGGCGACGAGCGCGCATACCGCCTGCCCCAGAAGTTCGGGATCGCCGCCCGGCCCGATCGCGGCGATCGTGCCCGCGACCTCGAGCCCCGGCAGGTCGGACGCGCCCGGCGGCGGCGGATAGAAACCCATGCGCTGGAGCACGTCGGGGCGATTGACCCCCGCCGCAGCGACGCGGATCAGCACCTCGCCCGGACCGGGGCGCGGTACGGCGCGCGTCCCGGGCACAAGGACCTCCGGCCCGCCCGGTTCGCTGATGGCGATGGCGGTCATGCTTTCGGGCACGCTGGTCACGCTAAATCCCCCACTTCCCATATGTTTTCCACTCGGCGCGCCTTATTGACAGGCGCGGCGCGCGGGTCAACAGTCGCGCGCCTGTGAAATGCAGGGACCAGCGAGAAAGGACACGCCATGGACGATGACGACCTTCCCCGCCGCCGCGACGATGCGCTCGCGGCCCTGACCCGCCAGCCGCTCGATCCGCTGTCGGTCGACGAACTCGACGACCGCATCGCGGTGCTTCAGGCCGAGATCGAACGCATCAAGGCGCACAAGGCCGCCGCCGGCGGCTTCAAGGCGAGCGCGGAGGCGCTGTTCCGCAAGGGGTAATGGCAAAGCCCCTCCCCTTTTGAAGGGAGGGGCTTTGGCGCGTCAGGCCACCTTGGCGTAGCGCAGAAGGTCGACCATCTTGAAATCGTCGCCCTTCTTCGACGGGTCGACGGTCGGCAGGAAGGGTTGCCATTCGGGGTCCTGCGCCAGATAGGACCCCTTGTCGCCCTGGAGCAGCCCTAGAAAGACCTCGGTCACGATCCGCGCACCGACGGGGCCGAGCCGCTCGCCATTCTCCACCGTCTGCGCCTCACGCAGGATATAGAACCAGAGCGGGGTGCGGTCGTCGAGGCCGTGCGGCTTGAGGTCGGCCAGGTCGCCCTTCGACAACATGGGCAGCTTCATCGCGCGCGCGACGCGCTGGCCCGACGGCAGCGCGAAGGTCAGGTGGCGCAGCAGGTTGCGCTGCGCGAGCGAGGCCGGGTTCGTCTTCGGATCGGGGTTCGGCACCACCGAGCCCGGCAGGCGGAACAGCGCGGTCGACAGCGTCGTGTCGATTTTCTTGTTCGGCTTCACATTGCCGTCGGCGAAGTCGAAGAAGGTCGGCCAGTCGACGAAGCGCCGCGGTGCGCGGCAACCGCCCGAAAGATCGTCGGGATCGTCGGGGTCCGACGGGGTCGGCTTGAAGATCATCGCGAAGAAGGGATTGCCGCCGTCGCCGGTGAAGTTCGCGCGGTACGACGGGCGGATCTGGCTGTGCCCGAAGCGATAGGCGGCGACCGAGAACTCCACCGGAATATAGGGCTCATTGTGCCAGCTATAATATTTGCGGCCGTTCGCCAGCACGTCGTCGACCACGGCGTCGCCGCAGGTCCGGCGCAGGAATTCGTGGACGATCATCCATTGATAATGCCAGCGCACGATCCGCTGCGCCTCGGCGAAAATCTCGTCAGAGCCGGTCAGCTTGATCTTGGTCTTCACATGTTCGACGACCTCGTTGTGGAACTTCAGGAAGGCGACCTGAAGCTGGCTGATGATCAGATTCTCGTCGTCGCGCGGGTCGCCGATCAGCGCGACCTTCTGGCTGTTGCGCGGCAGGTCGAACCGGTCCGCGGTTCCGGTCGCCTCGAGCAGGAACTTGCCGCCCTTGCCGCCCTGCGTGTCGTAAAGGTGCGGGCTGCCGCCCGGCCCGGCGCCGTATACATTGTCGAGTCCCAGGCTGGGCGTGCGGAAATTGGCGATCTGCTCGGGGTCCACCTGCCGTTCGAGACTGGAGGTCGGGTCGAAAGTCATGTCGTGGTCGAGGAACTGGCCGAGGAAGGTGAAGCCCGCGGTCAGATTGGGGTTGTCGCTGTTCTTCGCCGACAGCGCCGGATCGGTGATGAGTTCGGCGGGGGTCTTGGTCAGATTGTCCTTGGCGTCCATGATGCCGCCGGGCTTCCCGATTTCCATTAGCGCGGCGCGGACGTCGGGGGTGTCGGCGGCAAAGGGCGGAAGTTCTCCGAACAGGCGGCCGAAGCGGCCGGCGTCCGAATATTTTGAGCGCGGCGGAACGATGTCGCGCGGATATACGCCGTGACGAGGCATGGCAGTCTCTCCTGCTAGTTTCTAACGATGTGCGATTGTCGGGAGGGCTTCGCCGACGAGAGACGGCGCGCATCCGCTGTTCTGGCACGACACCAAGGGACTCAGGCTTGCGCACAGCGGAGGCAGTGTCCAAGATTATTGAAGGCTAACCTCAGGTTTACCTGCCGGGCTGCAGCAAAGGCGGGACAGGCCGTGCAGCGTCACACGATCCTCCGCACCGGAACGATTGTCGGCGTTCAATCTCTCAACGCGCCGTTAACCATAGCGCAATCCTGTCATCGTAATTTCATATCCGCCTCCGCTTTTCCCTTGCGGCGGGGCGGCGGCATCGCCACGTTAGTTTCCTAGGGGCGGCCTCTCCCCGGCTGGTCCCGCAAGGAGAAAGACCATGCCGTCCTTTTCGGAGTCCCTCGAAAAGACCCTGCACAACGCGCTCAAGGCCGCGTCGGAGCGTCACCACGAATATGCGACACTGGAGCATCTGCTCTATGCGCTGATCGACGACGACCATGCCGCCGAGGTGATGCGCGCCTGCGGCGTCGCGCTCGACGATCTCCAGTCGGCGGTGGTCCATTATCTCGACACCGAACTCGACAGCCTGAAGGTCGAGGGGCACAGCGACCCCTCCCCCACCAGCGGCTTCCAGCGCGTCGTCCAGCGCGCGATCCTGCACGTCCAGTCGTCGGGCAAGGATGAGGTGACGGGCGCCAACGTCCTCGTCGCGCTCTTCTCCGAACGCGAGAGCTATGCCGTCTATTTCCTCCAGCAGCAGGACCTGACGCGCCTCGACGCCGTCTCCTATTTGAGCCACGGCGTCGGCAAGGGCGGCAAGCCCGCCGCGCAGGCCGAGCCCGAGGAGAAGGAAGAGGCGAAGGACAAGGAGGGTGCCAAGAACAAGAAGGAAACCGCGCTCGACCAGTTCACCGTCAACCTGAACGAGAAAGCGAAAGGCGGCAAGGTCGACCCGCTGATCGGCCGCAATGCCGAGGTCGACCGCACGATCCAGATCCTCTGCCGCCGCAGCAAGAACAACCCGCTCTATGTCGGCGACCCCGGTGTCGGCAAGACCGCGATCGCCGAGGGGCTCGCGCGCAAGATCGTCGAAGGCGACGTGCCCGAGGTGCTGAAGGAAGCGGTGATCTATTCGCTCGACATGGGCGCCTTGCTCGCCGGCACGCGCTATCGCGGCGACTTCGAGGAACGGCTGAAGCAGGTCGTCTCCGAACTCGAAGGCCTGCCGCACGCGATCCTGTTCATCGACGAGATCCACACGGTGATCGGCGCTGGCGCCACCTCGGGCGGCGCGATGGACGCGTCGAACCTCCTGAAGCCCGCGCTGTCGGGCGGCGTCATCCGCTGCATCGGATCGACGACCTACAAGGAGTTCCGCAACCATTTCGAAAAGGACCGCGCGCTGCTGCGCCGCTTCCAGAAGATCGACGTGATCGAGCCGAGCCTCGAGGATACCAAGAAGATCCTCGCCGGGCTGCGCGAGGCGTTCGAGACCCATCATAACGTCAAATATACGAGCGACGCGATCAACGCGGCGGTCGACCTCTCGGCGCGCTACATCAACGACCGCAAGCTCCCCGACAAGGCGATCGACGTGATCGACGAGGTGGGCGCGATGCAGATGCTCGTTCCGCCGTCGAAGCGGCGCAAGACGATCACCGCCAAGGAGATCGAGGCGGTGATCGCGACGATGGCGCGCATCCCGCCCAAATCGGTGTCGAGCGACGACAAGCGCGTGCTCGAAACGCTCGAGACCGATCTGAAGCGTGTCGTGTTCGGCCAGAATGTCGCGATCGAGGTGCTGTCGTCGGCGATCAAGCTGTCGCGCGCCGGCCTCCGCGATCCCGAAAAGCCGATCGGCAACTACCTCTTCTCGGGCCCGACCGGCGTCGGCAAGACCGAGGTTGCGAAGCAGCTCGCGCATCTGCTCGGCATCCCGCTCCAGCGCTTCGACATGTCGGAATATATGGAGCGCCATTCGGTGAGCCGCCTGATCGGCGCGCCTCCGGGCTATGTCGGCTACGACCAGGGCGGCCTGCTGACCGACGCGATCGACCAGAACCCGCATTGCGTGCTGCTGCTCGACGAGATCGAGAAGGCGCACCCCGACCTGTTCAACATCCTGTTGCAGGTCATGGACCACGGCCGGCTGACCGATCATCACGGCAAGACCGTCGATTTCCGCAACGTCATCCTGATCATGACGACCAACGCGGGCGCGAGCGACATGGCGCGCGAGTCGATCGGCTTCGGCCAGGCGACGCGCGAGGATGTGCAGGAGGAAGCGGTGAAGAATCTCTTCACCCCCGAATTCCGCAACCGCCTCGATGCGATCGTCCCCTTCGGCTATCTGCCGCCCGAGGTGGTTGCACGCGTCGTCGACAAGTTCATCCTCGAACTCGAGCTGCAGCTCGCCGACCGCAACGTCCACATCCAGCTCGACGATGCGGCGCGGGCATGGCTGACCGCGAAGGGCTATGACAAGCTCTACGGCGCGCGCCCGATGGGCCGCCTGATCCAGGAGAAGATCAAGCAGCCGCTCGCCGAGGAACTGCTGTTCGGCAAGCTCGTCCACGGCGGCGAGGTCAAGGTGCGGATGAAGGAGGGCGAGGACGCCAAGGTCGGCAACCCCCTCACCTTCGAAATCACCCCCGCCCCGCCGAAAGCGGGCAAGGGCAAGGCGAAGGGCAAGGCCGAGAAGGCGGCGGAGTAGCGATTATGCGCGCAGGGCAGTCTATCGGCCTTCGGGTTTGCCGCGACTGCCCTGTTCGCTTTGGGAGGGGCGAAACTAATGGCCGCGGGAAAGATCTACAGAATGTCAAAGGACGACATTCACCCGCTCGCGACCGGGCGCGGCGGATGCATAGCGTCCGACCGCATAACCATAGATGGTCTTCCCGTCCGATTCATGTATCGACAGCAACCGCATAATCCACAGGATAGCGGATGGGCCTTCCTTTCCGGCACTGAAGACGATGCATATATGAATGATGCCGCGAACCACGACATCTATGACGTGAACACGATCGCCAACTGTGACCGCTCCGTCATCCCGTTTCTCGATGCACCCGTTGGCAGCGTTTTTGAGAAAGTGCCCGGAGCGACGGATTTTGTCCTTGTAACCGATTGGGCTCCGTCGCGCAGCTAGTTACGCGCGTCGCTTCTTGAATTGCTTGAGCGGCAGCGTTATAACACATGTATGAACACGCCACTTAAGATAACCAAGGTCGGCAATAGCGCCGCGGTCATCCTGCCCAAGGAATTGCTGGCGCGCCTGGGCGCGGTGCAGGGCGATATGCTGTCAGTACGCGACACCGAACGCGGCATCGAGTTGGCGCCTTTCGACGCCGATTTCGAGGAAGAGATGGCCGCCGCTCGCGAAGTGATGGCGCGCCGCAAACGCGCGCTACGCGAACTGGCGAAATAGGCGGGACCCATGAACTGGAAGTGGGTGTCGCTGGAGGCTGCTCTGGCAGCGCACCATGAACAGATTGCAGAGCACGGCGGCGGCAGCGGCGTTCGTGACGCAACGCTGCTGGAAAGCGCGATGGCGAGACCGCAAAATCTGGCCGCCTATAGCGATCCCGATCTTGCCGCACTCGCCGCGGCCTATGCCTTCGGAATCGCGCGCAACCACCCCTTCGTCGATGGCAACAAGCGGACGGCCGCGGTCGTCAGCGAAACCTTCCTGGTCCGCAACGGCGGCTGGCTGTATGCTACCGATGCCGAACTGGTCGTGACGTTCCTCGCGCTTGCAGCGGGCGAGCTTGCAGAAGAAGAGTTGACCGACTGGTTTCGCGATCATCTGTCCGCACCCTGACATCGCGCCCCTCGCTTTTTCAGCCTCCAGCGCCTATATTACCCGCATGTACGACTATATCTCCGTCACCACCGCCGATGCCGCGGCCCCGACGCCCGTCCGCGACGGCACGATCAAGCTGCACGACGCGGTGGGCTTTGCCGGGATGCGCAAGGCCGGGCAGCTGTCGGCCGAAATCCTCGACGCGCTCGTCCCCTTCATCCAGCCCGGCGTGACGACCGGCGCGATCGACGATCTCGTCCGCCGGATGATGCTCGACGGCGGCGGCATCCCCGCGACCTTGGGCTATCGCGGCTTCACGCATAGCTGCTGCACCAGCATCAACCATGTCGTCTGCCACGGCATTCCCGACGACAAGCCGCTGCGCGAGGGCGACATCATCAACGTCGATGTCACCAGCATCGTCGACGGCTGGCACGGCGACACCAGCCGCATGTATCTGGTCGGCGAGGTGCCGATCAAGGCGCGGCGGCTGGTCGAGGTCACCTACGAATGCCTGATGCTCGGCATCGAGCAGGCGAAGCCCGGCAACCGCATGGGCGACGTCGCGCACGCGATCCAGCAACATGCCGAACGCCACCGCTATTCGGTCGTCCGCGATTTCTGCGGCCACGGGCTCGGCCAGATGTTCCACGACGCTCCTGAAGTGGTCCACGCCGGCCGCCCCGGCACCGGCCCCGAGCTGAAACCCGGCATGTTCTTCACCATCGAGCCGATGATCAACACCGGCAAATATGCGGTGAAGATGCTCCCCGACGGCTGGACCGCGGTGACGCGCGACCGCTCGCTCTCGGCGCAGTTCGAGCACAGCATCGGCATCACCGAGGACGGCTGCGAAATCTTCACCGCCAGCCCCAAGGGCCTGAACGCGCCGCCCTGGCAGTAAGCCAAGCACGAAATCAGGCGTGTTCCCCGGCGAAAGCCGGGGCCCAGGGCGTCCTCACATAACTTTGGCGTTCTTTCGCTCTGGACCCCGGCGTTCGCCGGGGAACAGCATTTCTCCCTTGCGCCCCCGCCTCTTCCAGCGCAGACTTGACGTTAACGTCAAGCATAGGCGTCGAACGGGAGAGCATGGGATGGCGAAACGGGTCTTTTCGGCTGCGCTGCTTGGCTGCGCGGCACTGGCGCTGGCGGCGTGCAACGCCTCGAAGAACGACAGCACCTCGGGCGGCGGATCGCTCGACGAGGCCGAGAAGGCGAGCGAAGCGCTGCTCAAGACCGGCGGCAACGGCGACGACTGGGCCGGCATCGGCTACAGCTATGACGAGCAGCGCTTCAGCCCGCTCACCGACATCAACGACCAGAATGTCGGCACCCTCGGCATCGCCTGGTTCGCCGATCTCGAGGATGCGCGCGGCCAGGAAGCGACGCCGGTGGTGGTCGACGGCACCCTCTATGTCAGCCACGCCTGGTCGAAGGTCGACGCCTGGGACGCGGCGACCGGCAAGAAGCTCTGGTCCTTCGACCCCAAGGTTCCCGGCGAGCGCGCTGTCAGCGCCTGCTGCGACGTCGTCAACCGCGGCGTCGCGGTGTGGGGCGACAAGGTCTTCGTCGGCGCGCTCGACGGCCGCCTGATCGCCCTCGACCGCAAGACCGGCCAGGAGATCTGGTCGACGCAGACCTTCGACAAGCGCAAGCCCTATACGATCACCGGCGCGCCGCGCGTCGTGAAGGACATGGTGCTCATCGGCAACGGCGGCGCCGAGTTCGGTGTGCGCGGCTATGTGACCGCCTACGACGCCGACACCGGCAAGCAACGCTGGCGCTTCTACACCGCACCCAATCCCGAGAAGAAGAAGGACGGCGCCGCGTCGGACGACATCTTCGCGTCGAAGGGCAACGCCACCTGGTCCGACAAGGGCGAATGGAAGGTGTCGGGCGGCGGCGGTACGGTGTGGGACGCGATCGTCTATGACAAGGATCTCGACCAGATCTATCTCGGCGTCGGCAACGGCAATCCGTGGAACCACGGGCTGCGCTCGAACGGCGAGGGGGACAATTGGTTCCTCTCCTCGGTGGTCGCGCTCGACGCCGATAGCGGCAATTATAAATGGCACTATCAGGAAACCCCGGCCGAGACGTGGGACTATACCGCGACCCAGCCGATCATCCTCGCCGAGCAGCAGGTGGGCGGCAAGCCGACCAAGGTGCTGTACCATGCGCCGAAGAACGGTTTCTTCTTCACGATCGACCGCACGACCGGCAAGCTGATCGACGCCAAGCCCTATGTCGACGGGATCAACTGGGCGACCGGTTACGATCTCGCGACCGGCCGCCCGATCGAGAATCCCGAATCGCGCTTCTACAGGACCGGCAAGCCCTTCATCGCCATCCCGGGCGCGCTCGGCGCACACAACTGGCACCCGATGAGCTTCAATCCCAAGACCGGTCTCGTCTATATCCCGGCGCAGCAGATCCCGCAGGGCTATCTCCAGGACATGGACGAACTCGACAAGAGGAAGGTGCTCGGTTTCAACGTCGGCACCTCGCTCAACAAGACGATGCTGCCCGACGACGCGAAGGCGTTCCGCGCCGCGATCGCCGCGACGACCGGACGCCTCGTCGCCTTCGACCCGCGCACCGGCAAGGTGGCATGGGGCGTCGACTATCCCGCCGCGTGGAACGGCGGCACGATGACGACCGCGGGCAATCTCGTCTTCCAGGGCACGAGCACGGGTCGCTTCCGCGCCTATGCCGCCGATACGGGCAAGCAGCTGCTCGACCTCGACATGCAGTCGGGGATCGTCAGCGCGCCGTCGACCTTCCGTGTCGGCGGCGTCCAATATGTCGCCTTCCAGACCGGCAAGGGCGGCGCCTTCCCGCTCGTCGCCGGGGTCGCGGGCGGGGTGACGCGCAAGCTCCCGAACCTGCCGCGCCTCGTCGTGCTCAAGCTCGGCGGTACGGTCGAGCTGCCCGCGCCGGCGGCGACGACGCTCGCGTGGAACCCGCCGCCGCAGTTCGGCACGCCGGAGCAGATCGCGGCGGGCAAGGCGCACTTCGGGCGTTATTGCCAGGTCTGTCATGGCGACAGCGCGATCGGCAACGGCTTCACCCCCGACCTCCGCGTCTCGGGCACGCTCACCAATGCCGATGCGTGGAAGAGCGTGATCCTCGACGGCGCCTTGAAGGACCGCGGCATGGTCAGCTTCGCCCGCGTCCTCACCCCCGCCGACGCCGAGGCCATCCGCGCCTATGTCATCGACCGATCGACATGGACCAAGGCCAATCTGCCCGAAGCGTCGGCTCCAGTGGGGCGCTAGGACGAAATCCCGCCCCTCTCTGCAACCGATGAGACTGCGGAGAGGGTGGGATAGGAAATTTTCACGCGAAGACGCGAAGACGCGAAGAAGAAGGTCGCGCACAGAACCCGATCGTTTATTTGTCGCCGCAGGCGACCTTGAAAAGCGCTTCGCGCGATCGACAAACAAGGTCAGCACAATGACGCGACTTCCTTCGCGCCTTTGCGTCTTCGCGTGTAACAAGATCAAACCGCCCCAACGCCAATGCCCATATTTTAGGCAGCAAAATCACGTCGCTGCCTACGACTTGAGCACGCTCGCCTTTCCCCGCCGCAAATCTCCGCGAAACCCCGCGATTCGGCAATTGGCACGGGTCTTGATTGGTGCAAGATGGCGGGACACCGCACCGACTCGACCGGCCGAACCGGACCAGGCGCGCCTGATCCGGCTTTGACTGCGAGCCGTGGCAGGCAGTCCAAAGGGGATCAGACGCGTGAAGAAGATCGAGGCGATTATCAAACCGTTCAAGCTCGACGAGGTGAAGGAGGCGCTGCACGAGGTCGGAGTCAGCGGCATCACCGTCACCGAGGCCAAGGGCTTCGGCCGCCAGAAGGGTCACACCGAACTTTATCGTGGCGCCGAATATGTCGTCGACTTTCTGCCCAAGGTGAAGCTCGAGGTCGTGGTCGACGACAATATGGCCGAACGCGTGGTCGAGGCGATCGCCGCCGCCGCGCAGACCGGCCGCATCGGCGACGGCAAGATCTTCGTCATGCCCATCGAGACCGCGCTCCGCATCCGCACCGGCGAACGCAACGAGGACGCGCTCTAGGGTCCACCCGCCATTCCAGTTCAACACCCCCGGACGACCGGGACATCATCGCAAGAAGGACGTTCAGACCATGGCCACCAAGCCCAAGGATATCATCGCGCGGATCAAGGAAAACGACATCGAGTGGGTCGACCTGCGCTTCACCGACCCCAAGGGCAAGTGGCATCACCTGACGATGTGCGCCGGGGTGATCGACGAGGATTCGCTCGAGGACGGGCTGATGTTCGACGGCTCGTCGATCGAGGGCTGGAAGGCGATCAACGAGAGCGACATGATCCTGAAGCCCGACCTCGACGCGGTCTATGACGATCCTTTCTCGGCGACCCCGATGCTGATCATGGTCTGCGACATCGTCGAGCCCGCGACCGGCGAGGGCTATGCCCGCGACCCGCGCACCACCGCGAAGCGCGCCGAGGCCTATGTCGGTTCGACCGGCATCGGCGACACTGTCTATGTCGGGCCCGAGGCCGAATTCTTCATGTTCGACGACGTGCGCTTCGAAACCGGCTACAACAAGTCGGGCTTCGAGCTCGACGATATCGAGCTGCCGACCAACACCGGCCGCAGCTACGAAGGCGGCAACCTCGCCCACCGCCCGCGCGCCAAGGGCGGCTATTTCCCCGTCGCGCCGGTCGACAGCGCGGTCGACATCCGCGCCGAGATGGTCTCGACGATGCTCGAAATGGGCCTGCCCTGCGACAAGCATCACCATGAGGTCGCCGCAGCGCAGCACGAACTGGGCCTGACTTTCGGCACACTGACCCAGACCGCCGACCGCATGCAGATCTACAAGTACGTCGTGCACCAGGTCGCGCACGCCTATGGCAAGACCGCGACCTTCATGCCCAAGCCGATCAAGGACGACAACGGCAGCGGCATGCACACCCACATCTCGATCTGGGAAAAGGGCAAGCCGCTCTTCGCCGGCAATGGCTATGCGGGCCTTTCGGACATGTGCCTCTATTTCATCGGCGGCGTCGTCAAGCACGCCAAGGCGCTGAACGCTTTCACCAACCCGACGACGAACAGCTACAAGCGCCTCGTCCCGGGCTTCGAGGCGCCGGTGCTGCTCGCCTATTCGAGCCGCAACCGTTCGGCCTCGTGCCGCATCCCTTACGGCGCGGGCGCCAAGGCGAAGCGCGTCGAGTTCCGCTTCCCCGACGCGATGGCAAACCCCTATCTCTGCTATGCGGCGCTGCTGATGGCGGGGCTCGACGGCATCCAGAACAAGATCCATCCGGGCGAGGCGATGGACAAGAATCTCTATGACCTGCCGCCCGAGGAACTGAAGGAAGTCCCGACCGTCTGCGGATCGCTGCGCGAAGCGCTCGACTCGCTGATGGCCGACCACGACTTCCTGCTGAAGGGCGACGTGTTCTCGAAGGATCAGATCGAGGCCTATGTCGAACTCAAGTGGGACGAGGTCTATCGCTTCGAACAGACCCCGAGCCCGGTCGAGTTCGACATGTATTACAGCGCCTGATCGTCCACGATCGGCGAAGCCAAGGGGCGTCCGGCTCGAGGGGAGCCGGGCGCCCTTTTCTTTTGGCGGTCATGTCGATTGCGACCACCGGCTGACGGCTTGCGCCTGAGCTTCCGACAAGGCACAAATGCCGTCGCCCCCGCGAAGGCGGGAGCCGCCGGCAACCTGGCGCTACCATCCAGCGGCGCCCGCCTGCGCGGGGGCGACGATTTTACAAATTTGACGTTGGAGTTCTCGATGAAATCCCTGCCGTTCGCCACCCTGATCGCCGCCTCGCTTGCCTTCGCAACGCCGGCGGCGGCCCAGCTGTCGAAGGCCGAAGCCACAATGACAAAGACCGTCGCCGCCGAGCAGGACCGCTCGATCGCGCTGCTCGAACGCCTCGTCAATCAGAACAGCGGCTCGCTCAATCTCGAAGGGGTCGAGAAGGTCGGGGCGATGATGCGCGCCGAGCTCGAACCGCTCGGCTTCGCCGTGACGTGGAAACCGATGCCCGAGACGAAGCGCGCCGGCCATCTGATCGCGGTCCACAAGGGGCGCGAGGGCGGCAAGAAGCTGCTTCTCATCGGCCACCTCGACACGGTGTTCGAACCCGACTCGCCTTTCCAGACCTTTACCCGCAAGGGTGACCTTGCCGAAGGGCCGGGGGTGGGCGACGACAAGGGCGGCATGGTCGTGATCGTCGCGGCGCTGCGGGCGATGCATGCCGCGGGAACGCTGAAAGACGCGAACATCGAAATCCACCTGACCGGCGACGAAGAGGATGCGGGCGACCCCATCGCCAAGTCGCGCGCCGACCTGATCGCCGCGGGCAAGCGCAGCGACGTCGCGCTCGATTTCGAGGGGCTGGTGCGCGACGGCCCAGGGGATAAGGGGGGCGCCGACATGGGATCGATCGCGCGCCGCTCCTCCGAAAGCTGGACGGTCGCCACGACCGGCAAGGCCAGTCACAGCTCGGGCATTTTCAGCGCCGAATCGGGCGACGGGGCGATCTATGAGCTCGCGCGCATCATCCAGCGCTTCCGCACCGAGCTGCCCGAGCCCAACCTGACCTTCAACGTGGGGCTGGTCGCCGGCGGGCAGGAGGTGTCGCTCGACGAAGGCGGCATTCGCGCGACGACGAGCGGCAAGACCAACATCATCGCCGCGACCGCCGTGGCGCGCGGCGACCTGCGCACCCTGTCGGTCGAACAAGCGGCGCGGGTGAAGGCGAAGATGGCGGCGATCGTCGCTGATCACGCGCCCGGAACCGGCGCAACGCTCGCCTTCGATCCGGTCGGCTATCCCGCGATGGCGCCGACCGAGGGCAACAAGGCGCTGCTCGCCAAGCTCAACGGGGTCAACCGCGACCTCGGCCTCGCCGAAATGGCGGCGCTCGACCCGCTGAAGCGCGGCGCCGGCGACATCAGCTTCGTCGCCGCCGATGTCGACAGCCTCGCCGGGCTCGGCACCTACAGCACCGGCGATCATGCGCCGGGCGAAACGGTCGAACTGCCGTCGATCGCGCGCCAGGCGACGCGCGCCGCGATCCTGATGTCGCGCCTCGCCGCCGAGCGGCGATAATTTCGCGCCCGGCGGCGCTTGATTCATTCGCGCCAGCGCTTAGGTAGCAAAGCGAGACGTATTTCACGCCGATGGGAGAAACGACATGAGCACCGAACAGCATCTCAAGCAGAATTTCATCGGCGGCCAGTGGGTCGACAGCAAGGGCGGCAAGGAACATCAGGTCATCAACCCGGCGACCGAAGAACCCGCCTCGACCATCGTGCTCGGCACCGCGGCCGACGTCGACGATGCCGTCGCCGCGGCGAAGGAAGCGTTCAAGAGCTGGTCGCAGACCACCCGCGAGCAGCGGCTCGAGGTGCTGGGCCGGATCGTCGAGGAGTATAAGAAGCGCGGCGCCGATCTCGCCCAGTCGATGGCGGCCGAAATGGGCGCACCGGTCAGCTTCGCGGGCACCGCGCAGGTCGGCGCCGGTATCGGCGGCTTCATGGGCACGATCGCCGCGCTCAAGGATTTCAGCTTCAGCGAACAGCATGGCGCGAACACGGTCGTCTACGAACCGATCGGCGTCGTCGGCATGATCACGCCGTGGAACTGGCCGCTCAACCAGATCGCGCTCAAGGTCGCCCCGGCGCTCGCCGCGGGCAACACGATGGTCCTGAAGCCGTCGGAGGAATGCCCCGGCAACGCGACGATCTTCGCCGAGATCCTCGACGCCGCTGGCGTGCCGCCGGGCGTCTTCAACCTCGTCCAGGGCGACGGGCCGACCGTCGGAAACGCGATCTCGGCTCACCCGGGAATCGAGATGGTGAGCTTCACCGGCTCGACCCGCGCCGGCATCCTCGTCGCCAAGGCGGCGGCCGACACGGTCAAGCGCGTCCATCAGGAACTCGGCGGCAAGTCCCCGAACATCGTCCTCCCCGACGCCGACCTCGAGGCGGTGCTGCCGCCGACGGTGCAGGGCGTGCTGGTCAACACCGGCCAGAGCTGCATCGCCCCGACCCGCATTCTCGTCCACAAGGACCGCGAGAGCGAGGCCGTCGGCGTGATCAAGGCGATGTTCGACGGCACGCAGGTCGGCGACCCGATGGCCGAGGGCGGCCATATCGGCCCCGTCGTCAACAAGGCACAGTTCGACAAGATCCAGGGCCTGATCCAGTCGGCGATCGACGAAGGCGCGACACTGGAGACCGGCGGCACCGGTCTGCCGTCGAACGTCAATCGCGGCTATTATATCAAGCCGACGGTCTTCTCGGGCGTCACCCCCGACATGCGGATCGCCAGGGAAGAGATCTTCGGCCCCGTCGCGACCGTGATGGCCTATGACGATCTCGATCAGGCGGTCGATATCGCCAACGACACCGAATATGGCCTTTCCGCCGTCGTCTCGGGCGACCCCGCCAAAGCGGCCGAAGTCGCGCCGAAGCTGCGCGCCGGCATGGTCGCGGTCAACGCCTGGGGCCCCGGCCCGGGCGCGCCCTTCGGCGGCTACAAGGCGTCGGGCAACGGCCGCGAAGGCGGGCTCTTCGGCCTCAAGGACTTCATGGAAGTCAAGGCGATCAGCGGGATACCGGCCTGATCCTTAAGCCCCTCCTCTTCAGAGGAGGGGTTGGGGTGGTGGCGCGCGATAGCGCGCAAGACGGCTTGCACCACCCCGCTGCGACTAACGCGCAAAGCGCGTAAGTCTCGCTGCCCCTCCTCTGAAGAGGAGGGGTTTTGCGTTGGGCAATCTGCCGCTAAACGCACCCCACCATGACCACCCGCTCCCCCCTCGCCCCCGCATCCTTCCCCGCCCTCCCCGACATCGCCGGGGTCACGCTCCGCGTCGCGCGCGCGCGCTACAAGGCATGGGACCGCTGCGACCTCACCTATGTCGAGCTGGCGCCGGGCACCACCGTCGCGGGCGTGTTCACACGCAATATCTGCTGCTCGTCCGAGGTCGAGCTCGGCCGCGAGCAGGTGAAGGGCGGCGCGGGCCGCGCACTGATCGTCAACGCCGGCAACAGCAACGCCTTCACCGGCTATCGCGGGCGCGAGGCGGTCGAGCAGATCATGGGGCAGGTCGCCGAACATCTCGGCTGCGCACCGCAAGAAGTCTTCGTCAGCTCGACCGGCGTCATCGGCGTGCCGCTGCCCAAGGACAAGGCGCGCGAGGGCGTCGCCGCGGCGCTGACCGCCGCGCCCTGTTCGTGGGAGGCGGCGGCCGAGACCATCGGCACGACCGATACTTTCGCCAAGGGCTCCGCCGCGAGCGCCGTCATCGGCGACCGCATCGTCCAGGTCGCAGGGATCGTCAAAGGATCGGGAATGATCGCCCCCGACATGGCGACGATGCTCGGCTATATCTTCACCGACGCCGCGGTCGCGCCGCCGCTGCTGCAACAGATGCTGAGCGAGGCGACCGGCGGGACGTTCAACAGCATCACCGTCGACAGCGACACCTCGACCAGCGACACGGTGCTGCTCTTCGCGACGGGCCAGGCGGGCAATCCTGTCCTCGCCTCATGGGACGATGTCGGCGCCGATGCGCTCTACGCCGCGATCCGGCAGGTCGCGCTCGACCTCGCGCATCAGGTGGTGCGCGACGGCGAGGGCGCGTCGAAATTCATCGAGGTGCAGGTGACGGGCGCGGTCAGCGACGACAGCGCGAAGCGCGTCGCGCTCGCCATCGCCAATTCGCCGCTGGTCAAGACCGCGATCGCCGGCGAGGATGCGAATTGGGGCCGCGTCGTGATGGCGGTGGGCAAGGCCGGCGAACCCGCCGACCGCGACCGTCTCGCGATCCGCTTCGGCGACCATTGGGTGGCGAAGGACGGCCTGCCGGTCGACGGTTATGACGAGGCGCCGGTCGCGGCGCATCTCAAGGGTCTCGAAATCCGCATCGGCGCCGACCTGGGTCTCGGCGAAGGCCGCGCGACGGTGTGGACGTGCGACCTCACCCACGGCTACATCAGCATCAACGCCGATTATCGGAGCTGAGCTTTCTATAAACCGTCGCCCTCGCGAAGGCGGGGGCCGCTATCGGAGTAGCGTAAGGTTGCTAGCGGCCCCCGCCTTCGCGGGGGCGACGGCCCCGGGCTTTACAGCGCTCCTTCGAGCCAGCCCTTCAATGCGCTCTTCGGCGCCGCGCCGACCTTGGTTTCGGCGATCTCGCCATTCTTGAACAGGATCATCGTCGGAATGCCGCGCACGCCATATTTGGCGGGGGCGTTCGGATGGTCGTCGATGTTGAGCTTGGCGATCACCACCTTGCCGTTCAATTCATCCGAGATTTCCTCGAGCGCCGGGCCGATCATCTTGCACGGACCGCACCATTCGGCCCAGAAATCGACGAGGACCGGCGTGTCGCTGTCGAGCACATCGGCCTGGAAGCTGTCGTCGGTGATCGCTTTGGTACCCATCATCTTCACTCCTGAATTCCCTCTTGGGGCCCAAGCTAAGCAGTCGGCGGCCCCGGCTCAAGTCCCGCCGGCGGCAAATTCGCCTTGGCGGCCAGCAAGGCGGGCTTGTGCGGGCCGAGAATATCGTCGCCCAGAAGGATCAGCTTCGGCCCGGCGGTATAGAGCAGCGCCGCCTCGATCCGCCGCCCCGGGAAGATGACGCCGAGCGCGTCGCGATAGGCCGCCATCTGCCGCAGATAGGCGGGCGCGACGTCGGCGGCTCCGTCGGGCACCTGCCGCCCGGTCTTGTAGTCGATCACCGTCACCGCATCCCCGGTGACGAGCAGCCGGTCGACGATCCCCGCCACGACCAACCCTCCGTCGACGACCGCCGATAGCGGCACCTCGGCGAGGCTGCCGGGGCCGAACAACGCCGCGTGCGCCGGGTCGTCCAGCACCGCCAGCACCTCGTCGACCATCGCCGCGCGCGCTGCATCGTCCAGCGCCGGGGCCTGCGCGACCAGCCAGCGCAGCGCCGCCGCGCGGCGCTTCTCCGCCGCGACCGGCGGCAATCGCTCGAACAGCGCGTGGAGCAGCAGCCCGCGCGTCACCGCCGCGACGCGCGCCGTCCCTTGCGGCGGCACCGCGACATCGTCCTCGCCCAGCGCCGAGGGCGCGAGCGGGCGCGGCGGGCGCGCTTCCTCGGGCGCCGGCGCGTGCGCCCAGGCCGGCTGCACGAGCGGCGGCGGCGCGGCCCTCGCCGCCTTTTCGCGGCGCGCCCATTTGCCGGCGTTGGCGCGGTGGACGCGGCGGCGGCCCCACATCGGGCCCGCCTCCTCCCACTCGCTGCCCATGCCCGACAGCACGTCCTCGACGGCGGCGTGCCAGCTCGCCTCGGGGATGCTGCGGTCGGGCTTCTTCGTCACCCCCGCAACGACCAATATCTCCTCGGCGCGCGTCATCGCGACGTAGAACAGCCGCCAATGCTCCTGGGCCGCCGCCAGCGCTTCCTTCTGATAGGCCTCGGCAAGCGCCCCGTGCCGTTCGTCGGCGGGCAGCGCGAAGACGGGGAGCTTCTCCCACCCCGCGACGTCGACCCGGAACGGCCGGTGGCCGATCGCCGCATCGTCGGTCGCGTCGGCGAGGATGACGATCGGCGCCTGCAGCCCCTTCGACCCGTGCACCGTCATCACCCGCACCACGTCGCTGCGCGCCTCGGTCTGGCGCTTGATGTCGGCGCCGCTCCCCGACACCGCGGTCAGGAAGCCGAGCAGCGACACCGTCTCGCGCGTCTCGAAGGCGAGCGCCTGGTTCAGAAGCTCGTCGATCGGGTCGCGCGCCTCGCGTCCCAGCCGCGCATAGAGCTTGCGCCGCGCGTCGATCGGCCCCGACAGCACCGTTTCCAGAAAGCGGAAGGGCGTGGTGAAATCGGCCATGCCGAGCAGGTGGCGCAAGGCGTCCATCGTCGCTGCCGGAACGTCGCCCTCGGCGCTTCGCAGATGCTCCCAGATCGCCGCGCGGCCGCGCTTGTGGGTCCGCTCGTAAAGCTGATCCTGCGTCCAGCCGATCAGCGGCGAGACGAGCAGCGCGGCGAGGTTCAGATCGTCGAGCGGCTGCACCGCGAAGCGCATCGCCGCCATCAGGTCCTGCACCGCCAGCGGCTGGGTCAGCGCGAAGCGGTCGACCCCGGCGACGGGGACATGCAGCGCCTGGAGCCGCGCGACGATCCGCGCCGCGAGGTCGCGCCGCCGCCGGACGAGGATCATGATGTCGCCCGGCGAGACCGGGCGCCCGTCCTTGCCGTTCAGCGTCCAGTCCCGCACCTCGTCGGCGATCGCCCGCGCCAGCCGCATCGAGGCGGGGTCGGACGCCGGGGCGGTGCCGTCGCCGCTCTCTTCCTCGCCCGCATCCTCGGCTTCGGCGTCGAGCGCCTTGCCGACCGGCAGCGGCGCCCACAATTCGACCTGCCCCGCGTGAACATCGCGGAACGGCCGGTGCGGCGGCTCGTCCCCGTCGAGGCCCATCAGGCCGGTCCCTCCCGCCTCCAGCCAGGCGTCCGCGACCTGCAAGACAGCCGGGGTCGAGCGGTAATTGGAAACGAGATCCACCTCTTGCAGAGGATTCGGGGTCTCCTCGGCCAGCAATTTGAACAGCGTCTTTGCGTCGGCAAAGGCGCCCGGATCGGTGCCCTGAAAGCCGAAGATCGCCTGCTTGCGGTCGCCGACGGTGAACAGCGTGCGGATGCGCTCGTCCTTCGCTCCGCTACCCGCGAAAAATTCCTCGGCGAGCGACAGGACGATCCCCCACTGGCGCATATTGGTGTCCTGCGCCTCGTCGACCAATATATGGTCGGTGCGCTGGTCGAGCTTGAAGCGCACCCATTCGCCAAAGCTGCTGACGCGCAGCAGCGCGCCCGCGAGGCTGATCAGATCGTCGAAATCGGCGAGCCCCGCCTCGCGCTTGGCGAGCGCATAGGCTTCGGCGAAACGGCTGCCGAGTTTCCACGCCGCCGCGAGCTCGTCGGCGACGCGCATCGCGGTGGCCGTGCCAACTATCCCCTGCGCCGCCTCGACGATCCGCACCGCCGCATCGAGGCAATCCTTCATCTTGCCCTTGTCGCCCGCGAAATCGGCGCGCAGCTCGCCCTTGCCGGTCAGGAAGCAGGCGATCAGCTCGCCGAGCATCGCCGCGCGCGCATCGGTATCGCCCATCAGCCAGCCGACCATCACGTCGGAGCAGGCGAGCCCGGTCTTCGTTCCCCATGCCGCCCCGCTCGCGGCGACCGCCTTGATGTCGGCATCGGCGATCGCGCCCGCCGCCACCTGTTCGCGAACCCATGCATCGGCGTCGCCCGCCGGCAGGTCGAACGCCGCGCGCAGGTCGTGCGCCGCGGGCGGCAGCGACGCGCGCGGGCCGCCGAACGCCGCGGCGCAGCGCGAAAGGAAAGCCAGCGCCGCATCGGGACCCAGCCGCCGCGACAGCATCGCCGCGGCGTCGTTCAGTTCGGTTTCTCCCCCCCTCCTATTCAGAGGAGGGGCAGCGAGACTTGGTTCGGCGAAGCCGGGCCTAGTCGCAGCGGGGTGGTGTCCCACACCGGCGTCCACCACCCCAAACCCCTCCTCTGAAGAGGAGGGGCTTAGCAAAGCGCCCAGCACCGCGCGCTTGAGCGCCTCCGCCTCATCCTCCTCGATGGCGCGAAAGCCCGGCAGCAGCTTCGCTTCGAGCGGAAAGCTCGCGAGCAGGGTCTGGCAGAAGCTGTGGATCGTCTGTACCCGGATCGCGCCGCCCGGGCTGTCGATCACCGTGGCGAACAGCGACCGCGCGCGCGCCATCAGCCCCGGCCGGTCCCATTCGAGCCCCAGCGCGCGCAGGTCGAGCCGGAGGTCGCCGTCGTCCATCCGCACCCAGGCGGCAAGCCGTTCATGGATGCGGTGCGCCATTTCGGCGGCACCCGCCTTGGTGAAGGTGATGCACAGGATCGCCTCCGGCGACACGCCATCGAGCATCAGCCGCAGCACGCGCGCCGAAAGCACCTGCGTCTTGCCCGTCCCCGCCGATGCGCCGAGCCAGACGTGGCTTTCGGGATCGGCGGCGGCGGTCTGTCGCGGATCGAGCGTCGCGAGGCCGACGGGCTTGCTCATCGCTCGCCCTCGCCGCGCCCGAACCATTCGTCGCGGCGCATCAGCTGATCATAATCGCCATAGCCCGCCGCCTCGCCCGGCACGAAGGGCGCGTCGCCGAGCAGGAAGCGCCCGGCGAGGTCGGCGAGCGCGTCGGCGGCGTGGCCGATCGCCTCCTCGGCGCTCTTGAGCCCGCTGCGCGGCCCGTAAGTGTTGGAGATTTTCCCTACCCCATCGGCGCGGCGATCGGGGCGCAGGCTCCAATATTCGAGCGCGCCGACCTCGGCCGCCGCGACGCCCTCGACCCCGCCCGCCTGCGCGATCAGGCCGAGCAGACCGAGCTGGTTATCGAGCTTGTCGAACGCGGCCTTGGCGCTCGGCGCGCCGCCCGATTTATAGTCGACGATGGCAAGGCGCCCCTCGCCGTCGCGGTCGATACGGTCGGCCTTTCCGTGCAGCGCGATGCCGTCCGCCGCCATCTCGCCGCGCATCTCGACCCCGACCGGCACGCGTCCCTCGGCCCCGGTGACCTGCGCCGCCGCCCAGCGCAGCGCGGGCTCGATGCGCGGCAGCCAGAAGGCGCGGTCGAGCGCGTCGAGCGCGGGATCGGCGGCGAGCGCCGCGAGTTCGGCCTCGAACCCGTCCGCCGTCGCGCCGCCGCGCACCCAATCCTCGAACAATTGATGCACCCGCGTCCCGCGCCAGCGTGGGTCGGGGGCGGCGCTCAGCGGGTCGAGCGCCGACAGGCCGAGCATCGCGTTCGCATAATAGGCAAAGGGATCGCGCGCGAGCCGATCGACCGCGGTGACGCTGATCCGGCGCGGGCGATCGGCGGCGGGCGGGCGCGGCGCCGGCCGCGGCGCCGGCTGCGGATCGCCGGGCGGCGCGTCGAGCTCGGCCGCGAGCCGGGTCAGCGGCACTCCGCCCGGTCGCGGCTCGGGCAGGTCGCCCGCCAGCGCCGCGAGCCGCAGCCAGAAGCGCGAGGCGACCGCCGGGTCGCCGCCGCTGCGCTCTGCGCGCGTCACCACGATGTCGCCCGCGCCGAGCGCGCCTGCGAAATCATGCGCCGCCATTCCCTGCTGCCGCTCGGGCGCGGGCAGTCCGAGCAGGCGGCGGATGCCGGGCGCAAGCCACGGGTCGGGCTGGGTTGCGGCGGGCCAGCGCCCCTCGTCGAGCCCGCCGAGGATCATCCGGTCGGCGCGCTGCAGCCGCGCTTCGAGCAGCCCCCAGATGAAGAGGCGCGGATGCCCGCCATAGGGCGGACGCACGCTGGCCTGCGCGAGCAACTGCCCGAGCATCGCGGGAAAGTCGGCCGGATCGACGAGCGCCGGCCCGTCGCCGCGCGCTAGCGCCCATTGGTCGAACAGCTCGGCGAGCATCCGCCCCGCCGGACCCGCCCAGACGGCATCGCCGGCGAGCGTTTCGAGCCCCGTCTGCAGCGACGCCAGCAGGGTTGCGGGTGGCGTGGGGCCCGAAGCGAAGGGCGCCAGTGCCGCGCCCAGCGTGCCTGCCACCTCGTCCCACCACGGGCGGACCTGCACCGCCGGCCCGTGCCCGCGCGCCCTGGGGTCGGCGGCGCGCTCCGCAATGCGCGCGCTCACCCCGTCCCAGCCGGGCCGCAGTCCGGGCTCGCGCAGGGTCAGGTCGAGCCGTCGGACCTGGTCGAGCCACGCGCTCCGCCCCTCGCCCTTGCAGACCAGCGGATGGCCGAGCAGCGATATCAGCGCGACCGGATCGAAATCGGCGGCCAGCTCGGCGAGGAGCAACAGCAGCGCCCCCGGCGGCGTGCGCGACAGGGGCTGGCCCGCGCTGTCGTCGACCGAAATGCCCCAGCGCGCGAGCGCCGCCGCGACGCGCTCGGCAAGGCCACGGTCGGGGGTGACGAGCGCCGCCGTGCGTCCCGGCGTTTCAACCGCCTCGCGCATCAGCAGCGCGATCCCCTGCGCCTCCTGTCCGTCGTCGGCGAAGACCGCGCCCGAAATCCCGGCGGTCGCCGCCGACAGGTCGCCCGACGCCTGCCACTGCGCGGTATAATCGGCGGGCGCGAAGAGCAACGAGACGAAGGGCGTGCGCGCCGCGGGCCCGTCATACTCCGACGTCGCGTCCCACAGGGTCACCTCGTCGCGGCTGGCGCCCATGCGATCGAGCAGCAGCTTCAGATGATATTGCGGATGGGTTTCCAGCGGGCGCGCCGGATTTTCGGGGTCGGACCGCGTCGGGCCGAGCGCCTCCCATTCCTCGGCCGCCATTGCCTGGTCGAGCCCCGGCAGCACGACCATGCCGCGCTCCAGATCGGCGACCGTCCGCAGCAGGCGCGCGATCGCTGGCGCCGCGGTGGTGATCCCCGCTGCAACGGTGAAGCGCGCGGGCGGCGAGCCCTGCCATCCCGCCGCGACCCGGTCGAGCAGCCGGTTGCGGCGCTCGGCGCGGTCGATGCTTCCCGTCTTCGCAAGAGCCGCGGGCCAATGATCGACGAGCAGCCGCAGCCGCCCGAGCGACGCCTGCCAATGGCCCGCGAAGGCGCCGAGGTCGAGGTCGACCAGGGCTGCGGGCCGCACCTCCTCATAATGGAGCTGGTCGATCACCCGCGCGAGCCCGTCGGCAAGCTGGAACGCCGCGGCGCCCGCGATCGGCGCCTCGCCTTCGGGCGTGTGGCGCTCGATCAGCTCGGCGAGCAGCAGGCGGCGGCGCAGCGGGTCGATCGCGGGCGGAATCGGATCGTCGTCAAGTCCGTCGAGCGCGAGCGCCACCGACTCGTCGAGGTCGGCGTCGCCGATCACGGCGAGCCGCGGCATCAGCAGCCCCCTGCCCCCCGCGCGCACGAACGCCGCCTGCACCGCGCTGCGCGCGCGGTTGCTCGGCAGCAGGATCAGCCCCTCGGCGAGCCCCAGCGCCCCGTCGGCGAAGCGCGCGATCAGCCCCGCGGCGAGCGCGTCGGCGAACGCCCGGTGGACCGGGATGGAGGTGAGGGTGGGATGCTTGGCCGACGACATCGAACCCGGCTTACAGATTGATCGCCCCTCTGTGAATCGTCATTGCGAGGAGCCGAAGGCGACGAGGCAATCTCCAGCTATCGGCAAAGTTGGACGATTGCTGGAGATTGCCACGGCCCCTCCGGGGCCTCGCAATGACGATGTGCGAAATCAAATCTCGCCGAGCGCCGCCTCGGTCGGTGCGATGCTCGCGGGCGTGCCGACGTCGAACCATTGCCCCATGTGCGACAGGCCATAGAGGCGCCCCGCCGCGATCGCGCGTTCCCAGAGGAGCATGGTCGAAAACGGCCCCTCGGGCGCGCCCTCCAGAAAGCGCCGCGAAATCAGCTGGATGCCGGTATAGACGAAGGGCGCGATCCGCCCCGCCTTGCGGCGCGTCAGCCGCCCCGCGCCGTCCATGTGGAAATCGCCCTTGCCGCCATGCCCCGACGCGCTCGCCTGCCGGATCAGCAGCAGCAGCGCATCCATCCGCTCGGCGTCCCAATGACGGGCGAGATGCTGAATGCTGTCCTCGGGCCCATCGGTCCAGATATTGTCGCTGTTGACGATCAGGATCGGGTCACCGGTCAGCAGCGGCAGCGCCTTGACCATCCCGCCGCCGGTTTCGAGGAGCTGGCCGCGCTCGTCGGAGATCGCGATGCTGAACGGCCGCTTCTGCGCCGCGAGATGCGCCTCGAGCGCGTCGGCGAGATAATGGACGTTGACGACGACATGACCGATGCCCGCCGCCGCGATCCGGTCGAGGCTGTGGTCGATCAGCGGCTTGCCTGCGACGCGCACCAGCGGCTTCGGCCGCGTCGCGGTCAGCGGCCGCATCCGCTTGCCGAGCCCCGCCGCCATCACCATCGCGCTGTCGATCTTCGCGCTCACGCCCCCTTCTCCACCCAAAGCTCCGCCCGTTTCGAAGCCGGGACATTGGCGTCGAACCATTGCCGGACGGCGACAAGCGCGGGGTGCGCGAGGTCGCGTTCGAGCAGCCCCCACATGCGCGGCTGGAACTGGCGGTATCCGGGCTTGCCGTCGCGCTTCCACAGCCGGACGAAGACGCCCAGGATGCGCGTGTTGCGCTGCGCGGCGAGCGCCCAATAGGCGCGCCGATAGGCCTCTCCCCGCCCCGCCGCGGCGACATAGCGATCGAGCATCGTCGCCTCGACCGCCGGCGACACGTCGCGACGCGCATCCTCGAGCACCGAGGCGAGGTCGTAGGCGGGATGGCCGACCAGCGCGTCCTGGAAATCGAGCAGCCCGAAATGCGCGATCCCGTCGCGCCCCTCGACCAGCATGATATTCTCGGCGTGGAAATCGCGCAGCACCGTGACGCGCGGCAGCCCGTCGTCCGCGACCGGCGCCAGCGCCGCCTCCCACGCCGCCCGGAAAGCGTCGCGGTCGACGTCGAGATCCACCGCGGGGCAATACCAGTCGGTGAACAGCATCACCTCGTCGAGCCATTGCTCGATCCCGTGCACCGGCAGCCCCGCCATCGGCGGCCGCGCATGCAGATGGACGAGGAGGTCGGTCACCCCGGCATAATATCGTTCCTCGGCGTCGGGCGCGGCGTCGAGCGTCTCGCGCAGCCGAACGTCGCCGAAATCCTCGATCAGCAGCAGCCCGAGGTCGAGGTCGCGCGCGATGATCGCGGGCGCGGTCAGCCCTTGCGCACAGAGGAATTCGGCGACCGCCACGAAGGGCCGGGGGTCCTCGTGCGGCGGCGGCGCGTCCATCAGCACCGCCTGCCGGTCCTTGCCCACGACCCGGAAATAGCGGCGAAACGAAGCGTCGCCGGCGAGCGGCAGGATCTGGGCGTCGCCCCAGCCGTGCGCGGCGAGAAAGGCGGGCGCATGGGCGGGCGGAATCATCGGAGCGGCCATCGCGCCTCCCAAGCGGGCGGCACATCGGCTGTCAAGACGCGCGCGGCTCCGCTCCCCGAAATCGTCAGCGCCAGCGCGTCGGGCCAGCCCGCCCCCCCCAGCCGATCGGGCCATTCGATCAGCAGCGCGCCGTCGTACAGATAATCGTCGAGCCCGAGCTCGACCAGCTCGCCCTCGTCCTCGATCCGATAGAGATCGACGTGCGCGATCGCGAGGTCGACCTCGGGCGGCGCATAGGGCTGGACGATCGCGAAGGTCGGGCTCGGCGCCTCGCCCGCAAGCCCCCGCGCCTTCAGCATTGCGCGCGCCAGCGTCGTCTTTCCCGCGCCGAGATCGCCCGACAGCAACACCACGTCGCCCGGCGCGAGCGCCAAGCCGATCGCGCCGCCGATCCGGTCGGCGTCGGACAGGTCATAGCCGCACGAAAAGTCGCTCATGCCCCGCGCGGCAGGCTGACGCGCACCAGCGTCCCCTGGCCCTTCTCGCTCAGCACCTCCATCGTGCCGCCGTGCGCGGCGACGAGCTGGCGCGCGAGGGCGAGGCCGATGCCACCGCTCGGCGTTCCCGCCTGCTGCCCCCGCGTCACCGCGGCGACCGCCTCGGGCATGCCGGGGCCGTTGTCCGAGACGACGATGTCGACCCCGCGCGCATCGCCCTCGGCGTGGAGGAGCACCCGCCCGCCGGTCCGCCGCGTCGGCGCGGTGAAGCGCACCGCATTGTCGAGCAGCCCGGCGACGAGCCGCGACAGCCGCGGCGCGTCACCTTCGATCGTGCCGAGTTCGGCGGAGATGTTGTCGACCAACTCGATCCCTTCGGCGTCGGCGAGCGGCCGCGCATCGGCCAGCGCCTGCCCCAGCAGCGCGCGCACGTCGACCGGCGCGCGCTCGATCGCGAGCGTCCCCGCCTCGCCCTGCGCGAGGTCGAGCACATTGTCGATCTGGCGCCCGAGCACCGCGACCGAATCCATGATCGCATCGACATAGCCTTGCTGCTGGTCGCCGAGCTTGCCGGCATAGCCCGCCTGCAGCATCTCGCCATAACCGCCGATCGAGGTCAGCGGCGTGCGCAGTTCATAGCTCATCCGCGACAGGAAGGCGGTCTTGACCTTGTCGGCCGCCTCCAGCGCCTCGTTGCGTTCGCGGAGCGCGCTTTCGATCCGCCGGCTGTCGGTGACGTCGAGCATGATGAGGAGCGCGTTGCCGTCGGGCAGCGGGATCGAGGCGAAATCGAAATGGCGCCCGTCGCCGAAGCGGATCTGCCCTGCGCGCTGCGTCCGTTCCAGGGTCGCGGCGCGGATCACCTCCTGCACGATGCTGATCTGGTTCGGCTTCGCCAGCCGGTCGGCGAGCCCGTTCATCAGCGCGTCGACGCGCGGATGCGCGGCGAGCGTCGGTTCGTCGACTCCCCACAGCCGGCGGAAACGCTGGTTCCACAGGTGCAAGCGGCCATCGGGGGCGAAGACCGCGATCGCTTCGAACAGATTGTCGAAGGTCGCGGTGCGGACGCGCAGCAGCGTGTCGCGCGCGCCTGCAAGCTGCACCTGCTCGGTGCGGTCCTCGGCGATCAGCAGCAGCCCGCCGTCGGGGCTCGGCTGAGCGACGAGACGCAGGTGCGTGCCGTCGCGCAGCAACCACTCCTCCTCGCTCGCCCGCGGCAGCGCGAACCAGCCGACATGCGCCCCGCGCCACTGGGGATAGTCGCGCACCTCGGGCACCCTCCCCTTTTCGCGCCACGCGTCGAGCAACCGGGCAAAGGGCGTCCCCTCGGCGACATCGTCGCCATCGATGTCGAACAGCCGCCGGAAGGGCTGATTGGCAAAGACGAGCGCCTGGTCGGGGCCGAATTGCGCGACCGCCGCCGACAGCCGGTCGAGCAGTTCGCGCTGGGTGTCGGCGAAACGCCGGTGCACCCCGCGCTCGCTTTCCAGCTCCTGAACGTCGATCGCATAGCCCGCGACGCCGATCGCGCGGCCGCCCTCGGGCGCCAGCGGCACGTCGACGACGCGCATGATGCGGCGCTCGCCCTCGATGGTCACCGGCACCGTGCGCATCTGTGCCGCACCCGCCGCGCGCGCCTGATCGGCGGCGTCGGCCGCGCTCACCCCGGCGACCGGCTCGCACAGCTCCACCCCGCCGTCGATCACCGCTCCCGCGCTCCCCGCCTCGACCGCGCGGACATAGGCGCGGTTGACGAGCGCGAGGCGCAGCTCGGTGTCGCGGAACCACATCGGAAAAGGCGCCGCCTCGATCAGCCCCGACAGCGCCTCGAACGCCGCCATCGCCTCGTCGCGCTCGCGGCGCATGTCGGCAAGCGCCTGCTCGCCGTCGGTCGCGTCGCTCAGCCACAGGAGTACGCTGCCCGGCCCGCCGACCGCAACCGGCGCCGCGGCGCCCTGGATCACCAGCGTGCGGCTGCCGCCCTGCGGCCGCAGGCTCAGCGTGAAAGGCCGCGCGCCGCGCTGCGCGCCGAGGATGGCCTGGCGCAGCGCCTCGATCCCGTCGGCGTCGAGCCCCTGCTCGATCCCCGCGAGTTCGTCGAAGTTGCGCGGGCCCCGGTCGAGCCCCAGCCAGCGCCCGAGCCGCTCGCTCGCCTCGATCCGCCAATCGCCGCGCACGACGACCGGCAGATAGGGCGAAGCCTCGACCAGGCTCGCGAGCCGTTCGGTCTGCGCCGCGACGAAGGCCGAGCGCCGCTGCATCGCGATCCCGCGCCCCACCGCCCACAGCCCCGCGAGCAGCCACAGCGCCGCGAACAGGCCCAGCGCGAACACCGCCCCCGGGGGTTGCGTCATCGGCGTCGCGCCCGAACCGGTGGGAAGACAGGCTGTCGTGCAATGGACATATGCTCGCCCTATCGACAGTCATGGAGCGATTCAATCGTTCGGCGCAGCGCCGCCGAAGCGGCCGGTCGCAGCTGGACGCCGCTTGGTCGACTGCGACAGTTCGGCCACAGCCGCTTTCCGAAAGGATCGGGCGCCGCCCTAACCCGCTTGACTTGCGGGCAAAGCTTTGGAACGCTCGCCGTCATGGCAAGTCCCAGGGCGCCAAGACGCCCGAAGGACTTGACGTTTTGGTAAGGCCAAATGGGCAAATGCGGCCTTGAATAAAAACCGGGGAAACATCGATATGAAGGATATGAAGAGCGCCGCGCCGCGTCTGCGGCGGAATCTGGGTTTGGCGAGCGTGTCGGCGATGGCCGTGATGCTCGCGACGCCGGCCTTTGCGCAATCGGACGACGCCGCGCAGAATGACGAAGCGGTCGCCGCGCCGACGCCTGCCAGTCCCGAGGATTCGATCGTCGTCACGGGTTCGCGCATCAGCACCGTCACGCCGTTCAACAGCCCCGACCCGATTACTGTCATCGATCCCGGCATCGCATCGAAGGAAGGCAAGTTCGACCTCGCCTCGACGCTGCAGAGCTCGCCGGTCGCAGCCGGATCGACCCAGATCACCGCCGCGATTTCGTCGAACTTCGTCACCAACGGCGGCCCCGGCGCGCAGACGATCGACCTTCGCGGCCTCGGCGCCAATCGTACTCTCGTGCTGCTCAACGGTCGCCGCGCCGGCCCGGCGGGCACCCGCGGCGGCGTGTCGTCGTTCGACCTCAACGTCCTTCCCGCCTCGATCGCGGGCAGCGTCGAAATCCTGAAAACCGGCGCTTCGTCGGTCTATGGCTCCGACGCGGTCGCAGGCGTTGTCAACATCAAGACCAAAACCGACATCGACGGGCTCGAACTCAATCTGAACACCTCGGTTCCCTTCGACAGCGGCGGCGAGGAATATCGCGCCAGCGCCGTATGGGGCAAGACCTTCAGCCGCGGCCACATTCTGCTCGCCGCCGATTATACCCACGTCAAGGAACTGAAGCGCGGCGATCGCAGCTATCTTGCCTGCCCCGAGGCCTATACCTTCCGCGAGGACGGGAGCCGCGCGGACCTGATCGACCCGCGCACCGGCAAGCCGAAGTGCGAGGATCTGCCGTGGGGCCATGTCTGGACCTATGACTATATCGGCAACATGCGGCTCGACGGGCCGGGCGGCCCCGACACGGGTATCGACACGACACGGGGCGGCCCCGTTACGCTGATCCAGTATCAGTATCCGGGCGAGCGGCTGGGCATCCCTGCCTTCGGCCCGCCGTCCTATGGATATGGCCCCACCTTTGACGGGGACGGGAACTTCGTTGCCCCCGGCGCTGCCGACATCGGCGTCCCGGCGGGCTGGTTCCCGGTCGGCTACACCACCGACACGCTGGCGGTGCAGAATAATTACCACCCCTTCTATGACGAACAGACGATCATCCCCAAGACGACGCTGATCACCGCCTATGCCGAAGGCTCCTTCGAGCTGTCGGACGAGGTCGAGGCGTTCGGCGAATTCCTGTTCAATCGGCGCAAGACCTACCAAAACGGATTCCGCCAGTTCTGGAACTTCGGTTACACCGGCGACCTCTATGGCACCGGCAGCAACACCAATATCTGGGCGCCCGGCTGGAGCGGCGTGAACACCGTCAGCCCGACCGGGATCACCAATCACGCCGACAACAGCCAGAAGGTCGATTATTATCGCGGCGTCTTTGGCCTGCGCGGCGAGGCGCCCGAGGACGGGAGCTTCTTCGGCGGCTGGCGCTGGGAAGTCTACGGCCAGTACAGCAAGAGCATCGGCCGCTATCGCAGCGAACAGATTTTGCAGGACGTCTACAACTCCGGGCGCGCGCAGGGGCTGCAGTTCGCGGGCTCGTGCGTCGGCACGGTCCTGCCGGTCTCGGGCAAGCAGTGCATCGACCTGCCGTGGATGGATCCTTATTTCCTGCGCGGCGACATGACGCCCGAACAGGTCGATTTCATGTTCGACTGGGAAGAAGGCAAGACCGTCTATACCCAGAAAACGATCGAAGGGACGGTGTCGGGCAAGCTGTTCGACCTGCCCGCCGGCCCGGTCGCGATCGCGCTCGGTTTCAACGGGCGCGAGGACCGGATCAACGACGTGCCGGGTGAGATCACCCGCGCCGGCAACGCCTGGGGCTCGACGGCGGCGGGGATCACCGCGGGCAAGAGCTTCACCAAGGAGGCGTTCGGCGAAATCAACATCCCGATCTTCGCCAACAAGCCCTTCTTTGAAGAGCTGACGCTGTCGGCCGCGGCGCGTGTCACCAGCGTCAAATCGACCCGCAAGTCGGACGGCGTGTCGGACAGCGACAATGGCAACTGGACCTATAAGCTGGGCCTCAACTGGGCGGTGAACGACTGGCTGCGCTTCCGCGGCAGCTATGGCACATCGTTCCGCGCCCCGGCGCTGTTCGAACAATTCCTCGCCAACGAAACCGGCTTCATCAGCGCGCGCGATATCGACCCGTGCGTCAACTGGGGGCAAGGTGTGGATGACGGCTCGACGACGCGGCGCGTGGCCGACAATTGCGCCGCCGATGGGATTCCCGATGACTATGCGGGTGGCAACATCACCGCCACCACCTTTTCGCAGGGCGGTCTCGGCCAGTTGCGGTCGGAAACCTCGCGCGCATGGGTGGCCGGCGCCATCCTGACGCCGAAGTTCGACTTCCTGCCCGACACGACGATCAACCTCGCGGTCGATTATTTCGACATCAGGGTGAAGAGCGAAATCACCCAGCTCGGCGCGAGCAATATCGTCTTCGGCTGCTACGATTCGGAAGATTTCGCGAACGAACCGCTGTGCAACCTGTTCACGCGCGGCCAAACCGCCGATCCGCTGGCCGTGAACGAGGTCTATGACCAATATGTCAACATCGCGAGCCAGCGGAACAGCGGCGTCGATGTCGAGCTCAACCTGCGCCACGACCTCGGGAAGCTCGGCCGCCTGTCGTTCACTGCGGGCATGACCTGGCAGACCAAGGATGACTTCAAGCTGCTCCCCAATTCGGTGGCCAGCTCGACGAACGGCGAAGCCGGCTCGCCGCAATGGGTCGGCGATTTCCGCGCCACCTGGGAAAGCGGCGACGGCTTCACCTTCTTCTATGGGATGAACGTCATCGGCGGCACGTCGGACGTCGGCGACTTCCTGCGCCGCAACGGCGACGATCCGTGCATCGATTCGTCGCTGCGCGGGCGTTATTGCCCGAAGCTGACGGCGCCGGCGACCTTCTATCACAACGTCTCGGTCTCGCAGGAGATTGCCGACCGGTTCGAGATCACCTTCGGCATCGCCAATCTGTTCGACACCCGCCCGCCGCGCGTGTCGGTGCTGAACGGCGGCCAGATTTCGACGCTCGGGCCGGTGATCGTCGCGTCGCAATATCCGTTCACGGGGCGCCGCGCCTTCCTGAACATCTCGAGCAAATTCTGATCGATTTGACAGACGGCGGGACGGGGCGGCATGGCAACATGCCGCCCCGTTTCATTTGATCGAAGGGAGCCCGCCGGGCCATGCCAACCGTCCGCGTCCAGGCCGATACGCTCGACGACGAAAATCGCCGCTTTGCGCAAATGCCGCTGCGCCAGCCGGTATTCCTGAACAGCGTGCCGAAAAGTGGCAGTCACTTGCTGCGCAATATCCTGCGCATGTTCGTGCCGGTCGAACAGCAATACGGCCGCGACTTCATCCAATGGGCCAATCTGCCGCAGCATCGCGCCGCCTTCGATCCGGCGCGCCCGATGCTGAGCTGGGGCCATCTGTTCCTCGCCGACGCTTCGGCGATCGAAACCGCGCCGGCGCGCCGCATCCTCCTCTATCGCGACCCCTATGACTGGGTGCTAGCGCGCGCGCGCTTCTTCATTTCCGAACAATTCGCCAGCAATATGGATCATCTGAAATCGGGCGCGCTCACCGCCGACGAGTTGCTGACGATGATGATCTTCGGCCTGCCGGGCAAAGCGCCGTCGCTGCGCGACATCTATGAAATGAATGCGGCCGCCTGGCTGGGCGCGCGGGTCCATGTCGTGACCTATGAGGACATGGTGCGTCACGTCGGGGCGCTCGACACGCCCGATGCCGACGCCTTTTTCGGTGCCCTGCTCGACGCTTGCGGGATCGAGCGTCCCGGCGACTGGCGCGAGCGGATTCGCGTCGGGTCGGATCGCAAGCAAAGCGGCACCGCGCGCGAGAATTTGACCGGCATCGGCATCGAACTTCCCGATACGCTCGGCCCGCGCCACCGCGCGCTCGTCGATTATCAGGCGCCGGGGCTGCGCGCGCTGCTCGGCTATGATTGAGGGGGGACCGAATGCCACCGTCCAACCGCCGGCAGGGTGATGTCGTCGCCTATTCGCTGCTCGCCAAGGCAGACGAACTGATCGCCGCCGGCCGCTACGAGGAAGCCGCCCAGCGGGCCATCGAACATCTGCGCCGCAACCCCGACGAACCGCAGGGACTCGCCACGCTCGGCAGGATCGCGGTCCTGCTTGGCGCGCTCGGCCAGGCCGAGCATTTCCTGCGCGCCGCACTCGCCAAGGGCGGCGACAGCCGGGCGCTCCGCCGCCAGCTTGCCTCGGTTCTCGAACAGCAGGAACGACTAGCCGAGGCCGAAGCCATGTTGACGGCACTCGAGGAGGGCAACCCGGATACCGAGCTGCCGGCCGCCCGCGCGCATATCCTCGAAAAACTCGGGCGGGTGGACGAAGCGCGGACGATCCAGCAGCGGCTGACCGAGACCGAGCCCGGCAAGCCCGCCAACTGGGTCGCGCTCGGGCACAGTCTGCGCGCTGCCGGCGACTCCACCGCCGCCGCCGCCGCCTATCGCAAGGCGGCCGCGCTCGACTATGAATATGGCGAAGCCTGGTGGAGCCTCGCCAGCATCAAGCGCAAGCTGCTCAGCAACGCCGACATCGCCGAGATTCGCCGGGGAATCGCCGTCGCGGTCGATGTGCGCAACAGCGCACCGCTGCATTTTGCGCTCGCGCGCGCGCTCCACGATCGCGAACAATATGCCGAGGCGTTTCGTCATTATGCCGAGGCGAATCGCCAACGCGCCGACAGCATCGGCTACGATGCGCGCGAACTGACCGCCGAAGTCACCGAAATCGAGCAGTCGATCGGCCCGGCCTTCTTCGATGTATTACCCGCCGCATCGCTCGGCGACAGCGTGCCGGTGTTCATCGTCAGCCTGCCACGCTCGGGCTCGACCCTGCTCGAACAGATGCTCGGTAGCCATCGCGATATCGAATCCGTCGGCGAACTCGCCTACGCCCCGGCGATCCTGCGCGGCGCGATCGAGATGGCGACGCGGCGCGGCCCCGTCACCGTGCCGCAGCTCATTGCCGGCATCGGCCCCGATCAGGCAGCGGCGATGGGCGAGGACTATCTCCGCCGCGCGGCGTTGCACCGCAGGACCGGCAAGCGTTATTTCGTCGACAAGCTCCCGCACAACTGGAGCAACATCCTGTTCCTGCGCAAGATATTGCCGCAAGCGAAGTTCCTCGACATCCGCCGCCCGGCGATGGACTGCTGCTTCTCCAACTTCACCCAGAATTTCTCTCGCGCGCACGGCGCATCCTTTGCGCTCACCGACATCGGACAATGCTATGTCGACTATGTGCGGCTGATGACGCATCTCGGTCGCGTCGCGCCGGGGCTCGTTCACCACATCGACTATGCGGCATTGGTCGCCGATCCCGAATCGCAGTTACGCCCGGCGCTCACGCATCTCGGGCTCGACTGGGACCCCGCGATCCTCGAATTCCATAAGCTCGACCGCGTCGTGCGCACCCCGTCGAGCGAGCAGGTGCGCCGTCCGCTCAACCGCGACGGCATGGAGGTCTGGCGCCCCTATGCCGAATGGCTCGGCCCGCTGCGTGACGCGCTGGGGGACTTGGCGGAATAGAAAAGGGCGCCGGAAACTCCGGCGCCCCCTTTCCATCCGCACTGCGCGAGGTTGCGCTCAGTAACGATAATGATCGGGCTTGAAGGGCCCCTCGACCGGCACGCCGATATAATCGGCCTGCTTCTGGGTCAGCTTGCTCAATTTCACGCCCAGCTTCTCAAGGTGCAGCGCCGCGACCTTCTCGTCGAGGTGCTTGGGCAGGACATAGACGTCGTTCTCGTACTGCTCGCCCTTGGTGAACAATTCGATCTGCGCGAGCACCTGGTTGGTGAAGCTCGACGACATCACGAACGACGGGTGGCCGGTGGCACAGCCGAGGTTCACGAGGCGGCCCTTGGCGAGGACGATGATTTCCTTGCCGTCGGGGAACTGGACGAGGTCGGTGCCGGGCTTGACCTCGGTCCACTTGTAATTGGCGAGCGCCGCGATCTGGATCTCACTGTCGAAATGGCCGATGTTGCACACGATCGCCATCGGCTTCATCGCCGCCATATGCTCGGCGGTGATCACGTCGGCGTTGCCGGTCGCGGTGCAGAAGATGTCGGCGCGCTGGACCGCCTCGTCCATCGTCACGACCTCATAGCCCTCCATCGCCGCCTGCAGCGCGCAGATCGGGTCGATTTCGGTGACGAGCACGCGCGCGCCGCCGTTGCGAAGCGACGCCGCCGAGCCCTTGCCGACGTCGCCGAAGCCCGCAACCGCGGCGACCTTGCCCGCCAGCATCACGTCGGTTGCACGGCGGATCGCGTCGACCAGGCTTTCCTTGCAGCCATAGAGGTTGTCGAACTTCGACTTGGTGACGCTGTCGTTGACGTTGATCGCCGGGAAGGGCAGCTCGCCCTTCTTCGCGATCTCGTACAGGCGATGCACGCCGGTCGTCGTTTCTTCCGACACCCCCTTCAGCGCCTTGACCGTCTTGGTCAGATAGCCGGGGTTCGCCGCGACGAACGCCTTCAGCGCGCGCTGGAACTCGACTTCTTCCTCATTCTCGGGCGCGGGCAGCGTCGCGCCGGCCTCGATCTTCGCGCCCCACAGCGCGAACATGGTGGCGTCGCCGCCATCGTCGAGGATGATATTCGACGTGGTGTCGCCCCAGTCGAAGATGCGGCCGACATAGTCCCAATAATCGGCCAGGCTTTCGCCCTTCACCGCGAACACCGGCGTCCCGCCCGCGGCGATTGCGGCGGCGGCATGGTCCTGGGTCGAGAAGATGTTGCAGGTCGCCCAGCGCACCTCGGCGCCGAGCGCGATCAGCGTCTCGATCAGCACCGCGGTCTGGATCGTCATGTGCAGCGAGCCGGTGATGCGCGCGCCCTTCAGCGGCTGCGCCGCGCCATATTCGGCGCGCAGCGCCATCAGGCCGGGCATTTCGGTTTCGGCGATCGCGATTTCCTTGCGGCCGAAGTCGGCGAGGGCGATGTCGGCGATCACATAGTCACGGGTGTCGGCGGCGAGAGTGGCCACGATGCATGTCTCCTGTCAGGCGGGCGCGGACGCGTCGACGCGGCGGCGCAATTATGTTGCGCGCCCTAGCCCAAAGAGCTCTTGGGATCAAATATAAACTATTCTTTATATCGCAAGGGAAGCGCGGCTCACCGGACGGGCGAACCGAAACCCGAACCGCAACCGGGGCGCGAATCACTGGCCGCCCACGTCGGCGACGTCGAAAATTTTTTTCCGCCGCACCCATTATGACAATCGGAGCGCGAGAATTGTGACACGAGTCGCCCACCGCCAAGATTCTGAAAATCCTGACTTATAATGCGACTTGCGATAAGCATAGATGGCATTTGTGACAACTATGTTACAAATAGCCGAAAACATTGACTTTTTTGCCTGCGAGCGAGAAAATCGGTCCAAGTTTTCGGGGAGATAATCGAGATGAAAAAAATCCTGCTGCCGCTCGTCGCTCTGGTCTTTGCAACGCCCGCCGCGGCGCAATCGATCGTGGTGGTTACCGCGCCGCAAACCGACGAGACGGTGCTGCCGGTCGCCTTTGCGGAACTGCGGGCGGGCGAGAATCAGGCGGCGGTCGAAAAACTGACCGGCGACACCCGGCTCGACGCGCGCGATCCGTCGCGGCTGATCAACCTCGGCACCGCCTATGCCCGGCTCGGCCGCACCGCCGACGCGAAGGCGGCCTATGAAGCCGCGGCCGTCAGCCCGATCCGCTACGACCTCGAACTCGCGAACGGCGATTACATGGACTCGCGCTGGGCCGCGCGCACCGCCCTTGCCAACCTCGCCGGCGGCCGCGAACAGCTCGCGCTGGCGCACTAATCGACGAAAGCCGTCGCCCCTTTGAAAGCGGGGGCCGCGACCGGTTACGCCTCGCCGCCCTCCGTGGTGAGCAACCGCGCATCGACCCCCGCTTCGGCGAAGGCCGCCTGCCAGCGCCGGTCGGGCGGCGTGTCGAACAATAAGGCATCGCTGCCCGGCGTGACGTGCCAGCCGTGGCGCACCATTTCCCCCTCGAGCTGCCCCGGCGACCAGCCGGCATAGCCGAGCGCGACCAGCCAGCGCGCAGGCCCGCGCCCTTCGCCGATCGCGCGCAAGATGTCGTGCGAACTCGAAATCATCCAGCGGTCCGACACCTGCACCGCTCCCTCGCCGCCCCAGTCGCGGCTGTGCAGAACGAAGCCTCGCGATGGCTCGACCGGCCCGCCGAGAAACACCGGCCCATCGAGCGGATCCTCGTGTGCGATCTCGAGCTGGTCGAGCACCGCACCCACGGTCATGCCGCCGATCGGGTCGGCGACGCCGATCCCCATAGCGCCCTCTTCATCGTGACTGATCATCGCGATCACCGAATGCTCGAAGCGGGGATCGCCGATCCCGGGCAGCGCGAGCAGCAGCTGGCCGGTGAACCAAGGGGGCGCCGTATCCATCGCCCCATCATGGACGTGCCCGCGCGGTGGGTCCAGCCTCTTTGGGTCGAGGCCTCGCGGGGAGTGGCAGCGATGGGGTGGGGAGCGGATGTTCAGATCCTCCCCACTTGTGGGGAGGTGGCAGCCGCGCAGCGGCTGACGGAGGGGGTTCGCGTCCTTACGCGGCGCCCGCTTCAGACCGCCTGCCCCCTCCACCGCCTTCGGCGGTCCCCCTCCCCGCAAAGCGGGGAGGATTTGATTGGCCGCTACCGGCCGCTACCCGCCATCCTCGAAATTCCCCCGCCCCGCTTGACTCCACCCGCCCGCGCCCCAATCTCTCGGGTTCCAGATATCCCCTCAACGAAAGGATGCCGAGATGACCATTGCGACCGGAGACAAGCTGCCCGAAGCGACGCTGGTGAAGGTGACCGACAACGGTCCCGAACAGGTGAACGCCGCCGAATATTTCAAGGGCCGCAAGGTCGCGCTCTTCTCGGTTCCCGGCGCCTTCACCCCGACCTGCTCGGCGAAGCATCTGCCCGGCTATGTCGACAAGGCCGAGGAATTGAAGGCCAAGGGCATCGACGAGATCGCCTGCACCGCGGTCAACGACGCCTTCGTCATGGGCGCATGGGGCAAGGCCGGCGACGCCGATCAGATTACCATGCTCGCCGACGGCAATGGCGATTTCGCCAAGGCGGTCGGCCTGACGATGGACGGCAAGGCGTTCGGCATGGGCACCCGAGGCCAGCGCTTTTCGATGATCGTCAACGACGGCGTCGTCGAACAGCTCAACGTCGAAGCGCCCGGCGAATTCAAGGTGTCGAGCGCCGACCATATGCTCGAACAGCTGTAGGAATGCCTCAAACCCCTCCCCTTCAGGGGAGGGGCTTAAGGTGGGGCCCTCTTCCCTTTTGTCACAATTTCGTGCAACAGCGTCGCGATGACATCATCCTCATCGCAAACATCCAACACCGCCGATCCCACCGCCCGCGTCGAGGACATTCTCGACGAGCTGAAAAGCCGCTTCAAGGCATCGGTTTCCGCTCTCAAATCGGCCATCGCCGCTTATGTACACGACGGCACGCTGCCGCCCGCCGACGCCGCTTCGACCGGTCTTTTCGACTATCCGGCGCTGCGTCTCGTCACCAATGGCGAGCTGCGCGAAGGCCAGGGGCATAACCTCGCCTTCGGCCGTTTCGAACATGCCGGCGAATTCGTCACCACCGTCACCCGCCCCGACCTGTTCGAGGATTATCTGCGCGCGCAGCTGATGCTGCTCACGCGCCACTATGACGTCGACCTCTCGGTGATCCGCACCGGCCAGCAGATCCCCTTTCCCTATGTGCTCGACGCGAGCGACGGGTCGGATATGGGCCGCGTCACACCGCTCGAACTCGCGCGGCATTTTCCGACCACGGAGCTCGCCGACATCGGCGACGAGCTCGCCGACGGCCTTTTCGGGCTCGACCCGACCGCGCCGCAGCCGCTTGCGCTGTTCGACGCGCTGCGCACCGATTTCAGCCTCGCGCGCCTGCGCCACTATACCGGCACCGCGCCCGAGCATTTCCAGCGCTACATCCTGTTCACCAACTATCACCGCTATGTCGATGAATTCGTCGCCTGGGCGGGCGCGCAGGTCGGCCAGGGCCGCTATACCGCGCTCGCGGGGGCCGCGGGTCTCTATGTCGACCAGCCCGGTACCAACGCGAGCGCGCTCGTCGCCGACAGCGCGTGGCGGCGGCACCAGATGCCCGCCTATCATCTGATCGCCGAGGACGGCAGCGGCATCACCCTCGTCAACATCGGGGTCGGCCCCTCGAACGCCAAGACGATCTGCGACCACCTCGCGGTGCTGCGGCCAGAGGCGTGGCTGATGATCGGGCATTGCGGCGGCCTCCGCCCCAGCCAGCGGATCGGCGACTATGTGCTGGCGCACGCCTATCTTCGCGACGACCATATCCTCGACGCGGTGCTGCCGGTCGAAATCCCGGTCCCGCCGATCGCCGAAATGCAGCAGGCGCTCGCCAGCGCCGCCGAGGCGGTGTCGGGGACCAGCGGGGCCGACCTCAAGAAACGGATGCGCACCGGCACCGTCGTCACCACCGACGACCGCAACTGGGAACTGCGCTACACCGATTCGGCGCTGCGCTTCTCGCAGTCGCGCGCGATCGGCATCGACATGGAATCGGCGACCATCGCCGCGCAGGGCTATCGCTTCCGCGTGCCTTACGGGACGCTGCTCTGCGTTTCGGACAAGCCGCTCCACGGCGAACTCAAGCTGCCGGGGCAGGCGAACCGTTTCTATGAGGAAGCGATCGCCGCGCACCTCCAGATCGGCATCCGCGCCTGCGAACTGCTCCACGACGAAGGCGCGAAGCTGCACAGCCGAAAATTGCGCGCCTTCAACGAGCCGCCGTTCCGGTGAGCGGTGCCCCCACCCTCTCGCGCTCCATCGCCGGCCGCGTCGCGATCGTCACCGGCGCCGCGAGCGGCATGGGCCGCGCGACGGCGCTGCTCCTCGCGAGCGAGGGCGCGAAGGTCGCGGTCACCGACCTCGACCTCGCCGCGTGCGAGGCGGTCGCGGCCGAAGCGGGCCCCGATGCGAAGGCCTTCGCGCTCGACGTGTCCGACGGCGCCGCGATCCGCCATGTCGTCGGCGAGGTCGCGGCGCATTTCGGCGGCATCGACATCCTGATCAACAATGCCGGTGTCTCGAGCTTCGCCCCGCTCGACGCCGAGGACGAATATGAAGCGATCTGGCACCGCGCGATCGCGGTGATGCTGACCGCGCACCAGCGCATGGTCCGCGCCGCATTGCCGTGGCTCCGCCGGAGCGACGCCGCGCGGATCGTCAACATCGCCTCGACCGAAGGGCTCGGCGCGACGCCGGGCGATACGCCCTATGTCGCGGCGAAGACCGGGGTCACCGGCCTGACCCGCGGGCTCGCGGTCGATCTCGGCAAGGAGGGGATCATGGTCAACTGCATCTGCCCCGGCCCGATCCGCACCGGCATGACCGACGCCGTGCCCGAAGCGGACAAGGCGGTCTTCGCCAGGCGCCGCACCGCGCTCCGCCGCTATGGCGAGCCCGAAGAGGTCGCGCATGTGACGCTGAGCCTCGTGCTTCCCGCCGCGAGCTACATCACCGGGGCGGTGATTCCCGTCGACGGCGGGCTGACGGCGCGTAACGCCTGAATATAGCTCGTTTAATTGTCAAAAAGGCGCGGATTCGGGCGCTTTTGCTCCCTCCGCACGATTAGCCGAGCCGTGCAATGCGCTCGACGACCTGCGCAACTTCCGTCCTTGCCGGGCGTAATCCTGTGCCGGAAGGGGCCATGTCAACCGCAGGACCCTGCCGATCCAGTTCAAAGGAGTAGCGTATGGGAGCGGTTTCCAAGAGTCCGAAATTCATGTTGCTCGCCCTGCTTGCGGGGACGGCAACGGTCAGTCTGGCCGCGCAGGCGCAGGATGCGCCCGCAAGCGACAATGTGATCGTCAACGGCCAGCTCATGCCCGACCTCGCCCAGATGGCGAAGGGGCCCGAAATCGAGGGCATCATCTCCGCGCGGAGCGACGGCAGCATGCAGGTCACGACCGCCGACGGCGCCGACACGACGATCGCCCTCGTCGATGCGACCAGGATCAAGGGTAGCGGCGGGTTCCTGGGGCTCAGCAGCGACAAGCTGGCGGCGGATTCGCTGCTCAACGGCCTCCCGGTCAGCGTCGAGACGCTGCAGTGGGAAGGCGGCCTGGTGGCGAGCAAGATCGCGCTCAAGAACAAGGATCTGCGGACCGCGTCGATGATCCGCACCGGCACCAACCAGCGCTTCGCCGAACAGACTGCGGCGACCGAGGCGCTGCGTGGTCGCGTGGGCGACATCGACCAGTATAACGTCAAAGGCACGACGAACGTGAACTTCGACACCGGCAAGGCGGTGCTGTCGGCCCAGGCGAAGTCCGATCTCTGCGCCGCGGCGAGCCAGGCCGAGGCGATGGACAATGCGCTGCTGCTCGTCGTCGGCTACACCGATTCCACGGGAAGCCAGGAACTGAACCAGACGCTGAGCGAAAAGCGCGCCAGCGGTGTCGTCAATTACCTGCAGCAGGCCTGCGGCTGGAAACCCTATCGCATGCTGACCCCGACCGGCATGGCCGAGGCCGACCCGGCGGCGGACAACAGCACCCCCGAAGGCAAGGCGCAGAACCGCCGCGTCGCGGTGAATATCCTCGTCAGCAAGGCTGTCGACGGAATCTAGGATGCATTGGAGGGCGTTCGCCCACCCTGCATTCCCGGCCCTTCCCGCTTCGCCGCGGGGAGGGCCGGTTATTTATACATGCCCTCGCGCAGATTGATGCCGTGCTCGATCCACATCTTGAGCGCGCAGAGCATCTGCGACCAGCCCTGGCAATTGCCGTAGGATGCGCTGAGCGCGCCCTGGTTTTCGCGCCAGCCTTCCTCGGCGATCTCGACCAGGGTGCGGCCGTCGTCGAGGCCCTTGAAGCTCATCGTCACCCGCGTGCGGTAATCGGCGTCCTTGGGCTCGCTGCCCTCGACATTGTGCGCCTCACCCTCGCTCGCTTGCCATTCGAGCACGATCTTCTCGTCCTCCACGACCTCGATGACATAGACGGGGAAGGCCCCCGGAAAGTCATGGAAGTCCCACTCGACAGTTGCCCCGGTCTCAAGCCGGCCCTTGGCGCCGCCGGTGGTGAAATAATGCGACAGCTTCGCGGGGTCGGCGACCGCCTCGAACACCTCGTGCACCGGCTTCGCGATCCGCGCCGCGACTCGGAATTTCAGTTCCATGATCATTCTCCGCTTGAGTTGGTGCAGTTTATGTTATAAATTTATAACATGTCAATCCACGACGATTACGACCGCATCTTCAAGGCGCTCGCCCATGCGGTGCGGCGCCAGATCCTCGACGACCTCAAGGACCAGCCGCTGACCACCGGCACGCTGTGCGAGCATTTCCCCGAAATCGACCGCTGCACGGTGATGCAACATCTGAAAGTGCTGGAAGATGCCGGGCTGGTCATCGCCGAGCGTCGAGGGCGCGAGCGCTGGAACCACCTCGACGCGATGCCGATCCACGACATCCACGACCGCTGGATCGGCCCGCACGCCGCCGCGGCGACAGCGCGGCTGGCGCGGTTCAAGCAGGCGGTGGAGGCGGGGCGATGACGGGGAACGGCAGCCCATGACCGATAGCGGCCATACCTTCTCCCCTCCCTTTTAGGGAGGGGCTGGGGGTGGGTAGCCGCCGAAGTCGGCGTTCTTTCGTGGCTCGCTCCACTCGCGCACCCACCCCTAACCCCTCCCTAAAAGGGAGGGGAATGGCTCAAATCCACCCCAAAACGCCCTTGCATTCCGCATGAAAAAAGGCCGGGGAGTCGCCTCCCCGGCCCTTGTCACATCCTCGTAACCGCAATCACCACCCCGTCGGCTTGCCCTTGTTCTGTTCGTCGAGCCATTTCTTCAGCGGCGCGAAATAGTCGGCCATCGCCTTGCCCGACATCTCGCGGCTGCCGGTGAAGGCCTGGAGCGCGTCGGGCCAGGGCTTCGAGGCGCCCATTTCGAGCATCGCATTGAGCTTCGCGCCGACCGCCTTGTTGCCATAGAAGGAACAGCGGTGGAGCGGGCCCTTCCATCCCGCCTGCTTGCACGCCGCCTGATAGAATTGGAACTGCAGCACGCGCGCGAGGAAATAGCGCGAATAGGGGGTGCTCGCCGGGATATGATATTTGGCGCCCGGGTCGAAGGCATTCGCGGGCCGCTCGCCCGGCGGGATGATGCCCTGATATTGCAGGCGGAGCTGCGTCCACGCCTTGTTGTAGTCGGCGGGCTGGATCGTGCCGTCGAACACCCCCCAGCGCCACCGATCGACGAGCAGGCCGAAGGGCAGGAAGGCGACCTTGTCCATCGCCTGCCGCAGCAACAGGCCGACATCCTTGTCGGCGCCGGGCACCTGCGCCTTGTCGAGCAGGCCGATGTCGACCAGATATTGCGGCGTGATCGACAGCGCGACGAAATCGCCGATCGCTTCGTGGAAACCGTCGTTGGCGCCGTTGAGGTAGAGGAACGGCTGCTTGTTGTAGGCGCGCTGGTAATAATTATGGCCGAGTTCGTGGTGGATCGTGACGAAATCGTCCGAATTCACCTTGGTGCACATCTTGATGCGGACATCGTCCTTGTTGTCGATGTCCCACGCCGAGGCGTGGCACACGACCTCGCGGTCGGCGGGCTTCACGAACAGGCTGCGCTTCCAGAAGGTTTCGGGCAGCGGCGCGAAGCCGAGCGAGGAATAGAAATTCTCGCCCGCCTTGACCATGTCGAGCGGCGTCTTGCCTTTCGCCTTCAGCAGATCGCCGATGTCGTAGCCGAGGTCGCCCGAACCCGCGGGCGCGACGAGCGGGTAGATATTGCCCCATTCCTGCGCCCACATATTGCCGAGCAGGTCGGCGCGGATCGGGCCGGTCTTGGGCTGCACCGCGTCGCCATATTTCTCGTTCAGCTTCCAGCGGACATAGGTGTGGAGCGCCATGTAGAGCGGCTTCACCTCCTGCCACAATCGCTCGGTGGTCTTCGCGAACTCCTCGGGCGGCATGTCGTATCCCGACCGCCACATCGCGCCGGTATCTGCGAACCCCAGCTCCTTCGCGCCCTCGTTGGCGATGCCGACCATCTTTGCGTAGTCGTCCTTCATCGGCGCGCCGACATTGTCGTGCCAGCTCGTCCACATCTCGGCGAACTCGGCCGGCGTATGCTCGAGATTGCCCATCTCGGCCTCGATGTCGGAGCCCGAGATCGGCTTGCCGTCGAGGGTGCCCTTGCCCTTGCCATATTGCGACGAGAGATCGGTCGCGATCCGGTTGAGCTCGGTCGCGGCGCCCTCGGTCGTCGGGGCGGGGAGCACGATGCCGTTGCGCAAGATGTCGAGCTTGCGCTTCGTGTCGGCGCTCAGCCCCGGCACATTCACATATTTGGCGGCTTCGAGCGCATATTTGACCGATTTCTCGGTGCCGACGGCATTGATCCGCGCCGCCATCGCGTCGGTGTCCTCGGTGATGAAGTTGTAGTTGACCCAGTTCACCTGGCTCGCCTCGACCGAATAGTCGAACAGATCCTTTTCGGCGGCGGCGATGAAGGCGTCGGCATCGGCGGCGGTGGGGGCAGCGGCCGGCGTCGCCTCGGCCGCGGCGGGCGCGGCCTCCTGCGCGAGCGCCGGGCTCGCGGCGAGCGCGAGCGACAGCGCAAGCGACAGGGTCGAAATCATGGCTTTCATGGGGTGCGTCCTCTGGATGATCATGGCGCTCTGTGGCGCGATGGCCGCCAGTCTGGACCGCCCCGCCAGCCCGGTCAAGCGGCGGTCAGGAAGTGCGCGATCGCCTCGCCGAGTTCGGGCTCGGTCACGCTCGACATATGGGTTCCCGGGATCGTCGCGAGCCTTGCGTCGGCCAGCGCCGCGACCAGCTCCCCGGCCGAGCCATTGTCCTGATCCTTGTCACCGCACACGACGAGCACCGGCATCGTCAGCGCCGCGAGCGCGTCCGGCGCGGTATCGGTGAAGCTGTCGAGCAGATGCCCTGCGGCGATCCGGTCGACCTTCATCGTCTTCATGAACTGCACCGACAGCCAGGTGTCGTCGCCGCGCTTCGCGCTGTCATATTCGGCGATCACCCGCTTGAAAAATGCCCCGCGCCGCTGCCAGCCGGCGAGCCCCGCGAGCCCCATGCCGCCGAGGATCAGCCGCTTCGGGCGCATCCCCGCGACCACCGCGCGAACGCTGGTGCGCGCGCCGAGCGAAAAGCCGCCGAGGTCGAAATCGGAAAGGCCGAGGTGCGCGACCAGATCCTGAAGGTCGTCGACGAGCACGTCGGGCGGATAATGCTCCGCCCCGTGCGGCGCCGCGCTCGATCCGTGAACGCGCAGGTCGGGCATGATGACGCGAAAGCCGTCCGCGGCGACGCGCGCCGCGGTGCCGAACTTGATCCAGTTGACCTCGGCGCTCGAGAAGAGGCCGTGCAGCAGCACCACCGGCGCGCCCTCGCCCATTTCGCGCCATGCCAGCCGCACGCCGTCACGCGCTTCGAAATATTGGGGTTCGATCGTCATTACCTTGCCTTACGCGCCGCATTCCGGTTCACGCAACGGCGAATGGGAGCGGCTGTCTCGACTTCGCTCGACACGAGCGGGAATAGCCGCTTTCGGCCGGAAGACGACATTATTTTGATCGTCATCCCGGACTTGATCCGGGATCCATTGACGCTCCGTGGAAGGAATGGATCCCGGATCAAGTCCGGGATGACGACTATCTGAAACCGACCGCTTAGCGACATTCCGCGTCCCATAACGTCGTCATTCCCGCGAAAGCGGGAACCCAGAGCGTGCGTCGGCTGGTCCCACACTGGGTTCCCGCTTTCGCGGGAATGACGAAAGTGGGAAATGGCAGCTCCCCACCCCAAACCGGCGCCGCCTTCAAATAGGCCTTTCCTACATTATTCCGCTGTGTCAGCCTTCATCGGGCTCTTTCATTGGGTGGATAAAGACTGTCGCTCGCCGGTGCGATCACCGCGGGGCGTGCCCGGCATCCCGCACGCGGGGAGGTCCAGATCCGGCGATCCACAGGGCTGAACTTTCCTGAACTTTGCCAATATTGCTGCAGGGTTCCCGGCCGGTGCCGGACCCTAAGTCCCATACGCCCTTGCGGCCATCGATCCCGGATCGGGACCCGGGATAGGGAAAATGGGGAGGTCCGCTCTCCACCCCTTCCCAGCCTTTCGCACCCCGATTACGCCCGAACATCACCCGCACCCATTCAGCGCGGCTGCAGCCCCTTCTGCTCCATGCGCCACCGCGCCATCTCGATCCGGTCCTGCCCGAAGAAAGGTTCGCCATCGAAAACCAGCGTCGGCACGCCCCAATGGCCCGCGATTTCGAGCGCGACCTGGTTGGCCGCAATTTCGGTATCGAGCGCCTCGGCGTCGCGCTCGGCCTCGGCGTCGAGTTCGGCGAGGTCGAGCCCGGCGCGCTTCGCCGCACCGGCGAGATGGTCGCCGAGGTGCCAGTCCTTTGCCCCGCCCCAGATGAGCTGCGCAGCCTCGTCGCAGAAGGCGAGGCTCTTGCCGCGGCGCGAGGCGGCCTGGCCGAGCCGGGTGAGGCGATAGATATAGGGCTGTTCGGCGGCGATCTCGCGCGTCGTCACATTCTGGACGATCGGGTCGGGGCGCGGCGGGCCGAAGGGGATGCCGTGGAATTGCGCGACGCGGATCATGTCGCGCATCGTGTAGCTGAGCCAGTTGGGATGGTTGCGCTCGAAGAAGTCGGGCTGGCGGATTGCGAGCGGGTAGACGGGGCGCAGGTTGATGTCGACCGCATGGCTCGCGGCAAGCGCGCGGTAGCGGCCGATCGCGAGGTAGGAATAGGGCGAGCGAAAGGACCAGAAGAGGTCGGCGGAAAGACTCATGGGGGCATCCTGCCCAAAAAGCGGCGCGGCGCAAGCATCGTCGGGATGATTGCCACCGGAATGAACCCAAAGCGTTTCGCCCATGTTGCACTGCGGCATTGCCTATAATAGCTATTGCTATTATATCTGCTGCCATGAACGAGACGATCGGCTTTCTGCTGAACGACACCGCGCGGCTGTTTCGCCGCGCGTTCAACGCGCGCACGAAGGACAGCGGCGTGACCGCGCTGCAGTGGCGGCTGATCAGCTATCTGAAACGCCACGAGGGGATCCGGCAGGGGCCGCTCGCCGAGCTGATCGAGGTCGAGCCGATCACCCTGTCGCGGATGGTCGACCGGCTGGCCGAGGCCGGGCTGGTCGAGCGCCGCGCCGATCCGACCGACCGCCGCGCCTGGCAGCTCCACCTGACGCCGCGCGCGCGCGACCTTCTGAAGGTCATGCGCCGGACGGCCGACCGGCTGACCGAGGAAGCCACCGAAGGGCTGGACGACGCCGAACGGGCGCAGCTGATCGCGCTCGTCGGGCGCGTCCGCTGCAACCTGTCGCGCCGCGACGCGAACACCGAGACCGAAACAGAGGCCGCAGAATGACCCAGCTCTCCCCCACCCGCCCCAAGGCCGAGGACGCCAAGCCGCCGCGCGCCGCCCCCAAGGCCGATCCGGTGCCACCGGCCGCCCCCGCCTCCCCCGCACCCGAAGATGAGGCCAAACCGGGCTGGCGCACGCGCGCGCTGATGTTCGGCGTGCCCGCGGCGCTCGCGATCGCGGGCGGCGTCTGGTGGCTGACCAGCGGCGGATCGGTGTCGACCGACAACGCCTATGTCCAGATGGACAAGGTGTCGGTCGCGGCCGAGGTCGGCGGGCTGATCACCGAGGTCGCGGTGCGCGAGGGTCAGGAGGTCAGGGCGGGCGACCTGCTGTTCCGCATCGACGGGCGCCCCTATGCGCTGACCGTCGCGCAGGCGGGCGCGGCGATCGACGCCGCCAAGGTCGACGTCGGCAATCTGTCGGCGAGCCTCGCCGCGACCAACGTCGACATCAAGGCGGCCGAAGAGGATATCGCCTTCGCCGAGGCCAATTTCCAGCGGCAGGCCGCGCTGATGGACAAGGGCTTCACGACCAAGGCCGCCTATGACGCCGCGAAGCACGCGGTCGAGCAGGCGCGCGCGAGCCTGGGCCAGGCGCGCGCCGACGCCGCCGAGGCGCGTGCCAAGCTCGCCACCGGCGCCAGCGGCACCAACCCGCAGGTCGAAGCCGCGCGCGTCCAGCGCGCGCAGGCCCAGGTCGACCTCGGCCGCACCGAGGTGCGCGCGCCGAGCGCGGGGCGCGTCGCCGAATCGGATCGGCTGCAGGTCGGGCAGATGATGGTCGCGGGGCTGCCCGCGGTAACGCTGGTCGACACCGGACATCCGTGGGTCGAGGCCAATTTCAAGGAGACCGACCTCGCCGACATGTGCGTCGGCCAGCCCGCCGAAATGCGCTTCGACGCCTATCCGGGGCTGGTCGTGCGCGGCCATGTGAAGACGATCGGCGCGGGAACGGGCAGCGAATTTTCGGTGCTGCCCGCGCAGAACGCGACCGGCAACTGGGTCAAGGTGACCCAGCGCGTGCCGGTGCGCATCGCCTTCGACGAGGTCGCGAAGCGCGACATGATCGCCGGACTTTCGACCGAGGTGAAGGTGATCACGTCGGGCGGGTGCCCGGCAAAGGGCAAGTGAGACTATGGCTGACGTGGGCCTGGTGGCCGTGCTTCGCGGCCCAACTCCCGCCCTCCCCTTCAGGGGAGGGCAGCGAGACTTGCGAGCTTGCTCGCTAGTCGCAGCGGGTGGGGTCCATCGGCCTTGCGCAAGGCCGATGGACCCCACCCCAACCCCTCCCTGAAGGGGAGGGGCTTTAGCCCCGCAAACGCCGCGTAATGGTCAGCCGTGCCTTTCCCCGCCGCCGCGCCGCGCCCGCGGCGACGGTCGTCAGCGACGACCGCCCGCTCCACGAGCAGGTCCGCTATCGCGGCCTGCTGACCGTCGCCGTGATGGGCGCGTCGGTGATGCAGATCCTCGACACGACGATCGCCAATGTCGCGATCCCGCACATGCAGTCGAGCCTCGGCGCGACGAGCGAGACGGTGAACTGGGTGCTGACCAGCTATATCATCGCTTCGGCGGTCGCGATGCCGATCACCGGCTGGCTCGCCGACCGCATCGGCCGGCGCCCGCTGTTCCTCGCCTCGGTCGTCGGCTTCATCATCGCCTCGATGGCGTGCGGCGCGGCCCAGAATCTCGAGGAAATGGTCGCCTTCCGCTTTCTCCAGGGGATCAGCGCCGCCTTCATCGGACCGCTGTCGCAGTCGGTGATGCTCGACATCAATCCGCCCGAGCGCCACGCGCGCGCGATGTCGATCTGGGGCATGGGGATCATGGTCGGGCCGATCATGGGGCCGATCCTCGGCGGCTGGCTGACCGAGTCGGTCAACTGGCGCTGGGTCTTTTACGTCAACCTGCCGGTCGGGCTCGCGACGCTGGCGCTGATGTGGGCGCTGCTCCCCGCGACTGCGCGCAAGGACCGCAAGTTCGACCTGTTCGGCTTTTCGATGCTCGCGCTCGGCCTCGCCTCGCTCCAGCTCATGCTCGACCGCGGCGCGCAGAAGGACTGGTTCGACAGCATCGAGATATGGATCGAAACCGGCGTCGCCGCCGCCTGCCTGTGGATGTTCTTCGTTCACCTGCTGACGGGGCGCAACACGCTGTTCGACCGCAAGATGCTCGCCGACCGCAACCTGCTCACCGCGCTTGGCTTCATGGTGGTGATCGGCATCGTCATGTTCTCGTCGATGGCGCTGTTGCCGCCGATGCTTCAGCGGCTGTTCGGCTGGCCGGTGATCGACACCGGCTGGGTGCTCGCGGTGCGCGGCATCGGCATCTTCATCAGCATGTCGGTCGCCGGGCAGCTGCTCGGGCGGATCGACGCGCGCTGGCTGGTCGGCAGCGGCCTGCTCATCGCCGCTTACTCGCTCTACCAGATGAGCCAATGGTCGCTGATGATGGGCGCCTGGCCGGTGGTCGTCAGCGGGCTGGTGCAGGGGCTGGGCATGGGGCTGGTCTTCATCCCGCTCAACACCATGGCCTTCGCGACGCTCGGCCCGACGCACCGGACCGACGGCGCGAGCCTGCTCAACCTCGTGCGCAGCGTGGGCGCGTCGGTCGGCATTTCGGTGGTGACGACGCTGCTCGGCGCGAACACCCAGCGCAGCCACGAGGATCTGGTCGCGCATATCACGAGCACCGCGGTGCCGCTGATCGACCCCTCGACCTCCGACCGCCTCGGCTCATTCGGCGCGAGTGCGATGGCGATGGTCAATGCCGAGATCAACCGGCAGGCGGCGATGGTCGCCTATATCGACGATTTCTGGGCGATGATGTGGGTGACGCTGCTGTCGGTGCCGCTCGTCATCCTGCTGCGCCCGCCCGCCCGCGGCGGCCCGAAAGCGTCGGCGGCGGACATGGGGCATTAGGGCACTTCATCGCCATTCCGTGATAACGGCCGCCCTTCCCCCTCACCGCGCCCATGCGAAAGCCCGGCGCAGTTCGGCGGCGCCGTCCAGGGCATAAGGCAAGCCGTGCGCCATGACGATGCGCTCGCAGGGCCAGGCGAGGATCGACGCCACCGCCGCGCGCACCGCGCGCCGTTTCGGCCAGAAGGTCAGGCGGAGGTCGATCGGCGCCTTTCCGTGCGGCGCGGCGGCACCCGAGAGGTGGATCAGCCAGCGATAGAGGGGATTGCGCACGCGCCGCGGCTCGAAATTCTCGATCAGGTCGGCGAGGATCACGGTGCGCGACGTGGCGTGGAAGAAGACCGCCTCGCTGACCGCGGTGCCGGGGACGAGCACGGCCTCCACCTCTTCGCGCGGCCACGGCGCGCCATCGCCCTCCAGCACCGCGTCGATGCGAAAGGGCCGCTTCGCTTTTTCGGCGAGCCCCGGCACCGCGGCGGTCTTCGCGTGCGGATAGCGCCGCTGCCAGTCGGCGACATGCCAGTAATGGATGCTGTTCGGCGCGACGAGCCAGGCCACCGGCCCCAGCCGGTCGATCGCCGCGAACAGCGCGTCGTCGGGCGCGACCGGCGAATGGAGCCAGAGCCCGCCGTCGGCGAGCCGCACCACCGTCATCCGCGTCGGAAAGGGGATCGAACCGAAGGCATAATCCATGCGGATTTCGGGGCCGTCGACGATCCAGATCGCTTCGCCGAACGGCTTGGGGACATAGAGCGGCGCATAGGGCGTGAAACTGTCCATCGCGCCGCAGCCTATCAGCAAAGCGGCGGTTGGTTCAAATCGCCGCCCTGCCGCGCGGCAGCGCCACCACCATGACCGCGCCGAGCGCGGCGAGCGCCATGTCCTTTTGCGCGTCCCAGATATCGCCCTGCTGCCCATTGTAGCGGTCGGCGGTCTCGCCCGCAGCGACGATCGTCAGCAGCCATTCGAAAATCTCGTAGAGGCACGACAGCGACAGAACCCACCCGGCGACCGCGAGCATCGCGCCGCACCGCGACAGGCCGCCGTAGCGCCGCGCGACCTCCGCCACCGGCACCGTCGAAAGCAGACCGAAGGCGAAATGGACGAGGCGGTCGTAATGGTTGCGCGTCCAGCCGAATGCCTCCGACAGTCCCCGGCCGGTCAACGCACGCGCCCACTCGTCATAGGGGACGTTGCTGTAGATATAGCGGCCGCCGAGCGTGTGCAGCGCGAAGAACAGGATGATGCAAGCGAGCGCCGGGGTCGAGAGCGGCCAGCGGCTGAGCAGCCACGGCGCGGCGACGAGCAGCAGCGCGGTCGGGATGTGCTGGAGCGGCGCGATGGCGGGGTAAGGCTGGGCGATCTGCGCGAGGAGAAGCAGCGCGAGGAGCAGGCCGAGAAGGAGGCGCTGGAGGCGGGGGAGGGCGGAGAGGCCGGCGGGCATGACCCATTCCTAGCCGTTCCCATCGAGGCATTTAAGCCCCTCCTCTTCAGAGGAGGGGTTTGGGGTGGTGGACGCCTTTGAGGGAGACCACCCCGCTGCGCCCCGGACTTATCCGGGGCTCGCTGCCCCTCCTCTGAAGAGGAGGGGCTTGGACACTCACCCTTTCTTCAGATGCCGGCGGCCAAGCAGTTCGGCGATCTGCACCGCGTTGAGCGCCGCGCCCTTGCGGAGATTGTCGCTGACGCACCAGAGGTTGAGGCCGTTCTCGATCGTCGGGTCCTCGCGGACGCGGCTGACGAAGGTCGCGAAATCGCCGACGGCTTCGACCGGGGTGATGTAGCCGCCGTCCTCGCGCTTGTCGTGGAGCACGACGCCGGGCGCCTCGCGCAGGAGGCGCTGGGCTTCCTCGGCCGACAATTCCTTCTCCATTTCGACGTTGATCGCCTCGCTATGCCCGACGAACACCGGCACGCGGACGCAGGTCGCGGTGACCTTGATCTTGGGATCGAGGATCTTCTTCGTTTCGACGACCATCTTCCATTCCTCCTTGGTCGAGCCGTCGTCGAGGAACTTGTCGATGTGCGGGATGACGTTGAAGGCGATCTGCTTGGTGAACTTGCTCACGTCCTTCTCGTCGCCGACGAAGATCTGGCGCGTCTGGTTCCACAGCTCGTCCATCCCGGCCTTGCCCGCGCCCGATACCGACTGATAGGTCGAGACGACGACGCGCCTGATCGTCGCCGCATCATGGAGCGGCTTCAGCGCGACGACCATCTGCGCGGTCGAGCAGTTCGGGTTGGCGATGATATTCTTCTTTGTGTAGCCGTCGATCGCGTCGGGGTTCACCTCGGGCACGATCAGCGGCACGTCGGGGTCCATCCGGTAGAGCGACGAATTGTCGATCACCACGCAGCCCGCCGCCGCGGCCTTGGGCGCGTGGATCGCGGTCGCGTCGGAGCCGATCGCGAAGATCGCCATGTCCCAGCCCGCCCAGTCGAAGTTCTCGATATTCTGGCATTTCACGGTCTTGCCGGTGTCGCCGATCTCGATCTCGTCGCCCTGGCTGCGCGACGAGGCGACCGCCGCGAGTTCGTCATAGGGAAATTCGCGCTCGGCGAGGATGGCGAGGACTTCGCGTCCGACATTGCCCGTCGCACCCGCGACGACGATCCGGTAACCCATGAATTTGTCCTTTGATGCTGGTGTCTGAAACGAAAAACGACCGGTTCTGCCTGTTGGCGGAACCGGTCGTTTTGGAAAGCTGTTTCGGCTTTATGAAGGAGAAGCTCTCCTTAGCCTTCGCCGGCTTCCGACCGGTATTCGCGGCGTTCCGCAATACGCGCCGATTTACCGGTGCGGCCCCGCAGATAATAGAGCTTCGCACGACGGACGGCGCCCTTGCGGACGACGGTAATGCTGTCGATGTTGGGCGAATAGAGCGGGAAGACGCGCTCGACGCCTTCGCCGAACGACAGCTTGCGTACGGTGAAGTTCGAGCCCATGCCCTTGTTCGAACGCGCGATGCACACGCCCTCGAAATTCTGGACGCGGGTGCGCTCGCCTTCGACGACGCGTACGCCGACGCGCAGCGTGTCGCCGGGGCGGAACGTCGGAATCTCTTTGCCGGCCTTGGCGATTTCTTCGGCTTCGATCGTCTGGATGAGGTTCATGGCCTCTGGTCCTTCTTCTGTTGCCGCGCGCCAGAGGCAGGTCGGGCCCGAGCGCCCTCATGGCGCTCCCAAAGGTCCGGCCTGCGTAACCGTGTGTCCTCTTCCGCCCTTTGTTTCCGCCAGGCAGCGATCTTCGCATGATCCCCCGATCGCAGCACTTCGGGGATCGTGCGCCCTTCCCATGTGACAGGTCGGGTATAGTGCGGATATTCGATCAGACCGTTCTCGAACGATTCGTCGTCCCCGCTGGAAGACGCGCCCATTACGCCGGGAAGCAGCCGAATGCAAGCGTCCAGAAGCAGCAGCGCCGCCATCTCTCCGCCGGAAAGGACGATGTCGCCCATCGACAGCTGTTCGACGGGGCGTGCGTCGAAAATCCGCTCGTCGAAGCCCTCGAACCGGCCGCAGAGGATGATCGCCCCCGGACCCGCCGCAAGGTCGCGCACGCGGGCCTGGGTCACGGGCGCGCCGCGCGGCGTCATCGCGAGCAGGGGCAGCCCCGGATGCGCGGCGGCCGCGTGATCGATCGCGCGGCCCAGCACGTCGGCCTTGAGCACCATCCCCGCGCCGCCGCCCGCGGGGGTATCGTCGACGGTGCGGTGCCGGTCGGTCGCGAAGTCGCGAATCTGCACCGGCGCGCAGGCCCATGTCCCGCTCTCGAGCGCGCGCCCGGCCATGCTGTGCCCGAGCGGGCCGGGGAACATGTCGGGATAGAGGGTCAGGGGGACGGCGGTGAAGGTCATGGCAGCGGCCGCCATAGCGCCTCGGGAAGCAGGGGACGATCCTTTTCCATCTCCTCGTGCAACCATTCGCGGAAGCGTTCGATCTTGCGGACGCGGCTGCGGCCCTCGCGATAGACGAGCCAGTTGGCGCTGCCGGGCTGGTAGAGCGTGTCGAAAGGCTGGACCATCCGCCCGCTGTCGAGCTCGGCGCGCCACAGCAGCGGGGTCATCAAGGCGATGCCATAGCCGCCCTGCACCGCGCTCGCCTCCTGAAGCTGGCTGTCGAGCACGACCCCGCGGCGCGGCGGCGGCGCGACGTCGACGCCGGCCTCGGCGAGCCAGCCGGCCCACCAGCCGTCGTTCGGCGCGAGACGCTCGACGCGCAGCAGGTCGGCGGGCGCCGCGATCCGGTTGGCGTCGCGAAAGGCGGGCGAACAGATCGGCGTCACATGGCTGCGGAACAGGAAATCGCCGCGCAGCCCCGGCCAGCCGCCGCGGCCGATACGGATCGCGACGTCGACGTTCGACGCGTCGAAATCGACATAGTCGTTCGACATCGAGAGCCGCACCGCAAGATCGGGGTAGCGAAGCTGGAAGCGCCCGATGCGCGCGCTGAGCCAGGTGCCGCCGAAGGTCACCGCGGCGTTGATCGTCAGCACCTCGGCCTCGTCGTCGCCGAGCGCCGCGAAGGCGTCGTCCATCGAGGCGAAAGCGGCGCGGATCGCGGGAAGCAGCCGCTGCCCCGTTTCCGACAGCCGCACCCGCCCTTTCTCGCGCACGAACAGCGCGCGGCCGAGCCGGTCTTCCAATTGGCGGACCTGATAGCTGACCGCGGCCTGCGTCATCCCGAGTTCCTCGGCGGCACGCGAGAAATTCTCCAGCCTTCCGGCCGATTCGAAGGCGCGTATCGCGGCAAGGGGCGGCAGTTTCGACATCGGAGACCTATAAGCCTGCCTTATGCTGTGCCGCAAAGCTTTTGTTGGCCGGCTCGCCGCGCAAGGCGCATCTGAGGGGCAACCACCCGGCAGGAGACAATCGATGATCGACGAAATGTGGATGCGCGGCTGGGCCGAAAATCACGGCCGCTTCAGCGCCGACCTCGACCGCGGCTTCGCGCGAATCGCAGGCGCAATCGCGCGACTGCGCCGCCGCCGCGACGCGCGCGACATCGACGTCCGCCGGCGCATCGGCGTGTGAGAAAATTAGCCAAAGCCGGGGTTACCGCGTCCAATTCTCGACGCGGAGCCCTGGCACATCGGCGAAATCGCCTTCGTTGTTGGTGATAACCACGACATCCAGGCTCAGCGCATGGGCCGCCAGCAAGCGGTCGAAGCGCGCGCGTCGGAAAGGGAGTTTCGAATAGGCCCGCGCCGCGGACTCATCGAAAGGAACGAGGGGGATGGCCGCGAGAAAAGCCTCCAGAACCTCAGGTAGCGGCGGCCTCCCCTGCTCGCTCCCCAAGGCGATCTCGGCGAAGCTGATCGCCGAAATGGCGACGTCGCCCGGCGCGCATGCAGTGAGCCGCGTGCGCAGCGGTTCGTAGCGCGCCGTCATCGCATAAATCGCGCAATCGGCATCGATGAGGTAGCGGATCACCCCTTCTTTGCCGCTTCCTCGGCGGCCTTGCGCGCCGCGACCGTGCTCGGCCGCTCCTCGAAATCTTCGCGCGGAGGAACCTTCAACCACGGCGCCTTGCCCCAGAAACCGCTGACGTCGATCTTCGCCTTGGGCTTGTCTGCGGGCTCGAAACGGAACTCACCGCGCTCTTCGCGGACGATCATTTCGGTGCCTTCTTCCAGCCCGAGCGCCTTGGGCAGACGCAGCGCCAGTGAATTGCCCGATTTGAAGACTTTCGCTCGATATTCCTTGGTCATGGCGCGCTCCGTATATACAAAATGTATATACTATTCGACGAAGGCCGCGTCAATCAGGACCACCGCGTCGCTCCATTCGGGCACCGCCTGCGGGATCATCGGCACCATGAAGCGCCCCGGTTTCTTGCCGGGTTCGGCCGGCCGCTCGATCTCGAGAATGTCGCCGGCGCCGAAATTCTCGACCGCGACGACAGTTCCCAGCGCTTCGCCGTCGGTCGAGGTGCAGGCGAGGCCGATCAGGTCGTGATGATAATATTCGCCGGGGCCGAGCGGCGGCAGCGCCGAGCGGGGAACGGTCAGCAGCGTCCCGCGCAGCGCCTCGGCGGCGGCGCGGTCGGTGACCTCGGCAAAGCGCGCGACCGCGCCCTGGTTCACGGGGCGCACCGATGCCAGCGTCAGCTTGCGGGCGCCCGCGTCGAATGCGGAAAAGGCGCGGAGAGCGTCCGCGCCTTCCCCGAACAGTTTGAGGCGGACCTCGCCCCGCACCCCATGCGCGCCGGCGATGGCGGCGAGGGTGACGGGGCGATTCGCACGACTCTCAAGCCCCTCCCCTTCAGGGGAGGGGTTGGGGTGGGGGGTAGCGGGCGCAGGCGCTCGTCTGCGAGCCCCCACCCCCGACCCCTCCCCTGAAGGGGAGGGGGGAGACATGTCTTAGCCTTCGGCCTTTTCTTCGCCGGCTTCTTCGGCCGGAGCCTCTTCAGCGGCAGGCGCTTCTTCGGCAACCGGGCCGCCTTCGGCGACTTCCTCGGCGATCGCGGCCGCGTCTTCGGCGGTCGCTTCGGCGGGGACTTCGTCGGCCACCGCGTCGGCGACGGCTTCGGCGGTTTCCTCGCTCTTCACCGAACCGGTCGCGTCGGACTCGGCGGCTTCGGGAGCGGCGGCCTCTTCGGCGGGCGCCTCTTCAGCCGGAGCGGCGGCGGCTTCCTTGGCAGCCTCTTCGGCCTCGGCCAGCTTCGCGGCCTTTTCTTCGGCGCGTTCCTTGGCCTTCTCGCCCGGCTCGGCCTTCTTGGGGTTGTTGCGCGCGGCGCGTTCCTTGATGCCCGCGGCATCGAGGAAGCGGGCGACGCGGTCGGTGGGCTGCGCGCCGACCGAGAGCCAGTGCGCGGCACGCTCGCCGTCGAGCTTCACGCGCTCGGGATTGTCCTTGCCGAGCAGCGGGTTGTAGCTGCCGATACGCTCGATGAAGCGGCCATCGCGCGGGCTGCGCGAATCGGCGACGACGATCTTGTAATAGGGGCGCTTTTTCGAACCGCCGCGCGAAAGGCGAATGGAGGTAGCCATGATGTAATCCTTCTTTCTAATTCAATTCAAACCTGGGTCTTCGTAAACTCTGGATCCCCGCCTTCGCGGGGATGACGGCCTGTCGGGGCCGTCACTTCTTCTTATTCATCAGATTGGCGAGCTCGGGCGGGATCGCCCCGCCGCCGAGGCCGGGCAGGCCGGCGGGACCGCCGCCGCCCATGCCGCCCATGGCGCCGCCACCCATGCCGGGAATGCCGCCGCCCTTGCCGAACAGCGCGCCGAGCCCCTTGAGCCCGCCCATCTTGCGGATGCGCTTCATCGCGGTGGACATTTCCTGGTGCATCTTGAGCACCTTGTTCACCTGCTGCACGCTGGTGCCCGAGCCGTTGGCGATGCGGATCTTGCGCTTCGCGTTGATCAGGTCGGGCTTCGCGCGCTCCTTGGGGGTCATCGACCCCATGATCGCGTCGAAGTGGACCAGCATCTTGTCGTCGGCGCCGCTCTGCGCCATCGCCGCCTGCGCCTTCTTGAGGCCCGGGATCATCCCCGCGAGCGCGCCGATGCCGCCCATGCGGCGCATCTGGTTCAATTGCGTGCGAAGATCGTCGAGGTCGAACTGACCCTTCGCCATCTTCTTCGCCATCGCCTCGGCCTCTTCGGCCTGGATCGTCTCGGCGGCGCGCTCGACGAGGCTGACGACGTCGCCCATGCCGAGGATGCGGCCCGCGATGCGCGAGGGCTGGAAGAGTTCGAGCCCGTCGAGCTTCTCGCCCGTGCCCGCGAACTTGATCGGCTTGCCGGTAACCGCGCGCATCGACAGCGCGGCGCCGCCGCGCGCGTCGCCGTCCATCCGGGTCAGGACGACGCCGGTGAGCGGCACCTGATCGGTGAAGCGCTGCGCGACCTGCACCGCGTCCTGGCCGGTCAGGCTGTCGACGACAAGCAGGGTTTCGGCCGGGTTGGCGGCGCGCGACACCGCCTGCATCTCGTCCATCAGCTGCTGGTCGACGTGGAGCCGGCCCGCGGTGTCGAGCATGAGGACGTCATAGCCCTGGAGCTTCGCCGCCTGCATCGCGCGGTTCGCGATCTCGACCGGCTGCTGGCCGGCGACGATCGGCAGCGTCGCGACGTCGATCTGGGTGCCGAGGACGGCGAGTTGTTCCTGCGCGGCGGGGCGGTTGACGTCGAGCGACGCCATCAGCACCTTCTTGCGCTCCTTGTCCTTCAGCCGCTTCGCGATCTTCGCGGTGGTGGTGGTCTTGCCCGAGCCCTGCAGGCCGACCATCATGATCACCGCCGGCGGGGTGACATTGAGGTCGAGCTCGGCGGTTTCGGAGCCGAGCATTTCGGTCAGCGCGTCGCTGACGATCTTGACCACCTGCTGCCCCGGCGTGACCGAGCGCAGGACATTCTGGCCGACCGCGAGTTCGGTGACCTGATCGACGAAGCTGCGCACGACGGGCAGCGCGACGTCGGCTTCGAGCAGGGCGATTCGCACTTCGCGCATCGCCGCGCGCACGTCGGCCTCGGTCAGCGCGCCGCGGCCGCGGAGCTTCCCGAAAACATCGCCAAGCCGATTGCTCAGACTGTCGAACATGTGGCCCAAAATCCTTCCTTCGACACCGCAACGCAAAAGACGCCGGTGAGCGAAACCTCGCCAACCAGCGGCTATCCGTGGACAGACTTTCCCGTCGCGGATGTCGATATGCCCGCCCGCAAGATGCGGCCGAACGGGGCGCCCTTACGGGAAAGCGGGGAAGAAGGCAAGTCCACCCCGAGCCGGGTAGTGTCTCAGTTTGAATTTGCCTCGCCCCGTTTCTTGTAAGGGCCGCGCTTCGCGGGTGCCGGTGCCAGCTCGTCGACCTTGGCAATCACATCATCCAGCGACCAAAGGCGGTCGGTGATGCCAGCGGCCATCGCGGGCGACATGCGCAGCGTCTTATGGATGCGGGTGAAATTGTAGAACACGAAATAGAGCGCCAGCGCGTGGATATGGTTGTCGATTTTCTTTGAGAAGGCGTTGGTCAGGTGGGTGAACCGACGCATCGACATGCGCATGGTCAGATTCTGGCGCTCGACATAGCTGGTCGAGACATGGGCAATGTCGGGATTGCCTTCGCGGCGGACCTTCTTTGCCCCGATGCACTCGGCGGGGCTGTAGCGGCCCGGTGCGGTGATCGTCGGGCCGTAGAGCTTCACGAGCTGGGCATAATCGACGTCGCCGCCGAACGTGCCTTCGACGGCTTCCAGATAGGCGCGGTGGCCATCGGTGGTGAGCTGGACGCGATTGGCGAGGCGCGATTGCAAATCGTCCATAAGCACCATCGCGCTTTCGCCCGAGCGGTCGCCAACATAGTAGGACACGATAAGCTTGGTATCGGCGTCAATCGCGGTCCAAGTCCAGACGTCGCCCGCGCCTTCCGGCGCGGCTTTCGCAGCCGCGACGTTCTTTTGCTTGGCATGGCAGAAAGACCAAATCTCGTCGCATTGGATGCGCGAGGCCTTCACGTCGCGCACCGCTTCGTCGTGGATGGTCAGGCAAGCCTCGCCAGCTTCAACGAGCAGCTTCGAGACGGTGTTGATCGACACGTCGGCAACGCGGCTGATCGACCGCATCGACGAACCTTCGCAGAGCATTGCGAGGATTTGGATGCGTTTGGCGAGGGGCAGCTTGTTCATGCCCCAATTCATACTGAACTTTTTTGCCTATGCAAGCATTATCGCATAAGACTTTTGAACATTATGAACAGGGATTCTACGCTAAGATTTCCGTTGTTTCTCAGATACGTGCAGACGGTATGGACATATTCAAAATCGATTGCAGTTGGTTCTGCTAGAACGAACTGACGGCAGCTATCGAATGCGAGAGAGAACGCCGTAAATTCATTATGATACTCGTGATAAAAATGCCCGAACGATAGGCAGTCTTCGGCGTCGCCATAGGACACCCCAAGAGGCTGAGACAGCGTATCAACGTCTTCCAGTTGAGGGTCGAACGTAACGCTCACGATTGGCTCGCTCAGGTAGAGCGCGTGTAGCAATGCTCCTGCCCGTTTATAATGATCGGGATCGCCCGATTGCAGAAACATCGAGAAGCGTTTCACACCTTGCGTATATTCATTGTGAGCGAATTTCAGACGAGCATCATCGACCTCGACCTGGCATTGCAGAACCGGGTTTAACTCGTTCGGAACTGACCTAAAATGCGCCCCAACCTTTTCGACAAAATAAGTCTCGTCTTCCAATGCGCGAAAAATGTTCTCTATCATTTTTTTCTACCGAACAAAAAGAAAAGCCCCCCGTCCTTGCGGACGGGGGGCCAAACTCTGCTACGAAACAGTTATTTCGTAAAGGTGTTTTTGACGACAGTCAAAACGGTGTTTTCGAACTCACGAACCGGGTCGCGGAGGCTGTTGTTCGGATACATACGCACAGCCTCACGACCACTGGTCGCGGTAGTCTCCTTTTGCGCGGTATGTGTCATGTCATTTTCCATTTCATCTTTATGCCAACGTGCCCTTGCAGCTCCGCTGGCAATTTCCCTTCTCTTGGCCTGAGAAAGAGCTTTCGCCCTTCCTATGCCACCAGCGGATCGGCCAGCCCCGCTGGTTGTCTCGTCAACCAAATCGCCCGTGGCAATCCGGCCAACCATAATTGCGTTACCAATCACGTCGGCTGGTCGCTTTTGTCCTTGCGGACCCCTAGGCATGATAAACTCCATCCACTGTAAGCGTTTCATTCACGTTAAGAGATCGCGATTGAACGCGGCCTGAACCTCGCGGAACGCCTTCCGCAAACTCTAGGCGATTGACAATGAAAGTGCAACGTATTACGGCCCTCGCGTCTCGGGCCGTAATACGGAGGCGGAGTGCTCCGCTCGCCTGATTCGCGCTCTCAGCGTCAAATCCCTTGGACCTTGATATGGGAACCCTCCCGGCTAGTTCAAGGTTCCATCCGGTGGCGCGGTGCGGAGCTTCCGGCATATCTCCGGCTAAATTCAAACTGAGACACTACCCCGAGCCGGGTAGTGGGTCAGTTTGAATTTCCGCTTGGATAAAGAGCGGGCTTTTTCTTCCTTCGTCACCCTGAACTTGTTTCAGCATCCATGGCCAGGTCTCTCCTGCCCCGCCGCGCACTATTCGAGGACAGGCCATGGACCCTGAAACAAGTTCAGGGTGACGCGATAAGAGAGGTGCGCGAACCATCCACAGGTGGAAATTCAAACTGGCCCACTACCCCGAGCCGCAAAGACGGCGCCCTTCCTCACTTAACGCAAATTTCACCGCTTCGGGTGCAAGGAGGCCCGACTGTGGGGACATGTCTATGACCGTTGGGACGGCCGTGCCGAAAGAATGGGATCGCAGCGAGGGGGCGAGGCGCGACATCGTCGCGGGCGGCATCGTCGTGGCTGCCATCCTGCTGTTCGTCGGCACCGGCAGCAATGTGATGCAGTCGGTGGTGCGCGCGCTCGGCGGCGTCGGCGGCGGCACCGACCAGGTGCTCGCGGCGACGCTGATCCTCAATATCGCGCTGATCCTGTTCGGCTGGCGCCGTTACGACGACCTCAACCGCGAGATTCGCGAGCGCACGCTCGCCGAGAAGCGGGCGCGCTACCTCGCCGACACCGACCCCTTGACCGGCTATCTCAACCGCCGCGCGCTGCTCGCCGCCGGTCCGTCGCTGATCGCCGCGGCTGCCGCTGAAAAACGCCATGTCGCGCTGCTGCTGCTCGACCTCGACCATTTCAAGACCGTCAACGACATCCACGGCCATGTCGCGGGCGACCGCGTGCTGCAGGTCGCCGCGGAGCGGATCACCGCGATCCTGCCGCCGAGCGCGACCAAGGCGCGGCTGGGCGGCGACGAATTCGTCGCGATGCTCGTCTTCGAACCCGCGGCGCGGCCCGATATCGACGCGCTCGCCGCGGCGCTGGTCCTCGCGCTCGAAGAGCCGGTCGCCTATGAAGGCCAGCAGATCCGCATCGGCAGCTCGCTGGGCATCGCGCTCGCAGCCGGCAGCGACGCGGCGATGGAAACGCTGGTGCGCCAGGCCGACATCGCCATGTATCACTGCAAGGAAAAGGGCCGGAACCGCCATATCTGGTTCGAACCCGGCATGGAAATGGCGGTGCAGGTCCGCAATCAGATCGAAACCGGCATCCGCGCTGGCATGCCGCGCGGCGAATTCGTTCCGCATTTCGAGCCGCAGGTCGACATCGCCAGCGGCCGGCTGATGGGATTCGAGATGCTGATGCGCTGGGATTCGCCCGAGCATGGCATGATTCCGCCCGAACGCTTCATTCCGGTCGCCGAGGACAGCGGGCTCATCGGCGAGCTGTCGCTGCGCGTCATCCGCGACGCGATGGAGGTCGCCAAGGGCTGGGACCCGTCGATCGCGCTGGCGGTCAACATCTCGCCGCAGCAATTGAAGGATCCGTGGTTCAGCCAGAAGCTGACCAAGCTGCTCGTCGAAACGGGCTTCCCCGCGAGCCAGCTCGAGGTCGAGATCACCGAAAGCTCGCTGTTCGAGAATCTGCCGCTCGTCCGCTCGATCGTCACCAGCCTCAAGAATCAGGGGGTTTCGCTCGCGCTCGACGATTTCGGCACCGGCTACAGCTCGCTGTCGCACCTGCGCGCGCTGCCGTTCGACCGGATCAAGATCGACAAGAGCTTCGTCGCCGCGATGCGCGGCAGCGCCGACGCGCAGGCGATCGTCGTCGCGATCGTCCGGCTGGGCGAGAGCCTGGGCATGCCGATCACCGCCGAAGGCGTCGAGGATGCCGCGACCGCGGCCGAACTGACGCGGCTCGGCTGCGCCAAGGGCCAGGGCTGGCACTATGGCCGCGCGATGTCGGCCGGCGACACCGCCGCGATGCTCGCCGAGCGCGGACTGCTGCGGACGCCGGTGGTGCCAATGGAAGCTGACCCAGCGCACGATACACCGCTGCGCAAGACAGCCTAAGCCCTCCCCTCCCTTCGCGGTCGCATAGACCGACGCGCCCGCGCCTGCCTCGCTAGACTTCCCGCCTGCGCGCCCTTACATGCGCGAACATGGCGGATCGCTTCACCAAGATGCACGGCCTCGGCAACGACTTCGTCGTGATCGACGCGCGCGAGGGCGCGGTCGAGATGACGGCGGCGCGCGCGCATGCGATCGCCGACCGGCGCCACGGCATCGGCTGCGACCAGCTGATCCTGCTCGAACCCTCCGAGAATGCCGATGTGAGGATGCGTATCTTCAACGCCGACGGCGGCGAGGTCGAGGCGTGCGGCAATGCGACGCGCTGCGTCGCGACGCTGATCGGCCAGCCCGCGGTGATCGAGACGCTGGGCGGCATGTTGCGCGTCACGCCGGCCGACGGCGGCGCCGAGGTGACGCTGGGCGAACCCGCCTTCGAATGGGAGCAGATCCCGCTCGCGATGCCGATGGACACGCGCGACATGCCGGTCGCGTGGGACGAACTCGAACATGGCGCGGCGGTCAATGTCGGCAATCCGCACATCATCTTCTTCGTGCCCGAGGCCGACGCGGTCGCGCTCGCCGACCTCGGGCCGCGGATCGAGACCGACCCGCTGTTTCCCGAGCGCGTCAACGTCAATGTCGCGAGCCTCGATGGCGAGAACCAGTTGCAGCTCCGCGTGTGGGAGCGCGGGGTCGGGCTGACGCAGGCGTGCGGCACCGGCGCCTGCGCGACCGCCGTGGCGGCAATCCGCGCCGGGCTGGTCCAGTCGCCGGTCACCATCTCGCTGCCCGGGGGCGACCTCGTCATCCGCTGGGCCGAAGGCGAGCCGATCGTGATGAGCGGCGCGGCGACGCGCGTGTTCGAGGGCGAAACCGACTGGGCGCGCTTCGGATGAGCGCTGCCGCGGGCGTCGAGGTCGTCAATTTCGGGTGCCGGCTCAACATCGCCGAGGGCGAGGCCGTGCGCGCGGCGGCGCTGCGCGCGGGCGCGGCCGATACGATCGTCTTCAACAGCTGCGCGGTGACCGATGAAGCGGTGCGGCAGGCGCGACAGGCGGTGCGCCGCGCGCTGCGCGAGCGGCCGGGCGCGGACGTCGTGGTGACCGGATGCGCGGCGGAACTGGAGGCGCAGCGCTTTGCCGACATGGGCGCGCGGGTGGTGTCGAATGATGCCAAGGGTGCGACGGAAAGCTACGAAGCATCTCTCCCTGAACCGTTCGCCCCGAGCCCGTCGAAGGGTGCCTACACCCCCGCCCTTTCCGGCGCCGACCACGCCCGCGCCTTCCTCGGCGTCCAGACCGGCTGTTCGCATGATTGCACCTTCTGCGCCACGGTGCTTGCGCGCGGCGCCGCGCGCTCGGCCACCGTCGACGCCGTGCTCGCCGCCGCGCGCATCGCGCTGGACCGCGGGCAGCGCGAGATCGTGCTGACCGGGGTCGATCTCGCCAGCTATGGCGACGACAGCGGCACCAGTCTCGCCGCGCTGGTCGAGGCGCTGCTGGCGCTGCCCGTCGAGCGCCTCCGCCTCTCGTCGCTCGACCCCGACCGGGTCGACGACCCGCTGTTCGCGCTGTTGACGGAGGAAGCGCGGGTGATGCCGCACGTCCATCTGTCGCTGCAGGCGGGCGACGACATGGTGCTGACGCGGATGAAGCGCCGCCACCGCCGCGCCGACGCGGTGCGGCTCGCCGAACGGCTGAAGGCCGCGCGGCCCGCCATCGCGATCGGCGCCGACCTGATCGCCGGATTTCCGACCGAGGATGACAAGATGTTCGCCAACAGCCTGGCCCTGATCGACGATGCCGACATCGTCTTCGGCCATATCTTTCCCTATAGCCCGCGCGCCGGCACCCCCGCCGCGCGGATGCCGCAGGTCGGGCGCAGCGTGGCGCGCGAGCGCGCGGCGACCCTGCGCGCGGCCAATGCGCGGCGGCGCCATGCGTGGCTCGACGCGCAGGCGGGCGGCACAGCGGCGATGCTGGTCGAGCGCGACGGGCTGACCGGACATGGCGAGACTTTCGCCGCGCTGGCGCTGACCGCTCCCGCCGCGCCCGGGAGCATCGTGCCGGTGCGCCTCGCCGCGCGCGACGGCGACCGGATGATCGCCGAAAGGATCGCGGCATGAGCGGCGCGAGCTGGAGCGAGCGGCTGTTCGGCGGCCTCAAGCGCACGTCGGAGCGGCTGGGCGAGAATCTCGCCGGGCTGACCGGCAAGGCGCGGCTCGACGACGACGATCTCGACCGGATCGAGGATGCGCTGATCACCGCCGACCTCGGCCCCGGCATGGCGGGGCGCATCCGCGAGCGGCTCGCCGCGCGGCGCGACGCGGTCGCGGGCGGCACCGAGGAGCTGCGCAAGATCGTCGCCGACGAGATCGCGGCGGTGCTGCGCCCCGTCGCCGAACCGCTGGAAGTCGACGCTTTTCCGCGCCCGCAGGTCATATTGGTGATCGGCGTCAACGGATCGGGCAAGACGACCACGATCGCCAAGCTCGCGCACCTGTTCCAGGAACAGGATTATGGCGTGATGCTCGTCGCGGGCGACACCTTCCGCGCCGCCGCGATCGGGCAATTGAAGGTCTGGGCCGAGCGGCTCGGCGTGCCGATCATGGCGGGGCCCGAGGGCGGCGACGCGGCGGGCATCGTCTTCGACGCGGTCAAGCAGGCGACCGCGACCGGCATCGACGTGCTGATCGTCGACACGGCCGGCCGCCTTCAGAACAAGCGCGAACTGATGGACGAGCTCGCCAAGATCAAGCGCGTGCTCGGCCGCCTCAACCCCGCCGCGCCGCACGACGTCGTGCTCGTCCTCGACGCGACGACGGGACAGAACGCGCTGTCGCAGATCGACGTGTTCCGCGAGGTCGCGGGGGTCACCGGCCTCGTCATGACCAAGCTCGACGGCACCGCGCGCGGCGGCGTCCTCGTCGCCGCGGCCGAGCGGCACGGCCTGCCGATCCACGCGATCGGAATCGGCGAGACGATCGACGACCTTCGCCCCTTCGACGCCGACGAGATCGCGGGCATCATTGCAGGAAATATCCGATGAGCGAGCCGCTCGACCAGCTTCCCTCCGGCCCCGAAGCCATCCCGGCGCCGCCGCCCGCCAGGCATGGCTGGCTCAATTTCGCGATCGATTTCGGGCCGCTGCTCGTCTTCTTCTTGACCTATAAATTCACCTCGGGCGGCACCGGCGCCTTCGCGGCGACGGCGGGCGCGATCAAGGGCACGCTCGCCTTCATGGTCGCGATCGTCATCGCGATGGCGGTGTCGAAATGGAAGCTCGGCAAGATCTCGCCGATGCTGTGGATGTCGGGCATCCTCGTTCTCGGCTTCGGCGCGCTGACCGTCTGGTTCCACGACGAACGCTTCATCGTGATGAAGCCGACGATCATCTATGCCGCCTTCGCGGTCCTTCTGCTCGGCGGCTGGGCGCTCAAAAAGCCGATGCTCAAATATCTGCTGCAATCGGCGCTCGACGGGCTGACCGAGACGGGCTGGCTGGCGCTGTCGCGCAACTGGGGCCTGTTCTTCGCGGCGCTCGGGGTTGCCAATCATGCGATGTACGAGCTGATCCAGGCGGGGCGGATGAGCTTCGACCTCTGGCTCACGATCAAGGTCTGGGGCGTGACCGCCCTTTCCTTCCTCTTCACGCTGACCCAGCTACCGGTGATGATGAAGAACGGGCTGGCGGTCGCGGAGGAAGCCGAAGGCTGAGCCCGACCAAATTCTCCCGTCTAATCCCCCTCCACCGCCGCCTTGTGCATCCGTCCGTTCAGCACATAATGCGCGACCCCCACCTGCATTCCCGCCGCCTGCGCGTCGTCGATCTCGCGTACGCGGCGCGCCGGGGCGCCGGCCCATAGCTCGCGCGAGGGGATTTCCTTATGCTCGGTCAGCAGCGCGCCCGCCGCGAGCATCGCGTCGCTGCCCACGCGGCAGCCGTTCATCACCGTCGCCTTGAGGCCGACGAACGCCCGGTCGGCGAGGGTGCAACCGTGCACCATCGCGAGGTGGCCGATCAGCACATCCTCGCCGATGATCGTCGGATAGCCTTCGGGCCGGTGCGGCATCGGGCCGTCGCAATGGACGATGCTGCCGTCCTGGATGTTGCTGCGCGCGCCGACGCGGATGTGGCTGACGTCGGCGCGCAGAACGCAATTGTACCAGATGCTGACGTCGGGCCCGATCTCGACGTCGCCGATGATGCGGCAGCCGGGCGCGATGAAGGCACTGGGGTCGATTCGCGGCGTCTTGCCATTCACGCTGATGATAGAGATGTCGCTGCGCATCATTCGCGGCCTCCGATGATGTGGTTCCAAAGCAGGACCGGCAGCGTCGAGGCATAATCGTCGGTCCAGCGGTCGAAATGCGGCCGCGCCTTCAGCGGCACCCATACGCCATCCTCCTGCGCCTTGTCGCGCGGCCGGAGGGGGCCCGTCAATTGCGCAAGGCGCCCCGGCGTCGCGGTCAGCGCGACCCAGTTCGATCCGGTGAGCGCGCTATACTCATCCTCCTGCCCCGACGGGTCCATGCGGATCGCCGCCGACCAGCCGCGTGCCTCCGCCTCGGCCGCGAGCACGGGTTCGAGGTCGAAGAAGCGGTTCGAGATATGGATCAGCAATATGCCGTCGGGTTTCAGCGCGCGGGCATAGATGCCGATTGCTTCCCTCGTCAGCAGATGGAGCGGGATCGCGTCCGAGGAAAAGGCATCGATGACGAGAATATCGAGCCGCGCCGGCGGTTGCTTGGCGATCTCGAGCCGCGCGTCGCCCAGCACGATCGGCGTATTCCCCGCGCAATGCGACAGAAAGCTGAACTTGGCCGGATCGCGCGCGATATCGACCATCGCCGGGTCGATTTCGAAGATCGTCCAATGCTGTCCGGGCCGCCGATAACAGGACAATGTTCCGGCCCCCAGCCCGACGATTCCGATCGCCGCGTCGGGCCCGGCGAGCACCGCCGCTTTGTCGAGCGTCAGCCCGACCCCCGACTGGTGGCCATAATAGGTCGTCGGGTCATATTCATGTCCCGCGTCGGTGCGCTGAAGTCCGTGCAACGTCGTGCCGTGTGCGAGCCGCCTTTGCTCGCGGTATGGATCGTCGGTGACGGTATAGACGCCGAAATAGCTGCGCACACGCATGCCGGTAAAGCTTTCCTGCACCGTGTCCCAGCCGCCGACGCCAAGCATGAGCAGCGCGAGCACGGGCACATAGGCCCAGCGCCAGCCGATCACCGCCAGCCCGATCGCGAGCAGTCCCGCCCCCCATGCCAGGGTGGCGCCCTCGAGCCGCCCGGTCCAGCCGCTCGCCATGTGCCAGCAGGCGAAGGCCGCGACCGCGACCAGCCCGGCCACGACGAAGCGCGCGGTCTTCGGCGCGAGCCCGATCCACTTGTCCCACGGGAACAGGACGGGCAGCGGCAGCAGCATCGCCGCCGCGAGGATCAGCAGCGGATGCTCATAGACCCAATCGAAAAGCAGCGGGGCGATCAGTGCCGCGAACAGCCCGCCGAGCACTCCTCCCGCCGACATGACAAGGTAGAAAAGCGTCAGATGCTGCGGCGCCGGGCGCAAATGATAGAGATAGCCGTGAAGCGCCGTCGCAACGACGAACAGCATCGCGAGGCTGGCGAGTGCGACCATCATAGACCCGCCGCCCGAGCTCAGCAGCGCGAGCCCGCCGACCGCCAGCAGCACCGCCGGCGCGATCGCCGTCACCACCTGCGTCGCCCGATCGGCGGTCGAAAAGGCGATGACGAAGCTCAGCAGATAAAGCCCCAGCGGCAACACCCAGAGCAGCGGCATCGCGACGATGTCGGTGGTGAGGTGCGTCGTCGTCGACAGCATCAGCCCCGAGGGCACCGCGGCGATGACCAGCCAGTGAAGCTGGCGGCGCAGCGCCGGGCGCGGCTCGCCCGCATCGGCGGCGGCATCGGGAAGCGCCACCGAGCCGCGCCAGCGCGCCACGGCGCTCGCCGCGACGAGCAGCACCAGCACCGCATAGCCCGCGGTCCAGCCCCAGCTTTGCACCGCAAGCGGCAGGTTCGGCTCGACGAGCGCGGGATAGCTGATCAGCCCCGCGAAGCTGCCGAGGTTCGACGCGGCATAGAGGATATAGGGATCGCCCGCTCGCACGTCGGCGGCGAACCAGCGCTGCATCAGCGGCGCCTGCGCCGCGACGACGAAAAACACCGGGCCGATCGAAGCGGTGAGGAGCAAGGGCACCCACAGCGCCTCCTGCCCCGGCGCGGGCGGCGGCAGCTGCGCGATGCCGATCGGCAGCCAGATCGCCGCGAGGACGAGCAGCGCGAGATGGATTCCCGCCTGCCGGCGTATCGCGAACCGTCCGAGCCAATGCGCATAGGCGTAGCCGCCGAGCAGCAGCGCCTGATAGACCAGCATCGCGCTGTTCCACACCGCCGGCGCGCCGCCGAGCCGCGGCAGCACCATCCGCGCGACCATCGGCTGGACGAGGAAGAGCAGAAAGCTGCCGACGAGGATCGTCAGCACGAACAGCCAGCGGCGCGGCGAAGCGGTCATGCGCCCTCGTCGATCAACTGGAGAGCAGCCGCGCCGCGTGGAGCGCGTGATAGCTGAGCACCCCCGACGCGCCCGCGCGGCGGAAGGCGAGCAGGGTTTCGAGGACGAGCGCGTCGCGCTCCCCCGCGCCGGCGGCCACCGCGGCCTCGATCATCGCATATTCGCCCGACACCTGATAGGCGTAGACGGGGACCGCGAAATGATCCTTCACCAGCCGGACGATGTCGAGATAGGGCAGGCCCGGCTTGACCATCACGCTGTCGGCGCCCTCGGCCAAATCCTGCGCCACCTCGCGCAGTGCCTCCTCGGCATTGGCGGGGTCCATCTGATAGGTCTTCTTGTCGCCCTTCAAAAGCCCGCGCGAGCCCACCGCGTCGCGGAACGGGCCATAGAAGGCCGAGGCATATTTGGCGGCGTAGCTCATGATCTGGACATGGCCGAAGCCCTCGGCCTCAAGCGCGGCGCGGATCGCGCCGACGCGGCCGTCCATCATGTCGCTGGGCGCGATGATGTCGGCGCCCGCGCGTGCCTGGTTGAGCGCCTGGCCGACGAGCACCTCGACCGTCGGGTCGTTGACCACATAGCCCGCTTCGTCGAGCAGCCCGTCCTGCCCATGGCTGGTATAGGGGTCGAGCGCGACGTCGGTGAGCACGCCGATGGCGTCGCCAAGCGCCTCCTTGATCGCGGCGGTCGCACGGCACATCAGATTGTCGGGGTTGAGCGCCTCGGCGCCGTCCTCGCTGCGGCGGTCGGCTTCGGTATAGGGAAAGAGCGCGAGGCAGGGGATGCCCGCCGCGACCGCATCCTTCGCGCGTTCGACGAGCAGGTCGACCGACCAGCGCGACACGCCGGGCAGGCTCGCGACCGGCTCCTCGGTCCCCTCACCCGCGCACACGAACAGCGGCCAGATGAGGTTCGCGGGCGAAAGCTGCGTTTCGCGCACCATCGCGCGGCTCCAGCCGGTGCGGCGGGTACGACGGAGGCGAAGGTCGGGGAAAGCGGCGTGAGTCATGGCGCGTGCATAGCCGCGCTTTGACGGCGGGCAAATGGTTCTTCTAAAGCCCCTCCCCTTCAGGGGAGGGGTTGGGGTGGGGTCTATCGGCCGTGCGCAAGGCGGATAGCCCCCACCCGCTGCGACTAAGCCAGCAAGCTGGCAAGTCTCGCTGCCCTCCCCTGAAGGGGAGGGCGTAGCCCCGTCAAATCCCGTCCCCCGCCCGCTTCGACGCAACATCGGCAAGGCTGCCGAGCTTCGGTCCCTCAATCTGCTTCGGGGCGATCGGCGCCAGCGCGGCGCCGGGCGCGACTGCGGTGAGCTGGCGGATGCGGGCGCGGAAATCGGCGAGTTCCTTGCCCTCGAGCTGCGCCTTGGTGACGAAGCTCACCGACGCCGGGTTCACCGCATGGCCGTTGCGATAGAGCTCATAGTGGAGATGCGGGCCGGTCGACAGGCCGGTGGTGCCGATATAGCCGATCACCTGGCCGCGGCGGACATGCTGGCCCGCGCGCACCGCGATGCGGCTCATATGGCCATAGCCGGTGCCGAGGCCGCCGCCGTGGTTGAGCTTCACATAATTGCCGAAACCGCCGGTGCGGCCCGCGACGGTGACCACGCCGTCGCTGACGGCATAGATGGGCGCGCCGTAGCCGCCGCCGAAATCGATGCCGCTGTGCATGCGGCGGTAGCCGAGGATCGGGTGGCGGCGCATGCCGAAGGTCGAGGTGACGCGGCCGTTGGTCGGGCGCACCATGCCGCCGCGCTGCTGCCCGACGCCCGACGCCTCGAACCATTGCGCGCGGCCGTCCTTGGTCCATTCGAGCATCGACAGCTTCGGCTTGCCGCCGCGGATCAGCCCGGCATAGAGCAGCTTGCCGGTCTCGCTCTCGCCCGTCTCGGCGCGGCGGTGCTCGACGATGATGTCATATTCGTCGGAGGCGCGGATCGCCGAAACCGGCATCTGTCGGCTGATCACCCGCAGATAGGACTGGATCGCCTCGGGCGGCGCCCCGGCGGCGCGCGCCGCGCGATAGAGGCTGTCGCCGACCCGGCCGCGGATGCGCAGCGGCGTCGCGTCGACCGCGATCGGGATGCGGCGCATCACCAGGCGATCGCCCGCCCGTTCCATCTCGATCCGAAGGTCGAAGCGCGCGCGCATCGCAAGCGCCTCGACCGGACGCGGCATGGTGCGCGCCGCGCGGCGGCCGAGGATGAGGTCGATGCGCGTGCCCGGCGCGATATCGGCGAGCGGGACGGCGGCCGCGACCTGGCTCGCGAGCGCCTGCGCCTCGGTGCTGCCGACGCCCGAGCGTTCGAGGAGGCGCGCGAAGCTGTCGCCGCTGCCCAGCGTGGCGGTGAGTTCGATCTGCGGCCGTTCGGGGGTCTGGGCCAGCGGGCGCACCGCGTCGGTCGCCGCCATGTGGCGGCCGGTGTCGGCACCGAGCGCGAGCGGCACGATCATCTGCGCGCGCGCTTCGTTGAAATCGGCGGTGTCGAGCGCGGGCGCGCCGCCGACGCCGAGCGGCTCGACGCCGGGGAAGGTCGCGATCGCCGCGCCGCACAGCAGTGTCAGCGTCGCAAGGCCGCGCCACCATTCGCCCGAACCGATATCGGCGCCAAGATCGGGAACGAGGTCGAGCTGGGCGAGGCGTTCGCGCCATGTCAGCAGCGGCTCGGCGCCGGCGTGTCCCCGTTGCAGAGGAATGGCCTGCGACATCGCCAACGCGGCCGCATTGCCGGTCATCCCCGCGATGGGTTCGTGGCGCTGGTACAAGATGCAACCCCCGCTCGGCGCGCCCATTTTGCGATCGCGCCGATGTGTCTCCGTGCCGTTTTGTGTAAACAAAGGCCGTTAAAGTCAATTTAACGCCCCGCTCGCCGATTCGCGTTGCGACGGGCCGTGGCCGGGGCGGGGTAACCCGTACCCCCGTCATCCCGGCGAAGGCCGGGATCTCGCCGGTGCGTTGCGATGCGAGGTCGAGATCCCGGCCTTCGCCGGGATGACGGTGAGGTCCAAATCGCCGCTGCTCACCGATCGCCTGTTGCACCGCAACGCCGCCCATGCCAGCATCGCGCCACAAGAATATGCCATCTCCCTCGTCCCATCCGGTCAAGGCCGTCCTTGGCCCCACCAACACCGGCAAAACCCATTTGGCGGTCGAGCGCCTGACCGCCCATGCCAGCGGCATGATGGGCTTTCCGCTGCGCCTGCTCGCGCGCGAGGTCTATGACCGGGTCGCCCGGATCAAGGGCGCGAATCAGGTCGCGCTGGTCACCGGCGAAGAGCGAATCATGCCGCCCGACGCGCGCTATCTGCTCGGCACCATGGAGGCGCTGCCGGTGGAACGCGACGTCGCCTTCGTCGGCATCGACGAAGCGCAGCTCGGCGCCGATCCCGAGCGCGGCCATGTCTTCACCGACCGGATGCTGCGCGCGCGCGGACGCGAAGAGACGATGATCCTGGGGTCGGCGAGCATCACGGGCCTCGTCCGCGACCTGGTGCCCGAGGCCGAAATCGTCACCCGGCCGCGCTTTTCGACGCTGAGCTACGCGGGGCCGATGAAGCTGTCGCGCCTGCCCAGGCGGTCGGCGATCGTCGCCTTCTCGGCCGAGGAGGTCTATGCGATCGCCGAGATGCTGCGCCGGTTCGCGGGCGGCGCCGCGGTGGTGATGGGGGCGCTCAGTCCGCGCACCCGCAACGCGCAGGTCGCGATGTTCGAGGCGGGCGAGGTCGACTATCTGGTCGCCACTGACGCGATCGGCATGGGGCTCAACCTCGACGTCCAGCATGTAGCCTTCGCGAGCCTCCAGAAGTTCGACGGGCGCCGCCTCCGCCGACTGACCATCGCCGAGATGGCGCAGATCGCGGGGCGCGCCGGGCGGCACCAGCAGGACGGCAGCTTCGGCACCATCGGCCTGCCGCAGGGCGGGATGACGCCCGAAGAAATCGCGGCGATCGAAGGGCATCATTTCCCGCCGCTCGCCAGCCTGTTCTGGCGCGAGCCGAGCCCGCGCTTCGACTCGCTCGACCGGCTGATCGGCGATCTCGGCCGCCCGCCCGTGCACGCTGCACTGCGCGCCGCGCCCGAGGCGGTCGACCTTGCGGTGCTGAAGCATCTCGCGGGCGACATGGAGGTGCTGGCGCGCGCGACCGACGCCGTCGCGGTCGCACGCTTGTGGGATGCGTGCGGCCTGCCCGACTTCGAGCAGCTCGGCCCCGAGCATCACAGCCGCACGGTGCTGAAGCTGTGGCAATGGCGGACGAACGGCGACGGGATGATCGACCCCGACTGGTTCGCGCGGCGGCTGGCGCGGCTCGACGATGTCGAGGGCGACATCGACCAGCTCGCGAGCCGGATCGCGGCGGTGCGCACGCTCTGCTTCATCGCGCAGCGCGGCGACTGGATCGCCGACGCCGCGGGCTGGACGGCGCGGACGCAGGACCTTGAAGCGCGCCTCTCCGACGCGCTGCACGCGGCGCTCGCGCAGCGCTTCGTCGACCGCCGGCTCGCGCTCCTCATCCGCGACGCGGGGCAGCGCCACGCCGCGCTGCCCGTCGCGGTCGGCGCCGACGGCACGGTCGCGGTCGACGGCGAGCCGATCGGGACGCTGACCGGATTCCAGTTCAAGGTCGATGCACAGGCGCGGGCGAGCGACCACCGGCTGCTGCTCGCCGCCGCCGAAAAGCATCTGCGCGCCGAGCTCGCGCGGCGCGCCACCGCGCTGGCCGAAGGCGACGGCGGCGCGCTGTCGCTGGTCGGCGAGGCGGGCGCGCCGCCGCGGCTCGCCTGGCACGGCCATGTGATCGCGACGCTCGCGCGCGGCACGACGCTGGTCCAGCCGGCCGTCCTGCTCGAACCCGCACTGCGCCGGCTCGACCCGCCGCAGGTGCAGGCGATCGCCGAGCGGCTGCAGGCGTTCGTCGCCGAGCAGCTCGCACGCCATGCCGCGCCGCTCGCCGCGATGGGCGCGGCGGCAGGCGACCTGTTCACCCCGCCGCGCGTCCGCGCGCTGCTCGCGGCGATGGCCGACGGCAGCGGGTTGGTCGAGCGCGCCGCCGTCGACGAGCAGCTCGCGGCGATGAGCGCCGAGGAGCGGCCGCAGCTCCGCAAGCTCGGCCTCACCATCGGGTCGCTCGACATCTTCCACCCGCAGCTGTTGAAGCCCGAGGCGGTGCGCTGGCGCGCCGCGCTGATCGCCGCGCAGCAGGGCGGCGCGATGCCCGCGCTGCCGCCGCACGGCGCCGTCCTGCAGAAGCAGGGCAGTCCCGAGGGGCTGCGCATCGCGGGCTTTCGCCGCTGCGCCACCGGCTGGCTGCGCATCGACATGGCCGAAAAGCTCGCGCGCCAGGCGCATGCGGCACGGATGCAGGCGGTCGCGCCGCCGACCGCGCCGATCGCGGGCGGCGAGCCGCACGACGACACCGAAGTGCACGAGGGCGACGAGGCGCAGGCCGCGGAGCCACCCGGCTTCGCGATCGACCCCGCGCTCGCCACCTCGCTCGGCCTCGACGCCGAGGCGCGGCGCGCGCTGCTCGGCAGCTTCGGTTTCCGCAGCGTCGGCGATCCGGCGCTCGAGCGCTGGCGCTGGCTCGGCCGCCGCAGTGGCGAGAAGCGACGCGGCCCCCGGCACCGCCGCAAGGGCGCCGAGCCCCGCCCCGGCCCGCAGAACGCCCAGGCGCCCCGCGCCGCGAAGCCGCCGAGGCCGAAGAAAGGCAAGAACGGCAAGCCTCCGTCCGCCGCGCCCCGTCCGGCGCGGCCCGACCGCCCCGCGCGTCGCGGTCCCTCACCGCACAGCCCGTTCGCCGGGCTCGCCGCTCTGCTCGCGGGCGCGCGGGAGGACTGATGGCGAGCCCCGGCGCGGCAGGGAGCATCCGGCTCGACAAGCTGCTGTGGTATCTGCGCTTCGCGCGCTCGCGCAGCCTCGCCCAGGCGCTGATCGCGGCGGGGCATATCCGCCTCGACGGGCGGCGGGTCACCCGCGCGTCGTGCGCGGTGCACGCGGGACAGACGCTCGTCCTCCCCATCGGCGAACGGATCGAGGTGCTGCGCCTCCTGTCGCTCCCCGGCCGCCGCGGCCCGGCAAGCGAGGCGCAGGCGCATTACCGGCGGCTGACCCCCGACCCGCCGGCCGCCCCCAACGCGGCTATCAGCGGCGAAGGAAAAGCTGTCGCCCATGATGGCGCCGCGGAGCCTATGGAGTGAGAGTGATTCGCAACTGCCCGAAAGCGTTGACGCGCCGCCGCCACGCGGCATAGAGGCGGGGAATCAGTACAGTCGAACGGCGCCGATGCGCCGCGATAAGGGAGCCGTTACCCATGACCTATGTCGTCACCGACGCCTGCATCCGCTGCAAATATATGGACTGCGTCGAGGTCTGTCCGGTCGACTGTTTCTATGAGGGCGAGAATATGCTCGTCATCAACCCGAACGAGTGCATCGACTGCGGCGTCTGCGAACCCGAATGCCCGGCCGAGGCGATCCTGCCCGACACCGAAAGCGGCCTCGAGAAATGGCTCGAGGTCAATTCGAAGTTCAGCGCCGAATGGCCGAACATCACGACCAAGAAGGACAGCCCCGCCGACGCCGACGAATATAAGGGCGTCGAAGGGAAATATGAGAAATTCTTCTCGGCCGAACCCGGCGAGGGCGATTGATTCGCGGAACCGGCGACGGGCGATCGGGGCGGGGTCACTCCCGCCCCTTTTCCTTTTGGCCGGGGCGATGGTTCGCAAGGGCCGCTAACGGTCGGTTGCAGCCATAGGCAGAGAGAAAGCCCCTCCCCTTCAGGGGAGGGGTTGGGGTGGGGTCTATCGGCCTTGCGCAAGGCCGATAGACCCCACCCCACTCCGACTAGGCAGCAAGCTGCCAAGTCTGCGTTGCCCCTCCCCTGAAGGGGAGAGGCTTATCGGGACGCAACGTCCGCTCCCCACCCCAAAGCAGACATCGCCCTCAAATAGGTCTTTCCTACATTATCCGGCTGTGCCAGCTTTCAGTCGGTGGAGCGGCCCAGCTTACCGGGGCGGCCATGGCGAGGCGTACCCGGAGCATTCAGCGCACCGCGAGGCCGACATCGGGGGAATGCAATAGGCTGAACTTTCCTGAACTTTGGAATTGCCGCGCCGCCGTTGGCCGACGGATCCCGGACCTAGGCCGCGATAAGACGCGCCGTGAACTTCGTGACCTTTGAAAAAAATGTCGCGGGTCATCCCCTTCATCGCCTCCTGCCCGGAAGCGAAGGTCAACGATCCGCCTCTTGAACCATTCGGCCCGATTTGCCCCCTTGAAACCCGTCGCCTTGCCGCCGATGTAGAACGCGGTGGGGCAGTCGGCCGGTCCTCGGCGCGGCAACCCGGATAAATAAGGACGAAATTCGCATGATCGACCCGCTCGCCGCCCTTGTTCCCGTCGTCGTCGAACAGACGAGCCGCGGCGAACGCAGCTTCGACATCTTCTCCCGCCTGCTGCGCGAACGGATCGTCTTCGTCACCGGCGAGGTCGAGGACCAGATGGCCTCGCTGATCGTCGCCCAGCTGCTGTTCCTCGAATCGGAAAACCCGAAGAAGGACATCTATATGTACATCAACTCGCCGGGCGGGGTCGTCACGGCGGGCATGGCGATCCACGACACGATGCAATATATCCGCCCGCGCGTCGGCACGGTGTGCATCGGCCAGGCGGCGTCGATGGGCAGCTTCCTCCTCGCCGCGGGCGAGCCCGGCATGCGCGTCGCGCTGTCGAACGCGCGCGTGATGGTGCACCAGCCGTCGGGCGGCGCGCGCGGCATGGCGTCGGACATCGAGATCCAGGCCAAGGAAATCCTCCGCATCCGCAAGCGGATGAACGACCTCTACGTCAAATATACCGGCAAGTCGCTGAAAGAGATCGAGAAGGCGATGGATCGCGACACCTTCCTCGAGGCCGACGAAGCCAAGGAATTCGGCATCGTCGACCAGGTGTTCGACCGCCGCCCGGGCATGCCCGATACAGACGCGCCGAGCGAGCCGAGCGAAGGCCCGACACCCTGAGCGCCAGGCGCGGCAAGATCGCGGTAACCGCGTTTCTTGACGCGTCCTTCGCCGCCCGTCGCTAGGCAGAACCGGGGCGAAACATTGTCTCCGTGTCACCCAATTGCCATATTGTAATTGGGTGGACGGGGGCTAGGATATAGGCGGCGGCGCCCTTTCTGGTGCCGGCCAAAGGAAGTTTTATGACCAAATTGAGCGGCTCGGACAGCAAGAGCACTCTCTACTGCTCCTTCTGCGGCAAGTCGCAGCACGAAGTCCGCAAGCTGATTGCCGGACCGACCGTGTTCATCTGCGACGAATGCGTCGAGCTCTGCAACGACATCATCCGCGAAGAGATCAAGGGCGGGGTCGCCGCGCGCAAGGACGGCGCGGTGCCGACGCCGCTGGAGATCTGCCAGCATCTCGACGCCTATGTGATCGGCCAGAACACCGCGAAGCGCGTGCTGTCTGTCGCGGTGCACAACCATTACAAGCGCCTCGCGAACAGCGGCCGCGGCGACGATGTCGAACTGGCGAAGTCGAACATCCTGCTCGTCGGCCCGACCGGCAGCGGCAAGACGCTGCTGGCGCAGACGCTCGCGCGCTTCCTCGACGTGCCCTTCACCATGGCCGACGCGACGACGCTGACCGAGGCGGGCTATGTCGGCGAGGATGTCGAGAATATCATCCTCAAGCTGCTGCAATCCTCCGACTACAATGTCGAAAAGGCGCAGCGCGGCATCGTCTATATCGACGAGATCGACAAGATCAGCCGCAAAGCCGAAAATCCCTCGATCACCCGCGACGTGTCGGGCGAAGGCGTGCAGCAGGCGCTGCTGAAGCTGATGGAAGGCACGACCGCGAGCGTTCCGCCGCAGGGCGGGCGCAAGCATCCGCAGCAGGAATTCCTGCAGGTCGACACGACCAACATCCTCTTCATCGCGGGCGGCGCCTTCGCCGGCCTCGAAAAGATCATCGGCGACCGCCTGCAGGGCAAGTCGATCGGCTTCGGCGCGCATGTTGCCGGCCCCGACGAGCGTCGCGCGGGCGAGGTGCTGAAGCAGATCGAGCCCGAGGATCTCCTCAAGTTCGGCCTGATCCCCGAATTCGTCGGCCGCCTCCCCGTCATCGCGACGCTCGAGGACCTCGACGTCGATGCGCTGGTCAAGATTTTGGGCGAGCCCAAGAATGCGCTGGTCAAGCAGTACAGGAAGCTGTTCGATCTGGAGGAGGTCGCGCTGACCTTCACCGACGATGCGCTGGTCGCGGTCGCCAGGAAGGCGATCGAACGCAAGACCGGCGCGCGCGGGTTGCGCTCGATCGTCGAGGCGATCCTGCTCGATACGATGTTCGACCTGCCCGACCTGACCGACGTGGTCGAGATCGTCGTCGACAAGGATGTCGTCGAGGGCCGCAAGCAGCCGGTGCGCGTCTATGCCGACAAGGCAAAGGAAGCGGGCGACGCCGCCTGAGTCGCGGCGCGCGCACCGCTTCCAGGCCGCCACCGGCCGTCCCCCTCCGCGCCGCATCTCCGTCCGCCGCGCCGACGCCGAAACGGACGACGGGCGTGGCGGACCGAGTCGGCCCCGGCCCGATGTTGCATTGCAGCAACAGTTGCCGAAAAAATATCTGCCCGCCTTGGCGGATCCCTGTTCATTGTAACAGAAAAACCGCGCTTTTCCGCTGCATCCTCTTCGCGCGACGTCAGCTGCGGGGTTGCACTGTCACAATCATGCCATAGAGGGGCGTCAGGGGCCCGGCCAGGTTATCGCGTGCCTGTCGCACGCTACGGCCGACAGCCAACCACCAAGGGGACATCCTGTCATGAAATTTCGTCACACGCTTGCCGCCAGCGTCGCGCTGATTCCGGTCGCGCTGATTTCCACGCCTGCCTTTGCCCAGTCGACGGGTTCGCAGGACTTCGAAAACGAGATCGTCGTTACCGGTTCGCGTGCGAACCAGGGCGTCGGCGGCGTCGTCGCGCCCGACACGACCAAGGCGAAGGCCGTCCTGACCCAGGAATTCATCGCGCACCAGGCGCCGGGCCAGACCGTCAACGACATCATCAACCAGCTTCCCGGCGTCAGCTTCCAGAACAACGACCCCTTCGGCTCGGCCGGCGGCAAGATGTCGATCCGCGGTTTCGACAACACCCGCATCAACCAGACCTTCGACGGCATCCCGCTCAACGACTCGGGCAACTATGCGCTCTATTCGAACCAGCAGCTCGACCCCGAACTGATCGAGCAGGTCAACGTCAACCTCGGCTCGACCGACGTCGACAGCCCGACCGCCGCGGCCTCGGGCTCGACCGTCAACTACCGCACCCGCAACCCGGGCGAGGAATTCGGCGTCAAGCTCGTCGGCTCGGCCGGCGACTTCAACTTCTTCCGCATCTTCGGCATGGTCGACACGGGCGTCTTCACCCCGTGGGGCACGCGCGCCTTCTTCTCGGCCAGCACCGCGACCAACGACACGGTGTTCGGCAATGTCGACATGCCCGGCGTCCCGTCGCACAAGGGCAAGATCGACAAGCAGCAGTACAACGCCAAAATCTATCAGCCGATCGGCGACAATGGCGACTTCGTCGCGATCTCGGGCCACTATAACGAGAACCGCAACAATTTCTTCGGCTCGGTCGGCCTGCGCACCGACCGCGACGTTACGGGCGGCTTCCCCCAGACCAAGGACGAACGCGATTATGGGATCGCGCGCTGCCAGATCAACACGGTGGCGACCCCCGGCGTCCGCGACACGGCCAACAGCTGCGGCTCGACCTTCGACGAACGCTTCAACCCGTCGAACACCGGCAACATCCGCGTCAACTCGCGCTTCACCCTGTCGGACGGCCTCGTCCTGACGATCGATCCGAGCTATCAATATGTGAAGGCCAACGGCGGCGGCACGGCGACCGGTAACGAAGGCTTCGCCGACGTCGATCCGACCGCGGGCGTCTCGCTGCAGACCGGCTACATCAACAACAGCCCCTATTACGGCCGCGACCTCAACGGCGACGGCGACCTGCTCGACACCGTCCGTGTGTTGGCGCCCAGCCAGACGCAGACCGACCGCGTCGGCGTCATCGCGGGTCTGCGCTACGACCTCGACGACAGCAACACCTTCCGCGTCTTCTACAGCTTCGATCGCGCCAGCCATCGTCAGACCGGCCAGACGGGCTTCCTGAAGCTCGACGGTTCGCCGATCGACGTCTTCCCGGTCAACGATCCGCTGACCGATGCCGATGGCAACGTCCTGCAGAAGCGCGACCGCAAGTCGATCGCCATGCTGAACATGTTCGGCGGCGAGTATCGCGGCGAATTCGGCGCGCTGACGATCCAGATCGGCGGTTCGTACAAGATGTTCAAGCGCGACCTGACCAACAATTGCGTCGCCTCGAGCGTGTCGGGTTCGGTCCAGTGCTTCAGCACCAACGACGAAGCCTTGGCGGAATGGCTGGAGCACAATCCGACCGTTTCGACCGGCCCCGGCGTCACCTCGCCGGTGCAGGGCCCGCAGCGCCGCGTTCGCAAGTATAACAAGTTCACGCCGAACGTCGGCCTGACCTATGACGTGACCGAAGACCTCAGCGTCTTCGCCAACTATTCGAAGGGCGTGCAGGTTCCGGGCACGGACAACCTCTACAACGCTTTCTTCTTCCCCGCGAACACCCCGTCGGCCAACCCGATCCCGGAAACGACCGACAATTTCGACGCGGGCGTGCGCTACAGCAGCAGCCAGGTGCAGGCGCAGGTCGGGCTGTGGTACACGATCTTCAACGATCGTCTCGCCTCGTCGTTCGACCCCGAGACCGAGCGCAACGTCTATCGGAACCTCGGCCGTGTCGACAAATATGGCATCGACGGCAGCGTCTCCTACCGTCCGATCCCCGAGTTCACGATCTACGCCTTCGGTTCGTACCTGAAGTCGAAGATCAAGGACAATGTCCAGAACGGCATCTGCAGCCAGAGCCAGGTCGATAACAATCAGGCGCTGTGCGAGACCGTCGGCGACCCGGCCTATGCGCTGACCAAGGGCAAGCGTGAATCGGGCTCGCCCGTCTACACCTTCGGCGGCCGTGTGCAGGGCGAACTTGGTCCGATCCAGCTCGGCGCGCAGGTCAAGCGGACCGGCCCGCGCTACGTGAACGACCAGAACCTGCCGTTGGTCATCGGTGGAAACAAGGTGTACGAGGCGAAGACCCCGGCCTACACGATCGTCGACCTCGACGCGCGCGTCGGTCTCGAATGGGCGGGCCTTGGCGACAAGACCTACTTCCAGTTCAACGTCACCAACCTGTTCGACAAGCTCTATGTCGGCGGTTTCGACGGTCAGCTGGTCGACAATTCGGCCCCGTTCGTCCAGATCGGCGCGCCGCGCACCTTCATCGGTTCGATCATCGTCGGCTTCTAAGCCGCGGCATCGCCGGAAAAGATCAGGGCGCGGGAGGCAACTCCCGCGCCCTTTTCTGTTGGCAGTGTTCGACCGATTGCAATCCTATCCGACGTGATCCCCGGCGAAAGCCGGGGTCCAGGGCGTTATAGCGCTGGCGCTGCGCGGTCGCGCTCTGAACCCCGGCTTTCGCCGGGATCACAGAGTGCCGATAAAAACCGGAAAGCCGTCACCAGCGATGCTCCCATCGCGGAGCCGTGCTCAGCCCGCGGCGATCCTGCGCGCCGTGTCCTGGACCAGCGCGATCATGTTGGGGACGCCCTGGGTGCGGTTCGACGAGAGCTGGCGCGTCAGGTCGAAGGGAGCAAGCGCGGCGGCGATGTCCATGCCCGCCACCTCGGCCGCGGGCTTGTCCTGCACCGCGGCGAGGACGAGCGCGACGATACCCTTCGTGATCGCGGCATTGCTGTCGGCGAGGAAATGGAGCCGGCCATCATCCTGCGGCACCGGATAGACCCAGACGCTCGCCGAGCAGCCGCGCACGAGCGTCGCGTCGGTCTTGAGCGCCTCGGGCATAGGCTCAAGCTCGCGCCCGAGCTCGATCAGCAGGCGATAGCGATCGTCGCCGTCGAGGAAATCATATTCGTCGAAGATGTCGGAGAGGCTGCGCATGGGCGCGGCAGTGGCAGAAACTACCCCGGAGGGAAAGAGGGCGACTGGTTCGCCATCCCAATAGCGTCATTGCGAGCGGAGCGAAGCAATCCAGAGTGTGCGTAAACCGCCATGGATTGCTTCGCTTCGCTCGCAATGACGCGGATTTATGGTTGGAGGGTTACAGATCCACCCCCGCGGCAATCGCTTCCAATTTGCGCAGCCGTTCCTTCAGATCGGCGATTTCGATCCGCGATCCGGCGTGCGGCACGGTCGCATCCTGCGCCGGGGTATGGCCCGCCGCGAGTTCCTCGCGCTTGAGCTGGATCCAGTCGCGCCAGCCGCGCAGCGCGACCAGGCTGATGATGGTCAGGGCGCTGAGCGCGATCGCGGCGGTGATCAGATGGGTGCTAATCTCGGACGTTATGGCGGCCATGGGTCGGCTCCTTCTTCGTCGCGTTACGGGAGGGACCGGTCGCGCAGCTTCTCGATCTCTTCGTCGAGGCTGGCGGCGCGGTTGTGGTCGGTGGCGATGCGTTCGAGAACCTGGATGCGCTCCTTGAGCGCGCGAATCTCGGCCTGCAGCGCCTTGGTCTCGGCATTGTCCTGGGCCACGAAATATTCGCCGCCGCGATGGTCGCGCCGCACGCCGTATTTCGCGCGGATGATGCTCCCGATCGTCACGATGAGGACGATGCCGATGACCATTTCAAAGGGGTTCATGGGAAGGATCCTTTCGCCTGATTCTTGTCGTTGTTCAGTTGAGCGGCGCGTCGCGCAGCTTTTCGATTTCGTCGGCGACATCGACGCCCTTGTCGGTGACGATGCGTTCGAGGACGCGGACGCGTTCCTCCAGCCGTTCGGTCTGCGCCGCATATTGCGCGGCCTTTTCCGCCGTTTCGTGCGATATCGCGGTCAGTTGCCGTTCCTTGAATTTCAGATGGCGGCGGAACATGTCGCTGCCGATGCCGAGCACGACGGGCAGACCGACGACGATGAGGAAGAATTGAACCCAGCTGTCCACGGGCGCGCTCCTTTCGTTCAGTTCGCCGGGCGCCGCAGCGCCTCGATCTCGCTCGCCACCCGGTGGCTCTCGTCGGTGACGATGCGCTCGATCACCGCGAGGCGATCCTTGACCGAACCGAGCTCGGCGCGAAGCTGGGCGTTTTCCTGGCTGATCAGCTTGACGCGTTCGATCGTCTCGTCGCTGGTCTTGGGATAGATCGCCTGGCCCCAGGCGCCGTCGAGCGGGTAGCCGTTCTTGATCCGCATCCAGGTCGTCAGCACCCAGCCGCCGACCGCGCTGACGCCGATGATCGCGGCGACGGGGGCCAGGGCATATAAAATATCGAGATTCATGATCTTCTCTTTCCTCTCAGCGCAGCCGGTCGATCTGGTCGGCGAGCTGAGCCGCCCCACCGTTCGCGTCGGTCGCGATCCGCTCGAGCACCGAAATCCGGTCTTCGAGCCGCGTGATCTTGTCGGCCAGCTTGGCATTGTCGCCTTCGAGCAGCGCGATTTTTCGATCAGCGTCGGGGGCGGTTCGATGAACCGTGCCGCCCCATTCATTCTCGACCGGATAGCCGTGCTTGGCGCGCATCCATGTCGTCGCCATCCATCCGATCATCGACATGGCGATGATGGCGAGGACGAAGGCGGGGCCACCGAAACTCATAGCTCTTCTCCCTGTTGCCCGGCCTTCGCTCAGCGCAGCGCGTCGATTTCGTCGGCGAGGCGGCGGTTGTGGCTGGTGTAATATTGCTCGATGTCGGCGATCCGGCGGTCGATGTCGCGGAAGCGCGAACGGATGTCGCGCGCCGAAGCGCTGGGGTTCGAGCGCACGCCCTGCCAGAACCGCGCCTCCTCGTTCGAGCCGTAGAGCGCGAAGGGCTTGGGCGTTCCCATCCAGGCGACCATCCAATAGGCGATCAGCGTCCAGGGGAAGCCGCCCATCAAGGTCAGCAGCACCGCGCCGACGCGCACCCAGAGGACATCGACGCCGCTATAGTCCGCGATCCCCGCGCACACGCCGCTCCATTTGGCGTTCTGCTTGTCGAGATAGAATTTCGTGCGGCTGGCAGACATCTCAGTTCCTCCTGCTTGTATTTTCGAGCTGCGCCAGATCCTCGTCGCTGCGTACCGCGGGGCGGAAGTCGGGATGGTCGGCGCTGATGATGCGTTCCACGGTATGAAGACGATTCTCGAGCCTTCGAGCCGTATCGTAAAGTTCGTCGAGCAGTTGCTCGTCCTCGCCGGTCAGCGTCTTCGCCTGCTTCCACTTGGTGATATAGTGGAGGATCAGCCACGGCAGGCCGAGGAAGAGGGTGCCGATGACGACGGGTACGATGATGATCTCGTCCATCGCTCCGGCTCCTTATTTCTTGCCCTGCGCGGCCTTCAGCGCGGCGAGCTCGTCGGCGACCTTGTCGGCGGCCTGCAGCTCGGCAATCTCCTCGTCGAGCGACTTCTTGTAGCCGAGGCCCAGCGCTTCGGCGCGACCTTCGGCTTCGTCGACGCGGCGTTCGAGGATTTCGAAACGCGAGAAGGCATCCTCGACGCGGTCGCCGTTGGTCATTTCGCGCAGCTTGTAGCGATTCTCGGCGCTTTCGAGGCGGTTGACGACGCTCGACTGGCGCGCGCGCGCTTCGCTGAGCTTCTTCTGCAGCTTGGCGATATCGGCTTCATAGCCCTTGAGCGCATCGTCGAGAACCGCAATCTCGCTCTTCAGCCGCTCGGCCATGTCGCCGGCCTTCTGCTTTTCGACCAGCGCCGCGGTGGCGAGGTCTTCGCGGTCCTTCGACAGCGCGAGCTCGGCCTTTTCCTTCCAGCTGTCCTGCAGCCCTTCGAGCTTGGCGATGTGGCGGCGCATTTCCTTCTGGTCCGCGATGGTGCGGGCGGCCGACGCGCGGACCTCGACCAGCGTCTCGTTCATCTCGAAGATGATCTGGCGGATCATCTTTTCGGGATCCTCCGCGCGGTCGAGCAGATCGGTGACGTTGGCGGCGATGATGTCGCGGGTCCGTGAAAAAATACCCATGTTACTAACTCCTGTCGAAACTCTTGAGACCTTGAATGAATGCTGGTGCCGGGGCGGGGCAAGGGGGGAGAGTGCCCCGGCACCAGAGCCGGTCAGGCCAAGGGACTGACCGCCGGGGCTATCGCAGCGGTCACCGCCAGCGCGCCGACGGGGTGTCCGGTGGCGCTGACGGCGACCTGGGGCTGGTCGATCACGCCAACGAGGATGGCCAGCGCTCCCGCCGCGCTGAGCGCGAAAGTGGCGGCCTGGGCAAACGTCGTTTTCATGGATCAACCTTCCCTGTTCTCGCTGCTCCGGCGCAAAGTCGTGCCGGTTCCCTCGAACCTATGCAGGGGGTGTGCCAATTGGCCCGAACGGCAGAAAAACGCGCGGACTCGCATCGGATTTGGGTTTAAAGCCGATTTGGCTTGCCAATCAGCGGGAAATATTGCCAATGATTGGGAATGGAGCGCGAAACGCAGTTCATCGGCCAGTCCGCGACCTTCCAGGACGCGGTCGAACGCGCGAGCCAGGCGGCGACGCTCGACCGCCCGGTGCTGGTGATCGGCGAGCGCGGCACAGGCAAGGAACTGATCGCCGAGCGCCTCCACCGCCTGTCGGCGCGCTGGGACAAGCCCTATCTGATCATGAACTGCGCCGCGATGCCCGAGACGCTGATCGAATCGGAGCTGTTCGGGCACGAGGCGGGCGCCTTCACCGGCGCGACGCGCAGCCGCGCCGGACGCTTCGAGGAGGCCGACGGCGGCACCCTGTTCCTCGACGAGCTCGCGACCATGTCGATGGGTGCGCAGGAGCGCCTCTTGCGCGCGGTCGAATATGGCGAGGTGACGCGCGTCGGTTCGTCGCGCCCGATCCGCGTCGACGTGCGCATCGTCGCGGCGACCAACGAGCATCTGCCCGCGCTGGTCGAGGAGAACCGCTTTCGCGCCGACTTGCTCGACCGGCTGTCGTTCGAGGTCATCACCCTTCCCCCGCTGCGCGCTCGCGAAGGCGACATCGAGGTGCTCGCCACCTATTTCGGGCAGCGCATGGCGGCAGTGCTCGGCTGGGAGGAATGGCCCGGCTTCGGCCCGCGCGCTCTCGCGCAGATGGAGGGCCACGACTGGCCGGGCAATGTCCGCGAACTGCGAAACGTCATCGAGCGCGCCATCTATCGCTGGCCCGACCCCGAAAAGCCGGTCGACGCGCTGAGCTTCGACCCCTTCGCGAGCCCGTGGCAGCCGGTTCACCGGCCCAAGGTGAAAGACGGCGCAGCGCCCGCGGCGGCGCCCGCTCCCTCGCACCCCGCCGCCGCCGCGCCGCCCGCCGGCCCGGTCAGCGACCTGCGCGCCGCGGTCGACGGCTATGAGCGGCAGATACTGGCCGACACGATGGCGCGCTGCCGCTACAACCAGAAGGTCGCGGCCGAAGTGCTCGGGCTCAGCTACGACCAGATCCGCCACGCGCTGAAGAAGCACGGATTGAATCAGTGATTTGACAACGTCGCCCCCGCGAAGGCGGGGGCCGTCGTCGTTTTGCACAGCATCGCAGGAGAAGGTCGCCAGCGGCCCCCGCCTTCGCGGAGGCGACGCCCTCTATATCAAATGCCCCTACCGCCCCGGCAGCTGCGCCTCGAGCGCGCCGATCACCGCGTCCTGCGCCGACACCATTTCGGTGAGCCGGTCGCGCAGCGCATAGATGTCGGGCAAGCCGTCGATCGCCTCCTCGACGCTGCGGTCGACATAGAGGCGGTCGATGTCGGCGAGCGCGCCGGTCAGCGGCGCGCGCGTCGCGATCAGCCGCGAAATCGCCTGCTGCGCGACCACCCACCGCTCGCTCGACATCGCAGAGCCCGCGGCCGATGCCACGAGCGGCGCGGTGATGTTGCGCTCTGCGGCGAACGCTTGCTGCGCCTGGACCGCGTCCGATTCCCAGCGCGCGAGCCGCCCCGCGAGATCGGTCGGCAGCGGCCCCGGCGGCGCGACGACCACCGCGGGCGGCGCGACGTCGAATCGCCCCTCGACCGGGCGCTTGGCGAGCGACGGGGCATGGCTTTCCTGCGCCGCGGCGCACGCCGACAGCGACAGGGAGGCCGCGATCGCCGCGGGGAGAAGATGGGGGATGCGCGTCATCGCCGCTCCTGATATGGGCCGCGGCGCCGGGCGGCAAGCCGAATCGGGGCCCGGACGCGCACCGGCTCGCGGGGCGCGGCCGAAACCCCGAAAAACGCGGAAATATGCGGTTGACAGCACCGCCCCGGCTCGCTAGTGGCGCTGACTTTCCCGCATGCCGGAAAAATCATCTGCCTCGGCGGGTGACCGGCAGCGCGGGTGTTTTAGTTTCTGATTGGATGGAAGACCATGTTCGCAATCGTGCGCACGGGCGGCAAGCAGTATCGCGTCGCCGCTGGAGACAAGATCGCCGTCGAGAAAATCGAAGGTGAAGCGGGCGACACCGTGTCGCTGGGCGACGTCCTGCTGGCCGGCGACGGCGGCGAGATGAAGGACGCCAAGGGTCTGGCCGTCTCGGCCGAGATCATCGCCCAGACGCGCGGCGAAAAGGTCATCGTCTTCAAGAAGCGCCGCCGGCACAACTACCGCCGCCGCAACGGTCACCGTCAGTCGCTGACGCTGCTGCGCATCCTCGCCGTCGGCGATGCCAAGAAGGCCGCGCCGAAGAAGGAAGCCGCTCCGAAGGCGGACGACGCCGCCCCGGCCAAGGAAGCCGCGCCTAAGAAGGCCGCTGCCCCCAAGAAGGAAGCCGCCGCCGAGAAGGCCGCGCCCGCCAAGAAGCCCGCCGCCAAGAAGGCGGCCCCCAAGAAGGACGCCTGAGCGCGACCCCGCGGCTCGGCCCAAGAGATTAAGGAGCATCAGTCATGGCACATAAGAAAGCAGGCGGTTCTTCGCGCAACGGTCGCGACTCAGCCGGCCGCCGCCTTGGCGTGAAGAAGTTCGGCGGTCAGGACGTGATCGGCGGCAACATTATCGTGCGTCAGCGCGGCACCAAGGTCTATCCGGGCGTCAACGTCGGGATGGGCAAGGACCACACGCTGTTCGCGACCGCCGACGGCCGCGTCCGATTCCACGACGGCAAGCTTGGCCGCAAATATGTGTCGGTCGACTGTATGGCAGACGCCGCCGAATAAGGGACGACTTCACCGAGGTCGTCCACCAGGGACGACCCGGAGCCGCCCTTTCCGCCCAACGCGGAAACCAGGTTCGAAAAGAGGGAGACGGGTCGCCCCCGGTCTCCCTTTTTTCTTGCCCGAAATCCGCCGCTTCGGCGCCGGGCGCGAAAATGGGGCCGATCATCTCCCTCGCATATCAACTGTCGTCAAAGCGTCACCATCTGGCGCCACGGCGACCGGCAAATGGGAGTGACGAAAATGTTTGCACGCACCGAAAGACTCTTGCTGCGGCCCGGCTGGCACGAAGATGCTCCCGCACTTGCGCGCGCGATCGGCGACGAGGCGATCGTGCGCAACCTGTCGCGCGCGCCCTGGCCCTATCGCGAGGACGACGCCCGCGCCTTTCTGTCGACCTGGACCGAGGGCCACCCGAGCCGCTTCCTGATGATCCAGCGCACCGCGAGCGCACCGCGCCTGATCGGCGGCGTCGGGATGGACCGGATGGAGAGCGGCGAGGTCGAGCTCGGCTATTGGGTCGCGCGGCCCTTCTGGGGTCTCGGCTATGCGACCGAGGCGGGGCGGCACATGATCGACCTTGCCCGCACGCTCGGCATCGGCCGGCTGGTCGCCTCGCATTTCGCCGACAATCCGGCCTCGGGCGCGGTGCTGCGCAAGCTCGGCTTCCGGCCCACCGGGCGGCGTCCGCTGCGCGGCAGCCTCGGCCGCGGCCGGGCCGCGCCGACGGTCGAATATGCCCGCGACATCGCGGCGCCGGGCAATGATGGCGACGGCGACGAAGGGCCCGTCGCCATGCTCGGCGCCGCGCGATGGCCCGACACCCTTCGCGACGAATGGCGGCTGCAGGCCGCGTGATCGATCGATAAGCCCCTCTCCTTCAGGAGTGTCAGGCCGGTCATGCCCCCGGCATGACCTAAACCGTCCGGGGGACGGTTTACCTGACACTGGGTTGGGGTGGGGGGCATCGGCCTTGCGCAAGGCCGCTACCCCCACCCGCTGCAACTAGGCGGCAAGCCGCCAAGTTTCGCTGCCCTCCCCTGAAGGGGAGGGCCTAACAGGGGTCACCCCCGCAGCTTGCCCGCCATGCCGAGGATATCGTCGAGCGGGTTGCCGTCGCCGTCCATGTCGATGAGCTTACCGAGACCGCCGAGACTGCCCGCGAGCCCGCCCGCCGACGGCGCGGCACCGCCGCCGACCGCGCCGCCGAGCACATTGCCGAGGATGCCACCGAGCCCGCCCAGCCCGCCACCGCTGCCCTCGCCGCCCTCGCCGCCCTGCTTCGCCATATAGCCCGCGACCATCATCGCGAGCATCGGCAGCATCTGCTTGAGCAGCCCGGCGTCGAGGCCGGTCTTCGCCGCCGCGTCGCCCGCGACGGTGCGGCTGACGTCCTTCGAGCCGAAGATCTGGCCGAGCACCTCGTTACCCTGCCCGACCGGGGTCGGCTGCGATCCGAGCACCGAGTCGAGCAATCCGCCACCGCCGAGCTGGCCGATCAGGCCGCCGAGCCCTTCGAGCCCCCCGCCCTGCGCTTGCTTCTTGAATCCGCCGAGGATCGCGGGGAGCAGCGCGTCGGCGCCTTGCTGCGCGACGCCGGGCGAAACGCCCAATTCCTTCGCCATCGATTCGATGCCGCCGGCCTGCTGGAGAATGTCGGTCAGATTCATGGATGCCTCCGTCTGATGGCGCGGATCGAAATGCGCCGATGCGGGTTGTTATAGCAGCGCGCGGGGGGAGGACGAGTCCGTTCATTCTCCTGTCATCCCGCTGCGTCACTATGCAGTCTGCGGCCGTCTATCTTCGGATCAGCCGCACCAAGAAAGTGGGAGTCCCAATCATGAGCATTTTCGGCAAGATCAAGGATGCGATTTTCGGCAAGAAGGCTGCGGCCGCCGAGCCCGCCGCCGCCCCCGCGACGACCGCCGCTCCGGCTGCGCCGCAGCCCGTCCCCGCCGCGCCGGCCGCGATCAGCGAGGTCGATGTCGAGGCCATCCTGACCGCGCAGAACGCCTATGCGACCCAACCGCTCAACTGGCGCACGTCGATCGTCGACCTGATGAAGCTGCTCGAAATCGACCCCAGCCTCCAGAACCGCAAGGAACTGGCGCAGGAGCTCGGCTATACCGGCGAACTCAACGGCAGCGCCGAGATGAACATCTGGCTGCACAAGGCGGTGATGCGCGAACTCGCGGCCAACGGCGGCAAGGTGCCGGCCGACCTGACGGACTGAGCGTGAATGTCGCCCCTCCTCTTCAGAGGAGGGGCAGCGAGACTTACGAGCTTGCTCGTTAGTCGCAGCGGGGTGGTGCATGGCTCCGTGCGCGCTGTCGCGCGCCACCACCCCAACCCCTCCTCTAAAGAGGAGGGGCTTTTAAGTGCGGCGCCATTGACCGACGCGTCCTGCCCCCTAGGAAGGTTTCACAAGAAACAAGGTCGCGAGGGAGCCGCCGCATGTCAGACAGATTTTCCACCCCCGTCAGCCGCCGCCAGACGCTCGCTGCACTCGGCGCCGGCACTGCGGGCCTCGCCATCGCCGCGCGCGTCCCCGCTGCCGCGGCGGAAACCGCGCCCGCCACACCCCCAGCATCGGCGCTGCTCGACTCGGTCGCCGACAATCTCCTCACCCACGGCCCCGAGGGCGCGACCGCGCTCGGCATCGACACCGGCGATCGCGCCCGGATGCGCGGACAATTGTCCGACCGCTCGCCCGCCGGGGTCGCCGCTCTCGCCGCGACGCTGAAGGCCGACCTCGCGCGCGTGCGCGCCGTCGACTCGAGTGGGCTCGACCATGCCACGCGCACCAGCCTCGCGGTCGTCGACAGCGCCTACAGCGTCGCGCTCGAGGGCTTCGCTCTCCCCTATGGCGACGTCGCGGTCGGCGGCTGGCGCAACACGCCCTATGTCGTGATCCAGAATGTCGGCGCCTATCTCGACGTGCCGCGCTTTCTCGACAGCGATCATCCGGTGCGGAGTGCCGCCGATGCCGAGGCGTATCTCGCGCGCCTCAACGCCTATCCCGCCGCACTCGACGGCGAGACCGAGCGGCTGAAGGCGGCGCGCGCGCAAGGAGTGATCGCCCCCGCCTTCCTGATCGACGCCGCGCTGAAGCAGATGGACGCGAGCCTTGCCGACGCGCACGCGGGAGGCGGGCTGGTCGCCAGCCTCGTCCAACGGACCGGGGAACAGAAGATCTCCGGCGACTGGGGTGCCCGCGCCGAACGGATCGTCAAGGGCGCGGTCGTTCCCGCGCTCGAACGCCAGATCGCCGAGATGCGCGCGCAGCGGCCCAAGGCGACGATGGACGCAGGACTATGGGCGCGGCCGGGCGGCGACGAATGGTATGCTTGGGGGCTGCGCGCCTCGACCACCACCCGCATGACCCCCGACGAGGTCCACCAGATGGGGCTCGACCAACTCGCCGAGCTTCACGGGCGGATGGACCCGATCCTCAAGAAACTCGGTTACAGCGAGGGCCCGGTCGGCGCGCGGATGAACGCGCTCGCGCGGGACCCGCGCTACAAATTCCCCGAAGGCGACAAGGGACGCGAGGAGATCAAGGCCTATATCCAGACCTGGCTCGGCAAGATTCGCGCCGAGCTGCCGCGCGCCTTCCGCACGCTGGTGAAGGGCAATGTCGAGGTCAAGCGGCTCCCTCTGGCCGAGGAACCCGGCGCGCCAGCGGCCTATGGCGGCGCGGGGTCGATCGACGGCAGCATTCCGGGAAAATTCTGGATCAACCTGCGCACCACCGACCTGCACAGCAAATATTCGCTCCCCGACCTTGCGATGCACGAGGCGATCCCGGGGCATGTCTGGCAGGGCGAATATGCCAACAAGATGCCGCTGATCCGCTCGATGCTGGCCTTCAACGCCTATTCGGAAGGGTGGGCGCTCTATGCCGAGCAGCTCGCCGACGAGCTCGGCCTCTACGACGATTTCGAGGTCGGGCGGCTCGGCTATCTCCAGTCGCTGGCCTTCCGCGCCTGCCGCCTCGTCGTCGACACCGGGCTCCATGCGAAACGCTGGACGCGCGAGGAGGGCGTCCGCTTCTTCGTCGAGCGCAACGGATCGAACCCGCTCGAAGTGTCGAGCGAGGTCGACCGCTATTGCAGCTGGGCGGGCCAGGCGTGCGGCTACAAGGTCGGCCACAGCGAGATCGTCCGCCAGCGCGGCCGCGCTCAGGCGGCACTGGGGGCGAAATACGACCTGCGCGATTTCGATAATGTCGTGGTCGAAGGTGGCAACGTCCCGCTCGACGTGCTCGCGAAGAATGTCGACGAATATATCGCGGGGGCGAAGGTCTGAACCGACGTCACCCCGGTCTCGACCCGGGGGGTCGCCTTACCCTCCCGGCAAAGGCGCTTGGTCGGGTTCGACATACCCCCGCCGCGCCGCGACCGAGAACAGCAGCTCGCGGCTGTAGAAGCGCAGCGGCCAATCGCGCCCGCCCATCGGCGACAGCAGCAGCGCGTTGACGCGCGCCGCCAGCCCTGTCTCGGCCGTTTCCGAGAGGAACAGCCGCACCCCCGCGACATAGGCGCGGGTGATGCTGTCGTGATAGCCCTGGCTGTCGTCGTTCACGCCGCCGACGCTTTCGTTGAAACGGCGGATCAGCCCCGCGATCTCGGCATCGACGTCGATGTCGGGCCGCTCGGTCAGCAGCCACAGGCAGGCGGCGAGATGCGCCTCGTGCGTCCACGCCTCGCGCGGCAAGGCGCAGGCGAGCAGCCCCTCGCCGAGCGCGCGAATGTCATGGTCGCGCTCGAACAGGCGCGGCGAATAATCGATGGTCATCGTCCGGTTCCTTCCGGGTGATGGGCCACCCGGAGGAACCGGGCGGAATCAGGCTGCGACGGCCGCCTGCGGAGCGGCCTGGCGAACGCCTTCGTCGACATGGTCCGCGAATTGCGCGAAATTGTCGATGAATTGCTGCACCAGCGCCTCGGCCGTGCGGTCATAGGCCGCCTTGTCGGCCCACGCCTCGCGCGGGTCGAGCAGTGCGGCGTCGACCCCCGGAACCGCGACCGGGACGAGGAAGCCGAAGTTCGGGTCCTTGCGGAACTCGGCATCGTTCAGGCTACCGTCGAGCGCGGCGTTGAGCAGCGCGCGGGTCGCCTTGATCGGCATGCGCTTGATGCCGTCCATCGTCGCCATGCCGCCGGTCCAGCCGGTGTTGACGAGCCAGCACTGGACCCCGCCCTTGGCGATGCGGTCCTTCAAAAGATTGCCATAGACCGACGGGTGGCGCGGCATGAAGGGGGCGCCGAAGCAGGTCGAGAAGGTCGCCTCGGGCTCGGTCACGCCGATCTCGGTCCCCGCGACCTTCGCGGTATAGCCCGACAGGAAATGATACATCGCCTGGTCGGGGGTCAGCTTGGCGATCGGGGGCAGCACGCCAAAGGCATCGGCGGTGAGCATGATCACGGTGCGCGGCACCGGCCCCATGTTCGCCTCCGACGCGTTCGGGATGAAGTCGATCGGATAGGCGCCGCGGGTGTTCTCGGCGAGGCTGTTATCGTCGAGATCCAGCGTGCGCGTCGCGGGGTCGATCACGACATTTTCGAGCACCGTGCCGAAGCGGCGGGTGGTCGCATAGATTTCGGGCTCGGCCTCTTCGGACAGGCGGATCATCTTGGCGTAGCAACCGCCCTCGAAGTTGAAGACCGCGGTGTCCGACCAGCCATGCTCGTCGTCGCCGATCAGCGTGCGCGAGGCGTCGGCCGACAGCGTCGTCTTGCCGGTGCCCGAAAGCCCGAAGAAGACCGCGGTATCGCCATCGGGACCGATGTTCGCCGAACAGTGCATCGGCATCACGCCCTTCACCGGGAGCAGATAGTTGAGGATACCGAACACCGACTTCTTCATCTCGCCCGCATAGGCGGTGCCGCCGATCAGCACGAGCTTCTCGGCGAAGTTGACCGCGACCACCGTCTCGCTGCGCGTGCCGTGCTTCGCGGGGTCGGCGCGGAAGCTCGGCAGGTCGACGATCGTATATTCATCCTCGAACGCCGCGAGCTCGGCCGCGGTCGGGCGGCAGAGCAGGGTGCGGATGAACTGGCTGTGCCACGCGAGTTCGGTGACGACCTGGACGCCGACGCGATGCTCCGCCTGCGAGCCGCCGAAGAGCTGCTGGCGATAGAGGCGGTCGCGCGAGGCGAGATGCGCGAAGAAATCGGCCTTCAGCGCGGCGAAGTGCGCGGGCGTCATCGGCACATTGGTCTTGCCCCACCAGATGGTGTCGACAGTCTCGCCGTCCTGGACGATGAACTTGTCCTTCGCGCTGCGCCCGGTGTGCTGGCCGGTCGCGACGACAAGCGGGCCGTCCTTGGCGAGCAGGCCTTCGCCGTGGCGCGCCGCTTCCTCGACGAGCTGCGCCGTGCCCCAGTTTTCGGCCACGTCCGCCCGCGTTTCCACGGTCTCGCTACCGATCACCACCTTGGTCATTGCCCTGGCCTTTCCCTTTGCCGCCGGACCCTTGCATACCTATGCAACGCCCGCCGAGCAAAAGGGCAGGCCCGCATCGTGAATGGGTGCCGACGATGACGCCGATTCCGAAAATTCCCGGTCGCGTTAGCGGCGATGGCCGATGAGGTCAAAGATTAAAGCGGGACCCGTGCCGGGCGCGCGACGAGTGCGCCGTAGGGGAACCGGTGACATGCCACCGCGGTTGTCGGTGGGTGCGGTATCGGTTAATCCGGCACCGGGTCCCGCCCCTACGGAAAGAGCATGACGGCAACCATCGCGCTGGTCGACGACGACCGCAACATCCTGCAATCCCTGTCGATCGCGCTACAGGCCGAAGGCTTCGTCACGCGCGTCTATTCGGACGGCGAGGCGGCGCTGAAGCCGCTGATCGACAATCCGCCCGACCTCGCGGTCTTCGACATCAAGATGCCGCGGATGGACGGGCTCGAACTGCTCCGCCGGCTGCGCGAGAAAAGCCAGCTCCCCGTCATCTTCCTGACCAGCAAGGACGACGAGATCGACGAGGCGCTGGGGCTCGCGATGGGCGCCGACGACTATATCGCCAAGCCTTTCTCGCAGCGGCTGGTGATCGCGCGCATCCGCGCGATCCTGCGCCGCGTCGAACTCAACAGGAGCGCACCGAGCGAGGAGGACGAGCCCGTCGCCGAACCGATCACGCGCGGACGGCTGACGATGGACCCGGCGCGGCACAAGGTCGCCTGGGATGGCCAGGACGTGACGCTGACCGTGACCGAATTCCTGATCCTCGAAACGCTCGCCAGCCGCCCCGGGATCGTGCGCAGCCGCAACCAGCTGATGGATGCGGCCTATCAGGACGACGTCTATATCGACGACCGCACGATCGACAGCCACATCAAGCGCCTGCGCCGCAAGTTCCGCGAGGTCGACCCCGACTTCGACGCGATCGCGACCCTCTATGGCGCCGGATACCGCTTTGCTGACGAGGGCTGACAACCGCGCCGCCGCTGCCGAGGAGCTGCCGCTCGTCTGGTCGGCGCGCTGGTCGCTGACGACGCGCATCCTGGTGGTCAACATCCTCGCGGTCGCGCTGCTCGCGGGCGGCTTCTTCTATCTCGACACCTATCGCACCCGGCTGATCGACACGCGGATCGGGGTGATGGAGGACCAGCTCGCGATGCTCGACAGCGCGCTCGAATCGGCGCGGCCCGACCAGCGCGAGCGGCTGATCGGCGAATTCGCCCGCGCGACCGAGTCGCGGCTGCGCTTCTATGCCCCGGACGGGCACAAGCTCGACGACAGCTTCGCGCACGGCCCGCCGACCTACACGCTGCGCGATCCCGATCTGCAGCCGTGGAAGCGCGACGCGGCGCGCGCGATGGACCGCGGCATCGACTGGATCGTCGGCGCGCCCGCCTATCCCGAGTTCGAGGAGCCCGCGATCGATCGCGGCGGCGCCTGGCCCGAGGTCGTCGAGACGCAGCGCAGCGGCGAGGGCACGAGCCGCTTCCGCTACGCGCCCGAGCGCACCCCGCTGCTCAGCGCGACGCGGGTGGTCGACCTCGAAACCCCCGAAGTGATGCTGATGACGATCAACGCCCGCGACATCACGCGGACGGTGCGCGCCGAACGCTTCCGCCTCGCGGTCGTCCTCGCGATGGTGCTGATCGCGTCGGTGCTGCTTTCGCTCTTCCTCGCGCGCACCATCGTCCGCCCGCTGCGCCGCCTCGCGCGCGCCGCGGTGCGCGTCCGCCTCGGCCGCGCGCGCGAGGTGGTCGTCCCGCGCCTGCCGAGCCGCCGCGACGAGATCGGCACCCTCGCCCGCGCGCTCAGCGACATGACGCAGGCGCTGCGCGAGCGCATCGACGCCGGCGAGCATTTCGCCGCCGACGTGACGCACGAGCTCAAGAATCCGATCGCCTCGGTGCGCTCGGCGATCGAGGGGCTCGGGCGGGTCAGGACCGACGAACAGCGTGCCCAGCTTCTCGCCATCGCCGACGAGGATGTGCGCCGGCTCGACCGGCTGGTCAGCGACATCAGCGATGCAAGCCGCATCGACGCGCAATTGTCGCGCACCCTGTTCGAGCCGATTGACGTCGGGCTGATGATCGAATCGATGCTCGCCTCGCGCGCCGCGCGCGCCGAGCAGGGCGGCGGCCCGCAGCCGCGCATCGCCTTCGCGCGCCCGCGCAAGGGCACCGCGACGGTGATGGGCGACGGCCACCGGCTCGAGCGCGCGATCGACAATATCATCGACAATGCGATCAGCTTCTCGCCCGAGGCCGGTCTCGTCTGCGTGCGCGCGACGCGGCTGGGGCAGGAGGTGCATATCGGCGTCGACGACGATGGGCCGGGGATCGAACCCGCGCAGCGCGAGGCGATTTTCCGCCGCTTTCACAGCGAGCGCCCCGATGGCGAGGCCTTCGGGCGCCACAGCGGGCTCGGCCTCGCGATCGCGCGCACGATCGTCGAGGGGCATGGCGGGACGATCGCCGCCGCCGATCGCGACGACGGCAAGCCCGGCGCCAGCCTGCTGATCACCCTGCCCGCGGCCGAAGAAGGCGGGACAGCATAGCCCATCCGCCTTGCGGCGCCGCGCGCGCGCCGGTAAGCCTCGCCGCATGCTTCCGAGCCGGACCACTCGCCCCGTTGCCAATATCCACGCAAGCTGCGTCGCTGCCGGCAGCCGGGGGATTTTGCTGCTCGGCCCGTCGGGGCGCGGCAAGTCCGATCTGGCATTGCGGTTGATCGACCGCGGCGCGCGGCTGGTCGCCGACGACCGCTGCGACGTCTGGTCCGATCGCGGCCGACTGTGGTGCCGCCCGCCCGCCGAGCTCGCGGGCAAGATGGAAGTGCGCGGCATCGGCATCGTCGAACAGCCATGGACCGCACCGGTGCCGATCGCTCTCGCGGTGCGACTGGCCGAGCGCTACGAGCGCATGCCTCCTGCGAACCAGGTCGAGACGGTGGCGGGACAAACGCTTCCCGCGGTGACCCTGTCGGCGTTCGAAGCCTCGGCGCCCGTCAAGATATTGCTCGCGCTCGACCGGCTGGAGGCCGCGGCATGAGCGATTCGATGCCGGCGGCCGCCGAGCCGCGCCTGCTCCTTGTCACCGGCCTCTCGGGCGCGGGCAAGTCGACCGTGCTCAGGGTGCTCGAGGATCTGGGGTGGGAGGTCGTCGACAATCTGCCGCTGTCGCTGCTCGAAGCGCTGATCGAGGCCCCCGCCAAGCCGAGCGAGGCGAGCCGCCCGATCGCGGTCGGCATCGACAGCCGCAGCCGCGGCTTCAAGCCGTCGCGGCTCGTCAAGCGGATCAAGGAACTGCGCGAGGCGGGCGGGCGCGACATCCAGACGCTGTTCCTCGACTGTGCCGGGGCCGAACTCGAACGCCGCTTTTCCGAAACGCGGCGGCGCCATCCGCTCGCCGAGGACCGCCCCGCCGCCGACGGCATCGCCCGCGAGCGCGAGATGATGGAATCGCTCCGCCGCTGGGCCGAGCATGTCGTCGACACGACCAATTACAGCAGCAACGACCTGCAACAGGAAATCCGCCAGCGCTTCGCCGACGTCGGCGACGACGAGCCGTCGCTGACCGTGATGAGCTTCGGCTTCGCGCGCGGGCTGCCGCGCAACGCCGACCTGGTGTTCGACATGCGCTATCTGCGCAATCCGCACTGGGACGCGAAGCTGCGCCCGGGCACCGGGCTCGATGCCGACGTCTCCGCCTATATCGCGGCCGACCCCGCCTATGAAATGACGGTGGCGCAGATCGAGGCGCTGCTGCTCACCCTGCTGCCGCGCTACCGCGCAGAGGGAAAAAGCTATGTCACCATCGCGTTCGGCTGCACCGGCGGGCGGCACCGCTCGGTGCACGTCGCCGAGCGCGTCGCGAGCGCGCTGCGCATCGCCGGCCACGCCCCCAACGTCATCCATCGCAATCTTGACTCGGCCCCGCAAGATGGGCTTGAGGGCAAGCCCCCGCCCGCATCCGGCGGCAAAGCATAAGGGTCCCCGACTGCATGCCTAGCGATAAAGCATTGCCGCTCATCGGAATGGTTCTCGTGACGCACGGCCGACTCGCCGAGGAAATGGTCACCGCGATGGAGCATGTCGTGGGCCCGCAGCGCGCGGTGGCGACCGTGTGCATCGGCCCCAACGACAATATGGAGATGCGGCGGCGCGAAATCGCCGAGGCGATTCGCGCGGTCGACGAGGGCCGCGGCGTCATCATGCTGACCGACCTGTTCGGCGGCACCCCCTCCAACCTCGCGATCAGCCTGCTCGAAGCCGGACGGACCGAGGTGATCGCGGGCGTCAACCTGCCGATGTTGATCCGGCTCGAAAGTGCGCGCAAGACGATGGAGCTACGCCCGGCGGTGATCGCCGCGCGCGAGGCGGGACAGAAATATATATCGGTGGCGTCGGAAATGCTGGGAGTGGGCCTTTGAGCGAATTGTCGGAGACCGTCGAAATCACCAACCAGCGCGGTCTTCACGCGCGCGCCAGCGCCAAATTCGTCACTTTCGTCAGTCGCCTGCCCGAGAGCGTGATGGTCGAGGTCGAAAAGGGCGGCAACCGCGTCAATGGCACCTCGATCATGGGGCTGATGATGCTGGGCGCCGCGAAGGGCGATTCGATCACCATCCACACGAAGGGCGACGGCGCCGACGCCGCGCTGCTCAAGCTCGTCGGATTGGTCAAGGACAGCTTCGGCGAGGATTGATCCCATGACGGGTCGCCGCTCGAGAATCGAAAGCCTCTCCAATCCGCTGGTCAAGCGGATGCGGCTGCTGCGCGAGAAGCGCCACCGCCGCGCCGAGGGGCTGTTCCTCGCCGAAGGGCTGCGCATCGCGACCGAGGCGCGCGAGGCGGGGGTGCTCCCGCAATGGCTGTTCCTCGCCGACGAAGGCGCCGCCGCGCATCCGCTGACGAAGGCGCTGGTCGAGGCGACGCTGGCGGGCGGCGGTGAGGTGGTCGACACGACGCCCGCGATCCTCTCCAAATTGTCGGGCAAGGACAATCCGCAAACGGTGGTCGGCATCTACGCCGAGCCGAAGACGCGCCTCGCCGATCTCGACCGCGCCGCCGCGCCGATCTGGCTCGTCGCCGAGCGGCTGCGCGATCCGGGCAACCTCGGCACGATGCTGCGCACCGGCGACGCGGTCGGCGCGGGCGGGCTGATTCTCCTGGACGAATCGACCGATCCCTATGCGGTCGAGGCGGTGCGCGCGAGCATGGGGGCGATCTTCACGCAGCGGCTGGTGCAGGCACGCTGGGACGATTTCCTCGCCTGGCTGCGCGCGGGGCCGGGCGAACTGGTCGCGACCTGGCTGGGGGGCGATACGAAGGATTATCAGGCGGTGCGCTACGCCGCGCCGACCTTCATCCTCATCGGCAATGAATCGCAGGGCCTGCCCGAAGCCTATGCCGCGGCTGCCGACGTGCGCGTGAAGATGCCGATGATGGGCAAGGCCGACAGCCTCAACGCCGCGGTCGCGGGCGCGGTGATGGCCTATGAGGTGCTGAACCAGCGGCGGAACCGATAGTCGCGGTTCAGCGTCCTGACATCTGAGCCGCAGCTATGCTCCGCGCTCACAGAGTTTCGTCACCCTGAACCTGTTTCAGCATGACGGAAGAAGGAGATAGCTGCCGTGACCCGCTTCCTGCCCCTGCTCGCCCTGCCCTTCGCCCTCGCGGCGTGCACCGCGATTCCGCCGCAGGCGCCCGGCGCCCAGCCCGCCGCCTATATGGCGATCGGCACCGAGCCCGGCTGGACGCTCGAGATCACGCCGGGCCTGCTCAACTATACCGGCGACTATGGCGACACGAAGATATTGGAGCCGAACCCCGGCGCGCGGCCATCGTTCAACGGCGAGCGCTATGCCGGCAAGCGACTCGCCGTCGACGTCACCCACGCCGAATGCAGCGACGGGATGAGCGACCGCCGCTATCGCGACACGGTGACCGTCACCGCCGACGGCAAGAGGGTGAAGGGCTGCGGCGGCGGCATCCTCGCGCCCGAGGAACTCGCGGGGACGAACTGGATCTTCGTGTCGATCGGCGGCGCGACGGTCGCAAAGGATCGACCGACCTCGCTCGCCTTTGACGGCAAGAAGATGAGCGGCAGCGCGGGCTGCAACCGCTTTTCGGGGACCTATACCAGCGACGGCCGGACGCTGAGCGCGGGGCCGCTGATGGCGACCGAAATGGCATGCCCGGGCGCGGGAATGGCGCAGGAAGGCGCCTTCTTCAAGCTGATGGCGAGCCCGGTCAGCCTGACCTTCCCGTCCGACGGCACGCTGATCCTGACCGGTGCCGGCGGGCAGACGGCGGTGCTGAAGCGGGTGATCTAAATAGAAAGAGGCAGGCGAATTTCGCCTGCCTCTCCTCGACCAGCAATCTCGCGCTTCAGCTAAGGCTTCAGCAACTTAAGAAAGCTCTTCAATGCTTGCATTGCTTCCGAAAAATTCGGAAACTTGCATGCAGATACCGCAATCCATCGGCCTTCCGGAGTGGTGATAAACCACTGCCAAGCGTTCGGCTCAACTTCAGCGCAATATTTGTGCAGCATCGACATAGCTGTTCTCCTCTATGGAGGGCCACATCAGACGGGGTGTATCCCCTTCGCATACGTGAATCGGCGGTTCAGGATGTGTTAGGCCCGTAGGGCCTAAACGGGGGAATCCATGAGCAAGCACGTCACGACCACGATTAGATACGACGGCCCGGCCCTCGACGATCATCAAATGGACGTTCAGGCGCTGGCGCCTGCTTTGCTTGCCCTCGCCGAAATGGTTCAACTCGCCAACAAAAAATTCAATGGCGATGCGGCGTCGATGAAGGTTCTTGTGAAAGCGGACGTGGAGCAGCAGTGCTTCCAGCTCGACATTCACATCGTCCAAAGCATTCTTGAAAGCGCCAAGCACCTTTTCGGGACGGAGCAATACAAGACCGCCAAAGAGATAGCCGAGTTGCTTGACTTGCTTCTTCCGGGCGGTGTTGCCGGTGGTGTATTCTGGTTTTGGAAGCGATTTTCGACGGAAAAGAACGCCCCTCCGATTGCGCTCGAAACTGAGCAGCACGGCGGGCAAACCACGATCATTCAGGACGGCGGCGGTTCACCGATCACGGTCAACAACAACACTTATTTGCTGGCCTCTGATCCGCAAATGATCGAGCTTGGGAAGAAGGTTCTGAGGCCGCTCGAAACCCCTGGCTATAAGACCCTTGGGTTTTACCGGGACAATAAACCCACCGTGGAGTGGAACGAGGACGAAGCGAAGGAATTCATCGCACAGCCGCCGAACCACCTACTTCCGGCGCCCGAAGCGGACCCTTACAACCGGACGCCAATAAGGACGATTGTAAGCGTCAGGACGCAGCGCAATGAAGGCAAGGCGCAATGGGAGATAAAATGGGCTAGCCGCGCCGTATGGGCTTCGATGGACGACTTGGAGTGGCTAGGCCGCTTTCAGTCGGGGCAGATACACTTCGACATCCCTTATTGGCTCGATGTCGAGATGGAGATGACGACATCACGGATTGACCCGGATGCTGAACCGTCGTTTGCGATCATCAAGGTGCACAGCTTGATCAACGGCGGCGACGGGAAGCAAGGAGACCTTTTGGATGACGACCCTTCGTAAGGCCCGCGACGAGGGCAAGCTAGACCAGTTTATCGCCGAGCATGATGGCGACGTTGGCGACGCTGACGCCCTCGAAAGGACTATCCTTTCAATGGCCGGAACGTCGAAAGAAGCTCAGGAAGCATCGTCTGCGGACGACTGCGACGATTGAAGCGATATTCAAACTCTTTGACGTAGCGGCCAAGGTGCTTGGCGCTGACGCTGGTGTGAGTGCCGTTGATCGAGCATTTCAGGTGACGCCAGAAATTCTCGATCCCGTTGACGGTCACCGTCTCGGCAAGGCGATAATCGTAATAGGCATATTCTTCCGCGCCGTGGTTCACGCGGGCATGGCGATAACCGGCTTCCGAAAGGCGCGCATAGCTACGCAGTTCGTCGGTATGGATATTGCCGCCAAGGCGCACATTGGTCTTCACGAACGGCTCCAGCGTCTCGCGGCGCTGGTTGGGGACAACCGCCGTCACAATGTCACCACCGCGCTCTAGGGCGCCGACAACGACCGTCTTGGCTGCGCTACCGCGATTGTGAGTGCCCTTCTTGACGCCGCCCATAAGGGTTTCGTCGATTTCGACATTGGTGCCGGGGCCACCGATCGGGCGCTCGCCGTCAACGTCGGCCATATGCTCGCGGATTTTCGCGGCCATGCGCCAAGCCGTCTTGTAAGTGACGCCAAGCTGGCGCTGCAATTCCTTCGCGCTGACGCCGTGCCGGGTCACCGTGAAAAGATGGATGGCATAGAACCAGAATTGCAGCGGGGTGCGGGTCTGCTCGAACGGCGTGCCGACAGTCGGGTGCAGGTGATGGCCGCACCACTGGCACGAATAGGCGCGCTCCGCCTTGATGCGATACCAGTTAGCGGGGCGCTCGCACGAGGGGCAGGTGAAGCCCTGTCCAAAGCGAACGTCAAACAGGTGCTGGAGGCAGGTTTCGTCGTCAGGATAGACCCGAAAGAACTGCGCGGTGGTTAGGGGCTTCGTGCTCATGCCTCATTGTATAGCTCAATCCGTTACGTATGTAAAGGGGATACACCCCCATCAGACGAACCGCGATTGTTGTTCAGCAAGAATATAAATAGGACTTCCGAAAACCCCGTCGCTGCAATGAAATACAATCTCTCGGGAGGATAGTCAGATCTTCTAAGGGAATCTTAGCATCACCGTCACGGCACGTTCCGCTCATTTCAATCTTTATGGGCCCATATTACATTCCTCCCGTTAATGGGGTCAGCTGGTCAAGCTAGGCATCGACGCCGTTCTCCGTTGGAGGCTCGGTCGTCGGTATTCGAGTAATGAGACGAGCATTCTGCTCCGCCGCGGGCGGAGTCGCAAGTGACCTGTCTCCAGTTTCTATGTCCAAACTCTCGAAACGTCGCGCTTGCGTCAGCACCTGCGATTCGAAACTGCCAACAAAGGCATTGTACGCACCCGTTGCCTGATCAAGATTGCGACCAACCCGCGCGATATGCGAGCCCATCACTGACATGCGCGCATAGAGCTCTTTGCCAAGAGCCGCGATCTCTCGCGCCTGTCCTGCAACCTTCTCCTGCCGCCAGACCGCCGCGATGGTACGCGCGATCGCTATTAGGTTAGTCGGGGTGGCAAGCAGCACCTTGCGTTCGAAGGCATAATCCCAAAGCTCGTGGTCCTGATCGAGCGCGGCGGCGAGGAAATGTTCGCCCGGTACGAACATCACGACGAAGTCGGGCGTGTCGTCGAACTGGTTCCAATAGCTCTTGGCGCCGAGCGTATTGACGTGCGCCTTCATCGCCGCGGCATGCGCGGCAAGGTGCTTGACCTTCTCGCGCTCGTCGACCGCGCCGAACGCATCCTGATAGGCGTTGAGCGACACTTTGGCGTCGATGACGAGGCTCTGCCCGCCCGGCACTTTCACGACGACGTCGGGACGCAGCCGCCCGCCGTCGCCGTCCGCGACGCTGACCTCGGTCTGGAAATCGGCGTATTCGGAAAGCCCGCAGCTTTCGAGCACATTGCGGAGTTGCTGTTCGCCCCAGCGCCCGCGCGCCTTGGGCGCGTTCCTGAGCGCGTTGACCAGCTTTGCCGCTTCGCTCGAAACGCGCTCGTTCTGTGCCCGCATCGATTCGATCTGCCCTTGCAGAATTCCGAAGGCACTCTGCCGATCAGCTTCGACCTTGCCGACAGCCTCCTCATATTTGGCGAGTCGCTGGTGAACCGGCTGCAGCAGTGCCTCTAAACTCTTTCCTGCACTCTCCTCGCTCTGCTTGAAGCGCGCTTCGGCGCGTTCGAGAAAGGCCTTCTGCGCCTCGCCGAGCATCGCCTGCCCGACCTCGCGGAACTGCGCGGTGAGCGCCGTCTGCGCATCCTTGAGCTGGGCGATCTGCGCATCATGCGCCGCATCGCGCGCCTTCTGCTCGGCGAGCAGCGCCGAAAGCTGCAGGTCGGCCGCCTTGCGCGCCTCGGCCTCGGCGGCGAGGTCGGCCACCGCGGTTTTGAACCGTTCGGCGAGTCCGTCGCGCTCGGCCTGAAGCCCGCCCGCCTGCCGCCCCGCGAACAGCCAGCCGATCAGCGCGCCGACGACGAGAGCGACAAGGGCGGTGAGCAGCGAGGCGATGGTCATGCGCGGAACATAGAATGAACGCCTGGGGCTTGGCTAGGGGCTAATTGGTCAGGCAGGTCCGTTTTGGGGTGGGAAGCGGACGTTTCCCTCTTTTGTGATCCCCGGCGAAGGCCGGGGTCCAGGGCGTTGGAGCGCCGACGCTGCGCGGTTACGCTCTGGACCCCGGCCTTCGCCGGGGATCACGTTATTTTTGTCCACTTCCGGTCGAAAACGGCCTTCCAGCCGGGCAAGCCGAAAAGCCTTGCATCTGCAAATCGCTCGCATTAGCGGCCACTCCGGAACAGGAGATGAGAATGAATCGCAAATTGGTCGCCGCCACGCTTGCCTGCACCGCGCTGTCCTCGCCCGCCTTCGCGCAGGACCCCGCGGCCGCGGGCAACGATGCGGACAGCATCGTCGTCACCGCCGCGCGCACCATCCTGCCGCCGAACGCGCTGCCGCTGACGATCGACGTGATCGACAAGGAGACGCTCGACCAGCAGATCGCGATTTCGGGTTCGGTGACCGACGCGGTCGCGACGCTGATCCCCAGCTTCTCGCCGACACGGCAGAAACTGTCGGGCGCGGGCGAGACGCTGCGCGGCCGCGCGCCGCTTTATGCGATCAACGGCATCCCGCAGTCGACCCCGCTGCGCGACGGCAGCCGCGACGGTTTCACCATCGACGGCTTCTTCGTCGACCGGGTCGAGGTGATCTTCGGATCGAATGCGCTGCAGGGAATCGGTGGCACGGGCGGCATCGTCAATCAGGTCACCGTCGGCGCCCCAAGCGAAGAGGGCGTCACCGGCCGCGCGCTGCTCCAGGGTACCGCCGACGATGATTTTTCGGGCGCGGGCATGGGCGGCAAGGTCGCGGGGCTGGTCCAGTACAAGGCGGGGCGCTTCGACGCGTCGGTCGGCGCCGCTTACGAACGGCGCGGCCTGTTCCGCGACGGCGAGGGCCGGCCGATCGGGATCAACCTGACGCAGGGCGAAACCATGGATTCGCAGGCGCTCTCGCTTTTCGGCCGCTTCGGCTATGCGGTCACCGACACGATGCGGCTCGACCTGATCGCCAGCCGCTTCGAACTCGAGGGCGACGGCGATTACGAGGCGGTCGCGGGCAACAAGGCGGCGGGGCTGCCGACCAGCGCGCGGCGCGGAACGCCGCCCGGCGTGCCCGCCACCAACCGCACCGAAAGCGTCGCCCTGTCGCTGACCGACACCGACCTTGGCGGCGGCAATTTCATCAGCCAGATCTTCTGGAACCGCAGCCGCGACACCTTCGGCGGCGAGCCCAATCCGATCGCGAGCTTCCAGGACCCGGCGATCGCGCCCGAAGGCACCTTGTTCGACCAGTCGCAGAACCGCAGCCGCAAGATCGGCGGCAAGCTGAGCTATGAGCGGGCGGTGCCGGGCTTCGAGGCGCTGACGCTGATCGCGGGCTTCGACGCGCTGTGGGACACGACCGAGCAAAGACTGATCGCGACCGACCGCGTCTGGGTGCCGCCGACCGAGTTCCGCAGCTTCGCGCCTTTCGGGCAGGCGAACCTGAAGCTGATGGACGGCGTCGTGCGCCTCGCCGGCGGCGCGCGCTACGAGAATGTGAAGATCAAGATCTCGGGCTATCACACCCTCGCCGCGAACACCTATGACGGCAGCGATCCGGCGACCTATGGCGGGGTCGACGTCGCGGGCGGCAGTCCGTCGTTCGACGACGTGCTGATCAACGGCGGCGTCATCGTCGAGCCGCTTGCCGGCATTCGCGCCTATGCGAGCTACGCCGAGGGCTATACCGCGCCCGACGTCGGCCGCATCACCCGCGCGGTGAAGACCAGCGGCGTCGATATCGACGATTTCCTCGACATCTCGCCGATCGTCACCAACAACCGCGAAATCGGGGTCGAGGTGAAACGCGGCCCGCTCGACGCCAGCGCGACCTATTTCTGGTCGACGAGCACCAAGGGCCAACTGCTGATCGCGCGGCCCGACGGCATTTTCGACGTCGTGCGCCAGCGCGTCGAGATCGAGGGGATCGAGATCAACCTCGCGGTCAAGATGCCGATCGAGGGGCTGACGCTGTCGACCGGCTATTCGCACATCAACGGCCGCTTCGACGCGGATCAGGACGGGGTGGTCGATACCGACCTCGACGGTGCGAACATCTCGCCCGATCGCGTCAACCTAGCCGCCGCCTATGCCCGGGGTCCGCTATCGGCGCGCGTGCAGACCCAATTCTACCTGTCGCGCGGGTTCGACGGGCCCGGCCGCGACCCGCGCAATGATTTCGAAGGCTATGTGCTGACCGACGCCCTCGTCCGCTATCAGACCGGTTTCGGCGGCCTCAGCCTCGCGGTGCAGAATCTGTTCGACGAGCAATATATCAGCTACGCGAGCGACACCCAGCGCCCGACCGACAATTTCTTCAACTTCGCCGGACGCGGGCGCACCTTCACGCTCGGCTGGGATTACCGGTTCTAGCCCCGTGAAGCTGCTCGACACGCTCCATCGCTGGACAGGGGGCCTGATCGGCCTCGTGCTGGCGCTGCTCGGCCTGTCGGGCACGATCCTGCTCCACAAGGACGCGTGGATCGGCGTCGCGCACGCGGGCGACCCGCTGCGCACCGACCTCGCGAGCGTCACCGCCGCGACCGAGGCGATCATGGCGCTGCCCGGAAGCCCTCAAGGCATCATCTATGCCCGCGACGGCTTCGGGCTGCATCAGGGGCGCTTTACGTTCGGCGAAGGCGCCGGCTTCTACGCCGATCAATCGGGCCAGGTCATGACGCGCTGGGCGAGCCAGTGGGAGCGGCCCGAACTCTGGATCTTCGACTTCCACCACCATCTTTTCGCGGGCGACAACGGCGAATGGGTGATCGGCGCCGCGGGGCTGTGCGGCCTGTTCTTCGTGATCTCGGGCGTGATCCTGTGGTGGCGCACCCGCAAGACCTTCCGTCTCCGCCTGTGGCCGAAGCGGATGAGCCGCCCCGCCATCGTCACGCACCACCGCGACCTCGGCATCGTCGTCGCGCCGCTGCTCCTCCTGTCGCTCGTCACCGGCACGATGATGATCTTTCGCCCCTTCGCGATGGCGATGGTCGCGCCCTTCGGGCCCGTCGCCGAAACCGTGAAGTCGATGGAACCGCCGAAATATGAAAGCGGGCCGCTCGCCGCGAAGCCCGACTATGCCGCGATGCTCGCCGAGGCGCGGCGGCGCTTTCCGGGCGCCGAATTCCGCATCCTCAGCCTGCCGCGCAAAGCCGGCGAGCCGATCAGCCTGCGGATGCGGCAGCAGGCCGAATGGCTGCCCAACGGGCGCACGACCTTGTGGTTCGACGCAGCGACCGGCCGCGTGCTCGGCGCGCGCGACGCGCTGGCGATGGCGCCCGGCGCGCAGGCGTTCAACAAGGCCTATCCGCTCCACGCGGGCAAGGTCGGCGGGCTTCCCTGGCGGCTCGTGCTGACGATCTCGGGCCTGTCGCTGACCATGCTCGGCAGCTTCGCGGTCTGGACCTTCTGGTTCCGCCGACCGAAGCCGGCAAGGCGGGCGATGAAGACGGCGGCGCTGGCGGCAAGCTGACCGTCGCCCCCGCGAAGGCGGGGGCCGCTGGCGACCTCGCGCTACGCCGACAATGGCCCGCGCCTTCGCGGGGGCGACAACTCTCAAACCGTCGCTTTCCTATTTCCGGCAGCGCCCTATATCCTGCCCAGCCCCATGACCCGCGCCCGCGTCCTCCTTCTCACCGCCGCTCTCGGCCCGCTCGACTATCGCGTGCCCTACGGCAGCGAGGCGCCGCTCGGCAGCGTCGTCGTCGCGCCGCTCGGACCGCGGCGGATGGGCGGAGTGGTGTGGGAGGATGAAAGTTTCGGCGCCCCCGAAGCTGTCGGCGACAATCGCCTCCGCAATCTTTACGAGATCGTGCCGGTGCCGCCGGTGCCCGCGCCGCTGCGCCGCCTCGTCGAATGGACGAGCGACTATTACCTCGCGCCGCCCGGCGCGGTGCTGCGCATGGTGCTGCCCGGCGCCGCCTTCGCCGACGCGCGGCGGCCGATCGTCGAATATCGCGCCACCGGCGAGCGGCCCACGCGGATGACGCCGCAGCGCACGGTGGCGCTCGAAAAGATCGGCGACCGGCAGGGCATGGTGCGCGAACTCGCCGCGCTCGCCGAGGTCAGCGAGGCGGTGATCCGCGGGCTGGTGCAAGCCGGCGCGCTCGAGGCGGTGAGCGTGTCGGCCGACGCCCTCTATCCCGAACCCGACCCGGCCTTCGCCCCGCCCGACCTGTCCGCCGAACAATCGGCCGCGGCGCAGCAACTCCGCGAGGCGGTCGCCGCCGCGACCTTCGAGACGTTGCTCCTCGACGGCGTCACCGGATCGGGCAAGACCGAAGTCTATATGGAGGCGATCGCCGCCGCGATCGAAGCGGACCAGCAGGCGCTCGTCCTCCTTCCCGAAATCGCGCTGACCGAGCCGATGCTCACCCGCTTCGCGGCGCGCTTCGGCTGCGAGCCCGTCGCGTGGCACTCGGGGCTGCGCTCGACCGAGCGCCGCCGCGCGTGGCACGCCATTGCGAGCGGAGATGCGAAGATCGTGGTCGGGGCGCGCTCGGCGCTCTTTCTCCCCTATGCCCGCCTCGGCGTCATCGTCGTCGACGAAGCACACGAGACGAGCTTCAAGCAGGAGGACGGCGTCCATTATCACGCGCGCGACGTCGCGGTGATGCGCGGGCATTTCGAGGGGCTGCCGGTGATCCTCGCGAGCGCGACCCCGGCGCTCGAAAGCCTCGCTCAGGTCGAGGCCGGACGCTACCGCCACATCATCCTCCCTGCCCGCTACGGCGGCGCGACGCTGCCCGACCTCGCGGCGATCGACATGCGGCAGGACCCGCCCGACCGCGGCCGCTGGCTGGCCCCGCCGCTGGTCGATGCCCTCACCGACCGGCTCGACAAGGGCGAGCAGAGCCTCCTCTTCCTGAACCGCCGCGGCTTCGCGCCGCTGACCCTCTGCCGCACCTGCGGGCACCGCATCCAGTGCCCGAACTGCACCGCGTGGATGGTCGAGCACCGGCTCGTCCACCGCCTCGCCTGCCACCATTGCGGCCATGTCATGCCGCCGCCGCGGCTCTGCCCCGAATGCGAGGACGAGGACAGCCTCGTCGCCTGTGGCCCCGGTGTCGAGCGCGTCGCCGACGAGGTGGGCTCACGCTTTCCCGAGGCAAGGACGGCCATCGTCACCTCCGACACGCTCTGGTCGCCCGCCAAGGCCGCCGAGTTCGTCGACAATGTCGAGGGCGGCCTCATCGACATCATCATCGGCACCCAGCTCGTCACCAAGGGCTATCATTTCCCCAACCTCACGCTCGTCGGCGTCGTCGACGCCGACCTCGGCCTCGACGGCGGCGACCTTCGCGCGTCGGAGCGCACCTTCCAGCAGATCGCGCAGGTCGCGGGGCGCGCCGGGCGCGGGGTCAAGCCGGGCGAGGTGCTGATCCAGACGCGCGTTCCCGATGCTCCCGTCATGGCCGCGCTCGTCGCGAACGACCGCGAGGGCTTCTACGCCGCCGAGGCGGCGGCACGGAAATTTGCCGGCGCTCCGCCCTATGGCCGCTTCGCCGCGCTCGTCATCTCGTCGGAGGATATCGAGGTCGCGCGCGGGGTCGCGCAGCGGCTGGGGCAGAAGGCGCCGGTCGCGGACGGCCTCGCCATCTACGGCCCCGCCCCCGCCCCGCTCGCGATGCTGCGCGGCCGCCACCGCTTCCGCCTCCTCCTCCACGCCCCGCGCAGCTTCGACCTGCAGGGAGCGATCCGCGACTGGGTCGGGCGCATCGACTGGCCGGCGAAGGCGCGGCTCGCGATCGACGTCGATCCCTACAGCTTCGTTTGAACCCAAACACTTGAAGGCGCGGCGGCGCCCGCTATGCTGCGCCGCTGAGGAACAGCAAGGGGGATATGGACAGTGACGGGGACGGCATGGAAGCGCGGGGCCGCACGGCTCCTGGGCGCGGTGGCAGCGATGCTCGCGATGCTCGCCAGTCCGGCGGCGCGGGCCGAATGGTGGGAAGCGCAGACCTCGCACTTCGTCGTCTATTCGGAAAGCGATCGCGATGATGCCGAGAAATTCGCGGCATTGCTCGAACGGTTCGACAACGCGCTGCGCACGCTCCAGGGCATGCCGGTCCCCGGCCCCGAGGTCGGCGCGGCGAACCGGGTCAAGGTCTATCGCACCGGTGACACCGACAATATCGCGGTCTTCGCCCACGCATCGGGATCGGGCGTCGCCGGCTTCTATATTCCGCGCGCGGGCAATCCGGTCGCCTTCGTCCCGGCACGCGAGCGCATCGCGACGAGCAAGGGCATCCAGACCGGGCCGCGGCTCGACATCAGGACGGTACTGCTCCACGAATATACGCACCATTTCATGCTGTCGAACTTCAGCACCGCCTATCCGCAATGGTATACCGAAGGCTCGGCCGAACTCTACAGCACCATCCGCTTCATGGACGACGGCAGCTTCCACGTCGGCGACGTCCCGCAGGCGCGCGGCGCAGCGCTCGATGCCCTGCCCGACATCCCGCTCGTCCGCCTGTTCGACACCAAGGCGACGCTGAGCGGGATGCAGCAGTATCAGTCCTACACCTTCGGCTGGCTGCTCTCGCACTATCTGAACTTCGCGCCCGAGCGGAAGGGTCAGCTCCTCACCTATCTGAAGGCGCTCAACAGCGGCGAGGACAGCCTGACCGCCGCGAAGCGCGTCTTCGGCGACCTCGATGCGCTGCAAAGGGAAGTGCGCCGCTACAAGCGCGGTCCCTTCCTCGGCTATGACGTGAAGCCCGGTCATTATGTCGAACCCAAGGTCGCGATGCGCCGCCTGACCGCGGCGGAAGAAGCGCTGATCCGCGACCATATGCGCTCGCAGCGCGGGGTCGACCGCAAGGAGGCGCGCGATGTCGCCAGCGACGTGGCGGGCAAGGACGCGGCCTTTGCCGGCAGCCTGCCCGCGCAACTCTGGGTTGGCGAAGCGCAGATCGACGCACGCAACTGGGATGCCGCCGATGCCGCCGCTGATCGGGCGCTGACGCTCGATCCCGAATCGTCCGCCGCCAATCTTCTGAAGGCCAATGTGTTCATGGGCCGCGGCAAGGCGGACAAGAGCGCCTATGCCAAGGCGCGGCCCTATTTCATCAAGGCGCGCCACCTCGACGAACTCGATCCGCGCCCGGCGGTCGGCTATTATCTCTCTTTCCGCCAAGCGGGCGAGGCGATCCCGGCGCCGGCCGTCACCGCGCTCGAACAGGTCTATCCCGAAGCCTCCTTCGATCCGCAATATCGCCTGCTCATGACGCGCCAGCTGCTCGACGACGGCAAGGGCGACCTCGCGCGCACGGTGATCGCGCCGATCGCCTTCCAGGGTCATGAGGGCAAGGAAGAGAATCTGCTGCTCGCGGTGGTCAAGGCGATCGACGACAAGAAGCTCGACGAGGCGCGCGCCAAGATCGCCGAAATCTTCAAGAAGATGGAAAGCGAGGGCGAGAAGTAGGGCCCGCGCGGCCGAACGGGCTTTACAGCGGGCGTCGCAGGGTTAGACCTGCGCCATGATCCGCTCCGTCTCGCACCGCGCGCTTTCGCTCCTCGTCCCCGCCATCGCCCTGGCGCTCGCCGCGCCGGGCGCCGTCCACGCCGACCCCGCGCCGCTCGCGGTGCCGGTGGTCACGGCGCAGGATATCGGCGGCGACGCGAGCGGCCGGCTGCTCGTCTTCGCGCAAAGGATCGAGCCTGGCGCCAAGCCGCAGGAGGAGGTCGATACCTCGCCCTTCGACCCGACCGGCACCGCGGTCGCCGCGCTCGAGGTCGCGCATCTCGCTCCGGACACCCCCGCGCTTGTCGGGACGGAAGCCGACGCCTTCCCGACCGCCTGGTCGAAGCTCGCTCCCGGCACCTACCGGCTGCAGGCGGTGCTCGACCGCAACCACGACTATAATTACGGCGGGCGCGGCGCGGGCGACCTCGTTTCGGCAGTGGTCGAGGCGACGCTGCCCGGCCCGGTCCCGACGCTGACGCTGTCCACCGAAATCCCGGCGCGCGGCTTCGACGCGCGGCTCGCATCGCTTCCCGCCGACAAACGCGCCGAAGTCGAAGCGGGATTGAAGAATGTCGAGGCGGTCGACATCCCGTCGAAGCTGATGACCGGCTTCTCGGGCCGCGCGACCGCGATCAAGGGCTGGGTCGCGCTGCCGCCGGGCTACAAGGAAGGGAAAGGCACCTATCCGACCGCCTATTCGGACGGCGGCTTCGGCAGCACGCTCGACAGCGCGAAGATGAACGCGGCGGGCGTCGCGGCGATGATGGCGAAGGGCGAGATGCCGCCGATGATCTGGGTGATCCTCGACCATCATATCGCGACCGGAACCCATGAATTCGCCGATTCGGCGAACAACGGCCCATGGGGCGCGGCGCTGACGACCGAGGCGATCCCGGCGCTCGAAGCCAAATATCGCATGGACGCGCGCGCCTCGGGACGCTTCCTCAACGGCCACAGCTCGGGCGGCTGGTCGACCCTGTGGCTGCAAGTCGCCTATCCCAAGGTCTTCGGCGGCACCTGGCCGACCGCACCCGACGCCAGCGACTTCCACGACTTCACCAATATCGACATCTACGCCGCGAACGCCAATGCCTATGCCGGCGCCGACGGGCAGGATTTCCCGCTGATCCGCGACAAGGGCAAGGTGATCGCGACGCTCCGTCAGTTCGCGCAGCTCGAAGCCGCGCTCGGCGCCTATGGCGGCCAGTTCGCGAGCTTCGACTGGGTCTTCTCGCCGCGCTGCCCCGACGGGCGCCCGTGTCCGCTGTTCGACCGCGCGACCGGCAAAATCGACCCCGCGGTCGCCGGCTATTGGCGCGACCATTACGACATCGCGCATATCGTCGCGCGCGACTGGACGCGTCTCCAGCCCGACCTCGACGGCAAGATCCACCTGATCGTCGGCGACGCCGACACCTTCTACCTCGACGGGCCGGCGCGCCGGCTGAAAGCGGTGCTCGACGGGCTCGGCGCGAAATCCTCGTTCCGCTTCGTCCCCGGCCGCACCCATTTCGACCTCTACAGCGAGGGCGACGACCGGATGGCGCTGATGAAGACCATCGCCAAGGAGATGTATGCGGTGGCGCGGCCGGAGGGGGCGAAGGCGCCCTGACCCACCCTCGTCATTGCGACCCGGCGAAAGCCGGGGGAAGCAATCCAGGGCGGTTTACGCCATGCTGGATTGCCGCGTCGCTTCGCTCCTCGCAATGACGAATCCGATGAGCGTCGCGCCCTTGCTGCCCTCAATAATCCGGCTCGTCCCCGCCCAGCACCTGAGCCGCCTGCCCGGTCAGCCACGCCATCGCCGCCGCCCACGGCTGGTGCCCGTGGCTGATCCGCGCGACGCCCAATCCAGCGAGCTCCCTGTGCGTCGGACCGCCCTTGCCGCGCAGGATATTGACCGGCAGCGGGGAGCCCTCGCAGATCGCGCCGATGCATTTCGCGTCGGCGAGGAAGGGCACGAACAGCCCGCCCGCCCCGGCGTCGGCATAGGCGCGCGCGCGTTCGAGCGTCGCGGCAACGAGCGCGTCGCCGTCCTTCGCTGCATCGGCCCCGCGAAACACATCGCAGCGCGCGTTGACGAAGAGGCCGGTATCGGCCGCCGCGCGATAGCGCGCGGCCGCTTCGCCGACCGGCAGGAGCTCGTTCGCGCCGGGCAGCCGGTCCTCCATGTTGATCCCCGCCGCGCCCGCCGCCCGCGCGCGACCGACCGAGGCGCCGACCGCCGCCGCATCGGCGCCATAGCCCGATTCCATGTCGATGGTGACGGGCAGCCCGGTTACCGACAGGATGCGCGCGAGATTTTCGAACACATCCTCGATCGGAAAGTCCTCGCCGTCGGCCCGCCCCTGCGCGCCCGCGACGCCGAAGCTGCCGGTCGCGATCGCCTTCGCGCCCGCCGCGGCCACCGCCTTCGCGCTTCCCGCGTCCCAGATGTTGACGAGGATCAGCGGGTCGCCCGGAACATGCAGCGCGCGGAATTCGGCAATCTTGTCAGTCATGCGACAACTCCCATGGGTTCGATGTGGATGGCATTTGCGCCTCAGACGATCTGGCCGGCCGGCGCCGAACCGAAGACCTGATCACGGCCGCCCTGCGTATCCATATACTCGCGGATACGATGGACGCGCGTCCCTTTCATTTCAAAGATGAAGACATAATCGATCGCATAGCGACGCCCGTTGGCCAAGGTCGCGCTCTGGCGCTGCTCGAACACGACGCGCTCGCCCTCGGCGGTCACCGAAATCGGTTCGACCCGCATGCCAGCGGAAAACAGCCTCGGAAAATCCTCGAGGATGAAACGGATGATTGCGTCGGGGCCGATCATATGATCGGTCACCCCCAACGCCATCGCCGTCGCGTTACGCGGCGGCGCCCGCCATTCGACATCCTCGGTCAGGACCGCGCGAATCGCGTCGGCATCGCGCGTCGCAAAGGCGCGCCAGATGGCGAAAGCGGCTTCCTTGCCCTGCATGGCGCGCGCCTTTTTCAGAATTCGCCGAGGCGGCGCTGCGCAGGCGCGGATTCGCGGCGCAGCAACTCGTCCTTGATCTCCAGCCCATAGGCGTAGCCGCCCAGAGACCCGTCGCTGCGCACCACGCGGTGGCACGGGATGAGCACCGCCACGTTATTTGCGCCATTGGCGCTCCCCGCCGCGCGCACCGCATTGGGCTTGCCCACCGCGGCGGCGATATCGCTATAACTGCGCGTCTCGCCCGCGGGAATTTTCCGGAGCTCGCGCCACACCGCTTCCTGAAAGGCGGTGCCCTTCACGTCGATCGGGATATGGTCGAAGCCCTGCGCGGGCGTCTCGACCGCGTCGACGACCTCCTTCAGCAGCGCCTCGAACTCGGCGCCGCCCTCGACCAGCATCGCGGCCGGGAAGCGGTTCTCCAGCGCCTCGCGCCCCTCGGCGAACGACAGACGGCACACGCCCTTGTCGGTCGCCGCGACCAGCATGTCGCCGAGGCTCGTCGGCACGACCGCCCAGTGGATCGTCGCGCCCTTGCCGCCATTCACCCAGGCCGAAGCCGTCATACCCATGCGTCCCTCCATATGTCCGTAAAAGCGCGAAGGCCCCGAAAAGCCGGCGTCATAGATTGCGTCGGTCACCCGTTCCGCGTCGCTCAGCGCCGCGCGCGCCCGCTCCTCGCGCAGCGCGCGGGCATAGGCGGCGGGCGACAGGCCGGTGTGGCGGGTGAAGACGCGCTGGAAATGGGTCGGCGAATAGCCGGTGCGCTGCGCAAGATCGGCGAGCGCGAGCGGTTCCTCGCTTCCCTTGATCGCGGCGATCGCCGCGATCACCGCCGCCTCGTCGCGCCCGACGTCGTCGGGCAGGCAGCGCTTGCACGGGCGCAGCCCCGCCGCGCGTGCGCCGGCGCCGTCGGCAAAAAAGCGGACGTTCGCCCGCAAGGGCTGACGCGCGCCGCAGCTCGGCCGGCAATAGATGCCGGTGGTCAGCACCCCGACGATGAAGCGCCCGTCATGGGCCTTGTCGCGGCGGCGCATCGCCTCCCAGCGCTCGTCGTCGGTCATCGCGGCGAAGCTCATGGCTCGTCCCTTTCGATCCGCGCGGCGAAACAGCCGTAGGCGGCGTTATGCGCGTCGATATAGGTAGTGGCGGGGTCGGCGAACAGGTCGCGGATCGCGCCGTCGGCTTCGCCCGGCCCCGCGAGCCGCGCGGTTCGCAGCATTCCCTCGCCGTCGAAGGCGCGTAGCGCGAGCGTACGGCCCGCGAACACCGGCGGCGGGGCGTTGCGCCAGGTCGCCGCCGCGACGCCCTGCTGCACATAGATAGCATAGGCGCTGCGATAGGGTGTCGCCACATCGTGGTGGACATGGTGGAGCAGGATCAGTTCCTCGCCCGCGCGCGCATCGTCGAGGCTGATACGGCACGGGAAGCCGCGGTCGGCGTCCGCCGTCACCCGGCGGGCGCCGCGCGCCGCGAGTTCGGCGTCGCTCATCGCGAACAGCGGCGCGAAGGGTTCGGGGTCGAGGCCGGTAATGGCATAGGTCATATCGTCGTCCTTTCTCGTCTTGATCCCCTCTGCCACGCCGCGCCGATCAACGCGTCCCGATGCTTGCGTTCAAAGCGCGAAGCCCAAGTGTATTACTGTATTATATCATTGACTCACCTGTGGATCTCGGACATCTTTGCGCCGATTCGAAGGAGAGCTCATGGCGACCGTCGACGCATCGTTCGCGCCCGCCCGTTCCGCGCGGCGCATCGACTGGCTCTCCCGCGCCGCGACCTTATGCTATCTTTCGATCGCGGCGGGGCAGCTTCTCTTCACCGCCTTCATCCTCTTCTTCTACTATCCCTCGTCGCTCTCGGGCGATTTCGCTGCATGGAACACCAAACCCCTGATCAAGGGCTTCGTCGCGGGCGATACGAGCGGGAATCTCTTCTTCGCCGCGCATGTCGTGATGGCGGCCGTCATCACCTTCAGCGGGCTGGTCCAGCTCGTCCCCGCAATCCGCGGCCGCTGGCCCGTCCTTCACCGCTGGAACGGGCGACTCTATCTGGTCAGTGCGTTGATGCTGTCGCTCGGCGGCTTGTGGCTGACCTGGGGACGCGGGACGTGGCTCAATCTGACGGGCGCGTTCGGCATCACGCTCGACGCCCTCCTTATCCTGGCTTTCGCCGCCATGGCTTATCGAACCGCCCGTGCGCGCCGCTTTGTCGAGCATCGCCGCTGGGCGCTGCGTCTTTTCGCGGTCGCAAGCGCGGTATGGTTCATGCGCGTGGGTTATATGGCCTGGGGCATCGCGACCGGCGGCGCGGGGATCGGCCGGGCGATGGACGGTCCCTTCGACCTCTTCCTTGCCTTTGCCAATTCGCTGCTGCCGCTTGCCGTGACGGAGCTCTATCTCCGCGTCGGCGCGCGCGGAACGCCAAGGGCCAAGGCGGGCATCGCAGCGCTTCTGCTACTCAGCGGCCTCGTCATTCTCATCGGCAGTGCCGGGGCCTGGATGATGATGTGGGGCCCCTATATCTAGGGTCCGACCCGGGCGCGCTTGCCTTCGCCGCCTCAGCGATTAGGGTCGCCCCATGACCCGCCTGATCACGCTGCTGCTCGCCCTTTTCGCTCTCACCCTGCCGGCGCGCGCCGCCGACGACATCAGCGCGGTCTCACGCAGCGTCGTCCGCGTCGTCACCGTCGCGATGGTCGAAGGCGAGGTCGTCGGCTTCGGTCACGGCAGCGGCATCGCGCTCACACCGACGCGGATCCTGACCAACGCGCATGTCGTCGAATCGGCCGCCAAATATCCGCAGAATGTCGCGCTCGGCGTCGTCCCGTCGGAGGGGCAGAAAAGCTATGCCGGCAAGCTGATCGCGATCGACACCAAGCGCGACCTCGCGCTGATCGAAATCACCGAGGGACGCGTGCCGTCGGCCGCCATCTACACCGGCCCGCTCGATTCGGGCGCCGACGTCGTCGCCCTGGGCTATCCGGGCAACGTCGACCTCGCGACCGCGCGCAGCGCCGCCGACTATATCACCCCGCGCACCCCGGTGCGCAGCGAGGGCAATATATCGAACACCCAGAGCGTCGACGGCATCGCGACGCTCGTCCACACCGCCAAGATCTCGCGCGGCAATTCGGGCGGGCCGCTCGTCGACCAGTGCGGGCGCATCGTCGGTATCAACACCTTCATCACCCGCGCCGACGATGGCGATTCGCCCTTCGCCTTCGCGATTTCGGTGCGCGAGATCGCGCGCTTCCTCGCCGATGCGCGGCAGGACTACACCAGCGTCGGCACCCCCTGCCTCTCGCTCGCCGAAGCGTCGGAGCGCGACCGCGCCGCGACCGATGCCGAAGCGCGCGCCACCGCCGAAGCGAATGCCGCCAAGGCCGCGGCGGCGAAGCTCGAACGCGAAGCGAAGCTGCAGCGCGCGAACGACGCCGCGCTGGTCTCGCGCGAGAATCGCATCGCGCTCGCCGGGGTGCTCTTCGTCCTCGGCGCGCTCGGCGGCGGCGCGGGCCTGCTCTTCTACAGCCAGCGGAAGCTGCGCCAGGCCAAGATCGCAGGCGGCGGCGGCGCGGCGCTGATCCTGATCGCGGCGATCCTGTTCCTGACCCGCCCCGACGCGCACGCCGACGTCGCCGACGATGCGGCCGCCGACCCCGCCGCGACGCCCGCGATCCCGGCGCTCGCCGAGGGCAGCTTCCTCTGCACGATCCAGCCGAACCGCAGCCGCATCACCGTGTCGTCGACCAACGACGTTCCGGTCACGCTCGGCAAGGGCGGCTGCGTCAACCAGCGCACCCAATATGCGCAAGGCTCCGACGGGCGCTGGCAGCGCATCCTCGTTCCCAATGAGGAAGCGACGGTGACCATCGCGTCGATCGACCCCGCCGGGCAGGAATATCGCGTCGACCGCTATCTGCTCGACGCCGAGACGATGGCCAAGGCGCGCGAGATCCGCGCCGGCGCGACGATCAAGGGCTGCACCGCCGACGCCGAAGCGCTTGCCGCCTTCGCCACCCAGCAGGAAGCGATCAAGAGCGCGCTGCCGCCGACCCCCAACGAGCGGCTGGTCTACGAATGCCAGAAGCTCGGCGGCCCGGCGGCGAAGCAGGCGGCGTCCGCCGCCGCGAAGGAATAAGGGTCTCGCCCCCTATCCCCCGCACGCCTTGAACAGCATCAACGTCCGCTCGCGCGCGAGATCGGCGCTCGGCTCGTGATAATCCTTGCGGCGGTCGCTGTTGAAGCCGTGCCCCGCCTCATAGACGAAGACCTGCGCGGTCGGATGATCCTTGGCGATCAGCGCCTCGACGCCTTCCATCGGGATGCCGGCATCGAAACGGCCGAAGTGCGCGATCGCCGCGCACCCCGGCGCCTCGTCGGCGAACTGCGTCGGCACCAGGCTGCCGTAATAGGCCGACGCGGCCGCGAGGTCGGGGCTGATCTGCGCCATCCGCCACGCGACCGACCCGCCATAGCAATAGCCGGTGATGAAGACGGGACCTTTGCCCTTGAGCGCGTCGATGCAGGTCTGCGCGTCCTTCAGGCTTTGCTCGAACGGGTGGAGCGTCCGCGCCAGTTCGATCGCGCGCTCGAACTGCGGCCCCGAATAGTCGCTCTCGAACCCCGGATGCTCGCGGTCGAACAGCGCGGGGGACAGCACCTCATAGCCGTCGGCGGCATATTCGTCGCATAGCTCGCGGATATGGTCGGTGACCCCGAAGATTTCCTGGATGAGGACAAGCCCGCCGCGGCGCTCGCCCTCGGCCCGGGCGTGATAGACCGCAATCTCCGCACGGTCGTCCATCGTCATCCGGATCATCTCGCCCATGAACCTTCCTCCGTTTCCCGTTCGCCCTGAGCTTGTCGAAGGGCCGTTCTTCCTTCGCCACTTAGGAGAAAGGACGGTCCTTCGACAAGCTCAGGACGAACGGACATGGGGTCCTGTGGTATAAGCCCCCACCCCCGCCTTGCATTGCAGCAAAATCGTTGCTACGCGCGCCGCGACTGTGCAGCGGGGGCATCTTCGGACGCCATGAAATCCGCGCAGCCATCCCCCTCGGGATCGTTAAAGAAGGACTTTCGCGCGTGGAGAATTCCGGCGGCATTCAGGGCAACATCACGGCGGGCCTCGCGGGCCGCTATGCCAGCGCGCTGTTCGATCTGGCGCGCGAATCGAACGCCATCGACAGCGTTCAGGCCAGTCTCGCCGCGCTACGCCAGGGGCTCGCCGATTCGGCCGATCTTGCAGCGCTCGTAGCCAGCCCCGTCGTCAGCCGCACCGACGCCGCCAACGCCGTGGCCGCCGTCGCCAAGGCGATGAAGCTCGATTCGCTGACGACCAGGTTTCTGGGCGTGCTCGCCGAAAACCGCCGTCTCGCCGACCTTTCCGGCATGATCGGCGCCTTCGACGCGATCGTGGCGGCGCACCGCGGCGAAGTGACCGCAAAGGTCACCAGCGCGCACCCGCTCAGCGCCGAGCAGATCAAGGCGCTCGCCGCCAATCTCAAGACCCGTGTCGGCCGCGATGTCAGCATCGCCACGACCGTCGACCCCGCCATCCTCGGCGGCCTCGTCGTCCAGCTGGGCAGCCAGCTGATCGACGGCAGCATCCGTACCCGTCTCAATAGCTTCGCACAGGCGATGAAGGGCTGAAAAGCCCTACGCCACACTGCCCGATGAAAGGCTGAATAATGGAAATCCGCGCCGCTGAAATCAGCAAGGTCATCAAGGACCAGATCGCCAATTTCGGGACCGACGCCACGGTCAGCGAGATCGGCTCGGTTCTCTCGGTCGGCGACGGCATCGCCCGCGTCCACGGCCTCGACAATGTCCAGGCCGGTGAAATGGTCGAGTTCGCCAATGGCGTGAAGGGCATGGCGCTCAACCTCGAAGCCGACAATGTCGGCATCGTGATCTTCGGCTCGGACTCGGAGATCAAGGAAGGCGACACCGTCAAGCGTACCGGCACGATCGTCGACGTCCCCGTCGGCAAGGGCCTGCTCGGCCGCGTCGTCGATGGCCTCGGCAACCCGATCGACGGCAAGGGCCCGATCAAGGCCGACAAGCGCATGCGCGTCGAGGTGAAGGCGCCGGGCATCATCCCGCGCACCTCGGTCCACGAGCCTGTCCAGACCGGCCTCAAGGCGCTCGACGCCCTTGTCCCCGTCGGCCGCGGCCAGCGCGAACTGATCATCGGCGACCGCCAGACCGGCAAGACCGCCGTCGCGATCGACACCTTCATCAACCAGAAGGAAGCGAACAAGGGCACCGACGAATCGAAGAAGCTTTACTGCATCTACGTTGCCGTCGGCCAGAAGCGCTCGACCGTCGCGCAGATCGTCCGCCAGCTCGAAGAAAATGGCGCGATGGAATATTCGATCGTCGTCGCCGCGACCGCGTCGGAGCCCGCACCGCTGCAATATCTCGCGCCCTACACCGGCGTGACGATGGGCGAGTTTTTCCGCGACAACGGCATGCACGCCGTGATCGTCTATGACGACCTTTCCAAGCAGGCGGTCGCCTATCGTCAGATGTCGCTGCTGCTGCGCCGCCCGCCGGGCCGCGAAGCCTATCCCGGCGACGTCTTCTATCTCCACAGCCGCCTGCTCGAGCGCGCCGCGAAGATGAACAGCGACAATGGCTCAGGCTCGCTCACCGCGCTGCCGATCATCGAAACGCAGGCGGGCGACGTGTCGGCCTACATCCCGACCAACGTGATTTCGATCACCGACGGCCAGATCTTCCTCGAAACCAACCTGTTCAACGCCGGTATCCGCCCCGCGATCAACGTCGGTCTGTCGGTGTCGCGCGTCGGCTCGGCCGCGCAGACCAAGGCGATGAAGAAGGTGTCGGGCTCGATCAAGCTCGAGCTCGCACAGTATCGCGAAATGGAAGCCTTCGCGCAGTTCGGTTCGGACCTCGACGCCTCGACGCAGAAGCTGCTCAACCGCGGCGCGCGCCTGACGCAGCTCCTGAAGCAGCCGCAGTTCCACCCGATGCCGTTCGAGGAACAGACCGCGTCGATCTTCGCCGGCACCAACGGCTATCTCGACACTGTCGCGACGACCGACGTCTCGCGCTACGAGCAGGCGATGCTCGCCTATCTGCGCAGCGACCACGCCGACGTGCTGAAGGCGATCCGCGACAGCAAGGATCTGGGCGACGACGCCAAGAAGGGTCTGGTCGCGGCGCTCGACGCCTTCGCCAAGATTTTCGCGTAATTTTCCGTCATCCCAGCGAAAGCTGGGATCGCTTCCGGGATGGAGTGACAGTCCGATACCGATCCCAGCTTTCGCTGGGATGACGAATTAAAGGGGCCGTAATGGCATCGCTTAAGGAACTCAAAGGGCGGATCGTCTCGGTCAAATCGACCCAGAAGATCACCAAGGCCAAGAAGATGGTCGCCGCGGCGAAACTGCGCAAGGCGCAGGCCGCGGCCGAGGCCGCGCGTCCTTACGCCGAGCGCCTCGAAGGCGTCGTCGCCAGCCTCGCATCGAAGGTCGGCGCGTCGGATTCGGCGCCGAAGCTGCTGGCCGGCACGGGCAAGAGCGACACGCACCTGCTCGTCGTGCTCAACAGCGACCGCGGCCTTGCCGGCGCGTTCAACTCGAACATCGTCAAGGCGGCGCGCGACAAGGCGCTCGAGTTGCAGGCCGAGGGCAAGAAGGTTCTCTTCTACCTCGTCGGCCGCAAGGGCCGCCCGGTGATCGCGCGCCTCTTCCCCGGCCAGATCATCGAACAGTATGAGACGACCGGCATCCGCGACATCGGCTTCGAACAGGCGCACGAAATCTCGGCGAAGGTGATGGAGCTTTACGAAGCCGGCGCCTTCGACGTCGCGCACCTCTTCTATTCGAAGTTCCGTTCGGCGCTGCTCCAGATCGCGACCGGGCAGCAGATGATCCCGGTCCCGCCGCCCGAAGGCGCCGCCCCCGGATCGGGGTCCGGGGCTTCGGTTGAATATGAACCCGACGAGGAGGCGATCCTCGCCGACCTCCTGCCGCGCAACGTCACCATCCAGATCTTCAAGGGCCTCCTTGAAAACGCCGCGTCCGAACAGGGCGCGTCGATGACCGCGATGGACAATGCGACGCGCAACGCGGGCGACCTGATCAACAAGCTGACCATCGTCTACAACCGCACGCGTCAGGCGGCGATCACCACCGAACTCATCGAAATCATCGCTGGCGCCGAAGCGCTCTAAGCTATCCAGGCAAGGAAGAAACTAATGGCTACCGCTCCCGAGAAGAAGGCTCCCGCCAAGAAGGCCGCCGCGCCCAAGGCTGCCGCGCCGAAGAAGGCCGCTGCTCCCAAGAAGGCGGCCCCCGCCGGCACCGCCACGGGCCGTATCGCGCAGGTCATCGGCGCCGTCGTCGACGTCCAGTTCACCGGCGCGCTGCCCGCGATTCTGAACGCGCTCGAAACCGACAACAACGGCAACCGCCTCGTCCTCGAAGTCGCGCAGCACCTCGGCGAAAACACCGTCCGCACGATCGCGATGGACGCGACCGACGGCCTGACCCGCGGCCAGCCTGTCACCGACACCGGCGCGCAGATTTCGGTCCCTGTCGGCCCTCAGACGCTCGGCCGCATCCTCAACGTCATCGGCGACCCGATCGACGAACGCGGCCCGGTCGGCACCGACATGAAGGCGCCGATCCACGCCAAGGCTCCCGAATTCGTCGACCAGTCGACCGAAGCCGCGATCCTCGTCACCGGCATCAAGGTCATCGACCTCATCGCCCCCTATGCCAAGGGCGGCAAGATCGGCCTGTTCGGCGGCGCCGGCGTCGGCAAGACCGTGCTCATCCAGGAACTGATCAACAACATCGCCAAGGGCCACGGCGGCGTCAGCGTGTTCGCGGGCGTCGGTGAACGCACCCGCGAAGGCAACGACCTCTATCACGAATTCCTCGACGCCGGCGTCATCGCCAAGGACAAGGACGGCAACCCGACCCCCGACGGGTCGAAGGTGGCGCTGGTGTTCGGCCAGATGAACGAGCCCCCGGGCGCCCGCGCCCGCGTCGCGCTCTCGGGCCTGACCATGGCCGAATATTTCCGCGACCAGGAAGGGCAGGACGTGCTCTTCTTCGTCGACAACATCTTCCGCTTCACGCAGGCGGGTTCGGAAGTGTCGGCGCTGCTCGGCCGCATTCCCTCGGCGGTGGGCTACCAGCCGACGCTGTCGACCGACATGGGCGCGCTGCAGGAACGCATCACCTCGACCAACAAGGGCTCGATCACCTCGGTGCAGGCCATTTACGTCCCCGCGGACGACTTGACCGACCCGGCGCCGGCGACCTCCTTCGCCCACCTCGACGCGACGACCACGCTGAACCGCGCGATCTCGGAACTCGGCATCTATCCCGCGGTCGACCCGCTCGACTCGACTTCGCGCGTGCTGACCGCCGCGACCGTCGGACAGGAGCATTACGAGACCGCCCGCCGCGTTCAGGAAACGCTGCAGAAGTACAAGTCGCTGCAGGACATCATCGCCATCCTCGGCATGGACGAGCTTTCGGAAGAAGATAAGCTGGTCGTCGCCCGCGCGCGCAAGATCCAGCGCTTCCTGTCGCAGCCCTTCCACGTCGCCGAAGTCTTCACCGGCATCCCCGGCAAGTTCGTCGCGATCGAGGACACGGTGAAGTCGTTCAAGGCGGTGGTCGACGGCGAATATGACCATCTGCCCGAAGCCGCCTTCTACATGGTCGGCGGCATCGACGAAGTCGTCGCCAAGGCCGCGAAGCTGGCCGAAGAGGCGTAATCCCTTATCCTCTCCCCTCTTCAGGGGAGAGGCAGCGAGACTTGCCGGCTTTGCCGGCTAGTCGCAGCGGGGTGGGCCAGAACGGCAGCGCCATGCCGGCGGCCCCACCCCAACCCCTCCCCTGAAGGGGAGGGGCTATAGGAACAGAAACTATGGCCCTGAAGTTCGAACTCGTCACCCCCGCCCGCCTCGAGCGGTCGAGCGACGTCTATATGGTCACCGTGCCGGGCAGCGAGGGCGATTTCTCGGTGCTCGAAGGCCACGCGCCCTTCATGGCGACGCTGCGCAACGGCCCGCTGACCATCTACGCGAGCGCGGGCGCGGCGCCCGAGACGATCGAGGTCGAAGGCGGCTTCGCCGAAGTGAACGAGGCGGGCCTGACCGTCCTCGCCGAACATATCGCGGGCTGACGCGCGCACGGCTTATCGCCGGATCAAAGGGGCCCTTCGGGGCCCTTTTCTTTGCCTGTCCTGCCGGGTGGGAATGCGGGCTTTGGGGTGGGAAGCGGACGTTTCCATTCCATTGTGTGCCCCGGCGAAAGCCGGGGTCCAGGGCGATAAAAAGCTAGGGATGCGCGACGAAGCCCTGGGCCCCGGCTTTCGCCGGGGTACACGTCGGATATGGCAGCAACCGGTCATGAACGGACGTTCTCTCGGCCCGCATTCATTGTGGCCTGACGCCCCTATCCCCCGCCGCCCATCCGGCCGTAATCCCAATCCTCGGCCTTGCTGCCGTCCATCAGCGAGATGCGCGCCTTCAGCCGGTTCCCCTCACGCCAATAGCGGATGCGCTGCGGATAATCATGCGCCGGGTTGGCGAACTCGATCATCCGCTCCCCCACCGCGACCATCGGGAATTCCGCCGCCGCCCCCCCGAACGGCTGCGCGACGAAGGCGAGCGTTCCGTCGGGCTTGCGCACGATCCGCGTATGCTCGAACACGCCGAGGGCGTCGCCCTTCCCGATTCGCGCCGCGCCGACCATGATGCCGCCGCGCGGCGGGGTCCAATATTCGTCGGCCCAGCGCCCTTCGGAGGCCGTCTGCTCCCACGCTCCCTCCATCCAGCCGGGCAGTTCGGGCGAATCGGCGGCCGCGAGCGGCGACGCCGCGAGCAGGGCCGCCAGCCCCAAGATCATGATTCGCATCGTCATTCCCCTCCTCCGCGCGGAACATCCCGCCGCGGCATTAGGAGAATATCAAAGTTTCCCCCTTATTCACCCTGCTCGACGGGGGTTCGCCAGCGAAAGCCGCGGCAACTCCCGCAATAGGACCGAAGCGAAGCAGGGTGAAACGATGAGTGCATTCGGACGCCGACCGGGAACCGCGGGCCGCCCCGCCTTTGGCGTGGCCAAGCCGATGCAGGGGGGCGCCGCCGGCGGCGGCCAGTTCCCCGCGCTCGATACGGCGCCGATCCCCGAGCCCGCGCCGGGCGGCCTTACTCCCGAGCTCGAGGCGATGGACCGGCTGAACCAGCGGTCGAGCGCCGAGGCGATGGAGCCCGAGAAGCTCCAGGGTTTCGAGGCGTCGGTGCACAAGATCAAGGAACAGGTGCTGCCGCGCCTGCTCGAACGCGTCGACCCCGAGGCCGCGGCGACGCTGAGCAAGGACGAGCTGACCGAGGAATTCCGCCCGATCATCCTCGAAGTGCTCGCCGAGCTGCGCATCACGCTCAACCGCCGCGAGCAGTTCGCGCTCGAGAAGGTGCTCGTCGACGAATTGCTCGGCTTTGGCCCGCTCGAGGAATTGCTCGCCGACCCCGACATTTCGGACATCATGGTCAACGGCCCCTACCAGACCTATGTCGAGCGCAAGGGTCAGCTCGTCATCGCACCGATCCAGTTCCGCGACGAACAGCATCTCTTTCAGATCGCGCAGCGCATCTGCAACCTGGTCGGCCGCCGCGTCGACCAGACCACGCCGCTCGCCGACGCGCGCCTGAAGGACGGCAGCCGCGTCAACGTCATCGTGCCGCCGCTGAGCCTGCGCGGCACCGCGATCTCGATTCGTAAATTCTCGGCCAAGCCGATCACGCTCGACATGCTTTGCCAATGGGGCGCGATGAGTCAGAAGATGTGCACCGCGCTGAAGATCGCGGGCGCCAGCCGCTTCAACATCGTCATCTCGGGCGGCACCGGCTCGGGCAAGACGACGATGCTCAACGCCCTCTCCAAGATGATCGACCCCGGCGAACGCGTGCTGACGATCGAGGACGCCGCCGAACTCCGCCTGCAGCAGCCGCACTGGCTGCCGCTCGAAACGCGCCCCGCGAACCTCGAGGGCAATGGCGCGATCCACATGGGTGACCTCGTCAAGAACGCTCTCCGCATGCGTCCCGACCGCATCATCATGGGCGAGGTCCGCGGCGCCGAATGCTTCGACCTGCTAGCGGCGATGAACACCGGCCACGACGGGTCGATGTGCACGCTCCACTCGAACAGCCCGCGCGAATGCCTCGGCCGTATGGAGAATATGGTGCTGATGGGCGACATCAAGATCCCGAAGGAGGCGATCTCGAAGCAGATCGCCGACTCGGTCGACCTGATCGTCCAGATCAAGCGCCTGCGCGACGGCTCGCGCCGTGTCACCAACGTCACCGAGGTGATCGGCATGGAAGGCGACGTCATCGTCACCCAGGAACTGTTCAAGTTCGAATATCTGGACGAGGACAAGGACGGCAAGATCGTCGGCGAATATCGCGCGATGGGCCTGCGCCCCTATACGCTGGAAAAGGCCCGCCAATTCGGGTTCGACCAGCCGTTTCTGGAGGCGTGCCTCTAGGCGCCGCCGCGCCTAGCCGCCCTGATGCAGCCACACCGCCGCGCTCAGCAGCGCGACCGCGACCGAGGCGAGCGCGATTCCGCGCCACGGCATGAAGCCGACATTGTCGACGTCGCGGCGGTGGCGGCGGCGCCAGTCGGCGACCTCGGCGACCCCGAACAGCGCGGCGGCGCCGATGCTGACCGACAGCATGGACACTTGCATTGATCGGGCTCCCTTCGCACTATGGCCGCCGCCCACCCGGGCCGGCGCGACCGGTCCTCCCCAGCCGAGAGGTGCCGATATGCGTCATTTTCCTTCCGTTGCAAGTGCCCTTCTGATCGCCGCCTGCGCCGCATGCAGCGCCCCGTCGGGCAAGGCCACCGCGCAGGAAAGCACCGACAAGGGCGCGATCGACGCCGCCGTCGCCGCGCCGAGCCGCACCCCCGCCAACACCGCGCGCGACCGCTATCGCCACCCCGCCGAAACGCTCGCCTTCTTCGGCGTGAAGCCCGGCGACACGATCGTCGAGCTGTGGCCCGGCGGCGGCTGGTACACCGAAATTCTCGCCCCGCTGACCAGGGCCGGCGGCGGCACCCTCTACGCCGCGGCGCCCGCGGGCCGGCTCAAGACGATCGAAGCGTGGCAGGCGGGCAAGCCCGACGTCTATGGCGCGGTCAAGCTCGCCGAATTCCCGAACAAGGACGGCACGAAGGTGCCCGACGGCAGCGCCGACGTCGTGTTGACCTTCCGCAACGTCCACAACTGGCGCTTCGACGGCAGCGACAATACCGCCGAGGCGTTCCGGCAGATCTATGCGATGCTCAAGCCCGGCGGCACTCTTGGCGTCGTCGACCACCGCCTGCCCGAGGCGATGGATTCAGCGCTCGAGGAAAAGAGCGGCTATATGAAGCGCTCGTCGGTCGTCGGCTTCGCCGAGGCCGCGGGCTTCAAGCTCGCGGGCGAAAGCGACGTCAACGCCAACCCGAAGGACACGCACGATTATCCGGGCGGCGTCTGGACGCTGCCCCCGACGCTGAGCCAGAAGGACGAGGGGCGCGAAAAATATCTGGCGATCGGCGAATCGGACCGCATGACGCTGAAATTCGTGAAGCCCGCGCCCTGACCCCGGGTCACAATCCGCCCTTCACGCGACCGAGGTTTGAAGCGATTTTGTTCAGGGCGAGGAAGTGAGGCGCAGGCATATAAGAATATTCCAAGGCTCGCTGACGCGGCCATGGGCAAAATCGGTCAAATCCCGGAGGGACGTCAAAATGGCTTCGATCTCGAACGAAAATGCCCTTGAAAACAGAACCACTGTTCCCGGCGGGCATTTCCGTCCGATCTCTTCGCCATTTTGACGCCTCGGTCGCGCGAAGGGCGGATTGTGACCCGTCACATTGGCACCATCGACCCCGCGCTGCTGCTCAGCGCCTATGCGCAGGGGCTGTTCCCGATGGCCGACGGGGCCGACGACCCGTCGGTGCATTGGGTCGAGCCGCGGCTGCGCGCGATCCTGCCGCTCGATGGCTTCCGCCTGTCGCGCAGCCTCAGGAAAACGATCGTCGCCGACCGCTTCCGCGTCACCACCGACACCGTCTTTCCGGACATGCTCGCGCTCTGCGCCGAGTCCGCCCCCGACCGGCCGACGACCTGGATCAATCCGGTGATCAAGGCGAGTTACGAGCGATTGTTCCGCCTCGGCCACGCGCACAGCGTCGAATGCTGGCTGGACGGCGAGCTCGCGGGCGGGCTCTACGGCGTGTCGCTCGGGCGCGCCTTCTTCGGCGAATCGATGGTCAGCCGGGCGCGCGATGCGTCGAAGGTCGCGCTCGCGCACCTCGTCGCGCGGCTGCGCGCGGGCGGCTGGCGATTGCTCGACTGCCAGTTCATCACCCCGCATCTCGCGAGCCTCGGCGCGATCGAAATCCCGCAGGCCGACTATCTCGCGCGGCTTTATTCGGTGCTGTCGGGCGCCGAGGGAGCGGCTGGCGCGGGCGCAGCAGGCGCGGCCGGCGGCGCCGCACTGCCTTCGCCACCGTTCGTCGCCGGCGACTGGGGGGCACTCGACGCCTTGGGCGCCGCACCCGATGCGGCCTTGGGCACCGACCGCGCGACGGGTTCACCGCCCGGATATGTCATCGCGCAGCTTTTGACATAGACGTCGAAGATCGGGTGCTGGATGATGTTGCGCTCGGGCCGTTCCTTGAAGATCCAGCCCGAAAAGACACGATACCATTTGTCGTCGCGCTGATCCTGCACCGTCAGTTGCACGAAGGCGCCGGTCTCGGGCGGATCTTCCCACGGCGCGGTCTGCTCGCAGGCGCGCAGGCGCACGATCGCGCGGCCGACGCGCACCGATTCGCCGGGCTTCATCTCAAGGTCGCGGACCAGCCCGTTGCGCTTGTTGAGCAGGCCGAGCACCGCGACGCGCTCGCCCATCGGGGTCGCGCCTTCGATGCCGCCGACTTCCTGCGGCACGGTTTCGGAGCGCACGACCTCGGGCGTCTTGGCGTTTCCGCCCGTCTTGTCCGCCGCGCGGTCGCATCCCACCAGCGCCGGAACCGCCAGCAGCAGGACGAGCGCGGAAGCAAGCGGACGCGGCATGACGAGGCTCACTCGGCGCCGGGCCGCCAGGCCTCGTAATCGCCGGTCGCGGCGGCACGGCGGCCGCCGCGTTCGAGCGCGCCCGCGGGGCGATAGGCGCCGAGGCTGCCGGTCAGGTTCGCGGTCGGATCCTTTTCCCACGCGCGCGGCGCAGGCAGCACCTCGGCGGGCAGTTCGTCGAAGGTGCCGTGCAGCCAGCCGTGCCATTCGGGCGGCACCCGGCTCGCATCGTTCGACCCCTTGTAGAGGACCCAGCGCCGCTTGCCGTCGCGCGAACGGAAATAGCGGTTGCCGAGGCCGTCCTCGCCGACCTGCGTGCCGGTGCGCCAGCTGTTCAACAACGTGCCGACGGTCGCGCCGTCCCACCAGGTGAAAATCTTGCCCAGGATGCTCATGGCTGCGGCGTTTACAGGTAAGGCCGTGCGCTTCGCAAGCGCGAAAGGGCGCGGCTCGGACGTTTATGCGCCCGCCTCAACGATCCTTCCAGCTCACCGTCGCATCCTCGTCGAGGCCGAGCTTCGCCGCGGTGCCGCCCGCGAGTTCGAGCACCGCCGCGACGTCGCCGCCGCTGACCACCGGATCGAGGGATTCGGGAATCGTGTTCTCGGCGATCCGGTCGATGCTGCCGTCGGCGCGGATGAAGATCATGTCGAGCGGGATCAGCGTGTTCTTCATCCAGAAGCTCGCGATCCGCGGCTTGGGAAAGGGGAAGATCATGCCGCCGTCGGCGGGCAGGCTGGTGCGGAACATCAGCCCGCGGGCCTGCTCCTCGCTGGTGCGGGCGACCTCGACGTTGAACTTGTGCGTCTTGCCGCCTTCCCGGATCGTCAGCGGGATCGTCGCCGCGCTTTCCGATTGGGCGTCGCTGTCCCTGGCGCAGGCGGACATCGGCATCGCCATCGTCAGAGCAAGAGCGGTCAAGATCACGCGCATCGGCACTTCCTTTCGCCAGAACGGGGGCTTTTCCTAGTCGAGCGCCGCGCCCTCGTCCAGCGCCGCCAGCGCCGCTTCGTCACCCGGCGCGATCGCGAGGATGCGGCGCGCGAGGCCGGGCGCGTGGCCCGCGCGCGCGAAGGCCGCGACCTGGCGCTCGCGCAGTGCGGGGTCGGCGGTCGGCCCGCTCGCATAGGGGCCGACCCGCCGCCGCCGTGCAAAGCCGATCGCCGCGGCGAACGCCGCCGCCTCGGCGCTTTCGATCGCCTCGCCCGCGTCGGCCTCGCCGATGCCGTCGACCCAGAGCTGCGCCTTCACCCGCCGCGCGCCGAGCCCGCGCCGCGTCATCGCCGCGCCGCGCATCGCCGCATATTGCCGGTCGTCGACGAAGCCGAGCCGCTCCATTTTCGCGACGACCGCTTCGCATGACGTCATGGCGTCCGCTTCGTCCGTCCAGTCGGATTCGCGTATCTTTCGAGCGAGATAGCGTGCCAGCTTGGCCCTGCTCGTCGCGAATCGCGCGACATAGGCGAGCGCCAGCTCGTCGAGCCGTGCGGCGTCCAACGACTTTTTCCGGCGGTCGGATGGAGCGCGGCGATTGGGCATATGCCATGTTTATGCCACAGTCGGGCCCGATTGAGAACGACCAGCGCCGCCATATCGGGCCATCAAGGTCCGAAAAGGGCCGATTTGTTCCACTTGCAAGGGATCGCCGAGCGCCATCATGGATCCGAAAGATGACATGCTTGTTGCCGCGCACCCCGCTTCCCGGGACTTTGCACCCCCTATGACCGAAAAAAACAACGTCGCACCGGACGAACTCGTCCCCACGCCCACCGAATGCGCGCAGCCGCGCCGCTTTTCGGACTTCGCCACCGTCGGCGAAGCGCTCGATTATGCCGCCGCGGGGACGCGCGGGCTCAATTTTCACGATCCGCGCGGCAAGCTGGTGCGCGCCTACAGCTATCGCGAGCTCAAGGAGGATGCGAAGCGCGCCGCCTACCGGCTCGTCGCCGCAGGCGTGAAGCCCGGCGACCGCATCGCGCTGATCGCGGAGACCGGCCCCGAATTCGCCGCGCTCTTCTTCGGCACCATCTACGCGGGCGCCTGGCCGGTCCCGCTGCCGCTCCCGACCAGCTTCGGCGGCCGCGAATCCTATGTCGGCCAGCTCATCGTCCAGCTCACCAGCTGCGACCCCGTGATGCTGTTCTTCCCGCCCGAGATCGCGGCGATGGCGACCGAGGCGGCCGAGGCGAAGGCTGTCGCCCCCGTCGACTGGAGCGAGTTCGAAAAGCGCGCCGCCCCCGTCACCGAGCTTCCCGAGCAGAAGACCGACGAAACCTGCTATCTCCAGTACAGCAGCGGCTCGACGCGTTTCCCGCACGGCGTCGCGGTCACCCACGGCGCGCTGCTCAACAATCTGTCGGCGCATTCGCACGGCATGCACCTCCAGGACAGCGACCGCTGCGTGTCGTGGCTGCCCTGGTATCACGACATGGGCCTCGTCGGCTGCTTCCTGTCGCCGGTCGCGAATCAGGTGTCGGTCGACTATCTCAAGACCGAGGATTTCGCCCGCCGCCCGCTCGCTTGGCTCGACCTGATCAGCCGCAATCAGGGCACGACCCTCAGCTATTCGCCGACCTTCGGCTATGACATCTGCGCGCGCCGCATCTCCAGCCAGACCAATGTCGCCGAGCGTTTCGACCTGTCGCGCTGGCGCGTCGCGGGCAACGGCGCCGACATGATCCGCCCCGACGTGATGCAGAGCTTCGTGGATGCCTTTGGCGAAGCGGGCTTCAAGGCGAGCGCCTTCCTGCCGAGCTACGGCCTCGCCGAAGCGACGCTCGCGGTCAGCATCATGCCGCCGGGCGAAGGGATCGTCGTCGAACTGGTCGAGGAAACCGAATTGTCGGGCGGCGCCGGCGACGCCGGCCGGCCGACGCGCTACCGCGCGATCGTCAACTGCGGCAAGGCCGTCAAGGACATGACGATCGAGGTGCGCGACGAGGCCGGCAACATCCTCCCCGACCAGACGGTCGGCAAGGTCTGGTGCACCGGCCCGTCGCTGATGACCGGCTATTACCGCGATCCCGAGGCGACCGCCGCCTGCATGGCCGACGGCTGGCTCGACACCGGCGACATGGGTTATCTGTCGGACGGCTACATCTATGTCGTCGGCCGCGCCAAGGACATGATCATCATCAACGGCAAGAACCACTGGCCGCAGGATATCGAATGGGCGGTCGAGCAGCTTCCCGGCTTCAAGTCGGGCGACATCGCCGCCTTCGCGATCACCGCGCCCGGCGGCGAGGAGACCCCCGCGGTGCTCGTCCAGTGCCGCACCAGCGACGAGGCCGAACGCATCGCGCTGCGCGAGACGATCCGCGACCGCGTCCGCGCGATCACCGGCATGAACTGCCTGGTCGAGCTGATCCCGCCGCGCACCCTGCCGCGCACCAGCTCAGGCAAATTGAGCCGCTCGAAAGCGCGCGCGCAGTATCTGGCGGGCGAAATCCAGCCCTTCGCGATGGCGGCGTAGCGGCTCGGAGCCACGACCTCTTCCTTCGTCATGCTGAACTTGTTTCAGCATCCATGGCCCGGTCTCTCCTTCTGCGCCGCGTCTCGTTCGCGGGCAGACCATGGACCCAGAAACAAGTTCAGGGTGACGAGGTATAGGGGATCGGCTTCGACCTCCCAAGCGGCGCACGATTTCCCGTCCCCCATTTGCGTCCCGTCGCGGCACAATCTCGCACCCCGGCAGCGCCGGGCACGGTTACCATCGGGTAACCCTGCGCCGTTATGACGGGCTTCGTGACAAGCCTGCTGACCGACCATAGACCGGCCGACGACGTTTCCGCGCGCACCCTGATGGGGCTGGGGTCGCGGCGCGAGGATATCGGCGACCTCCGCCAGCTTCAGCTCGCGCCGCTTCGCGGCAAGGGGGCGCTGCGGCTGTGGATGGGCATCGGCATGGCACTCGTCGCCGCCTTCACCCTCGTCACCCGCCTGCCGTGGGAGATCGCGGGCGGCTGGCTGACCACCGCGCTGCTGTTCAGCCTCTGGTCCTACCGCTCCTTCGCTGTTCTGCCACTCGGCGACCCGACGCTTTCGAGCGCCTCGATCTTCCGGCTGTGCCACCGCCACGCCTTTTATTCGGCGATGCTGTGGTCGGTTCCTTTCTGGTTCGAGGGCCTGCCGCCGACACTCGAGCATGTGTTGTCGCTCTGGCCGATCGCGCTCCTGATGATGCTCACCCTCGCGATGGTCGCGCACAGCCTTCCGCTCGCCTGCGCGCTGTTCATCGTGCCGGTCAGCCTGTCGGCGGCCGCCGGGCTCCTCTTCGCCGGCGCGCCGCAACTCGCGGCGATCGCGCTCGTCGCCGGGCTGCTCCTCTGCGGCTTCTGCATCCGCTTCGCGCAGAACCACGTCCGTTTCCGCCGCGCCGAGGAGACGTTGCACGAAAAGACCGAGACGGTCAGCCTGCTGCTGCGCGAGTTCGAGGAGACCTCGGCCGACTGGTTGTGGCAGACCGACAACAGCCGCCGCCTCGTCCATGTCTCGCCGCGCCTCGCCTTCGCGCTCGGCGCCACGCCGGATGCGCTCGAAGGCGCGCCGCTGCTCCAGGCGCTTGCGGGCGATGCCTGGGAAACCGGCGATTTCCCCAAGAGCCTGCACGACATGGCCGAGCGCATGAAGCGGCGCGAGAGCTTCTCGACCCTGATCGTTCCCGTCACGATCGGCGGCAAGCCGCGCTGGTGGGAGCTCTCGGCCTCGCCGCGGCTCGACGATCAGGGCAAGTTCCTCGGCTTTCGCGGGGTCGGGTCGGACGTCACCGAACAGCGCGCTTCGGCCGAACAGATCGCCCGCATGGCGCGTTTCGACAATCTCACCGGCCTCCCCAATCGCCTGAGCCTGCACGAGGACCTCGGCCGCGCGCTCGCGCATGCGCAGGGCGCCAAGGCGCGCTGCGCGCTGATGATGCTCGACCTCGACCGCTTCAAGGCGGTCAACGACACGCTCGGCCATCCCGTGGGCGACCAGTTGCTCGCGCAGGTCGCGACGCGGCTCAAGAGCCTGATGAGCGGCGGGATGACCTGCGGCCGGCTCGGCGGCGACGAGTTCGCGGTGGTGCTCCACGACGTCGCCTCGGCGGCCGAGGCCGAGACGATCGCGCACCGGATAATCGCGGCCCTGAGCCGCCCCTATGTCGTCGACAACCACCAGCTCTTCGTTGGCGCCAGCATCGGCTATGCGATGGGGCCGCAGGACGGCGCGACGGTCGAAACGCTGACCCGCAACGCCGACCTCGCGCTCTACAAGTCGAAGGACAAGGGCGGCAATGTCGTCGCGCCTTACGTGGCCTCGCTCCACGCGCAGGCCGAGGAGCGGCGCGTGATGGAACAGGAACTGCGCGGCGCGCTCGAACGCCGCGAGTTCGAGCTCTACTATCAGCCCGTCGTCACCGCCGACGACGGCACGCTCAACGGCTTCGAGGCGCTGATCCGCTGGAACAGCCAGAAGCTCGGCAACGTCTCGCCGGGCCGCTTCATCCCGCTTGCAGAGGACAGCCGGCTGATCGCGCCGATCGGCGAATGGGTGCTGCGCAACGCCTGCGCCGAGGCGATGCGCTGGCCATCGAACCTCAAGGTCGCGATCAACGTCTCGGCCGAACAGCTCACCGACCCCAATTTCGCCTCGCTCGTCGTCTCGGCGCTCGCACAGAGCGGGCTTCCGCCCCAGAGGCTGGAGATCGAGGTGACCGAAAGCGTGTTCCTGCGCGACGGCGGCGGCGCGGCACAGTTGCTCGACCAGCTCATCGCGCTCGGCATCCGCCTCAGCCTCGACGATTTCGGCACCGGCTATTCGTCGCTCGGCTATCTGAGGAAAACGCAGTTCTCGACGATCAAGGTCGACCGGACCTTCGTGGTGGGCGCGGCCAAGGGGCACACCGAATCGATCGCGATCATCCGCGCCGTCGTCGCGCTCGCCGACAGTCTCGGCATGGCGACCACCGCCGAGGGCGCCGAAACCGAACGCGAGGTCGAGACGATCCGGGGGCTCGGCTGCAGCAACATCCAGGGCTATTATTACGGCCGCCCGATGCCCGCGAGCGACGTCCTCACGCTGTTCCGCGCGCCCGAATCGCTGCCCAGCGCCGCGGCCTGAAAACCGCCCTGCAGCGACGAACCGACGGACCCGCGCGACGAATTGCAAACCTTACCAAAAGGTTCCGCAGCCCACCGCAGCGATCCCGCATTTCGTCGCGCGATGCTGGTGGCCTTCGCCGGCTTCGCGCACACAGCCTCCACGCTTGAAGACAAGCCAATGGGGGGTCGCATCTCATGCCTGTTCGCCGCTTTTTCGGTGCCGCCGTCGCATCCCTGATGCTGCTCGCCGGCCTGATCACCAGCGCCCCGGCCGCTGCGCGCGACTATCTTCAATGCGTTCCTTTCGCCCGCAGCGAATCGGGCGTCGAAATTCACGGCAATGCGAAGACTTGGTGGGCGCAGGCGGCGGGCGACTACGACCGCGGCCAGGAACCCCGCAAGGGCGCGGTCATGGCGTTCGCCGGCACGCGCAGCATGCCGCTCGGCCATGTCGCGGTGGTCGAGAAGGTCGTCAGCGACCGCGAAATCCTGATCAGCCACGCCAACTGGTCGCCGATCAACGGCCGCCGCGGCCAGATCGAGCGCAACGTCCGCGTCATCGACGTCAGCGACGCCGGCGACTGGAGCCTCGTGCGCGTCTGGTATGCACCGATCGGCGACCTCGGCCTGCGCGCCAATCCGGTGCAGGGTTTCATCTATCCGAACGCCGGCGCGGGCGATAATCCGCGCAGCGGCTTCGACGCGCCGGTGTGGGCAAAGAACGACTGGAAGCCGGGCAACGGCCTTGAACTGGTCGCTGCGTCGCTGGGCAACTGAGCCACGATTGAAGCTGATTTCCCTTCCCGCAGGCGGGAGGGGCAGCGAGGCTTGCGCACTTGTTCGCTAGCCGCAGCGGGGTGGGCTGACCGCACCGCTGCTGGCCCACCCCCGGCCCCTCCCGCAGGCGGGAGGGGAAGCAATCATTCTTCGTCGCCGCTATCTGCGGCCGCATCCTCGAACCAGGCTTCGACCTCGCCCGACAGCTTGATCGTCATCGGCTGGCCGAAGCGGTCCTTCGACTTGCCCGCGGCGACGCGGATCCAGCCTTCCGAGATCGAATATTCCTCGACGTCGGTGCGTTCCTTGCCCTTAAAGCGGATGCCGATGCCGCGCTGGAGCACCTCCATGTCGAAATGGGGCGACCGCGGGTTGGTCGACAGGTGATCGGGCGGGGTGTCGGTCATTTGAAAATCTCCAGCTTCTGCGGCGCGGCTAGGCGAGCGGGACGCGCAAATCAAGGGGTGCTGCGCACCGCGGCAGGAGCCCGCGCGCAAACCCGCCTTTCATTTCGATGTCTGAAGACCCTGCTCAGCCAGCCGGTCGACGAGCGGATAAAGCTCGCGGTTCTCGCGCTCCATCCGCTCGTCGAGGGCGGCCAGCATCGCCCGGCTTTCGGCCCGGAATGCCGGCCATTCGGCCGCGACGCGCGCGGGCGGCCAGCGCCGGTCATAGGCGTCATAATCGTCGGCGACATGACCCATCGCATCGGCGAAGTCGCGCGCGAGCCGCGCCGCGTCGGTCTCGCCGGCCGCCCGCAAACGCGGATAGAGCGCCCAATCCTCGCATTTCAGATGACGCGTCAGCGTGTCGCGGAGCTGCGCGCGAATCGGCTCGATCTCGGTCGATGGCGGAGCGGCGGGCGCCTCGAGCAAATCCGCCAGCTGGCGCGACAGCCGCGCCAGTTCGGCATGCTCGGCGCGCAGGCGGCGCATTTCGTGGACGAAGGGCATAGGTTTCCCTCGATGCGAACGGCCCCATCTTCGCTTTAATCGGCGAGCATGAAAAGAGGGTAAAACCCGCGCGGGCGCGCGCCGCGGAACCCGCGGGCCCTGCCGATCATTTGGTGGGGGAGTAGCGAAAGGACTCTCGATGGCCGCCCGCGCCTATTGGAAGGGGCAAATCCGGCTCGCGCTGGTGTCGATCCCCGTCGAAATCTATCCCGCGACCAGATCGGGCGCGAGCATCAGCTTCCGCCAGATCCATGAGCCGAGCGGCAAGCCGATCCGCTATGAAAAGATCGTGCCGGGCATCGGCGCGATCGACACCGACGACATCATCAAGGGCTATGAGACATCGAAGGGCCAATACGTCCTGCTCGAGGACGAGGAGATCGAGGCGGTCAGGCTCGAGAGCAAGCGGACGCTCGAACTCGTCCAGTTCGTCGACGCGGGCGACATCGACATCCTCTATTATGCCAAGCCCTATTATGTCGTCCCCGCCGACGAACTCGCCGAAGAGGCCTATATCGTGCTGCGCGAGGCGCTGCGGCGCTCGAAGAAGATCGGGCTCGGCCAGCTTTCGGTGCGCGGGCAGGAACAGCTCGTGGGACTGCGTCCCTGCGGCAAGGGCCTCGTGCTCGAAGTGCTGCGCTACGCCGACGAGGTGAACAAGGCCGCCAATTATTTCCGCGACGTCGGCAATGCGAAGCCCGACCCCGACCTCCTCGACCTCGCCGAAACGCTGATCGACAAGAAAAGCGGCAAGTTCGACGCGTCGGACTATCACAACCACTATGTCGACGCGCTGAAGCGCGTGATCGCCAAGAAGGCGAAGGCGAAGGGCAAGAAGGTGCTGGAGGATGTCGAGGAACCCGCGGGCATCGATCGCGGGTCGAACGTCATCGACCTGATGGCGGCCCTCAAGGCCTCGGTCGAGGGGAGGAAGAAACCGCCCGCCGAAGCCCGCAGGAAAGCGCCGGCAAAGAAGGCGCCGGCGCGCAAGCGGGCATGACATGGCCCGCACCGACCCCCTCGCCCGATATAACGCCAAGCGCGACTTCGCGCTGACCCCCGAGCCCGCGGGCAAGGTCGCCGAGGGCGAAGGCCACCGTTTCATCGTCCAGAAGCACGACGCGACGCGGCTCCACTACGACTTCCGGCTCGAAGCGGACGGCGTGCTCAAGAGCTGGGCGGTGACCAGGGGCCCGAGCGCCGATCCCGCCGACAAGCGCCTCGCCGTGCGCACCGAAGACCATCCGATGGCCTATGCCGAGTTCGAGGGGGTGATTCCCAAGGGCGAATATGGCGGCGGCACGGTGATGCTGTGGGATCGCGGCAGCTGGGCGCCGGTCGAAGGCAAGAGCGCGAAGGACATCGAAAAGGGCCATCTTCACTTCATCCTCGACGGGACACGGATGAAGGGCGAATGGCTGCTCGTCCGCATGAAGCCGCGGCCGGGCGAGAAGCGCGAGAACTGGCTGCTGCGCAAGGTGAACGACGCCGAGGCCGGCGGCAGCGACGAACTGACCGGCCGCCGCCTCACCAGCGTGCTGACCGGCCGCACCATGGCCGAGATCGCGGGCGACGCGGGCGGCGAGCAATCGCTGAAAGGGGCGAAGGGCGCGGCGTTCGCGAAGAAGATGCAGGCCGCCGCCGCGCATAACAAAAAGGTCGCAAAGCCGAAGGCGAAGGGAAAGCCCCCCGACTTCCGCCCGCTCCAGCTCGCGACGCTCGTTGACGCGGTGCCGGCGGGCAATGGCTGGTTCCACGAGATCAAATATGACGGCTACCGCGCCGAGATCGCCGCGGCGGGAAGCGAGGTGCGTGTCTATACCCGGAACGGCCTCGACTGGACCGACAAGTTCGCCCCGCTCGTCAAGCATGTCGCGGCGCTCGACCTGCCGCCCTGCCTGATCGACGGCGAGATCGTCGCCCATGGCACGGACGGCAACCCCGATTTCTCGTCGCTGCAGGCGGTGCTCAAGCGCGGCCACGGCGCGCAGGACGAAGGCACCGAACTCCTCTTCTTCGCCTTCGACCTCCTAGAAGAGGGCGGAAAGTCGCTCGCGAAGCTCGGCAATCTCGAACGCAAGGAGCGGCTCGAGGCGCTGCTCCGCGATGCCAGAACCCCCATCGCGGTCGCCGATCATGTCATCGGCGCCGGCGAGACGCTCTATGGCGCGATGTGCCGCGCGGGGCAGGAAGGCATCATCTCGAAGCGCGCCGACGCCGCTTATGCCGGCCGCCGCACGAAGAACTGGGTCAAGGTCAAATGCACCCGGCGGCAGGAATTCATCCTTGTCGGCTGGAAGCCCTCGTCGGCGAAGGCGCGCCCCTTTTCCTCGCTGCTCCTCGCGCAGCGCGAGGGCGGCGAGCTCGTCTACAAGGGCCATGTCGGCACCGGCTTCGACGCCGCGACCATGGCCGACCTCGCGAACAGGTTCGCGAGCCGCGAACGCAAGACCGCGCCGCTCGCCGTCGACAAGGCCACCGCGCGCAAGGTCCGCTGGCTGAAGCCCGAACTCGTCGCCGAAATCGCCTTCGCCGAATATACGGCGAGCGGATCGGTGCGCCACGCGAGCTTCCTCGGCCTGCGCAGCGACAAGGAGGCAAGCGACGTGACCCCCGAAACGCGGCAACCCGCCCCCGCACCCGATAGCGATGTCGTCATCACCAGCCGCGACCGCGTGATCTTCCCCGAGGCGAAGGCGACCAAGGGCGATCTCGCCGACTATTATGCCGCGGTCGCGCCCATCATGCTCGCGCACATGGCGCGCCGCCCGGTCAGCCTCGTCCGCTGCCCGCAGGGACGCGCGAAGAAATGCTTTTTCCAGAAGCATGATTCGGGCAGCTTCGGCGACCATGTCCATCATGTCCCGATCCGCGAAAAGGACGGGGGGCACGAGGATTATCTCTATGTCGAGGACGCGGACGGCATCCTCGCCTGCGTCCAGATGGGGACGATCGAGTTTCACGGCTGGGACAGCCATGTCGATGCGCTGGAAAAGCCCGACCGCATGGTGTTCGACCTCGACCCCGACGAAGGGCTCGATTTCGCCGATGTGAAGAAGGCGGCCGCCGACCTGCGCCGCCAGCTCGCCGACATCGGGCTGGTCAGCTTCGCGATGCTCTCGGGCGGCAAGGGGGTGCATGTCGTCGTGCCGCTCGATCCGGGGCACAGCTGGGACGCGCACAAGGATTTCTCGAAACGCTTCGCCGAAGCATTGAGCCTCGCCGAACCCGACCGCTATGTCGCGACGATGAGCAAGGCGAAGCGCAAGGGCAAGATCTTCATCGACTGGCTGCGCAACCAGCGCGGCAGCACCGCGATCATGCCCTGGTCGGCGCGTGCACGCGAGGGCGCGCCCGTCGCCGCACCGATCGGCTGGGACGCGCTCGCCGATGTCGAAAGCCCGCGCCGCTGGAGCATCGCCGACGCCCAGGACCTGCTCGACCGCGCCGCGGGCGCCGAGCTCAAGGGCTGGGGCTTCGCGCGGCAGGCGCTGCCCGATTTCTGACCGGCGCGCTCGCCCCGTCTCCGACCCGTTCAGCCGTGCGGGTTTGACCCGCGATCGGTCCCGCCCATCCCCTTGCAACCCCTCTCCCCCTTAAATTGGTAGGACATAGTGTCATACCAATATTTACGTGTTATAATATTTCTTGGTCTGCATCATTGGTTGACATTTAATGCAGACCAATCCAGCGTCCCGTCCCATAACCAAAATGGACAGGGAGAGAGTCGATGACACGGGTGGGGACAACCGAAACCGGAGCACGTTCGCGCGGGCGTTCGCTCGCCATGTTGCTCGCGAGCACCGCCGCGGTCCTGATCGCCGCGCCCCTGCAGGCGCAGGAAACCCCGGCTGGAGAAGGCGACGGCGACGCGATTGTCGTCACCGGGATCCGCAGTTCGCTGCAGAATGCGCTGGTCGAAAAGCGCGACGCGAACAATCTGGTCGAGGTGATCCAGGCCGAGGATATCGGCAAGCTGCCCGACCAGAATCTGGCCGAAGTCCTCGAAAACGTCACCGGGGTCCAGATCACCCGCCAGGCCGGTGTCGGCAACGCCGTGCAGATCCGCGGCACCGACGCCAACCGGGTCGAGATCAACGGCGTGTCGACCGTGGGGTCGGGCGCGGGGCGCTCGGGGATCAGCTTCGAGGACCTGCCGGCCTCGCTGATCGCCTCGGTCGAGGTGGTCAAGGTGCCGACCGCGCAGACGATCGAGGGATCGGTCGGCGGCACGATCAATCTCCGGACGATCCGCCCGCTCGACCTGCAGGGACCGCTGATCGCGGCGCGGGCGCAGATGGAGAACAGCGACCTCGCGAAATCGACCCTGCCGCGGCTGTCCGCCACCATCGGCAACAATTGGGACACCGGCATCGGCGAGATCGGCATCGTGCTGAGCGGCAGCTACGCCCGGCAGGACGTCGCCGCCTTCAAGCCGCGCGTCGACCGCGACGCCGTGGTCCTCCCCGGCTCGGGGCCCAGCGCCGAGGCCTTTCCCTTCCTGCGCATCCAGTTCTTTCAGCAGGGGCTCGAGAATTACGAATATGAAACCTACAACGGCACCGCCGCGCTCGAATGGAAGCCGAGCGACAATCTGAAGCTCTATTTCGACGCGACACTCAACAACCAGACCCGCGGGCAGCAAAGCCACCGGGTGCAGATATCGGGCACCGCGACCCCGTCGGTCGTCGACGCCACCGACAACACCGCCTTCGAGACGGTCGATTTCGGGACGCTCGACGGGCCCGACGGCCCGATCGACCTCGGCGAGGTTCAGGCGACGGTCGCGGGCACGATCGGGATCGGCGGCTCGACCGGCACCGTGATCGACCCCAATATGCGGACGTCGAGCGACACCGGCGCGCGCGTGACCAAGAGCCGGGTGTTCGATTTCGGCACCCAGTGGGATGCGACCGACAAGCTGACCGTGCGCGCGGAGGTGTCGCTGTCGACCTCGAAATCCAAATTCCCGAACTTCTCGACCACGCTCGATTTCATCAACCCGAACGGGCCGCAGCCAGCGATCGGGCGGAGCATCGACAATGGCGTGCCGCTGGCGTTCGACCTTCGGAACGGCACGCTGCAGTTCGGCATCGACCAGTCGAGCCCCTTTGCTCCGACGACCGAGCAATTGCTCGACCCCGCCAATTACCAGCTGCAGCAGGTGGCGCAGGGCGCCAACACCACCGACAATCAGGAACGGGCGGCGCGGCTCGACCTCCACTATGACACGAGCGACCTCAACCCGTTCGTGACCTCGATCGACGTCGGCTATCGCTGGAACCGGACTTCGGCCGAGAATAACGAATTTTCGCGGAACGTCAGCCTGACCAACACCATCAGCGCGTGGAACCGGCCGTCGGGCGACCTGTTTTCCGACATTCTGATACCGGGGCCGAGCAATTTCAACGCCGCCGACGGGCGCGACCTCTATTTCGGCGATTTCCTCCTCATCGACGGCGGGCTGGCGTTCCGCGACCCGGCGAGCGTGCTCGACGCGCTCAATTCCGCGATCGCCGCAAGCAACGCCGCCGCCACCCAGGGCCCGCCGGTCGCCTCGCTCGAGACGCCGACCGAATCCTTCGCCGGCTTCTTCCGCATCAAGGAAACGACGAACGCCGCCTATTTCCAGGCCAATATGGAGGGCGATATCGCGGGCATGCCGCTGCGCGGCAATATCGGCGTCCGCTGGCTCCGGACCAACCTCTCCTCGGTCGGCAACAATATCGCCAACGGGCAGGTCACGGGCCAGATCATCGCGAAGAGCAACTATAATTTCCTGCTGCCGCGGCTCAGCCTCGTCCTCGAGCCCGCCGACAAGTTCCTTGTCCGCGCCGGCATCTCGCGCGACATCCGCCGTCCGAACTTCGACACGCTGTCGACCTCCTATTCCTTCGGCACCGGCGCCAACACCCCCGTCGCAGTCGGCAACCCCGACCTCGTTCCCGAAGCGGTGTGGTCGTTCGACCTGTCGGGCGAATATTATTTCGCGCCGTCGAGCCTGATCAGCATCGGCGTCTTCCACAAGAGCCGCACCAATTTGTTCGCGCAGCGCCAGGAGGACCCCGCCCCCAATCTCGACGCCGACGGCAATCTCCACATCTCGATCGACCCCGCCTGCCCCGGCGGCGGCATCTACAACCCGATCGCCAACCGCAACATCAACAATCCCATCCAGGGCGTCGGCATCTGCGTCCCGCGCAGCTCGACCTTCAACGTCCCCGGCACCACGACGCAGACCGGCATCGAAATCGCCTTCCAGCACGATCTGTCGGCGTGGGAGGACGTGCTCGGCTTCGCCTCGGGCTTCGGCTTCATCGGCAATTTCACCTATCAGAAGACCGGCGGCTCGGCGCACGAATATCGCGCCGCCGACGGACCGCGCACCGTCTTCACCCAGCTCGGCCACCCCGGTTCGCAGGATCTGATCACCCTCGCGAACCTGTCGAAATATTCGTACAATACGACATTGTTCTACGACAAATACGGGCTCAACGCGCGGCTGCGCTATACGTGGCGGTCGAGCTACGTGTCGAACGACCCCTTCTTCTTCGGGCTGCCGCTGATCAACGGCGCCCGCGGCCAGCTCAACGCCAGCATCAACTACGACATCAACGACCACATCAATGTCGGGGTCGAGGGGATCAACCTGCTGCGCGGCGACCAGAACCAATATTGCGTCAACGACAAGGCGCTGCTCTGCTTCCAGGGTCTCACCGACCGCCGCATCACCGCGGGATTGAGCGTGAAGTTCTGACGGCCACAGGGCTGGAGGGTGCATCTCTGGTTGAAAGACCCGCACTCCCGCGAAGGCGGGGCCCAGAGCGGGGGCGGTTATCCCTTTCGGACAGGCGAGCGATCCCCGGCGAAAGCCGGGGTCCAGATGGCGCGCGCTGCATGGCACGGATCCCGGCTTTCGCCGGGGATCGCTCCGCTCCTCGTCCCACGGGTGTAAACGCCCGCTGCGGGCAGCTCCGGACTTCAGCTCTTCACGATTCACAAATCAGGGTTCGAAAGCGGCTCCGCAATCTACCGCGACTATATCATCCCGCAAAAGGGCGGCGGGCTTTCGGTGGAGCAGATGTCGGGTTTGGTTCGTGTTGTTTTCCAATAGGCCATGAGACCGAGTTTGTTCGCGATCGCTGGAAAGCCCGGTTCGCTCAGCACCCCGCGCATGCTTCGACGCCAGAACAGCCACGGTCTTTCGCTCGCGGCCTCCAACGCCTCCCGGTTTGCTCCCAGCGCTGCCAGCATCGTCGCGACCGGATCGCCCTGCTCATCCTTGGGCAGCGCGATCAGCGTTTGAATAGCTTTTGCCTTCGCTTGGGCGTTGCTCGATGCCAGAGCCTGATATCCCGACAACAGGCCGGCGCGTGCCTCTTCGGGCACCCGAAATTGTGGGCTGCGAAGGGCGGACATGGCAGCCGCGTAGTCGCCGCTTTCGGTGCCCTCGGTAACGGCGATCCATTTGTCGAAATTCGGATCTTTACTGATATCTATAGCTGCAGCGAAGTGCGGCTTCGCCTCTTCGACCCGGCCCGTTGCGACAAGCGCGTCAGCCAAGGCGAACTGGGAGTCCGACCAAAGGGCAAGCATGTCCGTGGCGGCAAGAAATTGTTGGACTGCGTCATCAAGACGTCCCACGCTCACCAGCTTCCAGCCGTAACCGTAATGTTCGCAGCCGCAATCGAGCGGCTTGGCCGCAATGGCGCTTTTGAACAGCGCCTCCTGGCCGACCCAATCGTACCGATCAATCAGAAAGGCCTTGTGGCCCAAGGCCTCGCTGTTGGTGCGGTCGAGGGCCAGTGCCCTGTCCTCCGCTCGTCGCCCGGCCGCGCGCAGTTCCTGAGCGCGCCGACTATCGGGTTCCACCTGCGCTACCTGCATGAAGCCGTTCCCAACGGCAGACCATCCCCAGGAGAAGTCGGGAACCGAAGCGACGACCAGTTGCGCGAATCGAAGGGTTTTACTCCCTCCATAGTCCCAATATTCCTGGCAATATTGTAAGTAATTGGCGAGGACGGGGTCTGGCAGCGATTTGTGATAGGTCGAGGCGCCGAACAATCCGCAGCGGATAACGATACCGGAGTCGACGGCGATTTTGTGGGGAATTTTCGAGGCCTGATCGGCGGCGTAGTCGACACTGTCGGACCATAGAATCGCGCCGGTGTGCTCATTGGTGAATCGCGTAATGACGCGGACGGAGTTTCCCACGCGATAGATCGTTCCGCCCAGAGCGTAGGCCGGCGCCTTACCGGGCGGCGGCGCGGACGCAGTGGAAACGCCGATAACGCCGTCGGCGTTGAACGCAGCGGTGATCTCAGCATCGACGGCCTCGCGCAGGGTTGGGGGCAGGCCTGCCGACAAAGACCGAAATCCGGCTAGTCGCACCATCATGCTGTGAGTGGGGGTTGGCCGCAGGAACCACCAGCCCAAGGTGCCGATCATAAGGAAAAGCAGCGCGGCTGCGGCCAAAAGCCTGGCGCGGCGCGAATCATCCGAAGACTTGGGTTGCAGCGGCCCGGCCTGGGGAGATGGCGAATTTGAAGAGGACGGGCCCGGGACCCCGCCGGCATGATCGCCCAGTTCGACGAGCCGATAGCCAATTTTGGTGATCGTCTCGATCCGGAACGAATCTTCGCCGATGCCTTCCGCAATGCGGCGCAAGCGGGAAAGCACGCGATTGATCGCATCTTCTCCGACGATGCGCCCTTCCCAGCAGCGTTCGGTCAGGTCTTCGCGGCGAACGATCTCGCTTCGCGCTTCCGCCAGCGCGAGCAGCACCTGCATCATGCGCGGCTCGATAATCTCCTCGGCACCGTCGTCGCGCCGGATTTCGCGCAGCGCGGGGTTGAGCACGAGCCGGCCCAGCCGAACCGGCGCGGTCAGACCCAGATCGATGCGCATCGTCGCCATGCGGCGATCCCCCTTCGGCACCGCCTTACCATAGCCGCGCGACGACCGGGAATCGATGTAATTGTCGTATCGTCAGCCCAAAATCGTCCCTCATTCATCTCGTCAGCGGGCGTCATCCTACCCGGTCGACCTCTTTCGGCGACAATTGCCGAATTGACGCGGTTAACACCAACCCGCCGCGAGAGGCGGCCGCCGCACATCCACCAGACCAAGACGTTCAATCTCCTAGCCGGCCCCGGGCAGAGCTGCCGCTCAGATCGGAAACGCCGCCGTCCTGCCGGAACGGCAATGTTGGGCGAACGCTGTCGGTGTGGATTGGGTGCTGGTTCGCGGCAGGAACGCGACCGATTCCCGCCGCTCCAGTAGGCGTGACGCTATTGATGGCCGTCCGCTTGGCCGCTGGTTACGGCTGGCAGTCCGCCCATGCTTCCGCCGCGGCGGCAATCACGGCTTGATGCTCGCGCGCCTCGTGTCCGCTTGAGCATAGGCTGGCGTTGCGACAAGTGCGGCAATTTGCTGGTTGGCGCCCTTGGTTGCATGCTTTCGGCAGCGCATGTTCACCAGCATATCGTCCATGCTGCCGCCCACCGGCATAGGACAAATGGTATTCACGGCCATCGCCACTCGATGACGCAGCACCTTCATGCCGTCGGGCTGCGACAGATCGAGATCGGTATAACGAACGTGCACGGTCGGGGCGCCTTCGGTTGTTTGCGCTGACGTGGTGGTTGAAGCGGTCATGCCGACGAGCGCGGCAGCCGCGATAGCGGTTCTGATCATCGAAAATCCTTCCCATGTCGCCGAAGCGGGATCGCATCGACCACCGGAGGATCGCGCCATTGGCGCCCGGACGACAGGATGAGGAACTGATGATTTGCCGATGATCGCCTAATAAAGCGCCGAGTTTCGACATTTTTGACCTCTGGCGCGATCCGGAGAAGGGCTGCTTCGATGCGATTCGCCGCCCCGGTTGGATGCCGCCGATTAGCACAAATGGAGTAAGGGGATCGGGCGTGTTATGTTCATGATCATCGCTGTCCCAAGAGGATACCGATGATCGGCGTCCCGACGCTCCCATCCCGCAGGAGTTCACGCCTCAGAATGAAGACCAGCCCAAGTTCTGATCCCTGCGGCCCATAGAGATGTCCGGCGAATTCGCCGGTAAATCTGTATAGCAAGGTGGATCCGGAGATGCTTCCGGAAATCTCGTTTGCATCGGTTGTGATCGTGCCCGAAAAGCTGATCCTTCCCTTCTCCTGCTCCATGCCCGTTACCCATGACACTTGGGCGATGTCGAGCGCTCCCGTTATTCTCGCCATTCCCTGGCTGACCTGGATATCCCCCGAGGTGGACTCAAAGACTCCTCCACCATCTCTTTCATAAGGTAGGGAGGTCACAAGTTGGGGCCGATAGGTGAAATTGCCTGATTTCGGAATGTCGCCGGCCACGGTCGGCGCCCCGAACAGAAAATGGCGCCTCGTCAGCAATACGCCATTTGCTTGTCCCGGAGCGCGGGCCGTAGCTCTTGTTTCCTGAATCCCCAGCGCAATAAATTTCATGGGCGTAAGGTCATACAGGGACAGTTGGTCGCTCTCTGGCGAATCGGCGGATCTCCGCAGAAAATTGATCGATTTTTCGTCTTCACGGTACAAATCGGAAGGTTCGAATGTAGAGGTCACCCCTTCGTGGGATACTGAAAAAGTTTCAGACGCTTTCGTATAGTTGAAGTCTGAATGCTGAAAATCCCGCCCGAAAATTTCTCCACCCGAAGATTCCAGACTATAATATGGCGGAACATCGCTCGTGTAGCGCTCAACATAATAGACCTTCGCCATCGGAGACTTGAAGGAGCGGTCGGTGCTGAAATCGAACGCGGTCGCATAGGACGGAGAGGGCGGTGTGGGTGTCGGCGTGGGTGTAGGGGTAGGCGTAGGGGGTACGGTCACGGTATTTCCACCGCCCGAGCTTCCGCCACCGCCGCAACCCGAAACCATTGCGGTGATCGAGGCGGATAAAAGTATTTTTTTCAAAAGAGTAACGTTCACGACAGCCCCCCATCTCGCTGTCGTCGCTAGATAGAAATTACCCCGAATACAATCGAAAACCAGTCGCGATTACGCGCGAATTGTTCCGGTTCAAGTTGACGATGCGGGGTGAAGTGGCGTCCTCTTCTTGTGCCCAAGGCCGAAGTTTCGGACGATGCCGCTAGTTCGGGTCATCGCGGCCCGATTGATATCGAAGGTTCGCAACTTCCCTGTTCCCGGCCTAAAGTCGCCGATCCGCTGCCGGCCATCCACCAGGCAGGTTCATTCCAACTCGCGCCACTCCCCCAACGCCAAATCCCCAATCTCCCACCCCCCGATCCGCCACCGTACCAGCCGCAGCGTCGGAAACCCGACCGCCGCCGTCATCCGCCGCACCTGGCGGTTGCGGCCTTCGGTGATCGTCAGTTCGAGCCATGAGTCGGGGACGCTCTTGCGGTATCGTACCGGCGGATCGCGGTCCCAGAGCGTCGGCGGGTCGATGCGACGGACGGTCGCGGGACGCGTTGGGCCGTCGTTCAGCGTGACGCCGCGGCGGAGCGCGCCCAGCGAGGCTTCGTCGGGCTCGCCCTCGACCTGCGCCAGATAGGTTTTGGGCATCTTGTGCTTCGGCGACGAAATCCGCGCCTGCAGCGCGCCGTCGTCGGTCAGGATCAGCAGGCCCTCGCTGTCGCGATCGAGCCGCCCGGCGGGATAGACCCCCGGCACGTCGATATAGTCGGACAGCGTCGCGCGCGCCTCGGGCGTGCCGCGATCGGTGAATTGCGACAGCACCCCATAGGGTTTGTTGAACAGGATCACCCGTCCGCTCGAACCTCTGCCCGCCACGCTCGCCGGCTAGTCCGCTTTTTCCAGCCGCAGCAGATAAACGTGCTCGCCGTCGAGCACCGTCTCGCCGTGCTGGTTGGTCACGCTCGCGCGCATCGTCACGATTCCGGTCGTGCGCTGCGGCGTGAGCGCGGTGATTTCGAGGAGCGGATAGAGGGTGTCGCCGGGAAAGACGCTCTTCAGGATGCGCGCGCGCACCTCGATCATGCCGATCAGCGCGGTGCCGATCTCATGCGGAAAGGTTCCCGCACCCGCCGCGGTGAAGCAGAGGACTTGCAACCCGTGCGCGAGCGGCCCCGGATATCCAAGAGCCCGGCAATATTCGGCGTCGTAATGGATCGGATGATTGTCGAGGCTGACCGCCTGAAAGGCCGCGAAATTGCCGTCGCCGATCGTCCGCGATGGCAGCGGATAGAGGTCGCCGACCTTCAGGTCGCCGAAGCCCTTGGCCGCCGCAAGCCGGTGCCGCGCATAGATGTCGGGCAGGTCCGGCTTCGCGTCGGCCACCGCGGTTACGCCGCTTCCTTCTTGCGCGACGCTTTCTTGCGCTCGTGCGGGTCGAGCAGCGCCTTGCGCAGGCGGATGTTCGCGGGGGTCACCTCGACCATCTCGTCCTCGTCGATATAGGCGATCGCCTGTTCGAGCGTCATGCGCTTGGGCGGGGTCAGGCGGATCGCGTCGTCCTTGCCCGTCGAGCGGAAGTTGGTGAGCTGCTTCGACTTCATCGGGTTGACCTCGAGGTCCTCGGGCTTCGCGTTCTCGCCGATGATCATCCCTTCGTAGAGCGCCTCGCCGGGCGAGACGAACAGGATGCCGCGCTCTTCGAGCGGGCCAAGCGCGTAAGCGACCGCCTCGCCATTTCCGTTCGAGATCAGGACGCCGTTCTGGCGGCCCGCGATCGCGCCCTTGTAGGGGCCGTATTTCTCGAACAACCGGTTCATGATGCCGGTGCCGCGGGTGTCGGACAGGAACTCGCCGTGATAGCCGATCAGGCCGCGCGACGGGCCGCTGAAGGTGATGCGCGTCTTGCCGCCGCCACTGGGGCGCATGTCGGTAAGTTCGGCCTTGCGGATCTGCATCTTCTCGACGACCGTGCCGCTATGTTCGTCGTCGACGTCGATCACGACGCTTTCATAGGGCTCGGTGCGCGCGCCATTCTCGTCGGTCTGATAGAGGACGCGCGGGCGGCTGATGCCGAGCTCGAAGCCTTCGCGGCGCATCGTCTCGATCAGCACGCCGAGCTGAAGCTCGCCGCGGCCCGCGACCTCGAAACTGTCCTTGTCGGCGCTTTCGGTGATGCGGATCGCGACATTGGTTTCGGCTTCGCGAAACAGGCGGTCGCGGATCATGCGGCTCGTCACCTTGCTGCCCTCGCGGCCCGCCATCGGCGAATCGTTGACCGCGAAGCGCATCGACAGCGTCGGCGGGTCGATCGGCTGCGCGGCGATCGGTTCGCTGACGCTGGTGTCGGCGATGGTGTTCGCGACGGTCGCATTGGTCAGCCCTGCGATCGCGACGATGTCGCCCGCGCGCGCTTCGTCGACCGGCACGCGGTCGAGCCCGCGGAAGGCGAGCAGCTTCGACGCGCGGCCGGTCTCGATGACCTTGCCCTCGGCGTCCAGGGCGTGGATCGGCTGGTTGACCTTGACCGTGCCCGACTGGACGCGGCCGGTGAGGATGCGGCCGATGAAATTGTCGCGGTCGAGCAGCGTCGCGAGGAAGGTGAAGGGGCCGTCCTCGTCGAGCCCCGGCGCGGGGACGTGGCTCACAATCGTCTGGAACAAGGGCTCGAGCGTGCCCTCGCGCGCGTCGGGGCTGTCCGAGGCGAAGCCGCCGCGGCCCGAGGCGTAGAGGATCGGGAAGTCGAGCTGCTCGTCATTGGCTTCGAGGGTCAGGAACAGTTCGAACACCTCGTCGAGCACCTCGGCGGCGCGCGCGTCGCTGCGGTCGATCTTGTTGACGACGACGATGGGCTTGAGGCCCAATGCGAGCGCCTTGCCGGTCACGAACTTGGTCTGCGGCATCGGCCCCTCGGCCGCGTCGACGAGCAGGATGACGCCGTCGACCATGCTGAGGATGCGCTCGACCTCGCCGCCGAAGTCGGCGTGGCCCGGCGTGTCGACGATGTTGATCCGCGTCGCATTCTCGCCCTCGCCCCATTCGACCGAGGTGCATTTGGCGAGGATGGTGATCCCGCGTTCCTTTTCGAGATCGTTCGAGTCCATCGCGCGTTCCTCGACGCGCTGATTGTCGCGAAACGTCCCCGACTGGCGGAAAAGCTGATCGACGAGAGTGGTCTTGCCATGATCGACGTGCGCGATGATGGCGATATTGCGCAGGGACATCAAAAATACCTTATGGGAGCAGCGCGGCGCCGTGCCGCGATTTGGCCGCGCGCGTAGCGAATTTCCTGCTGCGGCGCAACAAAATTGCCGGAGCGCTTATAACGAAATCCGCGCGACGAGTCGCTCCATTTCAACCGCCGCGACGCGGGCGGCGCGAAGGAGGTTCGCGTGGAAATCGCGGCCGCTTCCCTCGTCGGCGGTATCGGTGACCGCCTTGATCGCGGCCCATGGTTTTTCGAGCCGCGCCGCGACCTGCGCGACGGCGCCGACCTCCATGTCGACGAGCGTCGCGCCGAGATTGTTCTTGAGATCAGCGGCGGCTTGCGCGCAGGCAACGAAACTGTCGCCGCTCGCAATCCGCGCGTGCGGAAGGCCGAGGCCGGGGTCCGCCATCGCCGAGAAATGCGCCTCCACCGCCTCGCCGATCGGCCACTCGCCCGCGCGGTAGCGGCGAAAAAGGCCCGGGTGCGTCGCGCCATAATCATGCTGCACCGCCTCGGCGAGCCAATAGGCCCCCGGCGCAGCGCCGAGCGAGCCGCACGTTCCGCTCATCAGCAGCACGTCGGCCTCGTCGCCGAGCATCCCGGCGCAAAGCGCCGCATGGACCTTGCCGAGGCCCGAGGTCGCGATGATGAGCTCATGCCCATGCGCGGCCAGGCGGCGCGCGCCGAAGAGTCCGCCGGCGGCCATTCCTTGGCCGGGAAACAGCGCATCGCTTTCTTCGGGAAGCGCGGCGAGGATCAATAGACGAGCCATGGCGCTCTCTTAGCGACCGTCACGCCGGACGCGAAGGGTTTCGCGAAGGGGTCGGAATGGCGAAGGGCAGAAAACGACCGGAAGCGGCCCTTCTTTCATCGTCATCCCGGACTTGATCCGGGATCCACGACTTCGGCGCTGTAGGTGGATCCCGGATCAAGTCCGGGATGACGAAGGTGAGGGTAACGCAACGTCGGCTCCCCACCCTATCGTCGTCGCCCTTTCCCACATATGCGGCCATGACAGGCCCGTCATGATGCGCCGCGTCGATGCTCCTCGCTTTCCTTCTACGACGGCTCTGTCCCGGACGGTTGCCAAGCTCGACGCAGTCGGCCATCGCTCGCGCCCATGCTATCCCGCCTCTTTCCCGACCGCTTCGTTCCCGTGCTGCTCGCGACGATCGGCCTCGCGAGCCTGCTGCCGGTGCGCGGCGGCGCGGTGCCCGTCGCCGAGGGCGTGTCGACCGCGGCGATCGTGCTGCTCTTCTTCCTCAACGGCGTGCGGCTGCCGCGGGACGAAGTGCTGCACGGCATCCGCAACTGGAAGCTGCAGGGGGGAAATCTGGCCTTCTGCTTCGCCCTCATGCCGCTGCTCGGCCTCGCCGCGCAGGCCGCGACCGCGCCGCTGCTGCCCGCGACGCTCGCGCTCGGCTTCCTGTTCCTCGGCGTCCTGCCCTCGACGGTCCAGTCGGCGACCGCCGCGAGCAGCATGGCGGGCGGCAATGTCGCCGCGAGCGTCGTCGCGGCGGCGCTGCTCAACCTCGTCGGGGTGATCGCCTCGCCGCTGCTGTTCGCCGCGCTCGCCGGCAGCGCGGGCGAGATTCACGGCGCGGCGGCGTTGCGCATCGCGCTGATCCTACTCCTCCCCTTCCTCGCCGGCCAGGTGGCGCAGCGCTGGCTGCGCCCGTGGGTGCTCGCGCATCGCGGCGCGGCGACCTTCATGGACCGCACCTCGATCGCGATCGCGGTCTATGTCGCCTTCTCCGCCGCGGTCGTCGGCGGCATCTGGCGCCTGCTCGACGGGCGCGAGCTCGGCATCGCCTTCGCCGCCGTCGCGGCGATGCTCGCGCTTTCCTTCACCGGCGCGTGGCTGCTCGGCAGTCTCCTGCGGCTGCGCAGACCGGACCGCGTCACCCTGCTCTTCGCCGGGGCGCAAAAGAGCATCGCGGTCGGCGCGCCGCTCGCCGCGGCGCTGTTCCCGCCCGCTACCGCCGGCATGGTGCTCGTCCCGATCCTCGTCTATCATATGGCGCAGCTGATCCTGTCCGCGTGGATTGCGCCCTGGCTCAACCGCCCGGAAACGGTGTAGTGCTTGAATAACACAGGACCGCATGCCATATAGGCGGGCGGCATCGGGGTGGAAGGAAAAGGAATGAGCGACAACACCGCAACGGCGACCGCGACCGACGAGCTGAAGCTGACCCCGCCCGAACCGCTGCCCCCGCTGGCGCCCGAAAAGGCGGCGGGGCTCGTGCCGCTGTCGACCGAGCAGAAGTCGAAGCTCGAGGAGCGCGTCGACGGCTTCATCGACGATCTCGTCGCGCAGGACGAGAATTCGCCCGAATTCGGCAAGCGGATCGACCAGATCACCAATATGGGCCGCAAGGAGATGCTGGAGGCGGCGAACCATTCGAACCGCTTCCTCGATCGCCCGATCAAGGCGATGGACCGCGACACCGACATCGGCCAGAATCTGATCGAGCTGAGGAGCACGGTCGAGCGGCTCGACCCGTCGGCGAACGGCAAATTGCTGTCGAAGCGCGGTTTCCTCGACAAGATCTTCGGCAGCAAGATCACCAATTATTTCGCGCAGTACCGCAGCGCCCAGACGCATATCTCGGGCATCCTGACCGCGCTCGCCAACGGCAAGGACGAGCTGTTGATGGACAATGCCGCGATCGACGTCGAGCGCCGCAAGATGTGGGAATCGATGGGCAAGCTCGAGCAGATGATCCACATCGCGGGCACGCTCGACCAGCGGCTCGAGGCGAAGGCGACCGAACTCGACGGCACCGACCCCGCCAAGGCGAAGATCATCCGCGAGAACGCGCTTTTCTATGCGCGCCAGCGCACGCAGGACCTGCTGACGCAGATGGCGGTGACGGTGCAGGGCTATCTCGCGCTCGATCTGGTCAAGAAGAACAATGTCGAACTGGTGAAGGGCGTCGACCGCGCGTCGACCACCACGGTCGGCGCGCTCAAGACCGCGATCACCGTCGCGCAGGCGATGACCAACCAGAAGCTGGTCCTCGAACAGATCACCGCGCTCAACACCACGACCGCGAACATCATCGACGGCACGTCGAAGATGCTGAAGGACAATACCGCGCGCATCCACGAGCAAGCGGCGTCGAGCACGATCCCGATGGAAACGCTCAGCCGCGCCTTCCAGAACATCTACGACACGATGGACGCGATCGACACCTTCAAGCTCAAGGCGCTCGACACGATGAAGACGACCGTGACCGCGCTGGAGGGCGAGGTCGCCAAGTCGAAGGGCTATATCGCGCGCGCCGAGGGCGCGAGCCAGGCGCAGGCGAGCGTCGGCGGCGCCGACAGCCCCCTCGCCGCGCTGGAGGCGTGAGGGCGCGATGACGATGAGCGAGGTCGATCGCACCGTCCTGGCCGGCAACGCCGCGATCGAACGGTCACGCGAGCGCCGCCGACCGATCGGGACCAAGAGCCTGGCGCTGCGCCGCCAGCATCTGTTCAGGAAGATCGGCCGCATCTGCATGGCGGGCGGTGCGGTGCTGATCGCGGCGGCGCTGTTCGGCATGCTGATCCAGCCGCTCGGTTTCGCGGGGGTGATGGCGGTCACGCTGCTGCTGATCGGCGTCGCGATACTGTTCGGCAAATGGCCGCCCTTTCCCGAACCGCGGCAGGGCGACCTGCCCAAGGCCGATCTGAAGCAGCTCGCGGGGCGCACCGAAATCTGGCTCGAGGCGCAGCGCCCGGCGCTGCCGGCGCCCGCGCGCACGCTCGTCGACGGCATCGGCGTCCAGCTCGACCTGCTCGCGCCGCAGCTCCAGACGCTCGATCCGGCCGAACCCGCCGCGGCGAACATCCGCAAGCTGGTCGGCGAGGATCTGCCTGAACTCGTCGCGGGCTATCAGCGCATCCCCGCCGGGCTGCGCGGCGAGGCGCACGCGGGGCGCACCCCCGACGAGACGCTGGTCGGCGGGCTCAGGATGCTCGAACGCGAGATCGGCGAGGCGGCGCGCAATCTCGCCGCGGGCGAACTCGACAAGCTCGCGACGCGCGAACGCTATCTCCAGCTCAAATATGAGGGGCTGGAAGTCGAGGACGGGCCGGGCAAGCCCGCCTGATCCGCCGTTCGATCAGGCCTGGCGCCAGCGCTGTGTCCCGAACCACAGCAGCAGCACGAGCAGCAGCGGCGATGCGACCCCCCATTGCGCGGGGCCGGCGAAAGGCGCGAGCAGCGGCGTAGCGGACAGCAGCCACAGCGCCGCAAGCAGCGCCGTCACCGCCAGCGCCTCGAAGGCGAAGCTGCGCCAAAAGCGCCGCCGCGCGCCCGCATAAGCGGCTTCGGCGTCGATCGCCCGCTCGACCTCGGCCACGAAGCCCCGGTCGCCGCCGCGCGCGGGCGGAGCGAGCAGCGATGCCAGCATCGCATCCCCATCGGTTTCGCGCGATCCGTTCATGACCCGGCTCCTTCGGCGATCAGTTTCTGCGCTTTCGCGCGCCCGCGCAAGACCAGCGACTTGAGCGTGCCGAGCGGGATGCCCATGATCTCCGCCGCCTCGCCGTGCGACCAGCCGTGGCCGAAGCACAGAGTGAGCGCGGCACGCTCCTGCGGCGACAGGCCGGCGAGCAGCCGGTCGGCGTCGATCGCCGCATCGCTCGCGCCGTGCGGCGCATTCGCTTCGGGCGCCTCGTCCCGCGCCACGAGCCCCTCGCGCCGCCGTGCGGTGCGCCGCTGGTCGAGGAACAGCCGCCAGCCGATCCCCATGACCCAGGCCGCGTAACTTCCTTGCCCCCGATAATCGCCGGCGCGCTGCCACGCGCGGACGAAGGCTTCCTGCGCCAGATCGTCGGCATCGCTCCCCGCCGCGCGCGCCAGGAAGGCGCGCAGCCGCCCCTCGTGCCGCAGCACGAGGAGCTGGAAGGCCGCGCGATCCCCATCCGCGACGCGCCGGTTGAGCACCCAATCCTCATCGGCGTGGCCATCGTCACGCAGCGGCGCGCTCCCCGACAGCCTCGGCGCGCACGAGGCGGCGGCGCACGAGGAGGGCGATGCCGACGAAGGCGGGGAAGAGCGCGGCGCCCGCCGACACGCGGATCACCTCTTCATGCCCCTGGATCAGGCCGAAACCCGCCATCGCAAGGCCGATCGCGAGCAGCACCAGCCCGTTGCGGTCGTCGCCGGGAGCGTCGCCGCGCGTCCCGAGATGCTCATAGGGCTTGTTGAGCTTGTCGATCATCGAGCCGACCGCGTCGGACTTGGCCTCGATCGCGCGGCGGATCGAGCGATGGAGCATCCACGCGTGGAGCAGCCGCGCGAGCAGGAAGAAGCCGACGACGAACAGCGCGACCATGGTGATGTTCTCGAGCAGGCGGAAGAAGCCGTCGCTGACCGCGACCAGTTCGGTGGTCGGCGGCGGCGCCGGAACATAGGCGGCGATGTCGCGCGGGTCGATATAGGCCGCGACATCGGCGGCGCTGACCGGCTGGGGCGGCAGCGCCACCGGCGCGGCAGCGGGAGGGGCGGCAGGCGCCGCCGTGGCGGCGGTCGCGGCAAGCAGGCTCATCATCGTCATTCTCCTTCATGCCACACCGGCATGGTGAAACCACAGGCGGCGATTCCCGGCAAGGCAGCGATTCGGGCCTATCGGGGTGCCGGAAATATCGCCGCGCGAAATCGCCGCCAGGACCGGCAGAGGCCGATCATGGACTGGACGGCACGAGGCGCGCCAATGGATGCAGCGCGTGCGAACATGGGAAGAAAGGACTTTGCTAATGATCCCCATGCGGGTGCGCATGGCCAGGCACCAGAATCTCCCGGGCGGGCGGCCGTCAGCATCTCGTCAGCGAAGACCGATAGGATAGCGCGACGGTGAGGGGCCGGACGTTTCCGCAGATGCCACTCACCCGCAAACAGGGGTCGAGCCTATGCCTATCCGTTTTCTTCTTCTTGCAGCGACGGCGCTGAGCTTCGTGCCGGCGGGTCATGCGCAGGAGGATCGTCTCGATGCGCTCGAACGCCGGATTGCCGAGCAGCAGGTGCGGATCGAACAGCTCGAAGCGATGGTCGCGAAACAATCGGAAGTGCAGCAAAAAGCGCCGGCTCCCTCCCCAATCCCTTCGGCAAGCGTCGCAACGGCCGCACCGGGCTCGCCCCCGGCGCCGGGGGCTGCCCCCATCTCTGCCCCCGCCCGGCTCGCCAGCGCGTCGTCGGCAGCGGATGGCAGTTTCGGCATACCCGGCCTCGACGTCAGCGGCGACGTGCGGGTGCGGCAGGAGTGGAATTTCGTACCGGGCCGCGACCGGTCGCGCTCGGCGGTTCGCGCCCGGCTGCGCGCGAGCTATGCGATTGACGATCATTTCTCGGCCGGCGCGCAGATCGCCACCGGCGACCCCGACGACCCCAATTCGACCGACGTCACTCTCGGCAGCTTCGTCGATGATTTCGCAGTGTCGCTCGACCAGGCATGGGTGCGCTACAAGAATGGCGGCTTCACCGCCTATGCCGGCAAATTCCCCCAGCCCTTCCAGCGCACCGACATGCTGTGGGACGGCGACGTCTCGCCGCAGGGCGCCGCGCTGTCCTATGGCGCCGATCTTGGCGGCGCGAAGCTCGATGCGCGCGGCCTCTATTTCGTGATCGACGAGGCGGCCGTCGCGCGCGACAGCGATATGCTCGGCGGCCAGATCGCCCTTTCTGCGCCCTTCTCATCCGACTTCAAAGCAGGGCTGACCGGCAGCTATTATCACTACCGGCTTGGGTCGGTCGCAGGCGCCGACGCCGGCGATTTTCGCGGCAATCTGATCGCTGCCGGCCGCTACCTTTCCGATTTCCACCTGGTCGAGGGCATCGGCACCTTCGGCTGGTCGGGCGTTTCGCCGCGCTGGCCCGTCAGCTTCACCGCCGACTATGTGAAGAATCTCGGCGCCGCCGTGCCCGGCGACACCGCTTTCAACCTCGAGCTGGCGGCCGGGCGTACGACCGAGCCCGGCGACTGGCGTCTTTCCTATAATTATTCGGAGGTCGAGGTCGATTCGGTGCTCGCGGCCTTCAGCCACGACAATATCGACCTGTCGACCAACTACCGCCTCCACGGCCTCGGCCTCTCGCACGTTCCGGCGCGCAACCTGCAACTCGACCTGCTCTGGTACCACTACCGGCCGCTCGATCCCCTTTATGCCGGAGGCCTCTCCCCCACCGAATGGCTCGACCGCGTCCGGCTTGCCTTCATGCTGAGTTTCTGATGCTGCTCGCCGCCGCGGCGCTCGGCCTCGCCGCCCCGCCGGCGGACGCGGCGCCGGCCGAACCCGCGGGCCCCGCCGACCAGCCGCACAGCCACATCCATGCGCCGGGCGAGATCGAGGAGGCGCACGGACCGCTGCTGCTGCAGATCGCCTATACCGGTGAGGTGATGGCCAATGTCGCCGGCGGGCGGCGGCGCGGGGCGCGCTATCTCGACAATCTCGACCTCGTGTTCGAGGCCGATCTCGAGCGGATCGCCGGCTGGACCGGCGCGCAGCTTCACGTCTATGGCCTCTACAACAATGGCCGCTCGATCAGCAACCTTGCCGGCGACACGCAGGCGGTCAGCAATATCGAGACCGGCGTTCGGGCGCTGCGGCTCTACGAGGCGTGGATCGACCAGAAGATCGGCGATGCCGCCTCGATCAAGCTCGGGCTCTATGACCTCAACTCCGAATTCGACGCCCTCGACGCCGCGGGCTTCTTCGTCAGCAGCCCGAACGGTATCGGTACCGACTTCGCGCAAAGCGGGCACAACGGCCCCTCGATCTTCCCGTCCACATCGCTCGCCGCACGCGTTGCGATCGCGCCGGCCGAAGGATGGACGGTGCGCGCCGCGCTGCTCGACGGCGTCCCCGGCAATCCCGGCCATCCGGCGCGCACCGCGATCAAGCTCGGTCATGGCGATGGCGCGCTCGCCGTCGGAGAGATCGAAGCGCCGCTCGGCAAGGGCAAGCTCCTCCTCGGCCATTGGCGGTATACCGCGAGATTCGACCGCAACGACGGCAGCGGCCGCGCGCAGGGCAACGCCGGCACCTATGTCCGCGCCGAGACTCCTCTCCTCATCCGCGACCATCGCCGCATCGACGGCTTTGCGCGGTTCGGCTCGGCGAGCGACCGCTTTAACATGTTCGATCGCTTCGCGGGCGGCGGCCTCAAGTTCGGCGGTTGGGTTCCGGGCCGCGAAGAGGATGAATTCGGCATCGCCCTCGCCGCCGCCTTCACGTCCGGCAGCTGGCGACGCGCGACCGGCGCCGGCGCAGCCGAGATCGCGGTCGAAGCCAGCTATCGCGCCCGGCTGACCCCCTGGCTGTCGATCCAGCCCAGCGCGCATTATATCCGCCGTCCTTCCGCCGACCCCGCCCTGGCCGACGCTTTCGTCCTCGGCCTCCGTTTCGAGGCGGCGCACAGTTTCGCGGGGTTCTGAAGCCGGCCTCCCGAAACTCTCTATCAGGCTCGTATCAGCAAGCGACTCGTAAAAAGGGGCAGGACATGGATAAAGGACTCCAAGATGCGCTTCTCTCACACCCTCACCCTGCTTGCCGCCGCCGCGTTGCCGCTCGGCTACGCCGCGGCTCCCTCGATCGCGCAGGGCTTCGAAAAGACCCATGAAAGCGGGCCGACCAAGGCCGAACGCAAGCGCGCCGAACAGGATGCCATCCGCCGGGCCGTTCAGCGCGGCGAACTGCTGCCGCTGCCGCGCGTGCTGGCCATCGCGCAGGCCAAGGTGCCCGGCGAGGTGGTCAAGGTCGAGCTCGAATATGAAAGCTGGGGAATCAAATATGAGGTCAAGATCCTGACTCCATCGGGGCGGGTCCGCGAGGTCGAGATCAACGCCCGCACCGGCAGCGTGATCAAGATCGAAGATGATTGATGCGCGCGCTGCTCGTCGAGGATGATCCCGACCTCGCGGAGGATGTCGCGCGGGCGCTGACCGCGGCGGGCTTCGTCGTCGATCGCTGCGGCAATGGCGAAGACGCCTGGTTCCAGGGCGATGTCGAGGATTATGCACTCGCGATCCTCGACCTCGGCCTGCCGCGCCTCGACGGGCTCAGCGTCCTCAAGCGCTGGCGCGGCGCCGGGCGGACGATGCCGGTGCTGATCCTGACCGCACGCGGCGACTGGGCCGAAAAGGTCGAGGGGATCAACGCAGGCGCCGACGATTATATGGCCAAGCCCTTTGCGGTCGGCGAATTGATCGCGCGCGCGCGGGCGCTCGTGCGCCGCGCCGCGGGCCATTCCTCTCCGCTCGTCGTCGCGGGTCAGCTGACCATCGACACCGCGCGGATGACGGCGGCGCTGGGAGGGCGCGAGGTACAGCTGTCGCAGCTCGAATATCGCCTGCTCAACTTCCTCGGTCACCATCAGAACCGGCGCGTTCCGGCCGGCGAGATCGCCGAACACCTCTATGGCGCGAGCGACGGCCACGACGCCAACGCGGTCGAAGCGATCATCGCCCGCCTGCGGCGCAAGCTCGGCAACCAGATCATCGAGACGCAGCGCGGGTTCGGCTATATGCTGACTGGACAGGTGGAATGACGCGAACCTCGCTTCGGCTGCGCCTGCTGCTCGGCGCGGCTGTGGCGATCTTCGCGGCCCTCGCGCTCGCTTGGGCGGGCATCTCGCTGCTGATTCACGATTATATCGAGCGGCGCGAAGTGGCCCAGCTCACGGCATTGGCCGAGCAGGTCGTGGCAGGCCTGGCCATCGATAGCGCAGGCCGGCCGACGGTCGAGCCCGCGCCGGCAGACCCTGCGTTCCAGTCGCTCGCCAGCGGCGTCTATTGGCAGGTGGCCGGTCCCGGCGGCACTGCGCAATCGCCGTCGCTTTGGGATCAGAGCCTGCCCGACAGGCCCGCACAGACCGGCGGGTGGTCGAACGCCACCGTGGCCGGCCCGTTCGGCAAGCAGCTCACCCTCGTCAGCCGCCGCGTGCAGCCCGACGTGCGCGCGGTCGATGCCATTGTTCGCGTCGGCGCGAACGATGAGGAGATGCGCGAAGCCCTACGCGAATTCGACACAAGGCTGGCGCTGTCGCTCGGCCTGCTGTGGTTCGTGCTCTCGCTTGCCGCCTATGCTCAGGTCAGCCTGGGCCTGCGACCGCTCGACCGGCTGCGGCACGAGCTCGATCGCCTGCGGCGCAGCCCCGCGGCGCGGCTTTCGGGCCGGCATCCGCAGGAAATCCTGCCTCTGACCGAGGCGATCAACGCAATGGCGGCCGCTCGCGAAGCCGATCTGGGACGGGCGCGCCGCCGCGCCGCCGACCTGGCCCACAGTCTGAAGACGCCGCTCGCAGTCGTCGCGGCGCAGAGCCGCCGCGCGCGCGACGCCGGCGCCGACGCCGCAGCTGACGGCATCGACCGCGCCGTCGAAGCCGCCGGCGCGGCGTTGGAGGCCGAACTTGCCCGCTCGCGCGCCGCGGCGGCGCGCGGCGCGAGTGGCGAATCGAACCCTCAGCAGGTGGCCGAAGGGCTCGTCGCGGTAATCGAGCGAACCGAGCATGGCGAGAGGATCATCTTCACGGTCGACATCGACCCCGCGCTTCGGCTGCCAGTAGAGGAGAGCGATCTGGCCGAGATGCTCGGCGCCCTTGCCGAGAATGCGGGACGCCACGCCAGGCGCCAGGTCCGCATCGCCGGCGGCCGACGCGGGGAGGACATCGTCCTCACCGTCGAGGACGACGGTCCGGGAATGACCGAAGCGGCTATCGCCCGCGCAACGCAGCGCGGTGTGCGAATCGACGAGACCGGCAGCGGCCACGGCTTCGGCCTCGCCATCGTGCGCGATCTGGCCGAAGCGACCGAAACGCGCTTCCACCTCGGCCGTTCGCCGCTCGGCGGACTCGCCGCCGAGCTGTGCTGGACCGGGGCCGAAGACAGCCGCAGCTGACGCGGACCTTTCGGGCTATTTGACCTGCGTCGGCTTGGTCGACGGTTCCCAGACATCGCTCGCGGTGGCGACCAGTTCCTTCATGTCGGACCATCGCCGCGCGCCGGGGATGTCGCGATATCCGAACACCGCCGCCTTGCCATAGGCGATCATGCGCTCGATCACGCGATCCTTTTCCGCCTCGGGCCAGACCGAAAAGGCGTGCGGCCCACGCACTACCACCAGCTCCTTCGGGCCATCGACGCGGCTGTAGGACGCCATCGAGCCTTCCAGCGAGTCGGCATAGCACCAGAGCCCGCGCGCTAGGAACACGCTCGGCCAGCGCGGCATGCTGGCGAGGATCGCCGAGCTGGGGAAGAAGACGATATTATGCTCCTGCTCGATCCCGCCGACGAACAGGTCGCGATCGCGTCCGGGGCCGCGGCCATCGTCCTTGGGCGTGGTTTCCTTGGGAACATAGCCCGCGCCGCTCGTATATTCGGCCAACAGCATGGCTCCCTTGATCGAGGGGTCGCCCTTCGCCTCCCGGCAGGTGATCTCGGGTTCGTCATAGGTGCATGACCGGTCGAAGTTCATCGCCATCGCCCAGCCGCTCGCCATGGTTCCGCGCGAGCTGCCCAGGAAAAGCACCGGCAGACCTTCGCCGGTCGGGACGCCCCGCAGCGATTCCGCGGCCGCCGAGCCCGTCGTCAACCGGCCGTCCGCGGCCAGGGCGCGCATCCCTTCGCCGGTCCGCAGGCTTTCGACGATCGTCAGCAGGTCGCGTCCCTGCTGCAGCGTGTTGGTGTCGCTGTAGCCGCCCGATATGCCGATGCCGCGGCGATCGAGCGCGAGTACGTCATAGCCCGCCTCGTGCAGCTCGCGCCAAAGCTCGCGCCAGTGGCGCATGCCCTGGAAGCCCGTGTGCTCGCTCGGCCAGTCGTCGTTGGGATGCGTCGTCCCGTCCTTGGAAACGGTGTAGTGGATGTCGCGCGGATCGTCGATCGCGGCAATGCGGTCGCCACCGCCACCGCTGGAAATGACCAGTGCCCGCCGCCGGGTACCATCGGGACCCTCGATGCCCTTGCCGCGGATATACCAGCCGCGGATCCGCCATGTCCCGTCCATCCCGAGATGGAGCCGTTCATAGGCCTCGACCGGCACCGTGAATTCGACGACCGACGTGTCGCCGTCGACCAATGCGAAGGGCTCGGCATAGGGCTGACGGGCGAAAAAGGCGGGACGGCGGATCTGCGTCAGGTCGGTGGAGGCGCCGCGCTCCTGCACCTTGCCCAGCAGGAAACGGTCGCGGGGGTCGTTGTTGCGGAACTCCCGGTTCGGAGGGCGCCGCTTGTGCACCTGGTCGAAGACGCGCTTGCGGCACGCCTTGTCCTGTTCGCAGGCCGTCCAGCGTGCACGCACCTTCTCGTCGGTGAATTCGGCGACATAATAATCGCCCTGATAGCCTTCGGGCGGCCGGTGCAGAGTGGAGGTGAAGGGGATACAGGTCCGCGGGCCGGCGGAGGTCGGCAGGATATAACCGGGCAGCTTCATCTCGCGATCATAATGGACCATCGCCTCGCATTCGAAGGGGGGGATCGGCGGCACCGTCCCCGTTTCCTGCGCCGATGCCGTCCCCGCCAGCATCGTCGCCCCTACCAGAATCGACAGACCCGAAACGCCTTGCCTCATCGCATCCTCCCAACTCAAGCCAATCCCCGGCTCGTATTCGAGCCAAGGGATTTTTGTATTTTTGAATTCAAAGAGTCAACAAGGAAGGGTATTCTACGGGCGTTTTGTAGTTATTAAATTAAAAATACAATTCTGATGAGGCGCCACGCGGCCTTCGACCTCAACTGCCGAAGGCCCATTGCACATTGACTCCGAAATAACGGCCGCTGCGCAGCGTGCGGATTTCGTGGAAATCGACTCCGCTCGTTCCCCGCAACGCCGAATAGACGTCGCGGTCGCGGATCGTCGGGCTGTCGGTCAGATTCTTGGCGAAGGCGCGCAGCGTCCAGTGCGCGGACGGCTTGTATTCGACGAAGGCATCGACCCGGTCGGACACGATGTCGCGTTCGATCTCGTCGACCTTGAACTCGATTTCGGTCTTCTTCACGATATAGTTGATCCCCATGCGCAGCCCGTGGTGGGGCATGTCGTAGGTCAAGGAGACATCGGCCTCCACCGGCGCATCGCCCGAGATACGGCGCCTGGCGCCGGTCAGCGGGTCGCGAACGCGGCTGCGCCGGAAAAGCGCGTTCCCCTTCACCGTCAGGCCGCGCAGGCCCAGGGGATCGAGCGGAAGATTGAGGTTCGCTTCCACCTCGTCGCGGGTGGCGTGGCCGATATTGCCCGCCGAATCGAAGACGCCATCGTCGGAGACCACGACGACGCGGTCGACCAGGTTGCTGATCGATTCGTGCCGTGCCGCGACGACCAGCGACCCATCGCCGATCCGGCGTTCCCACGCCGCCTCGTAGCGGACAAGGCTGTCGGGCTCGAGATCCTTGTTGCCCGCGGTCACGGTGCCGCTGGTCAGCGAGGGCGAGCTCACGAAATCCTCGAAATCAAGCTGCCCCACCTCGCGCTCGACCTGCAGCCGCAGCCGGTCGCGCGGCGAGGCCGCCCAGGAAACCAGCAGGCGCGGCTTGAAATAGGAAAGCGACTTGCTGAGTTCGCTGTCGCCGGTCTGCGACAGGCGCGATATCTCGTAGCGCAGCCCGGTCTCGATCGAGAGACCCGCGGCGGGACGCCAGGTTCCGGTCAGGAAGAATTCGGCGCGATTCTCCTCGACCCGCACATCGTCGGCGGGGAGCGGCACCTCGACGCCGTTTTCGGTCAGCGCGACATGGCTGTCGAGCACGTTGAGCGCGCCCTCTGCGCCAAGGTCGATGGAGAGCAGCTTGCCGCTGCGGCGCAGCACGCCGCGCAGGATCGTCTCGCTGGCGGTGGTATCGGTGGCGTTGACCTCGCTCAACCCGTCCTCGCTGGAAGTGTCGACGCCGTGCAGGCGGTTGTCGCGGCGGATCGCGAGCAATTCGAGCCGGCTGCTCGCGCCGATGCCGTGATCATATTCCACCTGCGCCTCGGTCGCCCGTGTGTTGTTGCGTTCGGTCGCGAGGATGAGCGCCTGGGCGGGGTAATAGATGTCGTGGCGCACGTCGGCGAACATCTGGCTGCTCTTGAACAGCCCGTTGGCATGAAAGGTGCCGCCGAACAGCGGCTGGCGATAGCTGCCCGACAATTCGGTGTAGCTGGTTCCCTCGGGCTGCTCGTAATCGACGAGCCGCAGCGGGGAGCCGTCGGGGGCGAAGCGGTTGCGGCTGCCGAAGCCATGCTCGTCGTCGATCTCGCGATAGCGGGCGGCCTGAAGCTCGATCAGCCGGTCGCCCGACCGGTAGCTGAGCGTCCCGGCGACGCGCGGCGACGAATAGCCGTGGCGGAAGACCGCATATTCGCCCTCGAGCCGCCCCGAGAGCCGCGCCTCCTGCTTGCGCACGACATTGGCGAGCAGGGCATAGCCCTGCATGTCATAGCCCGCGGCGCTGTTGCGGACGAGTTCGATATGATCGACCAGCCGTGCCGGAATGCGCTTGAGGATGGTTTCGAGCGTTTCCTCCTTGCTCGCGGGGCGGGTGCCGTCGATCAGGACATTGCCGCCCGACCCCGAATAGCCGCGCACTTCCGCATTGCCCTCCTGCAGGCGGAAGCCGGGGAGCAGCACGACCATGTCATAGGCGGTTGTCGGCTGTGACCGGCTGAAGAAGTCTGCGGCGTAACTGGTAGTCCCGGCGCCGTCCGAGGTCTGCGCATAGAGAGGCGACGCCATAGCCAGAGCCGACAGGGAAAGCGCGCAGCGCAGCATGATCGAGACGCGATGAGTCAATGAATCCTCCTGTTTCCGGTACGGCGCGAGCCGATGCCGGACGCCCTAGCGGAGGGTGGCTGACACGCGCCGTGCGGAAAGCGTCAGGAAGATGTCAGGAAAGGCGGGCGGCGGCCGGAACACGGGCCGCCGCCGCCTCAAGCTTCGGCGAGCCGATAGCCGAAACCCCGCCGATTCTCGATGATTCCGGGGCCAACCTTGCGCCGCAGGCGAAGCACCAGCGCCTCGATCGCGTTGGAATCGGCGGCATCGGACGTCCCGTGGAGATGCTCGGAAATCTGACCTGCGGACAGCACCCGCCCGCCCTGATGCGCCAAGATGTCGAGCAGGCGATATTCGAGGGGCGAAAGCCGCACCGGGCGATCATGCACCGTGGCGAGCATGCGGGCGGTGTCGAGCCGCAGCGGTCCCGACCGGAGGACCGGCGTGCTGTATCCCGCGGCGCGGCGCAACAGCGCGCGGATGCGGGCGACAAGTTCGCGCATCGCAAAGGGCTTGGCGACATAGTCGTCCGCCCCCGCCTCGATGCCTTCGACCTTTTCGGTCCAGTCGCCGCGCGCGGTCAGGACGAGGACCGGGAAATTCCGTCCTTCCTCGCGCCAGCGTTTCAGAATGCTCAGCCCGTCGAGCCGGGGCAGGCCGAGGTCGAGGATCGCGAGCGCGAAATCCTCGGTCCCGCCGAGGAACCAGGCGTCGAGCCCGTCGGCCACGAGATCGACGACGAAGCCTTCGCGGGTCAGCGCGTCACACAGGTCGCCGCCCAGATCGGGATCATCCTCGACAAGCAGCAGCCTCATCGGATGCTTCCGCCGGCGCATGGCACGGGACGCCGCGGCCGGGCGCGGCTCCAAGACCATGGGAAAGACCTGTAACGGGACAAGGCGCGATCGTCCTTCTCTCCAAGAATTGCATTTTCAATCTTATAAAAACATACAGTCGATGACAACCCCCGATCGGGGAAAGTGGCGGCAGGACCGAGCCGACGGACCCGCAAGGAAAGGGCAGCGGCCGGAATCGCGTCCACCGCCGCCCCCTCTTCGCCTTCAGTGTGCGATCAGTTCGGCGATCGTGTTTTCGGTTTCGGTGCGGATTCCCATCTTCTTTTCGCTCCACGCCATCCATGCGGGATTGCTGCGGAGCCCGGCCCGGGTCTCCTCGGTCACCTTCTGCCGCTGGCCGAAAGCCTCCATGTCACGGTAATGCTGGATGAACAGCGCGTCCCAGGGCGTCCCGACGGGATAGCGGTTCATGTACATTTCGTACCCCGCCAGCGCGCCATTCTTCATCCAGCCGTCGAATTGCGGCAGGATATAGCCCTGCACATAATCGCGATACTGCCCCGCATCCTTATATTCATAGGGAATGACATAATAGACTTCGCCGACCTTCAGCGTGTCGGGATTGCGCGACCAGGACAGGTCGGCCGCATAGGTCGCATAGGGATCGGCGAGGGCGAGGCCTGCGGCGTCGAGCCCGCCCGGCGCGGTGCGTTCGAGCGCATTCCAACGCAGCACGGCGGCGTGCGAGGGAAAGCGGAGTACCGCCATGCCGTCCCACACCTCGGGCTGGCGATACCAGCTGTAGAAGATCCGGAAATCGGCGAGTTCGCCCTTCGCCTTCATCGCCTGCAATTTCGCGGCGAAGTCCTTTTGCAGATAGGTGCGGAACGCGGCCCGGTCGCCGCGTGTGGCGCGATAGTGGATGACGAGCGTGTTCGGCCCTTGCTGCAGCTCTTCCTGCGCCATCGCATCGGTGACGGGCGCAAGGCCCCAAAGCGGGGCGAGGGCAAGCGACAGCGGCAGCAGCATTCGCAGTTTCAAGACAAATCTCCCTTCAAGCATCCGGTTCGGGCCGCAATCGCCCGACCGTTCCACCGCGGGGCAAGCCGCGCCCCGCAACGATTTCCCAATCAGTCGCCCACGGTGGGCCGGGTCGACGGTTCCCAGACGTCGCTGGTCGTCGCGACGAGTTGCTTCATGTCCGACCAGGGCCGGCCGCCCTCGAGCGGCACGCCCAGCACCGCCGCCCGGCCGAAGGCGATCATCCGGTTCGCCACGCGCTTTCGCTCGGTATCCGGCCAGGTGGTGAAGGCATGCGGACCGCGCACGACGACCATCTCCTTGACGCCGGGCACGCGGCCATAGGCGTCCATCGAGCCTTCGAGCGCGTCGGCGTAGCACCAGAGGCCGCGCGCGAAGAAAGCGGCGGGCCATTTCGACATGCCCGCCAGAATGGCCGAGCTGGGGAAGAAGACGATATTATGCTCGGCCTCGATCCCGCCGATGAAGAGCCCGCGGTCGCGCCCGGGCCCGCGGCCGTCGTCCTTGGGCGTCGTCTGCGCCGGCAGATAGCCGACGCCGCTCGAAAATTCGGCCACCAGCAGGGCGCCCTTGATTGCCGGATCGCGCCGCGGCGGCGCGCACCCTATCTCCGCCAGATCGTAGTCGCAGTCCTTGTCGAAATTGGCCGTCATCGCCCAGCCGGTCGCCATCGACCCGCGCGAACTGCCCATGAGCAGCGTCGGAAGCGCCGCCGTGGCACCGGGCCCGCGGACGGCCGCCGCGGCATCGGCGCCGGTCGAGAGCACGCCCGTGGGCGAGAGCGCGCGCATCCCCTCCCCCGTTCGCAGGCTGGCGACGATATCGAGCAGGTCGCGGCCCTGCTGCAGCGTATTGGTATCGCTGAAGCCGCCGGACATGCCGACGCCCCGGCGGTCGATCGCCAGCACGTCGAATCCGGCAGCATGGAGATCGGCCCAGACCCGCCGCCAGCGGCGCTGGCCCTGCACCCCCGTCGTGGCGTTCGGCCAGTCGTCATTGGGAATGGTCACGCCGGTCGCGGGGTCGATCACATAAGCCACGTCCACCGGATCGTCGATCGCCGCGACCCGGTCGCCGCCGCCGCCGCTATGGATGACCAGCGCCCGCTTCCGTCCGCCCTTGCCGTCGTCGATGCCGGCGCCGCGGATATACCAGCCGCGGATTCGGACCGGACCGTCCGCCTTGCCATGCAGCCGCTCATAAGCCTCCGCGGGGGCGGAAAATTCGACGACGAACGTGTCGCTGTCGGCCGCCGCGATCGGTTCGCGATAGGGCGCGCGGGCGAAGAAGCCGGGGCGGCGAACGGTCGACAGGTCGGTATCGGCCCCCTTCTCGTCCACCTTGCCGAGCAGGAAGCGCCCGTGGGGGTCGGTCAGCCCATATTCGCGGTTGGGCGGGCGTCGCTTCAGAACCTGGTCGAACACGCGGTCGTGGCACGCCGCGTCACGCTTGCAGCGCTCCCAGTCCTCGCGCAGTTTCGCATCGGTGAATTCGTCGACATAATAGTCGCCGCGATACCCCTCCGGCGGCTGGTTCAGCGCCGAGGTGAAGGGGATGCAGGTCCCGTCGCCCGCCGATGTCGCAATCCGGTATCCCGGCAATTCCATGTCGCGGTCATAGGCGACATAGGCCTTGCATTCGAAAGGCGGGACGGGTGCGCGGGTCGGAACGACCCCACCCTCCGATCCGCTCGCCGGCGCCGCGGAACCCAGAAGGGTCGCCACCGATAGAAGTCCGATTCCGAAGCGGGTCATCGATCACTCTCCCCCGGCCGGGAGGCTCCCGTCCCCCCGAGGCTCCCCTGCCATGATAGTTCTTTTGGAGTCAATAGTACATTTATACCGCAAAGGGAAAAATGCCGAACAGGAGCGACGCCGCGAAGAAGATCAGGAAGGAGCCGAGCGCCCATTTCAGAGTGAACCGCTGATGCTCGCCGAATTCGATGCCGACGAAGCCGACGAGCAGATAGGTCGAGGCGACGAGCGGGCTGAGCAGATGAACCTGCTGACCGACGAGCGACGCCCGCCCGATCTCTGCCGGGCTCACCCCATAGGCGGCTCCGGTCTCGGCGAGGATCGGCAGAACGCCGAAATAGAAGGCGTCATTCGAGATGAAGAAGGTGAAGGGCGCGCTGATCACTGCGGTGATCGGCGCCATATAGGGGCCCCAGGCCGGCGGAATGGCGGCGATGACCGTCGCCGACATGGCGTCGACCATCTTCGTGCCCGACAATATGCCCATGAAGATGCCCGCAGCGAAGACAAGGCCGGCGACCGATAGCGCGTTGCCCGCATGCGCCGCGAGCTGCTTGCGCTGCGCCTGGATCGACGGATAGTTGATCGTCGCGGCGACGGCGTAGGCGAGCATGAAGAGAACCGCGAGCGGCAGCAAGGCGGTCAGCAGGGCCGCCATCAGCGCGGCTGTGATCGCGAGATTGACCCAGAAATATTTGCGCTTCCCCGGATCGGCGGCGCCCTCGATCTGCGGATCGTCGCCCGGCGGCGGCGTGCCGATCCGTTCGGCCGCGAGCCGGCCGAGCCGGGCGCGCTCCTTGAGTCCGAAATACCAGGCGACCAGGATCACCCACAGCGCCGTGACGATCATCGCCGGGATCAGCGGCACGAAGACGTCGTGCGCCTCGAGCTTGAGCGAACTCATCACGCGCGCGGTCGGGCCGCCCCACGGCAGCACGTTCATCACCGCCCCCGCCATGATGACGATGCAGGCGAGCATCCGCATGTCGAGCTTCATCCGGCGATAGAGCGGCAGCATCGCGGCGGTGGTGATCATGTAGGTCGTGGTCCCGTCGCCATCGAGCGACACCGTCAGCGCGAGCACGGCCGTGCCGACGAGGATGCGCACCGGGTCGCCGTGGACCAGCCGCACGATCGCGGCGATCAGCGGATCGAACAGGCCGACGTCGATCATCAGCCCGAAAAAGAGGATGCCGAAGACGAGCATGACGCCCGTCGGCGCGAGATCGGCGACGCCCTGCATCATCATGCCGCCGAGATCGCCGAGGTCGACGCCCGCGAGCGCGCCGGCGATCAGCGCGAAGATCAGCGGGACGAGGATCAGCGCGACGATGGCCGACAGCCGCTTGGTCATGATCAGCGTCATGAAGGTCGCGACCATGGCGAAGGCGAGGAAGGACAGCATCGCGGCGTCAGCCCTGCACCGCGCCGGGCGCGGTCGCGAGATAGAGGGCGGTCAGCACGACGTTGCGCGCGCGGCCGCCGAAGCGCGTGTCGACGAGGTCGGCGACGACGTCGAGCAGACGCGCGCGGCGCGCGGCGGGGAGCGCGCGCACATAGGAATAGCTGGCGTAGAGGGCGCGGGCGCCGGCCGCGTCCAGTTCCCGCTCGCGGCGGAAGCGGAACGGCTCGAACCGGTCGAAGCCCGCCCCGGTCATCGCCGCGCGGTGGAGGTCGACGTCGAGCGAATAATGCCCCGCCGCCCCCTCCGACGGCGCGAGCGGCACGTCGGCGAGCAGCGGCACGATCGCATCGGCGAGATCGTCCTCGCCGGGCTGGCGATAGCTGTTCCACCACAGCGCCAGCGTCGCACCAGGACGCAGCAGGCACCGCAGCTTCGCGAAGGCGGGGACGGGATCGAGCCAGTGGAAGGCCGCCGCCGAGCAGGCGAGGTCGAAGGGGCCGGCGAGCGATGCCTCGACGAAACCGTCGGCGATCACCGCAACGCGGGGATCGCCCAGCCGCGTTTCGAGATGGGCGGCGAGCCGGGCGTCGGCCTCGACCGCGACGAGGCGCGACGGGTGCAGGCGCGCCAGGATATCGCGCGTCGCGAGACCCGTTCCCGGCCCGACTTCGAGCACCGCGCCCGCATCGCCGCCGAGACGCGCGCGGATCGCGTCGTAGAGCGCGGGCGGATAGCCCATGCGCACCGCCTCATAGCCGGCGATATCCGCGCCGAAAACGCGCGCGCCGGCGGAACGGTCGAGACGCTGGGCGTTGCGGCTGCTCAAAAGGATTCTCCCCTCGACCGGCGAGCTCGCACCGGGAAGACCGGGCGGTGCCGATTTTGTATATTTCCTTTTGATAGTACAATCTGAAACCGCGCTTTGGCAACCCCCTTTTCGCGCAGAGAAGTGGTCAGGCGTGGTTCGCGACGGGCAGCCGGCCGAGGACGCCGAACAGGTCGCGCGGGTCGGCGGGCTGCGCGAGCAAATCGATCTCGCGGTGCAGATGCGGCGCCGCGGTCGCCTCGGCGAGATAGCGCAGCGTCGAGAAATCCTCGATCGCGAAGCCGACCGAATCGAACAGGGTCACCTCGTCGCGATGGCGGCGGCCGGGCGCCTCGCCCGCGATGACGCGCCACAGCTCGGTCGCAGGAAAATCGGCGGGCATCTGCTGAATCTCGCCCTCGATCCGCGTCTGCGGCAGATATTCGACGAAGACGCTCGCGCGGTCGAGGATCGCCGGCTGCAGTTCGGTCTTGCCGGGGCAGTCGCCGCCGATCGCGTTCAGATGCACTCCCGCCCCGACCATGTTCGCCGAGACGATCGTCGCGTGGCGCTTGTCGGCGGTCGCGGTGGTGATGATGTCGGCGCCCTCGGCCGCCTCGGGCGCCGACGCGGCGACGCGCACCCGGATATCGCGCGCATCGAGGTTGCGGCGGAACTTGTCGGTCGCGACGGGGTCGACGTCGTAGACGACCAGTTCCTCGATCCCCAGCAGCGCGTGGAAAGCGACGGCCTGGAATTCGGACTGGGCGCCGAGCCCGATCAGCGCCATCGACCGCGAGTCGGACCGTGCGAGATGCCGCGCCGCGAGCACCGACATCGCCGCGGTGCGCATCGCGGTCGTCAGGGTCATCTCGGCGATCAGATAGGGATAGCCGGTCGCGACATCGGCGAGCACACCGAAGCCGGTAACCGTCTGCAGCCCCGCCGCCTGATTGCCGGGATGGCCGTTGACATATTTGAAGCCGAAAGCGCGGGCGTCGGCGGCGGGCATCAGCTCGATCACCCCGCCCGGCGAATGGCTGGCGAAACGCGGCGACTTGTCGAATTCGTCCCAGCGCCGGAAATCGGCCTCGATGTGACCGACCAGATCCGCAAGCACCGTTTCGAGCCCGCGTTCGGCGACGAGCGCCACGACATGTTCGACTTCGACCAGACGCATATCATCCTCCTCGATTGTCCGGAGAGGATGCGCCCTCGCCCTGTCGCGCGAAATTCCATCATTGCATTTATACACGCGAAAATTCATACAATGTGCATCATCCGCCCAGGCAAATTGATCCATGCAGCCTCTCGACGCGATCGACCGTCAGATCATCGCCGCGCTCCGCATCGACGCGCGCAAGCCGGTGTCGCGGTTGGCGAGCGAATTGGGCATCGCGCGCGCGACGGCGGAAAAGCGCCTGGCGCGGATGATCGACAGCGGTACGATCCTGGGTTTCACGGTACGCGCGCGCGACGACACGCCCGCGACGGTGCGCGCGGTGATGCTGATCGAAGTGGCGGGACGATCGACTGCGGCGGTCATCCGCGGGCTCAAGGGCCTGCCCGAGCTCGAGCGGCTGCACACGACCAATGGCGGCTGGGACCTGGTCGCCGAGATCAAGGCCGCCAATCTTGCCGATTTCGACCGTGTGCTGCGCGAGGTGCGCAGCATCGACGGCGTTCTCAATAGCGAGACGAGCCTGCTGTTAAGTTCGGTTTAGAGGTCAGAATCCCACGCCCGTCGGCAGGCCGTGCTCGACCGCCGGCGGCGCTGCGAAATAGGGGCCGACGAGGCCACGCCACTGCGCGAAGGCGGGCGACACGCGGAACGCTTCGTGCGCGGCGACGTCCTGCCATTCGACGATCAGCCAGAAACGCCCTTCCACTTCGTGCGAACGCTGCAATCGCATCGCTGAGCAGCCGGGAGCGTCCCGGAACAGCGTCACCGCCTGCCCGGCCGCCGCGACGAAAGCCTGTGCATCACCCGGCGCGACGTCGATACGCGCGATTTCGGTCGCCATTCACTTTTCCTCATCGATGCGCGTCGTCACCCCGGTGGCGACGATCGTGCGCGTCGCGTCGATAGACGCATAGGTCCAGAAAATCACCAGCGGTTCGTCGCCCGCCTCGTTGCGGAAGCAATGGGGAACACCGGCGGGAATCCAGCTCGTATCGCGTGGCGCGACCGGGTGATCGGCGCCGTCGATATGCGCGATCCCCCGCCCCGAGAGGACGACGACCGATTCCTCGCAATTATGGGTGTGGAGCGGCACCGCCGATCCGGGCGCGATGGTGGTGATGCCGGTGAGCATCGCGCGCGCACCGCGCGCCGCGGTGGCGAGCGGGGTCGTGACGATGCCGCCGCCACGATCCTTGACGGGAAGCCCCTCGGGCCGGAACAGGGCGCCGCTCATGCCGCTTTCTCCGCTTCGGGCGCGATGACCTTGATCGTCTTCGCGTTGGTGAACTCTCTAAGCCCCAGCTCGCCGAGCTCGCGGCCGTAGCCCGAATGCTTGATGCCGCCGAACGGCACGCGCGGGTCGGAGGCGACGACAGCGTTGACGAACACCGCCCCGGCATCGACGCGGCGCGCGAGCGCGGTGCCACGGGCGATATCGGTCGTCCAGATCGACGCGCCGAGACCGAAGGTGGTGCGGTTGGCGAGCGCGACCGCCGCTTCGGCATCCGCGGCGCGGACGATCGCGGCGGCGGGACCGAAGGTTTCCTCGTCGAACGCCGCCATCCCCGGCTCGACATGGTCGAGCAATGTCGGCGGATAGAAATATCCCGCCCCCGGTTCCGGCCGCCCTCCCGTCAGCAGGCGGGCGCCGCCCGCGACGCTGCGTTCGACCTGATCGTGGATCGCGGCGCGCAGGTTCGCGCGCGCGAGCGGCCCCAGCGTGGTGGCGGGATCGGCGGGATCGCCCATGTGCAGCGCTTCGGCCCCGGTCAGCATCGCCGCGGCGAACCGGTCGGCGACCGCTTCTTCGACGATGAAGCGCTTGGCGTTGACGCAGCTTTGCCCGGCGTTGGTGAAGCGCGCGGTGATCGCCATCGCCGCCGCCGCCTCGATATCGGCGTCGGCGAGGACGATGAACGGGTCCGAGCCGCCGAGTTCGAGCACCTGCTTCTTGAGCGCGGCGCCCGCCTGGGCGGCGACGATCATCCCGACCTGGGTCGATCCGGTCAGCGTGACCGCCGCGATGCGCGCATCGGCGATGACGCCAGCCACTGCGTCGGGCTCGACGAAGATATTGGCGAAAAGGCCCGCGGGCGCGCCCGCCTCGGCGACGAGCCGCTCGATCGCGAGCGCGCATTGCGGGACGTTCGCGGCGTGCTTGAGGATCGCGCCATTACCCGCCGCGAGCGTCGGGGCGAGGAAGCGCACCACCTGCCACAGCGGATAGTTCCACGGCATGATCGCGAGGACGACCCCGATCGGCTCATAGGCGAGGAAGGTGCCCGGCACCCCGGCGACCGGTGCATCGGCGAGCATCGCAGGCGCGGCGTCGGCATAATAGTCGCAGTTGCGGGCGCATTTATCGACTTCGGCCAGCGCCTCGCCGACGGGCTTGCCCATCTCCTGCGTGATCAGCGCGGCGAGCGACGCGCTCTGCTCTCGCAGCAGCGCGGCGAGACGGCGGAGAAGATCGGTGCGCGCGGCGAGCGGCGTCCGGCGCCAATCCTTCTGGGCCCGCTCGGCGGCGGCCAGCCGCGCGTCGAGGGCGGAACCGTCGTGGGCGTCGAAGCGCGCGACGGTCTCACCCGTCGCGGGATTGGTCGAGACGATCATGCGAGTTCGCCCACGACCGCGGCGGCGAAATCGGTCGTCCCGAGCGGCCCGCCGACATCGCGCGTGCGCCGCGCCGGGTCGGCGAGGATCGTTTCCACCGCCGCTTCGATCCGGGCCGCGGCCTCGCGGAGCGCCGCATCGGCGCGGCGCCGCCCGAGCCAGTCGAGCAGCATCGCCGCCGAGAGGATCAGCGAGGTCGGATTGGCGATGCCCCGCCCCGCGATGTCGGGCGCCGAGCCGTGCTGCGCCTGCGCGACGCAGATGTCGTCGCCGGCGTTGATCGATCCGCCGAGGCCGAGGCTGCCGCTGAGTTCAGACGCCTCGTCGGACAATATATCGCCGAACATGTTGGTCGTGACCATCACGTCGAAGCGGCCGGGGTCGCGGATCAGCAGCGCCGCGGCGGCATCGACGATCACCTCGTCGAGGACAAGATCGGGATAGCTGGCCGCGACCGCGCGCACCTCGCGCAGGAAGAGGCCGTCGGTCAGCTTGAGGACATTCGCCTTGTGCACCGCGGTCAGCCGCTTGCGGCGCGTCATCGCGATCTCGCAGGCGGCGCGGGCGACGCGGCGCACCGCGGGCGCGGTGATCTTGCGGATCGAAAAGGCGCTGTCGGGGTCGGGCATGAACTCGCCGGGGCCCATGTACATGCTGCGGTCGGCGTAGAAACCCTCGGTATTCTCGCGCACGATGACGAGGTCCATCGGATCGCGCAGCAGGCTGAGCCCCGGACGCGACCGGCACGGGCGGACATTGGCATAAAGGTTGAACCCGGTACGCAGCGCCGCCGACGGGTTGGGCTGACCCGCGGGATAGCTGTAGTGCGAGACGGGACCGAGGACGACACCGTCGGCGCGCGGGATCGCCGCCATCACGGCGTCGGGCAGCGTCGACCCTTCCGCCGCCAGGCTCGCCTCGCCGATCGCCATCTCGGTGAACGCCAGACGATCGCCTGCTGCCGCGCGGAGCACGTCGATGGTCGCCGCGGTAATTTCGGGGCCGATGCCGTCGCCGGGGAGAACCAGAATATCGATCATCTCAGCCGCCATATTTTCGTCCGTTCCTCATCTTGTTTCGCATCGTCCTGCTTCGGCTCCGGCGTACCGGCGCTGCATCATCTGACGAAATTCATTCACGATGGCGCTTTGTGCGCTGGCGCCGGCCTTGCACGCGACGGTTTCCGCCGCAAACGCCGCGAGTACCAGAGCCATGGGCCCGTCAGCGCCAGTCCGACGAGCACGACCCCGCCGGCAAGCAGAAGCAGCCGGCCGAACCAGCCGCCCCACAGGCCGGTGTGGACGGTGTAGATCCAGTCGATCAGTTCGCTCGGTGTCGATTGCTCGCCGGCGATGTAGGTGGCGAGCAGGGCGCCGTCATAGCCGTTGAAATAATATTGGGCGGTTCCGTCGGGACGGATGCTGCGATCGCTGTCGAGATAGACCGCGACCACGCGGCCGCCGCTCGAGAAGCGGATCTGGCGCAGCGGCGTCCCCCCGAAATCGACGCGCGCGCGCGCAACGAGATCGTCGAGCGGAGCGAGCGGTCGCCCCGCCTGCTCGGCGACCGCCGGGGTGGGCTTGCCCGCGGCACCGATCAGGTCGCGCAGCGGCTCCTTCCACACCATCAGGACCCCGGTGAGCGCGGTGACGAGGAGGATCGGGCCGGCCGCCGCGCCCGCCGCGCGGTGCAGCGTCCGCCACCGGAGATCGGTATTTCCGCGCCACGCCACGCGGAATCCGCTCTTGAAGCGCTTTCGGCCGGGCCACCAGAACCACAGGCCGGTCGCCGACATCACGAACAGGACGATACCCTCGAAGCCGATCACATATTCACCGACCGGGCCGGCAAGCAGTTGTTCGTGGACCACGAACAGCCATTCGACCGGCCAGGCGGAAAGGTCGCCGTCGCGGACGATGCCGCCGCGGTAGGGGTCGATCGCGGTCAGGATCGGCGCCTGGTCGGCGCGCCGCTTGAGCTTGAACAGCACGGCCTGATCGGCGGATTGCGGAATTTCGGCGCGCGTGATCGAGGCATCGGGATGCGCGGCCTGCACCGTGTCGAACATATGCTGCATCGAAAGCCGCTCGGAGGCGGAGGCGACACGAAGTTCGGGGTGAACCACCGGTTCGATCTCGTCGCGGAACACCATCGCGATACCGGTTCCGCCCTGGATGACGAGCAACAGCGCGAGCGCGAGGCCCAACCAGCGGTGAATCGTGAGCAACGCCTGCCTGTTCTTCATATCCGCCCACCCTTCGCGCTCATCGGCTCACCCTCTCCGGCCCCATCGGCCTTCCCGATCGCGCCCTAGAGCAATTTTGAATTTTTCGCAACAGTAATACAAAAAGATTGACGTTGCGATGCCGCGAGCCTAGGCGAACCCCATGACAGCGGTCGACGATGAACGACCCATTGAACAGGGATTTGCCGTGTCCGGATCGATATCCGCCCCCTTGCCAGCCGAAGATGATGACCTCACCCGCAGCGCGCCGTCGGCGGCGGGCGTCGATGCAGCCGAAATCCTGGCCTTTCTCGACGACGTCGAAGCGGCGGGCCTCGAGCTGCACGACCTGATGATCTGGCGCGACGGCGCCGTCGTCGCCGAAGCATGGCGCTGGCCCTATGGCCCCGACCGCCTGCGCATGACCCATTCGATGACGAAGAGCTTTACCGCCTGCGCGATCGGGCTGTTGGTCGACGAGGGGCGGCTGGCGCTCGCTGACCGGGTCGCGCATTTCTTCCCCGAGGCCGAGATCGCATCCGATACGCGTCAGGCACGGATGACGGTCGAAGATCTGCTGACGATGCGGTCGGGCCACGCCAGCGAGGTGTCGGGGTCCATCTGGCGCGGCATCGAGACGAGCTGGGTCCGCGAATTTTTCCGCATTCCGGTCGTTTTCGAACCCGGCACGCGCCATGTCTATTCAAGCGCGGCGAGCTATATGCTCTCCGCCATCGTCACCCGCATCACCGGGGAAACGATCGAGGCCTATCTGACCCCGCGCCTGTTCGAGCCGCTCGGCATGGCCGAGGTGCGGTGGGACGTCGGCCCGGACGGGGTCAATCCGGGCGGAAACGGCATCAGCATGCGCACCGCGGACGCGTTGAAGCTGGGCATATTGCACGCCCAGAAGGGAGTCTGGCAGGGTCGGCAGATTCTACCGCGCACGTGGGTCGAGGCGGCAACGCGCGCGCGCGGCGTTCCCGACTATGGCTATCACTGGGTGGTCGGCGACGGCTATTATGCAGCGCTCGGTGTGTTCGTGCAGATGGTCGCCGTGTTCCCCGAAGCGAATGCGGTGATCGCGCTCAACAGCGCGATGGACGAAAGCCGCGTGCTGCTTCCGCACCTGCGCAAGCATTTCCCGGCCGCCTTCGCCGGCGGCGGCAGCGCGGCGGACGACGAGGCACTGGTCCGCCGCTTCGCCGGCTGGCCGGCGACGCCGCCCCTGCCCTCGCTCGCCGCCGGCGACGCGGCGACGCTGGCCGGCGACTGGTCGGTGTACGACAACAGGCTGGGCATATCCGCCATCGGGCTGGAATTCGACGGCGACACCATGCGGTTGTCGCTGACCGACGCCGAAGGCGAGCATGGCGTCGCCGCAGGGCACGAGCGCTGGGTCGAAACCACGACCGACCTGCGCGGCGCATCGCTGCACCACGGCTATCGCCTGGCGGACACGCCGACGGTGGCGGGCGGCCGCTGGATCGCCGCGAACGAATATGAGCTGGTGCTGCACCTCGTCGAATCGGCCTTCCGCGACACGTTCCGCTTCCGCTATGCGCGCGGCGAGCTGGCGATCGAGCGTTTCGTCAACATCAATTCGGGCGACCGCGCCTGGCCGCTGCTCACCGCGGTCCGCGCCTAACGCGCCGGAAGGTCGCGAAAGCGCGCGGGCAACTCGAAGCCGTGGCCGAACGGGTCTTCCGGCTCGGCGACGAATTCGGCGCGGCCGACATAATAAGCGCGGCCGACGACCTTCACCCGCGATACGCATTGGCCGCCCTCGTCGTCGGCCGCCCATAGCGTCCCGACGAAACCCTCGCCCGACACCCCGCGTATCTCGCACGACTCGCCCGGCCCGATCTCTCCCCGCGCCGCGGCGAGCGCGAAGCGGGCGGTCACCCCGCTGCCGGTCGGCGAGCGGTCGATCTGCCCCTCGGCGAAGATGCAGAGATTATAGCTGGCGCGGCCATCGCCGGCGCCGAGCGCGACATCGTCGGTGAGGATCGTGCCATAGAGGAAGCCGAGATCGGGTTCGGCCGGGTGCGCGATCGGCACGGCGGCGCGAACCGCGTCGGTGATCGCCACCCCCGCCTCGACCAACCGCGCGACCGGGGTGTCCATCAGCGACAGGCCGAGCCGCGAGGCGGGCAGGATCGCGTAATAGGCGCCGCCGAACGCGATGTCGAAGGCGACCTCGCCCCAGCCGGGCACTTCGATGCGCCGGTCGAGGTGGCTGGCGAAGGAAGGAACGCTGACGAAGGAGACCAGCGGCGCGTCCGCCCCGCCCCGTTCGACCTCGACCGCGACGAGGCCGCACGGCGTCTCGAGCCCGAAGGCAGCCCGGCCGGCCGTCATCGCGACCCGGCCGCTGTCGACCGCCCAGCGTCCGATCGCGATCGTCGCGTGGCCGCACATGGTGCTGTAGCCCTCCTGGTGCGTGAACAATACGGCGAGATCGGCGCCGGGCAGGCTGGGCGCGGTCGGGATGACCCCGTACATGCCGGCATGGCCGCGCGGTTCGAGCATCGTCATGCGGCGCAGGTGATCGAAGCGGTCGCGCGCGTCGCGGCGCCGCGCGAGGATGGTGGCGCCGGCCAGTTCGGGATAGCCCTGCTCGACGATGCGGACGGGCTCGCCCGCCGTGTGCATGTCCACCACGCGCAGCCGCGGCGCCTCTCCTGTCGATGACATCCGATCAATCTCCTTCCGCTTCGCAGACCGCCCGATGGGCGAGCGCCGCCGCGCCGAGATCCGCGAGCGCGGTTCCCACGGCCTTGAACAATGTGATCTCTTCGGCCTCCCGGCGCCCTTCGATGGCGTCTGAGCACAGATCGTCGAGCGTTCCGGCGATCGCATCCCTGCGGATCACGCCGCGGGTGAGTGGATCGGCAAGATCGCCCGATTCCTCCAGCGCCGCCAGGGTGTCGACATGGATGCGGGCGCGCCGGGCGCAGGCGTCGTCGGCCTCGCGCATCGCGGGCGTGAAGCTGCCGACCAGATCGAGGTGGGTGCCGGGCCTCAGCCACGCCCCTTCGATCAACGGCTCGGTGGCGAGGGTCGCACAGCTCACGATATCCGCCGCCTCCACCGCCGCACTCAGCGACGGCGCGGGCCGGGCGTCGAACCCTTGCCCGCGCAGCCTGTCGGCGAGCGCGGCCGCCGTGTCGGCGCGCCGGCTCCAGACCGCGACGCGCGCGATCGGCCGCACCGCCGCGAAGGCCGCAGGAAGCAGGCACGCGATGCGCCCCGCTCCCACGACGAGCAGGGTGCGGGCATCCGGTCGCGCGAGGAAGGATGCGCCCAGCGCCGAAATGGCGGCGGTGCGCCGCGCCGTCAGCTCGCTGCCATCGACGACCGCGAGCGGCCGGCCGGTCGCCGCGTCGCACAGTATATAGGTCGCGAACACGCCGGGCAGGCTGCGGCGGCCGTTGCCCGGATGGATCGTCGCCACCTTGATGCCGAGATAGCCCTGCTCCTGCCATGCGGGCATCAGGAGCAGGGTCGCCTCACTCCCGCCGGGCTGCGCGATGGCGTGATGATGGCGGAGCGGCACCGTCGCGCCGCGCGCGAACGCCTCGCGAAGCGCGGGGACGAGCGCGGCGAAGGGAAGCGCCGCGCGGACCTGACTGGCGGAGATCATCCGCGGCGGCGGCAGGTCCGCCATCAGCCGGCCAGCTCGCGCGAGCGGGCGAGCGCGGCGGCGACGGTCGCGGTCAGACGCGCCTGTAGCGCGCCGTCGGCCATCAGCACGCGCAGCCCCGCCTCGGTCGTCCCGGCGGGCGAGGTGACGTCGCGGCGGAGATCGGCCGCGCTCCGGTCGCTGACGCGGAGCATCTCGCCCGCACCTGCGATCGTCATGCGCGCGAGCGTTTCGGCCACGGGCTGCGCCAGGCCAGCCGCGACGCCGGCCTGGGTCAGGCAGTCGGCGATATAGAAGATATAGCCCGGCCCCGAGCCCGACAGCGCCGTCGCGACGTCCATCAGCGCTTCGTCGTCGAACCACAGTAGCGCGCCGGTGCCCGAGAGCAGGTCGGCGGCGAATTCGCGCTCGGTCGGAGAGCAGCCGGTGCCGGCAAGGGCGACGGTCATGCCGCGCCCGACTGCGGCTGGCAGATTGGGGGCGGCGCGAACGAAAGCGGAAACGTCCCGAAACAGCCGGCCGAGATCGTGCAGCGTCTTGCCCGCCATGATCGACAGGACGAGCGTGTCGGCGCGCGCCACGGCCGCGACGGAAGCCGCGAGATCGGCCGCCATCTGCGGCTTGACCGCGAGGACGACCGCCTGCCCTTCGCGCGCCGCGAGCGGGGGATTGAGCCGGCAGCCCGACGAATGCGCGAAGGATAGAAGCGCCGCGCCCGGCGCGGGCTCGACGATGGCGATCGCTGCGGGATCGAAGCCGGCCGCCACCCAGCCGCGCGCCATCGCGAAGCCCATACGGCCGCCGCCGAACAGCAAAATCGATCGACCGGCCATGCTTTGTCCCTCCGTCCGCTCAAGGAAGAGAGATTGTATTATTAAGTTTAAAAATGCAAGATTAAAATGATCAGCTGATCGTGGGCTCGACGTCCCTTGCGCTGTCGAGATGAAGCTTCATCAGCGCGTGGGCGCGCAAATTCTTGCCTTCGGCCAGCGCGTCCATGATTTCGAGATGCTCGTCGATCGAGGCCTCGACCCGCTCCACGCCGTTGACCCACTGGATGTTGAGGAAGGAGCGCAGACGGTTCTGGCGCTGCACCGCGTCGAGCAGATAGCGATTGCCCGAGCAGCGGGCGAGTCCTTCGTGGAAATCGGAGTTTATCGCATAGAGCTCGACCGCCATCGTGTCGCGCCAGCGCAGCTTGCGGAAGGCCAGATGCTCGTCGCGGCTGCGATCGAGCCAGTCCAGATCGAGCTCGAAGCCCGGTTCGAGCAGGCCCGCCGGCTCGACGATGCTGCGAAAGGCGTAGCTGTCGGTCCGCGCGTCGGCCGAGTTGATGAGCTGCGCGAAGGACCAGCCGTTGCCGGGCTTTCGCTCAACGAGGCCCAGGTCGGCGAGCTGACGCAGGACGCGCAGCGCGGTCGGCAGCTTGGTATCGAAGATGCGCAGGATTTCCTGCTGGCTGCACTGATCGGGAAGCGCGCCCGAGTTGCGCGCCTCGGCGATCGCGATGAACAGCCGCTTGTCCTCTTCCTCCTCGGGATTGGCGAGATCGAGGTCGGGCAGCGCCTTGATGGTGTCGCGCAGCACATAGCCGCGATTGGCGCGCGATTCGACGACGCCCTGGTCGGCCAGCAGACGCAGCGCGCCGCGAACCGGTGTGCGCGAAACGTCGAATTGACGGCACAGGTCGAGTTCGACCAGATGATGCCCCGGCCCGGCGCCCTGCTCCTTGAGCATCCGGACGATGCGCGACGCGAGGTCCGCCTGCAGGCGGCTGGCCCGCGGCGCGTCGCCTTCCTCGATCTTATGCGCCGCGGCGATGGGCATGGACGTCGTAGTTTCCTGAATATGTTTTACAAATCCGTCCTCTTGGGACTTGTTGAGGAGATTATACTCTTCGTAGCAATGATGCAATGGCGACGGGATCGCTCCCAAAAGGAAGGGCACGATCGGCGCGTGCCGACCGTGCCCCCATGAGTATCACGCCACCGCAGGATGGGTCGGTGCGCGGAGCCCTTCCCTCAGTATTGGACACTCAACGAGAATTTCACCGAACCCGGCACCGCCGAAGCCAGCGAATTGCCACCGACCGACGCCCAATAGCGCTTGCCCGTGATATTCTGGCCATTGACGCGCGCCACGACGGTGTGGTCGGCGACCTCGAACGTATAGGAGGCGCCGAGGTCGAACGTCGTGTAGCCGCGCGTGAAGGCCAGATTGTCGGCATTGAGCGCCTGCGTGCCGGTATGATAGGCGCCCGCCGTGACCTTCAGATTGGGGTCGAGCCACGACGGCCGATATTCGCCGGCGAGCGACCAGGTGCGGTTCGGAGTGCCGTCGACGCGGTTACCCGCGATATCGGGCTGCTCGCGGTAATGCGCCGACAGGATGGTCGCCGTGGCATAGAGCGCGAGATCGGGCATTACATAGCCGGTCACGCTGAGCTCGCCGCCTTCATAGACTTCCCGGCCGTCGGTGAAGAAGTGCAATATGCTCGTGCCGGGGATGTTGGCGGCATAGGCGGCGCCGCGATCGATCTTGAAATAAGCGGCCTGAATCAGCAGATCGGGCTTCGGCTGGATCTTGATCCCCGCCTCATATTGCTTGCTGTTCGTCGGGGCAAAGACTTCGGTCGCATTGTCGGTGGTCGACGGCGCCGCCGGCGTTTCCTCCAGCCCCTCGATATAGGTGCCATAGACGCTGACCCATTCGACCGGCTTGATCATCAGCCCGGCCGAATAGGAGGTCGGGCTCGCCGAATAGGGTGTCTTCGTGACGTTGTTGATCGAACCATCGTTCGAATAGTCGCTCTTGCGGATGCCGGCGAGCACCTGCACCACATCAGCGAAATTCAGGCGATTGAACAGATACAGGCCCTTGTCGTCGATTTCGGACGAAGGCGGCAGCGGAGTGTATTGCAGGCCCGGATCGGGAATGAATACCGGGTCGGCGAAATTCTGGGTAAAGGTCGTGCGAACGTTCGGCGAGGAAGAGAGTGTCCGGATGGCGCGCGAAGCGCCGAGCAGGACTTCGTTCTTGATATTTCCCCCGAAATGGATGGTCCCGGCCAGCTCTGCGGCATAGTTGATATTCTCGAACTCGGCCTGCTGCGCCGAAAAGCGGACCCGGCCCGACCCGTAATCGGGGCTCGCCGGATCGATGGCACTCGTCAGATTGGCCGGCTGGAACTGCGGGTTGTTGCGCTTGCGCGACATGCGCGACCGCCCCCAGTAGGCCGTGAAATCCCAGTCGTCCGAGAATTTGTAGACCGCCTTCGCGAGCAGGTTGAGCTCGTTCGTCCGATTGGCGTCCCAGTCCGCGCCGGCAATGTTCACGCGCGGATCGATATGCTTGACGTCGGGAATATCGACCGACGTCACACCCGAGGGGATGGTCAGCAGGAAGAGCGCCGGTTCGACAATCGATTTTTCGAAATATTCGATATCCGCCGTAATGGTCAGCCGATCGGTCGGCTTGAGGTCGAACGTGCCCGACGCCATGTAGCGGCTGCCCTGCGAATAATCGATGCCGGTATCGAGATGCGCGGCCAGCCCGTTCAGGCGGTACCCGAATATCCCGGTGGTGTCGGCGACGTCGAGATGCGCACCATAGCCGCCATTGATGTCGCCGAACGCGTTGGCGAAATAGCTGAAATCGGGCGTCGGGCGCTTCATGGTCAGGTTGACGATGCCCGCAGGCGAGGAAAAGCCGTAGTAGAGCGCGGATGCGCCCTTGAGCACTTCGACGCGATCCTTGTTCTCGAGCGGAAAGGCTGTAGCCGACAGCATGTTGAGTGCGCCGTCGAGGCGGAAATTCGAACGTGTGTCGACCGCGATGCCACGGATCGTCAGATTGTTGTAGGCCACCGGGCCGGTGCCGGTCGTCGACACGCCGGCGGTGTTGCGCACGGCGTCGATCAGGTCGACAGCCTGCTGCGATTTCAGCACCTCCGACGGAATCACCGAAACGGTGAGCGGCACGTCGATCACCTTGGCGTTGCGGAAGCTGCCCGACTGGACGGTATCGGTGCCGAAGCGGTTGGCGCGGTCGCCAGTGACGATGATTTCGCCATTGCCCTGCTCGTCCGTCTGGGCCGCGGTGCCGGAGTCCGGCGCCGATTGCTGGGCCAGGGCCGGTGCGGCGAGCAGGAGGCCGCCCATCATGGTCGTGCCGAGCAATAGATTACGGCATTGTCTGGCAATCATTTTCTCATCCCCTTCTTGCTGGTCCGTTCCACCCTGCGGAGTCGCTATTTTATGTATTGTTGCTGACGATAATGTCAGATTGCATTTTGTAAAGTGAAAAATACATTTTCGGCAATCAGCTTGCCGCACCCTCCGTGAGGGCGAGGGCCGGCGACGCGGCCAGCAGGCGCCGGGTATAGTCGTGGCGCGGGTCCGCGAAGACCGCAGCGGTCGCGCCTTCCTCGACGATCCGGCCCTTTTCGAGGACCACGACGCGGTCGGCGACCTGTTCGACGACGGCGAGGTCGTGGGTGACGAACAGGCAGGCGAAGCCGCGCTCGCGCTGCAGCGCCTGCAGCAGTTCGATCACCTGCTTCTGGATCGTCAGGTCGAGCGCCGAGACGGGCTCGTCCGCCACGACGAGCCGCGGCCGCGAGACGATCGCGCGGGCGATGGCCACGCGTTGGCGCTGGCCGCCCGACATCTGGTGCGGCCGCCGCCGCTCATAGCCTGCCAGCCCGACTTCCTCGAGCGTGCGGGTCACGCGTTCGGCGCGCTCGGCCGCGGTCAGGCCGGGAACATGGCGCAGCGCGGCGCCGACGATCTCGCCGATCCGCAAATGCGGTGCGAGCGACGAGAAAGGATCCTGGAACACGATCTGGGCGGCGCGCCGGAAATCGCGCTCCTGCCTCCGGTTCATCGCCGCGATGTCGACGCCGTCGAAGCGGACGGTGCCCCCGGCGAGCCCCTTGAGCCCGAGCGCGGCGCGGCCGAGCGTCGTCTTGCCCGAACCGCTGGCGCCGACGAGCGCGACGATCTCTCCGTTGCGCACCACGATGTCGACGCCGTCGATGACGCGCTTCGGCGCACTCGCGCCGAACAGTCCGGGCTTGCCCGGATATTCGACCACCGCCTGCTCGATCGACAACAGCACGTCACCGCCGCCGGTGGCCCCGCCGTCGCCGGGCCGTGGCAGCGAGCCCACGAGCTTCGCCGTATAGGGATGTTTGGGCGCCCTAAGAACCTCGCGCGTCCGGCCGGCTTCGACCAGCGCACCCTTTTCGAGCACCAGCACGCGGTCGGTATATTGCGCGACGAGGCCGAGGTCGTGAGTGATGAGGAGCAGCGCGGTTCCCATCTCGCGCGTCAATGCGACCATGAGTTCGAGCACTTCGCGCTGGCTGAGCGTGTCGAGCGCGGTCGTCGGCTCGTCCGCGATCAACAGCCGCGGTTCGAGCATCAGCACCGAGGCGAGCATGATGCGCTGGCGCATCCCGCCCGAAAATTCGTGGGGATAGGCGGCGAGGCAGCGTTCGGGATCGGCGATCTGCACCCGCTGGAGCATGTCGATGCAGCGGCGCCGGATTTCGGCATCGTCGAGCCGACGGTGGAGCTTCAACCCCTCGGCGAGCTGCCTGCCGATCGTCAGCGCCGGATTGAGCGAGGTCATCGGTTCCTGGAACACCATGCCGATGCCGGCGCCGCGGATCGCACGCAGGTCGCGCTCTCCCAGCGCGGTCAGTTCCTGTCCCTCGAAGCGGATCGAGCCCCCCGCGCGGTGGACCCCGGCGGCGAGCAGGCCCGGAATCGCCCGCGTTGCCATCGTCTTGCCGCTGCCCGATTCGCCGACGATCGCCAGCCGCTCGCCTGCTGCGACCTCGAAGTCGAGCCCTTCGAGCAGCGGCGCGAGGCCCGGCTGGTCGGCTTCGATGCGCAGACCGGAGACCTGAAGCAGAGCGTCGGTCATGCCGAATTCCTTGGATCGAGGCGGTCGCGCAGGGCGTCGCCGAGCATGTTGATGCCGAGCAGCGTCGCGACGATGCACAGGCCGGGCGCGATGCTGAGCCAGCTTGCGCTCGCCATATAGGGGCGCGCCGACGACAGCATGTTGCCCCAGGTGGGCGCGGGCGCGGGCACGCCGACGCCGAGGAAGCTCAGCGCGCTTTCGGACAGCACGACCCAGCCGAACAGGCTGGTCGCGATGATGAGCACCGGCGGCAGCGCGTTGGGCAGCACATAGCGCCAGACCGTATAGAGCGGCCCGTCGCCGGCGGCGCGCGATGCCTCGACATATTCGCGCTCGCGGATCGAGAGCGCGGCGGCGCGCACGACGCGGACGACCGAGGGAAGGTAGGCGATCGACAGCGCGATGACGATGCTGTGCCGGCTCTGCCCGAGCACCGCGATCAGCGACAGCGCGAGCAGGATGCCGGGAAATGCGAGCAGGGCGTCGCTGAAGGTCATCAATATGCGGTCGGTCCAGCCGCGCAGGAAACCCGAGGCGAGCCCGACGACGAGCCCGGCGAGCACGGTGAGCGCGACCGTCTGGAGCGCGATGAAGGCGCTGATCCGCGCGCCCAGCATCGCGCGCGCGGCGACGTCGCGGCCGAACTGGTCGGTGCCGAGCCAATGCGCCCACGACGGCGGCGCGAGCACATTGTCGAGGTCGATCGCAAGCGGGTCGTAGGGTAGCCAGACGAAGCCGGTGAGGATGACCAGCAGCAGCAGCCCGACGAGCCCGAAGCCGAGATATTGGTGCGCCCGCCCCCTCACGACACGGTCACCCGCGGATCGAAGAGCGGATAGAGGACATCGACGAGCAGGTTGACGAGAACATAGAGCGCCGCGGTGAACAGCAGGCAGCCCTGCACCACGGGATAATCGCGCGCGAGCACCGAATCGACCATCAGCCGCCCGAGCCCGGGCAGGGTGAACACCGTCTCGATCACCGCGATGCCCCCGAACAGCCGTCCAAGGGTCAGCCCGACCAGCGTCAGGGTCGGCGCGAAGGCGTTGGGAAAGACGTGGCGCATCAGCACCGTGCGTTCGGAAAGCCCCTTGGCGCGGGCATGGGTGACATAGTCGAGCCGCAACACGTCGATCGTGCTCGACCGCATCATCCGCGTCAGCACCCCGGTTTCGGAAATGGTCAGCGTCACGATCGGCAGGATCAGGAACAGAACCGCGCCGAGCGCATCCTCCGAGAAGGGGACATAGCCGACCACTGGGAGCCACTGCAGCATCACGCCGAAAACGAGCAGCAGGACAAGCCCGAGCCAGAAGCTGGGCACCGCGAGCACGAAGCTGGCCGCGCCGAGCACGGCGAGATCGAGGCGACTGTTCTGGCGCCACGCGGCGAGCAGGCCGAAGGTCACGGCGATCAGGGTCGCAAGACCGACCGAGATCAGGACGACCACCGCCGTCAGCTGAAAGCGCGACAGGATCAATGCGCCCACCGGCTCCCCGGTGATCGCCGAATTGCCGAGGTCGCCGCCGAGGCTGCGGCCGAGCCATGTCGCGAATTGCACCGGAACCGGCTGATCGAGCCCGAGCTCGGTACGCAGCGATGTGATCGCCTCGGGCGACGCGCCCTCGCCCAGCATCACCTGCGCGGGATCGCCGGGAATGAGCCGGACGAGAAGGAACACCGCGAGCGCGACGAGGAAGAGGGTCGGAATGGCGAGCAGCAGCCGCTTGAAGATATAGGTCAGCATCAGCGCGCCTCCAGCGCAACGTTCCACAGCCGCTGCGTCTGCCCCGGCCAGTTGCGATAGCCGGTGACCCGATCGCGCAGCGCGGTGACGCGGTGGGTGTTGTAGAGGATGATCGCGGGCACGTCGGCGCGAAACCGCCGTTCGAGCACATCGAAGATCCGCTGGCGCGCAGCGGGATCGGCGGTCGCGATCGACTGGCGGAGCAGCGCCCGCGCCTCCGGCGTGTCCCATGTCTTGCGCGGTTCCTCGCGCTTGTCGCCGATCAGCACGCCATAGGTCAGCGACGGATCGAGCCGCGCCGAGAAGCCGAACACCATCGCCTGATAATTGCCGTTCGTATAGCGCGCGAGCTGGCTCGCCCAGTCGATCGTCTCGACCTCGATGTTGATGCCCGCATCGCGCGCCATCGCCTGGATCAGGATCGCCGCGTCATACATTTCGGGTGGGCTGTGGCTCGTCGCCAGCCGGATGGGCTCGCCCTTGTAGCCGGCCGCCTTCGCGAGCGCCCGCGCTGCGGCGAGATCGCGCTGGATCAGGGGACGCTGGACCACACCGAAAAAGGGGCTGGCGGTGGGGATCGGCGAGCTGTCGGCGCTGCCCGTGCCGTGGGTGACGACGCGCGTCAGGGCGCCGACGTCGATGCTGAGCGCGATCGCGCGGCGCAGGCGCGGATCGGCGAGCACCGGGTCCTTGACCTGGAACAGCACGCCATAGAAATCGAGCGACGGCGCCGAGGACAAATGGATGCCCGGCACGCCCGTCACGTTGGCGAGCTCGTTCGGCGCGAGCGCGTCGAGCACGTCGAGGCTGCCGCGCACCAGCGCCGCCGCCGCCGCCGATCCGTCGGGGATGACCGAGAAGCGGACGCGGTCGACCAGCGCGCGCTTGCCGCCGCCGATGCCGTCGGGCGCGCCGGGCAGCGGACGGTAGGCGTCGAAGCGCAGCAGGTCGATATATTGCTTGTGCTGCCACTCGCCCCAGCGGAAGGGACCGGTCCCGATCGGATAGCGCCAGTTGCCGTCGGCATCGACCGAATCGCGGTGGGTGATGCCGGTGCCGCCGCAGTCGAGCCGCGCGAGTTCGGCAAGGAACAGCGGCGCCGCCTGTTCGAGCCGCACCTCGACCGCATCTGGGCCGTCCGCGCGAACCGATTGGACGGGCGCGACGCCGCCGCTCGACAGATCGGCCTTGCAGCGCCAGCGGCTGCCGGGCGCGAGATAGCGGTTGAGCGACCAGACCACGTCGGCCGCGGTCAGCGGCGCGCCATTGTGAAACCGCACCCCCTCGCGCAGGTGAAAGCGATAGGTCTTCCCGTCGGGCGATACGGTCCAGCGATCGGCGAGCATAGGGCCGACCGACCCGTCCTCGCGCGCCGCCACCAGCCCCTCGACCACGTGCAGGATGACGGCATCGGTGTTCGCGTCGCGCTTCATGCCCGGGTCGGACGAGACGATGTCGGCGTTTAGCCGGGCGCGCAGCACGCTGCCCTCCGGCTCGGGCGCCGCGGACGAGCATGCCGAGAGCAGCGCCGCCATGCCGGCCGCGCCCAGGACAAGAGCGCGCCGGATGCTAGGCATCGGCCGCCTGACGCGGCCTCGCAGCCGCCGTTTCGGACGACAGGCCATAGCGCCGATAGTCGGCCCCCTGCGACGGCATCATCGCGATCTCCATCTCGCCGAGCCCGGGCCGCATCAGGATCGAGGCGACCGTGGCGGTGGTTCCGGTGAGCGAGGACGGCCGCGGCGGCACGCAGATCGACAGCGGCGAGCCGGCGTCGTCGAGCAGCGCCGCGCGCACCTGCTCCATCCCGATCACCGGCGAGGCGGCGAGCAGCCGGCGCGCGCGCTGGTCGCGCCAGAAGCTGCAGGGCGAACCGGAGATACCGGTTTCGCGCAACTTGGCGAGCGCGACCGGGCTGAGCCAATGGTTGGAGTGAACGAGCACGCCATCGCGCGGTTCTACCACGAAAGTCTCGTCGGGCGCGCATTCGAGGTCGTGGACGATGCCGGTTCCGGCGTGGCTGAGCGCGAGATTGTTCGACGCCGACTTGGCGGTCGAGTAAATGGCGTCGAAGGCGAGCGAGGGATTGTCCTGCTGGAGCACCTTGCGCCGGATCAGCGCGAGCGGCACGCCGATCTGCGTATAGTCGCGCTCGCATTCCAGATAATTGCCGGTGACGGCGATCCCCGCACCGTTGAAGCCGAAGCGCGCGAGCGTGCCGGCCTCGGTAAAGGTCAGGATGTCGGGGCCGCCGTCGCCGCGGACGCGAAGCACGACGCAGGTTTCGGCGCAGCTCGCCTTCCAGTCCCAGTTGTGCGCGTGGATCAGCGTTCCGTCGGGCGTCCGTTCGGGCTGCACGATGATCGTCGTGCAGCCGTCGGCGCCGCGCTCGGCGAGCAGGCCGCGGCGCAGCGCCGGGTTTCCCGCCATCTTGAGCAGCTCGGTGCGCGCGTTGAGCAGCAGGATATGCGCGAAGGGGACATCGGCCCCTTCGGCGATGCCGCGCATTTCCTCGACATGATCCGCATCGAAATCGGCGATGCGCGGCACATAGGCTTCGGCCAGTTCGGCAACCGATGCCTCGGCCAGCCCCGATGCCGCCATCTGGTCCAGATAATGCTTGACCCCTCGCCGGATTTCCGGCTCCGCTGCCGCGCCGTAGCGGAGTCCGCGGTCGCGGGGCGAACCCCAGATTTCGATGAGTCGGCACGCTGCAGCCATGGACGTCTACACCCCTTATCCTGTGGACGGCGAATCGGTAGCACTGTTTTGCTGAATTTAAAAAGACAAAATTGTCCTTCTTGAATTTCAGCCATTCTCGGTCTCATAGGCCTCCGCTCGCGGCATAGGTATTGTATTTTAAAAGCCATTGATACATGATGAATCGGCAGAGCCCGGCAGATCGGCGGGCGGTGACGAGGGGAGTGTCGATGGGAATGAAGAGCGAAGCGCGACGATCGCTGGCGGGTCGTTGCAGGCGCATCGGCGTCGCCCTTGCCTGCCTCCTCGGCGCCCAGGCTCTTCCCGCCGCGGCGGCGGCGCCGGGAGATTGCGCGGCGCTCAAGGCGCTCGATATCCCGAAGGTCGAAATCCGCATCGCCCAGGTCGTCGAGGGCAGCTACACCGAGGATGTGTCGGTCGGCCGTCCGATGCGGACCTATGACAATCTTCCCGCCTTCTGCCGCGTCTATGGTTTTGCACGCCCGGTGCCCGAATCGAAGATCGGCTTCGAGATATGGATGCCGATGAAGGGATGGACCGGGCGGCTGCACATGATCGGTGGCGGCGCCTATGTCTCCAATATTTCCTACGAGGAGATGATCCCGCGGCTGAACGATGGCGAGGTCGCGGTCGGCACCGATACCGGGCATAGCGGCACCGACCTGATCTTCGGCTGGAACCACCGCGACCGGATCGTCGATTTCGGCTATCGCGCCGTCCATGAATCGGTCGTCGCGGCAAAGGCGGTCACCGCCGCCTTCTATGGCGCGCCCGCGAAGTGGAGCTATTTCAGCGGCTGTTCGACCGGCGGCTATCAGGGGCTGAGCGAGGCGCAGCGCTATCCCGACGATTTCGACGGCATCATCTCCTGCGCGCCGGGTAACAACCGCACCAACCTGACGCTCGCATTCCTCTGGAACTATCTCGCCAACCATCGGCCCGGCGACGACAGCCGGCAGATCCTGTCGAACGACGACCTTCGGTTCCTCAACCGCAGGGTCGTCGCGGCCTGCGACACGATCGACGGGGTCGCCGATGGGGTGATCGCCTATCCGCCCGCATGCCGCTTCGACATCGCCACGCTTGCCTGCCGCGGCGAGGCGAAAGCCGGCACCTGCCTGACTCAGGAACAGATCGACGCGGCCCGGAAAATCTATGCCGGGCCGAAACACGCCCGCACCGGCGAACAACTCTATCCCGGCTATCCGTTCGGCAGCGAGGGCGTGATGCCCGATGCCCATGCCACCAGGCCCGGCTGGTCGGGCTATTGGTCCGAAACCGCGAATCCGGGCGAGCCGTCGCGCGCCGACATGTTCCGCTACTGGGTGTTCAACGACCCGAAGTGGAACTGGTGGACGTTCGACTGGGCCGACGATGTCGATGCGATGCACCGGCGCCTGGCGCCGATCTTCGACGCGGTCGATCCCAATCTCGAGCGGTTCGCGACGAGCGGCGGCAAGATGATCATGGTGATGGGCTGGCTCGACCCGGTCGGTTCGCCGATCGAGGCGATCAACTATTATGAGCAGGTCGAGGCACTGGGCCGCGGCGAGACCGTCGCCGAACGCCGCGCCGACACGCAGCGCTTCCTGCGCCTCTATATGGTGCCCGGCATGGGGCATTCGGCGGAGGGACCGGGCGCCACCCATTTCTCTTCCTCGACGCGCGATTCGGTGCCGCCGATCAGCGACGCGAAGCATGACGTGAAGGCAGCGCTTTATGCCTGGGTCGAGAAGGGCGAGGCGCCGGGCGCGCTGGTCGCAACCCGCTATGTCGACGACGGGATCGACCATGCCCCCGGCACGGCGCCGATCGCCTTTCAGCGGCCGGTCTGCGTCTATCCCGAGCGACCCGTCTATCGCGGCGGGCCGACCGAGGCGGCGACCAGCTTCGCCTGCGAAAACCCCCCGCACGACTGAAGCCCCATGTCCTCGACCGTCATCGAAAGCAGCGGGCGACGCTATCGCATCGTCGACCTCGCGGCGTTCGGCACCGCGCGGTTGCCGATCGTCCACCGCATCCTGCTCGAAAATCTGCTGCGCCGCGGCGGCGGCGATCCGGACATGATCGCCGACTGGCTGAAGACCGGCGCGAGCACCGCCGAGATTCCCTTCTGGCCGGCGCGGATCATGATGCACGACACGACCTGCGGCCCGGCGCTCGTCGACCTCGCCGCGGCGCGATCGGTGCTGGCGGCGGCGGGCGCCGATCCTGCGCGGCTGGGCCCGGTGGTGCCGGTCGACGTCTCGACCGACCACAGCATCGCGGTCGACGTCTTCGGCCGCCGCGGCGCCGATGCGGAGAATATGGCGCGCGAGATGGCGCGCAACGCCGAACGCTTCGCCTTCATGAAATGGGGCGCCGCGGTGCTCGACGGTTTCACCGTGCACCCGCCGGGCACGGGGATCATGCACACGATCAACCTCGAACGCCTCGCGAGCGTCGTCGCGACCGAAGAGCGCGACGGCGAACTCTGGGCGCTGCCCGACACGCTGATCGGCACCGACAGCCATACGCCGATGGTGAACGGCATCGGGGTGCTCGGCTGGGGGGTCGGCGGGCTCGAGGCGGAGAGCGTGATGCTCGGCGCGCCGGTGATGCTGCGCGTCCCCGAGGTCGTCGGGGTGAGGCTGACCGGGCGGCTGCGCGAAGGGGTGACCGCGACCGACCTCGCGCTCCACGTCACCCACCGGCTGCGCCGGATTCGCCTGGCGGGACGCTTCGTCGAATTTTTCGGTCCGGGCGTGGCGGCGCTGTCGGCGGGCGAACGCGCGGTGGTCGCCAACATGGCGCCCGAATATGGATCATCGACCGGTTTCTTTCCGGTCGACGAGGCGACGCTGACCTATTTGCGCGAGACGGGACGAAGCGCGGAGCAGATCGCGCTGGTCCGCGATGCCACCCGCGCGGCAGGGCTGTGGTTCAACCCCGATGCCGCGCCGGTCTATGCCGAAACGGTCGTCATCGACCTTGGCGCCGTCGCGCTGTCGCTCGCGGGGCCGCGCCGGCCGCAGGATCTGGTCGCGCCGGGCGACCTTCCCGCACTGCTCGGCGGCCCCGGCCTGCGTACGCCGGGCTTTCCCGCCCGACCGGTCGCGCTGGCCGCGATCACCAGCTGCACCAACACCTCCGACCCGCGCCAGCTGATCGCCGCGGGCCTTGTCGCGCGCAAGGCGCGCACGCTCGGCCTGACCGTGCCGGACTGGGTCAAGACCTCGCTCGCGCCCGGATCGCCGACCGCCGCGCGTCTGCTGGCCCGCGCCGGCCTGATGGACGATCTCGAAGCGCTCGGCTTCGCGATCACCGGCTATGGCTGCACCGTGTGCATCGGCAATTCGGGGCCGCTGACCCCGGCCGTCGAAGCGGCGATGGCGGCGGGCCATATAGAGCCGGTCGCGCTGCTCTCCGGCAATCGCAATTTCCCCGGCCGCGTCCATTCGCGCATCCGCGACGCCTTTCTGGCCGCGCCCACGCTCGTCGTCGCCTTTGCGCTGGCGGGCGATGCCGCCATCGACATCGCAGGCGACCGGATCGCGACCGCCCCCGATGGGCGCGCGGTGCGGCTCGCCGACCTGTGGCCGCGCGGCGATGAAATCGACGCCGTAGCCGCCGGGGCGATGCAGGCCGGCGATTATGCCGAATGCTATGCGTCGGCCGAGGCGAGCGCGGCATGGCGCGAACTCGACGCGCCCACGGCGCCGGTTTTCCCCTGGGACCCCGCCTCGACCTATCTGCGGCCACCGCCCTTCGTTCAGGCCGGCGGGGACGCGCGGCTGGGCCGCTATCGCGCGGCGCCGCTGCTCGTGCTCGGCGACGACGTCACGACCGATCATATATCCCCCGCGGGCGCGATCCCTCCCGACGGCGAGGCCGCACGCTGGCTGGTCGCGCACGGGGCCGACCCTGCCGACCTCAACGTTTTTTCGTCGCGTCGCGGCAATTGGGAGGTGATGCTGCGCGGGCTGTTCACCAATCCCAATGTCCGCAACCTGCTGGGCGAGGCGATCCCGGCCGGGAGCACGATCCATGCGCCGAGCGGTGACGTCCTGCCGCTGTGGCAGGCCGCGGGGCGCTATGCAGAGGCAGGCGAGCCGCTCGTCCTGATCGCCGGCGAGCGGTACGGCACCGGCTCTTCGCGCGACTGGGCGGCGAAGGGTGCGGCGCTGCTCGGCGTGCGCGCGGTGCTCGCCGCCAGCTTCGAGCGCATCCATCGCTCCAACCTCGTCAATATGGGCCTGCTGCCGCTTGCCCTGCCAGCGAACCGGCATCCCGAGCGGCTCGCGCTGCGCCCCGGCGACCGGATCGAGATCGACGCCGAAGCGGGCGCGCTGGCTCCGCACGCACGCATCGCGGTCGCCATCCTCCGCGCCGACGGCGGAATCGAGCGATTCACTGCGCAGGCCGAGGTCGAGACCGAGATGGAAGTGGAAGCCCTGCGTGCCGGGGGAATCATTCCGCTGATCCTGCAGCGCTATCTTGCGGGCTGACCGCCCCGAACGCCGAGGAAAGACGACCAATGCAGATCATCGAACTCGACCGGATTCTGGCCGCTATCGACCACGACGCCGTCGTCGCCGCGCTGGAAGAAGGCTTTCGCAGCCATAGCGCGGGCAAGGTGCAGCTCTCGCCAGTCGGCTATCTCGACCTTGGCGGCAGCGGCGATTGCCACATCAAGGCGGCGCTGGCCGATGCCGAGCCTTTCTTCGCCGCCAAATTCGTGAACGGCGTCCCCGCCAATCGCGCGCGCGGCCTGCCGGTGCAGGACGGCATCGTGATCCTGTCGAATGCCGAAACCGGGGCGATCGAAGCGATCCTGCACGACCGCGGCGAACTGACCGAATTGCGCACCGCGCTGGCCGGTGTCGCGGCCGCGCGGCTGATCGCCAAGCCGGGCAGCCGCATCCTGGGCGTCGTCGGCACCGGCGGCCAGGCGCAGCGGCAGGCCGAAGCGGTCTCCGACGCGCTCGGCATCGCGCGGGCCGACGTGCTGATCGCCGGGCGGCGGCCCGAGGCGGCGCGGGCGCTCGCGGAGACGATCGGCGGCGCGGCGACGTCGATCGAGGATTTATGCGGGCGCGCCGACATCATCGTCACCGCGACCTCGTCACGCGAGATACTGATCGCCCGCGACTGGGTCCGGCCGGGCTCGCGGATCGTCGCCGTCGGCGCCGACGCGCCGGGCAAGCGCGAGCTAGACCCCGCGATCCTCGCCGCGGCCACGGTCATCGTCGATTCGGTGGATCAATGCGTCGATCATGGCGAGACCGGCTGGGCGGTCCGCGCCGGGCTGATCGACCCCGCAACGGTGCAGGAGTTCGGCCTGCTGCTCGGCACTCCGCGGGATTTCGGCGACGGCGAAACGGTCGTGGTCGACCTGACCGGCATCGCCGTTCAGGACCTGGCGATCGCCAAAGCGGTGTGGACCGCCATCAGGGAGCGCACCGCCTGACGGCCCCTCTGCCGTCACTCCTGTTGCGCAAGACGATCGAAAAAGGCGAAGGAGCGCGCGAGCGCGTCGCGGCTGTCGCGGCGCGTCGCATCGGGCGTCGCCCCCAGAAAGCCATGCTCCGCCCTCGGCAGGGCGACGAGATCGACCCGCGCGCCCGCCGCGCGCATCCGCGCCGCCATCGCTTCGGACTGGCGGATCGGGACGGTCGTGTCGGCCGTGCCGTGGATCAGCAGCATCGGCGGCGTCGCCTTCGACACATAGGCGATGGGGCTCGCGGCGGCGGCCGCGGCGGCACAGCGGTCGGGCTCGCAGCCGAGCACGCGTTCGCGCATTTCGGGGCCGAGCGCGCTGCCCTGCGGCTCGCCCGCGTCCGCAAGGTCGAAGGCACCGTACCAGATGACCGCGCCCTGCGCGCAATCGGACTGCGGTAGCGGCCGCGCGGCCTTGGCCAGCGAACCCGGCAGCCGGCCCGTCGACGCCGGCGGATCGAAGGCCGCGACGCCGCAGCTTGCCGCCGCGAGCGCGGCGAGATGCCCTCCCGCCGATCCGCCCCACAGATAGACGCGCGCGGGGTCGATGCCGAAGGCCGCGCTCTGGCTGCGCAGATAGCGGATCGCCGCCTTCACATCCTGCACCTGCGCCGGGAAACGCGCCTCGCCGGTCAGCCGATAGTCGACCGAGGCGACGACGAACCCGCGCGCCGCGAGCGACGCGAGCACCGCGGGCCAGTCGGCAAAAGCGCCCGACTGGCGCGCGTCGCCGCGCTGCCAGCCGCCGCCATGAACCCAGAGGACCAGCGGCCGCGGCGCCGCGCGGTCGCGGTCGGCGTGGAGATAGAGGTCGAGCTGGAGCGGACGGTAGCCGGTGTAATTGGCGAATTCGACATGCGGCCGCGCGACGATGCCGCCCGGATAGGCGGCCTCGAGCACCGGGAAAGGATCGGCGCGGTTCGTCTTCGCCAGAACCTCCGCCGTCTCGGCCGACGGCGTGGTCGCCGCAACCGCCGCGCAGGCGGCAAGGCCGATCAGTCCCAGGCCCGCGCTCCAAATCGCTCGCGCCATCGCTCTCTCCTTCAATCCCCGGCCAGCCGCATCGCCTGCTGGAACAGGTCGAGCGCGATGTTGCGGCCGCACAGCACCGCCGCGACCTTCTGCCCGCGATAGCGTTCGGCCGCCTGGATCAGCCCCGCGACCGCGACCCCCGCCGCGCCTTCGACCATCCAGCGCTCGCCGACCGCGATCCGGCGCATCGCGCGGGCGATCTCGACTTCCGACACGGTCAGCATCTCGTCGATCACCGTCCGGCACACCGGGAAGGTCACCGATCCCGGCTCGACCGCGCCGGTCGAGGCTTCGGACAGGGTTTCGCGCTCCGGCGTCGCGACGATCTCGCCCGCCGCGATCGAATCGCGCATGCAGGTCGACGCCTCGGGCCAGACCCCAACGATGCGCGTCTGCGGCGACAGCGTCTTGATCGCGGCCCCGACGCCGCCGATCAGCCCGCCGCCGCCGACGCAGACGAAGACCGCGTCGAGATCGGGCGCCTGGCGCGCGAGCTCCATTCCCAGCGTTCCCTGCCCTGCCATCGTCTCGATGTCGTTATAGGGCGCGACATAGGCCTTGCCCTGCGCCTCGGCCTGCCGCCGCGCCTCGAGCTCGGCATCGAGCGGCGCGCCTTCGACGAACACCAGTTCTGCGCCAAAGGAACGGATCGCCGCGAGCTTCGCCGCCGGCGCGGAGGGGACGACATAGACGGTGACCGGGCAGCCCGCGAGCGCCCCCGCGAGCGCGGCGCCGAGGCCGTGGTTGCCCGTCGATGCGGTGATGACGCCGCGCGCGCGCTCGGCGTCGGTCAGCGTCCGGATCTTGTTCGTCGCGCCGCGGATCTTGAAGGTGCCGGTCGGCTGAAGATGGTCGGCCTTCAGCCAGACGTCGATCCCGAACTCGTCCGAAAGCATTCGGCTGTGATCGAGCGGCGTTTCGATCACTTGCGGCCGGATGCCGCGGTCGGCCTCTTCGATGCGTGCGAACAGCGGTGCGAGATCCATCACCCTATCCTTTCAGCGCCGCCGAAATGCCAGCGAGGCCGCCTTCGAGCTCATCGGCGGTCGGCCAGGCGAAGCCCAGGCGGAAATAGCGATCGGGCATCTCGAACCAGTGGCCGGGGCCGACATAGGTGCCATGCTCCTCCAGCAGGCGGCGATAGAAGGCGTCGGTTCCCCCAGGCGGGTCGGCGACCATGCGCGGGAAGGCGACGACGCCGCCCGCCGGGCGCACCCATTCAAGCATCGGCTCGCCCGCGATCCATTCGGCGACGCGGTCAAGGCGGCGGCGCCATTCGGCGAGGGTCGGCGTCAGAAAGGCATCGCGCTGCGCGAGAATCTGCTCCGCAACCCATTCGTTGATGACGCTGCCGCAAATGCTGATCTGCTCCTTCGCCGCGAGAAATTGCTCCATCAGCGCGGGCGAACGATTGATGACCCAGCCGACGCGGATGCCCGGAACCCCGAACGCCTTCGACAGCGAAGCGACGCCGATGACATGGTCACCGAGCGAGGCGGCGAGCGGCAGCTTCGCAGTCAGCGCCAGGTCGCGATAGGTTTCGTCGACCAGCAGCAGGCAACCGCGCTCCTTCGCGAAGGCGACGAGGCGGTCCAGATCGGCCGCGCTCATCATCGTGCCGGTCGGATTGTGCGGGCAGGTGACGCTGATCAGGCGCGTGCGCGGGGTCACCGCCGCCGCGAGCCGGTCGAAATCGAGCGCGAAGCCCTGCTCGAATTCGAGATCGACGAGGCTGATCGCGCAGCCGATCGCGCGCGGCGTTTCCAGATTGGTCGCATAGTTGGGCTTGACGACGACGAGATGATCGTCCGGCCCGAGCAGCGCGGTCGCGATGATGAACAGCGCGCCCGCGGCGCCGCCGGTGATCAGCACGTCGTCGATGCCGAGCCCCGGCGTATCTTCGAGAACCAGCTCGCGCAGCCGCTCGCTGCCGCGATGCTCGCCATAGAGGAGGGTGAGGTCGGGAACGGTCAGACCGAGGCTGCCGAGCGACTGGTCGGCGATCGAGCTTTCGGACAGATTGTAGCGAATCTTGCCATAGCCATATTCTTCGGGCGATTCGACCTCGATCGGCATTCTTACATAACGCATGTCACACTCCCCAGATTTGAAACGGGGCTATCTGGAACTCCGGCGGCCGCGATTCCATCCCTCCAAAGAGGGAAGCGGTGGGCGAGCGAGAAGAGTTCGGCAAGCGACGAGATCGCGAGCTTCCGGAAGATATTCTTGCGGTGGTCCTTGACCGTGAAGGGGCTGATCGACAGGCGGAGCGCGATCGACGCCGTCGAACATCCGAGGAAAAGCAGGCGGCAGACCTCTTTCTCGCGACGGGTCAGCACCGGGCAGGACGGCGCGGTATCGCCTGCCGCCTCCGTTTCGCTCCGCAGCTTGCCATGACGTTCGAAAGCCGCGGCCACCGGCCCGGCCATCACGTCCAGAGCGGCAAGGAGCCCCGGCGACGCGGCGCGGGCAGCGCGCTTTCGATAAAGGCCGATCTCCATCAGACCGCCGGGCGCCGGAAAATATAATCCGATCTCTTCCTGGAGCGCGGGCCAGCCGCGGGTGCGATATCCGAGTTCCTCGTCGGGCGCATCGACGATATCGTCGCATAACCGCGACGTGCCGGACCCTCCGGCAAAATCGCGCGCCCGGATCGCGCCGGGCCTGCGGTCATGCGACACCATCGGATTGATACGGCGCGTCGCGCGGACATAGGTTTCGATCCCCCGGCGTCCCTCGACGCGGTCGAAATTGTCGAAGAGGACGCTGGCCCGGCGGCGGTCGTGATGGAGGATGACCGCGGCGAGATCGAAGCCGGCGAAGCCGCAGAGTTCCTCCGCCGCGCGCGACGGGAAATCGGGCGCTCCGATCGCTCCGACGATCTGCGTCAATGTCGCACAGGTTGCATGCACGGCCAGCTTCCTTCGTCCGGATGGATTTACAATGTATTAAAACACTCAAAAGGACATTTCAACGATGGATGCCACCCTCCCCCTCCCCGGGGGGATGGTGACCGGCGCGCTGCTGCCCTTTGCCTTCCTTCCGCCTCGAATCGCGAATCAGGGAGAATGAAATGAAGATCGAACGCCTCGACGGCAACGCGCGGATGAGCCAGGCCGTCATCCATAACGGCATCGTCTATCTTGCCGGGCAGGTCGGCGCCGCCGGCGAGGACGCCGCGACCCAGACACGCGCCATTCTCGCATCGGTCGACGCGCTGCTCGAGCGGGCCGGCACCGATCGCTCGCATTTGCTGCAGGCGACCATATGGCTCGCCGACATGGCCGACTTCGCCGCGATGAACGCTGTGGGGGACGCATGGGTCGACGGCGCCAACGCACCCGTCCGCGCTACGGGGGAAGTCCGTCTCGCCGCGCCGGACTACCGGGTCGAAGTGATCATCATCGCCGCACTGCCCTGACGCGGAAAGATCCGTCAGCCTCCTTCCCGTCGGCGCGTGCTTCGACGATATTGCATTTTTTACATTTATAAAACATTTCGAATGTGGAAAGAGGAGCGATCGAAGGAGCGGCCTTCGCTTCGCCAACACCAAGGGAGAAATGCGAATGACGAAAAGGATCAAGACGGGCGCGCTGCTGCTGTTGCTGGCGGCGTCGGCCTCGCCTTCGGCGCCGTCCCGCGCGGCAGACGACCTCCTCTACACGCTCGACAGCGCCACCGTGCTGCCAGGCGTCGGCAGCGACTGGGACTATATGAAGATGGAGCGCGACGGCCCGCGGCTCTTCATCGCTCGCCGCAGGGACGGGCTGACTGTCTTCGACGTCGACAGCCGGAAGGTCGTCGCGACCATCGCCAATTCCGTCGGCGCCAATGGACCGCTGCTTCTCCCGCAATATAATCGGGGCTATGTGGTCACCACCGAGGGCGATCTCCTGAGCTTCGACCTCAAGACGCTCGCGGTCATCGAACGGGTGAAGCTGTCCGACGACGGCGGGCTCAACACCATCTCGTTCGACCCGTCGACCAAGCGGCTGCAGGCGGTCGTCGGCCAGCGCCCGAACCGGTCGACCTGGTTCACGCTCGACCCCGCGACGGGCAAGCTGCTTGGCAAGAAGATTTTCCCCTTCACCAAGATGGACGAGCCCGCCGCCGACGGCAAAGGCAATCTCTTCGCGCCCGCGCGCTACGACAATCTGCTGCTGAAGCTCGATTCGCGAACGCTGGAGGAGACCGCGCGCTGGCCGATCGCCTGCACGCAGGTCGTCGCGGTCGAATATCAGGCGCACACCGACCGCCTGCTGATCGGGTGCCGCGGCGACAAGCCGGTCTTCATCGCGCTCGACGCCTCGACGGGAAGGCAGATCGCGTCGATCCCGATCGGCAAGGGGATCGACGGCATGGCGGTCGACGAGAAGCGGGGGCGTATCCTGACCTCGAACGGCGCCGATTCGACGCTGACCGTGATCAAGCAGGATGGACCCGACAGCTACCGGTTGCTCGGCAATGTCCAGACCCGTCCGCAGGCGCGGATCATGCAGATCGACGAGCGAACGGGCAATCTGCATCTGATCACCTCCGATGCTACGACGCCCGCCCCCGCGGCGGACGGGACGACGAGCCCGCCGCAGTTCCATCCGAACAGCTTCGTCGTGCTCACCTACAAGCCGATGTGACGTCTCCGGATCGGCGCCGTCCTGAGCGGCGAGACGCCGATCGGACATATCCCGGCGCGGAAAGACGCCTCAGATGGGCAACTGGTAGCTCGTGACCGCGGCAGTATAGAAATGGCGTGCAGCGCGTCCCTGCTCGCGCGGGCCGTGGCTCGACGCGCCGCGCCCGCCGAAGGGGGCGTGATAGTCGACCCCGGCGGTGGGCTGGTTGATCATCAGCATCCCGGCCCGCGCCCGGGCCTTGAACGCTTCGACATGGGCAAAGGACCGCGTGCAGAGGCCCGCGGAGAGCCCGAACCGGTTGCCGTTGAGCCGATCGATCGCCCCGTCGAAATCGGGAACGCGGAACAGCCCCGCAACCGGCCCGAAAATCTCCTCTTGCCCGAGCGGAGAGTCGGCTGGCACGTCGAGGAACAGGGTCGGCGGGTAGAAGGCATGCGGAGCATCGACGGCGCCGCCCCCGGTTGCGGGCCGCGGCCCCGCCGCCTCGACGGCGCGGACCGCGGCCGCCACGCCCTCCTTCTGCCGGAGCGAGACGAGCGGCCCGATCGCCGTTCCGGGCACCCGCGGATCGCCCATCGACAGCACTGCGATCCTTGCGATGAGACGCTCGGCAAGGTCATCGGCGACCGCTTCCTCGACGATGATGCGCGAGGTGGCGGTACAGCGCTGGCCGGCCGCGAAGAAGGCGCCTGTCAAACGGCGTTCAAAAGGGACCCCCTATCGGCGTCGAAGAGGGACCCCCTTTTCGGATATGATGCCGGTTAGTTGAAGGTCGCCTTGCGCTGCGTGCGGCGGAGGGCGGGCGTAGCCCGACCGGAGGCGCGCGCAGCGCAAGATAGATTTTTGAAGGGGCCGAAGGTGGCGGTCAGCTGCGGTTTTTGAAGCGCCAGCTGTCGTTGCCCGTCTCGATGATATCGCAGTGGTGGGTGACGCGGTCGAGCAGCGCCGTGGTCATCTTGGGATCACCGAAGACGGTAGGCCACTCGCCGAAGGCGAGGTTGGTGGTGATGATGACGCTGGTGCGCTCATAAAGCTTGCTGATGAGGTGGAACAGCAACTGCCCTCCGGAGCGGGCGAACGGCAGATAACCGAGCTCGTCGAGCACGATCAGGTCGAGCCGCGACAGCTGCGCCGCCAGGGTCCCGCCCTTGCCGATCCGGGTCTCCTCTTCGAGGCGTGTCACCAAGCAGGTCATGACGCTCGCCGCCGACGAGTTCATCCGCCGCTTCCTCCTCCACGCCCTGCCGCGCGGGTTCCACCGCATCCGCCACTATGGCCTCCTCGCCAGCGCACGCCGCAAGGACCATCTCGAACGCGCGCGCCACCTCCTCGATGTCGCACCGCCACCGACCGAGGAACCGACCGACGATACAGAGCCCCGGCCGACCTGCCCGTGCTGCGGCGGTACCATGATCATCATCGAGGTCTTCGAGCGCCGCTATCTGCCTCGCGCACCGCCACCGCCATCCCTCGCACCCGGGACACCTGCGCCGTGATCCGGCACGGCCTCGTGCAGACGCGATCCAGCGCACACCCGCGCCTGGAAGCGGACCCGCTCACGCCGGCGCCGCCCAAAAGCAGACGCCACACCACCAAAATCGGCCCGTCTGCTTTTGCAGGTCCGCTTTTACGACCCATATCCAGACGATCCGCTACCGGAAGCGTCCGCTTTTGGGCTGCGCCCGGCTACCCCACCATCAGCGCAAAACAGCTTTCCCCATAGCTCGGCTCATGACCACCGCGGTTCGGGCACCGAAGACTTTCTGACGCCTGGCGGCGTCTGAAACTCTCAACGATTGGAGACGGTCTGCTCCCGAGCGCCGGCCCGAGATAGCGGACACAAGATGTCAGAAACTCGTCATTCTAATCGCAGTTGTTGCCCACAAGGGCGTGAATGCAATAGGAACCTCAACCCATTGAAATCGGGGACGGTCCTTTCTTATATCCTCTCGGCAGCCAACGCGGCTGCTACATCCTCAACTTGGCATGGAGAAGAAGATGTCCAGCAAACATATTCACTATCTCCGGCGCGAGCATGCCCGCCTCAACGCCGAAATCGATCGGGAAGCGCGGCAACGCCTGCCCGACGAGGTCCTGATCGCGCGGCTCAAGAAGCTGAAGCTGGCGGTCAAGGACCAGATCGCTGCGTGGAACAGTGACATGGGCAGAAACCGCGTTGCCTGACCCATCGCGGAGCCGCTCACCGCGGCTCCGCACCTCGGTCACGGCCGACATTTCCGATCTCTGCGACGAGCTGCCGCGCAGTGTCGATCACGGATCTTGAAACCGGAAAATGACTTCCTAATTTTTTCGCGGACGCCGGATTTTCGGGTTCTTCAGGACATAGAGAGCGCCGGCTCTATGTACCGGCGCATCTCATGCCCGAATTGCTTCAGTCAGGAGGATTTGGAAATGAGAACCGACTTTGACTTTACCCCCTACCGTCGCTCGACGGTGGGCTTCGATCACCTCTTCGATCTGCTCGAGAAAGGGCAGCGCAGCGAGACGTCCGACGGCTATCCCGCCTTCGACATCGTGCGCGAGGCCGACGACCGCTTCCGGATCACGCTGGCGGTTCCGGGCTTCAAAGCCGACGAGATCGAGATCGTGGCGCAGCAGAACCAGCTGACGGTCTCGGGCAAACCGGCCGAAGAGGATGCGAAGAGCACCTATTTGCACCGCGGCATCGCGCGCCGCGCGTTCGAGCGTCGCTTCCAGCTCGCCGACTATATCGAGGTCGGCGGCGCGAGCTTCGCCGACGGCCTGCTCGCGATCGAACTCAACCGGGTCATCCCCGAGGCGATGAAACCGCGCAAGATCGAGATCGGCAGCAACGCCGCCGAAGCGCGCCGGATCGGATCGTCGAAGGAAAAGGCGCTCGAACACGCCTGACGTCCTGCGGGGCCGCTGGTTCAGCAGTGGCCCCGCTTCCCTTCAATACAGGAGAGTGGTCCGGCTAACCACCGGGCATGCGAAAACGCCTCCGTCGCCCGGTCAGTCGATCGCGCGGATAATATCCGCCGCGCGCCATTCGGCGGGTCCGATCAACGCGTCATGCGCGATCCGCACCGAATGAAGCGCGGCTTCGATCTGCCGACGCCACATCGCCAGAAAATCGAACAGCACCGGGAAGTCGGGCGGAAGATCATAGTCCTGCCAGACGTACAGCTGGAGCAGCGACGGGTGATCGGGCCGGTAATAATGGATTTCGGCGGTGGTCAGCCCATAGCCGTCCAGCTGCGCGATCAGCGCGCGGTCGGTCATGGCGCGCGCGCCTCGCCGCCGTCGAGCGAGCGGAGCGCCGCGAGCACGTCGTCGACCGGAACGGCGCGGCGCGCGCCCGGCGGTTTGCGAAGCGCAGGCTTGTTGCGGACCGACGCGCGGTCCGATGCCCAGGATGCGAGAAGAGCGCGCTTGACCTCGGGCTCGAGGCTCGGGTGACGCGCCACGTCGAAGGGGTGAAGAAAACGGGAAAATGGCTCGGACATGATCGTGCCTCCTTCCTTGTTGCCATTCCTTTCTCGTCCTGCGGCAAGGTGCCGCGGGACCAGATTTTGGGAGCGAAGCGAGTCGAGTCAAGAGGGCGCAGGCTGTTGATAAGGGGTGTTTTGTCACTCTCCCGCAAAGAGTGCCAAAAAATTTCAACCGCCCTCTTGAAGCGAAAAAATCCGCTTCCTAGCTCATCGGCGCCGCGCGTCCCGGACAGGCGCGCCGGCTTATCATATCGTTATGCAATATGGAGGTTATGCATGCATTTCCGTCCCTTGCACGACCGTGTGGTCGTCCGCCGCATCGAAGCCGAGGAGAAGACCTCAGGCGGCATCATCATCCCCGACACCGCCAAGGAAAAGCCGCAGGAGGGCGAAGTCATCGCCGTCGGCCCGGGCGTCCGCGCCGAGGACGGCACCATCGCCGCGCTCGACGTCAAGGCCGGCGACCGCATCCTGTTCGGCAAATGGTCGGGCACCGAGGTTCGCATCGACGGCGAGGAACTGCTCATCATGAAGGAGAGCGACATCCTCGGCGTGATCGAGCGGGCCGAGGCCCTCAAGCAGGCGGCCTGACGCCGCATCCATCCAGCAACTGAAAGGACATCAAGAAGGAGGTCAAAATGGCTGCCAAGGAAGTGAAATTTGCGTCGGACGCGCGTGATCGCATGCTGCGCGGCGTGGATACGCTTGCGAATGCAGTGAAGGTCACGCTGGGCCCCAAGGGCCGCAACGTGGTGATCGACAAAAGCTTCGGAGCGCCGCGCATCACCAAGGACGGCGTCACCGTCGCCAAAGAAATCGAGCTTGCCGACAAGTTCGAGAATATGGGCGCGCAGATGCTGCGCGAGGTCGCATCGAAGCAGAATGACAAGGCCGGCGACGGCACGACGACCGCGACCGTGCTCGCGCAGGCGATCGTGCGCGAAGGTTCGAAGGCGGTCGCGGCCGGCATGAACCCGATGGACGTCAAGCGCGGCATCGATCTTGCCGTGACCAAAGTCGTCGAGGACCTCAAGGCCCACGCCAAGTCGGTCGAGGCGAACAGCGAGATCGCGCAGGTCGCGACGATCTCGGCGAATGGCGACGAAGAGGTCGGCCGGATTCTCGCCGAGGCGATGGAGACGGTCGGCAATGAGGGCGTGATTACCGTGGAGGAAGCCAAGAGCCTCGCGACCGAACTCGAGACGGTCGAGGGCATGCAGTTCGATCGCGGTTACCTGAGCCCCTATTTCATCACCAATGCCGAGAAGCTGAAGGTCGAACTCGACGATCCGTATATCCTCATCCACGAGAAGAAGCTCTCGAACCTGCAGGCGATGCTGCCGCTGCTCGAAAGCGTCGTTCAGTCGGGACGGCCCTTGCTCATCATCGCCGAGGATGTCGAGGGCGACGCGCTCGCGACACTCGTCGTCAACCGCCTGCGCGGCGGGCTCAAGGTCGCGGCGGTCAAGGCGCCCGGCTTCGGCGACCGCCGCAAGGCGATGCTCGAGGATATCGCGGTGCTGACCGGCGGCAATGTCGTCAGCGAGGAACTCGGCATCAAGCTGGAGAACGTCACGATCAACATGCTCGGACGCGCCAAGAAGGTCGTCATCGACAAGGATAACACCACGATCGTCGACGGCGTCGGCGGAAAGTCGGACATCGACGCCCGCGTCGCGCAGATCCGCCGGCAGATCGAGACGACCACTAGCGATTATGACCGCGAGAAGCTGCAGGAGCGGCTCGCCAAGCTCGCAGGCGGCGTCGCGGTGATCCGGGTCGGCGGCGCGACCGAGGTCGAGGTCAAGGAGAAGAAGGACCGCGTCGACGACGCGCTCCACGCGACGCGCGCGGCGGTGGAAGAAGGCATTCTTCCCGGCGGCGGCATTGCCCTTCTCCGCGCGCTGAAGGCGCTCGAGGGCCTGAAGGCCGCGAACGACGACCAGCAGTCGGGCATCGACATCGTCCGCCGGGCGCTCCGCGCCCCGGCGCGCCAGATCGCCGACAATGCCGGCGAAGACGGCGCCTGGATCGTCGGCAAGCTGCTCGAAAGCGAGGAATATAGCTGGGGCTTCAACGCGGCCACCGGCGAATATGAGGACCTCGTCAAGGCCGGCGTGATCGACCCCGCCAAGGTTGTGCGCACCGCGCTGCAGGACGCGGCGTCGGTCGCCTCGCTGCTGATCACGACCGAAGCGCTCGTTGCCGAGCTGCCGAAGGACGAGAAGGCCGCGCCCATGCCGGCGATGGACTTCTGACGTCGGAGGGCGGCGGGGCAACCGCCGCCCTCACCCAAACGACGCACTGCAGGAGGATGGTGCAGAGCGGCACGCCTTTTCTTCGGAGCGCGAGTGAAACCTTTTGTCGCTAGCCGCATTTGGACGGCACACAGGCTTTCCGCAGATCGTTTCGTCTACGCCGCCATGTGTATCTTTTTACGTACTGCCGCGCGGTCGTCCGGCGCCACGTCTCAGTCGGACGACCGCCGGCGTGCGCTTTCGTGGACCCGCTACTCGCACTTCCAGCTTTCGTGCATACTGCAACTGGCCGGTTGGAGAATGGCAGGTTTCGGCAACGCATCCGGCTATAGCTGCCGTTCCCTCTCCGTTTGGCAGGTCAGCCATCGCCAAGATAGCCGCCGTTCGCGGGCGCGATGCCGGTCGTTAAAAGCTGTCGTACATTCAGGCTAACGCGATGGCTGGAACCGGCCGCTATCCGCACTGGCAGGAGGCGCTCGACTGATGCCAGTTGATGCGCAGCGGCCTGTTCCGCCGCAGTCACTCCAATCCGGAGCGCTAGTCGATCCAGAGACCCCGCGCCCGGTGCCAGTCCTCGAGCGCATCCTCGGGATATTCCTCGAAGCATTGATCATCCGGGCCGATCAGGGGTTCGACCCAGGATGCTTTCGACGCGAGCATCATGTGCACGCTCGACGGCGCCTTGGGCAGGTCACTATCGATCGCCGAGGCGAATGGATGGAAAAGATCGGGATATTCCGGACTGAACACCCATAATGCGCTGGCGCATCTGGCGCAGAAATGGCGTTCGGCCGAACTGAGCTTGCAGCCGCCCTTCCCGTCATCCAGATCGGCATGGAAGACTGCGGTCTCGCCCTCCACCGTTAGCGTTCGCTTGTCGGCGTGGAGGTTGATGGCATAGCCACCTCCCCCAGCGGTCTTTCTGCATATCGAACAATAACAGCGCATGAACGGTACGGGCGCGTGGCTGTCTGCGGAGAAACGGACCTCCCCGCAGCGGCACGACCCTTCGAGCTTCAGGGGCATAGCCAGATCCTTTCGCATCGGAAAACTTGCGGAACGGAGTATAGTTGCGTCGGAAGCCCTCCGGAAACGAGCCGCTGGACCCGGCCGTTTGCAGACCGGCAGCTCTTCACAGCCACATAGCAATAGCAGGCGTTCGGCTAACCGCCCGGCTCTGATTTGTCCCAGACCATCCTCCGACCACCAACTTGGTCGGATACGTAACACCGACAGGCCCAAGTCACTTATGTCGGACGACTCCCAGGTTGGCCACGCCTACCAATGCCGACTAACCAACCTGTCCGAAGGTATGCCCCAACCGATTCCTCGACCCAATCGACCGCGAAGAGGCCGGCACGTAGCGTCCGGAATGTCGTCACTGAGACGGCATTCTGGAGGATCGAGACATGAAGCCCGATAGTATTGCAACGCCCGAGAAATCGGGTTTCGAGGAACTGGTTCCGTCGCGTTACGCGCTGCGGGTCGGCGAGATCGACGTTCTCGTCGTCAGCGATGGCGTGTTGCCGCTGCCCACCGAAACCATGGCTACCAATGTAGACCCCGACGTTCGCGCCCAGTGGTTCAAGGACATGTTTGTCGGACCCGACATGTTCGACTGGGCCCTGAACGTCCTCGTACTGCGCAGCGGCGACAAGGTCATCCTCGTCGATGCAGGCCTCGGCGGACAATTCCCCGGTTTTCCGCGCGCCGGCCAGTTTCCCAAACGGCTGGAAGCGGCAGGGATCGACCTGGCGTCGGTCACCGACATCGTCATTACGCACATGCACATGGACCATGTCGGCGGGCTGCTGGTCGAGGATGTGAAGAAGCGCCTGCGCCCCGACGTGCGGATTCATGTCACGACCGCCGAGGTCGCCTTCTGGCGAACCCCCGATTTCGAACAGACCGCGATGCCGAACCCGGTTCCGGCGGTGCTGCGCAAAACCGCCGCGCAGTTCATCGAAGCCTATGGCGCAAACCTAAAGACCTTCGACGAGGAGCAGGAAATCGCGCCCGGCGTGATCGCCAGGCTTACCGGGGGGCACACGCCGGGACACTGCGTCGTTCATGTCGCGTCGGGCGGCGAGCGGCTGACCTTCGCCGGCGATGCCCTGTTCCCTGTCGGCTTCGACCACCCCGACTGGCACAACGGCTTCGAACATGATCCCGAGGAATCGGTTCGCGTACGCGTTCGTCTTTTGCAGGACGCTGCGGCGAGCGGCGAATATCTCGTCGCGACGCACCTCCCCTTCCCGTCGGTCGGCCGCGTTGCCGTCGATGGCGACGCCTTCCGATGGGTCGCAGCCTTCTGGGACTTCTGATCGCTCTCCAAGGCTCTCCCCCCGGGGCGCGTGTTCGCGGCATTGCAGGAATACGCGCCCCACCCGGTCGACCAGACGAGGCGGCCCCTCTGCGGAAAGGCAAGAGATGCACAACAAGGCTGAACCGGCGCCGCGCTCCGCCACGGGGCGATCAAACCGAATGGGGCGCGAGCATCCCGGCGAGAAAATCCATGAACAATTGCACCCGCAACGGGGCGAGGCGACCGAACGCGTGGAGGGCCTGGATCGGGACCGACGCAAGCCTGCCCTGCGGAAACACCTCGACAAGGCACCCTATCGCAAGGTCATCGGCGACCGCAAGACGGAGAAGCTGCGCCACCCCGACACCGCCGAGCGCCGCGATCCGCATCGCCTGCCCCGAATCCGTATCGAGGACGCCTTCGGGAAGCAGTTCGCTGCCGTCGGCAAACCGGATCGGATAAGCGCGCGCGCCAAAGCGGTAACGGATGTGCGGCAGACCCGCGAGCGCCTCGCGCGTGGCGGGAGGACCAACGCGACCGAGCCACTCGGGGGCCGCGACGAGAATGAGCGGCAAGGTCGCAAGGCGGCGGACCATCCAGTCGACATCCGCGACCTCCCCTACGCGCAACGCGACATCATAGCCCTCGCGCACCAGATCGACATGGCGGTCGGTGATGCTGATCTCGATCTTTATCTCGGGATGCCGCGGCATGAAGTCGCGGGTGATCGACTCAACGAGTGCGGGTCCGAGCACGCCCGGCAGGCTGACGCGGAGCAGGCCGCGCGCGGCGCCGCTCAACACGTCACCGGCATCGTCCAGCGCACGCAGCAACGGCGCGACGCGTTCATAATAGGTGGTGCCATCGACGGTGAGCGCAAGCGAGCGGGTCGAGCGCAGGAAGAGCTTCACACCGAGACGCTGTTCGAGCCGCTCGACGTTCTTCGATACTGCCGACGGAGTGGTTCCGGCGATCCGCGCCGCCGCGCTGAACGAGCCCGCCTCCACCGCGCGAACGAAGGCCTGAAGCCCGGTCGTAGATTCGGGTCCGATCGTCATTCGATAGTTTTTGGAAAAGAAGATGTGCCTTTGTCCATACTAATTTTCCACGAGAGAAAAGCCAAATCCGTTCCTCTCTCCAACAGCAGAGGTGGATTATGACAAATCTGAAGGGAAAGGTTGCGGTCATCACCGGCGGCAACAGCGGTATCGGGCTCGCGAGCGCCAAGCTCTTTGCCGAACAAGGCGCACAGGTGGTGATCACCGGGCGGCGTCAGGACGCGCTTGATGACGCGGTCCGCGCCATCGGCCCCGCCGCGACCGCGATCCGCGGCGATGTCGCCGACCCGGCGCATCACGCCCATGTCGCCGATCTCGTCCGCGAGCGCTTCGGCGGCGCCGACATCTATATGGCGAATGCGGGCGTCAACACGATCACGCCCTCGACCGAGGTCTCCGAAGCCGAATATGATGCGCAGTTCGGCATCAACGCGCGCGGCACCTTTTTCGGCGTCCAGGCGATCGCACCCGTGCTTCAGGACGGCGGATCGATCATCCTCGTCGGCTCGCTGGCGAGCGAGAAGGTTCTGGATGGCCACGCCGTCTATGCGGGCAGCAAGGCCGCCATCGGCGCCTTTGCGCGAAGCTGGGCGCTCGAATTCAAGGCGCGGCGCATCCGCGTCAACATGCTGAGCCCCGGACCGACCGAGACCGAAATCCTCGGCAAGCTCGGCGTCGCCCCCGAAGATCGCGATGCCTTTGCCGAGATGATGGCGGACGCGATTCCGCTCGGGCGCCTTGGCCAGCCGATCGAACTTGCCCGCGCCGCGCTGTTCCTCGCTTCCGACGCCAGCAGCTTCGTGACCGGCATAAACCTGCGCGTCGACGGCGGCATGGCGCTGCTTTGACCCTCATTGGAAGGACTTAGAAATGACCGATACTCCTATCGCCCCCGCCATCGCCGCGCTGATCCACGACGTCGTCCATGTCGGCAGCGCTTACGACATCGACGGCATGGAAAAGCTCTACACACCCGACCAGACCTTCCTCGTTCTGGGCAGCGACGGCCATGTGACGCGGGTGCGGCGCGACGATTCCATCGCCGAATTCCGCGCGCGCCGCGACACCGGCGAGGAGCCGCTGTCGACCGAGCATCGCGTGTTGCACGTCGAGCAGCAGGGCGATCACGCGACGGCGATCCTCTATCGCCGCATGAGCCCTAAGGCGCCGCCGGCGATGTACGAGCTTCGCCTGCGCAAGGATTCCGGCACCTGGATGGTTGCCGGTGAAACGGTGACGCCCTGGCCGGGCGGCATCGATGGCAACTTTCTGCCTCCACGTCGGAAAGCGGCCTGACCCAGGGCGCGCGCGACCTCCCCCTCCCCCGTCCGCGCGCGCCCATTTTTCTCAGAAAGCAAAAAGGAACAGACCCGTGAAATATCTCGCTCTCCCCCTCGGCGCAGCCCTGGCCGCTGGAATCGCGGCGCCCGCTGCCGCGCAAACATTCGATGGCCCCTATGTCGGCGCGCAGGCCGGCTGGAGCCAGAGCAAGCTTGGTTCCGTGGATACCGATCTCGGCACGGCCGGGATCGACGACAAGCGCGATTCGGCAACCGCCGGCATTTTCGTCGGCTACAATATCCAGCCGACCGCCGGTGTCGTGCTGTCGGCCGAAGGGGCGGTGAATTTCGGTTTCGACGATGGCTTGGCGCGCTCGCAAAAGGACAGGTCGGCCGCGATCAATCCTGAATATGGCTTCGATCTCGGCGTTCGCGCCGGCTATCTCGTCGCCGACAAGACGCTCGTCTACGCACGCGGCGGCTATGAGAATGTCCGGACCGCGGTGCGGATCCTCGACCTGGAAGGGCCGCGCCGGGGTAAAGACAATCTCGATGGCTGGTCGGTCGGCGGGGGCGTTGAGCGTTTCGTTACCGACCGTGTCTCGGCGCGCGTCGAATATCGTTACAGCGACCTCGGCAGTGGCGGCACCAAATGGGACCGGCATCAGGTTCTCGCGGGAATCGCCTGGCATTTCTGACGCCGGGCCTCGCCCGCATCCGGCGTGAAAAGGACGCAAGCTATTGACAGGGTAGGAAAGGATTTTCTTGCCCTGTCAAACGCGGACAAATATACTCCGCGTTATGGCACATCTGACCGCGAGCGTGGAATATGGCCTCCATTGCCTTCTCGGCCTGGTCGACGCAGGCGAGACGCCGCGTAGCGCACGCGACCTGGCGACGTTTCAGGGGGTGTCGCCGACATTTGCCGCGAAGATTTTCGCAAAACTCGAAAAGGCGGGAATCGTTATTGCGGCCGAAGGCGTGCGCGGCGGTTACCGGCTTTCGCGCACTCCCGAAGCGATCAGCGTGCTCGAACTGGTCGATGCGATCGAAGGCCGCAAACCGCTCTTCGAATGCCAGGAAATCCGAACGCGCTGCCCGCTTTTCGATGGGGAGGCCCCCGAGTGGGCTACCCGCGGTGTCTGCTCGGTCCACGCGGTCATGCTCAAGGCGGAGAAAGCGATGCGTGATGCGCTGGCGAGCGAGACACTCGCCGATATCGGCGGGCGGCTGGAACGCAAGGCGCCGAGCGAATTCGGTGTCGAGACCAGGGCCTGGTTTGACCGGCGGATCGCCGCGCGTCGAGCCCCTCCAGCGCAAACGAAGGATATGCAATGATGGCCAGTCATAGCGTCGAGGCGGAAGAAGCTCCGCTCGTGTTCGTCGTCGATGACGACGAGGAAGTTCGCACCGCGATCAGCGAATTGATGCTGTCGGTCGGGATCGAGGCCGAATGCTGCGCCTCGACGCGCGATCTCGTCGATTCACCGCTGCTCGATCGCGCGGGCTGCCTTGTCCTCGACGTCCGCATGCCCGGGTCGAGCGGGCTCGACCTCCAGCAACATCTTGCGTCGACCGGGGTCTCGAAGCCGATCGTCTTCCTGACCGGACATGGCGATATTCCGATGTCGGTCCAGGCGATGAAGGCGGGCGCGGTCGATTTTCTGACCAAGCCCGTGCGCGACCAGACGTTGCTCGATGCCGTCACGGCGGGCATCGAGCGCGATATCGCCGACCGGGCGAATGCGCAGATCGTCCGGCAACATGCCGAGCGCTACGCGACACTGACGCCGCGCGAAACCCAGGTCATGCGCGAGGTCGCGCTGGGTCGGCTGAACAAGCAGATCGCCTACGACCTTGGCATTACCGAGATTACCGTGAAGCTGCATCGCAGCAACGTGATGCGCAAGATGCAGGCCGCATCGGTCGGCGAACTGATTCGCGCCTGGGAAAAATTGCCCGCCGAGGTGCGGGAACCTGCCGCGGCCTAGACTTTGGTATGGTTATAATGGCTTACAAGCTGCGCGACATTGACCCCATCGGCCCCGGAGGCCGCGTTGAAGAGGATGTCGCCGCTTGCCCCATATGCCGACCGTCGCGATCGTGGACGATGACGAGGCTGTCCGCGAAGCCTTGGGCGACCTGCTGATGGTCTCCGGTCTCGCCTGCCAATGCTTCGAAAGCGCGGCAGGCTTTCTGGCGGCGCGCCAATCCCGCCGCTTCGATTGTCTCGTGACCGATATCCGCATGCCGGGAATGACCGGAATCGAACTGATGGAGCGCCTCAATAACGAACGCGCCCAATTGCCTGTGGTGGTCCTGTCCTCGGTGCTCGACGGGGCCACACGGGCGAAAGCGCTCGCGCTCGGCGTCAGCGCCTGGCTTGCGAAGCCAGTAACCGATGCGCATCTGCTCGGCGCGATTGCGACGGCGATGGAGAATGCGGATCCGGACGCGGAACGATGACCGCGGCACTGTGCGATTCGCCTATGCCGGATGAAACCGGAATCGCCGAACTTGCTTCGGAAAGCATCGTCGTTCTCGATCCGCAAGGGGTTGTGGGATATTGGAATCCGGCTGCCGAGCAGCTCTTCGGATGGCCCGCGCTGGCGGTTCGAGGCACTGACGTCACCCGTCTCTCTCCCGTGCCCGACGAAGAGGCGCACGCCTGGTCGCAGCTGTTGCAGGAAGGAGCGTGGGAGGGGCGTATCCAGCGGCTCACGCGCGACGGCGACGTGCGGATCGCGGAGGCGCGGCGGCACCTGCGCTACGACGCGGCCGGGGCGGTGCGCGATGTCGTCGAATATGCACGCGCAGCCCATGACGCACGCGACACGACTATATCGGATGGCCCCGTCTCCGACCGGCTGATGGCCGCGAGCTGGGAAATCGACGTCACGCCCGCTGCCGATATCCTCGGCCGTATCGCAGAGCAGGCGCGGGACATGCGGAAAGATGAACGCGACGATCTTTACCGCCGTCTCGTCGAAACCGCGCGGATCGTCGACGTCAACGAACGGACCGCGCGGCTGGTCGGCGGCAACCGCGGCCGCGCGCTGATGGCAGGGCAGTCGGTTGCGGCCTTTTGGCCGGTGGCAAGCCGGACCATCCTTGCCGGCCTCATCGTCGAGGCGCTCGGCGACGGCGAAGGAAAGCGTTTCCATCGCCGCCTTGCCTCCGACGGTATCCTGCGCGACCCCCTCGTCACCACATGGCGGGCAGGCGCCGATCGGCCAGGACATTTGTTCATTACCGTGAATGGGGCGGCGGACGACGATCGTTCCTATCTGTTTCTGCGCGCGAGCGAGGCACGCTATCGCAAGCTCGTCCATTATATGCCGGTCGCGCTCTGGCAGGTCGACGCCAGCCGTATGGGAAAGATATATGCCGAGTTGCGCTCGCGCGGCGTCACCGACTTCGAGCAATATCTCGAAGACCATCCCGAGCTCGTCGAACTGGCCGCGACCAGCGTCCCGGTGACCGACGTAAATCGCAGCGCGATCGAGCTCGTCGGAGGAAAGGATGTGCAGGACCTGATCCGTCCTGTCGGCTATCTGTTCGCCGAGAGCCCGGCTTCGCTGCGCCGTGTGATGATCGGCCGATTCAGCGGCCACAGAAATTACAGCGAACTCATGAAGCTCCGGACGCTCGACGGACGCGTGCTCGACGTGCGCTTCTCGGTCACCTATCCCGAACCGCTCATCGAACTCGATACCACGATATTCAGTCTCGAAGACGTGACCGAGCGGCTGCGGATGGAGACGCAGCTCAGGCAGGTCCAGGCCGATTTCGGCCACGCAGCGCGCATCGCGACGCTCGGCGAACTCACGAGCTCGATCGCGCACGAGGTCAACCAGCCGCTCGCCGCGATCATGACCAATGCCGAGACGAGCCTGCGCTGGCTTGCACGCCCCGAGCCCGATATCGGCAAGGTCCAGCAACTCACGACGCGCATTGCGACCAGCGCACGGCGCGCCGACGATATCGTCCAGCGCATCCGCAGCATGGCAGTCAAGCAGGCGCCCGAGTCGACGCCGCTGGCACTCAACGATGTCGTTCGGGAAAGCCTGTTGTTCGTTCATCACGAGATCGAGCGGCGCGCCATCCGTGTGACAACCGACTATGCCCGCAGGCTTCCGCTGGTCATCGGTGACCGCATCCAGCTTCAGCAGGTCGTCGTCAATCTGCTGATCAACGCCGTGCAGGCCGTCGAAGGACTGGACGAAGCCGAGCGCGAAATTCTGGTCGCGACCGGAACCGAGCCAGGTGATTGCGCGATTCTCTCCTTGCAGGACAACGGGCCTGGAATCGCGCCCGAGAATCTTGATCGCATCTTCGACGGCTTCTTCACGACGAAGGCGCAGGGCATGGGCATCGGCCTTGCAATCTGCCAGTCGATCGTCACCGCACATGGCGGCGCGTTGTCGGCTTCCAATCGTGCCGAAGGGGGTGCGGAGTTCCGCGTCGCGTTACCGCGCGCCCGCTCCTTGACATGATCGAGCCCATTGGCCTCCTCACCGGCTTCGGTATTGGCGTTACGGCAGCTGTACTAATCCGAAGGCGGCGCATCGAGACGAACGGCGCGTCGGCTCCTGTTCACCCCGACGACCGCGAAGCCATCGCACAGGCCGAAGCGCGGGCCTTCTGCAGCGGTGTGCCACAGGTCGTCAGCTATCGCCGGCGCGCCATCGAAGGCGGCTGGCGGTGGCACGAATATCGCGCCGATCCCCCCTACTCCGCGAACGTCACCGTTCCGCCACTGGTGCATGCCCCGGACGATGCTTGGACGCTGGCCGCGTCGCTGGGGGAAACCGGAGATGCCGTGCGCGCGGCGAAGATCATCGAGGATGTTTACGGCTCCGCCTTCGCCTTCGACGCCGAAGGGCAATTCACCTATGCCACCCCGATGGCGCAGGCATCGCTCGCGATGACGCTCGACGATTTCAATGCACCGCTAAGCGACAAGCCCTTCCTGGACGGCGGCGACCTTGGCTGGAAGAACGGGGTGCATCCCGAGGATTATGAAGATGCCGCCGCCGAACTGCGGCGCTGCATGCGCACCGGCGAACCATTCAACTATGAGTATCGCGTGCTGCGCGCGAGCGGGGATTATGTCTGGCACCGCTTCGCGATCCGCCCGGCGTGGGCCGAGGACGGCCGCGTCACGGGTTGGTACGGCACCGGCTTCGACATCGACGTCTTCCGCAAGACCGACGAAGCCTTGCGCGAGAGCGAACGCTCGCTGCGCGAACTGGTCGAGACCGCACCGGCGCTCATCTGGTGCATGACACCTGCGGGCGAGCCGATCTATTTCAGCCGCCGCCTGCGGGAGTTTTTCGGCTTCGACGTCGCCGGGAAGGATAGATCTGGCGTATCGCGGCTGCGGAGCCTTCTCGACGCGGTGATCCACCCCGACGACCTCGACCGGGTAAGCGAGCGCTTTGCCCATTCGCTGCGGACCGGCGACGCCTATGCCCTGACCCATCGCCAACGCCGTTTCGATGGCGTCTATCGCTGGGTCGAAACCCGCATCGCCGCGATGCGGGGCGAAGATGGCGCAATCGTGCAATGGAACGGCGTGTGCCTCGATATCGAGGACCAGGTCCGCGCGCAGGACGAATTGCGGCAGGCGCAGGACAAGCTGGCGACGGCGAGCCAGGCGGCAAGCCTCGCCGAACTCTCGGCATCGATCGCCCATGAGGTGAACCAGCCGCTCGCCGCAATCATGACTAACGCGCAAGCCTGCCGGCGCTGGCTGGACACGGACCCGCCGAACGTGGAACGTGCCCGGACGATCATCGAGCGAGTCGATCGAAACGCCCAGTCCGCCGCCGATATCGTCAGCCATATCCGCGCGCTCTTCAGCCGAACCACCGGCTCGCGCACATTATCGGCGCTCGGCCCGCTCGTTGAGGAGGTTCGCGAGCTCCTCGCCGAACAACTCGCGCGCAGCCAGATCTCGTTCGACATCCGGCTGGCGCGGAACCTGCCGCCTGTTCCGATCGACCCGGTCCAGATCCAGCAGGTTCTCGTGAACATCGTTCGAAATGCAGTCGAAGCGATGGCCGATGTGCCGCCAGATCAGCGAAAGCTGCGTTTGGAGGCCATCCTCGCAGAGGATGCAGTGCGAATCGAGATCAGCGATACGGGGCCAGGACTGCCCGAACCCGATCGCGCCTTCGAAGCCTTCTTCTCCACCAAGGCGGAGGGAATGGGCATGGGGCTCGCGATCTGCCGCTCGATCATCGAAGCGCACGGCGGCCACCTCCAGGCCGAAAACAGCACTCCGGCGGGCGCGTGCTTCACCTTCACCCTGCCCCTTGGTCGGCAAGACCCCCCAACCTTTGCATAGCGTGGGCGCTTCCCCCGTATAATCGTGAATCCGCACCGATTCATTATCGCAGACGAGGCCGGTTACGCCGAAGCGCAGCTGGCTCGATGCGAAGGATCACGACATGTCTCTACTTCATGATTTCATGGTCGACCGCCGGGCGTTCGTCGCCACCGGCGGCGCTGCGGCCTTGGCGGGCAGTCTCGGTTGGCCGACGGTGAGCCTTGGCGCAACTCCACCCACCATAAACCAAGGAGCCGATCCGATGAACTTCATCACCGCCGCCGATGGCGCACAGATTTTCTACAAGGACTGGGGGCCGCGCGACGCGCGGCCGCTCGTCTTCCATCATGGCTGGCCGCTGACCGCCGACGAATGGGACAACCAGCTCCTCTTCTTCCTCGCGCAAGGCTACCGGGTCATCGCGCACGATCGGCGCGGTCACGGTCGTTCGACCCAGACCGACCACGGCAACGAGATGGACACCTATGCCGCCGACGTCGCGGCGCTGGTCGCCGCGCTCGATCTGAAAGGCGCGGTGCATATCGGCCATTCGACCGGCGGCGGCGAGGCGGCACACTATGCCGCGCGCGCCAAGTCCGGCACCATCGCGAAGCTGGTCCTGGTGGGAGCCGTTCCTCCCGTCATGGTCAAGAAGGCGAGCAACCCCGGCGGTCTTCCGGTCGAGGTATTCGACGGGTTCCGCAAGGCGCTGGCCGAGGACCGCTCGCAATTCTACCTCGATATCGCTTCGGGTCCCTTCTACGGCTTCAATCGCGACGGCGCCAAGGTCAGCCAGGGCCTGATCCGGAACTGGTGGCGCCAGGGCATGGTCGGCAGCGCCAAGGCGCATTACGACTGCATCAAGGCCTTCTCCGAAACCGACTTCACCGAAGATCTGAAGAAGATTCAGGTGCCGACGCTCGTCATGCACGGAACCGACGACCAGGTCGTGCCCTTCGCGGATTCCGCGCCGCTGTCGGCCAAGCTGCTCGCGAAGGGCTTGCTGAAGGCTTATGATGGCTATCCGCACGGCATGGCGGCGACCCATGCGGACGTGATCAACGGGGATATGCTGACCTTCATCCGAAGCTGACAGGAAAAGGCCGGGACGAACGGTCGCGTTCGTCCCGGCAACCGCCGGTGCAGCACCGATATGATCAGCACAAGCGGATCACCGTTCCGCCCGGCTGATCCACTTCCCATCGGCGGGTGCCCGATAGTGCGCCATGGCGCGCAGGATCAGCGCCGGATCTCCCTCCACGAGCAGCATGTCGCGATGGACCGGCTTCAGAAAGCCCTGTCCCACCACATGATCGAGGAACTCCAGCATCCCATCGTAAAAGCCAAGGACGTTCAGCACCGCGCACGGCTTGCCATGGCTTCCAAGCTGAGCCCAGGTCCAGACCTCGAACAATTCCTCGAGCGTTCCGATCCCTCCCGGCAGCGCGATGAAGCCGTCGGAGAGATTTGCCATGAGCGCCTTGCGCTCGTGCATCGAGTTCACGATGCGCAGATCGGTCAGGCCGAGGTGCGCTACCTCCTTGTCAACCAGCGCCCGCGGGATGACCCCGGTGACATGGCCGCCCGCCTCCAGCACCGCATCGGCGACCGCGCCCATCAACCCGACCGACGCACCCCCATAGACAAGGTCGATGCCGCTTCGCGCGAACTGTTCGCCAAGCGCCCGCGCGGCCTCGACATAGGCTGGCGCCACGCCCGCGCTCGATCCGGAAAAGACACAGATGCTGCGGCGCCCTGTTGCCGATGCTCCGGATGTCAGCAGCAATATCCAGGTTGACGAATGCCGAGGAGGCGCGCGCTTTCCAGCCACAGGGCTTCCGCCGTTTCGGGATCGATCGCGAACGGACGCACACCGGGTCCACCAAGTTCGCCGTCCGCTTCGACGGGCGCGATATCGCAATCCTCGCAATAGACCCCGCCAATGCCATCGAGGTCGGGCGAGGTGGCACACCAGATCGTCGTCGCGGCGCCTTGCTGCGCATTCTTCATGTCACGGGCGGGATCGACGACCGGCGAACCATCCGCTCCCACGGCACCGAACTGCTCGATCTCCTCGCGGGTCAGGTGCTTGGCGAGCGGGCCCAGAATCGAGCCGGGATGCACCGAATAGGCGCGCACGCCCCGATCGGCCCCGCGCGCATCGAGCGCCACGGCAAAAAGCGCGTTCGCCGTCTTTGCCTGACCATAGGCCAGCCATTTATCATAGGCGCGGCGGCTGAAATCAAGGTCGGAGAGATCGAGCCCGCCAAGCTGATGCGCGCGCGAGGAAAGGGCGACCACCCGCGCTCCGTCGGCGCGAAGAAGGGCCGACCAGAGTCCAGCCGTCAGGCCGAAATGCCCGAGATGGTTGGTCGCAAACTGGCCTTCATGTCCTGCCGCATCGCGGAACAGCGGGGTTGCCATCACCCCGGCGCTCAGGACGAGGAGATCGAGCGCTCGCCCGCTGTCGAGGAAGCTGGCCGCGAAACCGTCGATTGAGGACGGATCGAGGAAGTCCGCCGCCGCCACCTCGACGTTCCGGATATCCGACAGCGCTTGCCGCGCCGCGCCTGCATCGCGGGCCGGCACGATCACCGACGCCCCCTGCGAGGCGAGAATCCGGACCGTTTCATGACCAAGGTTCGATGCGCCGCCCGTTACGATCGCGGTCTTGCCGGAAAGATCGGCACCGAGCGCGACTTCTGCGGCGGTGGTGAAAGGGCCAAAGGTCGTGCCAAGCGGCCTCTGAAAGGCAATCATATCCGTTTCCTTTTCGATCGAAAACGACGGGCCGGTCGGCGGCCCGCCGTAAAAATTTTGTTGATGGACGGCGCGTCGATGCCCCCGCTTGTGCAAGGCCAGCCGACGCGCTTTCAGAAATCGATGGTGCGGGCGTCCAGTGCGTTCTGGAAGGCCGCCGCCTTCTCCGCCACCGGCGGATAGATCCACACGCTGTTGACCTCCATCTTGACCTTTTTCGCCTCGACACCTGTCAGTTCGACAGCCCGAGGCGACCATCCGCGCGTGAAGATCGCGGCATCGGGGCCCAGGTCGAGGCACACGACATAGGACGGCTGGTCATAGGACAGCACCGGCTCGCCCAGCAGGTCGGCCGCGGCATTGTGACCGGCGAATGCGCCCAGCCGGCGCGCATGCTGGCACGACATCAGCGAGAAATTGCCCTTGTCGTCCGTCGCGGCTTTTGCGGTATCGCCGGTGGCGAAAATATGCGGCGCACCGGGGACGCGCAGGTCGGGATCGACGATGACCCGGCCAAGATTGTCGCGATCGGCGGGCAGCTGCGCTGTCAACGGCGACGCGCGCATGCCCGCCGACCAGATTACAGTGTCGGTTTCGATCCGCCTGCCATCGTCGAGGATGACACCGCCCGCGTCGAGCCCGGCAATGCCCGAGCCGACGATCGTTTCGATGCCCAGTTCCTCCAGACGCGCCTCGATATAGGGGCGGGGCTCCTCGCCCATGTCGCGGCCGACGCATGGACCATGTTCGACGATGATCACCCGCACCGGCGTATCCTGCCCCAGAATCTCGCGCAGCCGGCTTGGCATCTCGGTCGCAACCTCGATCCCGGTAAAACCGCCGCCGCCGACCACGACCGTGTTGCGCGCCGGAGAATCGGGCCGTTGTGCGAGGCCATGCAGATGATTGTCGAGCGCGACCGCGCCGTCGCGATCGGTCACGCTGTGGCCATAATCGGCAAGGCCGGGGATCGGCGGTTGGAAGCCGTGACTTCCCGCTGCAACGATCAGGCGGTCATAGGGGAGGATGTCGACGCCTCCGTCGCCTTTAACGCCAATATGTCCCTTCTCTGCGTCGATGGTCTCGACCCATCCTGCGCGAAAGTCGATGCCGGTCGCTGCGAACACCTCTCCCAGCGGCGCGGCCATCGATGCCGGATCGCGTTCGTAAAGCCGCGGCCGGACAATCAGCGCGGCCTCGGGCGCGACGACCGTGACCTTCAGATCGGCAGGCGAAACGCCTTTCTCGTCGCGCAGGCGCGCCGCCGAAAGAGCGGCGAGCAGCCCGGCAAAGCCGGCTCCGATAATGACGATTTCCTTTGCCATGCGATGTCTCCTCGGTGGATGGGACCTCCGCAGGACCGTTTGCCGGGCGTGGAGGATGAGTCCGATCATCGCGAGCGGCGCGGCGATCGCCTATCGTGCGAGGGGCTAGCCGCGATACACCGACGGCGAAGCCGATCTATTCCTTGGAACAGGGCAAACCGGCGGGACTCTGTCGCCGTTGGAATTGCCGCGTTTTCCGCGCCGGCCTCCAGAAGCGGAACGACAGCGCAAGCAGGCTGGCAGCGACAAAATCGCGTTCGACCGGCGACAGGCGCATCGAAAGCGCAACGAGCGTGACCATGGTTTCAAATGCAGGAAGTGGCGCGCTGACGAGCGGCTCACGTCTCCGCAATCGCTTCCCTTCGCTGACCAGGCTCGACACCAGTTCGAGAACCGCAAAAGCGGCGACAGCAACAACAACGAGACGCGGCGCGCCCGCCGGCAAGGCACATGCCCAGCACCCGAGTGCGAGTGCCGAAGGAAGGAGCCCCCTATCCTCCCTCGATAATCCGAGCGCATGTCTCCGGCCGCTTATTCGGCTTGGGCGTGAATCTGTTTGACGTTCGGCTCGCATGACATTTGTCCCGGTGATCCGATGACAAAATGCGTGCAAGACGGCTCCTCAGCCATTGTACGGGGAGCATAGCACCGCTGTTCGAAGATATGAGGCCGGCAACCCGCTGGCCTAATGTGCGACTGCAGTCCGGCCGGACGGCGGACCTTGGCCGCTGCACGAACCGCTTCGCGGATTGGCTCTAGTGGCGATGTAAAGCGGCCCCGCGAGCGCCGCGCCTGATTGAACGCGGGCTGCCGCATGCAGACCCTTTCGACTCCTTCAACTGAGGAGTCGAACGATGAATGAGCTTGTACAGATTGCTCCGATCAGCCCGCTGCGTCAGCGGCTGATCGACGACATGACCATGCGGCGCTTCTCCACGGAGACGCAGCGTAACTATCTGCGCGATGTCGGACGGTTCGCGACCTGGCTCGGGCGCTCGCCCCACACTGCGAGCGCAGAAGATATACGCCAGTTCCAGATCGAGCAGCAGCAGGGGGGCGTCCCGGCGCCGACGATGAACAGCATCGTTGGCGCGCTTAGGTTCTTCTTCACGCACACGCTCGACCGCCCCGACCTCGCGCGCAAGCTCGTCCGCACCAGACAGGTTCGCAAGATCCCGGTCGTGCTGACGATGGCCGAGGTAAAACGGCTGCTCGATGCGACGCGCTCCCTCAAGCACCAGGCCGCGCTGTCGGTCGCCTATGGCGCGGGACTGCGCGTCGCCGAGGTGTCGGCGCTGAAGGTCACCGACATCGACAGCAAGCGGATGCTGCTCCGGATCGAGCGCGGCAAAGGCGGCCGCTACCGCAATGCCATGCTGCCCGAAGGCCTGCTCCTGTTGCTGCGCGACTGGTGGCGCGCCGGACGGCAACAAGGCATCCTCGTTCCCGATGGCTGGCTCTTCCCCGGACAGAGCGCCGCGGCCCCGATCAGCACGCGGCAGCTCTACCGTGTCGTCGTCGAGGCCGCAGAGGCGGCGGACATAGACAAGCGCGTCGGACCGCATACGCTGCGCCACAGCTTCGCCACTCACCGGCTCGAAGACGGTGTCGATATCGGCGTCGAAGAGGGACCCCCTTTTCGGATATGATGCCGGTTAGTTGAAGGTCGCCTTGCGCTGCGTGCGGCGGAGGGCGGGCGTAGCCCGACCGGAGGCGCGCGCAGCGCAAGATAGATTTTTGAAGGGGCCGAAGGTGGCGGTCAGCTGCGGTTTTTGAAGCGCCAGCTGTCGTTGCCCGTCTCGATGATATCGCAGTGGTGGGTGACGCGGTCGAGCAGCGCCGTGGTCATCTTGGGATCACCGAAGACGGTAGGCCACTCGCCGAAGGCGAGGTTGGTGGTGATGATGACGCTGGTGCGCTCATAAAGCTTGCTGATGAGGTGGAACAGCAACTGCCCTCCGGAGCGGGCGAACGGCAGATAACCGAGCTCGTCGAGCACGATCAGGTCGAGCCGCGACAGCTGCGCCGCCAGGGTCCCGCCCTTGCCGATCCGGGTCTCCTCTTCGAGGCGTGTCACCAATTTCTCCTTTCGATTGAGCCTGACGGCCGCCGACGAAACGGCCGCACCCGAACCAGAGGCATAACGACACCGAAAGCATCGCGTAAAATGCGTCCAAGCACGAGGCCTTCGGCTCACTACAGCGCAGATTGCCGAGATGGATTCGAGGAGCTTACGCTGCCGCACGCTAGAGCAGCATATTTCTGGAGAATTTTTGGAGACAATATGGAGACAAAGCCAGCTGCGATGCGGCTTGTCTCCAAGAAAATAGCGGTTCGAATTCCGCCAATATTCCGTTTTTCTTGGGAAAAACTGGAGCGGGCGAAGGGATTCGAACCCTCGACCCCAACCTTGGCAAGAAATTACTGCAAATACCCCAGAGCTTCTTTTTCTACGCCAAGGTACGAAAATCCAAGCATTTGTTGACTTCGGCCTACGATAATTTATCCTAGCCCTACCCTGCGAAGCGGTGATTTTCTATTACGTCCTCATTACTTTTCGAATCGGCCACCCTCGCGTAATATGATGGAGGAACTTGTGGCGCTTGCGAAGCTCAATAAGCGGACGGTCGATGCGCTGGCTGCACCAGCGACAGGCCAGGCATTTCTTTGGGATACCGAGATCAAAGGTTTCGGTGTCCGTGTCGGCGCAACCGGGACGAAAACCTTCGTCATCCAGTATATGAATGAGGAAGGCCGGGTTCGGCGAGTGAAGATCGGGCGCTTCGGCGTGATGACGGTCGAGCAAGCCCGCGAGCTCGCGAAGATTCAGTTGGGCAAGGTCGCCTCTGGCGAAGATCCCGCAGAGGAGTCGCGCCGGGTCCGGAAGGATCTCAATGTCGCCGAGATGTGCGAATGGTATCTCGTCGAAGCGCGAGCCGGCCGCATTCTTGGACGGAAGAACCGCCCGATCAAGGACACCTCGCTCAACATGGATGAGAGCCGCATCCTGACGCATATCATCCCGCTGATGGGCAAACGCCTCGTGCGGAAGCTGACGATCGCCGACGTCGAGGCAATGCAAAATGACATTGCAACCGGTCAGACCCGAAAGCCTCCTTCGGGCGGGCGCGGCGGCCGCCCGACGGGCGGTGCCGGCGTTGCCGGGAGGAGCCTCGGCACCCTCCAGGCCATCCTAGGCCATGCAAAGCACAAGGGACTGATTGCGGAACATCCTACGAAGGGCGCGAAGAAGCTCGCGACCAAGAAAAGGACCCGGCGTCTCAGCATCGCCGAGATCGAGCTGCTGGGTCGGGCGATCGGCCGGGCCGAACTGGGTTCCGAGAACCCCGTTGCGCTCGCAATTGTCAGGACGCTCCTTCTGACCGGCTATCGGCGCGAAGAGGCGCAGGCGCTGCAGCGGCAGTGGGTTAACCCCATGGGCGGCTACGTCGCGTTCCCCGACACGAAGAGCGATGCACAATTTCGGGCGATCGGACCCGAGGCGATCAAGATCGTCGTCGCTCAACCCGAAATAGCCGGCTGCCCCTACGTCTTTCCCGCGTCGAATGGCGAAGGCCCGTTTACCGCCGTCAGCGACTGCTTGGCCCGACTATGCCGCTCGGCCGGCATTGAGGGCGTAACGCCGCATACGCTGCGCCACACCTTCGGCAGCATGGCGGGCGAACTCGGCTTCTCCGAGCTCACGATCCGCGCGATGCTAGGCCACGCGTCGCAAAGTGTGACGCAGGACTATGTTCATATCGATGAAGCCGTGAAGCTGGCGGTCAGCCGCACTTCGGACGAGATCGCAAAACATCTTGAGACTGGCGTGCGGAAGGCGGCAAAGATGAAGTTCGCCGCCTGATCAAGGCGGCGAACCGTCGCGCGCCTCCATTTGCTCGAGAAGCTGCACTCCGATGATTTCCAAATCGGACTTGCCGATATCGGCAACTCTCCGGATCGAGAGGTCATGCTTTAGTATGGCAAGGTCCATCATCAGATCGGGCTCGCCATTCTCCTTCACGTAAGTGGGAACCAGAATGAACGAGCCACCCGCGGGATAGTTATCGAGAAAGAACCTCAGATTCGTGTCGGCGGCAGGTTCGAGCAGCTTGAGGCGGCTCGGCATGCTCACCAGCGTACCAGCGAAATCCCCTGGCTCAGTTCCCGCCATCAATAGCACCGCATAGTGGGACGGGGGCCGACCAGGTAGTTCGCGCAAGATCGCGATGTGGATAGCCCCTTTGGCATCTCGTGCGCCGAACCGTTCGCGCCAACGCTCGAAAATTTGGCGTCCCGCCTCGCGATCCTCAAAGTGCAATCCGACGATCGGGAGATCATGCTGCAGACCGAGCATCACGCCGATCCAGCGGGCCTGCTCCCATTGCGGAATGTCCAAGATCGAGCGCACTTCGACGCTGCGGTGATCGCCAGTCGCGTATCGCTCGCTGATTGTTTCTTCTTCGGGATCAGCCTCTGGCACCCTTACAATTACCGGCCGGTCGGCCTTCGGCGGAAACCGCTCGAGCGATAGCTCGTTCCAATCCGTCAGTCGCGACGCTGGACTGTTCATCGCCCGGATGCGGCTGTTCGAACTCGCGACTGCGGCGCTGACGCGCTCAAGGAGTGATTCTTCCCGAAAAAGCTTCTCCAGAGATATTTTTTGCCGGTCGGCGAGTGAGGTCGCGACGAGCATCAGCGTTGAGAGAAGCAGGAATTGGCTATGGGTTCCGCTCTCACCGAGATGATCGGCGGGTGTCGATCCGGCAGGCCAATGAAGTTTGGCGCGCATGTTATTGCCATCGAAATCAACGTTCGGTGCTGTGGCAACATCGCTTTCCACGAGATCGATATCAAAGCGCTCGACGAATGCTCCGATCCGCAGGCCGATAACCGTAGCAAACAGCGTGTCGATAACCGCCAGCAGGGTTTGGCCGGCGAGCAGCGCTGTGTCGCTGCCCGATAGATGCACCGCGACGCGCATGCCGATAACGCGGGTCTCGATGCTGTGCGGTCGCGGGCTGCCGGTAACCAGCGGCCGACCACCGAGGTCGCCCGCTGGCTGGTTGGCCGCGCGCGCGAACATGCCTTCAAGTCCCCCTTCCGGCTCCTCCTCGGGCTGACGTTCACCCAGGCGCTCCGCATAGCCCAAGGCGTAGAGAAGCGCGCCGCAGGACATAGGCAAACCAAGGCGTTCCAGAACCGTCGGGAGGCCCGCCATCGCCTCGAAGTCATCGGCCGAGCTGTTGAGAAACTGGCAAGTGAGGACGCCATCAAATTCCTTCAACCTCTCGTCGACGCGAACCTTCGAAGCGTCGTCGATCGGCAGCAACTTTCGGCAACCATTCACCATCCGGATCGCGTCGAGCGCCTCGGGCAGCAGCCGCAACTCGATGTCTATCCAGATGAGGAGCATCAACGCGGGAACGAGGGTGACCGATGGATGGCTATCGTGCTCCGAATCTGCAATTATCGATGCGACAGCAAACAGCGCCGCGGCACGCGCAGCCCAGAGCGTACCGGTGCCCCGATAGGCGACCGCGAGCATGTAGCTCGCTTCGATGAGCTCTTCCGCATATTCGCGCTTGGTGAGTTGATGCGTGGCCCGTCCGAGCAGACGAATTATCTCAAGACGGTCCGCATTTGTGTCGAGCCGCCGCGCCCTTCGCAGCAAAATACGTCCACTCTCGCCTTCGCCGACCCGCTTGCCCATGAAGTCTGCGAGCTTGTCGACCAGTTCACCATAGGCCGGATCGTTCCCGGCAAGCGGCCCCACCTCCTCGATCAGCTGCGCGAGCCGCTCGGCATCATATTCAGCGAGCCCCGACGCCGCTTCGAGGATAGCTTCGGCTTCCTGCCAAAAGGGGGAGATTTCGTCGCGTCGATCGAACGCAAGGGAGGTGATCTCGAGCATTAGGGAGGTCGTGCGCGCTTCGAGCGCATTGTTGGGACGGTCCTTCTGACCCGCAAAAAATTCGAGGCGAGCGACCAACGCGGACCGGCGTTCCGAGAGGCGAACCTGTTCGGCTGAACGATAGCCCTGTGCGACCGCCGTAATCAGGCATTGCAGAAGGTTTGCAAGGCGTTCCGCGTGTCGCGCCGCGGGCGAGCCAAACGCGAGTTCAGCGAACGCGTCAAACTCGCGGTCCAGGAGGTCAAACTCGTCGAACCAGTAGAAGGCCGTCCAAAGCCGCTGATAGCGTGCTTCGATCTGCTGGCTGAGCAGACCATGTTGATCGGCGATGCGGATCGCCCGATCAAATCGCCCATGGGTCTCGAAAGGCGGCCGCTCCAACTCCTTCGAAAGCGTCGCAGCGAGCAGGGCGTCGGTCACGCGCTGCGCCTCGATGCCGGCATAAGCGGCAGGGTCCTGGATTGCCTTCTCCAGATCTTCGAGTTGCTGCGACCGCGCGTAGTCGGCTGGCCCGACACGCGCCTTCTCGTTTCGCTTACCGACTCCGAGATAGTCGACAGCGATATCCTGATTTCCGTGCGTCAGAACCCGGTCGATGATCCAGCTTCGGTCGAATATCTCGACGCGAAAGCCGAATTTCTCTGACAGCTCATCCTGAATCTTGGCGACATCTTTGGAGCGGCCATAACGCGAGGTGACGACGAACACCTTCGTATAGGGACGCCCAGTCGCCGCGATCCCCTCGATGTCCGATCGCGCCTTCTGCTGCCACTGCTTCTTCGCGCTGAAAGCAAACGCCCAGCGCTCGCTTCCAGAGTTGGCCTCGCCGACATAGTGAAGTGTCGTAATCTCGTCGGAGACCGCAAAGGTCTCACTGTCGGCCTTGCTGTCACCGCCGCCCTCCGGGCCCGTCGCAGGCTTCAGATTCTTGCAGACGATCCGCTCGCAAAGCTTCCGACAGAAAATCTCGAAATCATGGGTCTCGTTGCGCGCCGTGACATACTCGAGGCGCTGCTCCAGCTCATAGGCTTCGAGGATGAAGGCAGGCTCGGACCCGCTATCGGAAAACTCGTCGGGTCTCAGCTGGCGCATGAATTCCGAGGGAAGGATGGCGCGTGTTGCCGCAAGCTGATCGGCCGAATCGTCGGGCTGGTCCATAGAACAAGTCTAGAACATCGCGATTTCACACGCGAGCGGGAATTCCTTCCGGCCTGCTCCGCTACACTTTCGGGAGAAGCGCCAGAGCGACTCTCAAATCCGCATCGGTCTCACAAGCTTCGATCGGGCGACGACCGGCAAGCTTCGGGTGCGCACTGTTGAGAAAAAGGTGCGCGCGGTCGGGATCGCGGAAGGCCTTGTTGGAGGCGGTCGTGAGCCGCTTGCGAAATTCCTCCGCCGCTTCCGCCGCCAAAACCCGGCGCTTCCTCACGTCCTCGGCGCGCTCGATATGGCTGAAGGCTCGCCAATAGAGATCGTCGCTGCCACACGCCCACTCGGTGATCGGCACTCCATCGACCACCGTCGATGCGAGCCAGGTCTCGGCCTCGTCCTTGAGCGCGTTTTTCGCGGCAATGGCGAAGTTCCGCCGCCGGCTTTCCTTTGCGTCTTCGATCCGCTTGCGCTCGGCGGCTTCCTTCGCCTCGCGCTTCTGTCGGATACCGTCGCGCCACTCCTGAAAGGGCAATCCGCAAAGATCGTCGACGATGGGAAGGTCGCGATAGCTGCGCGACATGTCGAAGATCGCCCGGACCCGCTTGTCCAGCGCGTGAAAATCATCGCCGCCTTCCGCCGCCACCTTCCAAGGATTTCGGCCGTCGACATTATATCGCCGCATCCAGCGCCGGCTGAAACCATCGGGATCGGGATGGCCGGCATCCTTGGCGATGCAGGCAACGGTGCGCTCAAGGTCGTAGCGATTGTGAACGCGGGCATGAAGATCGGGGTCGACATAGAAGCGCTGCTCGTCACGCTCCCACACCACAGCCTGCCGATCGGTGAAGAGATTGAAGAGATATTCGGTCACGGCTTGGCTGGGCGACCCGAAACTCTCCCGCGAGTAGCCGGCCGCTGCCAGCGCGTTCGGTTTGTAATTGCTGAGGTCGGTGCGCAGCATCCATGTCGGCAGCACGCTCTCGAGATTGGCCTCGTTCGGCCACTCGCCATGGATATGGATGTCCGATCCCGCCGAGTATTTGATGCTCGGCGTGTAGATCAGGGCATGCACGAGCGCCGCCTGCCAAAGCTGCGGCCTTACCGTGAACCAATGGCCCATCCGGCTCTTGGCCCCGAACAGATAGTCCAGTTCGGCATATTGCAGGTCGGCCATGATCTCCGCGACCCATTCGGTATCGACGGGAGGCTTCTGCGGTCGCTCCCGGATATGCCATCGGAGCGCCTCGCCCTTGCGCGTCGCTTCCGCCGTGACCCGCTCGGACAGGCGCTGCGCGGAACGCTCGCGATCCGGATGATGGATCCAGTGCCGCGGTGCGTCGTGCAAAATCTGCTGGTCGAGTTCGGCGCCATCAAGCTGGCGCCAACGCACTCCGTAAAGATCGATCTCGATCATCGGGCAGCCTGCGCGCGCGACCTTCTGCTGCTTCTCCTCATCGACCGCGTGCGACACCTTGAATTCCACCGCGCGGCGATCGGACCCGATCCACACCATGGCATCGGGCTGAAAATCGCCCTCCGATGTCTCTAGCCTCACCTCGTCGAGCGCGAATTGCCCGCCTTCGAAAACGACCTCCTCCAATCGCTCCTCGCGGAGGACAAGGCTTGGCAGGGTGACCCACCGGACAGCAGCCAGCAGCAGCTTGGCGTAGAGATGCAGGGCCGTCTCGCCTGAGCATCGGCTGTCGGACTGGTGCGCGAAATGCTTCCGCATCTTCTTCGGGAGCCGAAGGGTCAGTCGTTCCTTGCATCCAAGGCAGGTAAAGGGGCCGTCGCGGTGCGATACGATCTGTTCGACGTGCCGAACCACGCCATCGCCGCATGCAGCGAATGGCACCCGCAAGCCCGAGGGATCGGGCTTCGTTGTGCAAGGCCGCGGAGGTTGGGTCGGCCGCTCAGGAGCAAAATGCTCGTCCACAGGGCGATCATAATCGACCCTGTGTGCGCATACAAAATACTCTTTACCGCCTAACGCCGCGCCTTCGCAAAACCGCGATCGGTCGCGACGAACCGTTCCAGCATCGGCGGTATGAGCCGTTCGATCGACAACGGCTCCGACAGGCCATTTTCCTTCGCATGTGCCGCGGCATAGTCAGCGAGATCGCGCGCAAGCTTGCCCGTGAGTTCGACAGTAGCCTTGACCGGCTTCTCCTCGACGATCGGCCCAAGTCGCAGCCGACTCATCTCCAATCCGCCTGCGGCTCGAGAATAAGGTCGCGGGTGACGACTACGCGGAGCGCGAAACCCGGCCGGATGGTGAGCGTCGGACGCACCGCCAGTTCGCGCTCGACGATGCGGCGCCCGGCCTGGCTCGTGCTGTCCTGCATCCCGTAGCGGAGCGCCCGGGCGAGTTCGTCGTCGCCGCCGACGCTGAGCTCGCTCCCGACCCCGAGCAGGGTCGAGACGAGCGCGGCGCGGACCATCCGGCCCCAATGATTGTTCACCCGATCCTCCAGCCCCGACATGCCTGCGGCGTCGGCGCCGGGCTGCCGTTCGAGGCGGATCGATCGTCCGCCGGGCAAGATGAGGCGATCCCATGCGAGGAGCACCCGGCTCTGTCCCGCCGCGATCTCGCTGTCATATTCGCCGATCAACCGCGACCCTTGCGGGATGAGCAGGATACGCCCGGTCGGACTGTCATAGATATTCTGCGTCACCTGCGCGCTGATCTGGCCCGGAAGGTCCGAGCGTATGCCCGTGATGAGCGCTGCCGGAATGACAGTCCCGGCCTGGACGATCAGCGCGGAGCTCGGGGCGATCAGCCGCTCGCCACTTTCGAGGGGCCGTTTCGAACCCGATGCCAGAAACTGACGCCGCCCCTCATTGGCCGTGCGAGGCTCCGCCGCCTGTTCGGGCGCGGCCGCCTCGGCGGGCACAATATCTGTTGCTGCGGAACTTGCGGTTCCGCCCCCCAGAAAGAGCCGGCTCGTCTGGGCGCTCTCGCGCTCCTGCAGTGCCCGCTGCCGCGCCTGTTCGGCGGCCGCCACGCGCGGATCGGGAGGATTGCGCCCTTCCGCGCCGATCGGCGGGACGGGGATGGCTTCGCCGCTCCCCTGCGCCGCAACGATCGGCCGGCCAAGGTCGCCGGGGAGCGGCGGACCGAGCTTCGGCACGGCGCCATAATCGGCGGGTGCTCCGGGGACCGCGTCGGGCCGCGCATTGTTGCTCGCTTCATAGAGCTCCCGACGCTCGGCCGGGGCCGGCGTTCGCAGCGCCCACATGAGCGATGCCGCAATCGCAAGACCGCCGGCCCCGCCGATAACCGCCAGCGTTTTCCGTGACAGACGCATGACCCGCGGAGTCTCACCCGCCAAGCGGAACGCATCGGGGCTCGCAGGGGCGATCGGCGCAACCTCGGCCTCGGCGGGCACAGCTTCCGTGCCCGGCTGTTCGGGCGCCGTCACGACCGGCCTCGCGCGCGCGGCGTTTCGCGTTCGATCCGCACGGCCTTGGCGCCGCGCCCGCTCCCCAGCCGGAGTTCAGCGCGATCGAAAAGGCGGTCGACGATCATGTAACGGCCGTCGACCCGGTAGTTGAGCAGCTCCGCCGCGCCTTTCTCGCCGACCGCGAACAGCGGGGGCATGTCCGCGGTTGCGATCGCAGCACCGAACTCGACGAAGAGCTGGCGCCCATCGTCGAAAACGCGCACCGGCCGCCAGGGGACCTTCGCGCCGGAGATGCGATACGCAAAACTCAACGCCGCGAAATCGATCCCGCCTGCAACCGGAGCGAGCCGCGCCTGTTCGGTCTCGGCGGAGCGAAGCGCGATCAGCTCGTCCTGCGGATAGGACCAGGAGACCGCCGCCATATAGGTGGCGGGGGTCGCGCGCAGCTCGATGTGATAGGTCCGACGGCTGGTGTTGATGACCAGATTCGTCATGATGTCGGGGCGCGTGGGCTTCACCAAAATATGGACGCGGCGCGACGCGCCCGTCCCGCTCACCGTATCGCCGATCACCCAGCGCACGGTGTCGCCGGCCGCGACAGGCCCCGGACCGACAAGCTCCTCGCCTTCCTGCAATGCGATGTCGGTGACCTGTCCGGGGGCGGTGTAGACTTGGAACAGCGCGCCATCGGCCCAGGCATATTTCTGGATGGCGTTGAGGAAGGTCGCGCGCTCGGGCTGGACGCGCGCCGCGTCGTTCGCGCGGCCGACCTGCGTGCGCGGATCGGCGGGTGCCGCCTGCGCCGGCAGCGCGAGCGCGGCAGCGCCGAGAAGAAGGGTAAGGCGGATCATTGGCTGAGCTCCTTCGACCAAGAAATAGCGGTGACAAAAACGCCGAGCGGGTTCCGGCGCAGGGCGTCGGGAGTGCGGGGCGGCTGGATCGAGGTGGTCAGGATCGCCGACCAGCGCGACGTCTCGACCAGGCTGCCATCCTGATAGCGGCGCTCGGTCCAGGCGATGCGAAAGCTGTCGCGCGATGCGCGGATGACGCTCGATACATCGACGGCGACCTGCATCTTGCCGACTTCGGCAAAGGGATCGTTCGCGCGGGCGTGATCGCTCAGCGCCTGCGCGCCCTTGGGCGTGGTGAAGTCATAGGCGCTGAGCCAGTCCTTTCGGAGCACCACCGGATCGGCCGGGATCGAGCGGACATGCTCGATGAAGCGCGCGAGATGGAATGCGATCTGCGGGTCGGTCGGCGAAAAGTCGGCATCGGCGGGCGCCACCGATCTTGCCTCGCCGAGCTTGTCGACCTCGACGACCCAAGGGGTGATCGTGCCGCGGAGCGACTGCCACACGAGCGCCGAGGCGAGTCCGCCCGAAAGCGCGAGACAGCCGAAGAAGGCGAGGCGCCAGCTTTTCGCCTGGGTGCGGGCCGAGCCGATGCGGTCGTCCCAGACCTGCGCCGCGCGCTGGTAGGGCGTAACCGGGACCGGGGACTTGCCATAATGTTGGGACGGGCGTCGAAACATGGGTTCAATCCTTCTGGCTGATGTCGGGAGCGGAGCCGGCGCCATGGCTGTCGCCGGCCTTGAGGGTCTGCGAGGCGATGGTGGCGCCCGAGGTGACGGCCTGACGTCGCTTCATGGCGGCCGCCCAGGTCGGGGGCGACGCCGCGCCGTCGCTCGCGGTGGCAGCGCCGGCCACGGACTTGCCCGCCTGCCCCGCGGCATAGCTTTGACGCAGGCGGTCAGCCGCGGCGCGGAGCGGCGAACCCGCGCCGCGCGCCGTGTCACGCGCCACATTGGCGAGCCCCGCACCGAACGCCCGCATCCCGCTCTTCCCGGCCGCGCCCCGGGCATAGGATGCCGAAGCGCTGCCGGACGCGCGCGAGGCGCCGAGCGCGGTGCGACCGACGGCGCTGCTCGCCGCGCCCGCCGCCAGCGTCGCGCCGGCGGCCCCGGCGGCGATCGTGGCGCCGGCCGCGAGGGTCGTGCCTGCGGCGGCGCCTGCGCCGAGCTGCGGGCCGCCCGCCACGATGCCGTTGGCGACGCTCGGACCGAAGATGCCGAGACCGAGCAGGGTCAAGGCGCCGAGGGCGATCGCCATCACCTCGCGGATGTCGGGTTCGGTCCCGAGCCCCGCGTCCATGAAGCGCTGGAAGAGGGTCGTGCCGATGCCGGTGATGACCGCGAGCACGAGCAGCTTGATGCCCGAGGAGATGATATGGCCGAGGACGCGCTCGGCCATGAAGGCGGTACGTCCGAAGAAGGCGAAGGGCAGCAGGACGAAGCCCGCGAGCGTCACCAATTTAAACTCCAGGATCGTGACGAAGACCTGCACCGCGAGAATGAAGAAGGCGATCACGACGATCACCCAGGCGATCAGCAGGATCAGGATCTGGACGAAGTTGGTGAAGAGCCCCACCGGGCCGACAAGATCGGCGGTCGCGTCGAGCAAGGGCTCGGCGGCATCGAGGCCGGTGGACGCGATCATGCCGGGGCGCATGAAATCGCCGATCGCCATCGCGCTTCCTGCCGCTTTCAGGCCCAGCCCGGCGAAGCTCTCGAGCAATATCGTGGCCAGCGCCTGGAAATTGCCGATGATGAAGGCGAAGACGCCGATATAGAGCGTCTTCTTCACCAGCCGCTGCAGCACATCCTCGTCGGTGCCCCATGCCCAGAAGAGCGCCGCGATCGTTATGTCGATCACGATCAGCGTCGAGGACAGGAAGCCGACCTCGCCGCCGAGCAGACCGAACCCGCTGTCGATATAGGTCGAGAAGACCGACAGGAAATTATCGATGACGCCGGTGTCGTTCATGGCTTGCTCTTTTCGGTCCGGAAGAAATGGCGCCGCTTCGCTTCCCAGGCCGCCTCGCATTCGGGATCGGCTTCGGTGGCGGTTCGGCAGCGACGAAGCGTGTCGCCATAATCGGGGTGCGTCCGCCCCGGAGATCGCGGGGGCGGACGCACGGGGCGCGGGCGGATCGAGCGCGGCGACAAGGGCAAGGGTCAGCGCAAGACCCAGGACGATTGCCCCCATCACCAGCCCGCCCGCCCGGCCCATCTCAATTGCCCTTGCGGAAGCGGCGGAAGCGCTCGCGGCCTTCGGCCTCGGCGGCCGCCGCGCGCGCGGCATCGAGCATCTCGGCGCGGCCCTGCGCACTCATGACGGCGGCGAGATCGGCGATCTGCTGCGACTGGATGGCGAGCAGCTGGTTGCCCGCCTGCGCGGCCTGCAGCGCGCCGGTTGCCGACTGGCTGGCGCCGACGATCGTCGAGATCGACGTCCGCGTTCCGCCCATGTTCGTGACGATGCCGGCCTGCACCTTCATCGCATCCTCGAAGGCGCCGACGCTGTCCTTCCAGCGCGCCTCGGCATTGGCGACCATCTCGGCGGCAGAGCCCGTCAGCGCTCCGCCCTTGTAGCGCGCCTCGAACCCCTTCTGGATGTCCGACACGTTGAACGCGATGCCCTCTGCCTGCGCGAGGAGCTGGCGCGTCTGGTCGACCTGCGCCTCGAGCGTGCCCAGCGTCGATGTCGGCAGGCTGTTGAGGTTCTTCGCCTCGTTCATCAGCGAGGTCGCCTGATTCTGCAGCTGCTTGATCTGGTTGTTGATCTGCTCGAGCGTGCGCGCCGCGGTCAGGATATTCTGCGAATAGTTGCGCGGATCGTGGACGATGCCGCCGAGCTGGGCGCTCGCCGGGACGGCCAGCATCGCGCCCGACACGGGCAGCAACACAAGTGCCGCGGCAGCGACGGCGCGGACGATATTCTTCTTCATCGGGGGCACTCCTCATTGGGGGCGGCAATGGTGGGGAGCAGCTCGGCCGCCCATTCGAGCTTGCGGTGGGAAAGCCAGGCGGCCGCGAACCCTTCGGGGCCGTGCGCTGCGAACAGCTCCGCGATGCGCGTCTGATCGGTCTTCGAAGATGCCGCGGTGAAGGCGAGCGCAACCTCGCCTAGCCCCAGGTCGAAGAGGCGATTGCCGCGCCGCGACTGGCAATAATAGTCGCGCTTCGGGGTCGCCCGGCTCAGTATCTCTATTTGCCGGTCATTGAGACCGAAGCGCTCGTAGATGCGGGCAATCTGCGGCTCGAGCGCGCGCTCGTTCGGCAGAAATATGCGGGTCGGACAGCTCTCGATGATCGCGGGTGCGATGCTAGAGGTTTCGATGTCGGCAAGGCTCTGCGTCGCGAAGACCACGCTCGCATTCTTCTTGCGGAGCGTCTTCAGCCATTCGCGGAGCTGCGCCGCGAAGGCCGGGCTGTCGAGCACGAGCCAGCCTTCGTCGATGATGATGAGCGTCGGCGAGCCGTCGAGCCGTCCGGCGATCCGGTGAAACAGATAGGACAGGACGGGTCCCGCCGACGCGGCGCCGACAAGGCCTTCGGTCTCGAAGGCCTGCACGCGCGCGGCCCCGATGCGCTCCTCGTCGGCATCGAGCAGCCGCCCCCAGGGTCCGCCGACCAAATAGGGCGCGAGCGCCTGCTTGAGGTCGCGCGACTGGAGAAGCACCGCGAGCCCCGTCAGCGTGCGTTCGGCGACAGGCGCCGTCGCGAGTGAGGTCAGCGCCGACCAGAGATGCTCCTTCGCCGCCGGGTCGATCATCATGCCTTCGCCCGCGAACAGCGCGGCGAGCCATTCGGCAGCCCAGCTCCGCTCGGACGCCTCGTCGATCCGGGCGAGCGGCTGCAACGCCACGCCGCCCTCGCCATCGTGGAGCGCCCCGCCAAGATCCTGCCAGTCCCCGCCCATCGCGAGGGCTGCGGCGCGGATCGAGCCGCCGAAATCGAACGCGAAGATTTGCGAGCCCGGATAGCGGCGAAACTGCATCGCCATCGTCGCGAGCAGCACCGATTTGCCTGCCCCCGTCGGACCGACGACGAGGCAATGACCGACGTCGCCGACATGGAGGGAAAGGCGGAACGGGGTCGAGCCTTCGGTCTTGCCATAGAGCAAGGGGGCGTCTCCGAAATGCTCGTCCCGTTCCGCCCCCGCCCACACGGCAGACAGGGGGATCATGTGGGCAAGGTTGAGGGTGGAAATCGGCGGCTGGCGGACATTGGCGTAGGCGTGGCCGGGCAGGCTCCCGAGCCAGGCCTCGATCGCGTTCATGCCCTCGATCGTGCAGGTGAAGTCGCGCCCCTGGATGACTTTCTCGACCAGCCGGAGCTTCTCGGCGGCGAGGGCCGCGTCGCTGTCCCACACGGTGACGGTCGCGGTCACATAGGCGACGCCGGCATGATCGGCGCCGAGCTCCTGCAACGCCATGTCGGCGTCGGCCGCCTTGTTCGAGGCATCGCTGTCGACGAGCGCCGATTGCTCGTTGGTCATCACCTCCTTGAGGATCGCCGCGATCGACTTGCGCTTGGCGAACCATTGTCGCCGGATTTTCGTCAGCAGCTTGGTCGCGTCTGTCTTGTCGAGCATGATCGCGCGGGTCGACCAGCGATAGGCGAAGGCCAGCCGGTTGAGATCGTCGAGGAGGCCGGGCCAGGTCGCTGTCGGAAAGCCCGTGATCGTCAGGGTCCGCAGATGCTGCTCGCCGAGCCGCGGCTCAAGCCCGCCGATGAGCGGCTGGTCCGTCAGCAGCGCGTCGAGATAGACTGGCGTCTCGGGAACCCGGACACGCTGCCGCTTCGTCGATACGGTTGAATGGAGATAGGTCAGCGTCTCGCCGTCATCGAGCCATTCGGCCTCGGGCATGAAGCCTTCGACGAGATGAAGGATGCGGTTCGACCGGTCGATGAAGCTCGCGAGATGCTCCTTCGGATCGACCCCCGAGCGCTCCATACCCTCATAAAGCCAGCCCTCCGCCCGCGAGGCATCCTCGGCCGGCGGCATCCACAGGAGGGTCAGATAATAGCGGCTCTCGAAATGCGCCCCTTCCTCCCGGAATTGCTCGCGGCGCTCCATGTCGACAAGAGCGGATGCCGGATCGGGAAATGAGGATGCGGGATAATCGCTCGACGGCAGCCGCTGCGCCTCCACGAACAAGGCCCAGCCGGAGCCGAGGCGCCGGATCGCATTGTTGAGCCGGGCGGTGACCGCGACGAGTTCGGCGGGGGTGGCGCTGTCGAGATCGGGGCCGCGGAAGGCCGCGGTTCGCTGGAACGAGCCATCCTTGTTGAGCACCGCGCCCTCGGCGACCAGCGCGACCCAGGGGAGATAATCGGAAAGGCAGGCCGACTTCGAGCGATATTCGGCGAGGTTCATCATGGCCGCATCCAGACAGGATATTTGAGGTGACGCTTGGCGACGTCGACGAATTGCGGGTCGCGGCGCGCCGCCCAGACCGAGAGCGCATGGCCGACGATCCAGAGGACGAGACCCGCGATCCAGAGGCGGAGGCCAAGGCCGATCCCGGCCGCGAGCGTGCCATTGGCGATCGCGAGGGCGCGCGGCGCGCCGCCGAGCAGGATCGGCTCGGCGAGCGCGCGGTGCACGGGCGCGAAGAAACCGGTGACTTCGGCCGGGGCATCCATCAGACGACGGCTCCGCCGCCGAAGGAAAAGAAGGTCAGGAAGAAGCTCGACGCCGCGAAGGCGATCGACAGCCCGAACACGATCTGGACCATGCGGCGAAAACCGCCCGACGTGTCGCCGAACGAGATGGTCAGCCCGGTGATGATGATGATGATCAGCGAGATCACCTTCGCGACGGGCCCCTCGACGCTTTCGAGGATCGATTGCAGCGGCGCTTCCCACGGCATCGACGAGCCACCGGCCCGAGCGGGCAAGGCGGTAACGAGCGCGACATAGAGAGCGGTCGAGGCGAGCAGGAAGCGCGGCGCCTCCCGCCGGGCGGCGTGGGTCATGGTCAGTCTCCTTCGGGGGTAAAGAGGGGGGTGATGCGATAGTCGCCGGTCGACGCATCGAGACCGTCGACGCGGGCGAGTTCGGCAAGGCGCCGCCCGGCGCCGTCGCGCACGAGAACGGCAACGAGATCGATCGTTTCTGCGAGGAGGGCCCGCGGGACCGTGATCACGGCTTCCTGAATGAGCTGCTCCATGCGGCGGAGCGCGCCGATCGCGCTGCCCGCGTGGATCGTCCCGATGCCGCCGGGATGTCCGGTGCCCCAAGCCTTCAGAAGGTCGAGCGCCTCGGCACCGCGGACCTCGCCAATCGGGATGCGGTCCGGCCGAAGCCGAAGCGAGGAACGGACGAGATCGGACAGCGACGCGACCCCATCCTTGGTGCGCATCGCGACGAGGTTCGGAGCCGCGCATTGGAGCTCGCGGGTGTCTTCGATCAGGACGACGCGTTCGCTGGTCTTGGCGACCTCGGCGAGCAGGGCATTGGTGAGCGTCGTCTTGCCCGTCCCGGTTCCGCCGGCGACGAGGATATTGAGGCGCTCGGCGACCCCGGAGCGTAGCGCCTCGGCCGCCGGTGCGGACATGATGCCGGCTGCGACATAATCGCCGAGCGAGAAGACGGCGACCGCGGGCTTGCGGATCGCGAAGGTCGGCGCCGCGACCACGGGCGGCAGCAGACCCTCGAAGCGCTCACCGCTTTCGGGAAGCTCGGCCGACACGCGCGGCGACCCGGCATGGACCTCGGCGCCGACGTGATGCGCCACGAGCCGGATGATGCGCTCGCCGTCGGTGGCCGCGAGCAGGATGCCGCTATCGGTGATCCCCGCGCCGAGGCGATCGACCCAGAGCCGACCGTCGGGATTGAGCATGATTTCGATGACCGCGGGGTCGGCAAGCCACTCGGCAATCGCGCCGCCGAGCGCTGTCCGCAGCATGCGGGCACCACGTCCCTGTGCCTCGAAACGGACTGGTTCTGCGCCCATGATAGTCCCCGTTGGATGGTCCGGGCAAAGGCGCCCGGCTCGACGGGGATGAGTAAGAGACGCAGAGATTCACTATTTTCAACAGAGATTTGCGCGCGTCGTACTGTGGGTAAGAAAGACAGGGAATGGCGTAGGCCGTGATGCGATCAGTTCCTATTCGGAAGCGATTAAATGAAGGTCGGCGGGTTGTGCCGAGCCCAATTTTGACAACAGTGTCAGGATGAGTGATTCGGGGTCGCAGCATTCGGACGAGTTCTTGAGGTGGACGCGCTTGACAGAAAAGCAGCGGGCCTGTCTCGATTTGCTGCTGGAACGCAAAACCTCGAAACAGATCGCCCGCGACCTCGACATATCGAAGCAGGCAGTGGATCTGCGGCTCACCACCGCACGCGACACGCTGGGCGCGGCCAACCGCGACGAGACCGCGATCATCTATGCGCGGCTCCGCCAGACCTATGATCGGATACCATGTGATCCGGTCATACTACCGGCAGTTCCCGAACTGGTGCCATCAAACTTTCCAGACGGAGGCCCGCCCAACCTTATGGAATTGCACGACAGTTCCCAGATCTTGGGTCGGCCATCGAGCAGCCGCTCTCCGTTCGGGGATTTGTTGAGGCACGATTATAGTTCGGCAGTGCGCGTCGGGATCACTTTGGCAGCCGTTGGCACCATCGTCCTGATCGGAATTGGCGGGCTGTCCATCGGGCAGACGCTCACCGCGTTGATTACTCGCTGACCCCTTCCTTTGTCGCCGACCATTGCCGGCGCGGATGCCGCGTCCGGAACAGGAGAAGTTATGTCCAATGAAATCGCACCAACCGCGGCACGGCTCCAACAGGACGTTACGGCAGCCGAAGCGAGCGTGGATGATACGCTCATCACAATTTCCACCCTCATGAGCAGCGTCGTTGCCGCTCGGCGCGACACGTCAGGCGTTCCCGTGGTCAAGGGACATGCAACCATCCGTCGGCTCGCCACGGCGCAACTCGCGCTCGTCGACCTCAGCGGCGACATCCACCGCGTGCATGGCGATCTTGTCGAGATCGGCCGAGAGACGGCCGGATATGATCTCCACCAAGAGTGCCCGAAGGCATCCGACTCGAATGTCGTGCCATTAACGGCAGCAGCTTGAGCCGATTTGACCGGGAGCCATGAGCATGAAAAGAAAGGAGGATGCGCGTAGCAATCTTCCTCCTGATCATGCTCGTGGCCATCGGTTACGCTCTCCGAAAGGGGGGCGGTCCAGAAAGGGCGATGGCGGCGATAGCAACCCTCATGATCGCGTCGGATCAGACCTTGCATCTTTTGATCCCACCGACATATGTGGCACTCGACACCGGCCACCTCGCGATCGACATTTTCGGCGCCAGTGCGACGATGTTTTTGGCGTTAATTGCCTATCGCTTCTGGCCGATGATTGCGGCAGCGCTCCACATTTTGCCACTACTTGCGCACCTCAGCCGCTACTTCGATATCGCGCTGCATCCTGCTGCTTACATGATCATGCAGGTAGCGTCATCTTGGCCGGTGGCCCCGCTCCTAATCATTGCAACTTGGCGCCACCAGCGAAGGGTGAGGCAACACGGCAGCGAGCCATCCTGGCGCGGCTCATCGCCGCAATCGAACCCGACAACAGCGAGCTGATTGCCAATCGGCTTCTGGACGAATTTCGAAGCCTCGGAAGAATTTGGGCGGCATCGCCCGAAGCACTTTACCGCTTCTTGGGCCGCGGGTCCGCGGTGGTTTCGCTAATTGTTGGCGCGCGCGAAGCCGCCTTGGAAACGATGGAAGGCGATCTGCGCGGGATCGCTATCGACCCGTTTAGTCCAGCGCTCCGTCGCTATCTGATCGCGTCGATGGGATCTCTCAGCGACGAAGTGTTGCGCGTCCTATTTCTTGACGAATCTCGGAGGCTGATAGCGGACGAGCAGCTTCAGCGGGGTACTTTGGCGCAGATGGCCGTTTACCCGAGAACCATTTTTCGCCGCGCCCTCGAGCATAATGCAGCCGGAATCATTCTCGTGCACAATCACCCCAGCGGCGACCCGACGCCCAGCGCGGAAGATATCGAGGCGACCCGGCGCCTGGATCAGATCGGGAGGTCGCTCGATATCGCGGTCGTCGATCATATCGTCGTGACCTCGGCCTACGCGCACCACATCGTAAATCGCGACGCCCTCGCCGGAGCTCCGCCAGAAACGTCGTCTTATACCTTCCGGAGCAGACGCACCGGTTCGCTGGATGCCTCTGTCGATGCAGCATACGAGAACGCCAAGGCGGCGATGCGCCGCCGTTTGCTCCGCCAGCAGCTGTTCGGCGCACCCGAACTGTTCGGCGATCCCGCGTGGGAAATGCTGGTCGATCTCTTCGTTCACGAATGCGAACGCAAGCGCCTCTCCATCAGCGCGCTGTGCGTCACATCCTCGATCCCGATGAGCAGCGCGCTGAGGCTGGCGCAGCGCCTCTGCGATGCTGGCCTCACCCGCCGCGTGCCCGACCCGATCGACGGGCGCCGGACTTTCATCCGGCTCGATCCTGTCATTGCCCACCGGATACGCGCCTATTTCGAAGCCGGTGCCGAATGAGCGATGCCGAAGCCGCATCGTCAATGGTCGCGCGCACTCCCCGAATGTTCGGCGGCCGCGCGCACCATCTGCGCCCAGCTCCCGATATAGGCAGCACGGTTCTTATACTGATCCCCGGACTCGGCCGTCATCAGCGCCACGCTGCCCAGCGTTTCGGCAAATTCGTTGGTCGTGCAGACACCTTTTCGCTCCAGCACGCCGCCGAGCGCCGCCAATATTGAACCAACAGCAAAAAGCGCATCCTCGTCCATGATAAACTCCTTTAATCAGGCAATTCGCGGACCATCGAACTATGGCCTTGGATGGCAACTTTCCAGTCCGGCGCAAAGCGCCAGCGACAACCTAAATTAGGAGCAGCGACAAAGTCGCCATATAATGTGGCCAATGGATTTAGCCGTACGGAAGAGGAGATACGGTGCCCAAAACGCTCGCTGAGGAATCGCCAGATGGCCGCGTCTTTTTCGCGCCGGGCATTCTCCGCCATTCGCCGTTTGCCAGCGACGTTGCTTATGTCATCGCGCTGTGGGCGCATATCGATGGTGACATCGCGTCGATCCTCAGCCGGATGCTGAAAAGCGACATTGCGGTCGGCACCGCGATGTATCTCTCGCTGGTCGGAGCCGGGGCGCAGCGCGGCGCCCTCGATGCAGCAGCGCAGGAAGCGCTCCCCGAGTGGCAGCAACTGCTGTTCAAGGCGATCGGCTCGGTAGCCGAGGAGTCACGCAAGACCCGCAATCATTTCGCTCACCGCATTTGGGGAAATTGCTCCGAACTCACGGAAGCGATCCTGCTCACCCACCCCAAGACCATAGTGAAATATAACATCAGCCATCGCCAGCGCGTGGAGGAACTTCCCGACGGCCGCGGTGTGATCCGGCCCATGCCGATCGATGAGCAGGAGATCCTGGTCTATCGGCGGCCTGACTTCGAGGACGCGATCGCGGAAGCGGAGCGAGCGCAGATGCTTTATCGGCTCTTTTACGCCATCGTGTGCGATTCCGGCGAAGGGCCAAAGGCCCAGCTCCTCGCCGATCCTATTTTCAAGGCTCGCCTCGATCAGATTGCGAAGAGCGCAAGCGCCGAGGCGAAGGCTGTTCTCGGGATCAAGGCCAAAGAGAAGCGGAAACCCTGACTATGCGATACTGGAACACGGGGGACACACCTACCAATTCGAACCTCAGTGCGATCGAGAATCTTGCGCGACCGTGGGCCGGGATCGACGCAGAGCATCTCCTCGACGTCATTCGCGGAGTGATCCGGATCGAGAAGATGCTGCCGAAGGCGGTGCGGGCGCATTTCAACCTGCCGCATCTTTTCGTCGGCGCTGGCCCCTATGATTGGGACGCCGCGCGCCGGGATGAATATCATAGCGAACTCTGCGAAGCGCTCAGTGCGGGCCTTGCCAATGTACAGGCCGACCCGACCCTTGGGAAAGATGGTGGGGCCGATCTCAGCGACCGCCCTCCGACGCGGGGTGAAGAGCTTGAGTTCGCCTGCAGGGCCTGGAGCCGCAATCGAACGAGCAGCAATCTCGACGATCTGCGCATTGCCTGCAGCGTGCAGGGGATGCAGAGCCGCTTCGACAAGCTGGAGCGCTGGCTGGGCCGAAAGCGCCCGGGCTCGTCTCCCCATACAGTGGCCTATGAGGTCGAATGCGCCCTCGGCGACATCGATCGCTACGCCGATACCTATCATTCAATGGAAGCGAGCTACCGCTACGCCGAAAGACTGCGCGAGCGCGAGCAGCTTGGCGAAGAGGATTGAATGAACTCCGGGTTTCCCGGAAATGCGGCAAGATATCCCCAGACGCACCCCCGACTCGTCGAGGAATTGCGATTCACACTGTTGACAAGCGACTCGCCTGAGGGGCACTCCAGCCCGGAGGGCTTATCCCTCACGGTAACCCGCACGCGCATCTGTAACAGCGCGCCATTTTCGCGATGAATCCGTGAGGTTTGTGATGACCGACATTCCCCCTCTCCCGCCCATAGGCGATCGTCCGATGACTGACCGGGAGGCCGAGCTCGCCCAGTTTATGGCGCTCGTGCAACAGGGCCGCCACAAAACGGCGGTGCTCCTCGAACTGTCCCGAACTCCTTTGGCCAAATATCTGGCTCTCACGATACTGCTCCTCGTGGCTGCCCTGTGCGATGTCCCCGCCGAGGCCATCAGCTTTCTCGCAAAACTCCGTGCTGGATGAGCCGCTTAAAGGCTTCAATCGGAACCGCCGACGTCGCGCATCAGCTCTGCGGCGAGCTTTGGTCCAACTTCCATCCGGCGTGAAAGCGCATCGACGAAAGCCTCCCACCGCCGCTTCCCACTGGCCTGCGCGGCCGGCAATGCATCATCGGGCAAGGGCGCCGTACTCGTGAGCCAGTGCCGGACGAACAGGGCCAGCGCTTCGCCCGACATTTCGCCATGCCATTCGATGCGGTCGAGCTGGCGGCCGATGCGGTCGAGGCGCCGGGTGAGCAGCGCCTCGATCCTTTCTTCCTGATCGGGCGAGAGAAAGGAGCGCAGTGCAGCCTCCAGCACTTCGGTCCGCGTCAGGCCGCGTCGGCGGGCAAGGTCTGTCAGGTCGCGCGAGAGCCCGGTTTCGATGCGGAATGTCTGTTTGACATGCGATCGGATCACAGCTGGATCCCGTCGTCGGGATCGAGCGCGGCAGCCTGAGCGCGCCGCGCCATCCGCCGATCCGCGGCGGCGCGAAGCCGCGCTGCATCGGCTTGTGCTCCATCTTCGGTGAAATCAAACTCGCCGCTCGCGCTGCGCTGCGGGGGCGGCGCGATATCTTCGTGGACGGGAAGTTCGGGTTCCTGCCGGATACCGCCATTGGCAGCGTCATCGGCATCCTTCTGCCCCGGCTTCGCCTCCACCGGTTGCTGTACCCGGTCGGCGATCCAGTCATGGGCGGCGGGAGCGCCGCGGCCAGGCGCCGGGGGCGGCATGACGCGGCCGGCCAGGCGCCGGTCGCCATAGTAGCGCGCCTTCTTGGCCCTGATCGGCGCGAGGCCGGCGGCCATCACGATCTCGTCGTCCGGTGGGAGCTGCATCACTTCGCCGGGGGTCAGCAGCGGCCGGGCGGTTTCGGTGCGCGACACCATCAAATGACCGAGCCAGGGCGAGAGCCGATGGCCGGCATAATTCTTCATCGCGCGTTGCTCGGTTGCCGTACCGAGCGCATCGGAAATCCGTTTGGCGGTTCGCTCGTCGTTCGTCGCGAAACTGACCCGGACATGGCAATTGTCGAGGATCGCATTGCTCTGGCCATAGGCCTTCTCGATCTGGTTGAGCGACTGGGCGATCAGAAAGGCCTTGATGCCATAGCCCGCCATGAAGGCGAGCGCGCTTTCGAAGAAATCGAGGCGCCCGAGCGCGGGAAACTCGTCGAGCATGAACAGCAGCCGTTGCGACCGCGCCTTGGGATTGAGCTCCTCGGTCAGGCGCCGCCCGATCTGGTTGAGGATCAGGCGCATGAGCGGCTTGGTCCGGCTGATATCGCCGGGCGGCACCACGAGGTAGAGCGAGACCGGGCGCTCGCTTCCAATCAGGTCCGCGATGCGCCACTCCGAATGTCCCGTGACCTTGGCGATCACCGGGTCGCGATAAAGGCCGAGGAAGGACATGGCGGTCGACAGCACGCCCGACCGCTCATTCTCGCTCTTGTTGAGTAGTTCCTGCGCCGCCGCGGCGACGACCGGATGGACGCCATCTCCCAAATGGCGGGTGGTCTTCATCCGGTGGAGCGTCGCCTCGATCTTGCGCTCGGGGTTCGACAGAAAGGCCGCGACACCGGCGAGGCTCTTTTCCTCCTCGGCGTAGAGAACATGGAGGATCGCGCCGACGAGCAGCGCGTGGCTGGTCTTCTCCCAGTGGTTTCGACGCTCGAGGCTTCCTTCGGGATCGACCAGTACGTCGGCGACATTCTGCACGTCGCGTACCTCCCATGCGCCGCGTCGGACCTCGAGGAGCGGATTATAGGCTGCCGATGCCGGGTTCGTCGGATCGAAGAGCAGCACCCGGCCATGCTTTGCGCGGAAGCCCGCGGTGAGCTGCCAATTCTCGCCCTTGATGTCATGGACGATGCAGCTCCCCGGCCAAGTCAGCAGGGTCGGCACCACGAGGCCGACGCCCTTTCCGGATCGGGTCGGCGCGAAGCAGAGGACATGCTCGGCGCCATCGTGACGCAGGTATGTTCCGGCCATGCGCCCGAGAATGACGCCATCGGGGCCGAGCATGTTGGCAGCCCGTATCTCACGCTCCTGCGCCCAGCGTGCCGATCCATAGGTCTCGGCCCGCCGGCGCTCGCGCGCACGCCACACCGACATGCTGATCGCGACGACAACCGACAGCAGCCCGCCCGACGCGGCGATCGCGGCACCGCGGTAGAAGATCGGCGGCGCATAGGCGTCGAAGGCAAACCACCACCAGAAGAAGGCGGGCGGCGGATAGACGGGATAGTCGCCGATGCGGAACCAGGGGGTACCTAGCGCCGCCTGAAATCCGAGCGCTTCCGCCGTCGTTTGGGTCGCGGTCCAGACCGCCGCGACGACGATCAGCAGCACCGCGAAGATCTGGCCCCATAATATCCTGTCGCTCATCGTTCATCCTTTCTCAGATTGCGATCCCGCGATTGCGGCCAAGGCTCCAGTCGATGCCGCCCGCGGTGGCGGTGCCGGTGACATGCTGCCCGAGGTGTCGGTCGAGCGCCGGGCGCCAGGGCACGAGTTGAAAGCCAAGCCCGTCGTCGATCATCGCGAAGCGCCCCGAGGCGAGCGACACGCGCTCGCGGTAGGTCCCGCTCACCGCGTCGCCGGTGGCCGGCGGGCGATGCGCGAGTCCGGTGCGCGCGGCGATGGTTTCGCAGGCGGCCTCGAGGTCGCGCCGCTTCAGCGTTTCGATGAGATCGGGCGCCAGTACGAGCTTTCCGTCCTGACGGCTCGCGAGACCTTCGCTCGCGAGAAACTCGGCGCGCGCTGCCATGGCGCGGCGAACATCGATGCCGAATCCCGAGGTTCCTGCCGTGGGCTTCGCCGCGACCAGTTCGCGGTCGAGCCAGGTTGCACCGCGCGCGGATATCTGGTCGGCAACCGCAAGGTCCGATCGCAGGGCGAGCGAGAGATGCTCGCCGCCGTCGCGTCCTTCCCAGCGCCGCAGCTCGACGACCGCGCCCGGCTTCGCGTCCCCGGTCCATTGGAGGTCGGAGAATTTGATGCGATGGGTCCGGCCATCGGTCCCGTCGACGATGGCGAAGGCGGAACCGACAAGCTCGTCGTCGAGGCCACGTGCGACCAGCCGCCCGACGAGGCCCGATCGCTCCGCCTCGCCGTGAAGAGCGAGCCTCGATGCGTCGAAGGAGAGCCCCTGCATGCGCATGGCGCGGTGGACGCCCTTGATGATATCCCCGCGCTCGCCAAGATCGCGCAATAGGGTTTCGGCGCGCGGATCGATCTCGAAAATGCCGGGTCCAAGGCGCGTCGCGAGCCCAAGTGCTTCGAGCTTCGCCGCACGTCCGAGGAGATGCCGATCGCGGCCCGGCGGCGAGCTTGGGTCGGGACGAAGATCGACGATCCCCGTTTCGCCGCCGCGTTCGCGCAGGCGCGCGTCAAGCCCGGTCCAACGCTCGGCACTCGCCTCCCGCGCCAAGCTGGCGTCGATCTCCCGTTCGTTTCGCGGACCGAGTTCGAGAGTGGCGATCTCCGACGCCCGTCCGCGCACGCCTTCCGACATATAAGCGCGGTCGACGACCAGGTCGCTTCCGCCCTCGGCGACGCCGCGCAGGAGTATATGGATATGCGGATTGTCGGTATTCCAGTGATCGACCGCCACCCAGTCGAGCCGGGTTTCGAGATCCTTCTCCATCCGGCCCATGAGATCGCGGGTGAAGGTCCGAAGGTCCTGCAGCTGCTCCGCATCTTCAGGGCTGACGATGAAACGGAAATGATGGCGATCGTCGGCGCAGCGATCGGCGAAGGCCTCGCGGTCGGCGGCGTCTCCAGACGCATCGAACATCATGGCATCGCGTCCATCGCGGGTGACGCCGTCGCGTTCGAGATAAGCGATATGCCGTGCGAGAGGCGCGGAGCGAAACTGCGCGCCCTTGTGCCGGACGATACGCGCCATGACTGTCACGCGGCGCTGCGCGGGACCCCGCCGCATCGTCGCAAGCGCGGCACGGCCGCGGCCATGCCGACCGGTCCCGCTGCGACCGCCGCCGCCGCGACGGGAGCGGGTGTAACCCGAGCGGGCGGCTGCCTTGCGCACCTGCGCCGCGAGCCTTTTCCCGCGCCGCGCCGATCCCGAACCAGCATCGCGCCCTCTTCCCGGTCGCACCCGAAAATCATGCTCGTCGCCGCTCACAACGCCGATGCCATATCGTAAGCGCTTGTTCTGCCTCGGAAATCCAGAGGTCGATATGGCAGCCGGAGGGGGGTGCCATACGCATAAAGCGCTGTAATCCAACCACAATCTGCCAGCGAGCTGGCAGGTCTTTTATCTTGCCATCCCCCCGAACCCCTTCTGAACGCCAAGCAGTGCCTATCCATGGACCCGCGCACGCCAGCAAATATCGCCAGGACGACCATCACCGATTGTCCCCGGAAAGCGGGACGAAGAGGGGCGAGGGAGCAGGCACGGAATGCGACGGCCCTGCAGCCGCGACGTCGCCGCGCTGCACCGAAGTTGCAGCCGGCGTGTCCGATCGCTGCTCGGTGAAGAGCGACGCGCTGCGCCAGCTCGGCGGTTCGGCCGTCCGCGCCATCGCCGCCGACGGCACAGCCGGCGCACCGAGCGCGGGCGCAATGGCTGCGACGTAGGCGACCGTCTCGGCGGGCAAGCCGCGCCGCCCCGCTGCATAGGCGTCGGCGCGGCCGGGGCCCGCATTATAGGCAGCGAGCATGAGGCGAACGTCGCGATATCGATCCCACATCGCGCGCAGATAGGCCGCGCCCGCGAGGATGTTGGCGCGCACGTCGAAGGGGTCAGACCCGAGACGATGCTGCGCCGTCAGCATCGCCCAGGTTGCGGGCATGATCTGCATCAGCCCCATTGCACCGGCATGCGAGAGCGCCCGCGGCTTGCCGCGGCTCTCGACATGCATCACGCGCCATATCCAGACCTCCGGCACGCCGAAGCGTTGCGATGCCTCCGCCACATGGGCGGCATAGGGGTGGACCGCGGCCGCCGGCGTTTCCGCCGGTGCCGCGCCCCATGCCCGGTCCGGGGCGGCGCTCGCCGCGCAGAGCAGCAGCAAGGCGAGGCGCACGGCGCGGACGCGCGCCGAGCGAGCCGGATGCATGATGCTCACGCTTGTTCGCGTGGGACGGGACGCGTCCAGAGGAGATGATATTCATCCTCGTTCTGCGTCGAACGGAGCAGATTGGCGCGCAGCGGAACCGCGAGCGCCGGATCGTCGATCTGCAGGGCGATATAGGAGCCGGCGCGTTCGCTGCGGCGTTCCCAGCCTGCGCCGATCTCGACGCCGGTGTCGGCTTCGACGAGCAGGACTCGCCAGGCCGGTGCATTTTCCGCGTCGTTCGGCTTCGCCGGAACGATCGCGATCATCGCATCGAGCAGCAGCGTCCGGATCTGTCCGGCATAGCCGTCGCCAGCGGATTGAAAGCTTCCGATAATCATGAGGACATATCCTTTCCTTCGGGGGTGAATGCGGAGCGATCGGCGTCACGGCGCCAGCGCAGCGGCGCGCCGGGCGCAGCGCGCACGAGCAGTGGGTGCGCGACGCCGACGACGCCGGTGTCGGGGAGCGGTCCGAAATATCGGCCGTCGAGACTGTCGGGCGCGGGGTTGAGGAGGAACAGTTCGCCGGGGCGCAGGCGATGGCAGCCGAGCCAGCGCGGCAGCGGCCGCCCGACGCGGTCGGCGTCCCGCGCGCGCGCTGCTGGCGCGCCGTCGATCGTCACGAAGGTGCCGCTGCGGCAGACGAGCGCGCCTTCGCCGGCGGCGACATGCTTCAGGAGCGGCACGCCGCGCGGCACATAGCCGCGCACGGCGAGACGCGCCGCGACCGCCTCGGGCGGGTGGAAGAGGATGAGGTCGCCGACCGCGGGCTCCGCACCGACATCGACGCGGTAGAAGCCGATCGGGACGCTCGGGCTCGCATTCCAGATGAGGCGCGGTTGCGGCGCGAGCGCAGCCGCCGCGACGAACAGCGCCGCGAAGAGCGTAGCGCTCGCCGCGGTCGCGCGGAGCCAGCGGCGGTTCATGGCGCGATCGCCTTGCGCTGGAGCCATGCCCGGTGCCGCTCCGGACCATAGGGCCGGAACGGCAGTCCGGCGGCGATATGGCTGCCGATGTGGCGCCAATGATCCGGTGCCGTCTCGCACGGGTCGAGCCCGTCGGCCTCGATCGCATCGATCGCCGAGAGCACCTGCTGAACCCTCGGCCAACCGTCGACGCGGAGCAGGATGTCGCCGCCGGGGCGCACGTAGGGATGCGTCGCGAAGGGCGCGCGCGGCGCAGGCGCTACGATGACCGAGATGCTCGAGAAGATGGTGCCGAAGTCGTTCGCGCTCCAGCGGACGAAGCCGAAGACGGCCTCGGGCCGGAAGGAGACGATGCGGGTCCGGCGGCTGACGATGCGCTCGGCGGCGACGCGGCCGAAGCGCAGCCAATGCTCGAGGCGCTGCTCGATCCAGGTCAGCTCAAGGTCGGTGAGACCGCTCGCGGTCGCCTCGACCGGCTGCACGCCCAAAGCGCGCGCGATGTTCTGGGCCGGGCGCATCAGCGGCGAACCGGGCGCGCGGGATGGACGACGCCCTTGCCGGGATCGGACGTCGACTTCTTGCGGCCGATCTCGGCCCAGGCGTCGAGATCGGCGATCGCGTACACGATCCGCCCGCCAAGTTTGCGGTATTCGGGACCCGTTCCGAAGCAGCGATGCTTTTCGAGCGTCCGGCTCGACAGGCCGAGGTGTAGCGCAGCGTCGGGCGTCTTGAGGTAGCGCGGCGAAATGGGGGTATGCATGTCGCTCAAAGGGGCCTCCGTTCGCAGCGCCGGGTCCCGTGGCGGGCTCCGGCGGAGAGGCGGCGACATTCGGAAATCGGGATGCGGTTTAGGAACGGACAAAGTGACGACGCGCGGAATGTCCCGATCAGGTGGCGCCGAGCAGCTCCTGATAGCCGCCGTCGCGCATCGCGACCGCCGCGCGGTGCCAGCGCGCGATGCGACGGCGCTCGCTCGATCCGTCCCAGTCGGCGGCCGAGAAATCCTGGGCATCGTCAAGGATGAGGGCGGCCGCGATGTCGCGCGCCGAACGCCCCTCGGCGGAGGCGTCGAGGAGCCGCAGCCACTGGATGAGACGCCAGCGCTCGGATGGTCCGGGGGCGCCTCCCCGCAGGAAGCGGTGCGTCGTGACGCCCGCCGAGAAGCGGCGCTGCACGGCGAGGCTCACGGCCATCCGCAGCTCGCTGTGCGGATCGGCCGGGTTTACATAGGCGAGCCGTTCATCGGCGAGGAAGCGGCGAAGCCAGAGGCGGAAGCGCCGGCCGTCGGCCACGAAGACGAGATGCCACTCGCCCGGCAGAATGATCTCGGAGGCGATGTCTGCCGAGGCGATGAGCTCGGCGAGCCGCGGCGCGGCGAAGCCGTCGGGCGCCGGTTCGGCGATGGCGACATGCGCGCAGGCCTCGGGCTGCCAGAGCGCGGGGGATTCGGTGACGGATCGGTCAGGGTCCAGGGCGAAAGACCAACCCCCATCGTCGCGCGAGCCCAGCTAGGCGCGCGGTGCGCCGCCGCGTCGGCGCCAACGCCGCCGACCGATAGGCGCGGCGATAGGCCGGGCTTCGGCGCAGGAACTCCTGCGCGAAATCGGCGCGATCATATGTTTCGAATATTCTCGGAAAATATGGCGATTGCCAATCGACGACCTGATCCATTCGCACCTCCGGCTGATCTTCAGGAATGAAAGCAAAGCCTATCAGCAGCTTGCCCGCATCGGCTGGAACATGGTTAGCGGCATGCAAAGGATCATCGTAACGCATTGCGGCGGAGAATCCCCGCGCGAAAAGCCTCAAAATGAGAGTATCGCCGCCCGGCTTGCGGCCGGGCGGCGTGCTCGATCAGTCCCGCCGCTGGGGGCGGGTCCAGACGAGATCATAGTCGCCGTCGCTTCCTTCGAAGAGCTGCGCAAAGAGGGGCGCGGTGAAGCTCGGGTCGTCGAACTTGGTCGAAAGATAGGTGCGGTCGTCCTGGCTGGTCTTCTCCCAGGCTGCGCCCACCTCGACGTCGCCGACATAGATGCGGTGGGTCGGAGCGCTGGGTTTGGGATTGTCCTCGGGGACGATGCGAACCGCGTCGACCGAGAGGGCGAGGCTCGCGATTGCGCCCCGATATTCGCCCTTCGCTTTCTTGAAGGTTCCGATCTTGGCCATCTTGAAGTCCTTTCCTTGCTTTCGAGCCGCAGGATCGCGGTCTCGATGCGCATCGGTGGCCGGAAAGGAGGCCGCGCCGCAGCCGCAGGCCCGAAGCGAAGCGGAGGACGGCAGCGCAGCGATTTTCTTGGTGCGCGAGGAACGGCGGCACGCCGGGGGAAGAAAATCGGGGAGCGCCGTTGCGGCCAGCGGGCTCAGCGCAGCGGCTTACCGGCAGATCGCGCAGGAAAGAGACCGTGTTCCTGCGGCGGGAGCGAGGGACTCAGAGGCGGTCGGAAGCGGGCGAAGCGGACGCCGGGGTCGCGGGTGCGCGATCATCGCATTCCCGGTCGCCGACGCCAATTGCATCCACCGAAGACCCGTCAAGACCCCGGACCGCCGCCACGGCGGCGACGACGGCAGCGAGCACAGGCAGGATCGTTACCAGCATGCCCTCCGTAGCGAAGAGCCGCACGATCCCCGTCATGCCATAATAGCCTGCGACCCCCGCCGGGAGGAGGAAGAGCATTGCGACACAGGTTCGCAGCAATGTCGATCCACCGTGGGCATAGAGGTGCCGTCCAGCAAGATGGAGCAGGAGCCCCGCCAGAAATGCCATCGCAAGGGCAGCGCCAATGCCATAGCCGCGGTCCTGAAGTTCGAAGGCGAGAGCAATGCCGGTGCCAAGCGGCAGCGCGAGGGCCGCCAGCCGGAACAGAAGCCAGATGAGATAGAGGCTTGCGGCGGCGCCGAGGATGAGCATGAAAGTCACGAGCGTCCTCCTTGGGGACGCGCTCTCCACCACCACCACAGCGCGGTCTGCACCGTCAATCTAGCAGACGGCCGCCCGCGACGGAACCGGAACTGGAACCATCGCGGGGCAAATTTTGCGGGTTCAGCGGTTGAACGGGTCATATTCGCACACGATGTGTTCGGGGTCGCCGTCGAACTCTTCGATGGGCATCACCGCATAGCCTTTTGTCGTTTCGATAAGGACGATGATCGTCATCATCGTGCGGGCGAGGCTCCAGCCGAGCGATTGAGCGGTGGAAAGCGGCATGGGTTTGGCTCCTGTCCTTTCGGAGCGGGACCGTTCCCGCTCGACAGTCGCCCCGCCGGCCGGGGGCGGGCCGCAATCACCGCAGCAAGGCTGCGGCCGCACGCGGAGCGTAGCGGACCCTTCACGGGTTGATTGAAGGAGGCCCGGCTCCGCGCCCAGGGATCAGCGGCTATCGAGAGCGGGTACGGTTTCGCGGGGGGACGAGAGGCCCTTGCGCCTTCCTCCCAGACCATAATCTGCGTGCTTCGTCGCCCCGGCGTGCGCGAAGAACAGGGAGAATGACGTAATGGCGGGTCAGCGCAGCGAGTTCGGATATTTTCCGCGGCCGCTCGATATCACGGTCGGGCCGGTATCGATCGCGACCCTTGCCGGTCTCCCGGAGACGGTGGCGGACATCGAGGCCGATCCTGGCCGCGAAGGGAAATGGATCTACGCCCAGCTACAGCCGGTTGCCCATCTTGGGGGCGGGACGACTGTTCGGCCCTATCCGGCGCGCATCTTCGGCCTGCCGAAGACGCACGCCATCGTCCACGCGACAGCGTCGGAGATTGATCAGGTCGACTTCCATGTCTGGAGCCTGTCCTTTTTCCACGGCATGCGCTTCACGATTACCGAGGCCGGCTTCCTCGATTCGACACCGATCGAGCGCGGCGTTCTCGTCGACTTCGTGCTGCTGGGCGGGAGCCTGGCCAAGTCGATCGAACTCGCCGAGGCTTTCTGGACCGCCAATCGGGCCTCGCCCGAACGGGCCCGGATCTGGGTTGCGGCGGTCCATGCCCTCTTCATGAGCCAGAATCCGCAACATCTTCAGTTCGAGCGCTTCACGCTGCTCTACACTGCGCTCGATGCGTGCTTCGCTCTCGCAAAGTCCATGAACCCGCCTCCCAAAAGCCTCACGCATTCCCAGCGCATCGCGTGGATGTGCGACTGGCTCGGGATGCCGGTTCCCGCATGGGCCGACCCCGCGAGTAGTGGCGGTGCGCAAGTCGCCGGGATGCGCAATCCGACGGTGCATGAAGCCCTTTATATGGGCGAACCGCTCGGCTTTGCGCTGCACGGCGTCGGCGGGGGACCAAACCTCACGCTCGAGATGTCCGGCCTGGTATCGCGTCTGCTCGTCGCTCTCCTCGGCGCACGGAACAATCGCTACATAAGCTCATCCACAGGCACGCGCCAAACACAGGGACTCGATCTTGGCTGAACGCAAACGGCAGAATTTCGCCATCCGCCCCGGCTCGGCAATGCAGGGGAGACAATCGTGACTGCGCCGCAAGGCGTCGCGGGTAGCGACGACAAGGCGGCGGCTCCCGTAACCAAACCAGCGGCGCCAGCGGTCCCCGCGCGCCCGCATCCGTCCATCTTTCACTATCCGATCGATGCCTGCGACGTCAGCGACAAGGCCTCGCTCGAAGCGTTTCGCGAGAAACTCCAGCATTGGTCCGAGTTGTTCGAGCGCGATCCCGACGCGTCGCTCGCGGGGCAGTTCGCCGACATGATGTGGTTTGACATAGCCTGGCGCACGGCGAACGAGGCGCGGAAATTCGCCGATGACGACGGCACCCGCGGCTCGACCGCGCCGCTCATCGCGATGATGCTAGACCGCGGCTATCTTGCCGGACAGGTCATCGCCATCACCCGGCTGCTCGAGAAACCACCTGCGAACCAGCCGAAGAAGGCCGTGATCTCACTCCCGCGGATCGTCGACGAGATGCGCGCGGCGCGCGAGCTCATGACACGCGAGAATTTCGTGTGCCGCGACGCGCTGCCCTATGATTATGAGGCCTTGCTTGCGGCCGAGCTCGAGCGGCTTGCCGCGGATATGGCAGCCAATCCGAACAAGGCAAGGCGCGTGAGCCTGAGCCTGTCGGGACCCGAAGGGTTCGACCAGGCCAAGGCGGAACATGAGCTGTTCGATCAATTGTCGGGGGTCGCTCCCGAAAATCGCGCGCGCGGCGACCTGATTGGCGAGGCCTTTTTCGACCGGCTCGACGAGCTGATGGCGAGGCCGCCGCTTCCCGAGATCAAGGCGCTGCGCAACAAGAGCATCGCGCATGCCGCCGATGCCTTTTCGCGCGCGCAAGCGGCCGGGCTTCGGTCCGGCCTCACCATCCACGACCTCGACCGCGCCCATTATCTCCTCTTCGCGGTTTTCCAGACGTTGTCGGTTGTGCTGTTCGGCGTCTGGCGCGCCTCGCCCGTCCCCGTTCCCCAGCACAATATGTTCGAACATCTCACCGAGCCCTATCTCGCCGAGAAGCGGCTCGAGGCGATGCGCGGCTTCTGGGACAAGCATATCGGTGAGCGGGAAGGCTGGATGCAAGACGGTTTCCACGAGGTCGTACCCGACAAGAAAGCCGCGAAAAAGGCCCCGCCCGAAGGCGGGGCCTGATCGATCCGTCAGCTCGGCGGGTTCCAGATAAGCACCTTCTTCATCGGGTCGTCGCCGGGCGCGTTCGCGATATTCGCGTAGATCGTGCCGAATTCGGGGGCCGAAAGGGTGACCGAGACATATTCGGTGCCGTTCGACTGCGACGTGCGGGTCCAGCCGGCGCCGACCTCGTAGCCGTTCTTGCGCGCGATCACGCGGAAGTCGGGCTCATTGTCCTTCACCTTGCGGCCGTTCGGGACGATCGCGATCGGCGCGGTGACCAGAAGGGTCGTCAGCGTGCCTTCGAAGCTGCCGTCGGCCTTGACGGTGAGATTTGCGATGGTGGCCATGTCGTGTCTCCTTGGGTTGCTCGGGACCATCCCCGATGGCGCCAACCGAAGGGCCTGCGAGCCGCCGTCACCGAGCGGCACGCGAGGGCGAACCCCCGCAGGGGGTTGACGGCATGAGGCGAGCCGAGGCCCGCAGTCAGGCAGCCAAGGAGGGAGTGGTCCTGCAACCGGAGCATTTGGCCACCATCAGTGAAAGTCATGGCTCCGGACGCGCAGCGCAGGCTCACGGCTATCGGGCCCGCTCCCGTTCCGCGCCCCGTCCCCGCGTCCCGGCGCAATGGGAAGATTGCTCCGCCCGACCTGCCGCAGCATCGCGTCATGATCGGTTATCCGGTCACAGATGACATGGATGATCTCGCCTTCCTTCTGAACGCGGCCGCGCATCGCGATCATCGACGCCGCCATGACCTGACGCCGATAGATGTCGAAGCGATCGGGCCAGAGGATGCCGTTGGCGATACCGGTCTCATCCTCGATCGTGACGAACAGCACGCCCTTCGCCGAGCCGGGCCGTTGCCGCACGAGGATCACGCCGGCGACCTCGATATTCCGGCCATCGCGGATCGAGCCAAGATCCGCGCAGCGGACGATCCCCATCGCGTCCAGCTCCTCGCGCAGGAAACTTAAGGGATGCGCGCGCAAACTCAGTTGAAGCGTGCGATAATCCTCCACCACCTCGCGCCCTTCGGTCATCGGCCGAAGCGCGGTCGGCGGTTCGAGCCCTTCGGGCGAGAAGTTCGCCTCGCGCGCGTCGGCGGCCGCGAAGAGCGGCAGCGGCGCCTCGCCGAGGCCGCGGACGTTCCACAGCCCCTGCCGCCGGTCCTCGGACAGACAGGCAAATCCATCCGCTTCGGCGATCCGCTCGATCGCGGCGCGCGGCACGCCGGCGCGCCGCCATACATCCTCGACGCAGTCGTAGGGCACATCGCCGCGCGCGCCGACGATCGCCGCGCCATGGATGTTCGCGAGCGAGCGCACCTGGCGGAAACCGAGGCGCACGGCGAGATAGCGCCCGTCGCTCCTTTCCAGCGTACAGTCCCAATGGCTGTCGTTGATCGAGACCGGGCGTACCTCGACGCCGTGATTCCGGGCATCGCGCACGATTTGCGCGGGCGCGTAGAAGCCCATCGGCTGCGCGTTCAGCAAGGCCGCACAAAAGACGTCCGGATGATGATGCTTCATCCAGCAGGAGGCGTATGCGATCTTGGCAAAGCTCGCGGCGTGGCTCTCGGGAAAGCCATAGGACCCGAAGCCCTCGATCTGCTTGAAGGTGCGCTCGGCAAAATCCTTGGGATAGCCCCGCTCGACCATGCCGCCGACGAGCTTGTCGTAGAAATGCGACACGCCGCCGGTGAGCTTGAAGGTCGCCATCGCGCGGCGCAGCTGGTCGGCCTCGACTGGCGTGAAGCCGGCGCCGACGATCGCGACCTTCATCGCCTGCTCCTGGAAGAGCGGCACGCCCAGCGTCTTCTCGAGCACGGCGCGGAGTTCGGGTTTCGGATATTCGGGCTTCTCCTTGCCCTCGCGGCGGCGAAGATAGGGATGAACCATGTCGCCCTGGATCGGACCGGGGCGCACGATCGCGACCTCGATCACGAGGTCGTAGAAACATTTGGGCTTGATCCGCGGCAGCATCGACATCTGCGCGCGGCTCTCGATCTGGAAGACACCGAGCGTGTCGGCCTTCTGGATCATGCCATAGACCGCCGGGTCGTCGTCCTGCAGGTCGGCCATACCCACATCCACCGCCTTATGCTCGCGGAGCAGGTTGAACGCCCGGTTCATGCAGCCGAGCATCCCCAAACCCAGCACGTCAACCTTCATGAATTTGAGGACGTCGATATCATCCTTGTCCCATTCGATGATCTGCCGGTCTTCCATCCGGGCGGGCTCGATCGGCACGAGATCGTCGAGCCGCTCTTCGGTCAGCACGAAGCCCCCGGGATGCTGCGAGAGATGCCGCGGCGTCCCGATCAGCTGCCGCGCGAGATCGAGGGTGAGGCGGAGCCGATAATCTCCGGCGTTGAGGTTGAGCTCGGCAATGCGCTCCTCGGGGATGCCGTCGACCGACCAGCCCCATACGAGGCCGGTGAGCATCTTGGTGAGGTCGCGCGGCAGGCCGAGCGCCTTTCCCACCTCGGCGACGGCGCCGCGGGTTCGATATCGCGTGACCACGGCGGTCAGCGCGGAGCGGTGACGCCCGTAGGTCTCGTAGATCCACTGGATGATTTCTTCGCGCCGCTCATGTTCGAAGTCGACGTCGATATCGGGCGGCTCCTTGCGTTCACCCGACACGAAGCGCTCGAAGAGCAGCTCGTGCTTGATCGGGTCGATCGAAGTCACGCCGAGCAGGAAGCAGACGCAGCTGTTCGCGGCTGACCCGCGCCCTTGGCACAATATGCCGCGCCGCCGGCTCTCGGCGACGATCGAATTGACGGTCAGGAAATAGGGCGCGTAGCCGAGCTCGCCGATCAGGCGCAGCTCGTGATCGATCTGTTTCCGAAAGGCAGGCGGCACGCCGCCCGGAAACATCCGGTTCGCACCTTCCTCGGTCAACGCCGCCAACGCTTCCTGCGCGGTGCGGCCCTCCATCACCTGCTCATAGGGATATTGGTAGCGGATCTCGGCAAGGTCGAAGCGACAGGCTGCCGCGATGTCGGCGGTCGCCGCGATCGCGTCGGGGAACAGCGCGAAGCGCCTTTCCATCTCGGCCGGGCTCTTCAAGGCCCGGTCCATGAAGCGTTCGCGCTTGAACCCGAGCGCATCGACCGTCGTCTTCTCGCGGATCGCGGTCAGCACGTCCTGCAGCGGGCGCCGTTCGGGCGCATGGTAGAGGATGTCGCCGAGCGCGACGCTCCGCACCGCCACTTCCTGCGCCAGCGCATCGAGCGCGCGAAGCCGCGCGAAATCGCCGGGCCGGCGGCGCAGCGCGAGCGCGAGAAAGGCGCGCGGGCCGAAGGCGCCGCTGAGCTCGGCGAGATCGAGCCGCGCCCGTTCGTCGGCTTCACCGGGCAGGAGGATCGCGACGAGGCCCTCGGCCGAGGCCGCGACGTCGGGCCAGTCGAGCCAGCAATTGCCCTTGCCGCCGCGCCCCTTGCCCAAGGAGAGCAGCCGGGTCAGCCGCGACCAGGCCGCGCGGTCCGTCGGATAGAGGAGGATCGAGCGACCGTCGCGAAGGTCGACGCGCGTCCCCGCGATCAGCCGGACGCCGGTTGCTTCCTGTCCCGACAGACCGCGCACCATGCCGGCGACGCTGCCCCGGTCGCAAAGCCCGAGGGCCGAATGGCCGAGGGCAGCGGCGGCCGCGAACAATTCCTCGGGCGAAGAGGCCCCCCGCAGAAAGGAAAAATGGCTCGTGGCGTAGAGTTCGACATAGGTCGTAACGGGGTCCGTCATCCGAACACGCCGTGCATGTACCAGCTGAGGTCACCCGTCTTGTCGGTGATCGCGTCGCCGCGGCGGAAGAGCCAGAAGCGCTCGCCGCTTGTCGCCTCGACCCGGAAATAGTCGCGAACCGCCCACATCTCGCCCGGGCGGCGCCACCATTCGCCATGGATGCGCTCGGGGCCATCGCCTGCGACCACCGCATAGCTCCGCCCGCGCCACGCGAAGCGGCGCGGCGGATGGTCGGGAAGCAAGGCGACGACGCCCGACAGCGCCTCGGGCCGCGCGAGCATCCGGATCGGCCGCGGCCAGACGGGCCAGCCGGCAGGCTGGGCCAAAGGCCCGGCGCGCACGATCGCGCGCTCGGGGACATCGCTTTCGATCGCGGACAGGCGGAACAGCGCGGCATCGCCGGCGCGGCCGGCCAGCGCATCGACGAGCGGCGCGAGGTCGGGCGCCTGGCGTGCCGTGTTGAGCACGGCGGCGATCGCCTCGGGCGCCAGCGCTTCGACCTGCGGCGCCGCGAGAACCATCGTCTCGATCCCGAGCCCCGGCTCGATCCGGTCGATCCGGAGCCTGAACAGGCGCAGCAGATGTTTCGCATCGCGCGTCGCGCGCGCCGTGCCGACGGTGACGAACTGCGCGCCCATGTCGAGCCGGTCGCAGCGCAAGACGAGGCTCCGCACGCCAAGACTGCGCTCGCGCAGCGCGAGCACGAGATCGCCGAGCAGGTCGGCGATGACCTGCTCGATCGCCTCGGCGGTCCCGATCGGCTCGAGCAAGGAACGGCGCGCCTCGGGCATGTCGAACGGGACGACGGGCACGATCGGCTCGGGTACGAACCCGCGCGCCTGGTCGAGCCGCTCGACCGCGCCGCGCCCGAGCCGCCGGGCCAATGGCCCGCGCGGCATCGGATAAAGATCGGCGATCCGCTCGATCCCGAAGCGCGCCGCCGCGGCGAGCGCCTCCGGCGCCAGCCGGAGCGCCGCCAGCGGCAAAGGCGCCAGCGCCTCGCTCTCGCCTCCTTCCGGCAAGATCCGCACGCCCGCGCCGCCATCGCGTGCGAGCGCGTGAGCGGCGCCGGGCGTGCCGGCGATCGCGACACGCGCGGTGAAGCCGAGGCGCCGTAGAAAACCGAGCAGACGCGCCGCGAAACGCTCTTCGCCGCCGAAGAGATGCGTCGTGCCCGACAGGTCGAGCCACAGCCCGTCGATGCCCGACACTGCCGCCGTCGGCGTCCAGCAGCGGGCGGCGTGGAGCGCAAGGCGATCGAGCCACGCGCGATCGGCGTCGGGTGCGGCATCGAGTATGTCGAGATCGGAGACCAGCGCGCGGGCATGGGCGGCCGCCATGCCGGGCACGAGGCCGAGATCGAGCGCCGCCGGACAGGCGGCGGTCACGACGTCGCGCTGGCCGGTTCGCGCGACGACGATCGTCGGACGGAGGCCCCAGAGCGGCGGCAGCGGCGCAGCGATCCCGCCCGACGTCCCGTCGTCCGAGCGCAACGCCCGGAACACCGGTGCGGCAGCTTCGCTCCGCCGTCCGAGCTCGCGCATCGTCGGTCGCTGGTGCGCCGGGAGGGCGTCGAGCGACGGCTCGCCGGAGTGCGTGCCTTGCGCCCAGCGCGCGCCCGGACGCCAGCCGCCGCCGCGCGGCACCGAACAGGTGCCGGGATTGTCGTCGACAGGCTCGGGGAAGCGCGGACCCGCCCGCGCCCGATCAGGCGGCGTGCCCGAATGCGACGGTGTCCGTTCTGCCCGGCGCAACCGCTCGATCGGCAGTTGCGGCAGGAAGAGCGAGGCGACCCTGGTCATCGCACGCCTCCAGTTCGAGGGAAAAAGGCGGCCCGCCGCGCTGCCGGACCAGCTCGACATTCCAGCGCCCGCGCCCGACGCCGGGCGAGGCGAGGCGGCCCGACGACAAGGTGCCGATGCGCCAGCGGGTCATTGCGAGCGACGGATCGGCGAGCGGGCATTGGCCATAACGCCGGTACCGGCGATAGAGGATCATCGGCGTGTTGCCCTCGGATGCTGCCAGTTGCAGCCGGCGCGTCGCGGTCTGATCGGCCGCTTTCACTTCGGCAACGACGCAGGCGAGCGAACCGTCGCGCAGCGCGTCCTCGCACAGCGCCAGCAGTTCCTTGTCGGTCCTGCCTTGAGCATAGAGCACGCGGTCCGGACCGAGCCCCGCCTGTTCGAGACCGGGGGCATAGAGATCGAACCGCGTCAGCGCCCAGAGCGCCGACACGTCGGGCGCCGCCGCGAAGCGCGACGCGATTCCAGCCGCGAAGAGCGTTGCCGCAGCGTCATCGCTCCAGCTTGCCGAGGCGCCCGTGACCTCGTGCAGGCCTGCGCCATCGAGCCCGCCGCCAGCGAGAAGATGATCGACCGGCCCGACGCCGAACGGCAAGACCGGCCCGCGCGAGGCGGCTACACGCGCCACCGCCGCGCGAAGCACGTCGATATCTCTGGCACTTGGCCGAGGTGCAGATTGGGGCGTCGTGCTCATGGGAAATATCGACTCAAATGTTCCCTTTATGTTCCACCGAGTCAAAGGGCGCGTCAAGCGGGCCGCGACGAACCGCCGGGAATCGGTGCGCGCCTTCCGCCCGGCCTCTGTAAAAGCGAAACAAATTGGGCTCATGATCGTGACGGCTGCGTCCTGCTGACGGAACGAGGATCGCCGCCAAAGCATTGGAAGACCGGTGACGGACCTATTGCGAGGCGAATCATGCGTGAGAATCACAGCCGCTATTCCACCGTCTCGATCGTCCTGCACTGGACGATCGCCATCCTGATCATCGCCAATGCCACCTTTGGCGGCTGGATGGAGGACGCCTCGGACAGCGAGAAACTTGGCTATTATCATCTGCACAAATCGGTCGGGATCACGATCCTCGCGCTCAGCATTATCCGGCTCGGTTGGCGCTTCGGCCATCCCTGGCCGGCCTTCCCCGGCGGCATGCCGTCATGGGAACGGATGCTCGCGCGCACGACCCATGTCCTCTTCTATGTGCTGATGATCGGCGCCCCGCTTCTCGGCTGGGCCGCAGCGTCGGCGGGCGGGGCGCCTGAAGTGCCGCTTTACGGCGCCGTGCCCGCGCCCAATCTTCCGCTACCGCTGAACGAGGATCTCGCCGAAGAGCTCGGCGACATACACAAGCTGATGGTGAAGGCCATTTACGTCGTGCTCGCGCTGCATGTTCTCGGCGCGCTCAAGCATCATTTTTTCGACAAGGACGAAGTGCTCCACCGGATGCTGCCGCTGTTTCGCAATCCGCGCGGCTGACACGCGTCGGCGTCACGGCATGCTGTCGTCGCGGCTGAGCAGGCCGAGGGTGCGCTCATCGCGCTCGCCGCCGAACCAGCGGATGAGCGCGGCGGAGAAGAGCGGCCGCCGGCTCACGGCCTCGAACAATGTCAGCGATGAACGCAGCTTGACGGCGTCGACCTCGCCGAAGACCGCCACCGGGTCGCTTGCCGGCAGGTCCTGGATCGCTTCGACGCATTCGGCATAGCGCGCGCCGAGAAGCGGATGGGCCAGATAGGCCCGCGCCTCATCGGCTCCCGCGAGACCGTAGAGCTTCGACGTCGCGCTTCGGCCAAGGCCTGCCAGCTGCGGGAATATGAACCACATCCAGTGCGAGCACTTCTTGCCGCGGCGAATCTCGCCGAGCGCGCGCGGGTAGATTTGCTCTTGCGCGGTCACGAACAGATCGAGTCCCTCTTCGTTCGTCATAAGGCAAGAGCGCCTTGTGCAGGCGGCTTACCATATACCTGCGTCACCTCGAGGCTGCCTTCGGGAAGCCATTTCAATATGTCCTCGGCCGGAACGCGCGGATCGAGCCAAGCGGCCCATTGATCGCGTGGCAGCGGAATGATCTGGCGATGGTGATAGGGTGCGATGTCGGGACCTGCGTCCATGGTCAGGAGGCTGAAGGCTTCGCCGACATGGCTGTCGCGCCAGACGCCGGCCATGCAGAACCAGCGATGGTCCTTCAGCGTGAACAGCCACTTGTCGAGCCGCTTCTGCGCAGGGTCGGTGGGATCGGTGAACTCATAGAAACCGTCGCAGAGGACGAGGCATCGCTGCATGCCGAGATCGCGGCGCTCCGAGCGCACATTATAGACCGGTTTGCCGCCCTGTCCGGGCCAGCTCCAGCGCCGGTTGACGAGCGATCCGGCGGCGGCGCCGTCGCTGCTCTTCACGATCGGCGCTGTATCGGTGATGCGGACATCCTCGCGCGCCGGCACGTTCGGTGCGCCCTCGGGCATGTCGATCTTGATCTGGAGGTTGTCGAAGTCCTCGGCGATCGACGCGATGTCAATTTCGAGCCGATAATCATTGCACATGCGCGTCGGCCCCCTCGCCCTTGCGACTCAACATCGTTCCCATTATGTTCCACATATGGGTATCGCGCCAACCCCTTTCGATCCCGACGCCCCGAGCGGAGGCGTGCAAGCGCTCGTCCGGCGCAATCCCGACAATATGACCGAGATCGAAATGGTCAAAGCGGTTTGGGGTTCCGACCCGCGGTTTAGCGACGGGATCAATTATCGTTTCGTGCGCGCCGAGGGCCGCGCCTTCCCGGCGCGCCGCTGCCTGATCCCGGCGTCCGAGTTTCGCATGGGAACCGGCGATCACCGCTACCGGGTGACGCTCGACAGCGGCAATTTCTTCTATCTCGCCGCAGTGTGGGACCCGCCACTCGCCGACTGGCCGCTGTCCTACCGCATCCTCACCATCCCGGCGGGCGCCGATGTCATTCCCTATCAGTCGCGCCACGGCGTGATCATCCAGCGGCGCGACGCGAACCATTGGCTCGACGGCAGCCTGCCGAACGAGCTGCTGTTCGAGGAACCGCCGCGTCGCACGCTGTTCGTTGAGCCTTTGCGCAAACAGGCGGAACTTCCGCTCTAGGTCATGATGTCGCCGGCCCGCAGGGCCCGAACAACCGCACTCTTGGCGAGCCCGCAGCGGGGCGGCGTGCGATGCGCTCCCGTGCCTAGCCGCCGCCCCGCAAGGATAGCGAGCCGAGTGTGCCGCGCGGCCAAAACAAAAGTGCGACCCCTGGCCGAGCCTGCGAGGCCAGAGCGCGCTCATCAGATGCCGCGCCCGACATGCCGCCGCGCGGCCGTCCCGCCGGGCACGCCGGCGGGACGTACCGGCTCAGCCGTTCAGACGATCCTTGACGGCCTTCGCGGCGCCGAAGGTCAGCTTCTTCGAAGCCGCAATCTGGATGGTTTCGCCAGTCGAGGGATTGCGGCCTTCACGCGCGGCCGATTCCTTGACCTTGAACTTGCCGAAGCCGTTCACCGAGACTTCGTCGCCCTTGGCGGCGGCGTCGGTGATCGCAGCGAAAACGGCATCGACAGCCTTCTTCGCATCGGCCTTGCTCAGACCAAGTGCGGTTGCGACGCTGTCCGACAGTTCGGCGTGGTTCATAAAATCATCTCCTTGAGCGGCCGGAAGGATCCCGGCCGGGCGGGCGCTATAGCGCCGCGGACGGATCGGCGCCATCTGCGCCGCGCCAAGGCGCGGCACGGCGAGTTGCACTCGGTGGCGGCGTGCGGCAGTAGCGGCGGATGCTTCCCCACCGCCTCATCGCATCCGCCCTGCTCCTGCTGGCTGCCGCCTGCTCGCCCGCGACCTCCGCACCCGCGAACCCGTCTGCTCCATCGAAACCGCTCAAGCTTGCGAGCTGGAACCTGGAATTTCTCGCCGCGAGGAACGGCGAAGGCTGCAACCCCAGGGATGACAGCGATTATGCCGCGATGCGCCGCATCGTCGACGACCTCGACGCCGATGTGATCGCCTTTCAGGAGGCCGAGAATGAGACCGCCGCGGCGCGGGTCTTCGACCCCGCCAAATATGTCGTGATCATGGAAGCGCGGAAGGGCGCGCCGGGCGGCACCTGCGGCGGCAAGTTCCCGTCGCAGACGGTGATCCGCCAAGCGGTCGGTTTTGCGATCCGCAAGGATATGGCCTTCGATCGCCATGCCGATGTGACGTCGCTGATGCGCGGCAACGAACAGCTTCGCTCGGGCGTCGACATCACGCTCCGCCCCGAGGGCCGCACACCGATCCGCCTTCTCGGCATCCACCTCAAGTCAGGCTGCTTCTCCGGGAACGAGGCGAAGGCCTGCCCCATATTCCAGGACCAGATTCCGGCGCTCGAAGCCTGGATCGACGCGGCCGCCGCCGGGCCCGAGCGCTTCGCGGTGCTGGGCGACTGGAACCGGCGGCTCGCGCTTCCCGGCGACGCGATCTGGACTAAAATCGACGATGGCGATCCGGCCAACGCCGATTTGATGCTCGCCGACGCGGGCCAGCCGCCGGCCTGCGATCCGCGTTACGACAGTTTCATCGATCATATCGTGCTCGACCGGCGCGCCGCCGCCGACCGGACGGGGTTCAGCGAAACGCTCTATGCGCCCGGCGAGAAGCATTATTCGGACCACTGCCCGATCGCGGTCACGCTGCGGCGATAGAAAAATTCCGGGCCTCGAAGTAGCCCACGGAACCATCGCGCGCCCGGCACGTTTCACTTACCTGTCCAGACGAAAGAATGGCAGAATTTGATCGCATCTTCGGATGCAATCTAGGGAAGCCCCGCTGCAGCGATGTAGCGGGGCTTACCATTTCCGCTCCGCAGATATGCGGGCGCCATGCCGCAGGCGAGAAGCCAAGCGGCCCGACGATCATTCTGCGTCAGGCACGTCCTCGACACTTTCCCGACCGTCGTCATCAGGAAGGGGAACCTGCTCCGGAACTTGCTCGGGGCCGGTCGGGGGAGAATCGGGATGCGGGTCGGGCGGTGCGCTTGCCATGACAGCTCCTATGGACGTTGCCACTGGGAAACGGCCGGCAAGTCCTGCGGTTCCGGCGAGCCCGAGCCGCCCTGCGATCAGGCCGCAGGCCCCGGCACAAAATAGATCCAAAATGGTTTGATCTGGCGGCGGCACTTCCGTTTCCCCCCTGTTGACGATAGCGTGCCGCGCCATGACCGTGGGGGAAGAGGAATCGATCGGACCGGGATCGTTGTGGCTGCGATGGGATCCGCACGTCCACGCCCCGGGCACGATCTTCAACGACCAGTTCAAGGGCGATTGGGAAGCCTATCTTGCCGCGATCGAGGGTGCGACGCCGGCGATCCGTGCGCTCGGTATTACCGACTATTACGGGCTTGAACTCTACAAGGAGGTTCGCGCGCGCAAGGAGCAAGGTCGCCTCAAGGACTGCGACCTGATCTTTCCGAATATCGAGCTTCGGTTCAGCGTGGGAACCGCGCGGTCGTGGATCAACGCCCATCTGCTCGTCTGCCCCGACGATCCCGATCATATCGAGCAGCTCACGCGCTTCCTTCAGCGCCTGACCTTCAAGACCACGACCGACACCTTCGCCTGTAATCCTTCGGAGCTGATCCGCCTGGGACGTTCGCTCAATTCCGAGCTGACCGATGATCGTTCAGCGCTTCGCCACGGCTCCGAACAATTCAAGGTAAGCTTCGATCAGCTCCGTGAAGAATATAAGGGGATGAGCTGGGCGCAGGAGAATATCCTGATCGCGGTCGCCGGCGCGAAGGGCGATGGGACATCGGGACTTCAAGATGGCGCAGACCAAGCTTTGCGCCAGCAGATTGAACATTTTGCTCACATCATGTTCGCGTCGAGCCCGGCGCAACGTGAATTTTGGCTCGGCCGAAAAACCAGTCGCGAGCATATCTGCGAGACCTACGGCGGGCTCAAGCCCTGCATGCACGGCAGCGACGGGCATTCTGTGGAACGAACGGGCGCGCCCGATGGCGACCGCTATACCTGGATCAAAGGTGCGGCGACATTCGACGGACTGAAGCAGGCCTGCATCGATCCCGAGGGCCGCGCTTACGTCGGGACCGAGGCGCCGCCCGCAGCTGCGCCGTCTGAGACGATCCACCGTGTGACCCTGACGAATGCGCCGTGGGCCCCCAATTCGGTGATCGATCTCAACCCGGGCCTCGTCGCGATCATTGGTGCGCGCGGGTCCGGCAAGACCGCGCTGGCCGACATGATCGCAGCGGGCTGCGATGCCCATGCCGACCAGCTCCCTATGCAGTCTTTCCTGGTTCGGGCGAGCGAATATCTCGACGATGCGACGGTGAAGCTCGATTGGGGCAATGGCGTTGTCACCGAACGCGGCCTCGATAATGCCGCGGCGGCATGGGACGGCTACGCCCGCGCTCGATACCTGACACAGCAGTTCGTGGAATCGCTCTGCTCACCGGAGGGAATGACCGATGGCCTGCTGTCGGAAGTCGAGCGCGTGGTCTTTGACGCCCACAGCCCGACCGAGCGAGAGGGCGCGGTCGATTTTGCGGACCTTCGCGACCTCAAGGCAGCCCGGTTCCGCGAGGCGCGACGCCGCGAAGAACAGAAGCTCGAGGAATTGTCCGACCGGATCAACATCGAGCTCGAGAAGCAATCTCAGATCGTGGCCATTCGGAAGCAGGTCGACGAGAAGAAGCTCAAGATCACCCAGCTCACCGAGGACCGCGGCAAGCTTGTCCGCAAAGGCAGCGAGGACCGGATCAAGCGCCTCGAGGCCCTGACCGAGGCGGCAAACGAAGTGCGCGCACGGGTTAGGCGCCTGACCAATCGCGAGCAGAAGTTGCTACTCGTCCAGGACGAGGTTTCGGACTTCCGGACCCATCAGGCGCCCGAAAATCTGCGCGATGCGCAAGAGCGCCACAAGGATGCCGGCATAGCCGGAGAGGCGTGGGACCCGTTTCTGACGCAGTACAGCGGCAATGTGGACGGCATCATCAACGACAACCTGTCCTCCACCCGGAAGAACCGTGACGGGTGGCGCGGGATCGATATCGCAATCACCGATCCAGCGACCCCGCTCATCGCCGACGATGCCGATCTGACGAGACTTCCCCTTGGCCGGCTCGATGCGGAAATCCGGCGGCTCGGCGATATCATAAACGTCGACAAGGAAACACGCGAACGGTTCAATTCCCTGTCGACGAAAATCACGACCGAGACCGAATTGCTCTCGGTCCTGCAGGACAAGCTGAAGGACTATGAGGGCGCAGAGGAGCGCGCCAAGGGCCTGCCTACGGAAAGGCAGTCAAGCTACCGGCGGATCTTCGAAGCGGTGTTTTCGGAACAGCAGGTCCTCAACGACCTTTACGCACCCATCCGGGCGCGAATGGACGAGACGGGCGGGACGCTCGGGAAGCTTGCATTCACCGTCACCCGCCGAGCAGACATGGCGGAGTGGGCAAAGCGCGGCGAGGATCTGCTGGACCTTCGCCGACAGGGCCCGTTCCGCGGCGAGGGCAAATTGCTCGAGGCCGCGAATGACGAGCTTCGCGGCGTTTGGGAGAGTGGGACCGCCGAAGAAGTGACCGAGGCGCTCAAAGACTTTCGCCAAAAATATCAGAAGAGCTTCTTCGAACATGCTCTCGCACAGCGCAGCGATGCCGCCGCATTCCGCGGCTGGCTCAAGCTGTTCGCGCGCTGGCTCTATGGCACCGATCATATCGAAGTCCGGTACAGCGTCGATTATGATGGGGTCGACATCCGCAAACTTTCGCCGGGCACGCGCGGCATCGTACTCCTGCTGCTGTACCTCGCGCTCGACAACGCAGATGAGCGGCCGCTGATCATCGATCAGCCCGAGGAAAATCTCGATCCCAAGTCGATCTATGATGAACTCGTCGGCCTGTTCCTCAAGGCCAAGGCGAAGCGCCAGGTCATCATCGTCACGCATAACGCCAATCTGGTGATCAACACCGACGCCGATCAGGTCATCGTTGCATCGGCCGGCCCGCATCCGGGGGATGGCTTGCCCGAGATCGCCTATGCGAGCGGCGGCCTCGAAGATGCACCGATCCGCAAGATGGTCTGCGACATTCTCGAGGGCGGGGAACATGCGTTTCGCGAGCGCGCACGGCGCCTGCGCGTTCGCCTGGAGCGTTAGTCTCGATATTTTGCACGGGCTCAAGGGGGAGCAAAACCAATGAGGAAAATCATTCTGGCTGCGGCGCTGATCTGCGCGCCGGGACTGGCGCAGGCGCAATCGGGCTGTGCAGCCTATACGGGCACCATGGTGCAGCCCCAGACCTTCGACCAGGCTATCGCGTCCATCAAGCCCGTCGCGCCGAAGGACGAATTCGAGACCAGCGATGCATACCGCGCCCGGCTCGCAGCAGCGGGCGGCTCCGGCCCCCTCATCATCTCGAAGAAGATCGAAGGCGCGGAATATCTGGCCTATAATGCCGATCTCGGAGCCTTCGAGGTGAAGTCCTACCTGTTCGACAATACGAACTTCAGCGCTTGGGACACCTTCTATTATGCAAAAGTCGAAAGTCCGAAGGCCAGCACCCTCAGCAACCTCGACGTGACGATTTCGAGCAGCGAGGTCACGACCGGCACCTATTCCGCGCAGAATGGCTTCGGGGCGAAGGCCACCATCAGCAAGATTACCCGGACCGAGAACGCGATCTTCGAGGGTGAACCGGCGCGCTATGGCGAAGAGCTTTTCATCGCCAACAAGGGTGGGGTCATCGGGACCATCCCCATGAGCGTCGCCGAAGCGCAAGCCTTCAAACCCCAAGCCAAGATTGCCTTTGTTGTCGTGCCGAAGCTCCCGAATGTCGTTCGCGCCACCTACCCCTATGGCAAGACGACGATCAGCAATCCGACCGATATCACGGTGAATTCGACGGTCCTGGTCGCCGACATTCAGTGCGGCCTGCTCATGGACGGGACGAACAAGGTCGTCGCAGCCTTCACGACACGATGACCGCGTCAGAAGATCCCGGAGACAATTCCGGTCATAATGCGGCCGATCACCGCGCGGAGGATGAGGCAGAACGCCCACAGCCGCCGGTCGACGAACTCCTCGTTCTCGACGAGCGCCAACTCATCCGGATCGAGGCCGTACACAGGGGTTTCCTCTACCAGCATCTTTTCGCGGCAGCGTGCCTTCTCCTCGCGGGAAAGGCGGGAGCCGAACATATCATCGTCGAGCGGGACGAGGACATTGAAGTCCAGCTTCCGGACGCCCGTATCTATGCGCAGGTCAAAACGCGGCAGGACGTCCTCAATCCCAGTGATATTTCAGGAGCACTAGAGCGTTTCGAGGACATACGTGCGGATCATCAGAACGGCCTGCGAGCTGGCGACGCGAGATTCGTGATCGCGACGAATGCGCCTCCGTCGCCAGCCCTGCTCAAGAAGATTGCCGCGGATGACTGGCCTGACGATGTCGAGCTGCATTGGCCAGGCGGTCCTGAGCCCTCCGACAATTGCCTGCCTCGACCTGCCGACAATGTTGCCGGTATGGCTGCATATTGCTCGGATCTCGCGGCGCAGCTGCCATTCGGGTTGCTCAGGCCGGAGACGCTGACCTGGAAGCTGGCCGCCATGGTCATGCTCGCATCCGCTGGCACGCCTCCGCGCGAGGATCACAGTTTTTCCCGCGAGGAATTGCCGGACCTGTTCGAGCAGCTCGTGGTCCAGATGCAGCAGCTTCCGGCGCCGCCCCCGGTGTACCGCGCCCAGGTCGACGAACCCGCCCTGCTAAGTGACCAGCCCGTCCGCATCATAGCGGGACTTTCGGGCTCGGGGAAAACCGCCTGGATGGCCGAGGCCGCGGTCCATGCTGCGCTCCCGGTCACCTATCTCGACGTTGGGGACACGCCGGGACCCGCGCTCGCGTCAGCGGTAGCGCGCGAAGTGGCGGCGAAGATGTTCGGTCGCTCCAACGACAAGCTCGGCGAAATTCTTCTGCCGGGCGCGAGCGGATTGGACATGGTGAGCGCGCTGAGCATCAAGCTCGGCGAAGACGGCCTTCACGCGGCTGTCGTCATCGATAACAGCCACCGCATTCCCGCGGCCGATATAGAGGCGCTGGTAGCACGGGGCCCCAATCTCCGATTTGTCCTGCTGAGCCAACCGGGTCGGCACATCGCCGAACTCGAAGCAGGACTAGATATTCAAGCCGAGACTCTGAACGGCTGGGACGAAGACACTATCGCGGCGGCAGTTCAAGATGCTGGTTGCCGTGCCGATTTCGGCGATTGCGAGCGGCTATCCAGAATTACCGGAGGCCTGCCATTTTATGTACTCAATGCGGCGACGATCGCGGCGCGCGAATATGGCGGCGACATTAGGGCCTTTTGTACGGATATCGAGCAGCAGACCAATATCGTCGAGACGGCTCAAGAGATTATCCTGAGGCGCGCGTTCGAAGGCTTGCCGCCGGTCGACAGAGAAACGATCGCGGTCCTGAGCCTCGCCGATGTCGCGCTCTCACGGGACGAAGCCAGTGCCTTGCTTCAAGCCGCATGCGACATCGACGCGAAGGCGGCCACGGCCCGGTTGCGCGCGCTTCCCGCAACGGGTGCGCTGGAATTATTCGGGAATAGCGGCCTAAAAATTCACGACGCGGTGAGGATACTCGGCAAAGCGGACGTCTCGGCAAAGGGTCAGGACTTCGAGCAGAAAGCCTTGGGCTCGCTGCAGCGGGTCATCGTAAGCTCGATCCGGACCAACTGGAGCCTCGCGAAGTTAGGACTGCTCATCCGTCTGTTCGGGCTTCTCGGTCAGGCGAGAATATTGGTGCAGTTTGCCACAGACGAATTGTTCCACGAACTCGGGGTCTGGCCGGAAATCGAACCCTATCTGCTGACGATCGCGGCCGATCCGAACGGAGATGCCGAGACAAGGCTGTGGGCGCTCGACGGCCTGGTCTTCAATGATCTGCGCGAGGGAGATTATGAGGCCGGCCGGGAGCGGGTCGACGAGATGGAATCGCTGCTGAGGGCGAACGAGCTCGGCGACGAGGAGTGGATGGCCTGGGGCATGAAGCGGATGTTGCTCTTGTCCGAGCTTGGCGACATTGATGGCGTCCGGGCCATGCTTGACGAAGTTTCGGATCGACTTCCCGACCAGCCCGAACATCTGCGCGTGTTTCGCTACAATCGCGCCCTCGCCCTCTTCAAGCTCGGCGACAACGATACAGCGGTAAGTGAGGCACTCGCCCTCATCGGCGAATATTATCGGGAGCTCGGGATCAGGCCCGACGATGTGATAGGACGGAACGCCCCCGAACTTCGGGAGCTTCTTCCCAAAGACGAAGATCTCACCGATCGGCTGAAACATCTGGCAGACAGTCACGATCTTTTCGCGCAGGCCTTGGGCCGGAAGAGCCAGCGATCTACTCTCGCACGCATCCATGCGATGAAATTCTACGAACTGTCGCAATCCTACCAGTCATTCGTCCGGGTTGGTCTCGATCTTGTCGAAGAACTGGTCTGGGTGAACGACTTCATAAGCGCCCGCGAGGCCTTCGAACGGAACATCTTCCCCATCTTGCAAGGCGCGGGCCTCGCGGGGCCCGTTCTCGAAGCTCGCGCTCTATATGCGGTGGTTCTTGCGTACTGCGGCGACCATGATGCGGCGGCGAACGAGGTCGAGCGGCTGCTGCCGTTCGAGGATGCGATGGATCCGAACCATCGCGCGGCATTCCAGGAGCAGAAGGCCATCATTCGCGAGGTTCGGCGCAAAGGCGGTCCCCCGCAGCGACAGGTTGTGATTCCTGCCCCTTTGCAGGCGCTGTTCGATCAGCGTCGCGGTGCCCCCAGGGAGGTTGAGCCGAGGAAAAAGGTCGGCCGCAACGAAAAATGTCCCTGCGGTTCTGGCAAGAAATACAAAATCTGCCACGGGCGATGATCGCGAGCGGCTAGAGTCGGTCGTAGATGGCGTTCGGCAGAAGTTTCATCAGGCCAGCGACGAGCCACCAGCGTTTGGTGACATAGGCATGAGACTTACGGGCGCGGATGGCGCCGTAGATCTGCTTCGCCGCCTTTTCAGGCGAAGCAACCCAGAAGAGTCCGTCACCCTTCGCCATCGCGGTGTCGACGAAGCCGGGCCGCACGTCGGTCGTTGCAATCGGCAGGCCCCGGCGCGCCATGTTCTGGCGTAGCGCCTCCATATAGTTGGAGACGAAGGCCTTGGACGCATTGTAGGCAGGCGCGTCGCCGCTTCCCCGCAATCCCGCGATCGACGAAATGGCCACCAGATGCCCCGTGCCTTGGGCGATGAAGTGCTGCATGCCGATATTGGCCGCGGCCGCGAAACCTTCGACATTCACCGCGATGGTCTCGCGTTCCGCCTCCCAGACAAGATCGGCATTTATGTGGCCGACCCCGGCACTGATCACCAGCAAGTCGAGCCCGCCAAGCCGCTCGATCAGGGCGGCGAGTCCGCGTTGCATCGCGGTCGTGTCGGCCACGTCGAACGCCTCGTAGATTATCGAACCGGAAGAATTGCCAGCGAGATTGGCGAGCAGGTCGCGGCGCCGACTGGTGACGCCAACCGAATAGCCATGATGCGAGAGCAGCATCGCCAGCTCTCGGCCGATCCCTGAACTCGCGCCGACTATGATCGCTTTGTTCACGGGCAAGCTCTTGGAATGCGCCGGAACGAAACTGCGATCACAGCCTTCGTCATCAGATTTCGAATGCCTTGAGGAAGTCGGCCATAATTTCCGCGGCATGTCGCTGCCGCAAGATCCGGGCGTTCAGCAGATCGGGGTCGGCCGAGACATCGGCTTCGTCGTCTTCGAAACTTGCCACGGCGACGGGCCCGTCGCGCAAATAGCTCTCGTCGGGATTGGGATCGCGGAAGCGAGCCGCCATGCGAGTAAGAGCCTCGCGTATCGCCTCGGCATGCGGACCGGTCAGTGCAGCCGCGAATGCGGATTGCGCCGCGCCGACGCCACCTTCCAGATTCTCGATGCAGTAGATCAGGTCGTGCGCATCCTTGCGCTCGAACCTCTGATCGAAAGCAAAGGCCTTGAGACAGGTGAAGGTGACGATATCAGCGTAGCGCACGACCTCGGTGGCACGGCCCTTACCGTTCAGCAGGTCCGCCGTGATTTCGACGGTCCCGTGATGGTCGAACACCATGGAAGCGTGGGGGATGTTCAACGCCGAGACATTTCCGTCCGAAGGAAGTTCCTTTACCTTGCCGCCTCCAAGTTCCGGCGAGTCCGCCAGAAACTCGAGGATCATCGTCGTGCCGTCCTCGATCTCGGCGCGCCACCGCCAGGATTGCTTCGCACCCTTTTCATTCTCGGCGCGCTCGAAGTTCATCGCCTTTAGATTTTCTTCTAGCGTACTGTAGGCTTCGGTCGTCGTGAGGATTCCGACGTCGACGACGATATCGACGTCACCCGTGCCCGCATGTTTCGGGACTTTCGGCGGCCTGGCGGTCACGAGATAGCGCGGCGCGAGTCCGCCGACGAGAAAGACCGAATCCTTCCATGGTCCAAGCCCGCGCAGGAGCGTGACCAGTACGCGCTCGCACGCGTCGGTGACCATGTCCTCATAGCCGCTGATCGTCTGTGGTTTGGGCATTATTTATCCAGACATTCGCTACGGAGGTGCATCGCCAATTCACGGGAACGGCCGGACGCCTGGAGCAGGTCGAGATAGACCTGCAGCGGCGGCGCATAGCAGACGCCATCGATCCGTTGGCCGACCGCGACATCGCGCCGGCTCTTCGCCTCGATGATACCGAGATTCCACCCCTCCGCCACGGGCCGGGCGTCGAGATTGAGCAGCGCCTCGATCAGCTTCTGCCCGGGCTCGATCCGGCAACGAAGCTGCGAGATGGAAGAAAGATAGGGGGCATAGATTTGAGCGGCTACCTCGCCGGTGACCGCATAGGCGGCTTTCGCCTCGTCGCACGCCTGATCAAGGCGCAGCGCCAGCGCCAGTGCGTCACTCCCTTTCGGGACATAGTAACGCCGCACTGTCGGCGCCTTCTGATCGCTCGCATAGCTGGTCCAAGCTTCGAGAAGGGGCCGTGCGGCGCGCAATCGACGCTGTTTCGACGGACCCGCCCCCTGCACATCCACCCACTCGCGCCGTTCGAGTTCCGTGAGGGTCTCGGAAGCCGTAGCGGGCGATACGCCGCTCGCATCGGCGAGATCCTTCACGCCCAGCCAGTCCTGCCGCCTCTCATAAATTTCATGGAGTGCGCGCGCCTTTTGCCCCTGAAAAATGGAATCGAATTTCTTCGTCCCTTTTTTCGGAGCCGGTTTATCGAGAAATATGAATGCCTTTTTCCCCGGAATATAAAGCGAGCCTCCGAGGTCGTAATATCCGACGCGCTCTTCCCGAAAAATCTCTCGAGCGCCCGGCGAGATCGCACGGGCGACAAAAAAAGGAATGATTTCCCGGTCGTCACCGGAATTGCTGAGATGGGCCTGATTATTCCGAAGCTGCCAGATTGCTTCGCGCACATCGCGCGGAAAAAGCTGCGCCTTGATTTCGACAAGCAATAAGAGCGGCTGGCGGCCGATATATGCGCCGATCAGGGCGTCGGCGCGGCCGCGAGGCCCGATTTCGACCTCATATCGCTCGATTTGCGCGTGCGACTGCGGCAGCGCCAAAAGCGCCTCCAAAAGCGCATCGAGCAATTCGCGCTGAGAATTTTCAAATTCGGCCATATTTTGTGCCCAGCAAAAATCACCCTAAAAGTGAATATTCGGAAAAACCTTGATATTTGCTGCGCAGAAAATTTGCATTAAAAAAATGGAAAAAATTTCATCTGAAATCTGGAAAGCGTCGAAACTGGCAACGCTCCGGTGGCGTCAACGAAGGATTTTGGCGTCACCGCGCCTCGAGGGTGATTTCACGCCTGCTGAACTGAGATGGCAATTTGATCTCGATATCGCCCGATGTGATAGCCCAATCGGTCGTCACCAAGGCTGGCTCTTCGCCACTATCGTCCTCGGACACCAGCACCTCAACATAAATAGCCGCGCTGGAAGTTGGACGAGCATGGTAAGTCCGAATATCCAAATCAGGCTCTCCCCGCCGCGAGATGACATACTCATGACCCGTCTCACGAACGTCGGCTTCGACCTCAGCCAAGACTTCGACCTCAAGGACAAAATCCTGTCCCTCCTCGGATTCGTCGACGAGAAACACGCTCGAAATCTCAAGATCGAAGAACTCGACATCTTCAACCTCGATATCGACACGGCGCGGACGATAGGAGTTAAGGCGTGCCCTCAGCCTTTCGAGCAGGGACGCGTCTCCACGGACATGCGCTTCAAGACGCTTCACCAACTGGGCTGACGCCAGAGCCAGCGAGAGAAGCTGGGCAACGGAGTCCAATTGGATCAGATCGTCCCGTCCCTCGCAGAATTTCACCAGGTCCGGATCCTTGCCAACCACATATATTCTGGGTCGACCGGGCCGGATCCAGGCGAGGAGGCTCGACAGCACAAAGGCGTCCGGAAACTCGCTCTTTTTTTTGCCCTCCCCAAAGGGCGCAGCACCAGCAAAATAATCGTCAAAAATCGCTTTGTGATCGGCAACAACGGGGATTTCGGTAAATTTTGCTGTCGCTAGGAATTCTCGAAAGCGCGCGTGAAGCAGTGCCTTCCGATCGGCTGGATCGGTATCACCAAAGGGACCGCTTTCTCCAAGCTGGCCAAAAATCGCGCCGTGCTTCTTCGCTGCTGCTTCCGCCTCCGCCAGCGCTTCCGAAAGTCTCGCTTCAACCTCCCGCGTGGTGATGGAAGTCGTGATCGGCTCGAGCGTGCTCTTCGACGCTAGATCGATCAGGCTGGACCAAGTTCGCGATTGCCAGTCGAGACCCGCCGCACGAAAAGCCTCGGTATCGATGAAAGCATATGGTGTGACGAGGCGCTGTCCGCGCGGTGCTGGTGGTTCGCTCATCGTTGCAAACTAGCTTTTGCGACGGATTTCCTCAATCGTTCCCTTGAGCCTCGCCGCCCAATGCGACGCTTGAGAGAGAGCTAAGAATGGCGCAAAACTGGCTCACATAGGCCGATGGACGGAGAACTAGCCTCAATTTGGTTCTAAATCTCAAATCGCCACTGCATGGACCGGGTCGCCGACGCTAGAGTTGATCGTCGGAGGTGACGATGATCATTTTCAAGATGCTGGCGATCGCCAGCCTGACGATCCTGACAGCATGTGCTCCGCCGGAGCCACGCAGCGTTCAATATTTCGAGGCCAATCTCGATGAGGCACGCGACGTCGTCCAAAGCTGCACGGCGGGCGACAAGCGCGGCGATGAATGCAGCAATGCCAATGTCGCGGTCGAGACTGCCGAGGGAAAGGCCAAATTCGAGCGGTTCCGCGGGAAAAAGTAGCGGGTCTCAACCTGCCTGACGCGCTGTTGTCTCAAGCTCAGCGATGCGGTCACGGCAAATAGTCTCGACGATACCGGCGAGATGCTGAACCCGCGCGCCGAGCCATTCCAGTTCGTCGGCGGTGATCGCGTAATGCTTCGAATAGCGCGCCTTGATGTACGCTTCCTTCAACTTTTCGAACCGCGACCGGTCGGCCTTAACTTCTCGCGGCCATGCCTCGATCAATCGATCATCGATCCGCTCGGCTTGGGTGCGCAGGAAAACAAGATTATGGATGTGCGGCGTGTGGAAAGTGCATACCAATAAGATGCAGTGGTAATATCGTTCCGTCGCCTGATGAAGCTGAAAGGCCGCATTGTTCAACCAACCTGCAGCGACAGCGCTTCGATAGTGATGAAGAAACTGCGCTCCGCTAGGATACCACTCATCAAAATACTCGCGCGCCATCTCGAGCGCCGCATGCGGCGTCATCGGCTTGGGTTCTGCGAGCTCCTTCCCGTCGGCCTCGTACAGCGCGATCCCGTCACGAGCGACGTCGATGAAGAAATAGCGACCCTGCGTCAGTCCGGCATTCACCTCGTCGAGACTGTGAACGATGAAATTCACCGGCGTGCGGAGCCGCTTCGTTACCGACAGCTCACGAATGAGCCGGTCGTCGAGCTTCGACCAATAGTCCGCCCGATCGGTCAGCCGCTTGTCGTTGACGATGATCAGCAGGTCATAGTCCGACTGATAGCCCTTCGCCGTGTGCGGCTCGTCGACCCACCCACCCCGTGCATAGCTGCCGTAGAGGATGATCTTGGAAATCCGGCCCTTGCGCTTCCAGTCCTGCGTCGCGAGCGCCAGCGCATCCTCGAATTCCTCGAAGATGATCTCGACGACGCGCTCGATCTCGCGTTGCTTGTGCGGGGGAAGATGTTCGAGGCTGCTCTGCATTGGGGTCACCCTAACAAGGTGGCGGCACCCTTGCACCCGGAAGATTGTTCCGATGCGCAAGGATGCCGCAAGATGGCCGCCGCTCAGTCGGCGGGTGTCCAGATGATCGCGAAAACATCGTCGCGATCCTGCCCCGCGGCCCGCCCGAGATTGGCGTAGATGCGCCGCGGCCCGAACTCGGGGGTCGCGAGCGAGAGCGAGACATAGGGACGCCCCGATTGCTCGGCGACGCGAATCCAGCCGGCTCCGATCTCGACGCCATCGGACCAAACGCGATAGTCGGGCTGCACATCGCTCGCCTTGCCGCGGTTGGGGCGTATCTCGATCGGTGCCTTGATCGACAGCGTGATGAGCTGGCCCACAAAGCCCTTCTCGATGCTGCCGCTGACGATGCCGATGCTCGCCATGTCGATACTCCTGCTGATTTGCCCGGGACCATCCCGGGCGTGCAGCCGGGCGGGTCGGCGGCTTGAGGCGCTTGCGCACCCGAAGGGCCGAAGCGCAGCGGAGGAGTGAGGCTACGCCTCGCTTGCGCGGGCGCCGCCGCCGACCAGATTGGCGGAGCGCTCTTGGGTGGGACCGGTCGAACTTCGAAAATGGAAGAGCGATCAGGGCGAGCGATCGCGCCAAGGATATGACGAAGCCGAAAAGGGAGCTGCATCGATACGGATGCTTCCCGGCCTCGTCGCGGCGATATATAGGCCTGCTCTATCGGGCGTGGTTCTTCTGAAGGCACGCGCTCGACGGTCGTAACTCTGCTGAACAGGATCGTGTCGATGCCGTGGCCCAAAGGTACGCGCGCCCTCGTGCTGCACAATGCAAAGGCGCGGCAGGGCGAGCAGGCGCTCGTTCCCGTTCGCGAGCGCCTCGCTGCCGGCGGCCTTCTGGTGACGGTCGAGCCGTTCGAGAGCTTGCCCGAAATTGCACGCGACGTGACACGCTTGCATCAGACCGCCGATATCATTGTCGTGTGCGGCGGCGACGGTTCGATCTCATCCGCCGCGCCCGCGGTGATCGAGAGCGGCCTGCCGCTGGGAATCATTCCCGCCGGAACCGCGAATGACTTGGCGCGCACCCTGTCGATCCCGCTCGACTTCGCGGCGGCGGCCGACGTCATTGTCGAGAGTCACAGCCGACGGATCGATGTCGGCATGGTCAATGGCCATGCCTTCTTCAATGTCGCGAGCATCGGGATCAGCAGCGAACTTGCGCGGAAGCTCGACCCGGCGATCAAGAAAAGGTTCGGCCGCCTCGGCTATGCCGTCGCCGCGCTGCGGGTCATCCTGGCTGCCCAGCGGTTCCGGGCGAGGATCAGGGAGAAGGGCGAGTCGAGGACCGTCAGCACCTATCAGGTCGCGATCGGCAACGGGCGTCTCTACGGGGGAGGTAATGTCGTAGAAGAGAATGCCGCGATCGACGACGGCACGCTCGATCTTTATAGTCTCGAGGTCAAAAACCTCTGGAAGCTCGCCCTCATGCTTCGCGCCTTCCGGTCCGGCACGCATGGCGCGTGGAAGGAAGTGCGCACCGCCAAATGCGTCGAGTTCGATATCGAGACGCGGCGGCCGATGCCGGTGAACACCGACGGTGAGATCGTCACCGCGACGCCTGCGCATTTCCGCGTCTTGCCTCGAGCGATATCGGTGCTCGCCCCGTGCGAATGCCCGACCACCGCACGGCAATTCCCGCTCTACCATCACTGACCGAGCGAAGGCCCAGCGCAGTTGCGGCTGCAGCGTGCGGCGACGATTTTCAGTCGTTCGAAATGGCTCTGTGACATCGCGCCGCGCGGACGTCCAAAAATCGTCTCGTTAAGTATTTGAAAAATTTGAGTTCATATCGAAGGTTGAAAAACGAGGAGGCACAGGGTAGTTAAATTAATAAATTAAGCAGTGTGACATCGACCATGACCACCATCGCGCAATATCTTTCAGAGCATGGCCCATCGCGCTCGTCGCTGATTGTCGAGGCGCTCGTCGCTGCCGGAGCGAGCCCAGAGGCAGCGCGCCAGCGCGTCGCTCGGGTCGCAAAACCGATACGCCGCTTTCCAGTCCCGATGCTGCCCAAGCGCGAAGCCTTTCTCTATCTCGACAAGGATCGGAACAGCGAACGCTTCTGGCAGAATTTCATTCGCGACATGCGCGCGACCAATTCGGTCTTCGCTGCATCGGTCGATGGCATGATCGCACGCGGCGGCCTCATCCGTGCCGACCAATTCGCGTCGATCAGCGGCGCGACGGTCATCCCGCAGCGCGGACAGCTGCCGGTCGAGACGGTCGCGCAACGCCTGATCGCCGCAGGGTTCATCAAGGAAATACATAATATCGACCACGGCCGATGTTTCGAGCTCGCGCCGTCGCTGGCTTTCGGCACGCCTGCCGGACTAAGGGCCCGCGACCTCACAGAGGGGATTCTGCTCGACGGAATGCGCGAATGGGCGAGGAAGATCGGATTTGCGAGCTACAATCTGATCCGCATCCGCGGCGACGAAGAACTCCAGCCCATCGGCCCCTTCGCCTTCGATTTCGCCGGCCCGAGCTACCTGCTTCCGCTCCAGGGTCCCGGCGGCAAGCCCGGCTTCATTGTCGCCGACGTGTTCGCTGAGGGGCGGCTTACCGCCGACGAAATCCAGTTCTTCATCCGCAAGGCGAGGATGCTCAAGGCGACCCTCAAGAATATCGGGGTGTTGTCGATCATTGTCGCGGAAGAATTTACCGGCGAAGCAATGAAGGCTGGCCATGCCGCGGGCGTGATGCTCGCCACGCCGAAAGATCTGTTCGGCAAACGGGTTGGGGTGGCGATTGCGTCACTATGCGAAGTCCTAAAAAATGCCGCCAAATATGCATCGTCCAGTCCTGAGCGGCTCACATACCTCCTCGACAATTTGCTCGACATCGAGGGACGCAGCCTCAACCTGCGCGGCATCCTATTCGAGTTAGTGGTCGGCTACCTCGCCCGGCGAAGCGCTATCTCTATCGATATGGGGGTTACCGCGCGAAATCCTGCGACCGGCCAGACCGCGGACATAGACGTTCAGGCCATCACCCAGCAGTCGAGCGCGGTGACAGCGATCGAATGTAAAGGCAAAGAGCCCGGCGGATCACTGTCGCGCGCTGAGGTCGAAATCTGGCTCAAAAAGATTCCGATCTTTCGTGCGCACTATGCGAACCATGCCGCCCTACGAGAAGCCGAACATCGCTTCGAGATATGGACGAGCGGAACGATCGATGCCGACGCTCTCTATCTTCTCAAGGAAGAAAAGGCCAAGCGGTCCAAGGCGCCGATCGACTGGAAGGACGGGGATGCGGTTCTTGCGTTGGCGCGTGCCGGAAAGGAAAAGGGTATCGCCGACGCGCTCAACCAACATTTTTTCAAACACCCGTTCGCCGAGGTCGGCAAGACGCTCGCGGCCGAAAATCCTCCAGAGTTCAATTTCCCGTCGTTCATGATGCCTGCTTTCAAGCCAGACACGGGACCCGGCCCCTCGGGGCTGCCCGCCCTTCCCGACCTTTCGGGGATGGTCACCGAATGCTCACTCGACGACGAACTAAAGGGCGCGAAATAGCCTCGCGGTCCGCAGGAATTTGACTCGATCTGGACCTATCTCCGCACAGCCGGCTTGCAAGCGACAGGGGCAAAGCTATGCTTTGAGGTGCATCGGGCAAGGCGCACGGTGCCAGGCGTGAGAACCTGCTTAGCTTAGTTTTCCTATTCCATCCTGCCGGGTGGCCGCTGCGCATGTCCAAGCCCTCGGGCTAAAGGCGGCGGCGCTTGTTCGCTAAGCAAGTTCTCAACGCCCGGCTTGCCGCCTTCGTCCCGAACGGGAAGGCGGCAGGTATGGACTTCGAGGACAAGGACAGCGAGCGACCGGGTATTGCCGGCGGCGACCCCTTGCCGCCAGAGGATTGGGAGCGCTTCGGCCGATCGGCGCGCATCGAGGCGATCTACTCCGAACACCGCCCCCAAATAACCCGCTTCTTCAAGAGCCGCGCGCCGACCCAAGATGTCGGCGACCTTGTGCAGGAAGTCTTCAGCCGCTTTGCGAGCGCGCGCGGCGGCCTCGCTGCGCTGGTCGAAGGCCCCGGAGCCTATCTCGTGAAGAGCGCCCGGATGCTCCTCGCCGAATATGGTCGCGCCGACGGGCGCCGTCACCGGTCGCAGCACGACAGTTTCAGTGACGAGCATGAGGGAGCGAGCGACCCGCACGCCGCGCTCGAAGCGCGCGACGTCCTTCGCCGGGCAGAAAGAGCCATTTCGAGGCTATCTCCGCTCACGCGCGAGATTTTCCTGATGCATCGCTTCGAAGGACTACGCTATCCCGAGATCGCTCGAATCAAGGGAATCAGCGTGAAGACGGTCGAAAGCCACATGACCAAAGCCCTTGCCGCCATCAAGCGCGCGCGGGGTAAGCAGTGAGCCGCGCCGAAAGCGAAGCCACCGCCTGGCTCGACAAGATGATGGGCCCCGATGCCGACCAGCACCGGGCGGCGTTCGACGAATGGCTGGCCAAGCCGGACAACGCCAAGGCCTATGACGAAGCGCGCGACAATTGGAACTGGTCTGCGGCGATGTCGCCGTCCCGGATCGAGGCCGATGTTCGGGCCGATGCCCGGGAGCGTGAACCCGGCGGGCGGCGATGGGCTTTTGCCACAATTCTCGCTGCGGTGATCGCGGTCGGGTTCGCCTGGTATCTGGTCGGCCGCGACAGCGATCAGCCGATCATCGCCACCAATTCGGCGCAAGGCGAGAGCCAGCTCGCCGACGGGACGCGCGTGACGCTGATGGACGGCGCCCGCATCGAGACGCGCTTCTCGGACGGCGAACGCCGCGTCATTCTGTATGACGGCCGAGCCAGGTTCGAGGTCGCACACGACGCGTCGCGTCCCTTTCTCGTCGAGGCCGGAGATTCGGTCACGCGCGCGCTCGGCACCATCTTCGAGGTCGATCTCCGCGCGGATGTTCCGCGCATCGCGCTGGTCGAAGGCTCGGTCGAAGTGCGGCGCCTCGAAGGCGGAAAGGCACTTCGCCTCCGCCCCGGCGAACGCGCCGAGGTCAGGTCGACCGGCCCCCAGACGATCAAGAGCGAGGAGGCGAACGCCCCGGCCAAATCACTGTGGGCCGACAATCTCCCGCTTGGCGCGATCCTCGACCGCGCTGGCCGCGAGAATGGCGTCAAGATCAGCTTGGCCGATCCGGCGCTGGCATCGCTGCAGGTGACGGGACGCTTCGACATGACCGATGCCCGGAAACTTGCGCTGAAGCTCGGCGCCGCGCTCGATCTCAAGGTCGAGTTCGGTGCGAACGGACCGATTCTCGGCGCGAAATCCGAGTAGGACACCCAAGAAAAACCCATAGGGTGTTCGGAGCCCCCGTCATTTTTTCCCTTCAGACGGCCAAAATCGGCCGCACGGGAGGGATGAATGACGATGAAATTTTTCGCGGCCGTTCTGGCTTCGGGCGTCTCGGCGACCGCACTCTATGCACCCAGCGCGTGTGCGCAGACGGGCGAGCAGACCTACAATATCGAGGGTCAGCGCCTTAGCGACGCACTTCGCAAATATTCGGACATTTCCGGCCGCGAGGTCATCGCGGCTTCGAGCCTGCTCGAAGGCCGACGCAGCAACCGTGTCCGCGGGCGACTCTCTCCCGACGCCGCCCTTTCCCGACTCCTCACCGGCACGGGCCTGACGATCGAACTCGTCGAAGGCGCATGGGTCCTTCGCTCGGGAAACGTCGATGCCGGGGAGACTGGATCGACTGAGACGAACGGCGAAGCGATCATCGTTACAGGCTCGCGCATTCGCGGTGCAGGACCGACCGGTTCTCCGGTCGTCACCATCGACCGCGAAGCCATCGAAAAGAGCGGCTATGGCACTGTTCAGCAGATGCTCCAATCACTGCCACAGGCATTTGGCGGCGGCCCCAACGAGGCAGTCTCGACGACCACGACCCGGAACGGCGGGGGTTCGGATTCGACTTTCGGCTCGAGCATCAACCTGCGCGGCCTCGGGACCTCGTCGACCCTCGTCCTCATCGACAATGCGCGCCCAGCGCTTGGCGGGATCGGCGGCGTCTTCGCCGACATCTCGCTCATCCCGGTAGGCGCGGTCGAACGGATCGAAGTGCTGATCGACGGCGCATCGGCGATCTACGGCGCCGACGCGGTCGCCGGGGTGGTGAACGTGCGGATGCGGAGTCGCTTCGAGGGAGCCGAGACAATGCTGCGCGCGGGCACCGCCGATGGCGATACGACCGAGTTGCAGTTCGGCCAAATCTTTGGTCGTGACTTCGGCGGCGCACGGCTGGTGCTTGCTTACCAATACTCGCAGCGCGGTGCGCTCGCGGGCGCCTCCCGCGATTTCGCGCGCGAGGATCTGCGGGCCTTCGGAGGCCCCGACTATCGGACCAACTTCGCGGTGCCCGGGACGATTACGGCCGCGAATGGACAGCGGTTTGGCATCCCGGCCGGACAAGACGGCCGCGCATTGACTGCCGCTCAGCTGATTCCAGGTGTCCAGAACCGCTACGACGGTCGCGTGAACAGCGACATTTTGCCGAGAACGCGCATTCACAGCCTTTATGCCGCTGCCGAATTCGACCTTACCGACACGTTGACCTTTCGCGCAAGCGCGCTCGCGGCGCAGCGCCGCTACAGCCGCGTCAGTACCGGAGACTTCATCCAGGCCGCGCGGGTGCCGGTTACCAATCCTTTCTACGTTGATCCGATCGGCACGAACCAGCCGGTCAGCGTCGCCTATCGCTTCGTGAACGACTTGGGACCGCAGATCGACAGCGGCCGGGCGCGCGGCCTCACCGCCTCAGCGGGCTTCGACCAGGAAATTGGCCGCTGGCGCGTGCAGGTCGGCGGCGCCTATGGCCATCAGCGCGGCATCGCGAACAAGGCCAATCTCGTCAATCGCCCGCGCCTTGCTGCGGCGCTTGCCGACACCAACCGAGCAACCGCATTCAACGTCTTCGGAAACGGCACCGCAAACAATCCGGTCACCATCGACAGCATTCGCGGCACATTCCAGTCGGTCAATGATTTCGAAAGCTGGTCGGCGGCGCTCCGCGGTGACGGCCCGCTCTTCCGCCTGCCCGGCGGCGAGGTCCGGCTCGCGATCGGCGCGGAGTATCGCCGCGAGAATTTCGACTATTACACCGTCAACGGATTCAGCCTCGCGACGCCCTTCACCGACCCATTCGACATCATTCCGAGCGTGCGGAAGGTTCGCGCAGCCTATGCTGAACTGCTCGTGCCGGTCTTCGGGCCGGATAACGGGATGCCGGGTTTCCGCAGGCTCGACATTTCGTTGGCCGGGCGCGCCGAGAAATACAGCGACGTCGGCCGAAGCGAAAATCCCAAGGTCGGCGTCCGATGGGAACCGTTCCAGGGCATTGCGCTGCGCGGGTCCTACGGAAAATCCTTCCGCGCGCCCGCCTTCGACGAGCTCATCGGCGAGGCGATTTCGCTGTTTCAGACCGAAGCGGTCCCCGACCCCGCTTCGCCGACGGGCACGACCAACATACTCGGCCTGTTCGGCTATGCACCGGACGTAGGTCCCGAAAGAGCGACGACCTGGACCGCGGGCATCGACGTCGCCCCCTCGTCGCTTGCCGGTTTCAAGGCGTCGGTCACCTATTATGACGTCGACTATCGCGACCGCATCGGGACGGCGAGCGAGGATTACACCCGCTTTCTTGTCGACCGGGCGCGCTTCGGCGGGCTGATCACCGACAATCCGTCGCTGGCACTGGTAGAGGGATATTTCGCACGTCCCAGCTTCGTGAACGCAGCAAACATCGCGCCGGGCCAGGTCGCCGCGATCCTGGACGGTCGCATCCGCAACCTCGCCGCCGAACGCCAGCGCGGGATCGATTTCGATGTCGGCTATTCCCCCGCATTCGCGGGCGGAACGCTCGACCTCGGCATCGCGGGCACGCATATCTTCTCGATAAAACAGCAACTGACTCCGGGCGGGCCGCAGGTCGATGTCGTCGGCACCTATGCCAAGCCGGTCAAATGGCGCCTTCGCGGTCGCTTCGGTTGGGCGACGGGCGGCTTCTCGGCCAATGCCTTCGTCAACTACATCGACGGCTATCTCAACCAGGTCGTGACGCCGATGGAGCGGGTCGGTTCTTGGACCACGTTCGACCTCAGCATCTCGCAGCGCATCGGGGGCGGCGATGGCGTGGAAGGGCGGGGCCTGCGGCTCAGCCTTGGAATCACCAACCTGTTCGACAAGGATCCGCCCTATGTGAACAACCGCAGCGTGTCGTCCGCGCTCGGCTACGACCCCGAGAAGGCGAGCCCGCTCGGCCGCATGATGTCGCTCCAGGCCACCATCCGATGGTGAGCAAAGCCGCGATCCTCGGCTGTCTCCTGGCCGCGGCATCGCCCGCGGCCAGCCAGACGACCCCGCGCGAAATCGCCGAGATTGCCGACCTGTCGGGGCTCGCGGTCTCTCCTGACGGAAATTGGATCGCCTATCGGGTCGAGCGCCCATCCACCGTCACCAACCGGATCGATATCGACTGGTATCTAGCGCCCACGGACGCCACCGCCCCTCCCCGCGCGCTCGGACGACTCGGCACCGCGATGTGGAACGACGCCGGGAGCGTCCTGCCCGGCGAAGCCACATGGATGCCCGACGGCAAGGCAGTCGTTGTCCGTGCCCTTGTCGACGGACGAATCGGCCTGTGGGTGAGTCCCATCGACGGGTCGGGATTCCACGAGATCGGGCCAAGCGAAGGCGAAATCGAGGCCTTTGCCATCGCCGCTGACGGTACCGTCATCTCGCGCGAAGGACCTCCGCGCGATGCGATCGCGCGGGCAGAGGAGGCCGAGCGCGACACCGGTATCTTGTTCGACGCGCGCGTCGATCTTGCCCAACCCCTCTATCGCGGCGCCTCAATCAATGGACGTCCTTCGACGCAGCGCTTCTCTGGTGACTGGTTCGACCGCGTGCCGCTGCTCGAAGATACACCGCGCGCTGTCGTTGCCCGAGACGCATCCGGCACCAGCGAGCGCCCGGCGAACGACGCTGAACGCGCCCTGCTCAAGCCGGCGCCCGGGCCGGACATCCCCGAAAGCCTCCGCGGCATTCTTCGGCAGCGCGGCGTCTGCGTCGCGGCGAGCGGCTGCCCGAACGATGCGGAGCGTATCGCATGGCGGAGCGGGCTTGCCGACGGCCGCGTCCTGATCGCACTCCGCGCCCAATCGGGCCAAACGACCCTGCATGTGTGGACGCCCGCGTCGGCGAAGTTCAAGATGATCGCGGTCTCGGCAGGACAGCTCTCGAGTGGGCGGAGCGACAGCAAGCCCTGCGCTGCAGGCGAAAAAGCAATCTTTTGCGTCGAGGCGGCCGCGTCGGTCTCACCCCGCCTCGTCCGGATCGAGGCCTCTGGCCGCAAGAAGATCATCGATTCCCCAAATTCATTTCCTGGCCGCGACGGGCTCCTTGTCGAAACGATCGCGTGGCAGGTGAGCGGCAGCCGTGCGTCGGGCATACTCATCCGCCCGAAGATCCCCGGGCGGCTGCCGCTCTTCGTCACCTACTATCGCTGCAATGGATATCTGCGCGGCGGAACAGGCGACGAATGGCCTCTGCGCGCGCTTGCCGCGGGCGGCATCGCATCGCTCTGCATCGACGTCCTCCCAGGCGGCGAGATCGCGCAGGATCGCTACCAGATCGGCATGGAAGCCGTGCGGGCCGCGATCGACACCCTCGACCGGCGCGGAACGATAGATCGCAGCCGCGTCGGCATGGGCGGTCTCAGCTTCGGAAGCGAGGTTGCGGTATGGACTGCCATGCACAGCGATCTTCTCAAGGCGGTTTCGATCGCCTCGGTCCAGATCGAACCCACGTATTACTGGTACAATGCTCGCCCGGGCCGCGAGACATTCGCCCGCAATATCCGGCAGAACTGGAAGCTCGGCCCGCCGGATACCGAACCTGCCGAGTGGCAGGCGCTTTCGGCCGCGCTCAATATTGATATGATCACGGCGCCGATGCTGCTGCAACTTCCCGAGAGCGAAGCGCGCCAGTCGGCCGAACTGATGAGCAAGCTTGCTACCAACGGTCTCGGCGAGACCCACCTCTTCCCCCTCGCCCCGCATCTGAAGGTCGAACCCCGCCAGAAGCTCGCGGCCTATGAGCGCAATCTCGACTGGTTCCGCTTCTGGCTCAAAGGCGAGATCGACCCCGATCCAGCGAAGGCCGATCAGTATCGTCGCTGGCGGCTGCTCGGCCCCATCAAGGGCGAGGCTTCTACCGACCGCACCCAACGTTCGACATCGGCGATTTCGAGCAGCCGGAAATAGGCGAAGTCGCCCTCGACGAGATCGTGCGCGAGGTAGGTCTCGATCGCAGGCTTGTCCAGCAGCCCGCGTTCCGCCAGCCGCCCGCCGAGCAGGAGGTCGGCGAGCGCACCGCGCTGGCGAAGATAGCTTGCGGTACAGAGGGAATCGAGCCGCCCTTTGCCGCGCCTCCAAACGACCTCCGGCGGAAGTCGCGACGCGAATGCGGCGCGGGCAACCGCGCGGTCGCGACCGCCCCTCACCCACGCCCAGCTCGGAACAGTAAGGCAAAATTCTACCACCGGCTGTGAAAGCAGCGGCGCTACGACATCGCGGTCCCGCCAGCGGCGCGGCCGGTCGACGAAGTCGAGGATGCGCCGAAGCGCGCGCACATGGTTGCGCTTGCCGCGCGGCGCATCCTCCTCGCCCGCATCCCAGGGATGAGCCGGCGGCGAGGCCGGCACCTGGTCCGCGACGCAGAAGCCGGTCTCACGGCGCCAGCCGCTCGGGCCGTCCCGCACCGCCCGATACGCCAAGCGAGCGGCCTGCCAGACCGTTGCATCGCCCGCGCGCGCGACGTCGCGCATCGTCTCGAATGCAGGGCGCCGCGGCCCGAAATGACGAAAGGCGTCGAGGATCGGCGCGACGCTCGTGTCGAAATCGAAGATATTGTCCCCACCGATGCCCCCGAAGATCGCGGCATCGGAAACGGGGAACGCCGATTCGAAGGCATCGTCGATCCCGCCGAGCACGCCATAGGCGGAGGGCCGCGCGTGAAGGACAGGCGGTAGCGATACCAGATCGATGCCGGTATCCGCGTGGGGCATTTCGAGAAGCTCAGCACCGCAATGCGCCGCGACGGCGCGCGCGTAGGGACGCTCGTCGCCGTCGGCACCGGACGAAACGAAAGTGACGGCAGAGAAATTGGCTTGCGCCGATGACAGGCCTGCCGCGACGATCGAAGAGTCGAGTCCGCCCGACAGCTCGAGCAGGATGTCGCTCCGATTCCCACACCAGCCTCGCAAGCACCCAAGGAACCGACGTTCGAGGTCTAGCGCAAGTTCAGCGACTGGTCGAAGATCGGGCTGCGAGACAGCCTTCCAAGGCGTCCACAAAGTCTGGACAGCTGACTCCTCGGCCAAAAACTTGGCACAGCTGCCGGGCAATAGCTCGCTCACACCTTCAAGCCCGGTCCGTTCGGTCCGCAGATTGGCGTACGCCAAAGTCCCGGCGATGAACTGCCAATCGAATGACCCGATGCCAAGCATTGGCGCGACCAGCTCGAGATCGTTCCAAAGCAGAAAGCCGTCTTCAAACCGGGTCCAGTAGATCGGCATGCCGGTGAGCGCGGCGCGCGCGATCTCGACCGATGCATCGTCGACGGTGAAGGCCAGATAGCTTCCCCAGCCGTCGCCGGGCGCGTGGCAGGTAGCGCCCGAAAGCGAATAAATGTCCCCGAGCAATAGGGCACCGCTTTCCATCACTTGGTCAGCAATGCCGGCGCCTGCATAGACGGTCAGTGCGCCCGCATTCTGAACGCATCGCAATGCGTGGCGCTCGGCAGCTGCCGCAAGCGCCAGCCCCCCGGACGTGGTTCCCACAAGTGCGAGAATGCCGCGTTTCATCCGATCGCCAATATTGGTGTGAAGTTGCGGGCCTCGGCCGAGGTTCCGGTCAACACCGCGCCGGGACTCTGTAACCAGCAATGTGCGGCAAAGGGGCTGAGACGCACCCCAAAAACCAGCCGCGCGCCTAGGCCGTGCGACAGGAGGATGTGGTCGAGCGCTAGCGCGTCGATCAAACATCGTGGCGGGGTCCGCGCCATCCAGCGCGATGCTGCATAGGATGAAGCGATGCCCCGAACCGCCGCTTCGGCGCCCGGCACGCCGAGCCGAAGCTTTGCGTTCCGCATGGCTTCCACCGTTGACGCGATCCGGTTTGGCCGCATCGAACGTCTTGCCCAGCGCAGCGCGCGGGACGCTGCGAAACCCATGCGGAGCGATGTCGGTCCGTCGGCGACCGCCGACAAATCGTTGGCCGGAATGTGAGGCGAGGCCGGATCGAGCTTCGTCGGCTCGCTCGACCGTGCGAGGAATCCTGTCGCCACAAGACGCCCCATCGCCTCGCTGTCGTTCGGCTCGCCTGCCCGAAGCCGCTCGAAGGCCGCGCGGTCTTGCCCGCGCAGCGCGAAATATTTGTCCCGGACAAGGTCGAGGAAGACGAGATCTCCGTCGACTTCGCAATAGCCCGTTCCGGTTGCCAGTTTCCAGCCGGTCGTCATGGCGCCGCGCGAGACCCGGGAGCCGCTCGATGCTGGACGGCTCCCGGATACACCAGTCAGTCCTGGACGAGACCGGGCGTCGGCATACGGCCGCCGGCTTCGACATACAGGCCCCAGTCGCCGGCGGTGTCACCGGAGACCGAGCCGAGTTCGACGAGCGTGTCGTTATCGCGTTCCATGTTGCTTCCCTTCTCAGACACAAGGAAACGACCGGGGGCCGGCCTCGGGCCGGTCCCCGGAGCGCTGGTCAGTCCTGGCTGAGTCCGAGCGGCTTGAACTTGCCGTTCGTTTCGATGCCGACGTCTTCGCTGCCCGCGGTGTCGCCGGTAACGCTGCCGAGTTCGATCAACTCATTGAGTTCGCGGTCCATGATCGCTTCCTTCCATGATTGCCGCGGAATTGCGGCCCTCTCGAAGCTAGGGAGGCCGCGCCGTATAGGAATTTAATACGACTCATATTCTCCGAATATTATCCAGCGGCTCGGACCGGCGCCGGATTTCGGCCGCGACGCGGCCGGCATATGACGCGCGGCGGCGATGGAAGCGCGTGATTTTACTGCGTAAAGCGCTCCATCGACCGAACCGGTAATCGTCCGCCATCGCCGTGAGCGCGTCGCCCACAGACCCATCGACACGAACCTCCAATGTGCGGATTGTCATGCTTCGCTCGACACAATTGATGATGGTAGCGCGAAGTTCGCCGTTGCTGCTGCCGATTGCGATGGTCCGGAAGAGGCCATTGAGCCCCTCAGGATAGGCCTGGTGATTCGCGAGCGAGATCAGTCCGCCTGGCAAATCGGGCCTCGGCGTCCTCCCCTTCAACGCCAGCGAGAGAAGGGCGCCGGTCCACCAATAGAGTTCGACCAAATCCGCCTCATTAAGAAGGGGCTGCCGAAACCCCTCCTGATGCCAGCTCTCGATGATCCGCTCGCCCGACAGGCGATACAGGGCATCGCGAACGGGGGTAGCGCTGGCCGCCAGCGACTTTGCGAGCTGCGCCGCCTCGAGGCGCGTACCGGGCGGATAGGTGCCCGACAGGATACGCGCCTTGAGGTCCAGATAGACCCGCTCCATCGTGGTGCCCGGGCTCATGCCGCGAGCGTCCCGTCTCCGCCCGCCGATCTTTGGTCGCCGATATAGTCGGCAAGAAGCGCCTGCTGGTCGGGCCGGAGCGCATCAACGGCTGCGATCGGGTCGGGGGGATAGCCGCGGAACAGGATCGAGGGACACTGGCCCTCGAAGTTGCCGAGGTTTGGGCGATGCTGTACATAGCCGGTCAAGGCCGCCAGCTCCGGCGGAAAGTCCTTCGCGACGTCGGGTGGATAGGCGAGCCACTGGTTCTCATATGGTTTCAGCCAGCCAAGGCAGTAGCTGATGATGATCCCGCGCCGCACCGACGCGCTGCAATTGCCGCCGGCTCCGTGGAGCGTCGAACCCAGGAAGACGATGGCATCGCCCGGCATGGTCTCGGCAATGATCGGCTCCTCCGCCGGTTCCTCGATGAGCGCCTCGAGCCCATGGCTTTTCGGCCAGATGATCGTGGCGCCATTCTCGGTGGTGAAGGGCGTCAGCGGCCACATCACATTCACGAGATATTCGACCTCACCGAGTGTGCCCTGCCACATATCTTGATCGCGGTGCGGGAATTGCGGAAGCGCTCCCGGATGCAGCTCAATCGCTTGGGCGAGATTGAGCTGGATGCGCTCACACCAGTCGCCGAGCGCGGCCTCGGCGAGGGCGAGGATCGCCGGGTTCATGACCAATGCGCCAACATGCGGCGAGCGGATGAGCAGGCGGCCGAAGCGCTTGGTGCGTGTCCCATAGAAGCCGCCCTCGCAAAAGGGCGTCGCGGCGTATCGCGGATCGAGGTCGCGATCGATCGCCGCGATCAGCTCGGCGGGAACGGCTTCGCGAACGATCGCGTAGCCGTTTTCCTTGAGCGCCCGCATCGAAGCAGAGGGCGGCTGGTGGCTATCGACTGGAGCGATATCGGTAATCATGGTCCCGCTCCTTTCACGCTGCATTGGCCGCGACCGGCGTCGCAGCGCTGCCCGAAACAATCCCCGCCGACTTGAGCCTTGCGGGGGTGTCGGCGTCGATCTCGATCCGCAGCGAGGTCAGCGCGCGGCCGTCGTAAATGCCGGCTTCGCCGAGCGCCTTGCAGTCCCAGCCAAAGGTCCGGATCTGAGCGAACCAGTCGAGCTCTGCGACGCCGGTGTAGGAGCGGATGCCGTTGGCGAGCGCATAGTCTACCAGCCCGACAAGAAGCGTGTCGCGCGCGGTGCGGCGCTGGCGCGCACCGATCCCCGGCGACAGGCAGAAGCGCGTGATCTCGAAGATGTCGGGGCCGGACGGCGGGATGCCGTCGACGAGGCCGGGGAAGAGACCATCGAGAAGAGCCGGGCGCGTGGTGGGAAGGAGGCGCGCCGAGGCGAGATGCCCGCCCTCCTGATCGCCGACGATCAGATAGGTCGCATGGGGATCGTCGAAATGATCGATCTCGAACCGGTCGGCGAGCACCGGCAGGTCCCATTTCAGAAGATCGATGAAGACGCGCTTACGCGCCTCGAACATCGCGCGGAGCAATTGATGCTCGTGCGCGCGGTTGGAATGGTCGATTACCGAAAGCATGGATGTGTCTCCTTTTCGAAAGAGACCATCCAATTGAACGGCTTTTTGCCACTCCACCATAGCACGATCGGGGGGTGTCGGCGAAAAAAGTTCAGCGCTTGGCGATATCCTCGTAGCTGAGGTCGCCGGCATAAAGCGCGCGCACCGTCAGCGTGATCCCACCATTCGCGTCGTAACGCTGCCGCGCGTTGCGAAGATGCTCGCGAACCGTGTCGGGACTGAGATCGAGGATGCGTCCAACCTTCGGGGCACTGTTGCCTTTGGCGGACAAGATCAGACATTCGCGCTGGCGGTCCGTCAGCCGCGGCCCGACCTGCGCGAGTTCGGGATTGGCGAGCAGCCGCGCGGCTTCGAAGGCTGGCCCACCGATCATTCGGGCAAAGAGGAGCGCCATATCATTCGCGGCGATCCCCGGCGTCCAGGCGAAGGACACCGAACCATGCGCCTCGCCAGGAATATGCGCCGGTATGGTAAGCCCGTCTCCTATTCCGTGCCGCTGCGCCTCACTGAGAACCAGTTCGTCCTCGGGGCGTTCGCCCGAAAGCGGCTTCATGTTGCGCCAGAAGAAACCCTCGAGACTGCGGTGACTGGCGCGATGCACCGGATCGGTAAGCCCTAGGCCGCGCTCGTCAAACCAGCGGGCCCAATCCTCGGGATAGTTGTGGACGCGAACACCCCTGTCGGGAGCCGCGAGGAAATCGACATGGTGGCTCAGCGCGAACCAGGAACAGCCCATGCGCGCGCAGGCCTCCGCCAGCAGATCGGCCAGACCCGCCGCATCCTTCACCCGCGTGACGTCGAGCGCAAAAGCATGCGCAGCGTCCATCGTCGGCATTGCGACCCATGGCAGCGGACGGCAGTCGTCGCCAAGTCGGCCGACCGTCCCTGCTCCTCGTCATGGCCTGCGAGCGGTGCCCTCTCAATGGGCCGTCCCGCCGGCGACGGGTGATCGCCGCTGGTCATAGCGATCTACAATGATGTAAATTTGCGGATGTTACGAATATATTTCAATTATATTCGGGAGATAGAACCAGATTGGGGCCATTTTGCCGAAAGCGTCCGAATGCCCGACGGCTGTCATCGGCCCCGCTTGCGAAAATCCCAGACCGGAAGGCCGATCTTCGCAGCCTTGTCGGCGAGATTGTCCTGGATGCCGGTGCCGGGGAAGATGATGACCCCGACCGGCAGTGCTTCGAGCATCCGGTCGTTGCGCTTGAACGGCGCGGACTTGCCATGCCGGCTCCAGTCGGGACGGAAGGCCACCTGCGTCACCTTGCGGGTTTCGGCCCAGCAGGCGGCGATGCGTTCGGCCCCCGTCGGCGTTGCCCCATGGAGCAGGATCATATCGGGATGGCGGTCGCGTGCGCGATCGAGAGCATCCCAGATCGCCCTATGATCGTCGACATCAGCGCCGCCGGTGAACAGGATGCGCGTGCCCTCGGGAAGAAGTGCAGCCGCTTTCTGGCGCAACCGCGCGTCGAGAAAGTCACGGCTGTCGATCATCGCCGCGGTCATCGACCGGTGATGCGCGCGCGATCCGGTGCGCGGTGACCAGGCCTTGCGGCAGTGGGTCCGAAATTGTTCGGCGGCGCTTTCGCGGAAGAATTCCATCGCATCGCGCCGTTCGATCAGGCTGATCCCCTGCTGCACGAGGCGTTCGAGCTCGACCGACCGGATCTCGCTCCCGTCCTGTTCGCGCTGGGCTCGGCGTTGCGCCTGTTCATTGTCGTCGAGGCTGCGTTCGACCCGCTCCCCCGCGCGGTGGAAGAGGTTGACGACGTTCCAGAGGAGCTCTTCGAGATCGGGCTCGATCCGCGTATCGTCGAGACAGCCGACAAGGGCATCGAATATGTCGGCGACAGCGCCGGCCGCCAGGCGGGCATCGGGCAGCGGGCGCGGGTCGGGTTCGTCTTCGAAGGGGCGATGTCCGAAGAGTTGCATCTCCTGAAGGAGGAGATGGGTGGCGCCGGCTTCGGCAGGATCGTCGGCGGGTTCGGTGGGGCTCAACATGATCGTCTCCAGTCGGGTTTTGCCGCGCTCGCGCGGCCTTCGCGGCGACCCCTCGCGGCGCGCCGTACCGAACTGCACCGCGGCCCCGGCCGCGGCCGAAGCCGAAGGCGGAGGATGGCGGGCGAAGGCTATTTTGTTTCGCGATGCAAAGGGGCGCCGCGCGCCCCGGCGGAAAATAGCCGCCCGCCCGCCATTGCGGGCCCGGTACGGTTCGCCGCAGTCGCCCTCTTGCGAAGGCCGGAGCGCGGCCACCCCGTGGTGCTGCATCAGCACCGGTCCATCCCTCGCCCGCCCTCCTTCCGGCCGATGCTGAGGCGTCAGAGCAGGAGTGAACGATCCGCAGTCCGGAGCTGGGATCGAAGCGAGCCGATCATTCGCTGTCGGCCGAGTGTCATGAGATCGGCATTGAAGTCGCCGCGATCCGCTTCGAGCGCGATGACCTCGATGCCGAGCGGCCGGGCTCGGTCGCAAAGCGTCCCGAAGGCGGCCGCACCCGCCGGGTCGTCGTCACGCGCGACATACAGTCGCTGCAGTCCGCGCGGGAAGGTCAACGCTCCCAGATGGGCCGCCGAAAGGGCGGCGATCATCGGCAGGGCTGGTGTGATCTGACGCAAAGACAGGATGGTTTCGATGCCTTCGCCCGCCGCCATGACCGCAGCCGACGTGCCGAACCGAACGCCATGACCGAGCAATTGGCCCATGGCGCGCCGCGGATAGGCAACCGGCGCCTTGTCGCAGGCGGCCGAGTCGAGCCAGGTGCGATGGACTCCGGTGACATTGCCCGCCTCGTCAGTGATCGCCGCGATCAGGGCGGGCCATGCCCGGCGGACATCGGGGGCGTCGTCCTCGGATGGATGATAGAAGCAATGGGGATGGAAACGAAGCCATTCGGCATCGCGAAGGTCGCCGATCGCGCGGGCAGACAGATAGGCGCGGGCAAGGGTGCCGCTGAGCGGCTTCGATCCGGCCCATAGCCTGCGGGCGGCCTCGGGGGTGCCGCGCGGTGCTTTACGCGGAGCCGGATTTCGGTCGCCGGGCATGACGGCAGGCAGGCTCAGAAAGCGGCGCGCCTCGTCGAGCGTGTCGCGGAAGGATGTATGGCCGCAGCTCGCGGCGATGACATCGAGAAGATCGCCATGATCGCCGCTGGCGGCATCGGTCCATTTGCCAGCGGACCGAAGACCGTCGGCGGTGCCAGAAAGGCGAACGTAAAGGCTGCGGCCCGGCGAATTACGGACGTCACCGACCATCCAATAATGTCCCTCGCGGCGTCCATGGGAGAGATATCGGCGGCAAACCGCCTCGGCATCGTCGGCGAGGCGTCGCGCGACCTCGGCTGCAGGACTCGACATGGGGGCCTCCTTCACAAGACAGGCTGCGCGCGATCCCGCCCGGTGGAGCGGGTCAGGAAGGCATGCGGCGGTCTGGCAGCCCCTGCCGGACACCTCCGATGTTCGCGCGGAGCGTCCTGATTTCAAGGGCCAGCGAAAAAATGGGGAGCCCGGCACAGCGCCGAACTCCCCGAATGATAGTCGGTGGCGTTATTCGGCGGCAATCGCTTCGATGTCGTCGTCGCCCAGCTCGTCATGGCCCGCTTCGATTGCAGGGCCATCGTCATTGGCCGCAGCCAGCTCCCCATCACCGTCGGGCTCGTCGATGACGGGCGTGCGCAGCGGATGTGCAAGCCAGCCGGTGCCTTTGAGCAGGTCCTCGGCGGCGCTCGCCATCTCGGGCTTCTTCAGTCCCGCAATCCGCGCCGCCGCTTCGGCCCCGCAAGCCTCTTCGACGGCATCGAGGATCCCCGGCTTGGTCACCCGTCCGAGGTAATTGGCCGTGGTAGCAACCCAGCCCGCCTGGACCATGTCGAGGCCCGACGCCCGCGCGAGGATGTGCGAATGGTCGATCCGGCTCGCCACCGCGCGGGCCGACACCCGGCCTTCATTATAGCGGGTCGCCGGCTCCCACACCGCATTGACGCCGAAGGAGACGCAGTGCGCGAACAGTGCTGCCTGGTCATCAGCGTCGAGACCGGCAAGCACGTCCCACAGATCGGCGGTCGCATCGGGCAGCCGCTCGGACCAGCCTTCGTGCCGTTCGCGAATGGCCCGCGCGGACGGCGTATCGTTGAGCCCCGCATCATAGCCGACCATCGAATGATTGCGCAGCGCGATGCCGACGCAACTCGCCGAGGAGGCATAGGTGTAGAAGCATTCGAGAACGATGGCGTGGAGCATCGCCGCAAACGCCACCAGCGGGCTTGCGGCCAGCGCGTCGCGCAGCGCAAGGGTGCGGTGCGCGGTGAGGTCGGTCACGAGCTTGTCCGGAAGCGGGCGGACGAGATCATCCGGATCTTCGCCCTCGCCGGTGCCGCCTTCTTCCGGAGATGTCGCGCCGACCGCATCTTCCTGCATTTCGTCGCCGATCACGCCGCCGGCCGCTTCCTCGCCGCCCGCAGCTTCCTCGTCAACGGGCTCTTGCGGCTCGTCCTCGGGACGAACGAAGCCGCGTTCGATATGCAGCGACCCGTCGACATCGATGCTCACGAAGGTGCCGGCGATCGCCACTTCCTCCGGGTCGTAGATCAGCGGCTTCGAGACGAGCGGCGCGATCTCCTCGTCGATCGCATCGATCCGGGCACTGATTTCATCGGGGATGTCCTCGGCGCCCGCCCATTCGTCTTCGAGCCGGTCGGCTTCCTCGCGCAGCGCTTCGATCCGCGCCTCATCGTCGGCGCTCGTCTCGGCCGCCACGCCATCGAGCGGGCGGTGGCCGAAGGTGTGGCCATAGGGGAAGTCGACCGCCGTCTCGATCCACTTCCAGCCTTCCGCCGCGACACGCGCAACCTCGGCTTCGAACTTCTCGGCCTGCAGCCGGTCGAGCAGCGCGACGTCCTCGAGCCAGCCGCCGTCATCGCTTTCGAAGAGATCGCGAAGAATATGTCCGCCTGCCTCGCGATAGGCGTCGAGGGTGACGAACTGGACGCGCTTGTCCGATGCCCGAACCTTGTCCTCGGTCAGCCGCGCGCGGATATACCAGGGCTGCTGGGTGTGGCTCGAGGCGAGCATATCCCAGACCTGTTCCTGCCGCGCGTGATCGCTCGACACCGAAAAGGACATCAGCTGTTCGAGCGTCATGCCGTCATCGGCGTAGATGTCGTGGAGCTTGGGCGAGACCTCGGCGAGCTTGAGGCGCTGTTTCACGACCGCGGGCGTGACCATGAAGGTCGCCGCGATCGTTTCGATGTCGGTGCCCTGTTCGACGAGCTTCTGCATCGACCGGAACTGGTCGAGCGGATGCAGCGGTTCGCGATGGACATTTTCGGCGAGCGAATCCTCTTCGGCCGACACGGCATCATCCTCGCGGACGATGCAGGGCACGGGCTCGGTCTTCGCCAGGCGCCGCTGTTTCACCAGCATCTGGAGCGCGCGGAAGCGGCGACCGCCGGCCGGGACTTCGAAGCGACCGGTTTCCTGGCCCGCCTCGTCGCGCTGGGCGCGAACAGTCAGGCTCTGGAGGAGGCCGCGCCGCGCGATGTCCGCGGCAAGGCTGTCGATCGACACCCCGGCCTTCACGCGCCGCACATTGGCCTGGCTCAGCACGAGCGCGCTGAAGGGAATTTCCCGCGCGCCGCTGAGGGTGATTTTTGCCTGTTTCGTCATGATGCTTCTCCATGACAGGCCGCCGCGAGACTCTCTCCCGGCTCTCAGCCCGTCATGGCTCCGGCGCAGCCCTCTCCCTCTGAAGGGAAAGGACCACGCCGCCGGCGAACGCGAGATTTGCTCAGTGGACCGAGGCCAGAAGCTTGGCACCCTTGGCTTCCAGCTCGAGCCGTCCATCCTGATGCGGACGCTCGCGGGCCAGCGCGGTGATCCCCTGCACGAAGTCGAAGATCGATGCGGGCGGGTGCCCCTCTTCCTGCAGCACGCTGCGGATGATCCGCTCGCTCTCGCCCTTCGAGAAGCCGCGTTTGCGCAGGAAGGTCTGCCGATCGTCATCGTCGCGCGCGACGATCGCGGCCCGAGCGGCCTTGATGCCGTTCATAAAGGAGACCGGCGAGGAAGAGGCGAAGCGTTCGAGCGCGGGCGCCGCTTCCTGCGCGAAGCGACCGGCCGCGAACTTGCTGTGCCGGATGCTGATCTCTTCGAAGCCCTCGGCGCCCCAGATGTTCCGGTTCATGCAGACGGCGCGAAGATAGAAGGTCGCCATGCCGAGGGCTTTCGACCCGACCTCGCTGTTCCAGCAGTAGAAGCCGCGGAAGAAGAGGTCGGGATCGCCGTTGGGCAGACGACCGGCCTCGATCGGATTGGCGTCGTCGACAAGGAAGAGGAAGACGTCGCGGTCGCTGGCGTAGAGCGTCGTCGTATCTTTCATGACCTCGACGAAGGGATTGTGGCGCATCGTCGACCAGTCGAGGAGCCCCGGCACCTTCCACCGCGTGTCGCCAGTGCCATTGCCCGCGATCTTCATGACCGCGGCGACAAGCTCATGATCCCAGATGCGGCCATAATCGGGGCCGGTCACGGCACGCAGCTCGGTGCGCCCGTCGCCGGTCTCGAGCGTCTTCACCAATTCCCCGCGATGCGCGAGCAGACCGTGCTGCATGTTGATGCCCGCCAATGCGGCGGGAAGCTGGCGCAGATAGGCCGACGGCGCCCCGACGAGACTGCACATTTGCCCGAAAGACCAGTGCGTGGGTGCAACCGGCGCTTCGCGGTCGGGAAGGAGCAGGCTCAGTCGCTCGGGTTCGTCGGGCGCGGCGATGACGCGAATGGCGCGGGTTTCGACAGTCCGCGCAGTCGCGGTCTCGGCCCGCGCGCGCACTGCATCATAAAGGTCGGAGAGCGACAGGTAGCGCTCGTCGTCGGGCCGGGAGAACCATTCGGACGAGACGCGGCCGATGCGCCGGCCTCGCGAGATATCGACCTTGTAGCCCGGGGACGAATCGCGGGCGAGGGTGCTGGGTAGAAGTGTCATGGCGTGTCTCCGCGACGGGTCCGGAAGACTCTCTCCCGGTTTCAACCCGTCACCTGGCCCCTCTCTCCTCTCCCTCTGCGGCCGCCGAAGGGGGCCGCGCTTCGCGGCGGGACATCGCACCACCGACGCAGGTGCCGGCCGAGACCGCTTGCTGCTATCGCAATCGGGTGCGCGCCAGGTCCGGCTGGATGGGCCTGCTTCGGCGGTTATCCGTCGGTCAGATCGTAGAGGCTGCGATCATCCTGTGGGTGCGGCTCGAACTTCGGCAATAAAGTCGAGAAGAGCGGGCGCGATGAACCGACCGAAATCGCGGCTTGTTTTCACGTTCGATGACAGCGAAGCCGCCGCCAATCGGCCACGGGGAATGATGCTCGCAAGCTCTTCGGCCAGCGACTGCGGGTGTCTCGCGTCGTCACCCGCGAACAAGATGACCGGAACGGAAATGACGGCAAGCTCTTCGGGATCTTTAAAGGATCGGTCGCGACCGATCGCCGCAGCCGCGGCAATGCTCTCCGCATCGGAACGCGGGATCGCCTCGCAAACCATCGCGCCGATGATCGGAGATAGATGCGGCAAGAGGGGCTCCCATCCGGCCAGAATGCCGTCACGCTGTACTCGCAAGGCGAACGCCTCCATCATCCGGATTTCAGCCTCCTTTGCCTTATCGTCCTCGATATCCTCGATCCCGATCGCGATGACAGCCAGAACATAGGTCGGAAGATCCACCGCGAAGCGGAGTGCTATCGTCGATCCAAGTCCGGCGCCTCCGATGATGGCGCGCGAGAAACCAAGGGCGTCAAGCAACGCGACTGCATCGGATACATATTGGGCCCAAGTGTGGCGCGCCGTGTCGCGACATCGCGATCGGCCATAGCCGCGCACATCGGGAAGTATTACCGCATATTCGTCCGGGATTGTCTCGATCAGGGGCAGGAACATTGCGTGATCGGGTCCGCCACCGTGGCATAGCAGGATCGGCGTTGGATTCTCGATCCCTGGAGCCGCCGCCGACACCCAGGCAGACAACTCACATCGATCATCGCCCAGAAACCGGATCTCGGCCAGAGCCGCTTGCCTCGACATGATCGCCTCTCCTTCATTCTCGGGCCTAGGCGGTGTCTGCAGCTTCGCCGTCGCGAAGAAAGCGAGCGACGATGCAGCCATCATCGCTTATTCCGTCGCGGCGGGCATCGTCTAGAATGCCCTCCAGTTCCAGCCTCCCGATCGGGTCGTCGTCATTTTCCAGGAGACCGCGGGCCGATCGTTCGACTTCGGCGACGTCGAGCGGCGAAAGGATAAGGCGGCAAAAATAGTCGATCGAAAATTCTTCGGCTGCAAACATAGAGATTAGTTCGATCGCCGTGGGGCAGGCGTTGTGCACATATCCGCTCTTGCGGTCGCGCCTCTTCAGCCAGTTGTCATAGCGTCGTGCGACGCGCTGGGAAGCAAGGGTGTCGTCGAACCAGCAATCCAGGATGAGCACGGCGCAGCGCGCGACGCGCGACGCCTCGCGCAATGCTCTCGGCAAATTCTCCGTATGATGTGCGACATAATCGAGCGTCACGACGTCGAAACTGCGGTCTTCGAATGGCAGCGCTTCGGCACGACATGAAATGACGTCCAAACCCCGGGATCGCGCGCGGACGCAAGCTTGGGTTTCCGGCTCGATCCCGACAGTGCGGGCGATGCCCGCTTCGCGCGCTGCGACGAGAAGATCGCCCGTGCCGCATCCGACGTCGAGTAAGGTTGCCGGCTTGAGAGCGACAATTTCGTCGAGCAATTGGCGCTTATATTCCCCATGGGGACGGGCGGCGGACGAACGCTTCGTGGACTGGATCATCATGGGTAGGCGCATAAGGTCTCCGTCGATTGCGAAGACGATGCTGAGCGTTGGAGACTATGTCCGATAGATGATATCAGGACATAATGAATTCACTATCCGACAAGAATGCTCCTTCGGTCTCGATCGAGGTGGAACGAGCCACATTCCATGCACGAAGCATCGGGGAGTGGCACCGGCACCCAGTAGTCCAACTGATATACCCGAGCAGGGGGGTCATGATATTGCACACCCGTGAGGGACAATGGGTCGTTCCGCCCCAGCAGGGCGTTTGGCTGCCCGCGGACCATGAGCATCGCGTCGAGACCTCGGGCGGTTTCGAGATGTACAGCATATATTGTTTCGGCAGCATTCTACGGAGGCTGCCGAAAGAAGCCGGGCTAACTTCCGTGAGCCCCTTGATGCGCGAGATCATTTTTGCGGCCGCAGGCACGGGCGCAGGGGCGCGTCAGCGGCATCTGGCCTTCCTCTTCGCCGACGAGATGGCGTTGAAAATATCGCCTGCCCTGACGATCCCGTCGGTCACAGCGCCCCGTATCGCGCAAATCGCCGCGGCACTCGATCGCAATCCCGGCGACCGGAGGAGCCTCGAAGCCTGGTCGGAGCAACTCCATATCTCGAGCCGAAGCCTTGCGCGGCTGTTCCAACGCGATACCGGAACAGGCTTTACCGCGTTTCGGAACCAGATTCGGCTCAAGGCCGCGCTCTTGCGGCTGGCGCAGGGCGAGGCGGTCACATCGATCGCGCTCGAACTCGGTTTTGGGACGGCGAGTAACTTTATCCGCTCGTTTCGCGAACTGACCGGTGTAACGCCGGCACGCTACTTTCCCGATCGCAAGCGGAATCGAGACAATTAGTCTCCCGCTCTCACCGAGAGTGGCTTGGCGCGCAAGTTTTTGCGCAATCGGCGCGTGACATTCTGTTTTACCTAGCTGGGAGTCGGCGAAGTTGTATAGACGACTTATGAACCCTTCGCTCACTCGAAAATCCCCCGCTTCAGAATCTCGGCCCCGCGAGGCAACCCGGCCGCCCGAAGAGACGGGAGGCGAGGTGATGCCCCGGTACGTCGCCATCAAGCAAAGCATTTGCGATGCAGTGCGGGACGGCCGCCTCAACCCAGGAGACCGGGTGCCGTCGGAAGCGGAGCTGGTTCAGCAGTTCGACGTTTCGCGGATGACCGCGAACCGCGCTCTACGCGAGTTGCAGGCGGCGGGCGTCGTCGTGCGGCGCGCCGGCAGCGGATCGTTCATCGCAGAGCCAAAGCCGATCGGCCAGATGATTGAAATCCGCAACATCGCCGAGGAAATCCGGGAGCGCGGTCATGCGTACCGCGCCCGCGTGATCCAGAACCGCGAAGAGCGCGCCAATGTAGAGACGGCGCCGCTGCTCGAGGTGTCCGTGGGCACGAAATTGTTCCATTCGATCATCGTCCATCACGAAGCCGAATTTCCGATACAGATAGAAGAGAGGTTCGTTCTCGCGTCGATCGCCCCCGACTATGGCACGCTCGACTTCACGCGGATGACACCAAATGAATATCTGACGCGCATTGCACCGCTCGAACGGGTCGAGCATCGCGTTTGCTCGACGATGCCCGACGAGCGGATGCGCGGCATGCTGGGATTGTCCGACGGCGAACCGGTGCTCCAGATGACGCGCCGGACTTGGAGCCGCTCGCGCCTTGTGTCGCATGCCTGGCTGACACACCCCGGAACACGCTTCGAGCTGTCAGCCGCCTTTTCGATCGACGATTGAGGCCGGTCAGCCGGTGCGGGTGACCACGACCGGCTTGCGGCGCCGGCGCAGCCAACGGAAGTCGGCTTTGCTGAAGCTTTTGAACAGCAGGTAGAAGCCGGTTCCCGACAGCCATAGTACACCGAAGGCGACGAAGATGATCAGCGGGTGGTTGAAGCTCGACCGGTTGATATAGTCCATATTGTGGAGCATCCAGAAGAAGTCCCATGTGCGCCAGGTATCGCCGCGCATCACGAGAAAGCGGGCGGTATCGAGCGAGACATAGGCGCTGCTGTTCTCGTCGTCCGCGAAATCGACGCGCCACATCGCCCCCTCATGATCGCGCGATTCGAGGTTCGGCTTGGCGATTACGCTCACCTCTCGGATCGGCGCCTCGTTCATCATGGAGGCGACTTCGCGCGCCATGGCCTCGTCGACCCGGATGTGCTCGCCGCTTGTCGCGTCGACGAGACGGACGCCTTTTGCGGAGCGCACTTCATAGACCGGCCGGGTTCCGAGATCGCGAAGGATCACGCCCGTGACAGGTTCGCCGCGCGGCAGGGCCGCCACGTCGAAATATTCCCCCGGTGGCAGTGGATGCGCATGCGACATCCCGCCGCCGTGCCCGCCGACCTTATCCTTGTCGAGCAGCGCCATCACCGATCCGCTGAGCGCCCAGAGCAGGAACTGGAGACCCAGGATCAGCCCGACCCATTTGTGGATGCGCCGGAAGAAGAGCGGCGTCAGTCGGATGCGTTTCATGCCTGCTTCCTCTTGCGGCGTTTGAAGGACCAGATCAGCAACCACGCCCCGCTGATCGCCATCGCGAAGACGCTCCAGGTCGCGACGCGGAGCAACGGGTTGTTGACGTCGGTCCGCTCATCATAGTCCATGATGTGGAGCATCCACGCGAAGTCGAACACGCGCCACAATGCGTGCCGGCGCGAGATAAGCTCACCGGTCGTCGGCGACAGATAGAGCGTCGGGCGGTTCCAGCCCTCGAACTCGACCTGCCAATAGGGCGGCTTGCGCGACTGCATTTCCTGTGGCGCTTCGGTCAACAGCCGCACCGACACGATCTTGCCGTCGCCGGTGTAGATGCGCCGCGCCTGCTCGCGGACCTGGGACTCGGTAAGCGCAGGCAGCGGCGCACCCGAGCGGGCATCGAACAGCCGCGCCCCTTCGGGAGTTTCAGCGCGCCAGACGGGGCGATCGAAGAACCGCTGCAAGCGAACCTCGGACGCACCGGGCGCGGCCGCAACGATCCGCGACGGCGGCGCGAGGCCCGCGAGGTCGAAGGGCTGAACCATCGGCGCGCGCACGAGATGGTCGCCATGGATGGTGTCGATATGCACGACCACCATGTAGAAGCCGGTCAGCGTCCAGAGCAGCGCCTGGACGCCGACCACCAAGGCCAGCCATTTATGCGTTCGCCGGACGAGCAGCGGCCAACGGATCGCCATATCGATTACCCTCAGAACGCGGTGCGGAAGCCGACGTAGAAACGCCGTCCGAGCAGGTCATAGGTCATCGTGTCGGTGTTCGCATCGGTGAAGCTCTGGATATAGGGCGCCTTGCGATCGAAAAGATTGTCGACACCGACCTGGAACCGGGTCTTCTCGTCGATTTCGAAAGCGACCTGGAGATTGTGGTAGAAGACATTCGGCGTGCTGTAGCCGATGTCGCCGGGGGCCGCATTGAAGTCGGTCGCCTTGCCGATCCACTGGGTCGACCAGGTCGCGCTGACCCCGTCCTTTTCAGCGGTCAGCACGCCATAGCCGCGCCATTTCGGATAGCCGCCATTGCCGCCGCCGATAAAGCCGTCGAAGTCGATCGGCGCGCCGCCGGGGAAAGGCAGGACCACATATTTGTTGAGATAGGTCACGTTGACGTCGAGCGAGACGTTCACGCTGCCGATGTCATTGTTGTAAACGAGACCCAGATCGAGGCCGTTCATTTCTTCGCGGCCCGTGTTGATCGGTTGCGCGGAGAGGAAGGTAACCTCGCCGGTCAACGGGCTGCGGGTAAAATCTTCGCAGAAGGGATGCGAAAGATTCTGGCTCGCATAACAAATGCTGAGCTTTGTCGAGCCCGGAATAGCACGGATCGCATCCTTGATCTTGATGTCGAACCAGTCGGCAGTGAGCGAGAGTCCCGGAACCAGTCCCTTCGGTGAAATCACCGTCCCGACGGTCCAGGTCGTCGAGCTTTCGGGTTTCAGATTCTCGTTGCCGCCGACCGTTGTCAGGATCGTTGTACCGAGCTGAACATAATTGGCCGGCACGCCCGACGCCTGACAATTGGCGATCAGTGTCGCATTGCCGCTGGTCGAATAGCGCGAGCAGGGGTCGGTGGTCGTCAGATTGCCCTCGGAGACGCCGCCGAACAATTCGGGGACGTTCGGAATGCGAAAGCCGGTGCCGTAGGTGCCGCGCAGGCGGAAGCTGTCATTGATGACCCAGTCGACGCTCCCCTTGTAGTTCCAGTCGCTGCCGAACAGGTCGTAGTTCGAGTAGCGAACCGCGCCGTCGAGGGTAAGCGACTGGAAGAAGGGTGTGTCGGCCAGAACGGGCACCGACAGTTCGAGATAGGCTTCCTTCGCCGTGCTCGTTCCGGAGATCGGATCCTGCTGGTTGGTGTTGGCAATACCGAGCACCGTCAGCGGATCGGGATCGCGCCAACCCTTTTCCTTGCGATAGACGACACCCGCCGCGAAGGAGACGGGGCCTGCGGGCAGCTTGAAGAGATCGCCGTTGATATCGGCGGTGACCGTCGCAAGCTCGTTGCCGCCGCGGTCGCGCGACGTGAACAGGATATAGTCGAGAACCTCCGGGGTCAGGTCGCCGAACCCGAGATAGTCGGCGCAGGGGATCGTGGCACCGGCAGCAAGACTGCACTTGGTCGTATCGAGGGAATTCGCCACTCGCTCGAGATTGGCGATGTTGGTCGAACCATCGACCGCGGTGTTGCGGCCGAAGGCGCCCGCGATTTCCCATCCCCAATCGTTAGAGAGCTTGCCGCGGAGGCCAAACGTACCCTGCCAGGTATCGGTTTCCTGGAAGAATTGGCGCGGGCCGGGCTCGGCGAGGCGGCGCTGGATGAGGACGATATTCTGCCCCGTCGGATTGGTGGGATTGCTCGCCGCGATCGAGAGGTTGCGCAGCGTTCCGGGCGTCGCGATCTGATTCGACTTGCGGAAGGTGTAAAGGAATTCGCCGAACGCCTCGATATTGTCAGTGATGTCATAGTCGGCGAAAAACGCCGTGCTCACGCGCTCGACCGGGCTCACCGCGTTGAGGAACGGGTTCGAGTTGAAGTTGTGCTTGGCAGCGCTGTACGGCTCGAAGAAGTTGCCGTTACCGCCCAGCACCTGATTGAAGTTGATCTGCTGGCCGTTCGGCAGCACCGCGCGGCCGCCGATCGTCGAGGCGCTGTTCACGCAGCTCAGCATGCCGGGCGTGGTTTCGGCAAGCGAGCAAGGCGCGCGCGTTGCCATATTGACCGCGCTCGTCTTCTGATAGGTGACCGCCGCCATGAAACCGCCGCGATCGTTGCGGACGCCCCACAGGAGGTCGGCGGTGAAGTCCGAGCCATCGCCCTTTTCGGTGATGCCTTGGCGCACGCTGAGGCCGAGGCCTTCATAGTCAGTGCGGGTCACGAGGTTGACCACGCCCGCCATCGCGTCGGCGCCATAGATCGCCGAGGCGCCGTCCTTGAGCACATCGGTGCGCGCGAGCGCCGCGACCGGGATCATGTTAAGATCGGGCGAGGAGTTCGCGCCGGTGCCGCCCGCGACGAGGCGGCGGCCGTTGAGCAGAACAAGCGTGCGCTTGATGCCGAGACCGCGCAGGTTCACCTGCGCCGTGCCATATCCATTGTTCGCCCAATAGGCGGAGGTCTGGTTGCCTGCGAAGCCGGCGTTGGCGGGAAGGCGCTGCAGCACCGTCTCGATATTGACGACGCCGGTGTTCTCGATCTGCTCGGCCGACACGACGGTCGCGGGGCCGACGCCCGCGAGATCCTGGCGACGAATGCGCGAGCCGGTCACGACGATGTCCGATCCGTTCGGAGCATCCTCCGCGGCGGGTGACTGCGTCGCAGCATCGCTCTGCGCGAGCGCTGGCGTTGCAAAGGTCGCGACCGCTGCGGCGCTGGCGAGCAAAATTGTCCTGGTCATCATAGCGAAACCCCCTGATGGTTGGCTGATTCCCCTCAGAGAGCATCAAATGTATATACAGGTCAATAGGAATTTATTGAATCATATCAATTGGTTATGAAGTAAATTCCGGGCGCACGATACCTACTAGATACGCACCCCAAAGCTCTACCCCTCATCAATTTTGAAATTTTTTCCGGCCTGAGCCTTTTCGCGCAAGGAGCCGGCGGGCCCCTCCCTCGGCTTGCTTATGAAATGACATGATTAAGTGGGTCGGCACAGCTTGGGGGCGCGACCGACTTGAGCCGCTCAATGCGAAAGTATCTGTTCGAGAAAGGTCCGTGCGCGTTCGCTTTTCGGCGCGGCGAAAAAATCTGCCGGCCTTGCGTCTTCGATGATCTGGCCCTGATCCATGAAAAGCATGCGATCGGCCGCCTCGCGCGCGAATCCCATTTCGTGCGTCACGCACACCATCGTCCGTCCTTCGCCGGCAAGGGACGTCATCACATCGAGTACCTCCTTGATCATCTCGGGATCGAGCGCCGATGTCGGCTCGTCGAAGAGAAGAATCCGGGGCTCCATCGCCAGAGCGCGGGCTATCGCGGCCCGCTGTTGCTGCCCTCCCGAGAGCTGCCCCGGATATTTGCCCGCCTGGTCGCCAATCCTCACCTTGTCCAAATAGGATATGGCGCGCGCCTCCGCCTCCGGAAGAGACAAGCCGCCGAGCAGGACGGGCGCGAGGGTGCAATTCTCCAGCACCGTCTTGTGCGGGAACAGATTGAACTGCTGAAAAACCATGCCAATGGCGCGGAGCGCCGCAACGGCCTCTCGCGACGCGTCGGTTATCCTGGTTCCCTCGATCAGGACGGCACCGGAGTCGGGCACCTCGAGCCTGTTCATGCAGCGAATGAGCGTCGATTTGCCGGAGCCTGAAGGGCCGCAAATCACGATCCGCTCGCGCGGGGCGATTTCGAGGTCGATCGAGCGGAGGGCATGATAGGCGCCATAATATTTGTCGACCTGCCGCAAGCTGACGGCCGCGTGGCCCGAGGCATCGGTCATGACGCCTGCCCCCGGCCGCGTATCGCCCGTACCCGCGCGAAGGCTGCGGCGAGGTCGGCGATCAGATCCTGCGGCGCTTCGAGGCCGGCGTGAATACGGATCAGCGCCCCATCTGCCTCGCCATTGGGAAAATCGCGGATCGGAGCGGGCCACGCCGGAACCGCGAGGCTTTCGAAGCCGCCCCAACTCGAACCGAGCTGGAACAGCGAGAATTCGTTGAAAAAGGCGCTGGTTTCCGGAGGGGTAAGACCATCGAGCTGAACACCGAACAATCCGGACGCTCCGGTGAAATCCCGCTTCCAGATCGCATGGCCGGGATCGGAAGGATGGGCCGGATAGCGGACCGCGACCACTTCGGGTTGCTGGGCGAACCATTCGATCAGCGTCGCCGCGGTACGCTGGTGGCGTTCAAGGCGGGCATCGAGCGTCCTGATGCCCCGGTGGACGAGATAGCAATTGTCGGGACTCGCGCAGTTGCCCCAGCGCGCCGCCGCATCCTTGAGCTGGCGGTAGACGGCATCGCTGGCGGCGGTCATCGTGCCGAGCAGACAGTCGGAGTGCCCCGAGAGATATTTGGTTGCCGAAGCAAGCGAGATGTCGACCCCATGGGCCAACGGTTTGAAGAAAAGCGGCGTCGCCCAGGTGTTGTCGAGAGCGGTCAATATGCCCCGGCTGCGTGCAACCGCCGTGATCGCGGGGACGTCGATCATATCGAATGTCTGCGAGCCCGGGGTCTCCATGTAGATGAGCCGGGTGTTGCTGCGGCACAGCCCGGCAATCTCCGCTCCGATATCGGGCCGGAAATATTCCACCTCGACCCCGAAGCGCGCGAGAACGTCGGTCAGAAACTTGCGGGTCGGCCCATAGACGCAATCCGCAACGAGCAGATGATCGCCCCCGGCCACGAAAGCCGTGAGGGCTAGCGCGATCGCGCTGGTTCCAGACGAGGTGATGACGGTGGCGCAGCCGCCTTCGAGTTCGCTGACGGCCTCGGCGAGCGCAAAGGTCGTTCGCGTTCCGTACAGGCCATAGATGACCTCATCGTAGAGACCCTGGTGCCGGTCCATATAGGCCTCGACGCTGCCGTAGATAATGGTGGAGGCTCGATCGACGGGCGGATTGATGAGGCCCCGCTGATCGCGCGGGCGGGGACCGCCGTGAACGGCACGCGTCGGGTCCTGCCAGGCGTGCCCTTTCGGGCTTGCCGGCTCCCCGGGCCATTTTCTGTCGTGATTATCCTGCATAGTTTAGTTTCCGTTCGATCTTCATGCTGAGCCGGGACAGGGAGAAACAGAGGAGGAAAAAGATTGTCCCGGTAAAAAGATAGGCTTCGGCGAAATAGGGTCGCCATTGCGCCTCGACGTAGGAGAGGCGGGTCGTCTGCAACAAATCGAAGACGCCGACGATGAGGACGAGCGTCGTGTTCTTGACCTCGCTGATCGAAGTGTTGACCAGCCCCGGCACGCTGACTTTCAGCGCCTGCGGCAACAGGATATGGCGCCGCGCCTGCCATTTGGTGAGGCCAAGAGCATGCGCGGCCTCGGCTTGCCCGACGGGAACCGCCAGCAGGCCGCCCCGGATGACCTCGGCCATATAGGCGGCAGTGAAGAATATGAGCGCGAGCTGGACGCGCGGCAGGCTGTCGATCGAGAGATAGGAGGGCACGAACAGCGGGAACAGGACCGCAGCGAGGAAGAGCACTCCGATCAGCGGCGTTCCGCGAACCAGCTCGATGAAGGCGACGCTCGGCCAGCGAATGCCGCGCCGCGCCGACCTGCGGCCGAACGCGAGGAGTATAGCCAATGGAAAAGCGCCGACCACCGCAAGGCTCGCGAGCAGCAATGTGACCGGCAGGCCGCTCCACTTCTCCATCGGGACATAGGAAAGGCCCGCGAATCCTCCTCGTAGCAGAAGTACCGCCACGGCGATTGCGCCGAGCCAGACAAGCCCGAGGCGGCTGCGCCAGAATCGCGGGACGAAGGAGAAGGCAAGGCATGAAAGCAGCGCGGCCGCCGCTGCTGCGGACCGCCACTGCTCGGCTTCGGGATAGGTGCCAAACAATATCAGCCGCGCATTTTCGCGGAGGAATGGCCAGCAAGCACCGCTGGCCAAACGGCAATCGGCCGCGCCCCCGGCGAAGGTCGCGTCGAACAGCAGCCACGAGAGCCCCTTGCCGGCGAAAGCCGCGGTCATGGCGAGGATCGCGATGGTGAGTATCGACTGGCGTCCTCCTCTGAACAGATTGCGCCGTATCCACGACGGCCAGGCGGTCGCCGAGCGCAGCGGAAAGGGTTCGAGGGGCGCCGACTGGATGCTCCGGCCGGGCTGCCCGGCGACGCTCCAGCCCAACTGGCGGGCATAGAGGCCGGTGACGAACGACAAGGATAGCGAAAGCAGCAGGAAGGTCGCGACGATCAGGCCGACGCCCTCGATCGCCTGCCCTGTCTGACTGATGACGGTATCGACCACCGAGACAAATTCGGGATATCCGATCGCGACCCCCAGGGAGCTGTTCTTGATCGTGTTGAGATGCCAGCTCGTCATCGGCGGTATGGCGATGCGCAGCGCTTGCGGCATCACGATCCGTCCCATTGTTTGCGCGGGCGACAGGCCGAGCGCTTTGGCGGCCTCGCTCTGCCCTGCGGGAACGGCGAGGATCGCGCCGCGGAATATCTCGGCCAGATAGGCCGAGGCATAGACCGAAAGGCTGGCGACCAGCGTCAGAAACTCCGTGGAGAGCGACAATCCGCCGACGGTTCCGAAGCGCCCCGCCCGCGGCAGATCGATCCCGCCCCACAGCAAGAGCGGCACCAGGGAGATGCCGGCGAAGGCCAGCGCAGTGCGCGTGCGAACGGCTCCTCGCCGCACGGCACCCAGCAGGATCGCACAGGCGACGATCGCGATGAGAAAGACCGGCCGTCCCGGATCGGCCAAGGAGAGCGCGGGGAGGTGCAATCCCCGATTATCGAGGTCGAACGGTCCGACGGCGCCCGGGCCGGGTCCGGGCAGACCGAACAGCAGCGCGGCGTACCAGACGAACATCTGGAGCAGCAGCGGAATATTGCGAACCAGCTCGATATAAAGGCCGGAGAGCCTCGCAAGCAGCCAGTTGGACGACAGGCGCGCCATGCAGACCGCGAGGCCGAGCAAGGTCGAGAAGATGATGCCGAGCGCCGATATCAGGAGCGTGTTGAGAAGACCCACCGCCAGCGCCGCGGCATAGGAATCGCCCGGCGCGTAAGCAATCAGCGTTTCGCCAATCGCGAAACCCGCCCGGTCGAACAGGAAACCGAACCCCGTCCGGATGTTTCGGTCCGCGAGATTGTCCGCCAATGTCGCAAACAGGCCGTAGGCGACCACAAGCCCGCCCGCGATCAGCAGCCAGGGTAACGCAGCGATGGCAAGCCGCCTGTGTTTATGAGTCATCGCATCGGCAACGGGTAGATCAGCCCGCCGTCCCGATAGAGCTTATTCTGTCCGCGTTCGACGCCGAGCGGCGTAATGTGCCGGTCGAAGATTTCGCCATAATTGCCGGTCGCCTCGATTGCCCGGTACGCCCAGTCATCGTCAAGGCCGAGCGACTTGCCGAATCCGGGCAAGCCGCCGAGCATCTTGCGCACTTCAGGGTCGCGCGAGGCCATCCGCATGCGCGCGGCATTCGCGCGGGTGACCCCCATTTCCTCGGCAGCGAAGAGCGCGTTCAGCACCCATTTGTTGATCTCGTACCATTGCTCGTCGTCGCTGCGCACGACTGGGCCGACCGGTTCTTTGGTGAGCCGCTCGGGCAGCACCACATAATCGTCGGGATGCGCGGTGTCGGCCAGGCGGATCACCGTCAGCGTGAAGGCATCGGTGGTCATTGCGTCGCACCGCCCGGCAAAGAAGGCGAGCTTGGCTTCCTCGGGATTCTCGAACACGACGGACTGGAAACGCAGCCCCTTGCGCTCGAAATATTCGGCGGTGTTGAGTTCGGAGGTCGTCCCCTTGGTGATGCAGATCGATGCGCCATCGAGATCCGTCGGAAGCCGCACACCCGATCGCCGGGGCACCAGGAAGCTCTGCCCGTCATAATACATGGTGCCGACGAAATTCACCCCGAGGTCGGTGTCGCGCGTCAGCGTCCATGTCGTCGTCCGCGACAGGACGTCGGCCTCGCCCGTCTGCACGATCGTGAAGCGCTTGTTCGAGGCGACCGGCATGAACCGGACCTTGCGGGCATCGCCGAGGACCGCAGCGGCGAGCGCCCGGCAGTAATCGACGAAGAAGCCCTGCCAGCGTCCGCGTTTGTCGAGATAGGACATGCCGAGCTGCCCCGTATGAATTGCGCAATTGAGCGTTCCGCGCGCGCGAATCCGCGCAAGCGTCGATCCCTTCGCCGCGGCGATTTCATGCCCACCGGTGCCGGCGGGCTCGCGGCCGCAGCCGCCGAGTAACAGGGCGCCTGCGGCGAGCAGCGCCGGTAACCAGCGGCGCGATGCGTGCGACCTATTCATAAACGAGGCTTTCAATGCTAGCGCCATAAGAAATAGCTATAGGGAGCGATGTCCGATGAACCTGCGTCACCTCGAAGCCTTCAGGGCCGTGATGCTCTCGGGATCGGTCACCCAGGCCGCGCAGTCGCTCAACCTGTCGCAACCCGCGGTGAGCAAGATGCTTGCCGAGCTCGAGCATCAGCTGGGCTTTCAGCTCTTCCTGCGTTCGCGCGGCAGCGCGCTCACCGTGACGCCCGAAGCCGACGCCTTTTTCTACGAAGTCGAGCGGAGCTTCTCGGGCATTGCGGCCCTGAAGCGGGTAGCGGAAGACATCCGCAACATGGCGACCGGCACGCTCCGGATCGCCGCCCTTCCGGCGCTCGCGGTCAGTTTCCTGCCGCGTGTGATCGCGGCCTTTCGCGAGACACATCCCGGCGTCACCGTTCAGCTCCAGACCCGCAGTTCCTCGACGGTGCGGCAATGGATGGCGAACCAGCAGTTCGACATCGGGCTCGCGACGCCGGCGCGCGAATTGCCCGGCATAAGGATGGAGCGCTTCCTGCGCTGCCCCGGCGCCTGCGTTCTCCCTGCCGGCCACCGCTTGGCCGTCAAGGACGTCATCCGGCCGGCCGATCTCGAGGGCGAGCCCTTCATTTCGCTCGCGCTCGAGGACGGCGTGCGTCACCGCATCGACCGCATTTTCGAGGACGCGGGCGTCCACCGCGAGATGGTCATCGAAACCCAATATGCGATGACCATCTGCGCGCTTGTCATGCAGGGGGTCGGATGTTCGATTCTCAACCCCGTGACCGCAGCGGATTATGCCGAGCGGGGCCTTACGGTCCGTGATTTCGCGCCGGAGGTCCATTTCGAATATATGCTCTTCACGCCGAAGTTGAGGCCGATGTCCCAAGTCGCTGCGGCCTTTATCGCGGTGCTCGAATCCCACCGCGACGCGATGTTCGGCTCCGACGCCAGCTGAAGACACAAGACGCCGCACGGCCCTCACGGCCACCGATCAGAAGGAGGCGGTCGCGCGGACGTACCAGAAGCCCCCGTTGAACCCCGTCGGCGCGAAGCGGAGATATCGGATCCCGTTGTTGATCTGGGATTGCCGCGCCTCGACGTCGGGGTAATTGTCGAAGATATTCTCGCCGCCGACCGCGAGCTTGAGCATGTCGCTAACCTTGTAGGACAGCTCGAGATCGACCAGCAGTTCGGCGCCGCCCGTCTGGTCGGCAGCCGGTGCGGCGCCATAGTCGGTCCATTTGCCATAATAGTTCGCGCGCGCGACGAAGCCGAAGCGCTCGCCCGCATAAGTGAAGGACGCATTGCCCTTCCACTTCGGAACGAAGCCCTCGAGTTCGAGCAGCCGCTCGCGGTCCGCAGTGATCACCGGCGAGGCCTTGATGACATCGGTTTTGGTATAGTTGCCGTTGAGGCCGAGCGTGGCCTTGCCGTCGCCGAGGTCGAAGCCCACGGTGAGCACCGCATCGACGCCCTGGGTGCGGCTGTCGAAGGAATTGGTGAAGAAGCTCACCTGCTGGAAGGAATCCCCACCGGGAATGCCAAGCGCCGCGAGCTGCGCACGCTGCGCCGGGGTGAGATTGAAATTGCCCGATACGGCGATCCGGTCTTCGACCTTGATGTTGAAATAGTCGAGCGTGAAGGTGATGCGATTGGAGGGCTTCACCACGATGCCGCCGGCGACGTTGAACGAATTCTCGGGCCGAAGCGGCGTCGCGCCGAAGAATTGCGCCACCGGATTGTTGGGCGCGATAATGCCTGCGGTCAGCGGCGCCCCGGTTATCGAGTCGATGTTGGTCTGGACCTGCGAGGCGTTCGACTGGCCCGGCGTCGGCGCCCGAAAGCCGGTGTTGACCGATCCGCGCACCGCGAAGACGTCCGAGAAATCATATCGCCCGTTGATCTTCCAGGTGAATTTCGAGCCGAAGTCCGAGTAATTCTCGTAGCGGCCGGCAAGGCCGAACTGGAGCGCGTCGGTGAGATTGCCTTCGAGCGACGTATAGGCGGCCCAGTTGCTGCGCGCGAACTCGCCCGCCTGGATGGGACTGAAGCCCGGGAAGCCGTTCGAGCCGACCGGCAGTCCGACGCGGTTTCCGGTATCGGGATCGATGACCGACGCGAAAGGACCAACCTGCCATGATGCGATGTCGCCGGCCGTGATCTCATATGTCTCGCGCCGATACTCGAGACCGCCTGCAAGCGTCAGCGGATCGGAGGTGCCGATCGCGATGGGGTAAGTGAGATCGAGATTGAAAGCGAGTTCGCGCTGCTCGAGCTGCCCCGGCTTGAAGGAGGTCGGCGACGCGAGGCCAAGCGACGGATTGACCGTATTTTCGATCCGGTAGGAAGCATGGTTCTGACCATAGGAAGCGCTGAGGTCATAGGTCAGGCCCGAGGAGAATTCGCCCTTGAGGCCGGCCGCCAGCGCCGCATCGGTCACCGTGGCACCGAAATCCGGGGTGAAACCGCCGGGAAAGAGCTGGCGGAAGCTGAACCGCTGTCCTCCGGGCGTATTGGTGAGCGGAATCGAGGTGGAAATGAAGCTGGCATCGGGGTTGCGGTAAAAGAAGGCCGTCGTGCCGCGGCTCCAGCTATAGTTGCCGAAGGTGTAGAATTCCATCTCGTCCGACAGTTCGATGCCGGCATTGACGAAGATGCGCGCCGCCTCGGATTCGGGATTTCCCCAGCGCTGCGCCGGGACCGGGACATCCTGAACGCCGGCATCGATGAGCGCCTGCGCGTCGGGACGCTGAATGCCGCGCGACGTCGTGCTGGCGTTCACATATTCGCCGCTGATGTTGACGAAACCGGCGTCGGTGAAGGGAAGCCCGACATTGCCCTGGACGAGGAAATCCTCGCCGTCGCCCTTATAGAATTGGCCATAGCGGGCGATCAGCAATCCGCCTTCGCGGTCGCGGCGCAGACCGAAATTGAGGACGCCGGCGATCGCATCCGATCCATAGAGCGCCGACGCGCCGTCACGCAGAACCTCGAGCTGGCCGATCGCGATCGACGGGATCGCCGAAAGATCGGGTCCCTGCGATCCCCGGATATAGGGAACATTGGTGAACTGGACCGTCGCGCCGCGATGGCGCCGCTTGCCATTCACGAGCACCAGCGTCTGGTCCGGCGGCAGGCCGCGCAGCGAGAAAGGCCGGGTAAAAACGGCGCCGTCGTTGCTGACGAGGCGCTGGACATTGAGCGACGGGACCTCGGTGCGCAGGAGATCATTCATGTCGGCCGTGCCCTTTTCGAGCAGTTCGGCACCGGTGATGATGTCGATCGGCTGAGCGGAATCGGCCGCCTTGAGATCGTTCCGCCGCGTACCCGTCACGACGATTTCGCCCTGCGACGCGCCTGGCCCCGGCGCCTCTTTGGCGTTATCCTGCGCGAAGGCGGCGGCGGCCGACATGCCTGCCAGGACGGCGATAATCGAGCCACTCGTGCGAAGCAATTTTCTCATGGTCCCCTCCCATTTGCGAAAGCTCTCGGCTTCGCCACCGAGCTATCTTCGCGGCCTTGGCATGACCAGAAATAATCACCACTCATCGCTATAAACGAGATGGTTATTCCATATGGTTATATCTCTCGCTGCGGCATCGAGCAGCGCCCGACCGCGCGGCATGCCGGGCGCGGCGATGCCGGACACTTCGCGCAGCTTGTCCTCGACCGCCCGGGCGACATGCCGCGTCGGCACATGCTCCTTATTTTTTGTCCATATCGTGCCCGGCATGAGGATCGGGTTCGGGTTCGACAGGTTTCGGCGCTTCCGGCGCGGCCTTTGCCCGCGGCGGCACAGCGGCCTTCGCGGCGGGTTCTTGCTTGGGGCGGGATTTCTCCGGAGGCATCGCTTCTTCGGTCGGCGCCGCCGGGGCAGACGCGGCGGGCGGCTCGTCCGCTACGGGCATGGTCTCGACCATTGCGGGCGGCTCACCGGCAGTGACCTCACTCTGTTCCGGTGTGACGTCGCTCTGCTGCGCGGGCTCAGTGCCGCATCCTGCCAGAGCAAATATCAGCGCGGCGGCGCTCGCTAGGGGAATGAATCTCGTCATATCTGTCTCCTCTTCGTGTCGGCAGGTCATGCGCGGAATTCAGAAACCTTGCCGTCGCTGCCGAATGCCATCACTTCGAATGCGTCCGCGCTTCCGTCCGGCATTTCCATTCCCGGAGAACCGCGCGGCATGCCGGGCACGGCGATTCCGCGAATGTCGCGTGGCTTGTCGTGGAGGAGTCTCGCAACATGCCGCATCGGCACATGACCCTCGATCGCATAGCCGCCGATCACGGCCGTGTGGCACGACGCCAGCTGGCCAGGCACACCATATCGCGTCTTTACGGCGGCCATGTCAGCGCGGTTCTCGACAGTCACATCATAACCGGCCTTGCGTGCGATATCCGCCCAAGCTTCGCAGCAGCCGCATTCGGGATCGCGATAAACGAGCATTCGCTTGGGGCTGGACGTCTCGGCGCCCGGCGCGGGCGCCGCGCCATTCTTATCGCTGGTCGCCGCCGGGCCCGAGGCAGAATTGCATGCCGCAAGCGCCATCCCCGATCCGACCGCAATCAGGCCGAAAAGATGACGGCGCGTCATCAGATTTTTCATGTCATTTCCTCGCGAGAATGGATTTCATCTGTTCGATTTCGGCCGCCTGCCCCGCGATGATGCCGCGGCAGAGTTCGCGTATCTCGGCATCTTTGAGAGAAGCCTGTTCACACATGAGGATCGCGCCCGAGTGATGCGGGATCATCGAACGCAAGAAGGCCGTGTCGCCGATCGTCGTCTGTGTCCGGATGAGCCCGAAGCTCCCGAAGAAGGCAACTGCCGATCCCAGCAGCAGGAACGTATTGAGACGTTTCGACGGGAACATGCCCGGCATTGCGACGATCATCAGCACGACCATCGGCGAGACCATCATCAGCGTCATGTAGAGCATGTTGAGATTATTGTAGAAGCTCGAGAGGCGGTCGATCATGACGAACATCACCAGATACATGATGACGCCGCTGACGATCGTCTGCAGCGCGAGGCTGCGATAGGCTGGTTTCACGGCATTTCTCCTCGACGTGTCGCCACCCCGCGAAACTTCTAGAACCAGGCCCGCACCCCCATCACGAAGCTGACGCCGCTCGCATCCTCGCCCGCGGCGCGGGCAAAACGCGCGGTATCGCCGACCTTGCGCGCCCATTCGACGCCGACATAAGGCGCGAATTCCTTCACGACCTCGTAACGCAGGCGAAGCCCGAGCTCGAAATCCGAAAGCCCCGAACCAACGCCGGTCTCGGGGACATCCTGGAGCGCAAAATTGACCTCCGCCATCGGCTGGAGGATCAGTTTCTGGGTGATGCGCTGGTCGTAATAGCCTTCGAGCCGGGCGAGCAGATCACCCTTGTTCGAAAGAAACAGCGCGCCCTCGACTTCGAACCAATAGGGGGCGAGCCCCTCGAAGCCGATCGTCGCATAGGTGCGGTCGGGGCCGGGCCCAAGATCCTGCCTGATACCCGCCTGCGCGTTGAAATAGGGTCCGATCGCCCGGCTGTAGAGCGCCTGTACCTCGGCGCTCTCGATGCCTTCGCCGAACACGCCCTCGCCTTCGCTCTTGATCGTCAGCCGGTTAATGTCGCCGCCGTACCAAGCCTCACCGTCCCAGCGGAACCCGTCGCGGCCCTTGCGCGCCTGATATTCGGCAAGGTTGAAGCTGATGAAAGCGATGGTCTGCGCACCATTCTCTTTCATCATGTCGTGGCGCGAATGCTCCATTTCGGCTTGGGGATAAATGCGATCGGCATACCAGTCGCCGGGAGGCGCAGGCGCGGTAGCATCGCCCGGCGGCAAATCGGTGCCGCTAGCGCTGCTCGTGGTCGCCATGCCTTCCATTCCCGCCATCGCGTCCGCAGATCCGCCCTTCGGGGTGCAATGGCCCATTTTGGCATGTTCGGGCGGGCAATCGGGATCGGACGGCTGCGGTGCGCCATGATCCATCGCACCCATGTCCGAAGCGCCCTTGCCTGGAGCTTCCGCCTCAGGCGTACAATGACCCATCGCCGCATGTTCGGGCGGGCAGCTTGAAGCCTCGGGTTCCATGTCCATGCCCTGCATGTTCCCATGGTCCATCTGCTCCATCGACCCTTCGGCGGGCGCTTCGGGCGCGGACTGCGCTACGGGTGCTGGCGTTGGCGAGGGAGCGGGTGTCGGCGCGGGCGCCGCACCATGCATCGAATGATCCATCGACTGCGCCGCGGCGGGCACAGCAAAGGCCAGCGGGGCGATACCCGCGAGGAGAAGCGCGACCCGGGTCATTCGCCGTCTCCCTTCGGACGGACGCTGACGACGCGCATCATCCCCGCGTGCATGTGATAGAGAAGGTGGCAATGGAACGCCCAGTCGCCGAGCGCGTCGGCGGTGAAATCGAAGCTCGCGATGCCGCCCGGCTGGACAAGCACCGTATGCTTGCGCGGCGACCGGTCGCCCTTGCCCGTCACCAGTTCGAAAAAATGGCCGTGGAGGTGGATGGGGTGGCTCATCATCGAATCGTTGATGAGGTTGATCCGCACGCGCTCTCCCTCGATGAAGGGGATGGGCTCGTGATAGTCGGACATCTTGATGCCGTCGAACGACCACATGAAGCGTTCCATATTGCCGGTCAGATGGATGTCGAGCGAGCGCGAGGCGGCGCGGGTATCGGGGTTGCGCTCGAGCGCGACAAGGTCATGGTAGGTCAGCACCTTGTGCCCGACATTCTCCAGTCCCTGCCCCGGCTCGCCCATGCGATCCATCGGCATCGGCGAGATCGTCTGAACGCTGGGATCGCGCTTGACCTGCGGCGCGACACTGAAGTCGCGCATGCTGTGCTGCATGCCTCCGCCAGATCCATGATCCATGCCCGCCATCGCGCCGCTTTCCCCCGCTGGCGTACAATGGCCCATCTTGGCATGTTCGGGAGGACAAGAAGGGTCGCTCGCCGGCATGGGCATGGCGCCCATATCGCCGCCCGAATGGTCCATACCCGCCATCGCGCCGCCCGACATGTCGCCCATGCCCATGTCCTTCATGGTCGCGAGCGGCCGTTCGCGGAGCGGCGGCACCTCGGCGACCATGCCAGCGCGCGGTGCGAGCGTCGCGCGTCCCATGCCCGAGCGGTCATTGGCCTCGGCAACGAGCGTATAAGCACGGTCCTCGACCGGGGTCACGATGACGTCATAGGTTTCGGCGACCGCGATCTGGAACTCGTCGATTTCGGTCGGCACGACATTGAGCCCATCAGCCTGGACGACGGTCATCCTGAGGCCCGGGATACGGACGTTGAAGATCGTCATCGCCGACGCATTGACGATGCGCAGGCGTACCCGCTCGCCGGGGCTGAAGAGCGCGGTCCAGTTGTCGCGCGGACCATGGCCGTTGACGAGGAAGGTGTAGGTCGAACCATTGACGTCGGCGACGTCGGTCGGGTCCATCCGCATCTTGCCCCAATCGATCCGCTCCTTGAGCGGTTGATCCTTGCCGGCAAGCAGGCCCGCCAGCGTCTGGCGCTGCATGTTGAAATGGCCGGGATTGACCTTGAGCTTGCGGAAGATCGCCTCGGGCGACAATTGACTGTGGTCGGACAGGACGACGACATGCTCGCGGTCGTAGCCGATCGGGTCGGCGCCCGCGGGATCGATGACGATCGGGCCATAATGGCCGAGCTGTTCCTGAAGCCCCGAATGGCTGTGATACCAATAGGTCCCCGATTGAACGACCGGGAATTCATAGACAAACTTCGAGCGCGGCTTGATCCCGGGGAAGCTGACGCCGGGCACGCCGTCCATCTGGAACGGCAGGATCAGGCCGTGCCAGTGAATCGAGCTGTCCTCGTCGAGATCGTTGACGACGGTGAGGCGCGCGTTTTGTCCCTCCTTCAGCCGGACGAGCGGCGCGGGCACGGTGCCGTTGATCCCGATCGCGCGACTGACCTTGCCGTCGATGCGCATCGTCTGGCGCGCGATGCGCAGCGTTATGTCATTGCCGGATACGGTCGGAAGCGGCGCGGTGATGCCGGACGACACCGGCTGGGCCCAGGCCGGGAACCATGCGGCCATCGCCGCAGCAGCCCCTCCACCCAAAGCTCCACTGACGAACCGACGCCTTTCCATCTGCATATTCTTTCCGACCGTTACTGACTGTTCCTAAAGCTATACGCAGGCGGCACGCCTGCCCCTCAATAAAAATGCCGGACGATGAGGAGATGCCGCCTGAACGAGCGGTCGAACCCTCAACCCTCGGCGCTCGCAGATGTTCCCGCGAGCAATTCCCGGAGCCTGGTCCGCGCTCGATAGAGGCGCGTTTCGACTGTTTTCTCGCTGACCCGCAAAATGACCGCTGTTTCGGCCTGGCTGACCTCGTCGACACCGCGGAGGAGCAACACTTCGCGCAAATTCTGCGGCAGCTGATCGATCGCCCCGCGAACCCTGGCGAGCTCTCGCCTGTCGGTCGCCGCGGAATCGGGCCCAGGACCATCGCTTGCTACGTGATGCGCATTTTCGAGCGGGAGCGCGCGGGAGAAAAAGGCGCGCACCTTTCGCCGTCGTGCCCAGTCGCGACATTTGTTGAGCGCGATACGGGCGATCCATGTGCGGAAGGGGCGTTCGCCATCATAGCGATCGAGCGCCGAAAAGCCGGAGACGAACGTCTCCTGCGTCAAATCCATCGCCTCGTCGGCATCGCCGATCTGCTTTACGATGAGCCGGTAGACGCCCGTTTTGTAACGGCGCAGCAACTCGCGATAGGCGTCTTCGCGGTGCGCGCGCGCAAAGGCCGCCAGATCCTGGTCGCTACATTGCGATAGGTCGGCGCTCACCGCGCATCGGCGGTCAGCGCCTTGACCACGCTTTTGTCGAACATTTCCGCTTGATCGGGGTTGAGAACCCCGCGCATCGCGAAGAGATGCTGGAGCGTTTCCTTCTGCAATGTCCCCATCACCTCATGCGTCTCGTCGATCGCCTCGGTGACGCGCGGTCCATAGCCATGCTCGGCTTCGATCGCCTGCGCGAGCCGGACATTGGCGGCGCGCATCTCGAGTTCGAGCGCCTGGCGGCGACCGGCGAAGTCGGCTTCGATCCGCTCGAGTTTCTTTTCCTGCTCCGGGGTCAGGTCGAGTTGGCCGTGGAGAAGCGCATGAAGTTCGGTTTCGCTGGCTTTGGGCGCATCGGCTACCAGACGGCCGATGAACACGCCGGCAATCGCCGCGGCGAAGGCAATGAGCCCCAAGAGAAGAAGACGGCGCGACGGCATCGCTACTGTACATCCAGCAAGGTGGAAGGCACCAATGCGCTAGGCGGGCCGAATGGGGTCAGGGGGCTTGCCGCGACCGCCGGCTGGGAAATCGCACTCCCCGCAAAGACACCGCCGCCGAGCGAGACAAAGGCCGCGAGCGCCATCAGGCGGCGCATCGCTACCGCTTCGCGCCGGCGGATCGCCAATGCGCCCATGATGCGATCATCGAGCGCATCGAGCGCTGCGGGCAGATCGATCCTGTTCAAAATGCGAAGCTCCTTATCCATCGATCGTCTCTTCAAACCTTTCCATCATTGTACATACGCGCCGAAGCGCCTCACCCCTCACACCAGAATATTATTCCGGAATATTTGAGGGCCATGCCGATATCCTGCGTATTAGCAGGACAGACACGCATTTGGAGGTGTTCATGTTCAAGTCTCTTCTCCCCTCTGCAGCGGCGGCTTTCGCTCTGCTTCTCATGCCGGCCACGGCAAGCGCGCACACCAAGCTCGTCAGCTCGACGCCCGCCGCCAATTCGACCGTTTCGAAGGTCACGTCGGTCAATCTTCAGTTCAACGAAAAGATCGTCGCCTCGACCCTCAAGATCGAGCTGGTCATGACCGGCATGCCCGGCATGGCCAATCATGCCCCGATGAAGGTGCCTTACTCGTCGATGATGGGCAAAGAGGGCAAGTCGGCGATGCTGATGCTCAAGCGGCCGCTGACAGCCGGAACCTACAAGGTCACATGGTCGGCGGCGGGCGCTGATACCCACCGCATGGGCAGCGAATTCAGCTTCACCGTAAAGTAAAAGACGGTGGGGGACCCCGTTCTGATCGGCATCAGGTTCGCACTTTATGCGGACCTGATGCTCATCGCCGGCCTTGCTGCGTTCCCGCTTTTTGCGCTGACACGGAGCGAACGCCTTGCGCCGCAGTCGATGATGGCCTCGATCTGGCGCGCAGAGCGATGGCTCTGCGCCGCCGGACTGCTTCTCTCCATCTTGGGGATGGGCGTGCTCGCGGCTTCGATGCAGGGTGTGGGGCTCCTCTCCCTGGAACTCCAGCCTTTTTGGGACCTTGTTCGCGAGACCGAGGTCGGCACAGCCTGGGTCTACCGGAGCGCAGCGCTGCTGCTCGCGCTGGGAGTCGCGATCTGGATGGTCCGCTGGCCGACAACTTCGGCCGCCGTACTCGCGGCCGCGGGCTCGGTGGCCGTCGCGAGTCTGGTCTGGTCCGGCCACGCCGGCGCGACCGAAGGCGCCGCAGGCACCGTGCACCGGATCAGCGACATCTTGCACCTGATTGCAGCGGCGGTCTGGATCGGCGCGATCGGCGCCTTCCTGATCCTGATCTCACCACGTCGTGTCCGCGAATGGCCGGGCGGACTCCAAATTGCGGCGCGGAGCCTCGATCAATTCTCGCGCGTCGGTACGATCTGCGTCCTCGTCATCGCCGCCACCGGCCTCGTCAACAGCCAGATGATCGTCGGCGCCGAGAATCTCGGCCGTTCCCTCGGCTCGCCCTATGGACAATTGCTTCTCGCCAAGCTTGCGCTGTTCGGACTGATGCTGGCGCTCGCGGCGGCGAACCGCTGGCGGCTGACCCCGGCGCTCGCGGCCGCCGTCCCGGGGACCGATACCGACAATGTCGACGCCGACCCCGACCTCGCGATTGCAGCCATGCGCAGAAGCCTCATCATCGAAGCGTCGGCCGCGCTCGCCATACTCGCGCTGGTTGCCTGGTTCGGTACGCTCGAACCCTTCGTCACCGCCGATCCGGTTTGACCCCAAGCACCGCCTCTTGGTCGGGTTCGATCATGCTCGGGACCGGCTGGGCGCTCATTGACGCGCGCATCGGGAGCAGCCGTCCCCATAACCATGTGGCGCACCAGATCAGCCTCGCCATCGAACGCGACCTCGAAATTTCCGGTGATGCCGACCTGATAGTTCCCGCCGGACACGCCATTGCGATAGCGTCGCATGTCCGGCACCGCCTCGGGCCGCCGGGCGCCCTCGTGCGGTCATTTTATCTCGACCCGCTTTTTCGTGCCGGCACCCGGCTGTCCGCCGGATCGGCGCCTGTCCTGTTGACGCCGATAGAGACAGCCGGACTAGGTGACATCGCAAGCGGCGCGGACGCGAAGCGCTGGGCGTCCGACTATCTCGACCGCTCGCAGGCGCGTCCGGTGGATGCCCGCCTGTCCGAAGTGCTCGCGGCCCCTGACGATTTGTCGACCGCGCGCGCCTTGGCCGACGTCGCCTGCCTTTCGCCCTCGCGCCTCCGCGAAATCGTCAGCCGCGACTTCGGCGTGCCTCCGGCCAAATTGCTGCAATGGCTCCAGCTTCAACGCGCCGTGCGGACGCTGGTCGGCGGCGGAGGTCTTGCCGACGCCGCGGCGGCGGGAGGCTTCGCCGATCAGTCGCACTTCACGCGCCGCTGCGCTCAATGGCTAGGCGTGACGCCTTCGGCCGGCCTTAGTGCCTTCGCGTTCGAAATCGTGCCCTGAGCCGGATGCGCCTCGCACCGCGTCGCCCCGGCGAAACATTCAAGACTGCCGCGCCTGTTTGCCCTTAAGCGTCTCGTCGAGACCGGCGATTGCGGCCGCAATCCGGCGGCAAGCCAAAGCGTCGAAAGGAGACGGCCATGCCCGACCCGAAACCCGTAGCAAGATCCTACACGCCAGCGGCAGGATATCACTTCCTGACGCCCTTTTATGATTTCGGCGTCGCGGTGACAACGCGCGAGCGCGTGTGGCGCGACCGTCTCGTTCGCCATATGGCGCTCGGCGAGGGTGACGTCATTCTCGATATCGGCTCGGGTACGGGAAATCTTGCGCTGGCGATCGCTCGCCATAGCCGGGACGTCCGCTATCTTGGTTTCGACCCCGACGAGGCAGCGACGCGAATTGCCCGAACGAAGACCGCGCAGATTGTTCCACCGCCGGAGTTTCGAGTTGGCTTTTTCGCGGCTTCGGCGATCGATGACTGGCCCCCGCCTGCCAAGATTGCGATCTGCCTCGTCCTTCATCAGGTCGGGCTTGAGGAAAAGGCACGTCTGCTACGCGAGGCCCGGCAGGTGCTCGCGCCGGGCGGCAAACTCTATGTTGCCGACTATGGGGAACAGCGCAGCCGCCTCATGCGGTTGTTGTTCCGCCTCACGATCCAGCAGCTCGACGGCGTCCAGGACACCCAGCCCAACGCCGATGGATTGCTCCCGGTGCTGATGAGAGAGGCAGGCTTTTGCGATGTTCGCGAGCTTGAGACGTTCCGCACGCCAACCGGTGCGATCGGGATCATCGAGGCCCGAAAGCCCGGGACCTGACGGCACGGGGCAAAGAAAATCCAAGGGATAACCGCTCTTCTTGCGTATCGATAGAAGCGGCTCCATTCTGGAACCGCCAGGAACGACGCCAACGGCGAACTCGACCGGTGGCGTTTGGACCGCCCCGCCGCGAGGCGGGCATCCGACACATACGGGAGCGGCGGCGATGCACGATCATCAGGGCGCAGAAAAAGGCAGCGGGAGCACGACTGATCCGGTCTGCGGCATGATGGTCGATCCGGCCACCACACCTCATATCGCGACGCATAGCGGCAAGCATCACTATTTCTGCAGCGCAGGCTGCCTCGCCAAATTCGAGGCCGATCCCGATCTTTATGCCGCAAAACGCGAGCCGGCCGCAGCCGATGCACCCGAAGGCGCCATCTGGACCTGCCCGATGCATCCCGAGATCCAGCGCGCCGGCCCCGGAAGCTGCCCGATCTGCGGCATGGCACTCGAGCCCGTCATGCCGACAGCATCGGGCGGCCCCAGCGAAGAATATCGCGATATGCGGCGGCGCTTCTGGATCGGGCTCCTTCTCGCACTCCCGGTGGTTGCGCTCGAAATGGGCGGCCATCTGACAGGCCTCCACCAATATGTCGGCCGCCAGACGAACAACTGGGTCCAGATGCTGCTCGCGACCCCCGTCGTTCTATGGGCGGGCTGGCCCTTCTTCGAGCGCGCCTGGCTCTCGATCCGCAACAAGAGCCTCAACATGTTCACCCTCATTGCGATGGGGACGGGCGTTGCCTGGGGCTACAGCATGATCGCGGCGATTCTCCCGCAAATCTTCCCGGCAGCCTTCCGCGCCGCCGATGGCTCGGTCGCGGTCTATTTCGAGGCCGCCGCGGTCATCACGGTGCTGGTGCTACTCGGGCAGGTGCTCGAACTCAGGGCCCGCGAGACGACGAGCGGCGCGATCCGCGCGCTCCTTGACCTGACACCGAAGCTCGCCCGGCGCGTCCGCAGCGATGGAAGCGACGAGGAGGTAGCGCTCGAGGAAGTCGCGGTCGGCGACATGCTGCGCATCCGTCCGGGCGAAAAAGTCCCCGTCGATGGCATCGTCGTAGAAGGCCGCGGCACGGTCGACGAATCGATGGTCACGGGCGAATCGATGCCGGTGACCAAGGCGGCCGGCGCGGCGCTGATCGGCGGAACGATCAACCAGACGGGCGGCCTGCTCATGCGCAGCGAGAAGGTCGGGCGCGACACGATGCTCGCGCGGATCGTACAAATGGTCGCCGACGCGCAGCGCAGCCGGGCGCCGATCCAGCGTCTCGCCGATACCGTTTCGGGCTGGTTCGTGCCCGGCGTCATCGTCGTCGCCATTGTCGCTTTCGTTGTTTGGTCGCTTCTGGGGCCCGCGCCCGCCATGGCCTATGGCCTTATCGCCGCCGTCTCGGTGCTCATCATCGCCTGTCCCTGCGCGCTCGGCCTCGCGACGCCAATGTCAATCATGGTCGGCGTGGGGCGCGGCGCCGAAGCCGGCGTGCTGATCAAAAATGCCGAGGCGCTTGAGCGGATGGAGAAGGTCGACACGCTCGTCGTCGATAAGACCGGGACGCTGACCGAAGGCAGACCCTCGGTCGTCGCCATCGAAGTCGCCGGCGGCTTCGAGGAGCAGGATCTGCTCCGGATTGCCGCGAGCCTCGAGCGCAGCAGCGAACATCCATTGGCGGCCGCGATCGTCAAGGCCGCCGAGGACCGGGGCCTCGCGCTGGTCGAGCCATCGGGGGTCGACCAGCCGGTCGGCAAGGGTATCGTCGGGGTCGTCGACGACAAGGCGATAGTCCTCGGCAATGCGAGCTTTCTTGAAGAATATGACGTCGATCTGGGCGCGCTCACCGAGGCAGCCGACCGCCTTCGCACAGACGGCGCGACGGCGATTTACATCGCGGTCAATGGCAAGGCGGCCGGGGTCATCGCCATCGCCGACCCCGTCAAGGAAACGACGGGCGACGCGCTCGCTGCGCTGCGCGAAGCCGGAATCAAGGTCATCATGCTCACCGGCGACAATCGCGTCACCGCCGAGGCGATCGCGCGGCGCCTCGGCATCGACGACGTCGAGGCCGATGTCCTCCCCGACCAGAAGAGCGCGGTCGTGCAGCGGCTGCGCGAAGAGGGCCGGATCGTCGCCATGGCCGGCGACGGGGTCAACGACGCCCCCGCGCTCGCCGCCGCCGACGTCGGCATCGCGATGGGCTCGGGAACCGATGTCGCCATCGAAAGCGCGGGTGTGACGCTACTGCGCGGCGACCTTCTGGGCATCGTGCGGGCGCGGCATCTCAGCCATGCGACGATGGCGAACATCCGTCAGAATCTCTTCTTCGCTTTCGCCTATAATGTCGCCGGGATTCCCGTCGCTGCGGGCGTGCTCTATCCGATTTTCGGACTATTGCTCTCGCCGGTCATTGCCGCCGCTGCAATGGCACTCTCGTCCGTCAGCGTCATTGCCAATTCTTTGCGGCTGCGCTTTGCCAGAATCTGATCGAAACCACGGGAGGCACTCGTGAAGTGTCGGCACAACAAGGGGAAATGATATGAGACGACTGACGATTACAGCAATCGCATTGGCCATGCTGGTGGCCGTCCCGGCTCAGGCGACCGAGCCTGCGGATTTTCAGGGCGCGGCGGCAGCGCTCGCGCAGTATAAATCGGCGATGGAGAAACTGGACCTGACCGGCGTCGAGGCCCTCTTTTCGCCAGACGCCCAGATATTCGAATCCGGCGGCGTTGAAGGGAATTTCGCCCACTATCGCGACCATCACCTGGGTCCCGAACTCAAGGAATTCAAATCCTTCACCTTCCGCAATTACAAGATTTCGGTTCGCGGCGAAGGAAATATCGCGATCGCAACCGAGACCTACAGCTTCTCGATTGTGCTCGCGAGCGGCGAGACCATCGAACGGGATGGCGTCGCTACGAGTGTCCTCAAACAGGACAACGGAAAGTGGCAGATCTTCAATCTCCACAGCTCCTCACGCAAGCCGAAGGTGCGACCGGCGGGTGGCAGCTGAGCGGGCAAAAAAGGGGCTAGTCCTCACGATCTCTCCGAACCCACACCTAGCAGGACGCATGAGCCCGAGCGGGTGTGGGCACCCTGAAATGGCTCGTCGCGGCAAGTACGGAAACGCCTGCCTCGTCTGTGACAAGGGCAAAGCTGTTGGGGTGCGTATCATCTGTTGAACAGCCGCCGCATTGCGTTCGGCTGCAAAGCTCAAGGCCTGTTATGCGGGAGATAGATAATGGAGCGATTTCGAACTTTCGATTTCCGAAAGCATATGCCGAGCGTGACGTTCACGCTGCTGGCGGTGGCCCTGATAGCGGGCGCGGGTGCGATCACCGTCTATCTCGGCCTATATAATATAGCGGCCGATGCCCCCCATAACCGGCTGACTTACAGCGTCATCGAAACATTCAGGGAGAAGTCCATCGCAGCGCGATCCGGATCGATCGCGGTGCCGGCAGATTTGGCGGCTCCGGCGCGGATCGCGTCGGGCGCAGGTCTCTATACCGAGATGTGCAGCGGCTGCCATCTCGCGCCCGGGATGGAAAAGACCGAAATGAGTCAAGGGCTGTATCCGCAAGCGCCCGTCTTGTTCAAAGGTTCGGAACGTTCGGCTGCGGAGCAATTCTGGATCATCAAGCATGGCATCAAGATGACCGCCATGCCGGCCTGGGGGAAAACGCATGATGATCGTCTCATCTGGGATATGGTCGCGTTTGTCCGAAAACTCCCTGGCCTGTCGCCGGCACAATATCAGGCTATTACGCAGAATGCGCCAATGGACCATGACGCGATGATGAAGGGCATGACAGAGGCGGAAGGCGCGAGTCAGAAACCAAGCGGAGCGGGCGAACACGCAGGGCACTGAGGTCGTCGACAATTATGCAGCGCCGGGCGTGAACGGGCTCGTTTCGACCTTCCATTCCCGCCCACCTTGCCGGTGGGACGGAAGGTTTCGCCTTTCGCTAAGGGCCGAATCGAGCGAACTGTCTTGGCCGGCAAGCCGCAGGTGGAAAACAGCAATTCGGAATGGATCAAGCGGGGGCTATAAACATGAAGCGCGACCTTGTTCGCGAACTGATCGAGCGCTGGCGCGGCGATTCCGGCTCGACCTATCAAAGCTGGTTCCTGTGGGAGGAGCGACTGAAGAATTTTCGGTCGATCAGAAGAGGCATCTCGCAGGTCGTCGCCGAAATTGAGGCCGGCACCTTCGGAGCGGCATATCGGGGCTCGTCATTGGAGATCATTGTTCATTCAATCGCCGAGCAACGACAGATTTTCAAAGGTGCGGATCATGCTTTCTTGTGGAAGCCCAAACTCCGAATCCCGGACATCTACGAGAACGCCGACAATCAACGAGCTTTTGGCAGACTTCTTCACCATTGCTCCTGTTGCGATACCGCCGAGGAGGTCGTCGCCGGGATCCTCGCAATCGATAGACAGAAGATCAAGGGGTTGGGTCCTGCGGTGGCCAACATTCTCTATTTTCTGCATCCCACTCTTGTGCCTCCGTTCAATACGGCAATCGTAAAGGGCTACAACGCGCTAACGGGTGCGAATGTGAAGCTTGGCAGTTGGGAGCATTTTCTCGCGATGCGCGCGGGCATTCTGGATCTCAACGATCGCTACCGGGATCTTCTTTCCAACGATTTGGGGGCGATAGGAGGGCTGCTGTTCGATATCGGATCGGGACGGTTTCCAGCCCCACCGCTCAGCGGTTCGAGCGAAAATGCGCGCGATTGGATGGCCTTGCTGAATGAAACGCGCTCACAGTCCGACAAGTTCGATAAGGGGCTTGCAAATCAGAAAGAGACCGACCGGACGCATAGCGAAGTCCAATCCTGGCTTCGGGACCTCGGGCTTGCACTTGGATATGACGTCTGGGTAGCGGCAAATGACCGGGGGCGCCTTCATGAGGGTGTGCCGCTCGGGTCTCGATGCCTCGATAGCTTGCCGCATGCCATCGCAACCGCTCAAGGAAGCGATGCCATAAGACTGATCGACATCTTATGGCTCGAGCAATCGACGGCTACGGTCGCGGCGGCATTCGAAGTGGAGCATTCGACATCCATTTATTCCGGAATTGTCCGCATGCTTGATCTCGCGCTGAGCAGCGAGAATCTTCATTTGTCGACGCCACTTTTCCTGGTTGCACCCGATGCGCGAGAAGCCGATGTCCGCGCTCAGCTCCGACGCCCGGCTTTCAGCCGGATCGGTGATCTCGACATTTCCTACCTGCCCTACGCCGAGCTCGAACAGAACAGGGTCGCCATTGCCCGCTTCGGTACGGGCCTGAAGGCGATCAAGGCGATCTCCCATCCATTGCCGTGAGGCAGCCGACGACGCGTAGGCCTCCGAAAGCAGTTGGTCTTTGCATCCTCGCGGCGTCACAGGGAAAGCCGGGCATCGAAATCGCGCGCGCTACCGACGTTCAGGATGGGACTAGCCCGTATCTGTTCGTGCCATCTTACTGCCCGGCTCATCGTGCCATCAGCAGGGCCGTTCAAGTAACGGCGCCGGTGAGAACAGGGACATATCATGTCCTGCGTTCAGAGGAAGTATTCCCCCCGGGCGCAAGCGCCCAGGGGGACCGACGACCGTAGGGGAGTCGCCGGGGGACCTCGCAGGACGAGGAACCTCAGAAAAAGTAGCGCAGCTGCAGTCCATACTGGCGCGGCTCGCCGTAGATGTAGAGCGGAAGAGTAGGGTTCGAGACACCCGTCGCGTCCGTCCCGATCGTACTATAGCTCACATAGCGCTCGTTGGTGAGATTTCGGCCATAAAGCGCAATTTCCCACGCTTCGCTCGCCGGCTGCCATGTGACACGCCCATTTATAAGGGTCGTGGCGTTTCCGGAAAAAAGCGGATTGTTGCTGGGCTTGAAAAAGACGCTGTCGCGCCAGGAGATATCGGTCCGTAATGTCAGCATTCCGCCGCCCAGGGAGGCCTTATATTCTCCGCCGAAAGTGATGTTCCACTTCGGCGCGTTCGGCAGCCGCTTGCCCTTGAGGCTTGCGCCGACGTCGTCAAAATAGACATCGTAGCGCGCATCGAGATAAGCGATCGTGGATGTAAGCGTCAGGCGATCGAACGGCCGTGCCATCAGTTCCGCTTCAACGCCCTTGATCGTCGCCTTGCCGGCGTTGGTGGTACTGGCAACGCCATTATTATACTCGACCACCTGAAGATTGGTGTAATCATAATAGAAGGCGGAAAAATTAGCTCGAAGCCGGCGATCGAGGAGCGTCGACTTCAGGCCGACTTCGTAGCTCCAGACATACTCCGGGAGGAAAGGCCGCCCGTCTCCCAGCTGGAATCCACCCGATTTGAACCCGCGGGTTGCCGACGCATAAGCCATGACGTCATCGGCAAGGTCGTAATCGATCCCAATTTTCGGAGTCCAGGCGGTCCAGGATGATTTGGGCTGACCGGCATCGACCTGATTTCCGTTCAGCAGGACACGATATCCGAAATCCTTTTTTTCGTATGAGTATCGAAGCCCTCCGGTCAATCGCAGGCGGTCGATGAGTTCGTAGCTTGCTTGTCCGAAGAGCGCGAATGCATTCGTCGTATTGTTTTCCGGGATCGCGAGCCGACGACCCGGTTCGATGATCCGTATTTCGTCGTTGCCCTTTTCATTCAGATAGAATGCTCCGACGATCCAGCGCAGCTTGTCCGCATCGTTGTTGAGAAGTTGGAACTCTTGCGTGAAACTGCGGGAACGTTCGTAAAATTCGATATCGCGGAGGAAGAGGTCAGTCGAGTCAACGTCGAGCGCCTGGACGACCTTGCTCTTGCGCAGCGCCGTAATCGAGCGGAGCGTGACCGGGCCGCCGTCCCAGTTCATGGTCGAGGACACGCCCCAGGCATCGACATCGTAACGCGGCAGGCGGTCGAGTGCGGCCTCTTTGTCATTGGCCGGGATCGTCGCCCCCGCATCGACGAAGCCTTGCGGATAAAAGGGCCGAACAGACCGCGCGCCGGTCTCGCGATCACGGCTGGCATCCGCCCGCAACACGATCTCAAGACGGTCGCTCGCGTCAATCGCAAGCGTCAGTCGTCCAGCGAGATTATCTTCGTTTTGGTATCGCCGTCCCGAGACGACGTCGCGGTAGATGCCGTCGCGCTGGTTGGCAAGCAAGGTGAGGCGGCCTCGGACGCCCGCTCCAAGCGGTCCAGAAATCGTGCCGCTCAGCGAGCGCTTCTCGTAATTTCCGACGGTGAGCCCCAGCGCGCCAGTCAAATCCTCCGTAGGCATTTTGGAAATGATGTTGAGTGTGCCGCCGGCGGAGTTGCGACCGAAGAGAACGCCTTGCGGTCCGCGCAGCACCTCGATGCGTTCGACGTCGAACAAATCCTGATAGCTTGTGGTCGGGCGCGAGATGTAGACGCCGTCATAATGGACTGTCGTGCTGGGGTCGGTCGCAACGCCGAACGCCGAGGTGCCAATTCCACGAATATTGATGATCGCCATGGAATCGTTGGTGATCGACACGCCCGGCACAAAAAATTGGAGGTCTTCGACGTTTGATATGCCCGTTGCCGTAAGCGCCTCGCCGGTCATCGCTGTCACCGAGACGGGAACGGACTGCAGATTTTCCTCGCGCTTCTCCGCCGTTACGATGATCTCGGCGAGGCCGTCCGACTGGGCTTCCTGAGCCTGCGCGGGAAACGCGACCGCCACCGCAATCGCCGCCATCGAGCTTCGCTGCATTGCGCGCTTCGTCGACGAATAACAGTATAATTTGTTCATTATGCTTCCCCTGTTTCGAAGAACTGCCCTTTCGCGCAGCCCAAATGAGTTTCGGGGAAGTCGAGGACAAAAACATGCATGCCCGGAAACCGCTGCTTACGGCTTCCGAGTTCAAGCACCCAACATCCCCTACTGACATTGATTACGCACCAGAACGACTCATCCCTCAAAAATGGTTCGGGCGACGTAAAACCATTGGAATTGGGCTCCCCGATTTGTTCAGATCGCCAGGATGAAGTTGATCCGGAACGCCCAAAGGCTCCTACCTTCATCCAGAAGCGGCGCTTTTCGCTTCTGCCCCTCGTCGGAGCCTTGGTCGGCGCCGTGCACGTGACGCAATCGCTCGCTTGACCCTATGGTCAGGTCTTCCCCGTGGAAGCCTATTTGTTCGCTCTGATGCCGGTCCTAGCCGCGGAGATTCGATGGCGCCTGACCCAGGCACTTCGGACGGCCGTCGCAACTCCGGACGCGGCAGCGGCGAGACCTGCGGCTGCGATCCGCGCTAGCCTTCTGCTCGATGTCGCAGCCGGAATTACCATCCCATCGCTTGTAGCCGGGATGCTGGAACCATTTGCGACCGATTGACACCAGTTGGGAGGTGAGACCGGCCGTCAGCACCATCCGCCGCCAAGGCCAGTCGGGCTAGACCTGCTCGAACGCCGCTATGATCGGGCAGTGGAGCGTGTCGGCGGCAGCGCATTGGCGCGACAGGCCCATGAGCGCGCGCCGCGCCGCATCGAGTTCGGCGATCGTCTTTTCGATCGCCGCGATGCGCGCATCGGCCAGTTCGCGCGCTCGCGCGCGATCGCTCGACGCGTCGAGTTCGAGCAGTTCGGCGATCTCGGTGAGCGTAAATCCCGCTGCTTGTGCCGATTTGATGAAGCGCAGACGGCGCAGAACCGCCTCGTCGTAACGCCGGACTCGGCCTTCCGACGGGGCGCTGGCCGACTGAGGCGGAACGGGCAACAGGCCGCGGCGTTGGTAATAGCGGATCGTCTCGACATTGACGCCGCCCTGCCGGGCAAGCTGGCCGATGGTCATGTCACGCAAGGCCTTGACTCCGTACTATGGTACGGAGCCTATATAGCGGGAAGCGATCGGGAATCAAGAAAGGCGAATCGATGAATATGCAGGTTCAGCGCGCGAACGAAAGCGCGCCAGCGCACACTGGTGCGGCGGTTTCGGGCAAGCCGCGGGCGACCATCTATCGCATGGTGATGGAGCAGCATATCTGCCCCTATGGCCTGAAGGCGCTGCATCTGTTGCGCAGCCGCGGCTATGACGTCGAGGATGTCTGGCTGACGACCCGCGAGGAAACCGACGCATTCAAGGCGAAACATGGCGTCGCGACGACGCCGCAGACCTTCATCGAAGGCGAGCGGATCGGCGGTCTTGACGATCTGAGGCGCCATCTCGGTCTGAAAGTCCGCGATCCTAAGGCGCTTACCTATAAGCCCGTCATCGCGCTCTTCTCTATCACCGCGCTGATGGCGCTGGCCGCCAGCCAAGCGGTGTCGGGCACGCCCTTCACAATCCGTGCCGCCGAATGGTTTATCGGGTTCAGCATGGCGTTGCTTGCCTTCCTCAAGCTCCGCGACATCGAGAGCTTCTCGAGCATGTTCCTGAACTATGACTTGCTCGCCAAACGCTGGGTACCCTATGCTACCATCTATCCCTTTGCGGAGGGTCTTGCCGGCATCCTGATGATTTCTGGCGCGCTGAACTGGATATCGATTCCGGTGGCGCTGTTCATCGGGATCATCGGCGCCGTGTCGGTGTTCAAGGCGGTGTATATCGACAAGCGCGAACTCAAATGCGCCTGCGTCGGCGGCGACAGCAATGTGCCGCTGGGTTTCATCTCACTGACCGAAAATCTGATGATGATCGCCATGGCGCTGTGGATGCTGGTCGCGCCCGCCGCCATGACAATGGGCCATTCTTAACGGGTCCGGCGTAACCACGACGGGACAGTCGGCGAACAAGTGAGCGGGATCTCCACCCCGGTTTAGATTGACGCCAAGTTTGACAAGGATCATGCTTCGACCGTGAAACGCTGGCTCACCTTTCTACTTCTTGTCGGAGCCTTACTCGGCCTTCTGGCGCAGGAGACCGCATTCGCCTCGGCGCCCGCGCTCCCGTCGGCCGAGACGGCGTTCGCGGCGGCGATGAGCGACGAATGCGCGGAGATGATGGGGATTAAAAAATCCCAGAAGAGCGCTCCGTGCAAGGGCCTCACGCTCGACTGCATCGCCAAGATGGGCTGCGCGCTACCGCCCGCCGTCGTCTCTCCGGCTACCCCCCTTGCCGAAAAGACATTTGTCGCCGGCTCTTTCGATCCGCTTCCTGTCCGGCGCCTCGCCGGAAGAACATTCGGCCCCGAACCCGACCCGCCCCTATTTCTTGCCTGAATTGCCGACGCGCACCGGCTCGTCCCGGCGCGCGGTTTCACGCTTTTCAATCAAGGAATTCAACATGAAACCGTTTTTTGCCGTTGCCGCGCTCGCGGCAGCAACGCTTGCCGCTCCCGTCCTCGCCCAAGAACCGTCCGGCGGCCATCATGAATGGCAGACCCGCCAGGTGCCAGGGCCGAACAAGTCCAATACCACCTCGCGAGTCCGCGTCTGGGTCAAGGACAAGCCGGGACAGATGGCGCATTGCGACTGCGACATGATGAAGGTGAGTCCGGCGGACTGCATGAAGAATATGTCCGGCGACCAAAGGATGCCCCCGCAAGGGTAACGGTCTTTCTTCCCCGGCGTACAGACGCCGGGGAGGCTTTCGCCCAGTCCACAGCAGGGGGACATCATGCGCCCATATTTTACGGCAGCCTTGCTTGCGCTGCCCTCGGCTCTTCACGCCGAGCCGATGACGCTCGATTCGGCGCTCAGCCGAGCAGCATCGGAGGCACCCGAACTGCAAAGCCGCGAAGCGGGCGTCGACGCCGCCCAATCGGCGGCGATCGCCGCCGACCGGCTGCCCGACCCGAAACTCAATATCGTCCTCCAGGATTTCCCGGTGACCGGACCCGACGCGGGCCGGTTCAATCGCGACGATTTCACGATGCAGGTCATCGGCGTCAGCCAGGATTTTCCGAACCCCGCCAAACGCCGCGCGCGCGCGACCCGCGCGCAGGCCGACATTGGAATCGCCCGCGCCGACGAAGCGGTCACCGCGCAGGACATCAGGCTCGCGACCGCGCTCGCCTGGGTCGATCTCTATTATGCCAAGAAGGAGCTGAAGGAACTCGACCTGCTCGATAGCGGCCTCGAGGACCTTCAATCGACCGTGACGGCGCGGCTTGCCAGCGGTGCGGCGCGCCCGGCGCAGGCGCTCGAACCCGATCAGCTTCGCGCCGCGATCAACGATCGCCGCAGCGCGCTCGCCGCCGAGATCGCCCGCGCCCGCGCGCAGCTCGCCCGCTTCACCGGCGACCCCGCCGCCGACACGCTCGGCGACTTGCCGCCGCAGTCGATCGACGAACAAGGATTGCGCGCCGGCATCGACGCCCTGCCAAAGCTCAGAGCACTCGATGCCCGCGCCCTCGCCGCCGACGCCGAGACCGGTCTCGCACGCGCCGACAAGCGACCCGACTGGAGCGTCAACGCGGCCTATGGGCGCCGCGAGCCCAATTACGGTGATCTCGTCACGGTCGGGGTCACCGTCGACCTGCCCTTCTTCTCGAAAAAGCGGCAGGACCCCAAGATCGCCGCGCGCGCCAGCGAGGCGATGCGCGCCCGGCTCGACCGCGAGGCTGCCAAGCGCGACATCGCGGCAGCGCTCGACGCCGATCTCGCCGATCACCGCATGCATCATGAGCAGCTCGCCAATGCACGTACGCGGCTCGTGCCGCTCGCGAAGAAGCGCGCCGAGCTCGATCTTGCAAGCTACGCCGCCGGAAAGCTCGACCTCGGGACCGCGCTCCTGTCGACTCTCGCGCTTGCCGAGGCCGAAGTCGATGCGCTGGCGCGCGAAGCCGAGGTCGCGCGCGACGCGATCCGGATCAATTATATTTATGGGGAGGCAGGTCGATGACCGATGCAACATCAGCGGCGCGCTGGCGCGTCGCAATCCTGGCCACGGTGCTGATCGCGGGCGGCGGCGGTTATTGGTTGGGACAGAGCGGCAAGAGCGATGCACCAACCGAGACGGCAAGCGGCGGGCGCAAGATCCTCTACTATTATGATCCGATGTTCCCGAACCAGAAGTTCGACAAGCCCGGCAAGTCGCCCTTCATGGACATGCAGCTCGAGCCCAAATATGCCGACGAGGGTGGCGGCGCGGCGCCCGGCGTGTCGATTGACCCGTCGGCGCGTCAGAGCCTCGGCATAAGAGTGGTCGCGGCCGAAATGGGGAGCCTTGCCGCAACCTTCGACGTCAACGGCAGTATCGATTTCAACCAGCGCGATGTCGCGATCGTCCAGGCGCGCTCGGGCGGCTTCGTCGAACGCGTCTATCGCCTCGCGCCTGGCGATGTCATCGGCGCCGGTGCGCCGATCGCCGAATTGCAATTGCCTGAATGGGGCAGCGCCCAGACCGAATATCTGAGCGTCAAGAAGCTCGGCAAACCTGAACTCACGGCGGCCGCGCGGCAGCGGCTGCGGCTGATGGGCATGCCCGAAGGCGTGATCGCCGAGGTCGACCGGAGCGGACGGACCGGCGGCAGACTGACGGTGCGCGCGCCGATCGGCGGCGTGGTCCAGACGCTCAATGCCCGTGCAGGCGTGACTCTCGCCTCGGGGCAGACACTTGCCGAAATCTCGGGACTTGGAACGGTGTGGCTCAATGCCGCGCTCCCCGAAGCGCAGGCCGGACTGGTGAAGATCGGCCAACCTGCCACCGCGAACCTCACCGCCTTTCCCGGCGAGGCTTTTACCGGGCGGGTCGTCGCGATCCTGCCGACCGCAGCGGCGGACAGCCGGACGCTGACAGTGCGCATCGAGCTCGCCAACCGCGGCGGTCGCCTACGCCCCGGCATGTTCGCCGTCGTCGCGCTCGGCGGGGACGCCAAGCCAACGCTGCTGGTGCCAAGCGAAGCGGTGATCCGCACCGGCACGCGCAGCATCGTGATGCTCGAGAAGGGCGACGGACGCTACCATCCCGCCGAAGTGGTCGCCGGACGCGAAGGCGGCGGCAAGACCGAGATATTGCGAGGGCTCGCCCCCGGCGAGAAGGTCGTCGCGTCGGGCCAGTTCCTGCTCGATTCCGAGGCGAGCCTGACCGGTCTCACGGTTCGTCCGCTGGAGCCAGCGCAATGATCGCACGCATTATTCGCGCCTCGGTCGCGGCGCGCGGGCTTGTCGTCGCTTCGGCGCTGATCCTGACCTTGCTCGGGATCGCCGCGGTGCGCACGACTCCGGTCGACGCCCTGCCCGACCTGTCGGACGTCCAGGTCATCGTCCGCACCAGCTATGCGGGACAGGCACCGCGGATCGTCGAGGACCAGGTCACCTATCCGATCACGACGACGATGCTCTCGGTGCCGGGCGCGCGCGTGGTGCGCGGCTACAGCTTCGTCGGCGACAGCTTCGTCTATGTCCTGTTCGACGACGGCACCGATCCCTATTGGGCGCGCAGCCGCGTGCTCGAATATCTGAGCCAGGTGCAAAGCCGTCTCCCCGAGGGCGCGCGCGCGAGCATCGGTCCCGACGCGACCGGGGTTGGCTGGATCTATGAATATGCGCTCGTCGACAAAAGCGGCCGCCACGATCTTGCCGAACTCCGCAGTCTTCAGGACTGGTTCCTCCGCTTCGAGCTTAAATCGGTTCCCGGCGTCGCCGAGGTCGCGAGCATCGGCGGCATGGTGCGCCAGTATCAGATCATCGTCGATCCGCAGAAGCTCGCCGCGTTCGGGGTGACTGCAACCGACGTCGCCGACGCCCTCAAGCGCGCCAACCAGGAAAGCGGCGGCGGCTCCCTAGAACTCGCTGAGGCTGAATATATCGTCCGCGCGAGCGGCTATCTGGAGTCGCTCGACGACTTCCGCGCCGTCCCGATCCGCACCGCCGCGGGCGGACTCCCGGTAACGGTCGGCGATGTCGCGACGGTGCAGATCGGTCCCGACACAAGGCGGGGCATCGCCGAACTCAACGGCGAGGGCGAAGTCGCGGGCGGCGTGATCGTCATGCGCGAGGGCAAGAATGCCCGCGAAGTCATCGACGGCGTGCGCACCAAGCTCGCCGAGCTCAAGCGCAGCCTGCCGCCCGGGGTCGAGATCATCACCACTTATGACCGCTCGGGGTTGATCGACCGCGCGGTCGACAATCTTACCTCGAAGCTCGTCGAAGAGTTCATCATCGTCGGGCTCGTCTGCGCGCTCTTCCTCTGGCACGCGCGCTCGGCACTGGTCGCGATCCTGACGCTGCCGCTCGGCATCCTCATCGCCTTCATCGTGATGCGGCTGCAGGGACTCAACGCCAATATATTGTCGCTCGGCGGCATCGCCATCGCGGTCGGTGCGATGGTCGACGCTGCGGTGGTGATGATCGAAAATGCCCATAAGCATCTCGAACATTGGGAGCGCGATCATCCGGGCGAGGAACTGAAAGGCGCCGAACGCTGGCGCGTCATCACCGACGCCGCCGCCGAGGTTGGGCCCGCCCTCTTCCTCAGCCTCCTCATCATCACCTTCTCCTTCCTCCCCATCTTCACGCTCGAAGGCCAGGAGGGACGGCTCTTCTCGCCGCTCGCCTTCACCAAAACCTATGCGATGGCGGCCGCCGCGATCCTCTCGATCACGCTCATCCCGGTGCTGATGGGCTGGCTGATCCGCGGTAAGATACCCGCCGAACAGAGTAATCCGGTCAACCGCTGGCTGACCCGCATCTATCGCCCGGCACTCGACTGGGTGCTCGAACGGCCGAAAAAAGCGCTCGTGATCGCCGGCCTCGTCTTCGCCACCAGCCTGTGGCCGATGACCCAGATCGGCGGCGAGTTCATGCCGCAGATGCACGAAGGCGACCTCCTTTACATGCCCTCGGCGCTACCCGGCATCTCGGCCGCAAGGGCATCGAGCCTGCTCCAGCAGACGGACCGACTGATCAAGACCGTGCCCGAGGTCGAGAGCGTGTTCGGCAAGGCGGGGCGGGCCGACAGCGCGACCGACCCCGCGCCGCTCGAGATGTTCGAGACGACGATCCGCTTCAAGCCGAAGGACCGTTGGCGCCCCGGCATGACCGAGGAGAAATTGATCGAGGAGCTCGACGCGCGGGTCCGGGTTCCGGGGCTCGCCAATTTCTGGATTCCCCCGATCCGCAATCGCATCGACATGCTTGCGACCGGGATCAAGAGCCCGGTCGGCATCAAGGTCGCGGGCTCGGATCTTGCCGGGATCGATCGCACCGCCAAGCGCATCGAAGCGGTCGTCAAGACCGTACCCGGCGTAGCGTCGGCGCTGGCCGAGCGGCTGACTGGTGGGCGCTATATCGATGTCGACATCGATCGCGCCGCCGCAGCACGCTACGGCCTCAATGTCGCCGACGTGCAAGCGATCGTCTCGGGCGCGATCGGCGGCGAGACGATCGGCCAGACGGTCGAGGGGCTCGCCCGCTATCCGATCAGCGTCCGCTACCCGCGCGAGCTGCGCGACAGTATCGGCGAGCTCGCGAGCCTTCCGGTCCTGACGCCGTCGCGCCAGCAGATCACGCTCGGCACGGTGGCCAGAGTCAAGGTCAGCGACGGGCCGCCGATGCTGCGCAGCGAGAATGGCCGCCCGGTGACCTGGATCTACGTCGACAGCCGCGGCCGCGATTTGCAGGGCCTCGTGCAGGACATCCAGCGGGCGATCGCGCGCGATGTCGATCTGCCGCCCGGCGTCAGCGTTTCCTACACCGGGCAGTTCGAGTTCCTCGTTCGTGCGACCGAGCGGATGAAGGTCGTCGTGCCGGTCACGCTCGCGATCATCTTCCTGCTGCTCTACCTGACCTTCCGCCGCTGGGACGAGGCGCTGCTCATCATGGCGACCCTGCCCTTTGCGCTCACCGGCGGGCTCTGGCTCCTCTATCTGCTTGGCTATAACCAGTCGGTCGCGAGCGCGGTCGGGTTCATCGCGCTTGCGGGCGTTGCCGCCGAGTTCGGGGTCGTCATGCTCATCTATCTCAAGCATGCGCTCGCCGATCGCAGCGACGGCCACATATTGGCCGCGGTTCGCGAAGGCGCGCTGCTCCGCGTCCGCCCGAAGGCGATGACCGTTGCGGTTATCCTCGCGGGCCTGTTCCCGATCCTCGTCGGGACCGGCACCGGCTCCGAAGTGATGAGCCGCATCGCCGCGCCGATGATCGGCGGCATGCTCACCGCGCCGCTGCTGTCGATGCTTATCATTCCCGCCGCCTATCTGCTGATGCGAAGGCGTGCGGCTCATCCCGTCCAACCCGAAGGAGAAACGACATGAATAAACTCACTGCGATTACGCTCAGCCTTGCGCTCGGCGCTGGACTTGTCGCCTGCGGCAAGCAAGGCGAAGCACCGAAGACGGAAGAAAAGGCCGCGATGGCCGATGACACAGGGACCATGGCGGCCCCGGCCGAAACGAAGCATGGCAAGGGCACGGCGACCGTGACCGCGATCGATACGGCAAAAGGCCAGGTCACGCTCGATCATGGCGCGATCGCCGAACTCGAATGGCCGCCGATGACGATGGGTTTTGCGGCGAAACCCGAGCTGCTGAAGGACATCAAGGTCGGCGACAAGGTCGCGTTCGAGCTCAATTGGGACGGCAAGGCCGGGACGATCACCAAGCTCGACAAGGCGCCGTAACGCGCCGCCATTGCGCGCGGTGGCCCTAGTTGCCGCGCGCAATGGCTGCTTTGGGGCGCTGGCGGAAGACGGCTGTACTCGAACCTAGTCGGACAGCGCCTCCAGAAGCGGGCAGCCCCCGGCATCGCCGGCGCCGCACGCCTCGACAAGATCGCCCAAGACAGCGGCCATCCGGTCGAGGTCGGCGCGCTTGGCGAGGACGTCGGCAAGCTGGCTCTCGGCCATATGGCGCGCCTGATCGCAGCTATGGCCGCCGCCTTCGGCAAGAAGGAGCAAAGTCCGGACCGTATCGAGGGGAAACCCCAGTTCGCGCGCGCGGCGCACAAATGCAAGGCGCCGCACACCAGCTGAATCATAACGGCGAAATCGCCCGTACCGGACCGGCGCGGGCAGAATGCCGATGCGCTCATAATAGCGGATCGTCTCGATATTGCAGCCGGTAAGCCGAGAAAGCTCGCCGATGGGGATGGTGCTTGAGGGGGCCATTGCGATTCCGCTTGCATCTGTAGTCACTACAGATGGTAGACTTGCCGCTACCGCGAAACAAGGAGTTTGAATTTGGCTGGAGATGCAAGGCGTCCAAAAGGATTTGGGGCCATTTCGCTGGCGCTTGGCGGGATCGCATCGGGCTTTCTCGCAGCCACCTGCTGCGCCCTCCCCATGCTGCTGGCCTCGGCGGGGCTCGGGTCCGCCTGGCTCGTCGGCATAGCGGTCCCGGCCGCGCCCTACCGGCTCTGGTTCGTCGCATTCGGCGCAATTTCGCTCGTCGCCGGTGGCGTCCTGCTGGCGCGCCAGCAGATGCGCGCGGCGCGCTGCGGCGCCGATGGCCTGTGCGTGCCCGCGTCGCTGCGCTTTGTGACCCTGATCGGACTGCTCCTCGCCGCCGTCCTCCTCTGGCTCGGCTATCGCTATGCTTGATCCCTCGCCGGTCCTGCAATCGACGCTGACGTGTCCGCTCTGCGGTCAAATCGCCGACGAAATCATGCCCACCGATGCGTGTCAGTATTTCTACGACTGCAAGGGATGCGGCGCGCTGCTCAAGCCGCTGCCAGGAGACTGCTGTGTCTTCTGTTCCTATGGCACGGTACCCTGCCCGCCAATACAGGTTGACGGCGGCAAGGGCAGTTGCTGCGGCTGAGCCGCAAGCCGCCGACAGTCCCGATAGCGCGGCGGCTAGGCATTTCCGGCGGCGATGGCCTCGATGACCCGGCAATCCGACACCGGCCCGCCATCGCAGAGCTGGACGATACGGGCAAGTTCAGCACGGAGCCGCGCCATCCGTTCCAGCTTTTCATCGACATCGAGCAGGTGACGCGCCGCAACTGCGCGGATTTCGGCGCAGTCCTGCCCCGGCCCCAAGGCCAGCGCCGTCAACGACCGGATTTCATCGATCGAAAAGCCGAGGCCGCGGGCATTGCGGATGAATGCGAGGCGCCCGACATCCTCATCCCCGTAGGTGCGCCGGCCAGAGGCTGTGCGCGCTGCGCAAGGCAGCAATCCGATATCCTCATAGAAGCGGATCGTGTTTACCTTGGTGCCGGTGCGTTTCGCCAGGCCGCCGATCGGCAGCCGCGTGTCGCGCGCCATCTCCCTTCCTCTCAGTCTCGTTTCGATTTCAGCTTGCTTCTACAGTTACTGTAGAATGTAGAACAGGGGAATGAGCAACGACAGCAATTGCGGCTGCACGGGCGACACCGTCAGGGCCGAACGCGATCCCGCCTATCGAAGGGCCTTGTGGATCGTCGTAATTCTCAATCTCGGCTTCGGCGCGATCGAGATCGTCGGCGGGTTCATCGCCAACAGCCAGGCGCTGAAAGCCGACTCGCTCGACTTTATCGGCGACGGCACGATCACGTTGGCCGGCCTCGTCGCGATAGGCTGGACTGCGCTCGCCCGCACGCGTATCGCCTTAGCCCAAGGCCTGTTCCTGCTGTCGCTTGGCATAGGGGTCATCGGCGTCGCGCTGTGGCGTGCCCTGACCGCGGTTCCGCCCGAAGCCGAGCTGATGGGCGGCATCGGCGCCGCCGCCCTCCTCGTCAACCTCACCTCGGCCGCGGTCCTCTCGCGGTTCCGCGAAGGCGACGCCAATGTCCGGGCGGTGTGGCTGTTCAGCCGCAACGACGCGATCGCCAATGTGGCGGTGATCATCGCCGCCGGCCTCGTCGCATGGACCGGGCAAGCCTGGCCCGACCTTGCAGTCGCCGCCATCATTGCCACGCTTTTCCTGCATTCGGCCTATGAGATTCTACGCAGCGCGCGGACCGAATTGCGCGAACTGTCGACTGTGCCCGGACAATAGGGCCAATGCCCCCCGCCCGCCGCTTTCTCTCTCTGCTGATCGCGCTCGCTGCAATCTGCGGCCTCGTCGTGCCGACGGCACAGGCCCGCACTGATGCCGGCGAAGTCCAGACCATCTGGCGCCTGCTGGACTATGTTGCGGTCGACTATGGTGGAGCGGTCTCGAATGGCGCGGTGACGAGCACGGTCGAATATGCCGAGATGACCGAGTTTTCCGCCACCGTTCGCAAGGGGATCGAAGCGCTTCCGGTATCCCCGGCGCGGGCTCGCCTTGTCAGTGAAGCGGGACAACTCCAGACGGCGATCGCATCGAAGGCGGACCCCGGCAAGGTGGCTGGCCAGGCGCGCGGACTCGCGGCGGACCTCCTCGCCGCCTACCCTGTGCCCCTCGCGCCGCGCAACGCTCCAGATCCCCGGCGCGGAGCCCAAGTCTATCTGGAAAATTGCGCCAGCTGTCACGGCGCGCGCGGCGATGGCAATGGACCTCAGGCCAAGGGGCTCGACCCGGCACCTATCGATTTCACCGACGCCGGACGCGCTCGCAAGCGCAGTCTGTTCGCGCTCTATCAGGTGATAGGACAGGGGCTCGAAGGCACGTCCATGCCCAGTTTTGCCCATTTGCCCTCCGACGACCGCTGGGCGGTAGCAGCCTATGCCGGTGGATTTGCCTTTCGCGACGTCGCAGCCGGCCGGCGTGTCTGGAACCAGACCCCTGCGGCGCGCGAACTGGTCCCCGACCTGCAAGCCTTCACGAGTCTCAGCCCGGAAGTGCTTGGTCGTGGGCTGGGATCGGAGCAGGCCGACGCGCTTACCGCCTATTTGCGCTCAGATCCCCAAGCATTGACAACCGCTTCGCCCGCGACGCTTGCGGTTGCCCGTGACAAATTGGCGCAAAGCCTTGCCGCGTACCGCAAGGGAAATCGGAGCGAGGCAGAGCGTCTCGCGCTGTCCGCCTATCTCGACGGTTTCGAACCGATTGAGCCGATCCTGACGACGCGCGATTCCGCCCTTATGGCGCAAATCGAATCCGCGATGTCCGATTATCGCGTGTCCATCGCGCGAGGTGTGCCGGTCGATGCGGTCGCGGGTAAAGCCGCCGCAGTCGAAACCCTTTTCGCCGATGCCGAAGCTGCACTGTCTCCCGATGCAGCCAGCGACGCATCGACCTTTGTCGGGGCGCTTACCATCTTGCTGCGCGAGGGTCTCGAAGCGCTTCTGATCATCGTGGCGATGATCGCTTTCTTACGAAAGGCCGAACGGCCTGAGGTCCTACCCTATGTCCATGGCGGCTGGATCGCAGCCCTGGCAGCCGGCGGCGCAACCTGGGCAGTCGCGACCTATGCAATCTCGATCAGCGGAGCGAACCGCGAGTTGACAGAGGGATTTGGCTCGCTTTTCGCCGCAGTCGTTCTCGTCTGGGTCGGCATCTGGATGCACGGAAAGTCACATGCGGAGAGCTGGCAGCGCTATATTCGCGAAGCGATGGGCAAAGCGCTTTCACGTCGCTCGGCCTGGTTCCTGTTCGGGCTCGCTTTCCTCGTGGTCTATCGGGAAGTCTTTGAGACCATCCTGTTTTTCGCAGCTCTCGCCGCGCAAGGAAGCCGCAGCGCGATCGCCGCCGGAGCCGGAACCGCAGTGGTGATCCTGGCAGCAATCGCATGGGTCATGCTTCGTTACAGCCGGGTCCTGCCGATCGGAAGATTTTTCGCTTACAGCTCTTCGCTCATCGCTATCCTCGCGGTTGTCCTGGCCGGCAAGGGCGCGGGCGCGCTACAGGAAGCCGGCCTCCTCGGCATCACCCCGCTAGCTCATTTTCCCCGCTTCCCGGCGATGGGGATATTTCCTTCGCTCGAACCGTTGTTGCTCCAGCTTCTCGCGCTTGCAATCCTCTGGATCGGCTATCGTTACAACAGTCGGCAACATCGCCGCATCGAGACAGCGCCCGGTCGATGAGGGGAATCATCACGGGGTCGGCGCACTCCTCCTTGGCCGTAAGACGGCTTCCGAAAAGAGCCTCCGAGCCAGAGTGCTTACCCGGCGCCCGTTACGCACACGAGTTAGGCCTGCTATTGCGACCCGATGCCCGAAACGTCCAACTGGAACGGCCGACTTAGCCTCGGCGACTATCATGCTCTCTGGTCGGGTTCGGTTGGCGATGCCGCCGCGCACCGCCATTTTGCGGCGCAGGCAGTGTTTTGTGCCGAGCCGCTTACCGTGGTCGATGCTGATGGCGCGCGCCTGTCGGGGCGTTGCTTGCTCATCGAACCCGATACCGTGCACCGGCTGCTCCCCGCGCCCACGGCTGAATTATGGTTCGTCGAGCCGACAGTGGTCTTCGGTCCGCCGGTAGATCTGAAAGACCGGCTGATCTGCTCCGATCCGATTCATGTCGCGCTGCCGGGACAGCGGTCCTTCTGGAAAAACTGGCTCACGCGAGGCGCCCGACCCCCGCTCGATCCGCGCATCACCCGCGCCGCCGCCTCGATTGACCGCCTGATCCCCATGGGCTCTGTCCGTCTCGCGGCTGTGGCGGAGGAGAGCCGCCTTTCGCTCGGCCGCTTCCGGCATCTCTTTGCCGCCGAGATCGGCATGCCCTTCCAGCGCTTTGTGCTCTGGCGAAGGTTGATTATCGCCTTCGACGAATTGGGAATGCGCCGCAGCGCGACCGAGGCCGCACACATGGCAGGGTTCAGCGACAGCGCGCATTTCGCCCGCACGATCAAGGCGATGTTCGGTATCCGGGCAAGCGACCTTTTCATCGAATCATAGCCTCTCCGTTCAAGCCGGTGCGTGATCGCGCCTGGTAGAGGCGCATCATGTCAGACGCACACAGAGACTTCGTCCCGGCACTCGGCAAGAGCGGATCGCTCGACCGCTACGATGCCGCCATAGCCCTCATGACCAGAGAGAAAAGATGGCGAAGCGACTTGCTGCGCTTCGCCGAACCGCGGCCGGGCGAGCGGATCGTCGATATCGGGTGCGGCACGGGAACCTTTGCGATCGCCCTCAAGCAGGCGGCGCCGGAGAGCATCGTTCTGGCGGTCGATCCCGACCCCGCCGTGCTGGAAATCGCGCGCGCCAAGGCTGAGGTTGCCGATGCCGAGATTCGATGGTTCGAGGCTATGGGCGACGAGCTGGACGGCATCGACGCACTCCGGCAATGCGACAAGATCGTATCGAGCCTGGTCCTTCACCAGTGCCCGATGGCCGTTAAGGAAGCGATTGCCGCGCAGATGTTCAGGCTCCTGAGGCCGGGCGGGACCCTTTTCATAGCCGACTATGGCGAGCAGCGCTCGCTGCTGATGCGCATGCTTTTTCGACAGATCCAGCTGCTCGACGGGTTCGAATATACCGAACCCAACGCTAAGGGCTGCGTCCCGGTGATCCTTAAAGCCGCGGGTTTCGAGGCGGTCGAAGAGATGAGAGTCATCCCGACGCCGACCGGCTCGATTTCAATCTATGGGGCGAAGCGGTAGTTTCTCGCCCGGCCCGCGCGGTCGCGGCTAGCCGCGCCAGTGACGCCCGCGGTGATGGTGGTGCATCCGGCGCTTCTGATAGCGCCGCTCGTAGCGGTCCCGCCGTTCATAGCGGCGATCATGGCCGCGGTAGTAGGGATCGTAGCCACGATAGCCACGATCATAGCCATAATTGGGCACGCCGTGGCGTGAGGAACGATAGTCGCGGTCATGACCACGTGGCGCGTCATGTCCGCGGCTATATCCCCCGCGATCGCCATGGTGCTGGGCAAGCGCTGTTCCGGGGAGCGCGAAGGCGAGCATCGCGGCCGCGATCGTCATCAGTTTTCGCATGTCAGTCTCTCCTTTTCGTGGCGTTCAAAATCCCCCTTCATGTTTGAATGCGCTGTGAATATTGGCTCCGATGCTGCCGATCGGACGGTGACCCGGCGTCTCCATGCGACAGGCCGATGGCGGGAGAGACAGTATCGCGCCGCATGGTGGGCACCCGTCCCGCGTGGACGAAGCGGGACGGGTGCGGGCCCTCATTTGCCCTTTGCCGCTACCGCGGCCTGGACTCGGGCCTCGACCTGTTCGGGGCTCGGCTGGACGAGCATCTCGCCATTGACGAAGAAGGTCGGCGTGCCCCGGACGCCGACCGCACGCGCGTCGGCGATGTCCTGCTCCATCCAGGCCATCGCATCGGTTGTCGGCATCGCGCGCGCCTTCGCGACATTGAGGCCGGCCTTCTCGGCGGCCGCCCAGGCACCGTCCATCTTGCCGTCGTGCCATTCGGGCTGCGCTTCGAGCAGGGCGGCCGTCACCGGCTCGAGCTTGCCCTGGACGCGGGCGGCTTCGAGGATCACGATCGCCTCGGCCGAGCCGGGGTGCAGCGGCAGGTAGCGCATAACGAGACGCACATCCTTGGGATATTTGGCAACGATGCCCTTCACCGTGGGATAGAAGGCGCGGCAGGCCTCGCACGACGGGTCGAAAAATTCGACGATGGTGACCGGGGCATTTTTCGGTCCGATGATCGGCGAATGCGGGCGAATGAGGCTGTCGACGGGCCCCGCCACGACCTTCTTCGTGGGTTCGCCCTCGGCGGTTCCGCTGTAGAGCATCGCGCCGCCGGTGAAAGCGAGTGCGGAAACGACAAGCGTGGCCACCACTCCGATGCGTTTGTTCATGATTTCAGTCTCCTTTGGAAGTTGAGCAAGAGGGTGAGGATGAGCGCGAACGCGGTCAGCGACGGGAGGGGCAGCGGCACGCCTCCGATTGCCATGCTCTCTCCCGAGCATGATGGACCGCCGGTGCAGGGGACGATCGGGGCCGGAATGACGCCGACGTAGAGCAGGCTATGATAGAAAGCGACGAGACCACCGCCCGCAGCCAGCGCCAGCCCATAAGGAACGATGGCGCGGTCCGACCTGAACGCCGCGATGCCGAGAATGATCGCAAGCGGGAACATGAAGCTACGCTGGAACCAGCAGAGGTCGCACGGCGCCTGGCCCATGACCTCGCCGACGAAGAGGACGGCCAGGCTCGACAGGAGGGCGATTGCCCAGGCCGCGCCGAGCGGACGCCATTTGTGCGGCGCGAGCAGCGGAAAGCTCGTCATCGCCGGCCACCTTTGAACTTGGACTTGGGCCGTCGCGGCGGCGGTGGCGGCTTGCTGTATTTGGACTTGAGGTAGCTGAGCAGGATGCCGTCGATCGACGCGATCATTCGCTGGAAGCTGGTCTTGATGCCGGGAAGCCGGAGCCAGGCAAAGGGCCCGCGGCAACGATAGCGGTGAACGAACTTCGTCCCGCTCGCCGTCGGCGTCAGGATATAACTCTCCTCGAACTGGAGGATGAAGCTCGGCTTGACGTCGAGTATCAGCTCCTCGCCCGGGCGCGCGGAGAGCACCGCCGCGGAGACTTCGAGAAACTTGGGCTTGTGCGGATCCATGCGCATCGAATAGCGGATCGCGATCGGGTCCTCGGCAAGCTGCTCGATCCGGACATAGGGATTCCAGATCCGGTGGTTCTCGAAATCGCCGAGGACCGCCCATATCTGCTCCGGACTATAGGGGAGGTCATGCTCCCGCTCGAACTCCATCAGCTTAACTCCTCTATCGATCGGCCGCCGGGCTTTGCCCCGCGCCGATGTCGGTGACGCCCGCAGGCGATGGGTCGGCGTGCGCGCCGCCCGTCGTGAACCAGCGGCGCAAGCGCGGGACCATCCGGCGTTCGAAGCCCGCCGCGAGGCTGAAGGACGCCGGCACGATCAGCAGTGTCAGCATCGTCGACAGGATGAGCCCGCCGATCACCGTGACCGCCATCGGCGCGCGCCATGCGCCGTCGCCGGTGAGCGACAGCGCGGTCGGGATCATGCCCGCGACCATCGCGACCGTGGTCATCAGGATCGGCTGCGCGCGCTTGTGTCCGGCGTCGACAATCGCCTCGTCGCGCGGCACCCCCGACGCCATTTCCTCGATCGCGAAGTCGACGAGAAGGATGCTGTTCTTGCCGACGATACCGAGCAGCATCAGCACGCCGATGAACACGGGAAGCGAGAGCGGATAGCCCGTCAGCAGCAACGCGACCGCCCCGCCGAGCGGGGCGAGCAGAAGCGAGCCCATGTTGACGAAGGGCGGGATGATCTTGCGATAGAGTAGGATCAGCACAGCGAGCACGAGAAAAATCCCCGATACGACCGCGATCGCGAAGTTGCGCAGCATCTCGGCCTGCCACTTGGCGCTCCCGAGTACCAGCCGCGTGACCCCGGCGGGCAGCGCCTTGAGCGCCGGCAGCGCCTCGACCTTGTCCATCGCCTGACCGGTCACGAGACCCGGAGCCAGGTCGGCCCCGATGGTGAGCTGGCGCACCTGGTTGGTCCGATTGATCTGGGTCGGGCCGGCGCCGAAGCCGATCTCGGCCACAACCGAGAGCGGCACCGTTCCCCCGTTCCGGGTCGGAACAGGCATATTGCGCAGCGTATCGAGCCGCTCGCGCGCGGTTTCCGCAAGCGCGACGCGAACGGGGATTTGCCGGTCGGACAGCGAGAATTTCGCGCTATTCTGGTCGATCTCGCCCAATGTCGCGACGCGGATCGACTGGCTGAGCGCCTGCGTCGTCACGCCGAGCTGCGCCGCGAGCGCGAAGCGCGGGCGAATGACGATCTCGGGGCGCTGAAGATTGCCCTCGACACGCGGCGACCGGATTTCCTTCACGCGGGCCATCTCGGCAAGCAGCCGGTTGCCGACATCTTCGAGCTTCTTCGGGTCGTCGCTGCCGAGCGTGATCGAGATGTCGCGGCTGCTGCCGCCGCCGCCGCCATGCTGCGACTGGAAGTTGATTCGGGCATCGGGAACCTGCGCTAGCCGCGGCGCGCGGTCCTTTTCGAACTCGGTCGAGGTCAGCTCGCGGTCCTTGCGCAATTTCAGATAGACCGTCGCCGTGCCGACATCGATCCGCGACAGGGCGGATTCGACGAGCGGGTCGCGCTTCATGAGATCGGTCACCTCGTCGGCCACTGCCTCGGTCTGTTCGAGCGTTGCGCCCGGGGCGAGCTGGATGGCCACGCGGCTCGTGTCGGAATCGATCGACGGCTGGAAGGTCATCGGGAGCAGCGAGAAGCTGAAAATGGTCGCAAAGAGCGCCAGCACACCGATGCCGACCACCCAGACGCGATGGTCCTTGATGTAACCGAGCCATTTCCAGCGCCCGCCGCGCGCACGCGCGGCAGCGGCCCCGCTGGTGTCGAGGCTCCAGCGCAAGATGCGCATATAGGTGTCGATCAGCGGGCCCTCGCCATGCTTTTGCGGACCCTGCGCAGAGAGAAAATAGGCGGCGAGCATGGGTGTGATCATGCGCGCGACCGCGAGGCTCATCAGCACCGCGGCCACGACCGTCAGTCCGAAATTCTTGAAATATTGCCCGGCGACGCCCGGCATCAGCCCGACCGGCAGGAACACCGCGACGATCGTCATGGTTGTCGCGAGCACCGCGAGGCCGATCTCGTCGGCCGCATCGATCGAGGCCTGATAGGCCGATTTGCCCATCCGCATGTGGCGCACGATATTCTCGATCTCGACGATCGCATCGTCGACCAGCACGCCGGCAACGAGGCTGAGCGCGAGCAAGGTCATCATGTTGAGCGAGAAGCCCATGAGGTCCATGAACAGGAAGGTCGGGACCGCCGACAGCGGGATGGCGAGCGCCGAGATCAACGTCGCCCGCCAGTCGCGCAAGAAAAGGAAGACGACGACGACCGCGAGGATCGCGCCCTCGACCATCGCATTGATCGCCGAATGATATTGGCCTTTGGTATATTCGATATCGCTGAACAGCTCGGTGAATTTGACCTTGGGGTTTTCCTTCTCGAGTTTTCGCAGCTCCTCGACCGCAGCGTCATAGACGGTCACATCCGAGGCGCCCTTGGCGCGCTCGAAGCCGAAGGTCAGCACCTGCCGCCCGTCCTGCTTCGAGACCGAGCGCTGCTCGGCGTAGAGATCCTTGACCTCGGCGATATCGGCGAGGCGCACGGTCCGGTTCGTCCCGACCGAGATTAGCGTCTCGCCGAGCGCGTTGGCGCTGCTCGCGTTCCCGAGGATACGCACCGCCTGCTCGGAGCCCGCGACCTCCATCCGGCCGCCGGCCGCATTGACATTGAGCTGGACGAGCTGGGTGTTCACCGCGGCGGCGGTAAGGCCGTAGGCGCGCATGCGTTCGGGGTTGAGGATGACGCGGATTTCGCGGCTGACGCCGCCCCGGCGATAGGCGTCGCCCATGCCGGGGACCGCGATCAGCCGCTTCGCGACGACATTGTCGACATACCAGCTCAATTCCTCGAGCGTCATATCGGTGGCCGAAGCCGACCAATAGGCAAGCGTGTTGCCCGAGGTAGAGAGGCGGATAACCTGCGGTTCGAGGATGCCGTTCGGCAGGTTGCTGCGGATCTGGGTGATCTTGTCGCGAATGTCAGTCACCGCCCGGTCGATCGGCGTGCCGATCGCGAACTGGACGAAGGTCTGCGACTGGCCTTCGGTAACCGTCGAATTGAGCTCGTCGATCCCCTCGATCGTCCGCACCGCCGCCTCGACACGCTGCGTGACCTGCGTTTCGAGTTCGGTGGGCGCGGCGCCCGGCTGGGCGATGATGACGATGGCGCCCGGAAAATCGATGTCGGGATCGCTCTGGACCCCCATCATGAGGAAGGAGACGATGCCCGCCACCGTCAGACCGAAGAACATGACGAGCGGCGGGATCGGGTTCCGGATGGACCAGGCCGAGATATTCTTGAAGTTCATCCTCTCTCCCCCTTCCGGTTCGATCCCACCGCGACTGTGCGCCCTCAGCCCATGCTGCGATCGCGATAGGCGAGCAGGCGAAGCGCGTTGGCGACGACGACGAGGGTCGAGCCTTCGTGCGCCGCGACCGCCGCACCGATTCCGAGTCCGAAGATCGTCGCCGGCACGAGGACCACGACGACGCCGAGGCTGACCACCAGATTCTGGCGGATGATGCGGCGCGTCTGGCGGCTAAGTCCGATCGCGAACGGCAGATGAGCGAGGTCATCGGCCATCAGCGCGACGTCGGCGGTTTCGAGGGCAACATCGGACCCCGCGGCGCCCATCGCGATCCCGACGGTGGCGCTCGCCATCGCCGGTGCGTCATTGACGCCGTCACCGACCATGGCGACCGGCTGCTGCGCCTTGAGGTCGCGAATGGCGTCGACCTTCTGATCGGGCATCAGGTCGCCCCAGGCCTCGTCGATCCCGACCTCGGCGGCAATCGATTCCGCGACCTTCTGGTGATCGCCCGAAATCATGATCATCCGGCCGATGCCGAGCTCGCGCAGTTTGGCGATCGCGGTGCGCGCCGCTTCGCGCGGCGTGTCCATCAGACCGATCGCGCCAAGATCGCGGTCGCCCATACGAACGACCATCGTCGTGCGGCCCTGCTCGCGGAGGCCGGCGATCGCAGCCGCCACTTCGCCGCCGATCGGCGCGATGCCGTCGGCACCGAACATTTCGGCCTTGCCGATCAGGACGGTTTCGCCCTCGACCTTTGCCGTGACGCCGCGACCCGTCAGGCTGTTAAGGTCGTCCGCCACCGGTACGCGCGTCGACGTCAGCATGGCCTCGCCATCGCGCGCGATGGCAGCGGCAAGCGGATGATCGCTCAGCCGCTCGACCGCCACCGCGATCCGCAGCAGTTCCTCCTTCGGCACGCCGCTGGCCGGCAGGACGTCGGTGATGCGCGGCTTTCCTTCGGTGAGCGTTCCCGTCTTGTCGAACGCCAGCGCGGTCAGCGAGCCGAGATTTTCGAGCGGGCCACCGCCTTTGACCAGCACGCCGCCGCGCGCCGCACGCGCAACGCCCGACAGGACGGCACTCGGCGTCGCGATCGCGAGCGCGCACGGGCTTGCCGCGACAAGGACCGCCATGGCGCGATAGAAGCTGTCGCGGAACGGCTCGTCGACAACGACCCAGGCGAAGAGCAGGACGAACACAAGCGCGAGCACGCTCGGCACGAAGATGCGCTCGAACTTGTCGGTGAAGCGCTGGGTCGGCGATTTCTGCGTTTCCGCCTCGCTCACCATCTTCACGACCTTAGCGAGCGTGGTATCGGCCGCAAGACGGGTTACCGCGATCTCGATCGCGCCATAGCCGTTGATGGTGCCCGCGAAGACGCGATATTTTGCGTCGAGTGCATCGGGCTTTGCCGCGGCCTGCGCACGATCGGCCACCGGTTCCTTGTCGACGGGGACGCTCTCGCCGGTCACCGGAGCCTGATCTATCGCCGTGCGGCCAACGACGACGAAGCCGTCGGCGGGAAGACGCTCGTTGGGCTTGACGATGACGGTGTCGCCAATCGCCAGCTGCTCGACCGGGACTTCGCGAGCCGTCCCGTCGGCATCCTTCACCGTCGCGGTCTGCGGCGCCAGCTCCGCAAGCGCCTCGATTGCGCGCTTGGCGCGGCCCATGGCATAATGTTCGAGCGCATGGCCGAGGCTGAAGAGGAAGAGGAGCAGCGCGCCTTCGGCCCACGCACCAAGCGCGGCAGCGCCGGCCGCGGCGACGAGCATCAGCGTGTCGATCTCGAAGCGCTTGAGCTTCAGATTCTCGATGGCCTCGCGGACAGTGAACCAGCCACCGAAGCCATAAGCGGCAATATAGAATGCGAGCGGCACCCACTCCGGCGCCGCGGCGAGCTTCTCGATCGCAAAGCCGATGCCGAGGACGAGACCGCACAGCAGCGCGAAGATCAGCTCGGTCCGCTCGCCGAAGATGCCGCCATGATCATGGCCATGGTCGTGGCTATCCTCGCCCGTATGGCCATGTTTGTGATCTGGCCCATGCGCGTGATCCGGACCATGGTCATGGCCATCATCGCCATGTTGGTGGGCGGCTTGTGCCGGGGCAGCCGCGGCGACGACAGTCGATTTCTGAGTGACGCCCATATCCGAGAGTGTCTTTCTGATCATTTCGATGGAGGTCTCCGAGCGCTGGAACTCGGCGCGCAGCGTACCGGCGGCGCCGACTTCGGCCTCGATCACGCCCGGCATTTCGCGAAGCTTCAGTCCGATCGTCCGCGCGCGACGGGCGTGGCCGACGCCTTCGAGGTCATCCCAGAAGAGATGCTGATACTGGCCGGTGAGCTCGGCACCGGCGCTGCGCGCGAGCTGCCGCACGCGTTCGAGCGGGAGAATATCCGGACGGTAATGGATGCAGAGCTGTGGCGGCGAACCGTCGCTTGAGCGGACAACATGGACCTTGTCGACGCCTTCGCGTCCTTCGAGTTCGCTCGTCAGGCGCGCGACGCAGCGGTCGGCGGTATCGGCGACTTCGGGGAGGAGAAGCGGAATATCGAGCCGCAACTGGTCACTCATGATGCCATCCTTTTCTGTTGGCGGTCGGCAATGCGATCCGGGCGCATGTTAAACGCGCGGCAGGATGAGGTGCGGGAGCCATTGCGGGATGCGACCCGGCTCCCGCACCTCCCTGACAGCCGGAAATCCCTGCCCGTGGTGAGGGGGGCGATTGAGAGGGGCCTCCGACGGCCAGGTTTCGAATTCAAGATCATGCGCGGCGCCCGCTTGGCCGCGCGTAGCGGGACTGAACTGTCGTGCGACGGAGTTGCTGTTCGAGCGCCATGTTCGAGCGCTTGAGAAAAACGCTGCAAACCCGCCGCAGAATGGGATAGCCGAGCCATGAGAAGAGACCCGCGCATTCCAGGCGATGGGTAACCTCCACCCCTTGGCCGAGCTTTTCGAGCCGGTAGCTCTCCTCGATGACGAGCAGCCCGCGCGTGCCTGTCCGCCAGGAGAAGCCCGTCAGCCAGTCGAGGCCGGTTATCCGCCCCTCGGATGCAAATTCCGGACCCCGCTTCCCGCGCGGAGAATAGACATAGCCTACGCGCTCATCATCTCCCGGACGATCGGTGAAACGGAGCGTCGGATGCCAGTCGTCGTACCGCTCGATATCGACGAGCAGTCGCCAGACCCGCCCGATCGGGACCGGCAAGCGGAGCGAGGTGCCTACCGAGAACATCGGAGACCTCCTCGCTCGCACGAGCTGGTCCGCGACGCAGGCCGGGGACCTGCGCCGCGGTGTAGACCGGCAAGATGCCGGTCAGCTCTGAACATCGGGGGGCTCCGCGGCGGATTTCCCGCCGAGGATTTCGACCGCTTCGAGCGTGATGAGCCCGATGTCCGGTATTTCGGTCAGCTGCGCCGCAAAGTCGCGGAGCCGCTGCTCCTCGTCGATGATCTCGATCACGACCGCCCGGTCATTCTCCAGCGCATGCTTGCGGTGGAGATGCGCCGAGCGACCGAAACCGAGAACCGCTTCGAGCACCGTAACGCCTGCCAGCTTTTGCTGGCGAGCGAGTTCGGAAATGAACTCGAAGACCCGCTGATCACCGAAGAAGGCGGATTCATCGGTGTAGATGCGCAAGAGCTTGGATGCTTTTGTCATGACAGTCTCTCCCTATTCCGTGACCGGCTGGACCGCCGACTCCGCTTTTCGCTTGAGGAACTTCGGCTGCCAGTTCGCCCCGAGGACGACTTTTGCGATCGCGGGGAGAACGAGCAGCGTCAGGATGGTCGCCGCGATGAGACCGCCGATGACGGTCGTCGCGAGAGGCTTCTGCACCTCGGCACCCGTGCCGGTCGCGATCGCCATCGGCACGAAGCCGATCGCGGGCACGAAGCCGGTCATGATCACCGCACGCATCTTCTCGGTCATGCCCTCGCGGATTGCCTCCGTGAGCGGGACATCATTCTCGAGCCGTTCGCGGATCGCCGTCATGACGACGAGACCGTTGAGCACCGCGACGCCGGCAAGGCAGATGAAGCCCACCGCCGCCGACACCGAGAAGTTGATGCCCGTAAGCGCGAGAGTGAACACCCCGCCCGCGAGCCCAAGCGGCACGGCGAGGAACACGGCGGTCGCGCGCCCGAACGTGCCGAGCGCCATGTAAAGCAGGATGAAGATGCCCGCGAAGCAGAGCGGCACCACGATCGAGAGCCGCTGCGATGCGGCCTGCAGACTTTCGAACTGCCCGCCCCATTCGAGGTAATAGCCCGCCGGAAGCTTCACATTGGCGATCTTCGCCTGCGCTTCGGCCACGAAGGATCCCGCATCGCGGCCTTCGAGGTTCACCTGCACGACGACGCGCCGCTTGCCATTTTCGCGGCTGATCTGGTTGAGCCCTTCGGTCAGCCGGATCTGCGCCACCTGGGCGAGCGGTATCTGTCCGCGATTGCCGCCCTCGGAGGGCAGCAACACGGGCAGCGCGCGGATGTCGTCGAGATTGACCCGGGTCGCGTCGGGGACGCGAACCGTGATGTCGAAGCGCCTGTCGCCCTCATAGAGCAGGCCGGATTCCCGCCCGCCGAGCGCCGCCGACACCGTATCGGCAACCTCCTGTACCGAGAGACCGTAGCGCGCGATCGCATTGCGATCGAGCTTCACGTCGAGCGTCGGAGCGCCGCCCACTTGGTCGGCCTTGACGCTGCCCGCACCCGGTATGCCCTGGAGCACGCGCACCATCTCGTTCGCCGCGAGCGACATCTTGTCGAGGTCGTCCCCGTAGAGCTTGATGGCCACGTCGCCGCGAACGCCCGCGATCAGTTCGTTGAAACGAAGCTGGATCGGCTGGCTGACTTCATAAAGCTGGCCGAGCTGGCCGCCAGCGGCTTTCTCGATACGCTCGACGACATCGGCCTTCGAATCGACACCTGCCGGCCACTGATCCTGGGGTTTCAGGATCACGAAACCGTCGGAGATGTTCGGCGGCATCGGGTCGGTCGCCACCTCGGCCGTACCCGTCTTCGAAAACATCAGCTCGACTTCGGGCAGGCTCGAGATCGCCGTCTCGACGTTGCGCTGCATGACCAGAGACTGTTCGAGGCTCACCGAAGGCACGCGCGTCGAGGCAAGCGCCATATTCTTCTCGTCGAGCTGCGGAATGAATTCCGAGCCGAGCAGTCCGAACGCCGGGATCGCAAGGACGAAGAAGGCAAAGCCGCCGGCGATGAAAGCCCACGGCTTGGCGAGCGCCTTGTCGAGCAAGGGCAGGTAGCGCTCCTTCGACTTGCGGATCGCCCAGACTTCCTTCTCGGCAACCTTGCCGCGAATCATCAGCGCGACAAGCGCCGGAACCAGGGTGATCGCGAGAATGAAGGCCGCAACGAGCGCGAGCATGATGGTGATGGCCATCGGCGAGAAGGTCTTCCCCTCGACGCCCGTAAACATCAGCAACGGCGCGAAGGCCAGTAGGATGATCGCCTGGCCGAAGACGGTCGGTTTGATCATCTCCTGGCTCGCGCGCATCGTCTCCTCGAGACGTTCGCGAAGGTTGAGCAATCTCCCTTCATGCTCCTGCCGGTGCGCCAGTCTGGCGAGGCAGTTTTCGATGATGATCACCGCCCCGTCGACGATCAGACCGAAGTCGAGCGCGCCGAGGCTCATCAGGTTACCGGGGACCCGGAAGGCGTTCATGCCCATCGCCATCATCAGGAAGGAGAAGGGAATGACGAGCACCGCGATGATCGCGGCGCGCCAGTTGCCGAGCAGGAAGAAGAGCGCGGCCGCTACGAGCAGCGCGCCTTCGGTGAGGTTCTTTTCAACCGTGCCGACGGTTGCGTTCACGAGCTTGGCGCGGTCGAGTACCACCTTCACTTCGACGCCGGGCGGCAGGGTCTTCGACACCTGCGCGATCTTCGCCGAAACATCCTCCGCAACAGTGCGGCTATTCTGCCCGATCAGCATGAGCACGGTCCCGATGACCGCCTCCTTGCCGTTCATGCTGCCCGCACCGGTTCTGAGGTCGCCGCCGATCTTCACATTGGCGAGCTGTCCAACCGTCACGGGCACGCCGCCGCGCGTCGCGACGACGGCGTTGCGGATTTCGTCGACCGAGCGGACGCGTGCATCGACGCGCACGAGATAGGCCTCGCCTGCCCGGTTATAGTAGTTGGCACCGACCGCGAGGTTGGCGCGTTCAAGGGCTTCGCCCAGTTCGCTATAGGAAATGCCGTAGCTGGTGAGGCGGGTCGGATCGGGTTCGACCACGAAGGTCTTGGCATAGCCGCCGATCGAGTCGACGCCGGCGACGCCGCCGACCGACTTCAATTGCGGGCTGACGATCCAGTCCTGGACCGTGCGAAGATAGCCCGATTTGGCGATCTCGTCGGTGAGGATATCGCCCTCGGGGGTCAGATAGCTGCCGTCGGGTTGCCAACCTGGTTGGCCCGCGACCTTCTTGGCGCCCTTCCCGTCGGGATTTTTGTAGCCGACGGTGTACATGACGACCTCGCCGAGACCCGTCGTGACGGGACCGATCTGCGGCTGGGCCCCGTCGGGAAGATTCTCGCCCGCCTGGAGAAGCCGTTCGCCCACCTGCTGGCGCGCGAAATAGAGGTCGGTTTCATCGGTGAAGATTGCCGTCACCTGGCTGAAGCCGTTGCGCGAGATCGAGCGTGTCGTCTCGAGCCCCGGAATGCCGGCGAGCGAGATTTCGATCGGATAGGTTACGAGCTTCTCGATTTCGACCGGCGAGAGACGCGGATCGATCGTGTTGATTTGCACCTGCTTGTTGGTGATGTCGGGAACCGCGTCGATCGGCAGCTTGGTGAGCTGCCATACGCCGAGTCCCGCGATCACGAGGAAGAGAAAGAGTACCGCCCAGCGCGCGCGGACGGATAGCGCCATCAGTTTCGCGATCACGGTTTATTCCTCCTCGCCCGCGCCCTTGCCGAGTTCGGCCTTGAGCAGGAATGCGTTCTTGGTCGCGACGATCTGGCCCGGCTTCAGCCCGGCGAGGATTTCGACACGGCCCGCGCTGCGCTGGCCGACGGTCACCTGCTGCGCGCGGAAGCCGTCCTTCGTGCGGACGAACACCACGTCGCGGCCTTCGAGCGTCTGGAGGGCTTCGTCCGCGATCACGATACGGGCCGGCCCACCGGTTTCGGCGCCGCGGCTCGGAAGCAGCCGCACCCGGACCGCCAAGCCCGGCTGGAGCGCCCCGGGTACGTCGAGCACGGCGGTTGCCGAGCGCGTGTCGCCCGACAGGCCGGGCGTGACGGCGCGCACGCGGGCATCGATCGTCCGTCCGTCGGGAAGTTCGATGATCGCACGGTCTCCGGGCGAGAGCCGCTGGGCATCGGCCGGACCGACGGCGGCCTCGATCTGCACCTTGCTGGGATCGGCAACGCGGAACAATTCGGTTTCGGGCTGAACGAAGGCGCCAAGGCTGGCGTTCTCGGCCGTGATCCGTCCCGAGATCGGGCTTGCCACGATGACGCTGCTGCCATCGCGCGTGACCTGCGCGGCGCTCGCTGCGGCACGCGCGCGCTGCGCTTCGGCCGCGGCGGCCGCGGCTTCGGCTTGCGCCTGCTCATAGTCGACGCGCGCCGACACCTTCTGGTCGAACAGGGTCTTCTCGCGGTGGAGATTTTTCTGCGCGAGCGTCGAGCGCGCATCGGCGGCAATCCGTTCGGCCGCAATCTGGGCGGCGTCGCGGCTTTGCACGATCGCGATCGTCTCACCGGCGCTGACCGGATCGCCGAGCCGCTTGAAGAGACGGGTGACCGCGCCGCCCGCGCGGGCGGTGACGATCGCCTCGCCGCTCGGCGCGGCGGTAACGGTCGCTTGCGAGATGATTTCCGAACCGAGTCCGCCGGCGCCGATCGTCTCGACGCCGATCTCGGCGGCCTTGATCGCTTCGGGCGTGATGGCGAGGCTGCTCGGAAGGGCTTCGCTCGCCGCTTCCTTTTCGCCTTCGGCAGCCGGCGCGGCGGCCGGGTCGGCGGTGCAGCGTGCAACGCCGAAGCCCGTGACGGCAGCGAGTATCATGGCGCCCGCGACAGTGCCGAGGAGACGCTTGTCCTTGGTGATCATATTCTATCTCCGCTGTTGATGCGGTTCGCGCGCCGACCGGCGGCGCACCCCTGTTGACTTGGAAGGACGATGGCGAAGGCGCCTCCGTCCACTGGAAGGCTCGGCGCGCTCATGGCTGATGATCCGCATCGCCGTCGGCGGCTGCCTGGCGCGATAGGATGGCGCGGGCTTCGGCCCGGGCCTGGCGCGCCGCGATCAGTTCGGCCTGCGTTGCCGCATAGGCCTGCTGCGCGTCGATATATTCGACGAGCGAGGACTTGCCGGCGCGGTAGCTGAGTTCGGCGAGCCGGACACCTTCGCGCGCCTGCTCGATGCCGCTACCCTCAAGCGCCGCGAGGCGGGCCTCTGCGGCTTCGAGTTCGGCCTGCGCATTGGCGATCTCCGCCTGAGCATTGACCACTGCATTCTCGCGCCGCGCAATGGCGGCGGCGACATCGGATTTGGCTGCCGAGATGTTGCCGCGGTTGCGGTCGAAGACGGGGAGCGGCACGGAAACATTGGCGATCAATGCGCGATCGCCGGTGTCGCGAAGCTGACGCACCCCGAAGCCGACCGACGGATCGAGCCGGCCATCGGCGCGCTGCCCCTGGAGCCGCGCTTCAGCAATCAGCTTCTCGGTTTCTGCCAAGCGAACGTCGAGCGTCGCGAGCGAGTCCACCGTCTCCGGTGCCACCCACATATCGCCTTCCATCAACTCGGCAGGCGGGACCGAGCTTCCAAGGAGCGCCGCGAGCGAACGCCGGGCGGTCCTTTCTTCGGCCTCGGCCGTGCGTAGCTCGGCGGTGGCCTGAACGAGAGCCGCATTGGCGCGGAACGCACGGAGCGGCGGCTCGTTGCCGGTATCGACCATGGCCTGTGCCACGCGGACGAGTTCGCGGGCACGCGCTTCATTTTCGCGTGCGAGCGCGAGGCTATCGCGGGCCGCGAGAGCGGTCGCGAACTGGTTGCGGACATCGAGCGCAAGATCTGCGCGTGCAATCTCCAACTTGTACTTCGCGGCCAGAAACTCGGCGTCGGCGAGCGTCATGCGCGACCGGCGCCGGCCCCCGATATCGAGACGCTGATTGACCGACACGGTCGTTTCGAGACCGTTCAGGCCCGAGTAGGGGCCGGTGCCTGCGAAATTCTCGACATCGACATTGAGCGTCGGATTGTAGCGATAGCCCGCCTGACGCTGGCGACCGCGAGCGGCCTCCACTTCGGCTTCGGCGGCAACCACGCGCGGCGAGCGCGCGTCGGCTTCCTCCATCGCCTGCGCGAGGGACAATCGAGCGGGAAGCGGGCCGGTACGCACGGCCTCGCCTGCGGAAGAAGGCGGTCCCACCAGCTCCGTCGCTGCCGACTGGGCAGCGGCGGGCGCGGAATTTGAGCCTGCAACGAGCGCCACGAGACTCGCGGCGACAACTATGGATTTCATGAAAAGGAGACTCCTGACGTTTCCAGGGAGAAGCGCACGCGAAGGGCACGCGCAGACCTAGAGCGTCAGGCGATTGGAGGGCGGAACGTCCCGATATAGGCGACGGGCGGCAAGGCGGCCGTCAGGATGCGCGTATGCGCTTCAGGGGCAGGCGTTTCGGTCGCTGCCGACAGCGATTCCGCCGGGACGCCCGAATGGTGACCGTGGCAGCCATGAGCGGCGGCAGGCACCTGCTGCTTTTCGCCGGGAGAGGATTTTTTCTTGTCGACTTCGGCGCCTTCGATCGCCGGTGCGGGAACGCAGCCGGCTTCGATCACAGCAACGAAAAGGCTCGCCTCGGCCCGATCCTCGGTCGCATGTGCGAGCGACCCCGCAACCGTTCCGGATGCAAGGAGAAGGGTCAGGAGGAAGAGGATCACCCGTCGCATTGAAACCGGCCCCTAGCATCGAAACGGCGCGGTGAAAAGTAGAAGATTTTCAATCAACTTCGGCGGCACTCTTCGAACCCCCGAACCGGCTCCGTAATTTTATCTCATGGAGGTAAGAGAGCAGTGCACCTTGCCCCTCTATAGTTGCAGATGCGCCTCAAGAAACAGGATATCGGCCGAACAATCACGCGTTAAGCACAATAATTCTACAATTGTCTTTCACTCTTATTTCTATCGCTTCGCTATTGGCTCCCGCCTCCTTTGTTCGGGACGACATTCGAGCGATATGCTTCCCGTGAGACGAGGGGGTAAATCGGACGCAGAGCGGCACAGCGTCCTGCCGGAACATCAGGGCTTGACCCTGTATCTACTACAGGGTGCAAGAGCCTGCCCTGCACAAAAAAGGGGGAAAGAGGATGGTGCCGCCGACAGTAAATCCCGTGAGCATGGCCGTCATCGAGCCGCTGCTGCGCGAGCAATATCGCCTGTTTTGCGAATCACGCCGAATCGGAGATGAAGCCGCTGCGTGGCAGGCGCTGGAATGGGAACATATATTGAGCCAGCCCTATATGGGCGCGCATCTCGCCTCCCACTGGCACATGTTTCGCTATGCGATCGAGCTCGGCGATGCCCGTGAAGCTACCGGTCAGGCAATGCGGTTCCTGCTCGTCCCGCTCGGTTCGCTGACCGGCCGCCTCCCCGCAGGGAATAATGGTCGCGCGCGGGTGAGCGCCTTCGAGCCGATGCCGATGCCGCAGGCCCTCGAAGCGCTGATCGAAACGGCCCGGTCGACGGAGAGCCGCGCTGCGCGAACCGATTGATCCGGTTTTGGACTTCCGGAACGGGTCATTCGCTGTTAGGGGCGCGACCATGTCCGGCGCTACCCTTCGCCTGTTGCTTGTGTTCATCCTGCTGCTCAGCGGGCTCCACAATGCTGCGCCGGCGATGGCGGGCATGACGCACCATGCGACGGATTCGCATCTTTCGCACCATGTCGAGCCGGGCCATGCGTCGGACAAGGACACGCAAAAAGGTCAGCAGGACGCCGACCTCCACGGCAGTCACCATAATTGCCCGGTCGCATCCGATCAGGCCCTTTCGGGTCATGACGATCTGTCCTGTTTTTCCGGCGGCCTGCACTTTGCGTTGCCCGCGACGCGCCTCGCTTCGCGCGCGCTCGCACCGCCCCTGAACCCTCCCCTCGCCTGAACGCCGCCTGCCGCGCGGCCCCTTTTCGGCCTGCGCTCAGTCGAATCGTTCAGGAGTGATCATTCATGCATATCCATATGCGCGCCGCCCTGTTGGCCGGGGCTGCGCTGCTGGCGGGGTCCGTTTGGGCCCAGCCGCTAACGCTCGACCAGGCGGTCGAGCGGGCCATCGCTGCATCGCCCGAGCTTAGAGCGGGCGAAGCGGGGGTCGACGCCGCGCGCGCCGACCAGCTGCAAGCCCGCGTCCGTCCCAATCCGACCGTGTCGGTCGACATGGACAATGGCGTCGGGACGGGCGGCTATGGCCTGTTCCGGCAATCGGAACTCACCGTCACCTATTCGCAGCCGCTCGAACGCGGGGGCAAGCGCGAGGCGCGAATGGCGCTTGCCGAGCGCGGTGTCGTTCTCGCCGAGGCGCAGTGGCGGCTCGTCCGGCTCGACATCGCCCAGGAAGTGCAGCGCGCCTATATCGACGTCCAGATCGCCGAGCAGATGGTCTGGATCGCAGAGGATCGCGTCAAACTTGAAAAGGAGATGCGGACCGAAGCGATCAGGCGCGTGCGCGGCTACAAGGATCCGCTCTTCGTCGAGACGCGCGCCGATGCCCGCATTCTCGAAGCCGAACTGGCCCTGAAGGAAGCCCAGGCGAAGCGGCAGTCCGCACGCGCATTGCTCACCTCCTTCTGGGGCGGCACGCCTGACAGCCTCGTTATCGCCGAGGGGATCGAGAAACCCGATCCGCGCGATCCGCCGCTCGCCGAAGCCGACGCGGCGGTCTTCGACGCCGCCGTCGACCGGGCCCGCGCGCAGGTCGTCGTCGAGCAGAGCCGTGCGCACCAAGACTATACGGTCTCGGGCGGCACGCGCTTTCTTCGCGAGACCAATGATGTCGCCGTTCTTGGCGGCATCTCGATCCCGCTCGGACGGTTCGACCGCAACCAGGGCAATATCGCCCGGGCGCAGGCCGAACGGCGGCAGCTCGAGTTCCAATCCGAAGCGAGCCGGCTCGAGCGGCTGCGGCGCCTCGCGTCGCTGCGCGCCGATGCCGACGCCGCACGCGTCCGGGCCGAGGGCATCATGAACGACGTCTATCCCAAGGCGGTGAAGACGCTCGGCCAGGTGCGCGAAGGCTATGCCCGCGGCGGGTTCCTGTTCGCCGACGTACAGGATGCCGCCGACGTCATCATCCAGATCCAGGGTCAGTGGGCCGAGGCCATGACACGCTACCGCGATTTGCTCGCGGAGATCGATCGCCTGACCGGCCGCTTCGATGCGGCTCCCCTTGCGGAGAATATTCCATGAAGAAGTTTCCATTTCCCGCCGCGGCTGCGGCGCTGTTCCTTGCTGTGCCTCTCGCTGCCTGCGGTGGCGGAGCCGAGGGCGAAGACAAGCATGAAGAAGGCGAAAGCCACGCTGAGGGCGAAGGCGAGGAAGATGCCAAAGGCCCGAACGGTGGCAAATTGCTCAAGAATGGCGATTTCGCGGTCGAGGTCATAATCTTCGAGAATGGCACCGAGCCGCAATTCCGCGTTTTCGCAACGCGGGACGGCAAACCGGTCGACCCGAAGGATGTCCAGCTCGCCATCACCCTCACGCGGCTTGGCGGCGACGTCGATCGCTTCACCTTCCGCCCGCAGGGCAAATTCCTCGCAGGGCAAGGTGTCGTCACCGAACCGCACAGCTTCGACGTCGAGGTTGTCGCGGTGACGGGCGGCAAGCGGCACGTTTGGAAATATGCGAACCCCGAAGGGCGCACGCGGATCGGGGCTGACGCCGCCAAGGCCGGAGGCATCGAAACCGCGGTCGTCGGACCGGCGACGGTGGGCGAAATGCGCGAACTCTACGGCACCGTCCAACTGTCGCCGACCGCCCGCTCCGAAATTCGCGGCCAGTTCCCCGGCCGCGTCGTCTCGGTGACCAAGGCGGTGGGCGACAGCGTCCGCCGTGGGGAACTGCTCGCGCGCATCGAGTCGAGCGAGAGCCTCCAGGTCTATCCGGTATATGCGACGGTCGGCGGCGTGATCGCCGAGCGCAACGCCAACCCCGGCGACGTCACCGACGGGCGCGCACTCTATGTGGTCACCGACCCGGCGCAGACCACGGTCGTCTTCAACATCTTCCCCCGCGACCTCGCGATCATACGTCCGGGCATGCGGGTGACGGTGGAGACGCAGGACGGCGCCGAAATCGCGACCGCGCCGCTCGGGCAGTTCCTGCCCGACGGCAATGTCGAGGCGGGCACTGCGCTCATCCGCGCGACCATCCCGAACCGCTCGGGAACGCTCCGCCCTGGCATGGCCTTGCGCGGCCGCGTGATGGTCAACCCCGTCACCGTGCCGCTTGCCGTGCGCACCGAGGCGATCCAGCCCTTCCGCGACTTCAAGGTGGTCTATGCCAATTTCGGGCAGGACTATGAGGTCCGGATGCTGAAGCTCGGCCGTTCGTCGCCCGAATGGACCGAGGTCCTGTCGGGCATCAAGCCCGGCACCGCCTATGTCACCAAGGGCAGTTTCCTCGTTCGCGCCGACATCGAAAAGTCCGGCGCGGGCCACGACCATTGATCGGGGAGCAGGATAACATGCTAGCCAGAACCATAGGCTTTTCGATCCGGCAACGATGGCTCGTCCTCGCGGTGGTCGCGCTCCTCTGCGCGATCGGCGCGTGGAGCGCGACCAAATTGCCCATCGACGCCGTTCCCGACATCACCAACGTCCAGGTCCAGATCAACACCAAGGCGGAAGGCTATTCGCCGCTCGAGTCCGAGCAGCGCATCACCTATCCGATCGAGACCGCGATCGCGGGCATCCCGAACCTCAACTATACCAGGTCGATCTCGCGCTATGGCCTGAGCCAGGTCACTGTCGTCTTCGAGGACGGGACCGACATCTATTTCGCGCGCCAGCAGGTCAACGAGCGGCTCCAGGCCGCGCGCGGCCAGCTTCCGCCCGGGATGGAGCCCGAAATGGGCCCGATCTCGACGGGCCTCGGCGAAATCTTCATGTTCTCGATCGAGGCCGAACCGGGCGCGCGAAAACCCGACGGCACGCCTTATACGGCGGAAGACCTCCGGACGATGTCCGATTGGGTCATCCGGCCGCAGATGCGCACGATTCCGGGGGTCGCCGAGATCAACACGATCGGCGGCTATGCCCGCCAATATCATGTGACACCCAACCCGGCCTCGCTCGCCTCGCTCAATCTCTCGCTCAACGATGTCGTCACCGCACTCGAGGCCAATAATGCCAACCGCGGGGCCGGTTATGTCGAGCGCAGCGGCGAACAGATTCTGATCCGCGTGCCGGGTCAGGCCAATAATGAGCGTGACCTGTCGCAGATCATCGTCACCACCCGCGGCGGGGTTCCGATCCGGATCGCCGACGTCGCCGATGTCGCGATCGGCTCGGGGCTCCGCACAGGCGCCGCAACCGAAAATGGCAAGGAAGTCGTCCTCGCGACGGTCTCGATGCTGATCGGCGAGAATCCGCGCGTGGTGGCGCAGGCCTCGGCCGAACGCCTCGTCGAAGCCTCGCGTGCGTTGCCGAAGGGTGTCGTTGCCAAGCCGCTCTACGATCGCACCGCGCTCGTCGAGCGGACGATTTCGACGGTGCAGAAGAATCTCGCCGAGGGCGCGCTGCTCGTCATCGTGATCCTGTTCCTGCTGCTCGGCAATTTCCGGGCCGCGCTGATCACGGCGGCGGTCATTCCGGTCGCGATGCTGATGACGCTGACGGGCATGCTCCAGACGCGGACATCGGCAAACCTCATGAGCCTCGGGGCGCTCGACTTCGGCCTCATCGTCGACGGGGCCGTCATCATCGTCGAGAACTGCCTCCGCCGGCTCGGCGAGGCTCAGCACAGGCTCGGACGCCTGCTCGACCGCGACGAGCGCTTCGGCCTAGTCGCTTCCGCAAGCGCAGAAGTGATCAAGCCGAGCATCTTCGGCATTATTATCATCACCGCAGTCTATCTGCCGATCTTCGCGCTCGAGGGCGTCGAGGGCAAAACCTTCCATCCGATGGCGATCACCGTCGTCCTCGCGCTTACCGCCGCTCTGCTGCTGTCGCTCACCCTGGTTCCGGCCGCGGTGGCGCTGTTCGTGACCGGCAAGGTCGAAGAAAAGGAAAATTGGCTGATGCGCGGGCTCGGCAAGGGCTACCGCCCGATGCTCGACCGCGTCCTCAATTGGCCGAAGGCTGCGCTGGCTGGTGCTTTGGCGCTTGTCGCGCTGAGCGGCGTGGCGGCGACCAGTCTCGGGTCCGAGTTCATCCCGGACCTCGACGAAGGCGATATCGCGATGCACGCGATGCGCATTCCGGGGACGAGCCTCACCCAGTCGATCGCGATGCAGGAGGCGCTGGAGAAGAGGATCAGGCAGTTCCCCGAAGTCGAGCGGGTGTTCGCGAAGATCGGCACTCCCGAGGTAGCGACCGATCCGATGCCCCCGTCGGTCGCCGATAATTTCATCATGCTCAAGGACCGGAAGGAATGGCCCAATCCGAGAAAGACGCGCGACCAGCTCGTTGCCGAACTCAACAAGGCGGCGAACGAGGTGCCAGGGAACAATTATGAGTTCACCCAGCCGGTGAAGATGCGCATGAACGAGCTGATCGCCGGCGTTCGCGCCGACGTGGCGATCAAGTTGTTCGGCGACGACCTCGATCAATTGCTCGAATCGGGGCAGGCGATCGAGGAAGTCGCGGGCGGGATTGCGGGCGCGCAGGACGTGAAGCTCGAACAGGTCACCGGCCTGCCGATGCTCTCGGTCACGCCCGATCGCGACAAGCTCGCGCGCTACGGTGTCAGCATGGAAACGGTGCAGGATGCGGTTTCGACAGCGACCGGCGGCCGTCAGGCCGGCGAGCTTTTCGAGGGTGACCGCCGCTTCGACGTCATCGTCCGGCTTCCCGAGGCCATTCGCACCGATCTCGCGTCGCTCGGCAATCTCCCCGTTGCACTTCCGGCCGGCGGCTTCGTGCCGCTTTCGGAGCTGGCGGAGATATCGCTCGCGGCGGGGCCGAACCAGATCAGCCGCGAAAATGGCAAGCGCCGCGCGGTGATCACGGCGAATGTTCGTGGGCGCGATCTGGGCTCGTTCATCGACGAGCTCACGCAAAAGGTCGAAGCTGAGGTCGTGCTGCCCGATGGTTACTACATCGAATATGGCGGCACATTCGAGCAGCTTCAGTCCGCGACCGAGCGCCTCCAGATCGTCGTGCCGCTGGTGCTGCTGCTGATCTTCGGGCTGCTGTTCATGCTGTTCGGCACGGTGCGCGATGCTGCGATCGTCTTCTCGGGCGTGCCTCTGGCGCTGACGGGCGGGGTCGCGGCGCTGGCGCTGCGCGACATTCCGTTATCGATCTCGGCGGGCGTCGGCTTCATCGCTTTGTCCGGGGTCGCGGTGCTGAACGGCGTGGTGATGCTATCCTTCATCAAGGATCTGCGCGAACGCGGAAAAGCGCTCGTCGAGGCGATCCGCGAAGGCGCGCTGACCCGCCTCAGACCGGTGATGATGACGGCGCTGGTGGCGTCGCTCGGGTTCGTACCGATGGCGCTCAATGTCGGGGCTGGGTCCGAGGTGCAGCGGCCGCTGGCAACTGTCGTCATCGGCGGGATCATCTCGTCGACGATCCTGACTTTGCTCGTGCTGCCGGCCCTGTACCTCCTGGTCCATCGACGGACCGCGAAGGCCGAAGAGGAAGAGCTGGCGCGCCCGAGCAGCGTCCCCAGCCCCGAAGGCTGAGACACTCCCGGATGGCCGCCATTCCCCCCTGTCGGCGGCAACCGAGAGTGCTGACTGGGGCGGAACCCAAGCGGGTTCCGCCTCCTTTTAGGGATGGTGAGGATTGAGGAGCTTGCAATGAATGAAAAAGCATCCGGGAGCGAACGCGAAAAGCGAACGCTCCAGATCGTTCTCGTCCTGAACTCGGCTATCGCGATCGCCTTCCTCGTAACCGGCGGGCTCGGCGATTCGAGCGCGCTCATCGCCAATGGGCTCGACAATCTGTCCGACGCCGCGGTCTATGCCTTGAGCCTCGTTGCGCTCAGCCACGGCCTGAAATGGAAAACCCGTGCTGCCACGGCATCGGGTGTCATGCTGCTGGTCTTCGCGGCCGGCGTCCTGTTCGATGTAGGACGGCGCTATTTCGAAGGCAGCGAACCGATCGGTCCGACAATGATGATCATGTCGGCCGTCGCTGCGGTGGTGAACTATGCTTGTCTGAAGCTCTTGCAGCGCATTCAGGATCCGGACGTCAACCTCAGAGCCGCGACAACCTTCAGCTACAACGACTTCATCTCGAACGGCGGCATCCTGATCGCGGGTGTCCTCGTCTGGTGGCTCGGTACGAACTGGCCGGACCTTCTGGTTGGATTTGCGACTGCGCTGATCGCGATCAAGGGCGGCATCGAAATCCTTCGCGACGCCCGCCAAGAGGCCAAACAGCAGAAAGATTAGAGCATGTGAGGCGTGTCGGATCGGCGGAAGAATGTTCGGACCTCTGCGAACAACGTCGCCGATCCTGCCCTAGAGGCACCCGACAGCTCGCTCCCATCATATTACGTCCTTATTACGCGAGGCAAAAATCGAGCCCACGTAACGACGCGTATTACGCCGCCATTCGGCGTAAGTGTCTGAAATTGTTAGGAAAACTGGAGCGGGCGAAGGGATTCGAACCCTCGACCCCAACCTTGGCAAGGTTGTGCTCTACCCCTGAGCTACGCCCGCTCTGGCGGCTGGCGACCGGGTGGGTGCCAGCGGGTGAGGCGGGCGATTAGCACCGGCTTTTGGAGTCGGCAAGCCCTGTTTGCGCTTTTCCCGCCCGCGAGGCGCGAAGGGTTGGCATTGGCGGCGCAATTCCCACATAAGCGGGCGAAGCGCACAGCAAGGGAGCAATCACATCGTGGCCACTCTGGGTCTGAACCCGCAGGAAAAGGAAGCGGTCGAAGCCTTTCGCAGCGAGGTCGTCGAGCCGTCGATGACGAAACTCGTCATCCTCGATTTCTGGGCCGAATGGTGCGGGCCGTGCAAGCAGCTCGCGCCGGTCCTCGAAAAGGTCGCCGCCGACTATGCCGACAAGGGCGTCGTGCTCGCCAAGGTCGACGTCGACGCGAATCGCTTCATCGCGGGCCAGTTCCAGGTCCAGTCGATCCCGACCATCTATGCGATCTTCCAGGGGCAGCCGGTCGCCAACCTGACCAACGCCCGGACCGAAAGCCAGTTGAAGGCCATCCTCGACCAGCTTCTCGCGCAATTGCCGATCGAGAGCGAGGCGAGCGCCCGCGCGGTCGAGATCGCGCCGCTGATCGAGATGGGCGAGAGCGTGCTCGCCGAGGGCGATGCGCCGCGCGCCGCGAGCATCTTCACCCAGATCCTCGACATGGCGCCCGACGAGCCCCATGCGCACGGCGGGCTGATCCGCGCGCTGCTCGCGGCGGGCGAGGCCGATGCGGCGCAGGCGGCGTTGGACGCGGTGCCCGAGGCGATCGCGGGCGACCCCGCGATCGCGCAGGCGAAGAGCGCGGTGGCGCTTGCCGCCGATGCCCCCGATGCCGGCGAGCTCGCGGCGCTCGAAGCCGCGGTCGCGGCGGACGGCGACAACCATCAGGCGCGCTTCGACCTCGCCGTGGCAGAGATCGGCGCGGGACAGCGCGACGCCGCCACCGACAATCTGCTCCGCATCGTCGAAGCCGACCGCGAATGGCACGAGGGCGCCGCGCGCGCCAAGCTGCTCGAACTGTTCGAGGCGGTCGGGCTCGAGGATCCGTGGGTCGCGGCGCAGCGCCGCCGCCTGTCGCTGATCCTGTTCGGCTGAACCCGATGACCGAAGCCGCGCCCCTGACCATCCAGCGGATCGCGATCTTTCCGCTGCCCGGTGCGGTGCTGTTTCCGGGGCTGCATCTGCCGCTCCACATCTTCGAGCCGCGCTACAAGGCGATGGTGCAGGAGGTGCTGGCGCGCGACCGCCAGATCGGGATGATCCAGCCGCGGCAGATCGCGGGCGAGGAGACCCGCGAGCCGCCCGCGCTCTATGACGTCGGCTGCGTCGGGCGGATCGTCGACGTCGAAGCACTCGATGAGGGGCGCTTCAACCTGGTCCTCGAAGGCGTCGCGCGTTTCCGCGTGCGCCGCGAGCTCGACGTCACTACGCCCTTTCGCCAAGTCGAGGCCGAGATCGAAACCGAGGCAGAAGAGGATGCGGTGCTATCGAGCATCGAGCGCGCGAGCCTCGAACGCGAGGCGAAACGCTTTGCGGCGCGGCAGGGCTATGTCGTCGATTGGGATTCGGTCGGCCAGCTCGACGATGCGACGCTGGTCAACGGCATCGCGCAGGTCGCCCCCTTCGATGCGGCGGCGAAACAGGCGCTGCTCGAAGCGACCCCGATCGACGCGCGCGCCGAGCTGGTCGTCCAGATGATGCAGTTCTTCGGCCGTTTCGACGGCGACGACGGTCGCGCAACGCTCCAATAACGCCCTTACGCCGCGGCGCGCTGCGCGATGTCGGCGAGCGCGCGGCGGACGATATGACGCTCGCTTTCGTTGAGGCGCTGCGCCGCGCTATCGGTGCCGAGAAGCTGGCGGCGGACGAGCGCCGCCTCGGCCGAGACCCGCGCATCGACCGGCAGCCCCGCGCGATGGCGCATCAAAAACGCACGGCGGCGCGCGACCCAGTCGCCAATGAGCCGGTCGGCGCAGCGATGCGCGAGGCGGTTCGAAGCTGCGGCCTCGGCCGCAAGCTCTGCGTTCGCGTCGGCCAGCCACGCGTCCGCGTCCGCCGCGGAGAAGGCGTCGAGCGACAGCATCGCGGCGCGCGGGCCGCTGCCGCGCAACCGCTGGCGCAGCGCCTGCAGCTCGGCGCGAATCTGCCAGCTCACATGGGTGGTGAAGCGCGCGCGGACGGGGTCGTAGCGCTCGGCGGCGCGGTAGATCGCGATCGCGCAGGCCTGCTCGGCATCCTCCGCGGCGTCGGCGAGGCCATAGCGCCGGGTAAAATAGCGGACGCGCGGCGCGAGCAGGGCGGCGAGCCGCGCGAACGCACGGTCGGCGCGGACGCGGGCGCGCGTTCCGCTATCACGGTGGAGCGCGCCGCGCGCTGCGATCCAGTCGGTCAACGCGCCTTCGAGCGCATCGCTCCTGTCGGACATGATCCATCCCCTCCCTGACACGGCAGCACGCCGCATGGACGGGGATATTGGGACATGGTTAGCGGCGGCGGGACGAGAGGCTAGGTAGTAATACCTATATCTCCGCCCCCGCGAGCAGCCGGGGCAGATCGCCCGATTCGCCGCGCGCCTCGTCCATGAAGAAACGCTTGAGCGTCGGCAGGCGCTGCACCGCGCCGAGCCCCGCGCGGCGAACGGCCGAGGCGGTGCGGCCGGGAATGCCGAACAGGCGGGTGAGGCCGTCGGTTGCGAGGCTGACCATCAGATTGTCGAGCCCGCGCCAGCGCTGGTAGCGCGCGAGCAATGCCGCATCGCCGAGGTCGAGCCCGAGCCGCGCGCCGTCGACCAGCACCTCGGCAAGCGCCGCAACGTCGCGCAGGCCGAGGTTGAGCCCCTGCCCCGCGATCGGATGGATGCCGTGCGCGGCGTCGCCGACGAGCGCGATGCGATCGGCGACAATCTGCGCGCTGTGATGAAAGCCGAGCGGGTAGGTCATCCGCGGCGCGACGAGCTCCATCGCACCGAGCAAGCCGCCGGCGCGCTTTTCGAGCTCGGCGGTGAAACCGCGATCGCCCAGTTTGGCGAAGCCCGGCCCGTCTTTTTCAGACACCGTCCAGACGAAGGCCGAGCGGTGCCGCCCCTCGGCATCGTCGACGAGCGGCAGCAGCGCAAAGGGTCCCGAGGGGAAGAAAATCTCGTGCGCGACCTGGTCGTGGGGCCGCGTGTGCGCGACCGCGCCGATCATCGCGTGATGATGGTAGGACCAGCTCGCGATGCTGAACCCGGCGGCGTCGCGGGTCGGCGAGCGGCGCCCCTCGGCGACGATCAGCAGCGGCGCGGCGAGCCGCGCGCCGTCCGCGAGCGTCAGCGTGACGCCATGGGCGTCGACCGCGCGCGCGGCAACCTTCGCCGGCATGTGCAGCCGCACCAGCGGCGCATCGGCGAGCGCGGCGGCGAGCGCGAGGCGGAGCTGGCGGTTCTCGATCATCGTGCCGAGCGCCGGATCGTCGTCGCGCGTGACGAAGTCGAGTTCGCCCGCCTGCCCGCCGTCGCTGACCTTGATTGCGCGGATCGCGCAGCCATGGCCCGCGAGCCGGTCGGCGAGGCCCAGCACCTCGAACATCTGCCACGTCGCGCTGGCGATCGCCGAGGCGCGGCCGTCGAAGCCGGGGGCGATCGTCGCGACCGGGTCGGCGGGATCGACGATCTGCGACGAAAGGCCGTGGTGCGCGAGGGCGAGGGCCAGCGCCTGGCCGACGAGGCCGCCGCCCGAGATCAGGACATCGCTGCGCAGCGTTTCGGTCATGAATGCCGCCCTAGCCCGCCAGGACGCCCTTGGGAAGCGGGGAGGCGGCGGGGCTGCGCTTGACGGCGAGTCCGGCGCATGCGCATATCCCCGGGATTGACTGCATTGGGGACCGATTTCGCATGGCAAGCCGCAAGGCCGCGACCGCAAAGGCCGATTGGCGCACCGTTTTCCGGGCCAGCATCGCCCGCTCGCTGGTGATCGGCGCGGCGGTGGCGCTCGGCCTGTTCACCTTGTTCCTGACCCTCGCGCTGATCACCCACGACGGCACCGACGCCGCGATCCACACCGCGGCGGGCGGCAATCCGTCGAACTGGATGGGCAGCGCGGGCGCGTGGTTCGCCGATCTGCTGCTGTTCATCGGCGGCATTCCCGTCGTGCTGCTGCTGCCGCTGCTCGGGGTGATGGCATGGCGGCTGTGGGCGGCGACGCCGCAGCCCTATTGGAAGCGCCAGCTCATCTTCATGCTCGTCGCCATTTCGCTCGTCGGGCTCGGCGCCCAGCTCTGGGCGCCCGACAGCGACGCGCCGCTGCCCGCGGGCTGGGGCGGCATCGTGCCGCTGGTGCTCGGGAATGCCGTCGCGCCGCTGTTCGGCCGCGCGGGCGAGCCCGCCGCGGCGCTGATCCGCATCGCGGCGATCCTGCTGCTCGTCACCGCCGGGCTGTGGCTCGCGGCGCGCGCGCTGCGGCTCGAAAAGGGATGGGCGAGCCGCTTCCGCCTTCCCGCCGCCGAAGGCAGCCGCGTCGCCGTTCCCGCCGGCGCCGCGGCCGCGGCGACCGCCGAGCGCGCGCCGAACCTGATGGAACGCGTCGTCCGCCCGCGCCCGCGCGCCGAGCCGAGCGACCGCGCGCCGCCCGAGATCGCCGAACCCGTCCAGCGCTCGCTGCCCTCGAAGCCCAAGGCGAAGCCCCAGACCGAGCTTTTCACCCATTATCAGCTCCCGTCGATCGACCTGCTCGCCGCCCCCCCCGAGGGCCCGTCGGGGCAGATCGACAAGGCGGGGCTCGAACGCAACGCCCGATTGCTCGAATCGGTGCTCGAGGATTTCCAGGTCAAGGGCGTGATCACCGCGGTGCGCCCCGGCCCGGTCGTCACCATGTACGAACTCGAACCCGCGCCGGGGACGAAGGCGAGCCGCGTGTCGAACCTGGCCGACGACATCGCGCGCAACATGTCGGCGCTGTCGGCGCGCATCGCGCCGATCCCCGGGCGCACCGTCATCGGCATCGAACTGCCCAACGCGCACCGCGAGGCGGTGGTGCTGCAGGAAATGATCGGCAGCGCGCTGTTCCAGGACCAGACGGGCGCGCTCCCGATCATCCTCGGCAAGAATATCAGCGGCGATCCCGTCATCGCCGACCTGGCGCCGATGCCGCACCTGTTGATCGCGGGCACGACCGGGTCGGGCAAGTCGGTCGGTTTGAACGCGATGATCCTCTCGCTCCTCTACCGCCTCGGCCCCGACCAGGTGAAGATGATCATGATCGACCCCAAGATGCTGGAGCTCAGCGTCTATGACGGCATCCCGCACCTGCTCGCCCCCGTGGTCACCGAACCCAAGAAGGCGATCCGGGCGCTCAAATGGGCGGTCGAGCAGATGGAGGACCGCTACCGGATGATGTCGTCGCTGTCGGTTCGCAACCTCGCGGGCTACAACGACAAGGTGCGCGGCGCGCTCGCCAAGGGCAAGTCGCTCGGGCGCCGGGTCCAGACCGGCTACGACCCCGACACCGGCCAGCCGGTCTATGAGGAAGAGACGCTCGACTATGCGCCACTGCCGCAGATCGTCGTCGTCGTCGACGAGCTCGCGGATTTGATGATGACCGCAGGCAAGGAGGTCGAATTCCTGATCCAGCGCCTCGCGCAGAAGGCGCGCGCCGCGGGCATCCACCTGATCCTCGCGACCCAGCGCCCGTCGGTCGACGTCATCACCGGCGTCATCAAGGCGAACCTGCCGACGCGGATCAGCTTCAACGTCACCTCGAAGATCGACAGCCGCACGATCCTCGGCGAAGCGGGCGCCGAGCAGCTGCTCGGCAAGGGCGACATGCTCTATGTCCCCGGCGGCAAGCAGATCACCCGCATCCACGGCCCCTTCGTTTCCGACGACGAGGTGCGCGCGGTCGCCGACCATTGGCGCGGCCAGGGCGCGCCCGACTATGTCGAGAGCGTCACCGAGGATCCCGAGGACGGCGGTTTCGCGATGGAAGGCGCCCCCGCCGGCGGCGACAGCGCCGAGGACCGCATGTATGCGAAGGCGTGCCAGATCGTCGTCGACAGCCAGAAGGCGTCGACGAGTTGGCTCCAGCGACAACTGCGCATCGGCTACAACAGCGCCGCGCGGCTGATCGAGCGGATGGAGGAAGAGGGCCTCGTCAGCCCGCCCAACCATGTCGGCCGCCGCGACGTGCTGACCGACCAATATGGCCAGCCGCGCTGAGGAATTTTTGCAAGGCCCGCGACTTCAGAGCATTTCCTTCTTTTCATCGTCATCCCGGCGAAGGCCGGGATCTCTGTCTCGCAGCATGGCGCCACGGCGAGATCCCGGCCTTCGCCGGGATGACGGAGAGATGAAAGGACAGTTCAGCGCCTATTCAAAGCCCGAATGCGAGAGGCCGAACAACCATGACCAGAGATGAGAGCAAAATGATCCCCATCCCATCCCGCCGGACCCTGACCCGCATCGCCGCCTGGACGCTCGCGCCCGCGGCCGCCGCGGGGCTCGTTTTCACCGCGCCCGCCATCGCGCAGGCGTCGGGCGCGCTGTCGGCGGTGCAGGCGCACCTCAAGAACACCAGCTCGATGACCGCCGATTTCGTCCAGACCGACCGCAACGGCCAGCGGCTGACCGGCCAGCTGACGCTGAAGCGCCCGGGCAAAATCCGCTTCCAGTATCAGAAGGGCGTGCCGCTGCTGATCGTCGGCGATGGCAGCCGGCTGACCATGATCGACTATGAGGTCAAGCAGGTGCAGAGCTGGCCGGTGAAGAATTCGCCGCTCGGCGCGCTGCTCGACCCCGACCGCGACCTCAGCCGATATGCGAAGGTCCTGCCGACCGGCAACGACGGCGTGATCAGCGTCGAGGTCAAGGACCCGAAGCGCCCCGAATATGGCACGATCACCATGGTGTTCATGCGCGACGGCGGCGCGCCAGGCGGGCTGCGCCTGCGCGGCTGGGTCGCGCTCGATTCGCAGAACAACCGCACCCGCATCGACCTCAGCAACCAGAAATTCAACGTCGCGGTCGCCGATTCGGCCTTCCGCTGGACCGACCCGCGGCCGAAGAAGCGCGGACGCTGATCCGTCCCTTTCGCGATCGTCGCGCCGGCGCCGGCCCTCCCCCAGGGGAGCGGCCGGCGTTCGACGAATGGCATTCTGAAGCCGACGAACGGCCGTCCATCCCCCGATGACCCGCTCTCGTTCAGCTTGGCGACAGGGAAAGGCGGCTATTTGAACTCTCGAAGGCGCCGACACGGCCCCCGGATTTGGGTTTCCCCCTGTTGCCCCACCCGGACGGTCAGGTGCCTTCATTCAAGAGCGTGACGAACGCTGACCTTGAACCCCCGTTCCACCGCCCCTGGGACGGGGGTTTATGATTCCGCCATTCGCGCCGCAGCGCCATTGCGAAGCCCGATCCGCGCCGATAGAGCCGATGGCATGACAAGCATCGCGTCCTGGAACATCAACAGCGTCCGCGCCCGCATCGGCATCGTCGAGAAATTTCTGCGCGAAGAGGCGCCCGACATTCTCTGCCTTCAGGAGACCAAGGTCGAATGCGGCCTGTTTCCCAAGGACATGTTCGAACGGCTCGGCTATTCCCACATCGTTACCAACGGCCAGCGGATGCACCACGGCGTCGCGATCGTCAGCCGGCTGCCGCTGACCGAGGTGCGCCAATATGACTGGCAGGCGAACGGCGAGGCGCGCCATATCGGGGTGACGCTGCCCTCGGGCGTGCGGCTCGACAATGTCTATATTCCCGCAGGCGGCGACATTCCCGACCGCAATCTCAACCCCAAATTCGGGCAGAAGCTCGATTTCTTCGGCCGGATGATCGAATGGGCGGGCGCGCTCGCCGCGACGCCGACCGTCCTCACCGGCGATTTCAACGTCGCGCCGCTCGAAAGCGACGTGTGGAACCACAAGGCGCTGCTCGACGTCGTCAGCCATACGCCGATCGAGGTCGAGACGCTGGCGCGGCTTCAGGCGTCGGCGGACTGGGTCGATCTCGGCCGCCATTTCGTCGCGCCGCCGACCCCGCTCTATACCTGGTGGAGCTATCGCGCGAAGGATTGGGAGGCATCGAACCGCGGCCGCCGGCTCGACCATATGTGGGTGACGCCCGGCCTCAGGGACCAGGCCGTCGCGCACCGCGTCGTCCAGCCGGCGCGAAGCTGGGAACGGCCGTCCGACCATATTCCGCTGGTGACGGAGTTTTCCTTTTGAGCGACGCCGCGGCCGGCGAGGGCGCCCGCCGGGCGGCGCGCGCGATCGATGCGCTGCGCCGCGGCTGGCCACTGCGCGTCGGCGGCGCCAACGGCACGCTCGACCTGCTGGCGGTCGAAAGCGCGCGCGACGCGGCGCTCGCCGCGTTCGCCAGCGCCGACCTGCTGCTCTCGGGCGAGCGCGCGGTGACGCTGAAGCTCACCAACCAGCGCGCCGCGGCGACGCCGGGGCCGGTGCGCCTCGCCGGCGCGGCGGCGAGCGTCGCCGAGGCGCTCGCGATCGCCGACCCGGCGCTCGACCTCGCGCATCCGTTCAAGGGCCCCTTTCACACCGTTACGACGGGGGGCGAGGCGGCAGCCGCCGCCGCGATGACGATGGCGCGCCACGCCGGGCTCCTCCCCGCCTTTTTCGTCCGCGAAGCGGCTGGCGCGGCGGAGACCGCATGCGCGGCGGATGATGTCGCGGCGCTGCTCGACCCGACGCGGCTCGAGATCGCGGCGCGCGCACGGCTGCCGGTGGAAGCGAGCGAGGCGGCCGAGATCGTCGCCTTCCGCAGCCCCGAGGAAGCGTCGGACCATGTCGCGCTGGTGATCGGAAAGCGCGACGGCCATCCCCCCGTCGTGCGGCTGCACAGCGAATGCCTGACCGGCGATGTGCTCGGCAGCCTCAAATGCGATTGCGGGCCGCAGCTCCATGCCGCGCTGCACGCGATGGCCGACGCGCCGTGGGGGGTGCTGCTCTATCTGAGGCAGGAGGGACGCGGGATCGGGCTCGTCAACAAGCTGCGCGCCTATGCGTTGCAGGATCAGGGGTATGACACGGTCGACGCCAATCTGCGGCTCGGCTTTCCGGTCGAGGCGCGCGACTTCGCGATCGCGGCGCGGATGCTCGACTTGCTCGCCATCCCGCGTATCCGGCTGATGACCAACAACCCCGAAAAGGTCGCACGGCTGGAGAAAGAGGGCGTCGAGGTGGTCGAGCGCCTGCCCCTCGCGCTGCCGACGAACCCGCATAACGAGCATTATCTCGCCACCAAGCGCGACAGGACGGGGCATCAGCTTTAACCGCGACGTTGTGATTTCGGCTCGCACAAAGCCACGAAGCCACAAAGAAGCCCTCTCATCCCGTTCGTGCTGAGCTTGTCGAAGCACCGTTCTTCCTTGCGGCGTCGCGAAAAAAGAACGGCCCTTCGACAAGCTCAGGGCGAACGGATTGTAGAAGTCTTTGTGGCTTCGTGGCTTTGTGCGAGCCGATTCAATGCACGAACCGCGCCACCACGTCGCGATAGCTGCGGCTGACCTTCACCTGTGCGCCCGACCCCAGCACAAGGAAGCATTCGCCGTTGGTGTGCGGCTTGACCTGCTTCACCTGGCTGAGATTGACGATCGTCGAGCGGTGGACGCGCTGGAAGTTGCGCGGGTCGAGCCGCTTTTCGAGGTCCTTCATCGTCTCGCGCAGGATCAGGCTGTTGTCGGCGGTATAAATGCACATATAGTCGCCCGCGGCGTCGATGCGCTCGATGCTGTCGACGTCGACGCGGAAGATCTGGCCGCGGTCCTTGATGTTGATCATCTTCTCATAGCGATCGGCGGCGTGCGCGTCGGGCGCCGCCTCGCCCTCGAATTCCTCGGCGGCTTCGGGCGCCACCTCGGCGAGCACGCTCTTCAGCCGCTCGACCTCGGCCACGCCGCGCTTTTCGGCGAGACGCTGGCGCACCCGGTCGAGCGCGTCGGCGAGCCGCTCGGGCTCGACCGGCTTGACCAGATAATCGACCGCCTGCGCCTCGAATGCGCGGATCGCATGATCCGAATAGGCGGTGACGAAGACGACGAGCGGCGGCTCGACCTCCATCAGCCCCTGGATCACCGAAAAGCCGTCGAACCCCGGCATCTGGATGTCGAGGAAGACGAGGTCGGGCTTGTGGGTCTTGATCTTGCGGATGGCCTCGCGGCCATTCTGGGCGGTGTCGACTATCTCGACATCCGGATGCGCTTCGAGCCGCAGCTGCAGGCCCTGGGTCGCCAATTTTTCATCATCCACCAGGATGGTTCTGATCGTCATGTCTGTCCGGTTCCAATCGTCGCTTGTCCATCGGGCTGAAACGGAAATTCGATACGGACCGTGAAGCCGCCATCGGCGCCGGATTGCGCCTCGAACCGCTGCTGGTCACCGAAGGCCTGCGCCAGCCGGTCCCTGATGTTGGCTAAACCCACACCCGTCGATTCCGTTGCATAGCCTGTCGTGGGGTCCGGACCCCCCGCTGACAATCCCGCACCGGTGTCGGACACGGTAATCCGGACGTTTTCACCGGCAAGCTGCGCCGAAATCGTGATATCGGCGCCGTCTTCCTGCGGCGTGACCGCATATTTGATCGCATTTTCGATCAAGGGCTGGAGCAGAAGCGAGGGCAACCGCGCGCGCGCAACCGCGGGATCGATGGCAAAATGCGGGCGCAGCCGGTCCTCGAAGCGCATCTTCTCGATATCGAGATAGAGCTTCAGCGTCTCGATCTCCTGCGCCAGCGTGACCTGCGCGGTCGGCTCGTTGGCGAGGGTGTAGCGCAGGAAGGCCGAGAGGCGCGACAGCATCGCATTGGCGGGCTCGGCCTGCTTCAGCAGTACGAGCGTCGAGATGCTGTTCAAGGTGTTGAACAGGAAATGCGGGTTGAGCTGATAACGCAGCATCGCGAGCTGCGCCGAGGCCGCCTGCGCCTCGAGCCGAAGCACGCGGTCGTTCTGTTCCTCGAGCTGGAGGAAATAGTTGATCGCGAAATAGAGCGCCGACCAGGCGGCGAGCGAGGTCGCATCGACGTAGACCAAGGCGAGCAGCAGCCCCGTCAGACCCGACTCGCTGTTAGGGTTCACGACCTGCAGCACCCAGGCGTCGATGAAGGCCCAAAGCGCCGCGGCGACCGCCATCAAACCGAAGCTCGCGCTCCACATCAGGATCGGCCGGCGGTTGATCAGCGCGCGGTAGCAGACCGACAGCAGCAGGGTCAGCGAGAAGCCCGTAATTGCGGAGACGACCACCGGAACGAGGAAGGTGAAGGACTGCCCCCCGGCGAGCCCCGATATGCCGCGCAGCCCAAGCCACGCGACCCAGCCGAGAATCTGCAGATTCCAGAAGGCGCGAACCTTGTTGCCGAAAAAGGGGCCCGGCGAGGTCAATCCGAAGAGCGGCATGGAGGCTGCCCGCGATGCGATGGTTCAGCGGCCCGGCGCGGGCTGCCGGACGAGGTCCGCGGTCATTCGGCCGCGACCGGCGCCATGCGGTCGGCGCGCACCCGCGCCTGGCCGAGCGGCTGCAGTTCCGAACGATGCTTCCAGACCAGCTCCTTGTAGCCGAGCGGGCGTCCGTCGTGCGCGGTGATCGTCACCGGGCCGATCGGCTGTTCGTCGCGCACGTCGACGAGCACCGGGGTCGAGGGCACGCCGGCGCCCCATTTCTCACCCCACTGACGCAGCGCGATCATCGCCGGAAGCAGCTCGATGCCCTTTTCGGTGAGCTGGTAATGCACCTTGCGCCGGTCTTCGGCCATCACTTCGCGCGCCATGATGCCATGGTCGACCAGCCGCGACAGGCGGTTCGACAGGATGTTGCGCGCGATGCCGAGTTCCTGCTGAAACTCCTCGAAATGATGGACGCCGTTGAAGGCGGCGCGAAGGATCATGAACGACCATCGCTCGCCCATCGCCTCGAGCGCAAGCGGCAGCGCACAATTGCCGCCATAGAGATCGTTCAGCGGTTCGCGTAATTTTTCCATGGGCCCAGCCCTAACCCATTATCCGCTTCAACGCCAAAAACTTTGTGATCGGCCGTACCGGCGCGGGCGGCGCACCGGGCGGCCATCATCGCCAGGAGCCGGTCTTCCAACAGGCCCAGCTGATGGGTGCGCGTCAGACCCTCGGGCACCGATGCCCGGCTCGCCATGCCCTGCTCCGCGAGCTGTGTCAGGAAATTCGCGAGGACGGCTTCGTCCGTCGTCGCAATGCCCAGGTCGTGCCCCGCAATGATCCGGCCGGAATCGGAATCGCCATTGGCCAGCGCAATGATCGGTCGCCCCGAACCGATATATTCGAACAGCTTGCCGGGCAGCAGCGTATCCTCCCACGGGTCGGTGCCGACCACCAGAACCGTCGCATCGGCCTCGGCCTGCGCCCTCAGCGCCTCGGCGCGCGAGACCTTGCCGCGATCCACGATCGCGAGCCCTGGGAATTCGGCGGCGAGCTGGCGCACGATCTCCGGTTCGGAGCCGTAGAAGTCGATGGCAACCTGACAATCCAGCCCCTGCGCCGCGCGCAGCAGCGGCTTAACGTCGCGCCGCTCGCCATAGAGGATGCCGGTATAGACCAGCCTCAGCCGCGAGCGCGTGCGAACATGATGTCCGGCGGCGGCGGTGCTCTCGTCGACGCCGTTCGTCACGATGAGAATCCTGTCCGAGAGATGCGGATAGGCCGCCCGGTAATAGCCGCTCATCCCTTCGCTGACCGCGACGACCAGATCGGCCGACGACAGCATCCTCCGTTCATGGCCGGGCTCGAACGGTACATAAAGGGGTGCGATCCACTTATAGGGATTGCGCGCCCAGATATCGCGATTGTCGGCGACGAACAGCGCGCCGCTGCGCCGGGCGACGGCCCGGGCGGCGGTGTGGACCGAAAAGGGCAGCGCGGTCGACAATATGACGTCGGGCCGCAGCCCGCTGCGCAACAGCGCAAAGGCGCGGCGCTTCATGGCGCGCGCGACAGTCCAGCAATGGTCGGGCCAGGACGAGAGGCGCAGCGCCGTGCTCAGCCACTGCGCAGCGACGCTCCGTTCGGCCCTGAAGCCCGATTGCCGCGTCAGCCAGCCATCGGGCACATAATGAACGTCGAACCCCGTCAGGTCGGCGGTGAAGGTAGGGGGGACCGTCGACGCAGCCCCGGCGACGACCGTCACCCGCCAGCCGCGGCTCGCGAAATGGCGCGCCATCGCGACCGGGCGCGAGGCGCCGACCGCATTGGCGGGCGGAAACCAGTAGCTGAGGAGCAGAAGATGCTTTCCCGCACCCGCAGACACGGGCGCCCGCGCACGGAACGGCATCGAATCAAGAGCATCGGTCCCCATCGCTCCGTCCTAGAGCGCGCGCCTGATGCTTCCAAACGGCTTTACCAAAGTTGCTAACCAATTCCTGATGGCGCAAGCAAGTTTCGCATTGCATTTATGGCCTCAGCAACGACATTGGAGGCAATGCTCAGGCAATATGAACTTGTCGAGCGCGTGCGCGCTTACGACCCCGACGTCGACGAGGCGTTGCTGAACCGCGCCTATGTCTTCACCGTCCAGAAGCACGGCAGCCAGAAGCGCGCCTCGGGCGACCCCTATTTCAGTCATCCGGTCGAGGTCGCGGGCATCCTGACCGACCTCCACCTCGACAGCGAGACGATCGTCACCGCGCTGCTCCACGACACGCTCGAGGATACGCTGACGACGCCCGACGAGATCGAACGGCTGTTCGGCAGCGACGTCGGAAGGCTGGTCGACGGCGTCACCAAATTGTCGAAGATCGAGGCGCAGACAGAGAATGAGCGCGCGGCGGAAAATCTGCGCAAGTTCCTGCTCGCCATGTCTGACGACATCCGGGTGCTGCTGGTCAAGCTCGCCGACCGGCTGCACAATATGCGAACGCTGCATTTCATCAAGAATCCCGACAAGCGCCGCCGCATCGCCAAGGAGACGATGGACATCTATGCCCCGCTCGCCGAGCGGATCGGCATGTATGAATATATGCGCGAGATGCAGCTCCTCGCCTTCCGCGAGCTCGAGCCCGAAGCCTATGCCACGATCACCGGCCGCCTCGCCAAGCTGACCGCGGGCGGCAAGGACAAGGTCGCCGCGATCACCCGCGAGTTCAAGGAGCTGCTCGCGAAGAACGGCATAGAGGCCGAGGTCTCGGGGCGCGAGAAGCACCCCTATTCGATCTGGCGCAAGATGCAGGAGCGCCATGTCAGCTTCGAACAGGTAACCGACATCATCGCGTTCCGCATCGTCACCCCGACCGATGCCGACTGTTATGCCGCATTGGGCCTGATCCATCGCAAGTGGAAAATGGTCCCCGGCCGCTTCAAGGACTATATCTCCACCCCCAAGCGCAACGGCTACAAGTCGCTCCACACGACGATCATGCACCAGCAGAATATGCGGATCGAGATCCAGATCCGCAGCCTCGACATGCATCAGCAGTCGGAATTCGGGCTTGCGGCGCATTGGGCCTACAAGCAGGGCGGTGCTGCCCCCGACGGGCAGGCGGGGTGGATACGCGACCTCATCGAAATCCTCGAACAGACGCACGACCCCGACGAGTTCCTCGAAAACACGCGCATCGCGATGTATCAGGACCGCATCTTCGCCTTCACCCCGAAGGGCAGCCTGCACCAGCTTCCCAAGGGCGCGACGCCGGTCGATTTCGCCTATGCGGTGCACACCGGGCTCGGCGACCGCACCGTCGGCGCCAAGGTCAACGGCCGGCTGGTGCCGCTGCGCACCCAGCTCGCGAACGGCGACACGGTCGAGATATTGTCGTCGGACAAGCAGACACCGCAGCCCGCCTGGCTCGGCTTCGCGGTCACCGGCAAGGCGCGCGCCGCGATCCGCCGCCATGTCCGCTCGAAGGAAAAGGTCGAGCTCGCCGCATTAGGGCGCAAGATGTACGACGAGATCGCGCGCCGCTTGCCCGGCAAGATCGGCGACAAGGCGCGCGCGGCGGCGATCGAGCGGCTGAAGCTCGAGGACGACACCGCGCTCTATGTCGCGATCGGCAAGCGGCAACTCGGCGACAATGCGGTGCTCGAGGCACTGGTCCCCGGCATCACCGCCGAGATGAAGTCGAAACCCGGCAAGCTCAAGCAGGGCGCGGCGGTGTCGATCGAGGGGCTGACCCCCGGCGTCGCCTACAAGCTCGCCGATTGCTGCCACCCGGTGCCCGGCGACCGCATCGTCGGTCTCGCGCGCCCGGACGAGGGGATCGAGGTGCATGTCATCGACTGCCCCAGCCTCGCCGACGGGGTCGACGCCGACTGGATCGACCTGCGCTGGCAGGAGGACAGCGAGGGCGGCAATGCGCGCCTCTGCGTCGTCATCCTCAACGAACCGGGCACGCTCGCCGAAATGTCGGGCATTCTCGCCGCCAATATGGCGAACATCACCAATTTGCGCCTGTCGAACCGCGAGGGCGATTTCCACACCTATGACGTCGTCGTCGAGGTGCGCGACGTCCACCATGTGATGCGCATCCTGTCGGCGCTGCGCGCGTCGGATCAGGTGGTGCAGGCGGAACGGTTATAGACTCAACTCGGTCAGCTTCGGGGTGGGGAGCGGACATTCAAATCCTCCCCACTTGTGGGGAGGTGGCAGCCGCGCAGCGGCTGACGGAGGGGGCTCGCGTCCTCACGCCACGCCGCCTCAGGCCTCCCGCCCCCTCCACCGCCTTCGGCGGTCCCCCTCCCCGTTCCGGGGAGGATCTTATGGCCGCTTCCGGTCGTTCTTCGACATTCGTCGTCCCGGACTTGATCCGGGATCCCGCTTTTTGAGGCATCGACTGGCTTCGGAAGGTCAAGCGGGACCCCGGATCAAGTCCGGGGTGACGATGAAAGACAGGCGCGCGTTCCGGTGGATAGCCAATCGGTGATCCCCGGCGAAAGCCGGGGTCCAGGGCGTTGGAGTGCCGACGCTGCGCCATTACGCTCTGGATCCCGGCTTTCGCCGGGAATTACATCGGATAGGACCGAAACCGGCCGTCAGCTGCCTTCGCCTTCAGTTCGGATAAGCAAGCGGCGGCCGCCAGCCGCTCTGATCGACCGCGTCGCTGACCTTGTAGACCAGCCCCTTGCCGTTCAGGAACAGCTTCTCCATTTCGGGCCGGGTGAAGGGACGCGAGCCGACGCGGCCGAAGATCGCGATCTGTCCGCCCGTCTCGTCGACCGCGCGGTCGCGGTCAAGGCCCTTCGACAGCGACAGCGCCGGCGCCGGGGTCTTCGCCCAGGCGATCAGCTCGGGCGTCGGCCTGGGCGAGAAGCCGTAGAGGCCGGGATTGTCGGGGCTGGTGAGCTGGAGCACCTTGATGCCGTTCCGCCCATCGGCGACATAGGCGAACAGCGAGGCGTTGGTCGTCGCGACGATCACATCCTCGGCATCGCTCATCGCGCCGCCGAAGGTCAGCGGTGGCCCGGCGATCGGTGCCGTCGGCCGCGTCACATCGACGATGACCAGCCCGTCGCGCTTCGCCGCGACATACATATAGGTGCGCGCGAGATAGATTTTGCGCGCGTCGGCAAGCCGCACCGTCCCCGATGGCACGGGCACCGGCCGCTCCATATGGGTGATGTCGAACAGCTTCACCCCCTCGGCATCGGTGACCCACAGATAGCGGAACTGCACCGCGCTCGCCCGCGCGTCGGTGAGCGGCAGCCGCGCAGTGATTTTCGGTTCGAGCGGGCTCGAGAGATCGACGACGACGAGCCCGGTGTCGGCGGCGATATAGGCATAGTCGCCCGCGAGCGTGACGTGCCGCGCGCCCGCGAGCATATTGTCGGGGTTCCACGTCAGCGCGCGGGTCAGCCTGTTGTTGCGGAACTCCCCGTCGGCGAGGGTGTCGATGTCCACGAGGATCAGCCCCTCGACGCTGTCGGTGATCACCGCGTAGCGATAGAGGGGATGGAGCGCCTGCTCATGGTTTTCCGGGAAATTCTTCCGGATATAGTCGTTGCGCGCCATGCTGATCGGCTGGGTGGTGCCGATCGCCATGCAGGTCGCGTTCGCGGTTTTCACATGCGTGTCGTGGCCGAGCGGCGAGAAAGGCGCGCGGACGATGCGCTCGGAGAAGCCCTTGTTGCCGATCGAGGCGACGTCGTAGACGCGGAAACCGCCCTTGCCCTCGGCGACGAACATATATTCGCCGCGCTGCTGGAGGCAGTTCACCCGCCCGCTCGTCCCCTGGACGATGTTGCGGAATTCCTCGAGCGCGTGGCTTTCGCCCGACCCCTTCCTGTCGAAGGTCTTGCCGCGCACCCAATTTTTGAGCTCGCGGCCATTCTGTTCGACGTGCAGCTTCCAGTAATCGGGATAGGCGTAGCGCTGCAGATAGCTGCCGATCACCGCCTGCGGCTCGTCCCATTCGGTGACGCGCGTCGCCTGGAAGCCGTCCTCGAGCCCCGACCAGACATTGAGCCCGGTGAAGTTGACGAAATTGGTGCCCAGCAAGAGGAGCTGCGACATGATCGCATTATTGTCGTCGGCCGCCGACAGGTGACAGTCGGTGCACTGCTTGGTTTCCTGGCGCCGCACCGTATGCGGGAAATGCGGCGCGAAGGCCTGGCTCGAAAAGCCCGCCGCCGAGATCGGCGGCTGCTGCACATAGATGCGCTCGCGGTTGATGTTGGTCGACGACAGGATCAGCGCCGAGGATGAGCGGATCGGCGCAATGATGCCGCGCGGGCTGCCGTCGGCGTCGGGCTCGCCCGGCTTGGTGAGCATGTGCCGGCCGAGCTGGAACATCTCGTCGCGCGCCACCTGCGGGTTGTAGGTCGCGAAGTTGCGCGTCTCCTCCCCCTCGAAATGGTGCATGCTCGTCTTCCAGTTCGCCTCGATCGGCAAATGGCAGCCGCCGCAGCTCGTCGTCCACGAGAGGTGGCAGGTGAAGCAGGCCATGCGGTCGTCGCCGTGGGCGCGATCCTCGCGTCCGACCCCCGGTCCCCAGGCGAAGCTGCCGTCGTCGGCGCCCGAGCGCGACATCAGCTTGGCGCGCGCGGCCTTGGCGTTGAAATGCGGCCCCGGCGTCACCGCCTGCTTGACGAGGCTGACCTGCCATTCGAGCTTGGGGTCGACGATCGAGCGCTGGATCAGCCCGGTCACCTCGCCGTCGTCGCCGTACTGGAATTCGAAGCGCCGCCGCCCGTCCGAGTTGCGCAGCAGCGCGAGGTTCGTCCCCTGCGGCCGCGCCGCGACGTTCGAGGTCAGAAGGTTGGGCAGCGCGTCGGCGGTGCCGTGGCAGTCCTTGCAGCCGATCTCGACCGCGTTCGCGACCTCGCCCTGGATATAGCCGTTGCCGTGCGCGTCCTGCGCGAAGTGGCAGTCGGCGCACTGCATCCCCTTTTCGGCATGGATATCCATCATATGGACCGTCTTGCCGGGGTTGAGCCCGGGCGGCACGAACTTACCCTCGACCCCGGGTTTGCCCGGGTCGGCGCTCGCGAGGCAGAGGTCGCGCTGCTTCGCGTCGCTGTAATGCGCGCAGCTCTTGCGCCATTTCTCGGGATCCCTGGGGTCGACGATATGCGCGGTGTCGGTGCCGTAGGTCGCCATATTGCCTTCGGCGTCGAGCAGATTGCCGTTGCGGTCGCGCTTGAAGACACCGCGGAAGTTCCAGCCGTGGCCGTGATAGTCGGCGAACTGCGTGTCCTTGTTGCTGTCGTTGACGTCATAGACGTCGCGCAGGAATTCGACGTCGGACCAGAGCCCGCGCGGGCTTGCCCCCTCGGGGTTGCGTTCGAGCGTCCGATGGACCTCGGCCGCGGTCGGATAGCGCTGCTGCTTGTAGGTCTTCCGATACTCCTCGTCGCTCATCCCCGGCGGGCGCGGCGCCGTGTTCTCGGGCCCCGGCCAGAGCTGCGGCGCGTCCGATTCATAATCCCACATCGTGTAGCCGAGATAGGAGTTCAGGAAGATGTTCGGCTGGTGCATGTGGCAGTTCATGCACTGCGCGGTCGGGATCGCGCGGGTGAAGGCGTGGGTGATCGGGTGCCCCGATTCGCCGCGCGGCTTCGCCTGCGCCCCGGCCGCGGCCGCGGCGGGGTCGATCAGCGCCCCATGCCCCTCGGGCGAGGGCGCATGCGCGGCGGCATCGGCGTGCCCGCCGCCGTGCGCCGGATCATCGGGCATCCATTTTTTGCCCGCGATGGTCGGGTCGACCGTCGCGCTCTCGCCGTCGCGGCCATAGGGGGCGTAGGTCAGGCTGTGGCGCGGCTCGCGGTCGTTGGCATAGATGACGTGGCAGCCCGCGCAGCCCGACTGGCGATAGTCGCCGGGCTGGTCGTTGGTCCCCATGAACCACATATAGGGGTCGTTGAGGCGCGTCTTGTGGAGGTTGAGCACCGCGATCGCGACGCGCAAGCCAGTGCCCGGACCGCGGTTCGACTGCTTGAGGTCGGGACGCCCCGGCTCTTCGAGCCGCTGGATGCTGCCGGTCGGGTTGGGCAGGCCGATCTCGGGGAATTGCGTGTTGATGTTGCGCCCGCCGCGCTCAAAGACGCGGAACACGTCGCTCGGCGGCATCACGCTCCAGCGCGGCAGCGGATAGAGCCGCGCGAGCGCGCCGCGCTTCGTCTCGCTGTCGGTCAAGATCTTGTCCGACGGGAAACTGGGCTTGCACGCCTCCTTATATTCCTCCGCCGTCAGCCGCGACGAGGGTGACAGCACGCACGCCGCCTCGCCGGTGCGCGTATAGGCCTCGCCGAAGATCGAGTTCTTGAAGGGGACGATGCCGTTGTTGTAGGCGCCGCCCGCCCAGAACATCGCCGCGGTCGACATCAGCGAGCGCTCGGCCGCCTCGATGATCTCCAGGTGGCAGGCGCCGCAGGCCTCGCGCGCGACGCGATAGTCGCTGGGGTTGACGAAGCGGATATATTCGGGCGCTTCCTTGTTGAGCAGCGTATAGCTGCGCTTGGGGTTCGCCGAGGTGCCGCCCCACGCGCCGGGCAGCGTCGGCTGCGGGTGCGCGCGCTGCATCACCGCCTTGTTGTGCGGGTCGTCGTAGCCGAGCTTCGGGTCGCCGACCTCGCGCGCGTCGCCGCCGTGGCAGTCGGTGCAGCCGAGGCGCACCGCAGGGGTCGCGTGCATCGTCGGCCGGTCGGTGCGGACGTGGCAGCTGTAGCAGCCTTGCGACTTCGCCATCATCTCCGCCTCGCTCTGCTCGCGCGGCGCGGGCGGGGTGAAGCGATAGTCGACCTTGACCGGCTTTTCCTCCTCCGACGCGCGAACCATCTGCGCGCCGAAGGCGAGCGACATCGCGAGAAAGGCGAAAAGGGCGAGGAGCTTGCGCGGCATCGGCTAGAAACTCACGATCAGATTGGCGAGGATCGACACATAGATGTCGTCGCGCTGCTTGTTCTCGAACAAATCCTTGAACCCCGCACCGGGGACGAGGACCGCGGCGCTCAACCGCCCGACGATATTCTGCGTCGCCTTGGGCCGCCAGATGCCGGCCAGCGACAGGTCCCAGCCGACATCCCTGGGGATCGAGCCTTCGCTGCGCAGCACCTGCAGGCTCGATGTGTTCTCGAACCACAGATGGTTGGCATTGGCGCTGACGCGCACCTGCGGCGACAGGTCGAAATCGGCGCCCGCGCCGAGGAGGATGGTGCCGGGGTTGTTGAAGTTCGACTGCCCCTCCTCCTTCGACGAGCGCAGTGAGTTCAATATGCCGTTGCGGCCGTTGATCGAGATAACGCGCCCGCCGCCCGCGAAGGGGATGGTCTGGCGGATCCAGTAGCTGGTGTCGGCGCCCGCGAAGATCGGATTTTCGAAGATCGCGTCGAAGCCGCCCTCGGTGTCGTTATAGGGATCGCCGTCGCCGGTCGCGTAGAGCCCCGACAGGCGAAAGCGCATCCAGTCCTGATCGTAGCTGAGTTCGGCGGCGCCGAAGCCGGCGCGGATATTCGCGGGCTCGCTGGTGAAGAAGCTGTTCCGGTCCTCGCCGAGCGCGGCATAGAAGCTCGCGGTCAAATTGAGCCGGCCGATCCGTCCGTCGGCGCTGTAGCCCAGATAGACGACGTCATAATCGCGCCCGCGCAGATCGCCGAGCAGCGCCGGCCGCACCGGAAAACCGTTGTGGTCGATCTGGATATCGCCCTTTTCGCGGTTGATGTTCCACGTCGCGCTGACCTGGCTGGTCAGGCCGACGAAGGGGAAGTCCTGGCGATAGACGTTGGCGGTCAGGATGAAATCGTCGCGGGGGGTCTGCGTGATATCGTTGAGCCCGCTGTTGGTGTCCTTTTCGAGCCGCCAGAAGGCCGCGAGATTATATTGGAAGCGGTTGTTGTCGCGATTGCCGAAATAGCGGATGCCGAGCTGGCTGTCGTTGAACAGGAAGCCGCGGAAATCGCTCTGGAACGGCTGGATGCCGATGCGGATCGAATGGAAGTCGTAGCGGTCGCTGTCATTGCCGAGATGCTTGTCGATGAAGGCTTCCTGCACCCCGATGAAATGGTCGAAGCGATGGCTCTTCTTCGACGGGCGCACGTCGAGCACGCGCCGTTCGGGCACGTCGACATAGTTGATATTGTAGGCGAGCGTCAGGCGATATTCGACGTCGGGTGGCTTGAAGGCGGTCGAGCCCTTGATCAGCGCGAAACCGCCGATGAAGGTCTGCGACGCGACGAAGCTGCGGTTCTTGCCGAACACGTCGAGGCTGCCGGGGCGCGCCGTCGTCTGGACGCCATTGGGAATCGGGAAGGTGCGCGGCTCGAACACGCTGTCCGAAATCAGATTGGCGACGAAGAACCAGTCGTCACCCTTGATCGGCAGCCATTTGACCTTGCTGCGGTCGATCGGCCGGTCACCCTTCAGCGTATTCTGGTGATAGGGATCGAACCAGCGTTCCTTGACCACCCCCAGCGTCTCGATCAGCCGCCAGCGGTCGGGAATGGGAAGCTGGTCCTCGATCCCCGGAAATGCCTGCGGCGGCGGTGGCCGGAGCGCGCCTTCATTGTCCTGGGTCAACCGGTCGGGAAGATCGGGGTTGTAGCCCGGCCGGCGGCGGCCATCGAGGATCTGGGTGACGAGATCGTCGCCCATCATCTCGCGCCAGTCGACCGGCGGCGGCGGCGGGGTCAGCTCGTCGAGCGAGGGCTCGGCGGGCGCGGGCTGTTCGGCGGCCGGTTGCCCGGCCGCAGGCGGCGCGGCGGGCGCGGGCGCGTCGCCCGGCGCTCCTTGCGCCGCGAGGCTCGCGATCAGCGGCCAAAGGCTCCCCCCTGCCATCATCGCCTAGAGCCCGTCGCAGACATTTTGCTGCGCCGTGTCGAGGAAGGGCGCGAAGGGGCAGCTGATGTAGCGCAGCCGCACCGTCGCCCCGTCCGCCAGCCGCACGACGATGCGATCGGCGCGCATGTCCACCGGCGCGTTGCCGAACGCCCCCGTCCGCGCCCCGCCGTTGTGCGCGCCCAAAAAGCTGATCATGTCGTCCTGGTCGATGCCGTCTCCCGACACGCCGATGCCGCCGACCAGCCGGGTGCCGCGATAGAGCGGCACCGAGCCCGGAAAAATCTGGATGCCGTTCTGCAGCCGGTTGTGCCCCGGCGCGACGTCGGGCAGCGTCGTGCAGCGCTGCGGCGTATCGGTGGCGCTCGCGCCCGAAACATAGGCGAGATGCTGGCCGAGATTGCCGATGATCAGCGCCGACTGCAGCCCGGTCGAGAAGGGGTTGAACTGGTCGATCGGGCGCGACAGCGGGCCGTGCGGCCGCCCGAGCTCGCCGTCGGGGAAATAGGGACGCGACAGATTGCCGCCCGAGCGGTCGGCGAAGGCATAGGTGCCGGTCAGCGCCGAGGGGTCGTTCAGGAAGCTTCGCAGCGCGGGGACGAACTGGCGCACGTCGGCGCTGCCGTTCGCCGACAGCTCGGCGCCCGCCTGCGGGTTCGAGAAGAAGGTCGCGGTGCGCGCCTTCTGCAAGGACACGTCGGTGCCGAAGATCGGCGCGTCGGGCGAACGGACGATGCCGAGGATCTCGCCATTGGTGTCGACGACGCTGATCGACACCTGTGCGCGGCTGTCGAGCGGGCGGCGGATTTGCGCGCGGGCGCGGCTCATCACCGCGAAGGCTTCCTCGAGCAGCGCGCGCACCTCGGCGGCGGTCAACGGCGCGCTGTTCGACGCGCCGTCGGTGCCGGCGCGGATCGGGTAGCGGTTCGCGCCGCTGCCGTTGGTGAGGACGAAGGCGTCGCGGTTCGAAAACTCGCCCGCCGTCGAGGCGCGGATGCCCGACGCCTCGCTGCCATAGGCGGTTCCCGCGATCACCGCGGCGCTCGCATAGCCGGTGACCGCGATCAGGCTGCCCGCGCTGCCGTTGACGCTCGCGAAGCTCGCGCCGCCGCCGGTCATCAGCCCCGCGTAGGTCGCGTCGGAAAAGCGCAGGCTCGTCCCGTCGACGGTGATCTTGTCGGCGGTGATGCCCGCGGGCGCCTCGAAGCCGCGCGTGCCCGCGAGCGCGATGAACTCCTCAGCATCATTGTCGATGTCGAGCGTGTCGGGATCGCTGCCGTAATCGCCGTCGCCCATCACCCCGATGCCGCCGACGAGGACGCCATTCTTGTAGAGCGGCAGCCCGCCCGGGTCGGCGGAAAGGCCGAGCGGCGAACGCTTCGGCCCGATCAGCGCCGCCGTCCCCGCGGCGCCGAAGCGCGACGAGAAATCGCTGCACGGAAGCTGGCTGAACTGCACCCCGAACAGCGGCCCGCTTTCGAGCCCGAGCGTCGTCGGCGCCGGCGGGAAATGCTGCTGAACGATCTGGCTCGCGGTGCGGGTCGAAAAGGCGTTGCCGCCGCTCGAGAGGTACGCGCCGGTGATCGCCTTGGCGATCGCGCCGGCCTCGGCCGGGAAAGGGACATTCTGCGCGTCGATATCGTCGCCGTTCGGCGCCCCCGAGGTCGTCGCGGTCGCGCGCGCGCCGGTCATGCGAAAAACGGCGAGGACATTGCCGACGCGGTCGGTCACCGCGATCATCGACGGCAGGCTGCGCGCCTGCGCCTCGGCGACGGCGTTCGCAAGGATCTGCTGCACCTCGGCGATGCTCAGCGCCTGGGCGGCGGGCGGAGTGTAGAGCCCGCCGGTGGGGGTCGGGGTGGGCGTCGGCGCGGGGCTCGGCGTCGGCGTGGTGCCCCCGCCCCCGCCTCCGCCGCCGCACGAGGCGAGGAGCAGCGCGCCGAGCGCGGCAAAGGCGACCGAGCGAAAGAGGGCGGAGCGTTGCACACCCCTAGCTCCCGCATCCCCGAGCGAAGACGAGGGGGCCGTTCGAGCGGAGCGAGAACCCGCACAGCGCCTCGACTTCGCTCGGCAATGCCCCTCGTCTTCGCTCGGGGATGCGGATCGGATTTGATGGTTCTGCATGACTATCTGAGCGCCTGGATCGCGCGCACCGCGCTGCCGAGCGCGGCCTGGAAATCGGCGGGCCGATAGGAATTGGGGTCCTTGACCGCCGCATAAGCGCGGTCGATGTCGGCGCGGATGCCCGCGGCGGCGCCAACGGTCACGCGCCCCGACGACACCATCGCGCCGAGCAGGGTGTCGACCCCCATCACCGCCTGCGACGATCCGGCATAGTCGGTGAAGCGGTCGCCCACCGTCTTCGCCGCGATCGCATCGACCATCGCAAAGGCGTCGGTGCCCGAAAAGCCGCGCGACGCGAACGCCGCCTTCAGCGCCGCGACCGTCTGCGCAAGCGCGGCCGCCGCCGCGACCGCGCTCGGCCGGTCGGTGGCGATGGCGCGGTGGAAGGCCGCGCTGCGCGCGCCGAGCTGCTCGGCGAGCGCGGGCGAGGCGAGCCGCGCCGCGGCCGACAGCATGATCAGATTCTCGTCATTATAGGGCGGCATCCCCTCCGGGATGCCGGGGCGGCCCGGATTGTCGAGGCTCGTCTTCACCGGCTTCGCCTGGTCGTAGATGCGGCGGTGGCAGCTATGGCAGTCGAGGAAGAAGAATTCGGGGAACATCCCCTCGGTCCCACGCTTCGACTGGAAGAGCGCGAGGCTGCGTTCGAGCGCGGTCGCCTGTCCGACCGCCCACATCTGGACATGATCGGTGCGCCCGCCCGCGCCGCCGAACTTGCGCCAGCCATAGTCGGCGTCCTCCTGATGATGCGCCTGCAGCGCCGAGAAGAGGTCGAGCTCGAACGAGATGCGCGGATGCCCCGCCGCCATGATGCGATGCGTGACGAACTGCCCCTCGCCCGCCGATCCGAAATGGCAGTCGACGCACACGCCCGCGCGCACCACCGGATCCTCGAGCTTGCGAAGGCCCGCGCGAAGGTTCGCGAGATGCTTTTCGCGCATTTCGGCGCCGGGATCGGCGTTCGCCCCCACCCCGGCATAATGGCTGGCGATCCAGCCGCCTGCCGGGCCGTGGCACGATTCGCAGCTCACCCCGTCCTCGAGCGGCGCGGTGCCGCGGCTCGCCGCCGCGTCGCTGTGGCAGCCGAGGCACATCGCGGCTCGGCTCGGGTCGCCGATGCCGAGATTGCGCGCGATGAACTGGCTGCGGCTGTTCCCGAGCACCGCCCAGGCGCGGCTGTGCGCGCCGCCGGGGGTTGAGGGCTCCTGCCATTTCATCAGCTCGTCCTGGCGGACGACGGTGCCGTCGCCTTCCATCCGGCCGTGGCAGGTCGATCCGGCGCACGAAGCGACGCCGAGGAAGCGCCCGCCGCTCTCGCCCTGCGAGCGCGCCGGCGGTGCCGCGACGACAGCCGCGAGCGCGAGCGCTGCGAGCATCAGCACGAAGCCCGCCAACGCCGCCCAAGGCCGATCGCCGCGCTCCTTTCCAGCGTGCGTCGTCATCCGCAACAGTCCCCTTTCCTCACCCGGCGCTTTTGCCCCTGAGCGGTCCCTTACACTACCCCGAACGCCAGCATCGCGTCGGCCACTTTCTTGAAGCCCGCGATATTGGCGCCCTTCACATAATCGACATAGCCATTGCCCTGGTCACCATAGGTCAGGCAGCGCGCATGGATGCCCGCCATGATGTCTTTCAGCATCTGTTGCAGCTCGCCCTCGCTCCAGCTCCGCCGCTCGCTGTTCTGGCTCATTTCGAGGCCCGACACCGCGACGCCGCCGGCGTTGGCGGCCTTGCCCGGCGCATACATCAGTTTCGCGTCGCGGAAGACGTGGACCCCCGCAAGATCGGTGGGCATGTTCGCGCCCTCGCTGACCGCGATGCAGCCGTTCTTGACGAGCGTCTTCGCATCCTCGCCATTGAGCTCGTTCTGCGTCGCGCAGGGCAGCGCGACGTCGCATTCGACCCCCCACGGCGTCTTGCCGGGGATGAAGGTCGCCGACTTATACTCGCCGACATAATCCTCGATCCGCCCGCGCCGATGCGTCTTGTGCGCCTTCACCCAGTCGATCTTCTCCTGCGTGATGCCGTCGGGATCGTGGATAAAGCCGCCCGAATCGGACAGGGTGAGCACCTTGCCGCCGAGCTGGACGATCTTTTCGGCCGCGTGGGTCGCGACATTGCCCGAGCCCGAGATCACCGCGGTCTTGCCGACCAGATCCTGATCCTTCGCGCCAAGCATATTGGCGAGGAAATAGACCGCGCCATAGCCGGTCGCCTCGGTGCGGATCAGCGAGCCGCCCCATTCGAGCCCCTTGCCGGTGAGCACCCCGGTGAATTCGCCGGTGATCCGCTTGTACTGGCCGAACATATAGCCGATCTCGCGCCCGCCGACCCCGATGTCGCCCGCGGGCACGTCGACGTCGGCGCCGATGTGGCGATAGAGCTCGGTCATGAAGCTCTGGCAGAAGCGCATGATCTCGCGCACGCTCTTGCCCTTGGGGTTGAAGTTCGACCCGCCCTTGCCGCCGCCCATCGGCAGCCCGGTCAGCGCATTCTTGAACGTCTGCTCGAACGCCAGGAATTTGAGCACGCTCTCGGTGACGCTCGGGTGAAAGCGGATGCCGCCCTTATAGGGGCCGATCGCATTGTTGTTCTGGACGCGCCAGCCGCGCTGGACGCGGATATGGCCGTTATCGTCCTCCCAGCAGACGCGGAACGACACGACCCGGTCGGGTTCGGCGATGCGCCGCAATATCTGCTGCGAATGATAATCTTCCTTGTCGGCGATGAAGTCGAAAATATCCTCGGCGACTTCCTGCACCGCCTGCACGAACTCGTCCTGGCCGGGGTTGCGTTTCTTCACCCCCTGCATGAACGTCGGAAAATCGACGTGATCCGAAACTGCCATTGCACCCTCCCCCTCGCTCAGACCGGGAAAATTGGTGCGACCCCCATGTTTTGACGAAATTGTCGTTGACCGACCTTGCCCGACAAAGGCTACACCATCGCGGCGCAAAGGCAAGATGGCAGCGAGCGGACCGTCACCTTTTTCACGCGCGATGCGGAGGGGCAAAAATGAGCGAGACCAAAGGCCTGTCAGGTACCAACCGCGCGATATTGATCGCGGCCTTCGTGCTGCTGCTCGCCGCTGTTGGTTATGCGCTGTGGCGCGATTCGGATGCCCCGGCGCCCGCTTCCCCGGTCGCCACCGCCGCGCCGGGGGATGAACTCACCGCGCTCGAAGAACGGACGCGACGCGAGCCGCAGAGCGCCGAGGCGTGGACGATGCTCGGCGCCGCGCGCTTCGACATGGGCGATTTCGCCGGCGCGGCGGGCGCGTATGAAAAGGCGGTGGCGCTCGCTCCCGAAAGCGCTGCGATCTGGTCGGCGCTCGGCGAGGCGCGCGTGATGGCGAGCGCGCGCGACCCGATGCCGCCCGCCGCGCGCGAAGCCTTCGACAAGGCGATCGCGCTCGACGCGAAGGACCCGCGCGCGCGCTATTTCATGGCGGTGAAAAAGGATCTCGCGGGCGATCACAAGGGCGCGATCGACGACTGGTTCGCACTGCTCGCCGACACGCCGCAGGGCGCGCCGTGGGAGGCCGACCTTCGCCGCACGATCGAGCAGGTCGGCGCGATCCACAAGATCGACGTCGCATCGCGGCTTGCGCAGACGCAGGCGAGGGCGCTTGCCCCCGCCGAAATGCCCGTCGCCGCGCGCGCCATTCCCGGCCCGAGCCGCGCCGAGATGGAAGCCGCCTCGCAGCTTCCCAAGGGCCAGCAGGACGCGATGATCGCGGGGATGGTCGACGGGCTGGAGGCGAAGCTGAAGGCCAACCCCGCCGACGTCGACCGCTGGATCATGCTGATGCGCAGCCGCATGACGCTCGGCGAGACCGCGAAAGCGGCGCAGGCGCTGAAGGACGCCATCGCCGCCAATCCCGGCGCCGCGGGCCGGCTCAAGGCGCAGGCCGCGATGCTGGGCGTGCCGGGGGCGTAAGCATCGGGAAGCGGAGGGGGGCGGTCATTTGGATCCTCCCCACTTGTGGGGAGGTGGCAGCGCGAAGCGCTGACGGAGGGGGTTGGCGTCCTTGCGCCACGCCGCTTCAGGCCGCCCGCCCCCTCCACCGCCTTCGGCGGTCCCCCTCCCCGCAAGCGGGGAGGATTTCATCGTCCGCTCTCGTACAAAACCGACATCCGCCAGCGAGAAACGGGATTCGCGCAGAGGCGCGACAATATATGCTTTAATATTATTAATTCAGGTGATAGCCGATCGCTCGAACCCTTTCGCTTCACCCGGACCCGCCCGATGACCCCACCCATTTCCATCGCTATCGCCGGCGTCGGCAAGATCGCCCGCGATCAGCATGTCCCGACGATCGCCGCCGACCCGAATTTCCATCTCGCCGCCACCCTGTCGCGCCACAACGCGCTCGACGGCGTTCCCGCCTTCACCGACCTCGCCGACCTCAGCAGGGCGGTGCCCGACCTTCAGGCCATCGCAATCTGCACGCCGCCGCGCGGCCGGCTCGATCTGATGCGCGAGGCGATCGCACTCGGCCTCGACGTGATGCTCGAAAAACCGCCTGCCGCGAGCCTGAGCGAGGCCGAAGCCCTGGTTGCCGCGGCGGCGGCAAGCGGCAGCGTGCTCCATGTCACCTGGCATTCGCGCGAAGCCGCCGCGGTCGAGCCCGCGCGCGCGTGGCTCGCCGGACGCACAATCCGCCGCGTCGCCATCGACTGGAAAGAAGATGTCCGCGTGTGGCATCCGGGGCAGGAATGGATCTGGGAGCCGGGCATCGGGGTGTTCGACCCCGGCATCAACGCGCTGTCGGTCGTGACCCGGCTGCTGCCGGGCGCCTTGCTGCTCGACCGGGCCCGCCTGCGCTTTCCGGCCAACAAGGCGGCGCCGATCGCGGCCGACCTGTCGCTGCGCAGCGCGGGCGGCGCGCCGGTCGCCGTCGCGTTCGATTTCGACCAGCGCGGGCCGCAGAGCTGGGACATCCTCGTCGAGACCGATCGCGGAACGCTGGCGCTCGGCAAGGGCGCGTCGACGATGGCGGTGGATGGCATCCCCGTCGCCGTGCCCGATGTGCCCGAATATGCCCGGCTCTATCAACGCTTCGCCGAGTTGGTCGCCGCGCGCGAAAGCGACACCGACCTGTCGCCCTTCCGGCTCGTCGCCGATGCCTTCCTGCTCGGCGAGCGCGAGACGGTCGGCGCGTTCGACTGGAACGGATGATCGGGCGGGCGATGGCCGAAATCCGCATTGTGGAGCGCGCGCGGCGCGACCGGCTGGGCGAAGGCCTGCTGTGGTCGGACCGCGAGCAGGCGGTCTATTGGACCGACATTCTGGAGCGCCGCGTCAACCGGCTGACGCTCACCGACGGGCGCACCGACAGCTGGGAGGTGCCGCAGACGATCGGCTGGGTGATCGAACGGCAGGGCGCGCCCGGCCTGATCGCAGGGCACGGCCGCGAGATCGTGCGGCTGACGCTCGACCCGCTGACGATCGAGACCATCGCCGCGCCCGAACCCGACTGCGACGGCAATCGCATGAACGACGCCAAGGCCGATGCGCTGGGCCGCATCTGGGCGGGCACCATGCCCGTCACCTGCGACCGCCCGAGCGGCGCCTTCTACCGGCTCGACCCCGATGGCCGCATCGCGCGGGTCGACGGGCCCTATACCATCGCCAACGGCCCCGCGATCGCGCCTGACGGTAGCACGCTGCTGCACACCGACACCGCGCTCGGCACGATCTTCCGCTTCGCCATCCGCGACGACGGCTCGCTGGGGCCGCGCCAGCCGTTCATCGCCTTCGACCCGGATTGGGGATCGCCCGACGGCATGACCTTCGATGCCGAGGGCGGACTGTGGGTGGCCTGCTGGGGCGGATCCTGCGTCAGGCGCTTCGACCCCCAGGGCAGGCCCGAGCGCAGCATCGCCCTGCCCGCGTCGCAGATCACCAACATGGTCTTTGCCGGCGCGGCCCTCGACCGGATGTTCGTGACTTCCGCCGCCGACGGGGTCGAACGCGACGAACCCGAGGCGGGCGCGCTGTTCGAGGTCGATCCCGGCTGTCGGGGACTCCCGGCCGGGCGCTACGCGGGCTGACCAGCGGTCAGGGCGCGCCAGCTCGCGACGAAATCGCGCGCCGCCGCGCCCACCTCCACGGCGCCGGCGCCGGGCTTGTAGAGCGCCGAGCCGAGCCCGAACCCGGCCGCGCCCGCCGCAGCCCACGGCGCCATGGTGACGGGCGTGATGCCGCCAACGGCGAGCACCGGCACCTCGCGGGGCAGCACCGCGCGATGTGCCTTGAGCACCGCCGGGCTCGCGCCTTCGGCCGGAAACAGCTTGAGCGCCGTCGCCCCCGCGGCGAGCGCGGCGAAGGCCTCCGACGGCGTGGCATAACCCGGCAGCGACGCCATGCCGGCGGCGACGCTGGCGCGGATGACGGCTTCGTTGGTGTTGGGCGAAACGGCCATGCGCCCGCCCGCCGCGGCAAGGCGTTCGACCGCCGCGACATCGAGCACCGTGCCCGCCCCGATCAGCGCCCGGTCGCCGAAGCGCCCCGCAAGGCGCGCGATGCTGTTGAACGGATCGGGCGAGTTCAGCGGCACCTCGATCAGCGTGAAGCCGGCTTCGACCAGCGCCGCGCCGATCGCCTCCACCTCGTCGGGGCGCACCCCGCGCAGGATCGCCACGAGCGGGCAGCGGGCGAAAGCGTCATCGAAGGTCATCATCGCATCCATTCCCTGAGTCTCACGATCCCGGCCACGAAGGCGGCGTGGCTGTCGACCAGAACCGCCCGGCCGCCGCATGCCGTGATCGCGCGCGCATAGAGCCCGCCGAGCACCGGATCGGCCAGCAGGAAGACGTCGCGCGCGCCACCCCGCAGACGCGCCCGGCAATCGCTGCCGATCAGCAGCCCGCTGACATAGGAGGCCGCATCGGCGTCGTCGCGCAGCCCGAGCAGGCTCGCCGGCCGGACGCCGAACAGCCGCGCCAGCAGGTCGTCGTCGTCGGCATCGGCGACGCCCTGCGCGAACGCCGCATCGTCAGCGACCTCAGCGGTCATCGCGCCGCCGATCAGCGCGTGCGCCTTGAGCAGCGCGAACATCTCGCCGGTCATCGCGGTCGCGAAGTCGGCGATAGCGCCATCCCGTATCGTCGCCCATTTGCAGTGGGTGCCGGGCTGGCAGAGCAGCGCGTCGGCCGGCGCCATCCCGGCGGCAACCGCGCCGAGCAACTGGACCTCTTCGCCGCGCATGACGTCGGCGCGGCCGCCGTCGCTGCGCGAGACGCCGGGCACGACGCGAATCCCCTCGGCTGGCGTCACCGCTGCGCCGGCCAGTGCGTCGAGACCCGCCGGACAGCCGACATAGCCCGCGTCGATCCAGCCGCGATTCGACCCGATCATCCCGGCGAGGATCGCGGGGACCGGACCGTATCGCGCGCGCAGCGCGGCCACCGCGGCCGGGAACCCGCCCGCGGGCACCGCGAGGATGCCGGTCGCATCGCGCTCGGTCGACACGACCGCGCCATCTTCGATCAGGAAGGCGCGCCGGTTGGTGGTCCCCCAGTCGACGGCCAGAAAAACATCACCCACGCCCGCGCCTCATATCTTCGTCAGGCGCAGCGCGATCCACGGCTTGCCGGGGAGCTTCACCGTCGGCCGCGCGGGGTCGTGGACGTCATATTCATTCTTGCGCGCCATGGTGAAGACGCCCTGGACCGGCGTCACCGTCATGTCCCAGGTATCGAGAATCTCGGCGCGATAGCGTTGCAGCGCCGCCTCGCCCCGGCCAGGGAGCACGACCGCCCATTCCTCGGGCGCTTCGGCGCCGAAATATTTGAGATAATATTCGTTTTGCTTGCCGCCGAGATGATAGTTCCACCAGGGCTGGATCGGCTCGATGCCCGGCACCGGCCCCTCCTCCATCACCTGGCGCAGGAAGGCGAGCCGCGGCGCACTGGTGCCGACCAGCGTGCCGCCCTGCCCGAGCCACGAGAAATCGGCGTTGCGGTTCGGGTCGAAGGTCTCGCTGTGGCCCACATAGGTGCCGCCGATCAGCCCCCACCAGAAGCGCTGAACCATGTCCTCGCCGCTGAGATTGCCCCAGCGTTTCGGCGAATTGCCCTCATAGACCACCTCGTCGAAGATTACCGGCTTCAGCGTCATCGCGCGATGCAGTTCGGCGCGCAGATCGTCGAGCACCGCGGCGCCGTTCTGGACGCTCGCATGGGTGATCCACGGCTTGCGATGGTCGTAATAGATGTTGATCTGGTGGATCGAGCGCAGCCGATCGTGCGGATCGGCGGCGACGAGCGTTTCGAACAGATGATCCCAATCGGCGATCGTCTTGGTTTCGATATTGTCATACTCGTTCGCCATCGACCACCAGACATTACGATAGGCGCCCCAGCGCGCGGCGACATAGCGCAGATAGCGCTCGTCGTCGGCGCGCGTCATGTCGTTGTAGCCGCGCTTTTCGTCATAGGGGTGGAAGAGGATGACGTCGGCCTCGATCCCCAGCGCGCCGAGGCGCTGGATGCGATCCTCGTAGCGGCGGAAATAGGCGGGATCGAACCGCGCCGGGTCCCAGTCGCGCGGCCCGTTGCCGGTGCGGACGAAGGGGTTGGTCGCGACCGATTCGACGTTGGGGAACACCAGCATCCGCATCTTGTTGAAGGGCGCGGCGGCGAGCGTCTTCAGCGTCTGGGCGCATTTGGCGTCCGACTGCAGCGCCCAGCTGTAGCAGGTGGTGCCGATCTGGCGGAACGGCGTGCCGTCGGCATAGGCGAAGTGATAGCCGTCCCTGGTCACCCGCACCGGCCCATGATTGCCCTTGGCCGGCGCGATCGCGGCAAAGCTGCCGCTCCGGCCGTTCAGCGCCGGCGCATTGCTTTCGACCTGCCAGCGCCATTCACCGAGGTCGGGCGGGCTGAAGCGGATGCGGTAGACGCCGTCGCCGTCGTAGAAGCCGGGAACGCGCACGCGCTTTCCGGCGCTTTCGAAGGTCGCGGCCAGCGTCACGTCGACGAACGGATTGCCCACGCGGGGGCCGTCGAGGGCGATTTCGCAGACGCCCCAGCGCTCGACGCTGCGCGGCGGCGCACCGGGCGCCGCGGCGACGAGCGGCGTCGCGACGGTGCCGGCGCCCACGGCAACCGCGTGCGCGAGAATCCTACGGCGCGAAATCGTCACTCAAATCCCTCCCCGTCTGCGTGAATCGTCATGCAGATGCTTGCTGTTGCCGTCGGTCGCGGCTAGACCGTCAATAATACTATCATATGTCCAGAGAGAGGGTATGTCCATGCCGACCAGCAGCGCTGCGGCGGAACCGCGGAACGAGGATTGGAAGAACACCATCCTCGCCGGTCTCGCCAATTATATCGACGCCGGATCGATCGTCGCCGGATCGGCCGCGCTGGCGCTGTGGCAGGAAGCCTACAAGCTCAACAACGACCTGATCGGCCTGATCGCCGCCTTTGGTCCCAACGCCATCTCGGCGGGGGTCGGCGCCATGATCGGCGGGCGGCTCTGCGACCTGTTCGGGCGCAAGAAGATCTATCAGTACGACATGCTCTTCTACGCCTTCGGCATGCTGTGGCTGGTGTTCGCGGTCAACGCGTGGATGGTCACGCTCGGCTTCTTCCTCGTCGGCCTCGCGGTCGGCGCCGACATTCCCGCATCCTGGTCGCTGATCGCCGAAATGGCCCCCAAGAACGAGCGCGGCAAGCATAGCGGCGTCGCGCAGGTGCTCTGGTATCTGGGCCCGGTCGTGGTGCTGCTGATGTTCCTGATCCTCACCCCGCTCGGCCTGCTCGGCGCCCGCATCGTCTTCGCGCATCTCGCGATCCTGGCGATCGCGCTCACCTTCCTGCGTTCGCGCATGCAGGAATCGCAACGCTGGCTCGCCGCGCAGGAAGCCGCGCCGCGCGATACCGCCCAGGCCAAGCCCGGCCGGATCAGGGAGCTGTTCACGCGCCAGCATATCGGTTCGATGGCGTTTTTGAGCGGCATGTATCTGTTCTGGAACCTGTGGGCGGGCACCAACGGCTTCTTCTTTCCCTATATCCTGCGCACCGTCGGCGACCAGAGCCAGGCCGTCGCGGTCGCGGTGCAGACGCTGAGCTTCCTGCTCGGCATGGCGTCGATCTTCTTCATCTTCATGAAGCTCGCCGACCGGGTGAACCAGCGCCTCCTGTTCGGCATCTCGGCGGTCACCCAGATCATCGGCATGTCGCTGCTCGCGCTGTTTCCGCTTACCCTGCCGCTGGCGATCCTGCACGTCTTCCTGATGTCGATCGGCGGCGGCTTCGGCGCGCAGAGCTTCTTCCAGCTCTGGAGCTCGGAGATGTTCCCGACGCTGCTGCGCTCGACCGCGCAGGGCGTGATGTTCGCGGTAGTCCGCATCGCGCTCGGCATCTTCAGCTTCTTCGTGCCGGCGCTGACCGCGACGGGCTTCACCACGCTTGCGTGGATCCTGGTCGGCTTCCTCGTGATCAGCGGCCTGATCGGCTTCATCTGGGCGCCGCGCAACGAAGGCAAGTCGCTCGAGGAGCTCGAGGCCGAACTCAAGGCGGCCGCGTAGGTCTTCTTGCGCGAATTTTATAGAATGCCGCGTTTCGACCGCTTAGTGACATTCTGCGTCTCATAACTTCGTCATTCCCGCGAAAGCGGGAACCTAGAGCGAGCGTCGGCTGACCCCACACTGGGTTCCCGCTTTCGCGGGAATGACGAAGGTGGGGAATGGCAACTCCCCACCCCAAAGCCGACATCACCCTCAAATGAGTCTTTCCTACATTATCCGGCTGTGCCAGCCTTCATCCGGCTCTTTCATTGGGTGAACAAAAGCGGCCGCTCCCCGACTTGCGGGGGGCCGCCTCGGCGGGGCGTGCCGGGCGCGCCCAGCACGCCGGGAGGTCCAGACCAGCGCGCACATAAGGCTGAACTTTCCTGAACTTTGGACTTGGTACGCGGCCCTTGCGCCGACCGGATCCAGTATCCGGCCCGGGATGATGAAATAGGCAATGGCGATGGGCCACAGCGATCGGCCACGCCAATGCCGCCGCATGGATTGCAAGCGGCCCGATCCCCAAACAAAAAGGGCGGCGCCATAGGCGCCGCCCCAGTAAGGGGGAGATGGGTAAGATCAGAACTTCGCGCGAACGCCGCCGTAGTAACGGCGTCCGATGATGTCCCAGATCGCGTTCGGGCTGCCGTTCGGCGTGCCAACCCAGAGAGGCGGCTGCTTGACGTTGAACAGATTGTTCACGCCGGCGAAGATCTCGAAATTCTTGATGCCCTTGTAGCGAACCTGGGCATCGGTGTAGATCTTCGACCCGACCGTGAAATATTTCTTGTCGGGCAGCGAACCATCCGCGAGCCGGAACCGCGTCTGATAGTTTTCATAGTCGAACATCTGCTTGCCGATATAGCGGTTGAGGAGCGTCACGCCGAAGGTGTCGTTATCCCAACCAAGCGTCACATTGCCCGAATCGCGCGGCGTTCCGATTTCGCCCATGGTGTTGTCATAGGGGTCGCCGCTGAGCGGGACGACGCCCTGCTTGAGCAGGTGGGTCCAGCTGCCCTGGATCGTGGCGGTACCGCCGAACAGATCGTGGCTGTAGCTCGCGGTGAAGTCGAGACCGCGGGCGAACGAGCCGCCGCTGTTGATCAGGCCGCGCACGACCTGCTCGACCGAACCGACGCTGAACGCGCCCGACGGCTGCTGACGCCGGGTGACGAACTGGCAGAAGTCCGCCAGGCCATCGACATAGCATTTGTTGAGCACGGTCGCGGCGCTGAGGCGGTTGATCGCATCATCGAGCTTGATGTCGAAATAGTCGACCGTGAAGACGAAGTTGCGCAGTGCATCGATCGAGCGCGGATTGACCACCATGCCCAGCGTCAGCGTCTTGCCCGTTTCCTCGCGTATGTCGGGGTTCGCCGCGGTGATGCTGCCGACACCCGCCGTATCGGAGGAGGTCAGCGTCATCGACCCGTTCGCCTGGATATTGGCAAGCACGCCCGGATCGGCGCGGCAGTTCACCGCCACCGCGCTGTTCTGCGCCATCGTCACGCCCTGACAGGGGTCGGTGATGGTGATGATGCCTGCCGCCGCGGCCGCGTATAGCTCACCGATGTTCGGCGCGCGGACCGCGTGGGCATAGACGGCGCGGAAACGGATGTCCTCGACCGGCGACCATTCGGCGCCGAGGTTCCATGCCCAGAAGGTGCCGACCGTCGAATAGTCGGACACGCGGGCCGCGCCGCGCAGCGTCAGGTTATGGATGAACGGCGTGTCGTGGATCAACGGCACGACGACTTCGCCATAGCCTTCCTTGACGGTGAAGGCGCCGGACGTATCGAGCAGCTGGACATAGCCGTTGCGCGCGGCGTTGGTCAGCGGATCGAAATCGTCGAGGCTCGATTCCTTGCGCCATTCGGCACCCACCGACACCTGCAGCGGGCCGGCGGGCAGGTCGAACACGGTACCGCCGACGTTCACCGCCGCAGTCTGCATCACCTGCTTCGAATAGCGGCTCATCTCGGTATAGAGCCAGTTGGCGGCCTCCGGCGTGACCTTGCTCGATCCGTCGGGGTTCAGGCCGAAGACGTTGATCGGCACACAGCCCTGCGAGCGCGCATTGGCGTCGACGCAGATCGCCTCGGTCGAATTGCCGTCATGGTCATAGTCGAACACGTCGGGAATGACCTGGACGGCCTGGGCCAGGCGATAGAGGTCGGCGAGGCCGGTCATCCCCTGGCGCTGCTTGGTGAAGCCATATTGATAATAGAAGTCCGCGGCCCAGTCGCCGCCCAGCTTCAGCGTTCCGCCCGCCGCGGCGCGGAAATTGTCGCGCTCGGTCGGCGTGCTGCGCGTACCGTCGCCGAACATGGTCGTGCGCAGCAGGAAGCTCATGTCCTTCGACCCGAAGGCGTCGTTGGCGGCGCGGTTGTCCGCCGCATCGAACGCGGCCTGCGGAACGAACGGGTTGGCGAGTTGCCGGACGTCATTCGGATCGTTCGGATTGACGACCATGAACTCGATCGGGAAGAAGCCGTTGGTTCCCGTGAACGCACCCAGCGCACTGTCGGTGCGCATCGGCGACGCTTCGCGGCGGCCGACGGTCCGGTAGTTCGAGAAGGTCGATTCAGCGAACAGGTTGAGATTGTCGGTCACGTCGAAATTGGTGCGCATCGCGATCGTGAACTGGTTCGACGGCGACGCCTGCTGACCGAGCGCGGCGGCGTTATAGCCATATTTCTCGATCTTCGCGAGAACGGCGGGATCGTTGATCGTCGCGGCGGTCAGCGACGGGAAACGATCGAGCGTGCCGTCGGGCAGGATCAGCCGGCTGCCGACGCCGCCGAAGTTGAACGTGCCGCCGGGGCCGACGTTCGACGGCTGATAATAGCGGTTGAACAGATTCTGCGCGGCCGTGAGGTTGTCGTCGCTGTCGCCGCCGACGCGCAGCAGGTTGCCGAGGCTGCCCCAGCCCGACGCGGTGCGTTCGCGCTTGCTGTTGGGAACATTGCCCTCATGGTTGTAGCCGGCGTAGATCATCACGTTACCGCGGCCGTCGGCGAAATTCTGGCCGAAGGTGGCGTTGATCGAATAGCGCTTGTCGTCGCCGAGCTCCGAGATGCCCGCCTGCAGATTGGCATCCAGCCCCTCGAAATTCTTCTTGTAGATGAAGTTGACCACGCCCGCGATCGCGTCCGAACCATAGACGGCGGAGGCGCCGCCGGTCAGCACGTCGACGCGCTCGATGAACGAGGTCGGGATCATCGACAGGTCGACCTGCGCCGTGCCGGGGATGCCCGCGACCGTCCGGCGGCCGTCGATCAGCACCAGCGTGCGATCGGTGCCGAGGTTGCGCAGATTGACCGTGGCGAGGCCTGGGTTGGTGTCGCCGGCGTTGCCTACGCGCGTCTGGCTGGGCACGCCGACCGCCGGAATCTGCGTCAGCACTTCCTGAACGTTGGTCGCACCGGCATTTTCGAGCTTCTCGGCCGTGACGACCTGAAGCGGCGAAGACGAGGTCAGCGTGGGGTTGCGAATGCGGCTGCCGGTGACGATGATGTCGTTATCGGCCGATTGCGCACCGGTCTGCTGCGGCTCGGCGCCGGCCTCGTCCTGCGCAAAGGCCGTCGTGCCCGCGAATAGCGTCATCACGCTCGTTCCGAGCAGCATTCCGCGTAGCAGCGCGGAACGCGAAGTTCTGAAATTCCTCATTGTCCACTCCCTTCCCATGTTTTTTGGCGTCCACCGGACGCCGCACGTTCCGCGGTACGGCCCCGCCGTATCGTCACGTCCCTCCTTGCGCGGCGTCGCGCACGGCGCGCGCCACCGCATCGCGCCAGCGGCGCACCACGCGGGCGCGCTGCTCGGCCACCATGGCCGGGGCGAAACGCTCCGCTTGAATCGAATGGCTTTCCGCCGCGGCGAGACCCAGCAGCGCCTCGCCCGCAAGGCGGGCGGCACCCAGCGCGCTCGCCTCGGCGATCGCAGGCCGCACGATCTCGCGATCGAGCAGATCGGCGAGCAACTGCATCAACAGCGTATTGCGGGTGGCGCCGCCGTCGACCGACAATTCGGGTAGCCGTGTGCCGAGATCGGCATCGAGCGCCGCGACGACATCGCCGATCTGCAGCGCGATCGCCTCGAGCGTCGCGCGGGCGACGTGTGCCCGGCCGCTGCTCAGCGACAGGCCCGTGATCTCGCCGCGCGCGTCGCTGCACCAGTGCGGCGCCCCGAGCCCCGCCAGCGCGGGAACGAACACCACGCCATCGCTGTCGTCGACGCTCGCCGCGAGGGCGGTCAGCGCTTCCTCGTCGGGCAGGCCGAGCAGCGTCGCGGCGAAGGCCGCGGCCTGGCCGGACACCGAGATATTCCCTTCGAGCGCGTGCTGCACCGCATCGCCGCGGCTCCAGGCGATCGTGCTCGACAGGCCGTGCGACGAGCGCACGCGCCCGTCGGTCGCGGTCATCAGCGAACTGCCGGTGCCGATCGTGACCTTGAGGCGCGCGCCGTTCGCGGCATGGGCGAACAGCGCGGCATGGCTGTCGCCGATCATCGCGTGGATCGGCGTGTGCTCGGCAAGCGCGGTCACGCCGGGCGCGACGGCGCCGAAACGGCTGTCGGAGGGCATGACCGTCGGCAACAGCGAAAGGGGCACGTCGAACAGGCGCGCGAGGTCGGCGTCCCAGGACAGGGTATCGAGATTGAAGAGCTGCGTCCGCGACGCATTGCCATGGTCGGTCGCATGCACGCCGCCGGCGGTCAGGTTCCAGAGCAGCCAGCTGTCGATCGTGCCGCACTTGAGCTCGCCGCGCTCGGCGCGCGCGCGCGCTCCGGGAGTTTCGTCGAGCAGCCACGCGATCTTGGCGGCCGGAAACAGCGGATCGACCCCAAGGCCCGAGCGCGCCGCGATCTCGGCCTCGTGACCGGCGGCGCGCAGGGCGTTGCAGCGGTCGGCCGAGCGCCGGCACTGCCAGATGATCGCGGGGCCGATCGGGCGGCCCGTCGCGGCGTCCCAGACGACGATCGTCTCGCGCTGGTTGGAAATCGCGACCGCGGCGATGTCGGCTGCGCCGGCGGCTGCGACGACTTCGGCTATCAGCCCAGCCACGGTTTCCCAGATGTCCGAGGCCGATTGCTCGACCCAGCCCGGCTGCGGATAGTCGAGGCTCATCGTCCGCGACCGCGACAGGCGCACCGAACCGTCGGGCGCCACCAGCAGCGCCTTGGTGTTGGTCGTGCCCTGATCGATCGCGAGGACGAGCCGCTCGGTCATAGGCTTTTCGCCGTAACCAGATCGCGCGCGGCGGCGGCGATGCCCTCCGCGGTCAGGCCGTAGCGCTCCATCAGCCAGCTCGGCGAGCCCGTCGGGAGGAAGCCGGGGAAGCCGAGCCGCTTCACGCGCACCGGATGATGGTCGGCGCAATATTCGGCGACCGCGCCGCCCAGGCCGCCGGCGGCGAGTCCTTCCTCGGCGGTGACGATCGCGCCGGTCGCCGCCGCGGCCGCGATGGCGTCGGCGTCGATCGGTGAAACGGTCGCCATGTTGATCACGCGCGCCGCGATCCCTTCGGCCGCCAGCGCCGCCGCGGCGTCGAGCGCGCGATGCACCAGCGTGCCGTTGGCGACGATCGCGACGTCGCCGCCGTCGCGCAGCGTCTCGGCCTTGCCGATCGCAAAGGCCGCGCCTTCGGGGCGCGGCAGCGCCGGCACGGGCATGCGGCTGATGCGGATATAGACCGGCCCGTCATGCGCGGCCGCTGCCTTGACCGCCGCCGCAGTTTCCCAAGGGTCGGCGGGGACGATCACCGTCAGCTTGTCGATCGCGCGCAGCCAGGCGACATCCTCAATGCTGTGGTGCGTCGCGCCCAGCTCGCCATAGGCGACCCCCGACGAGATGCCGCACAGCTTGACGTTCTGCCGGCTGTAGGCGCAATCCGCCTTGATCTGCTCGAGTGCGCGCGCGGAGAGGAAACAGGACGCGGCGCTGACGAACGGGATCTTGCCGCCGTTGGCGAGGCCGGCGCCGACGCCGACCATATTCTGCTCGGCGATGCCGACGTTGATCAGCCGCGCCGGGAAACGGTTGCGGAACTTGCCGAGCTTCGACGAGCCGACCGAGTCGTTGACGACCGCGACGATGCGGTCGTCGCCCTCGGCAAGCTCCTCGAGCGCGCGAACATAGGCATCGCGGCAATCGAAAGCACCTGCGGCGGCGGGTGCGGCGGCGCTCATCGGTCCATCTCCGCTTCGAGTTCGGCGATCGCCTGCGCATATTGCTCGGCGTTGGGCACGCCATGGTGCCAGCCCGCCTGATCGCGCATGAAGCTGACGCCCTGGCCCTTGAAGGTGTTGGCGATGATCACGCGCGGCTTCGCGCGCGCTTCGGCAGCATCGTCGAAGGCGGCGAGCAGCGCCGCATGATCGTGCCCGTCGACCTCGACCACGTCCCAACCGAAGGCGCGCCACTTGTCGGCGAGCGGTTCGAGCGCATTGGTCTCTTCGGTGCGCGCGCCCTGCTGCAGGCGGTTGCGGTCGACGATGACGGTGAGGTTGCCAAGGCCGCGGTGGCCGGCAAACATCGCCGCTTCCCACATGCTGCCTTCCTGCAGCTCGCCGTCGCCGGTGAGCACGAACACGCGATAGCCGGCCTCGTCGATCTGGCCCGCCACCGCGACGCCGACGCCGACCGGCAGGCCATGACCGAGCGGCCCGGTGTTGGTTTCGATGCCGGGCAGATAGGTGCGGTTGGGATGGCCGTTGAGGCGCGACTCGGGCTTCAGATAAGTGTCGAGTTCGGCCTCCGGAAAGAAGCCGCGGCCGGCGAGCGCGGTATAGAGCACCCCCGTGCAATGCCCCTTGCTCAGCACGAAGCGATCGCGGCCCGGAGCGGCCGGGACCTTCGGGTCGATCCGAAGAATATCGAAATAGAGGCAAGCCACTACATCTGCGGACGAAAGGTCGCCGCCAGGATGCCCCTGACCCGCATCGACGATCATCTTCAATAGCCGGCGACGCATCCAATTGGCCCGCTCACGGACGAATTCCGCCCGCGCGGCCAGGGAATCGCGCCGATCCGCCGAAGCGGCCACATCTACCATATCCGGATTGCCCATCATCCTCTCTCTCGCCCCGCAATTAGCCTAGCCTTTCGATGTTCGCAAGAAATTTGCTTTCGATTTTTTTCGTTTCAATAAAATCCCCTATAAAAATTGACAAAATACGAAAGTCCGCGATACCCATGATGCGACGACCGCCCTGTCCAAGGCGCGGCACCGGGGAAGAGGACGTGCATTGAAAAATCTTGCCAACGGCTCGTCGCGCGATTGTACAACGAAGGCGACCCTGTTTTCCGGCCCTTTCCGGGCCGCCGATCGAATGAGCTCGCCCAAATGAAAACCCGCCTTCTCGCCGAAACACGCCGCAGAAAAGTGCTCGACTGGCTTCAGGAGGAAGGCAGCGCGCGCGTCCGCACGCTTGCCGACGCGTTCGGCGTGTCCGAGGTGACGATCCGGCAGGATCTCGAGAAGCTCGAGGCCGAAGGCCATATCGCGCGCGAGCATGGCGGCGCCTTCCTGAAGTCGGTGCCGCAGCAGGTGCGCGAAATGGCGCTCCAGCACCGCGAGAACATGGACGCCAAGCAGCGCATCGGGCGCGCCGCCGCGCAACTCATCGGCGACGGCGAGACGATCGTGCTCGATTCGGGGTCGACCACGACCGAGGTCGCCGCCAATCTCCTCCATCGCCGCGACATGACCGTCATCACCAACGCGCTCAACATCGCGCTGATGCTCGGCGCCGAGGCGGGGTTCGAGGTGCATATGAGCGGCGGGCATTTCAAGGCGCCGACCCTGTCGCTGAGCGGCGAGCGCTCGGCCGACTATTTCAAGGGACTGTTCGCCCAGAAGCTGTTCCTCGCCACCGCCGCGCTCGATCTGGAGGCGGGGCTGACCTATCCGGCGCTGTCCGACATCGCGGTCAAGCGCGCGATGATCGAGGCGGCCGAACGCGTCTATCTGGTCGCCGATTCGAGCAAGATCGGCGCGCGCTCCTTCTCGTCGCTCGGGGGCCTCGACCTCGTCCACGTCCTGATCACCGACGACGGCATCCGGCCCGAGGATCGCGCCGCCATCGAAGCCGCCGGCGTCGAGGTGATCGTCGCCTGAAGCCTTTTCCTCCCAGGAGAATTACCGTGAGCAAGCAGAAATACGGCGCCGGCATCTGGCACTTCGCGACCTATGTCGATCGCTACGCGACCGACGGCTACGGCCCGCCGCGCTCGCTGATCGAGATGATCGACCTCGCCGGGCAGGTCGACGATCTGTCGGTGGTCGACATCAACTATCCCTTCCCCGGCGGCGAAACGTCGTTCGAGAAGGTCGAGGAGGCGCTGAAGCGCAACAATCTCTCGGTCATCGGCATCACCCCCGAAATCTACACGCGCCAGTTCGCCAAGGGCGCGTTCACCAATCCCGATCCCGGCGTCCGCCGGCTCGCGAACGAGATGGTCAACGACGCGGCGAACGTCGTGCGCCGCTTCAACGCCAGCTACGTCAAGCTGTGGCCGGGCCAGGACGGCTGGGACTATCCGTTCCAGGTCGACCACAAGAAATTATGGCAGCATTCGATCGAGGGCATCGCCGAGCTCGCGGGGCAGAATCCCGACCTCAACTTCGTGATCGAATACAAGCCGCGCGAGCCGCGCGTGCACATGAGCTACGACAGCGTCGCGCGCACCCTGCTCGGCATCGAGAAGATGGGCGTTCCCAACGTCGGCATCCTGCTGGACTTCGGCCACTCGCTCTACGGCGGCGAGAGCCCGGCCGACGCCGCGCAGCTCGCGATCGACCACGGCCGCCTGTTCGGCATGGACGTGAACGACAATTTCCGCAGCTGGGACGACGACCTGATCGCCGGTTCGGTCCACCCGATCGAGCTGTTCGAATTCTTCTACACGCTCCGCAAGAACAAGTGGGAAGGCGTCTGGCAGCTCGACCAGTTCCCGTTCCGCGAGGATTCGGTCGCGGTCGCCAATTCGGCGATCGGCTTCCTCAAGGGCATCGAGCGCGCGCTCGACAAGCTCGATTTCGACGCGATGCAGAAGGCACAGGACGCGCACGACGCCGTCACCGCGCTCAAGCTCGCGCGCGAGGCGCTGTTCACCTCCTATTGAAGGCGCGCGTCGGATCACACGCCTCTTGACGGCGGGACCGGGGCGCGTCACGGCAAATAATATGATTATTTCATCCGCCACTGATTTTCGCGAGGCGGCGCGGCGCAAGCTGCCGCGCTTCCTCTTCGATTATGCCGACGGCGGCGCCTATGCCGAAGAGACATTGCGCCGCAACGTCGACGATCTCGCGAGGATCGAACTGCGCCAGCGCGTGCTCAAGGATGTCGCGTCGATCGACCTCGGCACGACCCTGTTCGGCCGCAAGGTCGCGCTTCCGGTCGCGCTCGGCCCGGTCGGGATCGGCGGCATGTACGCGCGGCGCGGCGAGCTGCAGGCGGCGCGGGCGGCGAAGGCGGCGGGCGTGCCGCTCTGCCTGTCGACGGTCTCGATCTGCCCGATCGAGGACGTCGCGAGGGTCGCCGACCCCTTCTGGTTCCAGCTCTATGTGATCAAGGATCGCGCCTTCATGCGCGACCTGATCGCCACCGCCAAGGCGCATGGCGCCGAGGCGATGGTGTTCACCGTCGACATGCCGGTGCCGGGCGCGCGCTATCGCGACGCCCATTCGGGCATGTCGGGACCGAATGCGCCGCTGCGCCGCGTGCTCCAGGCGATGACCCACCCGCGCTGGGCGGTCGACGTCGGCCTGCTCGGCCGCCCGCACACGCTCGGTAACTTGAAGCCGGTGCTCGGCAACAACAGCGGGCTCAACGACTATATGGGCTGGCTCGGCGCCAACTTCGATCCGTCGATCCAGTGGCGCGATCTCGACTGGATTCGCGCCGAATGGGACGGCCCGCTGCTCATCAAAGGCATTCTCGATCCCGAGGATGCGCGCGAGGCCGCGGCGATCGGCGCCGACGGCATCGTCGTTTCGAACCATGGCGGCCGCCAGCTCGACGGCGTGCGATCGAGCGCGCGCGCGCTGCCCGCCATCGCCGATGCGGTCGGCGAGCAGCTGACCGTGCTCGCCGACGGCGGCGTGCGCAACGGGCTCGACGTGGTGCGCATGCTCGCGCTCGGCGCGAAGGGCGTGCTGCTCGGCCGCGCGTGGATCTATGCCCTCGCCGCCCAGGGCGAGGCCGGCGTCGCAAAACTCTTCGAGCTGATCGCCAAGGAAATGGTGGTCGCGATGACGCTCACCGGAGTCAACCGGATCGACGCGATCGACCGCTCGATCCTCGCGGAGGACGAGTGATGAAGCTTCTCGAAGGCAAGAGCGTGCTGGTGACCGGCGGCTCGACCGGCATCGGCCGCGCGGCAGCGATCGGCGCCGCGCGCCACGGCGCGAACGTCGCGATCAACTATGCGTCGAGCGACGACAAGGCCGCGTCGTGCATCGCGGAGATCGAGGCGCTCGGACAGAAGGGCCTCGCCGTGAAGGGCGACGTCGCGCTGCCCGAAACCGCGACCGATTTCGTCGCCCGGGCGGTGGAGGCCTTCGGCCGTGTCGACGTCATGGTCTCGAACGCCGGCATCTGCCCGTTCCACGCCTTTCTCGACATGCCGGTGGAGACGGTCGACCGCACCTTCCGCGTCAATCTGCACGGCGCTTATTATATGGTGCAGGCGGCCGCCAACCAGATGGTCGCGCAAGGCGAAGGCGGCGCGATCGTCGCGGTTTCCTCGATCTCTGCGCTGGTCGGCGGCGAGTTTCAGACCCATTATACGCCGACCAAGGCGGGGGTGCATTCGCTGATGCAGTCGGCCGCGATCGCGCTCGGCCGGCACGGTATCCGCTGCAATTCGGTGCTGCCCGGCACGATCCTGACCGAAATCAACAAGGAGGATCTCGCCGACCAGGCGAAGCGCGACCGCATGACCGCGCGCATTCCGCTCGGCCGACTCGGCGAATCCGAGGATCTGGCGGGACCGATCGTCTTCCTCGCGTCCGACATGGCAGCCTATGTCACCGGCGCGGCGCTTTTGGTCGATGGCGGCGCGTTCGTGAATCTGCAATAGGCCGGATCGCCCATGTCGCTGACCATGCCCGAACCCGATGCGCGGACGCTCGCGCGCCGCGACGACATCGTCGCCGCGATGCGCGCGATCGTGTCGGGAGAAGGCGTGATCGACGATGTCGATGGGCTGAGGCCCTATGAGACCGACGCGCTGACCGCCTATCACCAGCTTCCGATGGTGGTCGTGCTGCCCGAAACCACCGCACAGGTCGCGGCGGTGCTCGCCTGGTGCCACGCCAACAAGGTCAAGGTCGTGCCGCGCGGCGCGGGCACATCGCTCTCTGGCGGCGCGCTGCCGCTGGCCGACGGCGTGTTGCTGGGGATGGCGCGCTTCAACCGCATTCTCGCCATCGACTATGCCGACCGGATCGCCGTGGTACAGCCCGGCGTCACCAACCTCGCGATCACCCGCGCGGTCGAGGACGAGGGCTTCTATTACGCCCCCGACCCCTCCAGCCAGATCGCCTGCACGATCGGCGGCAATGTGGCCGAGAATTCGGGCGGGGTGCACTGCCTGAAATACGGCCTGACCACCAACAATGTGCTGGGGGTCGAGCTGGTGACGATCGAGGGCGAGGTGATCCGTCTCGGCGGCCGGGGGCTCGAGCCCCCGGGTCTCGACCTCCTCGGGGTCGTGGTGGGTTCGGAGGGGCTGCTCGGCGTGGTCACCGAGGTGACCGTGCGCCTCCTCCCCCGCCCGGAAACGGCGCGCGCGCTGCTGATCGGCTTTTCCTCGGTCGAGGGCGCGGGGCAATGCGTCGCCGACGTGATCGCGGCGGGCATCATCCCCGCGGGCATGGAAATGATGGACCGCCCCGCGGTGCACGCCGCCGAGGCCTTCGTCCAGGTCGGCTATCCGCTCGACGTCGAGGCGCTGCTGATCGTCGAGCTCGACGGCCCGGCGGCCGAATGCAGCCACCTTCTCGGCGAGGTCGAGGGTATCGCGCGCGCCAATGGCGCGGTGTCGGTGCGCAGTTCGACCGACGATGCCGAACGCGCCGCCTTCTGGGCGGGGCGCAAGGCCGCCTTCCCCGCCGCCGGCCGCGTCGCGCCCGATTATCTGTGCATGGACGGCACCATCCCGCGCCGGCGCCTGCCCGACGTGCTCGCCCGGATGCGCGAGCTGTCCGATCATCACGGCCTTGGCGTGATCAACGTGTTTCACGCCGGCGACGGCAATCTCCACCCGCTGATCCTCTACGACGCCAACCAGCCCGGCCAGCTCGATGCGGCCGAGGCGTTCGGCGCCGACATCCTGAGGCTCTGCGTCGAGGTCGGCGGCGTGCTGACCGGCGAGCATGGCGTCGGCGTCGAAAAGCGCGATCTGATGCCGGTGATGTTCAGCAAGGCCGATCTCGCGCAGCAGCAGCGGGTCAAATGCGCGTTCGACCCCGAACTGCTGCTCAATCCGGGCAAGATGTTCCCCGAGCTGCACCGCTGCGCCGAGCTCGGCCGCATGCACGTCCACAAGGGACAATTGCCCTTTCCCGACCTGCCGCGCTTCTGATGCTGCGTCCCGCGACCACCGACGAATTGTGCGAGGCCATCGCCGCCGGCGGCCCGCTGATGCTGCGCGGCGGCGGCAGCAAGGACGCGATCGGCGCACCCGCACGCGATGCCGCCATCGTCGACATGCGCGGCTTCGCCGGCGTCGTCGACTATGATCCGCCCGAGCTGGTGCTGACCGTTCGCGCCGGCACGCCGCTCGCCGAGGTGCAGGCGCTGGTCGCGCGCGAGGGCCAGATGCTTGCGTTCGATCCCTTCGACCACGCCGCGCTGCTCGGCGGCCCCACGGGCCAGGCGACGATCGGCGGCGTGATCGCGGCGGGCGTCTCGGGCCCGGCACGGCTCAGCCGCGGCGCGGCGCGCGACCATCTGCTCGGCTTCGCAGGCGTTTCAGGCCGCGGCGAGGCTTTCGTCGCCGGGGCCAAGGTGGTGAAGAATGTCACCGGCTACGACCTCTCCAAGCTGCTGACCGGAAGCTGGGGGCGCCTCGCGGCGATCACCGAGCTGACGCTGAAGGTGCTACCCGCCCCGCGCGAGCGGCGCACGCTGCTATTGCGCGGGCTTTCCGCCGAGGATGCGGTCGCGGCGATGGCGCGCGCGCTGGGATCGGCGGCGGAGGTTACGGCCGCCGCACACCTGCCGGTATGGCGCGGCGACGCGCTCACCGCTCTCCGGCTCGACGGCTTCCCCAGTTCGATCGACGCCCGGGCCGAAACACTCGCCCGGCTGCTCGGCGGCCTCGAAACCCTCGACGCGCCGGCGGGCGACGAGCTGTGGACGGCGGTGCGCCACGCGGCGCCACTGCCGGCGGACAAGCCCCTGTGGCGCGCGATCGTCCCCGCCGCAGAGGCGCCCGCCTTCGTCGCGGCAAGGGGCGGCGACTGGCTGTTCGACTGGGCCGGCGGCCTCGTCTGGCTGGCAAGCGATGCCGACCCGCAGGCGATCCGCCGGGCCGCGAGCGAACGCGGCGGGCACGCCACGTTGATTCGCGCCGACGCCGCGATGCGCGCCGCGGTGCCGACGCTTCACCCCCAGCCCGCGCCGCTCGCCGCGCTCGAGGCGCGGGTGCGGCGCGCGTTCGATCCGAACGGCGTGTTCGAAACGGGGCGCTTCTGACATGCAGACCAAATTCTCGCCCGAGCAGCTCGCCGACCCGGCCATGGCTTCCTCCGAAGGCGTGATCCGCAAATGCGTCCACTGCGGCTTCTGCACCGCGACCTGCCCGACCTATGTGCTGCTCGGCGACGAGCTCGATAGCCCGCGCGGGCGGATCTACATGATCAAGGACATGCTCGAGAATGAGCGGCAGCCGAGCGCCGAGGTCGTCAAGCATGTCGACCGCTGCCTCTCTTGCCTGTCGTGCATGACGACCTGTCCGTCGGGCGTGAACTATATGCACCTCGTCGATCATGCGCGCGCCTATATCCACGAGCGCTACGACCGGCCGTGGCCCGAGCGCGCGCTCCGCCGCATCCTGGCCTGGGTGCTTCCCTACCCCGGCCGCTTCCGCCTCGCGCTCCATGCCGCCAGGATCGGCCGCCCGCTGGCGCCCCTGTTCGCGAAGGTCGGCGCGCTGAAGCCGCTCGCGGCGATGCTCGCGCTGGCGCCGCGTCGTCTGCCACCCAAGGCGGGCGCCGAGCCGTCGAGCGTACCGCGCGCCAGGGGCCGCGTCGCGCTCCTGCAGGGCTGCGCCGAGCCGGTGCTGCGCCCCGAATTCCGCGCCGCCGCGATCCGTTTGCTCAATCGCGCGGGCTATGACGTGCTGTTCGCGGGAGGAGAGCAATGCTGCGGCGCGCTCGTCCATCACATGGGGCGCGAGGAGGACGGGCTCGCCGCCGCGCGGCGCAATGTCGACGCCTGGACGCGCGAGATCGAGGACGGCGGCCTCGCGGCGGTGGTCGTCACCGCGTCGGGCTGCGGCACGACGATCAAGGACTATGGCTTCATGCTGCGCGGCGACCCCGCCTATGCCGAAAAGGCGGCCCGGGTCTCGGCGCTGGCGAAGGACATCTCCGAACTGCTGATCGACGCCGATCTGCCGCCCGGCGACGGCCGCGGACTGACCGTCGCCTATCACGCCGCCTGCTCGCTGCAGCACGGGCAGAAGGTCACCGAAGCCCCCAAGCGCCTGCTCGCCGCCGCGGGCTATGCCGTACGGACGCCGGCCGAGGCGCATCTGTGCTGCGGCTCGGCGGGGACCTACAACATCCTCCAGCCCGACATCGCCGGGCAGCTCGGCGACCGCAAGGCGGCGAACCTCGCGCGCCTCGCCGCCGACGTCGTCGCGACCGGCAATATCGGCTGCGCGATGCAGATCGCCCCGCGGATCGGCGTGCCGGTCGTGCACATGGTCGAACTGCTCGACTGGGCCACCGGCGGCCCGGCGCCGGCGCAATTAAAGGGGCACGAAACGCGCATCGGCGATTGACTCAATTAATAATATTATACAATGAGACGTCTTGGGCGGCGGGCTGCGAAAATGCCCCCGCGTTCAGGGGAAGGACGTCTGAAACATGAAGCTCGGCTCGATCCTGCTCGCCGCACTGGCCGCCACCATGGCGCTGCCGGCCGAGGCCCAGACCCCCGAACTGTCGGTCGCGCCGGGCGGCCATTATCTTCTTGCCGGCGACAAGCCCTTCTTCTGGCTCGGCGACACCGCGTGGCTCCTGCTCAGCCGGGTCGATCGCGCCGATACCGAGACCTATCTTCAGACGCGCAAGCGCCAGGGCTTCAACGTCATCCAGGTGATGGTGCTCCACACGCCGAAGATGACGAGCAGCAGCGGCGCGCCGGCGCTGGTCGACGGCGACCCCGCCCGGCCGCGCACCACGCCCGGCAACGATCCCGCCAAGCCGGACGAATATGATTATTGGGACCATCTCGACTGGGTCGCGGGACGCGCCGAGGAACTCGGCATCTATCTCGCGCTGGTGCCGGTGTGGGGCGACCTTGCGATGAACAAGGTGCTGACCAGGGACAATGCGCCTGTCTACGGCCGGTTCATCGCCGAGCGCTACGGCAAGCGGAAGAACATCATCTGGCTCAACGGCGGCGACACGCGCTCGGAGTCGAACACCGCGGTGTGGGACGCGCTCGGCACGACGATCAAGTCGATCGCACCGCGGCAGCTGATGACCTTCCACCCGATCGGCCGCACCGATTCCTCGTGGCAATGGCACGACGCCAAATGGCTCGACTTCAACATGCTGCAGTCGGGCCACCGTTCCTACGCGCAGGAAGGCGCGAACGCGAAGGGCGAGGATAACTGGCGCTACATCGCCGAGGATTGGGTGCGGCTGCCCGCCAAGCCGACGATCGACGGCGAGCCCTCCTACGAGAATATCCCGCACGGGCTGCACGAAGCGCCGCCGCAGCCGCGCTGGCTGGCCGCCGACGTGCGCCGCTACGCCTGGTGGGCGGTGATGGCCGGGGCGTTTGGCCACACCTATGGCGAAAACAACGTCATGCAATTCTTCCTGCCCGGTGCCGACACGCGGAATTTCGAGGCCGACATTCCGTGGCGCGACGCCCTCGCGGCGCCGCGCGCGCCGGGCGCCGACCAGATGCGCTTCGTCCGCACGCTGATCGAATCGCGCCCGATGCTCGAACGCGTGCCCGACCAGTCGCTGATCGCCGACAACGGCGAACGCTACGACCGCGTGCTGGCGAGCCGGGGGAAGGCCTATGCCTTCGCCTATAGCTACACCGGTCGGCCGTTCACGATGCGCCTCGGCGCGATCGCGGGCCAGCAGGTGCGTGCCGGATGGTATTCGCCGCGCGACGGCACCACGACGCCGATCGGCACCTTCAGCAACAGCGGCACGCGCCGCTTCGATCCGCCGGGCGACACCGCTCCGGGCAACGACTGGGTGCTGGTGCTCGATGACGCCCGGCGCACGGCGACCGAATAAGGAAAATCCGCCTTGGCCCTGCCGAAGATCAAATATGTCCGTGCCTTCACCGTCCGTGGCGGCGGCGCCGACTATCACGACCAGGGCGAAGGCCACTGGATCGACGACCATATCGCGACGCCGATGGCGAAATACCCCGCCTATCGCCAGTCGCGGCAGAGCTTCGGCATCAACGTGCTCGGCACGCTGGTGGTCGAGCTCGAAGCCGACGACGGCACGGTCGGCTTCGCGGTGACGACCGGCGGCGAACCCGCCGCCTTCATCGTCGAAAAGCATCTTTCCCGCTTCCTCGTCGGCCGCAGTCCGGCCGACTATGAGCTGATCTGGGACCAGATGTATTTCTCGACCCAATATTACGGCCGCAAGGGGCTGGTGGTGAACGCCATCTCGGGCGTCGACCTCGCGATCTGGGACCTGCTCGGCAAGCTGCGCGGCGAGCCCGTCTATCACATGCTCGGCGGCGCGGTGCGCGAGGAGCTGCAGTTCTATGCTACGGGCGCGCGCCCCGATGTCGCGAAGCAGCTCGGCTTCATCGGCGGCAAGCTGCCGCTCCACCACGGCCCCGCCGAGGGACTCGAAGGGCTCGAGAAGAATATCGCGCTATTGGCCGACATGCGCGCGAAATGCGGCGACGATTTCTGGCTGATGTACGATTGCTGGATGAGCCTCGACCTCGACTATGCGACGCGTCTCGCCCAGCGCGCGTGGCACGAATGCGGGCTTAAATGGATCGAGGAAGCGCTCAGCCCCGACGATTATTGGGGCTATGCCGAACTCCGCAAGAATGCGCCCAGGGGGCTGCTCGTCACCACCGGCGAGCATGAAGCGACGCGCTGGGGCTTTCGCATGCTGATGGACATGGAATGCTGCGACATCATCCAGCCCGACGTGGGCTGGTGCGGCGGCGTCACCGAGTTGATCAAGATCGCCAGCTACGCCGACAGCAGGGGCGTGCTGATGGTCCCGCACGGATCGTCGGTCTACAGCTATCATTTCGTCATCACCCGGCACAATTCGCCCTTCGCCGAATTCCTGATGATGCACCCCGGCCCGACCGAGGTCGTGCCGATGTTCGCGCCGCAGCTTCTGGGCGAACCCGTGCCCGTGAACGGCAAGATCCGCGCGAGCGAGCTCGACAAGCCGGGCTTCGGCGTCGAGCTCAACCGCGACATCGCTCTCCACCGTCCCTATCCGAACTGAGGAAGATTTCATGAAACTCTGCCGCTATGGCGCCGCGGGCGCCGAGAAACCCGGTCTGATCGACGCCGACGGCCGCATCCGCGACCTGTCGGCGCATGTCGCCGACATCGATCCCGGCACGGTCGGCAAGGACGGGCTGGCCCGGCTCGCCGCGATCGACCCGGCCTCGCTGCCGCTGGTCGAAGGCGAGGTCCGCTATGGCCCCTGCGTCGCGGGCACGCGCCATTTCGTCGCGATCGGCCTCAACTATGCCGATCACGCCGCCGAATCGAACCTGCCGATCCCCGAGGAACCGGTCGTGTTCAATAAATGGGTGAGCTGCATCCAGGGACCGAACGATCCGGTCACCATCCCGAAGGATTCGAAGAAGACCGACTGGGAGGTCGAACTCGGCGTCGTGATCGGCACCGCGGCTTCCTATGTCTCCGAAGCCGACGCGCTCGATCATGTCGCGGGCTATTGCGTCATCAACGACGTGTCCGAACGCCATTGGCAGCAGGAACGCGGCATGACCTGGGACAAGGGCAAGGGTTTCCCGACCTTCGGCCCCGTCGGCCCCTGGCTCGTCACCGCCGACGAGGTGGGCGACCCGCAGGCGCTGTCGATGTGGCTGTCGGTCAACGGCCAGAAGGTACAGGACGGCCATACCAAGACGATGATCTTCACCGTCGCGCAGATCATCGCCTATCTCTCGCAGTTCATGACGCTGCAGCCCGGCGACATCATCACCACCGGCACCCCGCCGGGCGTCGGCATGGGCCAGAAGCCCGAGGCCTGGTATCTGAAGGCGGGCGACGTCGTCGAACTGGGCATCGAGAAGCTGGGGCAGCAGCGCCAGGACTTCGTCGCGTGGGAGGCGGGCCGATGAGCGCCTATGCGGGCCGCTTCGCCGGGCGCAGCGCGATCGTCACCGGCGGCGCGTCGGGGCTGGGCAAGGCCGTAGCCGCGCGCATCGTCGCCGAGGGCGGCAAGGCGGCGCTGTGGGATGTCAACGCCGACACGCTCGCCGCGGCGCGCGAAGAGGTCGGCGCGAGCGACGTGCAGGCCCTCGACGTCTCCGACGCCGCGGCGGTCGAGGCGGCGACGAAGGCCAGCGCCGCGGCGCTCGGCGGCAAGATCGACATTCTCGTCTGTTCGGCGGGCATCACCGGCGCGACGGTGCCGGTGCACGAATTCCCGATCGACAGCTGGCTGCGCGTCTTCGACATCAACGTGAACGGCCTCTTCTATTGCAACCGCGCGGTCGTGCCGCTGATGCTCGAGGCGGGCTATGGCCGGATCGTCAACATCTCGTCGGTCGCGGGCAAGGAAGGCAATCCCAACGCCAGCGCCTATTCGGCGTCGAAGGCCGCGGTGATCGGCCTGACCAAGTCGCTCGGCAAGGAGCTGGCGGGCAAGGGCGTGATGGTCAACGCCCTGACCCCCGCGACCTTCGAAAGCCCGATCCTGGCACAGATGCCGCAAAGCCAGGTTGACTACATGCGCTCGAAAATCCCGATGGGCCGCCTCGGCGAGGTCGACGAAAGCGCGGCGATGGTCTGCTTCATGGCAAGCGAGGAGTGCAGCTTTACCACCGCCTCGACCTTCGACACCTCGGGCGGCCGGACGACCTTCTGACGATGCGCGCGCGCCCGCCCCTCGTCGACCCGCACGTCCATCTGTGGGACCTGGCGCACATCCGCTATCCGTGGCTGGCGCCGCCGTTCGACGCCGACAATCCGAACGGCAGCGTCGAACCGATCGCGGTCGACTATCCGCTCGACGCCTATCTGGCCGACGCGGCGGGGTGGGACGTGCGGGGAATCGTGCATATCGACGCCGGCGCCCATGCCGACGATGCGCTGCGCGAGACCGAATGGCTGCAGGCGATGGCCGATGCGCGCGGCCTGCCGACGGGCATCGTCGCCTTCGCCGCGCTCGACGACCCCGACCTCGAATGGCTGTTGGCGCGGCATGTCGAGCATCGCAATGTTCGCGGCATCCGCCATATCGTCAACTGGCACCCCGATCCGGCGCGCAGCTATTCGCCCGCCGACGTCACGACGTCGGATGCCTGGGCGCGGGGGTTCGGGCTCCTCGCCCGCCACGGCCTCAGCTTCGATCTTCAGGCCTATCCCGGCCAGTTCGCGCATCTCGCCGAACTGATCGCGAAGCACCCCGACACGCAGGTGATCATCGACCACAGCGGCATGGCGATCCCGGGCGACGCGGATGGCTGGGGCGTGTGGCGACGGGGTATGGCGAAGCTCGCCGCGCTGCCCCATGTCGCGGTCAAGATCTCGGGCATGGGTTTCACCTGGCGCCCGTGGGACGCCGAACAGGCGCGCCCCTATGTCCTCGAGACGATCGAGCTGTTCGGCACCGACCGCGCGATGTTCGCCAGCAACTTCCCGACCGACAAGCTGTTCGGCAGCTTCGACAAGCATCTGGGCGCCTATGACGCGATCACCGCGGACTTTTCGGACAGCGAGCGCGCCGCGCTGTTCGCGGGCAACGCCAACCGCATCTATCGGCTCGGCCTTGTGCTCTAGGCCATGAAGATCGTCGATCTGCGCACCGAACATACCGCCGACCTGCTCGGCACGGAGGCGGTGCGTCCGCGCCTGTCGTGGCAGATCGAAAGCGATGCGCCGGACGCTGTGCAGACGCGCTATCGCATCCGCGCGGCGGCCAGCGTCGAGGCGCTCGACAGCGATCCTCTATGGGATTCGGGCGAGGTCGCGAGCGATGCGACCTTCGACATCGCCTATGGCGGCCCCGCGCCCCGGTCGATGCAGCGTATATGGTGGTCGGTCGAGGCGACCGACAATGCGGGCACAACCGTCCGCTCGGCGCCGGCGTGGTTCGAGACCGGCCTGCTGTCGCCGGACGACTGGCACGCCGACTGGATCGAGGCCGAGGACGCCTTTGCCGCCGCCGACCGCGCCGCCGGGGTCGCGTGGATATGGGGCGAGACGGCGCTCGATGCCCGTCCGCACGCCTTCCGCCTCGATTTCGACGCGCCGGCCGATCTGGCGCGCGCCGAGGTGCTGATGGCGGGCAAGGACCATCTGCGCGGCGTCTGGATCAACGGCGAAGCATCGCCGCTTGACCGGCCGTTCGGCTGGGACACCTATCTGCCCTTCTGGGGCACGCTCGCGCCCTATGCGGGCCAAACAAGGCCCGGCCGCAACAGCGTGTGCGCGCTGGTCGAGGCCGACACCGAAGGCTTCTTTCCCGTCGATGGCGGCGCCTTCGCGGCGCTGATCCGCCTTCATCTTGCCGACGGCAGCGTCGAGCGCATCACCGGCACGGCGTTTCGCGTCCGCTCCGATGCGCCCGAAGGCTGGACGAGCCCCGATTTCGACGCGAGCGGCTGGGCGCGAGTGGTTCCGAGCACGAGCTGGGCCGAGGGCGACCCGCGCCCGAGCGAGCCCGCGATGCTGCTGCGCACCGAATTCACGCCCGCCAAGCCCGTGGTCGCGGCGCGGCTCTACGCCACCGCGCTCGGCGCCTATGACGCGCGGATCAACGGCCGCGCAGTGAGCGATGCGATCCTCGCGCCCGAGATCAGCGTCGCGAAGAGCCATGTCCTCTATCAGGTCCACGACGTCACCGACCTGATCCGGCCCGGCGCCAATGCGCTCGGGGCGACGGTCGGCGACGGCTGGTACGCAAGCCCGTTCGGCTGGCGCATCGAGCGCTACGGCTTCGGCCCCGCCCCGCGTCGCTTCCGCGCGCAGCTCCGCCTCGACTATGCCGACGGCAGCAGCGAATGGATCGCGACCGGCCCCCACTGGCGCCTCGCGCCGTCGGCGATCCTCCTGTCCGAAATCTACGACGGCGAAACGCGCGATGCCCGGCGCGAGCAACCCGGCTGGGACCGGCCGGACTTCGACGACAGCGGCTGGACAGCGGCAAAGCGCGGCGCGGCGCCCGACGCACGCCTGATCGCCCAGACCTCGCCCGCGTTGAAGCGCACCGGCAACCGCCGCGCGCTTAGCGTAAGCGAGCCGCAACCGGGCCGCTACGTCTTCGACTTCGGCCAGAATTTCTCGGGCTGGGTGCGCATCCGCGCGCACGGGGCAGCAGGCACGACGATCACCGCAAAATTCGCCGAGCTGCTCCATGCGGACGGCACCGCCGACCTCGCCAACCTGCGCCTCGCCGCGGCGACCGACCGCTTCACCCTCGCGGGAACCGGCGACGAGATCTTCGAGCCGAGCTTCACCTATCACGGCTTCCGCTATGTCGAGATCACCGGCTATCCGGGCGTGCCGACCGCCGACGATATCGAGGGCGTCGTCGTCCACAGCGCGTGCCGCGAGACCGGCGAGATGACCTTCCCCGACGCGCCACTGCTCCAGACGATCTGGAACAATGCGCTGTGGAGCCAGCGCAGCAACTTTTTCGCGGTGCCGACCGACTGCCCGCAGCGCGACGAGCGCATGGGGTGGATGGGCGACATCCAGGTGTTCCTCGACGCCGCCGCCTTCAACATGGAGGTCGACCCCTTCATCCGCCGCTTCCTGCTCGAGGCGCGCGCCGCCCAGCGGAGCGACGGCGCCTATCCGATCGTCGTTCCCCAGCCGCTGTCCTTCCCCGACGTGGTCACGGCGGGGTGGAGCGAGGCCGGGATCATCCTGCCGTGGCAGCTCTGGCAGCGCTATGGCGACACCGCGGCGATCGACGAGAATTGGGACGCGATGGCGGCGTGGATGGCCTATGTCGCGCGCGCCAACCCCGACGGCATCTGGCGCCACGATCGCGGGCTCGACCTCGGCGACTGGCTGTCGGTCGACGCCGTCAAGCCCGACGACGAGACCACCCCCCGCATCCTCTGCGCCACCGCCTATTGGGCATGGGCAGCGGAGCTGATGGCCGACATGGCCGAGGCGACCGGCCGGCATGCCGATGCCATCTTCTATCACGATCTTCGCGAGACGATCGGCGAAGCCTTCGCGCGCGAATTCGTCGCGGCCGACGGCACCGCGGGCAACGGCAGCCAGTGCAGTCAGGTCCTCGCGCTCCACATGGGCCTCGTTCCCTCGGGCCGCCGCGCCGCGGCCGCCGCGGTGCTGGCGAAGGACATCCGCGCGCGCGGCATGAAGCTGTCGACCGGCTTTCTCGGCACCCCCTATATTCTCGACGTGCTCGCCGATGCCGGGCTGCACGAAGAGGTCGCCGGCCTGCTGCTCCAGACCGGCTATCCGAGCTGGGGCTATATGCCGAGCCAGGGCGCGACCACGATGTGGGAGCGGTGGAACGGCGACACCGGCGACCTGTCGATGAACAGCTACAATCATTATGCCTTCGGCGCGGTCGTCGGCTTCTTCTACCGCCGTCTCGCCGGCATCGCGCCGGCGTCGCCGGGCTTCCGCACCATCGCCGCGCGGCCGCTCTGGTATCCCGCGATCGGGCGGGTGAGCGCCCGCTACGATTCGCTCGTCGGCACTATCGCGACCGAAACCGAAGGCGACGCGAGCGGCCTCACCCGTTTCAGGCTGACCGTGCCCGCCAACGCCCGCGCCGAGGTCGAACTCCCCGGCATCGGCTGGCGCGACGGCGGCCGGAGCCTGACGACCGATGGCTCGCTGACTCGCCTCACGGTCGGCGCCGGCCATCACGATTTTACAAGATATTGAGAGAGGAACGACCCCATGCCCACGCTCGGACTCATCCATAATTCCCCGATGCTCGCCGGCGTGTTCAACGAGATCGCGGCGCGCATCATGCCCGCCGACGTCAAGCTGCTGCACTTCGTCGACGAGAGCACGATCAAGAACACGATCGCCGCCGGCCATCTGGAAAAGACGACGATGCGCCAGGTGATCCGCCTCGTCGGGTCGGCCTTCGACGCCGGCTGCGACGTCGCGATGGTGACCTGCTCGTCGATCGGCAAGGCGGTCGAGATGGCCGCAGACCTCTATGACCAGCCGGTGCTGCGTGTCGATCGCGCCATGGCCGAAAAGGCCGTCGCGACGGGCAAGCGCATCGGGGTCGTCGCAACGCTGTCGACCACGCTGCAGCCCACCGCCGACCTCGTCCGCCGCGTTGCCGCCGAGCAGGGCAAGGAGATCGAGCTGGTCGAGCATCTGTGCGAAGGCGCCTTCGAGGCCGTGATGGCCGGCGACGGCGCGACCCACGACCGCATCGTCGGCGAAGGTCTGACCGTCGGCCTGAAGGGCGTCGACGCCATCGTCCTCGCCCAGGCGTCGATGGCGCGCGTCGTCGCCAGCCTGCCCGAGGGCGCGGTATCGGCGCCCGTCTTCGCGAGCCCCGAGCTCGGCATGGAGCAGGCGCGCGACATTCTCGCGCGCCTCGCCCGGAGCGCCGGCCAGTGACGAAGCGGCGCGCCGTCCTCGGCATCCTCGCCGCGCTGTCGATCATCACCTTCATCGACCGGCTCGCCATCGCGGTGACCGGGCCGGCGATCCAGAAGGATCTGAACATCACGCCCGACGAATGGGGCTGGATCCTCAGCGCCTATGTCATCGCCTATGCGGTGTTCGAGATTCCATCGGGCGCGATGGGCGACAAGCATGGGTATCGCAAGGAACTGACGCGCATCACCGTCTGGTGGTCCTTCTTCACCGCGATCACCGCGGTCTGCCGCAATTTCTGGCAGCTCGCCGCCGCGCGCTTCCTGTTCGGCCTCGGCGCCGCGGGCGCCTATCCCAACATGACCGGCGTGCTCTATCGCTGGCTGCCGGCGCGCGAGCGCGCACGCGGACAGGGGGTGATCTGGGCCGCGAGCCGCTTCGGCGGCGCGCTCGCGCCGCTGCTGCTGGTACCGGCGAACAAATATTTCGGCTGGCAGACGGTGTTCGTCATCCTCGGCGCGGTCGGCTTCGTCTGGGCGATCATCTGGTGGCGCTGGTTCCACGATCGCCCCGCCGACCAGCCGGGCATCTCGGCCGAGGAGGTCGCGCTGATCGGCAGCGACGAGGCGGCCAGCCATGCGAGCACACCGTGGCGCCAGTTGATGGACCTGCCGCAGCTCTGGCTCATCTCCGTCGCCTATTGGTTCTATGCCTTCGGCGCCTGGTTCTTCTTCGGCTGGTTCCCTGTCTGGATGGTCAAGGGGGCGGGCTTCACGGTGGACGAAATGGGCCTCTACGGCTCGGTCCCCTTCCTGCTCGGCATCGTCGGCAATCTCGCCGGCGGCGTCCTGTGCGACCGCCTCGCCGAGCGGATCGGCATCCGCCGCGCCTACAGCCTGATTGCCGGCATCTGCCTGACGCTGACCGCCGCGCTGCTCGTCGCGATGAGCCTCGCCACCGGCAAGCTCGCCATCGTGGCGCTCGCCGGAACCGCCTTCATGGTGATGGACCTGATGCTGCCCGCCGCCTGGGCGATGTGCATGGCGATCGGCGGCCGCTACGGCGGCATCGCCAGCGGCATGATGAACACCGCGGGAAATATGGGCGGCTTCGTCTGCTCGGTCGCCTTCGGCTATGTCGTCGCGGCGACCAACAACTACGCCCTGCCGCTGCAGGGCGTCGCCGCGATGGTGCTGATCTCCGCCATGCTGTTCGCGATGATCGACTGCACCAGGGGATTCGACCACAAGCCAGCGCCCGTCGCGGCCTGACCGAAAACGCCGCCCGTTCGAGCGGGCGGAAGAACCGAGGGGATGAATGACATGCGCCGCCTGATGACCGTGCTTGCCGCTGCCGCCCTGTCGACCGCGACGCCCGCCATCGCGCAGGACAAGACACCGCCGCTTACCGTGTCGGCGGGCGGCCGCTATCTCGAAGCGGGCGGCAAGCCCTTCTTCTGGCTCGGCGACACCGGCTGGCTGTTGCTCGCCAAGCTCGACCGCGAGGAGACCGAGCGCTATTTCGCCAAGCGCGAGGCGCAGGGCTATAATGTCATCCAGGTGATGATGCTGCATCGCCCGACCATGGCCAATCCCGTCGCCGGCCCGGCGCTGGTCGACGGCGACCTTACCCGGCCGCGCGTCACGCCGGGCAGCGACCCCGCGAAGCCCGGCGAATATGATTATTGGGACCATCTCGACTGGGTGTTCGACCGCGCCGCGGCGCACGGCCTTTACATCGCGCTGGTTCCCGTCTGGGGTGATTTCGCCGACTTCCGCCTGCTCAACGCCGACACCGCCCCGGTCATCGGCAAGTTCGTCGCCGAACGCTACAAGGACAAGCCGAACCTCATCTGGGTGAACGGCGGCGACCGCTATCCCGAACTCTCGCCGCTCGCCTGGGACACGCTCGGCAAGACGATCCGCGCGATCGACCCCGATCACCTCATGACCTATCACCCCGCCGGGCGCGCCAGTTCATCCTGGATGTTCCACACGGCCGAATGGCTCGACTTCAACATGTATCAGTCGGGCCACCAGAGCTACGCGCAGGACCATCAGCTCAACGCGCGCGGCGAGGATAATTGGGTCTACACCACCGACGACCTGTCGCGCAGCCCGGCCAAGCCGACGATCGACGCCGAGCCGAGCTACGAGAATATTCCGCACGGGCTCGACCGGGCACCCGAGCCGCGCTGGGGCCCGGCCGACGTGCGCCGCTATGCCTGGTGGTCGGTGCTCGCGGGCGCCTTCGGTCACACCTATGGCGAGAACAGCGTGATGCAGTTCTTCGTCCGCGGGACGCAGGCCAACGCCTATTGGCCCACCCTCTCGTGGCAGGAGGCGCTCGACGCGCCGGGCGCCACCCAGATGCACCATCTGAAGGACCTGATCCTCTCGCGCCCCTTCCTCGAGCGCGTGCCCGACCAGTCGCTCGTTCCCGACAGCGGCCCCCGTTACGAGCGGGTCGCCGCGAGCCGGGGCAAGAGCTACGCCATCGCCTATACCTACACCGGCCGCCCCTTCCACGTGCAGATGGGCAAGATCAGCGGCAAGCGCGTGCGCGCCGCCTGGTTCGATCCGCGCACCGGCAGGGCGACGCCGATCGGCACCTTCGCGAACACAGGCAAGCGGCTGTTCACCCCGCCGGGCACGCCCGCGCCCGGCAACGACTGGGCGCTGCTGCTCGACGACGCCTCGATGACAAGGACCAACCCGTGAAGACCTTCGCTCTCCCCCTCGCCGCGCTCGCCCTGCTCGCAGGAGCCGCCGCGCCGCACACGGCGCTCGCCCAGACGGCCGCGCAAAAGGCGTCGGCGGCGGCGCGCGACGTCGCGCACGAACGGCTGTGGCTCGGCTCGGCCTGGTATCCCGAACAATGGCCCGAAAGCGCGTGGGAGGAGGATCTCCGCCTGATGCGGGGGCACGGCGCGAATGTCGTGCGCATCGGCGAATATGCCTGGAGCCGGATGGAACCGACCGAGGGCCGGTATGAGATGGGCTGGCTGGTCCGCGCCGTGCGCCTCGCCGGCAAATATGGCATGAAGGTCGTCATCGGCACGCCGACCGACACGCCGCCGGCGTGGATGACGCAGAAATATCCCGACACGCTGCAGGTCGACGGCAGCGGCAAGCGCCTCGGCCATGGCGGGCGCCGCCAATTCTCGATCTCGTCGCAGCGCTACCGCGCCTTCGCGCGAACGATCGTCACCAAGATGGCCGAGGCGCTGAAGGACGAACCCAATGTCATCGGCTGGCAGATCGGCAACGAGCCAACCGACGAAAGCTATGATCCCGAGGCGCGCGCCGCCTGGGTCGCGTGGCTCAAGCAGCGCTACGGCACGCTCGACAAGCTCAACGCGGCGTGGACCACCGCCTATTGGTCGCAGACCTATACCGACTGGGAGCAGGTGCCGTTCAACAATGACAAGGCGAACCCGGGCTGGATGCTGGAGCTCAAGCGCTTCATTACCTCGCAGTGGCGCGCCTTCCATCGCAACCAGATCGACGCGCTCCGCGCGGTGATCGGCGACAAGCAGTTCATCACGATCAACTTCGGCGGCCTCGGCTGGGCCAACCGCTTCGACCGCTACGATATGAACCGCGACCTCGATGTGACCTCGTGGGACGATTATGTCGGCATGGGGCACCTCAAGCCCTATCGCAACGGCGCGACGCACGATCTGGTGCGCGGGTGGAAGCGGCAGAATTTCTGGGTCATGGAAACCCAGCCGGGCTTCGTGAACTGGGCGCCGGTGTCGAACATGCTCTACCCCGGCGAAACGCGCGCGCTCGCATGGCAGGCGGTCGGCCACGGCGCCGACGCGGTGCTCTATTGGCAGTGGCGCAACGCCCTCAACGGGCAGGAGACGATGCACGGATCGATCGTCGGCCCCGACGGCAAGCCGCTCCCCATCTATGCCGAGGTGGAGCAGATCGGCCGCGATTTCGCCAAGGCCTCGGCGGCGCTCGCGGGCACGACGCCGGTATCGCCGGTCGCGATCCTGCAGGATTATCCCAGCCGCTGGGCGATCGACTTCCAGCTTCACCACAAGGATTACGACCAGATCGAGGTGCTGCTCGACTATTATCGACCGCTCAAAAACGCGCTCGGCGCGATCGACGTGGTCGAGGCGGCCGAAGCGCCGCTCGCGCGCTACAAGCTGGTGGTCGCGCCAAGCCTGAACGTCATCACCGACGCGGCGGCCCGGCGCCTCGCCGATTATGTCCGCGGCGGCGGCCACCTGATCCTGGGGCCGCGATCGGGCATGAAGGACGAATATGACCGTCTCGAACCGGTGCGCCAGCCGGGACCGCTCGCGGCGCTGCTCGGCGGGCAGGTCGAGCAGTATTACGCGCTCGACGAAGAGATCGCGGTGGGATCGGGAAAGGCGAGCATCTGGGCCGAAGCGCTTTCGACCAGCGCCCCCGATACCGAGGTGCTGCTGCGCTATGGTCAGGCGAACGGCTGGCTCGACGGCAAGCCCGCGGTGATCAGCCGCAAGGTCGGCAAGGGCCGCATCACCTATGTCGGCGCGCTCGTCGACGATGCGGTGATGAAGGGGCTGATCGACGGCGCGCTGAACGACGCCGGCGTGGCGCGCGCCTTCGCGGTGCCCGAGAATGTCGAACTGATGACGCGCGAGGGCGAGGGCCGCGAGATCGTGATCCTGGTCAACCACGGCCGCGAGCCGCGCGAGGTGACGTTGCCCGCGGCGATGACCGATGTGCTGGGCGGCGATCGGGTGGCGAAGGTGACGCTGGCCGCCGAGGGCGTCGCGGTGCTGTCGCGCAACACGCGCTAGAGCGGAGTCGGGTCAGTCCGGCTCGAACAGCGAAAGGTCGATCGCATCGCCCATCGCGCGATAACCCGCTTCGCTGGGGTGGATATGATCGCCCGAATCATAGTCGGGACGCAGATGCAGCGGATTGCCGGGATCGCGGACCGCCGCATCGAAATCGATAGTGGCGTCGGCGATGCCGGCGGTGCGAATCCACTGGTTCACCGCCTGACGCTGCGCCTCGCGCTCGGGGGAATGGCTGGTCGATCCGCCGAAGGGCGTCAGCGTCCCCATCACGACCTTGATCCCCGCGACATGTGCGCGGGCGATGATCTGCTCATATCCGGCGATCAGGTCGGCAACGTCGAGCGGCGGGTTCCGGCCGAACATCGTGCTCGAGCCGCCGTGGCCGATATCGTTGATGCCTTCGAGCAGGATGACGTGCGACACGCCCCTGACCCGCGCGACATCGCGATCGAACCGCGCGAGCGCGGCATCGCCCCAGCTCGTCGACAGCACCCGGTTGCCGCCGATGCCGGCATTGACGACGGTCACCGGATCGCTCCCCCCGGCCGCGACCAGACGGCGCAGCAGCTGTTCGGGCCACCCGTGCAACTGTCCGGCGTATGGCCGGTTGCCGTCGGTGATCGAATCGCCCAATGCGACGACGACCCGCGGCGGATGTGCGCTCAGAACCAGCGCGCCGCTGACCGGAGGCCGTCCGATGATCGTGTCGCCGCCGTCAAGCCGCGGCGACAGTGACTGATCCCCCGCCGCGAACGCCATCCGCTGGTTGCCGAACGCCTTGAGCTTGAGAGGCCGCGGCAGATGCAGACTGATGATGATATCATCGAGCGCGGCGGCGTCGAGGTCGACCGGATCGCTGAGCGCCGGCGCGCCCGGGGCGATGGTGATGCGCCGCTGGCCCCCGAAGGCGAGCGGGCGGAGCGTTCCGGCGCGCGCGTCGAAGCTCTCGGCGGCGAGGCCGACGCTGGCACCGTCGACGACCAGCGGCTGCGTGCCGTCCTCGTTCGAAATCCGGATGCGGAGCGCATGGCCCGATGCCCCCAGCGTCAACCGCATGCGCAAGGTTCCGACCACGGGCGGGCGATCGCGCAGCCGCTCGCGCGCTTCGTCGGGGAGCTTCATATCCTTCGGGATCACGAAGTCGAAGTCGGCCGGGCTCGATTGATAGGCCTCGACCCATTGCGGGCGATGGTCCTGCGCCGCGGCCCCCTGGCCGAGCAGGGCCGCGGCCAGCAGGCCGAGGCGCGCCAGCCGCATCGTCACGGCGCGTCGGCGGGCGGGGCCGAACGCCCCTGCCGCACCGCCTCGAAGAAGTCCTCACTGCCCATCTGGCCGCCCTTGAGCACGAGTTCGAGCCCGTCGATCGCGGGGTCCTCGGCATGCGCGCGCACCAGCGGCGCGCCGCGCTCGATCGGCGCCGCCCAGCTCAGCGCATCGATGCCCAATTGCGCGACCCCGTGGCTCGACGTGTCGCCGCCCGCGAACAGCAGCCGTTTGAGGCTCGCGCGGCGGACGACATCGAGCGCGATCCGCCCGAGCGCCTCACCCAATTTCTCGCCGGCCGCCGGCGCGGCGGGGTCGAGCGGACCCTCGGCCGAGTGGATCACGGCGCGGCGGCCGTGCGCCAGGCCGGCGAGGGCGGCGTCCGCCAGCCGCGCGGCTTCGGCCGACGACCCGTCGAGCAGCGCGCCCACATCGGCCGCTATGGTCGCGAAGCCGGAGGCCGGCGCGCGCGCGATCTGCCGGGCGGTGACGGGCGAACAGCTTCCGCTGACGACGAGCAGGCGGTCGGCCTCGGCGGCGCGCGCCTCGGCGGGCGCCTGCGCGATCCGCCCCGCGGCGCGCCAGGCCAGCACGAGCGCGCGCGTGACGCCCGAGCTGCCCACGGCAAAGCGCACCCCGCGCCCGGTCAGCACACCGCCGGTCGCGGCAAGGTCGTCCATCGATAGTCCGTCGAACAGCACCGCGTCGGCATCGGCGGCGTCGAACGCTTCGCCCGCGCGGCCGGCGCGGATCGCTTCGAGCGAGACCAGCGCGATGGACGCCTCGGTCTGCGCCGCCAGATGCCGGATCAGGTCGGGCTCGTGCATCGGCGTGACCGGGTGGCGCGACATCGTCGGGTGGCGGTCGATGCGATAGACCTCCTCGCCCGCCGCCGCGAACAGATTGCCGAAGGCGACGTAGCGCCGCAGATGCGGCGCGCCGACCATGATCGCGGCGCGCCCATCGAAGCGGCGCAGGCCGATATCGAGCGCCCGCCCGATCGAGCCGGTTTCGGGGCTGGAATCGAAGGTCGAGCAGGTCTTGTAATGGACGATCGCGGCCTCGCCGAGCGCGCCATAGGCGGCGGGCAGATGGGCGTCCATCCACGCCGGCGGGCGGCTGCGGCTGTCGCCCGCGATGCCGATCGCGCGCGCGTCGGCGAAGCGCGCGCGGAGCGCGGCGTCGGGCACCCGCAGGAACAGGACCGACGGCACCCCGCCCTCGGCGAGCTGTTCGAGCACGTCGGTCGAGCCGGTGAAATCGTCCCCGTAAAAAGCGTAGAGCAGGCTCACCCGCCGAACGCCCCCAGCGCAGCGGCGAGCTCGGGCGCGTCCTTCGCGGCCTCGTCGACCGGGACGCCCGCGACCGCGGCGTCCCAGGCCTGACGCAGCGCGCGGACGCCCGCTGCGGGTCCACCCGGATGCGCCATGATTCCGCCGCCCGCCGCGAACATGCAGTCGACCGAGCCGAGCGCCGCATAGGTCGGCGCCGCCTGCCGCGCCGACTGGCCCGAGGAGAAGACCGGCATGATCTCGCAGCCCGGATGCGGCGGGTCGAACATCGGGGTCAGGCATTCGCGCGCCGAGGCGATCACGCTCTCGTTGCTCTCGCAGAATTTATTATCGATGCCGTTCACATGGGTGTGGTCGATGCCGGCGAGCCGCCACAGCTTCTGGAACGCGATATAGCTCATGCCGATCGCGGGCGAGCGGCCGAGCAGGCCCCAGCCGTTGCGATGGCCGTGGATCGGCAGCTGCGAATGCGCGCGAAGGACCTTCATCGCCGGCAGGCCGATCGAATTCATGCTCGCCATCACGCAGGTGCCGCCGGCCGCCAGCACGAAATCGTGCCGCGCCAGCATCTCGTCGATCTCGCCGGTCAGGTTGGCGGCATACATGACCTTCTTGCCAGTCTTGTCGGCATGATCGTCGATCACCCGCATCACCGCGCGCACCCGCGCGTCGAAGGGGCAATGCGGCCCGTCGGCCTGCAGTTCGTCGTCCTTGATGAAATCGATGCCCGCCTCGACCAGCCCGCGGACCTGCTCGGCGGTCGCCTCGGGCGACAGGCCGACGCTCGGCTTGATGATCGTGCCGATGATCGGGCGACCGTGGACGCCGGCGAGCCGGCGCGTGCCCTCCACCCCGAATTGCGGCCCCTGATAGCAGGTCAGGAACTCGGGCGGCAGCGTGACATCGAGCAGGCGCAGGCCCGAGAAGGCCTTGAGCTCGCTGAGGTTGCCGTTGATCGTCGCGAGCAGGTTGGGAAGCGAGAGTCCCATGTTCGAGACCGGCCACGACAGCCGCACGCGCGCGGTGCGGCGGGTCGCATCGCCCGACTTCGGCAACCCCGATCCCGGCAGCGAGGGCGCGGCCGCTTCGCCCAGCTCGACGATCTCCTCGACGCGCGCCGCATGCGCCTCGCGCAGTTCGTCGGTCTCGCCGGGTACGCGGACGAAAGTGCCCGTCGATTGCTCGCCGGCCATCGTTTCCGCCGCCTCAGCAAGCGGAAAGGCGGTCTCGATCCAGTAAGTGGCGGTGATGCGCAGTTCGGTCATGGGTTTACTGGGTTCCTCGTGCGTCAGGACATGATCAGCCCGCCATCGACGTTGATGGTCTGGCCGGTGATATAGCTCGCATCATCGCTGGCGAGGAAAGCGACCAGCGCGGCGACGTCGCTGCCCTGGCCCGCGCGCTTCATCGGGATGCCCGCGACCCATTCCGCCATCAGCTCGCCGGGGCCATAGTCGCCCATCAGCCTGCCCCATTCGCGGTCGTTATAATCCCACATGTCGGTGTGGATGATGCCGGGGCAGATCGCGTTGACCGTGATGCCCTCCACCGCGACCTCCTTGGCGAGGCTCTGGGTCAGGCCGACCACGCCGAACTTCGAGGCGGCATAGTGCGGCGTGTAGATGAAGCCGTCGCGCGCCTGCCCCGACGCCGTGTTGATCAGACGCCCCGCCTTGCCGCGCGCGCGCATCCGCCCGATCGCTTCCTGACAGCAGAGGAATACGCCCTTGGTATTAACCGCGAGGTTCAGGTCCCACTCGGCTTCGGTGAGGTCCTCGACCCGGGCGATGGTGATGACGCCGGCATTCTGCACCGCGACGTCGACGCCGCCGAAGGCCTCGGCCTCGTCGAACAGCGCGCGCACCTCGGCAGGGCGGGTCACGTCGCAGCGGCGCGTCACGACGCCAACGCCGTAGCCCGCCAGCGCCGCCCGCGCGGCCGACTGATCCTCCTCGATCGCGCCGATCACCAGATTCGCGCCTTCGGCCGCGAACCGCTCGGCTATCGCGAGGCCGATCCCCTTGTTGCCGCCCGAGATGACGACGCATTCGCCCTCGAAGCGGCGCATCGGTCAGGCGGTCTTGAAATAGGTCGTCGTGCGTTCGGTATCGACCGCATAATAGGGCACGAACACCAGATTGCGCTGACCGACCTTCGCCCGATAGCTTTCGGCATGGCCCGGCATCGGCTCGAGCGCGCCCGGCAGCGCGATCGCCTCCTTGTCGATCCCTTCCCAGGGATTGATGCCGACATACATCACCGCGCCGCGCATCACCGCCTGAAGATTGGGATTTTCGGGATCGATCGGCAGGGTGCGAAGCGGCTGCGGGATGGTCAGCTCGACCGTGTCGCCGGCCTTCCAGTTGCGGCTCACGACGGCAAGCTGGCCGGGAGTAGCCTCCTGCGCGCGGCCGTTGACCGACAGGCTCGCGCCGCGGGTCCATGCCGGGATGCGCAGCTTCATCGCGAAGCGGCCGTTCCCGGCCTTGCGCACCGTCAGCTTCACCCTGTCGCCGACCGGATAGTCGGTCTCCTGCACCACCTCGACGGCGCCGCCCGCGCGATCCCAAGTGACTTCGGACGGGGTATAGAGGTTGACCAGCAGATTGTCGTCGTCGTGGAAATAGGCGTTGAGGACATAGTCCGCGACGCCCTGCACCAGCGTGCCCGAGCAGCACGGCCATTTCTGGTGATAGTAGCGTTTCTCGCCCGCCGCGCCATAATCCGAATAATAGGGATAGCCGCCGTCGCTGTCGGGCAGGCGCGTGGCGAGCATCGTGTTGTAGAGTGTGCGTTCGAGGCCGTCGCCATATTGCGCCTCGCCGGTGAAGCGGACCAGATAGCGCGCGAGCTTGAGGTCGGCGAAAGCGCCGCACGGCGTCTCGAAATGCGCCTTCGAGCTGCCGAGGCTCTTGGCGAGATTCCCCTGGCCGAGCACGACGAACTGTTCTTCGGGGCCCCAGCCGCCGCTGGCGAAACGCTGCGGCTCCATGAACTTCCACGCGTTGATCAGCGCCTTGCGATATTTCTCGTCGCCGAGGTGGAGGAAGGCCTGCGCGCCCGAGGCATTGCCGATCGTGTGGCTGTAGGCGTGCTTGGTGGGAAGCACGTCCTGGCCAGCGGCGAGCGGGTCGAACCATTCCTTATTCAGAAGATAGTGGACCGCCATGTCGTGATATTTCTGGTCGCCGGTGATTTCGGCAACGTGGAACAGATTCTCCGAAATGACATAGGTCTCGTCATAGGGCGGATCGACCTTGCCGATCCGGTCGCGCGAGACGGGCGAGATATAGGGGCGGCATTTTTCGATGATGATCGGCAGCAGCGTCTTCGCCTGTTCGACGCCGCTCAGCCGGTAGGCGTCGACCAGCCCGACGACATATTTGTCCATCACATAGGCGGCCCACTGCGCCTGCGCCTTGGGGCCGGCATAGGGGTTGGTGGCGGTGACCATCGCCTTGCCCCACTCGCTGACCAGCAGCGCCACCTTTTCGTGCGCGGCCTTATCGTTGGTCGCGGCGCCGAGGCGGGCGAGGCCCGAGATATATTGACCCATGGTGAGGCCGGCGACGAAACCGTCGCGGTCGTACCAGCCGCCCATGTCGGGACCGGGGGCGGGAAGACCCGCATTCTGGCGGAAGACCTTGAGGATCCGGTCGTTGTCGAGCGCGAGGAAATGCGCGTGGATATGGTCGAACTGGCGCTTGATGCGGCCGCCGGTCAGCTTGACCGCGCCATAGGGAAATTCGTGCACGGCTTCCTTGCCGCGGAGCGCGGCCGGCTGCGCCGCGGCCAGGGCCATCGGGCTCACCGCCAGCGAACTCGCGGCGGCCGTAGCGCAGGCTGCGCAGTGAACGAACTCTCGGCGGGAAACACCCGCCAGCTCCATGCCCTTCATACCAATCCTCTCATGCGATGTCGGCGCGCCGATTCGCGCGCGCTACCCCGATCGGATTATGTTTATAATAATACAAATCGCGCGCGCAAGCGCGGCGTGCATTCGGGCCGGCGATCGGGCGCCGTCTAGCGCGCGGAGCGGCGCTTGCGCGACGCCTTGGCGCGCTCGATGCGCTCGACACCGTGGCCGATGATCGCGCGCATCGCCTGCGCGGCCCCTTCGCCGTCGCCCGCCTCGATCGCGTCGACGATCCGGCTATGGCCCTTCACGCTGTCGTCATGTTCCTCGGCCTCGTGCACCGGCGAGCTCATCCGGAACGAGGCGAGCAGCGCGGTTTCGATCACCGCCGCCAGCGACCGCATCAGGACGTTGCCCGACGCCTGCCCGACCGCCTTGTGGAATTCGAGGTCGGCTTCGGCGAACTCGCTCGCGCTGGTGGATGCCGCCGCCATGCTCGCGACGCTGCGGCGCATCGACGCGATATCCTTCGCCGTCGCATTTTCCGCCGCCGCGCGCGCCGCGGCCGGCTCGATCGCGACACGGATCGCGGCGAGATCGCGGATGAAGGCGATGTCGAACCCCTGCGCGACCTTCCACGCCAGCACGTCGGCATCGAAGAAATTCCAGAAGGCGCTGTCGAGCACGGTCGTGCCCACGCGCGTCTTGGACACGATCAGCCCCTTGGCCGTCAGCGTCTTGAACACCTCGCGCAGCACGGTGCGCGACACGCCGAAGCGGTGGAGCATCTCGGCTTCGGAGGGCAGCTTGGCGCCCGGCGGATAGACGCCGGCCAGGATTTCCCCGCCCAGCGCGCGCGCCACCTGGTCGTGGCTCGAAAGCGCGGTGTCGGTGAACCGTCCGAAATTCGATTGCGCGTGCATGTTTATTTTTTCCTCAAAAGATTCCGGAGTCGGTCATTCAGTACAGCAGCAATTCATAATATTATCGCGCGCGGCCGTGCAAGCGAAGTGGCGCGCATTTCGATCATCCGCGCCCGCCATCCTTTCCGATCGCCTCCTCGATGACGCGGTCGGCGGCGCCCCGCCAGTGCCAGTGCGGATAGAGTTCGGCCGGCTCGGTCAGCGCATCGAGCCGCGCCAGCGTCGCGGGATCGAGCGAACAATCGAGCGCGCCGAGATTTTCGTCCAGTTGCGGCGCACTCGACGCCCCCAGGATCACGCTGGTCACCGCGGGCTTCGCGAGCAGCCAGGCGAGCGCCACCTGCGCGACGCTGGCGCCCGTGTCGCCAGCGATCGCGCGCAGTTCGTCGAGCACCGCGAAACCCAGGTCGCGATCGAACGGCAGCGGATCGATCGACGCGAGCCGGTCGCCGGGCGCCGCCGCGGCATCGCGTCGGTACTTGCCCGACAGGAACCCGCCGGCGAGCGGGCCCCAGACGGTCAGGCCGGTCCCGTAGCGCTGCGTCAGCGGCACCAGATCGCGTTCGATGTCGCGGCCGAGCAGCGAATAATAGACCTGCCCGTGCGTGAAGGGCGCCCATCCGTTTGCGCGCTGCAGTTCGAGCGCCGCGGCGACTTTCCACGCCGACCAGTTGGAAAAGCCGAGATAGCGGGCCTTGCCGGCGCGCACGACAGCGTCGAGCGCCTCGAGCGTCTCCTCGAGCGGCGTGTAGGGATCCTCGTTGTGCGCGATATAGACGTCGACCCAGCCGGTGCCGAGCCGCCGCAGGCTTTGCTCGATCGCCCAGCTCACATGGCGCTTGCCAAGGCCCGCCTGGACGATCGGGCTTCCGGTGCGGCCCATCACCTTGGTCGCGATGACCGCGCCGTCGCGATGCGGCGCCAGCGCCTTCCCGAGCACCTCCTCCGATTGCCCCGAGGCATAGATGTCGGCGGTGTCGAAGAAGTTGACGCCCGCATCGAGCGCCCGGCCGACGATCGCATCGGCATCGGCTCCCTGCAGCTTGGCGATGCCCGACATGGTGTCGCCCCGCGTCAGCGTCAGCGCGCCGAACGCCAGGCGCGACACGATCAGGCCGGTGTTGCCGAGCAGCGCGTATTTCATCCCGACCCCTTCGTTGCGCCAGCAGGGGAGCGCGCACCGTTCATTTGACCGTCACCTCGTCCGCGAACAGCAGCCGCACCGGTCCGAGCAGCCCCGAATCGAGCAACGGCTCGTCCTTGCCGTAGAAGGTCCAGGTCGAGAAGGTGACGCGCCCACCCGCGGGCTTGGCCTCGCCCGCCTTGTACCACTCCGGCAGCGCGGTGATCTTGCGCGCCATGACCGGGGTTTTCTTACCGTCCACCGAAAAACGCTCGCCGACCGGCCATTCGGCGTCGACGAACGGGCCTTCCTCGGGCAGCGCCGCGTCGGCGATCATCCGGTTGGCCCACAAATTGGTGACGGCGAGCGACACGCGGTTCGCGCCCGGCTTGACCACATCGGTGATGTCGACGCGATAGGGCTCCTTCCACACGACGCCGAGATCGGTCCCGTTGACCTTGACCCCCGACAACACCTCGACCCGCCCGAGATCGAGGAACACGCGCCGCCCCTTCCGAAGCGCGGCCACGGGCACGTCGATCGTCCGCTCGTAGGTCGCGGTGCCCGAGAAATGGCGCACACCGTCGTCGGCGTGACGGCTGAGCGACGCGAGGCGCGGCAACGTGATCGTCTCGGGCGCGCCGCGGCCGGGCTGGAAGCGCACGGTCCACGCGCCCTCGACCGTGATCGGCGCGGGAATCTTCGCGGTGAAGCTGCCGCTGCCCTCGACCGTGTAGCGCCCGCTTTCCCATACGAGCGCCTGCAGCCGCCCGTCGCCGCGCCGTTCGAGCGCCACCGGCGTGGCGGCGATCGGCGCGGGCGGCGGACCGCCCGCAGCCTTGGACGCGATCTCCGCCGCCGAGAGCGCGCGCGGCACCGTCGCGAGCGGCGTCGCATTGCCTTCGAAGAAATAGGTGACGCCATTGGGCGACGGCGCATCGCTGCCGCCCGCGAACACGCGGCGCTCGCTCTTGCGGCCGGTCCGCACGAGTTTGCCGTTCAGATACAGGCTCGGCGTGCCGCGATCATAGACCAGCGCGACATGCGTCCAGCCGGCGACCGGCGCGTGGCTGACCAGCACCGCCGGCACGCTGTCGGGGGATGCGCGCTCGATCACGAAGGCGCCGTTGCGCCCGAGCGCGAGGCCCGCGATCGCCGTGCCGTCGCCGTGCATGTCGCGGCCCGAGCGGGCATTGATCAGGTAATTCTTGCCGGTCTCGTTGATCCGTCCGTCGACGGCTTCATCGGGCATGACGCGCAGGTCGATATCGGGCTTGGCCCAGAGCGACAGGGTGAAGCTGTCGGCGGGCGCCTCCGCCCGCGTTGCCGGTGCGGGATCGACCGCGGCGACGCGCTGGCCATCGCGCGCGACCCAGCCCACGCCCTTCGCGCCCGCGGCATCGTCGAGCATGACGAAGGTGGAGCCCGCGGGTGTCAGGTCGAAGGTTACCGTGGTCGCGTCGCGGCCGGTCTCGAACAAAGCCGGCCGGGCAATCGTCCCGGTCTCGGCATCCCAGAGCGCGGGCGCCGCGTCGCCGACGCGGAAGGTGCAGGTCACCGTCTCCGCACGGCGCTGGCGGTTGGCGACGAAATACATATCGCGGCCGGTCAGCGCGCGGTGCATCCACACGAGCTGCCCATCGGGCGTCCGCGTGCGGCATTGCGCGTCGGGCGCGACCTTGAGCGCGGTCAGCGCGTCGGCGATGCTGCCCTGCGCGAAGACCGTGCCCGCGCCCACCTTGCGCGGCGCGGCGTCCGGGGAAGCCGCGCCCCACAGCCCGTCGATCGCGCCGCGGAACGCCGCGTCGCCGTCGGCCTTGCCCGCCAGCGTCATCGAATGCTCGGGCTTGGGCCCCAGTATCGCCGCCCCCTGCTCGACCAGCGAACGGAGGCGCGCGGCGAGCTTCGGCGTCATGCTCGAAAGCGTCGCGGGCAGCACCAGCAGGCGATAGCTCGCGCCGTTGGGCAGCACGATCCGCCCGTCCTTCACGCTCGCCCGCGTCAGCAGCACCTCGGCATTGACGAGGTCATACTGATAGCCGCCGGGCGGCATCTGCGGGTCGAAATATTGGCCGATCCTGGGGTTGGTGTCGGGCGACACGTCGGGGCGGACATATTCCGACTGATTGGGCGTCTCCTCCCCGACGAAGAACAGCACATCGGCGACATAATGGCCCTGGCGCAGCATATACTGGCTGCGCGCGAGATAGTCGATCCACGGCCGCGCCTGCCCGAACCAGGTGTTCGACCGGTCGAGATTCACCCCCCACGGCCCCATCGTCATGCCCGGCACGGCGTTCGGATTGGGCTGGTGCGCGTAGCGGTGAAAGAGGATCTTGTTCACGCCCTGAACGAACATCTGGTCGCCCAGGGTCTTGAGCGAATAGGGATAATCCTGCCAGCGGCTCGTTTCGGCCTCGCCCGTGAAGGATTCGGCCGCGACGACGGGGCGGCCGTATGTGTGGGCGGCCGACGCCACCATCTTGACCGTGCGGTTGTCGGTCCACGGGGTGCGCGTCCAGAATTCGGTCGAGGGCACGTCGACCAGTCCGGACACCTGAAGCGAATCGAAGGGCCCCGGCCCATAGGCTTCGACATGGAAATTAAGGCCCGCCGCGCGCGCATGCTCCTGCATCCGCCCGTAATAATTGTCGGCCGTCAGGTCGGCGAGCGTTCGCCGGAAATCAAACAGGAAGCGGTTCGAGGCATCGAGGTCACCGACGATCCGGCCGGTCAGCGCGGGCAGATAGGGGGTGATCGCATAGCCCGCGCGCTTGCCGAACTCGGCCGGCAGGTCCGGCGTCCAGTTCTGCAGCCCCGCCTCATAGCTGTCGATCATCAGCGAATCGAAAGCCTTGCCCGCCAGCGGTCCGGCCGCCTTCAGCATGCGCTGGACGCTGTTTTCGAACTGGAAATCGACCGCGCTGGCGCTGAGCTTGTCGACCTCGAGCCCGCGTCCGGCATCCGACGCCGCGACGTTCAGATGCCCCGTCGTGGTGTGGCCGAAGCGCAGGATCGTCCAGCGGCCCGGCGGCGGCGTCCAGTCGAGGGCATCGTCGGCACCGAGGTTCGCGGTGATGTCGATCACCTTCGCGGGATCGATCGCGTCATCGGCGCGCAGATCGGTCGGATGCGTCTCGACCGCCGTCGGCGGGCGATAGAGATGCTCGGCCTTCGCGCCCCAGTCGTCGATGCGCGGCGTCGCGTGGAACAGAGCCTCGGCCAGCTTGACCCCGGCCTTGGGCGTGACGCGGAAATAGCGCGCCTCGACCGCCGGGAAGTTGAGCGTCCCCGGCGCCTCGATCCCGCGCTCATGCTGGACGGGCGCCGACACCTGCCCGATCCGCGTCCAGTTGCTGCCGTCCGTCGAAGCTTCGATCGTCGCGGTGAAGGGCCCCGACTCCGCATCGCCATAGAGCGTGACCGACTGCGCCGCGAACGGCCGCTTCATCGTCACCACCAGCGGTGCGGCGGGGGTGATTTCGGCCGCGCTGTGGAGATCGCGATCGGTCAGCGTCGCCGGCGCTATGTCGAGGGCCGCGCGCATCGATTGCACCGCATCACGGTAGACGCTGTCGTCGCCCGCGCTCGCCGGATAGGCGAGCACCGCGGCATCGCGGTAATAGCCGCGCTTCGCATAGGGCCGCGCGAGCTTGAGCCGGAGCGGCTTGCCGCCGGTGACCGTGGTTTCGGTCCAGCTGATCTGCTGCATCGAGCGGTCGGGGGTGATCCACGGCCCGCCCGACGACGACCAGCCCGGCGCATTGTGCATGCCGACCTTCAGCCCCAGCTGGTCGGCCTTGTCCATCATGTGCGTCATCAGGTCGAGCCAGTGGGGGCTGAGATAATCGACCGGCCCCTTGGGCACGTCGTTGCTGCCGTCGAACGCCATCACGCTGCCGAGCCCGATCTCGTGCATCGACGCGAGGTCGGCATCGAGTCCCGCCGCGGTCACATTGCCGTTCATCCAGTGGTAGAAGGTGCCGGGGCGCGCTTCGGCGGGGGGATCGCGGAACGCCTCGGGCGTCGGCCCGTCGGGCGCCGTCTGCGCCGCCGCGCTCCAGATCGGGAGGAGGATCAAGGCACTTCCGGCCAGCCAATATCCGAAACGCGCCATCGTTCGTCCTCTCCTTTTTCCCGGTTCGCCTGTCGATAACAGGTCGTCGCCAAATGTCATATAAAACTATTATTTTGCCGCGCCACTATGTTATGCGCCTCTCCAACATTCAACGAAGCGGACAATCGGAGGGGTCATGGCTGGCTGGGGAAAATGGGCGTTGATGGCGGTCGCATTGGCGGGAACCGCGGCGCACGCGCAGCCCGCCGCCGATACGGCGCCCACAGCCTTCCCCCAGCGCGCCACCGCCTATCCCGACCGGCCCGCGATCGCGGTCGGCGTTGCTTGGTATCCCGAGCAATGGCCCGAGGAGCGCTGGGACGTCGATCTCAAGATGATGCGCGACACCGGCTTCAACACCGTGCGAATCGGCGAATTCGCATGGAGCCGAATGGAGCCCGTCGAAGGTAAGTTCGACTTCGCCTGGATGGACCGCGCGATCGCCGCCGCCCAGCGCCACGGTTTCATGGTGGTGATCGGCACGCCCACCGCGGCGCCGCCGGCGTGGCTGACCCAGGCCTATCCCGACACGCTCCGCATCGACGAAAAGGGCGAGCGCGCCGGCCACGGCGGGCGCCGCCACTTCTCCTTCGCCAGCCAGCGCTACCGCGATTTCTCGCGCCGCATCGCGACCGAAATGGCGAAACGCTACGGCCGGCACCCTGCGGTGGTCGGCTGGCAGATCGACAATGAGGTCGGGCCGCCGTCGTGGGACCCCGAGGCGATCGCGGCTTGGCACGCCTTCCTGAAGCAGCGCTACGGCACGATCGACAATCTCAACAAGCGCTGGACGACGCAATATTGGAGCCAGTTCTACAACAGTTTCGACCAGGTGCCGCTGCGCCAGACCGGCCAGCAGAACCCCGGGTTGCTGCTCGATTTCCGGCATTTCACCACCCGAATGTGGACCGACTTCGTCCAGAATCAGGTGAAGGCGATCCGGCCGCTGATCGACAAGCGCTCCTTCATCACGACCAACACGATGTTCTGGAACGCGGGCTTCGACCATTTCGTCATGCACCGCGACCTCGATATCGCCTCGTGGGACAATTACATTCCGGACGGCCGCCCCGACTGGGTCGCCAACGGCGCCAATCACGACCTCGTGCGCGGCTACAAGCAGCGCAATTTCTGGCTGATGGAAACCCAGCCCGGCCGCGTCGACTGGGTGCCGGTGAACCGCGCGCTCGACCCCGGCCAGGTGCGCGAAATGGCGTGGCAGGCGGTGGCGCATGGCGCCGACGCCATTCTCTATTGGCAGTGGCGCCCGGCCGCCAACGGGCAGGAAACCTATCACGGCGCGATCCTGGGCCAGGACGGCAAGCCCAATCCGATCCAGCCCGAAATCGCCCGCGTTTCGGCCGACCTGACGCGCGCCGCGCCGCTGCTCGCCGACACGGCGCCGGCGGCCGACGTCGCGATGCTCTATTCCTATGACAGCCGCTGGGCGATCGATCTCCAGCGCCATCACCGGGATTTCGATCCGATCAAGGCCTTCACCGATTTCTACCGGCCGATCCGGGTGCAGTCGCAGGGCGTGCATGTGATCTCGCCCGACGCCGACCTCGCGCGCTACCGCCTCGTCGTCGCGCCGAACATGATGGTGATGACCGAAACGGAGGCCGCGGCGCTCACCGCCTATGTCCGCGGCGGCGGGCATCTCGTCCTCGGCCCGCGGTCGGGGATGCGCGACGATGCCAACGCGCTCTATCCCCGCACCCAGCCGGGGCCGCTCGCCGACCTGCTCGGCGCCGAGGTCGCGCAATATTATGCGCTCGACGAAGGCGTCTCGCTGACCGGCGCCATCGCCGGCAAGGCGTCGATCTGGGCCGAGGAGCTGACGCCGACCGCGCCCGACGTGCGCACGCTCGCCACCTATCGCGACCCGGGCGGCTGGCTCGACGGCAAGGCCGCCATCGTCACGCGCAAGGTCGGAAGCGGCAGCATCACCTATGTCGGCGCCTGGCTCGACCCCGCGACGATGAACACGCTCGCCGCCGACCTGCTCGCGGAGGCGAAGGTGACGCCGGTGATCGCCGGCGCGCATCCCGACTTCGAAATCGCCGAGCGCGAAGGGAAGGGAAAGCGCATCCTGATCGCGATCAATCACGGCAAGGAGGCGCATCCCCTGACGCTTCCCGCCGGCGCGAAACCGGCCGGCGGCGACTGGGCGGGCGGCCGGGTCGCAGCGCACGGCGTCGCCTGGTTCACCCTGTCCGGAGCCGCCCGATGAAGCCGATGCTCGCCCTTGCGGCGCTGCTCGCCGCGGCGGGAAGCGTCCACGCCGCCGAGCCCGACCGCTGGGTGCCCGCCTGGTCGGGGCCGCCGATCGGTTACGAGCCCGCGATCCGCGACGGCCTCGGCCGCCCGTTCAAGGACGAGACGGTGCGGCAGGAGCTGCACGTGGGGACCGCCGGACGGACCCTGCGCGTCCGGCTGAGCAACGAGCTGTCGGAGGCGCCGCTGCGCATCGGCGCCGCGTCGATCCTCCGGCTCGACGCGGATGGCAAGCCCGTCGCGGGCAGCCTGCGTGCGCTGACCTTCGGCGGCGCCCGCGATGCCCGGATTCCCGCGCATGCGCCGATGCTGTCCGATGCCATCGACTATCCGGTCGAGGCCGGCGAACGGCTCGCCCTGTCGATCTATTTTCCCGACGAGGTCGCGCCGCCCGCGCATGCGCAGATGGTCGATATCGTGGCGGGCGACGCCACCGCGCTGGTCGACCTTCCCGATCCGCGCCGCGCGCGCGCCTCCGGCGTCGCCAGCGCGCTTGAGGTCGGCGGCGCGTCGGCGACCACCCGCGTGCTCGTGACCTTCGGCGATTCGATCACCGAAGGCGCGGGCGCGTCGCGCGCGATGAGCTGGCCCGCCCAGCTCGGCCGCCTGCTCGCCGCGAACCCGAAGGGGCGCTGCTGGGCGATCGCCAACGAAGGGATCAGCGGCAACCGGCTGCTCAGCCAGGGCCGCGGCCCGGCGGCGCTGGCGCGCTTCGACCGCGACGTGCTCGGCGTGCCCAACGCGACGCACGTCGTGATCCTCGAAGGCATCAACGACATCGGCAACGTCAGGGACCCCGCCAGGGAGTGGCAGGCCCCCGCCGACCGGCTGATCGCCGCCTATGAGCAATTGCTCACCCGCGCGAAGGGCCGCGGGCTCAAGGTGATCTTCGGCACGCTGCTCCCCTATGAAGGCGCCGCCTATGCGAGCGCGGAGGGCGAGCAGCGCCGCCAGGCGGTCAACGCCTGGATCCGCGCGAACCGCGCGCGCTTCGACGGCCTGATCGACTTCGACGCGGCGATGGGGGAACCCGGCAAGCCGTCGGTGATGCGCCTCTCCGAACAGATCGGCGACCATCTTCATCCCAATGACGCGGGCTATGCGACGATGGCGAAGACGGCGCTGCCGGTGATCCTGGGCCAAGGCTGCCGCTAGGGCATGATCGGGTTAGACCGAAACGCCGCTCGCCTTATCTCGTCATCCCGGCGAAGGCCGGGATCTCACCGGTGAAGCAGGCCGGAACGGCGAGATCCCGGCCTTCGCCGGGATGACGTTTCCATCAGGGATGACACACCTTTAAGCCGTGAACCGGTAGCGGCCCGAGCCGACAGTCAGTACCGTCTCGCCGCCCCGCTCGACGGCGCGCGCCACGCCTTGGGCTCGTCCCGCCGCCGCACGCCCCTCGCGCAATTCCGATAGCGCGACCGGCAGTATGATCGTCGCGTCACTGCCCGCGGGGATGTCGACGTCGAACCGCATCCGGCGTCCTTCGCGCGTCCAGGCGCTGCGGATCGGGCCGAGAACCGACCGATATTCCGCCGACGCCGAATCCAGCCCCGGAACACATTGCGGCGCGATGCGGATCGGCGGCGCATCCGTCCGCCAGAAATCAACCGTCACCCCGCCGAGCCCGCCATAGAGCCAGCCCAGCGCATGGCCGAGCATGAAGTGATTCTGCGATCCGCCGTGCGACGGGTCCCAATTCTCGGTTAGCGCGGTCGCGCCCGCGGCGATCTGCGCGCCATAGCTCGGCGCGTCGGTGCGCGAGAGCATCGCGTGCAGCACGTCGGGCCGGCCGTGCTCGGCGAGCGCGCGCACCACATAATGAAAGCCGATGTCGCCCGCGCTGACATGATCGCCGCGCGCCCGGATGTCGGCGACCAGCGCATCCAGAACCCGCCCCGCCTCGCCCACCGGGGTCATGCCGAGCGCCAGCGGCATCGCGTTGGCAGTCTGGCTGCCGCTGTCGTAGAGCCCCTTGTCGGCGCGGTAGAAGGCCGCGTTGAACGCCGCCTTCACGTTCGCCGTGCGCCGCGCGAAGTCCGCGATTTCCGCCTGCGGCCGCCCCAGGCGCCGCGCGATGTCGCCGAGGCAGGCGAGCATCTGGAAATAGGTCGCGGTCGCGGTGACCCCCATGCTGGTCAGCTGGACCCGCTTGCCGTTTTCACGCGGGCCGAGGTCGAGCCAGTCGCCGAGGCCATAGTCGACGAGGCCCTTCGCGGTGCGCTTGCCCTCGATATGATCGGCATAGCGCCGCATCGCGGGATAGCCGACTTCGAGGATGCGCGGGTCGCCATAGAATTTATAGGCCTTCCACGCGGCGATCACGACCGCGCCGCCCCATTCGGGCGAATCGCGGAACATCTCGTCGGGTCCGGTGAACTGGACATATTCTGGCGCGATCTCGGGAATCTGCCCGTTCGGCAATTGCGCGTCGACGATGTCGGCGATCGTCTTTTCGTACATCGTCGCGCCGTCCTCGAGATAGAGCACGGTCTCGGCGTTGAGATGGTCCTGTTCGAGCCAGCCGAGCTTCTCGCGGTGCGGGCAGTCGGTGAACACGCTCGCCGAATTGCTGAGCACCGCCTGGCGGATCAGGTCGTGGGTCTGGACGAGCAGCGCCTGGCCCGCGCCGAAACGCCCCACCTGCGGCATGTCGGTGTGCACGAACTCGCTCGCGAGCGAGACGATCGCGACGTCGCCCGGCCCGGCGCGATCGGCCGGCACCGCGCCTTCGACCTGAAGATAGCGCGACCCGCAATAGGTGAAGCGCGGGCGCCATGTCTCGCCCCCTTCGCGCCCCGCGAGCGTGTAGCTGTAATGCACCGGCAGTCCCGGCCGCGCGCCGATGCTGCGCGGCGCGATCAGGCCGTCCGCCCCCAGCACCTCCGAAGGGCTGAGCCGGACGGTCGCGCCCGCCGGCCCGCGCACCGCGAGCGCCGGGCGGCTCGAACAATTCATGCCGAAATCATAGACGAAGACGCCCGGCCGCGGCTCGGTCACGGCAACCGTCGGATAGGTCGCCGCGACCGCCATCGGCGGGATCGCCTGCGCCTTCAGACGTCCCTCCGGCGCATCGACCAGCAGCACCGGCGCCCAGCCGCCGCGCGGCGCCCCGGCGCGGTCCCAGCCCGCGATCTCACGCCGCGCGTCATGATCCTCGCCGCCATAGATCGACGAAAAGACGATCGGGCCCGGCCGCGTCGTCCACGCGCCGTCGCTCGCGACGACGACGCGCTCGCCGCTGGCCAGCACGACGACGAGTTGCGCCAGCAGGCGCGGCTGGCCGAAGGTGCCGACGAATTTCTTGTAGCGGCCCTCCGCGCCTTCGACATTGTACATGCCGTTGCCGAGCATCACGCCGATCGCGTTCTCGCCCAACCGCAGCAGGTCGGTCACATCGTAGGTCGTGTAGAGGGTGGTCTTGCGATAGTCGGTCCAGCCCGGATCGAGCATCGACGCGTGCGCCTCGCGCCCGTTGATGCTCACCGCATGATGACCGAGCCCGACGATCGACAGAAAGGCATGCGCGACCGGCCCGTCGAGGGCGAAGTCGCGGCGGAACAGCGGCATCGGCTTGGGCCCTGGCACCGGCGCGGGCTTGCGCGATTCGGCGATTCCCACCGGCCAGCCCTTCTCGGCCGCAATCCAGCGCGCCTGCCAGTCGCCGATGACGCCGGTGACGAAGCGCTCGGGCTCTGACCAGTCCGACGCGCGTCCCGCCTCGTCCCAGACCATCAGCGACCAAAAATAGGGCGTCTGCGAAACCAGGGGGAGATGCTGAGCCGGCTGCCCGCGCAGTCGGCGATCCGCCACCCGGCCGCTGTCCCAGATATCGCCCCGGCCCGCCGCCGCGGCCTCCGCGCTCTCCGCCACCACGATCCGCCATGCCGACTGGCGCACGCCGCGCACCTCGGCACCGGCCGCGATCGCCCAGGTGAAGCGCGGCCGCAGCCCGTCGATACCGAGCGGCCGGCTGCGCCACTCGACGCGCAGGTCCACCGGCCGCACGCCGCCGCGCCCCGCCGCCAGCGCGCGGCCAGGCACGATAGAGGTCGCCAGCGTCGCCGCGAGCAGACCGCGGCGGGTCACGCGCGGGGTGCGGATCATCGTTCGACGCGGATCAGGTAGGTGGTGGTCGCGGGCGTGCCGACGGCGATCTCCCAGCCGGGCTCGATCATCTTGCCGCGGATCACCGGGCCGATCGGCCGCGCCGATCCGTCGAGCGCCTGCGCCGAGACGCCGATCGCGCCCTCCAGATCCTTGAGCTGGATCCAGCCCGTGATCGGCTCGATCAGCGTCGGCGCGGTGCCCCAATCGGTCAGCATCGCGCGGCGCTCGTCCCATTTCTGCCCGCTGTTCTCGACCTTGCCGGTCGTGGTGAGCAGCATGCGGTCCGAAAGATTGAGCGACTTGCCGTCGAGCGACGACAGGGTGATCGCGGCGAAGCGGTTGCGGATATCGCCCGCCGCCAGATTGCGCGTCTGCACCTTGGGGTTGGCGCCCACGAACCCGACGAGCGCCTGGCTGCGCGGGGCGTTCACGCTGACGATGCCGTTCTCGCCGTCGCTGGTCTTCCAGCTCAGCTCTCCGGTGTCCGAGACGATCGGGTTGGCGGGCGGCAGCGGCGCGGGCAGGCTCGGCTTGCAATCGAGGCACGACACGCGCGAGCCGTGGACGAGCGGGATCGTCTTGTCGAAACCCGGCGTATAGTAGGGCATCTCGGCGCGCGGCATCCGCGACGCCTCGCTGATCTGGTCGGTCGAGTAGGAGCGCGTCATCACCTCCTTCGCCGCCGAGACGTCACCGCGCAGGAAGATCATCGCCCCCGCGGGCATCTGCGCCATCTTCGCCGGGTCGAGCGTGATGTCGAAATGATCGGCGACCGCCGGCTTCCATTGCCCGCTGATCTTCGTCTCGAAGGTGTAGAAGAAGATGCCGTCCCAGTCCTGCAACGCCGCGTAGGAGGCGAGGATCGGGATCATCTCCGCCCCATATTCGCTCGGCCAGGGATGATTGACCTCGCTGACCGTATAGGGCTTGCCGACCGCGGCGCTGCGCGCGAGCTTCTGGATGATCGACAGGTCGGGCGAATTGACCATCGGCTCGTTGCGCTTCCCATAGATGGCGGGATGCTGCCAATAGACATGGGCATCGAGGATGTCGGACTTCATCGCGGTGCGCATCAGCGGCTGGTTGGCGATGAAATAGGTGTGATCGGCGAGCGGGACGACCGGCGCCTTCACCCCGATCTCTTCCTTCAGGAAGCGCTTCATGTCGGCGTGGAAGTCGATCTCCACCTGCGTCAGAAAGCCGAGCTCGGCATCGAGGCGGAGCCGCGGCGCGTCCGGATGGTCGCCGCGGCGCATGAAGGGCACCGGCTGCCCCGCCGCGACGCCGGCCAGCGTGCGAAGCTGCGCGATTTCGGCCGGCTTGCGATTCTTGGCCAGCCAGTCGTTATATAGGCTCACCAGCAGCGCCTGATAGTGCGGCGTCATGTCGAGCTGGAGGTTCTTGCCGCCTTTCACCCGCTCGCCGCGCAGCCAGTTGCGCATCCAGAATTCGAGGATCGAATTCTCGTTGACGACCTCGACGGTCATCACTGCCGGGTCGTCGGCATAACGCAGCTTGGTATAGGGATTGAGGTGCCCCAGGAGCTGCTGGGCATATTCCTTCTGCAGCGCGACCAGCTCCGGCCCGAAGTAGGTATAGGCCTTGGCATTGCCGATCAGATCGGCGTCGGGCACGCCGTCGCCGGGCTTGAAGACGCGGCCGACATTCAGGTTGAAATTGACGTAGATGCCGTTCTTCTTGAGCTCGGCGAACCAATAGTCGAGCCGGTCCAGCCGCTCGGCATTGAGCTCGCGGCTGTTGTCGACGTCGCCCCGGATCAGCCCGCGCGGTCCGTGGGTGAAGGGGCCGGCGTTGGGGCCGCGATCGGCGCCTTCGTTGCGGACCTTGTTCTCGGTATCGGGCCGGTCGAGAAAGTGCATCCGCACGCAATTGACGCCCAGCCGCGCCAGTGCCGCCGCATAGGTTTCGGCGTCCTTGTGCGACGGAATTTCCTCGCCCCCGACCGTCCAGCCGGTCAGGTTGACGCCCCAGCAGCGGAAACGCTTGCCGTCGGGGCGATAGAGGTGGCCGTCGCGCGCCTCGATGAAGCCATATTTGCCCGCCGGCCCGTCGAGCAGGAAGCGGGCATCCGCCTCCGAATCGACGCGCACCTCATGGTCGACCGGAAAGGGCTGCATCGCAATGTCCTGCGCGGCGGCCGGCGTCGCGGCGATCAGCGCGAGCGCGCTGACGAGACCAAGCTTCATGTTCATTCCCCCTGTTCGTGGATCAGCGCTCGACGCGGATCAGATAAGTGGTGGTCGCGGGCGTGCCGACGGCAATCTCCCAGCCGGGCTCGATCATCTTGCCGCGGATCGCCGGGCCGATCGGCCGCGCCGATCCGTCGAGCGCCTGCGCCGAGACGCCGATCGCGCCCTCGAGGTCCTTGAGCTGGATCCAGCCCGTGATCGGCTCGATCAGCGTCGGCGCGGTGCCCCAGTTGGAGAGCATCGCGTGGCGCGCATTCCAGCTCTGCCCAGTATTTTCGACCTTGCCGGTCGTGGTGAGCAGCATGCGGTCCGAGAGATTCAGCGGCTTGCCGTCGAGCGACGACAGGGTGATCGCGGCAAAATCATTGCGGATGTCCGCCGAGAGGTTGCGCGTCTGCACCTTGGGGTTGGCGCTGACGAAGCCCACCAGGGCCTGGCTGCGCGGGGCGTTCACGCTGACGATGCCGTTCTCGCCGTCGCTCGTCTTCCAGCTCAGTTCGCTGGTATCCGAGACGATCGGGTTGGCGGGGGGCAGCGGCGCCGGCAGGCTCGGCTTGCAGTCGAGGCACGACACCCGCGAGCCGTGGACCAGCGGAAGCATCATGTCGAAGCCGGGCGTATAGTAGGGCATCTCGGCGCGCGGCATCCGCGACGCCTCGCTGATCTGGTCGGTCGAATAGGAGCGCGTCAGCACCTTCTTCGCCGGCGAAACGTCACCGCGCAGGAAGATCAATGCGCCCGCAGGCAGTTGCGCGATCTTCGCGGGGTCGAGCGCGATGTCGAATTCGCCCGTTACCAGCGGCGTCCATTGGCCGTGCAGCTTGGGCTCATAGGTATAGAAGAAGATGCCGTCCCAATCCTGAAAAGCCGCGTAGGAGGCGAGGATGGGGATCATCTCGGCGCCATAGTCGCCGCTCGGCCACGGATGGTTGACCTCGCTGACGGTGAGCGGCTTGCCCGCGACCGCCGAGCGCGCGAGCTTCTGGATGATCGACAGCTCGGGACTGTTCACCATCGGTTCGCCCCGCTTCCCGTAGATGGCGGGGTGCTGCCAATAGACGTGCGCGTCCATGATATCGGACTTCATCGCCGTGCGCATCAGCGGCTGGTTGGCGATGAAATAGGTGTGGTCGGCCATCGGGACGATCGGCGATTTGACGCCGATTTCCTGCGTGAGGAAGCGTTTCATGTCGGCGTGGAAGTCGATCTCGACCTGCGTCAGGAAGCCGAGTTCGGCATCGAGGCGGAGCCGCGGCGCGGCGGGATGGTCGCCGCGGCGCATGAAGGGCACCGGCTGCCCCGCCGCCACGCCCGCGATCCGGTGCAGCTCGGCAACTTCGGCCGGCGTGCGGTTCTTCGCGAGCCAGTCGTTATACATTTTGACCAGCAGCGCCTGATAGTGCGGCGTCATGTCGAGCTGGAGGTTCCTGCCCCCCTTCACCCGCTCGCCGCGCAGCCAGTTGCGCATCCAGAATTCGAGCAGCGAATTCTCGTTGACGACCTCGACCGTGACGACCGCCGGATCGTCGGCATAGCGCAGCTTGGTATAGGGATTGAGGTGCCCGAGAAGCTGCTTCGCATATTCCTTTTGCAGCGCGATCAGCTCGGGCCCGAAATAGGTATAGGCCTTGGCGCTGCCGATCAGATCGGCGTCGGGCACGCCATCGCCGCTGCGATAGGTCCGCCCGACGTTCAGGTTGAAATTGACGTAGATGCCGTTCTTCTTGAGCTCGGCGAACCAGTAATCGAACCGCGCGAGCGCGGCCGGATCGAGCACACGCGAGGTCGGCCCGTCGGCGATCAGGCCCGACGGCGAATCCTTGTGCGGCGTCGGGTCGGGGCCCTTGCCACTTCCCTCCTTGGGCGTCCGGCTCACCGGCATGTCGAGGAAGTGCATGCGCACGCAATTGATGCCGAGCCGCGCGAGTGCCGCCGCCGTCTCACGCGCTTCGGCGTTCGGGGGGATTTCGGCCGACCCGAGGCTGAATCCGGTGATGTTGACGCCCCAGCAGCGGAAGCGCTTGCCGTCGGGGCGATAGAGATGGCCGTCCCGAACCTCGATGAAGCCGTGGCTGCCCGCCGGCCCGTCGTGCAGGAAACGGACATCGGCGTCCGAATCGACGCGCAGTTCGTGATTGACCGGATAGGGCTGCAGCGGCACCGGCGCATCCTGCGCCGCCGCGTTCGCCGCCATCCCCGGACAAAGGATCGTGAGACAGATCGCGGCGAGCATCCTCCCGCGCCTGCGCATGGCAACCATCCTACCCTCCCAGGTCAGCCGGGCGTCAACGCACCCGGATTTTCAGCGTATAGGGATAATCCCTCGCCGCCGCGTTCGCGGGCAATTTGACCCGCAGACCGGTCGGCGTCTGTTCCCAGTCGATCGCGCCGCCGCCGAGCAGCTCGATGCTCTTGATCGGCGCGTCGAGATAGGGCGTCCCCTTGTAGAGCGTCTTGACCAGCACCTCGCCGTCCTGCGGCCAGGCGAGGCCCAGCGCGTAGACCGTGTCGCCCTTGGTGGTGAAGCGGATGTCGGCGGGAACGAAGCCCTTGCGCGCCGATTCCTCGACCTGGCCGCCGACGCGCACCTGCCCCGACTTGGTGGGTCCCTCGCCGAAATAGTGGAAGGGGCGTGTGCCGTAGATCGCCTCTCCATTGACCTTCAGCCAGCCGCCCATGCCGCGCAGCACGGTCGCGATCTCGTCGGGGATCGTGCCGTCGGCCCGGGGCCCGACATTGAGGAGCAGATTGCCGTTCTTGCTGACGATGTCGATCAGGTCGGCGACCAGCGACTGCGGGGTGCGATATTCGTCGTTCTTCGCATAGCCCCAGCTATGCACGCTGACCGAGGTATCCGACTGCCAGGGCGTCAGCTTGAGCGCGTCGGTCTTGCCGCGCTCCATGTCGAACAGCGCGCTGCCTTCGGCGAACTGCGACCCCTTGTAGGCGATGATGCCCTGATAGTTCCGCTCGGCCGAACGGTTGTAATAATAAGCGGCGGTGTCGCGCATCAGCGGCTCGAACAGCGGCGCCGACGTCCACCAGTCGAAATAGATCAGCTCGGGCTGATATTTGTCGACCAGTTCCGCGGTGCGCGCCATCCAGTCGTCGAGGAATGCCTTGCTCGGCGGCATCCATTGCTGGAGCTGGCCACCGTCGGGCCAAAAGTCGGGATCGTCGGCGGGAAGGCCGGTCGGGGCGGCGGGGCCATAGAGGCCCGCATATTTCGGATCGCTGACATCGGAAGGGAAGCTGCGGCCCTTGTGATACCACCACCAATGCTCGGCACGGTGCGACGACAGGCCGAAGTGCAGACCCGCCGCGCGCGTCGCCTTGGCGAGTTCGCCCGTGGTGTCGCGCTTCGGCCCCATGTCGGACGCGTCCCATTCGGTGAAATCGGACGCATACATCGCGAAGCCGTCGCAATGTTCGGCGACCGGGATGACATATTTGGCGCCGGCGTCGGCGAACAGATCGACCCAGCGCGCGGCGTCGAACTTCTCCGCCCTGAACTGCGGGATGAAGTCCTTGTAGCCGAATTTCGACTGCGGCCCGTAGGTCTTGACGTGATGCTCATAGGCCGGGTTGCCCGGCACATACATGTTGCGCGAATACCATTCGTTCGCGAAGGCGGGCACCGAATAGACACCCCAGTGGATGAAGATGCCGAACTTGGCGTCGCGGAACCACTCGGGGGTGCGATATTGGGTGCGCAGATTGTCCCAATCGGGCTTGAACGGCCCTTTGGCGACCTCGGCCTTCACCTCGCGCAGCTTGGCCTCGACCTTCGCCTGATAGCCGGGCACCTCCGCCGCCGCCGGTTGGCAGATCGCCAGCGCGGCGCAGGCCGCCGACGCGCGAAGGATGAGCTTGATCGACGTCACTTTCATATCTCTCCCTGAAATCGGGTTCCGGCCGATGGCCGCCCGGTTCTCGAATCTGATCATCGCGTTCCACCGCGATCGAGGATTTTATCCTATCATACTATTATTTGTAGGACCACCCGGCAAGGGCGTGCCGCAGGGATCATTCCTCCCAGGCGGTGATGCGGATTTCCGCGCCCTCGTCGATCGCGGTCCGGGTGCCGTAGGCGATGATGCCCACGCCCTCGATGCGCAGCCGCTGGTCGAGGTCGTCCATCCCGTCATTGCCCTTCGAGCTGGTGACGGACACGAGCCGCGACTGCATCCGATAGGTCTTGCCCTCGTGGTGGAGCGTGTCGAACGTGAAATTCAGGATCGCATGATCGGCGCGGATCACCGTCCCTTCGACCGTGGCGCCGCGCAGGCCGCGCGGATCGATCAGGATGCCGGTCACCTTGTCGCCGGGCTTGCTCGTCGTCGTGCTCACCGAACTGGTCATCTTGACCAGCATCGTGCTGTTCGACGCGGCGATGACCGGCCCCTCCGCGGGCCCCTCCTGGGCCAGCGCGCTCGAGGGCAGGAGCAGGGCGCCGAGGAGCAGCATGTTCGATTTCATGTTCATGGCTTGATCCCATCCATCATATCTTGACTGCGATTCAGCGGTTTCCCGCCCTGCGGATCAGCACGGCCCAATCCTTCGCGGTATCGTTCGGCGCCTGCCCGAGCGCGCGCACGCCGCCGCCCTCGATGGTCCGCACGCTCCCGTCGCGAAGCGCGCCGCCGATGCGGGGATTGTACCATTTCACCTCGAAGCGCCCGGTCGCGCCCGACAGGTCGAGCGTCGTCGTGCCGCCGTCGGGCAGATAGACGGCATAGGCCTCGCCGGGTTTCGCCAGCACATAATCATTGGCGAGCGGCGTCAGCGCATCGTCGTGCCGGGTCGCCTCGAACGGCAGATATCGGGTCACGAAGTCGTGCGCATAGTGGATCTGGTCGAAGAGCTGGTCGCGGGTGCGGAAATCCTCGACATTGAGGTCGCCGATCGGGTCGGTGAAGAAGAACATCGTTCCCGTGCCGCCCGCCATATAATGGCCCCAGATCGCGAGCTTGCGCACCCTGTCGTGGCCCGGATCCTCGATGTCCGTCCGCACCCCGGGGTTCATCTCGATCAGGTGGACCAGCCACGGGTGGCCGGCGGCCGCCGACTTGTCGAGCCACTTGATCGTTTCGCTGTGGGTGTTCTCAGGATCGTGCTGGAGCGCGGTCGCGTCGAAATTCGGAAAGCCCAGCAGCCGGCCGTAGGTCTTGTCGTCGGCGATCAGCTCCGCCTTCCACTGCACATATTGGATCGGGTGCTTATAGGGGTCCACCGCCTTGATATAATTCGAGATGTCCTCGATATCCCTGGTCGTGAAATAGCGGAAGCGATCCATCTCCTCGTCGAGATCCCAGATGATCCCATGGTGGTGCGCGAAGCGCGCGATCAGTTCGCGATAATAGATTTTGCGCTCGGGCGTCATCTTGCCGAGCGTCTGCTCGCCTTCCTCTTCCTGGGTGATCAGCATCACCTGCATGCCCAGGCGATCCATGTGTGAGAAGACGATCTCCCACTGCGCGAGCTTCGAGACGTCGTAGCGGCTATGCTCGTCGTACCCGATCCACGGATTGGTATCCATGGCGTCGCCGTAATTGTTCAGCGTCACCGTGTAGAAGGAGTTCATTCCCTTGCCGGCGAGATAGTTGAGCGCGCCGATGATCCCCTTTCCCTTGCCGCCCTGCCAGATCGGGTCGCCGGGCTTCCAGTCCTTCACATGCGGCGCATAATGGTGGAGCTGGTCGGGCGTGGCGAAGCCCTTTTCGCCGCGATAGTCCTTGGTGTTGTCGAACTCGAAATAGGCGAGGAAATTCTCCGGGCTCTGCGTGCCCGCCATCGCGAAATATTTCCCCGAGCCGGCGTAGCGGAGGAAATGCCTGCCGACATATTGCAGCATGCCCTGCCCGCGGTTGTCGCGCCCGCGCTTGTCGCTGGCGGCGATCTGGAGACTGCCCGATTCGCCGTCGAACGCAGTCGCCGCGCCCGCCCCGGCGTCCAGGCTCGCGGCGACATCCTTGCCGGTGCGGAAGGACACCTTGTAGCTCCACGTCCCGACCTCGTCGGGAACGAAATGGACACGCCAGACATTGCCCTGCGTCGCGCTGGTTTCGGCGGCGTTGCCGTCGGCGGCGAAATAGCCGGGGACGACGTAGCTTTTCTGCCCCTTGGTGAAGGTGACGTTCAGCCGATAGTCGCGAAAAGGATTGGGATCGGCCGTCTCGCTCGTCGCCGGGCCGGCGAAGCTGAGCGTGACGTCATGCCATTGCTGACGCTCGCCGTCGATCTTGGGGGTGGCGGCGGCGCCGGGCGCGAAACCGAGCAGGCCCGCCGCGGCGGCGACGCTCAAACAGATATGCAGCCCTTTCCGCTGCCACCAGGTACGCGCCATCATCCCTCTCCCTGTTGGCCGCGACGATCACGCCGCGCATTCCCTCAACTGGTATGATGAGATCATGACTCACGGGAACCTGTCAATCCCGTTCTTGATCCCCCAGCCCGGTTCAGGTGATTCGCTGGATGCTCATCGCCAGTTCGTCGGCGTCGAAGACGCGCTTCCAGTCGTCGCGCAGCATCGTCGGCTTGCCGAAGGCGATGGCCTTGTTGCACGCGTCGGAGAATTGCCCCGGCACATGCTTGAAGATCACCGCGGCGAGGATGTTCATATGGCCGAGCAGAAAGTCGCGCGCCGCCTCCTGGGGCACGCCGCGCGCCACGACCTCGTCCATCGCCTCGCGCATCGTGTCGAGCAGCGTCGCGCACACCGTTTCGGAAAGGCCCGGTTCGAGCAGCGCCATCTGCTCGACCGAGACGCGGTGCGAGCGCAGGATCGGCGCCCAGATCGTCCGCGCGATCGCCTCGCCCAGCGCATAATGCTCCTCGGGGCCCTGCATCATCGCGTTGACGATGCTCTGGCGCGCGTGGAGCCCGCCGAAACGGTCGTCGCGCGCCGCCGGATCGGTCTCGTCGTTGAAGATCGGCGGGTGGCAGGGATGGGTGACGAAATAGGTGAGGTCGGGCCGGTCGGGCAGATGGCCGGCGAAGGGCGCCGCGGCATCGAGCGCGATCACCATCGCCCCCGGCCGCAGCGCGGGCGCGATCTCGTGCGCGACCGACCCGACATGCGTGTCGGGCACGGCGAGAATGACGATATCGGCGCCGTCCAGCGCGGTCGCGACGTCGACGCACGCGATCCCGAGTTCGTCGCGCAGTCGGTTTCGCCCCGCCTCGCCCGGCTCGACGTGACGGACGCTGTAATCACTGGCGGCGAGGTTGCGCGACAGGCGCGCGCCCATTTTCCCACCCGCACCGAAAAGCGCAATCGCGGTCATTCTCTATCCTTGTCTCATTGTCTTGCGCTAATGGTATGATGGTATGATGAGTTACGCAAGCATTGCATGAACCGCACCGGCGCGGCAGCATCGATGGCAGGAGGGACGGTGGAGGACAGGGACACCCAAAGCGCGCGAACGCTCTATGGAACCGCGGCGCCCGACGCCGCCGCGCGGCGCTTCGCGGTCGGCCCGCTCGCCTTCGACCTCGTCGGCGGCAATCTGCGCGCGATCCGCTTCGGCGGGATCGAGGTGGTGCGCGGCATCCAGTATCTGGTGCGCGACCGCGACTGGGGCACGCTGACGCCCGATATTTCGGATCTGCGGGTGGAGGAGAAGGATGGCGAGCTCGCCCTCGGCTTCACCGCGCACTGCATCGGCCCCGATGGCGATCGCCTGACCTATCGCGCCCGGGTCGTCGCGCGCGCGAACGGCCTGTCCTTCACCGTGGAGGCGGTCGCGATCGATGACGTGACCGTCAACCGGCTCGGTTTCTGCCTGCTCCATCCCGCCGGACTCGCGGGCGCGCCGCTCCGGGTCGAGCATGGCGATGGCCGCGCGGAGAACAGCGTTTTCCCCGAGCGGATCGACCCCTGGCAGCCCTTCACCGACATCGCCGCGCTGATCCACCGGCAGAACGGCCTCACCGTCGCCTGTCGGCTCGACGGCGACGGTTTCGAGATGGAGGACCAGCGCAACTGGTCGGACGCGTCCTACAAAACCTACGTCCGGCCGCTCGCCAGGCCGTGGCCCTATGGGGTGCCGGCGGGAACGATCGACCGGCAGTCGGTCCATATCGCGATCGCCGGCGCCGCGCCGCGCAAGGCATCGACCCCCGGCCGGATCGCCGAAATCGAGCTCGGCGCGTCGATCGGCACGATGCCGCGCGTCGGACTGGCGCTGACGCCCGAGCAGGCCGCGACCGACCGCGGCTGGCGCGGTGCGCTGGAAGAGGCCGGCGTGCAGGACCTGCTGTTGAGCTTTGCCCCCTACGCGGATCACAGCTTCGCCGAGATGCAGGCGCTGGCGGACGTCGTCGAGGGCCTGTCGCAGCGCAGGACGCTCGAATGCGTGATCGCCGCGACGGGCGACCTCGACGCCGAGCTTCGCGCGGTCGCCGACCAGGTCGACCGCGCCGGGCTGCATATCGATGCGGTCGCGATATATCCCGCGCCCGACCTGCAATCGACCCCGCCGGGAAGCGCCTGGCCCGCCTGCCCGCCGCTCGCCGACGTCTATGCCGCCGCACGCCGCGCCTTTCCGGGCCTGCCGCTGGGCGGCGGCATGTTCGGCTATTTCACCGAACTCAACCGCAAGCGCCCGCCGCTCGATGCGCTCGATTTCCTGTCGCATGCGACCTGTCCGATCGTCCATGCCGCCGACGACCTCAGCGTCATGCAGTCGCTGGAGGCGATTCCGCACATCATGCGGTCGGCGCGCGCGATCATCGGCGGTCTGCCCTATCGGCTCGGGCCGGTGACGATCGGGATGCGGCAGAATCCCTATGGATCGCGCACCATGCCCAATCCGCACCGCGATCGGATCGCCATGGCGAGGCGCGATCCGCGCCAGGACGGCGCCTTCGCCGCGGCGTGGACGGTCGGCTATGTTGCCGCGACCGAGGAAGGCGCGCTCGACACGCTGACGCTCGGCGCGCTGTCCGGCCCGCTCGGGGTGATCGACGACGAAGGACCCCGGCCGGTGTTCGCGGCCGTCGCGGCGCTGGCGAAGATGGCCGGCCGCTCCCGCCGCGCCTGCCGCTCCGCCGCGCCGGGCGAGGTGGCGGCCGTAGCGACGGCGGAGGTCGTCCTTTTCGCCAACCTGACCGCCGACGACCGGATCGCGCGGATTGGAGCGATGGAGATCGCGCTTCCCCCCTTCGGAATCGCGTCCGTTCCGCTCGTCTAGCCCGCGTCGCTCTCCGGATGCGCGTAGAGATGATTCGAGCGCGCCAGATGCCGGATCAGCGCCTGCTCGGCGCCATCGGGGTCGTGCGCCGCGATCCGCTCGATCACCTCTTCATGCTCGGCGAGCGTCCGGTCACTGTGCCCCTGCCAGATCAGCATATGCGCGTGATAGTCGCGCAGCCAGCCCAGCATCATCTCGCTCACCGCGACATAGATCGGGTTGCCGGTGATCCGCGCGATGCGCGTGTGAAACGCCATGTCGGCGCTCATGAAGGCGGGAGCGTCGCCGACCAGCGAGGCTTGGCGCGCCCGGATCTCGCGCAGGTCGGCGACGTCCGCGTCGGTCGCCAGCTCGGCGGCGCGGCGCACCATGCCGCGCTCGAAGAAGCTTCGCGCTTCCTTCAGATGCTCGAGCGATTCGGGCGACAGCGACAGCAGCAGCTGCGCGATCGGGTCGAGCTGCCGCATCGCCGATTCGGCGGTGAGCTGGCGCACCCGCGCGCGCTCGCCATGGTGGATGGTGACCAGCCCCAGATTGGCGAGCGCCTGCATCGCCTCGCGAATGGCGGGGCGGCCGACGCCGAAGCGCGCCATCAGCTCGCGCTCGGAGGGCAGCGTCTCGCCGGGTCCGCGTTCGCCGCTGACGATCATCGCCTTCAGCCGGTCGAACACCTCGTCGGAAAGTTTCCGCCGAACGATCGGCTCTTGCGCTCCTAGCACCACCCTTTTCCTGCCTCCTCTGTCTTCAGCGCCGCATCATAGCCGCGCCGCCCGTGCTGCGATAGCCGGGCGTTCGCAAGGGCGGACAAGGGAATCACGGATCGCACCCTGAGTATCATCACTGGCATCATTGCGAGAATCTTGGATTTGATCAGCGATTATTCCTTCAGACCATTGGTGATCCCCGGCGAAAGCCGGGGTCTAGATTGCGCGCCTTCATGGCATGGACCCCGGCTTTCGCCGGGGATCACCGGCTTGCTTGTCTCATTCTCTTCCGATTTTTCACCGCCGCTGTGGACGTTGCCCATTCAACTGGTATGATGACATAAGAAGATCGGCGTCACAATCGATGGCGCCGACGAGAGGGAGAGGGTGGATGGATCGGCGGGACTTTCTTGCGAGCGGCGCGGTGGGCGCGTTTGCCGTGACGCTGAACTGGCCCGTTCCCGCGCTCGCAGAGGGTGACGACGCGCTGCTGGAGAGCTTCCGCGCGCCCGGACCCGACGCGCGGCCGCACACCTGGTGGCACTGGATGAACGGCAACGTCACTGCCGACGGCATCACGCGCGACCTGGAGGCGCTGGCGCGGGTCGGCGTCGGCGGGGTGCAGATGTTCGACGTCGGGTGCGGCATTCCGCAGGGCCCCGCGGTGACGCTCGGCCCCGAATGGGTGCGGCTGATCCGCCATGCGGCCGACGAGTGCGGGCGGCTCGGGCTGCATTTCACACTTCACAATTGCCCGGGCTGGTCGTCGAGCGGCGGCCCCTGGATCACCCCCGAACTGGCGATGCAGCAGCTCGTGTGGAGCGAGGTGACGCTCGCCGGCGGCAAGGCGATCGACCGCATACTGCCGCAGCCCTTTACCCGGCTCGACCATTATCGCGACGCGATGGTCGTCGCCTTTCCCGCGCTGACCGGCGACCGGACGGCGGCGCGCGGCCAGATCGCGCGCGCGTCGCTGAACGGCGAAACCGTCGACATGCGCGTCATCACCGACGGCGACGCGGCGACGATGCTCGATATCGCGCCGGGCGCCGCGCCGTCGCAGCTCATCATCGAATTCGCCGAGCCCTATCGCGCCCGGTCGCTGATGGTGCAGGCGGCGCCGGTGGACGACAATGCCAATTTCACGGCGCAGGCGGCGTTCCAGGTCGAGGCCTCGAGCGACGGCGAACGCTGGCATCCGCTCGCCGACATGCCGGTGCCGGTGTGGCGGCTGCACACCACGCCGCCGATCGCGATCAATTTCGTCTCGACCAGCGCGCGCTTCTTCCGGCTCTCGGTGCCCGCCGCCTGCCGGCTCGCCGAACTGACGCTCTCGTCCGATCCGCGCATCGCCGACGTCGGCGCCAAGGCCGGCTGGGGCCGCCGTCCCAATGTCGGCGAAGCGCCGGGGCCAGCCGATCCGGCGGCGACGATCGATCCCGCGACCGTGATCGACCTGACGGCGCATATGGACGCGGACGGGCGGCTGCGCTGGACGCCGCCGCCGGGCGAGTGGACCGTGCTGCGGTTCGGCCATACCGCCACCGGCGCGCGCAACCTTTCCTATCCCGACGACGGCGGCGGCCTCGAATGCGACAAGTTCAGCACCGCCGCGCTCGATTTCCATTTCGGGAAATATTTCGGCGAACTGCTGCCGACGCTCGAACGGCTCGGCAAGCGCGAGCTCGCCGGCGCGCTGATCGACAGCTACGAAACCGGGATGCAGAACTGGACCGCGGACTTTCCGGCCGAGTTCGCGGCGCGGCGCGGCTATCCGCTCACCCGCTACATGCCCGCGCTCACCGGGCGGCTCGTTGCGAGCGCCGAGAGGACCGAACGCTTCCTGTGGGACTTCCGCCGCGTCCAGGCGACCTTGATGGAAGATCGCTATTTCGGTCGTTTCCACGAGCTATGCGAGGCGCATGGGCTGCATTCCTATACCGAACCCTATGGCAACGGTCCGTTCGACGACCAGCAGGCCGGCGCGCGGGTCGATGCGCTGATGGGGGAATTCTGGGTGCGCGGCGGAGCCGCCGCTTACTCGGTGAAGGTCGCCGCGACCACCGCGCATGTTCACGGCAAGCGCTTCGTCGGTGCCGAATCCTTCACCGGCCGCCCTGCGCAGTCGCGCTGGCTCGAATATCCCTATGCGATGAAGGCCCTCGGCGACGAGATGTATTCCTACGGCCTCAATCATTTTGTCTTTCACCGCTATGCGCAGCAGCCGCACCCCACCGCGCGGCCCGGCATGACGATGGGGCCGTGGGGCTTTCACTTCGAGCGCACCAACACCTGGTTCGAGGAAGCCGGACCCTGGCTGACCTATGCGGCGCGCTGCCAGAATCTGCTGTCGCGGGGCCATTTCGTGGCCGATCTGCTTTATTTCGCGGGTGAAAACTCGCCGGTGCAATGTCCGGTGCATATCGAGGAACCGGTCGCCGCCACCCTGTCGGGGGCGCGTCCGAAACTCGCGCAGCCGGTGCCCCCCGGCCATGATTACGACGTCTGCGACGCCGATGTGCTGCTCACGCGCGCGCGGATTGAGGGCGGGCGTATCGTCCTGCCGGACGGCATGAGCTACCGCGTGCTGGTGATGCCCGACGACCGGCGGATCACGCGCGAGACGCTGGCCCGAATCGCCGATCTGGTGCGCCAGGGCATGTGGCTCGTCGGCGCGCCCGTCGAGCAATCACACGGCCTTTCCGGCTATCCCGAAAGCGACGCCGAGGTGAAGCGCCTGGCGGCCGAGCTATGGGGCGACCTCGACGGCCGGACGCGAACCGCGCGGGCGCACGGCAAGGGCCGCGTCTTCTGGGGCGTGCCGCTCGACCGGGTGCTGCGCGAGGCGGGACTCGCGCCCGACGTCGAGCTCGCCACGCGCACCGGCGACGCGGTGCTGCACTGGATTCACCGCCGCATCGACGACGCCGACGTCTATTTCGTCTCCAATGCCCGGCGCCGCGCCGAGGATGTGGTCGCGACCTTCCGCGTTGCCGGGCGCGCGCCCGAATGCTGGGACCCGATGACCGGGCACAGCCATCCGCTTCCCGTCCATGCGGCGGCGGACGGCCGCACGCGCGTCGCGCTGCGCCTCGACGAAGCCGGGTCCTGCTTCATCGTCTTTCGCAGGCCCGCCGCGGGCGCCGCCGCCGGCACACTGACCGGGCCGACGGGGACGCTGTTGGCAGCGCAGCCGCTGACCGCCGAACCCCGGCAGGACGCCAGCGGCCGCTTCGCCGTGACCGCCTGGATCAAGCCCGAAACCGACCTCTGGCCGATCAGCCCCGAGATCGCGTCCGACAGCGACCGGCCGGAGATCGTCGCGGCGCGTGCGAACGCGCTCGCGCGCGGCGCCAGCCTCGATCGGCTCGGCGTCGGGGGCGCGAGCTTTCTCGTCGATCCGCCCGCGGGCGCCGATCTGTTCGGCACCGGCCACGCCACGCTGGCGATATCGGCGGGGCGCAACGGCGTGATCCTCTACGACCATGCCGGGCCGACCTATCGCGCCGCACTGACCGCGCCGGCGGCGATCGCCGGCTGGACCCATCTCGCGGCGACCCATGGCGACGAGGGACTGGCGCTTTATCTGAACGGCGCACCGGTCGCGCACGGCAGGGCGTCGCCGCACGCGCTCCACGCCGTGCTGGGCGCCACGATCACCCGGCCGCGCCTGTTCGAGGGCGACACGGCGGCGCTGACCCTACACCGGACGTCGCTTTCGGCGGCGGAGATCGCGAATCTGGCGGCCCAACCGCTGCCGCCGCCCGACGCTCCGCCGGCCGCCGAATGCACCCCGGCGGGATTGCTCCTCTGGGAAGGCGGTCGATATCGCCTGGGCGGCCGCTCCATCGACGTCGAAGCCGTCGCACCGACGGTCGTGCTCGATGGCCCCTGGGACGTCGCCTTTCCGCCCGATCTCGGCGCGCCGGCGCGGGTGACGCTCGACCGGCTCGGCTCGCTCCATCGCCACGCCGATGCGGGGGTGCGCTATTTTTCGGGCACCGCCACCTATCGCACGCGCTTCGCGGTCCCCGCGGCGGCGCAGGGCGGTACGCGGCGGCTCTACCTCGACCTCGGCCGGGTCGAGGTGATGGCGCGCGTGATCGTCAACGGCAAGCCGCTCGGCAGTCTGTGGAAACCGCCCTATCGCATCGACGTGACCGACGCAGTCCGCGCCGGCGACAATCTGCTGGAAGTCCAGGTCACCAATCTGTGGCCCAACCGCCTGATCGGCGATGAGCAGCTGCCGGCCGAATATGCGTATGACGTCAACGCCTTTGGCTGGGACGGCGGCATTTCGGCGCTGCCCGAATGGTATCGCACCGGCCAGCCGAAGCCGCCCGGCCAGCGCGTCGCCTTCACGACGTGGAAACATTATGCGGCCGATTCGCCGCTGCTCGAATCGGGACTGGTCGGGCCGGTACGGCTGCTCGGCGCGCGGCTCATCCCGCTGGGCTAGGGCGGCTCAAACACCGCCCTTCCTTATCTCGTCATCCCGGCGAAGGCCGGGATGACGATTTCATAACCACGATTATGACTAGGTCCAGGGTTTCGAGCGCGCCACCGCCAGCCCGCGCACGTCGTTGGGCCATTTGCCGCTGACCGCGCAATAGAAGTGATAGAGCGCGCCGTCGTGATAGATCAGCGCGGGCTTGTGGGCGTATTTCTCGTCGATCGTGCCGGGCGCGCCGACGTCGATCAGGACCTCGTCGACCTTCCTGAAATCGGTCGGGCTGTCGCCGATCGCGAGCAGGTCGCGCGCATAGCCGTCCTTGGCGAGCCCGAAATAATACATCGCCCATTTCCCCTCGTGCGACACGACCACGGGGTCGCTCGCGAAGCGGAAATCGGGCGCGCCCTCGGGGCCGTTGCGCAGCAGCGGGTTCGCGGGGTGGCGCGTCCAGCTCTTGAGGTCCTTCGAGGTCGCAAGGCCCGTCTGCTCCTTCCACGGCGCGCCGGTCGTCTTGGCATTGTAATAGAGGTGGAAGGTGTCGCCGATCTTGACGAGATAGGGCTTGTAGAGCCCGCCGCGCTCCCACTCGGCGCCCTCCTCGGCGCGCAGGATCACCGGCCCGCGCTCCCAGTGCATGAAGTCGTCGCTGAACGCGAGGCCGATCACCGCGGCCCCCTCCTCATAGCCGGGATTGGGATAGGCGTGCCACGCCGCGACATAGCGCCCGTCGACCTTGATCAGCCGGCCGGCCGATTGCAGCTCATTCTCGCGCAGGATCGAGGCGCAAGCGATATTGTGCCGGGTGATCGGATCATCGGGATCGCGCGCCATGATCAGCCCTAGCCGCTTCCAGTGGATCAGATCATCGGATTCGCAGATGCCGGTCTGATAGCCCTGCCCGTCGAAACCGACATGGGTCAGGTAGAATTTGCCGTTCGCCGAGAAGACGAAGGGGCAGTCGACCGCTTTCTCGTCGAAGCTGCCCGCTATGCCCGACCCGTCCAGGATACGGCGGGGATATTTATAGGGCGTTCGAAAGGGCGCCACGGGGTCGTGCCGCGACACCGCGCGGGCCGCCCCCGGCAAAGCCATGGCGCCCAGCATGGCCGCACCGCTGCCCAGCAATTTGCGTCGCTCCATCGTCATTTTCTCCTTCTCCAGACCCTATTCGGCACAATTTTATATTGTCAGACAAAACGAGCTATGGCATCTGCCCATAAAATAATACTAATCGAGCGAATCATAATACAATATACCGAGGAGGAGGAAAAATTCCATGAAACGCACCGCTTATCTGTTCGCCAGTGTCGCCGCCGTCTCGCTGACGGGCCTGAGTTTTCCGGCCTTTGCCCAGGATGCAGCCGCCGACAATGCCCAAGCGGCTCCCGCTGACGAGGGCGATGCCATCGTCGTCACCGGCATTCGCGCCAGCCTCGAATCCGCGCAGCAGCGCAAGCGCGACGCCAATCAGATCGTCGATTCGATCGTCGCCGACGACATCGGCAAGCTGCCCGACATGAACACCACCGAAGCGCTGCAGCGCGTATCCGGCATCCAGGTGTCGCGCGACCGCGGCGAAGGCGGATCGGTCGCGATCCGCGGCCTGACCCAGGTGCTCGCGACTCTCAACGGCCGCGAAATCTTCACCGCGGGCGGCGGGCGCAGTTTCAACCTTCAGGATTTCCCGGCCGAACTGCTCGCCGGCATCGACATCTACAAGACGCCCTCGTCCGACCTGGTCGAAGGCGGCATCGGCGGCGTCATCGATCTGCGCACGCGCATGCCGCTCGATCTCGACAATCTGACCGTCAGCGGCAGCCTCCGCGGCCGCTACAACGATCTCGCCGACAAGTGGAACCCGATGGCGTCGGGCCTGATCTCGACGAAATGGGGCGTGGGCGACGGCGAGATGGGCGTGCTGCTCTCGGGCTCGTTCCAGCAGCGCTCGTTCCGCGCCGACATCGTCTCGGTCGGCGCGCACAGCCGCCGCACCGACGTCATTGCGGGCCAGGAGGTGATCACGCCCAACGGCACCTATGAACCGCTGATCGACGGCAAGCGCACCCGCATCGGCATCGATGGCACCTGGCAATGGCGCCCGACGCCCGATTTCGAAATCTATGCGCAGGGCAGCTATCAGGAATTCCGCTCGATCCAGGAGCAATATGGCCTCAACGTCGCGACCAACGGCTATGCGGTCGTGCCGGGCAGCGTGACGCTGTTCCCGGGCACCAACGACTTCCAGAGCGGCACCTTCTCGAACGTCGTGGTCTCGACCTTCGGCGTGGCGCGCGACACCTATGACAAGAACCGCCAGTTCTCGTTCGGCGGCAAATGGTCGGCCGATGCCGCCACTCTTTCGGCCGACTTCTCCTATCAGAAGTCGACCAACACGCTCTACTACTCCGAACTCGACCTGCGCACGACGGTGCCCGAGGTGCAGATCGACGTGACCGGCAACACAAACGGCGGCGTCGCGACGACCCTGCTGTCGGGCGTCGACCTGACCCAGATCGGTTCGTACGACCTGTCGTCGCTGACCCGCAGCGAGAATCACTACAAGGGCGACAGCTATGCGGGGCGTCTCGATGGCGATTTCCAGATCGAGAGCGACTTCCTGTCGGGCTTCAAGGTCGGGGTGCGCTGGGCCAAACGCTCGATGGAATTCACCCCGATCCGTTTCTTCAGCAGCCCGGCGGCGGGCACCGACGCGACGCCCTATGCCGACCTGTTCGAGCCGATGCCCTTCGACGATTTCTACCGGAGCGCGTCCAACATCACCTATAACCCGCTGGTCGCTAATCCCGATCTCCTGCGCAACGATTTCGACTCCGTCCGCAATGCGATCGGCATCACGACAGCGCCAGCGGTCGATCCGAAGACCATCTTCGACATCAACGAGACAACCACGGGCGGCTATGCCCAGCTGTTGTTCAAGACCGAGGGCGCGCTGCCCATCGACGGCAATGTCGGCGTTCGCGTGGTGCAGACCCAGCTCAACGTGACGGGCAACCAGAACTCGACCGTGGGCGGCACCGTCGTCCTGACGCCGCTCAACGTCCACTCGAGCTATGTGAGCGTTCTGCCGAGCGGCAACATCCGTTTCCGCCTGGCCGACGATCTGCAGCTTCGTCTGTCGGCGTCGAAGACGCTGACGCGGCCCGACTTCAGCCAGCTCTCGCCGTCGCTGACCCTGGTGCCCGCCAACGGCCAGGCGTCGAGCGGCAACCCGTTCCTGAAACCGCTGCGCGCCGACCAGGCCGACGTCAGCCTCGAATATTATTTCTCGCCGACCGGCTCGGTCTATGCGGCGGGCTTCTATCGCAAGGTGAAGGGCTTCATTTTCACCACCGTGACGCCCAACGTCCCGATCGACGGCATCCTCTATAATCTCTCGCAGCCGACCAACGGCGAGAGCGGCGACATCAAGGGCGCCGAAATCGGCGGGCAGGCCTTCTTCGACTTCCTGCCGGGGGCGTTGTCGGGCTTCGGCATCCAGGCCAACTACACCTATGTCGATTCCAAGACGCCCAGCGCGGTCGCGGGCTTCATCACCCCGCTGCCGAACCTGTCCAAGCACAGCTTCAACATCAGCGGCCTCTATGAAAAGGGCGGCCTGTCGGCGCGCGTCGCCTATAATTACCGCTCCAAATTCTATCAGGGGCTGTTCACCGGCGACGGCAATGTCGGGCTTGTCTATCGCAAGGGCTATGGCTGGCTCGATGCGTCGATCAACTATGACGTGACCCCGAACATCACTCTGTCGCTCGAGGGAAGCAATCTGCTGCGCACCGCCGAGGCGACCTATTATGTCGACGAGACCCGCCCGGGGCAGGTGTCGATCGACGACCGCCAGTTCCTCGCCGGCGTGCGCTTCAAATTCTAGAGAGGCAAAGACGGACAGATGGGCCGCCCGGTCATAGCGACCGGGCGGCCTTTTTGTCAGATGGCCCAGCCGCCGTCGATGATCTGCACCTGGCCGGTCGTATAGGTCGCGCCCGCCAGATAGACGACGAGGTCGGCAATCTCCTCGGGCGCGCCGATGCGCCCGATCGGCTGGCGCGCGATGAACGCCGCGCGGGCGCCTTCATAATCCCCGCCGGCCGCGAGCCGCTCGTCGAGCGACGGCGTCTGGACCGTCCCCGGGCAGATCGCGGTGACGCGGATATTCTGTCCGACGAAGTCGGCGGCGATCGACTTGGTGAGGCCGATCACCGCTGCCTTGGTCACCGAATAGGCGTAGCGGTTGGGAACGCCCTTCACGCTCGACGCGACCGACGCCATGTTGATGATCGCTCCTCCGCCGCGCGCCACCATGCCGGGCAGCACCGCCTGGCAGGTGTGCGTCATCGCCATGACGTTGAGCCGCCAGGCGAAATCGAGATCGGCGTCGCTCGTCTCCAGAACCGTGCCGCCGTGCACCACGCCCGCGCAGTTGAACAGGATGTCGATCGCCTCGTCGCGAAGCGCGGCGACCGCCGCCGGGTCGAGCACGTCGAGCCGGCGCGTTTCGATACGCTCGCCCGCGAGACCGTCGAGCCCCGCCTCGTTGACGTCGGTGGCGATCACGCGCGCGCCGGCGGCGGCGAGCGCGAGCGCCGAAGCGCGGCCGATGCCCTGGGCGGCGGCGGTGATGAAGGCGGTTTTTCCGGTCAGGTCGATCACGTTTGAAAATCCTCAGTCTTGGGGGATGGAAGTTCCGGGCTGGCTGCCCGCTCGATAGGCGGCCTCGACGAGCGCCATCGTCCGCCAGGCGTCCTCGACGTTCGTCGCGAGCCAGTCGTCCTCGCCCGCGGCGAAACGCTGGAGATTGGCCATCGGGCCGATGAAGGCATCGGGAAACCAGGCGCCCGCCAGCGGCACCTGCTCCCACGGTCCGCCGCGGCCGGCGAGCCACAGCTCGTCGGGCTCGCCGACCGGATAGTCGAGCAGCAGGCCGAGCTTGGCGAGCGCGGCGCCCTCGGCGCCCTCGACGCGGAAGCTCGCGTCCTGAAAGCGGCGGCCGAAATCATGATGATGATTGATCGAGAGCTGGACCCGCAGCGTGTCGCCATAGTCGAGGATCATCGACGTGCGCGTGTCGGCAAGGTCGCTCGCCGGATGGCCGAAGCTGCGCGCGAACACCGCCTGCGGATCGCCGGCGAGCGCGCGGACCGCGTCGAGATAGTGGATCGAATGGCTGACGATCTCAACCCGCGGATTGGGCTTCAGATGCGGGAAAAGATGCCACGGCGTGACGAGGTTGATGTGCACCTCGATCTCGGTGAGCTCGCCGAGCCGCCCATGGCGGATCGCATCGCCGATCGCCAGGATCATCGCCGAATAGCGGAGCTGGAAATTGACCGAAGCCGTCAGCCCTCGCGCGCGGCAGGTGTCACGGATCGCGGTCGCCTCCGACAGGTCGAGCCCCATCGGTTTCTGGAGCAGCACCGCCGCCCCTTCGGGCAGCGCTTCGAGGATCGCGCGATGCGCCACCGGGGGCGCCGCGACATCGAACACCGCATCCTCGGCCGCGGCCTCCTCGATCGAGCCGAACACGCGGGCAATGCCCCATTCGGCCGCCAGCGCCTCGGCGCGCGCGCGGTCGAGGTCGTACAGGCCCGCGACGGCGAAGCCCGCCTTGCGATAGGCGGGCAGATGCGCGTCGGACACGATCCCGCCGGTGCCGATGATGACGATCGGCCGCGGTGCGCTCGGCATCGGCCAGGCTTGCTGCAACGCGCTCATGGGACCGCTCGCGCCTGCGCCGCGGCGAGCAGTTCGCCGGTCGGCCGGTCGCTCGTCACCGCCTCGGTCACCAGATCGTCGACGATATGGCTGATCCGCGCGAGGTCGGGGGTGATCGGCATCGCGCGCGCATGTTCGTGCAGCCATTCGAGCCGGTGATAATAGGGGAGGCGCGCGTTGATCTCCGCGTCGGCCCAGGTCGACCGCCGGACGCCGATCGCCCCCTCGGTGGTCGTCAGCCGGTCCATCTCCGCCGTCGCGCAGTGGCGCAGGAAATCCCAGGCCAGCGTCTTGTTGCGCGACCCCGCCCCGATCGCGAGCACCCAGAAGACGTTGAGCGACACGCTGCGCCCGCCCGGCCCGGCCGGCAGCGGCGCGACGTCGACCAGCCCGCGCACTGCGCTCTCGGGCGCCGTGTCGGCATGGGCCGCGAAACCGAACCAGTTCGCCATCAGCGCGACCTTGCCCTCGGCAAACAGCGCGCCCGACCGGACGCTGTCGAGCGACCGGCAATCGGGCGCGATGGCCCGGTCGTCGCTTGCCAGCATCCGCAGGAAATCGAGCGCGGGGTGCGCGGCGTCCGACGTGAAGTCGGGCCGCCCGTCGCGATCGAACACCTCGCCGCCGCGCGACCAGATATGGATGCAGAAATCGTAGAAGCTGTTGTGGCCGTCGGGGAACAGCGCAAGCACCGTGCCGTAGCGCCCCTCGTCCGGCGCATGATGCTGCCGCGCGAGCGCATGAAACGCCTCCCATGTCTTGGGCGGCTCCGCGATCAGATCCTTGCGATAGACCAGGCACTCGGGCCCGTCGTGATAGGGCATCGCCCAGAGGCCACCACCGAAGCGCTGGAGGCCGGTCAGCGACGGACTCCAGGCATCGGGCCAATCCGGCACCGGCGCGCGCGCCATGTGCGGCGCCAGATCCTCGAGCAGATCGTCCGCCACCGCCTCGGCCAGCCAGTCGGTGTTGAGGAAGGCAATATCCCACGTGCCATCGGCAAGGCCGCGCTCGGCGATGACGCTGTGGTGCAGCGGATTGAGGTCCATCGGCACCGCCTCGATGGTCGCTTCGACACCGTATACGCGCGCAAAATCGGCGAACTGCCGGGCGATGGCGCCCTCGAACGGCCCGAAGCGGCGGACGGCGACGCGCAGCCGGGTCATGCCGCCGCCTTGCGCGCGCCGCGCTTGCCGCCGACCGTGTAGATGGCGGCGGCGGCGATCACGACGATACCCTCGATCAGCCCCTGATAGCTCGCGCCGAGGTTGAGCACGTTGAAACCGTTGGTGAGCGTGAAGAGCAGCAAGGCGCCGACCACCGTCTTGACCACACTGCCCGCGCCGCCGAGCAGCGACGTGCCGCCGAGAATCGCCGCGGCGATCACGGTCAGTTCGGCGCCCTGCAACGCGGTGGGATTGATCGCGCCGAGCCGGCAGCCGAACAGCACCCCGGCGAACCCCGCGGCCGCGCTCGACAGGATGAAGGCGCCGATCTTGTAGGCATGGACGCTGATGCCCGAGAGGCGCGCCGCCTCGGCATTGCCGCCGACGGCGTAGACGCGCCGGCCGACGACCGTGAAGCGCAGCACCGCCCAGACGATAGCGGTGAACAGGACGAGATAGACCACCGGCGCGGCGACCGCGAAGCCCCGCCCGGCAAGGAGCGCGAGCGCCGCGATGACCACGCCGCCAAGCCCCGGCAGCGGCCGCCGCTTCAGCGCCGCCAGCACCAACAGCGCCGCCGCGATCGCCAGCAGGGGCCAGAACAGCGGCACGCGCGTGCTTTCGAAGGCGAGCATCTGCTGGAGCACCTCTGGCCGCTCGACCATCAGCGAACGGCCGTCGGTCAGCACGAGCACGAGGCCACGCACCGCGGTCAGCGTGCCGAGGGTGACGATGAAGGCGTTGATCCCGACGAACTGGACGATGACGCCGTTGACGATCCCGACCCCGATCGCGGTGGTGATCGCCGCCAGCGCCGCCAGCGGAAAGCCGATGCCGGGCGCCAGCCCGATCAGCACCGCCGCGGCAAGCGCGGCGACGGAGGCCACCGACAGGTCGAACGCGCCGGTGATCAGCATCACCGTCATCGCGACGCCCATGATGCCGACGAGCGACGCCTGATAGGCGATGTTGCCGAGATTCTGCGCCGAGAGATAATTGGGGAGCCCGTGCGACTGGGCGATCGCCGCCAGCAGCACGAGCAGGATCAGCAGCGCGTAATAGACGCCCGCCTCCCGCAGCCCGAAGATCTGGCGCCAGTCGGTGGTCCTGTTCATGCTGCGATTCCTGTGTCGGTGTGGGTTCCGCTGGCGAGCTGGATCAGCCCCGCCTCGTCGATGGCCGCCGGGTCGACCTCGGCCACCACGGCGCCGTCGCGCATCACCAGGATGCGGTCCGCGACGGCGATCAATTCTTCGAATTCCGAGCTGACGAGAACGACAGCGAGGCCGTCGTCGGCCAAGGCGCGGATCAGGCGGAGAATGTCGGTGCGCGCGCCGATGTCGATGCCCGCCGTCGGCTCGTCGAGCAGCAGGACGCGCGTCTCGGGCGTCAGCCACTTGGCGATCACCACCTTTTGCGCGTTGCCGCCCGAAAGCTCGCTGACCAGCGCGTCGGGTCCCGGCGCCTTGATCGCGAGCCGGTCGATCGCGGCGCGCGCGGCGGCATCCTCGGCCGCGCGGACGATCAATGTGCCGGTGCGCGGCAAAGCGAGATTCTCGGCGATCGTCATGCCGGGGACGAAGCCCTGCGCCGCGCGATCCTCAGGCACGAGCGCGATGCCCGCCGCCACCGCTTCGGACGGCGTGCGGCCCACAGGGTCGCCATCCAGCGAAACCAGCCCCCGCGCCGCGGGATCGGCGCCGAAGATCGCGTGCAGCAGCTCGCTGCGCCCCGCCCCCAGCATGCCGGCGACGCCGACGATCTCGCCCTTCGCAACCGCGAAGCTCGCCGGCGCGAGCTTGCCGGGCGAGGCGAGGTCGCGGAGCTCGAGCAGCGGCGCGCCGGTTCGGCGCCCGCTTTCGGCCCGCTCGAGTGCCGCGACCGACCGCCCGGCAATCGCCGCCGCGATCGCGGCCTCGTCGAGCGTCGCCGTCTCGGCATGCAGCACCGCGCGGCCGTCGCGCAGCACCGTGACCTCATCGGTCAGCGCGACGATTTCGTCGAGGAAGTGCGACACGAACAGCACCGCGCGGCCCTCGTCCGTCAGGCGGCGGATCGTGCGATAGACCTGCTTGCGTTCGTGGCCGGCCAGCGAGGCGGTCGGCTCGTCCATGATCAGCAGCGCGGGGTCGCTCATCAGCCCCTGCGCGATCGCGGCCATCTGGCGCGTGCCGATCGGCAGGTCGCCGACGATGGCGTCGAGATCGAACGGATCGCCGAGCATGCGCGCCACCGCGGCGGCGCGCGTGCGGCCGAGACGATCCTGGCGCCAGCCGCGCCGCTGTTCGAGGAGCATATTCTCCGCCACCGAGAGGGTCGGCACCAGCGGGATATGCTGATAGATGGTCGCCACGCCGGCGGTTCGCGCGCTGCGCGGATTGTTCCAGCGCACCGGTTCGCCCTGCCAGCTCACCGCGCCGCCGGTCGGCGGGATCGCGCCGGCCAATATCTTGATCAGGGTCGACTTGCCGGCCCCGTTGGCGCCGAGCAGCCCGTGCACGCGCCCCGCCTGCACGTTCAGGTCGACGCCGCGCAAGGCGACGGTGCCGTTGGGCCAGACCTTCTCGACCCCGGCAAGCGAGAGCAAAGGCGTCACCATTGGCCGACGCATTGCCCGACGGTCGCCCGCGTCACCGCGGGGATCGGATAGGTGCGAAAGCGCGCGCCCTTGCCCCCCGCCCCTTCGTGCAGCGCCTCGAACGCCAGCGCGCCCAGCGCCTCGGGCTTGAAGCAGACCGTGCCATCGACCGCGCCGGCCTTGATCGACGCGATCGCGAGCTTCGATCCGCCGACGCCGATCAGCCGGGCCCGCGACCCCGCCGCGCGGACGGCGCGGGCGCAGCCGATCACCATGTCGTCGGCCTCGTTGTAGAAGAGGTCGATGCCGGGCTGCGCCGCGAGGATGTTCTGGCAGGCCGCCTCGCCGCCCTCGCTGGTCCAGTTGCCCGGCTGCGAGGCGACGATGCGATAGCGCGCGCCGGCGGCATCGAGGCCGAGGCGGAAGCCCCGCGCGCGCTGCTCGACTTCGGGAAAACCCGCCGCGCCCTCGATCACCGCGATGCGCACCACGCGGTCCCGGGGCAGCCAGGTCGCGGCGAGCCGGCCCGCCGCCCGCCCGGCCTCCACCTCGTCCTGCGACGCCAGCGCGACCAGACCGGGGTAGACGTCGGTGATCGACCGCGTCCGCGGATCGCCGACCAGCGCCGCGACCGCCGCGATCGGCACCCGCTGCGCATTGGCGCGCCGGACCCAGCCCTGCGCCACAACCGAATCGAGCGGCATCACCGCGATCCCCTTCACCTTCTGGGCGATGAGGTCGTCGATATCATTGGCCTGTTTCTGCACGTCGCCCTTGGCATCGAGGATGATCGCGGTCGCCCCGGCGCGCGCCGCCGCCTCGCTGAAGCCCTTGGCGATCGCCGCCGCAAAGGGATAGCTGAGGCCGACGGTCGACAGGCCATAGCGCGGCCCGCCGCCGTTTCCGCTCGCGACCGCTCCGTTCGCCGCACGCGCCGCCTGCCGCACGCCGGCGAGCGACGCGATCGCGACGAGCGCGACCGCCAGCGTCAGGACGAGGGGAACCGGGCGCAGCGCCATGATATTCAGGCCGAGGGGCGGCGCGCGACGAGGTAGAGATGCTCGCAGGCGAGCACCGTCTCGCCGCGCTGGTTGCGCATGTCGACGGCCTCGGTCACGACGCCGTGCGAGGCGCGCTTGGGATGATCGCGCTTGTCGGCGATACGCGTGACGGTGGTGATCGTGTCGCCGATATGCACCGGCCGGATGAAGCGCAGCCGGTCGTAGCCGTAGGACATCGAGTGCGGGTTGATCGTCGTCGCGGTGAGGCCGATACCGATCGCAAAGATCATCGTGCCGTGCGCGATGCGCTGGCCGATATCCTGCGTCTTGCACCATTCGGCATCCATGTGATGGGGAAAGAAGTCGCCGGTATGGCCGGCATGCACCACGAAATCAGTCTCGGTGATCGTCCGGCCGAAACTCGTGCGCTCGGCGCCGATCTCATATTCCTCGAAATATTGCTCGACGATCATGGGGCGAACTCCTGGTCGATGGCGGCTCGATCGGCGCCCAGCCGGGGCGCGGCGCGGGGCGAGGTGAGGATGGTATCGTCGACGCGGATCGGGCAGCGCGTCAGCGACAAGCGATCCCCATCCGGCGCGCGCACGGTCTGCGTGGCGTGGAGCGCGGCGAAGGCCGGCTCGGCGAGCAACGCCGGCCAGTCGAGCACGGGCGCGGCCCAGATGCCCGCCGGATCGAGCAGCGCCAGCCATTCGGCGGTGCCGCGCGTCGCGAGATGATCGCGGATCGCCGCCTTGATCGCATCGCGATCGGCAAACCATGTTTCGCGCGGGAAGGCGCCGAGCGCCGGCAGGCCGATCACTTCGCCCAGCCGGTCGACCGGCGTCATCGCCAGCGCGAGATAGCCGTCCGCCGTCGCGTAGATGCCGTAAGGCGCGGCGAGATAGACATTGCCGTTGGCGATGCCCGCGCGCGGGGGCATCGGCTCGTCGCGGTTGAGATGAACCGAGAGATGCTCGAACTGCAGGTCGATCGCGGTTTCGAGCAGGCTCACGTCGACCCGCCCGCCACGCCCGGTTCGTCCGCGCCGCACGAGCAGCGCGAGGATGCCCTGGCAGAGCTGCGCCCCGGCGGCCATGTCGGTGATCGACAGCCCCGCCGGCACCGGCGGCCCGCCGCCCTCGCCCGACAGCCAGGCGATGCCCGACAGCGACTGGACGAGGAGATCCTGCCCCGGCCGGTCGCGCCACGGCCCGTCGGGGCCGTAGCCGCTGACCCCGGCATAGATGAGCCCGGGGTTCAGCGCCGACACGTCCGCCCAGCCGAGCCCCAGCCGGTCCATGATGCCCGGACGAAAATTGTGGATCAGCACGTCGGCCCGCGCGACCAGCCGCCGGACCGCGGCGAGATCGGCCGGATCCTTGAGATCGGCCGCGTAGCTTTGCTTTCCGCGATTGATCGCATGGAACAGCGCGCTGTCCTGGTCGAACCCCATGTCGGCGAGAAACAGCGAGCGGCTGGCATCGCCGCCATCGCGCCGCTCGACCTTGATCACGCGCGCGCCGAGATCGGCGAGGCGCAGCGCGCAGGACGGACCGGCGAGGAACTGGCTGAAGTCGAGAATCGTCAGGCCTTCGAGCGGCAGCCCGTCGACCGGCCCGCCCCCGGCGACCCCACCATTGTCCTCCTCGCCTGCCGTCACGCCGAAACTCCAATTAGTCGTTTTATATTATGTATGCTTGAAAACGCTATTGAGGGGGCTATGGCGAGTCAACCGATTTCCCGATCCTTGAGCGATCGACACTGGCTGGAGGGACGCGCCATGCGCGGAATGACCTGGAACCATTCGCGTGGCTATGATCCGCTCGTCGCCGCGTCCGCCGCATGGCAGGCCCGTACCGGGCAGGAGATCGTCTGGGACCAGCGCTCACTGCAGGATTTCGAAAGCTATCCGGTCGAGGATCTCGCGCGGCGCTATGACCTGATCGTCATCGACCATCCGCATGTCGGGCAGGTCGCCGACAGCGGATGCCTCGTCGCGCTCGACACGGCGATCAACGCCGCGACGCTCGCCGAGATCGCGGCGGGGTCGGTCGGCGGATCCTATGAAAGCTACAACTGGAACGGCCATCAATGGGCCTTTCCCGTCGACGCCGCCGCGCAGGTGCAGGCGTGGGTTCCGTCGCGGATCGATGCGCCGGTCGCGGACTGGACCGCGCTCGCGGCGCTCGCCGCCGAAGGCCGCGCTTCGCTGCCGCTGCGCCCGCCGCACAGCCTGATGAGCCTGTTCACGCTCTGCGGCGTCGCGGGCGTCGCACTCGCCCCGGAAGACGACGACCTGTTCCCGGCGGAGGCCGCGCGCGCCTATGATCGGCTCGCGGCGCTGGCCGGCCGCGTCGATCCGGCGGCGTACGAGATGGACCCGATCGCGATGTTCGAGGATATGGCGCGGCCCGATTCGAGGCTCGCGGTCGTGCCGCTGATCTATGGCTATGTGAGCTACGCCATCGCCGGATTCCGCCCCGAGCTCATCCGCTTCGCCGACATTCCGGCGCTCGGTCACGGCCCCAGCGGCTCGACCCTCGGCGGCACCGGCATGGCGGTCTCCGCCTATGCGTCGGACCCGGCGGGCGCCGCCGCTTTCGCCGCCTGGGTTTCGGGCGGGGCGGTGCAGCGCGATCTCGTGGCGCCCCACGGCGGCCAACCCGGCCACGCCGATGCGTGGACCGCCGACAGCGTCAACGCCGCGACGCACGATTTCTACCGCGCCACCCGCGCCACGCTCGACCGCGCCTGGATCCGCCCGCGCCATCACGGCTATATGGCCTTCCAGCATGCCGCTTCGGAGCGCCTCAACGCGGCGCTCCGCGCGGGCGAGCCGACCGACCAGGCGATCGCCGCGCTCAATCAACTGTATCGCAGGGCCCCATGACCGCGCCGCTCGATGGATTGCTCGTCGTCGACATGGCCCAGTTCCTGTCGGGTCCGTCGGCGGCGCTGCGGCTGGGCGATCTCGGCGCGCGGATCATCAAGGTCGAGCGACCCGGCAGCGGCGACATCTGCCGCACCCTCTATCTCAGCGACACCGACATCGCGGGCGATTCGACGCTGTTCCACGCGATCAACCGCAACAAGCAAAGCCTTGCCGCCGACCTCAAGGCCCCGCGCGACGCGCGACGCGTCCACCGGCTGATCGACCGCGCCGACGTCGTGATCCAGAACTTCCGGCCCGGCGTCGCCGAGCGGCTGGGGTTCGGTCCCGCGATGCTCCGCGCGCGCAATCCCCGGCTGATCGTCGCCAGCATCTCGGGCTATGGCGAGGACGGCCCGTGGGTCGATCTTCCGGGGCAGGATCTGCTCGCGCAGGCGCTGTCGGGCGCGATGTGGCTGAACGGCAGCGCGAGCGACGGGCCGGTGCCGTTCGGCCTGTCCGTCGCGGACATGCTGGCGGGCCATATACTGGTCGAGGGCATCCTCGCCGCACTCGTCCGGCGCGGCATCGCCGGCGAAGGCGCGACCGTCGAAACCAGCTTGCTCGAAGCGCTGATCGATCTGCAGTTCGAGGTGCTGACCACGCATCTCAACGACGGCGGACGCCCGCCGCAGCGCGCCGCGGTGAACAACGCCCATGCCTATCTCGCCGCGCCCTATGGCGTCTATCGCACCGCCGACGGCTGGCTGGCGCTGGCGATGATCCCGCTCGACGCGCTCGCGCCCTTGCTCGTTCTGCCGATCGCCGGCCGCGACGCCTTTGCCGAGCGCGATGCGATCAAGGCGCTGATCGCCGGCCGGCTGAAACAGGCGACGACGCAGGAGTGGATCGCGCGGCTGCGCCCGCACGACCTGTGGTGCGCGCCGGTCAACGACTGGCCCCGGCTCCTCTCCGAACAGGCCTTCCGCCGGCTCGACATGACGCAGCATATCCGCCGCGACGACGCCTGCATCGCGACGACGCGCAGCCCGCTGCGGATCGACGGCAGCCGCGCCGGCATCGACCGGGGCGCGCCGAGGGTCGGCGAGCATAGCGCGACGATCGTCGCCGAATTCGCGCTCGATGAAGACGGGGACGTTCAAGACTGACTCCAAGCGCCTTGCGGACCAGGGAGTTTCGGCTAGGGTGAGCGCCGGACCGCAGGATCAGGGGAAAGATGGACGAGGAACGCAGCCCCCCGCCCCGCATTCACGGAACGATCGCGCGCAAATTGGGAATCGACATCGTCGGAGGGCGACGCAAGCCCGGCGATCATCTGGACGGCGAGATCGAGGCGAGCGGGGAGTTCGGCATCTCGCGCACCGCCTATCGCGAGGCGATCCGGATTCTCGCCGCCAAGGGGCTGGTCGAAAGCCGGCCCAAGGTCGGAACGCGCGTCACCCCGCGCGGCCGCTGGAACCTGCTCGATCCCGACGTGCTCGCCTGGTCGTTCGAAGGCAAGCCTGACCCGCAGTTCGTCGTCGACCTGTTCGAATTGCGCGAAGTGATCGAACCCGCCGCCGCCGCGCTCGCCGCCACCCGGCGCAACGCGGCGGACGTCGCCGAGATGCGCGACGCGCTCGATGGCATGCGACGCCATGGCCTCGGCAACGAGAGCGGGCGCGCTGCCGACCAGCGTTTCCACCGCGCGATCCTCGCCGCCGCCCGCAACGAGCCGCTCGCCGCGCTCGCCAGCAGCGTCGGCGCGGCGGTGCGATGGACCACCAAGTTCAAGCAAAGCCGCCGCGGAAAACCGCGCGACCCCCTGCCCGAGCACGTCCGCGTGTTCGATGCGATCGAGGCCGGCGACGCCGACGCCGCGCGCGCGGAAATGGCCGGCCTGCTCCGGCTCGCGCTGGAAGATATGGCGCTGCCGCGGCCGGGTTAGGCCCTGTCACGCACCGATCACGCCGGGTTGATGTTGCCGCGCCCTCAGTGATTGTCGCGCGGAAGCCCGCGCGTCTGCGCGATCCGCTGATAGGCTTCGGCGCCTTCGAGGATCGCGCCGGTGCCGAGCTGCCCGACCACCGAGCGCTGCAATTCCTGCCACGGCGTCTGCGATGCCGGATAGGCGTAGCCGCCTTCCGCTTCCAGCGCCCGACGCCGCGCGTCGAGTTCGGCCGCGTCGACCAGCACGTCGGCAGTGCCGCGCCGCAGGTCGATGCGCACGCGATCGCCGGTGCGCAGCAGCGCGAGCGCGCCGCCCGCCGCGGCTTCGGGCGAGGCGTTGAGGATCGAGGGGCTGCCGCTCGTCCCCGACTGTCGCCCGTCGCCGAGGCATGGCAGCGCGTGGACGCCATCGAGGATCAGATGCGCGGGCGGCCGCATGTTCACCACCTCGGCCGCGCCGGGATAGCCGATCGGCCCGGTTCCGCGCATGACGAGCAGCGTCTCCGCCGTGATGCCCGCCGCGGGGTCGTCGATGCGGCGATGATAATCCTCGGGCCCGTCGAACACCGCCACCGGCCCCTCGAACGCGTCGGGATCGTCGGGGTTGGAGAGGTAGCGCGCGCGGAATTCGTCCGAAATCACGCTGGTCTTCATGATCGCCGAATCGAACAGGTTCCCGGAGAGGACGATGAAGCCCGCCTCGGTCTTCAGCGGGTCAGCGTAGCGGCGGATGACTTTCTCGTCCTCGATCTCGGCGGCGCGGCAATTCTCGCCGATCGTCCGGCCGTTGGCCGTCATCGCCTCTTCGGCGATCAGCCCCTGCGCCATCAATTGCGCGACGACCGCCGGCACGCCGCCGGCACGGTAATAATCCTCGCCCAGATATTCCCCCGCCGGCTGCAGGTTGACGAGCAGCGGGATGGCGTGGCCATGATCCTGCCAGGTCTTGAGCGGCAGATCGACGCCGATGTGGCGCGCGATCGCGGCGAGATGGATCGGCGCATTGGTCGATCCGCCGATCGCCGAACTGACCGCGATTGCGTTGAGGAACGCGTCCCTGGTCATGATGTCGGAGGGTTTCAGATCCTCCCGAACCATCTCGACCGCGCGCTTTCCGGTCCGATAGGCGACTTCCTGCCGGTCGCGATAGGGGGCGGGGATCGCCGCCGATCCGGGCAGCGACATGCCCAGCGCCTCGGTCAGCGAATTCATCGTCGTCGCGGTGCCCATCGTGTTGCAATAGCCGGTCGACGGCGCCGAGGAGGCGACGAGCCGGATGAACTCGGCATCGTCGATCTCGCCCGCCGCGAGCATCTGGCGCGCCTTCCACACGATCGTGCCCGAACCGGTGCGCTCGCCCTTGTGCCAGCCGTTGAGCATCGGTCCGACCGACAGCGCGATCGCGGGGATGTTCACCGTCGCCGCCGCCATCAGACAGGCCGGCGCGGTCTTGTCGCAGCCGACCGTCAGCACCACGCCGTCGAGCGGATAGCCGTAGAGCGTCTCGACCAGGCTGAGATAGGCGAGGTTGCGATCGAGGCCCGCGGTCGGGCGCTTGCCCGTCTCCTGGATCGGATGCACCGGAAATTCGATCGCGATCCCGCCGGCCTCGCGGATGCCCTCGCGCACGCGCTCCGCCAGCACCAGATGGTGGCGGTTGCACGGCGACAGGTCCGACCCCGTCTGCGCGATGCCGATGACCGGCTTGCCCGACTGCAATTCCTCGAGGCTCAGCCCGAAGTTCAGATAGCGCTCGAGATAGAGCGCGGTCATGTCGACATTGTCGGGATTGTCGAACCACGCACGGCTGCGGAGCTTCGGCGGTTGGGAAACGGACATTCGGCTACTCCGCGTTGACGAGACGCTTCGACCGATATACTCAGACAAATATAAGATCAACGAGGGATGCAGCGAATATGGCGATGGCTCCGACACCGGTTCAGACCGAAGTTCAGGATGGAACCGGCGGCGGAGGCGCGGGCTATGCGAAGGCGCTGACGCTGCTCGCCACGCTTTTCTTCATGTGGGGCTTCATCACGGTCATCAACAACACGCTGCTCCCGCACCTGCGCAGCGTGTTCGACCTCAACTACACGCAGACCACGCTGATCGAGAGCGTGTGGTTCATCGCCTATTTCTTCGCCTCGATCCCGTCGGCGAAGCTGATCGAGCGGGTCGGCTATCGAAAGTCGTTGGTCATCGGCCTGCTGATCATGGCCGCGGGCGCGCTCGGCATGACGCTGGCAGCGAGCCTTCCTTCCTATGGCGTGACGCTCGTCATGCTCTTCGTGATCGCCAGCGGCATCACCCTGCTCCAAGTCGCGGCCAACCCCTACGTCGCGGTGATCGGCCCGCCCGAAACCTCCTCATCGCGGCTCAATTTGGTGCAGGCGATGAACTCGGCCGGCACGATGCTCGCCCCGCTGTTCGGGGCCTATCTGATCCTCGGCCGCTCGAAGGGCGGCACGTCCGAGGCCGGCGTCGTGCTCACCCAGGCCGAAAAGCTCGCCGACGCGCAGTCGGTGATCCTGCCCTATGCGCTCGTCGCCGCGGTGCTGGTGGTGCTCGCCATCGTGATCGCGCGCTTTCCGCTTCCCGCAATGGGGGCGGCGACGCGCCGCCTCGCCAGGGAGGAGCGCAAGCATCACTCGCTCTGGCGGCACCGCAACCTGGTGTTCGGCATCCCTGCGATCTTCATCTATCTGATCGCCGAGATCGGCGTCGCCAACCTGTTCGTGAACTTCGTGAGCCAGCCCGACATCGCCAATCTGACCCACGAAGCGGCGGGCCGCTACCTCACCCTGCTCTGGGCGGGAATGATGATCGGCCGCTTCGCCGGTTCGGCGATCATGCAGCGGGTGCCCGCGGAAACGGTGCTCGCGGCCTTTTCGATCGGCGCCTTCGTGGTGATGCTGGTCACGGTGTTCACGACCGGCCCCGTCGCTATGTGGGCATTGATCCTCGTCGGCCTGTTCCACTCGATTATGTTCCCGACGATCTTCACCCTCGGCATCCGCGGCCTCGGCCCGCTGACCGAAGAGGGATCGGGCCTGCTGATCATGGCGATCGCCGGCGGCGCGCTGGTGGTGGTGCAGGGCTGGATCGCCGATGCCTATGGCTTGCAGGCGTCCTTCCTGCTCACCGCGGCCTGCGAACTCTATGTCCTCTTCTACGCGCTGTGGGGCAGCAAGCCCACCAACGCGGTGGCCTGATCCGATGATCACCGCCTTTCTCTCGCTCGCGCTGGCCGCCCAGGCCGCCGTTGCCACGCCGCCCGCCCCCGTCCGCGATCCGCGCAACTGGCCGGCGCCGGTCATGGACAGCGTGCCGCCCGAGCTGCCCACGCTTCGGCCCGGCGCGGTGCTGATCCTCTCCAAGACCAACGGCTTCCGCGACCCCGAGCAGATCGACGCCGCCAGGACGGTGCTCGTCGATCTCGTCCGCCGGCAGGGCCGCGACGCGTTCGCGACCGAGAATGCCGCGGTGATGAATCCGCGCGATCTCGCCAAATTTTCGGTGATCGTCCTCAACAGCACCTCGGGCAATATTTTCGACGCACGCCAGCGCGCGGCCTTCCGCGGCTGGGTCGAAAGGGGCGGCGGCATCGTGCTGCTCCACGGCGCGGGCGGCGACCCCGAATATGACTGGGACTGGTATCCGCGGACGCTGATCGGCGCGCAGTTCATCGGCCATACCGGGCGCCCCAAGCAGTTCCAGCAGGGCAGGATCGAGGTCCGCGACCGCAGCAATCCCGCGACGCGCGACCTGCCCGACCAATGGGTGCGGACCGAGGAATGGTATTCGTTCGACAAGGTGCCGAGCGGCAACGGCACGCGCATTCTCGCGACGCTCGACGAGACCAGCTACGAACCCTATCCCGAACGCACCCGCATGGGCGCGGTGCATCCGCTGATCTGGACGCGCTGCGTCGGCAGCGGCCGCGTCTTTTTCTCCGCGCTGGGGCACAAGGCCGAGACCTATGCCGAACCGCTGCACCAGACGCTGATCGCGGGCGCGATCCGCTGGGCCGCCCGCAGCGAGGGCGAGGGCTGCTGATCGTCCGCTATCACGCGCAAGGCCCGAAAGAAGCATGTTGACGGCCACCGGGTCGCCGTGGCAATCGCCGGGCGCATCGCGGGTGTAGCTCAATGGTAGAGCAGAAGCTTCCCAAGCTTACGACGAGGGTTCGATTCCCTTCACCCGCTCCAGCCTTTCCCGGCTGTGCCTAGTTTCCCGCCTTCACCGTCACCCGCTGTTCGATCAGCTCCGCCTCGCCATAGGCGGTGAGGAAGGAGATGTCGGCGGCGTCGCGGCCGGCGGCGATCTTCACCAGCTCCGCCGCGCTCGCCATTCCCGTCGGATCGACCAGATGCCACTCCCCGCCCACGAACACCTCCGCCACGGCATGGAAATCCTGCGGCTCGACGTGGGGCGCATAGGCGCTGACGACGCGCGCGGGGAAATCGGCGGCGCGCGCGAGCGCGACGAGGACATGGGCATAGTCGCGGCACACGCCGCGCCGCGCGAGGAAGCTGTCGATCGCGGTCGTCGCGGCGTCGCTGGCGCCGGCGGCATAGGTGAAGTGCCGCGCGATCCAGTCGCGTATCGCCGCGATCTTCGCGCCGCCCTCGATCCCGCCAAACTCGGCCTTCGCAAAGGGAACGAGCTGGTTCGACGGGCAGTAGCGCGATTCGTTGAGATATTGCACCGCGCCCGCGGGCAGGCGGTGGAGCGGCACCTGCGCCAGCGGCTCGATCGCGGAGCCCGCGCGCCGGACCTCGACCGTCGCCGAATAGCGCGCCTGGAGCCGCCCGCCGCAGCGCAGCCAGATCCGTTCGCCGATGCCGTCGGGCGCGGCGATGCGGGCGAAATGTTCGGGCGTGCCGGCGTCGAAGCGCGACCGCGCGACGTGCTGCTCGCCCGGCAACGCCGCCGCCTCGACCTGAAGCATCAGATGGGCGGGCTCGGGCAGGCGATAATCGAGGAGGGCGGAAATCTGGAACTTCATCGATGGACAACGCACGGGCCGGGATTCGGTGGCGAGCGGCAGCGAATATGGCCGCGCCGGCGCAAATGCAAGGATGCGCAAACCGCCTCGACACGATATGGCGGCGCCCGCGCGCCGCGCCCCATCAACCGGACAGGATCATCGTGACCGCTTCGCGCACCATCCCCTTCATCATCGCCACCATCTTCATGGACGCGGTCGGCTTCGGCATCATCATGCCCGTGCTGCCGCAGCTGGTGATGGAGGTTGGCCGCATCGACCTGGCGCACGCGATCGAGGTCGGCGCGTGGATCGGCCTCGTCATGGCGGTCGCGACCTTCCTCGCCTCGCCGCTGCTCGGCAATCTGTCGGACCGCTTCGGGCGGCGGCGCGTGCTGCTGCTCGCGCTCGCCGGGCTGACCGCCGACTATATCCTGCTGACCGTCATCGATACCCTGCCCTGGCTGTTCATCGCCCGTGCGCTGTCGGGGCTGTTCGGGGGCAGCTATGCCGCCGCGCAGGCGGCGATCGCCGACGTCACGCGCCCCGAGGATCGCGCGCGCAACTTCGGCTTCGTCGGCGCCGCCTTCGGCGTCGGCTTCGTCGCCGGGCCGGTGATCGGCGGCTTTCTGGGCGAGATCGGGCCGCGCGCGCCCTTCGTCGCCGCGGCGGCGCTCGCGGCGGCGAACATGCTCTATGGCCTGTTCATCTTTCCCGAGACGCTGGCGCCCGAACGCCGCCGCGCCTTCGACTGGCGGCGCGCCAACCCGCTCGGCGCGTGGCAGGCGATGCGCGCGCTGCCCGGCATGGGCGGCGTCGCGCTGGTACTGCTGCTGTGGCAGATCGCCAGCCTCGTCTATCCGATGACGTGGAGCTTCTATTGCATCGCGCAGCTCGGCTGGACGCCGGGGATGATCGGCGCCAGCCTCGCCGCCGTCGGGGTGATGATCGCGCTCGGCCAGACTTTCGTCGTCGGCCCCGCGGTCGCGCGCTTCGGCGAGCGCGACGCCGCGACGCTCGGCCTGCTCGTCGCGGTCGCGATCTTCATCGGCTTCGCCTTCGTGCGCACGACCTGGGGCGCTTTCCTGCTGCTCGTTCCCGTCGCGCTGCAATCGCCGGTGCAGCCCGCGCTGATGGCGATGATGTCGCGCCGCGCGACCGCCGACACGCAGGGCGAGGTGCAGGGGATTTCGGCGATGGTGATGGGGCTGGGCCAGCTCGTCGCACCGCTGCTGCTGACCGGAACGATGGCGTGGTTCACCGGGAGCAACGCGCCGGTGCATTTTCCGGGCGCGGCCTTTCTGGTCGCGGCGCTGTTCGGGCTGTTCGCCGCCGCGATGCTCCGCCGCCTGCCCCGCGCGGCGCGGGGCACGGACGACGAGACGCCGGCTCAGATGCCGCCGTCGGTTACCGCATAGCCCGCGGCCTCGACCCCGGCCGTCACCGCCGCGACGCAGGCGGCGACCGCGTCGGCCTTGGTCGAGCGGATCACGAAATTGGCGCCGGTGCGCCCGTCGCGAAAGAAGGGGTAGCTGCCGATCGCGACGCCGGCATGCGTGACCTCGGCCGCGCGCAGGACGTCGGCGACCTCGCTCTCGGGCGCCCAGGCGCCGATCGTGTGCGCGACGAGCGGCGCCCCGCCCTCGAGCTCGCCGGTCAGCGCGTCGAGCATCCCGGCGGTGATGTGCGGCACCCCGGCCATCACGAACAGATTGCCGATCCGGATGCCCGGCGCGCCCGACATGCGGTTGGGGATCAGCTCGGCGCCCGCGGGAACGCGCGCCATGCGCAGCCGCGCCTCGGTCAGCTCGCCGCCCCGCGCCGTATAATAGCGTTCGAGGATCGCGCGCGCCTGCGGGTGGATCACGACCTCGACCCCCAGCGCCTTCGCCACCGCGTCGACGGTGATGTCGTCGTGGGTCGGGCCGATCCCGCCGGTGGTGAAGACATAGTCGTAGCGCGCGCGCAGCGCGGTCAGCGCGTCGACGATCTCGGCCTCGACGTCGGGGACGATCCGCACTTCGCGCAGGCGGATGCCCTGCACGTCGAGCCAGGTCGCGATCTGCGCGACATTCTTGTCCTGCGTGCGGCCCGAGAGAATTTCGTCGCCGATCACCAGCACGGCGGCGGTCCAGATGCGTTCGTCGCTCATCCCCTTGCCTTAACCCGGCGCCGTGACAAAACAAGCCCGCTGGAACGACATATATGTTCCTGATATGTTCCTTCCGACTCGAAGGGAGACGATGGATGGCCGACGAACTGATTTTCTACACCAACCCGATGTCGCGCGGACAGATCGTCCGCTGGATGCTCGAGGAGGTCGGGGCGCCCTATGAAACGCGCCTGCTTGATTATGGCACGACGATGAAGGCGGCCGACTATCTGGCGGTCAATCCGATGGGCAAGGTTCCGGCGATCGTCCATGCGGGCAGGGCCGTCACCGAATGCGCCGCGATCTGCGCCTATCTGGCGGACGCCTTCCCCGCGGCCGGGCTCGCGCCCGCGCCCGCCGAGCGCGCCGCCTATTATCGCTGGCTTTTCTTCACCGCGGGCCCGGTCGAGCAGGCGATCACCGCCAAGCATTTCGGCGTCGAACCCGACGCTGACCAGCAGCGCATGGCGGGGTTCGGCTCGCTCGCGGCGGCGCTGGACGCGCTCGAAGGCGCGGTCGCGGGCAAGGCCCATGTCGCGGGCGATCGCTTCAGCGCCGCCGACGTCTATGTCGGCAGCCAGATCGACTGGGGCCTGCAGTTCGGCACCATCCCCTCCCGCCCCGCCTTCGAAGCCTATGTCGCGCCGTTGCGCGAGCGCGCGGCCTACAAGCGGGCGAAGGCGATCGACAACGGCCTGATCGCCGAAATGCAGGCGGCGAACCCGGCAGCGAGCTGATCCGCCGCGCCACGGCGGGTTCGGGGTGGGGAGCGGACACCGACGACCCTCCCCGGCACGGGGAGGGGGACCACCGAAGGTGGTGGAGGGGCAGGTGCGTCATGGCGCATCAGTCCTGAAACGGAGCGGTAACCGCCTGTGCCCCTCCACCATGCTTCGCATGGTCCCCCTCCCCGTACCGGGGAGGACCCTTATGACCGCAATCGGTCGATTTTAGACATTCGTCATCCCGGACTTGATCCGGGATCCATAGCTGCGCCGTCGTCATGGATCCCGGATCAAGTCCGGGATGACGAAAGAGGGAAGCGACCGCTACCAGCCGAAACCGGTCAGCCGGCTCGCACCCGCTACCATCCGCCCAGCGCGCAAAAAAGCCCGGCGGATCGCTCCGCCGGGCTCCTCTTGATCGCTGGTCCTGCCGAACCGCTCAGTTGCGGCTGCTGCCGAACAGGCGGAGCAGGAACAGGAACATGTTGATGAAGTCGAGGTAGAGGTTCAGCGCCCCCATCACCACCGACTTGCCCACGAAGTCGCTGCCGCGGACATGGAAATACATGCTCTTGATCTTCTGCGTGTCATAGGCGGTGAGGCCCGCGAAGACGAGCACGCCGATGACGCTGATCGCGAGGCTGAGCGCGCTCGACTTGAAGATGAACGCGTTGAGCAGCATCGCGACGAGGATGCCGAACACGCCCATGATCAGGAAGGTGCCGAAGCCCGACAGATCCTTCTTGGTCGTGTAGCCATAGAGGCTGAGACCGAGGAAGGCGGCCGCGGTCGCGAAGAAGGTCTGCGCGATCGAGGCGTCGGTATAGACGAAGAAGATCGACGCCAACGACACGCCCATGACCGCCGAAAAGGCCCAGAACAGCGCCTGCGCCGCCGCCGTCGACAGCTTGTTGATCCCGAAGCTCAGCACCATCACGAACGCCAGCGGCGCCAGCATGATCACATATTTGATCGGTCCGGGGCCGAACAGCAGGTCGGGTGCGCCGCTCCAGCGCGAGAACAGCAGCGCGACGACGCCGGTCAGCAGCACGCCCGACGCCATATAGTTGTACACCGACAGCATGTACGACCGCAGGCCGGCATCGACGGCTCCGTCCGCCGTGCCGACGGTGCCAAAGCCGGACGCCGCCATATTGGGGTCGTTCCAATTCGCCATTGTCAAATCTCCATCACCGGCCAGAGCATACCGGCCGTGCGGGCAATATCGGTGTTTTGCCCCCGGCTTTCAAGCGAAACCGGACAATGGCGGCGGAGGATGATCGCGGTGGCATCGCGCGCACGAGCGCCTATGCTGGGCGGCGCCATGTCCACGCACCGTCTGTTCGTCGCCCTGCGCCCGCCGCGCGCCATCCGCGCCGCGCTGATCGGCGCGATGCACGGGCTGGCGGCGGCGCGCTGGCAGAGCGACGAGCAACTGCATCTGACGCTGCGCTTCATCGGCGAAGTCGATCGCCACCGCGCCGAGGATATCGCCGCCGCGCTGGGCGTCCTGCACGCGCCCGCGGTCGCCGCGCGCATCGCGGGGATCGGGCTGTTCGAGCGACAGGGGCGCCCGCACACGATCTGGGCCGGGGTCGAGCCGCCGGCGCCGCTCGCCGCGCTGCACCGCAAGGTCGACCAGTGCCTCGCGCGCGTCGGGGTCGCGCCCGAAACGCGCGCCTTCACGCCGCATATCACGCTTGCGCGCCTCAACCGCTCGGCGGGGCCGGTCGCGCCGTTTCTGGCGCTCCACGGCGACCTCGCGAGCGCGCCCTTCCTGTTCGACCATGTCATTCTCTATGAAAGCGAACTCGCGCACGGCGGGTCGCGCTATCACCCGGTCGCGCGCTATCCGCTCGAGGCGAATGCGGACGCGAGCGCCGACGCGACCGCGCTGACGTCGGCCCAGGTCGCCGCGAAGCCGCCGTCGTCGCCATAATAGGGATCGGCGACGCTCTCGCCCGCACGTCCCGGCACCAGATCGAGCATCAGCATCAGACGCGCGGTCGCATCGGCGGGCCGGATCGCGCGCGCGTCGCGCAGATTCTGCGCGTCGGCGGCGAGGATCAGGTCGAAGCGGCGGAAATCATCGGGGACGATCTGGCGCGCGCAAAGGGTGCCGATGTCAACCCCGCGCCGCCGCGCCTCGGCCTGGGCGCGGGGATCGGGCGTTTCGCCCACATGCCAGTCGCCGGTGCCCGCCGAATCGAGCGTCGCCGCGATCCCCGCCGCGTCGAAAGCCGCCCGCGCCGCGCCCTCGGCGAGCGGCGAGCGGCAGATGTTGCCCAGGCAGAGGAAGAGGATCGCCGGCGCATCGTGCCTATCATCGTCCATATCGCCCATCCCGCACGAAGTTGAATGACCTTTCAACTTGCGCGCGCCCTTCACTCTGCTAGCCATGACCGAACAACGATAATCGGAGAGGGAGAGGGTTGCCAATGGCCGATGCGGGCGCGGATGCGAAGGATGGCGGGGTGCCGGGTCCGGCGACCAGAGCGAGCCCCTATGCCTGGTACGCGCTCGGCATCCTGTTCCTCGTCTATGTGCTCAATTTCATCGACCGGCAGATCATCACGATCCTCGCCCCCGACCTGAAGCGCGACCTCGGGCTCGACGATGCCGACATCGGCTTTCTCTACGGCACCGCCTTCGCGGTCTTCTACGCCCTGTTCGGGGTGCCGCTCGGCCGCCTCGCCGACGCGTGGCATCGGATCCGGCTGCTGACGATCGGCCTGTCGGTCTGGTCGGCGATGACCGCGCTGTCGGGACTCGCGACGGGCCGCTACCAGCTCGCCGCGGCGCGCATGGGGGTCGGCGTTGGCGAAGCGACGGCGGGGCCGGCGGCCTATTCGCTGATTTCGGACTTGTTCCCGAAGAATATGCGCGCGACCGCGCTCGCCATCTATTCGGCGGGGCTCTATTTCGGCGGCGGCATCTCGCTGATGATCGGCGGCTTCATCGTCGACGGCTGGAACCAGGCCTATCCCGGCGGCGGCCCCTTCGGCCTCGTCGGCTGGCAGGCGGCGTTCATGGCGGTGGGTATTCCCGGCTTGCTGCTCGCGACATGGGTCGCGACGCTGAAGGAGCCGGTGCGCGGCCTCGTCGACGGCATCCCGACCCCGCCCTCGCCGACGCCGTTCAAGGGCTTTTTCGAAGAGCTTTACGCGATCATCCCGCCCTTCACCCTCCTCTCCGCCCTGTCGCGCGGGCCGCGCGCGCTCGCGGCCAATCTCGCCGCGGCGGCGCTGCTGGCGATCGGCGCGCTGGCGATGATCGCGGTCACCGGCGCGCAGCTGCAATGGTGGTGCATCGCGTTCGGCTATTACGCCATTTTCTCGTGGGCGAGCTCGCTCCGCAACCGCGACGGCCCGACCTTCCACCTGATCTGGGGGTCGAAGGCCTTTCTCGCGACGATCCTCGGCTATGGGACCGTCGCCTTCATGTCCTACGCATCGAGCGCCTTCGCGCCGGTCTATGCGCTCGAGGTGCTGGGCGAGGACGCGGGGACGGTCGGTTTCTGGGTCGGCGGCTTCGGCGCGCTCGCGGGCTTCCTGGGCGTGATTCTCGGCGGGCGGATGTCCGACTGGCTGCGCATGCGCAACGAGGCTGGGCGGATTCTGGTCGTGGCGTTCGGACTGCTCGCGCCGATCGCGCCGATCATCATCGCCTTCACGACCAAGTCCGAACCCGGGAGCGGCGACTTCATCCGCTTCACCGCCTTCGCCTCGCTCGCGGGGCTGCTCGCGTCGAGCGCGCTCGGCGCCGCGGCGGCGACGACGCAGGATCTGGTGCTGCCGCGGATGCGCGGCACCGCGACCGCGACCTTCTTCCTCGCGACCACGCTCGTCGGGCTCGCGCTCGGCCCCTATATGGCGGGGCAGGTGTCGGCGATGAGCGGCAGCCTGTCGACCGGCGTGCTGTCGACGCTGGCGATCGTTCCCCTCGGCCTGATCGCCCTCGTCATCGCCTATCGCACCGTCCCCGCTGCGGCGGCGAACGTCATCGAGCGCGCGCGGAACGCGGGCGAGCCGGTGTGATTTCGGAAGGATAGCCGCGCCCGCCCGCGAAAGCGGGCGCGCGCATCTATCACGCGCCGGCGGGAGTCCCGATGACCCCGCAAGCGACACGCGCGCCGCTGTTGCCGCTGGGGTCGGTGCGCATGTCGTCGGGTCCGGCGTGGATCACGAAGGCGGCGCCGTCAGCATCGAGGATGCCATTCTCTCCCGACAGCGGCGTACCGACGAGGTGGAGCGACGCACGGCCGATCGTGTCGGGTTCGATCACCAGATTCGGCAGGTCGCCGTGGTGCGCGCCCATCGGATTGTCGCGGCCGTGCTGCGCGCCGGTCGGATTCCAGTGCGGCCCCGCGCTGGTGAAGCCGGGCGGGGTGCACTGCCCGACCGCATGGACGTGCATGCCATAGGTGCCGGCTTCGAACCCGCGCGCGATCACCTCGATCCGAAGGCCGCTGCCGTCCTTGAAGATGTCGACGCGGCCGCGATCGGCGCCGCGCGCATCGTGGAGCTGCGCGGTCGCGTCGGGCACGGGCAGCTTTTCCTTGCCGCCGCCTATCGTCGCGCATCCGGTAAGCGCCAGCGCGCCGAGCGTGGCGGCGGCGATGCCCGCCAGCTGTTTCGAACCGATCGTCATCACCTTGCTCCCCGTTTTCTGCTGGCCGTTATCGGCTGGACCGGCCGTCCGGCGGCGAATCCGTCGGGGCGATGATGCCCCTATTCGTCGCTGGTTCCAATAGCGATGTGTTTGAAACCATGGCGTGCGACCTCGTCGCGGCGATAGATGTTGCGCAGGTCGACGAGCAACTTGCCGGTCATGGTCGCGCCGAGGCGCGCGAGGTCGAGGGCGCGGAAGGCGTCCCATTCGGTAACGATCGCGACCGCATCTGCACCTTCGGCGGCGGCATAGGCGCTGTCCTTCATCTCCACATCGGGCATCATAGGCGCCGCGATCGCCATGCCCTCGGGGTCGTAGGCGGTGACCCGCGCGCCGGCGTCGAGCAGCGTCTGGACGATCGCGAGGCTGGGCGAATCGCGCATGTCGTCGGTGTTCGGCTTGAAGGTCAGGCCGAGCAGCGCGACGGTCTTGCCGCGCGCGCTGCCACCCATCGCGGTCACGATCTTGCGCCCCATCGCGCGTTTCCGAAGGTCGTTCGCCTGGACCGTCGCTTCGACGAGGCGCAGCGGCACGTCATTGTCCTGCGCGGTCTTCAGAAGCGCGAGCGTGTCCTTGGGGAAGCAGCTGCCACCATAGCCGGGGCCGGCGTGGAGGAATTTCGCGCCGATCCGGTTGTCGAGCCCGATGCCGCGCGCCACATCCTGAACATCAGCGCCCACCGCCTCGCAGAGGTCGGCGACCTCGTTGATGAAGGTGATCTTCGTCGCGAGGAAGGCGTTGGCGGCATATTTGATCATCTCCGCCGTGCGGCGGCGGGTGACGAGGATCGGCGCCTCGTTGAGGAAGAGCGGGCGGTAGATTTCGCGCAGAACCGCCTCGCCGCGTGCATCCTCGGCGCCGATGACGATGCGGTCGGGGCGCTTGAAGTCGCCGATCGCCGCACCCTCGCGCAGGAATTCGGGGTTCGATGCGACGCTGTGGCTGCGCGCCGGCGCCTGCTCGCGCAGGATGCGCTCGACCTCGTCGCCCGTCCCCACCGGCACCGTCGACTTGGTGACGATCACGCAGTCATGCGTCAGCGTCGCCGCGAGCTCCTCGGCGGCGCCGAAGACATAGGAAAGGTCGGCGTGGCCGTCGCCCCGCCGCGAGGGCGTGCCGACCGCGATGAACACCGCGTCGGCCTGCGCGACCGCGGGCGCGAGCTCGGTGGTGAAGGACAGCCGCGCCGCCGCGACGTTCGCCGCGACCAGCGCGTCGAGCCCCGGCTCGTAGATCGGCATCCGCCCCGCATCGAGGGCCTCGATCTTGCCGGCGTCCTTGTCGACGCACACCACGTCATGCCCGAAATCGGAGAAGCAGGCCCCCGACACCAGGCCAACGTAACCGGTTCCGATCATGGCGATTTTCATGGCGCACCTTCTGTTTGCGCCGCGCGTGGCGGCGGCGTGTCCTTAGGGACAAATGGCCCAATGGAAAAGGGCCGCGAATTGCTTCGCGGCCCTTTCCGACAATCGCGTTAAGGATCGATGATCAGAAAACGCGGGCGTATTGTTCGTTCCCGACGAAGCCCAGCTTGCCGACGCCGCTGCGCTTGATCACCGCCATGACATTGTCGACGATGTAATAGCGCGCGTACGGATCGGGCTGCACTTGCAATTCGGGTTCGACCGGCAACGCCTTGGTCTCTTCCAGATATTGCGCGAGCTGCGCGAGGTCGATCGCGGTGCCGTTCCAGCTGATCACGCCGGCGGCGTCGATCATCACCTTGTTCTTCTGGGGATCGACATTGTTCTGATTGTCCGTCGGGACAGGCAGGTCGATCTTCACCGCGTGGGTCTGGACCGGGATGGTGATGATGAACATGATGAGGAGCACGAGCATGACGTCGATCAGCGGCGTCGTGTTCATTTCCATCATCGGTTCATTTTCGTCCCGATCGCCAACGGCCATGGACATAGGATTATTCCTTCATAACTGAGCGGACCTACGCCCTTACAGGCGGCCCAGCGTGCCCGAACCAGGCGCAGGCTCGGAAATGAACCCGATCTTCTGGAAGCCGGCATATTGCATCGTATAGATCACCCCGCCGATGCACTGGTACGGCGTGTTGATGTCGCCGCGGATATGCACTTCGGGGAAATTGTCTTCGGTGATATTCTGCGGACCGCCGATCTCCGCGAGGAGATCCTCGAGCTTCTTCTGCCCCTTTTCGAGCAGCTGACGCGAATCGACCGGCGTCTGGCCCCAATAGACTTCGCACGCCGTGCTTTCGGGATTGGGCTCGCCATCGCCGTCAGTATCCGCCGAGCGCACCGAGAGATTCACATTCTCGGGCTTGGTCGTCGTCGGTTCGAAGACCACCGAAGGCAGCTTGAGGTTCACCGTCTCCAGCACCACGGGGACCGTGATGAGGAAGATGATGAGCAGCACCAGCATAATGTCCACGAGCGGAGTCGTGTTGATGTCGGACATCGGGGCATCTTCGCCCTTATCGCCTACACTCATCGCCATAGGATTAGCATCCTGTCACAAAATTTCTGTCATGGCCCGGCGCGGACCGCAATGCGGGCCGCGCCGTCCCCGGACCCCGCCCCGCCGGCTCGCGGCAGGAGCGGGTATCCGAAAAATCAGGCCTTCTTCGGCGCCGCGGCCGGGGCGGCCGGCTTGGCGGCGACGACGGCCGGCTTCACCTGGCCGTTCGACATGATCGAACCGAGAACGTCGTTCGAGAAGGTCGACAGGCGACGCGCAATCGACTTGTTGCGGCTCTGCAGCCAGTTGAACGCGAGCACCGCGGGAACCGCCACGATCAGACCGATGGCGGTCATGATCAGCGCTTCACCGACCGGACCCGCGACGGTGTCGATCGACGCCTGGCCCGAGGCACCGATCTTCACGAGGGCGCGCAGAATACCGATAACGGTACCGAACAGGCCGACGAACGGCGCGGTCGAACCCACGGTCGCGAGGAAGGCGAGGCCCGAGTTGAGCTTCGAGTTGATATGGTTCTGCGACCGCTCGAGCGTACCGTGCATCCAGTCGTGCGCTTCGACGGGGTCGGTCAGCTTGTTATGCTCTTCGCTGGCGCGCAGACCGTCTTCGACGACCTGGCGATAGGCGCTGTTCTTTTCGAGCTTCGCGGCGCCGTCGGCGAGCGTCGGCGCGCGCCAGAAATTGGCGTCCACCGCCTTGCTCTGGCTGATGACCTTGTTCTGCTCGAACAGCTTGGTGAACAGGATGTAGAGCGTACCGACGAACATGATCAGCAGCACCAGGAAGGTGATCTGCGAGACGATGCCGCCTTCGCACAGCGCGGGAATGAGGCCGTAGGGGTTTTCGCCCTCGCTCTTCACGCACATCGAAGCCGGCATGAGGGTCAGCCCGGCTTCGTGGCTGCCCGCCGCAGCAGCGGCATTTGCGATCAGATTAAACATATAGGTTATTCCCTCTCAAAAAAGTCAAAGTCTTGAAATTGCAGCATGGGCCGGGACGCGGCCCTAGTTGTTGAGCTTCCAGGTGAACCGGCTCGACCAGGATCCCGTGGTGGGATTGCCCTCGCGGTCCAGAGGCGCCGAGAACCGGGCGCGACGCATCATCAGGCGGCACGCGGTCTCGTCGAGGTCGGCATGACCGCTGGAAGAGGTAATCGAACAATCCGTCGGGCGGCCGTCAGCGCCGACCGTCAGGCGGAACCCGGTGGTTCCCGCACGCTCTTCACGCTTTGCGCGCGCCGGATAGTCGTCGTCGGTCACCCAGCGGCCGGGCGAGCCCTTGGGCTTCGCGGGGGCCGACTTGTTGACGGCGGGCGGCGCCGGGGGGGCCGGCGGAATATAGACCGGCGCCGGCGGCGTCGGCGGCGGCGTCGGCACCGACTGAACCGTGTTCGTGGTCACCGGCGGCGGAATCACCGACGGCGGCGTCACGACCGGCGGCGGCGGCGGCAACTTGTTGTCCGGCGGCGGCGGCGGCGGCGGTTCCTCAGGCGGCGGTGGCTCTTCGACATCCACCACATCCAGTTTTTCGGCGATTTTCTTGACGATACTGATATTCAGGCCGTTGACCAGGCCATAGCCCAGAACAGCAGTAAACAGACCGACCAAGACAATCGCCACTACCCTATTTTTAGGGTCGACATTATCACCATAAGCCATTCAGGGACGACGCTCCTTGCTAGATCATCCTGACACCAATCCATACCGCCCGGTTCGGTTGCCACATGTGCCCGGATGATTTCCGATGCGTTCCGCGGGACCCGGCGGTCAGCTTCCGGTTATTTTGTTTTTCCGGGCGCTTCGCCGCACGTCCTATCGCGGTGGCGGCAAGTTCGCAAACCCTTTATCAGCGGTTAATGTGCCCTGCCCCATGATGGGGCTTCGACGCCGAAACGCGCGTCGACGACGACAGAAAGAGATGCGATGACACGCCTGCTCCTCCCCGCCGCCCTGGCCAGCCTTAGCGTCCTAACCATCGGAAACTCCGGGGTTTCAGCGATGCAGACCGCCGCCCCGGCCGACGCGGGGGCGGCCAGCCCCTACAGCTACGCCGACCTCGCCGATCTTGCGTCCATCGCTCCCATGGTGCTGCAGGCGCGCATCGCCGACAGCACGGTCCTGAAGCCCGAACGCGCGCCGGGGCTCGCTCCGGGCCACGCCCGATTCTATGTCGAGGCCGAGGTTGCCAGCCTGATTCGCGGCTCGGGACCGCTCGCGAAGCGCATCTCCTATCTCGTCGACCTGCCGCTCGGCGCCAACGGGAAGCCGGCGAAGCTCAAGCGCAAGCAGCCCGTCCTGCTCTTCGCTCGTCCCGTCGCAGCCGGAGCCTCCGGCGGCGCGAGCACGAGCAGCGTGCAGCTTGTCGCCCCCGACGCCCAGCTCGGCTGGGACCCGGCGACCGAGGCGCAACTCCGCGCGATCCTGACCGAGCTGGTCAAGCCCGGCGCGCCGCCGAGAGTGACCGGCATCGCCAACGGCTTTCACGTTTCGGGCACGCTTCCCGGCGAGGGCGAGACGCAATTGTTCCTCAACACCGCGACCGGCGAACCTGTGTCGCTCATCATCACCACCCGCGCCGACGGGTCGCGCAGTTGGGCCGCCGCCTTCGGCGAGATCGTCGAGGGCGCCGGGGTCCCGAAGCGGGGCACGCTCGCCTGGTATCGGCTCGCCTGCGGCCTGCCCCGTACCCTGCCGCTCTCCAAGCTCGCGGGCACGCCCGCCGAGGACCGCCGGAAGGCGGCTTCGGACTATGCCGTCGTGCTCGGCGCGCTCGGCGACTGCACGCGGACGCGGACGCCGCCGAAGGGGTGACGGTAAAGCCTGGCTTGGCCCCGCCGAAGCCGCGCCGGGCTTGTATCGCGACGAAAAGCGGATAGGGCGCTGGCACTCGGCGGGCGATGGCCCGCGCCTTCTATAGTATATAGTATACGGAGTGCCCGCATGTCGCCCCATCCCGTCCCCAACGCTTCCCGCCCCCCGCTGCGCGTCGCGCTCGCCGGGATCGGCGTCGTCGGCAGCGGGGTCGTGCGGCTGCTCGAGGCGAATCGCGAGCTGATCGCGCGCCGCGCCGGCCGGCCGATCGAGATCGTCGCCCTCTCGGCGCGCGACCGGCACAAGGACCGCGGCGTCGACCTGTCGGCCTATCGCTGGGAAGACGATATGGGCGCGCTGGTCGCGGCGGACGATGTCGACGTCGTCGTCGAGATGGTCGGCGGCGCCGACGGCCCGGCGCTGACTCTCGCGCGGCAGGCGCTCGGCGCGGGCAAGGCGCTGGTGACCGCGAACAAAGCGATGATCGCGCACCACGGGCTGGGCCTCGCCCGCCTCGCCGAGGAGAAGGACACGCCGCTCAAATATGAGGCCGCGGTCGCGGGCGGCATCCCGGTGATCAAGGCGATCCGCGAGGGCGCCTCGGCGAACGAGATCGCGCGCGTCTACGGCATCCTCAACGGCACCTGCAATTACATCCTGACCCTGATGGAACGCGAGCGCGCGAGCTTCGCCGACGCGCTCGCCGCGGCGCAGGCCGAGGGCTATGCCGAGGCCGACCCGACCTTCGACGTCGACGGCATCGACGCCGCCCATAAGCTGTCGATCCTCGCCGCGCTCTGCTTCGGGACCCGGCTCGACATCGACGCGGTCGCGGCGACCGGCATCCGCGGCCTGATCGCCGCCGACATCCGCGAGGCCGAGGCGCTGGGCCACCGCGTCCGCCTGATCGGCATGGCCGAGCGCGATCCGGCGAACGGCGGCGCGCTCTATCAGCATGTCCAGCCCTGCCTCGTCCCCGCCGATCATCCGCTCGCCTATGTTCCCGGCGCCTTGAACGCCGTCGTCGCCGAAGGCAATTTCGTCGGCCGCCTTTTCTTCGAGGGCGCGGGCGCGGGCGCTGGGCCGACGGCGTCGGCGATCGTCGCCGACATCATCGACATCGCGCGCGACGAATATGGCCCCGCCTTCGCGATGCCCGTCGACGCGCTCGACCAGGCGCCCGCCGCCGACGCGGGGGCGCGGGTCGGCAAGCATTATGTCCGGCTGGTCGTCGAGGACCGCATCGGCGTGCTCGCCGAGATCGCGGCGGCGATGCGCGACGCGGGGGTGTCGATCGAAAGCTTCATCCAGCGCGGCGACGAAGCGGGCGGCGGCGTCGTGATCGCGCTCGTCACCCACGAAGGCCCCGCGCGCGCGATCCACGCCGCGCTCGCCGCGCTCGCCGCGTCGGACCATGTCGTGGGCGAGCCGATGCACATGCCGATCCTAGCGCTCTGACCCGCTTGCCATCGCCGGCGTCCCCCTGTTACCCTGCGCTTTCCCTCGGCCAGATCCTCATCCCGGCAGGCCTCCATCGCGCCGCGCAGCTGCACGTCGCAGCCGAAGTCTTTACCTAGGGCTCCTCCTCCGGCGCGGCGGGTTCGCCGGTTTCGGGATCGGTCGCGCGCTTCGCCATTTCGTAGAGCGCATTATATTCGGGGCCGGGCGGGTAGCGGCCGCCGATCGAAATCCAATTATAGGGCAGCCGGTCGAGACTCATCGCCTTGGCTTCGGCGCGCGGCAGCTTCGGCGGCGCTTCGCGGCCCTCGTTCGCGATCGCGCGCAGTTCGGGAGGCAGCCGGTAGCGTTCGGTGTCGCTGCCGCACACGACGATCTCGTCGCCGTCCGCGGGCTCGCAGCGCCTGATCGGGTCGACCAGCGTCTTCGTATGGGCGATCGCGGTATCGGCGTCGGCCACCGGGCCCTCGGCGGTCTGCGCCGCGGCGTGCGGCGCTGTCATTCCCGCGACGCACAGCGCGGCGAAAGCGGCGCCGAATCGGGCGAAGCATTCTCGACAAGCGCGGCGGCGGGCCATATGGCGCGCACCATGCCCGACCGGCGCGACAAGACAACAGGGAATATGGAGATCATCGGATGACGAACAGCAGCGGCAGCAACCTCGACCGGGTGCTCGTGCTCGAAATGGTGCGCGTCACCGAAGCCGCGGCGATCGCCGCCGCCAGGCTGATCGGACGCGGCGACGAAAAGGCCGCCGACGCCGCCGCGGTCGAGGCGATGCGCGATGCCTTCAACACCCTCTATATGGACGGCACGATCGTCATCGGCGAGGGCGAGCGCGACGAGGCGCCGATGCTCTATATCGGCGAGAAGGTCGGCAACGCGCCCGACAAGGGGCCGAAGATCGACATCGCGGTCGACCCGCTCGAAGGCACGACGATCACCGCCAAGGCCGGCCCCAACGCGCTCGCGGTGCTCGCGATCGCCGAGGAGGGCTGCCTGCTCAATGCCCCCGACGTCTATATGGACAAGCTGGCGGTCGGCCCCGGCTTTTCGCCCGACATCGTCAACTTCGACAACAGCGTGCGCGAGAATGTCGAGGCGGTCGCGCGCGAGAAGGGGGTGTCGCCGCAGGACATCATCGTCTGCGTCCTAGACCGCCCGCGCCACGAGGCGATCATCAGCGAATTGCGCGCGATCGGCTGCGGCGTCGCGCTGATCCCCGACGGCGACGTCGCCGGGGTGATCGCGACGACCAACCCCGAAACCAATATCGACATCTATATGGGGTCGGGCGGCGCGCCCGAGGGCGTGCTCGCCGCGGCGGCGCTGCGCTGCGTCGGCGGCCAGTTCAAGGGCCGCCTGCTATTCCGTAACGACGACGAGCGGCTGCGCGCGAAGAAGTGGGGGATCGAGAATCTCGACCGCGTCTACGACCTCGGCGATCTCGCCAGGGGTGACGTGATCTTCGCCGCGACCGGCGTCACCGACGGGTCGCTGCTGCGCGGCGTCAAGCATCGCCGCGGCGGCATTCTGACCACCGAAAGCGTCGTCATGCGCGCCTCGTCGGGTACGGTGCGCTGGGTCAAGGGCGAGCACCGGATCGTCTGATCCACCTCCTTCGAAGCCCCCTCGACAGCCGCCTCCGCATCGGGCATCTCCGCCGAACGGAACACCGGGGCGGGGTTCGAAACAGGGGGTTTTGGGGGGAATGAAGAATCGCATGTTCGCCGCCGCCGCGATGGCGGCGATGCTGGTGCCTGCCGTCGCGCCGGCTGCCGAGGCGCAAGCCGCGGCCAAGAAGGAGGAGGGCTCGCTCTATCTCCAGTGCGACGGCAATCCGAACAATATGACCGCGGGGGAATCGGCCGCGCGCCTGCTCGGCGCCGTCACGCTGCTCGGGCTGTTCGCGCCGCCGCCCGAATCGGCCGACGTGAGCAAGCGCAAGTTGGGCGCCGACGGCGTCGCGGCGTGCAGCGGAATTCTGGAAGGCGAGAAGGCCGAAGGCAATCCGCGCCGCCGCATCCCGCTGATCCTCGCGCGCGCGGTGCATCGGATCGAGACGAAGGATTACGCCGCAGCGAGCATCGACGTCGCCAAGGCGCGCGCCGAGGCCGACGCCGCGCAGCTTACCGCCGACCCCTATTTCAACCGGTCGATGGGACTGTCGTTCGACCAGGTCGAGGCCGCGATCCTCGTCCGGCAGGACCGCGTGCCCGACGCGATGCGCGTCGCGCTCGCCGCCACCGACGCACATCGCTTCTCGCTGTTGCCGCTGATTTCGATGCAGGACTATGCGAAGCTCGCGCCGCTCGGCAGCGACGCCGACATCGCGCACGTCCAGGCGGTGGCGCGGCTCGCGCCCGGAATGACCGATCTCGCCGCCGACCGGCTCGAAGAGATCGGCCGTTATGGCGAGGCGGCGCGGATGCGCGCTGATCTGGTGCGGTTCCAGAGCATCGGCAGGACCAGGGAGGGCCAGCCGCTCCGCCCGAGCACACTCGCGGTAGCGCAGCTCGCGCTATCCGAGGCGCTCGCCGGCGACTGGGATGCCGCCGCCGCCGCGGCGAAGCAGGCGCGGAGCATCGACGACGCCCGCGTCGGCGAAGGCAAGCCCGAGGCGATGGACGTCCGGCTGCAGACCACCGAGGTGCTCGACCTCTATGAGGTGCTGCTGCTCGCGAAGGACGGCAAGCGCGAGGCGGCGCGGCGCCAGTTCACCGCGCGGTCGCGCTGGCTCGCCCCGTCGTTCGGCGCGGTGATGGCGGCGAACCGCCTGCTCTACGCCGATGCGCCGGCGGCCGATCGCGTCGCCCAGCTCGCTCAGCCCGCCGATGCGATGTGGGCCGAGCGCGCGACCGCCGCGCGTGCCGAGCTGACCGCAAAGGACAGCGACAACAAGACGCTGTTCCAGCTGATCGAGCCCTATGTCGCCGCCTCGGCGTTCGAGGCGCAGTCGAAATTGGTGTGGCGCACCGACAAGTCGAGGATATTCATCAAGCTGAAGACCGACGACACGCTCGAGCCGGGGACCAAGATCGCCTTCCTCTATGGCGTGCAGGCAGACGTCGCCTATGATTCGATGATGCTCCACGCGGCGCTCGACGCGAAGGCGCAGGGCAGGCAGGGCTTCACCTTCGCACCGCTGTTCGACAAATATCTCGCTGCGGTTGTGCGCGCGGGCAGCCTCGGCGACGAGACCATGCCGGCGTCGCTCTATCTCGACGCCGACGCGGTGATCGCGGCGCTGTCCCCCGCGATTCCCGACCCCGCAACGCTGAAGGCGCGGCGCGCGGCGGCGAAATAGGAAGTGGGAAACGGCCGGTATCGGCCAATCAAATCCTCCCCGCTTTGCGGGGAGGGGGACCGCCGAAGGCGGTGGAGGGGGCGGGCGGCCTGAAGCGACGTCGCGTAAGGACGCGAACCCCCTCCGTCAGCCCCTGCGGGGCTGCCACCTCCCCACAAGTGGGGAGGATCTGAACGTCCGCTCTCCCCACCCCAATGCCGCCGCCTCAGAAAATCCCCGCCGCCAGCCCTTCGGCGAGCGCCGCGCCTAGGTCGCGCGCCTCGGCAAGCCGGTCCGCGGGGATCGCCTTGGGCGCGAGGATCGCCTCGGGGGTCTGCGCGGCGGTGTTCACGATCACCGGGCCGGCGACGCGTCGCAGCCGCCAGCCGGTCGCGATGCGGTCGAGCTGGCGCTGCGCGTTCTCGCCGTCGGACCCCGCACAGATGATCGTCGCATAGGCGCGCCCCTCGATCCGCCCGAGGCACGGATAATAGCAGCGGTCGAACATCTCCTTCATCGCGCCCGACAGCGCGGCGAGATTTTCGGGACCGACGAAGAGATAGCCCTGCGCGGAAAGGAGGTCGGCGGGCGTCGCGGTATCGGCCGCGATCAGCGTTCCCGACGCGCCCGCACCCTCGGCGGCGGCTCGGGCGAGCGCGCGGCTGCCGCCGGTGCGGCTGTGCCAAATGATAAGAAGTTTGCAGTCTGCCACCACGCCATTCCCTATACTGCCGGCTTGCCAAGCCGCGGCGCGGCGCGCAAGCCAATCGAAAACAGGGAGGGAATGCGATGAAACAGGCGTGGATGGCGATGGCGCTTCCGATGCTGCTGATGGCGCCGGGCGTCGCGGCGCAAGATGCGGCGAGCGACGCGACGCGCGCGGCGCAGGCCGAGCTTGCGAAACGGCTGCCGCTCGACGACCCGAAAGATTTCGAGAACGCCTCGCGCGGCAAGATCGCCGAGATCGCCGATGGGCTGATCACCGGCAAGGACGGCGGGATCGTATGGGACCGCCGCGCCTATGCCTTTCTGAACGCCGAAAAGGCGCCCGACACGGTCAATCCGTCGCTGTGGCGGCAGGCGCGGCTCAACGCGATCCACGGCCTGTTCGAAGTGGTGCCGGACAAGATCTGGCAGGTCCGCGGCTATGATATTTCGGTGATGACGATCATCCGCGGCGAGACCGGCTGGATCGTCGTCGACCCGCTGCTGTCCGAGGAGGCCGCGGCGGCGGGCTGGAAATTGTTCGCCGATACGGTCGAAGCGAAATCGGGGAAGCGGCCGATCAGGGCGGTGATCTTCAGCCACAGTCACAGCGACCATTTCGGCGGCGTCGGCGGCATCGTCACCCCCGAACAGGTCGCGAAGGAGAAGATCCGCATCATCGCCCCGCACGGCTTCTCCGAGGAAGCGACCGCGGAGAATGTCCTCGCGGGCGGCGCGATGGGTCGGCGCGCGCTCTACATGTTCGGGGCGATTCTCGCGCCGGGGCCGACGGGACAGGTCGACACCGGGCTGGGGCCCAAGCTGTCGTCGGGGACGATCGGCTATATGGAGCCGACCGAGACGGTGCCCGCCAAGGGCGCGACGCTGACCATCGACGGGCTCGCGTTCGATTTCCTCGACGCGGGCGGCACCGAGGCGCCGGCGGAGATGGTCTTCTACATCCCCGCCTACAAGGCGCTGCACACGACCGAGGTCGTCACCCACAATCTCCACAACATATTGACGCTGCGCGGGGCGCAGGTGCGCGACGCGCTGCACTGGTCGAAGGTGATCGACGCGATGCTGCTGAAATGGGGCGGCGAGGCCGAGGTCGCGATGGGATCGCACCATTGGCCGACCTGGGGCGCGGACGAGGTGAGCACGCTGTTGACGCGCCAGCGCGACGCCTATCGTTACGTCCACGACCGCACGCTGTTCCTCGCCAACCGCGGCGCGACGCTGCACGAGCTCGCCGACCAGACGGCGGAAGCGCCGGTGCAGGCGGCGGATTTCTCGACCCGCGGCTATTATGGCACACTCAACCACGACATGAAGGCGACCTATCAGCGCTATTTCGGCTGGTGGGACGGCAATCCGGCCAATTTCAACCCGCTGCCGCCCGAACAGTCGGCGCCCAAATATGTCGCGCTCGCGGGCGGTGCCGACAAGCTGCTCGCCGCCGGCAAGGCGGCGGTCGCGGCGGGCGACTATCGCTGGGCGGCCGAGCTCTTGAACAAGCTCGTCTTCGCCGAGCCCGCCAATCAGGCGGCGCGGAGCGCTCTCGCCTCGGCCTATGACCAGCTCGGCTATCAGGCCGAATCGGGGGCGTGGCGCAACTATTATCTCGCCGCCGCCGCCAGCCTGCGCGGCACCGAGGTCGCCGCATCGACGAGCAACGGGCAGAGCCGCAGCTTCGTGAGCGCGATCCCGACGTCGGTCTTCTTCGACGCGCTCGCGACGCGCTTCGACGCCGCCCAGGGATCGGCGCTGAAGGGCGTCTTCCAGTTCGTGCTGCCCGACAGCAAGGAAGCGGTCGCGGTCGTCGTCGAGGGCGGGGTGGAGTTCCCGCGCTACGGCGTCACCGACGCGGCGCCGACGGCGACGATCACGATCGACCGGGGGACGCTCGACGACGTCATGCTGGGGCAGGCGCAATTCCCCGCGCTGATGCAGTCGGGCGCGATCCGCATCGACGGCGACCGCGCGGCGTTCCTGTCGTGGTTCGCGCTCCACCCGCGCGCCGACCCGCGCTTCAATATAGTTGTGCCTTAGGGGCCCGTCGGACTATCGAGGGGGGATGACCGAGACCGTCGCCGCTCACCCCGTCGATCCCTTCGACGCCCACGCGCTCAACGCCGCCGAGGGGCTCGATTCGGTCGATCCCGCCTTCAGCCATGTGCTGCGTGTCACGACGCTGTTCAACATGCTGCCGATCGCGATCGGCGCGACCGTGCTCGACATGCTGGTCGTGCGCGAGGTCGGCGGGCCGTACGGCCTGCTGACCGTGCTCGCATGGCTGCTCGGGGTGATCGCGGTCGTGACCTTTCCGGCGCGGCGCGCGCAGCGCTGGGGATTCAAGATCGGCGAGGGCCAGCTTCGCGTCGCGCGCGGCTGGCTGTTCCGGACCGACACGATCGTTCCCTTCGTACGCGTCCAGCATATCGATGTCGGCCAGGGACCGGTCGAGCGCTGGTTCGGCCTGTCGCACCTCGTCGTCCATACCTCGGGCACCCACAACAGCACGGTGACGCTGCCGGGCCTCCGCGCCGACCTCGCCGCCGCGATGCGCGAGACGATCCGCCGCCACATCCAGACCGACTTCGCATGAGCGACGGCGCCGCCGCCCTTTCGTCCGACGCCGCGCCCGAAAGCGCCGGGTGGCAGCGGCTGCACCCCGCGACGCTCGCGCTCGCGATCATCAGGCTCGGGCCGCGCACGGTCAATTTCCTGCCCGCGCTCGCGGCGATCGGGATCGCGGGCAAATGGATCTATGTGCTGCCGGCGCTCGGCGCCTTCCTGCTGATCTCGCTCGTCGTCGCCTGGCTCGCGTGGCTCCGCTTCCGCTTCCATGTCGGCACCGACGAGATCGTGATCGAGAGTGGCGTGCTGTCGCGCCAGCACCGTACCATCCCCTTCGACCGCATTCAGGACGTCGGCATCGAACAGGGGCTGATCCAGCGCGCGCTCGGCATCGCCACGGTCGGCTTCGAAACCGGCGCGGGGGGCGGCAAGAAGGACGAGGCGCGGCTCGACGCGATCGGGCTCGACGCGGCGCAGGCGCTCCGCACGACGATCCGCGCGCATCGCGGCGACACGGTTCCCGCCGCCGCGACGCCGTCAGCGAACGGAGACGCGGAGACCATGGCGCCCGCGGTGACCGAGGACCGGCTGCTCTTTGCGATGTCGCCGCAGCGGCTTCTGATCGCCGGACTGTTCAACTTCTCGCTCGCCGCGCTCGCCGTGGTCGGCGCGGGCATGCAGCTCTTCGACAATCTGCTGCCCTTCGATTTCAACATCTTCAATCCCGTCGACTGGTTCGACCTTGCCGAGCGCTACGGCCTTGAGCAATGGATCGTCGCGCACCGCTGGGTCGCCGGGCTGGGCGCGGCGCTGTCGCTGCTCTTCATCGGCTTCGCGAGCGGGGTCCTGCTGATGTTCGTCGCCAATTGGGATTTCCGCCTGACCCGCGAGCCGCGCGCGCTCCGCCGGACGCGCGGGCTGACGACGCGTACCGACGTCGCGCTGCCGGTGCGCCGCGTGCAGGCGGCGATCCTCGTCACCGGCTGGCTCAGGAAACGCTTCGACTGGCACGAACTGCGCCTGCAGAGCCTCGCCAGCGACGGCGAGAAGGAGAAGGACCATCAGGTCGTCCCCTTCGGCCATCTCGCCGAGATCGACCCGGTGCTCGCCGAGATCGCGATTGAGCGGCCCGATGCGTCTCAGCCCTGGGAACATAGCCACCGCGTCATCGCGGCCGGCGGCCTCTTCGGCGCCTTGTGCGCCGCGGCAGGCGGGGCAATCGCGATGCTGCTCGGCCAGCCGCTTGGTGGAATCGGCATCGCCGCCGGCGCGCTGATCGCGGCCGTCACCCTCTTCAGCGCGCGCTTCCATAGCTGGACCGACCTGCCCGACATGGTCGCGATCCGCCGCGGCTGGCTCAAGCCCAAGACGACATTGCTCCCCCACGCTTCGGTACAGAGCGTCGACCTCCGGACCGACTTCATCCTCCGCCCGCTCGGCCTCGCGACGCTCGTCTTCGGGGTGCCCGGCGGCAGCGCGCTGGGCAGCCACGAGATTCCGGCGATCCCGCTGGCCACCGCGCAAGCGCTGCGCACGCGCATTCTGGCCGCACGGAGCCGCGCATGAGCGGCGTAGCGAGCAGCCTGGCTTTGGGCATCGACCACTCGATCCTCGGCCAGCCGTGGCACTGGCGCCGCGCCAGCGCCGACATGGGCAGCGAAGGTCTTGCCCCCGACGATCTGGTGACCCAGCTGCTGCTCGCGCGCGGGGTGGCGCGCGACGATATCGAGCGCCAGCGCCTGCCGACCTTGCGCGGCTTCATGCCCGACCCCGCGCTGTTCCGCGATATGGATGCCGCCGCCGCGCGGATCGCCGACGCGGTCGAGGCGCGCGAGGCGGTGACGATCTTCGGCGACTACGACGTCGACGGCGCGACCTCAGCGGCACTGCTCGTCCGCCTGCTGCGCGCGCTCGACGTGCCGGTCGGCGCCTATATCCCCGACCGGCTGATGGAGGGCTATGGCCCCTCGGGCGCGGCGCTGGTCCGGATCGGCGAGGCGGGATCGAAGCTGGTCGTCACGGTCGATTGCGGCGCGCAGGCGTTCGACGCGATCGCCGAAGCCAAGGCGGCGGGAGTCGAGGTGATCGTCGTCGACCATCACCAATGCGCGACGACGCTGCCCGAGGCGTTCGCGGTGGTGAACCCCAACCGGCTCGACGAGGCGGCGGACGCGGCGATCCACGGCAATCTCGCCGCGGTCGGGGTGGCTTTCCTGCTCGGCGCGGCGCTGCTCCGCACCCTGCGCGCGCGGGGCTTTTTCGGCCAGCGCGCCGAGCCGGCGCTGATCGAACTGCTCGACCTCGTCGCGCTGGGCACCGTCGCCGACGTCGCGCGGCTGACCGGGTTCAACCGCGCGCTGGTGACGCAGGGGCTGAAGGTGATGGCGCGGCGCGGCAACATCGGCCTCGCGGCGCTGATGGACGCGGCGCGGCTGACCAAGCCGCCGAGCGCGAGCGACATGGGCTTCGCGCTCGGCCCGCGGATCAACGCTGGCGGGCGCGTCGGCAAATCCGACCTCGGGGTCCGGCTGCTCACTACGTCGGACCCGCAGGAAGCCGCCGACATCGCACAGGAACTGAACCGGCTCAACGAGGAGCGGCGCGCGATCGAGGCGGCGGTGCTCGACGAGGCGATCGCGGCGAGCGCCGCGTGCGCCAATGCGCCGGTCGCGATCGTCGCGGGCGCGGGCTGGCATCCCGGGGTGATCGGCATCGTCGCCGGGCGGCTCAAGGAAAAGCTCCACCGTCCCGCGATCGTCATCGCGCTCGATGAAGAGGGCGTCGGCAAGGGTTCGGGCCGCTCGATCTCGGGCGTCGACCTCGGCGCCGCGATCCTCGCCGCGAAGGAAACGGGGCTGCTCGTCGCGGGCGGCGGCCATGCGATGGCGGCGGGGCTCACCGTCGCCGCAGACAAGGTCGACGCGCTCGGCGCCTTCCTCAACGACCGCCTCGCCGCCGACGTCGAGCGCGCGAGCGGCGACAAGTCGCTGCTGATCGACGCGGTGCTCGCGCCGAAGGGGATCAATCCCCTGTGGTGCGACGCGATCGAGAGCGCGGGCCCCTATGGCGCCGGCTGGCCCGCGCCGCGCGTCGCGACGGGGCCGGTGCGGATCGTCGAATCGGGGGTGGTCGGCACCGACCATGTCCGGCTGATCGTGTCGGGCGACGACGGCGCGCGCTTCAAGGCGATCGCCTTCCGCAGCGCCGAAACCGAACTCGGCCAGGCGCTGCTCCATGCGCGTGGGAACCGCAAGCTGTGGCTCGCGGGCCGCGCCAAGCGCGACGATTGGGGCAGCCGCCCCGCCGCCGAGCTCCACCTCGAGGATGCCGCCTGGGCCGATTGAAACGCGCCCCGACAGAATCCTTGACCGCTGCGACATCCCCGTCTAATGCGCCGCTTCACCGATGACGGCCCCTTCGTCTAGCGGTCTAGGACGTCGCCCTTTCACGGCGAAAACACGGGTTCGAGTCCCGTAGGGGTCACCATCTGTAAACCCTTGAAATACAGATATTTTCTCTAAATCGTTGAGCTTTGGGTGGGATACGCTTTGTATCTCCATGCGCTGCTATGCGCCGCTGTCGGCCAGCCTCCAAATTTCGAATTATGCTGCATTTCCATATATTTAGGCTGAAATGCCGCATTGTGTGATCCGAGCGTCAAGTCCTAATCGAACGCCAAGCGTATCCCAAGGGGGATACGCGACATCAAATCCATGCAAAAAATTCGCGTAAAATCAGTTATATAAGGACGACCTCACCTTTTCTCGTTGAAAGGGCGACGTCAACGAACTGGCAGTCATCGGAGCGCTTTGGCAAACCCTAAGTCCGTCCAATGATTTGACTGTGATGAGGTCTGGGGTAGGTTGGAGAACTGGGGGAAGAAATCACATGAAAATTGCGAAGCGCACTCAGGACAGGCTTGTTGCAGGCCTCCGAAAATATCAACCGATTGTGCGGAAACTCGCAGAACGCGACATCTCGGAAGCCGACACGGTTACGGTTATCAAGGACATGCTCTCCGATATCTTCGGCTACGACAAATATACTGAATTAACGAGCGAGCAGCAAATCCGCGGGACATTTTGCGACTTGGCTATCCGGGTAGAAGGAAAGGTTCATTATCTCGCAGAAGTGAAGTCGGCTGGAACAACGCTTAATGAATCCCATCTTCGCCAAGCGGTGAATTACGGCGCGCATCAGGGCATCGAATGGATCATCCTGACAAACGCCATTGTATGGAAGGTTTATCGGATCAAGTTTGGGCAACCCATAGACTGGGAGGAAGTCTATTGCTTCGACATGGGCGCACTGTCGTCACGATCGTCCGATGACCTCGCGAAATTGGCTATGCTGTGCCGCGAAAGTATCAGCACCGACGCCTTGCAGGAATTTCATCGCCAAGCACAAATTTTCAATCGGCATGTGGTTGCAGGGATTGTCCAGAGCGATGCGGTCGTTGGCGTTATTCGCCGTGAGTTTAAACGGCTATTCGATCTGAAAACGAGCGACGATGAGGTGCGTGTCCTCCTTACCAACGATGTTCTGAAACGCGATGTGATCGACGGGGACGCACCCAAGACGGCAAAGGTCACGCTCAAAAAAGCTGAAACGTCGAAAGCTCGAAAGGCAGCGAAAATCTGCCAGTAGCGCAGACGCGATTGTTACAGGTAGACATCGCGCTACAATTCTGACATCGGCTCCAGCGCACTAGGCTTTTAGCCGGCCCCTTCGTCTAGCGGTCAGGACGCGGCCCTCTCACGGCTGAAACACGGGTTCGATTCCCGTAGGGGTCACCAGCTTTCCAGCCGCTTCTGCGGCTGTTCATCCGCAGCATCGAGCCCCTTGAATTCGGGTCTGTCGCCTGCCCGGCGCGCTTCGCGTCGCGCGCCGCCCCGGCCATCACCGCCAAAGCCGCCGCGACCGCGCTGTCGAGAACCCGCCGCGACCTTATTTCGACAAATCCCGCAGCAGGCTGTCCCAATGCGCGAGCGCCGGGGCGATCGCGGCGACGGGCGCGCGTTCGTTGAGGCCGTGCGCGAAGCTGTCGCTCGCCTTCGAGAACAGCCCCGCAACGCCATAGCTGGGCACCCCGACGGCGCGGAAGTGGAGGCTGTCGGTCGCGCCCGCGCTCATCGACGGGATGATCGGCAGTCCGGGCGCGCGGGCGTGCACCGCCTTGGTCACCGCCGCCACGACGTCGGCACGCAGCGGCGAGGCATCACTCGCGGTCGCATCGGGATCGGTGTTCACCTTGACCGCGGGATCGGCAATCACCTTCTCGAGCTCGGCGCGCACCGCTTCGATGCTCACGCCGGGGAAGATGCGGCAGTTGATGTTCGCGGTGGCGCGCTGCGGAAGCGCATTCTCGGCATGGCCGCCCTTGACCAGCGTGGGCACGCAGGTGGTGCCGATCTGGCCCACATATTCGGGGTCGGCGCGAATCGCCGCGATCGCCCCGGCGTCGGTCGGATCGGCGGCGAAAGCCTTGAGCGCCGCGCCGATCTCGCCGCCGACCTGATCAGCGACGATCGGCATGCCGACCCTGGTGAGTTCGTTCTGCTGCGGCTGGAAGCGATAGGCGCCGACCCTGGAAAGGGCATTCGCCAGCTGGACGATCGCATTGATGTCCGACGGGCGCGAGCTGTGGCCGCCGGGGTTGGTCACTTCGAGGGTGAAGTCGGCATAGGTTTTCTCGCCCGCCTGCAGCCCGTAATATTTGGGCTTGCCGTCCTCGCCGATCAGCCCGCCGCCGCCATCGCCGTTGAGCGCGAATTCGGCGTCCTTATATTTGGCGGCGAGCGCGCGCGTCGTCACCATCGCGGTTTCCTCGTCGCCCGAGAGCAAGAGGACGATCGAGCGTTTGGGCTTGAAGCCATCCCTTTTGAGCTGGGCCATCGTCGCGACCATCATCGCGACGTCGAACTTGTTGTCCTCCGACCCGCGGCCGAAGATATAGCCATTCTCCTCGACCGGCACGAAGGGATCGCGCGTCCAGTCCTTCGCGTCGGCCTCGACCACATCCATATGGCCGAGCAGCAGGATCGGCTTTTCGGCGCTGCTGCCCCTGAGCGTCGCGGCCAGGGTCGCGGTCTCGCCGATCGGCGTGATCTCGATATCGGCGTCGGTGAAGCCCGCGGCCTTGAGCACCCCGGCATAATAGGCCGCGAGTTCGGGCACCTTGCCGCGCCCCTCGACCGTCGGGATCGCGACGCTGTCGATCAATATCTTCTTCGCCACCGCGGGATCGGCGGGCCTGGCGTGAGTGGGCGCCGCGGCGATCAGCGCGGCGGCGAGGGCGAGCGGGGCGGTGACGGTGCGCATGGGACGCGAGTTAAGCGGCATCTTCGATCGGCGGCAAGCGGCAATTGGGCCACTTTACGGCGATTTTCGACCGGAAGACGACATTATTTTGATCGTCATCCCGGACTTGATCCGGGATCCATTCTCGCGAACGCCGGAATAATGGACCCCGGATCAAGTCCGGGGTGACGAATATCTAAAACCGACCGCTTCGAGACATTCCGCGTCTCATAACGTCGTCATTCTCGCGAAAGCCGGAACCAGAGCGTGCGTCGGCTGATCCCACACTGGGTTCCCGCTTTCGCGGGAATGGCGACGGTTGGGAAATGGCAGCTCCCCGCCCCGATGCCGACGCCCGGCGCCAGCCTGCCTCACGCCGCCTTCTTCGCCTTCGGCGCCGGGGTCTTGGGCTTGTAGCGGCAGAGGTCGGCGACCGGGCAGCGCCAGCATTCGGGCGTGCGCGCCTTGCAGATGTAGCGGCCGTGGAGGATCAGCCAGTGGTGCGCGCCGACGCGAAACGGGCCCGGCACCTTCTTTTCGAGCTGCTTTTCGACCGCGAGCACCGTCTTCCCCGGCGCGAGGCCGGTGCGGTTTCCGACGCGGAAGATATGGGTGTCGACCGCGAAGGTCTCCGCCCCGAAGGCCGAATTCATCACGACATTCGCGGTCTTGCGCCCGACGCCCGGCAGCTCGACAAGCGCGTCGCGGTCGGCGGGGACCTGTCCGTCATAATCGCGGACCAGAATTTCAGAGAGGGCGATGACATTCTTCGCCTTCGCATTGAACAGCCCGATCGTCTTGATGTGGCTCTTGAGCCCCGCCTCGCCGAGGTCGATCATCTGCTGCGGCGTCTTCACCGCTTCGAAGAGTTTGCGCGTCGCCTTGTTCACCCCGACGTCGGTCGCCTGCGCCGAGAGCACCACCGCGACGAGGAGCTGATAGGTGTTGCCATATTCGAGCTCGGTCTGCGGATCGGGATCGAGCTCGGCGAGGCGGCGAAAGAATTCGAAGATCTCCGCCCTGGTCATCGCCTTCACGACAGCCCCAGCACCTGCGGCATGGTGTAGCGCCCCCGCTTCTGGTGGATCAGCCACAGCGCCGCTTTCACCGCGCCGCGCGCGAAGATCATGCGGTTCTCGGCACGGTGCGCGAGGGTTATCATCTCCTCGGGGCCCGCGAAGATCACGTCATGGTCGCCCGCGACGGTGCCGCCGCGCAGGCTCGCGAAGCCGATCTTGCCATGGCCGCGCGCGCCGGTGACGCCGTCGCGGCCGCGCTCGGAGCATTTGGCGAGGTCGATGCCGCGCCCCGCGGCGGCCGCCTCCCCCAGCAGCAGCGCGGTGCCGCTCGGCGCGTCGACCTTGTTTCGGTGGTGCATTTCGAGGATCTCGATATCCCATTCGGGGTCGAGCCGCGATGCCGCCTCGCGCACCAGATGCGCGAGCAGGGTGACGCCGAGCGAGGTGTTGCCGGTCTGGAGCACCGCGATGTCCTTCGCGGCATCGTCGATCAGATAATGGTGGCGCTCCTCGAGCCCGGTGGTCCCGATGACGATCGGCTTCTTCGCCGCCACGCAGGCGTCGAGCGTCGCCTCGAGCGCTTTGGGCGAGGAAAAATCGACGAGGACGTCGGCCGCCGCCGCGAGCTTCGCGACATTGCCGCCCTTGTCGACGCCGCAGCTCCGCTGCCCCGCCTCCGATATGGCGGCGGCGAGCGCGACGCCCATCCGGCCCTCGCTGCCGATGATGCCGATGCTGGTCATGACTCCGATCCCCGTTTGCCCTGAGCTTGTCGAAGGGGCGTCCTTGCGCCATCACCGCCCAAAAGGGAAGGACGGTCCTTTGAAGCTCGGAACGAATGGAGTTTAAACCTTTTGCGCGAAGTTCGGAACATCGTCGTCCTCACCGGCGCCGGGGTGTCGGCCGAAAGCGGCATCGACACCTTTCGCGACGCCGGCGGATTGTGGGAACAGCACCGCGTCGAGGATGTCGCGACCCCCGAGGCGTTCGTGCGCGATCCCGACCTCGTCCATCGCTTCTACGACGCACGGCGCGCCGCGATCCAGGAAAAGGCGCCGAACGCGGCGCACGAGGCGCTCGCGCGGCTCGACGCGGCGTGGCCGGGCGAACTGCTGATCGTCACCCAGAATGTCGACGACCTGCACGAACGCGCGGGGGCGAGGCGGCTGATCCACATGCACGGCGAGCACCTCAATGCCTGGTGCACCGCGTGCGACCGGCGAAGCGCGTGGACCGGCCCGCTGATCGACCGCCCCGGCTGCCCGGCGTGCGGCATGGCGGGCTATCTCCGCCCCGACGTGGTCTGGTTCGGCGAGATGCCGTACCGGATGGAGGATATCTATCACGCGATCAATAACGCCGACCTGTTCGTGTCGATCGGCACCTCGGGCGCGGTCTATCCCGCCGCGGGCTTCGTGCGCGAGGCGCGCGCGGCCGGGGCGCGGACATTGGAACTCAACATGGAGCCGAGCCAGGGGAGCTATTGGTTCGACGAAGCGCGCCACGGGCCCGCGACCGCGCTGGTACCGGCGTGGGTGGAGGAAATGCTGGGGATTTAAGTCTCACACAAAGACACAAAGAGGACGCTCTTCCTTCACCGTTCGTGCTGGGCGTGTCGAAGCACCGTTTTCCTTTCAACGTCGGAAGAGAGAAGGACGGCCCTTCGACAAGCTCAGGGCAAACGGAGAAAAATATCCTCTTTGTGTCTTTGTGTGAGATTTCTTCAGCGCCGCGCCGCGAAGAAATCCCTGAGCAGCGCCGCCGCTTCCCCCGCGCCGATGCCGTCGTAAATCTCCGGCCGATGGTGGATCGTGGGCTGCGCGAAGATGCGCGGGCCGTGGACGACCGCACCGCCCTTCGGGTCATCGGCGGCATAGTAGAGCCGCGCGATGCGGGCGTGGGCGATCGCCCCTGCACACATCGCGCAAGGCTCCAGCGTGACATAGAGGTCGCAGCCGTCGAGTCGTTCGTTCCCAATCTTCGCCGCCGCCGCGCGAATCGCGACGATTTCGGCGTGGGCGGTCGGGTCGTGCGATTCGCGGGGGCGGTTGTGGCCTTCGGCGATAATCGCACCGTCCTTGACGACCACCGCGCCAACGGGCACTTCACCCCATTCCGCCGCAATCCGCGCGAGATCGAGCGCGCGGCGCATGGGTTCGGGAAGCGGGAAGCGGGACATTCCCCACCGCTAATCCCTTGACGAATCCCCGGCAAGCCGATAAGCGCGCGCCTTTCCCGGCTCACCCGGTCCTGCCCTTCCCCGTTTTTCGGGAAGCGCCCGGACGCCGACCCGAAATTTTTTGACGAGGAAGAGCATCATGTCGCGCATTTGCGAACTGACCGGCAAGGGCCGCCAGATTGGCCACAATGTCAGCCACGCCAACAACAAGACCAAGCGCACCTTCCTGCCCAACCTGCAGAATGTGACGTTGCTTTCGGACGCGCTGGGCCGCGGCGTGAAGCTGCGCGTGTCGACCCACGGCCTGCGCTCGGTCGAGCACAACGGCGGCCTCGACAACTGGCTGCTGAAGGCCGGCGACGAGCAGCTTTCGGCCAACGCCCGCAAGGTGAAGAAGGAAGTCGCGAAGAAGCTGGCCGAAAAGGCCGCCTGAGCGCTTTATCTGGTGCGGTTCCGGCCCGCTCCCCCACCCAACCTCCCATAGGCTACCATGTCGGGAGGTTGGGTGGGGGAGCGGGCCGGAACCGTTTTAGGGTATTAAAAGCGCAATCAGGCCGCCGGATTACCACGCGGCCTTTTTGCTGTCCGGCGCGCGCGGCGGCAGGCCGACGAGTTCGAACTGCAGGAGCAGACTGCGCTGCCAGCTGTTGAAATTGTCGTCGGACACCAGCCAGAGCCGGATGCGCCCGTCGCGGGCCTCGATCGCGGCGCCCTCGAAATTGTCGGCAAGCGGCTTTGGCACCCGCCCGATCGTGCGCGAGCGCACGACCTTGTCCGGGCCGATGTCGGCCGGGTCGAGAAGGCCGAGGATCGTCGTGAACACGGGATCGAAGCCGAGCCGCCTGTGGACGAGCAGGATGCGGCCGTCGGGAAGCGCGGCGGCATCGCTGACCGCCCCCTTGTCTTCCGCGTCGTAGAAGAAGCGGAGCGGCGGCGGACCCGGCAGCGCCGGATCGCCCGCGAAGACGAGCGCCTCCGACCCGCGCGGATCATCGCCGGGCGCCTCGCAGAACAGGACCGTCCGCCCGTCGGCGAGGCGGACCAACGATTCGGGACCCGAGTAAGCCGACCAGCGCCGCATCGCCGCCGGAGCGTGCCGCGCCTCGATGCGCGTCAGCCCGGGATCGAAGCGCCAGATCTGGTTCGTGCCCTCGAACGCGACCCAGCTTTTCCCGCTCGTCGGGTCATAGGCCATCGCTTCGGCGTCGATCATCGATTTGCGGCGCAGCCGCCCGTCGGGGGTGGGCAAGGCACCGATGTGGAAAGCCGCGACCCCGCCGTCGGGGCGCAGTATGAGCCGCGTCCAATAGCCGTTGTCGCCGACGAACTGGAATCGGCCGGACGCCGTCACCGCGACCGCCGACAACCCGCCGAAGCGGCTGTGCGGACTGGTGAGATGCCAGCCGCGCACGAAGCGGAGCATCCCCGACGCCTGCGCCGTGAAGGCGATCGGGCGCGCCAATATCTCCTGCCGATAGTCGTTGACCGGAAAGCGCATCGCCGTGCCCGGCACCGGGCCCAGGGTCAGGAAGATCAGGGCGGCGGGGAGCAGGCGGCGCATCCGCGCGGGGGTAGAGGGGTCGGGCGCGAAAGGAAAGGGCACCCCCGAAACTGAACGTCAGGCAACCGAAGCTGAACGAACGCCGACAGCGATGTTCAGGCCTTGCTCAAAGCGAATCGGGCAGAACGGCCTCATCGATCCACCGCCCCCAGGAAGGGCCCAACGACGAAGAAGGAGAAAGACGATGAAAAAGATGATGACGCTCTCCATCGCCGCCCTGATGTCGACCGCGACGCTGGGCATGGCGACTCCCGCCGCAGCGCAGACCGGCTATTACGACCGCGACGGCTATTCGAGCTATCATGCCGGCTACGACCGCAACGACCGCCGTTATGACCGTCGCAGCGACCGTTATGACCGTCGTTACGATCGCCGCAGCGACCGCCGCTATTACAACAATCGCTATGATCGCCGCAATTATCGCCAGTGCGACAACGGCACCGGCGGCACGATCATCGGCGCGGTGGCGGGCGGTCTCGCCGGCCATGAAATCGCCGGCCGCGGCGACCGCACGGTCGGCACGATCATCGGCGGCGCGATCGGCGCCCTCGCCGGCCGCGCCATCGACAAGGGGAATGACGGCTGCCGTTAAGGCCTGACCCGACCCCCAAGAAATTACTCCGTCCCTGCCCTCCGCCCGCCTTTGCGCGGCGGGGGGTTTTCTTTGCGCGCCCAGCCTACCAGCGATGCACCTTGCCATCACCGCCGGCCCCGCCTAGTCTTGCCCCCAAGTGCACGCCCGCGACCATGCGGGCGCGTGAGCAGACAGGTCAAAATAGCCATGCGGCAAATGGCAGCGCCAACAGGGCGACCGCCGCGGCCCCAGGCAGCGGTGGCGAAGGACAGGAAGACGGGTGCCCCCGGGCTCCGCCCCGCAGCATTCACGCGACCCAAAAGCTATGCCGCGATCGATCTCGGCACCAATAATTGCCGCCTGCTGATCGCACGGCCGCAGGATGGCGAGCTCGTCGTCATCGACGCCTTTTCGCGCATCGTCCGGCTCGGCGAAGGGCTGCACGGCAGCGGGCGGATCAGCGAGGCAGCGATCGATCGTGCGGTGGGCGCGCTCGCCATCTGCGCCGACAAGCTGCGCCGCCGCCACGTCGCGCTGTCGCGCGCCGTCGCGACCGAGGCGTGCCGCCGCGCTGCCAATTGCGACGAACTCGCCGACCGGGTGCGGCGCGAGACCGGCATCGTGCTCGACGTGATCACCGCCGCTGAGGAGGCACGACTCGCGGCGCTCGGCTGTCACAATCTGATGGAGCCCGGCGACGGCCCCGCGCTGATTTTCGACATCGGCGGCGGGTCGACCGAATTGATGCACGTCGAATCCGACGGCCAGGACATTGCGATCCGCGACTGGATCAGCGTCCCGTGGGGCGTCGTGTCGCTGACCGAGCATGTCCCGCCCGCCGAGGACAGCCTCGAGGCCCGCCAAGCGGGCTATGCCCAGATGCGCGCGGTGACGCGCGATGCCTTCGCCGCCTTCGCCGAACGCGCGACGCGCTTCGCCGGCCAGCCGCTGCGCCTGCTCGGCACCAGCGGCACGGTGACGACGCTCGCCAGCGTCTTCCTCGACCTGCCGCGCTACGACCGGCGCGCGGTCGACGGGCTGGTCGTCCCCGCCGACGAGATGCGCGCAATCAGCCGCCGCCTCGCCGAAGCGAGCATCGTCGACCGCGCCGAGATCGGCTGCATCGGGCGCGAGCGCGCCGACCTGGTCGTCGCAGGCTGCGCGATCCTCGAAAGCATCATCGACCTGTGGCCCGCAGCGCGCGTCGGCGTCGCCGACCGCGGCATCCGCGAGGGCATATTGCGCACGCTGGCGGTGCAGGGCCGGACCGTGCCGGTCACCCGCCGCGAGTATCGCAAATGAGCCGAAAGGGGGGCAGTGGGGGCGGAAGCGGACGCGGCGGCCTGCACGAGCGGGTAAAGACCGCGCGGCGGCGCACCGCTTCATCGACGCGCTGGCTGCAGCGGCAGCTGAACGACCCCTATGTCCGCCGCGCGCAGGCCGAGGGTTATCGCTCGCGCGCCGCCTACAAGCTGATCGAGCTCGACGAGAAATTCGGCTTCCTCAAGAAGGCGCGCGCCGTCGTCGACCTCGGCATCACCCCCGGCGGCTGGTCGCAGGTGGTGCGCAAGTCGAACCCGCGCGCGAGGGTGGCGGGGATCGATCTCCTCGCTTGCGAGCCGATCGAAGGGGTCGCAATCCTCGAGATGGATTTCATGGACGATGCGGCGCCCGACGCGCTTATCGACGCGCTCGGCAGCGCGCCCGACCTCGTGATTTCGGACATGGCGGCCAACACCGTCGGCCATCCGCAGACCGACCATCTGCGCACGATCGGGCTTGCCGAGACCGCCGCCGATTTCGCGGTGCAGACGCTGCTGCCGGGCGGCGCCTTCGTCGCCAAGGTCTTCGCAGGCGGCGCCGACCGCGAGCTGCTGACATTGCTCAAGCGCCATTTCGCGACGGTCAAGCACGCCAAGCCGCCCGCGAGCCGCAAGGGATCGCCCGAACTCTATGTCATCGCGCAGGGCTTCAAGGGGCGCAGCGACGCGGCGGAGGACGGCTGACGCACGGAAATCGGGACCGTCTGCCCGAGGAGGGGCCGCGGGACCGGAAATGGGGAGAGAGAGAATGATCGGGTCCGGAAAGTCGGTAGCGGCCGTGACGATCGCGGCGCTGATGCTGGCATCGTGCGGCGGCGGAGGCGGCGGGGGCGGCAGCGCGCCGCCGGTCACCGTCACCCCGACACCCTCGCCGACTCCCACTCCGACCCCGACCGCGGGCTGCAGCCTGTCGTCGCGCCAGGCCTTCGCCAAGTCGGTGATCGGCGAATGGTATCTGTTCCCCAGCGACGTCGCCACGAACGTCAACCCCGCAAGCTATGGCGACGTCCAGACCTATATCGACGCGCTGCTCGCCCCGGCGCGCGCGCAGGGCAAGGACCGCTATTTCACCTACATCACCTCGATCGCCGAGGAGGATGCCTATTATGCGAGCGGGTCGAGCGCCGGTTTCGGCGTCCGCCTCGCCTACAACCCCTTCACCCAGCGCATCGTCATCGCCGAAGCCTATGAGGGCGCGCCGGCGCTGGCAGCGGGAATCGACCGCGGCACCGAGATCTCGGCGATCGGGACGAGCAGCAGCAATCTGCGCAGCACGTCGAGCATCGTCGCGGCGGAAGGCACCGCGGGGCTGATCAACGCGCTCGGCCCCGATCAGGCCGGGGTGACGCGCGTACTGCGGATCACCAACGCGGCGGGAACGCGCGACGTCACGGTGACCAAGGCCGAGTATGACATCGACCCGGTTTCCGACCGCTATGGCGCGAAGATCATCACCGAGGGCGGGCATCGCTACGGCTATGTCAACCTGCGCACCTTCATCACCTCGGCGAACCCGCAGCTTCGCGCCGCCTTCCAGAATTTCCGCGACCAGGGGGTGACCGACGTCATCATCGACCTGCGCTACAACGGCGGCGGGCTCGTCTCGGTCGCCGAGCTGTTCGGCGACCTGCTGGGCCGCAATCGGAGCACGAGCGACCTGTTCGACGAGATCAAGTTCCGGCCCGAGAAGGCGGCGGCGGAGAATAGCCAGCATTTCTTCACCGCGCAGCCCGAAGCGATCGCTCCGACGCGGCTCGCCTTCATCGGCACCAATTCGACCGCGTCGGCGAGCGAGCTGGTGATCAACGGCATGCTGCCGTACCTCGGCACCAACATGACGCTGGTCGGCGACAATACCTATGGCAAGCCGGTGGGCCAGATCGCGCTCGACAAAGCCGAGTGCGACGACCGGATGCGCGTGATCGCCTTCGCGCTGACCAACGCCGACGGCCAGGGCGATTATTACAACGGCCTCGCGTCGAAGATCCCCAACAGCTGCGCTGCCGACGACGACCTCGGCTTCCCGCTCGGCGACCCGCGCGAGGCGTCGGTGCGCGCCGCGATCGATTTCCTGTCGGGTCAGTCCTGCACGACGCGCATCGCCGACACCCGATCGGCCTCGGCGAGCCGCATGACGGGCAGCCCGGCGCCGGGGCCCGAGATGCTGGTCCCCGCCAAACCAACCACCGCCCAGCGCGAACTGCCGGGCCTGTTCTGACGCGCCGACCGGAGGCAGGCGCCGTTTTATTCATCACCTGTTGAAATATTTGTGCAGTGCAATATATCCGCAACGGGGCTCCGGCCCCGACGGAGACGATTCATGGCCGAACCCCCACGCCGCGGGCGCCGCCGGGCGAACAACAATGCGACGGAAAAGAGCATCGGCGAAGCCGCGCTGCGCCGCTTCGCCGATGCGGGGTTCGACGGCGCCAGCCTGCGCGACATCGCGGCCGAGGCCGGAGTCGACGTCGCGCTCGTCTCCTACAGATTCGGGTCGAAACTCGACTTGTGGAAGGCTATCGTCGAACGCGTCGGAGCGACAATGGTCGAGCGGCTGCGGGGCGTTGCGCGAACGGAGACGACGGATGCCGGATCAGCCCTGGCCGCCGCGATGAACGCCTTCATCGACATCAATTGCGACGACGACGCGATCCCGCGCGTCCTGCTCCGCGACGCGAGCCACGACCCCGTGCGCGCCGCGTGGGTGTTCGATCATGTCTCGCGCCCCGTGCTCGACGAGTTCCTGCCGCTGATCGAGCGGGCGATGGCCAGCGGCGCGGTGACCGCGCCGATCCCCGCGCTGTTCTTCCTCAACTTCGCCTATGGGATCGCGGGCCACGTCATCCGCCGCGCGACTCTCGCCCGCCTCGCGCCCGAGCTTGCGGACGAAGCCGCGTTCCGCGCCGCGCTCCGCACCACCCTGGTCGAACCGCATTTCCGCCATGGCTGACCCCGCCGCCCCGAACCCCACCGGCGGCTATGTATTCAAGCCGCACGAACGCCCCTTCATGCCGGGATCGCCCGCCTCGCCCGACCATCCGGTGCGGCGCAAAGCCTTTTATTTCCTGATCGGCCTCTATCTCGCGATCGTCGGCGGGTTCCAGAACGGCTTGCTGATCGCCAATCTGACCGCGATGCAGGGGCATCTCGACCTCACCCCGGTCGACGCAGGCTGGGTGACGGTCGCCTATAACATGACCAACGCGTGCATGAGCATCCTGCTCTACAAGTCGCGCCAGCAGTTCGGCATCCAGCGCTTCGTGCGCGCGATGATGCTCGCGCTGCTGCTCGCCAACTTCCTGCAATTGTTCGACGCCGGCTACCGGATGGAGCTGGTCGCGCGCGGTGTGTCGGGGATCGCGGCGAGCGGGCTCACCACGCTCGCGGCCTTCTATCTGATGCAGGGGCTGACGCAGGAAAAGCGCATCGCGGGTTTCCTGCTCGCGATCGGGCTGACCCAGGTCGCGGTGCCGCTGGCGCGCACGATCTCGCCGCTGCTGCTCGCCGATGGCGACATCTATAATCTGTTCGTGCTGCAGTTCGCGCTGTCGCTCGTCGCGGTCGGGCTGGTCAACATCCTCCACCTGCCGCCCGGCGACACGATCCGCTCGTTCGAAAAGCTCGACCTTCTGACCTTCCCCCTGCTCGCGGGCGGGGTCGGCCTGCTCTGCGCCTTCCTCGTCCAGGGGCGCATCCAATGGTGGTCGACGCCGTGGCTCGGCGGCGCGCTCGCGGCGTCGGTGGTGCTGATCGGCGCCGCCTTCCTGATCGAGCACAACCGCGCCAACCCGATGCTGCAGACGCGCTGGATGGGGAGCCGCGACCTCGTCAAATTCGCGCTCACCGGCGCGCTCGTCCGCGTGCTGACGTCGGAGCAGAATTTCGGCGCGACCGGCCTGCTCGCCTCGATCGGCCTGGTGAACGACCAGCTCGTCACCTATTATGCGGTGCTGACTGTCGCGACGCTGTTCGGCGCGCTCCTCGCCATCGTCCGCCTCGACCCCACCGACCTGCGGCGCCCGACGCTGGTGTCGCTTGGCGTCATCGCCGTCGGCGCCTTCCTCGACACCCATTCGGGGCTGCGCACCGGGCCAATGAACCTCTATGTCTCGCAGGCCATGATCGCTTTCGCCGCGGTCTATTTCATGGGCCCGATGCTGATGGAGGGGCTGCTGCGCGCGATGACCAAGGGGCCGTCCTATCTGGTCAGCTTCGTCGGCGTGTTCAGCCTGTCGCAGACGCTCGGCGGGCTCGCGGGGGTCGCGGCGCTCTCCGCCTTTCACACGCTGCGCGCCAAATCGCATCTGATGACGCTCGGCGGCAGCATTTCGGCCGCCGACCCCGATGTCGCGCAGGGCCTGTCGCGGCTCGCCGCGGCGCAGGCGGGGACGATCGCCGACCCCGCGCTGCGCAGCGCGACCGCCGGGGCGCGGGTCGTGCGCGAGGCGGCGCGCGAGGCGGCGATCCTCGCCTATAACGACGTGTTCTTCGTCATCGGATCACTGGCGGCGCTCGCCTTCGCCGTCATGCTCGCGCGCTGGCTCTACGACCGCCGGCGCGGGCACAATCCGCTCGCCGCCGAACTCGAAGCACTCCAGAAGATGAGGGCTGCAAAGCAATGACCAAAGAAACGAAGACCGAAGCCCAGACCGACCACCCCCCCGCCGATACCGACGAAGGGTGGAAGCCGCCGCGTTCGCGCCCGCGCATCCTCTTCTTCGGCAGCCTGATCCTGATCGGCGCGCTCGCCATTCTCTACGCCTGGGGCCTGCCGCCCTTCCGCCCCGCGAGCCAGACCACCGACAACGCCTATGTGCGCGGCCAGACGACGATCATCGCGCCGCAGGTCGGCGGCTATGTGACCGAGGTGCTGGTGCAGGATTTCGAGCGGGTGAAGGCTGGGCAATTGCTCGTCCGCATCGACGACCGCATCTATCGCCAGCGCGTCGCGCAGGGAACCGCGTCGATCGCCGCACAGGCCGCGAGCCTCGACAATAGCGCGCAGAGCCTGCGCTCGGCCGAGGCGCAGGTGCAGGCGCAGGACGCCGCGATCGTCAGCGCGAAGGCGCAGCTCGCGCGAGCGCAGGCCGACATGCGGCGCGTCAATGAGCTGGTCGACGCGGGGTCGGTGTCGCTGCGCGAGCGCGACCAGACGCTCGCCGCGCTCCGTCAGGCCGAGGCGGCGGTGCGCCAGACCGAGGCGCAGCGCGCGATCGCAGCGCAGCAGGTCCGCTCGGTCAGGGTCGGGCGCAGCGGGCTCGAGGCCGGAGTCGCCAATGCGAAGGCGCAGCGCGGGCTCGCGGACATCGACCTGGAAAACACCGTCATCCGCGCGCCGCGCGACGGGCGGCTGAGCGAGGTGACGGTGCGCGTCGGCCAGCTCGTCAGCCCCGGGACCCAGCTCATGTATCTCGTCCCCCAGCGCCACTGGGTCGTCGCCAATTTCAAGGAAGCGCAGACCGCGAACATCCGCATCGGTCAACCCGCGACCCTGCGCGTCGACGCGCTCGGCGGCGCGAAGCTCAAGGGGCATGTCGAAAGCGTCGCGCCCGCGGCGGGCAGCGAATTCAGCGTGATCAAGCCCGACACCGGGTCGGGCAATTTCGTGAAGGTGCCGCAGCGCATCGCGGTGCGCATCCGCATCGATGCCGGGCAAAAGCTCGCCGAGCGGCTCGGCCCCGGCATGTCGGTGGTCGCGACCGTGCATACCGGGGCGGAGTGATGAGGCGCTCGCTCGCCCGCGCCGCCCTCGCGCTGCCGCTGCTGCTCGCCGCCTGCGCGCCGCCGATCGCCCCGCGTCCCGCGGCGAGCGCCATCGCGCCACCCGCCGACTGGCGCACCGCCCTGCCCGCGAGCGGCGAGATCGACCGGACATGGTGGACGCGCTTCGGCGATGCCCGGCTCGCCGCGCTGGTCGAACAGGCGCGCGCGAACAATGCCGACCTCGCGATCGCCACCGCGCGCGTCGCCGAGGCGCGCGCGCAGGAGCGGGTGGCGCGCTCGCTGCTCCTCCCGTCGTTCAGCGTCGGCGGCCCGGCGGCCGAGCAGCGCGCGCTCAACGCCTTCGGCACCGCGACGACGAGCAGCGTCGCGCAGCCCGCCTTCCAGGCCTCCTACGAGCTCGACCTGTTCGGCCGCAATGCCGCGCAGGCCGATGCCGCGCATGCCAACGCCGCGGCGGTCGCGGCGGCGCGTGAGGCGGCGGCGCTGTCGGTGAGCGCCGCGACCGCGAGCGGCTATATCACGCTCCTCGCACTCGACGCGCGGCGCGATCTGCTCGAACAGACGCTGGCGTCGCGCGGCGAGGCGCTGCGCATTGCGCGCGACCGCGCCGAGGCGGGTTATACGTCCGAGCTCGAACTGCGCCAGGCCGAGGCCGAATATCGCGCCACCGAGCAGCAGATCCCGGCGATCGAGGCCGCGATCGCGCGGCAGGAAAATGCGCTGTCGGTGCTCGTCGGCGACACGCCGCGGGTCGTGGAGCGCGGCGCGGGCTTCGACGCGCTGGCGACTCCCGCGGTACCCGCCGGGCTGCCCTCCGACCTCGTCCGGCGGCGCCCCGACATCGCGCAGGCCGAATATGCGCTCGCCGCGACCGATGCCAATCTGCGCGCGGCGCGCGCGCAGTTCCTGCCGCAGATCCGGCTGTCGGCGTCGGCGGGAGCGGTGGTCTCGTCGGCGCTGTCCGATCCGGTCGGCATCTGGTCGATCGGCGGCAGCATCCTCGCGCCCTTGTTCCAGGGCGGGCGGCTGCACGGCCAGTTCGACGCCGCGACCGCGCAGCGCGACCAGGCCGCCTTCGCCTATCGCCGCACCGTGCTCACCGCCTTTCGCGAGGTCGAGGACCAGCTCGCGGTGATCGACCGGCTCGGCGCGCAGGAACAGGCGCTGCTCGCTCAGCGTAGCGCGGTCGCCGACGCGCTGCGCCACGCGACCAACCGCTATCGCGCGGGCTATTCGCCCTATCTCGAACAGATCGACGCGCAGCGCGCTTTGCTGTCGGTCGACCTCGCGCTGATCCAGCTTCACGCCGACCGGCTGACCGCCTATGTCGCGCTCTATCAGGCGCTGGGCGGCGGCCCGCGCATGGAGACGCAACCGTGATTCCCCACCCCCGATTCCCAAGGAGAAATCAGCAGTGACCAACGTCTTCGCCAAGGATGCGGTCGCCGTCATCACCGGTGCCGCGAGCGGAATCGGGGCGGCGGCGGCGCGCAGGTTCGCGGACGCCGGCATGAAGCTCATGCTCTTCGACCGCGACGCCGACGGGCTTCGCGCCCTGACCGATTCGCTGGAGGCCGATGTGCGGACGTTCGCCGGCGACGTCGCCAGCATGGCCGACGTCGAGCGGTTGCGCGACGCGGCGTTCGACGCCTTCGGCCGGGTCGACCTGCTGATGAACAACGCCGCGATCGGCGGGCGCGGCGACGAGAGTTGGCGGGGGATCGACGACTGGCGGCGCATCATCGACATCAACCTGTGGGGCGTCATCAACGGCGTTCACGCCTTCGTGCCCCGGATGATCGCGCAGGCGCGCCCCGCGGCCATCGTCAACACGGGTTCCAAGCAGGGGATCACCAATCCGCCGGGCCACCCGGCCTATGCCGTCGCAAAAGCCGGCGTCCGCACCCTCACCGAACAGCTCGCCCATGCGCTGAGGGAGGAGCCCGGATCGCAGGTCAGCGCGCATCTGCTCGTTCCCGGCTGGACCTTCACCGGCATGACGGCGGGCGCGGCGACCGAAAAACCCGAAGGCGCGTGGAGCGCCGAACAGGTTATCGACCTGATGATCGAACGCGTCATCGCGGGCGACTTCTACATCCTCTGCCCCGACAATGCGGTCTCCCCCGCGCTCGACGCCGCCCGCATCCGCTGGAGCGCCGAGGATCTCGCGCAGAACCGCCCCGCGCTGTCGCGCTGGCACGCGGACTGGAAGGATCGTTTCGAAGACTTCGTCTCGAACGCGTAGCGGCGCCCAGAGCGACAGGAGATGGAGGGTGGATGCCCCGCGAGGATTCGAACCTCGATAGACGGAATCAGAATCCGTAGTCTTACCATTAGACGACGGGGCAATGAGGCGGGCGCAATATGATTGCGCGGCGCGCCTGTCAAGGCCGCTGCGCCTTCGTGCACAAGCCCGCTTGCCCTCGCGCATTTCGCCGCTAGCATCGGTGGCAATGAAGAGGGGGACGGCAGTTCGCGCCGGACACCCCGAAGGAGTGGGCTGATGCGTCATGTCGCGATCGTCGGGTCGGGCCCGGCGGGTTATTATACCGCCGAAACCCTGCAGAAGGCCGACGACATCGCGATCGACGTCATCGATCGCCTGCCCGTTCCCTATGGCCTGATCCGTACCGGCGTCGCCCCCGACCACCAGTCGATCAAGGCGGTGTCGCGCCGTTACGAGGGCGTCGCGCTCACCGACAATGTCCGCTTCGTCGGCCACGTCTCGGTCGGCAGCGACGTGACGATCGACGAGTTGACCCAGCTCTACGACGCGGTCGTGCTCGCGACCGGCGCCCCGAACGACCGGCCGCTCGACATTCCCGGCGCCGACCTCAAGGGCGTGATCGGCAGCGCCGCCTTCGTCGGCTGGTACAACGGCCATCCCGATTTCGCCGACTTGGATCCCCCGCTTGATGCCCCCGGCGTCGCGGTGATCGGCAACGGCAATGTCGCGCTCGACGTCGCGCGCATCCTCGCCAAGACGCCGGGCGAGTTCGCAGGCAGCGACATCGTCGCCCACGCGCGCGACGCGCTGGCACAGAGCGGGGTGCGCCACATCCACATCCTCGGCCGCCGTGGCCCGCACCAGATCGCGATGACGCCGAAGGAGCTCGGCGAGCTGGGCCACCTCGAGCGCGCGAGCCCGCGCGTCGACCCCGCCGACATGCCGCCCGAGGGCGACGACGCGATGCTCGAGCCCGGGATGCGCAAATCGGTGACGCACCTGAGGAGCTTCGCCGCCAATCCGGTCGCCAAGCCGGTGACGATCGACTTCGACTTCTTCGCCATGCCGGTGGCGATCGAGGGGAACGGCCGCGTGAGCCGCGTCATCGTCGAAAAGACCGAGCTCGACACCGAGCTGCGCAGCCACGGCACCGGCGAGACCTATGCGGTCGAGGCGGGGCTGGTGGTGAGCTGTATCGGCTATCAGACCCCGCCGATTCCCGGCGTCCCCTACGAGCATGGCCGCGGCCGCTTCGCGAGCGACGAGGGCCGGATTCTCCCCGGCCTCTATGCCGTCGGCTGGGCGCGGCGCGGGCCGTCGGGGACGATCGGCACCAACAAGCCCGACGGCGCGCGCATCGCCGAAATGCTGCTCGAGGATATCGGCCACGGCGCCGGCAAGGCGGGGCGCGCCGGGCTCGACGCGCTGCTCGCGAGCCGCGACCTCACCCCGGTGACCTTCCGCGACTGGCGCCGCATCGAGGAGGCCGAGGTTCAGGCGGCGATCGCGGGCGCCCCGCGCGAGAAATTCACCAGCGTCGACGCGATGCTCGCCGCGATCGGGCGTTGACGCGGGGCGCCGCCGGGCCTTGGCGCGCCGCGCTGGCTGCTCGCGCTCGCCGAACGCGTCGCCATGAAGCACCAGCGCCCGACGCGACATTGTTGCGCCAGCCGAATCGAGAGGATCGTTCCCATGACCGACGCCACCGCCCCCGCCGGCCCCGATGCCGGCGCGACCTTCTACCACGGCACCCGCGCCGACCTGTCCGTCGGCGACCTGCTCGCCGCGGGTTGGACGAGCAATTTCGCCGACGGCACGCCGCTGTCGTGGATCTATTTCTCCGCCGCGCTCGAATCCGCCGTCTGGGGCTGCGAACTGGCGCAGGGCGATGGCCGCGAGCGCATCTATATCGTTCGGCCGACCGGCGACTGGTTCGACGACCCCAATCTCACCGACAAGAAATTCCCCGGCAATCCGACGCGCAGCTATCGCAGCCGGTCGCCGCTACGCATCGTCGGCGAGGTCGAAAGCTGGACCCCGCACGCGCCCGACGTGCTCGCGGCGATGAAGGCGAACCTCGCCCGGCTGCAGGCCGAGGGGAAGGCGGAGATCATCGACTGACCGCCTTCCGTCATCCCGGCGCGCTGAGTAAGGATCAATCGAGGAGGATGCCATGATCGCCGCCAAACTCGCCGCGGCCCTGCTGCTCGCGCTGCAGGCCGCACCCGCCGCCCCCGACCCGCACCGCCCGGCGCCGACGCTCGACACGGTGCCGCCCGAGCTGCCCGCGCTCGCGCATCCCGCGGTGCTGATCGTCAGCAAGACCAACGGCTATCGCCACGACAGCATCGCCGAGGCGGTGCCCGCGATCGAGCGCCTCGTGACGGCGCGCGGCTGGAGCAGCTTCGCGACCGAGAATGCCGCGGTGTTCAACCCCGAACAGCTCGCGAAGTTCGACGTCATCGTCTTCGCCAATGCGAGCGGCGACATCTACACCCCCGATCAGCGCGCCGCCTTTCGGGCGTGGGCCGCGAAGGGCGGCGGCTTCGTCGGGCTGCACAGCGCGGGCGACGGCAGCCACCCCGGCTGGTTCGTGGCGCTGCGCGGAAACGGCAACTTCGTCGGCCATCCGGGCGGCGCCGACCAGTTCCAGAGCGCCGACATCCTCGTCGCCGACCGCGGCCATCCCGCGACACGCGGTCTCCCCGCGCGCTGGCGCTGGACCGACGAATATTACAGCTGGGACGCCCCGCCCGCCGCCGGCGCACATATCCTCGCCCGGCTCGACGAGAGCGGCATGCGCCTCGAGCCCAGGCTGCGGATGGGCGCGGATCACGCGCTGATCTGGTGGCGCTGCGAAGGCCGCGCGCGCATCTTCTTCTCGGCGCTCGGCCACCAGGCGGCGGCGTGGAGCGACCCCGCGCATCTGAAGCTGGTCGACGGCGCGATCGGCTGGGCGGCGCGGCAGGAGGGGAGGGGCTGCGACTAGCCCCGCTCGTCCTTGTAGAAGGGCCGGTCGCCCGCGATCGTCACGCGTTCCATCCGGCGCACCGCGGGGAAATAGTCCGACGCCGCATAATGCTGCGCGGCGCGATTGTCCCAGAAGGCGATCGAACCCGCCGCCCAGCGGAAGCGGCACTGGATCTCGGGCACCGCGGCCTGCGCGTAGAGATGCGCGAGCAACGCGGCGCTCTCCTTCTCGGACAGCCCCTCGATATGGCTGGTGAAGGCGGTGTTGACATAGAGCGCCTGCTCGCCGGTTTCGGGGTGGGTGCGCACCACCGGGTGGGTCTGCGGCGGGTAGCGGTCGTGGAGCTCCTTCGGATCCTTGCCGAGCCGCCGGGCGAAGACGCGCGCGATGTCGTGCACCGCGGTCAGACCGCGGCACCATTGCTGCATCGCCGGCGACAGGCCGCGGAACGCCGCGCCCATGTCGGCGAACAGTGTGTCGCCGCCGACCGGCGGCACCTCGACCGCGCGCAGGATCGACCCCAGCGAGGGTTCGGGCCGCCAGGTCACGTCCGAATGCCAGGCATTCTCCTGCCCCCTGGAATCGGGGCCGTGCGCGATGTGGAGCACCTCGGGATCGGGCTGGTCCTTCGGCGTCGCGGGGTGGATTTCCAGCTCGCCGAAACGGCGCGCGAAGGCGATATGCTGCGCGGGGGTGAGGAACTGGTCGCGAAAGAAGATCACCTTGTGCGCCAGCAAGGCGGCGCGAATCTCGGCGATCACCGCGTCATCCTGCTCCTCGCGCAGGTCGACCCCCGCGATCTCGGCGCCAATCGCCGGGGTCAGCGGCGCGACCTGTAGCCGGGTGAAGGCCTCCCGCGAAGGGGCAATCGTCATGGCGTCCCTCTCCTTCCGGTATCGAAGCCATTAGGGGCGCCGCGGCGCGCCGAGTCAAGCTCAGCGCCGTTTCGGCTTCGCCTTCGCCGCGCGGGCGCGCTCGGCGACCTCGGCGCGATAGCTGTCGCACGCGCCGCCCTTCGGCCATTTGCCGCAATAGTCGCGCCAGAAGGCGAGCTGCTCGTCGGTCATGCGAGTCGATTTGGCGGGCTTCTCGCCGATCTTGCGCGTCTCGCCCAAAACCGAGTCCGACAGCGCGGTATCGACCGTATATTGCGCCGCGGCGGGCACCGCGACGCCAGCCGCCATCACCGCGGCAACACCGAGCCAAAGCCTGTTCGTCATCCTATCGTCTCCCGCTGGATATCCCGAACAACCCCGCCGAAGTCGCGAAGGTTCCTATCCCTCGATCTCGGCGGTCGCCGCGCGCTCGATCGCGGCGCGCCAGTGCGGGCGCACCGGCAGGCCGAACAGCTCGGCGAGCGCCGCCTCGATCGCGTCGGCGGTCAGATAGCGGCGCTCGGTGGAGCCGTCCGCGCGGCGGATCGTCAGCCGGTTGTCGCGCAGCGCATAGCGCGCCGCGGGGGTCGTCCGCGCCGCGATCAGCTGATGGCGGAAATGCGAATCGGGATGGGTCGACGTGTACCAGTTGGCGACGGTGTAATCGATCGCAGGAGGCACGGCGTCGTCGATCACATAGACGGGCCGCCACTCGCCCTCGACCGCGATCCGCACGCTCCACCGGTCGCCGCGCCGCACGACGCGATATGTCTCGTGCGCGGTCGGCTGCGGCGCCTCGCTGTCCATCGCGAGCGGCGCGGGCGGCACCGCCGACCCGAAACCGACGTCGGCGAGCCACGGCCGCCCCTCGATGCGCACCCGCAGCACCATGTGGCTGCGCGGCGTCGGCGGCGCGCCCGGCGGCCGCATCCAGCGCACCCGGCCGAGCAGCCCCTCGGCGTCGAAGCCGACCGCGCGCAGCACGCGCAGGAACAGGCCGTTCTGTTCGAAGCAATATCCGCCGCGCCCGGCATCGACCAGCTTCGCCTCGATCGCGGCGGGGTCGATGTCGACCCCGCCTTCGACCAGCGCGTCGAACGCCTCGAACGGGATCGCCGCGATATGTGCCGCCTGCAGCGCGCGCAGCACCTCGAGCGTCGCCTCCACGGGGCCCGCATAGCCGATCCGCGCCAGATAGCGCGGCAGGAAGGGATCGGGATCGGGCGTCGGAATGGCGTCGCACTCGGTCGGCAGGGGGCGGTACAGCATGGGCGAAGCTCCGTCTCGCGAATCACTGCCCGCGCTTATGAAAGCTCAACGGGGGTTGAGGTCAAGCGCCGGACCGCGAGGGCCGATTGCGGCGCGCCGCGGTCCTGCTATGACCCGGGGGCGGCGGGGGCCAAAGCGGGAGGAACGCATATGGTCAGGCTCTGGACACGCGGGTCCGCGGCGGGAACGCTGGGCGCGATGGCGCTGGCGCTTTCGGCGTGCGGCGCGGCAACGCGCGATCCGGCGGGCGCGGCGAGCGTCGCCGATCTTACCGCCTTCGCCGATGCCTTCGACGCGGCGCAGATCGCCAAGGACGGCGCGAAGCTCGACACGATGGTCGCCGACGACCTCGTCTATATCGACGGCAGCGGCAAGCGGCAGGGCAAACGGGACTTCATCGCCGGCTGGACCGGGGCGGACGACAGCTACGATCCCGTCCGGCTCTCCGACCGGGTGATCACCGCGCTCGGGAGCGACGCCGGACTCGCCAGCGCCGAGGCGATATTGTCGGGCCGCTCGGCCGGTCAGCCCTTCCGCGTCCGCCTGCGCTACACCGACGTCTTCCGCCGCCGTGCCGGCGGCTGGCAGGCCGTGCACATCCAGGTCACTCGCATCCCGATCCCGCAGGGCGCCGCGACCGACTGAGTCCGCGGCGCGGAACTCCCGGCCGACTGGGGGGTCTATTCATCAGGTCCATTGCCGGCTTGCCCCGCCCGAGCGTCGCACACGCCGGCCAAGTCAGGAGACCTTCGATGAAAATGCTCCCCCTCCTCCCGCTCGCGGCCGCGACCGCGCTCGCCGGCGGCTGCGCTTCGACCGGCGGCTACGGCTATGACGATGGCGGCTACGGCTATTACGACAGCGCTTATCACGACCGCTACGGCCGCTACGACTACAACAACCCCGACCCGCGCTACGGCGGCTATTATGCCGACAATTACTACCGGGGCGACCGACGCTACCGCGAGCGCCGGCTGAACCGCGACGACCGCGTCTATCGCGGACGCAACGGCAAATATTACTGCCGCCGCTCCGACGGCACGACCGGGCTCATCGTCGGCGGCATCGCCGGCGGAGCCCTCGGCAACGTCATCGCCCCGGGCGATTCGAAGACGCTGGGCACCGTGCTCGGCGCGATCGGCGGCGCGGTCGCGGGACGCGCGATCGACCGGGGCGGCGACGACGACGTCCGCTGCCGCTGAGGCTTCCGGCGGCCGGCCGGCCATGGCATAAGCCTTTTCCGAAGGGAGACCGCCATGACCGACCGCCGCCTGTCCACCCTCGCCGCGCTTGCCGCGCTGACGCTCGCCGGCTGCGGCCCGAGCGCGAAGACCGCCGACGCGTCGGAAACACCCGATGCTCGACCCGCGACAGACGCCTCCGCCCCGGCAGCCGCACCGAAGGCCGACACCGGCCTTGCCGCCTATGTCGGCCACTATCCGTTCGACACGGTGAACGGGGTCGCGTGGAACGACCATCCCGTGGTGAAGGCGGGCATCGCCAGGACCGTCACGAACGCCGACGTGCGCAGGACGATCGAGACGCTCGCCGGCCCCGCGGCGCCGATCGAGACCTATGAGGGCAAGGTCGCGGCCTGGGCGTGCGAGGCGCATAATTGCGGCCCGCACCAATGGTCGGTGCTTATCGACCCCGCGACCGGCGCGACCGACGTCTGCTATTATGACGAGGGCGTCGACCGCGACCGGTCGCACTGGTTCCTCGCCGCGGGGACCGAGGAATGGCGCGACGGCAACTGCCAGCTCGGGCAGGATTGATGTTCGTCGCCGCCTATTGGTGGAAGGTGCACCCGGGCAAGGAAGAGCAGTTCCGCGCCGCCTGGCGCCGCGGCACCGAGCTGATCCGCGCGAAATACGGCTCGCTCGGCTCGCGCCTCCACCGCGAGGACGGCCCCGTGGACACGGCGCGCTTCATCGGCATCGCCGAATGGCCCGACCGCGCGACCTGGCAGGCGGCGTTCGATGCGAAGATGGTCTATGACGAGCCCGCGACGCGCGCCGCCTTCGTCGATGCGATCGCCGACGCGGGCGACGCGCCGCTGCTGCTCCTCGAGGTCACCGACGATCTGACCGATCCCGCGGCCGGCGATCAATAGATCGCGCGCTCGCGCCGCAGCGCCGCCTTGCCGTCCTTCCAGTCGATCTCGGCGGCGGGCTCGTCGGGCCTGCCCGCCGCGAACAGCTCATAGATCACCGTACCGTCCTCCTGCGTGCTTTCGATCACGCGCACCGGCTCGAACGCGTCGGGCGCGGCCTTGGCAGCGGCGATCACCGCCGGCGGAGCCTCGGCCCAGGCGATGTCGCGCTGCACCTCGACGACGGTGAAGCGCCCCTTCTCTTCCAGCAGGTCGAGCTCGACCTCGCTGCCGTCGGGGCGCGTGCCCTCGACATCGTAGAAGATCATTCCGTCGCGTTGCTTGCGCTCGGCCCCCGCGATCGTCAGGCCGGGCACGCGCGCCAGCGCCGCCTCGCGCACCCCCGCGGGCAGATCCGCCGCCGCGACGGTCTCGATTTTCGCCGCGGACCCCGCGGGCAACACCGCCTTCGCGGCTCCATCGTCCGCCTTGGGCTGGTCGGACGGCGCGCCACACGCCGCCGTCAGTAGGATCACCAGCATCGCTGCCATTCGCCTGCGCATCGTCGATCTCCCGCTCAGAGGTAACCGATGTCATCTTAAGCGAAGCCTGACCGCGAGTCCAATTTCCACCCCGATTCGACTCTTGCATCTGATAAGAACATAATGGGAACATATTCTCGATTCGGAGGAAAGCATGTCGCCCGCCTTCCGTTATTTCCTGGGCTTCCGCCCCGATCCCCCGCTCCGGGCAAGCCTCGCCGCGCTTCAGCCGCGCGCCGGCCAGCACGAGCGCCGCGTCGCGCCACCGCGCCTCCATCTCACGCTCTGCACGATCGCCGAGACCACGACCTCCGACGCCGCGCTTGTCGCGCGCACCGCCGCCGCGCTCGCGGGCGGCCTTCCGGAAGCGCCGCCGATCCGCCTCGGCCGGGTGCATGCGCGCACGAAGGGAGCGGAAGTCGTCACGCGCGGCAGTCGCCGCGAGGTTTGCGCCTTCTACGATGCCGTCGCCGCGCGGCTCAGGCCGCACGGCATCGACCCGCTGCATCGCAAGGCCGGGCTGCGCCCGCATGTGACGCTCGGCTATGACGCCTGCGACTTCGCGCCCTTCGACATGGCCGCCTGGTGGCTCCCCGACGAACTGCTGCTCATCGAAAGCCATGTTGGCCGGGGCATCCATGCGGTGCTGCTGCGCCTGCCGCTCGCGCCTCCGGCGCAGGCGAGCTTCGCCTTCGACGAACCCCCGCTGCGCCTCGCGGCCTAGATCCTAATTTTCGAGATTGTGCGCGAGGGTGATCTCGCAATCGAGCAGCTTCGAGATCGGGCAGTTCGCCTCGGCATCCGCGGCGAGGCGGGCGAAATCGTCGGCCGCGATGCCCGGGACCTTCGCGGTCAGCGTCAACGCCGATTTGGTGACCTTGAAACCCTCGCCGTCGCGGTCCAGCGTCACTTCTGCGCGCGTGTCGAGCTGCCCGTCCGAATGGCCCGCCCGCGCCAGCCCGAAGGACAGCGCCATGGTGAAACAGGCCGCATGCGCGGCGGCGATCAGCTCCTCGGGGTTGGTGCCGGGCCCGTCCTCGAAGCGCGAGGCGAAGCCATAGGGTTCGCCGTCGAGCGCGCCGCGCTTCGTCCAGATATGCCCCTTGCCGTCCTTGCCGAAACCTTCGTAGCGGGCGGTTGCGCTGTTCACGGTCATTATCGTCTCCTTCGGTTCGGCGGCGGTCAGCGCGAAACCCGCGCCACCCCCGCCCGGTCGAGTTCGGGGCCCAGCCGCCCGGTCAGCCACAGCGCCCACATGCGGAAATCGGCGGCGAGGCTCCACAGCGGGTAGGTGAAGGTCGCGGGCCGGTTCTTCTCGACCCCGAAATGCGCGACCCAGGCAAAGAAATAGCCCGCCACGGGGAGTGCCGCGAGCCACCACCAGCGCGCCGTGACGATCGCGGCGAGCGCGATCAGCACGACCAGGCTCGTCCCGACATAGTGCAGCGCCCGCGTCGAAGGCTTGCTGTGCTCGCGCAGGTAGAAGGGCCAGAAATCGGCGAAGCTCGTATAGGTCCGCGCCATGCTGCGAGGATGCGGCGGCGGGAGAGCGGGGTCAAGGGTGTTGGGAGGACGCAGCACCGGAAGACCGGCGAACCGCCCTTCCCGCATGCGTGCAGGGAGAATATGGCCGCTACCGGCCGAAAGCCGTCTTCCCAGCCAAAAAACCCTCCCGCCGACATAGCGCGGCGGGAGGGCTCCGGAGGGCCGCCATCCCGCCCCTACGGTAGCGCGAGAATATTCAGCGCGCGGCTTCGCGTATCTTCTGCACCGCCGGGAGCAGCAGGCCGATCAGAATCTGCACCGGATTGGAAGTAATCGTCATCCCGCTCTGCGCCGGCTGCGCCGACTGGGCCATCGCGGGGGTCGCGGTCAGCGCGATCGTCAGCGCCATCACGGGGGCGAAAAGAATCTTCCTGGTCATCGTCATATTCTTTCAAACGGGGGCATCGGTATCGAAAACTGTCTCGGGAGTGTCCCGATGCCCCGCTTATGCCGCACCGCGACCCGCGCCGCGGTGATCGCGGTCACTGCGCGAAAAATTCGCACAAGTCTTTGAATAGGAAGGAAAGAAATTTACGCTTGGCGTTTCAGCCGCACCAGCACGGCGTCGAGTTCCTGCAGGAATCGCGAGCGGTCGGCCTTGGAGAAGGGCGGCGGGCCGCCGATGCCATCCCCCATGCCCGCGCGCAGGTCGGCCATGATCGCGCGCGTCGCGATCGCCGGGCCGATCGACGCGGCGGTGAAGGGCTTGCCCGTCGGCGCGAGCACCGCCGCACCCGCCTTCAGCGCCCGGTCGGCGAGCAGGATATCGGCGGTGATCACGACGCTGCGCGGCGTCGCGGCTTCGGCGATCCAGTCGTCGGCGGCGTCGAAGCCGTCGGAGACGACCACCCGCTCGACCAGCGGATGCTCAGGGACGCGCAGCCGGCTGTTGCTGACGATCTTCACCGCGACGCCATGCCGCCACGCGACGCGATAAACCTCGTCCTTCACCGGGCAGGCGTCGGCATCGACGAGGATCAGGGGGGAGGCAATTTCGGGCGCGCTCATCCCGCGAGCCCGTCCCAGATCAGCTTGGCGCCGAGCAGCACCATCAGCAGATAGATGAGGCCATAGAAGCGCGCGCCGTCGATCCGCTTCAGCCAGCGCACGGTGAGCAGGGTCGAGACGATCGCGAGCGGCATCAGCAGCAACGCCGCGACGATCACTTCGTGCGGAAAAGCGCCGAGCGCGAGATAGGCGGGGACCTTCATCCAGTTGACGATCGCGAACAGGATCGCGCTGGTCCCGATGAAGGTCAGGTGCGGCAGCTTGCGCGGGGTCACCCACATCTGGAACGGCGGACCGCCCGCGTGCGCGATCTGGCTCGTCAGCCCCATCACGCCGCCGAACAGGGTGCCGACCCAGCCCGGCGATTGCGATGCCGCGACGATGCGACCGCCGCGTTCGACCCACAGGCGATAGAGGCCGAAGGCGAACGTGATCGCGCCGAGCGCCGCCATCAACTGCGCCTCGTTCACCCGGTCGGCGTAGAACCAGCCCGCCGCGATGCCGAGCGCGGCGCCGGGGAGCATCCAGCCGATGATCCAGCCGTCCCACGTCTTGCGAAAGGCCCAGACGCTGACGACGTCCTGAACGATCAGAATCGGCAGCAGCAGCGCCGCGGCGGTGGCCGGCGGCAGCACCAGCGCCGCGAGCGGCGTCGCGAGCGCGCCGACCCCCGCGAGCCCGCCCTTCGCCATGCCGAGCAGGACCACCGCGACGACCAGCATCGCAAGCGTCGCCGGATCGGCCAGCAGATTCATGCCGCGTCGATGTCCGCCATTTCGGGCAGCCGCCAGTCGATCGCGCCGCGCCCATGCGCCTCGAGAAACGCATTGGCCTGGCTGAACGGTTTCGAGCCGAAGAAGCCGTTGTGCGCCGACAGCGGCGACGGGTGCGGCGCGCGCAGGATCAGGTGCGGGCTGCCCGGCCCGAGCCCCGGCACGTTCGCCGCCTTGCGCTGCGCGTGGCTGCCCCAGAGGATGAAGACCTTGGGCGCGGGATCGGCCGCGACCGCGGCGACCGCGGCGTCGGTGAAACGCTCCCACCCCTTGCCCTGGTGCGACGCCGCCATGCCCGCCTCGACCGTCAGGCAATTGTTGAGCAGCAGCACGCCCTGCTCGGCCCAATGCTTGAGGTAACCGTGCCGCGCCGGCGGGACGCCGAGGTCGGCCTGCATTTCCTTGTAGATGTTGACGAGGCTCGGCGGCACGCGCACTCCCGGCTGCACCGAAAAGCAGAGCCCGTGCGCCTGTCCCGGCCCGTGATAGGGGTCCTGCCCCAATATGACGACGCGGACGTCCTGCGGCGGCGTCGCGTCGAGCGCCGCGAACCAGTGCGAGGGGCGCGGATAGATCGCCTTGCCCTTCGCGCGCTCGCCCGCGAGGAACGCCTTGAGCGCTGCCATATAGGGTTGTTCGAACTCGCCGCCGATCCGCGCGAGCCAGTCGGGATGAAGCTTGACCTCGGCCATGCGCGCCCTTCGACCAGAGCCGCGCGGCCTTGTCCAGAGGCTTGTCGGCGGCTAGGCACGCGGCGAAAGGATGCGGCAATGGCGGATGACATCGGCGAAAGGCTGACCGGGCTCGAGGCGGTGGTGAAGGACCGGCTCGCCGCGGGCGATGCCGGCGCCTCCTATGTCGCGAGCCTCGCGGCGAAGGGCCGCGGCAAGATCGCGCAGAAACTCGGCGAGGAGGCGACCGAAACGATCATCGCCGCGCTCACCGAAGACGACGCCGCGCTGACCGGCGAGGCGGCCGACCTGATCTTCCACCTGACCGTGCTGCTCGCCGAACGCGGCCTCGGCTGGGACGCCGTCGCGGCCGAGCTTGCCCGCCGCCAAGGCACCTCGGGCCACGCCGAAAAGGCCAGTCGCCAGCAATAGGAGCGAATATGCCGATCGACGCCACCCTGCCCTACGACGAGACCAATATCTTCGCGCGCATCCTGCGCGGCGAGCTGCCGTGCCGGAAGGTCTATGAGGACGAGCATGCCCTCGCCTTCCACGACATCAATCCGCAGGCGCCGCTGCACATCCTCGTCATCCCCAAGGGCGCCTATGTGAGCTGGGACGATTTTTCGGAGCACGGCAGCGCCGAAGAGATCGCGGGCTTCGTCCGTGCCGTCGGCCAGATCGCGCGCGACCAGGGCCTCGTCGCGCCGGGCTATCGCCTGCTCGCCAATGTCGGCTTCGACAGCCACCAGGAAATCCCGCACCTTCACGTCCACATCTTCGCCGGCCAGCCGCTCGGACCGATGCTCGCGCGCTGAGAACCAAAACACGTCGCCCCAGCGAAAACTGGGGCCGCGGGTCGGTTTTACGCGGCGCCGCGGGAAAGGCTGGATCGGCCGCGAATGTCAGAATTGAGGTGGGGGGCTGCCACAACCACCCCCTCCTCTTCAGAGGAGGGGCAGAGAGACTTGGTCCGGCGCAGCCGGGCCTTAGTCGAGCGGGGTGGTGGCCGAAGGCCAGCGCACCACCGCATTCACCACCCCGCTGCGACTAACGAACAAGTTCGTAAGTCTCGCCGGCCCCTCCTCTGAAGAGGAGGGGCTTGGATGTCCGTTCCCGGTCGGAAACGGACCTCTCCTGCATCGTCATCCCGGACTTGATCCGGGATCCATTGGCTCGACGCTGCGTGAATGGATCCCGGATCAAGTCCGGGATGACGATCAAAAATAATGTCGGCTTCTGGCCACAACCGGCCGCCAGCGGCTCCCGCTTTCGCTGCGGCGACGGTCTCTGCTTCGCGCCCGCGTCTGTGCGTGCCGTCACAGCCTTTCCCGACCACCCCACTATCCTTGGCGCGCGCGGTGACGGGTGGACTCTCGCCCCTGTTTCCAGCAGGATAGCGGCGCGTGCCAGACAGGGAAGGGCGGCGGAATGATGCAGGGATGGCGCGGGTTCGCGAATCGGCTGGCCGGCAGGATGCGCCTCGCGCTGATCCTTCCCCTCGCGGCGCTCGCCGCCGCCGCGGGCGGCGACACGGTGCCGCAGGTCACGCTCGCCACGCCGGGCAGCTCGGGTACCGGCGACGGCACCATCACCCGCTTCACCCTGCGCTTTTCGGAGGACATGGTGGCGCTCGGCGATCCGCGCGCGAAGGCGCCCGCGACCGACGACTGCAAGCTTCCCGCGACCGGCCGTTGGGTCGACACGCGCACCTGGGTGCTCGAATTCGACGCGCCGCTGCCCGGCGGCAAGCGCTGCTACGTCTCGCTCCGCCCCGACCTCGTCACCGCGCGCGGGGTGTCGGTCGTCGGCAACGACCGCTTCGCGCTCGACACCGGCGGCCCTTCGGCGCGCGCGGTGCTCGCCGGCGGAACTTACGATGGGATCGAGGAGGATCAGATCTTCCTCGTCGCGACCAACGTCGCCGCCGATCGCGCCTCGGTCGGCCGCTTCGCCTATTGCGCGGTCGACGGCATCGGCGAGAAGATTCCGGTCGACGTGCTGCCGCGCGAGACCGCGACCGAAATCCTCACCGGCCTCGGCACCAACGACTGGAAAGCCCGCTCCTTCGCTTATGACGCCGGGCTGCCCGAGCGGCTTCCCGCCGCGGGCGCCGACCGCGACGCCGCGCTCGACCGCATCGTGCCGGTCAAGTGCCGCCGTCCGCTGCCGCCGGGGCGCGAGATGGCGCTCGTCTGGGACGCGCGCATCGGCCAGGCGGGCGTCCCCGCGCGCACCGCCGGGCGCGATCAGCGTTTCGACTATGACGTGCGCCCCGCCTTCACCGCGAAAATGGCGTGCAGCCGCGTCAATCCGCAGGCGGGCTGCAACCCGATCAAGGACATCACGCTCAAATTCGCCTCGCCCGTCGCGCGCGCCACCGCGCTCGCCGCGACGCTCGCGACCGCCGACGGCAAGCGCCTCGCCGCCAAGACCTCCGACGACGACAAGAACGACCCCTGGCTGGCCGAGGTGCATTTCGCGGGGCCGCTGCCGCAGAATGTCGACGCGACGCTGACCCTGCCCGACGGCGTCACCGACCAGAGCGGCCGACGCTTGCAGAACCAGTCGAACTTCCCGCTGAAATTCCACATCGACCGCGCCCCGCCGCTGGTCAAGTTCGCCGCCCCCTTCGGCATATTGGAGGCGAGCGAGGGCGGCGTGCTGCCCGTCACCGTGCGCGGGGTCGAGGCGTCGCTGGTTCAGAAAAACCTCCAGATGCCCGCGACCGCGCTCAAGGTCGGCGACGACGATGCCGCGATCGCGCGCTGGCTGAAGCGCGTCGACGACGCCGACGACGTCGATTATCGCCAGGAACGCGACGCGACCGGCAAGGAGGTCACCGTCAACTATACCGGCACCCAGTCGGTGTTCGACGACGCGCCCGATGGCGGCACCCGCCGCGAGCTCACGCTGACCCCGCCCGGCGGCGGCAAGGAATTCGAGGTCGTCGGCATTCCCCTGACCGAAAAGGGCTTCCATGTCGTCGAGATCGCGAGCCCCGAACTCGGCGCCGCGCTGCTCGGGCACCGGGCGACGCGCTATGTCGCGACCGCCGCGCTGGTCACCAACATGGCGGTGCATTTCAAATGGGGCCGCGAAAGCTCGCTCGCCTGGGTGACGTCGCTCGACAGCGGACGGCCCGTCGCGGGCGCCGAGATCCGCGTCACCGACAGCTGCACCGGCCGCCTGCTCGCGCGCGGCACCGCCGACAAGGCGGGCCGCCTCGCCTTCCCGACCGGGCTCCCCGAGCCGCAGACCTATTCGAGCTGCGAGGACACGCCCGACCCGACGAGCAGCGAAGGCCATGCGCTGATGGTCACCGCGCGCGCGGCGGGCGATTTCAGCTTCACCCTCACCGACTGGGGTAGCGGAATCCGGCCCTATGACTTCGACCTGCCCTACGGCTGGTCCGAGCGCGGCGACATTCTCCACACCGTCTTCGACCGCGCGCTCGTCAAGGCGGGCGAGACGGTCAATATGAAGCATATTCTGCGCCATCCGATCGGCACCGGCTTCCGGATCCCCGAGCCGATGGCGGGCAAGCTCCGTCTCGTCCACCGCGGTTCGGACACCGAGTTCGAGATGCCCTTCGCGATTCAAGCGAGCGGCAGCGGCGAGACGGTCTGGAACGTCCCCAAATCGGCGCCGATGGGCGATTACGACCTCGTCTTCGTCACCAAGGATGAAAAGGGCGAGAACAAGACGATCTGGACCGACCAGTCGATCCGCGTCGACGAATATCGCCTGCCGACGATGAAGGCCGAGGTGACGGGGCCGAAGACCCCGCCGGTGCGGCCGACCGCGGTGCCGCTGTCGCTGTTCGTCGGCTATCTTTCGGGCGGCCCCGCGCCGAACCTGCCGGTCGAGCTGCGCACCAACTTCCGCCCCAGCTGGTCGCCGCCGGAGGATTATCGCGACTGGGATTTCGACGGCCAGCCGGTCAAGGAGGGCGTCGTCCAGCTCGACGACGACGGCGAGGAGCCGCACGCCGACATGCCGCTCGCGCGCTCGGTGCCGCTGACCCTCGACGCGAACGGCACCGCGGCGACCAGCGTCGCCGTCGACCAGCCGATCACCGAACCGACGATGATGGCGGTCGAGATGGACTATGCCGACGCCAATGGCGAGACGCTGACGTCCAGCCGCCGCATCACCCTCTATCCGTCGGCGGTCCGGCTCGGGCTCAAAACCGACGGCTGGCTGATGCGGGGCGACGATCTGCGGCTGAAATTCATCGCGCTCGACCTCGAAGGTAAGCCGATCCGCGGCCAGCGCGTCTCGGTCGCGCTCTATAATCGCGAGATCATCACCGCGCGGCGCCGGCTGATCGGCGGCTTCTACGCCTATGACAACCAGATGCGCACGACGCGGCTCGACGCGCATTGCAGCGCGACGACCGACAAGCTCGGCCGCGCGAGCTGCGCGATGGCGCCCGGCGTCTCGGGCGAAGTCACCGTGGTCGCGACGACCACCGACACCGACGGCAACGAGGCGCGTGCGGTGCGCTCGGTCTGGCTCGCGGGCGACGACGACTGGTGGTTCGGCGGCGACAATGGCGACCGCATGGACGTGATCGCCGAACAGCCGCGCTACGACGCGGGCGACACCGCGACCTTCCAGGTCCGCATGCCCTTCCGCGAGGCGACCGCGCTCGTCACCGTCGAGCGCGAGGGCGTGCTGTCGAGCTTCGTCACCCCCCTGAAGGGCACCGATCCGGTGGTGAAGGTCAAGCTGCCCGCGACCTACGCCCCCGACGTCTATGTCTCGGTGATGGCGGTGCGCGGGCGCGTCACCGGCGGCGAAAGCTGGTTCCGCAAGATGAAGCGCGCGGTCGGCTTCGAGATCGAGAAGAGCGAGGGCGCTCCCCCCACGGCATTGGTCGACCTCGCCAAGCCGAGCTACCGGCTCGGCATCGCGAAGATCAAGGTCGGCTGGGAAGGTCACCAACTCGGCGTCAAGGTCAAGGCCGACAAGGAAAGCTATGCGGTGCGCGACACCGCGAAGGCGAGCATCGAGGTCCGCACCCCGGCCGGCAAGCCCGCCGCGGGCGCCGACGTCGCCTTCGTCGCGGTCGATGAGGCGCTGCTCCAGCTCGCGCCCAACGAGAGCTGGAAGCTGCTCGACGCGATGATGGGCGACCGCACTCTCGACGTGCTCACCTCGACCGCGCAGATGCAGGTGGTGGGCAAACGCCACTACGGCCGCAAGGCGCTCGAACCCGGCGGCGGGGGCGGCGGCGACCTGTCGGGACTGACGCGCGAGGATTTCCGCCCGGTGCTGCTGTGGCAGGGCCATGTCGCGCTCGATGCGAAAGGGCGCGCCATGGTTGACGTGCCGCTCTCCGACAATCTCTCGGCCTTCCGCCTCGTCGCGATCGCGACCGACGGATCGCAGAGCTTCGGCACCGGCGAGACGAGCGTGCGCACCGTGCAGGATCTCGGCGTCTTCGCCGGGCTCCCCGAACTCGTCCGCACCGGCGACAGCTATGACGCGCGCTTCACGCTGAGGAACGGCACCAACCAGCCGATGACGGTCACCGCCACCCCGTCGCTGACCCCCGCGGTCGCGACCGGCCAGCCGCTCACCGTCACCATTCCGGCGGGCGGCGCGGTGCCGATCAGCTGGACGATGACCGCGCCCGAAACGGTCGGCAAATTGCAATGGACGGTCGAGGCGGTGTCGAAGAACGGCAAGCAGCGCGACCGGCTGGTCTTCGACCAGATGGTCGAGCCCGCGGTGCCGGTCGAGACCTGGGCCGCCAGCCTGATGCGCGTCGGCGCCGACACCAGCCTGCCCGTCGCGGCGCCCGCGGGCGCGCTCCCCGGCGGCTATGTCGACGTCGCGCTGTCGGACACGCCCGCGCCGCCACTCGCTGGGGTGCGCGACTATATGGCGCTCTATCCCTACGACTGCTTCGAACAACAGACGTCGCGCGCGGTCGCGCTCGGCGATTTCGGCCGCTGGCAGGCGCTCGCCGGCGCGATGCCCGTCTATCTCGATGACGACGGCCTGCTGCGCTACTGGCCCAGCGAGCGGATGCAGGGGTCGCCCGAGCTCACCGCCTATGTCCTCGCGGTGACCGCCGCCAACGGCTTCGCGATCCCCGAAGCCTCGAAGGCAAAGATGATCGCGGCGCTGCAGGCGGTGGTCGAGGGCCGCCTCGACCGCAAGGGCTACGGCCCCTACGATATCCGCCCGGTGCGGATCGCCGCGCTCGCGGCGCTCGCGCGCAACAAGGCGTCGAGCCCCGGCCTCGTCGCGGCGATCGACCTCGCGCCCGCCGACATGGCGACGGGGACGCTCGCCGACTGGCTGATCGCGATCGAGCGGACGCCGGGGGTGCGGGGCGCCGCCGGACTGCGCGCCGCCGCCGAGGCGGAGCTCAGAAAGCGGATCGTCTACGAAGGCACGCGCCTCGACCTCGTCGACGATGCGCGCGCGCCGTGGTGGATGATGACCAGCGGCGACGAAATGGCGATCAAGACACTCGACGCGGTGCTCGGCCGCAAGGGGTGGGAGGATGACGCCGGCAAGCTGATGGTCGGCATCGCCCAGCGCCAGCGCCGCGGCCATTGGGACACGACGCCCGCCAATGCGTGGGGCGCGACCGTCGTCCGCCGCTTCGCCGAGCTTTATCCGGCGAGCGCGATCACCGGCACCACTTACGTGGCGCTCGCGGGCGGCAGCGCGACGACGAGCTGGCCGCGTCCCGCCGACGCCCAGCCGCTCAGCGTCCCGCTCGCCGCGGGCACGATGAGCCTCCGCCACCAGGGCGGCGGCTCTCCCTGGGCGACGGTCAGCGTCAAGGCGGCGGTGCCGCTCACCGAGCCGCTGAACGCCGGCTATCGGGTCAAGCGCCAGGTGAGCATCGTCAAGGCGGCGAACCCCAGGCGGCTGACGCGCGGCGACGTGATCAAGGTGCGGATCGAGGTGATCGCCGCCGCCGGCCGCACCTGGGTGATCGTTAATGACCCGATCCCGCCCGGCGCGACGATCGTCGGCAATCTCGGCGGCCAGTCCGAAATGCTCGCCGATCAGGCCGACGGATCGGGCTGGCAGCCGAGCTATGTCGAGCGCCGCAAGGACAGCTGGCGCGGCTATTTCGGCTGGATGCCCGCGGGCACCCACGCGGTCGAATATGTCGTGCGCTTGGGCGGCTCGGGCCGCTTCACCCTGCCCCCGACGCGCGTCGAGGCGATGTACTCGCCCGCGATCCGCGGCCAGTGGCCGAACGGCCCGATGACAGTCGCGGGATCGGCGGAGTGATGATCCCGGTGGCTCGGCAAAAAACCCAAGCCCCTCCCCTTCAGGGGAGGGCAGCGAAACTTGGCAGCTCGCTGCCTAGTTGCAGCGGGTGGGGTCCATCGGCCTTGCGCAAGGCTGATGGACCCCACCCCCAACCCCTCCCCTGAAGGGGAGGGGCTTATTGTGACATCCGCAACGGAATTATCGCTCTATCAGATGGTCCAGCAGCAGCGCCGATTCCGCCTCTTCGACGCCATCGCCTGGATCGCGCTCGCGGCGCTGATCCTGACCACCGCCGCGCATCTCGTCACGAAACCACCGGCGATGCCCGCCTACGCCGACGTGCGCGCCGGCTGGAAGCCCAGCGAGGCGTGGCTCTACGACCGCGACGGACGGCTGCTCGATACCGAGCGCGTCGATTTCGAGCGCCGCCGCCTCGCCTGGGTGCCGCTGAAGGACATCAGTCCCGCGGTTCGCAGCGCGGTGGTGCGCGCCGAGGACCGCCGCTTCTGGGCGCACGGCGGGGTCGACTGGCTCGCGATCGCGGCGGCGGTACGCGCGCGCCTGACGAAGGGGGGGACCGGCGGCCGCTCGCGCGGCGCCTCGACGCTGCCCATGCAGCTCGCCGCCTTCCTCGCGCCCGAGCTCGCACAGCCCGGCCAGCGCGGCTGGCTCGCCAAGCTTCGGCAGATGCGCGCGGGGCAGGCGCTCGCGGCGCACTGGACCCACGAGCAGATGCTCGAGGCCTATTTCAACCTCGTGCCGCTGCGCGGCGAGGCGCAGGGGATCGGCGCCGGCGCGAACAGCCTGTTCGGCAAGCGCCCCGCCGAGATGAGCCGCACCGATGCCGCGCTGTTAGCCGGGCTCCTCCCCAACCCGGCGGCGGGCGCGAAGGCGCTCGGCGACCGCGCGTGCCGCATCGCCCACGCGAAGGATTGCGGCGCCATCCGCGCCGCCGCCGCGACGCTCGTCTCGGGCGAGCGCGCCGCGCGGTTCGACCCCGCGCTCGCGCCGCACCTCGCGACCCGCCTCCTCGATCGGCCCGGCAAGCGCGTCACGACGACGATCGACCGCCGCATCCAGATCCTCGCGATCCAGGCGATGCGCCGCCAGCTCGCCGGGCTCGGCGCCGGCCGGGTGCGCGACGGCGCGGTCGTGGTGCTCGACAATGCGAGCGGCGAGGTGCTCGCCTATGTCGGCGGCGTCGGGCTCCAATCGACCGCCGCGGCGGTCGACGGCGCCAATGCGATGCGCCAGGCTGGCTCGACGCTCAAACCGCACCTCTATGCGCAGGTCATCGAAAAAGGCTGGCTCACCGCGGCGTCGATCCTCGACGACAGCCCGGTCCAGCTCGACACCGCCTCGGGCCTCTACGTCCCCAAGAATTACGACCACAGCTTCAAGGGGCCCGTCAGCGTGCGCCAGGCGCTCGCCAGCTCTTTGAACGTCCCCGCGGTGCGCACACTCGTCATCGACGACGTCCAGGAATTCCGCGACCGCCTCTGGGCGCTCGGCTATCACGGCCTTGTCGAGGATGGCGATTATTACGGCTTCAGCCTCGCGCTCGGCTCGGCCGAGGTCAGCCTGGTCGAACAGGCCAATGCCTTTCGCACCTTCGCCAATCAGGGCCGCTGGTCGCCCGTCCATTTCCTGATCGGCGAGGATGCGGACGAGACGCGCCAGATCGTGAGCCCCGCCGCCGCCTTCATCGTCGGCGACATCCTCGCCGACGCCACCGCCCGCGCCGACGCCTTCGGCGCCGACAGCGCGCTCCGCCTGCCCTTCTGGGCGGCGGCGAAGACGGGCACGTCGAAGGGGATGCGCGACAATTGGTGCATCGGCTGGTCCGACCGCTACACCGTCGCGGTCTGGGTCGGCAATCTAGAGGGCGATTCGATGCGCGCCGTCTCGGGCACCTCGGGCGCCGCGCCGGTATGGCGTGACGTCATGATGGCGCTCCACGCCGGCCATCCCGGCAAGCCGCCCGCGATGCCAGGCGGCGTCGAGGCGCGGCAGATCGCGCTTCCCGGCACCCGCGAGCCGCCGCGGCGCGAATATTTCGTGCGCGGCACCGCGCAAGCCGAGATGGCGGCCGCTCCCGCCGCCGCCCGCCGCCCGCGCATCACCAGCCCGGTCAGCGGCAGCGTCTATGCGATCGACCCCGATATTCCGGGGGATCGCCAGCGGCTCGCGGTGACGGTCAGCGGCGCGGTCGCGGGGCACCGGCTGATCCTCGACAAGCGCCTCGCCGGCGACGCCGACGCCGGCCTGCAGATCGTGCCGCAGCCGGGCAGCCACGTCCTCGCGCTCGTCGACCCGGGCGGGCGGACGATCGACCGGGTGCGCTTTACGGTACGGTAAGCGGGCCTGGCCCCCGACCGAAGCTATACCGGACCCCATGAAATTAAGTTGCGCTGACTGGAGGAGCGGCTAGTCTGCGCCGCCAGGAGAGGGCGCCGCCCAAAGGCCGCCCGACAAGGGGATGTTTCTATGATATTTGGTCGCGTCAAATCACTCGACGCCATCTTGGCCACGGCCGAGAAGAAATCGCTGCACCGGTCGCTCGGCGCCTTCCAGTTGACGATGCTCGGCATCGGCGCCGTCATCGGCACCGGCATCTTCGTCCTGACCGCGGAAGCCGCGCAAAAGGCGGGCCCGGGCATGATGATCAGCTTCGTGATCGCCGGCTTCGTCTGCGCCTTCGCGGCGCTGTGCTACGCCGAAATGGCCTCGATGGTCCCCGTCTCGGGGTCCGCCTATACCTACAGCTATGCGGTGATGGGCGAACTGATCGCGTGGATGGTCGGCTGGGCGCTGATCCTCGAATATGCGGTCGCGGCGGGCGCCGTGTCGGTCGGCTGGTCGGGCTATGTCGTCGGGTTGATCGAACATGCACTCGGCATCGACATACCGTCGACCCTCGTGCTCGGGCCGTTCGACGGCGGGATGATCAACCTGCCCGCGATGTTCATCGCCGGGCTCGTGACCTGGCTGCTGGTCATCGGCACGCGCGAGTCCGCGACGGTCAATGCGATCCTCGTCGTCATCAAGGTCACCGCGCTGACGCTGTTCATCATCCTCGCGCTGCCCGTGATGAACATGGAGAAGTTCGAACCCTTCGCGCCGCTCGGCTTCGGGGGCATCGGCGCCGCCGCCGCGTCGATCTTCTTCGCCTATGTCGGCTTCGACGCGGTCTCGACCGCGGCGGAGGAGACCAAGAATCCGCAGCGCAACATGCCGATCGGCCTGATCGGCAGTCTCGGCATCTGCACCATCTTCTACCTGCTCGTCGCCGCCGGCGTCATCGGCAGCGTCGGCGCGCAGCCGGTCGGCATCGATGCCGCGACGGGCCATGCCCTCGAACCCGGCAGCCGCGAACTCGCGGCCGCCTGCGGCGCGATCGGCGATCAGGCCGTGGTCTGCTCCAAGGAAGCGCTGGCGTGGACGATGCGCGAAATCGGATGGCCGCAGATCGGCAATCTGATCGGCCTCGCCGCCGCGCTCGCATTGCCCTCGGTCATCCTGATGATGATGTTCGGCCAGACCCGCATCTTCTTCGTGATGAGCCGCGACGGCCTGCTGCCCCAGGCGTTCTCGCGCATCCATCCGAAGTTCCACACGCCGCACGTCATCACGGTCATCACCGGGATCGCGGTGGCCCTGTTCGCGGCCTTCTTCCCCGTGGGACAGCTCGCGAACATCTCGAACTCGGGAACCCTGTTCGCCTTCGCCGCCGTGTCGATCGCGGTCATGGTGATCCGCCGCACCGATCCGAGCCGCCATCGGCCGTTCAAGACGCCGCTGATCTACCTCACGGCGCCGATCGCGATCCTCGGCTGCCTGTATCTGTTCATCAAGCTCGATCACAAGAGCATCATCCTCTTCCTGATCTGGGCCGCGGTGGGGCTTTTCGTCTACTTCGCCTACAGCCGCTCGCGCAGCTATGTCGGGCGCGGCATCATCGAGGTCCACGAGGACGATCCCGATGCGCCGCCGCAGCCGGTGCCGCCGATCGCCGAATAGGAAAAGGGGGCTTCGGCCCCCTTTTCTTTGTCCGTCAATAGGGGCTTTTCGGCGCAGTACCCGGCCGGGTGAAGAGCTTGCCGCGCTCGGCCCAGAAGACGAGCGCCAGCCCGACGCCCCCCGAAATCAGGAAAGCATAGGCGAGCGGCAGCGTCGATCCGTCATATTGCTGCCCGATCAGCGCGCCGATCAGCGCGGCGACCAGCGTCTTGGCAAAGCTCTGATAGGAGGAGGCGACGCCGGCCATATGGCCGAAATCCTCCATCGCGATCGACCCGAAATTGCTGCCGATGAAGCCGATCAGCCCGACGTTGACCATCATCAGCGCGGTGAACATCCACAAGGTCTCGGCGCCGCTCAGCGCGACGGCGATCTGCACGATCGAGGTCGCCATGAAGGCGAAGGTCGCGCTCTGCGACACGCGCCGCGCGCCAAAGCGCTCGACGATCGCGGCGTTCGAGAAATTGGCGATCGCGATTCCCGCCGCGACGCAGGCGAAGACGAGCGGGAACCAGCTTTGCGCCCCGAACACTTCGGCGATGATCTGTTCGCTGCTGTTGAGATAGCCGTATAACGCGGCCTGCATCATCGCCGAGGCGAACATATAGCCCGCGGCGCGGCGGTGCCGCGTCACCGTCGCCCAGCCCGCGATCATCGTCCGCGCGTCGAGCGGCCGCACGTCGGCGGGATCGAGCGTCTCGGGCAGCCGCCGCAGCCACAGCAGCATGACCACCCCCATCACCGCGAGCACGATGAAGATCGCGCGCCAGTTGGCAAGGGCGGTGACCCCCGCCCCCATCGTCGGCGCGATCGCCGGCACGATCATGAAGACGAGGAAGATCATCGACAGCCGCTTGGCCATCGCATCGCCCGAGAAGAGGTCGCGGATCACCGCGACGACGATCACGCCGAGCGCCGCGCTGATCATCCCGTGCCCGAAGCGCAGCGCGAGGAGCAGCGGAAAGCTGTTCGCGAGGCCGCAACCGATCGAGAAGGCGACATAGGCGAAGAGCGCCGGCACCAGCACCCCCTTGCGCCCGAACCGGTCGGACAGCGGCCCATAGAAGAGCGAACCCACGCCGATGCCGAGCAGATAGGTCGAGATCACATATTGCCGGTCGTTCGCGACCGTGACCCCCAGCGCGTCGCCGATCGCCGGCAGCGCGGGCAGCATCGAATCGATGGCGAGCGCGTTGAGCGCCATCACCATCGCCATCATGAACACCATCTCGCGCGCGCCGGGCAGGCGGGCGCGCTGGTCGTCGGAAGGAATCGCGGGATTGTGCATTGCAGCAACCCTATGGACGGAGCCGGCCGCTTTGACCAGTGCCGGCTCCGTCGGTCAGCCGGGCATAGCTATGCGCGCCTGGGCGCGACCTACTCCTTCGGCGCCGCCATCTCCTCGACCGGCAGCCCCAGCTTGGCGAGCTGCGGCTTCACCGTCCTGGCATCGCCGACGACGACGATGACCAGATGGCCGGGCTGCAGCTCCTTCGCAGCCGCGGCGTTCAGCGTCGCCGCGGTCAGCGCGCCGTAGATCGCCGGCAGCGTCTCGTAATAATCGTCGGGCCGGCCAAAGCGGACGATCTCGTCGATCCCGCCCGCGATCTGCCCGCGCGTCTCGAACCGGTTGGGCAGGCCGCGGATATTGCCTTCCTTGATCCGGTTGACCTCGACCGGCGTCGCGCCGCGCGTCGCCGGATAGTCGCGCATCTCGCGCAGCATCTCGGCGATCGCGTCGCCGGTCCGGTCGCTCTGGACGGGCGCGCGGACGATGTGCGGCATCGGCCCTTCGGTTTCCTGGATCGTGCTGCGCACGCCATAGGACCAGCCCTTGGTCTCGCGCAGGTTCATGTTGAGCCGCGACAGAAAGCCGTTGCCGAGGATCTCGTTCGACGCCTGGAGCACCTCGTTCCTGTCCTTGCCCGTCTCGGGCAGCACCTGTCCCGCCGCGATCACCGACTGCGGCGCGCCGGGCCGGTCGATCAGCACGATGCGCTGGCGCGCCGCGGGGATCGCGACGCTCAGGTCCTTTTGCACCGCGGGCGTCGCCGGCGGAACCCATTGGCCGAACGCGCTGTCGAGCGCCGCGACGGCGGCCGCCTCGTCGACATCGCCGACGACGATGATCCGCGCCTTGTCGGGACGGAAGGAGGCGGCGTGCGCCGCCGCGAGGTCGGCGGGGGTCAGCCGCGCGACGACGTCGCGGCTGCCGGTGCCGGTCAGCGGCGCGCCATAGGGATGGCCGGGGCCATAGAGCAGGGGCGGCAGCGCGCGCATCGCGAGCACCATTGGGCTATTCTCTTCCTGCGCGATTCCTGCCAGCCGCTGGCCGCGCACGCGCTCGACCTCGGCCGGGGCGAAGGCGGGCGCACGCACGATATCGGCCATCAGCGCCAGCGACGGCGCCAGATTGCTCGTCAGCGTGTCGAGCGACACGGTCGTCGAATCGAGCCCCGCGCTGACGTTGATGCTCGCGCCGAGCCGCTCCTGCTCCTCGGCGATCGCGATCGCGTCGCGGCTCTTCGTACCCTCCTCGAGCATCGCCGCCATGAAGCTCTGCGTGCCGCGCGCATCGGGCGCGTCGGCGGCGAAGCCCGCGTCGAAGCTGAGCGACACCGTCACCTTGGGCACCGCGCTGCGCTTCGCGAAATAGACCGGGATGCCGTTGGCGAGCGTCGCGCGCTCGATCGCGGGAAAATCGAAGCTGCCGACCGGCTCGACCGGGGGAAAGCTGCGCTTCGCGGTCGCCGTCGGCGTCGCGGGGGTGGCCGCCGGCGCCGCTTCATCCGCGTCGGCGCCGCGATAATAGCCGATGCGCGGGCTGCCCGCCTTTTCCCAGCCACCGCGATTCTCGCCGCCCTCGGTGCGCTCGCCGGGGTCGACGCGGATCGCCGCCACCGGCCGGGTCAGCCATGTCTGCATCGCGCCCTGCACCGCGGCGGGGGTCAGCGCGGTCAGCGCCGCGAGGTCCTGCTTGTATTTCTCGGGATTGCCCGAAAAGACGAGACCTTCGGCGAGCGTCGCGCCCTTGCCGCCGAAGCCGCCGACCTGCTCGAGCTGCCCGACCTGCGCCGACACGAGGCTCGCGACCGCGCGGTCTAGTTCGGCCTGCGTCGGTCCCCTGGCGATGAAATCGGCGAGGATCGCATCATAGCGCGCCTCGGCCTTGGCGACGTCGACCCCCGGCTTCACGTCGATATAGCTTTGCACCATCGACGCGTGCTGGAAGGGCATCAGATAGGCGGTGACCGCGACCGCGAGCTGCTCCTTGCGCACCAGCAGATTGTCGAGCCGCGAACTCGCGAGCCCGCCGAGGATATACATGCCGGTCGCGAGCGCCGGATAGCTCGGGTCGTTGAGCCCCGGCACCGCCCAGTTGCGATAGAGCCGCGTCGTCGCGACCTGATCGGTGATCGTCTTCGCGAACGGCGCGCTCAGCGTCGGCACCGGCGCCTCGACCGCCGCGATCGGCGGCCCCGCCGGAATGTCGCCGAACCAGCGCTCGACCTTGGGCTTCGCGGTCGCGGCGTCGATGTCGCCGGCGAGCACCAGCACCGCGTTGTTCGGCCCGTAATTGTCGGTGAACCATTTCTTGACGTCGGCGAGGCTCGCCGAATTGAGATCGGCCATCGAACCGATCGTCGAGTGGCGATAGGGGTGCCCGACCGGGAAGAGCGCGTCCTGCGCCTCATATTCGACGATCGCATAGGGCTGGTTGTCGCCCTGGCGCTTTTCGTTCTGGACGACGCCACGCTGCTGGTCGAGCTTCTCCTGCGTCACCGCGCCGAGCAGATGCCCCATGCGGTCGCTTTCCATGAACAGCGCGAGGTCGAGCGCGCCGGTCGGCACCGTCTCGACATAGTTGGTGCGGTCGAGCCAGGTCGACCCGTTGGTCGGGGTCGATCCCGCGGCCTCGAGCGGCTCGTCGAAATTGGGCACATTCTCGCTGCCGCCGAACATCAGATGCTCGAACAGGTGCGCGAAGCCCGTCTTGCCCTTGGGCTCGTTCTTCGATCCGACGCGATAATAGGTGGTCACCCCGACGATCGGCGCCTTGCGGTCGGTATGGACGAGCACGGTCAGCCCGTTATCGAGCGTGAACTGCTCATAGGGAATATCGATCGCCGCGACCGTGTCGGCGATCGCCGCGGCCTCCGACGAAGCGGCGGCGGGCTTGTCCGCGGCGGCGGCCGACAGCGGCACGCCCGCCAGGACCAGCGCGAGCACGGCCAGCGAGGCCGACAGCTTGGATTTCTGCATGATTTTCCCCGTTTTTCCGAACGCTATAGTTCGGCGCTGACTATTGGACGCCCGACGACGGACGCCAAATGCTTTTCGACGAGCGACGGGAATGGCGGAAGGCGGCCGGAACAAGACATTGAATTCTTCGTCACCCTGAACTTGTTTCAGGGTCCATGGCCTGTCCTCGAATTTGACGCGGCGCCGAAGGAGAGACCTGGCCATGGATGCTGAAACAAGTTCAGCATGACGAGCTTGGATGTCCGCTCCCCACCCCAAAGCCGCGTCGCCTTCAAATAGGCCTTTCCTACATTATTCCGCTGTGTCAGCCTTCATCGGGCTCTTTCATTGGGTGGATAAAGGCTGTCGCTCGCCGGTACGGTCACGGCGGGGCGTGCCCGGCATCCCGCACGCGGGGAGGTCCAGATCCGGCGATGCACAGGGCTGAACTTTTCTGAACTTTGCAAATATTGCTGCACGGTTCCCGGCCGATGCCGGACCATAAGTCCCATACGGCCTTGCGTCCTTCGATCCCGGATCGGGACCCGGGATAGGGAAAATGGGGATGTCCGCTCACCACCCCGCCGATATTCGATGGGAAACGCGCCGCCTCAAACGAAAGGGGCCGCCCGTCGCCTTCGCGACGGACGGCCCGATCCCTGAACCCGCCGGGCGATCAGCCCTGACGCGTTCCCGTCATCGCCATCGAACCGAAGGGTCCGGCCTTGATCGTGCCGGTCAGCGTGTCGCCGTCGATCGTCGCCTCGGCCTCCAGCGTCATCGGCATCGGCACCTTCATGTTCATCGTCCAGCTGAGCTTGTTGCCGTCGACCTTGCCATTCTCGACGTCGAGCGATCCCATCGCCCCCGCGTTCTGGCCGGTGAAGCTGTCGCCGTCGCTCTTCACGGTGAAGACCGACTTCTGGTCACCCATCGGCGATTTGGTAATGCATTCGTAGCTGCCGTCGACTTGGGCCATCGAATCCCTCCTACTGAAACTGATGTTAATTAGCTGGTGTCGCTATTTCCACCGGCAAACCCAATCCGTCAAGCTGCGGTTTCACCGTCGCCGCGTCGCCGACGACGACATAGACGAGGTCGTCGACGCTCAGCGCCTTCCGCGCCGCGGCGTCGATCTCGGGCGCGGTCATCGCCTCGTAGGTCGCGGGCAGCTTTTCGTAATAATCGTCGGGACGGTCGAACTTGACGATCGAGCGCAAGCCGCCGAGCACGTCGCCCGAGGTTTCGAAGCTGCCGGGCAGCTCGCGCACGCTGCCGTTGATCGTGCGCTGCAGCTCCTCCGCGGTGGTGCCCTTGTCGCCGAGATAGGCGGTCAGGTCGCTGCGGAACTCCTTGATCGAATCGCCGGTGCGGTCGGCCTGCACCGGCGCGATCGCGACCCAGGTCAGCCGCTGCTTGTCGGCCGACACCTGCGAGCGCACGCCATAGGACCAGCCCTTCGTCTCGCGCAGGTTCATGTTGAAGCGCGACAGGAAATTGCCGCCGAATATGTCGTTCGCCGAACGCAGGATCTCGAGATGATCGCTGCCCTTGGCGTCGAGCACCTTGCCCGCCATGATCACCGATTGCGGCGATTTCGGCCGATCGACGAGCAGGATGCGCGGCTTGGGCGCGGGAATCGCAACCTCGAAATGCTTCGCGGGCTTCGGCGTCGACGGGGCCTTCCACGCGCCCAGCGTCGCGTCGAGCTCCTTCTTCACCTCGGCCAGCGTCGTGTCGCCGACGACGAAGACGCGCGCATTGTCGGGGCGGATCCACGTCGCGTGGAAAGCCGCGAGCTGATCGCGCGTCGCCGCCTTGACCGCGTCGGCGTTGCCGAGGCCCGAAGGCGGAATGCCATAGGGGTGGTCCGCGCCATAGAGCACCGGGCGCAGCACCCGCGCCGCGATCGCGCTCGGGTTGTTGAGCTCGGCCTTCAGCCGGTTGAGCTGCTGCGCACGCACGCGCTCGAGCTCCTTCGCGTCGAAGGCGGGGTTGCGGATATAGTCGGCGAGCAGCCCGAGCGACGCGCGGAGGTTGGGTTTCAGCGCGAACAGGCTGAAGATCGTCTCGTCGGCGTTCGCCGACCCGTCGATCTGCGCGCCGAGCCGCTCCTTCGCCTCGGCGAACGCGATCGAATCGAGGCTCGTCGTACCTTCGTCCATCAGGCTGAGCATCAGCGACTGGGTGCCGAGCGCCTTGTGCGGATCGGCGGCATAGCCGGCGTCGAAGCTGACCGCGACCTGGACCGTCGGCACCGTGTCGCGCCGCGCGAACACGACCTCGATCCCGTTCTTGAGCGTCGTGCGCTCGATCGCCGGGAAATCGAGTGCCTTCAAGTCGGCGACCGCGGGCATCTGCGACCGGTCGGCGATCGAGCTCGCCGCGCCGACACCCGTGTCGGGGCCGACGTCGCCGAGCGCCGGGTTCCAATAGCGGTCGGGCTGGACCGCTTCCGCGATCTTGCCCGCGGTGACCGCGCCGCCGCGCGCCTCGCCGCCCTCGGTGCGCTCACCGGGCGTGTAGGTCAGCGAAAAGGCGGGGCGCGACAGCCATTTGTTCGCGACCGCCTTCACCTGTTCGGGGGTTGCCTGCGCCATCCGGTCGAGCTCGGTCTTGTAATAGGCGGGATCGTTCGAATAGAGCGCGCCCTCGGCGAGCGTCACCGCCTTGCCGCCGAAGCCCCCGACCGATTCGAGCCCCGAAATCGTCCCGCCGAGAGTGCTCGCGGCGGTGCGTTGCAGTTCGTCGGCGGTTGGGCCGGTCGCCAGGAATTTGGCGATTTCCTCGTCGAGCCGCTTGCCGACCAGCGCGGGATCGACCCCGTCCTTGACGTCGGCCTGGACGATCAGGATGCCGGCGTCCTCGAACGGCTGCGCATAGGCGGCGACGCTAACCGCGACCGGATCCTTGCGCACCATCGCATTGTCGAGGCGCGAGCTCGACAGGCCGCCGAGGACGCCCATCGCCATCTGCAGCGGCACTGCCTCGGGATCGTTGAGCCCCGGGATCGCCCACATGCGGTAGATGCGCGTCGTCGGGATCAGGTCCTTGACCTCCTTCGCCAGCGGCGCGGGCAGCGTCGGCACCGTGACCTTGGGCATCTCGACCGCGGGGCCGCGCGGAATGTCGCCGAACCATTCGCCGACCTTCGCCTTGGCCGTCGCGGCGTCGATGTCGCCCGCGAGCACCAGCACCGCATTGTTCGGCCCGTAATTGTCGGTGAACCATTTCTTCACGTCGGCAAGGCTCGCCGTGTTGAGGTCGGCCATCGAGCCGATGGTGCTGTGGTGATAGGGGTGACCCGAGGGAAAGAGATTCTCGAAAATCTCGTAGCGCAGCAGGCCATAGGGATTGTTGTCGCCCTGGCGCTTTTCGTTCTGGACGACGCCGCGCTGGTTATCGAGCTTCTCCTGCGTCACCGCGCCGAGCAGATGCCCCATGCGGTCGCTTTCGAGGAACAGCGCGCGGTCGAGCGCGCCGGTCGGCACCGTCTCGAAATAATTGGTGCGGTCCATGTTGGTGGTGCCGTTGCTGTCGGTCGCGCCGACCTGCTGCAGCGGCTCGAAGAAATCGCCCGGCGCATTTTCCGACCCGTTGAACATCAGATGTTCGAACAGATGCGCGAAGCCCGTCTTGCCCGCGGGCTCGTTCTTCGACCCGACGCGGTACCACACCGACACCGCGACGACGGGGGCCTTGTGATCCTCGTGCACGATGACGCGCAGGCCGTTGTCGAGAGTGAAGGCCTCGTATGGAATGTCGACCGCCTTCACCAACTCGGCGATCGGCGCGGGGTCGGCGGCCTTCGCCCTGGCGAGCGCGGGCCCTGCCGCGACGAGCGCGGTCGAGGCGGCAAGGGCAAGGGCGAAGCGATGAGAACGAAGCATGGACGATCCTCTTGAAAAGGCGCGCAGGATCGCGCGGATGCCGGACGGCACTGTATCAGCGGTTTAGGACAGCGGCCCGCCGCGTTCAAGGCCGATAGAAGCGCGCGCCGTTCGCCTTCAGCGCCGCCGGATCGAACAGCACCGGCTTCAGCCGATGCGCCGCGAACAGCGGCGCCTGGTCGTTGTAATGCGGGCTCGCCGGGCGCGTCGTCGCGGCGCCGAAGGGCTGGATCGATTCCGAATGCACGCGCCCCGCCCTATCCCAGGTCACGAACATGATGAAGCTGTCGCCGTGGCGCACCTTCAGCCGCCCGTCGGGCTCGACGTCCCACAGGGTCGAGGCGCGCACCGTATCGTTGCCGCCGTCGAGCGGCAGGTCGACGCGGTGCGGTCCCTCGCCGTGGCGCAGCCGCAGCACCGTGCCGAGCTTGGGGTCGAGCCCCGCGAAATGCTCCTGCAGATGCGCAACGACCTCTTTCAGCACGGTGCGCGGGTCGGGCGCGGCGCGGCGCTGATAGTGGGCGCCGCCCGCGGGGCGCAGCACCATCAGCGCGAGCGCGTCGCCATGCCCCTTGCCGTCGAGGTTCCAATCCCATTTGCGCAGCAGCGCCTGCGCCTCGGCGAGCGCCGGATCGCCCTTCGTGTCGAGCGCGAGCAGCTTGTCGATCCACGCCTTCGCATAGCCCGTCTTCGCATAGGCGGTGTCGTATTTGATCGCCTTCAGCCGCGCCTCGTCGATCTGCCCCGATGCCTCGAACAGCGCGATCAGCCGCGCCGCGCGATTGGTCATGTCGTCCTCGATGCCGAGCAGCGGCGAGAAGGCGGCGGCGTCGAGCTCGTCGCCCGGCCCCGCCGCGACCCACGGCGTGTTGTTCGCGTTGATCACATAGCCCGACGCCGGATTGACCAGCGCGGGGACGCGGTCGAAGGGCAGCGTCCTGGTCCACAGATCGGCCGAGGTGTCGCCCGGAACGATCCCGCGCCAGTCGAACCCCGGCTGGCGGTCGGGGAACATCGCATTATAGAAAAGGCCGATATTCCCCTTGGCGTCGGCATAGACGAAGTTCGTCGCGGGCACCCCCTGCCCCGCCATCGCGGCGCGCCACTCGGCGAAAGTCTTCGCCTTGTTGAGCCGGTAATATTGGGTGACCATGTTCGCCTGGTCCTGCCCCGCATAGCGGATCGCGAAAGCGCCCTTGTTGTTCTTGATCACCGGCCCCTGCACCGATCGCCAGATGGTGCGCGGCACCGGCAGCACGAAGGGTCCGAACTTCACCTTGAGCCAGATCCGCTTCTTTTCGAGCGGCCGCCACGCGCCGTCGAAGCGGTATTTCTCGCCGCTCTCGTCGAGGGTCAGGCGGTAGACGTCGATCAGGTCGGGCCGGTTCACCGTGTTGGTCCAGCCGAGATACTTATTGTGCCCGAGGAAGGGATAAGGCGAGCCGGGGAAGTTCGCACCGGCGAAATCCCACCCCTCCTGGCTATGCACGACCAGTTCGTACCAGGCGACTCCGCCGGTCCACGGCTGGTGCGAATTGGAGACGAGCCGCGTCGCGCCGTCGGTCGAGCGCGACGGCGCGACGGCGATTCCATTCGAGCCGTTCGACCCCGGATCGCGCCCCAAGGGCGTGTCGGACCGCGGGACGAGCTTGCCGGTGACGTCGATCGCCGGCCCGCCCTCGCGCCCCAGCGGCTGCCCCTCGGTCAACTCGCCGAGCACCGAATCGAGCCCGAAGAAGAAGGGCGAGCGCAGCACGAAGCCCGCGACGACATCCTCGCCGGTCACCGGGAACAGCCCCGACAGCCGCACCTCGTCCGGATGCTTGTCGGCATAATGGTTGAGCCCCGCGGCATAGGCGGTGAACAGCGCCTTCACGTCGTCCGGCAATCGCGGCCAGTCGCGCGCGCTCGTCTCGCGCACGCCGAGCAGCGCCGCGACATAATCGACCTTCGCGCCATCGGCGCCGAGCAGCGCGCCGGTGCGCCCGCGCGTCATCGCGAGCACTTCCTGCAGCGTCGCGAAATCATCCTCGGCATGGGCATAGGCGACGCCATAGGCGACGTCGGCATCGGTCTTGCCGAAGATATGCGGCACCCCGAACCGGTCGCGGGCGATCTGCACGTCGCCGGGTTTGAAGACGGGCGCGGCGGGCGCCTTCGCGGTCAGCGGTTCCCAGACGGCGAGCCCGACCAGGATGGCGGCGATCAGCAAAACCAATCCCAACAACGCCCGACGCAGCATATCCGCCTTCCTTCCTGTCTTCGGCTGCGATGTGTGGCGAGCGAAGGATGCAAAGGCAAGCTGTTGCTCCACTTTCGTCATGCTGAACTTGTTTCAGCATCCATGGCCCAGTGGTCGCCTGATAGGGTGGTGCCAGTTTATGTCACGCGAAGGCGCAAAGACGCGAAGAAGAAGGCTTGGGCCGATAGGCCCCATAATCTTCAGGACAGCGCGTCCTGCCACGATGTTGCGACAGGAATGCCGCTTCGCGGCAGGCGCGACCTCTTCGCGTCTTTGCGCCTTCGCGTGAAACGAAATAGGCGCTGCGCCGGATGAAAGGGCAGGCCATGGATGCTGAAACAAGTTCAGCATGACGAGATATAGAGGAGGCCGTATAAACCGCCTTCGCGCCTCCGCGTGAATCTTCAAAACCGCCCTTGTGTTGCAAAACAGCAACACTATCTCTGGTTGCGAGAAAGGGGCTTACTTCATGAACCTCGAAAAATTCACCGATCGCGCCAAGGGCTTCCTGCAGGCGGCGCAGACGATTGCGATCCGCATGAACCACCAGCGGATCGGTCCCGAGCATATCGCCAAGGCGCTGCTCGAGGACAAGGACGGCATGGCCGCGGGGCTGATCGCGAAGAGCGGCGGCGACGCCGCGCGCGCCGTGCAGGGCATCGACGCGCTGCTTGCCAAAGTCCCCGCGGTGTCGGGGTCGGGCGCGCAGGCGACCCCGGGGCTCGATAATGACGCGGTGCGCCTGCTCGACCAAGCCGAGCAGGTCGCGACGAAAGCCGGCGACGGGTTCGTCACCGTCGAGCGGCTGCTGCTCGCGATGGTGCTTTCGGCCGCGACGCCGGTCGGCAAGGTCTTCGCCGACGCCGGGGTCAAGGCCGACGCGCTCAACGGCGCGATCAACGATCTGCGCGGCGGCCGCACCGCCGACACTGCATCGGCCGAGGATCGCTACGAAGCGCTCGAGAAATTCGCCCGCGACCTCACCGAAGTCGCGCGCGCGGGCAAGCTCGATCCGGTCATCGGCCGCGACGAGGAAATCCGCCGCACCGTGCAGATTCTCGCGCGCCGGACCAAGAACAACCCGGTGCTGATCGGCGAGCCGGGCGTCGGCAAGACCGCGATCGCCGAAGGCCTCGCGCTGCGCATCGCCAATGGCGACGTCCCCGACAGCCTGAAGGACCGCCGCCTGCTCGCGCTCGACATGGGCGCGCTGATCGCGGGCGCCAAATATCGCGGCGAGTTCGAGGAGCGGCTGAAGGGCGTGCTCGACGACGTGAAAGCGGCCGAGGGCGAGATCATCCTGTTCATCGACGAGATGCACACGCTCGTCGGCGCGGGCAAGGGCGAGGGCGCGATGGACGCCTCGAACCTTTTGAAGCCGGCGCTCGCGCGCGGCGAGCTTCACTGCATCGGCGCGACGACGCTCGACGAATATCGCAAATATGTCGAGAAGGACCCCGCGCTCCAGCGGCGCTTCCAGCCGGTGTTCGTCGGCGAGCCGACGGTCGAGGATTCGATCTCGATCCTGCGCGGGCTCAAGGAGAAGTACGAGCTGCACCACGGGGTGCGGATCACCGACGGCGCGATCGTCGCCGCCGCGACGCTGTCGAACCGCTATATCTCCGACCGCTTCCTGCCCGACAAGGCGATCGACCTGATGGACGAGGCCGCGAGCCGCATCCGCATGGAGGTCGAATCGAAGCCCGAGGAGATCGAGAGCCTCGACCGCCGCATCATTCAGATGAAGATCGAGGAATCGGCGCTCGGCAAGGAAAGCGACGCGGCGTCGAAGGACCGGCTGGCCTCGCTCCAGGCCGACCTCGCCAACCTCGAGCAACAGTCGGCCGAACTCACCCAGAAATGGCAGGCCGAGAAGGACAAGATCCACGCCGAAGCGAAGATCAAGGAGCAGCTCGACGCCGCGCGCGGGCAGCTCGAACAGGCGCAGCGCGCGGGCGACCTCGCCAAGGCGGGCGAGCTCAGCTACGGCACCATCCCCGGGCTCGAGAAGCAGCTCGACGAGGCGCAGGCGATCGCCGGCAACGCGATGCTGCGCGAAGAGGTCACCGCCGACGATATCGCCGCGGTGGTCAGCAAATGGACCGGCATCCCGGTCGACCGGATGATGGAGGGCGAGCGCGAAAAGCTGCTCGGCATGGAGGATACGCTCGGCCAGCGGGTGATCGGTCAGGACGAAGCGGTGCGTGCGGTCTCGACCGCGGTGCGCCGCGCGCGCGCCGGGCTACAGGATCCGAACCGGCCGCTCGGCTCGTTCCTCTTCCTCGGCCCGACGGGCGTCGGCAAGACCGAACTCACCAAGGCGCTCGCGCGTTTCCTGTTCGACGACGACAATGCGATGGTCCGCATCGACATGAGCGAGTTCATGGAAAAGCACGCCGTGTCGCGGCTGATCGGCGCGCCGCCGGGCTATGTCGGCTATGAGGAAGGCGGGGTGCTCACCGAAGCGGTGCGGCGGCGCCCCTATCAGGTCGTCCTCTTCGACGAGGTTGAAAAGGCGCATGGCGACGTGTTCAACATCCTGCTTCAGGTGCTCGACGACGGGCGGCTGACAGACGGGCAGGGCCGCACGGTCGACTTCACCAACACTCTGATCATCCTGACCTCGAACCTCGGCAGCCAGGCGATTGCCGCGCTACCCGACGACGCGCCGGTCGAGCAGGCCGAACCCGCGGTCATGGAGGTGGTGCGCGCGCATTTCCGGCCCGAGTTCCTGAACCGGCTCGACGAGATCGTGCTGTTCCACCGCCTCGCGCAGCAGCATATGGGGGGGATCGTCGATATTCAGGTCGCGCGGGTGCAGAAGCTGCTCGCCGACCGCAAGGTGACGCTCGACCTCACCGACGCCGCGCGCGCGTGGCTCGGCCGGGTCGGCTATGACCCGGTCTACGGCGCAAGGCCGCTGAAGCGCGCGGTGCAGAAATATCTGCAGGACCCGCTCGCCGACCTGATCCTGAAGGGTGAGGTGAAGGACGGGTCGACCATCAAGGTCGACGAGGGCGATGGAGCGCTGGTGCTGACGCCGGGCCCCTGATCGCCGGAAATGAGAATGTCCCGGCTTCAGGGCCGGGACGTTCGATACCGCTCAGCGGTTGCCTTCGACAAGCGAGCGCGAGCGCTCCATCGCCCGGGTGCGATCGAGGTCGGCCTTGCCCTGCGCTTCGAGCTGGTCCCATTCGGCCCTGGTGTGGCAGACGCGGCGCGACATGATCGAACCGGTTGCGACCTCGCGCTTGCAGATTTTCTTTTCGGTGTCGGGCTTGTCGGCCGACGCCTTCTCGGGTGCCGCGGCATAGGACACCGCCGGGGCGACCGCCAACAGGGCGGCGAGAGAGAGAATGCGAATCACTCCGATTGTTCCTTTCGTCGGGCCAGCGCCGCAAAGCCGCGCTGCTGGGCCAAAGAAAATGGGCGGCTCCCGAGGGAACCGCCCACTTTCCTACAAGTCCTTGACTTAGAAGTCGACCTTCGCGCCGATGCGGAAGTAGCGACCCATGATGTTCGGACCAGCCCAAGCCGGGTTGAAGCCGAACAGACCATAGGCCGAGTCCGGATCGAACGGCGGCTTGGTGTCGAGAAGGTTGAGGATGTTCGCGTAAACCGTGAACTTGTCACCAATCTTCTGCGAAACCGTCATGTCGAGGTTCCAGATGTCCTTGGTCTTACAATTGACCGGGGTGCCATCGACATAGCTGTGCGTCGAGGTGCCATTGGCGGCGTTGAACGCGCAATCGCCCTTGATGCCGCCGAAGTCGATCGACGCCGTGTCATAGCCCTTGGTGTAATAGGCCGTCAGGCTGACCGCGGTATCGCCGAACTCCAGCGTGTTCTGCCACGTCGCGCGCCACTTGGGCGAACCCGAGCAGGACGTGATGTTGCAGGGGCTGAGCGTGCCGTCGTAGCGCAGCACATCGCCGCCGTCGGTCTTCAGCTCGTACTTCAGCATGTACGAAGCGTCGAAGTCGGTGCGCCAGGTCAGCGAGCTGCCGATCGGCAGGCTGGCGCGGGCGCCGAAGTCGATGCCGCTGACCGTCTGCTGGTCCTGATTGGTGAACGACGACTGGATGAAGCCCAGCACCGGCAGTGCGTTCGGGAACGCCGGATCCGGCTGCCCCGGAAGAACGGTGATGCCCGGAATGTCAACATTGCCGTTGTTAGCGTAATAAGCCGCTTCGGCCGCGCTCGTATCCGTCACGCCGGTGATCAGGTTCTTGACCTTGATGTGCCAGAAATCGACCGTCAGGCTGACGTTGCGGATCGGTTCGAAAATCACGCCGGCGGTGAATGCCGTCGACTTTTCGGGATCCAGATCGGGGTTGCCGACCTGCGTCAGGCCCAGCGAATAATTGCCCGTCGCATAAGAGTTGTTACCGTGCGCGTCACAAAAATCCTGGTAGGTGTCGCAGTCGACCGTGCGGGTCACATAACCCGTGGTCGGCAGGCCGAAGCTTTCGTTGAAGCTCGGGATACGGAAGCCCTTCGAAAAGGTGCCGCGAATGGCGACCTGCGGGATCGGCGTGAACTTGGCGCTGAGCTTCGGCGAGAAGTTCGACTGGCCCGTCGAATAATCGTCGTAGCGGCCCGAGAAGCCGAGTTCGAGCTGGTCGATGATCGGCGCGCTCACTTCGAAGAACGCCGACTTCACGTTGCGGCTGCCCGCGGTGCCGACCGAGTTGATGCTGTAGTAGCGATCATACTGGTTGCCAAGCGTGCCGGGGTTGGCGCTGGGAGCGTCGATCGATTCGTCGCGATACGACACGCCGACCGCCGCCTGCAGCGGACCGCCCGGAAGCTCGAACAGATCCTTGGCGAGCGTCGCCTGAACCTGCCACAGCTGCGACACGGAAGTCGTCACCTGACGCGGAGCGATATAGTCCCAGGCATCCTGCGAATTGGCTTCCAGATCGTTGAAGTTGAACTCGCCGCGCGCGACGAGATCCATGATACGCTGCGGAATCAGGTAATTTTCCTGCGCGCGCTTCAGGCGCGTTTCCGACGCCGTGAAGTTGGCCGAATAACGCCAGTCGTCGCCGAAGCTGCCGTCGATACCCAGCACGCCGCGCAACGCGCGCGAGTTGGTATCGACCGTACGGCCGCGGGTCGAACGAACGAGCATCTGCGCGCGCGCGCCCTCGGCGGCAAACGGGTTGTACGGGTTGAGCACGCCATTGGTGGCGTCGCAACCGGTGTTCAGCCCGTTAGCCGTTCCGACGCCGTTGGCGCAGACATAGACCGGCAGGATGACGTTGTAAGCAGCCGCGCCGTTATTCGGCGGCGTCGGCGTGCCGTTGAAGCCGAGCGGCGTGAACGACGCATGGCTCTTCGTCTGATAATAGTTGGCGATCGCATAGACCTGCGCATTGTCGCCGACGTTGGCGGTAAAGCGCGCGGTCAGGCCCTTACGCTCGATCTCCGGCTGCAGCATGATATACTGGTTCTGGAAATCGACCTCGCATGCCGTCAACGGCGAGGTGTTCGATATTTCCGGCGTGATGGTGATCTCGTCGTAACCGCGACAACCCGCTGCCGGATTCAGGAACTGGAACCTGTTGCGCGGATCGGCCGGATTTGCCGCGCCCACGCCAGTACGACGCACGAGCGCCACGCCCGGTATGGAGATCAGCCCGTTATAAGCCGCACCCCAGTTCGCCGTGGTGTACCCAAGATCGTAGGTGGGATCTTCCGGATCGGACCCCGGATCGGGAACGGGAATGAAGCCCGGGCGGCCCGAAGCGATGAAGCCGTCGATGATTTCCTGGGTCAGGCCGTTCCAGTTGAGGTTGGGCAGGCAGCTGCCGCTCGCGCCGCACTTGCCCGACCAGTCCGCCGAATTAAACGGATAGCCGCGGTCGCGCGCATAGAGCGCATCCTGCTTCTGATATTCGCCGCTGACGTAGAAGTTGAAGCCCTGGTCGGCGAGGTCGCCATAGCCCCAGGTCACGTCGACGCGCTGCTCGCCGGCATCGCCGCGCTGCGACACGCCAACCGAACCGCCGAGGTGGAGGCCCTGGATTTCCTTCTTGGTGATGATGTTGATCACGCCCGCGATCGCGTCGGCGCCATAGGTCGACGACGCACCGTCGCGCAGCACTTCGATGCGGTCGACGACGGCATTGGGAATGGTGTTGAGGTCGACGAAGTTGCGCTGGCCGTCATCCGCGAGCGGGTAGGGAGCCATGCGCAGGCCGTCGGAGATCGACAGCGTCGCCTGCACGGTCAGGCCGCGCAACGCCGGAGCATTCGCGCCCGACGCGAAGTTGAAGCCGGTGTTCCAGCCCTGGGTGATCGTGCCCGCGCCGTTGGCCGACAGGCGCTGAACGGCGTCCGAGACGGTGTTGATGCCGCGCTCCTGGAGCGTTTCCGAGCTAAGCACGGTGACCGGCGACGGCGTTTCCGTGTCCGTGCGACGGAGGATCGAGCCGGTGACGACGATCGTGTCGTCGGAAGTGGCCGCGCCCTCGTCGGCCGGCGCATCCTGCGCGAACGCAGGAGCCGAAACCAGCGCGATGCCCATGACGATGGGCGCGGCGCTCATTTTCAGCTTCGAAAAGTGAGTTTTCTTCACAGTGCAGTCCCTTGCTACTGGTGGCTATGATACCTGAATGAATTGCGCGCGCAGACTCCCTGCCCAGCGCGCGAGACACCCCGATAGGCTGCGGGATGACCCCTCATTCATTTTGAGTAAAGGAAATTCCCCGCCATTTTTGCGGTTTCGCGGGCCATTGTGACGTATTTGCAACATCCGCGAGAAGCGGCGAAATACAATGTGCTAACACCGCCCATTTCGCGACATTTTGTTTCAGTCGTTACCGGTTTTGCTGCAGTGCAGCAAAATCCTCAGCGCGGCATCGGCCCCGCAAGCGTGCCCGGATCGAGCCGCGCGTCGCGCCATTTGAGTCCCCAATGAAGGTGGGGGCCGGTGGCACGTCCAGTCGATCCGGTGGTCCCCAGCCGCTGCCCCTGCACCACCCGGTCGCCGACCTTCACCTCGAGGTGCTGGCAGTGGAGGAAGGCGCTGTTCAGCCCCATGCCGTGATCGATCATCAGGAGATTGCCTTCGAGCGTGAAGGGCGTCGCCGCCGCGAGCACGACCACCCCGTCGGCGGGGGCATAGAAGGGCGTGCCCGCCGGAACCGCGATGTCGGTGCCGCTGTGATAGGCGCCGGGCTTGCCCTGATAGACGCGCTGCGACCCGAAGAAGCCCGACAATCGGCCGGTCGCGGGCCAACGGAAGGGCTGGCGCCAGCCGTCGACGTCGTGGTCGACCCGGCGCGCCTCGGCAATCTGCGCGAGTTCGGCGGGGCGGCGGCGCGCGAACTCGGCATCGCTCGCCGCGCCGCCGCGCCACGGCGCGTTGATATGCTCGATCCGCCAGCTCCCCGGCGCGACGCTAAGCGCGCGCTCGACCCGCCGCCCATCGGCGAGCGTCGCGACGAGGTGCTGCTCGCTCGCGGCGTCGCGGTCGAAGGCGATCAGGAAGCGTCCGTCGTCGGCGACCGGAACGGGCTTGCCGTCGAGCGTCAGCGCCTGTGTCGTGTCGGGCGCCTGCCCGAGCAGCGTGCCGCCCTGCACCGGCGTCCCGCGCACGATGGCGAAGTCGGTGTGGAGCGGGGCCGGCGGCGGCGCGGACGTCGGAGCCGGGCGCGGTGCCGGTGAAGAAACAGGCGGCGACGCACTTTCGGGCGCCGCGGCGGGCGGCACGCAGCTCGCGGGGAGAATCAGCAAGGTCAGCACGGCCGCGGGAAACGGCCAGCCGCGGCGCACCCTCATGCCTTGCTGGCGTCGTCGAGCGCGGCCTGCACCGAGATGGCGGCGGTGGCATAGGGCTCCTGCCGCGCCACCGACCAATAGCGCAGCTCGTCGAGCCCGATCGGCGCGCCGGTCACCGCGCACAGCACATGGTCGCCCGGCGACAGGATGCGGAACCCGTTGGGTCCGTACTGGAGGCGGGCGAGGCGGTTGCGGCTGGCGATCAGCATGGGGGCATATCCATCGGGAAGAGACGTATCGGGCGGACGACTATAGCAGCATCGCGCCGCGCGGCCACCCCCGCTCGCCGCTAGGATAGAGCACCGTAGCGTTTGTCGGCGCATTCGCTAGCGGTCGGTTGAAGACATCCCCGCCTCACACCTTCGTCATTCCCGCGAAAGCGGGAACCCAGGGTGGGGCCAGCCGGAGCACGCTCTGGGTTCCCGCTTTCGCGGGAATGACGAAGGTGAGGATGTCAATTTCCCACTCCGAACCGGCCTCACCGCCTCAAAACAATTCCCCCTGCCCCTTGCCCGGCGGAGCGGGCGAAGGCTTGCGCGCCGGCCGCGGCGACGGCGCCCCCCCGTCCGCGACCGCCACCGGCACCTCGCCGTCGGCGAACTGGAGCCGCAGATGCCCCGCGGCGCGCGCCGTCGCGGCGTGGGTGACGATTGCCCCGCCCCCATCGCGCACCATCGCATAGCCGCGCGACAGGAGCGCGCGCGGATCGAGCGAGGCGAGCAGCCGCGCCAGCCCCTCGAGCCGGGCGCGGTCGCGGTCCCACGCCCGCGCGAGCAGCGCCGGGCGCAGCGCCGCGGACCGGCTCGCCAGCCGCTCGGCGGTCACCGCCAGCCGGTGCCGCTGGCTGCGGTCGAGCTTGTCCCCGGCATCGTCGAGCCGCTGGCGCTGCGGCGCATAGAGCGCCTCGCGCCGCGGCAGGTGGCGGGCAAGCGCGGCAAGGCGCTCGCCGCCCAGCGCCTGCGCCCGGGTCGCCGCACCGATCATCCGTCCGCGCCACGTCGCGAGCTGCGCCATCAGCTCGGCGCGGACCGGCACCGCCATCTCGGCCGCGGCGGTCGGCGTCGGCGCGCGCACGTCGGCGGCATGGTCGGCGAGCGTCACGTCGGTCTCGTGCCCCACCGCGCTGATCGTCGGGATGCGGCAGTCGGCGATCGCGCGCACGACGATCTCCTCGTTGAACGCCCACAGGTCCTCGATCGAGCCGCCGCCGCGCGCGACGATGACAAGGTCGGGACGCGGCACCGGTCCGCCGGGTGCAAGGCCATCGAAGCCGCGGATCGCATGGGCGACCTGCGCCGCCGCGCCCTCGCCCTGCACCAGCACCGGCCAGACGATCACCCGCGTCGGGCAGCGGTCGGCGAGGCGGTGGAGGATGTCGCGGATCACAGCGCCCGTGGGCGAGGTGACGACGCCGATCGTCCACGGCAGATAGGGAAGCCGCTGCTTGCGCTCGCGGTCGAACAGCCCCTCGGCGCCGAGCCGCGCCTTCAATTTCTCGAAGAGCAGCATCAGCGCGCCCTCGCCCGCGACCTCGAGGCTTTCGACGACAAGCTGATATTTGGAGCGGCCGGGATAGGTGGTGAGCTTGCCGGTCGCGATCACCTCGATCCCGTCCTCGGGCCGGAAGGCCAGCCGCGCCGCCTGCCCCTTCCACATCACCATGTCGATCAGCGCATTATCGTCTTTCAATCCCGCATAGAAATGCCCCGACGCCGCGCGCTTCGCCCCCGACAGCTCGCCGCGCACCCGCACGCGCGCGAAACCGTCCTCGACCGTACGCTTGATCGCTGCCGACAATTGGCTGACCGACAAAGCGCGTGCATTGTCGTGCGTCCCGGCCTCGGCTAACAGCCGCGCCGCGGGGTCTTCGTCGGATGCCGGATCGGGAAAAGGAATGGACATGAACATCCTGCTGGTGGGCTCGGGGGGCCGCGAACATGCGCTGAGCTGGCAGTTGGCGCAATCGCCGTCTTGCCGCAAGCTCTATGCCGCGCCGGGCAATCCGGGGATCGAAACCTTCGCCGAATGCGTGGGCGTCGCCGCCGACGATCTGGACGGGCTGATCGCGTTCGTCCGCGCGCACGCCATCGACTTCGTCGTCGTCGGTCCCGAGGCGCCGCTCGTCGCCGGGCTCGCCGACCGGCTGCGCGAAATCGGCATCCCGGCCTTCGGCCCCTCCGCCGCCGCGGCGCAGCTCGAAGGGTCGAAGGGTTTCACCAAGGATCTGTGCGCGCGCGCCGGCATTCCCACGGCCGCCTATGTCCGCTGCACCTCCGCCGAGGAAGCGCACGCCGTTCTCGAAGGCTTTGCGATCCCCGTCGTGATCAAGGCCGACGGCCTCGCCGCGGGCAAGGGCGTGATCATCGCCGAGACGCGCGAGGACGCTGCGGGGGCGATCGACGACATGTTCGATGGCGCCTTCGGCGGTGCGGGCGCCGAGGTGGTGATCGAGGAGTTCATGACCGGCGAGGAGGCGAGCTTCTTCGCGCTCTCCGACGGCACCGATGTGATGGCGTTCGGCAGCGCGCAGGACCACAAGCGCGTCGGCGACGGCGACACCGGGCCGAACACCGGCGGCATGGGCGCCTACAGCCCCGCGCCCGTCCTGACCCCCGACCTCGAGGCCGCGGTGATGGACCGAATCATCCGCCCGACCGTGGCCACGCTCGCCGCCGAGAATACGCCTTATGTGGGCGTCCTCTTCGCCGGGCTGATGCTCACCGACGCGGGGCCGAAGCTGATCGAATATAATTGCCGCTTCGGCGACCCCGAATGCCAGGTGCTGATGATGCGCTTCACCGGCGATTTCGCCGCGCTGCTCCACGCCGCGGCGACGGGCGATCTCGGACATGCGACCCCACCCGCCTTCGCGCACGACTATGCGCTGACCGTGGTGATGGCGGCGAACGGCTATCCGGGGACCCCCGAAAAGGGCGGCGCGATCCGCGGCATCGCCGATGCCGAGGCGGGCGGCGTTCGCGTCTTTCACGCCGGCACCGCGCGGGCGGACGGGGCGATCGTCGCCGCGGGCGGGCGCGTGCTGAACGTCACCGCGACGGGCAAGAGCGTCACCGAGGCGCAGGCGCGCGCCTATGCCGCGGTCGACCGCCTCGACTTCGCAACCGGCTTCTGCCGCCGCGACATCGGCTGGCGCGAGGTCGCGCGCGAAGCGCGCTAGGGGCTGGCGCGAGGTCGCGCGCGAGGCCGAGTAGCAAGGCTGGACGGAACCAAAGCTGTTCGATATCTAAATCTTTCCAATGTGTCCCCGCGAAGGCGGGGACCCAGAGTAGCGCAAGCTGCCATGACGCTCTGGCCTCCTGCCTCCGCGGGAGCACGAGAATGAGGAGCAGAATCCCATGACTTGGCTTCAGGAAAACTGGATCGTCGCGCTCGTCGTGCTGATCGTCGTCATCGCGCTCGTCTGGTGGCTCGCGGCGCGGCGGAGACCGCAGGATATCGCGCCGCCAGCGATCGAACCCGCGCAGCCCGCCAAGCCGCTCGAACCGGCGAAGCCCGACATCGTCGCCGCCGAGCCCGCGTTCAGGAAGGCCGCAACGCCAGCCCCTGCCCCGGCGCCAACTCCGCCGCCCGCACCGGTCGAGGCCGCTCCGCCGCCCCCGGCACCCGAACCCGCCGCACCGCCACCCCCCGCACCCGCACCCGCACCCGCACCCGCACCCGCACCCGCCGCGGGCAGAACCGACAATCTGCAATTGCTCAAGGGCGTCGGCCCCAAGCTGGTCGCGCTGCTGAACGGCCTCGGCGTCACCCGCTTCGACCAGATCGCCGCCTGGACCGACGCCGACATTGCCGCGATCGATCCCCAACTCGGCAATTTTACGGGCCGCATCACCCGCGACAATTGGGTCGACCAGGCGGGCTATCTCGCGCGCGGCGACAAGGCCGGCTTCGAGGCAAAGTACGGCGCGCTCGGCGGGGAGCTATAGTGGGAGCAGTCCTATCCGGCGTGAACCAAATGGCTATCCACCGGAGCGCGCGCCTGTCTTTCATCGTCACCCCGGACTTGATCCCGGGTCCCGCTCGACCTTCCGAGGTCAGTCGATGCTTCAAAAAGCGGGATCCCGGATCAAGTCCGGGATGACGAAGGTCTAAAAGCGACCGATAATAGCCGTCGCCCCCGCGAAGGCGGGGGCCGCCGTCGTTTTACGCAGCGGCGCAGGAATAGGCCTCCAGCGGCCCCCGCCTTCGCGGGGGCGACGAGTCATGCAACGCCCACTCCCCACCCCAAAGCCGACACCGAATGGCCGGTGCCCGGCTGTCGTTGCGTCAAGAGCCTATTCGGCGTCCTCGCCCTTCGGTCTGCGAATCGCGCTGACCAGCAGCTTGTCGATCTTGCGCCCGTCCATGTCGACGATCTCGAAGCGCCAGCCGTGGTCGGTGAAGCTCTCGCCTTCGGTCGGCAGATGCTTGAGGATCGCGAGCGCATGGCCCGCCGCGGTCGCATAGTCGCGGTCGTCGCCTAGCTCGATCCCCAGCCGTTCGGCCATCTGGTCGGCGGGCATCGATCCCGCGATCAGCAGGCTGCCGTCGTCGCGCTCGATGACGAAGGGCTCGCTGCCGATGTCCTGGTCCGACGCGAATTCGCCCGCGATCGCAGAGAGCAGGTCGGCGGGGGTCACCAGCCCTTCGAAATGGCCATATTCGTCGTGGACGAGCAGCATCGGCACTTCGGCGGCGCGTAGGCTTTCGAGCGCGTCCATCGCGTCGATCTGGTCGTGGATCACCGCGGCGCGGCGGATCAGCGTCTCGAGGTCGAGCGCCTCGCCGCGAAACAGCGCTCCCGCGATGTCGCGCGCCTGGACGATGCCGACGATGTCGTCGACCGAGCCGCGCGCGGCGGGCAGGCGGGTGTGCGGGGTTTCGAGCAGCTTCGCGCGCACTGCGTCGGCGTCCGACGCGATGTCGATCCAGTCGACGTCGATGCGCGGCGTCATCACCTCGCGCACCGGGCGGTCGGCGAGGCGCACGACACCCGAGATGATCGCGCGCTCACTTTCCTCGATCACCCCCGATTTCGACGCTTCGGCGACGATCAGGTGGAGTTCCTCGGCGGTCACCCGATCCTCCGATTCGCGCTTGAGCCCGAGCAGGCGGAAGACGAGGCCCGAACTGGTGTCGAGCAGCCAGACGAGCGGCGCGGCGATGCGCGACAGCCACAGCATCGGCACCGCCATGACGATCGCGATATTTTCGGGCGCGCGCAGCGCGAACTGCTTGGGCACCAGCTCGCCCGCGATCAGCGAGAAATAGGTGGTGACCGCGATGACGACCGCGAACCCGGCGTTGCGCGCGCTTTCGGCGTCGAGGCCGAGCGCCGCCTGCAGCCGCTCCGCGACCGGCTGGCCGAGGCTCGCGCCCGAATAGGCGCCGGCGAGGATGCCGATCAGCGTGATGCCGACCTGGACGGTCGACAGGAAGCGCCCCGGATCGGCGGCGAGCTGGCGCGCGATCTTGGCGCCGCGGCTTCCCCGCTTTTCGGCCGCCTGCAGCCGCGGGCCGCGCGCCGAGACGATCGCGAGTTCGGACAGGGCGAAGACGCCGTTGAGGAGGATCAGCACGGCGATGATCGCCACGTCGCTCCAGGGAAAGGGGGTCATGGGATGTGTAGCGGGCGCGAGCGCGCCTGGCCCCGGCAATCTTCGGTCATCGCGTCCCTATAGGACAAAGCCGCCGCGATGCACAATGGCGCCGCGGTATGCGAGGTCAGCCCCGGTTCAGCAAGATTTTGGAACCACTTGCCGGGCCATCTGTTATCGGGATGGAATGGCGGCGAGCGGGATGGCGCGCCGCCGGAGAAAAGGGAGCGAAACGATGAAGACCAAGATGATCAAGCTCACCACCCTCGCCGGCATCGGCGCGCTCGTCCTCAGCGGCTGCGTCACCGACCCCGTCACCGGCGAAAAGAAGATTTCGAAGGCCGCGATCGGCGGCGTCGGCGGCGCGCTCGGCGGCTATCTGCTCGGCGACCTGATCGGCGGCAAGAACAGCCGCACCGAGGAAATCGTCGGGGCAGGCATCGGCGCGGTCGCCGGCGCGGGCGCGGGCTATTATATGGACCAGCAGGAAAAGAAGCTGCGCGAACGCACCGCGGGCACCGGCATCGACGTCGAGCGTCAGGGCGACCAGCTCGTGCTCAACATGCCGGGCGACGTTACCTTCGACCTCAACAGCGCGGTGGTGAAGAGCCAGTTCCGCAGCGCGCTCGACAGCGTCGCCTCGACCCTCAGCGAATATCCGAGCACCTATATCGACATCTACGGTCACACCGATTCGTCGGGCAGCGACAGCTACAACCAGGGCCTGTCCGAACGTCGCGCCGCATCGGTCGCCGATTACCTCGGCACCCGCGGCGTCCAGCGCGCGCGCATGGCGACGATGGGCTACGGCGAATCGCAGCTCAAATGCACGCCCGAAACGAGCGAGGCCGACCGCCAGTGCAACCGCCGCGTCGAAATCCGCATCGCGCCGGTCACGCAGAGCGACGTCAACGCGGCGCGGTAACCTATCGGGCTGACGCCCAATGCGGCACCGGCCCGCTCCCCCACCCGGCCTCCCAACAGCGTATCCTGAAATGGGAGGCCGGGTGGGGGAGCGGGCCGGTGCCGCGCCTTCCGCAAAGCGGAAGGTCCATCACCCCAGGCTCGGAAAGCTCGCCTTCAGCCCGTCGATCACGAACTGCGCCGCGAGCGCGGCGAGCAGCACGCCAAGCAGCCGGGTGATCACCGCCTCGCCCTTGCCCCCGATCAGCCGCATCAGCGGCCCCGCCGTCAGTAGCGCCGCGAGCGTGAGCATGAGCACGAGCAGCAGCGCGGCGAAGATGACCAGCGCGCGGTCGAGTCCGTTGTTCTGCGCGACGAGCAGCATCACCGAGGCGATCGAGCCCGGCCCCGCCAGCATCGGCATCGCCATCGGAAAGACGGAGACATCCTCGACCTCCGGCGTCGATCGCAGCTTCTCCGCCCGCTGCTCGCGCCGCTCGGTGCGCTTTTCGAACACCATGTCGATCGCGATGATGAACAGCATGATCCCGCCCGCGATGCGGAAGCTGTCGAGGTCGATGTGGAGGAAGCTCAGCAAAGCCTCCCCGAACATCGCGAAGAAGACGAGGATCGCGCCGGCGATCAGGGTCGCGCGGATCGCCATCGACCGCCGCTGCGCCGCGCTCGCGCCCGTCGTCAGGCTGGCGTAGATCGGCGCGCAGCCCGGCGGGTCGATGACCACGAACAGCGTGACGAAGGCCGAGATGAAAAGGTCGATCACGGCTTCGCCGGCGCCGCGACCTGATCGTCGATCACCGGCGTCATCGCGCTGCCGTCCCACATCCGCACCGTCACGCGGCGCGACCCGTCGGCGCGGACGATCGAGGTCCAGCTCAGCGTCTGGTCGGGCGACAGGCCGACCGCCATGTCGTCGCCTTCCCCGGCCGTGGTCAGCGCCGCGGCGGGACGCGACCCGCAAACCGCCTTTTGCGATGCGATGAAGTCGGGCGCCTCGCGCGGCGTCGCCAGCGCGTCGCCATGGTCGAGCACCCAGCGGATATCGCCCTTCATCGGGTCGCGCCGCCAGACCGTGGTGAAATAGCCCTGCGCCGGCCCGTTCTGCCACGCGCCGGTCGTCGCGCCGGCATTGCCGTCGCAGCTGATAAAGACCGCGTGCGGCTGCCACTTCACCGCTGTCGCGGGGTCCTTCTGCGATCGGAGCCAGTCGCGCGCTTTCACCCGCTGCGGCACGAACATCACCGCATCCGCTGCCGCGGTCTCGCGGAAGGCGGTCCACTGTCCCTTGTCCTGCGCGAGCCGCGCGAAGGCGATTTCGGCGGCGATGAAGGCGCTAGGATTGGCCCCGAGCGGGCGGTTGTACATGTCGCCGCGCGGTGCACAGCCGGCGAGCAGGACGAGGCCGAGGACGGCCAACGGCAGCCTGCGCATCAGAAACCCTCCGGATCGGCGAGCCCCGCGCGGCGGTGCGCGGCGACCAGCGTGTTGCGCAACAGGCAGGCGATCGTCATCGGCCCGACCCCGCCGGGGACGGGAGTGATCGCCGCCGCGACCGCCGCCGCCTCGTCATAGGCGACGTCGCCGACGAGCCGGCCCTTCGCCGCGCCCTCGGCGGGCGACAGGCGGTTGATGCCAACGTCGATCACGACCGCGCCGGGCTTGATCCAATCGCCCTTCACCATCTCGGGCCGTCCGACCGCGGCGACGACGATATCGGCACGGCGGACGCGTTCGGCGAGATCCTTTGTCCGGCTGTGCGCCATCGTCACGGTGCAATTGGCGCCGAGCAGCAAGGCCGCCATCGGCTTGCCGACGAGGATCGAGCGGCCGATCACCATCGCGTCCTTGCCCGACAGGTCGCCGAGCCGGTCCTGGAGCAGCAGCAGACAGCCATAGGGGGTGCACGGCACCATACCCGGGATGCCGAGCGCGAGCCGCCCCGCGCTGGCCGGGGTCAGCCCATCGACATCCTTGTCGGGATCAATCGTCGCGACCGCCGCCTGTTCGTCGAGATGGCCGGGCAGCGGCAGTTGCAGCAGGATGCCGTCGACGGCCTCGTCGGCGTTGAGCTGGGCGAGCAAGGCTTCGACCTCGCCCTGCGTCGCGTCGGCGGGCAGCCGATGCTCGAAACTCGCCATGCCGGCGGCGAGCGTCGCCTTGCCCTTCGACGCGACATAGACGGCGCTCGCCGGATCGTCACCGACGAGCACGACCGCAAGGCCCGGCACGCGGCCCGTCGCCGCTTCGAACGCCGGAACCGCGTCGGCGATCCGCAGCCGCAGCGCCGCGGCGAACGCCTTGCCGTCGATGACCGCGGCCGCCATCAGATCACCCCGGCGTTGACGCCGAGCGTGTAGAGGTAGTCCATCACGGGCCTGCGCAGGATGATGAGCAGGATCAGGACGACCATCGGCGTCAGGTCGATGCCGCCGAAATCGGGCATGATGCGCCGGAACGGGCGATAGAGCGGCTCGGTGATGCGTTCGAGCACATACCAGAGCTGGCGCACGAATTCATTGTGGGTGTTGATCACATTGAACGCGAGCAGCCACGACATCACCGCCTGGACGATGATGATCCACCACAGGATGTTGAGGAGGATCGACAGAATCTGAAGAAGCATGAGGTACATTAAGGTCTCCGGCCGGGTTCGTCGGGTCTTCGCTTCATCCTAGCGATGAATGAGCGTGCCCGCACCCCTGGCGGTGAAAATTTCGAGCAGCATCGCGTGCGGAATGCGCCCGTCGAGGATGACCGCCGCCTCGACCCCGGCGTCGACCGCCGACAAGCAGGTGTCGACCTTGGGGATCATGCCGCCGGTGATCGTTCCGTCGCCCTTGAGCGCGTCGATCCCTGCGCGGTCGAGGTCGGTAAGCAGCGCCCCCGCCTTGTCGAGCACCCCCGCGACGTCGGTGAGCAGGAAGAAGCGCTTGGCGCCGAGCGCGCCGGCGATCGCCCCCGCCATCGTGTCGGCGTTGATATTGTAGGTCGCGCCGTCGGCGCCGAGCGCGACCGGCGCCACGACCGGGATGAAATGATCGTTCGTCAGATTGGTGAGGATCGTCGGGTCGACGCCGACCGGTTCGCCGACGAAGCCCAGGTCGACGTGGCGCTCGATCCCCGAATTGGGGTCGGGCTCGCTGCGCCGCACCTTCTCGGCGAGCACCAGATTGGCGTCCTTGCCCGAAATGCCGACCGCGCGCCCCCCGAGCCCGGCGATCCAGCCGACGATCTCCTTGTTGATCTTGCCCGCGAGGACCATTTCGGCGACCTCGGCGGTCGCGGCGTCGGTGACGCGGAGACCGCCGACGAAGGTCGATTCGATGCCGAGCTGCTTCAGCATCGCCCCGATCTGCGGGCCGCCGCCGTGGACGACCACCGGGTTGATCCCGACGGCCTTGAGCAGCACGACATCCTCGGCGAAGTCGCGCTGCGCCTCGGGATCGCCCATCGCATGGCCGCCATATTTGATCACGAAGGTCTCGCCGGCATAGCGCTGCAGATAGGGCAGCGCCTCGACGAGCGTTTCGGCCTTGGCGAGCAGGTCGGGCATTTTGGAGGGGTCGGTCATCGATATCATCCGGCGTTTTTCGCATCGAGGCTGCGGCCGAGCGCGACCAGGCCGGTGATGACGAAAGGAATGACGAGCACCGACAGCGCGACCTTGGCGAGCATCTGCCCGCCCATCAGGTTGGCGATCGGGAACACGCCATAGAAGGCGATCGTCACGAACAGCAGCGTATCAACGATCTGGCTCAAGGCGCTCGCGATGGCGCCGCGAATCGCCAGCCAGGTCGTGCCGGCCCCTTCACGCCCGCGCAGCTTCGAAAAGATCGTGACATTGAGGAATTGCGAAGTGCCATAGGCGACGATCCCTGCCGCCATCAGGCGCGGGCTCTGGCCGAGGATCAGGTCGAACGCCGCAAGCCTCTCGGGCTGCATTTCGGGCGAGGCCGGGAGCGCGAGAACCAGCGCCGTCAGCATGATCGAGAGAACCAGCGGAACGAAGCCCCAAAGCACCAGCCGGTTCGCAACCGACTGTCCGTGCAGTTCGGACACCGCGCTCGACAGCGCGACGAGCAGCAGGAAGGCGAAGATGCCCGCCTCGACCGCGAGCCAGCTGCCCAACGCGACCTGCTTGTTGCCGAGCACGCCCGCGAGCACGACCATGCCGCCATAGACGATCGAGAAAAGGAAGAGCGAGGGGGAAAGCGTGCGCGGCAGCGCCGCCGAGGTCGGTTCGGTCATGCCGCCCGATAGTCGCTTTTGCGCGGGCTGGAAAGTCCGAGAAGCACGGCTCGACGCGCGCCCCTTGCCCCGTCGCCAAAGGCCGCTAGACAGACCGGATAAACTTGCGGGGGACGCGACGAGAATATGGAACGCCTGATTGGTCTGCTGGGGATCGTCGCATTGCTGGCGATCGCTCTCGCTTTTTCGTCGAACCGCCGCTGGATCCGGCTGCGCGTCGTCGTTCCCGCCTTCTTGCTCCAGGCCGGTTTCGCGCTGCTCGTGATCGGCACGCCGTGGGGCCGCGCGGTCATCCAGGCGATGTCGAACGGCGTGTCGAACCTGCTCGGCTATGCGAAGGCGGGGACCGATTTCATCTTCGGCCCGCTCGCCTCGCCCGAAATGGGCGCGAACAGCTTCGCGATCGCGGCGCTGCCGGTGATCATCTTCTTCGCCTCGCTGATCTCGATCCTCTATTATCTCGGCATCATGCAGCTCGTGATCAAATGGGTCGGCGGCGCGATCCAGAAGGTGACCGGCATCACCAAGGTCGAAAGCCTCGGCGCCGCGGCCAACATCTTCGTCGGCCAGTCCGAATCGCCGCTCGTCATCCGCCCCTATCTCGCCAGCCTGACCCCGTCGCAGCTCTTCACCGTGATGACGGTCGGCATGGCCGGGGTCGCGGGCACGATCCTCGGCGCCTATGCGAGCATGATCGGCGAGCAACTGCTTCCTTATCTGCTCGCCGCGAGCTTCATGTCGGCGCCGGGCGGCATCCTGATGGCGAAGATCATGATGCCCGACGACCCCAAGGATCTGGGCATCGAGCCCGTGATCATGCCCGAGGCGAGCCACGACGAGGAAAAACCCGCGAACATCATCATGGCCGCGGCGCAGGGCGCGCAGACCGGTGTCCGGCTCGCCGTCGCGGTCGGCGCGATGGTCCTCGCCTTCGTCGCGCTGGTCGCGCTCGCCAACGGGCTGCTCGGCGGGATCGGCGGCTGGTTCGGCTACCCCGACCTGTCGTTCCAGGCGATCATCGGCACGGTCTTTCGCCCGGTGATGTGGCTGATGGGGGTGCCGTGGGACGAAAGCGCCGCGGTCGGCGGATTGTTCGGCACCAAGGTCGTGCTCAACGAATTCGTCGCCTTCATCGACCTCGGCAAGGTGCAGGGCGATTTCTCGGCGATCTCGGTCGCGATCGCGACCTTTGCGCTCTGCGGCTTCGCCAATTTCAGCTCGATCGCGATCCAGATGGCGGTGACCGGCGGCCTCGCGCCCAACCAGCGCCCGATGATCGCGCGGCTCGGCCTCAAGGCGCTGCTCGCGGGCAGCCTGTCGAACCTGATGTCGGCGGCGCTCGCCGGGCTGATGCTAGGGCTGGTCTAGCGCGTCGGCGCGGCGCGCCGAGCGGTCGAGCCAGTCGCCCGCCGCCACCGCGCCCGCCCGCCGGCCATCGCGCGCCGCGCGCCACAGCTCGCCGAGCCACAGGTCGATCGCGTCGGGCCGGAACGGGTCGAGACCCGATCCGGGGTAAAAGCTGACCTCGCCGAACCGCGGCGCGCCACCGACTTCGTAGAAATCGGCGCGAATGAAATCGAAGCCTTCGCCGAGCAGCGCCGCGGCCGCGAGCATGCGCGGCAGGCTTTCGGGCGGCGCGGGGTCGGGCAGGCCGTCGGGCGCCGCGAGCCGTACCCAGTCGGGGGTGAACAGCGCCCAGCTATGCGCCGTCTCGCGGTTGCGGTGAACCTGCACCGCGACGGGGCGCCCGCCAAAGACATAGATTTTCCAGTCGATCGGCAGCCGCCCCCTCTCCCCAACAAAGGGTTCGACGAGCAGGCCGCGCGGGATGCCGCGATAGAGCCATTCGTCCAGCCAGTGGCCGTAGCGATGGCGCATCCAGCGCGCGCCCGCGCGCCGGATTTCGGGCCAATTCGCGCCCGCGTCGCGCACGAAGCGGTTCTGGTTGCAGCCATGGCGCGCCTTGACGACGAACGGCGCCGGCCACAGCGGCCGATCGGGCAGGATCGTTCCGTGCCAGAGCGTCGGGGTCACCCAGTCGGGGCCGAGCAGTTCGGCGACGTGGCGCTTGACCGCGAGCTTGTCCTGCAGCGCGGGCTGGCGCGGATCGTGATCGAACAGCTTGCGCCACTGCACCCATTCGGTGAAGCGCCGCGGGTTGACGAGGTCGAGCCGTCGGCGATGGCGCGCGGCATAGAGGATATGTGCGCGCAGCCGGGCGCCCAGCGACGGGAACGGCGCGGCGCTCATCCTTCGATCCGATAGGCGATCGGCTTGAAACTGCCGTTGTTCGATTGCGGCGCCGAACAGGCGGTGAGCCCGATGACCAGGTCGGCATGGGCGAGGAAGGTGATGCTGTCGCCCGCCTTGCTGAGCGGCGGATCGACGCGCAGTTCGCCGGTCACACCATCGACGGGGACGTTCATGAAGCAGTTGAAGGCCACCGGGATCGCGTCGGACCCGATGCCATAGCACGCGAGCGCCTCGGCGAGATTGCCGAAACAGCCGCGATGCGGGTCCGCATCGCCATAGAGGATGCGGAAGGTGTCGCGCGAGCAGGGGGTGAGCAGGAAATCGTGGCGCCCGACGTCGTCGGCGACGATTTCGAGCAGGACGTTGCTGCGGTTCGAATAGAGCTTGTCGCCGGTCGTGAGGTAGATCCGGCCCGCATAGTCGAGTGTCCGCCCCGAAGAGATCACCTCGGCGACGTCGGTACGATCGAAGGCGAGCAGGTCGGCGACCTGTTCGCCGCGCGGGTCGATCACGACCAGCCGCTGCCCGCGGTCGAGCGTGAAGGCGGTTCCCGAGCGAGGCGCGATCTCAGGCAGCGCGTGTCCTCCGCCGGGGCGGCAGGAAGGGGCAGAACCAGTCGGTGTCCACCGCGCGCCCGCTGAACTGCGCGGCCGCGCTCGCATTGCCGAAATCGGCGAGCATCGGATTGGGGGCGCCGGCCAGCGCGGCGTCGCGGGCGGTGATCGCGGCGCGCATCCTGTCGTAAAGTCCCGCGCGCCGGAGCGCCGCGAACTGCGCCTGCAGGTTGAAGACCAGCACCGGCCTGCCGAAGCGGCGCGCGGGGCGGCTCGCCGCCGGGTGCAATCCGACGACGAAATAGCCATGCCCGCCGAGGCTGAGCGCGAACCACGGACTCGCCGGATGTTCGCTGACCTCGGGATCGGCCGGCGCACCGCGCGCCGCGTCACGATCGGCGAGCGCCTGCAGCCGTGCCCACATCTGCCCTTCGAACGCCGCCTCGCCGCACGGCGCGGGCTTCGCGAACAGGACGGCGAGCGAGTGGAACCGCCGGCCACTGCCGCTCCAGAAGGCGTCCGCCGTACGCTCGAGCGCATCCAGAATCCGGTCGTCGTCGCGTCCGCATGCGAGCGGTCCGACCTCGATGATCGAAAGCCCGCCGGCGGCAAGCGCCGACTTGGCCCCCACGCAGGGAAACATCTGGTCCGCGATATACTCGGCGAACGCCGCGCTGGCCGAAAACCCGGAGGCGGAAAGGTCGGACATGACAGGAGACAAACGGCGCTCGCGCCGGTTGGTTGCACCGTTGCTTCACGCTTCGCAGCCCGAAAAGCGGCCGCTATTACTTCGATTGCCAATCCAAAGAATATAGCATAATTTCAACATTGGTGGGACGATATTCTTTGCACAGGGGAGAATGTTGCCGTGACTGGAACCTTATTTCGCTGGCCGCTTCTGGCCGGCCTCGCCTTCGCCGGAAGCGCCGGTCTTGCGACATCGTCGGCGCAAACGCCCGATGACCGGATGTATCGCCCGGCCGAGGCGACCATCTATCGCGACGCCGCCTATCGCGGGCCCGCCGTTTTCATCGGCGAGGCGAAGCCGAATCTCGGCCTCGCCTGGCCGGTCAATTCGATCCGGGTGACGCAGGGACGCTGGGAGCTGTGCGAGAAGACGCGCTATCGCGGCACGTGCCGCACCGTCGACCGCGACACGCCGATGCTCGGCAATATCCTGCGCGGCATCACCGTCCAGTCGATGCGGCCCGCCGGGGGCGGCGATCCCTATCCACCCGCCAACGACCAGAGCGTGCGCGGCAATTTCGCCGAATTCCACACCCAGCCGATGACGGGCCGCACGCGGGTGCTCGCCTGCGCCAGCGGATCGGGAACCGCGAACTGCGCCGCGCGCACCGCCGACAACTGGTGCCGTTCGATCGGCTGGAACGGCTCGGCGCGCGAACATATGGAAACGGTGAACGGACGCATCTACCTCGCCGACGTGCTGTGCGTCCGGTCGGGCTATTGAAGGGGAGAAGGCCGATGAACAGGGTGATGGCCATGACCGCCGCAATGCTCGCGATTGCTGGCTGCTCGTCGGTACCGCGCAACACGGGCACCAGCTATGAATGCGACCGCGGAACCCGGCTGAAGGTCGATTATGTCCGCGACGGCGCGATCGTCCGCGTCAACGGGCGCCAGACGCTGGTGCTGCGCGAGACCCCGGCCAACCGCGGGCAGGTTTATGAGAACAAGACCGGCGCCCGCCTCCACCGCAACGGCAATCAGGCGACGTGGAACACCGCCGCGCGCTCCGCGGCAGAAACCTGCCGCGTGGTGATGACGCCGCTTTAGGGAGTATTGCGGCGGCACCGGGCCGGTGCCGCGGCCAATTTAGAGCGTCATCGACGCGAAAGCCTTTCGCAGTTCGGCCGCGAACAGCTCTGGCTGTTCCCAGGCTGCGAAATGGCCGCCGCGGTCGAGCTCGTTCCAATAGACGATGTTGCGATAGCGCCCGTCGGCCCAGCGCCGCGACAGGCGCATGATCTCGTTCGGGAACAGGCTGCACGCGGTCGGGACGTGAATCTCGCCGGCGACGAAGCTGCGGAAGCTGTGCCAGTAGAGCCGCGCCGACGAGGCGGCGCTGGCGGTTAGCCAATAGAGGCTGACCGTGTCGAGCATCGCATCCCTGGACAGCGAATTTTCCGGATGGCCGCCGATCGACTGGCCGCCCGGCTGGTGGCCGCAGTCGGTCCAGCCGTGATATTTCTCGACGATCCACGCCATCTGCCCGGCCGGCGAATCGGTGAGCGCATAGCCGATCGTCTGCGGCCGCGTCGCCTGCTGCGTCGAATAGCCGCTGTCCTTTGCCTGATACCAGGCGAAGCGCGCGAGATAGGCCTTTTCGGTGTCGCTGAGTTCGGCCATCATCTCGGGCGGCGGCGCGCCGACGACCATGTTGACGTGGATGCCCGCGCAATGATCGCCGTGCGCCACCCCGATCGCGCAGGTCACCGCGCTGCCCCAATCGCCGCCCTGCGCGAAATAGCGGTCGTAGCCGAGCGCGAGCATCAGCGCGTTCCATGCCGCCGCGATATGCTCGACGCTCCATTTGGCGACCGCGGGCTTGCCCGAAAAGCCGTAGCCGGGAAGCGACGGGATCACGAGATGAAAGTCGGTCGACAGGGGTTCGATCACGTCGAGAAATTCGAGCACCGACCCCGGCCAGCCGTGGGTCAGGATCAGCGGCCGCGCGTCCGGATTCGCCGAGCGAATATGGAGGAAATGAATGTCGAGCCCGTCGACCGTGGCGAGGAAATTGGGCAGCGCATCGAGCCGCGCTTCGACGCGGCGCCAGTCGTGATGGTCGCGCCAATAGGCCGCCAGCTCCTGCGCATAGGCGAGCGGCAAGCCCTGGTCCCAGTCGTCGACCGTCTCCTTCTCGGGCCAGCGCGTCCGCGCAAGCCGGTCCTTGAGATCGTCGAGCGCCGCCTGCGGCACAGCGGCCGTGAACGGGCGGATGTTGGTGACCTGCATCGCTTCCTCCTCTGTTTTCCCTGACCGCTTCGGCGGCACCGCCCATGCCCCACCCATGCCCCCCGTGTCAGCGCCGCGCGGTTACCTTGATCCACGGTCCCTGGACGCCATCATAACCCCCGCCCATGCCCTCTTCGATCTCGACCTGAGCCCAGAGCGCAGCGGCACGGTAATGGGTCGCGGCGTCATCGGCCGAGAGATAGTTGAAATAGCGCCCGAACCGATCGCGCCCCTCGCACCCGCCGCCCTTGTAAGTCGCGAGATGCCAGCCGCCGGGCCGCAGCGCGCGGTGGACGCGCGCCAGGATGGCGGTCAGCGCCGGACGAGGCACGTGCAGGAGCGACGCCGAGGCGACGACCGCGTCATAGGCGGCGTCGGCGTCGAGTTCGTCGAACCGCATCACGCGGACGGCGCGGCCGAGCCGCTCGGAGGCCTTGGCCGCGATCGCCGCGACACCGTCGGTCGGATCGACGGCAAAGCCGCGAGCGGCCAGATAGGCGGCGTCGGTCCCCCCGCCGCATCCGAGTTCGAGGATGCACGCGCCGGGCGGCAGGAGGTCAGCGAAGGCGGGGAGATGCCGACTGACGCCGCCCGCACCCGACGCGGTGTAAACCGGCGCTTCGTCGGCGTAGAATTGCAGGGTCGAAGGATCGTAGCCGCTCACCGCGTCGGCACGGGCTCCGGTCCCGTCCAGTCGTAGAAGCCGCGCCCGGCCTTCTTGCCGACCCAGCCGGCGTCGACATATTGGACGAGCAGCGGCGCGGGGCGGAATTTGGGGTCGCCGGTGCCGCTGTGGAGCACGCGGATGATCTCGAGGCAGGTGTCGAGCCCGATGAAGTCGGCAAGCGTGATCGGCCCCATCGGATGGTTGAGGCCGAGGCGGCATCCGGTGTCGATGTCCTGCATCGTCGCGACCCCCTCGCCCAGCGCGAACACCGCCTCGTTGATCAGCGGCATCAGCACGCGGTTGACGATGAACCCCGGCGCGTCGTTCGCATGGACGATCTCCTTGCCGAGCCCGCGGCCATAGGCCTCGACCTTCGCGAGCGTATCGTCGGAGGTGGCGAGGCCGCGGATCAGCTCGATCAGCCCCATCACCGGCACCGGATTGAAGAAATGGACGCCGATGAAGCGCGCCGGGTCGGGCGCCGCCTGCGCGAGACGGGTGATCGGGATCGAGCTGGTGTTCGACGCGAGGATCGCGCTGTTCGACAGGTGCGCGCCGACGCTGGCGAAGATCGCGCGCTTGATCTCCTCGCGCTCGGTCGCCGCCTCGATCACCAGTTCGGCGGGGGCGAAGGCGGCATGATCGGCGACCGGGGCGATGCGGGCGAGCAGCGCGTCGGCGTCGGCCTGCCCCATCTTCTCCTTGGCGACGAGGCGGCCGAGCGCCTTGGCGATCGCCGCCTTGCCCGCCTCGGCGCGCGCGAGGTCGATGTCGGACAGCAGCACATCGTGCCCGGCGCCCGCCGAGACCTGCGCGATCCCCGCGCCCATTTGCCCCGCCCCGATCACGCCGACGATCATGACTCTATCTCCCGAAAAATCTTGAGGTCCAGTCCGTCATCCCGGCGAAGGCCGGAATCTCGCCGACGCGTTTTACGGAAACGGCGGGATCCCGGCCTTCGCCGGGATGACGATATGGCAGGTTGCCCTAAGTGATCGGTCGCCTGCGTCAAGGGGCCGAGCGGAACTCGGTCGCCTGCGCGAGGATCAGCGCGAAGGCGGGGTCGGCGTCGTCCCAGGCCGCGACCGGGGTCCAGCCGCCCGCCCGGAGCAGCAGATTCGCGTCGCGCGGGCCGTATTTGTGGCTGTTCTCGCTGTGGATCGTCTCCCCCTTCGCCATATGATAGGCGCGGCCGTCGACGCGGAATTCCATGTCGCACGCGGCGACAAGGTGCATCTCGATCCGCGCGTGAACGTCGTTCCAGATCGCACGATGGGCGAAATTCTCGACCGGGATGGTTCCGCCCAGCTCGCGGTTGATGCGTTCGAGCAGGTTGAGGTTGAACGCCGCGGTGACCCCCGCCGGGTCGTCATAGGCGCTCGTCAACACGCCGATATCCTTGATCCGGTCGATCCCGATCAGGAGCAGCGACCCGTCGCCGAGCGCCCCGCGCCAGCTTCGGAGCAGGTCGATCGCGGTGCGCGCGACCATGTTGCCGATCGTCGAGCCCGGAAAGAAGCCGAGTTTGGGCAGCGGACCGATTTCGCGCGGCAGTTCGATCTGGTGCGTGAAATCGGCCTCGACCGGATAGACGGCAAGGCCCGGAAAGCGCGCCGCGAGCGCCCTGGCGCTGTCGCGCAGAAAATCGCCCGAAATATCGACCGGAACATAGGCGGCGGGCGCGATCGCCTCCAGGAGAAGCGGCGTCTTGGTCGAACTGCCCGATCCCAGCTCGACGACCGCGCGGCCGGGGCCGATCGCCGCCGCCATCGCCGCGGCGTGCCGCTTCAGCAGGTCGGTCTCGCTGCGCGTCGGATAATATTCGGGAAGCGCGGTGATATCCTCGAACAGCGCCGAGCCGGTCGCGTCGTAGAACCAGCGCGCCGGAACCGCCTTTTGCGCCTGCGAAAGCCCGGCGTGAACGTCGGCGCGGAAGGCGATGTCGATGCCGGCGTCGTCGGCGTCGACCTGCCGCAGGTGACGGACCACGCCCATATCAAAGATCCTTGGCAAGCCGCACGCCGGTGAACTGCCAGCGCTGGTGCGGGTAGAAGAAGTTGCGGTAGCTGGCGCGCACATGGCCGCGCGGGGTCGCGCAGCTGCCGCCGCGCAGCACGAACTGGCCGCTCATGAACTTGCCATTATATTCGCCGACCGCGCCGGGAACGGGGCGGAAACCCGGATAGGGACGATAGGCGCTGCCGGTCCATTCCCACACGCTGCCGAACATCTGTTGCAATCCGGTGTCGCCGCCCGCCGCCTCCGGCTGCGCCGGCCCGGCCACGTCGAGCTGCTGCCCGCCCAGCGGGTCGAGCGCCGCGGCGGCCGCTTCCCATTCGAATTCGGTCGGCAGGCGCGCGCCGGCCCAGCTCGCGAAGGCGTCGGCTTCGTAGAAGCTGATGTGGGCGACCGGCGCGGCGGGGTCGATCGACTGCCAGCCCGCCAGCGTGAATTGGCGCCCCTCGCGCCAATAGAGCGGCGCGTCGATATTCTCGGCCTCTACCCATGCCCAGCCATCGCTGAGCCAGAGCGAGGGTGCATGGTAGCCGCCGTCGGCGATGAACGCCTGCCACTCACCGTTCGTCACCGGCCGGCTGGCGAGCGCGTGCGGGGTCAGAAGCGCCGAAAACTGCGGAACTTCACAGTCGAATGCAAAGCCGTCGGCAGCATGGCCGATCGGCACGATACCCTCCGCGCCCTTGACCCATCGCATCGCCCCCGCCGCTTCGGATGCCGATCCTGAAACCGTGGAAAACTGCGCGACTTCACTCGCGAAAGCGGTTTCGTCCCAGACCGCGGGGCCGAGCGGGTTCTGCGCGAAGAGATGCTTGATGTCGGTGAGGAGCAGTTCCTGGTGCTGCTGCTCGTGCTGGATGCCGAGTTCGACAAGCATATGCGCCGCGCGCGGCAGGTCGGGCAGCGCGCTCTGCAACGCGGCATCGACATGCGCGCGCCAGACGCGGACTTCGTCGAGCGAGGGGCGCGTCAGCAGCCCGCGCCGCGCCCGCGTATGGCGCGGCCCCTCGGCCTCGTAATAGCTGTTGAAGAGATAGGGGTAGCGGGTGTCGAACACGTGGTAGCCGGGCGCATGGTCGCGCAGCACGAAGGTCTCGAAAAACCAGGTCGTGTGCGCGAGATGCCATTTGGCGGGCGAGGCGTCCGCCATCGACTGCGCGCTCGCGTCGGCGTCGGAGAGCGGCGCCGCGAGGTCGAGCGACAGACGCCGCGTCGCGGCGAAGCGCCGGCCCAGATTCGCGTGCGGAAGGGTGTCGGTCGGGGGTGAAGCATCGGTACGGCTGGCCATAGGAAGACAATTCCCCGGAGTGCGATTCGGTTTCGCGTGCCGTCCGATTATGGTTACGGTGGAGTGATTTGTCTAGAACATAAAGGGAACGATTGAGTGAGGATGGAGAGACGGGATGGCAGCTTTCGGCCGAGAGCGGCCGGTGGTCGATCGTCACCCCGGACTTGATCCGGGGTCCCGCTGGATGTCCAAGCCAGTCGATGCCTCAAAAAGCGGGATCCCGGATCAAGTCCGGGATGACGAATGTCGGGAATCGACCGTAGCGGCCATTTCACCATCGTCACCCTGAACTTGTTTCAGGGTCCATGGCCTGCCGTCTACTTCGACGCGGCATCGAACGAGAGGTCTGGCCATGGATGCTGAAACAAGTTCAGCATGACGTGATTTTGAACGGCACCTCCCCACCCCAAAGCAGCCGCCGGCTTGCAAACGAAGGAATCGCCTCCGAAGCGGGAGGTTTATTCCGTCAGCGCGTAGCGCCGGGCTTCCACAGGATATCGCCGCCCGCCGCGGCGTTGATGTGGCGCGTCATCACGAAGAGATGGTCCGACAGCCGATTAAGATAGGCGAGCGCGAGCGGGTTGAGGTCGCGCGTCGCGACCGCGGCGACGGCCGCGCGCTCGGCGCGGCGCGCGATCGCGCGCGCGAGGTGGAGGCGCGCCGACGCCTCGGTACCGCCGGGCAGGATGAAGCTTCGGAGCGGTTCGAGCGCGGCGTTCATCGCGTCGATCTCGGCCTCCAGCCGCGCGATCTGGCCGGGTACGATGCGCAGCGCCATGTCGTGCGGGCCGAAGCCGTGTTCGGCATCGGCGGGGGTCGCAAGGTCGGCGCCGAGGTCGAACAGCTCGTTCTGGATGCGCGCGAGCATCGCGGCTTCGGCGCTGTCCGCGGCGAGTGCGGCGGCGGCGAGGCCGACCGCGCTGTTCGCTTCGTCGACATCGCCGATCGCCGCCATCAGCGGCGCCGCCTTGGCGATACGCGAGCCGTCGACGAGCCCCGTGGTGCCGTCGTCACCGGTGCGCGTGTAGATCTTGTTGAGCTTGACCATCGGTCGGGCTGCGCGCGGCTTTTAGCTGCCGGCGGCGAGGAAGCCGATCAGCACGAGCAGGATGATCGTGATCGCCTGCCATTTCACGCGCGCCATCATCATCTTGTTCTGCATCACCTGATTGTCGTGCGCCGTGCCGTCCATCGCGGCGCGGTGGCCCTGCGCGAAATAGAAGAGGCCGCGCGCCAGCGCGAACAGGACGAGGCCGGCGGCCACGATGACGGCAAGGACGAGCAGGATGGTCATGCGCCCTATTTAGGGAGTTTGCAGCGAATAGCCAGCGGGAAGGCGCCCGGCGCGCAAATCGGCGGCGAGCATTTTGCCGTCGACGCCGCTTTCGCGCAGCGAAGCGAGCGACGCCGCGGCGTCGCGCTTCGCGAGCCGCTGCCCGTCGGCGCCGCAGACGAGCGCGTGGTGACGATAGACGGGGGTGGCGAGGCCGAGCAGCGCCTGGAGCAGGCGGTGGACGTCGGTCAAGGCGATCAGGTCGGCGCCGCGCACGACGTGCGTGACCCGCATCGCGGCGTCGTCGAGCGTGCTCGCGAGATGATAGCTCGCGGGCGCGTCCTTGCGCGCGAGAACGATGTCGCCGTGCGCCGCGGGGTCGGCGGCGCGCATCCCCCGCCCCGCCTCCTCCCAGGCGAGATCGCCCGCGCGCGCCGCCGCCTGGCGCATGTCGAGCCGCCAGCAATGCGGCTCCTCCGCGAGCCGGCGCTCGCGCATCGCGGCGCCGAGGTGGCGGCAGGTGCCGGGATAGACGGCGCCGGCCGGTCCGTGCGGCGCCGCAAGGCTCGCCGCGATGTCGGCGCGGGTGCAGAAGCACGGATAGACGAGGCCGCGCGCGCGGAGATCGGCGAGCGCCGCGTCATAATCGCCGAGGCGCTGCGACTGGCGCACGGGCGCGCCGTCCCAGCCGAGCTCGAGCCATTCGAGGTCGGCGAGCGCCGCATCGACATAGGCCTCGCGCGACCGGCTGCCGTCGATGTCGTCGATGCGGAGATGGAATTCGCCGCCCGCATCGCGCGCCGCATCATGCGCGAGCAGCGCGCTCCAGGCGTGGCCGAGATGGAGTTCGCCGGTCGGGCTCGGCGCGAAACGGGTCAGCATGGGCGCGCGGCCGAATCCAGATGCTGTAGCCGCTGCCGGCGAATCCTTCCATATGTTGCGGCAGATGCCCCCTTGACGTCAGAATCATATGCGTGATGTAATGACGCTGTCACTTGGGAACGGCAGTGGCGCGCCATCCCGCGCAGCAAAGGGGGCAGCGTCGTAAAGCCATGTTCCATCCCGATCTCGCCCGCCATCCCGATGCCTGTCCTGCGCTTGTCCTCAACGCCGATTATACGCCGCTGAGCTATTATCCCCTGAGCCTGTGGCCGTGGCAGACCGCGGTCAAGGCGGTATTCCTCGACCGCGTGACGATCGTCGAGAATTATGAGCGCGAGATCCATTCGCCGACGAAGACGATGCCGATTCCGAGCGTGATCGCGCTCCGCCAATATGTGAAGCCGTCGCAGCATCCGGCCTTCACGCGCTTCAACCTGTTCCTGCGCGACCGCTTCGCCTGCCAATATTGCGGGTCGGGCAAGGATCTGACCTTCGATCATGTCGTGCCGCGCCGGCTCGGCGGGCGGACGAGCTGGGAAAATGTCACCACCGCCTGCGCCCCGTGCAACCTGAAGAAGGGCGGCCGCACGCCGAGCCAAGCGCATATGCCGATCCACCGCCAGCCGTGGCGCCCGACGAGCTGGCAGCTCCAGGACAATGGCCGCGCCTTTCCGCCGAATTATCTGCACGAAAGCTGGATCGACTGGCTCTATTGGGACGTCGAGCTGGAGGGTTGACGGGCCCATAACGAGCGCGACAGCACAGGTTCATCGCGGCGGGTCCAGGGCACCCCCGACCCAACAGGAGAATAGTCATGGTTCGTTTCGCCCGCACCCTCGCCCTGAGCCTCGCCACGCTGCCGCTTGCGGCCTGCGCGACGCTGATGCCCTCTGAGCAGCCGGTCAGCGTCACCGGCAGCGTCACCTATCGCGAGCGCATGGCGCTGCCGCCGACGGCACAGGTCGAGATCCAGCTCGCCGACGTCAGCCTGATGGATGCGCCGTCGCGCACGATCGCGCGGCAATCCTTCACCGCCGACGGCCGCCAGGTGCCCTTCGCCTTTTCGCTGACGGTCGACCAGCGCAAGCTCGACCCGCGCGGCCGCTATTCGGTTTCGGCGCGGATCACCGACGCCTCGGGAAAGCTGATGTTCATCACCGACACGCATAATGGCGTGACCTTCGACGGGCGGCCTCGGATCGACATGGGAACGCTGGTGATGGTGCGGACGCGCTGACGCGCGCCCGCACGCCGTGCGGCGCATAGCTATGCGCTGCTTGACGCAGCGTCTGCTGCGGTGCAGCAACTAGCGCCCATGGGCCCGCCGATCCAGATTTCGCAGAACCCCGACATCCGCTATCTCGGGCGGATCCTGGGCGACGTCATCCGCGCCTATGGCGGCGAAAAGCTGTTTCGCCAGACCGAATATATCCGCTCAGCAAGCGTCGACCGGCACCGCGGCATCGCCGGGGCCGAGGCGATCGATCCGGGGCTCGAGGCGCTGAGCCTCGACGACACCATCGCCTTCGTGCGTGGTTTCATGCTGTTTTCGATGCTCGCCAACCTCGCCGAGGACCGGCAAGGGGTCGCCGCCGAGCCCGAGGCGACGGTCGCCGCGGCGCTTGCGAAGCTGGACGCCGACGGGGTCGACGCGGCGGCGGTCGCGGCGCTGCTCGACGCCGCGCTGATCGCGCCGGTGCTGACCGCGCACCCGACCGAGGTGCGCCGCAAGTCGATGCTCGACCACAAGAACCGCATCGCCGAGCTGATGCGGCTGCGCGATGCCGGGGCCATGGAAACGCCCGAAGGCGACCTTGTCGAAGAGGCGATCCGCCGCCAGGTCGTACTGCTGTGGCAGACGCGCCCGCTGCGCACCGAAAAATTGTTCGTCGCCGACGAGATCGACAATGCGCTCACTTATTTGCGCGACGTCTTCCTGCCGGTGGTGCCCAAGCTCTATGCGCGCTGGGAGACGGAGTTGGGGCAGCGCCCCGCGAGCTTCCTGCGCGTCGGAAGCTGGATCGGCGGCGACCGCGACGGCAACCCCTTCGTCACCGCCGAGACGCTGCGCATGGCGACCGGGCGCAACGCCGCCGCGGTGCTCGGCCATTATCTCGATGCCGTCCACGCGCTCGGCGCCGAGCTGTCGGTATCGTCGGCGCTCGCCCCCGTCCCGGCGGCGGTCGAGGCGCTCGCAGAGGCGAGCGGCGACGCGGCGCCGAGCCGCCGCGACGAGCCCTATCGCCGCGCGCTGTCGGGCCTCTATGCGCGGCTGTGCGCGACCTATGCCGGGATCGTCGGCAAGCCGCCGCCGCGCCCCTCGACGCTGGCGGGCGAGCCCTATGCCGCGCCGGCCGATTTCCGCCGCGACCTCGTCACCATCGCCGGCGGCCTGTCGGCGAGCGGCGAGGGCCAGCTCGGCGGCATCGGCGCGCTCGGGCGGCTGATCCGCGCGGTCGAGGTTTTCGGCTTTCACCTCGCGACGCTCGACATGCGGCAGAACAGCGCGGTGCACGAGCGCGTGCTCGCCGAGCTGCTCAGCGTTTCGGGCGTGTGCGCCGACTATCGGGCGCTGAGCGAGGCGGAGCGCGTCGCGCTGCTCACCGCCGAGCTCGCCAGCGACCGCCCGCTCGCGGCGCCGTGGCACGAATGGAGCGAGGAGACCGCGGGCGAGCTGGCGATCGTCCATGCCGCGGCCGACGTGCGCCGGCGGCTGGGGAACGACACGATCTGCCAGTGGATCATCTCGATGGCGCAGGACCTGTCCGACCTGCTCGAAGTGCATGTGTTGGCGCGCGAGGGCGGGCTGTGGCGGAGCGGCGCCGAGGCGGGCGCGGCGAACCTGATGGTGGTGCCGCTGTTCGAGACGATCGACGACCTCGGCCGCGCGCCCGACATCATGACGCGCTATTTCGCGATGCCCGAGGTCGGCCCGCAGATCGGGGTCCGCGGATATCAGGAAGTGATGATCGGCTATTCGGATTCGAACAAGGACGGCGGCTATCTGACCTCGACCTGGGGGCTGCACCAGGCATCGCAGGCGCTGACCCCGGTGTTCGAAAAGGCGGGCAGCGCGATGCAGCTGTTCCACGGCCGCGGCGGCGCGGTCGGTCGCGGTGGCGGTAGCGCCTTCGCGGCGATCCGCGCCCAGCCGGCGGCGACGGTGCAGGGACGCATCCGCATCACCGAGCAGGGCGAGGTGATCGCGGCCAAATATGGCGGCGTCGACAGCGCCGCGACCAATTTGGAGGCGATGGTCTCGGCCAGCCTGCTCGCCAGCCTCGAGCCCGATGCGATCCGCGAGGAAGACCACCCACGCTACGCCGCAGCGATGGCGGCGCTGTCGGACACCGCCTTCGCCGCCTATCGCGGACTCGTCTACGAGACGGCGGGGTTCAAGGATTTCTTTCGCGCGATGACGCCGATCGCGGAGATCGCGACGCTGAAGATCGGGTCGCGCCCGTCGAGCCGCACCAAGAGCGGCGCGATCGAGGACCTGCGCGCCATTCCCTGGGTGTTCAGCTGGGCGCAGTCGCGCGCCATGCTGCCCGGCTGGTACGGGACGGGCGAGGCGTTCACGGCGTTCGAGGATCAGGCGCTGCTCGCCGACATGGCGCAAAGCTGGCCCTTCTTCGCGGCCTTGCTCGACAATATGGAGATGGTGCTCGCCAAATCGGACATGGGGATCGCGGCGCGCTATGCCGGGCTGGCGAGCGCGGTCGACGGGCATGACGCGATCTTCGCCCGCATCCGCGACGGCTGGAACCGCGCGCACGACGGGCTGCTGACGATCACCGGCCAGACGCGGCTGCTCGAGAAGAATCCGGCGCTCGAGGCGTCGATCCGGTTGCGGCTGCCCTATATCGAGCCGTTGAACCTGCTCCAGATCGAGCTGATGAAGCGCCATCGCGCCGGCGAAACCGATCCGCGCATCGCCGAGGGCATCCAGCTCACCATCAACGCGATCGCGACGGCGCTGCGGAACAGCGGCTGAATCGTCGTCCCAGCGAAGGCTGGGACCGCCGGCGACCTCGCGCCACGCCGACAACGGCCCCAGCTTTCGCTGGGGCGACGCCCTATTTCGAAACGATCCGCACCTCGCCCTTGCTCGTGGCGCCATCGGGGCCGAAGCGGATGGTGAAATCGTCGCCGTCCTTGTCAGTGCCCGCGAGCGTGTCGCCGTCGCGCGTGACCTTGACGCCCTTCTTCGCGAATTCGGCCGCCATCCAGTCGGCGGCCCTGGCGGGCGCGGCGGGGGAGGTGAAGCCGAGGTTCACCGTCGCCTTGTCGGCACCGCCCCTGTCGCTCGCGTTGACATCCACCTTTGTCACCGTGCTGCCGGGATAGAGCTTGACCCCGTCGATGTCGAAATCACCCTGGACGTCGAGGTCGACGAAATCGGGGATGTCGATGTTGATCGCGGTGCCGTCCTTGCCCCCGATCTTGAGCTTGCCGCCATCCTGACCGGCCTTGATCTGCACCCCGCCGCCCTCGCCGTCGGCGTTGATCGAGATTTCGGTTTCGGTCTTCTTCTCGTCCTTCTGCCCGCAGGCGGCGAGCAGAAGGATCGGGGGGATCAGGAAAGCGAGGCGCATGGCGGGTCTCCTTGGTGCGTTATCTTGATAATACACTAGGGAGACACCTCTATCAACGTTTCTTTCGTCATGCCGGACTTGATCCGGCATCCATGACCACGGCGGCAGGAATGGACCCCGGATCAAGTCCGGGGTGACGAGGGAGGAGCAGCGGGCTGGCTCAGGCGTCGATGCTGGTCTTGAGGTCGCCGTGGACGAGGCCGCCGTCGACCGCGATCGTGTCGCCGACGACATAGTCTCCCGCCTTCGACGCGAGGAAGATCGCGGCGCCCGCCATATCCTCGGGCACGCCGATGCGCTTGACGGGGATGCTCTTCGCGACCGCGTCGCCATGGTCGCGCGCGGCCTTGTTCATGTCCGACTGGAAGGCGCCGGGCGCGATCGCGGTGACGAGGATATGATCGGTGACCAACCGCGCCGCGAGGCGCTTGGTGAGATAGAGGATCGCCGCCTTCGACGCGTGGTAGCTGTATGTTTCCCACGGGTTGAGGCGCATGCCGTCGATCGAGCCGATGTTGATGACCTTTGCGGGACGTTCGTGCGTGCCCGCGGCCTTGAGCAGCCCGTGGAGCGCCTGCGTCAGGAAGAAGGGCGATTTGACGTTGATGTCCATCACCTTGTCCCAGCCCGCCTCGGGGAAGCCCTCGAACGGCTCGCCCCACGCGGCGCCCGCGTTGTTGACGAGGATGTCGAGCCTTTCCTCGCGCGCCTCAATCTCTTTCGCCAGCGCGCGGCAGCCTTCGACGGTCGCGAGGTCGACGGGGAGGCCGACGACCTTGCCCGGATAGCGGGTTTCGAAATCGGCGACGGCTTCCTCGATCTGCGCGGTCTTGCGCGCCGAGATATAGACGCGCGCGCAGCCGGCGGCGAGATAGCCCTCGACGATCATCTTGCCGATCCCGCGCGAGCCGCCGGTGACGAGCGCGATGCGGCCGTCGAGGCCGAACATGTTCTGAAGGTTCATAAGATCATCCTTTCGACTCCCTCCCCTTCAGGGGAGGGTTGGGGTGGGGCATGTTGCAGGCCCTCCCCGCTGCGACTAGCGAGCAAGCTCGCAAGTCTCGCTGCCCCTCCCGCAAGCGGGAGGGGTGAGATTAGTACCCGTTCATCCGCGCGACCTGGTCGATGTGGTAGTGCACATCGCCCATATACTCCGCCAGCGCGCGGTCGCGTTTCATGTAGAGGCCGATGTCATATTCGTCGGTCATGCCGATGCCGCCATGCATCTGCACGCCCTCGCGCACCGCGAGGTTCGCGGCGCGACCGGCCTTGGCCTTGGCGACCGAGACCATCAGCTTCGCGCCTTCACTGCCCTCGTCCAAGAGTTGCTGCGCCTTCATCACGGTGGCGCGCGCGACTTCCATCTCGCCATAGAGATGCGCGGCGCGGTGCTGGAGGCCCTGGAACTCGCCGATCAGCTTGCCGAACTGCTTGCGTTCCTTGAGGTAGTTCACCGTCATGTCCATCGCGCCCTGCCCGACGCCGACCATCTCGGCGGCGGCGCCGGTGCGCGTCGCGGCGAGCAGCGCATCGAGGATCTCGCCGCCGGCATCGACCTCGCCGATCACCGCGTCGGCGTCGACCTCGACGCCGTCGAGGGTGACGTGGCTCGCGAGGCTGGAGTCGACGAGGCGGCGCGGATCGGCGGTGAGGCCCTTGGCGTCCTTCGGCACCGCAAACAGCGTCATACCGCCGTCGGTCTTCGCCGCGACGATGCTCATGTCGGCGACATGGCCGTGGAGGACGAAGCTCTTCTTGCCGTCGAGGCGAAAGCCGTTGCCGGCGCGCGTCGCGGTCGTCGCGATGCGGTCGGGGCGGTGCTTCGCGCCTTCGTCGATCGCGAGCGCGACGATCGCCTCTCCAGAGGCAATGGCGGGGAGCCAGCGGCCCGCCTGCGTGCCGCCCGCCTTCGCCAGTGCGGCGACCGCGCCGACGCCGGTCGAGAGGAAGGGCGACGGGGTCAGGTTGCGGCCGATCTCCTCGAGCACGATCCCCGCCTCCATATGCCCCATGCCGAGCCCGCCGTGCGCCTCGGGAACCAGCATGCCGGGGAGGCCCATTTCGGTGAACTGCGCCCAGAGGTCGCGCGAGAAGCCGGTCGCGTCGGCGCTGTCGCGGAGTTTGCGGAGGTGCGAGACGGGGGCCTGTTCGGTCATAAAGGGCGCGACACTGTCCTTGAGCATCGCCTGGTCGTCATTGTGGTAGAGCGGCATTGTCTTCTCCTTGGCCCCGCCCCTTCAGGGGAGGGGTTGGGGTGGGGTCTGTCAGCGGTGCGCAAGGCCGATGAACCCCACCCCGCTCGACTAAGGCCCGGCTGACGCCGGACCAAGTCTCTCTGCCCCTCCCCTGAAGGGGAGGGGTGAAACCAGCTACGCCCCCGGCAAATCGAGGATGCGCTTGGCGATGACGTTGAGCATGACTTCGCTCGTCCCGCCTTCGATCGAATTGGCCTTGGTCCGGAGCCAGCCGCGCGCGCGGGCGCCGCCCTTCGTCTCTTCGCTGTCCCATTCGAGCGCTTCGCTGCCGCCGCCCGACATGACAAGCTCGTGGCGGCGCTTGTTGAGCTCGGTGCCGACATATTTCATCATGTTCGAACTGGCCGGGTGCGCGCGCCCGGTCTTCCACATATCCATGAAGCGCTCGCCCATCGCGCGATAGGCGAAGACGTCGACATCGAACGCGGCCATTTCGGCGCGCAGGATCGGGTCGTCGAGTTCGCCCGCGGCGTTCTTGCCAAAGGCTTTCGCGAACGCGCCGCCGATGCTGACCATGTCGCCGCCCGCGCCGCCGCCCGAGATCATCTCGCGTTCGTGGCCGAGCAGATATTTGGCGACGTCCCAGCCGCGATTGATTTCGCCGATGAATTGCGTCTTCGGCACCTCGACATCGTCGAAGAAGGTTTCGCAGAAGGGGCTGTTGCCCGAAATCAGCAGGATCGGCTTGGTCGTGACGCCCTTGCTCTCCATGTCGAAGAGCATGAAGGTGATGCTGATGCCCTGATATTTGTTCGCCTTGTCTGTGCGGACGAGGCAGAAAATCCAGTCGGCCTTGTCGGCGTAGCTGGTCCAGATTTTCGACCCGTTGACGACCCAGTGATCGCCCTTGTCTTCGCCAAAGGTCTGCAAGCTCACGAGGTCGCTGCCCGAACCCGGTTCCGAATAGCCCTGGCACCAGCGGATCTCGCCGCGCGCGATCTGGGTGAGATAATGGACCTTCTGCTCCTCGGTGCCGAATTTGAGCAGCGCGGGGCCGAGCATCCAGATGCCGAAGCTGTCGAGCGGCGAGCGCGCATTGATGCGCTTCATTTCCTGCCGCAGCACCTTCGTCTCTTCGGGGCTGAGGCCCGCGCCGCCATAGGCCTTCGGCCAGTCGGGAACGGTATAGCCCTTCGCCACGCACGCTTCGAGCCACTGTTTCTGCGCGTCGTTCTTGAACACCCATTTGCGCCCGCCCCAGCAGACGTCGCCCTCGTCGCGGACGGGCTCGCGCATTTCGGGGGGGCAATTGGCTTCCAGCCAGGCGCGCACGTCGGCGCGGAAAGCGTCCAGCTCGCTCATCTTTCGGGCTCCTCTTCTGGCATGCAAATTAAGGGGAGTCGCCAAGTTTACGCAAGCGTCAACTTGACCCGGCCGACCTGCCGTTACGGCGCCGTAGCGTCGGATGGCTGGCCGTTGACGCGCCTTGTGACGCCCCTAAGCTAGGTCGCAAAAGAAAACGGGAGAGCAGCATCATGCGATTCGCAGGCAAGGTCGCCGTGGTCACCGGCGCGGCATCGGGCATCGGCAAGGCGGCCGTCCTGAAACTCGCGGGCGAGGGCGCGCACGTCTTCGCCGCCGACATCGACGAGGCGGGCGGACGCGCGCTCGCCGAACAGTCGAACGGCAAGATCGATTTCGTCCGCTGCGACGTCACCCGGCCCGCCGACATCGAGGCGCTGATGAACGCGGCCGCGGCGAAGGCGGGCGGCATCGACATCGTCTTCAACAATGCCGGCGCCGGCGGCGACCGCGCTCCGATCGACGAGATCACCCCCGAGGGCTGGGACCGGACGATGGACCTGCTACTGAAATCGGTGGCGATGGGCATCCGCTATGCAAGCCCGCACATGAAGGGCCGCAAGGGCGCGAGCATCGTCAACACCGCGAGCGTCGCGGCGCTCGGCGCGGGCTATTCGCCGACCGCCTATGCGGTGGCGAAGGCGGGGGTGCTCCACCTGACCAAGGTCGCGGCGACCGACCTCGCGCAGTACGGCATCCGCGTGAACGCGATCTGCCCCGGCTTCATCAACACCAATATCTTCACCTCGTCGCTCGAAGTGCCCGACGAAAGCAAGGACGCGGCGAAGGCGATCATCGCGGGGATGAGCGCGCAGGCACAGCCCGTCGCGCGCGGCGGGCAGCCCGAGGATATCGCCAACGCGGTCGCCTATCTCGCCGGCGAGGACTCGTCGTTCATGACCGGCACCCACCTGCTGGTCGACGGCGGGCTGACGATCGGGCAGCGCCACGCCTGGGACCCCGAGGCGCCGGGGCTGTTCGACGCGCTCACCGCGATGGAGGATGCGGCCAAGGCCGGGGCGGGCGCGTGAGCGAGGCGGCCGCGCCGGCGCGGCTGCCGCTGCGCCTCAAGATGTTCCACGGCCTCGGCAGCATCGCCTATGGGGTCAAGGACAACGGCTTTTCGACCTTTCTGCTGCTCTTCTACAATCAGGTGCTGGGGATGGACGCGAAGCTGGTCAGCTTCGCGCTGATGCTCGCGCTCGTCCTCGACGCCTTCGTCGATCCGGTGATCGGCTATCTGTCCGACCAGACGCACACGCGCTGGGGCCGCCGGCTGCCGTGGCTCTATCTCGCGCCGATCCCGCTCGCCTTCGCCTGGTTCGCACTGTGGACGCCGGGCGGCGAAGGGGCGCCCGGATTCTGGCATCTCGTCGCCGTCGCGGTGATCGTGCGCAGCCTCGTCTCCTGCTGCGAGGTCCCGTCGGTCGCGCTGCTCCCCGAACTGACGCGCGACTATGACGAGCGCACGACCCTGATGCGCTATCGCTATCTGTTCGGCTGGGCGGGCGGGCTGCTGATGCTCTTCCTCGCCTATGACGTGTTTCTCGCCAAGTCGCTGCTCGCGGTCGAGGGCTATTATCAATATGGACTGTTCGGCGGGCTGCTGATGGCGGCGACGGTGCTCATCTCGGCCGCGGGCCAGCATCGCTGGGCGGCGCGCTGGCCCGACCGCAAGCCGTCGGCCTTCAGCCTCGGCACCGCCTTTCGCGAGATTCGCGAATCGCTGACCCATCCCGCCTTCCTGGTGCTGCTCGCCGCGGGCGCGATCGCCTATACGAGCCAGGGGATCACCTTCTCCATCTCCAACTATCTCTATCTCTTCATCTGGCGCTTCTCCCCCGAAGCCTTCATGCTCTATCCTTGGGTGCTGTTCGCGAGCGTCGTCGGCACCTTCCTGCTCGTCGGCCCCGCGCACCGGCGCTTCGGCAAGCGGACGACCGCGATCGCCGGCGGGCTGATCGGCATGGTCTTCTGGGTCACGCCCTTCGTGCTGCGCCACCTGCACCTGTGGCCGGTCGAGGGGAGCGTCGCGTCGACCGCCGGCCTGTTCGTCTTCTTCTTCCTCGCCAATCTGTTCAGCGTTTCGGTGATGATCTCGGGCGGGTCGATGATCGCCGATATCGTCGAGGCATCGGAGGTTCAGACCGGGCGGCGCAGCGAGGGCACTTTCTTCGCTGGCAATTTCTTCATGCAGAAATGCGCGACCGGGCTCGGCATCTTCGTCACCGGGCTGCTCGTCGACCTTGCGGGAATCCCCGAAAAGGCCGATCCGGCCAAGGTGCCCGAAAGCGTGGTCGACAATTTCTCCTTCTATTACTGCGTGCTGGTGATCCTGTTCGCGATCGTTTCGTCGATGATCTTCCGCTATTATCCGATCAACCGCGAAGACCATGAGGCGCGCGTCGCCGCGCTCGCCGCGGCGGAGGCGGGCACGGCGCGATGACGCAAAGCACTCTCCCGCTCCGGTTGCCGACGCGGATCAAGGCCGCGCACGGCCTCGGCAGCGTGACGCTGGGGATCAAGGAGTCGGGGCTCACCACCTTCTTCATGATCTATTACAACCAGGTGCTGGGGTTCGACCCGCGCGTGGTCTCGCTGATCCTGATCGGCGCGATGTTCGTCGATGCGATGGTCGACCCGCTGATCGGCCGGCTGTCGGACGCGACGCGTACGCGGCTCGGGCGGCGGCTGCCTTGGCTGTACGGCGCGGCACTGCCGATGGCGATCGCCTGGGCGTTGCTGTGGATGTCGCCCGATGTGGCCGCGCATTCGACGCTGGGACTGTTCCTGAACGTCGTCGCGGTGCGCGTGCTGGTGTCGGCGTGCGAGATACCGTCGATCTCGCTCGTCGCCGAGCTGACGCGCGATTATGACGAGCGCACCGCGCTGATGCGCTTCCGCTTCCTGTTCGGCTGGCTCGGCGGGCTGCTCGCGGTCGCGCTCGCCTATGGCTATTTCCTGAAATCGGACGATCCGGCGACCAACGGCCTGCTCGATCCGTCGGGCTATGCCGCCTTCGGCCTGTTCGGCGCGGCGCTGATCGTCGTGTCGACGCTCGGTTCGGCGTTCGGGCAGCAGCGCCGCATCCTCGCGCTGCCGCCGCCGCCCGCCGCCGCGCACCACAGCAAGGCGATGCTCGCCGACATCGTCCTCGCCTTTCGCAATCCCGCCTTCGTCGCGCTGGCCAGCGGCGCGCTGTTCGTCACCACCGGCTATGCGACGACGATCGCCTCGACCAACTACATGATGCTCTACGTCTGGCAGATGAGCGACGCGCAGCTCGCCTGGTATCCCGCCGGGCTCGCGATCGCCGTGTTCGGCGCCTTCGCCGCGGTCGGCCATGCCCATCGCCGCTTCGGCAAGCGCGACACCGCGATCGGCGCGGCGCTGGCGAGCGGCGCGATCGCCTTTCTGCCCTATGCGGCGCGCAACCTCGGCTGGTGGCCCGAACTCGGCAGCTGGACGTCGATGGCGCTGCTCCTCTCGTTCCAGACGACGTCGCTGTTCGGGCTGATCGTCGCGACCATTTCGACCTCGTCGATGGTCGCCGAGATCGTCGAGGCGCACGAGGTCGATCACGGCACACGCATCGAGGGCGTCTTCTTCGCCGGCTATCTGATGGTCCAGAAGTTCGGGCAGGCGCTCGGCATCTTCCTTGTCGGCCAGCTCGTCGCCTATGTCGGCCTCAGCGACCGGGTGCGCCCCGAGGACTGGCCCGCGAGCACCGCCGCGACGATGGCGTGGATTTTCGCCGGGCTGATGATTTTGATCGGGATCATGGCGACCGCCGGGCTGCGCCGCTATGCGATCGACCGGGCCAGTCACGAGGCACGGCTGGCCGCCCTCGCCTCGACCCCGCGGCGTCCGGCCGATAGCGAGGAGCCGCGGCCGTAACGGAAGATTGCGCCGCCGCGCTCCGGCTGGCAACTTTCTGCGCGGCGGGACTTGGCAAAGGGGGGCGAATCGGTCCAAAGGCTTACGTGAACGTAAAGGGAAAGGAAGCACGCGATGGATTTCGACCTCACCGACCGGCAGAAGCATTGGCAGGGCCGCGTACGCGAATTCGTCGAGCGCAAGATCCGCCCCGCCGTGGCCACCTACAAGGAGCAGGACCGCACCGGCGATCGCTGGAAGGTGATCCAGATCGTCGAGGATCTGAAGGCCGAGGCGAAGGCCGCGGGCATCTGGAACCTGTTCATGCCGCCGCGCAGCGCCGCGCACCACCATGTCGACGAGAGTTTCGAGTTCGAGGGGCCGGGCCTCACCAACCTCGAATATGCGCTGTGCGCCGAGGAGATGGGCCGTGTCGGCTTCGCGAGCGAGGTGTTCAACTGCTCGGCGCCCGACACCGGAAACATGGAGGTGTTCCACCGCTACGGCACCGCGGCGCAGAAGGAACGCTGGCTGAAGCCGATCATGAACGGCGAGATCCGCTCGGCCTTTCTGATGACCGAGCCCGCGGTCGCCTCGTCCGACGCGACCAATATCGAGACGCGGATCGAGCGCGACGGCGACGATTATGTCATCAACGGCCGCAAATGGTGGTCGTCGGGGGTCGGCGACCCCCGCTGCAAGGTCGCGATCGTGATGGGCAAGACCGACTTCGGCGCCAAGCGCCACCAGCAGCAGTCGATGCTCGCGGTGCCGATGGACGCGCCGGGGATCACCGTGCTGCGCCACCTGCCCGTCTTCGGCTATGACGACGCGCCGCACGGCCATATGGAGGTCGAGCTGAAGGACGTGCGCGTCAATGCCGAGGACGCGATGCTGTTGGGCGAAGGCCGCGGCTTCGAGATCGCGCAGGGCCGCCTCGGGCCGGGCCGCATCCACCACTGCATGCGCACGATCGGGGTCGCCGAGGAAGCGCTGGAGAAGATGTGCAAGCGGCTCCAGTCGCGCGTCGCCTTCGGCAAGACGATCGCCGAGCACAGCATCTGGGAGCAGCGCATCGCGCGCGCGCGCATCGACATCGAGATGACGCGCCTCCTGTGCCTCAAGGCCGCCGACATGATGGACAAGATCGGCAACAAGGCGGCCGCGGCCGAGATCGCGATGATCAAGGTGCAGGCGCCGAACATGGCGCTGCAGATCATCGACGACGCGATCCAGGCGCATGGCGGCGGCGGCGTTTCCGACGATTTCGGTCTCGCCAACGCCTATGCCCACCAGCGGACCCTGCGGCTCGCCGACGGTCCCGACGAAGTGCACGCGCGCGCGATCGCGCGGATCGAGCTCGCCAAGCATTCGCCGGCGAGCGATCCGGGCTTTTCGTCGGGCGACATCGGGGTTTCGCGCTAGCCTCCCCTCCCGCTTGCGGGAGGGGCCGGGGGAGGGCCTGTCCCGGTTCGCGTTCGGCATCCCCTCCCCTAACCCCTCCCGCAAGCGGGAGGGGGACGAACGGAGATTTTAGATGACCAAAGCCGCCGTCCTGATCGAACCCGGCAAGCCGCTCGTCGTCGAGGAGGTCGTCGTCGACAAGCCCGGGCCGCACGAGGTGCGCATCCGCACCGCCGCCTGCGGACTCTGCCATTCGGACCTGCATTTCATCGAGGGCGCCTATCCGCACCCCCTGCCCGCGATCCCCGGCCACGAAGCCGCGGGCATCGTCGAGGCGGTCGGCAGCGAGGTGCGCACGGTGAAGCCGGGCGACGCGGTCGTCACCTGCCTGTCCGCCTTCTGCGGCCACTGCGAATTCTGCGTTTCGGGGCGCATGTCGCTGTGCATGGGCGGCGACACCCGCCGCGCCGCCGGAGCGGCGCCGCGCATCACCCGCCCCGACGGCAGCATCGTCAACCAGATGCTCAACCTCAGCGCCTTCTCCGAAGTGATGCTGGTCCACGAACATGCCTGCGTCGCGATCGACCCCGAGATGCCGCTCGACCGCGCCGCGGTGATCGGCTGCGCGGTGACGACGGGCGCGGGGACGATCTTCAACGCGTGCAAGGTGACGCCGGGTGAGACCGTCGCGGTCGTCGGCTGCGGCGGCGTCGGGCTCGCCACGATCAACGCCGCGAAGATCGCCGGCGCGGGACGCATCATCGCCGCCGACCCGGTACCCGAGAAGCGCGCGCTGGCGCAGAAGCTGGGCGCCACCGACGTCGTCGACGCGCTCGCCGACGATGCCGCGAAGCAGATCGTCGAGCTGACCAGGGGCGGCGTCGACCATGCGATCGAAGCCGTGGGCCGCCCCGCCTCGGCGAGCCTCGCGGTCGCCTCGCTCCGCCGTGGCGGCACCGCGACGATTTTGGGCATGATGCCGCTTTCGGAAAAGGTCGGACTCGGCGCGATGGACCTGCTCTCGGGCAAGAAATTGCAGGGTGCGATCATGGGCGGCAACCGCTTCCCCGTCGACATCCCGCGGCTCGTCGATTTCTACCTGCGCGGACTGCTCGACCTCGACAGCATCGTCGCCGAGACGATTCCGCTCGAACAGATCAACGAAGGGTTCGACAAGATGAAGAAGGGCGACGCCGCACGGTCGGTGATCGTGTTCGATCAATGACGCTCGACGCGCAAAAGGCCTTCAGCGGCACCGTCGCGCCCGAGGGCGCCGACCTGCTCGACGAGGCGAAGCTGACCGCGTGGATGGAGGCGCATGTCGAGGGTTTCGCGGGTCCGCTGACCCAGAGCAAGTTCGCCGGCGGCCAGTCGAACCCGACCTACAAGATATCGGCGCCGTCGGGGAATTACGTCCTCCGCCGCAAGCCCTTCGGCCCGCTGCTGCCCTCGGCGCATGCGGTCGACCGCGAATATAAGGTGCAGGCGGGACTGTATAAGACGGGCTTTCCCGTCGCGCGCCAATATGGCCTTTGCACCGACGACGAGGTGGTCGGAAGCTGGTTCTATGTGATGGGGATGGTCGACGGCCACACCATCTGGGACGGCGCGATGCCGGGGTCGACGCCCGAGAACCGCCGCGCGACCTATTTCGCGATGATCGACACGCTCGCCGCGCTGCACGGCGTCGATGTCGAGGCGGCGGGATTGTCCGACTATGGCAAGCCCGGCAATTATTTCGGCCGCCAGGTCGACCGCTGGACCAAGCAGTACAAGCTCTCCGAAACCGAGACGATGGACGAGATGGAGCAACTGATCGCCTGGCTGCCCGCGACGCTGCCCGAACAAACGCGCACCAGCGTCGTCCACGGCGACTATCGCATCGACAATATGATCTGGGCCAAGGACCGGCCCGAGATTCTGGCGGTGCTCGACTGGGAGCTGTCGACGCTCGGCGATCCGCTCGCCGATTTCACCTATGTCGCGATGGCGTGGGTGACCGAGAATGGCGGGCGCTCGGGGGTGATGGACCTCGACCGCAAGGCGCTCGGCATTCCCGAGCTCGATGAGGTGGTCGAGCGTTATTGCCAAGCGACGGGACGCGACGGCGTGCCCGACATGAACTGGTATTTCGCCTATAATTTCTTCCGTCTCGCCGGGATCATGCAGGGGATCAAGAAGCGCGTCATCGACGGCACCGCCTCTTCGGCGCATGCGAAGGCGATGTCCGAACGCGTCCTGCCGCTCGCACAGAAGGCGTGGGACTTCGCACGAAAGGCCGGCGCATGAGCCTGTTCGACATGAAAGGCCAGGTCGCGCTGATCACCGGATCGTCGCGCGGCATCGGGAAGGCCATAGCGGAAGCGATGGCCGAGCAGGGCGCGAAGGTCGTGATATCGAGCCGCAAGCAGGACGCCTGCGACGCGGTCGCCGCCGAACTGAACGCGAAACACGGGCCGGGAACCGCGATCGCGGTCGCGGCGAATATCTCGTCGAAGGAGAATCTGCAGCATCTGGTCGACGCGACCGTCGCCGCTTTGGGCCCGGTCACCGCGCTCGTCTGCAACGCGGCGTCGAACCCCTATTACGGGCCCTCGGCGGGGATCAGCGACGAGCAGTTCCGCAAGATTCTCGACAATAATATCGTCGCCAACCACTGGCTGATCCATATGTGCGCGCCCGCGATGCTCGCGGCGGGCAAGGGGTCGATCACGATCATCAGCTCGATCGGCGGCCTCAAGGGATCGTCGATCCTCGGCGCCTACGCGATCTCCAAGGCGGCCGATATGCAGATGGCGCGCAACCTGGCCGACGAGTTCGGTCCGCAGGGGGTGCGCGTGAACTGCATCGCGCCGGGACTGATCAAGACCGATTTCGCGCGCGCGCTGTGGGAGAATCCCGACACGCTGGAGGTGTCGACGCGCCGTTCCTCGCTGCGCCGCATCGGCGAGCCGCACGAGATCGCGGGCGCCGCGGTGTTCCTCGCGAGCCCGGCGGGCGGCTTCACCACCGGCCAGACGATCGTCATCGACGGCGGCAACACTTCGAGCGGAGGATGAACATGGGCGCATTGGACGGCAAGATCGCGATCATCACCGGCGCGGGATCAGGAATCGGCCGCGCGAGCGCGCTGCGCTTCGCCGCCGAGGGCGCGAGGCTGGTCATCGGCGACAAGACGGCGGCGGTCCACGACACCGCGCAGGCGGTGAGGGACGCGGGCGGCGACGTCGTCGCGCTGGAGATCGACGCCGGGGTCGAGGCCGACGTCGCGAAGCTCGTCGCCACCGCGAAGGAGACATATGGCGGGCTTGACATCGCCTTCGCCAACGCCGGGATCATCGGCGACATGGGCGGCATTTTCGACATCACGCCCGAGGGCTGGGCCGAGACGCTGCGCGTCAACCTGATCGGCCCGGCGCTGATGGTGAAGCATGCCGGCAAGGCGATGGTCGACCAGGGCCGCGGCGGCGCGATCGTTCTCACGGCGAGCGTCGCGGGGATCAATTCGGGCGCGGGCCCGGCCGCCTATTCGGCGTCGAAGGCGGGGGTCATCAACCTTGCCCGGACCGCGGCGCAGCAGATGACGAGCGCCAATGTCCGCGTCAACGCGATCTGCCCCGGGCTGACCGAGACGGGGATGACGCGTCCGACCTTCGACTATGCCAAGGAAAAGGGCGTGACGCACAAGATCGGCCAGCTCAATCCGCTGAAGCGCGCGGGTCAACCCGAGGAGCTCGCGAACGTTGCCCTCTTCCTCGCGAGCGACCAGGCGAGCTATGTCAACGGACAGGCGATCGCGGTCGACGGCGGCCTCACCAGCTCGCATCCGGTGACGCGGCAACTGCTCGGCCAGACGTCGCACTGACGAAAGGACAGGTCCATGCAATATCGCGACCTCGGCGACAGCGGCATTCGCGTTTCGGCGATCTGCCTCGGCAGCTGGCTGACCTATGGAGTCGGGGTCGACGACAGCGCCGGGCGCGCGTGCATCGATGCGGCGTTCGACGCCGGGATCGACTTCATCGACACCGCGAACGTTTATGGCACCGGCGCGGCAGAGGAGTTTCTCGGCCGTGCGCTCAAGGGACGGCCGCGCGACAGCTATGTCCTCGCGACCAAGCTCTTCTTTCCGATGTCGGAGACCGACAAGGGGTTGTCGGGGCGCCAAGTCGCGAAGCAGATCGACGCGAGCCTGTCGCGGCTGCAGACCGACTATGTCGACCTCTACCAGTGCCACCGCTACGACCCCGACACGCCGCTCGAGGAGACGATGGCGGCGCTGTCCGAGGTCGTCCGCAGCGGCAAGGCGCGCGCGATCGGCTTTTCCGAATGGGCGCCCGACCAGATCCAGGCCGCGCTCGACCTCGCGCCGCCCCACGTCAAATTCGTGTCGAGCCAGCCGCAATACAGCCTGCTCTATCGCCGCGCGGAGGCGAAGGTGATCCCGCTGTCGATCGCGAACGGCATCGGCCAGATCGTCTGGTCGCCGCTCGCGATGGGAGTGCTGAGCGGCAAGTACAAGCCCGGCGAGGCCCCGCCCGCGAACAGCCGCGCCGCGAGCGAGGATCAGCGTTTCATGACCCGCTACCTCGCCGATCCCGTCCTCGAAGCGGTGCGGAGGCTGGCGCCGCTTGCCGACAGGGCGGGATGCTCGATGGCGCAGCTCGCGATCGCCTGGGTGCTCGCGCAGCCGGGGATCACCAGCGCGATCGTCGGTGCAAGCCGGCCCGAGCAGCTCAAGGAGACCGCCGCGGCCGCCGATCTCGCCATCGATCCGGCGCTGCTCGCCGAAGCCGCCACCATCCTCGAAGGAGTCCGCATTTCATGAGTCACGGGATGGACAAGACGCGTCTCGACCGCATCCCGGCGTTCCTCGCCGCCAAATATATCGATACCGGCCGGCTGCCGAACGCCGCGACGTTGGTGTCGCGGCGCGGCGAGATCGCGCACCTGTCGTGCATCGGCGAGGCGCGGCCGGGCGCGGCGCTGACGGAGGACGCCATCTTCCGCATCGCCAGCATGACCAAGCCGATCACCAGCATCGCCTTCATGATGCTGCTCGAAGAGGGCAAGGTCGCGCTGTCCGATCCGCTGGTGAAATTCTGCCCCGAGTTCAAGGACACCGGCGTCTTCGTCGCGGGCGGCGGCAACGTCCCCTTCCTGACGCGCCCGCCGGCGCGCCCGATCCTGATGGTCGACCTGCTCCGCCACACCTCCGGGCTGACTTACGGCTTTCAGGAGCGCACGCCGGTCGACGCCGCCTATCGCAAGACCAAGATCGACGATTTCGACGCCGCCTTCACGATGGACAGCTTCATCGAGGGACTGGCGAAGATTCCGCTGCAGTTCGACCCCGGCGCGCACTGGAATTATTCGATGGCGACCGATGTGCTCGGCGCGGTGATCGAGCGGATCGAGGGGAAGCCGTTCGCGCAAGTCTTGCACGAGCGCATCTTCGGCCCGCTCGGCATGGTCGATACCGGATTCAAGGTGCCCGCCGACCAACAGCACCGGCTGACCGATGCCTATGCCTTTCACCCGAAGGACAAGATGCAGCAATTCGACGCCGGCGACCGCAGCCGCTGGGCGAAGGACCGCAGCTTCCATTCGGGCGGCGGCGGGCTCGCTTCGACGCTGCACGACTATCATCGCTTCTGCCTGATGCTGCTCGGCGGCGGCAAGCTGGGCGATGTGCGGATCGTGAGCCGCAAGACGCTCGCGCTGATGACGTCGAACCATCTGGTCGGCGGCGGCGACCTGACCCGGCACAGCGTCGGCATCTTTTCCGAGGACGAGAATGCCGGGGTCGGCTTCGGCCTCGGCTTCGCGGTGACGCTCGATCCCGCGGCCGCGGGCATCCCCGGCTCGGCGGGGGATTTCTATTGGGGCGGCATGTTCTCGACCGGCTTTTTCGTCGATCCGGTCGAGCATATCTGCATGGTGTTCATGACCCAGCTCATGCCCTCTTCCACCTATCCCGTGCGGCGCGAGGTCAAGACGCTCGTCCACGCCGCGATCGACGATTGATACGTTAAACCAGCCTCCGTTCGTGTCGAGCGAAGTCGAGACACGCCGAGCCCAGCGCAAGACGCTTCTCGACTTCGCTCGACACGAACGGAAAGACTTTCAAGGAGCCAGACATGTCCGAAGATACCCCCATCAGCGTGACGATGCAGAAGGACGGCGACGTCGCCGTCATCATCGTCAACAACCCGCCCGTCAACGCGCTGTCGTGGCACGTCCGCCAGGGCCTCGAAGATAATTTCAAGGCGGCGCTCGCCGACGAGGGCGTCAAGGCGATCGTGCTGCGCTGCGACGGCGGCACCTTCATCGCCGGTGCCGACATCAGCGAGTTCGGCAAGGCCCCGCGCGGCCCCGATTTCAATGCCGTCCTCAACATGATCGAAGCGGCGTCGAAGCCGGTCGTCGCGGCGATCCACGGCACCGCGCTCGGCGGCGGGCTGGAGACTGCGCTCGTGTGCCACTATCGCGTCGCGGTGCCTTCGGCGAAGCTCGGGGTGCCCGAGGTCAAGCTCGGCCTGCTGCCCGGCGCGGGCGGCACCCAGCGGCTGCCGCGCGTCGTGGGGGTCGAGGCCGCGGCGACGATGACCTCGCTCGGCGACCCGCTGCCCGCCGCCAAGGCGAAGGAGCTCGGCCTCGTCGACGAACTGGCGGGCGAGGACAGCCTGGCCGCCGACGCCATCGCTTTTGCCCGCGCGAAGATCGCCGACGGTCCGCGGCCTACCCGGGATCGGGAGGTGTTCGGCGACGTCGCGGTGATCGAGCAGCTCAAGACCGCGAACGCCAGGCGCTGGCGCGGCTTCGAGGCGCCTTACGCCAACCTCGCCTGCGTCGAGGCGGCAACCCGGCTGCCCTTCGACGAGGGCCTCGCCTTCGAACGCGAGCAGTTCACGAAGCTGATGTTCGGCAGCCAGTCGGCGGCGCAGCGCCACATCTTCTTCGCCGAGCGCCAGGCCGCGAAGATCGACGGCCTGCCCAGGGACATCAAGCTGCGCGACGTCAAGAAGGTCGGCATCATCGGCGCCGGCACGATGGGCGGCGGCATCATGATGAATTTCCTGCAGAAGGGTTTCGCCTGCACGATCGTCGAGACGCAGCAGGAAGCGCTCGACCGCGGGCTGGGCGTGGTGCGCAAGAATTACGACGCCTCGGCCGCGAAGGGCCGCTTCAAGCCCGAACAGGTCGATCAGATGATGGGGCTGATCACCCCCTCGCTCGAACTGGAGGCGCTCGCCGACTGCGACCTGATCATCGAGGCGGTCTATGAGAATATGGACGTCAAGAAGGAGATTTTCGGCAAGCTCGATCAAGTAGCCAAGCCCGGTGCGATCCTCGCGTCGAACACCTCCTACCTCGACGTCAACGAGATCGCGGCATCGACCAGCCGGCCGGGCGACGTGCTCGGCATGCACTTCTTCTCGCCCGCCAATGTCATGAAGCTGCTCGAGGTGGTGCGCGGCGACAAGACCGCCGACGACGTCCTCGCCACGGCCATGTCTATTGGCAAGAAGATCGGCAAGGTCGCGGTTGTCGCGGGCGTGTGCCATGGCTTCATCGGCAACCGCATGCTCGCGCCGCGCCAGATCGAGGCGCAGAAGCTGCTGCTCGAAGGCGCGACCCCGGCGCAGGTCGACAAGGTCCACACCGATTTCGGCATGCCGATGGGTCCGTTCCAGATGAGCGACCTCGCCGGCGTCGACATCGGCTGGCACCGCGACCCCAACCGGATCGAGAGCATCCGCGACGCGCTGTGCGCCGAGGGCCGCTGGGGGCAGAAGAAGCAGGCGGGCTTTTACGATTATGACGACAAGCGCAATCCGTCGGAAAGCGCGCGCGTAACCGAGATCATCGACGAATTCCGCAAGAAGGCGGGGATCGAGAAGCGCGAGATCAGCGAGTCCGAGATCGTCGAGCGCACCCTCTATCCGATGGTCAACGAAGGCGCGCTGATCCTCGCCGAGGGCAAGGCGCAGCGCGCGAGCGATATCGATGTCGTGTGGATCTACGGCTATGGCTGGCCGGTCTATCGCGGCGGCCCGATGTTCTGGGCGGGGCTGGAAGGCACCGACAAGATCGCCGCGGCGCTGGAACGGCACGGCTTCGAAGTTGCGCCGCTGCTGAAGGAAAAGGCCGCGGCGAAGGCGGGGTTCTAGACCCTCCCGTATGGACAAAAACGAGGCCGTCTGTCCCGATGCGGGGCAGGCGGCCGTTCTTCTGCCGGAGAAGCGCCTTCGATCCTGCGGGAATCTTGCGATTCAGGGTTAAAGCGCTGGCAAGCGGTGCCGTTAGGGCAGAGCATGAACGCCATGCCCCTCGCCGCCGCCCTGCTGCTCGTCGCGAGCGCCCCGGCCGCCGCGCCGCCGCCGAAACCGACCGCGGTCGGCATCGCGCGGGCCCGGATCGTGGCGCCCGTCGAGATGCGGCGGGTGAACGGACGGATCGAGGTGCGGACCGGCCGGACGGACGCGCCGACGCAGGTACATCGCACCCCGCGCCGCAATGGCGGCGAGACGGCGGATTTTTATTGAGCTTGGCCGGGGACTATGCCGCCTCGTTTTCATCGTCACCCCGGGCTTGACCCGGGGTCCCGCTTTCACCGTCGGACAAACTTCGCCGTGGCAATTGCCAGAGACAAAATCAGCGGGACCCCGGATCAAGTCCGGGGTGACGGAACAAGGAAGTTTGACGGGGCGGTCAGCCCTGCAGCGTCCGGATGATCGCCGAGAAATCGTGGCCGCCCTCGTCCGCCGCGACGAACGCCTCGTAAAGCTCGCGCGCGCGGCTACCCATCGGGACGTCGGCGTCGACGCTCGCCGCGGCCTCCATCGCGAGGCGCAGGTCCTTGAGCATCAGCGCCGCCGCGAAGCCGCCCTTGTAATCATTGTCGGCCGGGGTCGTCGGCCCGACGCCGGGGAGCGGCGCATAGCTGGTCAACGACCAGCACTGCCCCGAACTGACCGAAGCGATGTCGAAGAATTTCTGCGGATCGAGCCCCAGTTTCTGCGCGAGCGCGAGGCTTTCGCAGGTCGCGATCATCGAGGCGCCGAGCAGCATGTTGTTGCAGATCTTCGCCGCCTGCCCCGCACCCGCGTCGCCCGCGTGGATCACCGCCTTGCCCATCTGGGCGAGGATCGGCTGGCTCCGCGCGAAGCCTTCGTCGGTGCCGCCAACCATGAAGGTCAGCGTGCCGGCATTGGCGGCGGCTATGCCGCCCGAGACCGGCGCATCGACCGCGACGAGGCCCTTGGCGATCGCGGCCTCGATATTGGCGCGCGCGGTCGCGACGTCGATCGTCGAGCAGTCGAGGAGCAGCGTGCCCGGCGCGGCGTTGGGGAAGACGTCGGCTTCGTAGACCGACGCAACATGCTTGCCCGCGGGGAGCATCGTCACCACCGCCTCGGCGCCGGTTACCGCTTCGGCCGCCGAGGCGGCGCGGGTGCAGCCCGCTTCGACGGAGCGCGCGAGCGCCTCCTCGCTGAGATCGAAGGCGCGGACCTCATGCCCTGCCTTCGCGAGGTTCGCGGCCATGCCGCCGCCCATATTGCCGAGTCCGATGAAAGCGATTTTCATAGCAGTTCCAATTCACCCAGAATGACAGCCACCCCGACAAGGATGAAAAACGGGCCCAGAATGAACCCGAGGATGGCTTGAAGATTTTTGAGAAACCAATCGAGCTTCGTCAGCGGCAACGATTCTTCACCGGTCGACCGCAGAATAGCGGCTTCCAGCATGTTGACCGTCTCTTGTTTCCTGTATCGCCAGTGGTTCCAGCCGACCGACAGGACGACTGCACCGATAACCAGCGAAACAAGACCCGCGATCACCGCCCCTTCCACACGCCTTCGCGCTTCTCGATGAAGGCAGCCATGCCCTCGGCCTTGTCCTCGGTCGCGGCGAGAATCTGGAACAGGCGGCGTTCGTAGATCAGCCCCTGGTCGAGTGTCGTCTCGAACGCGGCGCCCACCATCTCCTTGTTCACCATCGCGGCCATCGGCGGCATCGACGCGATCAGGGTCGCGGTCTTCACCGCCTCCTCGACCAGCGTTGCATGCTCGACCACCCGCGCGACCAATCCCGACCGTTCGGCCTCGGCGGCGTCCATCATCCGGCCGGTCAGGCACATTTCCATCGCCTTCGCCTTGCCGACCGCGCGGGTCAGCCGCTGCGACCCGCCCATGCCCGGCGCGACGCCGAGCTTGATTTCGGGCTGGCCGAACTTCGCCTTGTCCGACGCGATGATGAAGTCGGCCATCATCGCGAGTTCGCAGCCGCCGCCGAGCGCGAAGCCGTTCACCGCGGCGATCCACGGCTTCCTCACCTTCTTCACGAAATCGCTCGTCCATTTCGAGAAAAAGTCCTCGAGATAGAAATCGGCCGCCGGCTTGTCGGCCATCTCCTTGATGTCGGCGCCCGCGGCAAACGCCTTGTCGCCCGAACCGGTGAGGACGGCGCAGCGCTGGCTGTCATCGGCTTCGAAGGCCGCGAAGGCCGCGATGAGGTCGTCGAGGACCGACGAGTTGAGGGCATTGAGCGCCTGCGGGCGGTTGAGCGTCACCAGCGTGACGGCACCGCGCGTTTCGACGAGGAGGGTTTCGTAGGTCATTCGGTGTCTCCGGATTCTCGTCATGCCGGACTTGATCCGGCATCCCGCTTTGCGACGTCGAGAAAGCGGGACCCCGGATCACATCCGGGGTGACGAAAGGTGGGTGGCAAGATCAGGTGAGCGGCGTCCATGTCTCGTTATCGGGCAGCGGTGCGAAGATCGCGTCGATCCACGCGTCGGTGACCGCCTCGGCAGTCGGAGGATCCCATTTCGGGCTGTTGTCCTTGTCGACGATCAGCGCGCGAACGCCTTCGAGGAAATCGTGCATCGCGACGACGCGGCTGCCGATCGCATATTCCTGCGCCATTTCGGCAGCGAAATCGGGCATCGCCGCGCCCTCGCGAAGCTGACGCAGCGCGACCTTGCAGGTCTGGGGCGACTTGGTGTGGAGCGCGTCCAGTTCCTTCGCCGCCCATTCGCCGCCATCCCTTTCCAGCGCGGCGAGGATGTCCTCGTAACGGTCGCTGGCGAACAGGCGGTTGATCTTGTCGATCTGGCCGGTGATCGCGGCGGGCGGCGCGGTGACCGACAGCTCGCCCAGGATGCCGCCGATGCGGTCGGGGTGCGCCGCGATCCGCGCCTTGGCCTCGGCCAGCCGCTCGGACGGCAAATAATGGGTGGCAAGCCCGAGCGCGAGGCATTCGGCCCCGTCGAGCCGCGCCCCGGTGAGCGCGAGGAAGACGCCGACGCGTCCTTCGAGCCGCGGCAGATACCAGCCGCCGCCGACGTCGGGGAAGAGGCCGATGCCGGTCTCGGGCATCGCGAAGCGGGTATGCTCGGTCGCGACGCGATAGGCGGCCGGCTGCGAAATGCCGACCCCGCCGCCCATGGTGATGCCGTCCATGAAGGCGACGACGGGCTTCGCATAGGTGAAGAGCAGATGGTTGAGGCGATATTCGGTGTGGAAGAAGGCGCGCGCCTCCCGCCCGTCCTTCGCGCCGCTTTCCGCGAGCATGCGGATGTCGCCGCCGGCGCAGAAGCCGCGGCCCTCGCTATGGTCGATGATCACCGCCTCGATTGCGGCGTCATCGCGCCACGCCAGCAGCGCCTCGATCATCGCCTCGCACATGGCGAGGTTGAGCGCGTGGATCGCCTTGGGACGGTTGAGCGACAGGCGGCCGATGCGGCCTTCGACGCTGATCAAGACATCTTCGGTCATTGGCGCAGCAGGTCCCTTCCCACGATCATCCGCATCACCTGATTGGTCCCTTCGAGGATCGAATGGACGCGCAGGTCGCGCCAGAAACGCTCGATCGGATAATCCTTCAGATAGCCGTAGCCGCCGAACAGTTGGAGCGCGTCGTTGACGATCCGGCTGCCGTTATCGGTCGCGAGCCGCTTCGCCATCGCCGAGAAGCGCGACTTGTCGGGGGCGTTCGCGGTGACCTTCGCCGCGGCGAGATAGAGCAGCGCCCGCGCGGCTTCGAGGTCGGTCGCCATGTCGGCGAGCATGAACTGGGTGTTCTGGAAATCCGAAATCGGCTGCCCGAACTGCTGGCGGTCCTTGGTATAGGCGATCGCTTCGTCGAGGCAGCGCTGCGCCCCGCCGAGCGAGCAGGCGCCGATGTTGAGCCGCCCGCCGTCGAGCCCCGCCATCGCGAAGCGGAAGCCGTCGCCTTCGGCGCCGACCCGGTTTTCGACCGGCACACGGCAATCCTCGAAGACAACTTGAGCCGTAGGGGATGCGTTCCAGCCGAGCTTCTTCTCGGGCGCGCCGAAGCTCAACCCCGGCGTGTCCTTTTCGACGACGAGGCAGGAAATGCCCTTCGACTTTTCCTCGCCGGTGCGGACCATGCAGACATAGATGTCGTTGGTGCCCGCGCCCGAAATGAACTGTTTGGTGCCATTGAGGATATAATGGTCGCCGTCCCGCCTCGCCGTCGTTTTCAGGGCAGCGGCGTCCGACCCCGAACCCGGCTCGGTCAGGCAATAGCTCGCGATCTTCTCCATGCTCACGAGCTCGGGCAGGAAGCGCGCCTTGATCTCCGCGCCGCCGAAGCGGTCGATCATCCACGTCGCCATATTGTGGATCGAGACATAGGCGCTGGTCGCGGGGCAGCCATAGGCCATCGCCTCCATGATCAGCGCCGCCTCCAGCCGGCCGAGCCCGATACCGCCCGATTCCTCGGCCACGTAAATGGCGCCGAAGCCGAGTTCGCCCGCGGCCTTCCACACGTCGACGGGATAATGATGTTTCTCGTCCCATTCCGCCGCGAAGGGCGTGATGCGATCGGCGGTGAACTTGCGCGCCATGTCCTGAATGGCGAGCTGGTCGTCGGTGAGTTGAAACTGGTCGGTCATGCTCATCTTTTCTCTGCCGTCATGCTGACGAAAGTCAGCATCCATTCAAAACTAGGCCAGCGGCGGGAAGCCCAAGCGGATCGCCCAATCTTCCCAGAAGGGATTTTCCTTCTCGATCAAGGCGGCCTTCCAGTCGCGGCGCCACGCCTTGAGCCGCTTTTCGCGTGCGATGGCGGCCTCCATCGTGTCGTGCATCTCGTAGAAAACGAGCCGCTTCACGCCATAGCGCTTCGTGAACCCGGCGATCATCTCTTCGCGATGTTGATGGACGCGGGCCATCAGATCGGAAGTGACGCCGATATAGATCGTGCCATGGCGCTCGCTCGCCATAATATAGACGCAGGGGTTCCGTTCGCGCATCTTGCCCCCTCCAATGGAGTGCCGAATGGATGCTGACTTTCGTCAGCATGACGGAGAGGCCCCGACAATGGCCTCGGCCTCGATTTCGACTTTCCATTCGGGGCGCAGCAGCGCCGACACGACGACCATCGTCGCGGCGGGCCGGATCGCGCCGAACACCGCCCCGTGCGCGCGCCCCACGAGGTCGGCGTCGGCGGGGTCGGTGATGAACATGCGGGTGCGCACGACGTCGGCGGGCGCGCCGCCGAGCGCCGCGAGCGCTTCGCCGATGATCGTCAGGCAGCGCGACGCCTGCACCCCGGCGTCGCCGGCGGTCGACGAGCCATCGGGCTCGATCGGCGCGCAGCCGGCGACGTCGATCCGGTCGCCCACCCGAACCGCCCGGCTGTAGCCGTAGACGGGTTCGAAGGGCGAGGCGGAGCTATGGGTGCGGCGCGGGCTGTCAGCCACAGGTGATCTGCGTGATCTTGTAGGCGTCGTCGTACATGACGTTCACCCGGTCCTGGCGATAATCCATCGTCATCGCCGAGCGCGGCGGGCCCCAGCGCAGGGTGCGTGCGCCCGCGGCCTTGAGGATGGCGCCGCCGAGTTCGGGCGCCGCGGTCTGGCCGACATAGCTCTGCACGGCGTCGGCGTTGCAGGTCATTTCGGCGGGCGGTGCCGGCGGCGTCGATTCGGCGGGGGCCTCGCTCGCGGCGCAGGCGGCGAGCGGCAGGGCGGCGGCGATTGCGATCCAGCGGTTGTTCATCCCATCAACTCCCTTTCATCCTTCGCCGCTCAGGCGGCACAGCGCGTATAGCGCATCGGTTCGGCCGCGGCACCCTCGCCATAATCGCGGCGCACCAACGTCTTGCCGCCATCCTCTACCGCGAGCAGCATCAGCCGGTCCCATTCCTCGCCCTCCCCGCTGAACTTATAGTCGGCGACGATGCGGTTCGCGCCGCGATCGCGCACGCGGGCGAGGTCGCCGGCCGATTCGAAGAAGCGCAGCGTCTTCGAATCGATGACCAGTGCGGTGAGGTCGGTGCCGGGACGCGCCGCGCAATCCTCGGCCTTGAGCGCCCAGCGTCCCTGGATCGCGGCGGGGATCGCCTTGTCACCGCTGCCGATGCCCGGCTCGGGCGCGGCGGGCGGCATCACCGACGGGTCGGGGGTGTAGGCGAGGCCGGCGTCGCCCGTCGCGGGCGCGGCGGGCGCGGGTTCCACCGGCGCGACGGGTGCCGGAGCGGCCTTGTCGGCGGCCTCGGCCGGCTGCTTCTCGTCCTTTCCGCCGCTGCAGGCGGCGAGCATCAGCACGGCGGCGGGGAAGATCCAACGCATCATCGTCATTCTCCTTCGCAGGGAAGAATGCGTGACGAGACAGCGCGGTTTCATCGCCGGTCCAGCCGTCAGCCCATCGTCGGAATGACGAAGGCGTTCGATCCGTCGCCGCCGCCGTCGGGCCAGCGCGCGGTGACCGTCTTGACCTTGGTCCAGAATTTGACGCCTTCCATGCCGTGCTGGTTGGTGTCGCCGAATGCCGAGCGCTTCCAGCCGCCGAACGTATGATAGGCGACCGGCACCGGGATCGGGACATTGATGCCGACCATGCCGATGTTGACGCGCTGCGCGAACTCGCGCGCCGCGTGGCCGTTGCGCGTGAAGATGGCGACGCCGTTGCCGTACTGATGCTTCGAGGGGAGTTCGAGCGCGGCCTCGAAATCGGGGGCGCGGACGATCTGGAGGACGGGGCCGAAAATCTCTTCCTTGTAACTTTCCATGTCGGGAGTGACATGGTCGAAGAGCGTCGGGCCGACGAAGAAGCCATCCTCATGCCCCTGGAGCGTGAAGCCGCGGCCGTCGATGACGAGCTCGGCGCCTTCGTCGGCGCACTTCTGGATCCAGCCTTCGACCTTCGCCTTGTGCGCGGCCGAGACGACGGGGCCGTAATGCGCCTCGGCATCGGTCGACACGCCGACGCGCAGCGCCTCGATCGCGGGGATCAGCTTGGCCTTGAGCCGTTCGGCGGTCTCGTCGCCGACCGGCACGACGACCGGCAGCGCCATGCAGCGCTCGCCGGCCGAGCCGAAGGCGGCGCCGGTCAGGTCGTTCACCACCTGGTCGAGGTCGGCGTCGGGCATGACGATGCCGTGGTTCTTCGCGCCGCCCATCGCCTGCACGCGCTTGCCGTTCGCGACGCCGCGATTGTAGACATAATGGGCGATGTCCGACGAACCGACGAAGCTGACCGCGCCGATGTCGGGATGGTCGAGGATCGCATCGACCATTTCCTTGTCGCCGTGGACGACCTGCAAAATGCCCTCGGGCAGCCCCGCCTCGAGCATCAGCTCGCCGAGCCGCACCGGCACGCTCGGATCACGCTCGCTGGGCTTGAGGATGAAGGCGTTGCCGGTCGCGATCGCCGGGCCGAACATCCACATCGGGATCATCGCGGGGAAGTTGAACGGCGTGATGCCGGCGCCGATACCGATCGGCTGACGCATCGAATAGACGTCGATGCCGGGCCCCGCGCCCTGCGTATATTCGCCCTTCAGCACATGCGGGATGCCGCAGCAGAATTCGATGACGTCGAGCCCGCGCTGGACGTCGCCGCGCGCGTCGGCGACCACCTTGCCATGCTCGCTCGCGAGCAGTTCGGCGAGTTCGTCGAGGTGCGCTTCGACGAGGCGCTTGTAATCGAACATCACCCGCGCGCGGCGCTGCGGGTTGACCGCCGCCCACGCCGGCTGCGCCGCCTTCGCCGCGGCGACGGCCCGATCGAGCAGCGCGGCGTCGCCGAGCGCGACCGCGGCCTGGACGCCGCCGTTGTTGGGATCGAAGATGTCGCTCTGGCGCGCGCTGCCGCCGGCACCGCCGACGATGTGATGGTCGATCTGTCGCATGGGTCGAGTCTCCCGATTGTCTTCATCGTCAGCCACAGACCAACGGCGGCGCGATTGCAAGGGATAGACTTGCAGGGCGATGCTGCATATTTGCAGTTCATGGATTGGGACAAGCTGCAATATTTCCTGTCGGTCGCGCGCCACGGCACGCTGGCGCGCGCGGCGCAGGCGCTGCATGTCGACCCGACCACGGTGAGCCGGCGCGTCGGCAGCCTCGAGGCCGATCTGCAGCAGACGCTGTTCGAGCGCGCGCCCGCGGGCTTCGCGCTGACCGCGGCGGGCCGCGCGCTGCTGCCCCACGCCGAGGCGATGGCGGCGGCGGCGGCGCGCATCCACCGCGCCGAGGGGCGGTCGGACCTGTCGGGGCAGCTTCGCATCAGCGTCTCCGAAGGCTTCGGCAGCAGCTTCATCGCGCCGCGGCTCGCGGGCTTCGTCGCCGCGCATCCCGAAATCGAGATCGACCTCGTCGCCTCGTCGGGTTTCCTCAACCCCTCGCGGCGCGAAGCCGACATGGCGGTGCTGCTCGCGCGGCCGCGCAAGGGCCCGCTGCTGACGCGCAAGCTCGCCGACTACAGCCTCGGCCTCTACGCGCCCGCGGACCGGCCCGACTGGCGGGAGGCGGTCGAGCGGGCGCCGCTGTCGCGCGCGGGGATGGCGGTGATCGGCTATATGCCCGACATTCTCTATGCCCCCGAGCTCGACTATCTGGGCGAGATCGAGCCGGGGCTGCGCGCCACCGTGCGCTCATCGTCGATCCTCGCGCAGCGGCGGATGATCGCGAGCGGCGCCGGGGTCGGGGTGCTCCCCTGCTTCCTCGCCGCCGACGATCCCGCGCTGGTGCGCGTGCGTCCCGATCAGGTGATCGGGCGCAGCTTCTGGCTCGCGCTCCACCGCGACGTCGCGCCGCAGCCGCGCATCCGCGCCTTCATCGACTGGCTCGATACCGAAGTACGCGAGGGGCGGACGCTGCTGGTGCCGTCCTGACCCCCGCCGTCACGCCGCGGGCGGTTCGCTTTCGACCGTCACCTGCGTCAGCCTGGGGCTGAGCAGGTGGATCGCCCCGACCGCGAGGAAATAGACCACCGTGCAGGCGGCGAAGATGACCGTGTAGTTGCCGCCCGTCGCGTCGAGGACGAGGCCGGTCGATTTCGCCATGATCATCCCGCCGATGCCGCCCGCGAAACCGCCGAGCCCGATCACCGAGCCCACCGCGCGCTTCGGGAACATGTCGGGCGGGATCGAGAGGATGGTCGACGAAAAGGCCTGATGCCCCGCGAGCGCGATGCCGATCAGCACCACCGCGAGCCACATATTGCTGAGCCCGGTGACGAAGAGCAAAGGCAGCACGCAGCAGCCGGCGCCGAGCATCGTCGCCTTGCGCGCGAAATTGACGCTGTGGCCGGTGTGGATCAGCCTTGACGACACCCAGCCGCCGATGATGCTGCCGGCGTCGGACAGGAGATACATGATGATCATCGGCAGCAGCACGACCTTCAGGTCGACGTTATAGGTGTCGGCGAAATATTTGGGCAGCCAGAAGAGCATCAGGAACCAGACCGGGTCGGTCAGGAATTTGCCGATCGCGAAGGCCCACGCCTCGCGCTTGGTGACGATGCGGCCCCAGCCGAGTTTCTCGACCCGTTCGGGCGGATCGTGCTCGATCCACGCGAGTTCGCCCTCGCTCACCCGGCCGGTGTCGCGCGGATTGCTGTATTTCCACAGCCATAAGACCAGCAGGACCACGCCGACGAGCCCCGAATAGATGAAGGTTTCGCGCCAGTCGAACCCCAGTCCCACCATCAGCAGCGAGATCGCAGGCGCGGTCAGGATGACGCCGATCGTCGTCGCGCTGTTGACCCAGCCGATCGCATAGGCGCGTTCCTTTTGCGGGAACCATTCGCTCGACGCGCGGACGACCGCCGGAAAATGCCCGGCCTCGCCGACCCCGAGCATCGCGCGCGCGACCATGAAGGAGACGACCGAGCTCGCAAAGCCGTGCGCGACATGGCCGATCGTCCAGATCGTGATCGCGATGCCATAGCCGATGCGCGGGCCGAAACGGTCGATCAGCCAGCCCATGAACAGATAGCCCAAGGCATAGGCGGCCTGGAAGGCCATGACGATGTTGCCATAGTCGTTCTCCGTCCAGCCGAGATCGTCGCCCAGCGTCGGCGCGAGCAGGCCGAGCATCGTCCGGTCGATATAGTTGACCGTCGTTGCGGCGAACAGGAGCGCGACGATCGTCCACCGATAGCGCCCCGTCCGGGGCACCGGCGGCGGAGCCGCTGCGTCTGCGAAGGCCTGCGCCATATGTCTCTCCCGTCTTTGTTTTATAGGCTTTCGATCGTGCAGCCGACGCGGATCTTTCCGTCGAACAGCGCATCGGCCCGCTGGCCGGGCCGGATTTCATGGACGCCGGTGATCGCGCCCGTCGACACCCAGGTGCCGGGGGGGATGGCGATGCCGCGCGCGCGCAGGGTGCGGATCAGGAACAGCGCGGCGCCGAAGGGACCGTCGAGCATCGTCGCCATCGTCGCCGCGCCGACGCATGCGTCGTCGATGCGGAATTCGACCGGCATCGACAGGAGATCGCGGTCGCGCCAGCCGGCGATCGCCGGACCGAGCACCAGCCCCTTGTTGTTGCCATAGTCGGATGCGGTGACCGCGGGGCCGTGGTCGTTGATCGCGGTGAAGGGCGAGCTCGCGACCTCGATCCCGGTGCGAAGCTCGTCCACGATGTCCTTGACCGATTCGATGTCCCACGCACGGTCGCCGACCTCGCCGAGGCGGAGCAGCACTTCGGCCTCGGCGGCGGCGAAGCCTCCTCCATAGACGGGCATCGCCGGGCATTCCCCTGCGCTCGCATCGACGATCTCATCGGTGAAGATCGGACCCGTCAGCCGGTTGTCGCCAAAACGCGCGACCAGATCGGCCGCGATCCGGCCGACTTTCCAGCCGCCGATGCGGCGCCCGTCGAGCGCGATCGCCGCATCCTGGATCGCATAGGCATCGGCCATCGTTTCCGGCACCGCGCCCGGATACAAGGTAAGCGGTGTCTTTTCGGCGCGCGCGGCGACGAACGCCCTGGCCACATTTTCCTGTTCGCCGGTTGCCCGCATCTTTGTCGTTTCCCTCTTTCGCGGAACCGTCTAAAAGACACCGGTGTCAAAAGCAAGCAAATAGCCACTGGCCCGGTTGATTTTGCGCCCGCGAACGCTCACTAGGGTTTTGACCGGGCAGGAATTTCAGGGAGTTTGGGCAGCTCGGTGAAGAGAAAGCGGACGATATGGCGGCACGCACGGGTGGACAGGGCGGCAAGCAACCGACGATCAACGATGTGGCGGCGCTCGCCGGGGTTTCCAAAAAGACCGTCAGCCGCGTCATCAACCGCTCCGAATTCATCAGCGAGAAGACGCGGCTCGCGGTCCAGAAGGCGATCGAGACGCTGGGGTTCGTCCCCAATCCGCAGGCGCGCGCCCTCGCCTTTCGCCGCAATTTCCTGATCGCGCTGCTCCACGACAATCCGAACGCGCAAACGGTGCTGAATTTCCAGCAGGGCGTGCTCGACGCGATCAAGGACAGCGATCTCGCCCTGCTCGTGCGGCCGGTCGATCGCGGGTCGGACAAGATGCTCGAGGATGTCCGCACCTTTCTCGAAAAGCAGCGGCCGATCGGCGCCATGCTGCTGCCGCCGATTTCGGAGAATGACGAACTCGCGAAGCTCTGCGAGGACCTCGGCGTACGTTACGTCCGCGTCGGGTCGGCGCTGCTCGACGATGCGAAGCATTGCGTGTCGTCGAACGACCGCGAGGTGGTCGGCGAAGCGGTGCGCCGGCTGATCGCGCTCGGCCACCGCCGCATCGGCTTCGTGCGCGGCCCGGTGGGCTTCCGCTCGGCCGCCGAGCGCGAGAAGGGCTTTCGTGAGGCGCTGGCCGAAGCGGGACTCACCCTCGCCGACGACCATTATGCGCCGGGCAATTATCGCTATACCGCAGGGATCGAAGCAGGCGAGAAACTGCTGTCGCTCGCCGAGCCGCCGACCGCGATCTTCTGTTCGAACGACGAGATGGCGGCGGGGGTGATGAGCGTCGCGCACGGCAAGGGCATCGCGGTGCCCGGCGCGTTGTCGATCATCGGCTTCGACGATTCGCCGACCGCGACGCATATCTGGCCGACGCTGAGCACGGTGCGCTGGCCGATCCGCGAGATGGGGGTGCGCGCGGCGCGTACGCTGGTCGCGGATTTCCTCGGTTCGGGCGCGCGCATCCCCGAGGGCGAAAGCCCGGTGCTCGCCTCGACCTTCGTCGAGCGCCAATCGGTCGCGGCGCCGGGCGGCAAGGGGTAGCGCGATCAGAGTTGATAATTGTCATCCCGGCGAAGGCCGGGATCTCGCCGGTGCATCACAACGAGACGTTGGGATCCCGGCCTTCGCCGGGATGACGAGACGAGAGGAGCGATCGACGCCACTCCGTCAGCCGAGCGCGCGGAAGGTGAAGTTCGAAAAGCGCGCTTCGCCCTCGCCCGCCGAATAGAGGCCGGGGCGCAGCATCAGGAAGCCGCCGCGGACATTGTGGTGGTAGCCCGACACCTCCATGCCGCGGTCGAAGCGCACCCATGTCTTTCCGCCGTCGCCGCTGGTGTCGTAGGTGACGATGTGGCGGTCGTTGGTGACGCGCATCCGCATCCGCCGCCCGTGGGGGTTGACGGGGCGGCCGCGCTCGATGCCATATTGGTGGGTGACGAAACGCTCCGCGTCGAAGCCGAGCCCGCAATAGAGGCGGTCGTCGTAGAAGAGGATCAGCCCCGCGGTGCCGCCGGGCGCGATCTCGATATCGCATTCGAAGCGATAGGCCTGGTCGCCCGCGATCAGCAGCAGCGGCGACGAGTCGACCGGCGCCGCGCCGCGCGCCTTCAGGATCAGCGCGCCGCCTTCGACCCGGGCGCGGGCGCGCTCGTCGGGGGTGGGGCGGAAGAAATTCCATTTGGCGCCGAGGTCGAGCGCGGCGAAATCGTCGGAAAGCGCCATGCCGTGCGGCCCCGCGACGCCACCCGCGGGCTTGGCGAGCGGCCGAGACAGATCGCCACCGGTCATGCGGAACCAGCCGTCGGCGGTCCATTCGACCGGATCGAGCAGGGTCTGGCGGCCGAGCGTCCAATAGCCGTTCTCATAGCCGTGATAGACGCTCCACCAGTCGCCCGCGGGCCCCTCGACGAGCGTCGCATGGCCGCGCGACCACCATTTCTCGTCATGCGAGACGGTACGCACGATGGGGTTCGCCGGGCAATTTTCCCATGGCCCGTGGATCGAGCGCGAGCGCGCCGCGATGACCATATGCCCGGTCGGCGGCCCGGCGGTGCCGCCGACCGCGGTGATCATGTAGAACCAGCCGCCGCGTCGCAGGATCTTCGGTCCTTCGGGCGAGAAGCCCTCGACCACCCAGTCGGCGGGATAATGCCACGGATCGTAGACATGCTCGGGCTCGCCGATGCGGCGGAGCCCGTCGTCCGACAGCCGCACGCGGTCGCCGCCCGACAGGAAGAGCCAGCGCGACCCGTCCTCGCCGACCGCGTGGCCGGGATCGATGTGGTTCGGCAGGTGAAGGTCGACGGGGTCGCTCCACGGTCCCTCGATGCGGTCGGCCCAGATCACCCAGCTCGTGTTCGGGCCCTTGGTCGGGATGTAGAGATAATAGCGCCCCGCGTGCTTGCAGAGTTCGGGCGCCCAGACCGAGCCGATGTTGCGGGTGAGCGCGGGCCCGATCGGGCGCCAGTTCACCAGGTCGCGCGAGTGCCAGACGACGAGCCCCGGATAGGAATCGAAGGTCGAGAAGGTCATGTAATAGTCGCGCCCGTCCTTCAGGATCGACGGGTCGGGATGGTCGCCGGCCATGACCGGGTTGAGGAAGCGCCCGTCGCCGAGATCGGCCTTGCGCTGCCCGTCGAGGCCGGTACCCCAGCGCGGCGGCGAGGCGGGCGCGGGGCAGGATGCGGGGTCGGCCTCGCTCGCCGCCCGCGCGGCCCCCGGCGCGAGCGCCGAGCCGAGGAGGCCGGCCCCGGCCAGTTTGATCATGTCGCGGCGACCCGTCATGCCTGCCTCCGTTCAAAATGGCGATTATATCGATTGCAAATGCGAGCGGCGGCTTGGGGATGGGGCCCCGCCCCCCCTTTCGTCATTCCCGCGAAAGCGGGAACCCAGAGCGTGCGTCGGCTGACCCCACCCTGGGTTCCCGCTTTCGCGGGAATGACGAAGGTGGGAGATGCAAAATATGTCATCGCCTAAAAAATGGCCCGGTCCTGCAGTCCAAGACCGGGCCACGAGGGGGGATGGTTTCCCGGGAAAAATCAGATCTTGAACCGCGCCCCGAACAGGAAGGTGCGGCCGTAGTGATTATTCTCGTAATTGCGGTTCGCGTAGATGTCATTGAAGCGATAGCGATAATCGTCGGTCAGGTTGGTGCCCTCGATCGACAGCTCGATCTGCTCGGTCAGCGCGTAGCGGATCGAGGCGTCGAGGTTGAACGAGCTGCCATAGCCTTCGAAGATATTGTTGTTGCCGCTGGTGCTGTCGTTGTAGCCCGAGCGCCACGCGGCCGAGGTGCGTACCGACAGCTTGCCGTCGTCATAATAGACGGTCGCGTTCCACGCGCGCTTGGCGAGGCCGAGCAGCGGCTGGGTGTAGGTGCCGTTGGGCTGGGCGACGAGCTTGTTCTGCACCGGATCATATACCAGCGGACCCGAGATGCTGTAGTCGACGTCGCTCTTCACGAAGGTCGCGTTGCCGAGCACGCCGAAGTGGCGGAGCGAATCCGAGAAGACCGAGAAGGGCAGCTGCAGCGAGAATTCGACGCCCTTCAGATTCGCGCCCGGTCCGTTGCCGGTGGTGCGGAATTCGAACTGGCGGTTCGGGTCGCTGCCGCCGACCACCGCGTCATAGGCGGGAGTCCCCGGCGTCAACAGCGAGGTCGGCAGCCCGCTCGACGCATAGGTGCCCTGCAGCGAGGTCGAGATCGGGAAGCTTTCGATATCCTTCGCGAACAGCGCGACCGAGGCGATCGCCCCCGGCGCGAAATACCATTCGGCGGCGAGGTCGAAGGTCGTCGCGCGATAGGGTTCGAGGAAGGGATTGCCCGAGGTGATGCGGAAGTTGAACTGGTCGACCGAGCCGCCCGGGGTCAGGCTGCCCAGCGTCGGGCGCGTGATGACCTTCGCGATTGCGCCGCGCAGGATGATGTTGTCGGTCGGGTGGAGGTTGAGGTTGAACGACGGCAGCCAGTCGTCATAGGTCCGATCGACCGTGACGAAGGTGCCGCTGGTGAAGCCCGACGAGCTCTGCTCGGTCTTCGCATAGCGCACCCCGGCGTTGCCGGTGAGCCGCATGCCGAGCAGTTCGGTCTCGAACTCGGTCATGAACCAGCCGCCATAGGTTTTTTCGGTGACCGCGCGCTGCTCGCCCTGCTGCAGCACCGCCGGACGGCCGTAGAGGTCGATCAGCGCAGTGCCCGCATCGAGATCGGGGACGATCCAGGCGTTGGTGTTGCCCGAGGGCTGGCCCGCGTCGCCGAGTTCGAACAGCTCGGCGATGTCGGGCGTGACCGGCAGGCCGCCGGTGCCCGGCGCGCAGGTGAAGGCCGCGCAATAGGTGCTGTCGCGGCGATAACCGACCGTGTCGAAATCGAACTGGCGATAGAAGCCGCCGCCGAGCAGCTTGAAGCGGTCGGCGACATCCCAGTCGAAATCGGCCGCGAAGGTCTTGAACTTGTTGGTCAGGAAGGACGGGCGATCGCGGAATTCGGCGAGCTCGAACGCGGCGGGATCGTCGATCCCCGCCCCGAAGCTCAGGAGCGGAAATTTCGTGTTCGTATAATCATAGTGATAGCCGGTCGCGTCGGTGTCGTCGAACGCCAGCGTCGTCTCGACCGGGATATCGGCCTTCGATTTGGAAAAGCCACCGAGCAGATTGAGCTTGAAGCTGTCGGTCAACCGCTGCTCGAGCCGCGCCGAAAGCTGGTAGAATTTGGTCTCGCTCTCGCGCGAATAGCGTTCGGTGCGGACATAGACATTGTCGAGGTCGGCCGAGACGAGATTGTTGTTTTCGTCGATCACATAGTTGGAGACGTCGATGCCGCGCTCGTTGCTGCGCAGCAGGACCTCGCCCCAATATTCGTCGCGGGTTTCCTTGAAGGTCGAATAGAGGCCGTCGATCGAGATCTTGGTGTTCTCGCTCGGTTCGAACTGGATCGACGCCGTCGCGCCGAGGCGCTCGCGGTCGTGGCTGACGAGGCCGTAGCGCGGGATGCGCGGGTGGAAGGCCTCGGCGACTTCGATGCACTCGGCGGAGGGGGTGGCGACGAAGTTCGACCCCGTCATGCAGGTGACGCCGTCGACGCTGCGGAAGGGCGACTGCGCCCAGCGCACGCTGTTGTTGCCGAGTTCGAGCGTGGTGTAGTCGGACCAGGCGACCGAGGCGGACACGCCGAAGGTCTTGTCGGCGTTGGTCCAGCCGATCAGCCCCGCGAGGCGCGGGTCGACGTCCTTCGACAGGTCGTTGTAGCGCGCCTGCGCCGAGGCGACGAGCGTCAGCCCTTCCTTGCCGCCGAGCGGATTGCCGGTGTTGAGGTCGACGACCGCGCCCAGCGATCCTTCATCGAGCGAGGCCGAGGCGGTCTTGTGGACGACGAGCGAGGTGAACAGCTCCGACGCGAAGACGTTGAAGTCGAAGGCGCGGTCGCGGTTCGCCGCGGCGCCGTCGGTCGAAGTCGCGATCGTCTCCATGCCGTTGAGGCGGACGCGGGTGAACTGCGCGCCGAGCCCGCGCACGGTGATCGCGCGGCCTTCGCCGGCGTCGCGCTGGATCGAGATGCCGGGAATGCGCTGGAGCGATTCGGCGAGGTTCTGGTCGGGGAATTTGGCGATGTCCTCGGCGACGATCACGTCGACCGCCCCGGTCGAATTGCGCTTCTGGTCGAGCGCCTTGTCGAGCGAGGCGCGGAAGCCGGTGACGACGATCTCGTCGGCGGGCGCCGCATCGGTGGTTGGCGTATCGGCGGCGTCCTGCGCGAAGGCGGGCGAAACCGCCAAGGCGGCGAGCGAAGCGCCGCAGGCCAGTCGGGTCAGGGTGCGTACGCCCCGCGTTGCGATCAGTGTCATCGTCATTCCTCCCTTTCGCAGTGCACTCCCCCGCTTGGCAAGGAAATGACACCGGTTACTTTCGTGGACGAAACCCATCGACCGATGGCCGTCCCAAAAATGCTCAGAGAGTTCGCGGATCGCGCCGCCCGCACGAATGCGGCCAGCCCGGGGCGCCCTCTCCCCCATGGATCTTGTTTTATCGCCGGTTTAGGTAACCGGTGTCAAAAATGATTGAAGGATATCGCCGCCTATGTCAAGACCCCAATCGCGATGAGAGATACGGGAGAGAATAGATGCTGAAAAAGCTGTTGTTCGCCGCGCTTCTGATGGCCCCGGCGCTGCCCGCAAGCCCGGCTTTCGCGGCCGATTCGGCGGCGAAGGCCTTCCCCGGGGCGGTCGGTCCCGCGGCGGCGACTCCGGGCGGACGCGGGGGCAGGATCATCCGCGTGACGACGCTCGCCCCCGACGGCCCAGGCTCGTTCAAGGCGGCGGTCGAGGCGAAGGGGCCGCGCATCGTCGTCTTCGAAGTCGGCGGCGTGATCGACATGGGACGCATGACGCTGACGATCACCGAGCCCTTTCTGACCATCGCCGGCCAGACCGCGCCGGGGCCCGGCATCACGCTGATCCGCACCGGCATCGACCTCAAGACCCACGACGTGATCATGCGCCATCTGCGCGTCTACACCGGGGTCGACGGCCAGCCGAAGCGCAGCGGGTGGGAGGCCGACGCGCTGTCGACCGTCGCCGCGCACAATGTCGTGATCGACCATTGCACCTTCCTGTGGGCGATCGACGAGAATATGTCGGCGTCGGGCCCGCGCTTTGCCGGCAAGACCGTCGCCGAATGGCGCCAGGGCACGAGCCACGACATCACCTTCTCGAACAATCTCGCCGCCGAGGGACTCGCCGACGCGAGCCATCCGAAGGGCGAGCACAGCAAGGGCTCGCTCGTCCACGACAACACCACCGGCATCGTCTTCTACCGCAATATCTGGGCGCATAATGTCGAGCGTGCGCCGCTGGTGAAGGGCGGGGCGCAGGTGTTGATGATCAACAATCTGATCTACAACCCGGGGCACCGCGCGGTGCATTATAATCTGATGAACCTCGAATGGGTCGGGCACGACTATGTCACGGGTCAGATCACCGCGATCGGCAACGTCATGCGCGGCGGCAACGACACCGACGCGGGGCTGCCCTTTCTGATGCTCGGCGGCGACGGTGACCTGCAATATTATGGCAAGGACAATCTGGCGGTCGACCGCCACGGCAATCCGCTCCCCGAATTCGGCCGCTATGGCGAAACGCGCGCCGAGATGATCCGCGCCAAGGCGCCGCTCGCGCCGGTCGCGGGCTATGACATTTTGCCGACGCGCGATGTCGAGACCTCGGTGCTCGCGACCGCGGGGGCGCGGCCGTGGGCGCGCGACGCCGAGGAAATCCGCATCCTCTTCTTCGTCGCCGAGGGGCGCGGCGACATCATCGACGACGAGAAGGAGGTCAGCGCCTATCCGAAGGTCGAGGCACCGGTGCGCGCGCCCTTCGTCGAGGCCGAGTGGAACCTCGCGACGATGGAGCCGAAATCGGGCCGCTACCCCGCGCAGACCGCGCCGATGCCGCAGGAACATCTGTCGGCGCGCGACCTCGATTCGCGCGGCGGCGTGAAATGAGCGCGCTGCTCGCGCTGCTGCTCGGCGGCGCGGCGACGCCCGCTCCGGCGATGGTCGTGATCGACGAGACGGCGACGGTGCGCGAGGAAGCACCGCCGCACGGCGAAATCGGACGATCGACCGCGTGGCGGATCAGCGACGCCGTCCCCGCCCCGCGCAGCTTCGAGTTCCGCAAGCGCGCGCTGCACGTCGGCGCCGCGATCGGCGTGCACCGAATCGCGCACGACGAAATCTATTATGTCGTCTCGGGAACCGGGATCGTCCGGTCGGACGGCGAGGAGAAGGCGTTGAAGCCCGGCATGGCGGCGTGGCTCTACACGGGTGCGCAGGTCGGCATCCGCCAGACGGGAAGCGAGCCGCTGGTGCTGATCGTCGCGTACCCGAATCCGCCGAAGGCCGGACAGTGACGCTCGGCCGCCGCGGCCTGCTTGCCGCCGGCCTCGCGCTGCCCCTCGCGGCCGCCGCCGCCGCGAAGGAGGCGTGGACGCGGCCCGCGGGCCTCGCGCCCGACGGCAGCGTCGCGCTCTGGCCCGACGGCCATCTCGCCGTGCCCGCGGGGCTCGTCGAGCGCATCGTCCAGCGCAGCGAAGACCCGCAGGCCAGCGACCGGATGGTCGAGCATGTCACCCGGCCGCGCCTCGACATCTTCCGCCCGGCGAAACCAAACGGCGCGGCGGTGATCCTCGCCCCCGGCGGCGGCTACCGCTATGTCGTGATCGACAAGGAGGGCTATGAGCTCGCGCGCTGGCTCGCGGCGCGCGGCGTCACCGCCTATGTTCTCTTCTACCGCCTGCCGGGCGATGGCTGGGCGAATGGTGCCGACGTGCCGCTCGCCGATGCGCAGCGCGCGGTGCGGCTGGTGCGCAGCCGCGCCAAGCAAGACGGCATCGACCCGGCGCGCGTCGCCTTCGGCGGCTTTTCGGCGGGCGGCCATGTCGCGACCAGCCTGCTCACGCGCTTCGACGCCCCCGTCTATGGGGCAGTCGACGCGGCCGACGCGCGGCCGGCGCGGCCCGATGCGCTCGCCGGCATCTATCCGGTGGTGTCGATGGATCCTGCAATCGCCCATCCGGGGAGCCGCGAGAAGCTGCTCGGCGCGAATCCCGATGAAGCGCGCGAGAAACTCTATTCGCCCGAACGTAATGTCCGCCCCGGCCAGCCGCCGCTATGGCTGCTCCACGCCGAGGATGATCCCGCCGTCAAGGTCGAGAACAGCCTGCGCCTGCGCGAAGCGGCGCGCGCGATCGGCGCTTCGTGCGAAAGCCATGTCTTCGAGCGCGGCGGCCACGGCTTCGGACTGATGAAGACGGCGGGACTGCCGGTCGCGATCTGGCCCGAGCTGCTGTGGAACTGGCTGGGCAACCACGGGATCGTTTGATCCCTCCGTCATCCCGCGAAGGCCGGGATCTCAACGGCGCGGAACGATGCACGGGTGAGATCCCGGCCTTCGCCGGGATGACGCTAAGGTGATAGCGAAGCTCGTCAGCTGCCCGGCTGAATATAGGGCACCCGCGCAAACAGCTCGCGCTCCCAGCGGCGCGGATCATTCTCGACGCGGCTCTCGGCATCGAAAATCATCGTCTGTCGCTTCGCGAGATCATAGGCCGGCCAGCCCGGATAGCCGGTGCGCGCGAAGCGGACGAAGGCGTCCATTACGACATCGCTCATCACCTGCTGCGCGGGCGTCGGGTTCGGGATGGTGCCGAAGCTGAGGCCGATGTCGTCGGTGTGCTTCGCTTCCTCGAAATCTAGCTGGTAGACGAAGGCGGGCACCCCTGCCCGCGCCCGCGCCTCGGCCTCTTCGACCTGCCCGCGCCAGCTGCGCGCCGCGGTGACGATGCGGTGGAACAACTCGAGCGGCGGCGCGGCGGGATAGCGGGCGCGGAACTGCGCCACGGTCCATTCAGGATGGATATCGACCCGCATCTCGGGCGCGATCCGTGCCGCGAGATTGTCGTAGGAAAGGCCGCGCAGCTGCTTGCCGTCGGGCGCGTAGAAGGCGCGCGTTTCCATCACCGCATTGCCGAGCATCATCGGGATGCCGAGCGACTGCGGCGCGGCATCGGGCCAGAAAGGATGGCGCATCAGGTGCTTCATATCGAGCACCGGCCCCATATAGACGCCGCCGCCGAGGATCGGGTCGGTCGCGGAGAGCGCCGCGATCAGCTGCTCGACCGGCGCGGTCGCGGGGTCGACGTCTTTGCCGAGCGCCGCGAGAAACGCCTCGGCGCGCCGCGTGGCGTTGAGCGGGCCCGAGGCGGTGACCTGCTGCCCGCTCATCGTGATCGCCTTGTGGAACAGCCCCTCGGCCCCGGGCATCGCCATCAGCGTCGCGATCTTCGCGCCGCCGCCCGACTGGCCGAACAGGGTGATATTGCCCGGATCGCCCCCGAAGGCCGCGATGTTGCGCCGGATCCATTGGAGCGCGAGGATCAGGTCGAGCTGCCCCGCATTGCCGCTGTCGGGGAAGCGCGGGTCGAGCCGCGCGAGATAGAGATAGCCGAGCGTGTTGAGCCGGTGGTTGACGGTGACCACCACGACATCGCCGCGCGCAGCGAGGTGCGCGCCGTCGTTGATGGGGTCGGTGACGCTGCCGGTCGAATAGGCGCCGCCGTGGAAATAGACCATGACGGGGCGCTTCGCGTCGGCGCGCGGGGACGGCGTCCAGACGTTGAGGAACAGGCAGTCCTCGGATTGCGGCTGGTAGCGGTCGCCGCGCTGGGGACAGGCAGGGCCGAAAACGGCGTCCGGCATCTGCTCCGCCGCACGAACCGGAACCGGCCGGCCGAAACGCGCGGCGCGGCCGTACCGAATTCCCGCGAAGCGATGGGAAGGAGGCGTTCCGTTATAAAATTGGCTTCGATAAGTACCATCGGGTGCCGCGACCTGGAGAAGGAGGTCGTCGCCCACCCGCGCGCGGGCTGACCGAACCGGCCCGGCCAGGCCGAGAGCCAGTGCGCCGCCGAGCAGCGCGCGGCGGCTGACGCCCTCAGCGGCGGACATCGAGCCCGCCGCCGTGGAAGGCGTCGATGTCGGCCTGCCCGAAGCGGCTTGCGTCGCCCGGCAGCGAGTGCTTGAGGCAGGTGAGCGCGAGGCCGGTTTCGGCCATCGTCTTCGCATCGCCACCGGTCAGATGCGCGTGGAGCACCCCGGCGGCGAAGGCGTCGCCGGCGCCGATACGGTCGACGATACCGGTGACGTCGACCTCGCCGGTCTGGTGCGCACCGCTGCGCAGGTCGACGCGCGCCGCGATGCGATGATGGTCGGCGGTCAGCGTGTGGCGCGCGGTAGAGGCGATGATCCGGAGGCCGGGAAAGGCGGCGAAGCCCGCCTCGGCCGCCTCGCGCCGCCGGTCCTCACCCTCGCCGCTGAACGGCCGGCCGAGCACCAGCGACAGGTCGCGGTGGTTGCCAAAGAGGATGTCGGCGGTGCCGATCAGTTCGGACAGGATGGCGCGCGGGTCGCTGTCCCACGCCTCCCACAGCATCGCGCGGTAATTGCCGTCGAAGCTGACCGGCACCCCGAGCCGCTTCGCCGCGCGCGCCGCGGCGAGCGCCGCCGCGGCCGAGCGCGGCCCGAGTGCGGGGGTGATGCCCGACAGGTGGAGCAGGCGCGCACCGCCCAGCAGTCGGTCGAAGTCATAATCCTCGGCCCCGCTCGCTGCGAAGCTCGACCCCGCGCGGTCGTAGACGATTTCCGATGCGCGCAGGCCGGCGCCGACGCTCAGGAAATAGAGGCCCATCCGACCCGGATGGAGGGTGACGGCGGTGCAATCGACATTTGCGCCGCGCACCGCCGTCACTGCACCGCGACCCAGTGCATTCGAAGGAATCTTGCTCACCATCGCGCAGTCGTGGCCGAGATGCGCAAGCCCGATCGCGACATTCGCCTCCGCCCCCCCGACATGCAGCGCGAGCGCCGGCGACTGCATGAGCAGCTCGTTGCCCGGCGCGGTCAGGCGGATCAGCAATTCGCCGAAGAAGACGAGGCGGCCGGTCATCGCAGCGTCCCTCCCCAAATCCGTTCGCGCTGAGCTTGTCGAAGCACCGTTCTTTCTTCCTTCCGGCCATTCAAGATAAGGACAGCCCTTCGACAAGCTCAGGGCGAACGGAAATTTTGAGGCGCCTCTTCGTTATCGCGCGAGCCAGCCGCCGTCGACGGCGAGGATATGGCCCTGGACATAGTCCGACGCCGATGAGGCGAGGAAGACCGCAGCGCCGCCGATGTCGGCGGGGTCGCCCCAGCGCCCGGCGGGAATACGCTCGACGATCTGGCGGTTGCGCGCTTCGTCGCCCTGCAGCGCGGCGGTGTTGTTCGTCGCGATATAGCCGGGCGCGATTGCGTTGACCTGCACCCCCTTCGCCGCCCATTCGTTCGCGAGCAGCTTGGTGAGCCCGCCGACGCCCGATTTCGACGCGGTGTAGCTCGGCACGCGGATGCCGCCCTGGAAGGTCAGCATCGAGGCGATGTTGATGATCTTGCCCGAACCGCGCGCGATCATATGCTTGCCCACCGCCTGGCAGAGGAAAAAGAGCGTTTTCAAATTGGTGTCCATCACCGCGTCCCAATCGGCTTCGGTGAAGTCGACCGCGTCGGCGCGGCGGATGATGCCGGCGTTGTTGACGAGGATGTCGATGCGGCCGAACTCGGCGAGCGCCGCGTCGACGAGCGGCTGCACCGCGGCGACGCCCGACAGGTCGGCGCTGAAATTGGCGGCCTTGCGGCCGAGAGCGCGGACCTTTTCGACGGTCTCGTCGGCGGGCGAGCGGCCGGCGGCCGCGATATCCGCCCCCGCTTCGGCGAGCGCGAGCGCGATGCCCTGGCCGATGCCGGTGTTGGCGCCGGTGACGAGCGCGGCTTTTCCTGTGAGGTCGAACATTCGCATCGTTATCTTAATCCAATGTCATGCTGAGCTTGTTTCAGGGTGACGATGAAGACAGGAACAGTCCTTACTTCAATTGGCAGATGTCGAGGACGTTCATGTCGGTATAGTCGAGATTTTCGCCGCCCATCGCCCAGATGAAGGCGTATTTCTTGGTCCCCGAACCCATGTGGATCGACCAGGGCGGGCTGATTACCGCTTCCTCGTTCGCGATCACGATGTGCCGCATGCTGTCGGGCTCGCCCATATAATGGAAGATGCGGTCGTTTTCCTCGGGCAGATCGAAATAGAGATAGATTTCGCTGCGCCGGTCGTGGAGGTGCGGGGGCATGGTGTTCCAAACGCTCCCCTCTTCGAGCACGGTCAGGCCGAGCAGCAGCTGCGCGCTTTCGCACACGCCCGGAATGACGAGCTGATAGATCGTCCGCTGGTTCGAATTGGCGAGGTCGCCGCGCGCGAGCGGGTTCGCCTGGTCGAGGGTGACATGCTTGATCGGGCATATTTTATGCGCCGGAAGCGAGGCGAGATAGAAGCGCGCGCCGTCGCCCTCGAAGGTCACCTCCTTCGACCCCATCGGGATATAGAGGCATTCCTTGTTCTTCATCTCGAAGCGTTGGCCGTCGACGCTGATCGCGCCGTCGCTGCCGATGTTGACCGCCGCCATCTCGCGCCGTTCGAGGAAGGGATGCCCCGCCGCCGACGCGGGCTCGCTCTGCGCGGGGAGCGTCAGCGCCCCGCCCTTCGGCACCGCGCCGCCGATCACGAAGCGTTCGTTGTGCGAATAGTTGAGGTGGATTTGGCCGTCCTCGAACATGCCGGCGACCAGATAGCGCGCGCGCAGATCGTCGTTCGACACATCCTCCATCATGTCGGGATGGGTGGCGTGATAGGTCTTGGCGAACATGATCGGCGTCCTTGTGCTGGATAATGGAGCTGGCATCTGGCTACCGGTAATGGTAACCGGTGTCAATGCTTGGGGGTGAGCCAGGCCCCCGACACGGAAATTTGTCGTAATTTGTCGCAAAAAGGCTAATCCGCTTGCCAGTAGCGGCCCGATGCGGTGAATAAGAGCCCAATCCTCCGTTCCTCCCCGCGGATCGACACGAGATACATCGACTATGCCCAACAAGAGGCCGCTGCTCCTGACCGGAGCCCTGTGCGCCGCGATGCTGTCGCTGAGCGCCTGCGCGAACAAGGACGACCGGAACGGACGCGACCGCGGTGCCCCCGAAGTCGGCTATGTCGTCGCCGCGGCGTCGGCGGTTCCGATCACCACCGAGCTCGGCGGCCGCACCGTCGCCTTCGAGACCAGCGAAGTGCGCCCGCAGGTCAGCGGGCTGATCCGCCGCCGCCTGTTCACCGAGGGCGGCGTCGTGCGCGCGGGCCAGCCGCTCTACCAGATCGACGCGAGCCTCTATCGCGCGGCGGTCGATCAGGCCGAGGCCAATCTGGCGAGCGCGCGGGCGAGCGCCGCAGCGGCCGAGGAGAAAGCGAAGCGCTTCGAGCCACTCGCGAAGATGCAGGCGATCGCCGAGCAGGATTATACCGACGCGCTCGCCGCGGCGCGGGTCGCCCGCGCGGCCGTCGCGCAGAATGCCGCGGCGCTCGAAACCGCGCGGATCAACCTGCGCTATGCGACGATCACCGCACCGATCGGCGGGCGCATCGGCCGCAGCCTCGCCACCCCCGGCGCGCTCGTCAGCGCGAGCCAGGCCGAACCGCTAGCGCTGATCCAGCAGCTCGACCCCATCTATGTCGACATGCAGCAGTCGAGCGCCGAGCTCACCGCACTCCGCCAGTCGCTCGCGGGCGGCGGCACCCAGCCGGGCAGCACCGCGGTGCGCCTGAAGCTCGAGGACGGCAGCGACTACGGTTTCACGGGCACCGTCCAGTTTTCGGAGATGACGGTCAACGAAGCGACGGGCACGGTGACGCTGCGCGCGCGCTTCCCCAATCCCAAGGGGTTGCTGCTGCCCGGCATGTTCGTCACCGCCCTGTTCGACCAGGCGATCGAGCCCGACGCGATCCTCATCCCGCAGCCCGCGGTGCAGCGCGATTTCGACGGCAGCGCCTATGTCTATCTGGCGGGCAAGGACAACAAGGTCGTGCGGCGCAAGGTGACCACGACGCGCACGTCGGGCACCAACTGGGTCGTTTCGGCGGGGCTTGCAGCCGGCGACCGCGTGATCACGCAAGGGGTCGGCAATCTCAAGACGGGGATGGCGATCCGTCCGGTCGCGGCGAGCAGTGCCCAGCGGGCGGGCGCGGGCGCCGGACGGGCGGCGAAGGACAAGTAACCCGCTATGTCGCGCATCTTCATCGACCGCCCGATCTTCGCCTGGGTGCTGGCGATCATCGTGATGCTGGGCGGGCTCGGCGCGCTTTTCTCGCTGCCGATCGAGCAATATCCGGACATCGCGCCGACCCAGGTCAATATCCGCGCGACCTATCCGGGCGCGTCGGCCGAGACGATCGAGAACAGCGTCACTCAGGTGCTCGAACAGCAACTGACCGGGATCGACGGCCTCCTCTATTTCAGCTCGCAGTCGAACTCGCGCGGGCAGGCGACCATTCGCGCCATCTTCGCCAAGGGCACCGACCCCGATATCGCGCAGGTTCAGGTGCAGAACCAGATCCAGTCGGCGCTCTCGCGCCTGCCCGAACAGGTGCAGAGCCGCGGGGTGCGCGTCAGCAAGTCCAATTCGGACACGCTGCTGCTCGTCGCGGTGTTCGACACCACCGATACGCGATCGAACCAGGACGTGTCGGACTATCTGACCTCGAACATCCAGGACCCGCTGTCGCGCGTCGACGGAGTCGGCGACGTCGATGTGTTCGGCGCGCCGCACGCGATGCGCATCTGGCTCAACCCGCAGCGGCTCGCCGCGGTATCGCTGATGCCCGGCGACGTGGTCAGCGCGATCAACGCCCAGAACAGCGAGATCGCGGCGGGCGACGTCGGCGGGCTGCCCGCGCCCAAGGGCCAGATGCTCAACGCGACGGTGACCGCGCAATCAAAGCTGCAGACGCCCGAAGAATTCGAGAATATCGTCCTCAAGACACTGCCCGACGGATCGACGGTGCGGATCAAGGATGTCGCGCGCGTCGAGCTGGGGGCCGAAAATTATACGAGCGTCACCCGCGTCAACGGCCATCCGGGCGCCGGCATATCCATCTCGCTGTCTCCGGGGTCCGATGCGCTGAAGACCGCCGAGCTGGTCAAGGCGCGGATGGACGAACTGGCCGCCGACATGCCCGAAGGGCTGGGCTATGCCTATGCCAATGATTCGACCAGCTTCATCAAGCTGTCGGTCAGCGAGGTGCAGAAAGCGCTGTTCGAGGCGATCCTGCTGGTCGTCATCGTCATGTTCGTCTTTCTGCAAAGCTGGCGCGCGACGCTGATTCCCGCGATTGCGGTGCCGGTGGTGCTGCTCGGCACCTTCGCGATCTTCTATATCGCCGGCTTCTCGGTCAACACGCTGACCCTGTTCGGGCTCGTCCTCGCGATCGGCCTGCTCGTCGACGATGCGATCGTCGTGGTCGAGAATGTCGAGCGGTTGATGGAGGAAAACCCCGGCATGACCGCGCGCGAGGCGACGATCCGGTCGATGCAGGAATTGCAGGTCGCGCTCATCGCAATCGGTCTCGTTCTTTCCGCGGTGTTCCTGCCGATGGCCTTTTTCGGCGGATCGACCGGGGTCATCTATCGCCAGTTCTCGATCACCATCGTCTCGGCGATGGCGCTGTCGGTGCTCGTCGCGCTGGTGCTGAGCCCGGCGCTGACCTCGATGCTGCTCAAGCCCAGGGCGCATGGCGCGGAAGGCGAGACCCGCCGCTTCCCGCGCCTCCACGATATGTTCGAGCGTGCGAAGCATGGCTTCAACACGCGCTTCGACCGCGCCAGCGCCAGCTATGCGGGCAGCGTCGCCAAGGTCGTCGACCGCAAATGGCTGTTCCTCGCGATCTACGCGCTCGCGGTCGCGCTGCTCGTGCTGCTCTTCTTCCGTCTGCCGGGCGGTTTCCTACCCAACGAGGATCAGGGCCGCGTCGCGATCCAGTTCCGCCTGCCCGCGGGCGCGACGCTGGAGCGCACGTTCGAGGTGCGCGACGCGGTCGAAGATTACCTGCTCAGCGCCGAAAAGAATAATGTGCAGGCGCTGTTCCTGGTGGCCGGCGGCGGCGGCGGAGCGTCGGGGCAGAACGCCGGCCAGGGCTATGTCAACCTGGTCGACTGGGACGATCGCCCCGGCCCCGAAAACACCGCCGACGCGATCGCCCAGCGCGCCAGCAGGGCGCTGTCGGGGCTCCGCGACGCGCAGATCTTCGCGCTCGTCCCCGGCGCGGTGCGCGGGCTCGGCGACACGTCGGGCTTCACGATGGAATTGCAGAACCGCGCCGGGCTGAGCCGCGAGGACTTCGCCGCCGCGCGCGACCGGCTGCTCGACATGGCGAACGCCAATCCCAGGCTGCGATCGGTGCGGCTGAGCGACCTGCCCGACGTCGCGGCGCTGAAGATCGACATCGATACCCAGCGGCTGACCGCCTATGGCCTCAGCAACAGCGACGTGAACAACACGCTGTCGACCGCGTGGGGCGGCCGCTACGTCAACGACTTCATCGACAAGGGGCGCGTCAAGCGCGTCTATGTGCAGGGCGATGCGCCGTATCGCGCGGCGCCCGAAGATCTCGGCCAATGGTATGTCCGCTCGTCGGACGGCGGCATGTCGCCCTTCTCGGCCTTTTCGCGGATCGGCTGGTCGACGACGCCGAGCAGCACCTCGCGCTTCCAGGGCGTTCCCGCCTATGAAATCTCGGGCCAGCCCGCCCCCGGCACCAGCTCGGGCGAGGCGATGGACCTGATGGAGGCGATGGCGGCGCAGATCCCCGGCACCAGCGTCGCTTGGGCGGGCTCCTCCTATCAGGAGCGGCTGTCGTCGGGGCAGGCGCCGCTGCTCTATGGATTGTCGCTGCTCGTCGTCTTCCTCTGCCTCGCGGCGCTTTACGAAAGCTGGTCGATCCCGGTCGCGGTGCTGCTCGTCATCCCGCTGGGGCTCGTCGGCGCGGTGCTTGCGGTCAGCCTGCGCGGGCTCGAGAACGACGTCTATCTGCAGATCGGCCTTCTGACGACGATGGGGCTCGCGGCGAAGAACGCGATTCTGATGATCGAGTTCGCCGAGCAGCAGGAACGGCAGGGCAAACGGGTGATCGAGGCGGCGATCGCCGCGGCGAAGATCCGTCTGCGCCCGATCCTGATGACGAGCTTCGCCTTCATCTTCGGCGTGCTACCGCTCGCGGTCGCGACCGGAGCGGGGGCGAACAGCCGCGTCGCGATCGGCACCTCGGTGATCGGCGGGATGCTGACCGCGACGCTGCTCGCCATCTTCTTCATCCCGCTCTTCTTCGTGCTCGTGCGGCGCGGGGTGCGCGACGGGGTCGCGGCGCTGCGCGAACGCTTCGGCAAGCGCGGCGACGCGCAGGAGATGCCGGCATGACGCGCGCGCGCCTGTCTCTGATCGCCGCGCCGCTGCTGCTCGCGGGCTGCTCGCTCGCGCCGAAGACAGTGCTGCCCCCGCCGCCGGTGCCGCAAAGCTGGCCGGTCGGCGACGCCTATCTGTTGCAGAGCGAGGCGGCGCTGCCGGCCCTTTCCTATGGGCAGGTCTTCACCGACCCGCGATTGCAGTCGCTGATCGAGCAGGCGCTCGCGAACAACCGCGACCTGCGCACCGCTTTTGCCAATGTCGCCGCGGCGCGCGCGCAGGTGCGGGTGACGCGATCGGCGCAATTGCCGGCGATCGGCATCACCGCCGGAGCGGGCTATTCGGATCGCGGCGGCAGCGGGAACGGCTCAAACGGCGCCAGCGCCGATTTCTCGCTGCAGGGCGGGGTCACCGGCTTCGAGCTCGACCTGTTCGGGCGCCTCGCCAACGCAACCGAGGCCGAGCGCAACCGCGCGCTCGCGACCGAGGCGGCGGCGCGCACGGTGCGGCTCGCGCTGATCGCCGATCTCGCCGACGCCTGGGCCAGTTATGGCGCCGATCGCGACCTGCTGGCGATCGCGCGCGACACCGCGGCCAATGCGCGCGAGAATGTGCGGCTCACCAGGGCGCGGCTCGACGGCGGCATCGCCCCGCGCACCGACCTCCGCCAGGCCGAGCAGATTCTCGCGACCGCAGAGGATTCGATCGCGGCGCAGACGAGCGCGCTCGCGCAGGACGAGAATCTCATTCGCCTGCTCGTCGGCGGCGACGTCGACCGCACGCTGCTGCCCGCAAGCCTGGCCGAAGCCACGGACGCAATCGTCGCGCTGCCCGCCGGGGTGAGTTCCCAGATCCTGCTGCGCCGCCCCGACGTGATCGAGGCCGAATATCAGCTCCGCGCCGCCAATGCCGACATCGGCGTCGCGCGCGCGCGGCTGTTCCCCACCATCTCGCTGACCGGGCTGCTCGGCTTCGCGAGCGACGCGCTTTCGGGCCTGTTCGACGGCGGCGCTTTCGCCTGGTCGGCGGGGGGCGAGGCGAGCGCGTCGATCTTCGATTTCGGGGGACGCCGCGCCGGGGTCGCGGTGACCGAGGCGCAGCGCGACGCGGCGCTTTCGAGCTATGAAGGCGCGATCCAGACCGCGTTCCGCGAGGTCGCCGACGCGCTTGCGGTGCAGGGCACGATCGCCGAGCGGGTGCGCGCCGCGGCGGCGAACAGCGCGGCGGCGGCCGACACCGCGACGCTGACCGACGCGCGCTACAAGGGCGGGGTCGACAGCTTCCTCGCCAGCCTCGACGCGCAGCGCAGCCTCTACACCGCGCGGCGCAGCGAGATCGCGACCCAGCTTCTGCTCGCGCAGACCCGAATCGCGCTGTTCCGCGCGCTTGGGGGTGATAGCGGAGCGGGGGCGGAACAGCCTTAGTGTGCTGATTGGGCGTTTGCGCCGGGGTGCGAGCGACGGATTTTTGTTTCGCACAAAGACACGAAGCCACAAAGAGGCTTGTATCGCGCCGTTAGGCGCCATTCATTCGCAGCCCTGTATCGAGACGCTGTCTTGGAAGGGTTACGGCTGCGCCGCGAATCCCCCTTCTTTGTGGCTTCGTGTCTTTGTGCGAACTCATTTTACCCCCGCTCTCGCACCCATGATCGCCGTCGCTTGACAAGCGACCGGACTCGCGCGCTAATAGAACATATAGAGAACATGCTATGCGCGAGTCGTCTTCCCCTCTCGCCGGGCTGCGCCGCCGCGTCGCCCGGATCGCCGCTTCCGGCGGACCGCCCGGCGCGCGCGCCGACGGCTGGCTGGCGAGCGGGCATGCAGGGTTCGACGCCGCGCTCGGCGGCGGGCTCGCGGTGGGGCGGGTGCACGAGATGTTCGCCGATTCGCTCGACGCCGCGAGCGCCGCCGCCTTTGTCGCGCTGCTCGCCTTGCGCGGCGGGGGCACGGCGCCGCTGCTGTGGCTGCGCACCGCCGACGCCGGGCGGCAGAGCGGGCATCTCTATGCGCCGGGCATCGCCGAGCTCGGCGGCGATCCCGACCGGCTGCTGCTCGTCGAGACGGGGGATGCCAGGGCGCTGCTCGCCGCCGCGAATGACGCGCTGCGCTGCCCCGGGTCGACGGCGGTGGTCGTCGAAAGCCGAGGACGCCTGCCCGCGCTCGATCTGACCGCGGGGCGGCGGCTCGCGCTCGGCGCGCGCGATGCCGGGACGGTGCTGCTGCTGCTGCGCCTGGGGGCCGAGCCCGTGCCGAGCATCGCCGAGACGCGCTGGCGCATCGCGGCGGCGCCCTCGCGCGAACTGGAGGCGAACGCGCCGGGCGCGCCCGCCTTCGATCTCGAATTGCTGCGCTGGCGCGCTGGCCCCGCGGGCGCGCGCTGGCGGCTGGAGTGGAACCGTGACGATCAAGCCTTCCGCGACGCGGCGCTATCTGGCGCTGTTCTTCCCCTGGCTCCCCGCCGAGCGCTGGAGTCGCGCGGCGCCTAGGCCGCCTGACGCCCCGCTCGTCTTTGCCGAAAAGCTGCGCGGCGCGCTGCGTCTCGCGGCCGTCGATACGCGCGCCGCGACGCTCGGCCTCGCCCCCGGCATGGCGCTCGCCGACGCGCGCGCGCAGGTGCTGGGTCTGCGCGTCGTGCCGCACGATCCGGCGCTCGACCGCGACTGGCTCAACCGGCTCGCGCAGGGCTGCGCGCGCTATACGCCACTCGTCGCGCTCGACCCGCCCGACGGGCTGATCCTCGATATCGCCGGCGCCGCCCATCTGTTCGGCGGCGAGGCGGCGCTGGCCGCCGACGTCGAGGCGCGGCTCGAGCGGACGGGCATGACCGTGCGCCCGGCGCTCGGCCCCACCGCCGACGCGGCGCGCGCACTCGCGCGCTATCCGGCACCGCCCGCCCCCGACGAGGCGGCGGCGATCCGCCGCCTGCCGGTCGCGGCGCTCGAACTCGATGCCGAGGCGACGCGCGCGCTCGCCCGCGCGGGGCTCCGGACGATCGGCGACCTCGCGAGCAGGCCGATGGCGAGCCTCGCCGCGCGCTTCGGCGCCGAGGCCGCAGAGGCGCTGCGCCGCCTGCTCGGCGACGCGCCGAGCCCGCTCGCACCGCGCCTGACGCCGCCGCCCGTCGCCGCCGAGCGCCGCTTCGCCGAGCCCGTCGCGAGCACGCCGCACGCGATGGGGGTGCTCGCCGAACTCGCGGGTGAAGCGATCGAGACCCTTGCCGGGCGCGGCAAGGGCGGGCGCGATTTCCGCGCCACCTTCTTCCGCAGCGACGGGCTGGCGCGCACGATCGCGGTCGAGACCGGCGCCCCGACGCGCGACGCCGCGCTGGTCATGCGCCTTTTCGCCGAGCGGATCGACGTGCTGCGCGATCCGATCGACCCCGGTTTCGGCTTCGACATGATCCGCCTCGCCGTGCCGCGGCTCGAAGCGTTGGGCGCGAGCCAGCTGAGGCTCGAAGGCGGCGCGGCGCGCGCGCCGGCGATGGACGAACTCGCAGACCGGCTCGCGACGCGGCTCGGGCGCGGACGGGTGCGCCGATACCGCCCCGCCGACACGCATATTCCCGAACAGGCGCAGCTCGAACTCCCCGCGATCGACGCGCCGTCGCCGCAGCCCTGGCCCGCGCCCGACCCCGGCGAGCCGCCGCTGCGCCCCTTCTGGCTCTTCGATCCGCCGCAGCCGATCGAGGTGATCGCCGAGGTGCCCGACGGCTCGCCGCAGCGTTTTCGCTGGCGCCGCGCGCTTCACGCGGTGCGCCGCTATGAAGGCCCCGAACGCATCGCCGCCGAATGGTGGCGGCGGCGCGACAACAAGGGGCTGACGCGCGACTATTACCGCGTCGAGGATGTCCAGGGCCGCCGCTACTGGCTGTTCCGCCACGGACTCTACGAGGAGAAGCCCGATCCGCGCTGGTATATCCACGGGCTGTTCGCATGAGCGAGACCCCCGCCCTGCCCCCCGCCTTCGCCGAACTGGTCGCCGCGACCAACTACAGCTTACTCCGCGGCGCCTCGCACCCCGCCGCGATGGTGGCGGAGGCGATGGCGCTGGGCCTCGGCGGCATCGGCATCGCCGACCGCAACAGCGTCGCGGGGGTGGTGCGGGCGTGGGCTTTTCTAAAAGATCTGCAGGTCAAGAAGCCCAAGCTGGTGGAGGGCTTCCGGCTGGTGGTTGGAGCACGGCTCGCCTTCGCCGACGGCACCCCCGACATCGTCGCCTATCCGGTCAGCCGCCACGGCTGGGGGCGGCTGACGCGCCTGCTCTCGACCGGCAATCGGCGCGCGCAGAAGGGCGACTGCATCCTGACCCTCGACGACCTGCTCGCGCATTCGGGCGATCTGTTGCTGATCGCGATGGACGGCGACGCGGCGCTGCTCCGCACGCTCAAGCGGGTGCGGCCGAAATCGGTGTGGCTGGCGGCAACCATGCCGCGGACCGGAAGCGACGCGCGGCGGCTGGCCGAACGCCTGCGCCTGTCGGCGGCGACCGGCGTTCCGCTGCTCGCGACCAACGATGCGCTCTATGCCTCCGCCGCGCAGCGCCCGCTCCACGACATCATCACCTGCATCCGCGAGGGGGTAACCGTTCAGAAAGCGGGCCGGCTGCTGCGTGCCAATGGCGAACGGCATCTGAAATCCCCCGAGGAGATGAAGCGGTTGTTCGATGGCTATCCCAAGGCGGTCGAGGAAAGCGCGAAGCTGCTGGCGCGAATCTGCTTCCGCCTCGACGACCTGCGCTATGAATATCCGCACGAACCGGTGCCGCCGGGCTGGAAACCGTTCAACTATCTCCACCATCTGGTGAAGACGGCGGCGGAGGCACGCTATGGGACGCCGCTGCCGCCCAGAGTCCGCGCGCTGATCGGGAACGAGCTGCGGCTGATCCGGCGCCGGAGCTATGTCTATTATTTCCTGACCGTTTACGATCTCGTCCGCTTCGCGCGGGCGCAGGAGCCGCCCATATTGTGTCAGGGGCGTGGGTCGGCGGCCAATTCGATCGTCTGCTTCCTGCTCGGCGTCACCTCGGTCGACCCGATGAAGCACGAACTTCTCTTCTCGCGCTTCATGTCGGCCGAGCGCGACGAGCCGCCCGACATCGACGTCGATTTCGAGCATGAGCGGCGCGAGGAGGTGATCCAGCATATCTATGACCGCTATGGTCGCGACCGCGCGGGGATCGCCGCGACCGTCATCCACTACCGTCCGCGCAGCACGATTCGCGAGGTCGGCAAGGCGCTCGGCTTCAGCGAGGATGTGACCGCGCGGCTCGCCGACACGAGCTGGGGAAGCTGGGGCGACGAGGTGCCGGTCGAACGGCTCGTCGAGGCCGGGCTCAACCCGCATAATGGCGAGATCGAACGTCTGCATCGCTTCGTCGGCGAACTGCTCAAGGCGCCGCGCCATCTCTCGCAGCATGTCGGCGGCTTCGTGCTGACCGAAGGGCGGCTCGACGAGCTGGTGCCGATTCACAATGCCGCGATGGAGGATCGCACCTTCATCGAATGGGACAAGGACGACATCGACGCGCTCGGGCTGATGAAGGTCGACGTGCTCGCACTCGGCATGCTGACCTGCATCCGCAAATGCTACGACCTGATGCGCGAACATGGACTGGGCGACCACACGCTGGAGCTCGACATCGATTGCGACGACGAAGCCGTTTATAAAATGCTCCAGAAAGGCGACAGCATCGGCGTGTTCCAGGTCGAAAGCCGGGCGCAGATCAACATGCTGCCCCGCCTCAAGCCGGAAATATTCTACGATCTTGTCGTGCAGGTTGCGATCGTCCGCCCCGGTCCGATCGAGGGCGATATGGTGCATCCCTATCTACGGCGGCGGAACAAAGAGGAGCCGGTCGAGTTTCCCCGACCCGCACCGCCACATCCCGCCGACGAACTGCACGATGTGCTGGGCAAGACCTGCGGCGTCCCGCTGTTCCAGGAACAAGCGATGAAATTGGCGATGGTAGCGGCAGACTTTACGCCCGAGGAAGCCAACGGCCTGCGCCGGGCGATGGCGACCTTCCGCAATGTCGGGACCATCGACAATTTCCGCGACAAGATGATCGGCGGCATGGTGCGGCGCGGCTATGAGCAGGAATTCGCCGAACGCTGCTTCAAGCAGATCGAGGGCTTCGGCAGCTATGGCTTTCCCGAAAGCCATGCCCAGTCCTTCGCGCGGCTCGTCTATGTTTCGTCGTGGATCAAGCATTATCACCCCGCCGTCTTCGCCTGCGGAATCCTCAATTCGCAGCCGATGGGCTTCTACGCCCCCGCGCAGCTCGTCCGCGACGCGCGCGACCACGGGGTCGAGGTGCGCGGGGTCGATGTGAATGCGAGCGGGTGGGACAACAGCCTTGAGCGGCGCGCCGACGGCACCCTCGCGCTGCGGTTGGGGTTCCGGCAGGTCGATGGATTTCGCGAGATATGGGCGGACGCGATCGCCGGTGCGCGCACCCGTCCCTTTGCCAGCGTCGAGGAGCTGGCGCGCCGTGCCGCGCTGCCTAGCCGCGCGCTGCGCCTGCTCGCCGAGGCCGACGCCTGCCGCTCGATGGGGGCCGAGCGGCGCCCGGCGCTGTGGGAGGCGCGGCGGGTGCGGCAGGGGGTGCTGCCGCTGTTCGGCGCCGCCGGCGCGGACGAACTCGGTGCGGAAGAGGATGCGAAGCTGCCGCCGACGCCGCTCGCCCACCATGTGCTCACCGATTATCAGACGACGCGGCTGTCGCTGAAGGGGCATCCGATGGCGTTCCTGCGCCGCGCCTTCGCGAAGGAAGGCGTGCTGAGCTGCCGCGAAACCGCCGCGACGAAAAACGGCCTGATCGTCCGCACCGCCGGCGTCGTGCTGATCCGCCAGCGTCCCGGCAAGGGCAATGCGGTCTTCATCACGCTCGAGGATGAGGGCGGCATCGTCAACGTGCTGCTGTGGGCGCGGCATTTCGAACGCTATCGGCGTGCCGTCATGGCGTCGCGGCTGATGCTGGTCGAAGGCGAGGTGCAGCGGAGCAAGGAAGGCGTCGTCCACCTGATGGCGACCCGCGTCGCCGACCGCACCGCGATGCTCGATGCGCTGGGGGACGATGCCGCGCCACGCGGCCCCATGCCGCGCCACGGCCACCCGCGCGACGTCCGCATCCTGCCCAAGTCGCGGGACTTTCATTGAGGCCGAGAAACGTCATTGCGAGCGAAGCGAAGCAATCCAGGGCGGTTTACGCTACTCTGGATTGCTTCGCTTCGCTCGCAATGACGGATGACCATGAAAAGATGCCCCGGTCGTGGGGGACCGGGGCATCGTGCCGGGCTATGAAAGGGACCAACCAAATATAGCCCAGTAGTTTTACGCGTCTTAGCGGAGCAGGTTCATCACGCCCTGCTGGCTCTGGTTCGCCTGGGCGAGCATCGCGGTCGACGCCTGCGACAGGATGCCGGCAGCGGCGAGCTTCGTCGATTCGGCCGAGAAGTCGGCGTCCTCGATGCGCGACTTGGCGTCGGCGAGGTTGGTGACGGTCGACGTCAGATTGTCGACGGTCGCCTCGAGACGGTTCTGCTGCGCACCCAGATTGGCGCGTTCGGTCGCCACCGTCTGAATCGCGGTGTCGAGCGTCGTCAGCGCCGCCGAGGCGGACGACGCGCTCGACAGGTCGATCGGGTCGGTGCCGTCATGGACGCCCAGCGACTCGGCGGTCAGGGACTTGATCGCGATGTCGACCGTGTCGCCGTCGTTGATGCCCGTCTGGATCGAAACGATGGTGCCGACGTCGGTGCCCGCGCCGGTGCCGTCGAGATCGGTCGTGCCGTTGAGCAGGTCGGTGCCGTTGAAGGTCGTGCGCGTCGCGATATCGTCGATCTGCGACACCAGTGCGGTGACTTCGGTCTGGATCGCGGCGCGGTCGTCGGTGCCGAGCGTGCCGTTCGACGCCTGCACCGCCAGTTCGCGCATGCGGACGAGGATGTTCGAAATGTTGCCCATCGCGCCTTCGGCGGTCTGCGCCAGCGAAATGCCGTCGTTGGCGTTGCGGACCGCCTGGTTGAGGCCGCGGACGTTGGCGTCCATGCGGGTCGCGATCGCGAGGCCGGCGGCGTCGTCCTTCGCGCTGTTGATCCGCTTGCCGCTCGACAGGCGTTCCATCGCCTGCGACTGCATGCGGTTCGCGACACGCGAATTATTCTGGGCGCGAAGCGCGCTCACATTCGTGTTGATGACAGTCATGATCTTCCTTTCCGGCCCCACTGGGCCATTCCCGTGGCGTGCGGCTCGGTGAGCTTCACGAAGATAGTAACGGCGGGTGTCGGCGCGGCTTAAGCGGCGGGCGTCAAAAAAATGGCGACGCGCCAACGCGGCGATCCCGGCCCCAAAAGAAGATGCCCCGGTCGTGGGGGACCGGGGCATCGTGCCGGGCTATGAAAGGGACCAACCAAATATAGCCCGGATAGGGTCTGCCGTCTTAGCGCAGCAGGTTCATCACGCCCTGCTGGCTCTGGTTCGCCTGGGCGAGCATCGCGGTCGATGCCTGCGACAGGATGCCGGCGGCGGCGAGCTTCGTCGATTCGGCCGAGAAATCGGCGTCTTCGATGCGCGACTTGGCGTCGGCGAGATTGGTGACGGTCGACGTCAGATTGTCGACGGTCGCCTCGAGACGGTTCTGCTGCGCACCCAGATTGGCGCGCTCGGTCGCCACCGTCTGGATCGCGTCGTCGAGAATGCCGAGCGCCGTCGAGGCATCGGCCGCGTTCGACAGGTCAATGTCCGACACCGCGGAACCGGCGACGAGGGCGCCGGTGCCGTCCACCGCGCCGATCGCGGTCGCCTGGAGGTCGGAGATCGCGATCGTCACCTTCTCGCCGCTGTTGACGCCGGTCTGGATGTCGATCGACGCGCCGCCCTTGAGCAGGTCGGTGCCGTTGAAGGTCGTGCGCGTCGCGATATCGCCGATCTGTTCGACCAGCGCGGTGACCTCGGTCTGGATCGCGGCGCGGTCGTCGGTGCCGAGCGTGCCGTTCGACGCCTGCACCGCCAGTTCGCGCATGCGGACGAGGATGTTCGAAATGTTGCCCATCGCGCCTTCGGCGGTCTGCGCCAGCGAAATGCCGTCGTTGGCGTTGCGGACCGCCTGATTGAGGCCGCGGACGTTGGCGTCCATGCGGGTCGCGATCGCGAGGCCGGCGGCGTCGTCCTTCGCGCTGTTGATCCGCTTGCCGCTCGACAGGCGTTCCATCGCCTGCGACTGCATGCGGTTCGCGACACGCGAATTATTCTGGGCGCGAAGCGCGCTCACATTCGTGTTGATGACAGTCATGGTCTTCCTTTCCAGCCCCCCAAAGGGCCATTCCCGTAGCGTGAGGGCTCGGTGAGCGGTCACGAAAGCCAGTAACGGCACGGCGTGGCGTAGCTTAAGTCCGGCGCGTCAAAAATTTGCCGGACAGCGTTCTTCGACACTCTTGTCCATATCTATCACTTTGAAATGCTGACATTAAAAATTCTGGCATGCGCCTTGCATTCTTCTTTTGGCGCGTGGCGACCCGCCGCGCCCAGGACGGATGAGAGAGATGAGCACGATCGACCAGAGCCGGCTGCTGCAGATGCGCAGTTCGATCCTCAGCCAGAACCAGGCGCTGCAGCGCGCCGCGGGCCGCGCCGCGGCCGGCGGGGTCGAAGGCGGCGGCGAAACGCCCGATTTCGGATCGGCGATCTCGGCCGCGCTGCAGCAGGTCAATGCCCAGCAGGGCCGCGCCAGCGAACTCAGCGAAGCCTATGAGCGCGGCGACACCCACGACATCGTCAGCGTGATGATCGAGCGGCAGAAGGCCTCGCTCGGCTTCGAGACGACGCTGCAGGTACGCAACAAGCTGCTCTCCGCCTACCGCGACATCATGAACATGCCGGTGTAATCGATGGCCGACACCCAGATCCTCGCGCCGGTCCCCGACGCCCACCGCCTGCCCGCCCCCGCCTTTGCCGGCCGGATGGAGCCGCTGCGCCAGTTCGTCCGCCAGCCCGCGGTCCAGCGCGCCCTGCCCGCCATCGCCACCACCACCGCGATCGGCATCGCCGCGCTCGCCTGGTTCATGACCCAGTCCGCGCCGCAGACCCAGCTGTTCGCCGGCCTCGGCGACAGCGACAAGGCGGCGGTCGCCGACGCGCTGCAGTCGCAGGGCATCGGCCACACGATCGACCCGGTGACCGGCGCGCTGACCGTCGACGCCGACAAGCTGTATCAGGCGCGCATCGCGCTCGCCGGCCAGGGGCTGCCCAAGGCGCAGCCGAGCGGCGACAGCCTGATCGCTTCGCTGCCGATGGGCGCGAGCCGCGCGATCGAGGGCGAGACGCTGCGCGCCGCGCGTGAAGCGGACCTCGCGCGCACGATCGAGGCGATCGACGCGGTCAAGACCGCGCGCATCCACATCGCCGCCGCCGAGCCCAGCCTGTTCGTCCGCGAGGACAAGCCGGCGACCGCCTCGGTCATGCTTACGCTCCAGAACGGCCGCTCGCTCTCCGACGGGCAGGTGCAGGCGATCCGCTTCCTCGTCGCCTCGTCGGTGCCCGGCATGAACGCCGACCAGGTGTCGGTGATCGACCAGCGCGGCGCGCTGCTCTCCGACGCCGCGACGTCGGGCGACATGCAGGCGTTCCAGCTCCAGACGCAGATGGAGGACCGCTTCCGCCGCGCGCTCGACACGCTGCTCGGCCCGATGCTCGGCGCCGGGAATTATAGCGTCGAGGTCCACGCCGACGTCGACATGTCCGAAAGCCAGGCGACGCGCGAGAGCTTTCCCGAGAATGACCGCGCGCTGACCAGCGAACAGATCACCAAGTCGGTGAGCGGCCAGGGCACCCCGCCCGCGGTCGGCATTCCGGGCGCGCTGTCGAACCAGCCGCCACCGGCGACGACGCTGTCGCAGACCCCGGCGGCGGGTGCGGCCCCCGCGGGATCCGGCAGCGAAAGCAACGAACGCGCGGCGCGCTCCTACGAGGTCGGCCGCGAGATTTCGGTGACCCACCAGCCGCAGGGCCGCCTGCGTCGCGTCTCGGTCGCGGTCGCGCTCAACCAGGGCGCCAAGGCGCTCGGTCAGGCCGACCTCGCCAAGATCGACAATCTGGTGAAGGGCGCGATCGGTTTCGACGCCGCGCGCGGCGACCTGGTCGCGATCGGCCAGCGTCCCTTTGCCAAGGTCGAGGATGCGAGCCCCGCCTTCTGGGACCAGGGCTGGTTCCTGCCGCTGATCAAGCAGGTCGGCGCGATCCTTGCCGCGCTGCTCGCCTTCCTGTTCATCGGCCGGCCGCTGATCAAGGCGGCCAAGGCCCGCGCCGCCGCGCGCGCCGAGCGCGACGCCGCGCTCGAGGAAAGCCTGCTCGCCGCGACCGATGCGCCGCCGGCGCTCGGCGACCGCCGCATGGGCCGCGAAATCACCCTCGAAATGATCGAGGCGGCGCCGAGCTATGAAACGCGCGCCAATCTGGTCCGCGCCTTCGTCCGCCAGGATTCGGCCCGCGCCGCGCTGGTCGTGCGCCAGCTGATGCAGGAGGGCGCCCGTGGCTGATCTCGACCCCGCTCTCGGCGTCGCCCCGGCCCAGCCGGTCGACGGCTCGGCCGCCGCCGCGATCCTGTTGATGCTGCTCGACGAAAGCGAAGCGGCGACGATCCTCAAGCATCTCGATCCCGACGAGGTCCGCCAGCTCGCCAAGGCGATGTTCGACACCGCGAGCGCGACCGAAACCCAGATCGGCCAGGCGCTCGATCGCTTCGTGACGCGCAGCCGCTCGGTCAGCGCGCTCGCGGTCGGCGCCGACACGCGCATCCGCACCGTGATCAACCAGGCGGTCGGCAATGTCCGCGCCGACAATATCCTCGCCGCGGTCGCGCCGCAGTCGAGCGCTGCGTCGCTCGAAATGCTGCGCTGGATGGATGTCGAGGCGATCAGCGCGCTGCTCGCGAGCGAACATCCGCAGGTCGGCGCGCTGATCCTGTCGGTGCTCGTCCCCGATGTCGCCGCGCGCGCGATCGAGACGCTCGACGAGGGACTGCAGGCCGACCTGGTGCTGCGCGCGGCGATGCTGAACGCGGTTCCCGCCGCCGCGATCGAGGATCTCGAAGCGGTGCTCGCCGCCGCCAATATCGGCGGCCAGCGCGTCGCCAAGCAGCCGATCGGCGGCCCGAGCGACGTCGCCAAGATCATGAAGGTGATGCCGCGCCACCTGTCCGAACGGACGATCCGCGCGCTCAAGAAGCACGACCGCCAGCTCGCCCAGACGATCGAGGAGGAAATGTTCGTCTTTGACAATCTGCGCGACCTCGACCTGCGCAGCCTCGGCACCGTGCTGCGCTCGGTCGACGCAGCGCTGCTCGCGGTTGCGCTCAAGGGCGCCGACGAGACGATGGCCGACCTCTGCCTTTCCACCATGTCGCAGCGCGCCTCGGAAACGATCCGCGACGAGATGGCCGAAATGACGATGGTCAAGCGCGCCGACGTCGACGACGCGCAGAAGAGCATCATGCAGGTTGTGCGCCAGATGGCGGCGGCGGGCGAAATCGTGATCGCGGGCGGAGCCGACGACTATGTCTGACCACAGCATCGAAACCGGCTTCGCGCCGATCGCGCTGACCGCCGCCATGGCGCGCACCGGCGGCTTCCGCCCGCGCTCGTTCGAGCCCGCGGCACCGGCACCCGAAGCGCGGCCCGACGCCGGCGAGCCCGAAGCGGGCGAACCCGCGCAGGATCCGTTCGCGCTCGGCCTAGCCGAGGGTCAGCGCCTCGCCGAGAGCGGCTTCGCCGCCGAGCGCCACCAGCTGCTCGCGCTCGTCGCCGCGGCCGAGGCGCTGCAGGACGAGCCGAGCGAGGAGCTCGCGCAGATGATCGCCGAAACGGTCGAGCGGCTCGTCCGCCAGATCGTCGCCGCGGCGCCGATCGACGCCGTCTGGCTCGCGGCGCAGGCCGAAACCGCCGCGACGATGATCGCCGAATGCGACAAGGCGCGCACCCTGTGGGTCCACCCCGACGACGCCGCGCTGCTGACGGGCAGCCCGCTGACGCTGCCGGTCGAGGCCGACGCGTCGATGATGCGCGGCACCGTCCGCATCGAAACCTCCGCCGGCTGGATCGAGCATGGCCGATCGGTCTATCTCGACGAGTTGCGCGCCGCGCTCGGCCGCGAGGAAGAGCCCGCATGACGCGCCGCCTCGCCATGACCGCGCAGCAGCTGCTCGCGCCGATCGACCTCGCCAAGGCAAGCCCGCGCCGCATCGGCACGCTCGTCGCGCACGAGGGGATCATGCTCGAAGTCTCGGGCTTTCCCCAGCCGCTCGGCAGCAATGTCCGCATCAAGTCGGCGGGCGGCGATTATGTGAACGGCGAGATTGTCGGCTTTCGCGGCCACCGCAGCCTCGTCCTGCCCTTCGACACCAATCAGCCGCTCGTCACCGGCGCGCCGGTCGAGCCGCACGGCGCGTCGAGCATGGTTCCGGTCGGCAAGGCGCTGCTCGGTCGCATCGTCGACGCGCAGGGCAATCCGCTCGACGGCCGCCCGCCGGTCAAGTCGCAGTTCCTATGGCCGCTCGCGGGGCGCAAGGTCAATCCGCTGCGCCGCGGCCGTGTCACCCGCCCGCTCAACATGGGGGTGCGCGCGATCAACGGGCTGCTCACCGTCGGTGAGGGCCAGCGCGTCGCGATCGTCGCCGGATCGGGCGTCGGCAAGTCGGTGCTGATGGGCCAGATGATCGCGGGCACCGAATGCGACGTCATCGTCGTCGGGCTGATCGGCGAGCGCAGCCGCGAGGTCAGCGATTTCGTCGAGACCAAGCTGCCCCCCGCGGTGCGCAAGAAATCGGTCGTCGTCGCGGTGCCCGCCGACCACCCCCCTTTGCTTCGCCTGCGCGCCGCGATGCGCGCGACCGCGATCGCCGAGGCCTTTCGCCACGAAGGCAAGAAGGTGCTGCTGCTGATCGACAGCCTGACCCGCGTCGCGCATGCGCAGCGCGAGATCGGGCTGACGCTGGGCGAGCCGCCGACGATGAAAGGCTATCCGCCGTCGGTCTTCGCGCTCATCCCCTCGCTCTGCGAGCGCGCCGGGATCGACCGCGAGACCGGCGGATCGGTCACCGCGCTCTACACCGTGCTCGCCGACGGCGGCGACATCGACGATCCGGTCGTCGATTCGGCGCGCGCGATCGTCGACGGGCATATCATCCTGTCGCGCCAGCTTGCCGAGCAGGGCGTCTATCCCGCGATCGACGTCGCGCGATCGCTGTCGCGCACCATGGCCGATTCGGTCGAGGCCCCGCACCTCGCCGCCGCCGCGCGCTTTCGCCAGCTGTGGTCGGCTTATGAAGAGAATCGCGACCTGATGCTGATGGGCGCCTACGTCGCCGGCGGCGATCCGGTGCTCGACGAAGCGATCGCGCGGCACGCCGACCAGCTCGCCTTCGTCACCCAGCCTGCCGGAACGCAGGTCGATTTCGAAACCTCCCGCCAGTCTCTCATCGAAGGATATCCTGCATGACCACCCGCACCGCACGCCGCAAACGGATCATTCGCGTGCGTTCCGTCGAACATCAGATGGCGGAGGCCAATCTGGCGCGCGCCAATGGCGAGCTCGCCAATCTGGTCGAGCTCGCGAAGCGGCTCGAGACGCTGCGCGTCGACCTGGCGATGGCCAAGGGCGCGGTCGCCGGCCGCGCACTCAATTCGGTCGGCGAACTCGCGATGCGGCTCGACGTCGCAAAGGAAAATCTGACCGCACCGCTGACCCACGCCAGCGCCCGCCGCGACCAGATGGGGGCGCTCGCGCAGCGCGCGATGGCGAAGGAAGAATCGGCGGTGCGCCTCTATGAACGCGGCCGCAAATCGGCCGAACAGGAACTCGAACGCCGCACCGACGCCAACCGCCCGCATCGCGTGCGCGGCGGCATGCAGCTGCGCCTGATCGACGGCGGCGTCGCATGATGAACGCGCTGCCCCAGGCACCCGCGCAGGCGGGAATCGCCTCGATCCTCGCCGCGCTCGGCGGCGGGCGGGCGGGTGGATCCGACGGCGGCTTCGAGCAACTGTTCGCCGGGCTTCCCGCCGATCGGCCGCTCCACGCTGCGGCGCCGGCGGTCAGCGCCCCCGCACTCGATGCCGCGATCGTCGCAGCGCCGGCCACCGACGCGCCCGATGCCGACGTCGCGCCGACCGACGGCCAGCCAGCCCCTGCCGCACCCGGAGCGACTGCGGCGGCGACGCTGCTCGCCGCGCTGAACGGCAGCTTTGCCACTGCCCAGCCCGCCGTCATCCTGTCCGGGACCCAAGGTGCCGCGGCGCCGAAACCCGGCTCGGCAGTCGACACGCCCAGGGAGGAAGGCGACAGCGAGGACGCCTCCGCCGTGCTCGACGCCATCGACCTGCCGGTCGATGCTGCGGCTTTGCCGCCGCTGCTCGCCGCACCCGTTTCACCCCATGCCAAGCCCACCGCCGCGCCCGCAGCGAAGCCCGGCGACACGCCACCGATTGCGACGACCGCAGCCACGGCGCGGGCGGCCGAGCCCGCCTCACCGGTCGTCGCCGAGCCGAAGCCCGGCAAGGCCACCCCCGACGCCGGCGCCTCGATGACCGTGCTGTTCGCGCAGCTGGCCGCGCACGGAGCTGCCGTGGTCGCCGCAGCCGCCAGCGCCGCGCCCGTCGCCGAGCGCGTGCTCGACATGGGCTCCGACGATGCGTGGATCGCGCAGCTCGCCTCGGACATCGCGGCAACGAAATCCGACAGCGGCGACATCAGCTTTCGCCTGATGCCGCGCCACCTCGGCCGCCTCGACGTTGCGATGACGAGCGATGCGGCGGGCGTGTCGGTGAAGCTCGACACCCAGCACGAGGCGACCGCGACGGTCGTCCATGCCGCGCAGGGCAAGCTCGTCGAAGAGCTGCGCCAGCAGGGCATCCGCGTCGCCGGCGCCGAAGTGACCTGCACCCCGGGCGAGACCGGCCGTCAGTCGCAGGGCCAGGGCCGCGCGCCGGCGCACGACCCCGCCCACCTCATCGAAACCGCCGCCGAGCGCGCCCAGCCGCGCTCCGAACCGCATCGCGAAGACAGCGCCGCCGCCCGCCGCGGCCGCTTCGCCTGAACAGGAAAGGTCGAGCCATGACCAAGGATAAAGCCGAAAGCCCGAAGAAGGGCGGCAAGATGAAGAAGCTGCTGCTGCTCACCGTCGGCGCCGCGGTGCTGATCGGCGCCGGCGCCGGCGCCGGCATCTATATGGGCGGCGGGCTCGCCGCCGAGGCCTCGAAGCCCGAGGATCATTATCCCAAGCTCGTCCTGCGCAGCGAAAGCGGCGAGGCCACACCCGCGGGCGAGGGCGGCAAGGAAGAGGCGCCGCCGAAGGTCGGCACCGTGTCGGTGCCCAACGACCGCTTCAAGGTCGACCCGCGCAAATATGAGATCACCTATATTCCGATCGATCAGGCCTTCACTACCAACCTCGCCGACGGATCGGGCTTTCTCCAGATCGGGATCAGCCTGTCGACCTTCTACGACGGCAAGCTGGTCGCCAACGTCCAGCGCCAGATGGTGCCGATCCGCTCGGCGGTGCTGATGGAGCTCGCCGAACAGGACCCCGCGATGCTGTCGACCTCGCAGGGCAAGCAAATGCTCCAGCGGCGGCTGAGCAGTGCGATCAACGGCGTGCTGCGCGAGAAGGAAGGCTTCGGCGGCATCGACAATGTCTATTTCACCAGCCTGGTGATCCAGTGACCGCGCGCGCCAAGACCCCTTCCGCCGACGCCAAGGCGTCGCTGCTGCTACGCAAGGCCGACGATGATTACGCCTTTCCCGCGCTCGACGGCATCGCCAGCCGCTTCGCGCGGTCGCTGCGCGATCTCGTCCGCGCGCTCGGCGCGCCGACGGTGCAGGTCGAGCGCGGGTCCGCCGAGCAGGTGCGCTTCGGCGACTGGTGCGCCGCCGCCGCGCCCGCGATCTTCTGGCGCTATCACGCGCCGCCGCTCAAGGGTCCGCTGATCCTCGCCGCCGACCGGCCGCTGATTCTCCAGCTCGTCGACGTCTTCTATGGCGGCAAGGGGCAGCTCGCGGGCACGCGCGAGGAGCTGACCGACGCCGAGGAGCGCTTCGCCGCGCGGCTCGGCCGCGACGTCGGCGAACAGCTCGCCGCCGCCTGGAGCGAGGTGATGGGGATCGCGCCGCAGCTCGATTGCGTCACGTGCGATCCCGCGAAACTCCAGGCGGTTCGCGCCGAGGACGAGCTCTATGTCCAGCGCTTCACGCTGCGCGGCGCGCCCTTCGAGGGGCGGACGATCGTCTGCGCCTATCCGCTCGCGGCGCTGCGCGGAATCAGCGGCGCCGAACCGATGCCCGCGCCCGCCGACGAGCCGGTTGGCGACCCCGTATGGACCGCCGCGCTGTCGCGCGCGCTCAAGGACGTGCGCCTGCCGGTGCGCTCGGTGCTCGCCCGCCCCGAGGTCGCGCTGACGAAACTTCTGTCTCTGGAGGTCGGCGATATCATTCCGTTAACCATACCGCGTCATGTCCCGATAACCGTCTCCGGCCGCAATTTCGCGTCCGGGAGCATCGGCGAGGCCAATGGAAACGCGGCCATCTTGATTGATCGCATCGAAAAAGGACCGGATCATGAGTGACATCAGCGAAGCCCCCAAGGCCGCGCGCGATCGCCGCGAGGGCAAGAGCATCGCCGCCGCGCCCAATTTCGACCTGCTCGCGGGCGTCTCGCTGCGCGTCTCGGTCGAGGTCGGGTCGACCTCGATGGCGCTCGCCGACCTTTTGACGCTGGGCGAAGGCAGCGTGGTCGAGCTCGACCGCGCCGCGACCGACCTGCTCGACATCTACGCCAACGGCACGCTGATCGCGAAGGGCGAGATCGTCAGCGTCGACGGCCGCTATGGCATCCAGGTCGCCGAAGTCGTCGCGCCCGACCGCGCGCTCGCCGGCTTCGAGCGGAGGGCCTGATGCTCGAATATATTCTGCGCCTCCTCATTCTGCTGCCGATCGTCGGCGGCATGGCGTGGGGCAGCCTGTGGCTGTGGAAGCGCGTGCAGATGGGTGTGCCGCTCGGCCCGCAGAAACAGGGCCGCCCGGTCGAGATGATCGGCGTGCTCCCGCTCGGCCCAGGCACCAAGCTCGCGGTCGTCGAGTTCGCGGGGCAGCAGATTTTGCTGTCGGTCTCGCGGAACGGCGTGACCCGCCTCGCCGACAACCGCGAGGGCGATTTTCATGTCGACTGACCGTCGCCGTCCCTGGCTGCGCGCCGCCGCGCTCGCCGGCGGCCTCGCGCTGCTCGCGTTGGCGCCCGCCGTCCATGCGCAGACCGCCGACGGCCTGTCGCGCGCGGTGAGCGAGATCGGCGGCGATGGCCGCCCGCTGTCGCTCTCGCTCCAGATCCTCGTCCTGATGAGCCTGCTGACGGTGCTGCCGTCGCTGCTGCTGATGATGACCAGCTTCACCCGCATCATCATCGTGCTGTCGATCCTGCGCCACGCGCTCGGGTTGCAGCAAACGCCGCCGAACCAGGTGCTGGTTGGTCTCAGCCTCTTCCTGTCGCTGTTCGTGATGCAGCCGGTGATCAGCGAGGTGAACCGCGTCGCGATCGAACCTTATGGCCAGGAACAGATCGATATCGGCGAAGCGATGGTGCGCTCGGGCGACGCGCTGCACGGCTTCATGATGGCGCAGACGCGCAAGACCGACCTGATGATGTTCGCGAAGATCGCGAAGGCGCCGGCCTATGCGAGCCCGAAGGACGTCCCCTTCTCTATCCTGCTGCCCGCCTTCGTCACCAGCGAGCTCAAGACCGCCTTCCAGATCGGCTTCCTGATCTTCCTGCCCTTCCTCGTCATCGACCTGATCGTCGCGTCGGCGCTGATGTCGCTCGGCATGATGATGCTGTCGCCGACGGTGATCTCGATGCCCTTCAAGCTGCTGCTTTTCGTCCTCGTCGACGGCTGGGCGCTGACGATGGGCTCGCTCGCTTCCTCCTTCGGGACATAGCGTCGTGGAGGCCGATTATTTCATCGGGGTGGCACAGCAGTCGCTGTGGATTCTCGCGCTCGCCTCGGCGCCGATCCTGATCTCGGTGCTCGTCGTCGGCGTGCTGCTCGGCATGGTGCAGGCGGCGACCTCGATCAACGAACAGACGTTGAGCTTCGTGCCCAAGCTGATCGTCACCGCGATCTGCCTCGCGATCTTCGGCGGCAGCATCCTCGTGCTGCTCACCGATTTCACCCGCGACCTGTTCGCGCAGATTCCGGCGCTGGTGCGCTGACCATCCGCGCATGAACCCCGCCGACATCCCCAATGTGGAGGCGATGCTTCAGCTCTGGATGCTGGGGATGATCCGCCCGGGCGCCGCCTTTCTCGCGGCGCCGGTGTTCGGCGCGACCAACGTGCCGGTGCAGCTCCGCCTCGTCATCGCGCTCGCGGTCGGCGTGCCCGCGGTGGCCGCGTCGGGCATGGCGCTGCCCGCGGACGGGCTGGTGTCGTGGCCGGGCTTCATCCTGATCATCGGCGAAGTGGTCGTCGGGCTCGCGATCGGTTTCGTGCTCCAGATGGGGCTCGCCGCCGCGCTGCTCGCGGGCGAGGCGATCAGCAACGCGATGGGCCTCGGCTTCGCGTCGATGATCGACCCGCTCAGCGGCACCGCAAGCTCGGCGATCGGCCAGTTCCTCTCGATGCTCGCGACCGCGCTTTTCCTCGCCGCCGACGGACACCTCGTCCTCATCGACATCATCGTCGACAGCTATAGCGCGCTGCCCCCCGGAAACGCCTTTCCGTCGTTCGGCGCGATCGGCGGCATCCTCCGCTTCGGCAGCCTGATGTTCGCGGCGGGCCTGACGATCGCGCTGCCGGTCGGCTTCGTCCTCATCCTCGTCCAGATGATCATGGGCGTCATCGGGCGGTCGGCGCCGGCGATGAACCTGTTCGCGGTCGGGCTGCCCGCCACTTTGCTCGCCGGCGTCGTGCTCCTCGGCATGGCGACCCCGGTGATGGCCGAGACGCTCGCGCGCTTCCTCTCCGACGCGCTCGACATGGCGCGGCTGGTCGCGGCGGGCTGATCCGATGGCGGGCACCACCGAGAAGGACCAGAAGACCGAACAGCCGACGCCCAAGAAGCGCGCCGATGCCGCGCGCGAGGGTGACGTGCTGATGTCGCGCGAACTCGCGACCGCGCTGATGATGCTCGCAGGCGCGGGCTGGCTGTTCGCGGCGGGCGGCTGGCTCGTCCAGTCGGCGGGCGACCTCCTCCGGCGCGGACTGACGCTGGGCGCCGACGACGTCGCGCATTTCGCGCCCGGCGAAGCCCTGCTGCGGAACGGCGCCGAGGTCCTGCTGCCGCTCGCCAGCCTCTTCGCGCTCGCGATCCTCGCGAGCCTCGCCGGACCCGCGATGCTCGGCTCGCTCGGCTGGCGCGGCAAGGCGCTCGCCTTCAAGGGCAACCGCATCAACCCGATGAGCGGGATCAAGCGCATCTTCGGGACGCAGGGGCTGATCGAGCTCGTCAAGTCGATCGCCAAGGTGCTGCTGCTCGGCACCATCGGCTATTGGCTCGTCGCGCGGAGCCTGCCTGCGGTGATGACGATGGCTTCCGCCGACCTCAATGCCGCGATCGGGCTCGCGGGCCGCGCGATCGGCCATGCGATGCTCGCGCTCGCGGGCGGGCTGGTGATCATCGCGCTGATCGACGTGCCCGCGCAATGGTTCCAGCGCAACAAGCGCCTGATGATGAGCAAGCAGGAAGTGAAGGAGGAGATGCGCCAGTCCGACGGCGCCCCCGAACTCAAGCAGGCGCAGCGCCAGCGCGCACACGACATCCTGAGCGGATCGGCGCGCAAGGCGGTGTCCGAGGCGACGGTGATCCTGACCAACCCGACCCATTTCTCGGTCGCGCTGCGCTATCGCCCCGGCGTCGATGCCGCGCCGGTCGTCGTCGCGCGCGGCCGCGGCGACGTCGCGCTCGCGATCCGCGAGCTCGCGCGCAGCGCCGAGGTGCCGCTGCTCGAATATCCGCAGCTCACTCGCGCCATCTATTTCACCGCGCGCGCCGGACGGATGATTCCCGAGGAATTGTTCGTCGCCGTCGCGACCGTGCTCGCCTTCGTCTTCCAGCTCGAACGCGCCGCGGCCGAAGGGCGCGCGCAACCCGTCGTCGACGTGCCCGCATCGCATCGCTTCGACCCCGACGGCCGCCGCCAGGGCTAGCAGAAAGCCCCTCCCCTTCAGGGGAGGGGTTGGGGTGGGGTCATCGAGCGAATGCCGTGCCTCGCGGCCCACCCCGCTGCGACTAGCGGGCAAGCCCGCAAGTCTCGCTGCCCCTCCCCTGAAGGGGAGGGGTTAGGTTCGGGCTTAATCCCGCCCGCGCGCCGCCGTTAAGGGATCGAAGGATATCGCGATGACCACCAACATCATCAACAATCTCGGCATGGGATCGGGAATCAACATCCCGCAGCTCGTCAGCGACCTCGCCAACGCCTCGCGCGAGCCGAAGGTCGAGCGGCTGACCCAGCTGACGCAGCAGAACCAGGCGCGGATCAGCGCGGTCGGCCAGGCCAGGGCCGACCTCGACGGCTTCGCCGATTCGCTCGGCCAGATGGTCAGCGACGGCACCCTGCGCAGCACGCCCACCGTGTCCGACGACAGCGTCTTGTCGGCGACCGCGCGCGCCGGCCTCCACGCCGACAGCTTCTCGGCAACGATCGAGGTGACGCAGCTCGCGCGCGCGCTGACCGCCTATTCGAGCGTGGTCAGCGATCGCACGGCCGCCATCGGGCAAGGCGCGATGACACTGAGCATCGGCGGCACCGACCATGCGATCACCATCGACGCCGCGAACGACAGCCTCGACGGGCTGGCGGCCGCGATCAACGCGAGCGACGCCGGCGTCACGGCCTCGATCATCGCCGACGAAGGCGGCTACCGCCTGATCGTCAAGGGCGCGACGGGCGAGGCGAACGCCTTCACCCTGACCGCCGACGCGGGCGCCGCCCCCGGGCTCGCCGCTTTCGGCTACGGCGCGGGCGGCGGCATGACGCTCGGCCAGTCGGCCAGCGACGCGCAGTTCACGATCGACGGCGTCGCCTTCAGCCGCGCGACCAACATCGTCGACGACGTCGTCCCCGGCATGTCGCTGACGCTCAAGAAGGCGGCGCCCGGCCAGCCGGTCGACATCGGCGCGAGCCGGCCGCTCGACATGATCAAGCAGACCGTCGGTGATTTCGTGGCGGTCTACAACCAGGTCAAGCAGAGCCTGGCGGCCGCGGCCAACATGTCGGGCAGCACGCGCTCGCTCCGCCAGCTCGAAAGCCAGCTCGCCGACCTCGTCGGCAAGGTGCTGACCAGCGACCCCGCGATCAGCAAGCTGACCGACATCGGCATCTCGACCACCAAGGACGGCTTGCTGTCGCTCGACAGCGCCAAGCTCGACAAGGCGCTCGCCGCCGACGCGGGCGCGGTCGAGGCGCTGTTCAATCCGCGGCGCGACGCGACGCACACCGAGACGACCGATCCGGGCATCGCCGCCGCGCTCGACGCGATCCGCGACGCCGCGGTCGCAACCGACGGCGTGCTCGACCGCGTGTCGAAATCGCTGAGCGCGAAGAGCGAAACGCTCGCCGATCAGCTCGACAAGGTCGAGGAACGCGAAGACGCCTATCGCGCGCGGCTCGAGAAGCAATATGGGTCGCTCGACGCCCGCCTCGCCGCGTTCAAGGCGACGCAATCCTATCTCGAGCAGCAGATCGAGATCTGGAACAACCAGAAGAATTAAGAGCGTCCACCCGTGCCACCGACCGCCTCGACCGTCCGCGCGACCGGCCTCTATCGCCGGCTGCAGCACGAAAGCCGCGCCGCCGCCGCCGATCCGGTCGAGCTGGTCCAGATGCTTTACGACGAGCTGGAGATCGCGGTCGGCGTCCTCGGCGCGATGGTGCGGCAGGGGCAGCGCGTGTCGGCGACCGAGCCCGCGCACCGCGCGCGCGCGATCCTGATCGGCCTCGACGCCGGGCTCGACCGCGAGGCGGGCGCCGAGGTCGCCGAGGCGCTGTCGCGCGTGTATCGGAGCATGCGGCGCAAGCTCGACGACGCGGTCGCGGCGAACAGCGCCGAGGGGTTCGCCGAGCTGCTCGACGGGGTTCTGACGATCAGTTCGGCGTGGCGGCAGCTGCGCTGATCCCTCGTTCCGTTCGTGTCGAGCGAAGTCGAGACACCCATCGTCCTAACTCCTGGCCCGCGGGGCATCTCGACTTCGCTCTATGCGAACGGGGGAACAGGGCCCGTAACATCCCCCCAAAACGCGTTGCACCCGGCCGCCCTAGGTGGGGACGGGCGACCGGGTGACGGCGAAGGGGTGGACCAGTACCCCTTTTTCAGCAGGGCTGAACGCGGCGCGGCCGGTCAGGCCGCCTGTTGGTGGACGCCATATTTGCGCATCTTCTCGATCAGCGTCGTGCGCTTGAGCGTCAGCAGGCGCGCGGCCTCCGAGATGATGCCGTCGGCAAGGTCGAGCGCGACGTGGATCTGTTCGAGTTCGATCGTCTCGATCTCGCGCTTGAGGTCGATCGGGCGGCCCGGCGCCGGGGTCTTCGGCGCGGCGTGCAGGAGGAAGTCCTCGGTGCCGGCCGTCGTCGTCGGGGCGGCCAGGCGCGGCGCGGTGGGATTGAGGAGCAGCGCGACATCGTCGGCGCCGAGCGTCTCGCCGCCGTGGAGCACGCTGGCGCGCTCGACGAAGTTGCGAAGTTCGCGGACGTTGCCCGGCCAGTCGTGCCGCAGCAGCAGCGCCAGCGCCGCCTCGTCGAAACGGCATTTGGCGTCGGCGGGCATCCGGCACTGGAAGTGGCGGATCAGCGCGGGAATATCCTCGACGCGGTCGGCGAGGCTGGGGACCTGCAGCACGACCACGCCGAGCCGGAAGAACAGGTCTTCGCGGAATTTGCCGTCGGCGATCGCGGCGCCCAGATCCTGGTGCGTCGCCGAAATGACGCGGACATCGACGCGGCGCGCCTCGCTGCTGCCGACGCGGACGATCGTCCGGTCCTCGAGCACGCGGAGCAGCTTGACCTGCATGTCGAAGCGCATGTCGCCGATTTCGTCGAGGAAGAGCGTGCCGCCCTCGCTCGCTTCGAAATGGCCGATGCGGCGCGCGGTGGCGCCGGTAAAGCTGCCCTTTTCATGGCCGAAGAGTTCGGATTCGATGAGGTCGGCGGGGATCGCGCCGCAGTTGATCGCCGAGAAGGCGTGGCCGGCGCGGATGCCTTCGTCGTGGATGGCGCGGGCGACGAGTTCCTTGCCCGATCCCGAGGGACCGCAGAGCATCACCGAGGCGTTCGACCGCGCCACGCGGCGGATCATCTCGCGCAACTGGCGGATCGCCGGGCTGTTGCCGATGATCGCCGTTTCGAGCGCAGCCTGGCCGCTGTCGTTCTGCCCCACCTTGGTCATGTTCATCTCCACCGCGCCCCTTTCGGCGGCGCCCCCTTTGATGGAGCAATGAATTGAGGAAAATGGTAAACAACATCTTTACCGAAACAGACCAACCCATTCAAAATAAAGGGTTATTACCATATTGGCGATAATGGCCGCGCAAGTGCGTCGTTAAGATTTCAGGATGGTGCCAAAGTGGCGCTAATCCTCGGCGGCGACACCCCAGCCGAGGGTGATCGAGATGCGACGGTTGCGCGGATCGAAGCGATTCGAGGGCACATAGGGTTCGCGATCGGCGACCCCCTCGATCCGCGAAAAGCGGTTCGAGGCGATGCCGCGATACTCGAGATACTGGCGCGTCACCTCGGCGCGCTCGACCGAGAGGCGCCAGTTGTTGGTGCCCGACTTCGCCGACCAGGGCGCGGCGTCGGTGTGGCCGCGGATCATCAGCTGGTTCGGTATCCCCGCCACCAGCTCGGCGATCTGGGCGAAGAGGCGCGAGGCGTCGGGGGTGAGCTGGTTGGTGCCCAGCACGAACATCGAGAAATCGGCGTCGTCGACGATGTCGATGCGCAGCCCCTCGCGCGTTTCGGTGAAACGGATGTTCCGTGCCAGCCGGCGCAGCTCGGCCTTCGCCTGCACTTCGCGCATCAGCGCCTTGGCGAGCTGCTGGAACTTGGCGCGCTCGCTCTGGCGCCCCATCGCCTCGCGCGGGCCGCCGGTCGCGTCGCGCGGGATCGTCATCGCCTTGGTGCCCGTCTGGCCCGCCTCGTGCGGATATTTGTCGACATCGACGAGCGAATCGCCGCCGAACAGGCCGGTCGAGCCCGCGGTGTCCTGCTTCGCCTGGACGATCGTCGGCGCGAAATAGTCGGCGAGCGCCTTGCGCTGCTTTTCGGTCGTCGCGCCCAGCAGCCACATCAGGAGGAAAAAGGCCATCATCGCGGTCACGAAGTCGGCATAGGCGACCTTCCACGCCCCGCCATGATGCGCGGCGTGGCCGGCCTCGACCACCTTCTTGACGATGATCGGACGCAGCGGGGTATTGGGACGCGCCGCCATCAGCGGCCCCGCATTCCGTCGAAGACCTCGGCGAAGCTCGGCTGGTTGCTATGGTCGACGCCCGAGCGCGCCGCCTCGATCACCAGTGGCTGCGGATGGCCGTGGAGCGAGGCGATGATGAGCTGCTTTACCGTATGATAGATGGCGGCGTCGCTTTCGATCACCGCGCGCGCGCGCGCCGCGAACGGGCCGACGAGGCCATAGGCGAGCAGCACGCCCAGAAAGGTGCCGACGAGCGCCGATCCGATCATCGCGCCCAATATCTCGGGCGGCTTGTCGATCGAGCCCATCGTCTTGACGACCCCGAGCACCGCCGCGACGATGCCGAGCGCGGGGAGCGCGTCGGCGAGGCTCTGGAGGCCGTCGGCAGGCTTGATCGCGTGGTGGTGGTGATTCTTCACCGCATTGTCCATCACCTCCTCGACCGCATGCGGGTCGAGCGTGCCCGACGAAACGACGACGAGGCGCAGCGTGTCGCAGATCAGATGAACGAGCGTCTGGTCCTTCAGGAGCTTCGGATATTGCTGGAAGATCGGCGAGTTCGCCGGATCCTCGATATGCGGCTCGACCGCGACGGGTCCCTCGGTGCGCATCATCTTCATCAGCGTCGAGACGAGCAGGATGCAGTCGAGATAATCGGCCTTCTTGTATGTCGGCCCCTTGAACACCTTGCCGAGCCCGCCGCCGAGCGCCTTCAGCTCGCGGCCCGAATTGCCGATGATCAGCGAACCGACCGCGGCGCCGCCGATGATCAGCATCTCGTGCGGCAGCGCATGGAGCACGGGGGTAAGATTGCCCCCGGTCAGCGCGAAGCCCCCGAAGACCAGCAGGATCAGAACGACGATGCCGACGACGGGAAACATGCGGGCTTCACTCCAATCGGGGTCCGGACCCCGGAAAAACAGGCGGGCGTTTCGATGATTAACGGCGGCGCGCGCGAAACATTGAGCGCGATCAGCCCAAAATATCGAACAAGGTCTGGCGGTTGATGCGCGCGAAGGACGCCTGCGCCGCCTCGAGCGTCAAGGTGGTGGCGTTGAGCTGGGCGATCGCGACGTGCATGTCGGTGTCTTCGGCCGCCGAGCGTTCGTCGGCGAGCGCGATACCGCGCGCGGCGAGCCCGTCGCCGATACGCTCGAGCCGGCCGGCCGACAGGCCCATCGTCGCGCGCTGGTCGGCGACGTGCGAGATGCTGGTCGCCAGCGTATCGAGCGCCGCGTTGATTCCCGCCGTATCCGCCGCCGCGATCGCCGCGGCCGCGTCGCGCAGTCCGGTCGAGAGCGGGTTGCCGCCGACGACGAAAGCGTCCGCCGCCGAGGGCACGGGCGCGAAGCTGACGTCGGCGTCGAAGCGCACGACCTTCGCGGTGCCCGACGCGAACAGCGCCTCGCCGTTCGCGTCGCGGCTCGCGGCGAGCCCGTCGATCTCGTCGGCTATCCCCGCGAGTTCGGCGGCGACGCTCGCGCGGTCGGAGGCGTTCATCGTTCCGTTCGCCGCCGAGAGCGCGAGTTCGCGCGCGCGGACGAGCAGATTGCTCACCGATCCCAGCGCGGCGTCGGCCTGCGACACCTGCGCGCTCGCGGTCGCGACATTGGCGGCCCAGGTCGTCGCGCTCGCCTGCGCGGTGCCGATCGTCGCGATGCGGCGCGCGGCGACAGGATCGTCCGAGGCGCGCTGGAGCCGCTTGCCGGTCGAGACCTGGATCTGAAGCTGATCGATCCGGTCGGCGAGCTGCGTCTGGCGCACGATTTCGCGCGTCATGCGATTGCCGGTGGCGTTGATCATGAGGGACCCTCCTTCCTTAGACCGCGTTCAGCAGGGTCTGCATGGTTTCGCGCGCGACCTGGATCGTCCGCGCGGCGGCCGAATAGGCCTGCTGGAAGCGCAAGAGGTCCCCCGCCTCGCGGTCGAGGTCGATCTCGCTGACCGCCGAGCGCGCCGCGCTCGCCGCGTCGGCGCGCGTCGTCGCGGCGGCATCCTGCGCGCGCGCCGAGGCGGTCGCCTGCGCCTGCGAGGCGATCATCCCCGACCATTTCGCTTCGGGGTCGTTCGCTCCCCGCATCGCGCCGAGCGCGAGCATATTGCCGTTGCTGCCCGACGCGTCGGCGGCCGCGACCTGATCGGGGCTCAGCGCCGCGGCGGTGAGCGTCGCGGCGGTGGCGCCGCTGAAAAGCGCCGCGCCGGGATTGCCGTTCGCATCGATCCCCGCCTGGTGCGCGGCGTTGAGCTGCCCCGCGAAATCGGCCGCCATCGCATCGAGCGCCGCACGCTGGTCGGCGACATGGTTCGACGCCTCGACGAGGCCCGCGAGCGAGCCCGTGGCGGTGTCGAACGGCGCGCCGCCTTCGACGCTGAACGACAGGCGGCCGTCGGCGCCGGTGGTTACCGAAATCGGATGCACCTCGCCGCCGCCGACAAGCACGTCGCCGCTCGCCGTCGCGCGCAAGGTCGCGGCGCCGCGATCGTCGAAGCTCGCGCTGACCCCGCCCTGCGCCGAAAGCTGGTCGATCAGCCGATCGCGCTCGTCGAGCAAGGTCGCTTCGCCGGTCGAGCCGGGACGCGCCTTGCGGAGCCCGACGTTAATCGATACGAGCGCCTTCAGATCGGCGTTGAACTGATCGACGGCGCCATCTGCGGCGCCCGCTATGCCGTCCGCCATATCCGAAAGCTGACCCGCCGCGGTGCGAAAGCCCGAGGCGACGTCGTCGGCCGCCTGGAGGAACTGGCTGCGCAGCGTGCGGTTGGCGGGATCGGCGGTGAGCTGGTCGGCGGTGGTGAAGAGGCTGGTCAGCCCCGAGGCGATGCCGTTGGTCTCGTCGCTGAGCGCGCCCTCGACGCGGTCCATCCACGCGAGCCGCGTCGACGCGCGTTCGGCGCCGCCCGACGAGATGCGCGCGTCGTCGATCAGCCACGCGTCGACCGAGCGGCTGATGCCATTGATGTCGACCCCACCCGGGTTGATGTTGGCGCGAACGAACGGCGTGTCGCCGGCCGACTGGGCGCCGCGCAGTTGCAGCGTGCGCCGCGCATAGCCCGGCGACTGCGCGTTGGCGATATTGTCGCCGATCGTCGCGAGCGCGGCCGAATAGGCGCGCAGCCCGCTGGCGCCGATGCCGAGCAGGTCGCTCATTGCACGCCTCCGCCGGAGCCGGTCCCGCCGCTCGCCGCGACGCGGGCGCGGAACTGCCCCTCGACCATCGAGGCGATGCCGAACTGGCGCATCGACGCGATCGAATCGGCGGTGCGCGCGTCGGCCATTTCGCGGAAATTGTCGGTCGCGCTCGACCCGAAGATGTCGTCGCCGAGCTTCGCCTGGCGCATCGACGCCATCAGCTGGCGCAGGATCACCGCTTCGAAGGCCTCGGCCGCCTTGCGCAGGCCGTCGCCGCCGCCGCCGGCCAGCGTCGGCGTCGCCGCCGCGGGCACGGACATGCGCACGGGGGCGATGGCAGCGGGCGTGGAATAGGACGTCATCATATGATTACCAGTTCGGCTGTGAGCGCGCCCGCCTGGGACAGCGCTTCGAGGATCGCGACAAGGTCGCCCGGCGGCACGCCCATGCGATTGATCGCATCGACCAGCTCGGCGAGCGAGGCGGTCGGCTTCATCAGAAAGGCCGGACGATACTCCTCGGTCGCGCTGATATCGCTCGACTGTTCGATCGCGGTTTCGCCGCGGCTGAACGGCGCGGGCTGCACGACCATCGGCGATTCCTTGATCGACACGGTGAGCTTGCCCTGGGTGACCGCGGCGGTGCCGACGCGAACCGCGCCGTTGATCACGACGGTGCCGGTGCGCGCGTTGACGATGACCTTCGCGGGCGGCTCGGCGCGCACGACGTCGAGATTTTCGACCAGCGAGACGAGCCGCATGCGGTCGTCGCCGCTGCCCCCGGCGCGGATCGAAATGCTCGCGCCGTCGACCATCGTCGCGGCCCCCGGGCCGAGCGCGCCGTTGATCGCGTCGGTGACGCGCTTCGCGTTGGTCGCGTCGAACTGATGGAGGTTGAAGACCAGCCGGTCGCCATAGGCGAAGCCGGTGTCGACCGCGCGCTCGATCGTCGCGCCGTTCGCGATGCGGCCGCTCGACGGCACGTTGACGGTCAGCTTCGACCCGTCGGCGGCGTCGACGCCGAGCCCGCCGATGACGAGATTGCCCTGCGCCATCGCGTAGATCTGTCCGTCGGCGCCATAGAGCGGCGCGAGCACGAGGGTGCCGCCGCGCAGGCTTTTCGCCTTGCCGATCGCCGAGACGGTGATGTCGAGGCGCTGGCCGGGCTTCGCGAACGCGGGAAGCTCGGCGGTGATCATCACCGCCGCGGCGTTCTTGAGCGCGGGGTTGACCCCCGGCGGCAAGGTCAGCCCAAAGCGCGACACCGCGCCCTTCATGCCCAGCGTCGCATAGTCGAGGCTGTCGTCGCCGGTGCCCGCGAGCCCGACGACGATGCCATAGCCGGTGAGCTGGTTCGCGCGCATGCCCTGGAACTGGCCCATGTCCTTGATCCGCGCCGCCGATACGGGCGCGGCGAGGCCGAGGCTGGCGACCAGCAGGGCGAGGAAGGCGAGAAGGAAGGAACGCTGGGTCACGATAGGGATCCTCGAAAGCGTCAGAAGGGGCTGATGATGGAGAAGAATCGCTGCAGCCAGCCCTGGCGGCTGGCGCGGGCGATCTCGCCCTTGCCGACGTAGCGGATGTTGGCATCGGCCACGCGCGTCGACGCGACGCGGTTGTCGGGGCCGATGTCGATCGCGCGGATCAGGCCCGAGATCTGGACGCGCTCGTCGCCGCGGTTGAGGGTGAGCAGCTTCTCGCCCTTCACCAGCATCGTGCCGTTCGGATAAACCTCGGCGATCGTCACGCTGATCTCGCCCGCGAGCTGGTTCGACTGCGACGCTTCGCCCTTGCCCTTGAATTCGTTGCTGCCGCCCATGCCGATGTCGCTCGGACTGAACAGCGAGAGCGGGCCGGTGCTCGGCGGGGTGAGGCCGAGGCTGCCGCCGCGCTGGGTGCTCGCGGCGTTGCTCTTCGACGCGATGGTGCGCTCGACGAGCTGGATGGTGACGATGTCGCCGACCCGCCCGGCGCGGCCGCCCGAGGTCAGCGCGACATAGCCGCCCTGAAAGATCGCGCCGTTCGCCGGCGGCGGCGCCTGCGGGGCGGGCGCGGTCGCGGCGAAGGCGTCGTCGGGAACCTCGTCCTTCGCGGCGGCGCCGACGGGCGCGGCGGCGAGCGCGAGGATCAGCGCGCTAGAGAGTCTGCGTCGCATTTTTCATCATCTCGTCGGTGGCCTGGATCATCTTCGAATTGACCTCATAGGCGCGCTGGGTCTCGATCATGTCGACGAGCTCCTCGACGACGTTGACGTTCGATCCCTCGAGCATCCCGCCGCGCAAGGACCCGCGCCCCTCCTCGCCCGCGGCGCCGACCTGCGGCGCGCCCGAGGCGGCGGTTTCGACGAGCATATTGTCGCCGATCGCCTGCATCCCGGCGGGGTTGGCGAAGCGCGCGAGTTCGATGCGGCCAAGCTGAACCGCGTCGGACTGGCCGGGCACGGTCGCCGAGACGGTGCCGTCGACGCCGACCGACAGGCCGGTCGCGTCCTCGGGCACCTGGATCTGCGGGATCAGCGGCTTGCCGTCGGAGGTCACGATCGTGCCGTCAGGCGCACGGTCGAAATTGCCCGCGCGGGTATAGCCGATGCGCCCGTCCGGCATCTGCACCTGAAAGAAGCCGGCGCCGTCGATCGCCATGTCGAGCGCGTTGCCGGTGGCCGCGAACGACCCCTGCGTGTCGATGCGCGACGTGCCCGCCAGCTCGACGCCGGTGCCGAGGTTGAGCCCGGTCGCGTAGCGGTTGTCGGCGGCCGAGGTCGCCCCCGGCTGGGTCATCATCTGATACGACAGCGTCTCGAAATTGGCGCGATCGCGCTTGAAGCCCGTGGTGTTCACGTTGGCGAGGTTGTTCGCGATCACCTGCATCCGGAAGCTCTGGGCATCCAGGCCGGTTCGCGCGACGTGCAAGGCACCGAAGCTCATTGATACTCTCCTTAACGGGGCAGCTGCATCAGATTGGCGGTCGCGCTGTCCATGTCGCGTGCGTCGCCGATCAGCTTGAGTTGCGAATCCCAGCTCTTGCTCGCCTCGATCATCTCGACGAGCGCGGTGGTCGCGGTGACGTTCGAGCCTTCGAGCGAACGGGTGACGAGCCGCGCCTCGGGATCGTCGGGCAGGATGCCGCCGTTGCGCACGCGGAACAGCCCGTCGAGCCCCTTGACGATGTCCGATCCCGCGGTGCTCGCGATGCGCAGCCGATCGACCTGCTGGGGATTCTCGGGGTCGCCGCCCGCGGGCACGACCCAGACGCGCCCCTCTTCGTCTATCTTGATCGCGTCGGCGGCGGGGATGGTGATCGGGCCCTGCGCGCCCTGGACGGGGTGGCCGTCGCCGGTGGTGAGGAGGCCCGATGCCGCGACCTGCAGGTCGCCGCGCCTTGTGTAGCCCTCTTCGCCGTTCGGCGCCTGGACGACGAGCATCGCGTCGCCGCGCATCGCGACGTCGAGGTCGCGCCCCGTCGCGGCGATGGTGCCGCTACGCATGTCGGCCCCGATCACTTCCTCCGACGACACCGCGCGCCCGCCGACCCCGCTGCCCTGCAGCCAGATCGTCTGCGCCTCGGCGATTTCGCCGCGGAAGCCCGGCGTGTTGACGTTGGCGAGATTGTTGGCGATCGCCGTCTGCCGGGCCATGCTGCCCCGCATCGCGGTGAGGCTGGTATAGATGACGCGGTCCATGGCTTGGCTCCAGGCAGGCGGCGAAACGCCGATCAGTTCATGTTGATGACGGTCTGGGTCAGCTGCGACGCACCCTCGATCGCCTTGGCATTGGCCTGGAAGTTGCGCTGCGCCGCGATCAGCATCACCAGTTCCTCGGTGATGTCGACGTTCGAGCGCTCGATCGCGCCCGAACGCACCGCGCCCATCGCGCCGCTGCCCGGCGAATCGATGACCGGCTGGCCGCTTTCGCCGGTCGACTGCCAATGCGCGTCGCCGATCGGGCGCAGCCCTTCGGTGGCCGGGAAGGATGCCATCGCGACCTTGCCGAGCGTCTGGCCCGACCCGTCGGCGAAGGTCGCGGTGACCAGGCCGTCGGTGCCGACCGAAACATTGACGAGCGCGGCATCGGGATTGTCGGGCGACGCCTTGGGGATCACCAGGTCGAAGCTGGCGCCGAGCGTGCGGTCGGTGACATTGCCGTCGGCGTCGACCGGAAGCAGCTGCAGGGTCGAGCCCGTCGTGTCGACGACGCGGCCGTCCTCGAGCGGAGTGAAGGCGCCATTGCGCGAATAGGTGACCGCGTTCGAGGGTGGGGCGCCCTTGACGACGAAAAAGCCCTCGCCGACGATCGCCATGTCGAGCGTCTTCTCGCTCGTTTCATACGACCCTTGCGTGAACTGCTGGGTGATGCCGTTGAGGCGCGTGCCCTGTCCCGCGACCGTGCGCGTCGACTGGTTGGGCGACGAGGCGAAGATGTCGCCGAACTGGGCGGTGCTGCGCTTGAAGCCGATCGAGCCGGCGTTGGCGATATTGTTCGAGATGACCGACATTTCGGTCTGGGCGCCCTTGAGGCCCGAAAGCGATGTGTAGAATGACATGGGACTATCCTTCCTGGGTGGATGCGGTGGCCGGCGTCGCCGGGGTGTTGGCGCGGATCTCCTCGAGCAGCGCGGTCTGCGCCTGAAGCTGGTCGGAAATCTGCTGGAGCGTGGTGTTGGTCTCCGAAATGCCGGCGAGGCTGGAGAATTGCGCCATCTGCGCCACCATCTGCTGGTTATCGACCGGGTTGAACGGGTCCTGCTGGCTGAGCTGCGCGGTCATCAGGCGCAGGAAATCGCCCTGCCCCATCTGCTGCACGCTCGCCGTCGTCGGGGCGGTCGAGCCGCCGTTTATCGCATTGATCGCCATGATTATTGCCCCAACCGCAGCGTTTCGTTGATCAGGCCCTTTGCGGTGTCGAGGACCTGGACATTGTTCTGATACTGGCGCGACGTCTCGACCATCTCGACCAGCTCGGCGGCGCTATCGACCGCGGCTTCCCAGACATTGCCGTCGGCGTCGGCGAGCGGATTATCGGGATCGTGCCGCTTCGAGGGCGCCATCTTCGAGGTCACAACCTGGTCGACCGCGACCGTCGCGCGACCGGCGCCGTCCATCACGGTGCGGAACACCGGCTTCATCGAGCGATAGGCGCCCGCCTCGCTGCCCGCGACGGTGCCGGCGTTGGCGAGGTTCGACGCGGTGGTGTTGAGGCGGACGAGCTGCGCCGACATGGCGCGCCCGCTGATGTCGAAGATCGAGAGATTGGCCATCGTCATTCGCCCTTGAGCGCGCGCGTCAGCGTGCCGATCCGGCCCTGCAGGAAGGCGAGGCTGGAGCGGTAGGCGAGCGCGTTTTCGGCAAAGGCGGTCTGTTCGGTCGCCATTTCGACCGTGTTGCCGTCGAGCGACGACTGGACGGGGACACGATACTGGATCGCGGCGTCGGTCGAACCGCCATCCTGCGCGAGTTCGAGCGCCTTCGAGAAGTCGAGGTCGCGCGCCTTGTAGTTCGGCGTGGCGGCATTGGCGATGTTCGAGGCGAGCATCATCATCCGCTGGCTGCGCAGCTGGAGCGCCGTCGCGTGCAGGCCGAAGAGCTTTTCGGATGCCATGTCCATTCCTTCCTTTCGCCGCCGTCCCGGCCGGCGGGTCGCCGGCGCGAGACGCGCGGAAAAAATCACGAAGGACATGATGCAATCGCCGTGCCAAATCGGTTTAGCGTTGAGTTTTCAGCACCTTGTCCCGAAACGAGGCGGGGGCTTCACGCGTCACCCCGGCCGCTCGTCAAAAGATTGACGACGCCCCCGTATCCCGCGCGCCAACGCGCCCGAAACGCCGCTTGGCACGCATCCTGCACCCCTGCCCGCAACCATTTTGGACCAACAGGAGATGGACCATGACGATCAGGCTAATCGCCGGCCTCGCCGGTTTTGCGCTTTGCGTTCCCCCCGCCCATGCCCAGCAGGCGAGCGAGGACTGGCAGGCGATCGACGCGCTCACCGCGACGGTGGCGAGCGCGATGGGCCGCACCGCGGCCCCCATCGACCGCCGCATCAAGCTCCAGCGCTGCCCCGAACAGGCGGCGATCACCGCGATCGACAGTCAGACGCTCGCGGTGCGCTGCGCCTCGCTCGGCTGGCGCGTGCGCGTGCCGATGACCGGCGGCGCGGGTGCCGTCCCCGGCTTCGTAGCCGCGAGCCCGGCCCGTCCCGCCGCGCCGGTGATCCGCCGCGGCGACAATGTCCGCGTGTCGATCGAGACCGAAAGCTTCGCGATCAACTATAGCGCCGTCGCGTCGGAGGACGGGCGCGTCGGCGACACGATCGCGCTGCGCGGCGACGGCAACCGCAGCAGCCTGAGCGCGGTCGTCACCGGCCCCGGCCGAGCGCGGATCGAGGACTGAGCCGCACCATAGGGCGGCCGTCGGCTTTCCGACGCCGCCTTCTTTCCTTCCCGAAAATTTTCCGTCCTCCCCGCTTAATCCCCTCACCGCCCCGCCGTTAAATCCCTCCATACGGACCCGTCGCTTTTCTGACGGCGCGAGGATGGAGGCCGAAAATGTCGGGTGACAGCAAGATCGGATCGCAGGTCGGGGGCGTGATGCGCGCCGTGACCGTGCGCAAGATCGGCGCCGGATCGGCGAGTGCCGCGCCCGCCGCCGCCACGATGCCGCCCGCCGCCGAAGCCGAACCCGCCGCGCGCCTGATCGGCCTGACCCGGACGATCGCCGACCAGGGTCCGCCGGTCGACACGGCGCGCGTCGCAAGCCTGCGCACCGCGATCGCGTCGGGAAGCTATCGCGTCGACGCCGAAGCCACCGCGCGCGCGATGCTCGACTTTCACCGGGGTAGCCCCGCATGCTGATGCAGATGGACGAGATGCAGGCGCGGCTCGACGCGCTCGTCGCCGCGCTCGACGGGCAGGACGCCGGGGCGATCATCGCCGCGTCCGAAGCGCTCGCGACCGCGGTCATCCTGTTCCGCGGCGCCGCGATCCCGCCGGGCAGCGAAGCGCGCGCGCGTGTGCTGATCGGCCATGTGCTCAAGCAGCTCGAAGCCGCGGCGATCCGCGTCAATGTGCTCAAGGACTGGACGCGTCAGCGGATTGACAGGAACCATGCCCTACGCGGCGTGGCACCGCGGGGCGCTGCATTAAGCTACTGACAAAGATCGCTTAAGAGACACTTTCCCGAAAGTGGCACGATGATTGCTTTTGGTTTCGCGAACCAGCGGAACCAACGATATGACTGCGATCAACCCCTTCGTGCCCCAGGCCCCCGGCGCCGCCCCCGTGATGGCGGCGGTGCAGGACGCGTCGGCGCGCACCGGGATCGATTTCGACTATCTGGTCGACGTCGCGCGCGTCGAAAGCCGCTTCAACCCCAGCGCGCAGGCGCCGACCTCGTCGGCGCGCGGACTGTTCCAGTTCACCCGCCAGACCTGGCTCGCGACGCTGCAGCGCCACGGCGCCGCGCACGGGCTCGGCTGGGCGGCGGGAGCGATCGATCGCGACGCGTCGGGGCGGCTGTCGGTCGCGGACCCGGCGCTGCGCGCGCAGATCCTCGGTCTTCGCGACGATCCCGCCGCGGCGTCGAGCATGGCGGCGGCGCTGACGGCCGACAATCGCGCCGCGCTCGAAGGGCGCTTCGGCCGCGCGATGGAGCCGGTCGACCTCTATCTCGCCCATTTCCTCGGCAGCGGCGGCGCGACGCGCTTCCTCGCCGGCTGGGAGGCGAACCCGGACCAGCCCGGCGCGGCGATGCTGCCCGAAGCGGCGGCGGCGAACCGCCCCATCTTCTACGCCGCCGACGGCAGCATGCGCAGCCTCGGCGAGATCCGCGCGCGCTTCGCCGCCAAGCTCTCCGAAGGCGGCGGCACGATCGACGCCGCCGCCTATTCCCCCGCCGCCGAAAGCCGCTGGCACGCCCGGATGGCGAGCGTCTCGGGCGCGAACGGCGGCGGACGTCCGCCGCTCCAGATGATGGAAATCCAGCCGATGCCGAAAACCCTGTCGATGGGCTTTGCCGCCCAGGCCTATCAGCGGCTCGCGGCGCTGGGTGGCGGCGCATGACGCCCGCGCTCGACCTCCGCCGGATCGGCCGTATGGTCGGCGCCGCCGCGCTGCCGGCGGGGATGCTCATCCTCGTCGCGCTGATGGTGATCCCGGTCTCGCCGACGATTCTCGACATCAGCTTCGTCGGCAACATCATGATCAGCCTCGCGATCCTGATGGTCGCGCTGTCGGCGTCGAAGCCGCTCGATTTTTCGGCCTTTCCGACCGTGCTGCTGCTCGCGACCTTGTTCCGCCTCGCGCTCAACGTCGCCTCGACGCGCGTCGTGCTCGTCCACGGGCATGAAGGCACCGCGTCGGCGGGCCATGTCATCGAGGCGTTCGGCCAGGTGCTGATCGGCGGCGACTATGTCGTCGGGCTGTTCGTCTTCGTCGTGCTGATGATCATCAACCTCGTCGTCATCACCAAGGGCGCCGGGCGCGTCTCCGAAGTGTCGGCGCGCTTCACCCTCGACGCGCTGCCAGGCAAGCAGATGGCGATCGACGCCGACCTCAACGCCGGGTTGCTGACCCCCGAAGAGGCGAAGGCGCGGCGCCAGGAAGTGGCGACCGAGGCCGACTTCTACGGCTCGATGGACGGCGCCTCGAAATTCGTGAAGGGCGACGCGGTCGCGGGCCTGCTGATCCTGTTCGTCAATATCGTCGGCGGGCTGATCCTCGGCATGGCGAGCCACGGCCTCTCCTTCTCCGAGGCCGGCAGCACCTATGTCACGCTCGCGATCGGCGACGCGCTCGTCGCGCAGATCCCGGCGCTGCTGCTGTCGATCGCCGCCGCGGCGATCGTCACCCGGGTCAATTCGCCGCTCGACCTGTCGGGTCAGATCGGCAGCCAGTTCGCCTCGCCGCACGTCTGGATGGCGGTCGGCGGCATCCTCTTCGTCCTCGGCCTCGTCCCCGCGATGCCGCAGATGCTGATCCTGCCCGCCGCCACGCTGGCCTTCGCGCTCGGCTGGCAGATGCGCCGCGCCGCCGCCGAGGCCGAAGCCGCGGCGCCGCCCGCCGCGCCCGCCGCCGACCCGCACCATATCGAATGGGCCGACGTCAGCGAGGCGAGCCCGTGCCAGCTCGAGATCGGCTATGCGCTCGTCGCGCTGGTCGACGAGCGCAAGGGCGCGCCGCTGATGGGACGCATCACCGGCATCCGCAAGCAATTGTCGAAAGAGCTCGGCTTCGTCATCCCCGCGGTGAAGGTCGCCGACGATCTGTCGCTGCCCGGCAACGCCTATCGCATCTCGGTCGCCGGAGTGATCGTCGGCGAGGATGAAATCTTCCCGAACGAGATGCTCGCGCTCGATTCGGGCGACCTTCTCAGCCCGGTCAGCGGACGGCCGTGCAAGGACCCCACCTTCGGGCTCGACGCGCTGTGGATCCCGAAGGGCGGCCAGAACGACGCGATCGCCGCGGGCTATACCGTCGTCGATCCCGCGACGGTCGTCGCCACCCACCTCAACAACAGCATCATCGCCTCGGCGTCGGAGCTGTTCGGGCTCGACGACGCGCAGGCGCTGATCGACCATCTGAAGCTCCACTATCCGCAGCTCGCCCAGAATCTGAGCCCGCAGGGCTATGCGCTGCCGCGCGTCGCGGGCCTCTGCCGCACCTTGCTCGAGGAGCGGGTGCCGCTGCGCGATTTCCGCAAGATCGCCGAGGCGATGGTGACGCTGTCGGGCCAGCAGCTCGGCGATGTCGAACTGGTCGAGGCGGTGCGCCAGCGCATCGGGGCGCTGATCGTCCAGACGATCGTGCCCGCGCGCATGCCGCTCCCCGTCGTCACCTTCAATCCCGAGGTCGAGATGCTGCTCAATCAGGCGGTGCGCGCCAATCCGGGCGCCGAATGGCCGTTCGAGCACGGCATGGCGATGAAAATCCTCGGCGAGATCGGCCAGGCGGTCGAGCCCTTGCTCCTCTCGACGCGCAGCTTCGCGCTCGTCGCCTCGCCGATCTGCCGCCCGGCGCTGTCGCGGCTGGTGCGCGCGAGTTTCCCCGACGTCGCGGTCATCTCCTACCTCGAAATCCCCGCCAACAAGGCGACCGAGATCGTCGCGACGATCGGCGCCGAACCCGCGCGCCTGTCGCACGAGCCTGCCGATCAGATGAAGGACCAGCCGCATGAGATTTGAGCCTGCCGAACAGTTCGGCGCGGGCGCTCCCGCCCTCCATGCCGCGCATGCGCTCCGCGCGCACGGCTATGGCGAGAGCGTCGAATCGCTGGTCGAGGAGCATGCGCCGCTGGTGCGCAAGATCGCGTGGCAGGTGTTTTCGCGCGTGTCGCGGACGAGCGAGCTCGACGACCTGATCCAGACCGGGCTGATCGCCCTGATCGAGGCGAGCCGCCATTATGAAGAGCGCGGCTATGCTTTCGCCACCTATGCCTCGACGCGGATTCGCGGCGCGATGATCGACCAGTTGCGCCGCGAGGCCGACGTCGGCCGTTCGGCGATGGTCGCGGGCAAGCGCCTGCAATCGGTGCGCCACACGCTCGAACAGCATCTGATGCGCGCGCCGACCGCAGCCGAAATGGCCGAAGCCTTCGGCCTGTCGGCGGAGGAATATTTCGCGCTCGAAAAGAACGCGACCTATGGCCGCTCGACCTCGCTCGACGCGCTGACCGACGGCGGCGCCTTTCTGGTCGCCGACGCGGTGGATGCGGGCGACGCCTGCGAGCGCGAAAGCACGCTCGCGGCGCTCAAGGCCTGCATCGCGGAGCTTCCCGAACGCGAGCAGCTGGTGCTCCAGCTCTATTTCTTCGAGGAGCTGAACCTGCAGGAGATCGGCGTCACCCTCGACGTCAGCGCGGCGCGCGTGTGCCAGATCAAGCGCGATGCGATGGCGCGGATCGAGACGATGATGCGCGCGATGACGGAATGATGGAGGCGGCGCCGGCCGGTGCCGCAACGTCTTCAGGCCATCACGCCGCGCGGCGCTGCCGGTCCACCCAGGCGTTATTCACCGCGTCGAAATAGGCCATCATCCGCGCCGCGCCCTCATCGGTCAGCCGGACGATCGAGCGGCGGCGATCCTTCTCGTCGGTCGTGCGCCGGACATAGCCCTGCTGTTCGAGCGCCGCGATCATCCTGAGGCCCGACGACAAGGGAACGTCGGCACCGGTCGCGAGGTCGCTCGCGCTGAGCAGGCGGCCGTGGGCGCGCGCGAGCATCAGGTCGAGCATCATGTCCCAGTTGGCGCCCGCCATCTGGGCCCCGGCGAAATGGCTTTTGCGGATTCGCCGCATCTGGATGTTGAACGCGATCCGGTCGACCAGCTCGGGCGGCGACGCGGCCGGGCGATCGGCGCTTCGCTCGGCGAGCGCGTCGCTTTCGCGGCTGCCGAGCAGTTGCTGGATCTGGTCGATCCGCGACTTGATCTCGGAAATCTCGAGATTCGAAAATTGCTGCATGTGTGACCCCCTGGGCGCGATTTCTTCACGCTCCGACGTCGCCCCTACGCCCTGCCGAGCTCGATGCATAGAGAATCACGAGCAGGATCGGGTAGGAAATATACATCGAGAGGAGCGCGTAGGGGCGCGCCAATATCTCCGCGAACATCAGCTTCTGGAGGTGCCCGAAGATCGCGATGAGCTGCCAGCCGGTAATCCAGTAGGGCCAGAAGCGCTGCGTCCGAAGGGCGAGAAACCAGAAGCTGGCGAGCGTCACCAGATCGATGGCGAAGATATTGACCTCGATGTCGGTCCATTGCGGGGAAGGCGACATGATTGTTGTGCAGACCGAGGCGATCAGCGCCGTGAACGCCGCCCATTTCTCGAGCGGTCCGCCGCGGCGCACCGCGACGGCCACCGTGAGCAGCAACACGCCATAATAGATCGCCACGGTCCACATGCGATCGTCGGCCCTTACGATACCCGAGCGAACGCAGGCGCGGCGGCGCCATCGTTGCTGCCGGTCTCGGCGAGGCGGCCCGCAGGAGGCTTGACGCCGGCGCCGAACATGCGCGCGCCGAGCCCGACCTCCTTCTGCGTCACGCTCAGCGCCAGATGCGCGTCGGTGAGGAGCTGGCGGACTTCGCCGGCGGCGGCGAGGGCGTTGGCGACCTTCGCCACCGCATCCTGGCCGACGATCGCCGACATATTGGTGTCGCGGCGCGCGGCGGGCAGCGTCGCAGCCAGCTCCGCGATGCGGATCATCGTCTCGTCTATGGCATCTTCGGCCCGGTGCAGCCCGGTGGCGATCTTCTTTGCTGCGGAAACACGTTGGTTCAGCATAGTCTCTGGTCCTTGCAAAGGAATGCCACCGGTTTCCCCCCCGCAGCATTCGGTTCGAACATTCAGGTCAAAACCCGACCGAGCCCGACAAGGATCGAATAGAGGGCGGAGAAGGCCAAAATGGTCGCGAGTGCGATCAGAATCGGCCAGACGATCCGTTCCATCAACCCATGCCGGTTGGTCGGCTGGGATGCGGTCGGAAAGGGCAGGCCGATATCGAAGACCCGCCGCAACGAACTGCGCCCCGCTTCCGCATCGGCGGCGGGGGGCGCCTCGCCTAGCTCGGCCAATTGATATCTCAATGGCTGATAGGGGGTAACATGGTCGAAGACACCGTTACTCGCCAGCAAGCGGGCAGCATCCACTCGATTGGAAACATTGAGTTTTTTTATCGAACGCCGGACGCGCTCGTCGACCGTATGCGGCGAGACGTTCATGATCCGGGCGATTTCCTTGGAATTTTTGTGCTCGAAAACATGGCGCAACGTTTCGATCTGCGCGGCAGAAAGGAGACTGATATAATTGTCAGGGTCACCTTGCACGCGGCAGGGAATAGAGCATCAGGGGTCGAAATCAAGTTGGGGTGGTAAGTGATTCGCGCACGGAACGGCATCGCAGACCCGCCGCGCACCGCGGTAAGCGGCGGTGCGGGACGGTCTCGCGCGCCCTGCGGCGGGGCCAGGCGGCGGGGTAAATTATTTTTTAACCCCACGGCGCGGCGGGCATGACGCGGCTCGGTGCCATCCTGGCCGGCGGGCAGTCGCGGCGCTTCGGCAGCGACAAGGCGCTCGCGGTCTGGGACGGACGGCCATTGATCGCCCATGTCGCGGCGATCCTCGAGCGCCATGCCGACGAGGTGGTCGTCTGCGGCCGGACCGCGAGCCCCCTTGCGCTGCCCCATCTGCCCGACCGTCCGGCGCCGGGGCTTGGCCCGCTCGGAGGCCTGTGCGCGGCGCTTCATCATGCCGCCGGGGCCGGGCATGATGCGGTGCTGTCGCTCGGCTGCGACATGCCGCGGATCGACGACGCGCTGCTCGACCGCCTCTGCCGCCCCGGCCCCGGCCGCTATCTGATCGAAGCGCCGATCGTCGGCTGCTGGCCCGCCTCGCTCGCCGAAGCCTTGACGCGCCATCTGGCCGAGGGTGGCGACGGCGCCGTCCGGCGCTGGGCGGCGCAGGCGGGGATGGAGGGCATCGAAGCCGGCATGCCGCTCGCCAACCTCAATTCGCCCGCCGATCTCGTGGCACTGCGCGGCGACTGATCAGCCTTCCGGCCCCCAGGCGCGGTAGAAAGTGTCGAGCGCGGCGTCGATCTCGCCCGAAAGCCGCGCGCGGTCGGCACGCCGCGCCTCGGGCAGGTTGAGCAAAGTGAACTGGTAGAGCCCCGATTGGCAAAGTCCGGCGAGCTGATAGACCGCCTGCAGCGGATCGCCATGGCGCAGCTCGCCGCGCGCCATCTTTTCCGCCACCCATACCGCGAGCCGCGCCTTGCCGCGGCGCGGGCCGCGATCATAGAAAGTCTCGGCCAGATGCGGGAAGCGCCGCGCCTCGCCGACCACGAGCTGGTAGAGCGCGAGCAGCGGATCCGAGGTCAGCGTGGTGATCAGCACCTGGCAAAAGCGGCGGAGCACCGGAAGCACCGCCTCGTCGACTGGCAGCTCGACCTGGAGCGCGGCGCCATAATATTGGACGATATCGTCGACGACCGCCTCGAACAGCGCCTCTTTCGAGGGGAAATAGGTCCACAGCGTCGTCTTCGACCCGCCCACCTTGCCCGCGATCGACGACATGGTCGTGCCGGCATAGCCGTTGGCGAGAAAAGCCTCGCGCGCCGCATCGACAAAAGCCTTGCGCCGCACCGCGGCGGCATCATCCCCGGAAACCGTACTGACTGGTATCATTTCGATTGACAACCCATCTCCTGACGCTATTGGCCGCATGATACCAGCTAGTATCGTTGGATGCCATGCCCCGTTTCATTGTGACGACAACCGCGCTTCTCAGCCTGATCGCGGGCTGCGCCGCGCCCGATCTGGGGCCCAGGCCAATGCCCGCGGCGCCCGAATCGCTCGCGTCCGACGCAAGCTTCGCCGACGCGGCGGGGGCATGGCCGGTCGGGGGCTGGTGGCAGGCGTGGGGCGACCCGCAGCTGGACACGCTGATCGCCGAAGGGCTCGCGGGGTCGCCCGACATCACCGCCGCCGCCGCCCGCGTCCGCGCCGCCGAGGCGCTGGCGCAGCAGGCGGGCGCCGCGCTGCTCCCGCGCGTCGGCGCCGAAGCCGGCGCGGGGGGCGTCCAGCAGAGCAAGACGATGGGCATCCCGCCGCAGTTCGTCCCCGACGGCATTCAGGACACCGGCCATGTCGCCGCGACCTTTTCCTTCGACCTCGACCTGTGGGGCCGGAACCGCGCCGCACTCGCCGCCGCGACCTCCGAAGCCGAGGCGGCGCGCGTCGATGCGGCGCAGGCGCGGCTGATGCTGACCACCGGCATCGCCGCCGCATATGCCGACCTCGCGGGCCAATATGAGGCGCTCGACGTCGCCCGGGAAGCGCTGCGCGTACGCGGCGCGAGCGCGCAGCTGTCCGCCGACCGCACCCGCGCGGGGCTCGACAATCAGGCGAGCGCCAGCCAGGCCGACAGCCGCGCCGCCTCGGCACGCGGCGACATCGCCGCGCTCGAGGAGGCGATCGCGCTGACCCGCAACCGGATCGCCGCGCTCGTCGGCGCGGGCCCCGACCGCGGGCGGTCGATCGCGCGGCCGACCCTCGCCGCTCCCGCGGTCGACCTCCCCGCCGGCGCGGGGATCGAGCTGATCGGGCGGCGTCCCGATATCGTCGCGGCGCGGCTGCGCGCCGAGGCGGCCGCGAAGCGCATCGACGTCGCGCGCGCCGATTATTATCCGAACATCAGCCTGTCGGCGCTGATCGGCTTCCAGTCGCTGGGGCTCGGCAATCTGTTCGACGCCGGGTCCAAATATGGCAATGGCGGCGCCGCGATCAGCCTGCCGATCTTCGAAGGCGGGCGCATCGAGGGCCGCTATCGCGGCGCGCGCGCCGATTATGATGCCGCGGTCGCGCGCTACGACGGCACGCTGGTCGCCGCGCTGCGCGATGTCGCCGACATCGTCGCGAGCCGCGCCGCGACGGCGCGCCAGCTTGGCGAACGCCGCACCGCGCTCGCCGCCGCCGCCAACGCGGCCAAGCTCGCCGGGCTTCGCTACCGCGCCGGCCTCGACAACCAGCTCGCCCAGCTCACCGCCGAAGACAGCATGGTCGCGCTGAGCCGCTCGGTCGCCGATCTGACGGCGCGCCAGCGCGCGCTCGACATCGCCCTGATCCGCGCGCTCGGCGGCGGCTATCGGGCCCCGACCGCAACAGGAGAATGACGATGGCCGACGACAAGGCTACGGCCGCCCCCACCCCTCCCCCGGAAACGCCCGAAAGCGACGAGGCGAAGGAGGCGCGGCTGGCGAAGCGCAAGAAGCTGCTCCGCATCCTCGCGATCACGGTCGTCACGATCGCGACGCTGTGGGGCCTCTGGTATTTCCTGACCCAGGCGGGCCGCGTGTCGACCGACAACGCCTATGTCGGCGCCGACAGCGCCGCGGTCACCGCGCTCGTCTCGGGCCCCGTCGAGGAGGTGCGCGTCAGCGGCACGCAGGCGGTGAAGAAGGGCGATATCCTGATCATTCTCGACGACGCCGACCAGCGCATTGCGCTCGCCGATGCCGAGGCGGCGCTGCGCCAGGCGCGCCAGCGCTACGGCCAGGCCGATGCGACCGCCGATGCCGCGCGCTCGCGCGTCGCGGCGCGCGGGGCAGAGATTGCGCAGGCTGAGGCGCGGCTGCGCGACGCCGACGTGACGGTCGAGCGCGCCCGCGCCGAGCTGGCGCGGCGCGAGAGCATCGCCGGCACCGGCGCGGTATCGGGCGAGGAACTGACCGCGGCGCGCGCGAGCCTCAAGCAGGCGCAGGCGGCGCGCGACCTCGCCGCGGCGGGGGTCACTTCGGCGCAAGCGACGCGCGGCTCGGCCGCGGGCGATCTCGGTGCCGCTGAGGCAGTCGTGCGCGGCACGACGATCGACACCGCCCCCGACGTCGCGGCGGCGGAAGCCCGGCTCGACAAGGCGAAGCTCGACCTTGCACGCACGGTGATCCGCGCACCGGTCGACGGCATCGTCACCAACAAGCAGGTGCAGGTCGGCCAGCGGATCGCCGCCGGCGCCCCGATCATGGTGATCGTGCCGATCGCCACCGCCTATGTCGACGCCAATTACAAGGAAAGCCAGTTCAGGAAGATCCGCGTCGGCCAGCCGGTCGAGCTGACCTCCGACTATTATGGCGGCGACGTCGTCTATCACGGCAAGGTCGTCGGCATCGCCGGCGGCACGGGCGCCGCCTTCTCGCTGATCCCCGCGCAGAATGCCACGGGCAATTGGGTGAAGGTGGTACAGCGCCTGCCGGTGCGCATCGCGCTCGACCCCAGGGAATTGAAGGCGCACCCGCTGCGCGTCGGCCTGTCGATGGAAGCGACCATCGACACGCGTGGCCGGTAGGACGCGATGGCCAGCGCCGCCGCCTCGACCCTTCCCGCGGAGCCGCAACCGCTCTCGGGCATGCGGCTGATCGCCGCGGCCTTCGCGCTCGCGCTCGCCAATTTCGTCGTGGTGCTCGACACCACCATCGCCAATGTGTCGGTGCCGCATATCGCGGGCGGTCTCGCGGTGTCGCCGACGCAGGGGACGTGGGTGATCACCAGCTATGCGGTCGCCGACGCGATCAGCGTGCCGCTCACCGGCTGGCTCGCCGCGCGCTTCGGCACGGTGCGCTGGTTCCTGATCTCGATCGCGGGCTTCGGCCTCTTCTCCTTCCTGTGCGGCGTGTCGCGCACGCTCGACGCGCTGATCCTCTTCCGCGTCCTGCAGGGCCTGTCGGGCGGGCCGCTGATGCCGCTGTCGCAGATCCTGCTGCTGCGTATCTTTCCCAAGGAAAAGGCCGGGGTCGGGCTCGCCATCTGGGCGATGACCACGACCACCGCGCCGATCCTCGGGCCGATCCTCGGCGGCGTGATCAGCGACAATTGGAGCTGGCCGTGGATCTTCTTCATCAACCTTCCGGTCGTCGCGATCTGCGCCTTCGGGGTGGGGAGCATGCTCGGCGGGTTCGAGACGAAGCGCGTCAAGGCGCGCATCGACACGGTCGGCCTCGTCCTGCTCGTCGTCTCGGTCGGCGCCTTCCAGATCATGCTCGACACCGGACGCGAGCATGACTGGTTCGGCTCGACGTGGATCGTGGGTCTCGCGATTCTCGCCGCGGTCAGCTTCGTCGCCTTCGTCATCTGGGAACTGACCGACGCCAATCCGGTGGTCGACCTGCGCGTCTTCCGCTTCCGCGGCTTCAGCTTCGCGACGCTCGCCATATCGCTCGGCTTCGGCGCCTTCTTCGCGCAGGTCGTGCTGACGCCACTGTGGCTACAGCAGGTCGCGGGCTATACCGCGACCGACACCGGGTTCGTCGTCGCCTGGCTCGGGGTGTTCGCGGTGCTGCTGTCGCCGGTCGCGGCGGGATCGATCGGCAAGGTCGACATCCGCCTGACGATCAGCGCCGGCATCCTCTGGATGGCCTTCATCTCGACCCTGCGCGCGGGCTGGACCGCCGACGTCGATTATTGGACTCTCGCCTGGCCGCATGTCCTGCAGGGGATCGGCATGCCCTTCTTCTTCGTCGGGCTGACCGCGCTCGCGCTGTCGAGCGTGCCGGCGCAGGACCAGACCAATGCTGCGGGGCTAATGAGCTTCCTGCGCACGCTGAGCGGCGCCGTCGGCACCGCGATCGCGACCACCGCCTGGGACGATTCGAGCGCCTCGGCGCGCGCGCAGCTCGTCGCGACGATGAACGACACTGGCGGCGCGATGGACAGGCTCCAGCAGGCGGGGCTGACCCTCGAGCAGGCGCGCGGCGCGGTCACCCGCATGGTCGAGGTGCAGGCCTCGACGCTGGGAGTGCTCCACCTCTTCCTCGCGGCGGGGGTCGTGTTCGTGATCGCCGCGATCGCGGTGTGGTGCGCGCCGCGTCCCAAGCAGGTGTCGATGGGCGCCTCGCATTGAGGCTACGAAGCAGCGGGCGGGCAAAGCCCGCCCGCCCGCCCGTCAGAAGTTGAACTTCGCGGTCACGCCATAGCTTGGGCTGCGGCCGGGGAAGCGCACCGCGGTGTTCGCGTTGGTCGCCGCCGACATCCAGTAATAGGTGTCGGTGATATTCTTGCCCCAGATCGACACGTCCCATTTGCCGTCCTGACTGTAGAGACCGAGGCTGGCGTTGAGGATGCCATAACCCTTGATCTGCAGCGGCGCGAAATCCTCGATCGTGCTGCCGGTCTTCGACTGGTAGCGTCCGTTGAGGATCGCCCGAACGCCGAGCCGGTCGCCGACCGGGGCGTCGTAGGTGATCGTCGCGGCGCCCGAGAATTTGGGGCTGTAGGGGAAGGCGAAGCCGTCAAAGTCGAACGGCTGGCCCGCGGCGTTGATCCCCACATAGCCCTGGATCTCGGTCTTGAGCCAGGTCGCCGCGACGCTGAGGTTCAGGCTGTCGGTGACGTCGAGGCTGACGTCGCCGTCGAGACCGTAGGCGCGCGACTTGGGGATGTTGTCGAGGCGCAGCAGCGTCGTGTAGATCGGGTCGGCGAAGTAGACCGCGAGCTGCTTGTCGCGATAGTCGTAATAGAAGGCCGCGAGGTTGAGATGCACCCGCCGGTCGGCAAGGCCAAGCTTGGTGCCGACCTCATAGGCGGTGAGCTGTTCCTGCCGCGCCGGGCGGTTCTGCGTCGCGATGTTCGCGGCGTTGACCGGGGTCGATCCCGATTTGTAACCGCGCGACACCGAGGCATAGAGCAGCGCGTCGTCTCCCGGCTCCCACGTCAGCGCGCCACGCCACGCGACATTATCCTCCTTCAGCGTCGAGGTGACCGCCCCGAAGGTGCCGGTGTCGACGTCGAAGGTGTTGCACTGGTTCGCGGTGATCGGCGGGGTGAAGACGCCATAAACCTGGAAGAAGAAGGCGCGGTTGAACAGGTTGACGTTGGGCAGCATCGAATCGCCGATCGAGCGCGAGCAGCCTTCATATTCCTGTCGGTCCTTGGTGTAGCGGACGCCGGTGGTCGCCTTCAGCGTCTCGGCGAGCTGCCAGTCGGCGCTCGCGAACAGGCTCCATGTCTCGGTGTCGAACGCCGCCTGGTCGCGATAGGTGCGGAAGGATTGCGCGACGTCGGCGGCGGTGTAGTCCGGCGAATTGAACGGCGTGTTCAAGAGACCAAGCTGGACGATCAGCGCCCGGATCGCGCCGACATTGGCGTTCTGGCCGAGCAGGGTCTGGTTGGTGTCGGTCAGCGTGTCGTTGGCGTAATAGCCGCCGACCACCCAGTCGGCGGGGCCGGTCGATCCCTGAAAGCGCAGCTCCTGAGAAATGCTCTCGATCCGGCCTTCGGCGTGCTGGATCAGAATCTCATAGGGCGCGCCGCTCCAGTCATATTTGGCGTTGCGCTTGACCCGGTTGTAGCCGGTCAGCGAGATGAAGCTGAGGTCGTCGGTGAGATCGAACTGAATGAGGCCGCGCAGCCCGACGAAGTCGCTGTCCTCCCGGAGCGGGCCGTCGATGCCGGGGCCGATGCCGATATCGGTCCCGCGCACCGAACGCGGCGCCCAGTCGGCGCTGTTCGAATCCCAGCCGCCTGCGTTGGCGGCAACATATTGCGGCAGGCCCGCTGCGTTGAACAGGCTGAACACCGTGCCGCTGGCGGGGTCGGTGTTCGGCGTGAAGCCGACCGCCTGCCCCGCGAGCGTGTCCGACTTGTTGACCCAGATATTGCCGCCGATCTCGATCTTCATGCCGTCGACCGGCTCGGCCGTCAGCGTCAGGCGCCCGCCATAGCGATGAACCTCGCCCAGCTTCTCGTCGCGCGAGATGCTGTGCTGCCACCCCTCCCAGCTGTCCTCGGTGCGGAAGGCGAAGCGCGCCGCGACCGCATCGCCGAGCGGGATGTTGAGGAAGGCTTCGCTGTTGAGCGTCTGCTGGCTGCCGCCCTCGACCGTGACTCCGCCCGAAAATTCGCCGAACTTCGGCTTGGCGGTGATGAAGTTGACGAGGCCGCCGGTGGTGTTGCGGCCATAGAGCGTGCCCTGCGGCCCCTTGAGCACCTCGACGCGTTCGAGGTCGTAGATGGGCCCGCTGTTCATGAAGGGATAGGCAAGCGCGACCTCGTCCTGATAGGTGCCCACGGTCGAGGTCGCCGACAGGTTGATCGTGTTGAAGCCGATGCCGCGCAGCGTGTAGATCGGAATCCCCTGATAGCCGCGCGAGACGTTGAGGCTGGGCACCACCGCCTGCAAATCCTCGGTCGAGGTCACGCGCAGATTCTCCAGCGTGTCGCCCGAAAAGGCCTGGATCGCGAGACCGACATCGTCGATCGCCTCGGCGCGGCGCTGCGCGGTCACCACAATCACGCCATCGTCCGCCGCCGCGGCGCCACCGTCATTCGCGTCCTGCGCACGGGCCGGCGAGGCCGCCAGCGCCGCGACCCCGATGCCCGCCAACAGAAACGACCGTCCGTTCATGTCCATCAAACCCTCCCGTTGCGATTCTTATCAGTCGTGATAGTTATCAGCACTGATAGAGATTGCAACAGCAATTGCAATTTCGGGCGAGGGATGGTCTGTCGGGCGCAAGGAGCGAAGATGGCCAGCGCAAGCGAGAAAACCGAAAGCCGGACGCGGGGGTCGATTCGCGAAGCCCTGCTCGACGCGGCGAGCGCGCTGATGCGCGAACAGGACAAGATCGACGTGGGCATCGTCGAGATCGCGGCGCGCGCCGGCGTGAACCACGGCATGATCCGCTATTATTTCGGCGACAAGGAAGGGATGCTCGCCGCGCTGCTCGACCGCGACGTGCTGCGCGCGATCCGCCAACTCGACGCGCTGTTCCGGCTGAACGTCACCCCCACGACACGGATGCGCATCCATCTGGAGGGCATCGTCGACACCTATTACCGCATCCCCTACCTCAACCGGCTGATCCAATATATGGTCCGCGACGCCGAGCCCGAGCGCGTGCGGCACATCGGTGACGAGCTGCTCAAAAAGATCGCGGGCGCGCAGGCGCGGATCATCGAGGAAGGCATCGCCGCGGGCGAATTCCGCGACGTCGACCCCAAGCTCTTCTACTTCAACACGATCGGCGCCGCCGACGGCCTCTATTCGAACCGGCTGACGCTGCAGGTGGTGTTCGAGGGGAAGCCCCACGCCGACGACGATCTGCACGCGCGCTATCGGCAGCATACGGTCGAGACATTGCTCGCGGGGCTGGTGAAAAATTATCAGACTTGATAATTTTTGTCGTGCAGCGCATAGGCGGCGGCATGGACCTGGAATTTAGCGAGGAAGAACGGCTGCTGCGCGACTCGCTCGCGCGTTTTCTGGCGCAGCAGCTTCCCTTCGAGAAACGGCGCGCAATGCGCGGTGCCGAGGCGCAGCTCGCCGCATGGCGCGAGGTCGATGCCGCGATCGGCGTCGGCGCCGCGCCGCTTCCCGAACGCATCGGCGGCTTCGGCGGCGGGCGCGTCGCGGCGATGATCGTCGCCGAGGAACTGGGCGCGGCGCTTGCCGTCACCCCCTTCATCGACTGCCACATCCTGTCGGCGACATTGCTGCTCGCGCTGGGCGAAGAGGCGCGCGTCGGCGCGATCGTGCGCGGCGATGCGCTGGTCGTCACCGCGATCGAGGAGCCGCAGACGCGCGGCGCCATCGCCGCGATCCGCACCCGCGCCGAGCCGGCGCCCGACGGCTGGACGCTGACCGGGCGCAAGATCGCGGTGCCCTTCGCCGCCGAAGCGAGCGACATCATTCTCCCCGCGCGTGACGAGAGCGGGCGGCTCCGCCTGTTCCTGCTGCCCGCGGCGTCGCTGTGCGACAAGCTCCATGCCTATCTGACGATCGACGATGGGCCTGCCGCCGACCTGCTGCTCGACGGCCTGTGGGTGCCGCGCGCGAGCGAGATCGGCGCCGGCCAGGATGGCGAGGCGGCGCTCGCCGCCGCGGTCGAGGCCGCGGTCGCGGCGCTGTGCGCCGAGGCGGCGGGGCTCGCGCGCGTCCTGCTCGACGACACGCTCGTCTACACCCGGCAGCGCCGCCAGTTCGGGCAGCCGCTGGCGAGCTTCCAGGCGCTCCAGCACCGCATGGTCGACATGCTGCTGCTGCGCGAACAGATTTCGGCGGCCGCATTGCTCGCGGCACTGAAGCCCGGCGACGCGCGCGCCAGCGCCGCCGCGAAGGCGACCGCGAACGAGGCGATCCGCCAGATCGGGCAAGAAGCGGTGCAGCTCCACGGCGCGATGGGGATGACCGAGGAACTGCGCGTCGGCCACTATTTCAAGCGCGCCACCGCGATCGAGCAGCGCCTGGGAACGCGCGACGCGCATGTCGCGCGCTATGCGGCGGAGATGACGCGGGCGGGATAGGCTGCGCTACAGCCCCAGCACCGCCTTCGCGAGAATGTTGCGCTGGATCTCGTTCGATCCGGCATAGATCGACCCCGCGCGCTCGTTGAAATAGCGCAGCGGCGCGATCGCCTGCCACGGCTCGCCGGTGATGTGCCCGTCGGCGGGAGGCGCATGCGCGGGGACGTCGGCGCCCGGGCACCCCGCGTGCGGCTGAAAGGCGGTGCCCGCGGGTCCTGCGGCCTCATAGCCGAGTTCGGTGATATGCTGGGCGAGTTCGGTCGCCATGATCTTCAGCAGCGACGCCATCACCCCGACGCTTTCGCCCTGCCCCGCCGACGACAGCAGGCGCAGCTCGATCATCTCCAATATGTCGACGCGGATGCGCGCGCGCGCCAGCTTGTGCGCAAAGACCGGGTCGTCGCCGAGCATCCCCTCGCCCGCCGGAGTCCCGGCGGCGTGGCGCGCGAGCGCGTCGAGCCGCATCGCGAGCGCCGGAGCGTGCGCCGACCCGCCGCGTTCGAATTCGAGCAGATATTTGGCGACGCTCCAGCCGCGATCGACCGCGCCGATCACATTGGCTTTCGCCGAGCGCGCGTCGTCGAAGAAGACCTCGGCCTGGATCGTCTCGCCCGAGATCATCGTCAGCGGGCGCACCGTCACTCCCGGCTGGTCCATCGGCACCAGCAGGAAGGTGATCCCCTGCTGCGGCCGCTCGCCTTTCGACGTGCGGACGAGGCAGAAAATCCAGTTCGCCTCCCCCGCGTGAGTGGTCCAGATCTTCGAGCCGTTCAGAACGAAATCATCGCCGTCCGCCACCGCGCTCATCTGCAGCGCCGCGAGGTCCGACCCGGCGCCGGGCTCCGAATAGCCCTGGCAGAAGAAAATCTCGCCCGACAGGATGCGCGGCAGGAACCAGGCCTTCTGCGCCTCGGTCCCGAACGCGGCGATGACGTGCGCGACCATATGGATGCCCATCGGCGACAGCGGCGGCGCGCCGGCGCGCGCGCGTTCGCGCGCCCAAAGGTAGAATTGGGCCGCACTCCAGTCGCGCCCGCCATGTTCGGGCAGCCAGTGCGGCGCGGCGAGCCCCCGCGCGTGAAGTTTCGCCTGCCACGCCATCGACACGTCATGATCGGCATAGACGCTGGTCATGCCCGCCGTTCCGGCGCGGAGTTCGGGCGTCAGTTCGCGCTCGAACAAAGCCCGAATCTCGCGCGCAAATTCCGCTTCGGCGTCGCTCCAGTCGAGGTTCATCATTCCACCCGTTGTCATTAATTATCACATCTGATAACAATTTAATCCCGAAGGTCAATCGCAACGGATGTGTCCCATGAACCCGATGAGCCGTCCACCCGCCGCGATGGCGATCGATTTCACCAGTCCCAAAGGCGAGCCCGCGCTGCTCGCGCCCGATTCGGTGCAGTGGCGGGTGTTCAAAAATCCGGTCGCGCTCGCCGTCGGCGGGGTCGCGGCGGTGCTGCTCGAATTCGCCGACGCGCGCATCCGCTCGGGGGTGTGGGACCATTCGACCTACAAGGCCGACCCGATCGGCCGGTCGCGGCGCACCGGCATGGCGGCGATGGCCGGCGTCTACGGCCCCGCGAGCACCGCGCGGCGCGTGATCGGCGGGGTCGGCCGCATGCACGCCAAGGTGTCGGGAACGACGCCGAAGGGCGAGGCCTATTCGGCGCTCGACCCCGAACTACTCAACTGGGTTTATGCGACCGCTCAATATGGCTTCCTCAAGGCCTATCATCATTTCGTGACGCCGCTCTCGCCCGCCGACCAGGCACGCTTCTGGCGCGAGGGCGAGCCCGTCGCGGCACTCTATGGCGTCACCGAAACGCCGAAATCCGAAGCCGACTTCCTCGCGATGATGGAGGCGCTGTTGCCGCGTTTCGAGCCGCATCCGATCGTCACCGAATTTCTGGACATCATCCAGTCGGGCCGCGCCGCGCCGTCGGTGCCGCGCTTTCTGCACAAATCGCTCGTACGCGCCGCGGTGTCGCTGTTGCCGCCCGCGGTGCGCGCGCGGCTCGAACTCGGCTCCCGCTACGACCTCGGCCGCCGCGACCGGTGGATGGTCGCGGCGATGGCGAAGCTCGCCGAGCGCGTGAGGGATCGCGGCTCGCCGGCGTGGCAGGCGGCCGAACGGCTCGGCCTCCCCGGCGACACCGCCTGGCGCTGAGGCTTGCCCTCGCGCGCGGCGCGTGAAAGAATCGCGCGGCAGATTTCAGGAGACGGAAGATGGCCCACGGCACCGCGCGCATCGGCAAGGACCGCTATCGCACCGAGATCGAGGTCAGCGGCCACAAGCTGATATCCGACGAGCCTCCAGCGCTCGGCGGCGGCGCGGTCGGCCCCGCGCCCTACGACCTGCTGCTCGCCAGCCTCGGCGCGTGCACCGCGATCACGCTGCGCATGTATGCCGACCGCAAGGACTGGCCGCTCATATCGGTCGAGGTGGGTCTGCGCCTCTCGGGCGGCCCCGGCGCGATGCACATCGACCGCACGCTGGCGATCGCGGGCCTCGACGACGCGCAGAAGGCGCGCCTCGCCGACATCGCCGAGCGCACCCCGGTGACGCTGACGCTGAAGGGCGGGCTGCCGATCGCGACGACGCTCGCCTGACTTGCCTGCAAGGCGCGAAGGGGCCGTGGCGGCCGACAGTCCGGCGGGCTATTCCCGCAGCAGCGGCAGCGCGTCATGGTCGAGCACATGGCTGACATGGCGGTCGAGCATGGTGAGGAACATCTGGTCGCCGCGCTCGGTGCGCTGGACGAGCATCGCGGCGCCCACCGCGACGTTGATGCCGGCGAAGGTGAAGTGGCGATAGTCGGCCTCGAACGCCTCGCGCGAATAATCGGCGACGCCCTCGGCCTTCAGCGCATCGAGATAGGCGGCCGTCAGCCGCGGCTCGATCGCGCGTCGCGCATCGGGTGCATAGCTGCCGCCGATGAAATAGGCGACGTCGACCGCGCCGCAGCCCAGCGCCACCGATTGCCAGTCGACGACGATGAGGCGGCTCGCGTCGGACAGCATATTGTCGGGGCGAAAATCATTGTGGGTGATGCAGCGCGGGTGCGATCGCGGGCGGTCGTAGACGTCATAGCCCTCGGCCAGCGCGTCGCACACGCGCCGCTGCGCATCGCTGAGCCGGTCGGCGTAGCGATCGCGAAAGCCGGGCCAGGCCCCGCGGAAAATGGCGGGCGTGTAAAAGGGCTGCGCGCGCGCGTCGGTGTCGAGCCAGGCGAGATCGACGCCTTCGCCCCGGTCCCAGAAAGCGGCGTGCAGCCGCGCCGCCTCGCGAACCGCGCGTAGCGCATCCCGGTCCGGCAGGCCGCGGAACTGGTCCCCCGGGGCGGCGGGCGCAAGGTCTTCGAGCAACAGTGCGAAGCCGCCGCCATCGTCCATCCGCGCCCCGAAGCAGGGGACCATGAACGCGAGGTCGAGATCTTCAACCGGCACGGCCGCGAGGCGCCCCATCACCCCCCACATCTGCTCCGCGATATGCGGCAGCCGGTCGCGCCAGGCGGGCTCCTGCAGCTGATATTCGCTGTTGTGGTAACCGCGCAGATCCTCGGCAATCGAGATCGCGCCACCCATCGGTCCCGGATCCTCTTCGAGCAGGACCATGCGCGGCACCGGAATGCCATGGCCGTGGATCGCGCGGTAGGCGCTATATTCATGATTGCGGTCGCTATCGACGTTGCTGACCGGCGGATCGCGACGCAGGATCAGCCGGTCGCAGTGGGCGCCCTCCGCATCTTCATAGGAAAGGTCGAAACGATAGGTCTCGCGCGACGCGCCGAGCGGCAGGCGATGCAGCCCGCCGATCCGGACATGCTTCCAGTCCGGAAAGCGCGATGCGAGATATGCGGTCATATCCGCTTCGGTCAGGGCTTTCATGTCGGCGTCACCATCAGCTTGATGTCGGATCCGCCCCCCGACAGCGCGGCAAAGGCGCGGTCGACCTCGGCGAGGCCGACCGATCCGGTCACCATCGGCGCGAGGGCATCGGGATCGGCGGCGATCATCGCGAAGGCATCGGCGAAATCGGCGGGAGAGTATGCAAAGACGAAGCGCAGCTGGAGCGCCTTCTGGAGCAGGAAGGCGGGTTCGATCGGGTCGGTCTCCATGCAGGTTCCGACGACGGTGATCGTCGCCCCGACCGGCGCCGACGCGGCGAGCGCCATCAGCATGCCGGGCTTGCCGACGCAGTCGAACAGCACCGCGCGCTCGCGCTTCCTCAGCTCGGGGGCCCGCGCCATAGCATCGGACAGACCGAGCGACAGGCCCAGATCGTCGAACCAGCTTTCGATCCCGGCGTCGCCCGGCGCCGCGACGATATCGGCGCCCAGCCGCGCCGCCATCTCACGCCGCGCCGCGCCGGGCTCGACCGCGAGCACCGGGCCGAGGCCGAGCGCCTTCAGCCGCGCGATCACGAACAGACCGACGGGGCCGCACCCGAACACCGCAAAGGCGCAGCTCCCATCGGCTCCGCTTTCGGCGACCGCATGGACCGCGACCGACAATGGCTCGGTCAGCGCCGCGATGTCGGTCGGCACATGATCGGGGACGGCAAAGGCGGCGTCGGCCTGGAGCAGCATCTGTTCGGCAAAGGCGCCGTTGAAGCGGTTCGAATAGCCGATGAGCTCGACGCCCTGAGGGCCCGCGATGAATGGCTGCGCGACGACGCGCTGGCCCCGCGCGAAGCCGTGCCCGTCGTCCAGTATCTCGCAGCAGAATTCATGCCCCATCACCACGGGTCTGGCGGGGTCCATGAAGCCGCGGAATCCGGCGCGGTGGAGCAGGCCGCACAAATGGTCGGCATGTTCCTTCGCATGCAGGTCGCTACCACAAACCCCGCACACCAGGGGCCGGGTCAGCAGCTGGCCGGGGCCGGGGCGCGGCTCGGCGATGTCTGCCAGCGCGAGCGCGCCGCCGTCGAGGACCATTGCCTTCATAACCACCCATCCCGCCGGCGGCGCCGTCCGCGGCGCCGTCCATCATGGTTCCCGGGTAGGAAGCGTCGCGGCGGCCGACCAGTGACGGAAACCCGCTATTGCCCTCAATGACCGCCGAAAATCTTCGCGGTCATCGCCGCGCGGTTGTGGACGTTGAGCTTGCGGTAGATGCGTCGCAGGTGGTTCTCGACGGTGAATTCGGAGATGCCGGCGATATAGGCGACCTGCTTGTTCTGCTTGCCGGCGCCGATCAGCCGCGCGATCTGCATTTCGCGCGACGACAGTTTCGCGGCGGACGCGTCGACACCCGACCCGCTACCGGCGAGCGCCGCCTGCAACGTTCCGCGCCCCCCCGCCCCGGCCAGGATTTCCTCGAACAACTGGCTGATCACCATCTGCGAGATCGCCGCGGTCTCATGCTCGAGCAGGCCGTGCGCGACGTTCGACTTGCGGTGCCCGGCCGGCCGGCAGTGCGCGCCGATCACGAGGAAGAATTCGGGCAGCACCTGCTGCACCCACGCGCCGACGACGTCGACCGAATGGCAATTGATGAACTGGCGATATTCGGTCGCCCGGTTCGCGGCGCGATCGAGCCGGTCCTCGCCCCAGCGGATCATCCGGCCGCAGCGATCGGTGCGGTCGACCACCCGCGTGAAGGGATCCTCCTCGAACACACGCCCGTCCTTATAGGCGTGCTGCGCCTCTTCGGAGACGCCGTGGTGGAACAAATAGGTCAGGCTGGTGGCCCCTTCGGACTGGGCCGAAAAGAAGATCGACAGGCTGTCGAGACCACAGGATGCGATCATCTGGTCGGCCCGGGCCGCAATATCGCGCGAAACCAGCATGTTTCCTCGCTCCTCTCCCTCGCGCGAATTCTTCCGCGTCGTGATCTTCAGCGTATCTTTCGACGATTTCGTCCTATCATGAGGGATCTATCCGAGTCCATCGACGGCAGCGAAGTGAATTTGGATAGGGGAGCAGGCTTGTGCCGTCCCCCTCCCGGTTTCGCCTCGAATGAGCCGGTCAGAATCGGTAACCAAGCGTCACGCCATAGGTAGCCGGCTTCGCGGCATAGCGGACGACCGTGTCCTGGCCCGCGACGACGTTCGTCCAATAATAGGTGTTCGTAATATTCTTGCCCCATAGCGTTGCTTTCCAGCCGCCATCGGGTTCTTCAACTCCGATCTGCAGATCGAGCAATGCATAATCGTCGATCCTGTAGAGCGGGGTTTCGCCGACAATCGCGTTGGTCGCACTACGATAGGTGAGTTGCACACCGCCAAACAGGTTGAGGCCGCTGCTGAGCGGAATGTCCGCTCGCATATTGGTCGCCGCCTGCCATTTGGGCGTGAAGGGCACGCGGGTGCCCGCGAAGTCCGCCTGCACGCCACCCGCATTGACACCAGTGTAGCGATCGATCTCGGAGTCGACATAGGTGAGCGCCGCGCCAAAGCTCAGCCCGTCGGTGGGGCGCGCCTGCAGCTCGAGCTCGAATCCCTGAAGATGCGATTTGGGGATGTTGATGATCGCGTCGAGAATCCCGAATGTGCTGTCGATCAGCTTCGAGCGCAGCTGTTTGTTGCGATAATCCATATAGAAGATCGCACCGTTGAGCGATGCGCGGCGGTCAGCGAACTGCGCCTTGAATCCGCCCTCATAATTGAGGATCGATTCCTGTACCGCAGGGACGAATTGCGCGGTCGACGAGGCGTTGATATTGCCGAAGGTACCCGCCTTATAACCTTTCGAGACGTTGGCGTAGAAGAGCAGATCGCTCGACGGCTTGAAGTCGACCCCGGCGCGCCAGGAAACATTATCCTCGTTGAGCTCACTTACGAATTCGGGCCCGTTGAAGAAATTCTCGTCGAGCACGAAACAGTCGGTCGGCCCGAGGGCGGGACGATTGGGATCGCCCGACAGCAGCCGCGAGAAGAAGGTGAACAAGCCGGCGGTCAGCCCGTCCCCACCGTCGCGGTTGCAGATGGTCGCGCTGCGCCGCGCGTCGGTATAACGAATGCCGCCCTTCACCGTCAGCTGATCGGTCAGATCGAACTCGACATTGCCGAAGGCCGCCAGGTTACGCATCTTCTGATCGCTGTAATTCTCGCTGGTCGTGATCCCGTAATTATAGAAGGCCGAGGAATCGTCGTAAACGAGGTTCTCGATATAATAGACCTTGTCGCGGCTGTAATTGCCGCCGACGATGAAACGGACGCGGTTCGCGGGATCGTTGGCGATCCGCAGTTCCTGCGTCAGGCTGCGGATGCGCCCGGCAAAGGCGCGCAGGTCGATGTCCTGCAGGTTCATGCCGTCCTGGTCCATCGCACCGCGCTGGTTGAAGCGGCTATAGGCCGAGATCGAAGTCAGCGTCAGCCCGCCGCCCAATTCGATATCGCCGCGCAGCGAGGCCTGCGCGAATTTGCGGTTGATGAACATGCCATTGTCGGTCGACCAGTCGGCCGCGCGCGGAGTCAGCGGCGACCGCGGATAGTCGCGCACAATCTGGGTGTTCGACACCGCCTGCTCGTTGAAGGCAAGATATTGCACCGCGAGAGGGTCGCTCTTGTCCTGCCAGCCGTTGATGTTGAGCTGGAAGCTCATCGCATCGCTGGGTTTCCAGTCGAGCAGGAAGCGCCCGGCCAGTTCGCGCGTCCGGCCGTTTTCGTCGTCGCGCGAATAGCTCTTCTGCCAAGGCCCGCTGCGAGCGCCGCGCACCGCGACGCGAGCGCGCAACGTGTCGCTCAAGGGCCCGCTGATATAGGCGTTGCCGATGAAATGGTCGAAGCGACCATAGCTTGCTTCGACCCCCGCCTCGAAATCGGCGGACGGTTTGGCCGCGATATAGTTGATCGCACCGCCGGTCGAATTCTGGCCGAACAGGGTGCCCTGCGGTCCCTTAAGTACCTCGACGCGCTCAAGATCGAAGGCCGTCAGCGTCGTTAGCACCGGAAAGGGAAGCGGCACCTGATCGAGATACACGCTCGCCGTCGGATAGGAGCCGAGCGAAGTGTCATAAAAACCGACGCCGCGCAGCGTGAAGACGGGGGTGTTGTTGGCGCTGTTGGTGTAGCTGAGACCCGGTATGGCCTGCGCAATGTCAGCGGCGGAGGTGATCTGGCGTTCGCGCAGATCGCTCTCGCCCACCGCCTTGATGGTCAGGCCGACGCGGTTGATCGATTCCTCGCGCTTGTTCGCGGTGACGATGATCTCCGTCGCGCCGTAACCGCTCGCCTCAGGATCCGGGGAAGCGGCTTCCTGCGCGCGAAGAGGAGCCGAAGCTCCGATCGCGAGCGCCGAACAGCCGAGCCCAATCGCAATATGCCTCGAAATCATCGCCTCTCTCCTCCCAATCCGGCTCGCGTTGTCGCGGGTCCAGCTCCGGCATGCGTACCGGCATCACGCGATTTCATTCCACATTGACGGACATCCGTCAATATCGTTTGACGATTTCGTGCGATGACAGTGTAAGACGCTTTCGTTACATATGATGGACGGCGCGCAATCGATCGGCTAAACGTCCGGCAACTGAGGACAGAAAGACGATGGCCACAAAAGCACAAAAGGCGCAGAAAGATACCAATCCCGACGCGGAGCCCGAAACGGCCGCGGGCTCGGACGGATCAATGGCCAGCGCTGCGGACCGGGTGTCCGAATCGATCCTCCAGGGAATTCGATCGGGGACCTTCGTGCCCGGCCAGCATCTGCTCGAGCCCGATCTGACCCGGCGCCTCGGCATCAGTCGCGGATCGCTGCGCGAAGCATTGAAGCATCTCTCGGCAGCGGGAATCGTCACGCTCAACCGCTTTCGCGGCGCCTATATCAGTACGCTCGACCGCAAATCGGTGCTCGACCTGCTCGACACGCTCGAACCGCTCGCCCGGCTCGCCGCGCGACTCGCGGCGGAACATTGCGACCGCGACGCGCAGCGCAAGCGGATGCTGGTCGCCGCGGCCAACATCGACACGGCGACCAGGGAGCGCAATCGCGGCCTCTATCTCGATCGCCGGCGCCAGTTCTACGATGCGCTGATCGACATCGGCGGCAATATGGAACTGGCACGCGCGATGCCGCTCAGCCGCACCGACCTGTTCCGCGCGCAGGTGGAGACGATCCAGTCCGAGCGCCAGCGGATGCGCCACGCCTCGGGCTATGCCAAGATCACCAAGGCGGTGATCGAAAACGATCCGGCGGCGGCCGATCGCGCGGTAAAAAAACACTTCGCGGGGACGCGCCAGACGATCCACGAATTGCCCGCGAGCGCCTTCCCTTCCTTGGAAATCTAGGCTTTTTATCCCCTCTTCACATTCGCAGGCGCATTGCGTCCGCGAAAATCACTGGACGAAATCGTCCTACACATTTAGACCCTTCCCCAACGAGCTCCGACGAATCGGCAGCCGCGGGAGAGGTTCATCATGCTATGCGTCACGGCGATTTATCCCAATGATCCGGGCAGCCGTTTCGACGCGGACTATTATCTGACGTCGCACAGCGGCCGCGCCCGGGCGCTGCTCACGCCGCACGGATTGCAGGCGCTCCGCACGGCGATCGGGGTCGCGAGCCTCGACGGATCGCCCCCGCCCTTCTGGGCGGTCAGCGAAATGCACTTCGCCTCGCGCGCCGCCTTCGACGCCGCGATCGCCGCCGCCGGCGACGCGCTGTTCGCCGACATTCCCAACTACACCGACGCCACCCCCATCCTGCAGGTCAGCGAACTGGCCGCAGCCTAAACCATCCAGGAGAGACGACGATGTCCGGTTTCAATCCCAACACCCCCTATGTCCGCAACGCGATGAGCGACATCGGGATGATCACCGCGCTCGACGAGGTGCTCAACCACCAGATCGTCGACACCTTTTCGACCGTCTCGACCTCCGAACAGAGCTGGACCGAGAAGATATGGACCGCGATCGTCCGCAAGGACGGCGCGATGGGGATCGATTTCGGGCTCGGCCGCTATCACAACCGCGGCGTCCTCGACGGCTGGGCCGCGGTGTCGCGCGGCAGCGAGCAATGGACGGTGCGCGCCAATCGCGAGCTGCGCGACGACCCGTCGATCACCAGCGTCGGCCCGCTGACCTACGAGATCATCGAGCCGCTCAGGAAGGTGCGCTATGCGCTGGCGAAGAACGATGCGCAGCCGATCTCCTACGACATCGTCTTCACCGCGGAAATGCCGCCCTTCTTCGAGGACCGCCACAAGCAGCGCGAGCGCGACGGTTTCCGCGTCGGTTCGGACGTCGTTCGCTATCACCAGATCGGCGTGCCGTCGGGATGGGTCGAGATCGAGGGCGAGCGTATCGAGATCAAGCCCGGGGAGTGGACCGAGTATCGCGACCATAGCTGGGGCACCCGGCTCGACGTCGGCGCGCATAATGCCGACGTCCGCCCGTCGTCCGATTTCGGCGACGTGAAGTTCGGCGAGGGCGAGTTCGTGCTGATCTGGAGCCCGTTCATGCTCGAAAGCCCGAGCGGCGAGCGGACGAGCTACCACTTCTACTATATGTCGAAGCAAGGCCACATCTTCTACTCGTCCGGTTACCGCAACCTCCCCGACGGGACGCAGGAAAAGGTCGCGCGCGTACGCCCCGAAATGCGCTTCGACGACAGGACCCGCCGCCTGCTCGGCGGAACGGTTCATTTCGACATGCTGCAGGGCGGCACGCACAGCGTGGAGGTCGAGGTGGTCGGCACGTCGGGTGTGCACCTGGGCCCCGGCCTCTATCTCGGGTTCGATGGGCGCAAGCATGGGTCGTGGCACGGCCCGCTGACGATCGAGGGCGAATATTTTCCCGACACGCTCGATGTCGAGACGCTGAAGCGCATCCGCCAGCTCCGCGACTGCCCGATCCGGGTCAGGGAGGGCGACGCGGTCGGCTATGGCATCATGGAAACGATCATCCACGGCGCACACCCCGAAATGGGTCTGACCGCCGCCAACTCGCTGATCTGACGATGGCGCGCGATATCGAACGCATCGAACGGGGGCTACGCGACTATCTGCCGCGCGGCGACCGCATCACCGGCATCACGACGCTGTCGGCGGGCCATTCGAACGAGACCTATATGGTCGACGGGCTCGGCGAAGTGCTGCGCATGCCGCCGTCGGAGGAAGGGCTGCTGCCGCCCTATGACATGGAGCGGCAGCACCAGATCCTCTCCGCGGTGTCGAAGAACGCGCCGGGCGTGCCGCTGCCGCCGGTACTCGAGCTCTGCACCGATCCCGAAGTGATCGGCGACCCCTTCTTCCTGATGGGCTGCATTTCGGGCGAGGCGTTCGAATATGCCGTGCCCGACTGGCTCGCCGCCGATCCGGTCGATGGCGCCGAACGCGTGTGCCGGCAATGGTTCGACGCCATCATCGCGCTCCACACCATGCCGGCCGACGCCATGCCTCCGGGCGGGCGCACGCCGCAGGAGGAAGCGCAGCACTGGCTCGACGTGTCGCGCGATTCCGAAGCGATGCCGGCGCTCGTCGCGATTCTGGAGGATCTGGCGCGCCGCCCGCCCGCGACGTCGGGCGCGCCGACGCCGGTGCATGGCGACCCCAAGCACGGCAATTGCCTGTTCGACGGCGGCAGGCTGACCGGCCTTCTCGACTGGGAGATGGCGCAGGTGTCGGAGCCGCTGCTCGACCTTGGCTATATATTGATGTTCCACGACCAGGGCGAAGCCTCGCTCGCCAATGCGGGTTTCGATCTGCCCGGCTGGTGGTCGCCGGAGCGGATGGTCGCCGAATGGGAAAAGGGCACCGGCCGCACCGCGGTCGATACCCGGCGCTATGCCGTGCTCGGCCAGGCGAAGGTCGCCGCCATCATCTCGGTCGGCGCCCATCTCTTCCGCAGCGGCCGGATCAACGATCCGCGCTTCGAGGCGTTCGGCGCCGTCCTTCCCGCCTATGTCGCGCTGCTCGATCGGCGCGCGATGGCCGCCGGCTGACGCCGGCGGCCTTCAGACCGCCTCGATCTCGACCAGCGGCTCGCCATATTCGACGAGATCGCCGTCGCGCCGATGGATCGCTACGACACGCCCGTCGCGGTCGCTGACGACATCCGTATGCTCGTCGAGCTTTTCGAGCCGGCACAGCGGCGTGCCGCTGGCCACCCGATCGCCGACCGTCACCAGCCTCGCGAAGAGGCCAAGGTGGGGCGCGGTCACATCGTGCCGCGGCGGAGCCGCGGGAGCGGACACCGCCGCGCGAAGCGGGTTCGCCGCGCCGCCGGGCTTCGCCATGAAGACGGTCCAGGCCCCGGTACGGCAGTGAAGGTCGCGCCAGGGCGACTTCGCAAATTGTCCAAGCAGAAAACGGACATCGTCGACGGGCAGGTTCATGCAGCCGCCCCGATCAGCGAGAGAAGGACGGGGAGGACGGGTTCGGTGACGATCGTCTTCGCCCCCTGTTCGCGCGCTGCGATCGCGGCTCCCTCCCCCGCAAGGGCGAAGCCGCGCACGGCGCCGGCGCCCGCCGCCACGCGCGACAGCTCGGCGAGATCGCCGCCGCCCAGCGCGGCATCGACATCGACCGCCGCCACATCCCTGCCCTGTTCGAAATCGAGCACCGCGACCGGGCTCGCCGCCTGCGCCCATTCGATGAGCCGGCGCAGATTGGGGTCGTCGCGCTCGCTGGGCGACGCAGTCGGCAGGCTGCCTTCATAGACGAGCCCCGCATCGCCATCGACGGTGACCATCGCCCCTGCGCGCGCGACGGCGCCCTCGCCGACGCCGACGACGCAGGGGCGCCCGAGCGCGCGGCTGACCACCGCGGCGTGCGAGGTCGCGCCGCCCTGCTCGGTCACCACGGCGCGCGCGGCGATCATGCCGTGGACATCGTCGGGGCTGGTCGTCTTGCGCACGAGAATGACGGCCTCGCCCGCGGCGGCGCGGCGCTCGGCCTCATCGGCATCGGCAACGAGCACGCCTGCGGCCGCCCCCGGGCAGGCCCCCTCGCCGCTCGCCAGCACGATGGCGCCCGAAACGGCGCCGTCAGCGAGACGGGGAAGCAACAAGGCGCGCACCTGCTCGGCGCTGACCCTCGACAGCGCGGTCGCGATATCGATGCGCCCTTCGGCGACCATATCGACCGCGAAGCGAACCGCCGCCGCCGGCGCGCGCTTCGCGGCGCGTGATTGGAGGAGATAGAGCTGGCCCGACTGGACGGTGAATTCGATGTCCTGGACATCGCCATGCTCGCGCTCAAGACGCGCGCTCGCGTCGAGCAGTGCAGCGTGAGCCTCGGGCTCGGCAGCCTGCATCGCGTCGAGGCCCAGCGGCGTGAACTTGCCCGACACCACGTCCTCACCCTGCGCGCGCGGCAGATATTCGCCATAGGGCACGGCTTCGCCGGTCAGCGGGTTGCGGCTGAACAGCACGCCGGTGCCGCTGCGTTCATCAAGGTTGCCGAACACCATCGCCTGCACGGTGACCGCGGTGCCGAGGTCGTGCGGGATATTGTTATGCTCGCGGTAGCGCCGCGCGCGGCGCGTATTCCAGCTTTCGAACACCGCGCGGACCGTCGCCGCGAGCTGGTCGCGGACGTTCGCCGGAACCGGGCCGCCCGCCGCGGCCACGGCGTCGCGCCAGACGGCGGGCGCGGCGCCGGGATCGAGCTCCACCGGCGCCTTGAGGACGATCGAGGCATAGAGTTCGAGAAAGCGGCGATGCGTGTCGCGCGCGAAGTCGGCGAGGTCCGTCTCGGCGCCCAGCGCCGCCTCGGCCTCGTCGTCGATGCCGAGGTTCAGCACCGTGTCCATCATCCCCGGCATCGAGATTGCGGCGCCCGAACGGACCGAGAGAAGCAGTCGCTTGTCGCCCGACCCAAAGCCGCGGCCGGTCTCGGCCTCGAGCCAGGCGAGCGACGCGTCGATCTCCGCATCGAGGCCAGCAGGAAAAGCGCCGCTTTCCAGAAAGGCCAGGCAGGCCCTGGTCGTGATCACGAAAGCCGGCGGCACCGGCAGGCCCAGCGCGCGCATCTGCGCGATCGACCAGGCCTTGCCGCCCGCCTCTTCCTTCGACGGACGCGCCGATCCGTCGAGCCTGATCGTCCAGTCGGTCACGGTCATTCCTCGCGTTCGGTGCCCATGATCCGCAGCAGATCCTCGTGCAGTTCGAACCAGAGCGTGTGGTAACTGTCGCGGCGGATGTCGCTGACCCATTCGATGTCGCCATCCTCGGCGGCTTCGAGCGCGGCGAGCAGCTTCGTGCCGTAGATGGCGAGGCGCGGCAGGCCGCGGGCGAGCGCGGCGAGGATTGGCTCCGCTTGCTCGTGCAGGCCGCCGAGCCGATCGATGATGCGCGCATCATAGGCTTCGTCGCTGTGGTCGTTCGCGACCTTCTGCCCGCCAACGTCGAGCGTCTGCCAGTCGGTGATGATCTGCTTCAGCGTCCGGTTGATCCGCTCGAAACCCTCATAGGCCGCCTTGAATGCCGGATCGTCGCGCAAGGGCTGAAAGTGAAGGCCATAGCGCGATGCGAGCGCAACGCCGCCGAGCGGGGTCAGCGCATAGGCGCCCTTCGCCTCGATCGCGCGGCCCGCCGCGACCGCCGTGCGCAGGATGGGCGTGATCTCTTCTTCGGCGAGGCCGACGAGCGCGCCGATCGCGGCGGCCGGCGCGTGACGCTTGATCGCGGTCGCGTGCAGGGCAAGGTCGCGCTCATTCATGCCGCCGCTCCTTCGAGAAGCCAGACGCGGCCGACGCGCTCGACCCCCTGCTGATAATCCTCCGCCGTCTTCGCGGCGGCGCTCGCCTCGATCATCACCTGGTCGCCTTCGCGCACACCCGCGATCTTCGCGTTCATCAGGCACGGAATATTATATTCGCGGGTCAGGATGCCGAGGTGCGAGCGCACCGTGCCGCCCGCGCATATCACACCCGCGAACTGCTCGATGATCGGCGCGGTGAGGGTCCCGCCGCTGTCGTCGATGATCGCGATGGTGCCCGGCGGCACGCCCTCGGTCAGATAGGCGAGCACCCGGTCGTTCGAGCGGATATAACGCGCGATGCCCGACACATTGGCAGGGTATTGGACGACGTTGTCGCCGACGCCGCGCAGCGCGCGCCCGTCGCCGTCCGCTTCGCCCGAAGGCGCGTCGGGATGCGCGAAGCCATCGCCACCGGCCACCCCCTCTACGCCCTTATAGGCTTCGGGCCGCTCGGCGACCGAGATGCTCGCCGACCAGTCGAAGCGATGGCCGCTCGCGAGGATGCGCGCCTCGATCGCGGCGAAATCCTCGGCGGTGAGCAGAGTGTCGGCGGCGGAAAGCGCAAAATCTTCCCAGTCGAGCCCCGATTCGCGCAGCCGGGTGCGGACCAGATCCTGCACCCAGCCGATCGTCGCCTCGACTAGCGGCGAAGCGGGTGGCTGCCCATAAAGCGCATTGTCGATCGGCAGCTTTGCCAAACCTCTTCCCCTTGCCCATCGCGATCCTGCTCGTGCGCTCTTGGTGACCGAAGCGCAGGTCGATGTCAACTATCTTTGGTCAAAATCGTTCGACGATATTGACTGACATACCCTTCTACACCTAAGAGGGATGCGACAGATTGCCGAGGGAGGATCGATCCATGAGCGACACGACGCAGCCGCGAATCCTGATCGTCAACGACGACGGAATCGACGCGCCGGGAATCATTCTCCTCGAAGAGATCGCGCGCCAGTTCAGCGACGATATCTGGGTGATCGCTCCCGACGAGGAACGGTCGGGCGCGGGCCATTCGATGTCGATCAGCCATCCCGTCCGTGTCATCCAGCGCGACGCCCGCCATTTCGCGGTGCGCGGCACGCCAACGGACTGCGCGCTGCTCGGCATTTATGAGTTCATGACCGACAAGAAGCCCGACCTGATCTTGTCGGGCATCAACCGCGGGCCGAATCTGGCCGAGGACATCACCTATTCGGGCACCGCGTCGGCGGCGATGGAGGGGGCTGTGCTCGGCATCCCGGCGATCGCGCTCAGCCAGATCATCCGCTACCAGAGCGAGATACACTGGGACACCGCGCGCAAATATGCACCGATCGTCATCCGGCAGCTGCTCGAACTCGACTGGACGCCCGGACTGTTCGTCAACGTCAATTTCCCCAACTGCCCCGTCGACCAGGTCACCGGCATTCGCGCGACGACGCAGGGCCAGCGCCCCTCGGGTTGCTTTCGCCCCGTGCGCCGCATCGACGAGCGCCACGTCCCCTATTACTGGATCAGGATCGGCTTTCCCGATGGCGGCGACCTCGACGGCAACGACCTTCATGCGGTGCTCGCCAACCAGGTATCGGTGACCCCTCTCCAGATCGAGATGACCGCGCAGGAGGCGATGCCGAAGATTGCGGCGCTGTTCGCATAGGCTGCCCCCCCCTTCCTCTCCGGATCAAGGCGCGGCGACGTGGGCGATTTCCTACCGCAGCATTAACCAGTTTTTAGGGCCGCTGCGCCACAGCGGTAGGCAAGCTTCTTGCTGCGTGGGGAAAATATCGATGCCAGACACCCAGAACCGGCCGACGAGCGCCGACGTCGCGATCATCGGCGCCGGGCCGGCGGGGCTGACCGCCGCCTATCTGCTGACGCAACAGGGATATAAGGTGACGGTGATCGAGAAGGATCCGGCCTATGTCGGCGGAATCAGCCGCACGGTCGAGCATGAGGGCTTCCGCTTCGACATCGGCGGCCACCGCTTCTTCTCGAAAAGCCAGGAGGTCGTCGACCTGTGGAACGAGATACTGCCCGACGACTTCATTCAGCGCCCGCGGATGAGCCGCATCTATTATGAGGGCAAATTCTACTCCTATCCGCTGCGTGCGTTCGAGGCGCTGTGGAACCTCGGTATCCTTCGCTCTGCCCTGTGCATGGCGAGCTATGCCAAAGCCAAGCTGCTGCCGAACAGGAAGGTCCGCAGTTTCGAGGATTGGACGATCAACCAGTTCGGGCACAAGCTCTATTCGATCTTCTTCAAGACCTATACCGAGAAGGTGTGGGGGATGCCGTGCGACGAGATGTCGGCCGACTGGGCGGCGCAGCGCATCAAGGGACTCAGCCTCGGCGCTGCGGTGCTCGACGGGCTGAAACGCAGCCTGGGCCTCAACAGGGCGCCGAACGACGGCATGGCGACCAAGACCCTGCTCGAGACCTTCCGCTATCCGCGGCTCGGCCCCGGCATGATGTGGGACGCGGCGGCGGGCAAGGTACGCGCGGGCGGCAACCATGTGCTGATGGCGCATGGCTTCAAGCAATTGACGCAGGACCAGAAGAGCGGGCGCTGGCGGCTGACCGCGAGCGGACCCGACGGCGACGTCGTGATCGACGCGGAGCATGTGATCAGCTCGGCGCCGATGCGCGAGCTTGCGGCGCGCATCCACCCACTGCCGGCCTGCGCGCTGACCGATGCGCCGGCGCTCAAATATCGCGACTTCCTGACCGTTGCGCTCAAGATCCGCTCGGAGGACCTGTTTCCCGACAACTGGATCTATATCCACGACAGCAAGGTGAAGGTCGGCCGGGTGCAGAATTTCCGCAGCTGGTCGCCCGAAATGGTGCCCGACCCCGCGATCGCCTGCGTCGGGCTCGAATATTTCTGCTTCGAGGGCGATGGGCTCTGGTCGTCAAGCGATGAGGATCTGATCGCGCTGGCGACGAAGGAAATGGCGATCCTCGGCCTCTGCGACCCCGCCGATGTTGTCGGCGGCGCGGTGGTGCGGCAGGAAAAGGCCTATCCGGTCTATGACGACGATTATGCCGCGCATGTCGCGGCGATGCGCGAGGAGCTCGAGGCGCGCTATCCGACGCTGCACATGGTCGGGCGCAACGGCATGCATCGTTACAACAACCAGGACCATGCGATGATGACCGCGATGCTGACGGTGCGCAACATCGTGGCCGGCGCGCGCGTCTACGACATCTGGGGTGTCAACGAGGACGCCGAATATCACGAGAGCGGCAGCGAGGGCGAACGCGCCGCGCTGGCGTCGGTGCGCGAGGTTCCGGCGCGCGTCGGCAAGGCGGCGTGAGATGATCGGCGCCGGCGTCTCGCAGCGACTGCTCGCACGGCTGCACCGGGTCACCTATCTGCGCTATATCGGCGCCAGCGCGGTGGCGCTCGCCGCCGACATGGGGCTGTTCCTGCTGCTGCTCGCGGGCGGATGGCACGCCGCGGCGGTTTCGGCGATCAGTTATAGCGCCGGGATCGCGGTGCACTGGCTCATCTCGACGCGGCTCGTCTTTGCCGCGGGCGCGCAGACGCGGGGGCTCGATCGGGCGCGGCAGAAGGCGCTATTTCTCGGCTCGGCGCTCGCCGGGCTCGGCATCACCGTCGGCATCGTCTGGGCGGGCGACGCCCTGGGGCTCGACCCGCGCTTCGCCAAGCTCGCGGCGATCGCGATCAGTTTCCAGACCACCTATGTGCTGCGCAAGTCGATCGTCTTCGCCGCCGGCTGAACCGCGATGAGCGCCGCCATCTCGCCCGCGCCGCTGCGCCGCGACCTCGGCCTCGCCGTCATGCTTGCGCTCGGCGTGATGGCGGCGATGCTGTGGCTCTATGCCCCGGCGATCCCGCTGCTCGGCTTTCGCGACGGCGACGACGCGCTGCGGCTCGTCCAGGTACGCGACCTGATCGCGGGGCAGGGATGGTTCGACACGACGCAATATCGGATCAATCCGCCGGCGGGGGGGCTGATGCACTGGTCGCGGCTGATCGACGCGCAGATCGCGGCGCTGATCCTGCTATTGCGCCCGCTGCTCGGCCCGGCGCTCGCCGAGCAATGGGCGGTCGCGCTCTATCCGCCGCTGCTGCTGTTGCCGCTTTTCCTGCTGATCGCGCTCGTGCTGCGGCGGTTGTCGGACGATCGCGCGGTGGTGGCCGCGGGGCTCCTGATCGCCGCGACGACGGTGACCTTCCTCCATTATTTCGTGCCGCTGCGTATCGACCATCATAATTGGCAGACGATCCTGTCGATCGCGATGCTCGCACTCGCGCTGGGCCCTGCGGACCGGCGCCACGGGCTGCTCGCGGGCGCGGTGATGGCGGCGCATCTTTCGGTCTCGCTCGAGGCGCTGCCCTATCTGCTGATCTTCGGCGCGGTGTTCGCGCTCGCCTGGCTGCGCGACGGCGCGGCGGGTGCGCGGCTCTTCGCCTTCACCGCGGTACTCGCGGCGGGCGCGCCGCTGCTGCTGCTCGCGACGCGCGGCTGGAGCGGGGTGTCGACCGACTGGTGCGACGCCTGGTCGCGGCCCTATCTGCTCGGCACTGCGGCGGCGGGCGCGCTGCTGCTTGCGGGCGCGGCATCGCCGCGGGTGCGGCGCGACTGGCGCGCGCGACTGGTGCTGCTCGCGCTTTCTGCAGCAGCCGGAGCCGCAGTGTTCGCGCTCGCGGTACCCGCCTGCCTCGCGGGGCCGTTCGGCGCGCTCGAGCCGATGGTGCGTGACTATTGGTATGTCAACGTCCTCGAAGGGCGGCCGCTGTGGCGGCAGGACGCAGCGCAAGCGGCGTTGCTGCTTGCGCCCTCGCTGGCGGGGTTGGCGCTGGCCGCCGCGATCTGGCGCCGCGCCGCGCCGGGACCGGCGAAGGCGCGCTGGGAGATCATGCTGCTCGTGCTCGGCGCGAGCGTGCTGCTGTCGCTGCTCGTCACGCGGACGACGGCGGTCACACATATCTATGCGCTTCCGGCGCTCGCGGTGGCCGGGGTGACGCTCTGGCGTCACGGCCAGTCGCGGCGCGGTGCGCTGGCGCGGGTCGTGGGATCGTCAACGCTGCTGCTGGCGCTGCCCGCGGTGATCGGCACGATCGCGGCCGCCGCGGTGGCGACGCTCGCGCCGGTCCCGCATGAGCGGCCGAGCGGCGGAGCCTGCCCGGCGGCGGCCGATCTGACGCAGGTTGCGCGGCAGATGCCGGGGCTCGTGCTGTCGGGAATCGATATCGGGCCCGCGCTGCTCGTCCACACCCCGCACCGCGTCGTCGCGACGGGGCATCACCGCAACCATGCCGCGATGAACCGCGTAATCCTCGCCTTCGCGGCGGGGGGCGATGCGGCAGTGCGGGTCGCGGCGACGCGCGCCGGCTATGTCTTCGTCTGCCCGTCGCAGCCCGAAATGCGCAATATCGCCAGGGATTTTCCGGGCGGGCTCGCGGCACGGATCGCGGCGGACGACCCGCCGCCCTGGCTCGAGCCGATTGCGCTGCCCGCAGGATCGAACGCGCGCCTCTACCGGGTACGGATCGCCGCTCAGACCGGGCGGAAGGAAAGCGCCGCGCCGTTCATGCAATAACGCTTGCCGGTGGGCTTCGGCCCGTCGTCGAAGACATGGCCGAGGTGCCCGCCGCAGCGGCGACAATGGACCTCGGTGCGCGCATAGCCGAGCTCATGGTCGGTCGCGGTGCGCACCGCACCCTTCAGCGGCGCCCAGAAGCTCGGCCAGCCGGTGCCGCTCTCGAACTTGGTCTTGCTCGAATAGAGCGGCAGCGCGCAACCGGCGCAGGAAAAGATGCCCGCGCGATGCTCGTCGTTGAGCGGGTTGGTGAAGGGGCGCTCGGTCACCGCCTCGCGCAGCACCTTGTACTGGAAGGGCGTGAGCCGCGCCTTCCACTGCGCGTCGGACAGACGCCAGCCGGGCTCGGCCAGCGGCCGCTTCGATTTCGCGAAGAGCATCGGCGCGCCGATGAGCGCGCCGCCAAGCGCGAGGCCGCCGAGAAGATGTCGCCGTTCGATCATATCCGTTGATACGGAGCCGGCCCGCGTGAGGTTTCAGCCGCGCATCAATATTTTTCGAGCACCACCGGCAGATGGCGATAGCCGTGGACGAAGCTCGCGTGGACGCGCTCGGGCTCGCCGACGACGTTCACGCGCAGCCGGCGCCGCTGCATCTCGGAAATCAGCGCCGTGAGCTGCAGCTCGGCGACGCGCGCGCCGACGCAGCGATGGATGCCGTAGCCGAAGGCGAGGTGACGGCGCGCATTTTCGCGGTCGACGATGATCCGGTCGCCGTCGGGAAAAATGCTCTCGTCGCGGTTCGCCGAGGCGTACCACAGCGCGATCTTGTCGCGCTTCCTGATCTGGTGGCCGAACAGTTCGGTATCCTCGGTCGCGGTGCGGCGCATATGCGCGAGCGGGGTCTGCCAGCGGATGATCTCGTGCATCGCGTTGACCGCGAGTTCGGGATCGTGGTTCGCCTCGAGCTTCGCGCGCTCCTCGGGGAAGCAGTGGAGGCCATAGGCATAGGACGACATCGAATTGCGCGTCGTGTCGTTGCCGCCCACGATGAGGAGGATGAGGTTCCCCATGAATTCCTCGTGGCTCATATGGCTCATCGCGTCGGACTGGAGCATGATCGAGATCAGGTCGTGCGGCCCCGGCGCCTGCGCCTTGCGGTCCCACAGCTCCTTGAACGCCGCGCCCATCTCATAGGCGATCGCGAGCCGCTTTTGCCTGAGTTCGACGGTGTTGAAGCTCTCGATGTCGCCGAGCGCGTCGGACCAGGCGGTGAGCTTGTGCCGCTCCTCCCACGGGAAATCGAAGAGGATCGCGAGCATCTGCGTCGTCAGCTCGATCGACAGCTTCTCGACCCAGTCGAACGTCTCGCCGATAGGGAGCGTGTCGAGCACCGCGGCGGTGCGCGCAAGCGTGTCGGCGCGCATCCGCTCGATCTCCGACGGGCCGAAGGCGGGGGCGACGGTGCGGCGCTGCGCGGTGTGCTGCGGCGGGTCCATCGCGATGAACATCGGCATCGGGACCTCGCCTTCCTGCAGATGCTCGATCCCGTCGCCGGCGACGGTGATGCCGCCATATTCCCACGAGGAGGAGAAGATCTTGGGCAACGCCTCGATATGCTGGATCGGCTTATAGGTCGTCACCGACCAATAGGGTCCGAACTTCGAATCCTCGCAATAATGGATCGGCGATTCGGCGCGCAGGCGGGCCATCGGCTCCTGCCAGCGGTCCTCGCTCCACAATTCGGCGCGCGAAACGTCGAGCGGATCGGCGGTTTCAGGGGCAGTGCGAAACTGGGTGGCCATCGGGGCAGCTCCTCTTGGGGGCCGTCTGGTGCGGCCTAGATGAGTTGCAGAATGCCACTATTTACAGCTTTGTCAACGGCGGGATGAGGGCCACTTTGGGGTGGGGAGCGGACATCTTCCAACCTTTGTCATTCCCGCGAAAGCGGGAATGACAAAGCTATGAGGCGGAGAGCATCGCCTTCCGGTCGGTAGCAGATAGCCCCCCTTAGCGGATCACCGCCGCGCTGCTGCGTCGGCTGCTGCTGCTGCGGTCGCCACCCCCGCGCTGCGTTTCCAGAATCGCCAGTCGCTGCGTCCGCTGAGTACGCCCGAGCGGAAGAGGCGGACCGAGAGGAAGATGACGAGCGCGACCCAGATCGCCTGCCAGCCGAGTGCGAGCAGGTGCACGGCCTTCGCATCGTCGGTTGCGGCGCGCGCCGCCATCGCGAGCGGCGACGAGAAGGGGATGATCTGCGCGATCGTCGCGAGACCGCTTCCGGGCGCGTTGGCGGCAGCGGTCGACAGGCTGAACATCGCGACCTGAAAGATGGTGATCGGCAGGCTGAGCATCTGGATCTCGCGCACCGTCGAAGCCTGCGCGCCGACGCCGAGGAAGACTGCGCCGAGGAGCAGGAAGGCCATCACGAAATAGAGGAACGACATGCCGATGAAGAAGGGCCAGCCGGTCGCCGGCGCCACCGCCAGCACTGCCGGCGACGGCGGCGAAGCTCCCGCCGCCGCGCCCGCCTGCGCCATCGCGGCGGGGTCGATCTGGGTCATCGCGATCAGTCCGCCGCCGACCGCCATCGCCATCCAGAAGGCGATGAACAGGATCGCGACGCCGAGCAGCCCGACGAGCTTGCCGAGAAAGACGCTTTCGAGCGGCACCGCGGCGGCGAGGATCTCGATCACCTTGTTGCCCTTTTCCTCGGCGAGCATGCCGACCGACTGGCCCGCGAGGAGCAGGGTCAGAAGGAAGATGACGAAGACCGCGCCGAAGCCGATCGACTGCTGCGCCGCGATGCTCGTGCCGCCGCGCGTCAGGCTTTCGAAGCGCGGCGCGGCGGGGGCGATGGCGCCCGCCGCGCGGCTCCGCAGCACCTCGGTCGCAAGCAGCGCGAGATAGCGGCCCGAGCGGCTGTCCGCCTCGCGCTCGACGATGCGCGGGGCCGCGAGCGGCCCGCTCATCACCGCATAGGTGTCGCGGCCCTTTTCCTGCGCGATCGCGACCGGGTCGACGTTCGCCGCGGCGATGCGCAGCTCGAGCGTTGCGGGCCGGTCGCCGGGCAGCGCCTCGCGCAGCCGGGCGTCGGCGTCGCGCAGGTCCTCCATATCACCCCGATCGGCGATCACGACGAGACGCCCGGCGCCGCGCGCGCTGTCGGCGAGCTGCGAGGCGCCGACGCCGCCCAAGGCGCCCATGCCGATCATGAACAGCGGCGCGAGCAGGAAGAGAAGGAAGGTCGGGGTTGCGACGATCGACAGGAAGTCGCGTCGCGCGATCACGAACAGCGTGCGCAGAAAGGGGCTCATGCTGCGGACTCCTCGATCGCGTCGGCGTGCGCGTCGGCGTCGAACCCCGCGTCGACCTGGCGGACGATATGGACGAAGGCGTCGTGGAGCGCCGGGCGGACGATCGACAGGCCGGCGACACCGTGGCCGCTGGCGGTGATGCGCGCGAGCAGCGGTTCGACCGCGTCGTCCTGAATCGGGAATTGCCACGCGTCGCCGCGCCGTTCCGCCCCAGCCGGCAGGAGCGCGGCGAGCGCGGGATCGTCGGTGCGCGGCGTGTAGCGCACCTGCATCGGCAGCAGCGCGCGCGCCGCGTCGACCGTCCCCTCGAAACGGCGCGCCGATCGCGCGATGATCGCGATGCGGTCGCAAAGGCGCTCGGCATGCGCCATCACATGGGTCGAAAAGAGGATCGTCGCGCCGCGCTCGCGCTCGCGCCGCACCAGCGTTTCGAGCCGCTCCTGATTGACCGGGTCGAGCCCCGAGAAGGGCTCGTCGAGGACGATCAGGTCGGGGGCATGGACGATCGATCCGATCAGCTGGACCATCTGCGCCATGCCCTTCGACATCTTGCGGATCTTCTCGTCGACCACGCGCTCGAGCCCGAGTTCGGTCATGAAGGTCGCGGCGCGGCGGCGCCCCTCGGCCCAGTCGAGCCCGCGCAGCGCGCCCATGAAGGCGATCGCCTCGCGCGCCTTCATGCCGGGGTAGAGGCCGCGCTCCTCGGGCAGATAGCCGACGCGGTGGCGCACCGATTGCGGAGTGTGGCCGCCGAGCAGCCGGCTCTCGCCCGAATCGGGATCGACGATCCCCAGCATCATGCGCAGGCTGGTGGTCTTGCCCGCGCCATTGGGGCCGAGCACCCCGTAGATGCTGCCCGTCGGCACTTCGAGGCTGACATGATCGACCGCCTTGAAGGCGCCGAAATATTTGGTGAGGTCCTTCGCCTCGACGCTGAAATCGCTCAAAAGCCGGTCCCCGATCATTTCGCGCAAGCTATGGCACGGCAATGGGGTTGGCGTATAGGGCGCCAATGGTTGCCGAAGCCTTGCCCCCTCTCGAACAGCGGCTCGAAGCCGTCGCGCGCGCGTACGGTTTCGCCGCCTTCGGCATCGCGCGCGCCGACGCGGCGCCCGAGACCGCGGCGCGGCTGAACGCCTGGCTCGCCGAAGGGTGCCACGGCGGCATGATATGGATGGAAAGCCGCGCCGCCGAGCGCGGGTCGCCGCAGGGGCTGTGGCCCGAGGTGCGGTCGGTGATCGCGCTGGGCATGAGCTATGCGCCCGCCGCCGATCCGCTCGCGCTCGCCGGCGAACCCGACCGCGGGCGCATCTCGGTTTATGCGCAGGGAAGCGACTATCACGACACGGTGAAAAAGGCGCTGAAGGCGGTCGCGCGCTGGCTGGTCGCCGAGGCGCCCGGCGCTGACGTGAAAGTGTTCGTCGACACCGCCCCGGTGATGGAAAAGCCGCTCGCGGCGGCGGCGGGGCTCGGCTGGCAGGGCAAGCATACGAACATGGTCAGCCGCGAGCATGGCAGCTGGCTGTTTCTGGGGGCGATCTACACGACGCTCGACCTTGCGCCGGCGCGGCCGGGGCGCGACCGCTGCGGCAGTTGCCGGGCGTGCCAGGACGCGTGCCCGACGCAGGCCTTTCCCGCGCCCTACCGGCTCGATGCGCGGCGCTGCATCTCCTACCTCACGATCGAGCATGACGGGCCGATCCCGGTCGAGCTGCGGCGCGCCATCGGCAACCATGTCTATGGCTGCGACGATTGCCTCGCGGTCTGCCCGTGGAACAAGTTCGCCGAAACCGCGCACGCGCACCGCGCCTTCCTGCCGCGCGCCGAGCTCGCCGCGCCGGCGCTCGCCGATCTGCTCGACCTCGACGATGCGGGGTTCCGGCAGGTCTTCGCGGGGTCGCCGATCAAGCGCATCGGACGCAATCGCATGGTGCGCAACGCCGCGATCGCGGCGGGCAACAGCGGTGATCCGGGCTTCCGGGCGCGGCTCGCAGCGCTGACGGAGGATGAATCGCCGATGGTCGCCGACGCGGCCGCCTGGGCGCTCGCCGAACTGGCGGAATGACGTCGTTTTTTGGGTGGAGGCGGTACCGGCCCGCTCCCCCGCCCAGCCTCCCGATATCATATCCTGTGGGAGGCTGGGCGGGGGAGCGGGCCGGTACCGCACAGCCGCATGAGCGGCTGCGATCAGCGCTGCAGCGCGGCGATGCAGCCGTCGATGCCGGCGTCGCGGCCGTCGGGCGCGCGGGCGTCGACGTGGGTGGCGAGCGGTTTCGCGCCCTGTTTGGGGGCGTAATAATAGACGTCGAGGATGCAGGCGTCGCCCGCGAACTGCAATTTGCGCCCCGTGCCTTCGGTCACGTCGAGCCGCGGCTTGCCGAACAGGCCGATCGCGGCGTCGGCGTCGTGGCCGATCAGGCTGTTGTGCTGGACGACGCGCGGCGGGGCGATCGGGGTCGGCGCCGGACGCGGCGGGACCGGCCGGGCGGCAGCGGATCGCGGCGGCGTCGCGCGCGGGATCGCGGGACCGGCGCAGCCGGCGAGCAGCAGCGCGAGGCCCGCGATGGGTCCCAGATGGTGGTTCCGGATCATCTGTCGTCCCTCTTCCCCAGGTGAAGCATGTGCACGGCCATAGCGGCGCCGATGATGGGGGCCAAGAAATTGGCGACGGGAATCAGGAAAGCTGCGGCGGACAGCAGCCCGAGCGACCAGCGCGAGGCCCGGTCGAAGCGCGGGCGGTCGGGGTGGCGCGCGAGGACCATCGCCTCGAGGTCGCGGCCGAGCAGCAGCGCGTTGACCGCGAGCGCGAGCAGCAGCGTGCCGACGCCGGTGACGAGGAGCGGGATGTAGAAGGGCAGCGCGACGAGGTTGCCGATGATCAACCGCGCCAGCGAGGCGAGCGCGAGGCGGATGTTGTGCCGCCAGCCGACATCGACCGCGCGCAGCGCCGCGGCGGGATAGTGTCGCGTCTCGATATCGGCGACGATGCCGTCGGCGAACAGGCCGACGACGGCGATCGCGACGGCGCGAAACAGCAGCCAGCTTATGGCGATTAGTGCAAGAATGATGACGATCCCTGCCATGTCGAGGTTCGCGCCGGCGAGCCATCGTCCATGCGCGAGCGCCCAGCGCGCGCCGAAGAAGAGCGCCGCGCCGGCAGCGAGGAAGATCAGCAGCGTCAGCGCGAGGCTCGCGGCGAGGATGCGCAGCACCCGCGGGCTGGGCAGGTCGCGGAGCGCGAGCAGCAGGGCGTGGACGGCGCGGGCCATGGCGCCGGGATGCGGGGCGGCGCGGCGCGCGTCAAGCGCCGCGCTTGCCTTGGCGCGCGCCGCCGATTAAGGCGCGCGGCAGCTTTCCCAACAGCACAGGAATTTTCATGGCCTCCACCGCCCGTTTCGACGTTGTCGCCATCGGCAATGCGATCGTCGACGTCATCGCCCGCGCCGAGGATGCGCTGATCGAGGCCGAGGGCCTCACCAAAGGCTCGATGCGGCTGATCGACGCGGCGGAGGCGACGCGCCTCTATGCCGCGATGGGGCCCGCGGTCGAGATGTCGGGTGGCTCGGCGGCGAACACGCTTGCGGGGATGGCGGCGCTCGGCCGCCGCTGCGCCTTCATCGGGCAGGTCGCCGACGACCAGCTCGGCCACGTCTTCACCCACGACCTGCGTGCGCTTGGCGTCGCCTATGACACGCCGCCGCTCGGTGGCGGAGCGCCGACCGCGCGCTGCCTGATCCTCGTCACCCCCGACGGGCAGCGGACGATGAACACCTTTCTGGGCGCGAGCCACCTGCTCGAACAGGCGATGATCGACGAGGCGGTGATCGCCGATTCGGACATCCTCTATCTCGAAGGCTATCTGTGGGATCCGCCGCTGTCGCGCGCCGCGATGCGCCGCGCGATCGACGTCGCGCGCGATGCCGGGCGCAAGGTCGCCTTCACCCTGTCCGACGCCTTCATCATCGACCGCCACGGCGAGGATTTCCGTGCGCTGATCGTCGAAGGACTGTTCGACATCCTCTTCGCGAACGAGGTCGAGATCAAGGCGCTCGCCGGCGAGGCGGATTTCGAGGCCGCGGTCGCCAAGGTCGCCGCCGACGTGCCCTTGCTCGTCGTGACGCGCAGCGAAAAAGGGGCGATCGCCATCATGGGCGGGACGCGCACCGAAGTCGGCGCCGAGCCGATCGATGCGGTTGTCGACACAACCGGCGCCGGCGACCTCTTCGCCGCGGGCTTCCTTGCGGGGCAGGCCGAAGGCCGCACGATCGCCGACTGCCTGACGATGGGCGCGGTCTGCGCGCGCGAGATCATCGCGCAGGTCGGCCCGCGCGCGCAGACCGACCTCAAGGCCGAGGTCGCGGCGCGGCTGGGCTGAGTTAGGCGGCGGGGGTTTCCGCCGCTTCGGAGTGCTTGCGGAACAGCGCGCGATCGGCGGGGCCGAAACCGCGCGTCCAGATCAGCCAGGCGTAGACGCCGAGGATCAACGGCACACCGATCAGCAGTTCGGCCCATTCGGGCACCTGAAAGCTGCCCCAGCGATGCGTCATCGCCCAGCCGAGCACCGCCGCGCCCGCGGTCGCCCAGACGAGCGCCCAGCGCAGGCTGTTCACCGGGGCTTTCAGGATGCGCGCGAGCAGCCACGCCTTCGCCACCGAAGCGAAGCCGAGCGCGAGCATCAGCGCGAGCGCGACCGCGCCGGCGTAATAGATCGGCGGCAGCTCCATCGACTGCGCGACGAGGATCAGCCCCACGCTGAGCGCCGCCTGCAGCGCGAGCGTCGCGAGGCTGATCAGCAGGTTGCGGTGGCGCGCGACATAGACGAGCGCTGCCTCGCTGACCACCGCGGTCGCGGCGACGACCTCGGCGGCGAGCAGGAAGGCGAGCGCGCCGGTGCCGCCGACGAATTCGGGGCCGACGAGCCCCATCACCGCCTCGCCCGGAATGCCGAGCGCGAGCGCGACCCCGGCCTGCGCCGCGATGATCCAGAAACCGACCTGGCTGACCTGCGCCGCGACCGCGGCGAAGCGCTTTTCGGCGAGGCTGCGGGTGATGACGGGGCCGAGAATCGGCTCGAAGCTGGTCTTGAGCTTCTGCGGCAGCGAGGCGACCTGCTGCGCCATGTAATAGATGCCGTAGATCGTCGGCGAGGTGAACTGGCCGAGGATGAAGAGGTCGAGCCGGCGCGTCCCCCATTCGATCGCGTCGGCGGCGGCGAGCGGGGCGTTGCGGCGCGCGAGCCCGATCAGATGCGCGGGGTGCGGGCGCCAGACGCCCGGGCCGCCATAGTGGCGGATCATCGGCCACAGCGCGGTCAGGAAGGCCGCGACCATCGCCGCGGCGTAGGAGAGCATCAGCCCGTCGCGGACCGACACGAACCAGAAGCCCGCCGCCGCGATGCTGATCGCCCACGGTTCGACGATCGCGCGCGCGCGCACCGTCGCGCCGATGTCGAAGCGATAGGCGCAGGCAGCGAGCGCGATCTCGGTCCCGGCGATCGCGAAGACGAGGAGCGCCATCCAGTGATCAGTGCCGCTGATGTCGCCCGCCGGATACATGAGTTGCGGCACGGCGAAGAGGATCGCCGAGCCGAGCGCCGAGGCGAGGAAGGCGACGAACATGCCGTCCCACACAACGATGCGCGGGTCGGCGCCCGGCGCGCTCAATTGCTCGGCAAGGCCGCGCTTGAGGCCGAGCGTCGCAACCTGCGCGACCAGTTCGATGACGAGCACCGCGAAGGCGAAGCGGCCGACCAGGTCGGCGCCGTACCAGCGGCCGGCGACGTAGAGAAAGGGCAGCCGCGCGATGAGGCGCAGGAGGAAGCCGAAAAAATTGGTGCGCCCGCCCTTGGCGAGCGCGGCCGCATCGGCATCGGGCATCGATTGATCGGGAGCGGGGTGCGCGGCTGCGTTGTCCGTCTGGCTCAAGCCTGGCGCCCCTTCTGCTTTTCCCCGCCGCACAGCCTAGCGCGCGCGCGCGGCGCAGGCAATCGCGGGCGTATCGTCACGGAGCGGTTTTGTCTCACGCGCCTTCGCGTCGCAGCGGGCGGCTGAGCAGCGCCTGAACGGCGTCGCCGACGCTGGCCTCCCCCGCGACCAGCCGCGCGACGGCGTCGGTGATCGGCATGTCGATCCTCTCGGCGCGCGCCGCCGCGGCGACCACCGGGGCGCTGAACGCCCCCTCGGCGACGGTGCGGCGGTCTGCCATCAGTTCGGCGGCGGACATCCCGCGCCCGAGCCCCTGGCCGAGCGCGAAGTTGCGCGAATTGGACGAGGTGCAGGTGAGCACGAGGTCGCCGAGCCCGGCGAGCCCCGCGAGCGTTTCGGCCTGCGCGCCGCGCGCGAGGCCGAAGCGCGTCATCTCGGCGAAACCGCGGCTGATCAGCGCGGCGCGCGCGTTGAGCCCCAATCCGGCGCCGTCGACGATGCCGCAGGCGATCGCCAGGATATTCTTGACCGCGCCGCCGATCTCGGCGCCGATCACGTCGGTCGAGGCATAGGGGCGGAAATGCGGGCGCGCGAGCGCGCGGGCGAGCGCTTCGGCCAACTCGGGATCGTCGGCGGCGAGGGTGATCGCGGTCGGCAGGCCCGCCGCGACTTCGTGCGCGAAGGTCGGGCCCGACAGCACCGCGCGGGGGCGGGCGGGGAAGGTTTCGCGCGCCATGTCGACCGGAAAGGCGAAGCTTTCCGCCTCCATCCCCTTGCTGCAGAAGATCAGCGGTGCGTCGTCCGGCGGCAGCGCGGCGAGGACGGCGCGCAGATAGGGGACGGGAACGACGACGAGCAGCGCGTCGAGCCCCGCGAGGTCGGCGAGGTCGGCGGTCGCAGTCAGCGAGGGCGAGAGCGGCGCGTCGGGAAGGAAGATCGGGTTGCGCCGGTCGGTGTTGATGGCCGCGACGACCTCCTCCTCGCGCGCCCAGAGCCGCACCGGGGCGCCGTCCGCGGCGAGGAGCTGCGCGAGCGCGGTACCCCAGGCGCCGCCGCCGACGACCCCGAAGCGCGAAAAGGGTGACGTCATGCTTTCACGCGTCATGCCTTGACTCCGGCTCCGCGCACCGCCTCGGCTGCTTCGTCGAGCGGCCAGCGCGGGCGCGCCGCGACCGACAGCGGGTCGGTGAGCCCCGCGGCGAAGCGTTCGGCGCCCGCCCACGCGATCATCGCCCCATTGTCGGTGCACAGCCACAAGGGCGGCGCGACGAAGACCTTGTCGAACCGCGCCGCGAGCTCGGTCAGCGCGGCGCGGACCCTGCCATTGGCGGCGACGCCGCCGGCGACGACGAAGGCGCTCGCCTCGGGGCAGGCGGCGAGCGCGATGCGGCTGCGGTCGACAAGGCAGTCGACCACCGCCTGCTGGAAGGAGGCGGCGAGGTCGGCGACCTTGTGTTCGCCCGACGCCGCGGCGCGCGCGACGGCGCTCTTCAATCCGGCGAAGGAGAAATGCGGCTCGCGGCTGCCGACGAGCGGGCGGGGAAGGGGGACCGCGCGCGGGTCGCCGCCCGCCGCGACGCGCTCGACCGCCGGGCCGCCGGGATAGCCGAGCCCGAGCAGCTTGGCGGTCTTGTCGAACGCCTCGCCCGCCGCGTCGTCGATCGTCGTCGCGAGGCGGCGGTAATCGCCGACGCCCCGGACGAGGAGGAGCTGGCAATGGCCGCCCGAGACGAGCAGCAGCAGATAGGGAAAGGCGAGCCCCGCGTCGGTGAGGCGCGGGGAAAGCGCGTGCCCCTCGAGATGGTTGACCGCGATCAGCGGCTTGCCCGCCGCGTGCGCGAGCGCTTTGCCGGTGACGAGCCCGACCATCACCCCGCCGATCAGTCCGGGGCCGGCGGTCGCGGCGATCGCGTCGACGTCGGCGAGCGACATCCCGGCGTCGGCGAGCACCCCCTCGACCAGCGGCGCGAGGCGATCGACATGCGCGCGCGCCGCGATCTCGGGAACGACGCCGCCATAGGGCCTGTGCTCGGCCTCCTGCCCCGCGACGCGGTGCGCGAGGACGCGCCGCTCGCTGTCGACAAGCGCCGCCGCGGTTTCGTCGCAGCTCGATTCAAGGCCGAGGATCAGGGTCATATGATAGGCCCCCTTACCCGCGCGGAGCGCAGGGGGGCAAGCGGGGGTTGTGTTTGGGGATTGGCGCAGAGGCACGAAGGCGCACCTTCTCCCTGTTTCGTCACCCCGGACTTGATCCGGGGTCCCGCTAAACGACGGAGAAAGCGGGACCCCGGATCAAGTCCGGGGTGACGAAGAAAGCAAAATCACGCTCCTGTTTTCAAACGGCATCACCACCTGCGAATCCCCTATCTTCCCTTTGATGTCGCGAAGTCCTAGCAGCGGCGCATGACCGATCTTCCCACCCCCGCCGTGCCGCTGCGCATCGGCACGCGCGCCTCGCCGCTGGCGATGGCGCAGGCGACCATGGCGGCCGCGGCGCTGGCCGCGGCGCACGGGCTCGATCCCGCGGCTCTCGTCATCGTGCCGATCACCGCGACCGGCGACAAGATCCAGGACCGCGCGCTCGCCGAGGTCGGCGGCAAGGCGCTGTGGACGCGCGAGCTCGACGCGATGCTCGATGCGGGGGTCATCGATGTCGCGGTGCACAGCCTGAAAGATGTCGAGACGCTGCGCGACATGCGCTTCGCGCTCGCGGCGATGCTGCCGCGCGCCGACCCGCGCGACCGGCTGGTGGTGCGCGAGGGGATCGCGGCGGCGGCGATCGCCGAACTGCCGCAGGGCGCGCGGCTGGGGACGAGCAGCCCGCGCCGCGCGGCGCAGGTCCGGCGGTTGCGCCCCGACCTCGAAACGGTATTGCTGCGCGGCAATGTCGCGACGCGGCTCGCGAAGCTCGCGGCGGGCGATGCCGATGCGACGCTGCTCGCAGCGGCGGGGCTCGAGCGGCTCGGGATGCACGACATCGGCGTCGCGCAGGACGCAGCGCTGCTGCTTCCCGCCGCGTCGCAGGGGGCTATCGGGATCGAATGCCGCTCAGACGATGCGCGGGTGCGCGCGCTCGTCGCCGCGGTCGACGACGCGCCGACACACGCCGCGGTGATGGCCGAGCGCGCCTTCCTCGCCGCGCTCGGCGGCGACTGCCGCTCGCCGGTCGCCGCGCACGCGCGCTTCGTGGAAGGCGGCGCGCTGCGTCTCGACGGCGAGATTTTCTCGGCCGACGGCGCCGATCATGTCGCGGGGCATGTGCTGGTCGGCGACGGCGAGGCCGCGGCGGGGCTCGCGCACCGCCTGCTCGCCGAAGCACCCGACTCGGTGCGGCGCCTGTTCGCGCTATGAGCGCGGGGCTGCCGCTGATCGTCACGCGCCCCGACCCCGGCGGCGCGGCGACGGTCGCGCGGGCGCGGGCGATGGGCCTCGACGCCCGGCCCATGCCGCTCTTCGCCGTGCATCCGCTCGCCTGGACCGCGCCCGACCCCGGGGATTTCGACGCGCTGCTGCTGACGAGCGCGCAGGCGGCGCGGCTCGGCGGTGCCGGACTTGCACGACTCGCTCCGCTTCCCGTCCACGCCGTCGGCGCGGCGACCGCCGAAGCCGCGAGCGCCGCGGGTCTGCGCGTCGTCGAGGCCGGCGCGACCGACGGGCAGGCGCTGGTCGACGCCATGACGTCGCGCGGGGTGACCCGGATCTTGTGGCTCTGCGGCCGCGACCGGACGCGCTTCGACACGCGCGGGGCGGCGATCACCGCGCTCCCCTGCTATGCCGCCGACGCCATGACGCCACCCGCCGACTGGCCGGCGCTGGTCGCCGCTCCGGCCGTGCTGCTTGCCCACAGCCGGCGCGCCGCGGAGCGGATCGCCGCGCTCGTGCCGGACGCCCGCGCGCATCTGGCGCTCGTCGCGATCAGCGCGAAGGCGGCATCGGCGACGGGGGCGGGATGGGGCGATGTCGCGGTCGCCGAACGGCCCGATGACGCGGCAATGTTGGCACTGGCGCGCGCTTTGTGCCACAAAGGCTGAAAAATGGGGTCGTTCGAAAGAGAAATATGGCAATCGACAGCGACAAAAGCGTCCGCATCGACGAGGGCGCTCGCGGAAAGGGCTTTTCGTTCCGCACCTTAGTGATCGGTGCCCTGCTCGTGCTGGTGATCGGAATCGTCGGTGGCGGATGGGCGATGACGCGCCTGCTGCCGGGCAGCGGATCCGCGCCGGTGACGAAGGTGGCGCAAACACCGACACCCGGCGGCACGCTCGCGGCGCCGGGCGACAGCGCCGCCCCCGCGCCCAGCGCCGCCGAACCCGCGATGGTCGTGGCGCCGGTCGACGGCGCGAGCGCGCTGTCGGCGCGGGTCGCCGACCTCGAAACGCGGTTGTCGCGCATCACCTTCGAGGCGGCGTCGGCATCGGGCAATGCGACGCGCGCCGAAGGGCTGCTGATCGCCTTCGCCGCGCGCCGCGCGCTCGATCGCGGCCTGTCGCTCGGCTATCTCGAGGCGCAGCTGCGCCTGCGCTTCGGCGACGATCAGCCCAATGCGGTCAAGACGATCATCGACACCTCGCGCGACCCGATCACCCTCGAACAATTGCGCAGCGAACTCGACACGCTCGCGCCGCAGCTCGTCGGCCGCAATGGCGAGAGCGGCGGCAGCCTGTGGACCGGTTTCCGGCGCGAGCTCAGCGAGCTGTTCGTCGTGCGCCCCGCCGGCACGCTGTCGCCGCGCGCGTCCGAACGGATCGAGCGCGCGCGCCGCTATCTCGCGGGCGGCCAGGTGGACAAGGCGATCGAGGAGGTCCAGGCGCTGCCGGGGGCCGAGGCGGCGGGCGAATGGCTGATCGACGCGCGGCGCTATCACGAGGCGCGGCGCGCGCTTGACCTCATCGAGACCGCGGCGATATTGGAGCCGCGCGACAGCCCGGCTGCCGCGATCGCCCGCAAGGGCGCGACCACTCCCTAGCAGCCCGATCGCTGGGCCGCGCTTTTGAAGAAAGCCGATCCGATGGCCCTCGCCGATCCGCAGCGCATCGAGGCGCTCGACCCGTTCGATCCGCTGGCGCTCGACGCCGAGCTGTCCGATGAGGAGCGGATGGTGCGCGATACCGCGCGCGCCTATGCGCAAAGCGAACTGCTGCCGCGCGTCACCTCGGCCTTTCTCGACGAACGCTTCGACCGCGAGATCATGCGCGAGATGGGGCAGCTCGGGCTGCTCGGCGCGACGATCGACCCCGAATATGGCGGCGCGGGGCTGAACTACGTCAGCTACGGCCTGATCGCGCGCGAGGTCGAGCGCGTCGATTCGGGCTATCGCTCGGCCTGTTCGGTGCAGAGCAGCCTCGTGATGCATCCGATCAACGCCTATGGCAGCGAGGAGCAGAAGCGGCGCTTCCTGCCCGGCCTGGCCAGCGGCGAACTGGTCGGTTGTTTCGGCCTGACCGAGCCCGACGCGGGCAGCGATCCCGCGGGGATGCGGACGCGCGCCGAGAAGATCGAGGGCGGTTATCGCCTTCGGGGCGCGAAGATGTGGATCACCAATTCGCCGATCGCCGACGTCTTCGTCGTCTGGGCGAAATCCGACGCCCACGACGGCGCGATCCGCGGCTTCGTGCTCGAAAAGGGGATGAAGGGCCTGTCGGCGCCGAAGATCGAGGGCAAGATCTCGCTCCGCGCCTCGATCACCGGCGAAATCGTGATGGACGGGGTCGAGGTCGGCGAGGATGCGCTGCTGCCGAACGTGTCGGGGCTGAAGGGCCCCTTCGGCTGCCTCAACCGCGCGCGCTACGGAATCGGCTGGGGCGCGATGGGGGCGGCCGAATTCTGCTACGAGGCGGCGCGCAACTACACGCTCGAGAGGAAGCAGTTCGGGCGGCCGCTCGCGGCGAACCAGATCGTGCAGCTGAAGCTCGCGAACATGCTCACCGAGATCGCGCTCGGCACCGAGGCGGCGCTGCGCGTCGGGCGGCTGATCGACGAGGGGCGGCTTGCCCCCGACCGGATCAGCCTTTTGAAGCGCAACAATTGCGGCAAGGCGCTCGATATCGCCCGCGTCGCGCGCGACATGCACGGCGGCAACGGCATCGCCGCCGAATATCACGTCATCCGCCACGCGGTGAACCTCGAGACGGTGAACACCTATGAGGGCACCCACGACGTCCACGCGCTGATCCTCGGCCGCGCGATCACCGGCATCAGCGCCTTTTCCTGACGGTGGCGGACAGGCTTCCCAAGCCGCTTGCCGGCTTGCGCGTCGTCGAACTGGCGCGCGTGCTCGCAGGGCCGTGGTGCGGGCAATTGCTCGCCGACCTCGGCGCCGAGGTCGTGAAGGTCGAGCGCCCGGGCGCGGGCGACGACACGCGCCAATGGGGCCCGCCGTTCGTCGCGGGCGCGGACGGCGAGGCGCTGGGCGCGGCCTATTATCACAGCTGCAATCGCGGCAAGCGGAGCGTCGCGATCGATATCGCGACCGGTAAGGGGCAAGCCGCGCTGCGCGACCTGCTCGCGGACGCCGATGTCGTCATCGAGAATTACAAGGTCGGCGGGCTCGCCAAATATGGGCTCGACCCGGCGCGGCTGCGCGCCGATTTCCCGCGGTTGATCGTCTGCTCGGTCACCGGCTTCGGCCAGACCGGCCCCTATGCGCACCGCGCGGGCTATGATTATATCGTCCAGGCGATGAGCGGCTTCATGTCGCTGACCGGCGAACCCGACGGCCCGCCGCAAAAGGCCGGCATCGCCTATGCCGACATCTTCACCGGCATGTATTCGGCCGTCGCGATTCTCGCGACACTGCGGCGTCGTGACGTCACAGGGGCGGGCGCGCATATCGACATGGCGCTGCTCGACAGCCAGGTCGCGGTGCTCGCGAACCAGGCCGCCAATTATCTGGCGAGCGGGGTCGTGCCGAAGCGGATGGGCAGCGGCCATGTCAATGTCGTGCCCTATCAGGTCTTTGCGACCGCCGACGGCCAGCTCGTCATCGCGGCGGGCAATGATGGACAGTATCGCAAGCTCTGCGCGATCCTCGGCATGCCCGAATGGGGTGAAGATCCGCGCTTCGCGACCAATGCGGCGCGGCTTGCGAACCGCGCGACGCTGATCCCGCTGCTCGCGGCAAAGATCGCCGCGTGGGACGCGCAGCCGCTGTCGCTTGCATTGGAGGCCGAGGGCGTGCCCGCGGGGCCGATCAACGACCTCGCCGGCGTCTTCGCCGACCCGCAGGTGATCGCGCGCGGGATGCGCTTTCGCCCCGAAGGCGCGGCGATCGACGCGGTCGCGAGCCCGATCGTCATCGACGGCGAGCGCATGGTCGCGCCGGCGGGGGCGCCGCCGCTGGGCGGATAAAAAAGGGGCGCCGCAGCGGACGCCCCTTTCCCCCTTGTTTCAGGCTCTGGCCGTCAGAACTTCACCGTTCCCGTGACGAAGACCTGACGCGGATTGCCGTAGAAGGCGGTCAGCGTCCCCTCGGTGCCGAGCGCCGAGAAGGGCAGGCCGTTGGCGCCCGTCGGAATGACGCCGGTCTCTGGATCGGCGACGACGAAGGTATAACCCGAGGTCTTGTATTTCTTGTTGGTCAGATTCTTGCCGAACAGCCCGATGCTCCAGCGGTCGCCCGGCGCGGTGTAGACGAGGCTGGCGTCGAGCAGCGCGAAGCCCTTCTGGTCGATATAGGGGTTCGGAATCTCGAACTGATAGGTCTTGCTGCGGTACGACAGCGTCGTCGCGAAATTGATATCGCCCTCGCCGACCGGCGCCGAGTAAGCGAGCGTGCCGCTCACGGTCCACTTCGGCGTGTTCTGCACCTCGCGATAATCGGCGACGTCGGTCGGCACATTCTTTCCGGTATCGGGATCGAGGATGTTGGTGATATATTCCTTGTACTGCGCGTCGATGAAGCCGAGCGCGGTCGACAGCGTCAGCCGGTCGCCCGCCACCGCGAGGTCCTGGCCCAGCCGCGCGCGGCCTTCGAACTCCAGCCCCTTGAAGGTCGCCTTGCCGGCGTTCGACACGACGCCGCAGAAGCTGGGGAGGCCGCTGACGGTGCAGGCGACCGAGCCCGGAATCTGGACGTCGCTATAGTCGGCGTAGAAGGCGGCGAGCGCGACGTTGAGCGCGCCGTCCATCAGGCTGCCCTTGTAGCCGACCTCGTAGCTGTCGACCTGTTCGGGAAGGAAGCTCAGGAAGGCCGCGACCTCCGCGTCGCTCGGGATGCCGTTGGCATTGTCGGTCGGCGCGTTGACGCCGACGCCGCGCGGGTCGAAGCCGCCGCCCTTGAAGCCCTGCGAATAGCTTGCGTAGAGCGTGTGGTCGGGGGTCGGCTTGAACGACAGCGAGGCGCGCGGGGTGAATTTGTTGAAGTTGCGGCTGCCCTCGAAATCGGTGCCCGGCGTGCCGAAGGGAACCCCCGCACCGCCGAACACCGGCGACCCGCCGCCGAGGTAATTCTGGCGCAGGATCGACGCCTCGCGCTTGTCCCAGGTGTAGCGGCCGCCGAGCGACAGGCTGAGCTGGTCGGTGAAATCATAGGTGAAGTCGCCGAACAGCGCGAAGGTCGTCGTGTCGACATCGGCCTCGGTAAAGGCGGTGAGCCCCGCGAAGGTGTTGAAGATGCGCACGTCGAACAAGGTGTCGGCGCTTGCGTCGAGATAGTAGAAGCCGAGCAGGCCCTTCAGCCGGTCGCCTTCGTAGAGCAGCTGGAATTCCTGGCTGATCTGCTCGTTGAAATAGAAGCCGGGGACGTCGACGTCGACCGCGGGCAGCGCGTCGAAGTCGATCGGAGTCGCCGACTTGTCCTTGCGCCATGCGCTGATCGAGCGCAGCGTCAGCGTGTCGCTGAGCTCGGCGGTGACGTTCATCGCGAGGCCATAGGCCTCGATCTCCTGCTTCGGATCGTTGAGCCCGCCGCGGCTGTCGAACACATTGTCGAGCACCGGCTGGTTGGTGGCGAGGCTGGGGATCAGGCGGTGACCGCCGCGCGGATTGCTCTTGTCCTTCGAATAGTCGCCCGAGATGCGGATCAGCACCGGCTCGCCATAGCCGCCGAGCTCGACGGTGCCGCGCGCCGCCCAGACGTCCTTGTTGTAGTTTTCGAGACCGGTGGTGAGGTTGTCGCCAAAGCCGCCGCGCGACAGCCGCGCGCCCGACGCGCCGATGCGGACGATATCGCCCAGCGGAGCGCTCGCGGTAACGACGAGGTCGGCCTGGTCGTAGGTGCCGTAGGTGGCCTTGACCTTGAGCGAGAAGTCCTGCGGCAGCGGCTTGGTCACATATTTGACCGCGCCGCCGATCGTGTTGCGGCCATAGAGCGTGCCCTGCGGCCCGCGCAGCACCTCGATCCGCTCGACGTCGTAGATGTCGAGCACCGCGGCCTGCGGGCGGTTGAGATAGACGTCGTCGAGATAGATGCCGACGCCCTGTTCGAAGCCCGACACCGGGTCCTGCTGACCGACGCCGCGGATGAAGGCGCTGAGCGTCGAGTTGGCGCCGCGCGAGACTTCGAGGGTGGTGTTCGGGGTCGTCGCGCCGATGTCGGTGATGTCGATCGCGCCCGCCTTGTCGAGCGCGTCGCCCGAATAGGCGGTGATCGCGACCGGCACGTCGACCAGCCGCTCGTCGCGGCGGCGGGCGGTGACGATGATCTCGCCCGAATCGTCGCTGCTTGCGCCCGGATCCTCCTGCGCGAAAGCGGCGGGCGCGAAGGCGAGCATCGAAAGCGTGGTGGTGGCGAGAACCGCGCGGCGCAGCTGGCGGGCGAAAGGACGCATGATTGAGTCTCCCAAGTCACGGGTGACCCCTCGCCACCCCATTTTGCCATTTCTGGCGTCATCTTTTCTTGGGCCTGGACTTGCCAAGCCGCGACGCACCCAATAATGAAAGGTGAACCAAGTTTCAACTTGGAAGTTGGCTCCGGCGTTTTTTGCTTGCCAGTGGTGCGAAAATGCCACGATTGGGGCGCGGAGCGGGAAGAGGGATGGCGCGATGGATCAGCCGGACGTGACGACGGCAGAGGCGGCGGACGCAGCCGGCGGGCGCGACAAGACGCCGCGCACCGAGCGCGGCCGGCGCACCCTGCGCAAGCTGCTCGACGCCGCGGCGATCGAATTCGGCGAGCGCGGCTTTCACGAGGCGTCGATCAGCGCGATCACCCGCCGCGCCGGCACCGCGCTCGGCAGCTTCTACACCTATTTCGATTCGAAGGAGGAGATCTTTCAGGCGCTCGTCCGCTACATGAGCGAGCAACTGCGCGACCATGTGACCCCGATCGTCCAGGCCGCGCCCGACGAGATCGCCGCCGAGCGCATCGGCCTCGAATCCTTTCTGGGCTTCGTGCGCGAGCACAGGGAAATCTACCGCATCATCGACGAGGCCGAATTCGTCGATTACGCGAGCTATCGCCGCCACTATGAAACGACGGTCGAGCGCATCCGCCAGCGCCTCGAGGCGGGCGCGGCGCGCGGCGAGATCCGGCCCGACGTCGGCGAGATCCACGCCTGGGCGATCGGCGGGATGAACGTCTTCCTCGGCATGCGGTACGGCCTGTGGGACGCCGACGCCGACATCGCCGAGGTCGCGCGGATCGCGAACGATTTGCTGGCGAACGGGCTGGGGAAGAAGGGCTGATCGTTCGTTGGCCCCGTCGTTGCAGGGCTGCATTTTTGTCAGGGCGAATGACTGCCAGGGGGTGGAGAGCGGCCGTTGCATGGCTCGTCGCCCCCGCGAAGGCGGGGGCCGCTGGAGGCCTATTCCTGCGCCGCTGCGTAAAACGACGGCGGCCCCCGCCTTCGCGGGGGCGACGGCTGTTATCGGTCGGAAGCCGCCGTGGGGTCGGGAACGCGGATCAGCCCCGCGAAATCAGAAAGATCGCATGTTCGGCGCGCCAGCTGGCCGCGGCGTCGCTCGTCGGGCGGTCGCCCGAGAGGTACCAGGCGCGCTCGACCGCGATGCCGCGGGCGCGCATCAGGTCGCGGAAATCGCTGACCGTGACATGGTGGATATTGGGGGTCTCGTACCAGGCGACGGGTAGCAGCCGCGTCACCGGCATCCGCCCGCCCCAGAGCAGCGCAAGACGCACGCGCCAGTGAGCGAAATTGGGAAAGCTGACGAAGGCGCGCGGGGCGATGCGCAGCAGCTGCTCGACGATCCGGTCTGGGCGGTGCGAGGTCTGCAGTGTCTGCGACAATATGGCGATGTCGAAGGCATCGTCGGGATAGTCAGCGAGGTCGCGGTCGGCATCGCCCTGGACCACGGCGAGGCCGCGCTCCATCGCGGCCGCGACATTTGCCGAATCGATCTCCAGCCCGCGGACATCGGCCCCGCCGCTGTCGCGCAGCGCGGCCATCAGCGTGCCGTCGCCGCAGCCGACGTCGAGCACGCGCGTGCCGGCAGGCACCTGCGCCGCGATCAAGGCGAGGTCGGGGCGAAGCGTCGGCGCGGTCATCGGCCGGCCTCGACAAATCCCGCCATCAGCCGCCACAGCTCGGGCGAATCGAGCAGGAAGGCGTCGTGGCCGAACGGGCTCGACAGCTCGACGAAGCTCGCCTGCGCGCCCGCGCCGTGCAGCGCCTGGACGATGCGGCGCGATTCGGCGGTCGGATAGAGCCAGTCCGAATCGAAGCTGACGAGGCCGAAGCGCACCGGCGAATGGCGAAACGCCTCGGCGAGCCGACCGCCATGCGGGTCGGCGAGGTCGAAATAGTCCATCGCGCGCGTGATGTAGAGATAGGAGTTGGCATCGAAGCGATCGACGAAGCTGATCCCCTGATGCCGGAGATAGGATTCGATCCGGAAATCGGCCTCGAACCCGAACGTCTTGACCTCGCGGTCCTGAAGCTGGCGCCCGAATTTCTCGGTGAGACCCGCTTCGGACAAATAGGTGATGTGCGCCGCCATGCGCGCCACGGACAGCCCCTTCACCGGCACCCGCCCGCTCGCATAATAATCGCCGCCCTGCCAGTCGGGATCGGCCATGATCGCCTGCCGCCCGACCTCGTGAAAGGCGATGTTCTGCGCCGAATGGCGCGCCGCCGACGCGATGACGAGCGCGCGGTCGACGCGGCCCGGATAGTGCGCCGCGAAGGCGAGCGCCTGCATCCCGCCCATCGATCCGCCGATGACGGCATGAAGCCGGCCGATGCCGAGCTGGTCGAGCAGCATCGCCTGCGCGCGCACCATGTCGCCGATCGTCACGACCGGAAAGCTCATGGCATAGGGATCGCCCGTCGCGGGATCGATGCTGGCGGGGCCGCTCGACCCCAGGCAGCTGCCGATCACATTGGCGCAGATGACATGATAGCGGTCGGTGTCGATCACCCCGCCGGGACGCACCACCTTGCTCCACCAGCCGGGCTTGCCCGTCACCGGATGCGTCGAGGCGACATATTGGTCCATCGTCAGCGCGTGGCAGATGAGGATGACATTGTCGCGCGCGGCGTTCAGCGGACCATAGGCTTCATAAGCGATCGTCGGCCGCGCAAGCAGCGCGCCGCTGTCGAGAGCGAGCGGGTGGTCGAGGGTGATCTGGTTGGGCCGGTCGGATTGCAAGCGCGTTGCCATGATGCGGCGGGGCTAGGCGCGCATGGCCACCCTTGTCAACGTGCTGGACTAGATGCTGGACTTGGGGGCTGCAGCCGCTAAACGGCGCGACATGACCGACGCGACCCCGACCCTGACGCCGAAGCCGTGGATCAGCGGCATCGCCCCCTATGTTCCCGGCAAGTCGGCGGGCGCCGACGGCCGGCCGCTGATCAAGCTGAGCGCGAACGAGAATCCGCTCGGCACCGGAGACGCGGCGCGCGCGGCCTTCGCCGAGGCCCAGGGTGCGGCCGATGCGCTGTCGCGCTATCCCGATCCCGGCTCCAACGCGCTGCGCGAGACGATCGCGGCGAAGTTCGGGCTCGATCCCGCACGCGTCATCTGCGGCAACGGGTCGGACGAGCTGCTGCATCTGGCGGCGGGCACCTATGCCGGCGCGGGCGACGAGATTCTCTATGTGCGCTATGGCTTCGCGGTCTACGAGATCGCGGCGCGGCGCGTCGGGGCGATCCCGGTCGAGGCCGACGACAGGGACTATGCGACCGACGTCGACGCGCTGCTCGCGGCGGTGACCGAGCGGACGCGCGTCGTCTATCTCGCCAATCCGAACAATCCGACCGGGACGCTCGCGACGCGCGCCGAGGTGGCGCGGCTCCATGCGGGGCTGCCCAAGGACGTGCTGTTCGTGATCGACCAGGCCTATTCCGAATACCTCTCGGACGCCGAGGACGACGGCGGGCTCGAGCTTGCCAAGACCGAGCCCAATGTCTTCATCACCCGCACCTTTTCGAAGATCCACGGGCTCGCCGCCGAGCGGATCGGCTGGGGCTATGCGGCGGCCGAAGTGATTTCGGCGCTGCACCGCATCCGCCTGCCGTTCAACGTCACGCGCGCCGGGCAGGCGGCGGCGGTCGCGGCGCTTGGCGACGAGGATTTCGTGACCCGCAGCCGCGAGCATAATGCCAAATGGCGCGCGTGGCTGGCGCAGGAGATCGAAGGGCTGGGGAATCATGGCGTGCGCGTCGTGCCGTCGGCGACCAACTTCCTGCTCGTGCTGTTCGAGGGCGAGACGAGCGCGGAGACCGTCTACAATCGGCTGATGGACGCGGGCTATATCGTGCGCTGGCTGCCGGGACAGGGATTGCCGCACGCGCTGCGCATGACGATCGGCACCGAGGACGAGACGCGCGGGCTGGCGGCGGCGATTCGCGCCGCGCTCGCGGGCTGACGCGGCCGATGGCGATCGAGCGCCTCGCGGTCGTCGGGCTCGGGCTGATCGGCTCGTCGATCGCGCGCGCGGTCAAGGCGCGGCTGCCCGGAGTCGCGGTCACCGGCCACGACGCCAGCGCCGACGTGCGGGGCGAGGCCCGCATGCTGGGCCTGTGCGACCGCATCGCCGACGATGCGGCCGACGCGGTGGCGGGCGCCGACCTCGTCATTCTCGCGGTGCCGGTCGGCGGCATGGCCGACGCGGCGCGCGCGATGGCGCCGGGGCTCGCGCCGCACGCGATCGTCTCCGACGTCGGTTCGTCGAAGGCCGGCGTTGGCGCGGCATTGCGCGCGGCGCTGCCAGGCCACCTCGTCATCCCGGCGCACCCGGTCGCGGGGACCGAGAACAGCGGCCCGGCGGCGGGCTTCGCCAGCCTGTTCGAAGGGCGCTGGTGCATCGTCACCCCGGCATCCGACGCGCCCGAGGAGGCCGTGGCGACGCTCACCGGCTTCTGGCAGGCGCTCGGCGCGACGGTCGACACGATGGACGCCGAACACCACGACATGGTGCTCGCGGTGACGAGCCACCTGCCGCACCTCATCGCCTATACGATCGTCGGCACCGCGAGCGAGCTCGAGGAAGTGACCGAGAGCGAGGTGATCAAATATTCGGCGGGCGGATTCCGCGACTTCACTCGCATCGCGGCGAGCGATCCGGTGATGTGGCGCGATGTCTTCCTCGCCAACAAGGACGCGGTGCTCGCGACGCTGCAGCGCTTCAACGAGGATCTGACCGTGCTCCAGCAGGCGATCCGCCGCGGCGACGGCGCGAAGCTCGAGGAATGGTTCACGCGGACCCGCGCGATCCGCCGCTCGATCATCGCCGAGGGGCAGGACGATCCGGCGCCCGATTTCGGGCGGAAGCACTGAGACTCGGTCAAAGCGATCCGTATCCCCGAGCGAAGACGAGGGGCCATGCCGAGCGAAGTCGAGGCAGCGGGGTGAGGCGGTTCTCGCTCCGCTCGAACGAGCCCCTCGTCTTCGCTCGGGGATACGGAACTTTTTAGGCGGGCGCTTGCCCCCCCAGCAACGCCTCGGGCGGATTGAGCGCGTTGATCGCGCGCCAGACGCGCTCCTCGGCTTCCTCGCGCGGCAGGCCGGCGGGGATCGTCTCGCCGATCCTGTAGGTGATCGTCCCCGGCCATTTGACCCAGCGATGCGGCGGATAGACGATGCCGCTGTTCACCGCGACGGGAATCACCGGCACCCCGAGCAGGCGGTACATTCCCGCGAAGCCCGCGCGGAGCGGCGGCGCGAGCCCGTGGGGGACGCGCGTGCCCTCGGCGAACAGCACCAGCGGGCGGCCTGCGTCGAGCGCGGCCTTCGCCGCGGCGAGCATCGCGCGCATCGCCTTGCCGCCGCCGTCGCGGTCGACCGGGATCAGGCCGTAAAAGCGCGCCGCCTGGCCCCAGACGGGAATCGAGAACAGCTCCTCTTTCGCGAACACCGCGGGCCATTGAAACAGCAGGGGCTGCTCGATCGTCTCGAACGCGCCTTCATGCTTGAAGACATAGAGCACCGGAATGTCGGGCATCGCGCCCTCGACGACGATGCGGTGCCCGAGGATCGCGCGACAGATGACGCGGTGGAACCAGGCCCAGCCCCGCACGAACCCGCGCGTCGCATGGTGCGAGATCGGCAGCGCGACGACCGCGCCGATCGAGCAGACGCTGCTCGCGAAGACGAAGGCGATCCAGAACAGGATCGAGCGGAGAAGAGCGAGGGTGTAACGCACGAAGCGGGGCTTACAGCCCGAGGAGGCCGCCCGCCAGCCCCGCGAGATATTTGTGGTACTCGCGGAACAGCGTCGAGAAGCTTGGCCGGCTGCGCACCGCGTCGGGGATGATCGTCACCTTGCCGCCGACCGCGCGGCCGATCTCATATTCGGCGCGGCGCATGTGCCAGTCGGTGGTGACGAGGCGCACCGTCTTGTAGTTGCGCCGCGCAACCCAGCTCGCCACCTCGGTGGCGTTCGAGCGCGTATCCTCGGCCTCGAAGCCGAGCGCGATGCAGCAATCGAACAGCGACTGCGGGCGCTTATATTCGGCGGCGAGCTCGCGCGGCTTCACCTCGCGCGCGACGCCGCTGATCAGCAGCCGCTTCGCCTGCCCCGTCTCGAGCAGTTCGAGCGCGCGGTCGATGCGCCCCGGTCCGCCGGTCAGCACGACGATCGCGTCGGTCTTTTGCGGCGGCGCGGGCATCGGCGGCAGCAGCGCGAACCAGGCGAAGCCCAGCACCCAGACCAGGAAGAGGACGGAAATCAGGCGCTTGATCATAAAATCTTCTTGAGCGCGGCGAGCAGCGTCTGGCGCGCCGTCAAAGCAGCCAGCGCGATAGCCAATAGCGGCAGCGCCAGCAAGAGCGCCCAGCCCGCGGCCCCCAGCGATGCGGTCGCGGCGAGCCCCGCGGTCACCCGCGACCATTGCCAGCCGATGAGCAGCAATATCGCCGCCGCGACCGCGCTGCCGAGCGCGATGCCATAGGCGGTGTCGATCGCGATGCGGCGCTGGAACAGCCGCGCGATCTGGCGGTCGGTCGCGCCGATCAGGTGGAGCATCTCGATCGTCGCATAATGGGTGCCGAGCGCGGCGCGCGCGGTCATGATCACCACCGCCGCGCTGGCGAGGATCATCAGCACGACCAGTCCGCCCGCGACCCAGGCGAGCGAGCGGATCAGCCGCGCGACCGGGCCCAGCCATTCGGCGTGCGGGATGATCCGCGCGCCCGGCGCGGTCTCGGCGACCAGCGCGCGCAGCCGGTCCAATTGGCCCGCGCGCTCGCCGCCGACGAAATCGACGTCGACGAGCGCGGGCAGCGGCAGCGACTTGAGCACGGGGTCGTCGCCATCCTCGCCGCCGAACCACTGGCCGAGCGTCGCGAGCAGCTCCGCCGGCTCGACCGCGCGCGCGGCGCGGACATAGGGCTGCGCGGCGGCGGCGCGGCGCAGCGCCGCGGCCTGCTCGGCGCGGGTGACGGGATTGGCGGTAACGATCTGCACCGTCACCCGCCCCGCGATCGCGTCGCCGATCGCGCCCGCCGATCGCGCGAGCCCGATCCCGGCGGCGGCGGCGAGCAGGGTCAGCATCATCAGGATCGCGATCACCCACGGTGTCGGCCCCGACAGGCGGCGGTCGGGAAGCAGGCGGCGATGCTGGACGGGAACGCGCGGGATGATCATGACGTCACGCGCGGTTCGGCGGATAGCGCAGCGCGCCGGTCGGATCGGCGAGCCGCCCCTTTTCGAGCCGCATCATCTGCGCATTGTCGATGCGGCTGATCAGGTGGATGTCGTGGGTCGCGACGACGACGGTGGTGCCGAGGCGGTTCAGCGCCTCGAACAATCCCAACAGCCGCATCGCCATCTCGGGATCGACGTTGCCCGTCGGTTCGTCGGCCACGAGAAGTTGCGGGCGCGCGATCACCGCGCGCGCGATCGCGACGCGCTGCTGCTCGCCGCCCGACAGCGTCGCGGGGCGCGCATCGGCGCGCTCGCTGAGCCCGATCCAGCTCAGCATCTCTCCCACCGGGCCCGACAGATCCTCCTCGCTGACCCCCGCGATGCGCAGCGGCAGCGCGATATTGTCGCGCGCCGAAAGGTGCGGGATCAGGCGGAAATCCTGGAAGACGACGCCGATGCGGCGGCGAAAGCCGGGCAGGCGCTGGCGCGGCATCGCGACCAGATCCTCGCCGAACAGCCGCACGATGCCGCGGCTCGGCCGCTGCGCGAGATAGAGCATTCTGAGCAGTGACGTCTTGCCCGCGCCCGACGCGCCGGTGAGGAAATAGAAGCTTCCCGGCTGCAGGTTGAAGCTGATGTCGGAGAGGATTTCGCTGTCGGGGCCGTAGCGGAGCCCGACACTGTCGAACTCGACCATCGCGCCGCCAGTGCGGGGAGCGGTGGCGGCCGTCATGACGTCAGCCGCGTACAGGGCCGCGCCGCCGGCCGGGAAAACAGGGGAGCCTCCGCGCTCATGCCGTTGGCTGTTGCACGGCTGTTCCCCAAGGACAAGCGCCGATGCGCCCGTCGGTGCGACGCGACGCTTGCCAGCGCGCGACTCAGCGTGTTTAGAGGGACGCCATGATCCTCGCCTGCCCGTCCTGCCAGACCCGTTATGTCGTGCCCGATACGGCGATCGGACCCAATGGCCGCACCGTGCGCTGCGCCAATTGCCGCCACAGCTGGTTCCAGGAGCCGGCGCTCGGTGCCGCGGCGATCCCGCCCGCGCCAACGCCGGCTTCAGCGCCGGCGCCGGTGCCGGAACCCGATCCGGTGCGGACGGCCGACGACGGGCCGTCGCCGGCTCCGGTCGCCCCGCCCCCGGTACCGCCCGTGGCGGCGCCGGCCGAGGAGCCCGCCGCGCCTCCGCCTCCCGAAGCGTTCGCCGCCACTGCCGAGCCGGCGCCGCGTGCCATGCCCGCTGCGGCGGACGAACCGCTGCCTTTCCGCCGCGCCCGCCGCAACCCGGCGAAGCGCTGGACGATGGTGGCCGCGGCGGCGGCGGTGCTGATGATCGGCGCGACCGGTGCGCTTTTCTATTACGGGCTACCGAGCTGGGCGCAGGGTCTCGGGCTTCCCGGCGCGGCCGACGAGCCCGACCTCGTCATCGAACTGCCGCCCAACCAGGATCACCGCGAACTCGCCGACGGCACCATCTATTTCGCGGCGTCGGGGGTGATCATCAACCCGACCGACCGCGAACAGCGCGTGCCGCCGATCCTCGCCGAACTGCGCGACGCGCAGGGGACGATCGTCTACAGCTGGACGATCAAGCCGCCGGTGCGGATGCTGCCGCCGAACGAGAAGGTCAATTTCAGCGAAGCCAAGCTCGACATCCCGCGCCGGGCGACGCAGCTGACGGTGAGCTGGGCGCTGCCGAAAGGCTGAAATTCTGCCACGTTACCGTGACGTCACGGCGTCACAGGCTGATCGCGGCGGCAAGCGACAGCAGGAAGCTGGTCAGCGTCGCGACGATGATCGGCGCGAAGCTGCGCCAGCCCTGGTCGAGCAACAGGTGCAGCCGCGCCTTCATCGCCGTCGCAACGATCGCGAGCAGCAGCAGCGCCTGCGCCGCAGTCGCGCTGCCATCCTGAACCGGCTTCGGTAGGGGGGCGAGCGAGTTGATCGCCGCGAGCGCGAGGAAGCCGAGGATGAACCAGGGCAGGCGCAACGGAATGCGCGTCTTCGCCGCCTCCGTCGCGCCGCTGCGGCCGAGCCACAAGCCGACGAGCATCAGCATCGGGGCGAGCAGCGCGACGCGCGTCAGCTTGACGATCGTCGCGACCTCGCCCGCTTGAGCGGAGAAGGAAAAGCCGCCGCCGATCGCCTGCGCGACGTCGTGGATCGAGGCGCCGATCAGGAAGCCCGCCTGGGTGTCCGAAAGGCCGAGCTGCGCCGCGAGCACCGGGTAGAGCGTCATCGCGAGCGCGCTGGCCACGGTGATGCCCACCAATGTCAGCGTGAAGCGCGCCTGGTCGACGCGCTTGTCGCCGATCAGCGAATAGAGTGCGAGCGCCGCCGAGGCGCCGCAGATCGCGGTCGCGCCGCCGGCGAGCAGCGCGGCGTGGCTGTCCTGCCGGAACAGGCGCGCGCTCGCCACGGTGGCGACGATGACCGTCAGCATGATCAGGACGAGCAAGGCGAAGGGCAGCGGCCCCAGTTCGGCGAGCTGCGTCGCGGTGATCCGCGCGCCAACGAGAACGATGCCGATGCGCAGCGCGGTCTGCGACATCAGGTCGAGCCCCGCGTGGGTGCGCCGGTCCTGCGACAGAAAGGAGAGGGCGAGACCGATCAGCAGGCCCATCAGCACGATCGGCGCGGCATAGTGATCGGCGAGCCAGGCCGCGGCGAGCGCCGCGATCGCGGTGACGAGGCCGCCGGGCAGATAGTCGCGCCAGCGCCGCGTCGCGGGCGGCGCCGCCTCGAGCTGCAGTTCGCCATAGAGATCGGCGGCCATCGGCCAGCGCTGTTCGGAAATCGCCACGGGCACTCCCCAGGGTTCGGCGCTGCCGCGCTTCGCACATCCCGCCCCCGATGCGCAATGCGCTTTCGGTCGTTATTCGATTGCTGGCGCGATCCGGGCTTGCTAGAGGCGCCGCTCTACCGGCACCCGTAGCTCAGCTGGATAGAGCGCTGCCCTCCGAAGGCAGAGGCCACAGGTTCGAATCCTGTCGGGTGCGCCATTGCGGAACGAAGCCGGAGTGCGGCTATCCGCAGCTTTCCATCGACCGGCGGGCGAGCGCCGCCAGTTCCGGAAAGGCCTTCGACCGCTCGCGGGCCTGGCTCGATGCGGCGGTGCCACGGATGACGCGGCCGCGGATGCCGTGGAAAATGGCGGCAAGCCGGAAGACGTTGAAGGCGATGTAGAAATCCCAATTGGCGATGCCGCTGCGCCCTGTCCGCGCGCAATAGGCGGCGACATAATCCTCCTCGGCGGGGATGTTCAGCGCGGCGAGATTGCCGCCCGCCAGTCCCGCGACGATGTGCGGCGGCATCCGGTACATCATCGCATGATAGGGGAAATCGGCGAGCGGGTGGCCCAGCGTCGACAATTCCCAGTCGAGCACCGCGACCACGCGGGGCTCGCTCGGATGGAAGATCATATTGTCGCAGCGGAAATCGCCATGAACGATGCCGCTTTCCTCGCCGTCGGGAATATGGGCCGGCAGCCATTCGATCAGCGCGTCCATGTCGCCATTGCGGCCCGCATCGGGATCCTCGCGATATTGCCGCGACCAGCGGGCGATCTGGCGCGCGAAATAATTGCCCGGTCGACCGTAATCCTCGAGCCCCAGCACGCGATAATCGATCATGTGCAGCCGCGCGATCGCCCCGTTCATCGCGTCGAAATAGCGCGGGCGGTCTGCGCGCGCGACACCGGGAAAGGTCGCATCCCAGAAGATGCGGCCCTCGACCATCTCCATGACATAGAACCAGCTGCCGATGACGCTGTCGTCGGTGCAGAGGCCGTGGACCCGCGCGACCGGAAAGCCGGCGCCGCCGAGCGCGGTCAGGATTCGCGCCTCGCGATCGACGGCATGCGCGCCCTTCAGCGTCGGGCCCGGCGGCTTGCGGCGCAGAACATAGCTGCGGCGCGGCGTGACGAGCTTGTAGGTCGGGTTCGACTGGCCGCCCTTGAACTGCTCGACGGCGAGCGGTCCGGCGAAGCCCGCGACATGATCCGCCATCCAGCGCGCCAGCGCGGCCTCGTCGAAGCGATGGGCGTCGCGAACCGCGGTGGTTCCGGTGTTCGCATCCTGCCCCAGCGCGCTCACGCCTGCGCGCCTTTCCAGTCGCGCTTGATCTTCTTGGCGAGGCTCCATTTGTGGACCTCGGTGGGGCCGTCGTAGATGCGGAAGGCGCGGACTTCACGGAACACCTGCTCGACGATCGTATCGCGCGTCACGCCGGTGCCGCCCATGACCTGGACGCAGCGGTCGGCGATCCGCATCAGCGCCTCCGACACCGCGACCTTCGCCATCGAGCTTTCGGCGATCCCCAGCGATCCCGTGTCGAGCACGCCCGCGCACCAGTCGATCATCAGCTCGGCTTGTTTGATATCTATGAGATTCTCGGCGAGCATGAAGCCGACGCCTTCATGATCGACCAGCGGCTTGCCGAAGGCGTGGCGGCGGTTCGCATAGTCGGTCGCGATCTCGTTGGCGCGGATGCAGGCGCCGAGCCAGCGCATGCAGTGGGTGAGCCGCGCGGGTGCGAGACGGACCTGCGCATAGCGGAAGCCCTCGCCCGGATTGCCGAGCATCTGGTCGGCGGGAACGCGCAGATCGTCGATGGTCAGCACGGCGTGGCCACCGGGCATCGAGCCGTCGATGGTGTCGAGCACGCGGTCGATGCGGATCGCCGGGTCGGGCAGGTCGACGAGGAACATGCACGCCCCGCCGCCCTCGACGACGTCCTCGGCCTTCGCCATGACGATGCCGACCCGCGCGCCCTCGGCGCCGGTGATGAAGGCCTTGCGGCCGCTGATGACCCAATGATTGCCGTCCTGCCGGCACATCGTCCGCATCATCGAGGGGTCGGAGCCCGCGCCGCCCTCCTCGGCGGGCTCGGTCATGAAAAAGGCCGATCGGGCCGTGCCCGCGATCATCGGCTTCAGGAAGCGTTCCTTCTGCTCGGCCGAACCCACTTTTCCGAGCAGATACATATTGCCTTCGTCGGGAGCGGCGGTGTTCACCGCCAGCGGCCCCAGCGGCGACAGGCCCGAGCGGATCAGCACATAAGCGGTCTCGGCATGCGAAAGATGGCAGCCGTCCTTCAGGATATGCGGCGTGAGGACGCCCGCCGCGCGCGCCAGTTCGCGCATCTCCTGCACCAGATCATCCGATGGGCCGTGCGCGCCGCAACGCGGGTCGCGTTCATAGGCGGTGATCCGGTCGCGGACGAAGCGTTCGACGCGGTCGCCGATGTCTCTGGCGCGATCGGATGGGATCATGGCTTGGATTCTCCAGTTGGGTGGGCCGCATTCGATCCGAAAAATGCAAATTTGCGAAGGTGACGGGTTTCCGTCACTGCCGGTAGCCGGCGCAAAGAAGCATATTGAATCAGAAGGATATGCGGAATCCGGGTCAATTCACCTGAAAAGGAATGTTCGATTTCGTTCGACGATTTCGCCTAAACACTCTTTCGCTTTGGCGTCAAGGGTGCTAATCGGACGGGGCGATCGGGGTTTTGCGGTGAACGCGCAGGCCCGCCAAGGGGTGAGAGATGCTGACTTATACGCATTTGCTGGAAGCCAATAATGCGATCCAGTCGCTGGGCGACGATACCTATTGGCTGTGCGTCACCCGAACGGTCCAGGAATCGAAGCTGTTTCCCGTCCCCTCCTATATGCTGCTGTCCTACCTCTGCTGCTTCTATCGCTATCCCGAACTGCTCCGGAAGATCGAGGCGCGCATGTCCGCAGAGGAGATCGGCGACCGGGCGCGGGCGATGGGCGGCAAGTTCGGCAATCTTCCCGGCTGGGGCATGCCGACCTTCTATCTTCTCGGCCGCGAGATGCTGATCAACTTCGGCATGCTCGACCCCGCCGACGCCGCCGAGGACGTCGCCTATGTCCTCGACTTCTGGCGGCGCTTCAAGCTGGCGCAGCAGCGCGAGGACGGGCACCTCAACGCGCGCGAATTCGGCCAGCGCGTCCAGCTTCTGCCTGAGCGGCGAATCCAGCGTTTCCACGCCGACCTCTTCGCCTGCACGCCCGGCGACCGGCTGCACAAGGCCGCCCAGGCCTTCCTCGCCGCGGTGTCGCAATATGGCTTCCTCGTCTCGTGCGAGAGCCGCTGCACGCTCAACAACAGCGGCCCCTACCGGCTTGCCGAGAATCGCGAGCTGATCGTCCGTGAATTCACCGACCTTGCCGAGGGCGACTATCCCTGGCTCGACGGGATCGCGGGCGACATCCCCTACAACAATCTGACCGTGACGATGGAGGCGACCGACTGCCACTTCTATCTGATGGACGATTGGGGCAGTTTCGAATCGAAGCCCGAGTTCACCGCCGACCGGCTGACCGGCGTCGGCCTCTATACCTCCGACGCGCTGTCGGAAGGCTTCGTGCCCGTCGGCATGGGATCGGCCAGGGAGCTGGCCGGCACCTTCGAGGACCTGACCGAGCGCATTCGCGCGGCGACCGTCGCCTTGTGGAAACGGATGGCGGGATGGTCGCGCGACCAGATGATGGATGCCGGCGCGCTCACCTATTTCTCGCTGATCAAGGATTTCGCGCATGTCGCCGGGGTCTATGACGTCGACGACTGGATGACGATCGACGCGCGCGCCGACCGTTTCCGGCCGCTGCTGAACGACGAGTTCGGCCGCGACTTTCTCGGCTCGCTCGTCGGGCTCGTCGACCTGCCGAGCCAGCGCATCCATGGCTATGCGATGATGCAGCACAACAACAATCCCGTGCGCTATATCTCGCATATTCCCTATCATGTGCTCGACCGGCAGGGCGAGGCGCCGGGGCTCGCGCCGATGGGCGCGGGTGTCACGCATCTCGGCGCCAAGGCCGATCGCTATACGACCAGCGCGGGCGTGCTGCCGCTCGCCGACTATAACGCGCGGGCGCGGGATTTCCGGCCGCTGCAGATGGCCGATGGCCATCGCTTCCTTTGCGACACGACGGTGAAATACCGGTCGGGCGACCCGGCGGTTCGCGCCATCTATGCCGACGAATTTCGGGGGTCTCGCCTCGATGGCCAGGGCGCGGGGCTCGACCCCGGCGCCGTCGATGCGCTGCGGGAGAGCGGGCAATGAGCGCGAAGGACCAGTCGGCCGACATCGAGCAGCTGATCGCCGAGTTCGAGAAATCGGGCCTGCGCGAACTCCACGTCATCCGCGACGGCTTTGAAATCTATCTGTCGACCGATCCCGATACCGGCGGCATCGGCGCGCAGGTGACCCCGGTCGCGCCGCCGGCCGTGGCGGTGGCAGCGGCCGCAGCTGCACCGGCTGCGCCGCCCGCAGCCGAAGGGCTCGCCTCAGCGCCCGCGGGCGACTGGCCGGCCGATGCGGTCGTCGTCGCCGCGCCCTATCTCGGCACCTTTTATCGCGCGCCCAAGCCGGGGGCCGACCCCTATGTCGAGGCCGGCGACCCGGTGACCGCCGAGACCGAGATTTGCCTCGTAGAGGTGATGAAGCTCTTCACTTCGGTGCGCGCGGGCTGCGACGGCCACGTCCATGCGATCCTCGCCGCCGACGGCGCGCTCGTCGAAGCCGACCAGCCGTTGTTCGTGATCGTGAAGGACTGACGGTGGCGATCGCGCGCCTGTTCATCGCCAACCGCGGCGAGATCGCGCTTCGCGTCGCGCGTGCGGCGCGCGGACTCGGGATCGAGACGGTCCTCGGCGTGTCCGACGCCGACCGGGAAAGCGCCGCCGCGAAATTCGTCGACCGCGCGCTCGTTCTCGGCCCCGGCCCGGCGGCGCGCAGCTATCTCGATGCGAAGCTCGTCGTCCAGGCGGCGAAAGCGAGCGGCTGCGATGCGTTGCATCCGGGCTATGGCTTCCTCTCCGAACGCGCGATGTTCGCCGAGCTTTGCGAGCAGCACGGGCTATTGTTCGTCGGACCGCAACCATCGATCATCGACGCACTTGGCGACAAATTGCGTGCGCGCGAGATGGCGGCTGCGGCGGGGGTGCCGCTGGTGCCCGGAAGCGGCGAGATCGCCAGCGCCGCCGACGCGCGTCGCGTCGCGGACGACATCGGCTATCCCGTTCTTCTGAAGGCGGCGGCCGGCGGCGGCGGTCGCGGCATGGTGATCGCCAACGACGGCGAAGAGGTCGAAGCCGGCTACGACCGCGCGAGCGCCGAGGCGCTGGCGGCGTTCAACGACGGCACCCTGTTCATGGAACGCTTCGTCCCCGAGGCGCGCCACGTCGAGGTGCAGCTGATCGGCGACGGGCACGGCAAGGTCGTCCATTTCGGCGAGCGCGACTGTTCGGTCCAGCGCCGCTACCAGAAATTGATCGAGGAAGCGCCAAGCGTCGCGATGCCCGACACGCTGCGCGACACGCTGCACAAGGCGGCGGTCAATCTGGCGGCGAGCGTCGACTACCGCAACGCGGGAACGGTCGAATTCCTCTACGACGTCCTCCGGCAGGAGGTCTATTTCATCGAGGTCAACGCGCGCATTCAGGTCGAGCATCCGGTGAGCGAAATGGTGAGCGGCGTCGATCTGGTGCAGGAACAGCTCCGCGTCGCGGGCGGGCTCGGCCTGTCGATGGCGCAGGACGACGTCATCCTCTCCGGCCATGCCATCGAATGCCGCATCAACGCCGAGGACAGCACGCGGGGCTTCGTGCCCGTCCCCGGCACCATCACCCGCTGGCAGCCCCCCGAAGGCGAAGGCATCCGGCTCGACAGCCACATGGGAAGCGGCGCGGCGATCCCACCATTTTACGATTCGATGGTGGGCAAGCTGATCGTCCATGGCGCCGACCGCGCGCAGGCGGTGGCGCGGCTGACCGATGCGCTCGACGATTTCACGGTCGAGGGCGTGCCGACCACGATCGACCTGCACCGCCGGATCGTCCGCCATCCCGATTTCATCGCCAACCGTTTCCACACGCGCTGGCTCGAACAAGTGATGCTCGCCGAACCGGCGATCGCAGCGGAGTAGGCCATGGCGCATATCAAATTCCTCGACGAGACCTGCCGCGACGGCCAGCAGAGCCTGTGGGGCATGCGGATGCAGGCGGGGCAGGCCTGTCCGGTGCTGCCGACCATCGACCAGACGGGCTATTCGACGATCAGCCTCGCGGGCTCGTCGCTGTTCGAGGTTCTGGTCCGTCATTGCCAGGAGGACCCCTGGGCGGGCTTCGACCTGATGATGAGCCGGATCAAGCGCACCCCGGTGCGCGGCGGCATCCGCTCGAACGGGTCGGTGACCTTCGGCTTCACGCCGCAGGCGCTGATGGACCTGTGGATGGAGCGATTGTGCGTCCACGGTGTGCGGAGCTGGTGGATCTACGACGTCCTTTTCAACATCGACAAGATGGCGCGGCTGGCGAAGCTGTCGAAAAAATACGACTGCAAGGTCGCGGCGACGATGCTCTTCACCCTGTCGCCCGTCCACGACGACGCCTTCTGGGCCGACAAGGCCGATAAATTGTCGGCAATCCCCGAGGTGGACAGCCTGCTGCTATACGACACCGGCGGCGTGCTCGACCGCGACCGGATCAAGACGCTGGTGCCCGCGATCGTCGCCAAGGCGCGCGGCAAGCCGATCGAGATGCACTCGAACAACATGCTCGGCCAGTCGGCCAAGGCCTATTGCGACGCGGTCGAGTTCGGCGTCACCGTGCTCCACACCGCCGCCCGCTCTATGGCGAACGGCCCGTCGATCCCGTCGATCGACATCATGACCCGCAACATGGAAGCGCTCGGCCATACGCACGACATCGACACGTCGAAGCTGCAGCCGGTGTCGGAGCATTTCCGCAGGGTGGCGAAGGCCGCGGGCTATCTCCACGATCAGCATTACGAATATGACGTCACGTCGCTGACCTCGCAGATTCCGGGCGGGATGATGGGGACGCTGCGCAACCAGCTGATCCAGCAGAACATGCTCGACATGCTGCCGGCAGTGCTCGAGGAGGTGGCGGTGGTACGGCGCGAACTCGGCTATCCGGGCATGGCGACGCCGTTCGCGCAGCTTGTCGGGACTCTCGCGGTGCTCAACATCGTGACCGGCAAGCGCTATGGCGCCATCCCCGACGAGGTGATCCAATATGCGGCGGGCTATTATGGCGAGCCGCCGGCGCCGATCGACCCGGAGGTGATGGACCGCATCGCGAGCGCGCCGCGCGCGAAGGAGATTTTCGGCCATCCGCCCCCCGAGCCGACCCTCGAGGATCTGAAGCGCCAGCACGGCACCGACGACGAGGACGAGCTGATCCTGCGCGCGCTCGTGCCGGCGGCCGATATCGAGAGGATGCGCGCCGCGGGGCCGCTCAAGCGCGATTTCCCGACCTTGTCCTCGCCCGAGCTCGATCAGGTACGGCGCCTGATGCAGGTCGCGACGACGCCCTATGTCCAGATAAGATCGTCCGAGCTCGATCTCGTCATGCGGCGCTGACCTTCGATGCGGATGATCGACTTCTTCGACCGCGGTGCGCGGATCGCGCGCGACCGCCCTTGCATGGTCGCGGATGAAACGGCGAAGACCTATGCCGAGGTTGCGGCGCGCAGCCACGCGATCGCGCGAGCGCTGATCGCCGATGGCTTCGCGGCCGGCGCGCACGGCGCGGTGCTCAGCGGCAATGCGATGGTGGCGTTCGAGGCGATCCTCGGCCTGTTGCGCGCCGACGGCGTGTGGGTGATGGCGAACAACCGCGCCGCGGTGGGCGAGAATGCCTATCTGCTCGACCTGCTCGACATCGATACGCTGTTCGTCCATTCGGAAGTCGCTGACCGCATCGCGACCTTCCGGCGGGACTGCCCGAACATCCGCCGCTATATCGCGCTCGATCGCCCGTTTCCGGAAGCCGACATGTTCCTCGAGGAGATGCTCGACGGGTCGGACGAACCGGCGCCGCAGCGGCGAGCCGGGCACGAGGACGAGCTCGCCTTCCTCGCCAACACCGGCGGCACGACGGGGCGCTCGAAGGGCGTGATGCTGACGGGCCGCAACTGGCAGGCGCTGGTGTCGAGCCTCGTCGCCTCGATGCCGATGAAGGCGCCGCCGGTGAACCTCGTCGCCGCGCCGATGACGCACGCCGCCGGGCCGCTCGCGCTCGCAAGCATGGCGCTGGGGGGCACGGTGGTCGTCCTCCCCAAGTTCGAGCCCGGCGCGGTGCTGCAGGCGATCGAGAAGCACCGCGTCACCTACATGTTCCTGCCGCCCACCGCGATCTACATGCTGCTCGCCGATCCAGGCATCGGCGCGGCGGACCTCTCCAGCCTCGAATATATTTCCTACGCCGGCGCGCCGATGTCGCTCGACCGGCTCAAGGAAGCGATCGCGCGCTTCGGTCCGGTGATGAACGCGAGCTTCGGCCAGACCGAGGCGCCGATGTGCGTCACTGCCATGCCGCCGCACGAGCATCTGGACGCCGACGGCGAGCTCGCCCATCCGGGGAGCTGCGGGCGCGCCAACCTGCTCTCGATCGTCGAGATCATGGACGAAGAGGGGCATATTCTCGGCCCCGGTCAGCGCGGCGAGATCGTCGTGCGCGGGCCGCTGGTGATGGCGGGCTATTACAAGAATCCGGAAGCCACGGCCGAAGTCTCCGCTTTCGGATGGCACCATACCGGCGACATCGGGATGCGCGATGAAGACGGCTGGTTCTATGTCGTCGACCGCAAGAAGGACATGATCATCACCGGCGGCTTCAACGTCTATCCGGCCGAGGTCGAGCAGGCGATCATGGCGCATCCCGGCGTGCAGGATTGCGCGGTGATCGGCGTGCCCGACAGCAAATGGGGCGAAGCCGTCACCGCGGTCGTCGAACCGAAGGCGGGCGCGTCGATCGACCCCGAGGCGCTGCTGCGCGCGATACGCGACGGGCTGGGGCCGGTGAAGACGCCCAAGACGATCGAGATCGTCGAAGCGCTGCCGCGCAGCAACGCCGGCAAGGTGCTGCGCGCCGAACTGCGGCGCGAGCGCTGGACCGCGGCGGGACGGGCGATCTGATGCGCGACACCTTCATCCTCGGGGTCGGCATGACGCCGTTCGGGCGCCACCTCGACAAGAGCCACGAGCGGTTGACGCAGTGGGCGGTGCGCGAGGCGCTGGCCGACAGCGGGGTGCCGCCGGGCGCGATCGACATGGCGGTCTATGCCAATGTCATCCAGGGCTTCTTCGCGGGCGAAATGTCGATCCCGGGCGAATATGCACTGCGTCCGCTCGGCATTTCGGGGGTGCGCGCGATGCACGTCGAGGCGGCGTGCGCCAGTTCGACGATGGGGCTGCACGTCGCGGTCGATTATGTCCGTGCGGGGCTCGCCGACGCGGTGCTCGTCGTCGGGGTCGAGAAACTCTATTCGGACGACCGCGGCAGGAAGTTCGCGGTATTCCGGCAGCCGCGCGACCTGGTCGAGGCCGAGGCTTATCTGGCCAAGACCGCGGATCTGCTTGCGCCGGTGCCGCCGGGCGGCGAGAGCGACAGCCCCAATGTGTTGATGCAGGCCTATGCCGCGCAAGCGCGGCTGCATATGGCGACCTATGGCTCGACGCAGCGCCAGATCGCCGCGGTCGCGGCCAAGGACCACGGCCATTCGGTGCACAATCCGCTCAGCCAGTATCGCAAGCCGATGTCGATCGACGAGGTGCTGGCGGCGCCCGCGGTGGCCTGGCCGCTGACCAACCCGATGTGCGCGCCGATCAGCGACGGCGCGGCGGCGGCGATCGTGTGCGGCGCCGATTGGACGAAGCGCTTTCCGGGTGCGCGCGCGGTGCGCGTGCTCGCGGCCGAATCGCAGACGGGCAGCGACCGGGCGCCCGACGATTATGCCAACCACGTCACCCGCATCGTCGGCGCGCGCGCCTATGAAAAGGCCGGCGTCGGCCCCGCCGATATCGACATTGCGGAAGTGCATGATGCCAGCTCGATCGGCGAGATGATCCAGACCGAGGCGCTCGGCCTCTGCTCCCCTGGCGAGGCCGGCGCAGCGGCCGAGCGCGGCGAGACCGCGCTCGGCGGACGCATCCCGGTGAATGTCTCGGGTGGACTGGTGTCGAAAGGGCATCCGCTCGGCGCCACCGGCCTCGGACAGATTTTCGAACTGGTCACCCATCTGCGCGGGCAGGCGGGCGCGCGCCAGGTCGCGGGCGCCCGTATCGCCATCGCCGAGAACAGCGGCGGCTTCTACGGCGTCGAGGACGGGATGTCGGCGGTGACGATCCTCGCGCGCGACTAGGATCAGGCTCCCGGGCGCGAAGCTGGACCCTGAAAGCAACGGGTTGCGGCCTCGGCCACCCTCCCCCGCACCGGGAAGGCCACCCTCCTGAAGCCGCCCTTGCCTCCCCCTCCCCGCCGCCGCATACTCGCCCCGCCTGAAAAGGAGCAGGCCGGTGCGGTTGGCCCGGCCCTCGCAGCCGCGAGTCCTGGCCTTCGCCCGCGCGGCGATGCGTCCCGAGGCCTTTGCCGCTCCGGCAATCCCGCCGGAACGAACGAAGGAGTCTGGACCCATGCAACAGCAGATTTCGGTCATCACCCTCGGCGTCGCCGATCTCGCCGCATCGCGGCGCTTCTATACCCAGGGCTTCGGCTGGCGGCCGGTGTTCGAGAATGACGAAATCCTCTTCTACCAGATGAACGGCTTCGTCTTCGGAACCTGGCTGAAACCCGCGCTCGCCGAGGATATGCAGCGCGCGTCCGGCGGCGGCAACGCGCCCTTCGCGCTCGCCCACAATGTCGCGACGAAGGCCGAAGTCGCGCCGCTGATCGACGCGCTCGTCGGCGCGGGCGGCACGCTGCTCCGTGCTGCCGACGCGCCGCCGCACGGCGGCTTTCGCGGCTATGTCGCCGATCCCGACGGGCATGCGTGGGAAATCGCGTGGAATCCGGCGTGGCCGATCGACGCCGAGGGCCATGTGCGCTTCGCGCCCTGACCACTCAACCGCCGCCCGGCGGAGCGCGCGCGCCGGTGCCGTTTCCGGGGATCGCCGCACCATCCGCGAACGCTCCTGCGAGCGGCTTCAGCGCCAACGTTCCGAGCCGCACCCGCGGGCTCGCCTTGCCCGGCACCGCGCTCAGCGCGAAGGCGGGGTCGAGCCGCAGCGCGGCCGCCGACGCCTTCGCCATCCGCACCGTGTAGCGGCCGTAGGGGACGCTTTCGAACAGGAAATAGCCGTCGAACTCGCTGAGCGCGGTCGCGCGTACACGGCCTTCGGCGTCGACGAGTTCGAGGCTGAGCCCCTCGATCGCATTGCCCCCCGCGCGCCGCGCGACCCCCTCGATCTCGCCCGCCGCGCTCATCGGCAACGCGACGCGCGTCGCAACGCCGGGGCGCGGCGTGACGACGACGCCCAGGAGTGCCGGCTGGACATAGGGGTCGGGCAGGCTGCCCGCGTCGATGCCGATCAGCAGCGGGCGGAAGGGTTCGAGCCCGTCGATCACCGCGCGCCCATCGGACCCGGTCGCGGCATCGACATAAGCGTTGCCCGCGGTCAGGGGTACGCCGGCGACCGCCGCCTCGCCCGGCTGGCGCACACCGTCGCCATTGTCGTCCATGAACACATCGGCGAGCACCTGCCCGCGCCCGCCGAGCTTTTCGCTCGACATCCGCCAGCCGCCGCGCGCCGGATCGGGGCCGAAGCTGAAGGCGAGCGACAGCGACGCTGCGACCGACCCGTCACTCGCCACCTCGCCGAAGCCCGAGAGCTGCAACCTATTGAAACGGCGCGTATAACCGAGCCCGGCGCGCGCGCGGCCGAGCCCCTCGTCATAGCCGAGTTCGGCGCGCCATTCGGCCTCCCCCTTTCCAGACCATTCGGCGATCGCGGTCAGCCGCGAATCGGCACTCGCGCCCGCCAGCGCGACGCGTGCCTCGCCGCGCAGCCGGACGCGCCCGATCCGCGCGTTGGCGAGCAGGCTGGCGGTCAGGCTGTCGGGCGGGTCGGGGCCGAAGGGCACATGCGAGCGGCTCCAGTCGAGCTGACCGGTGAAGGTCATCGCGCGAAGACTCGCCGAGGCACGTACGCTGACATCGAGGCTCGCGATTCCCGACGCGCGCTCGGTACGCGACAGGTCGAGATGCAGCGGCAATATGCTGCGCCCGAGCTTGACCGACTGGTCGAGCGAGAGCGAATAGAGGCCGGTCACGCCGCCGACGAAGCGGTCCGATGTAAAACCTCCCCAGCCGCGCATCGCGTCGGCGCGCACATAGGTCTCGCCGAAGGCCGCGAGCCAGCTCAGCCGCGCCGCGGCGCCGCCGTCGTCGGCATAGGATGCCGCGACCTCGAGCAATGACGGCCCGATCGAGCGGCGCAGCGCGGTCTCGCCATAGTTGCGGCGGACATTCTCGATCATCAGGCTGTGGGCATAGGCCGCCACCGAGGTTCGCGTGTCGAGCCCGCGTTCGATCCCGATCGTCCCGCGCCAGCCGCGCCGCCACGGCTGATCGCGCGACCCTAATTCGATCAGGTCGGCATTCTCCTGCGCGAACCCGGCCCAATACCAGGTCTGGCGCGGCGGGATCGAATCGATCCCGACCTGCAGTTCCTTGATCTCGCGCCGGATCTGGCCCTGCGGTCCGTAAAGCACGATCTCGAAACGGTTCGCGCCATATTGCAGCGGCACGTCGAGAAATTCGTAGCGGCCGTCGCCATTGGGGCTCGCGAAGGCGAGCAATTGCCCGTTGCGGTACAGTTCGGCGTCCCAGCCTGCGGGAAGGTCGCCGCGAAAGCTCGTCTTGTCGAACGCGTCGGGGCGCTCGACCGGCCGGTTGGTGATCACCGCGCCGCGTCCCGGCGCACTTTGCGCGACAAGCCCCGTCGACAACAGCGCGACGTCGCCCATGGCATAGTGCGTCGCGCGCAGCGGGCCGAGCAGCGTTCCGGCGGGATCGGTGCGATAGAGCCGCATCCGCAAGCTGTCGGGCACTCCCTTCTCGTCCGACGCGAGCCGCGCGTCGAAGCTCTGCCCGAGCGCCTCGCCCGCCGCGAAAATCTCGTAGCGCGCCTGGACATAGGAGCCGCCGCGCCGATCCTTCACCGCGCCCGCCGACGCGACGACGTCGACCGACGGCGTCGCCCACGCCTGATAGGGCCGCGCCGCCTGCGGCAGGCTCGCAAGGTCGAAGCGCGCGGCGGGGCGGATTCCCGCGGCGCGCGCGCGGCGCTCGGCCGCGAGCTGAAAGGGCAGCTTCTCCCTCGCGTCGATGCGCAGCGCGGCATTGGGCAGGTCGGCGGCGATCGGTACGCCGAGCCACGCGTTCAGGCTGGCGAGATCGACGCACCAGCCCGCGGGAGTGTCGCGGATCGTCGTCGCGGCGATCCGATAGCTCTGGTTCCCCGCGCGCACCTCGCCCGCGTCGCGGTCGATCGTCAGCGTGCGCCGCTCGTCGAAGACCCAGCCCGTTGCGCGGCGCAACTTCCGGTCGACGCGCACCGCAAGGTCGAGCGCGAGCACCATGTCGCCCAGGTCGACGCACACCCCCTCGGGCGTGCGATAGCCGCGCACCCCGTCGCCGAGCCGATACGGACCCGAGCGCAGCTCGAACAGCCAGGCATCGTCCTCGTTCGGCGCCCACGCCGCGGAGGAAGAAGAAACGGGCCTGGTATCAACGGCTTCGGCGCTGGCGGGCGCGAGTCCCGCCAGCGCCAGCGCGGCGACGATGAAGCGCCCCCACCGCATCCCGGCCGCGCCTGACTTGTCCGCCCGATTCTTACTTCACCACCCGATCGACCTCGTCGATCGTCGCGCCGCCGATCTCGCGGTCCTCGCTATAGCGGATATGTACCGGCCCCTTGAGCGCCGCGGCGGCCTCGGGCGGCACGCGCAGCGCCACGCTGCGCCGCGTCACCTCGGGATAAACGGCAATGCCGCGCGCGACGAGCAGCGGCTCGGCCACCCCTGGCCGCGTCACCGCGATATCGCCATAGACCGAACGATTGCCGCTGCGCGTCAGCTCGAACGCGAACGCCAGCCCGTCGCGCGTCTCGGCGATCCGCGCGTCGCCGATCCGCGCCTCGGCGCCGAGGTCGCCGACGCGCACGATCACCGGGATGGTGATGCCATAGATGGGGGTGAGCGCGATCGACACCCCCTCTCCCGCCGCTTTCGGCGCCGTCGCGGGCGCCGCGTCGGGCACCGCGCGGAACAGCATGTGCGCGCGATATTCGCCGGCCGGCGTCCCCTCGGGCACCCGCACCCCGACGCGGATCACCTGCGGCTGGTTGGGCGGCAGCGTCACGCGCCGCGGGCTGAAGGCGATCATGGCGAGCGCCGCCTTCTCGGCCGGCGTCGCTTCGGCCTCGTCGATCTCGTCGAGCCCGCCCTCGGCGGTCATCCGCTTGATCTCGAGGCTGATACGATAGGTCGCGGGCTCGGCGCCGATATTGTTGAGCACCACCTCGGTGCCGCGCGATCCGTCGAGAATCAGCCGCGTCGGCGCGACGAGCAGATCGCCCGCGGCGTGCGCGGGCAGTGCGGCGGCGGCGAGCGCGGCCGCGACGAACAGGCGCAAGGCCCCAAAAAAACGAAACATCGGCACGATCCCCACAATCGCTGGTCGGGGTGGCACGCCGCCCCTTTTGGCTGGTCGCGGCCAGTTAGCGCCAACATGGTTGATATTTCGCTAAGCATGATGCGAGGAACCCGCCCGCGCGGAACGAAAGGGGCCGCCGGACGACGCCCGGCGGCCCCTTTTTTCCGCGGCTGGCGAGGCACTGGCCTCGCCAGCCGGCTCGCAGTGCTTATTGATAATTGGCGGTGACGTTGAACGTCCCCGAATAATCGCCCGACGCCTGGTTGGCGCCGACGCTCAGCGTGCCGCCGACCTGAAAGCTGCCGCCGACGGTGCCCGGACCGTTGGTCAGCGTGACCGAGCTCGCCGAATAGCTGAGCGCGGCGGTCATCGTGCCGCCGAGCGAGCCGTTGAGCGTCACGCTCGAATCGCCGCCGACGAGTACCACGGCATTGTTCGTGCCCTGGATGTCGAAATTGGCGGCGGTCGTCGTGCCCGTGCAGGTCAGCCCCGCGCCGCAGCTCGCGCCCCCGGCGGTCGACACCGCGACGGTCGAGGCGGTCGCGCCGCTGATGATCGTCGCGAAGTTGAGGTCGCTGGTGTTGGTGAGCGTGATCTGGCGCAGGATCTTGGCCTTGGCCGTGCCGGTCGCCGACGCGGCCTGCGCCGCCGACGCGTTCATCGCGAGAGCAGCAAGTGCGGCGCCCGCGAGGGCGCGCTTCATCGTCATGGTGCGCATATGATTGGTCCCTTTAAGCAGTCGAAGTCGAATGGAAATCCCACCCCATTCGCTGGACCGTTTAGCGCGACAGCCGTTCAGCCTTTGCCAGCGAGCATGGTAAACGACGCGTTAGGGATTCACGGCCGCCATCCACATAACTCTTTTCATATCAAATATTTATGGTGATATATGGGGGCGGGAAGCGTGCATTTCCTCCCTCTCGGCGGCCCGCGCCGGGACAAGATCAGCGCTCGTCCCGGCGCAGCCGTGCCTCAGATCGATTCGCCCGACAGCCGCTGGCAGATCATGTCGAGCTGGTCGAGCGACGCGAATTTGAGCGTCAGCGCGCCCTTGCCGCCGCCGCCATATTGGATCGCGACGCCGATCCCCAGCAGCTCGGACAGATGCCGTTCGACCGCGACGATGTCGGGGTCGCGCCCACCGTCGATGCTCTTATATTCGAGCCGGCCCTTGCGCCCGCCGCCCTTTTCGGCGCGCACCAGCGCCTCGACCGCGCGCACCGAAAGCCCCTCGCGCACGACCTTGCGCGCGATCTCCTCGGCGTCGGACGCGCCGATCAGCGCGCGCGCATGCCCCATCGCGAGGCTGCCGTCGCCGACCAGCGCCTGGACGCCGCGCGGCAGGTCGAGCAGGCGCATCAGGTTCGCGACATGGCTGCGCGACTTGCCGACCAGCTTCGCCAGCGCCTCCTGATTGTGGCCGAAATCCTCGATCAGCTTGCGATAGGCGCTCGCCTCTTCGATCGCGCTCAGATCCTCGCGCTGGATATTCTCGACCAACGCGATCTCATAGGTCGCTGCGTCGTCGAGCTCGCGCACCAGCGCCGGAATCCGGTGCAGCCCGGCGCGCTGCGCCGCACGCCAGCGCCGCTCACCCGCAACGAGCTGATACCCCTCCCCGCCCGGTGCACGGCGGACGATGATCGGCTGGAGCAGCCCGCGCGCAGCGATCGATTCGGCGAGTTCGGCGATCGCCGCCTCGTCGAAATGGCGGCGCGGCTGGCCGGGCAGCGGGCGGATCGTCCCGACCGCAATATGCTGCACCGCGTCGCCCGATGCGGCGGGCACCGCCTTCGCCGCGCTGCCGGGGCTCGCCAGCACCGGCGATTCGACCGCGACGTCGCCGAACAGCGCGTTCAGCCCGCGCCCGAGCCCCGAGGGACGCTTGCGCGCCGGGGAACCCGAAGTTTCGTCTTTACTATCAGTCATTTAAGCGGCCTTGCGAACATTGGGCAGGCGACCGAGCAGCTCGCGCGCAAGCGCGATATAAGCGGCCGACCCCGCACAGCGATGGTCGTAGATCAGCGCCGGCAGCCCGTGGCTCGGCGCTTCCGACAGCCGCACGTTGCGCGGGATCACCGTCTCGAACACCACCGGGCCGAGCACCTCGCGGACATCGTCCGACACCTGGTCGGTCAGCCGGTTGCGCCGGTCGAACATGGTGAGCGCGACGCCGAGGATGAAGAGCTGCGGGTTGAAGCGCCCGCGCACGCGCTCGACCGTGGTGAGCAGCTGGCTCAGTCCCTCGAGCGCGAAAAATTCGCATTGCAGCGGCACGAGCAGCGATTCGGCGGCGATCAGGGCGTTGAGCGTCAGCATGCCAAGCGACGGCGGACAGTCGATCAGGCAGATGTCCCACTGCCCCGCTTCGGCGCTCGCCAGGGCCTGCTGCAGCCGGTGGAGCCGGTCCTGAAACTCGATCAGCTCGATCTCGGCGCCCGACAGGTCGACCGTTGCGGGAACGATGTCGAGCCGCGGGATCGCGGTCGCGACACTACAGTCGGCGACGCCCGCGTCGCCGCGCAGCAGATCATAGCTCGAAAGCTCGCGCTGTGCTTGACTGATCCCGAGCCCGGTCGAGGCGTTGCCCTGCGGGTCAAGGTCGATGATCAGCGTCCGCCAGCCCGTCGCCGCGAGCGCCGTGGCCAGGTTGATCGCGGTCGTCGTCTTGCCGACCCCGCCCTTCTGGTTCGCCACGGCAATGCGGATCATCGCTTTCCTCGCTGTTTCGCCACGATCCTGCCGCGCCCGACCAAAATCTGGCTGTCGGCGTCGGTGTGGCTCTGTTCCACGTGAAACATCTTCTGCCATGCCGGGGGCAGAGATGCCAGTTCCTTAACCGCGTTTCGCCCTTTCGGCAGCAGCCAGTGCGTCGATTCGGTGGAAAAACGCGCGGATAAGTCGATCAGCCGATCGAGCGGCGCAAAGGCGCGCGCGCTGATCGTCGCTGCGGCGCGCGTTTCGACGCGGTCGAGCGGTGCCTCGGCGACCTCGACATGCGCCAGATCAAGCCCGGCCGCGACCGCGAGCAGAAAGTCGCACCGCCGCCGCCGCGATTCGACGAGCAGCGTCGGCCGCTCGCTCAGGATCGCGACGACCAGCCCCGGCAGCCCCGGCCCGCTGCCAAGGTCGATCCACAGCCCTTCGCCATCGCGGTCGAACGCCAGAAGCTGCGCGCTGTCGGCGATATGCCGCACCCACAGATGCGGGATCGTCGACGCCGCGATCAGATTCTGCCGCGCATTCTCATCGACGAGCATCGCGGCAAAGCACTCGAGCCGCTCCCATTGGGTCGGCGTCGGAGCGAAGGTCGCTTCGATCCAGCCTCGCGCCGCGTCCTCATTCTCCAATATCGTCGCCATCATTCCACTACCGAAGCTCGTCGCATTCCGACTTCGGATCACTGGAACGGGCGCCGCGCAGGTTCAAGCTGTCATTCTGCAAGAGCGCGATGAGCGGCAAGCTTTCGATCGAAAAGGGCACCTTTTTTGTCATCCCGGACCTGATCCGGAATCCATTTCTCCAGCGCTGGTGTGAATGGATTCCGGATCAAGTCCGGAGTGACGAAGTTCGGGAAGCATCCGCGCCCCGTCCCAACGGCGGTTAAGCCGCCCGCCGCCGGCTGTGCACCATGATCGCGGTCAGCGCCGCGGGGGTCACGCCGTCGATGCGCGCCGCCTGTCCCAGCGTTTCGGGGCGCGCTTTCGACAGCCGCTCGACCATCTCGCGCGACAGGCCGCCGATCGCGCCATAGTCGAGCGCGGGATCGAGCAGGATCGCTTCATTCGCGGCGAGCGCACGCAGTTCGGCATCCTGCCGCGCCACGTAAGGGGCATAATGCGCATCCTCGGCGATCTCGGACAGGATATCGGGGTCGACCGCGGCAAGGTCGGGCGCGAGCGCCGTCAGCGTCGTCATCGTCACGCCCGGAAACCGCAGCAGGTCGATTCGCTTCCGCGCCGCGCCATCGCCCGGCAAGGCGAGCCCCAACGCGGCATAATCGGCGGTGGCGACCGGCGCGTCGAGCAGCGCTTCGGCGCGCTCGCGCTCGGCTATGCGCGCCGCGAACAACGCCGCGGTCGCCGGGCGCACCAGCCCGAGTTCGATCCCCAGCGGCGTCAATCGCGTCGCGGCATTGTCGGCACGCAACCGCAGCCGATATTCGGCGCGCGCGGTGAGCATGCGATAGGGCTCGCTGACGCCCTGCAGCACCAAGTCGTCGACCATCACCCCGATATAGGATTCGGATCGGTCGAGGATCAGCGGATCGCGGCCCTGCACCGCGAGCGCCGCATTGGCCCCCGCGACCAGCCCCTGCGCCGCGGCCTCCTCATAGCCCGTGGTGCCGTTGATCTGCCCCGCGCACCACAGGCCGGCGATCCCGCGCAGCTGCAGGGTCCGGTCGAGCGCGCGCGGGTCGATATGGTCATATTCGACCGCATAGCCCGGCACGACCATCTCGACCGTTTCCAGCCCCTCGATCGTGCGCAGCATCGCGAGCTGGACATCGGCGGGGAGCGAGGTTGATACGCCGTTCGGATAGATGAGGTGGGTGTCGAGCCCCTCGGGCTCGAGGAATATCTGGTGCCCGTCGCGGTCGGCGAAGCGATGAATCTTGTCCTCGATCGACGGGCAATAACGCGGCCCCGCCGCGCCGATCGCGCCGGTGAACAGCGGCGAGTGGTGGAGATTGTCGGCAATGATCCGGTGCGACGCTGCGTTGGTGCGCGTAATCGCGCAGAAGATCTGCGGCACCGTGCGCGCGGTGCTCCACGTCGAGCAAGTCCAGCTCGCGCCCTCGACACTGTCCGATGGCTGTTCGGCGAGCCGCGCCCAGTCGATCGTGCGTCCGTCGAGCCGCGGTGGCGTGCCGGTCTTGAGCCGCGCCATCGGCAGGTTTGCGGCGCGAAGCTGCGCGGCAAGCCGGTGCGCACCGGCCTCGCCGATGCGCCCGCCCTCCATCCGCTCCTCGCCGCGGAACAGCCGTCCGCCGAGGAAGGTTCCGGTGGCGAGCACCACCGCGCCCGCTGCCAGCACGGTTCCGTCGCCAAGTTCGAGCCCTTCGGCCCGCGATCCGTCGGCCGACAGTTTGAGCGCCGCCGCCTCGCCCGCGATGACCGCTATGCCGGGTTCGGCGGCGAGCTGCGCCTGGATCGCCGCGCGATAGAGCTTGCGGTCGGCCTGGACGCGCGGCCCCTGCACCGCCGCGCCCTTCGACGCATTGAGCATCCGGTAATGGATCGCGGCGGCGTCGGCGGCGCGCGCCATCCAGCCGTCGAGCGCGTCGACCTCGCGCATCAGATGCCCCTTGCCGAGACCCCCGATCGCCGGGTTGCACGACATCGTCCCGATCAGCGCGGGATCGAAGCTGACGAGCGCGACCCGCGCGCCGAGCCGCGCCGCGGCGGCCGCGGCCTCGGTCCCGGCGTGCCCGCCGCCGACGACGATGACATCGAAAGTTGCGCTGCTGTGCATGATCGCGGCGCCTTTAGCTCAAAGAGAGCCCCGAATCCACCGCGCTGCGACCGATGCGATGTTTCACGTGAAACATCATTTCGCGCTTATTCATTTCCCGATGCAGAAGCGCCCGAACAGCGCATCGAGCATATCCTCGACCCCGGCGCGCCCGGTGATGCGGTCGAGCGCCGCCGCGGCGAGCCGCAGCCGTTCGGCGAGCAGGATCAGGTCGCTCGCTTCGCGCGACCCCGCCTCGACCGTCAGCCAGCCCCGCGCCTCGGCGAGCGCCGCGCGCTGGCGCGCCCGCAACGCCGCCTCGCCCTCGCGCGGCAGCAGGGTGCGCGCCATCTCGACGATATAATGGTGGAGCTTGTCCATCCCTTCCCCCGTCGCCGCCGACAGGACCAGATCGCAGCGCGCCGCCTCGGCCTCGCGCGCCGCGTCGCCGCGCCAGCGGTCGACCTGCGCCGCGATCAGGATCGTGCGCGGGTGCGCGGGCGCCGCGTCGGGCGACCCGAGCCACAGCAATATATCCGCCGCCTCGACCGCCGCCTCTGCGCGCGCGATCCCGATCGCCTCGATCGCATCGGCACCTTCGCCGCGCAGCCCCGCGGTATCCGAAAAGCGCATCGCGATGCCGTCGAGCGCCAGCGGCGTCTCGATCACGTCGCGCGTCGTCCCCGCCACCGGCGACACGATCGCCAGCTCCCTTTGAACCAAAGCATTGATTAAAGTCGATTTTCCGACATTCGGCGGTCCCGCGATCACCACCGACAACCCCTCGGCAATCACCTCCGCCGCCGGCCGCGCCAGCCACTCGCCGAGCTCCTCCGCCAGCCCCCCCATCCCCGCGACCACACGCTCCGCGGCACCTTCATAAGCTTCGACATCCTCTTCGTCGGCGAAATTGAGCTCGGCCTCGGCCCCCGCCATCAGCGCGAGCAACCGGTCCTGCCACGCCGCCACCGCGCGCGACACATGCCCGCTCGCCAGCCCCAGCGCCTGCACCCGCTGGCTCTCGGTCTCCGCCGCGAGCAGGTCGGCGAGCCCCTCGGCCTCGACGAGATCGATCCGGCCATTCAGAAAGGCGCGCCGCGTGAACTCGCCCGCTTCGGCGCGGCGCAGCCCCGGGATCGCAGCCAGCGCCGCCTCGACCGCTCCGACCACCGCGCGGCCGCCGTGGAGGTGCAGCTCGGCGAGATCCTCGCCCGTCGCGGTCGCGGGCCCGGGAAACCAGAGCAGCAGCGCGCGGTCGAGCGGCGCGCCGTCCGCATCCTTCAGTTCGGCGAGCGACGCGCGGCGCGGCGTGGGCAGGTGCCCCGCGAGCGAGCGCAGTGCCTCGCCAGACCCTGGCCCGCTCACGCGCACGACACCGATCGCCGCCGGCGGCATCCCGCTCGACAGCGCGAAGATCGTGTCGCTGCTATTGTCGTGCGTCAGCTCTTGCGCCCCCGCGCGGGCTTGTCATCGTCACCCGCGGCGGCCGCCTTGCCGGCACCGCCCATCAATCCCCCGCCGAATTGGCCGAGCAGCGACTGGACGAGCCCGAGCCCGCCCTCGCCCATCGGCACCCAGCTCTTGACCATCGCCTGGACCATGTCGGGGGTGATGCCCTTCGCCATCAACTCCTTGACCCGGCTCAGATAAATATCATGCAAGGGCTCGAGATCGGGCAGCCCGAACAGCCGCCGCGCCTCTTCGGGGGTGCAATCCACCTCGATATTGAATTTCATGCCCCATCTCCTGCCCGCGCGCGGGTGTTGGCGCTTGAGCCTCGCCCCCGGCGCCGCTAGCTTCGCGCTTTCACCGTCAATAAGCAAGAGCCAGGAGAGCCTCATGTCCCCGACCAACACGTCCATTCCCGCCCTCGATAGCGAAGGCGACATCCCCGCCTATGTCGCGCGTCCCGACGCCGATTCGTCGCGCGCGATCATCGTGATTCCCGAAATCTTCGGGGTGAACGCGGGAATCCGCAAGAAATGCGACGACTGGGCGGCCGAAGGCTATCTGGCGATCGCGCCCGACATCTTCTGGCGCTTCGCTCCCGGGGTCGAGCTCAGCCCCGATGTCGAGGCCGAATTCCAGGAGGCGCTCGGCTATTTCGGGCAGTATGACGCCGACCTCGGCGTCAAGGACATCGAAGCGTCGATCCGCTGGCTGCGCGGCCAGGGCGCGAACCGGATCGGCTGCGTCGGCTTCTGCCTCGGCGGCCGCCTCGCCTATATGGCGGCGACGCGCACCGACGTCGACGCGTCGGTCGGCTATTATGGCGTGATGATCGACACGATGCTGAACGAAAGCCACGCGATCTCGAACCCGCTGATGCTCCATATCCCGACCGAGGATCATTTCGTCGACCATGCGGCGCAGCAGAAGATCCACGAAGCGCTCGATCCGAACCCGAAGGTGACGCTCCACGATTATCCCGGCCTCGACCACGGCTTCGCCGCGACCGACGGCAATCGCCGCAACGACGAGGGCGCGACGCTCGCCGACGGGCGCACCCGCGCCTTCTTCGCCGAGACGCTCGCATGAGCGCACATCCGGGACTCGCCGCCTGGCACGCCTATATGGCGGGCGGCGGCGACCCGCAGGCCCTGCGCGACCTGCTCGCCGAAGACGCGGTCTTCCACTCGCCCGTCGTCCACACGCCGCAGGAGGGCCGCGACAAGGTGTTCGCCTATCTCCATGCGGCGAGCCACGTCCTCGGCGGCGACGATTTCCGCTATCTGCGCGAGATCGTCGACGGCGATCAGGTGTGCCTCGAATTCCAGACCCAGCTCGACGGCATCCAGATCAACGGCGTCGATATCATCCGCTGGAACCAAGAAGAAAAGATTCAGGATTTCAAGGTGATGGTACGACCGCTCAAGGCGATCAACAAGGTCTGGGAGAAAATGGCGGCGATGCTCGCGGCGCAGGCCTAGAGTCCGACGATGCGCCGCTGGCTCGTCTTTCCGGTCCTGCTGCTGCTCGTCGCGCTCGCAGCGTGGTGGACGCCGGCGCGCTGGACGCTGCTGCTGTGGATGCCGCTGCTGCTGATCGCGCTCTACGACGCGCTCCAGCGGCGCCATACGCTGCGCCGCAACTACCCGCTGATCGCGCGCATCCGCTGGCTGTTCGAGGATCTGCGGCCCTTTCTCTATTCCTATATCGTCGAAAGCCCGTTCGACGGCCGCCCCTTCACCCGCGCCGAACGCGATATCGTCTATGCCCGCGCCAAGGGCGATCTCGACGCACACCCCTTCGGAACCGAGCTCGACGTCTATTCGGACGAATATGAATGGATGAGCCACAGCATCGCGCCCGCCCCCGCACACGACCGGACGCAACGGGTCAAGGTCGGCACGGCGCAATGCGCGCGTCCCTATGAAGCGGCGCTGCTCAACATCTCGGCGATGAGCTTCGGCTCGCTCGGCGCGCGGGCGATCGAAGCGCTCAATCTCGGCGCGAAGCAGGGCGATTTCTATCACGACACCGGCGAAGGCGGTTTCAGCCCCTATCATCGCATCCACGGCGGCGACATTGTGTGGGAGCTGGGCAGCGGCTATTTCGGTTGCCGCGACGCAGGCGGCCGTTTCGATCCGGAACGCTTCCGCGACCGCGCGCAGGACGACCAGGTCAAGATGGTCGAGATCAAGCTCAGCCAGGGCGCGAAGCCGGGGCATGGCGGAGTGCTGCCCGGCCCCAAGGTCAGCGCCGAGATCGCCGCGACGCGCGGGGTTCCGGAGGGCGAGGATTGCATCTCCCCCGCGGCGCATTCGGCCTTTGCGACCCCGATCGAGATGGTCGAATGGGCGGCGAAACTGCGCGAGATGTCGGGGGGCAAACCGGTTGGCATCAAGCTCTGCGTCGGCCAGCCGCACGAAATCTATGCCGTCATGAAGGCGATGCTCGAGACCGGCATCCGGCTCGACTATATCGTCGTCGACGGTGCCGAGGGCGGCACCGGCGCGGCGCCGGTCGAATTTTCGAACCGCGTCGGCATGCCGCTGCGCGAAGGGGTGATCTTCGTGCGCAACGCGCTCGTCGGCTGCGGGCTCAAGGAGGAGATTCGTCTTGCCGCGTCGGGCAAGGTCCATTCGGGCGCGGGACTGGCGGTCAATTGCGCGCTCGGCGCCGACTGGTCGAACGCCGCGCGCGCCTTCATGTTCTCGCTGGGCTGCGTCCAGTCGCTCAAATGCCATACCGACCAATGCCCGACCGGGATCGCGACGCAGGATCCCGGCCGCCAGCGCGGGCTCGTGATCCCCGACAAGGCCGAACGCGTCCGCCGCTTTCAGGCTTCGACCGTCTCGGCGCTGTGGGACATCAGCTGTGCGATGGGACTCGACAATCCCTGGCAAATCCGGCCGCATCACCTCCATGAGCGGCTGAATTCGGCGCGCTCCGATTCGATCGACCGCATCTATAATTTCTATCCGCGCGGCATATTGCTCGACGATCCCGCATCGGTCGCCAGCGCGCGCTATTGGGCGATGGCGCGCGCCGACAGCTTCCGTGCCGCGATCGAGGGGACGCCGGGCTAGATGAGGCTGAGTTCGGCCAGTTCGCGATAAAGTTCGGGCGGCAGGTCGCCGAGGCCGCTGTCGTCATCGATACCCCGCGGCGCGTCGTCATCGGTCAGATAGCGCCAACCCTGATGCGCGCGCTTGGGCTGCGGATGCACCCGCTCGAGCATGCCCCGGCAGACGATGTCGATCCGCCCATCGTCGCGGTCCTCGAAGCGCAGTATCTCGACGCGGCCGATGATCGTGTGCCGCACGATGAAATGGAGCCTGCCGCCGATCAACTCGTCGGCGCGCTTCGGCTTGAACCGCGTCGCGAAGCGGATCTCGCCCTCCTCGGCGCGCGCCGCGATCCGCGACGCGAGCGCCGGATAATCGGGGCAGCCGACGGCGACGCGGGTCATGTGAAGCTGGGACATGGGCATAAGATCGGTATCGCACGGCGCCGGTTCAACTCGGCGTCGCGCTCAAATAATAGTCGCCGCGACCTTGAGGATTGACGGGCAGTTGCAGCAACGCCAGCGGCGAGAGGAGAGTGACCATCAGGACCTTGAGACCAAAGAGCGCGACAAAGGGAAGGACGGTGACGCCGACCGATCCCATGGTGGCAACGGCAAGGCGCCCGATCGCCTTGCGCATATACCGGTTCGGCTCAGGTTCGGGCAGCGCCAGCATTTCGGCCAGCAGGATCGACGCTTCGCCGTGCTGCCAGTGCGGCACCGTCAGCCGAAATCCCCCGATCGCAAGGATGTCGGCAGAAACGCTGGTATAATATTCGCCCCCGACGTGAACGATAACGCCCGCGGCGTCGAGCATCGCCGCAACGGTCAGCGCCTCGCCGCGACCCAATATATGGGCGATCGGGACCATCGCATCATCCGACATTGGTCGACGATGCGACGATCGGTTCGCCCTGTCCAGCCCACAGCGCCGGTCAGCCGCCGATGATCTGCACGAAATGGGGGTGCACGTCGTGCCAGCCGTCCCATATCATCTTCAAGGCGACATAAAGGATGACGGCGAGCCCGACCCAGGCGATCCAGCGGTAGCGCTCGATATATTTGGCGATGATATTCGCCGCGACGCCCATCATCGCGACCGCGAAGATCAGCCCGACGATCAGGATGCCGGGATGCTCGCGCGCTGCGCCGGCGACGGCGAGCACATTGTCGAGGCTCATCGATACGTCGGCGACCGCGACGCCCCAGGCCGCGGCGGCAAAGCTTTTGGCGGGGCGCAGGCCCGAGTCCTCGTCGCCCTCAATCTCGGGCGAACCCGCCGATTCGCCGTGATCGCCGCGGATGTCGCGCCACATGCGCCACGCCACCCACAGCAGCAGGATGCCGCCCGCGAGCACGAGGCCGACGATGCCGAGCAGCTGCTGGACGACGAGCGCGAAGCCGATGCGCAGGACGAGCGCCGCGCCGACCCCGATCAGGATCACCTTGCGGCGCTGGTCGGCGGGCAGACCCGCCGCCAGTGCGCCGACGACGATCGCATTGTCGCCGGCGAGCACAAGATCGATCAGCAGCACCTGGACGAAGGCCGCGAAGGCCGCAGGTTCGGTGATGTTCGAGAAATCGTGGACGATCGCGCCCCAGATGCCGTCCGACGGCGCCGCGCCGGCGGCGAATGCAACCAAATCCATGATCATCTCAAAGCACCCATCCGAACAAATGGCCGAGGCCGATCTCGGGATCGACCCAGCCATCGTAAATCATCTTCAGCGCCACGTAGAGGATCACCGCAAGGCCGACCCAGGCGATCCAGTGAAAACGCTGCAGCAACTTGGCGACATAATTGGCGGCAAGCCCCATCACCAGCACCGTGAAGCTCATCCCGACGAAGAGCAAGGCCGGATTCTCGCGCGCGATCGAGGCGACGAGCAGGACATTGTCGATGCTCATCGACAGGTCGGCGATCATGATCGAGACGGCCGCCTTGAAGAAGGTCTGCCGCGCGGGTTCACCCTCGATTTCGGGGGTGGCGGGATCGTCGACCGGTCCGGGCGCGGCGGCCGGGCGAATCTCGCGATACATGTTGTAGGCGACCCACAGCAGCAGCAGCCCGCCTGCGAACACCAGTCCGGTGATCTTGAGGAGCTGCGTCGCGATCGTCGCGAAGGTGACGAGGAACACCAGCGCCATACCGACGCCGAGCATCAGCACGCGCTTGCGTTCGCGCTCGGGAAGCCGGCCCGCGATCGTGCCCATGATCAGCACATTGTCGCCGGCCATGGTGAGGTCGCCGATGATGATCTGTCCGAGCAGCGCCAGCCCCGATACCGTGAAGATCGCGGAAAAATCCATCCGAACCGACCTCGAACCGGCTTACTGGTTCATGCTGTCGAAGAAATCCTCGTTGGTCTTCGAATCCTTGATCTTGTCGAGCAGGAATTCCATCGCGTCGACCGTGCCCATCTGCATGAGGATGCGGCGGAGCACCCACATCTTCGAAAGCTTGTCCTTCTCGACGAGCAGTTCCTCCTTGCGGGTGCCCGACTTGCCGACGTCGAGCGACGGGAAGATGCGCTTGTCGGCGACCTTGCGGTCGAGGACGATTTCGGAGTTGCCGGTGCCCTTGAACTCCTCGAAGATCACCTCGTCCATGCGGCTGCCGGTGTCGATCAGCGCGGTCGCGATGATCGACAGCGAGCCGCCCTCCTCGATGTTGCGCGCGGCGCCGAAGAAGCGCTTCGGGCGCTGGAGCGCGTTGGCGTCGACGCCGCCCGTGAGCACCTTGCCCGACGAGGGAACGACAGTGTTGTAGGCGCGGCCGAGGCGGGTGATCGAGTCGAGCAGGATGACGACATCCTTCTTGTGCTCGACGAGGCGCTTCGCCTTCTCGATCACCATTTCGGCGACCTGGACGTGGCGTGTCGCGGGCTCGTCGAAGGTCGAGGAGACGACCTCGCCCTTCACGCTGCGCTGCATGTCGGTGACTTCCTCGGGACGTTCGTCGACGAGGAGGACGATCAGATAGACCTCGGGGTGATTGTCGGTGATCGCCTTCGCGATATTCTGCAGCAGCACCGTCTTGCCGGTGCGCGGCGGCGCGACGATCAGCGCGCGCTGGCCCTTGCCCTGCGGGCTGACGAGGTCGATGACCCGCGCCGACTTGTCCTTGACCGTCGGGTCGACGGTGTCGAGCGACAGCTTCTGGTTCGGATAGAGCGGGGTGAGGTTGTCGAAATTGACGCGGTGGCGCACCACGTCGGGATCGTCGAAATTGACGCTGATCAGCTTGGTCAGCGCGAAATAACGCTCGCCATCGCGCGGCGCGCGGATCTCGCCCTCCACCGTATCGCCGGTGCGCAGGCCATATTTGCGGACCTGGTTCGGCGAGACATAGATGTCGTCGGGACCCGCGAGATAATTGGCGTCGGACGAGCGCAGGAAACCGAAGCTGTCGGGTAGGACCTCTATCGTCCCCGACCCGATGATTTCCTCGCCCTCTTCGGCGAGTTCCTTGAGGATCGAGAACATCAAATCCTGCTTGCGCAGCGTCGACGCGCCCTCGACCCCCAGTTCCTCGGCCATTTCGACGAGCTGGGCGGGCGATTTGGTCTTGAGTTCTTTAAGATGCATGGATGGATTCCAGGGTGAAAAATTCGGGAGAAAATAATCGCAATTTCGGTGCACCGAAGGGTGCCTATCCGACCGGGGGACGGCCGTTTCGATAGCTACGGCGCGGATACCGCGCCGCCCGCGCGAGCGCGGGGTTGATCGGCCCCTATAACCGACGCCGGTTCAAGTCAATCGGGCTGCGCCGGGAGGAGCGTCAGGGGCGAACGATCACCAATATGACGATGATCGCCGCGGCGATGCCCGGCACTTCGTTGAGCATCCGCAGCCGCTTTTCGCTGAGCGGCCGCTCCCCGCGCCTCAGCTTCTTGAAATAGCCGATCAGCCAGCCGTGATAGCCCGACAGCAGCAGCACGAGCAGCAATTTTCCGTGAAACCAGCCTTCGTGCCAATAGCCGCCGTTGAAGGCGAGCATCAGGCCCAGAACCCAGACGAGGACGATCGAGGGGTTGAGGATGATCCGGCGCAGCCGGTCCTCGCGTTCGATCCACTTCTTATCCTCGTCGGAGCCGACCGGGCATTGGTGATGATAGACGAAGAAGCGCGGCATCATGAACAACCCCGCCATCAGGAAGATGACGAAAATCACGTGCGCCGCCTTTACCCAAAGCATCGTCACCCCCAGAAACCCGATCCAGTCCGTCATCGCCTCACCCGCCTCGCACGCGCCTGATCAGATGCTCGACATGGGCGATCGGTGTGTCGGGCACGATGCCATGGCCGAGATTGAAGATATGGGGGCGACCGGGGAAAGCCGCAAGGATGCGGTCGATCGCCGCGTCGAGCGCATCGCCGCCGGCGACGAGCGCGAGCGGGTCGAGATTGCCCTGAACCGGAAGATGCTGCGGCAGCACCGCGTCGGCCCAGGCAGGCTCGACCGTCTCGTCAAGCCCGAGGCCGTCGACCCCGGTCTCGTTCGCATAGGCGGGCAACTTGCCGCCGGCGCCCTTCGGAAAGCCGATGACCGGCGTATCGGGGTGAAGCGCTTTCAGTCGGCGGACGATCTCGGCGTTGGGCGCGATCACCCAGCGCTCGAACTGCGCGGGGCTGAGGCTGCCCGCCCAGCTGTCGAAGAGCTGGACCGCCTCGACGCCGTTTTCGATCTGCCCCGACAGGTAAGTTACCGTAACGTCGACGATCGCGTCGACGATCGCCTCGAAGGCAGGCGCGTCGCCATAGGCCAGCCGCCGCGCGGCGGCCTGGTCCTTCGACCCGGCGCCCGCGACCATATAGGTGGCGACCGTCCACGGGCTTCCTGCGAAGCCGAGGAAGGTCGCTTCGGGAGGGAGCGCCGCCGCGACGCGCGCCACCGTCGCATAGACTGGCTCGAGCCGCTGCGGCGCCGCCTCGAGCGAGGCGAGGGCGCCGTCGACGAGCGGCGGCGCGAGCCGCGGCCCCTCGCCCGCCTCGAACCAGAGATTCTGGCCGAGCGCGTGCGGGATGACGAGAATGTCCGAAAAAAGGATGGCGCCGTCAAAACCGAAGCGGCGGATCGGCTGCAGCGTCACCTCGGCGGCCGCCTCGGGATCGTAGCAGAGTTCGAGAAAGCCGCCCTTGGTCTCGCGGAGCGCGCGATATTCGGGCAGATAGCGCCCCGCTTGGCGCATCAGCCATAGCGCGGGCCGTTCCTGCCGCACCCCGCGCAGCGTTGCCAACAGACTCTTCGGTGACGCCTTCACGCGGCCCCTCTTTCTCTCTTCATAACCATATATAAAAATGATTGTGGTGGTTTGTTGGCGGGCGAACAGCGCGGCTTTAGGCACGGACGCCGCCTTTGCCAACAGCTTGACTCCTTATCCCGCATGGTCCCCCGCAGAGTCGCTTGCAGCTGTCCGCGAAATTCACAGCCTGTGGATAAGATTCGCCTCCTGTGGAAAAGCGGTGGAGCGGAATCGGCAGCGCCGGGGATGGTTTCCCGCTGCCCGTCTTGTCCCGGCGGTTATGTCAAAACTTATCCACAGAGCTTACCACCCTCGGTCATCCCGGCGAAGGCCGGGATCTCAACCTTGCTTTCAGGGTGCACCGGTGAGATCCCGGCCTTCGCCGGGATGACGAAGAAGTGAAAGCGCGTTTGTCTCGCCGCTTGCCTTTTTCGGCCCCGCATCGGAAAGCTGGTGCGATGAGCCGTCTCCACCTGCACCTCATATCCGATTCCACCGGCGAGACGCTCGAAAATATCGCCAAGGCGGCGATCGCGCAGTTCGATGATGTCGAGGTGGTGCGCCATTTCTGGCCGATGGTGCGCTCCGAATCGCATCTCGACCGTATCATGGCCGAGGTGCAGGCAAGCCCGGGCATGATCCTCTTCACCCTGGTCAGCGGCGAGCTGCGTGCGAGCCTCGAACGGCGTGCCGCAACGCTCAACCTGCCAACGGTGCCGGCGCTCGACGCGGTCACCGACGCGCTGTCGCGGATGCTGGGGCAGGAAGCCAAGGCGCGGCCGGGGCGCCAGCACGCGCTCGACGCCGCTTATTTCGCACGGGTCGAGGCGATCCAGTTCACCGTCGCGCACGATGACGGCATCGGGTGGGAAAATTGGGAGCAGGCCGACATCGTGCTCGCCGGCGTGTCGCGCACCTCGAAGACTCCGACGAGCATCTATCTCGCCAACCGCGGCTTCAAGACCGCGAATATCCCGATCGTTCCCGAATCGCCGCCGCCCGACGTGCTGTTCGGACTCCGCCGCCCGCTCGTCGTCGGGCTTACCACCGGAATCGACCGGCTGGTGCAGGTGCGGCGCAACCGGCTGCTGTCGCTCAATCAGGCACCCGAAACCGCCTATGTCGACGAGGAGCGCGTCAAGGGCGAGCTTGCCTATGCGCGGCGGATGTTCGCCGACAATGGCTGGCCGGTGATCGACGTGACGCGCCGCTCGATCGAGGAAACTGCGGCGGCGGTGATCAAGCTGGTCGAGGATCGGGGCGCAGGATGACCGCGCTCGTTCTCGCCTCGCAGAGCAGCGGCCGCGCCGCGATGCTCCGCGCCGCCGGGCTCGATTTCGAAACAACGGCGGCGCATGTCGACGAGGAGGCGCTTACCGCCTCGCTGCTCGCCACCGGCCAGACGCCGCGCAACATCGCCGACGCGCTCGCCGAGGCGAAGGCGGTCAAGATTTCGTCGCGGCTTCCCGGCGTCACCGTGATCGGCGCCGATTCGACGCTCGCGCTCGACGATGGCTCGATGCTGAGCAAGCCTGATAGCCCCGAGGAAGCCGCCGATCATCTGCGGCGGATGGCGGGCACGCGCCACCGCCTGTTCAGCGCCGCGGTCGCCGCCCGCGACGGGGCGCCGGTGTGGCGCGCGATGGGCGAGGCGAAACTGTGGATGCGCCCCTTGTCCGACGCCTTCATCGCCGACTATGTGGCGCGCGAATGGGACAGCATCCGCTGGACCGTCGGCTGTTACGAGATCGAGGGGGCGGGCGTGCAACTGTTCGACCGGGTCGAAGGCGACCCCTGGACCATCATCGGCATGCCGATGCTTCCGCTGCTCGTCTGGCTGCGCGCGACCGGACTCGCGGCGTCATGAGCGCCCTTCCCTACGCTGAAGTGATCGGCGATCCGATCGCCCAGTCGAAATCGCCGCTGATCCACGGCTTCTGGCTCGACGCGCTCGGCCTTGCCGGCCGCTACGACCGCGCGCATGTGAAGCCCGAAGGCCTCGCCGCCTATATCGCCGAACGCCGCGCCGATTCCGACTGGCGCGGCTGCAACGTCACCATGCCGCACAAGGCGGCGGTGATGGATCTGGTCGACGATCCCGGCGATATCCGCGGCACGATCGGCGCGATGAACACGGTCGTGCGCCAGCCCGACGGGACGCTGATCGGCACCAACACCGACGCTGCGGGCTTCTATTCCCCGCTCGCCGAGGTCGATCTTGCCGGCGCACCGGTGATCGTCGTCGGCGCGGGCGGCGCGGCGCGCGCCGTTCTCTTCGCGCTCGCGCGCGCCGGCGTCGGGCCGGTCACCATGCTCGGCCGCAGCCCGCTCAAGGCCATGGGCCTGCTCGCGACCTTCGGCCTCAAGGGCGAGGTCGCGGCGCTCGATGCGCCGCTGCCGCCTGCGGCGCTGCTCGTCAACGCGAGCAGCCTCGGCATGACCGGCCAGCCGTCGCTCGACCTCGACCTCTCGCCGCTTCCCGACGATGCGATCGTCTACGACCTCGTCTATTCGCCGCTCCGTACCGGGTTGCTCCGGGCGGCCGAGGCGCGCGGGCTCGATCATGTCGACGGGCTCGACATGTTGATCGGCCAGGCTGCGCTTGCCTTCGAGCTGTTCTTCGGCAAGCCGCCGCCCGAAGGACGCGACGACGCGCTTCGCGCGCTGCTGACCGCGTGACCCACTATAAGCGCCCCGCCTCGCGGCTCCGTCGCCCCTTCATCCTCGGACTCACCGGCTCGATCGGCATGGGCAAGTCGACCGCCGCGGCGATGTTCGAACGCGAGGGCGTGCCGGTGTTCGACGCCGACGCCGAGGTGCACCGGCTGCAGGGGCCCGGCGGTGCGCTGGTCGCGGCGATCGAGGCGCGCTTTCCCGGCACCACCGGGCCGGGCGGCGTCGACCGGCAAAAGCTCGGCGCGCGCGTGCTCGGCAACCGTCACGAGCTCGCCGCGCTCGAAGCGATCGTCCACCCGGCGGTCGCGCGGGCGCAGAAGCGCTTCCTCTTGCGCCACCGCGCGCGCGAGGTCGTCGTCCTCGACATTCCGCTGCTGTTCGAAAAGGGTGGTGCGCGCCGGGTCGGGGCGATCGCGGTCGTCTCGGCGCCGCTGTGGGTGCAGCGCCGTCGCGTGCTGCGCCGGCCCGGCATGACCCATGCCAAGTATAAGGCGATCCGCGCGCTTCAGGTGCCCGACCGGGTCAAGCGCGCGCGCGCCGATTTCGTCATCGAAACCGGCCGCCCGAAAAGCGAGACGCATCGCCAGATTCGCGCCATCGCCTCTTGTTTCCACGCCCGATAAGGTCCAGATTGAGGCTTCGATGCGTGAGATAATTTTCGATACCGAAACGACGGGACTCGATCCCAGATCCGGGCACCGGTTGGTCGAAATCGGATGTGTCGAACTGATCGACCGCCGCGAATCGGGCCGAACCTTCCACGCCTATTTCCATCCCGAACGCGACATGCCGGCCGAGGCCGAGGCGGTCCACGGCCTGTCGATCCAGTTCCTGTCGGACAAGCCGCTGTTTGCGGCGTGCGTCGACGAGCTACTAGCGTTTCTGGGCGACGCGCCGATGGTCGCGCACAATGCCGCCTTCGACTTCGGTTTCATCAACGCCGAGCTCGCGCGCGCGGGGCGTCCCGCGCTCGACATGGCGCGCATGTGCTGCACGGTGCAGATGGCGCGCAAGCTCCATCCGGGGGCGAAGCACAGCCTCGATGCCCTCTGCACCCGCTACGGCATCGATCGCAGCCACCGTATCAAACATGGCGCGCTGCTCGACGCCGAACTGCTTGCGCATCTCTATATCGAAATGACAGGCGGACGGCAGATCGGTCTCGGTCTCGCCGCTGCGTCGACGGTCGCAGCAGCCGCGCCCGCAGCTTTGCCTGACGCTGCCGCCGCTCCGTCGCGCCCGTTCCGCGAACCGCGTCCTCACGCTGCGAGCCCCGCCGAGCTCGCGCGTCATGCAGAATTCGTCGCCGCACTGCATCAGCCTTTGTGGCACGATAGTCCGTAACGGCCGCCCCCGTTGGCGGCCGCTGAGACCCTCGAAGGAGAAGAGCAATGGAAATCCGCGTCTCTGGCCACCAGATCGAAACCGGCGAAGCGCTGCAGGCGCATGTGTCGGACCGGATGAACGCGATTGCCGGCAAATATTTCTCGCGCGCAATCGGGGCGCACGCGACCTTCGGGAAAGGGCCGCACGACAGTTTCCAGTGCGACATCGTCGCGCATGTGATGCAGGGACTCGTACTCAAGGGCCACGGGCAGGCGCAGGATGCGCATGTCGCCTTCGAGGGCGCCGCCGAACGCATCGAAAAACAGCTCCGGCGCTATATGCGACGATTGAAGGACAAGAGCAGCCCCAGCCAGCCCTCGGCGACCCTCGACGAGATCCAGGACAATGCGAGCTACACCGTCTTCGACATCGGCAACGAGGACGACGAGGCGGGCGACGCGCCGGCGATCGTCGCCGAGACCCGCGTCGACATTCCGACGACCAGCGTGTCCGACGCGGTGATGATGCTCGATCTGCGCGACACCAATGCGCTGCTGTTCGTCAATGGGCGGACCGGCGCGCATAATATGGTCTATCGCCGCCGCGACGGCACGATCGGCTGGGTCGAACCGCAATAGGGACTGGATTTTCTCCGCCATCCGGCCTAAGGGCCGCGCCCATTGATGCCCGATGCCGGGATGGCGGGGCCTGCCACGACCGATCCGCGACCGATCGCCAACCGATGAATCGGGCGGCCCGTCCCGACGCTTTGACAGATTTGACCAGACCCATGAACCTATCCTCCCTCCTCTATCCCGCGACCGTGCGTGCGCATGTTCAGCTCGATTCGAAGAAGGCGCTGTTTCCGTTCGTCGGCGATCTCGCGAGCCGCTCGCTCGGTCTCGACGCCGGCGAAGTCGCCGAGGCGCTGCTCGAGCGCGAACGGCTCGGCTCGACGGGATTCGGGCGCGGTATCGCCCTCCCGCACGCGAAGATGGCCGATCTTGCCGGGGTGCGCGGCCTGTTCCTGCAGCTCGCGCGGCCGATCGACTTCCAGGCGGTCGACGGCCTCCCCGTCGACCTGCTCTTCGTCCTCCTGTCGCCGCTCGATGCCGGGGCCGACCATCTGAAGGCGCTCGCGGGCGTGTCGCGGATGCTCCGCAACGACAGCATCGCCGAGCGGCTGCGCGGCGCGAAAAGCGACGAGGCGCTCTATGCGCTGCTCGCCGACACCGAAACGCGTGACGCGGCCTGACGCCGCACCGGCGTCTTCCCCATGACGCGGCTGACCAGCCGTTTCCTTGTCGACCTGCTCCTGCGCCGGACCGAATCGGCGGGGGGATTCGCCGCCGTGCTCGCGGCGGGCGACGACCGGGCGGGGGTGATTCTCGTCCAGTGCCGCGACCGCAGCACCCCTGGGCCGCTCATCGAACGACGTTTCGCCGCAGCCGGTGGCTATGTCTGGGAAGCGGTGGGACCCGGCGATCCCGCGGATTCGGAGGCGCGCGCCACCTATGTCGATCGGCGCCGCAAGGCCGATCCCGACCTCTGGGTCGTCGAACTGGATATCGCGGATGCGCCACGACTCGTCGCCGAATGGGGTCTGCTTGCTTGACATTGTTGCGCCGCACCATAATTGGCCCGCACGTTTTCACGCGTAGGTCGTTCCGCGGATTTTTCGGGCTTGCCCGGACCATCCGGTCCAACGGTTCGGACACGCAGTCGGATGATGACCGCAGGCGGCATACAGCATAGCCCCCGCCTGTTCCTGAGGTTCCGGTTCATCAGCCGCCCTTTTGACGGACAGTATGAGTCGCATATTGAACGCCGCCAGCCTGGCTGCCGTGGGCATGACCCTGGTCCCCATGCTGCTGCTGGCCGAACCCGGTTTTGCAACCGACCTTGGCGCCGACGCCAATACCCCCACCATCGTGCTTCCGGGCGTCGCGACGCCCCCCGCGGCCGAACCGGCCGATCCGTCGACCCAGGGCGAAGCGCCGGTCGACAAGGACGCCGCTGGCGCCGAACAGCCCGCGCCCGAAGCGGATACCCCCGACCAGCCGGTGACCGCCGAAACGCTCGCGGCGCTCGTTGACGCGACGCCGCCCCCCGCGACGATCGATTCCGAACTGCGCTGCCTTGCCGGCGCGGTCTATTTCGAATCGCGCGGCGAATCGCTCGCCGGCCAGCTCGCGGTCGCGCATGTGATCATCAACCGCGCCGAATCGGGCCGCTTCCCGGCGAGCTATTGCGGCGTCGTCCACCAGCGCAGCCAGTTCAGCTTCGTGCGCCACGGCAAGATGCCGAAGATCCGCGAAGCGAGCGCCCAGTGGCGCAACGCGCTGGCGATCGCGCAGATCGCGCGCGACGACAGCTGGAAGACCAAGGCGCCGGGCGCGCTCTTCTTCCACGCGCGCTATGTCTCGCCCGGCTGGCGCAAGACGCGCGTCGCGCAGATCGACAACCATATCTTCTATCGCTGAGGTGTGAAAGCGGCGGCACTCGCACGCCGTTCATTGCCAAGCCAGCTTGGGAAGCGCATCATGCGGGCATGATGCGTCACCTTCCCGCCGTTCTGCTCGGCACCGCCGCGCTCGCTCTCGGAGCCTGCGCCACTCCCGTTCCGCCGGTCGAGGTCACGCGCTTTCACACCGCCGCGCCCGCGGGCTGGGCGCCGGGAACGCGTTACGTGGTCGACAGCGCGCCGCTCGCCGATGCAGCCGCGATGGCCGGGGGCGGCCAGCCGTCGCTCGAATGGGACAGCTATCGCACCGCGGTCGAGCGCCAGTTGCAATTGCAGGGTCTCGTTGCCGCCGAAGGCGCGGGCGCCAGCACCGCGCCGGTCAAGGTTCGCATCGGTTTCGACCGCAGCGACCGCGTCGGTCCGGGCAAGCGATCGCCGGTGTCGGTCGGGGTCGGCGGTTCGACGGGCAGCTACGGCTCGGGGGTCGGTCTCGGGCTTGGCATCAATCTCGGCGGCGGGCCGCGCCAGATGCAGGATCTGCAGCTGACGGTGCGGCTCGACGATGCCGCGACCGGCCGTGCGCTGTGGGAAGGCCGCGCGATCTCGGCGGTCCCGGTCAAGGCGCCCGCCGCGCAGCCGTCGCTCGCCGCGGCGAAATTGGCCGCAGCCTTATTCAAGGACTTCCCCGGCGAATCCGGACGCACTATCAGCGTCCCATGACCATCAGCATCAACGCCGCTTTCGACAGCGGCAATATCGTCGTGGAGTCGCTCGCCGGCACCTCCGCCCGCCTGTCGATCCGCAAGGATCGCGAATCCGACTTCTATCAATGGTTCCATTTCCGCGTGAATTGCGCGGTCGGCGACCCGCTCGAGCTCGCGATCACCGGCCTTGCGGACTCGGCCTATCCCGACGGCTGGCCGGGCTACGCCGCCTGCGCGAGCAGCGATCGCGAAAACTGGTTCCGCCTCGACACGGATTATGCCGACGGCACGCTGACGATCCGGCACACCGCCGAAAGCCCGCTCCTTTGGATCGCCTATTTCGCGCCCTATTCGATGGAGCGGCACCACGACCTCATCTCCTCGGTCGCCGAATGCGAAGGCGTTACCTATCGCTGCCTCGGCACCAGCCTCGAAGGCCAGTCGATCGACTGCCTCGAAATGGGCACGGGTCCCGTGCAGGTCTGGCTCTATGCGCGCCAGCATCCGGGTGAGAGCATGGCCGAATGGTGGATGGAGGGCGCGCTCGAAAAGCTCACCGACCCCGCCGACCCGCACGCACGCTCGCTCCTCCGGAAGTGCCGGCTGCACATCGTCCCGAACATGAATCCCGACGGCTCGCGCCGCGGCCATCTGCGCACCAACTATGCCGGCGTGAATCTCAACCGCGAATGGCATGCGCCCTCGGCCGAGCGCAGCCCCGAAGTGCTGTGCGTCCGGAATGCGATGGACGAGAGCGGGGTCGACTGGGCGATGGACGTCCACGGCGACGAAGCGATTCCCGCGGTCTTCCTCGCGGGCTTCGAAGGCATCCCGTCGCTGAAGGAGGCGCAGACGGCGAAGTTCCTCGCCTTCCAGGCCGCGCTCGCCGCGAACACGCCCGATTTCCAGGTCGCGCTCGGCTATGAACAATCGGCGCCGGGCCAGGCGAACATGACGATGTCGACGACCCAGCTCGCCGAACGCTTCGGCGCGGTGTCGATGACGCTCGAAATGCCGTTCAAGGACAATCGCGACCTGCCAGATCCGGTCGCCGGCTGGTCGCCCGAGCGTTCGACGCTGCTCGCGCACGCTTGCCTCCAGACGCTGGACCAGATGCTGTGAGTTCCGCCTGGCGGATCGTCGAGGACGATCTGTCGGGCGCTGCGATCCGCGCGCTGCTCGAACGGCATTTCGCGGGGATGCTGGCGAACTCGCCGGCTGGGAGCTGCCACTTTCTCGATTTCGAGGGGCTGAAGGGTCCCGGCGTCACCTTCTGGTCGATCCACGCGGAGGGGGACCTCGCGGGCTGCGGCGCGCTCAGGATGCTGGGCGGTCGCCACGGGGAGATCAAGTCGATGCGCACCGCCGATGCCTTCCTGCGCCGCGGCGTCGCGGCGCGCATGCTCGATCATATCATGGCGGAAGCGAAGGATCGGGGAATCGAACGGCTGAGTCTGGAAACGGGGTCGGGCCCGGCGTTCGAGCCGGCGCATGCGCTCTACCACCGCCACGGCTTCGAAGACTGCGCCCCTTTTGCCGATTACACGCCCGATGCCTTCAGCCGCTTCATGACGCGCCGGCTCTAGATACGTGAACGGAGCCCGGAAGGGACAACCGGGCCCCGTTCGTCAGCAGGCCACCCGAAGAGAGGGGAGTCAGGCGGCCTTCTTGCTGTCCTCGATCACCGGCGTGCCGCCGATGGCAATCTTGTGCGGCTTCATCGCCTCGGGCACTTCGCGGACCAGGTCGATGATCAGCAGCCCGTCGGCAAGGTCGGCCTTGTCCACCCGCACGAAATCGGCGAGCTGGAACCGGCGCTCGAAGGCGCGCGTCGCGATGCCGCTATAGAGAAGCTGGCGGCCCTCGCCTTCCCTCGCGGGCGCCTTGCGGCCGCTGACGGTCAGCATGTTCTGCTGTGCGGTGATGTCGATCTCACCCGATTTGAATCCCGCCACCGCGACGGTGATGCGGAAATGGTCGTCGGCGATCTTCTCGATGTCGAAGGGGGGATAATTGTCCGCCGATCCGGTGTTTTCGAGAAAGTCGAACAATCGGTCGAAGCCGACGGTCGAGCGGCGATAGGGGGTCCAGTCGAAACTGTTGCGCATGGGTCATTCCTTCCTTCGTAAAGCGAAGTCATGGGGCGTCGGCGTAGCGCCGCCGCCTCCGTCCGGCCCCGTTGCGGCGGCCGGATGCTGGGAATCTGGGTGCGGCCCCGGGCATTTCAAGGGGGCGGTGGCCCTTCCCCCAAAGCCGCGCTAAGGGGGCGGCGAATCAACGCCCCCACGCAGGAAGGATCTCCCGATGCCGCAGCTCATCCTCATCCGTCACGGCCAATCGCAGTGGAATCTGGAGAACCGCTTCACCGGCTGGTGGGATGTCGACGTCACCGAAAAGGGCGCGGCGGAGGCCTGGGCGGCGGGCGAGCTGATGAAGGCAAAGGGCATCGCCCCGGCGACCTGCTTCACGTCGGTCCAGACGCGCGCGATCAAGACGCTGAACCTCGCGCTCGAGGCGATGGGACGGCTGTGGCTGCCGGTGACCAAGGACTGGCACCTGAACGAGCGGCATTATGGCGGCCTGACGGGTCTCGACAAGGCCGAGACGGCGGCGAAGCATGGCGACGAACAGGTCAAGATCTGGCGCCGCAGCTTCGACACCCCGCCGCCGCCGCTCGAAGCGGGATCGCCCTATGATCTGGCGAACGACCCGCGCTACGCCGGCATCGCCATTCCCGACACCGAAAGCCTGAAGGACACGATCGCCCGCGTCCTGCCCTATTATGACCGCGCGATCGCGCCCGAACTCCAGGCCGGCAAGACGGTGCTCATCTCGGCGCACGGCAACAGCCTGCGCGCGCTGGTCAAGCATCTGTCGGGCATTTCGGATGCCGACATCACCGGGCTGGAAATCCCGACCGGCCAGCCGATCGTCTATGACCTCAATGACGATCTGACCGCGCGCGAGCGCTATTATCTCAGCGAGCGGTGATTCACTCCGTCATTGCGAGGAGCGTAGCGACGAAGCAATCTCCAGCTATCGGATCGTCAACCGAGAGCTGGAGATTGCTTCGCTCCGCTCGCAATGACGCTATTCTGGTTCGCGTCTTAGAGTGTTTTCAAGTCAGGTGGAATCACCTGACGACTCGGAAAACACGGTAAAACAAGAATCTAGAGCGCCGGTTTTGATTCCATCAAAACCGAACGCACTCTAGTCGCGCAGCAGCTCGTTGATCCCGGTCTTGGCGCGCGTCTGCGCGTCGACGCGCTTGACGATCACCGCGCAATAGAGCGAGGGCCCCGGCGTTCCGTCGGGCAGCGGCCTGCCGGGCAGCGATCCGGGGACGACGACGGCATAGGCCGGCACTTCGCCGATGAAGACCTCGCCCGTCGCGCGGTCGACGATCTTGGTCGAGGCGCCGAGATAGACGCCCATCGACAGCACCGCGCCCTCGCGCACGATCACGCCCTCGGCGACCTCGGCGCGCGCGCCGATGAAGGCGCCGTCCTCGATCACCACCGGCCCGGCTTGCAGCGGTTCGAGCACGCCGCCGATCCCCGCGCCGCCCGAGAGATGGACGTTCGCGCCGATCTGGGCGCAACTTCCGACCGTCGCCCATGTGTCGACCATCGTGCCCTCGCCGACGCGCGCGCCGATGTTGACGAAGCTCGGCATCAGCACCGCGCCCTTGCCGATATGCGCGCCGTGGCGGACGATCGCGCCCGGTACCGCCCGGAAACCCGCGTCGCGAAAACGGTTCTCGCCCCAGCCGGCGAATTTGGAGGGCACCTTGTCCCACCAGGTCGCGCCGCCGGGCCCGCCCTCGACGATCGCCATGTCGTTGAGGCGGAACGAGAGCAGCACGGCTTTCTTCAGCCACTGGTTGACCTGCCACGCGCCGCCTGCGTCGCGCTCCGCGACGCGGAGGCTGCCGTCGTCGAGCCCGGCGAGCGCCGCCGCGACCGCGTCGCGCACCGGCCCCTGCGTCGTCACGCCCAGCGTGTCGCGCGCATCCCACGCGGCTTCGATCGTCGTCTGCAGGTCACTCGTCATGAAAATCCCCAGGGCAAAGGCAAGCTGTCGAGCCAGTCGGCGATGTCGGCGACGTGAAAGTCGACATGCTCCGGCCGGTGGTCGCGATGGCCGCTTTCGCTGCCATTGTCCAGCCACACGGTGGTCATCCCCAGCGCTTTCGCCGGGGTCAGGTTGCGCGCCATATCCTCGACGAACAGACTCTTCGCCGGATCGACGCCGAGGTGCCCGACCATCGCCGCATAGGCCGCGGCCTCGGGCTTGGGGGTATAGGCGGTGGTGCGGATGTCGCAGATGCCGGCGAACAGGTCGGCGATCCCGCGCGCATCGAGCACCCGCGCGGCATAGTCGGCATCGGCGTTGGTGAAGATCAGCCGTCGTCCCGGCAGCCGCTCGAGTCCCGCGCGCAGCCGCGCGTCGGGCGCGATGCGGTCGAGCGCGATCGCGTGGACGTCGGCCAGGAAATCCTCGGGATCGACGCCGTGGTGGCGCATCAGCCCCGCCATCGTCGTGCCATGGTCGTGGAAATAGCCCTTCTGCACCCGCCGCGCCTCTTCGGCATCGCAGCCGAGCAGCCGCATGATGAACGCGCCCATGCGATCGTCGATCAGGTCGAACAGCCTCGCCGACGGCGGATAGAGCGTATTGTCGAGATCGAAGATCCAGCTGTCGATATGGTCGATGCGGGGAGGCATGGCGCGGCGCTTAGAGGTTCGGGCCGGCAGCATCAAGCGCCTCGCGCAGCCGCATCCATTGCACGAGCTTCGCCTCGAAGCCGATGGTGTGCGCGGCGCTGCTCGACGGCAGATCGACGAGGGCGATGCCGCCGGGCGCCGGCAACTGGCGCCGTCCGATCAAGGCGGCCTTGCCGCCGTTGAACGCGATCATGCGAAGATCGGGCAGCGCCGCGACGAGTTCGGAAAGGTCGTGCGCCTCGGCCTCGCGGATGTCGCCATCGCTGCTCGTGCGCCGCGCAGCCGAGCGGATCACGTCCCACAGGCCGATGCGCGCCGCGGCGAGGTCCGCGAGGCGGGCGTCATAGGGGAGCGACGCGAGCGACCGGCCGGTCACCGCGCCGAGCAGCCGCCAGAACTGGTTCGTCGGATGCGCATAATATTGCCGCGCGGCGAGCGATCGGGCGCCGGGCAGGCTGCCGAGAATCAGCAGCCGCGCGTCGGGCGCGGCGTGCGGGGCGAAGCTGGCGTGGCGGACCGCGGACATGGCCCGTCGCTATCCGTCCGATTCGCGCGCCGCAAGCCGCTTCGGCCTTGACCGGCGGGGGAATCACCGCTAGGGGCGCCCGGTTCGAAAGCGGCGGACTTCCATCGGTTTCGAGTCACAACAGCGCTTGAACATTGCTGGCGCGGATGAAGCCTCCGGAAGATCCTATCGATCCGCCGGGGTCTTTTGCTGTTATCAGGTCGGCCTTTTTCCGCCAGTTTCGGCGGGTCGAGGGCCGGAGCTTCATCCACCGCGGTACAGTAACCGTTCGCTCTGATGGGCGGACACATAAAGGTGAAGCATTCATGCCCACGATCAACCAGCTCGTCCGCAAGGGCCGGACTCCGCAGAAGGTGAAGTCCAAGGTCCCGGCGATGGACGCGAACCCGCAGAAGCGCGGCGTTTGCACCCGTGTCTATACGACGACCCCGAAAAAGCCGAACTCGGCGCTCCGCAAGGTTGCGAAGGTCCGCCTGACCAACCAGCGCGAGGTCATCACCTACATTCCCGGCGAAGGCCACAACCTCCAGGAACACAGCGTCGTGCTGATCCGCGGCGGTCGTGTGCGCGACCTTCCCGGCGTGCGTTACCACGTCCTGCGCGGTGTGCTCGATACGCAGGGTGTGAAGGACCGCAAGCAGAGCCGTTCGAAATACGGCGCGAAGCGTCCGAAGTAAGGACCGCTTTTTCGGCTATTTGATCATCCCGCGAGCGCTCCGCGCCGGGATGCTGTTGTAAAGGAATACCCTATGGCTCGTCGTCGTCGTCCCGAACGCCGCGAAATCCTGCCCGATCCCCGTTTCGGGGATGTCGTGCTGTCGAAATTCATGAACAGCGTCATGCTCGACGGGAAGAAGTCCGTCGCCGAAAGCATCGTTTACGGTGCGCTCGAGTCGGTCGAAGCCCGCGCCAAGAAGGAACCGCTCGGCGTGTTCCACGAAGCGCTGGCGAACATCCGCCCGAACATCGAAGTCCGCAGCCGCCGCGTCGGCGGTGCGACCTATCAGGTCCCCGTCGAGGTCCGTCCGGACCGTGCGCAGGCGCTCGCGATCCGTTGGCTGATCACCGCGGCGCGCAACCGCAGCGAAACCACGATGGCCGCGCGCCTGTCGGGCGAGCTGCTCGACGCGTCGAACAACCGCGGCAACGCGGTCAAGAAGCGCGAAGACACGCACCGCATGGCGGAAGCGAACCGCGCCTTCAGCCACTACCGCTGGTAATTTGCTGGACGCTCCCCCTGTTCTGGGGGCGTCTCGCAATCGCAACAAAACTTCCTATATCGGGGGCGGCTCCAAAGGCCTCCCCCAAAACCCAAGGAAAAGATCATGGCACGCAGCCATCCGCTCGAACGCTATCGCAATTTCGGTATCATGGCGCACATCGACGCCGGCAAGACCACGACGACCGAGCGCATTCTCTATTACACCGGCAAGTCCTACAAGATCGGCGAAGTCCACGACGGCGCCGCGACGATGGACTGGATGGAACAGGAACAGGAACGCGGTATCACCATCACCTCCGCGGCAACGACCTGTCTGTGGAAGGCCGATGAGGGCAAGGGCCCCGAGCATCGCCTGAACATCATCGACACCCCCGGCCACGTCGACTTCACCATCGAGGTCGAGCGCTCGCTTCGCGTCCTCGACGGCGCGGTCGCCGCGTTCGACGGCGTCGCGGGCGTCGAGCCGCAGTCGGAAACCGTGTGGCGCCAGGCCGAGAAATACGGCGTGCCGCGCATGTGCTACATCAACAAGCTCGACCGCACCGGCGCCAATTTCTATTATTGCGTGCAGACGATCATCGATCGCCTGGGCGCGGTTCCGGCCGTCCTCTATCTGCCGATCGGCGCCGAGAGCGATTTTGTCGGTCTCGTCGACCTCGTCAATGAGCGCGCGATCATCTGGAAGGACGAAAGCCTCGGCGCCGAATTCTTCTATGAAGAGATTCCGGCCGACCTCAAGGACAAGGCCGCCGAATATCGCGAAAAGCTGGTCGAGCTCGCCGTCGAGCAGGACGACGACGCGATGGAAGCCTATCTCGAGGGCACCGTCCCCGACGTCGCGACGCTGAAGGCGCTGATCCGCAAGGGCACGCTGGCGCAGGCGTTCGTGCCCGTGCTGTGCGGCTCGTCGTTCAAGAACAAGGGCGTGCAGGCGCTGCTCGACGCGGTCGTCGACTATCTGCCGAGCCCGCTCGACATTCCCGACGTCCAGGGCATCAACCCGGCGAACGACCAGCCCGACACGCGCGCCACGTCGGACTCGGCGCCACTTTCGCTTCTGGCGTTCAAGATCATGAACGACCCGTTCGTCGGCTCGCTCACCTTCGCCCGCATCTATTCGGGCACCCTCACCAAGGGCAGCTATCTGAACTCGGTGAAGGACAAGAAGGAAAAGATCGGCCGCATGCTCCTCATGCATGCCAACAGCCGCGAGGACATCGAGGAAGCCTATGCGGGCGACATCGTCGCGCTCGCCGGCCTCAAGGAAACCACAACCGGGGACACGCTCTGCGCCACCAGCGCGCCGATCATCCTCGAGCGCATGGAATTCCCCGAGCCGGTGATCGAGCTGTCGGTCGAACCCAAGACCAAGGCCGACCAGGAAAAGATGGGCATCGCGCTCAATCGCCTCGCCGCCGAGGATCCCTCGTTCCGCGTCTCGACCGACCATGAATCGGGCCAGACGATCATCAAGGGCATGGGCGAGCTTCACCTCGACATCCTCGTCGATCGCATGAAGCGCGAATTCAAGGTCGAAGCGAACGTCGGTGCGCCGCAGGTGGCGTATCGCGAATCGCTCGCGAAGCCGGTCGACGTCGACTACACCCACAAGAAGCAGTCGGGCGGCTCGGGCCAGTTCGGCCGCGTCAAGGTCAGCGTCGCCCCCGGCGAGCGCGGTTCGGGCATCACCTTCATCGACGAGATCAAGGGCGGCAACATCCCGCGCGAATATATCCCGTCGGTCGAAAAGGGCATGCGCGAATCGGCCGAGAACGGTCACATGATCGGCTTCCCGATCATCGACTTCGAGATCAAACTGACCGACGGCGCCTACCACGACGTCGACTCGTCGGCACTGGCGTTCGAGATCGCGGGCCGTGCGGCGATGCGCGAGGTGGCGGCGAAGGCCGGCATCAAGCTGCTCGAGCCGGTGATGAAGGTCGAGGTGGTCACGCCCGAGGAATTCATGGGCGACGTCATCGGCGACCTCAACAGCCGCCGCGGCCAGATCCAGGGCACCGACAGCCGCGGCAACGCCCAGGTGGTTGAAGCGATGGTCCCGCTTGCCAATATGTTCGGCTACGTCAACCAGCTGCGTTCCTTCACCCAGGGCCGCGCGCAGTACACCATGCAGTTCTCGCACTATGAAGAAGTGCCGAACAACGTGGCCGAAGAAGTGAAGGCCAAGATGGCCTGATAGGTCGAAGCCGCGCGGACTTGCGCCGCGCGGCAAGACCTACTAAGGGCGGCGCCTGATTCAGCAGGGCTCGTCCACGACTGATCAACCCAAACATCGAACAAGAAGGTTCAAGAACATGGCTAAGGCTAAATTTGAGCGGACGAAGCCGCACTGCAACATCGGCACCATCGGTCACGTCGACCATGGCAAGACCTCGCTGACCGCAGCGATCTCGAAGGTCCTTTCGGACCTTCAGGGCGGCACCGCCGTCGACTTCGCCAACATCGACAAGGCGCCCGAGGAACGCGAGCGCGGCATCACCATCTCGACCGCGCACATCGAATATGAAACCGATGCGCGCCACTATGCGCACGTCGACTGCCCGGGCCACGCCGACTATGTGAAGAACATGATCACCGGCGCCGCCCAGATGGACGGCGCGATCCTCGTCGTGTCGGCCGCCGACGGCCCGATGCCGCAGACCAAGGAGCACATCCTGCTCGCGAAGCAGGTCGGCGTTCCGACCATGGTCGTGTTCCTGAACAAGGTCGACCAGCTCGACGATCCCGAGCTGCTCGAGCTCGTCGAACTCGAAATCCGCGAAGAGCTTTCGAAGCGCGACTTCGACGGCGACAATATTCCGATCATCGCGGGTTCGGCGCTCGCCGCTCTCGAAGGCCGCGACGACAACATCGGCAAGGAAGCGATCCTGAAGCTGATGGCTGCCGTCGACGAATGGATCCCGCAGCCCGAGCGTCCGCTCGACAAGCCCTTCCTGATGCCGATCGAGGACGTGTTCTCGATCTCGGGTCGCGGCACCGTCGTCACCGGCCGCGTCGAGACCGGCATCGTCAAAGTTGGCGAGGAAGTCGAGATCGTCGGCATCAAGGACACCAAGAAGACCGTCGTCACCGGCGTCGAAATGTTCCGCAAGCTGCTCGACCAGGGCCAGGCCGGCGACAACATCGGTGCGCTGATCCGCGGCGTCGGCCGTGAGGAAGTCGAGCGCGGCCAGGTTCTGGCCAAGCCCGGCTCGATCACCCCGCACACCGAGTTCACCTCGGAAGTCTACGTCCTGTCGAAGGACGAGGGCGGCCGTCACACGCCGTTCTTTGCGAACTATCGTCCGCAGTTCTACTTCCGCACCACGGACGTCACCGGCGAGGTCATCCTCCCCGAGGGCACCGAGATGGTCATGCCGGGCGACAACGTCCAGCTGTCGGTCAAGCTGATCGCCCCGATCGCCATGGACCAGGGCCTGCGCTTCGCGATCCGCGAAGGTGGCCGTACGGTCGGCGCGGGGGTTGTCGCGACCATCACAAAGTAATATAGGGCCGCGAGCCGCGCGATTCGGTTGATTCGCGCGGCTCGTAGCTTTTAGGAATTTCGATGGCCTCTCCGGCCTCCCTGCGGGGGTCGGAACAGGCCATTTCGGCTCTTTCGCATCGTCAGACGGGATTCGACTGGAACAGTCATGGAAACGCAGAATATTCGCATTCGCCTGAAGGCCTTTGATCACCGCGTGCTCGATCAGGCCACCACCGACATCGCCGACACGGCGCGTCGTACGGGCGCTCTCATTCGCGGTCCGATCCCGCTGCCGACGCGCATCGAGAAATTCACCGTGAACCGCGGTCCGCATGTCGACAAGAAGTCGCGCGAGCAGTTCGAGGTGCGTACCCACAAGCGGCTGCTCGACATCGTGCAGCCCACCCCGCAGACGGTCGATGCGCTGATGAAGCTCGATCTCGCCGCGGGCGTGAACGTCGAGATCAAGTTGGCGTAAAAGGCCAACGTGCTCCGGACTTGATCCGGAGCCCAGGGTAGAAGCGGCCGGCAGGCCGCGCTGAAACCGCCCTGGGTTCCTGCTTTGGCAGGAATACAATCAGGTTTCGGAGGATACCGCCGGACCGCTTCCTCGGAAGCATCATGGTCCGGGCTGCGTCCCCCGTCTCGCCGCCAACCCAAGGGAAGGCGGCACCTCAGCCCGGACGGGGCGACGCATCGAAATTTCGGGCTGGGAGGGTTCCGTTGGGGCATGCCCCGATGGGTCCCGCAAGCCGTGCGGAATGGTCCGCCCGGCCTCTGTTGAGGAGTGAAGATCATGCGCACTGGCGTGATCGCGAAGAAAATGGGGATGACCCGCCTGTTTCAGGACGACGGCCGCCACGTGCCCGTCACCGTCCTGAGCCTCGAAGGCTGCCAGGTCGTCTCCGTGCGCGATAAGGAACGCGACGGCTATGTGGCCGTCCAGCTCGGGGCCGGCTCGGCCAAGGCGAAGAATGTGGCGAAGCCGCAGCGCGGCGCCTATGGCAAGGCCGAAGTCGAACCCAAGGCGAAGCTCGTCGAATTCCGCGTCGCCGACGACGCGACGCTCGACGTCGGCGCCGAACTGTCGGCCGACCATTTCGTCGCCGGCCAGATCGTCGACATCCAGGGCGTCACCCAGGGCAAGGGCTTTGCCGGTGCGATGAAGCGTTGGGGTTTCGGCGGTATGCGCGCGACCCACGGCGTCTCGATCAGCCACCGTGCGCACGGTTCGACCGGTAACCGCCAGGATCCGGGCCGCGTCTTCAAGAACAAGAAGATGGCCGGCCACATGGGCGCGCGCAATCGCACCCAGCAGAATCTCGAAATCGTCCGCACCGACGTCGAGCGCGGCCTTCTCTTCGTCAAGGGCTCGGTCCCGGGTTCGAAGGGCGGCTGGCTGCTCGTCCGCGATGCGGTGAAGCTGCCGCGTCACCCCGAGGCTCCCTATCCGGCGGGCATCAAGAGCGCGGCCAACACCAACGAAGCCCCGGTCGACGCGCCGGTCGAAACGCCGGTCGAAGAAACCGTCGTCGACACCGCGGCCACCGACGGCGCACAGGAGTCCTGATCATGAAGGTCAAGGTTCAGACCCTCGATGGCAAGGCTGGCGCCGACATCGACCTCAACGACGACGTCTTCGGCGTCGACCCGCGTGCCGACATCCTGCACCGCGTCGTCGCCTGGCAGCTCGAAAAGCGCCGCGGCCCTGCCCGCGCCGCGCGCGAGCGTAGCGACGTCGCCCGCACCGGCAAGAAGTTCGGTCGCCAGAAGGGCGGCGGTACCGCGCGTCACGGCGACCGCAAGGCGCCGATCTTCATCGGCGGCGGCAAGGCGCACGGCCCGCGGGCCCGCACCTTCGGCCACTCGCTGAACAAGAAGATCCGCACCCTCGGCCTCAAGATGGCGCTGAGCGACAAGGCGAAGGGCGGCAAGCTTGTCGTTCTCGACACGCTCGAGCTCAAGGACGCGAAGACCAAGGCGCTCGCCGGCAAGCTCGGCAAGCTCGAACTTGGCGGTCGCGCGCTCTTCATCGACGGCGATGCGGTCCACACCAGCTTCGCGCTGGCGTCGGCCAACCTCGTCGGCGTCGACGCGCTGCCCGCGATCGGTGCCAACGTCTACGACATCATCCGTGCCGACACGCTGGTCCTGACCCGCGCGGCGGTCGAAAAGCTGGAGGCACGCTGCAATGGCTAAGGCAAAGACCGTCGACGCGCGTCACTATGACGTGATCCTCGCTCCGGTGATCACCGAAAAGTCGACGCTGCTCAGCGAAAATAACGCGGTGGTGTTCAAGGTCGCGAACGATGCGACCAAGCCCGCCATCAAGGCCGCCGTCGAGGCGCTGTTCGATGTCAAGGTGATCGGCGTGAACACGCTGGTCACCAAGGGCAAGACCAAGCGCTGGAAGGGCAAGCCCTACACCCGCAGCGACGTGAAGAAGGCGATCGTTCGCCTGGCCGAAGGCCAGTCGATCGACGTCACCACGGGCGTCTGAGCGGCTCGGGAAGGCGAAAGAAAATGGCACTCAAACATTATAACCCGACCAGCCCCGCGCAGCGCGGCCTGATCCTCGTCGACAAGTCGTCGCTGTGGAAGGGCAAGCCCGTCAAGGCGCTGACCGAAGGCAAGCGCAAGACCGGTGGCCGCAACAACAAGGGCCATGTGACCTCGCGCGGCATCGCCGGCGGCCACAAGCAGAAGTACCGCTTCATCGACTTCAAGCGTCGCAAGTGGGACATGCCGGCCACCGTCGAGCGTCTGGAATATGACCCGAACCGCACGGCGTTCATCGCGCTCGTGAAATATGAAGACGGCGAACTCGCCTACATCCTGGCGCCGCAGCGCCTGGGCGTCGGCGACACGATCGTCGCGGGCAAGAAGACCGACGTGAAGCCGGGCAATGCGATGGAATTGTCGCAGATGCCGGTCGGCACGATCGTCCACAATATCGAGATGAAGCCGGGCAAGGGCGGCCAGATCGCCCGTTCGGCCGGCACCTACGCGCAGGTCGTCGGTCGTGACCGCGGCCTCGTCATCGTGCGTCTCGGTTCGGGCGAACAGCGTTACATCCGCGGCGAGTGCATGGGCACGGTCGGCGCGGTGTCGAACCCCGACAACCAGAACACCAACCTGGGCAAGGCTGGCCGGGGCCGCTGGCTCGGCAAGCGTCCGCTGACCCGCGGCGTCGCCAAGAACCCGGTCGACCACCCGCACGGCGGCGGCGAAGGCCGCACCTCGGGCGGCCGTCACCCGGTCACCCCGTGGGGCAAGCCGACCAAGGGCGCCCGGACCCGTCACAACAAGTCGACCGACAAGATGATCATCCGGTCGCGTCACGCGAAGAAGAAGAGGTAAGCCATGGCTCGCTCGGTCTGGAAGGGTCCGTTCGTGGACCTTCATCTCCTCAAGAAAGCCGAAACGGCCCAGGACGGCGGCAGCTCTGCCCCGATCAAGACCTGGTCGCGCCGGTCCACCATCCTGCCGCAGTTCGTCGGGCTGACCTTCAACGTCTACAACGGCCGCAAGTTCGTGCCGGTGTCGGTCAATGAAGACATGGTCGGCATGAAGCTGGGTGAATTCGCGCCGACGCGCTTCTTCCCCGGCCACGCGGCTGACAAGAAGGGCAAACGCTAATGGGCAAGGAAAAGTCCCCCCGCCGCGTTGCGGACAATGAGGCGCTCTCGGTCGGCACGCAGATTCGCGGCTCGGCGCAGAAGCTGAACCTCGTCGCCGCGCTGATCCGCGGCCGCAAGGTCGAAGACGCGATGAACGTCCTCGCCTTCTCGAAGAAGGCGATGGCCGTCGACGTGCGCAAGGTTCTGGCGAGCGCGATCGCGAACGCCGAGAACAACCACAACCTCGACGTTGACGCGCTGGTCGTCAAGGAAGCGAGCGTGGGCAAGTCGATCTCGATGAAGCGCTGGCACGCGCGTGGCCGCGGCAAGTCGACCCGGATCGTCAAGCCGTTCAGCCGCATCCGCATCGTCGTCCGCGAACAGGAAGAAGAGGCGTAAGATGGGCCAGAAGAGCAATCCGATCGGCCTGCGCCTGCAGGTCAACCGCACCTGGGACAGCCGCTGGTTCGCCGAGGGCCAGGACTATGGACGCATGTTGGTCGAGGATCTGAAGATCCGCAAATATGTGTTCAAGACCCTGCCGCAGGCCGCGATCTCGAAGGTCGTGATCGAGCGTCCGGCGAAGCTGTGCCGCGTGTCGATCTATGCCGCCCGCCCGGGCGTCATCATCGGCAAGAAGGGCGCGGACATCGAAAAGCTGCGCAAGACGCTCGGCGAGATGACGGGCAGCGACGTGTCGCTGAACATCGTCGAGATCCGCAAGCCCGAAGTCGACGCCAAGCTCGTCGGCCAGGGCATCGCCGACCAGCTCGAACGCCGTGTCGCCTTCCGCCGCGCCATGAAGCGCGCGGTGCAGTCGGCGATGCGTCTCGGCGCCGAGGGCATCCGCATCAACTGCGCCGGCCGTCTGGGCGGCGCGGAAATCGCGCGTACCGAATGGTACCGCGAAGGCCGGGTGCCGCTGCACACGCTTCGCGCCAATGTCGACTATGCCGAGGCCGAAGCCCACACCGCCTATGGCGTGTGCGGGATCAAGGTCTGGATCTTCAAGGGCGAAATCCTGGGTCACGACCCGATGGCGACCGACCGGTTGATGCTCGACGCGCAGACGTCGGGCGTGCGCCCGGCGCGCGATGATCGCCGCTAAGGACTGCTGACATGCTGCAACCGAAAAAAACCAAGTTCCGCAAGGCCTTCAAGGGCCGCATCCACGGCAACGCCAAGGGCGGCACCGCGCTGAACTTCGGCTCGTACGGGCTGAAGGCGATGGAACCAGAGCGCATCACCGCGCGCCAGATCGAGGCGGCCCGCCGCGCGATCAGCCGCGCGATCAAGCGCCAGGGCCGCCTGTGGATCCGCGTGTTCCCCGACATCCCGGTGTCGTCGAAGCCCGCCGAAGTCCGCATGGGCAAGGGCAAGGGCTCGCCGGAATTCTGGGCCGCGCGCGTGAAGCCGGGCCGCATCCTGTTCGAACTCGACGGCGTTCCGGGCCCCGTGGCCGCGCTGGCGTTCGAGCGAGCGGCGATGAAGCTGCCGATCAAGACGAAGGTCGTCGCCCGCCTCGGCGACACCTCGCACCTGGAGGGTTAAGGACATGGCCAAGACCGAAGATTACAAGGCCAAGACCGACGACCAGCTCGCCGTTGAGCTTGGCGAGCTGAAGCGCGAGGCGTTCAACCTCCGTTTCCAGGCGGCGACCGGCCAGCTTGAAAAAGCCTCGCGCGTCAAGGAAGTGCGGCGCTCGATCGCCCGCATCAAGACGCAGCAGACCGAGCGTTCGCGCTCGGCCGCGAAGTAAGGAGACTATCGATGCCGAAGCGCATTCTGACCGGCACGGTGGTGTCCGACAAGGGCGACAAGACCGTCGTGGTGAAGGTGGAGCGGAAGGTGAAGCACCCGCTCTACGGCAAGATCATCCGCCGTTCGAAGAAGTATCACGCCCATGACGAGGACAACAGCGTCAAGGCCGGCGAGACCGTCCGCATCGAAGAGACGCGGCCGATTTCGAAGCTGAAGACCTGGAAGGTGCTCGACAAGGTCGACACCCACAGCAAGCCGAAGGGCGCCGCCGCTCCGACTGCTCCCGCTGCGGCCCCCACGGCTGCGGACGCCTGACAGAAGTTCACGGAACCGCCGGGGCATCCCGGTAGGCCAAACAAGAAGGAAATGCATCGATGATCCAGATGCAGTCACAATTGGAAGTCGCCGACAACAGCGGCGCGAAGCGCGTCCAGTGCATCAAGGTGCTGGGCGGGTCGAAGCGTCGCACCGCCGGCGTCGGCGACGTCATCGTCGTGTCGATCAAGGAAGCGCAGCCGCGCGGCAAGGTGAAGAAGGGCGACGTGCATCGCGCCGTCATCGTCCGCACCGCGAAGGATGTGCGCCGCGCCGACGGCTCGGTGATCCGTTTCGACAGCAACGCCGCCGTGCTCGTCAACAAGAACGAGGAGCCGATCGGCACCCGTATCTTCGGCCCCGTCGTCCGCGAACTGCGCGGCAAGGGCTATATGAAGATCATCAGCCTGGCGCCGGAGGTGCTCTGACCATGGCGAACAAGATCAAGAAGGGCGACACGGTCGTCGTCCTGTCCGGCAAGGACAAGGGCAAGACCGGCGAAGTGACGCAGAGCCTGCCGAAGGACGGCAAGGTCGTCGTCGCGGGCGTCAACGTCATCACGCGCCACCGCAAGCCGACCCAGCAGAACCCGCAGGGCGGGCTCGAGCGCAAGGAAGCGCCGCTGTTCGCGAGCAAGGTCGCGCTGGCCGATCCCAAGACCGGCAAGCCGACGCGCGTCCGCTTTGAAACCAAGGACGGCAAGAAGGTCCGCGTGGCCGTGAAGTCCGGGGAGACGATCAATGGCTGACAACTACACCCCGCGCATGCGCAAGCTCTATGACGACAAGATCGTCAAGGCGATGACCGAGAAGTTCGGTTACAAGAATGTGATGGAAGTGCCGAAGCTCGAGAAGATCACGCTCAACATGGGCGTGGGCGACGCGGTGCAGGACAAGAAGAAGGTCGAGATCGCGGCTTCGGAGATGGAGCTGATCGCGGGCCAGAAGCCCGTCGTGACCAAGGCGAAGAAGTCGATCGCCCAGTTCAAGCTGCGCGAAGGCATGCCGATCGGCTGCAAGGTCACCCTGCGCCGCGAACGCATGTACGAATTCCTCGACCGCCTGATCACCATCGCGATGCCGCGCATCCGCGACTTTCGCGGCGTGTCGGCGACCAGCTTCGACGGCCGTGGCAACTATGCCATGGGCCTGAAAGAGCAGATCATCTTCCCCGAGATCAACTATGACCGCATCGACACGGTGCGCGGCATGGACGTGATCGTCACCACCACCGCTCGCACGGACGAAGAGGCCCGCGAACTGCTCAAGCTGTTCGGCTTCCCCTTCCCGATCGAAGCGCAGGAAAAGGAAGCCGCCTGATCCTTCGGGACCAGGCAGGCTCTTTCAAGAAGGAAAGAGAACTTAAGTCATGGCGAAACTGAGTTCGGTGAACAAGAACGAGCGTCGCAAGAAGCTGGTGAAGAAATATGCCGGCCGTTATGCGAAGCTGAAGGCGATCGCGGCGGACACGTCGCTCGACGATGGCGAGCGTCTGATCGCGCGCCTCAAGATGGCGGAAATCCCGCGCAACGGCAACCCGACCCGCATCCGCAACCGGTGCGAGCTGACCGGCCGCCCGCGCGCCTATTATCGCAAATTCCGGCTGTGCCGTATCCAGCTCCGCGATCTGGCCAACAAGGGCCTGATCCCCGGTGTTGTGAAGTCGAGCTGGTAAGGGACTGACAAGATGGCAATGACCGATCCCCTGGGTGATATGCTCACCCGCATCCGCAACGGCCAGCAGGCGAAGAAGGACAGCGTCCTGACGCCGGCTTCGACGCTGCGCGTCCGCGTTCTCGATGTTCTCCAGCGCGAAGGCTATATCCGCGGCTACAGCGAAGAAGCGCTGGGTGCGAAGGGCCAGCACAAGGGCATCCGCATCGAGCTCAAATATTTCGAGGGCCAGCCGGCGATCCGCCACGTGGCCCGCGTCTCGAAGCCGGGCCGCCGCGTCTATTCGGGCTCGAAAGAGCTGCCGATCGTGCGCAACGGCCTGGGCATCACCATCGTGTCGACCCCGCGCGGCGTCCTGTCGGACGCCGAGGCTCGCGAGCATAATGTCGGCGGCGAAGTGCTGGCGGAGGTGTTCTGATGTCGCGCATTGGTAAAAAGGCAGTGGCGATTCCCGGCGGTGTTACCGCTGCGATCGACGGCGGCCAGCTGTCGGTCAAGGGGCCCAAGGGCACGCTTTCGATGCCGCTTTCCGACAACATCAAATATGATGTCGCCGAAGGCAGCATCTCGGTCCAGCCCGCGAACGACAGCCGCGAAGCGCGCGCCTTCTGGGGCATGCAGCGCACGCTGGTCCAGAACCTGATCACGGGCGTGACCGAGGGCTTCACCAAGGTGCTCGAGATCACCGGCGTCGGCTATCGCGCCAACTCGCAGGGCAAGACGCTGAAGCTGCAGCTCGGCTACAGCCACGATGTCGATTTCGCGGTGCCCGAAGGCATCGAGATCAAGACGCCGGACAACACGACGATCGAGATCAGCGGCATCGACAAGCAGAAGGTCGGCCAGGTCGCGGCGGAAATCCGCCGTTGGCGCAAGCCCGAACCCTATAAGGGCAAGGGCATCAAATATCGCGGCGAGTACATCTTCCGCAAAGAAGGCAAGAAGAAGTAAGCCATGGCACATCTCACCTCTTTCCAGAAGCGCCGTCAGCGCGTTCGTACCGCCCTCCGCCAGCGCGCCGCCGGGCGTCCGCGCCTGTCGGTGCATCGTTCGGGTCGCCACATCTACGCGCAGCTCATCGATGACGCCGCCGGCAAGACGCTGGCGGCCGCCTCGACGCTCGACAAGGACGTGCGCGGCAAGACCGGCGCCACCACGGCTGCGGCCGCAGATGTCGGCAAGCGCCTCGCCGATGCCGCCAAGAAGGCGGGCGTGACGCAGGTCGTGTTCGACCGCGGCGGTTTCCTGTTCCACGGGCGCATCAAGGCGCTGGCCGACGCGGCGCGCGAAGGCGGATTGGAGTTCTAATGATGGCAGACGAAGTTCAGAACGCCGAAGGCGCCCCCGAGGCGACCGAAAACACCGGCGCTCCCGCGCGCCGCGGCCGTGGCGGCCGCGACGGCGGTCGCGGTGGTCGTGACGGTGGCCGTGGCCGCCGCGACGATCGTCGCCCGCGCGACGAGGACGGCGGCGAGGAGCTCATCGAGAAACTCGTCCACATCAACCGCGTCTCGAAGACCGTGAAGGGCGGCAAGCGCTTCGGTTTCGCCGCGCTCGTCGTCGTCGGTGACGGCAAGGGCCGTGCCGGTTTCGGCCATGGCAAGGCGCGCGAAGTGCCCGAGGCCATTTCGAAGGCGACCGCCGCCGCGAAAAAGGCGATGATCCGCGTTCCGCTGCGCGACGGCCGCACGCTGCACCATGACGGCCGCGGCCACTTCGGCGCCGGCAACGTCACCGTGCGCTCGGCGCCCGCGGGGACCGGCATCATCGCCGGCGGTCCGATGCGCGCCGTGTTCGAATCGCTGGGCGTTGCCGATGTGGTGACCAAGTCGGTCGGCACCTCGAACCCCTACAACATGATCCGCGCGACCTTCGAGGCGCTCGGCGAACAGACCAGCCCGAAATCGGTCGCGCAGCGTCGCGGCAAGAAGGTTTCGGACCTGATCAAGCGCGGCGGTGCGTCCGACCGCGCTGCCGAGGCCGAAGCCGCGGCGGTGACGGAGTAAGACCATGGCTGACAAGAAGATCAAGATCCGCCAGATCGGTTCGCCGATCCGTCGTCCCAAAAGCCAGCGTGCGATCCTGACCGGCCTCGGCTTGGGCAAGATGCACCGCGAGGTCGAACTGGTCGACACCCCGGAAGTGCGCGGCATGATCCGCAAGCTTCCGCACATGGTGGAAGTGATCGAGGGCTAAGCGCCGATGAAGCTCTATCGCCTGTTGACCGGCCCCGACGACAGCGCCTTCTGCGCGCGGGTCGAGGGGCTGCTCAACCGGGGGTGGCAGCTTCACGGCAGCCCGTCGATCACCAGTGTCGATGGCCGCGGCTATGTCGCCCAGGCCATCGTGATGGAGAAGGCCGGGCCCTATCCCGGCTTTCAGCCATCGAGTGAAATCGAACCGGACTGACCCTTCAAGGTCGGTCCCAGCGCGAACACAGCGAAAGCGAGTGCAAATATGACTATCAAGCTCAACGATCTTCGTGACAACAACGGCGCCCGCAAGGGCCGCATGCGCGTCGGACGCGGCATCGGCTCGGGCAAGGGCAAGACCGCCGGCCGCGGCCAGAAGGGCCAGAAGAGCCGCTCGGGCGTCTCGATCAACGGCTTCGAGGGCGGTCAGATGCCGCTCCACATGCGCATCCCGAAGCGCGGCTTCAACAACATCTTCGCCAAGGATTTCGCGATCGTGAACCTCGGCCAGGTGCAGAAGCTGGTCGACGCGAAGAAGCTCGACGCCAAGAAGACGGTCGACCATGCCGCGCTGAAGGCGGCGGGTGTCGCGCGCGGCGGCAAGGACGGCGTCCGCCTCCTCGCCAAGGGCGAGCTGACCGCGAAGCTGACTTTCGCCGTCGCCGGCGCGTCGAAGGGCGCGATCGAGGCGGTCGAGAAGGCCGGCGGCAAGGTCGAGCTTCCCGCCGCCGCCGCGGAAGACACGAAGAGCGAGTAAGATTTTGTGAGGGGCGGTTCGAAAGGACCGCCCTTCACCGCATGACGACACTCAATTCCGTTCGTGTCGAGTCCTTCGCCTGCCTTGGCGGGCGCCCCCGATGCGAACGAATATTAATGCGGTATGGGAGCGTCGGCTCACCGCTAAATGGGCCTTTCCCCTTGCGCTTCGTGACCTCCGAACGCACATAGGCGCCGGGTCGCGGGGGGCGCGGTCCGCACTCGAGGAAAGATCACCATGGCCTCTCGCGCCGACCAGTTTGCATCCAGCCTGAACTTTTCGAAGTTCGGCCAGGCGACCGAACTCAAGAACCGCATCTGGTTCACGATCGGCGCGCTGATCGTCTTCCGCTTCCTCTCCTATGTGCCGCTGCCCGGCGTCGACCCCGTCGCGCTGTCGCAGCTCTACAACCAGGCGGCGTCCGGCGGCGTCCTCGACATCTTCAACACCTTCTCGGGCGGCAGCCTCGAGCGCATGAGCATCATCGCGCTCGGCGTCATGCCCTATATCACGGCGTCGATCGTCGTGCAGCTCGCGTCCGCGCTGTCGCCGAGCCTCGCCGCGCTCAAGAAAGAGGGCGAGAGCGGACGCAAGAAGCTCAACCAGTATACGCGCTACGGCACCGTCGCGCTGACCGCGATCCAGGGCTATTTCATCGCCGCCGGGCTCGAAACGCTCGGCGCGAGCCAGGGCGTCGCCGCAGTCGTCGACCCCGGCATGCTGTTCCGCATCGGCGCCGTCATCAGCATCGTCGGCGGCACGCTGTTCCTGATGTGGCTCGGCGAGCAGATCACCAGCCGCGGCATCGGCAACGGCGTCTCGCTGATCATCATGGCGGGCATCCTCGCGCAGCTGCCGCGCAGCTTCGCCCAGATGTTCACCCAGGTCCGCGAAGGGTCGATGGGCGGCGGCACGATCATCGCCGTCGTCGGCGGCGCGGTCGCGATCATCGCTTTTATCAGCTTCATGGAGCTCGCGCAGCGCCGCGTTCTCGTCCAATATCCGAAGCGCGCGACGCAGCGCGGCGGCATGCAGGCCGACCGCAGTCACCTGCCGCTGAAGGTCAACACCTCGGGCGTCATCCCGCCGATCTTTGCGTCGTCGCTGCTGCTGATGCCGCTGACCGTCACCCAGATGATGGGCCAGAACGTCCAGGGCGATTCGGCGTGGGGCGATTTCCTGATCACGCTCAACCAGTATCTCGCGCACGGCCAGCCGCTCTACATGGCGCTCTATGCCGCGGGGATCATCTTCTTCTGCTTCTTCTACGTCGCCGTCGTCTTCAACCCCGAAGAGACCGCCGACAATCTGAAGCGCCAGAACGGCTTCATCCCCGGCATCCGTCCGGGCAAGAACACCGCCGCCTATCTCGACTTCGTGCTGACGCGCATCACCGTGATCGGTGCCGCCTATCTGGCGCTGATCTGCCTGGTGCCCGAATATTTCATCGCGAAATCGGGCCTGCCTTTCCAGCTCGGCGGCACCAGCCTGCTCATCATCGTCAACGTGACGATCGACACGATCACGCAGATCCAGAGCCACATGCTCGCGCATCAATATGGCGACCTGATCAAGAAAGCCAAATTGAAGGGCGGCGTTGCGCGGCGCTGACCGGTCGGTTAGGGCCACCCCGACGGATTGCACGTCGGGACGGGATACAGGGGCTTCCATGACGCTGAACATCATTTTGCTGGGCCCGCCGGGGGCGGGCAAGGGAACGCAGGCGTCGCGCCTCGAGGATGAGCATGGCATGGTCCAGCTCTCGACCGGCGACATGCTGCGCGCCGCGGTCAAGGGGGGGACCCCGATCGGCCTCCAGGCGAAGGCGGTGATGGACGCGGGCGAACTCGTCTCGGACGAGATCGTCTCGGGGCTCATCGGCGAACGGCTCGACGAGCTGGGCGGCGAGGTGTCGGTGATCTTCGACGGCTATCCGCGCACCGCCGCGCAGGCCGAGGCGCTCGACGCCATATTGTCGGCGCGCGGCCGCAAGCTCGACCATGTGATCGAACTCGTCGTCGACGAGGATGCGCTCGTCGACCGCATCACCGGCCGCTTTTCCTGCGCCAAGTGCGGCGAAGGCTATCACGACCGCTACAAGCTGCCGAAGGTCGCCGATACGTGCGACGTCTGCGGCAGCCACGACTTCAAGCGCCGCCCCGACGACAATGCGGAAACGGTTCGCACGCGCATGGCCGAATATCGCGCCAAGACCGCGCCGATCCTGCCGATCTACGACGCGCGCGGCATCGTCGCCCGCGTCGACGGCATGGCGCCGATCGACGAGGTCAACGACGCGATCGAAACGGTGCTCGCGACCGCCGGCTGACCGGCGCCGACGGCGTCCTTTTAGCGCCCCACGGTCAGCGTCCCGGTCATTCCCGGGTGATAGATGCAATAGAAGGCGATGTTGCCGGCGCGCCTGAGCACGGTCCTGCCGCTTTTTCCCGCGGGCAGGTCGACGTTGAAGCTGCCGTTGCGTGCGGTGGCGCTATGGCGGAACAGATCCTTGTTGATCCACAGGATCGTGTCGCCGACGCGTACCCCCGGCGGGACGGCGCCGAACCGCATCTTGTCGATGATGATGCTGTGCACCTTGGGCGCCGGCGCCGCGCCGGAAAGCAGCGGCGCCGCGCCCAGCGCGATCGCGCAGACGATCGCGCGCCTCATCGCAGGCTCGCCGCCAGATGTTCGGCGTGCATCTGGTGTTCGCCGAACAGCGTCAGCCCGGTTTCGAGCAGCGATTTCAACTCGCCGTTCGTCGCCGACGGGATCAGCACGTCGCGCAGCGCGCCGTTGACCGTGGCGTGATAGGCGACCTCGTTCGCGACATAGGCGCGGTCGAACGCCGCGCCGTCCAGCTTGGCGAGCTCGTCATGTTTCTGCGTAGCCTGCGCGGTCAGGGCGGTGCTGGTCGCATTGGCTTCGGGCGTCACGCCGAGTCGCCCGACCAGCGCCAGCGCCTTTTCGTTCACCGCGCCATGATCGCGGACCATCTCTTCGGCGAATGCCCGCACTGCCGGGTTCTTCGATTTGGCGAGCGCCTGCTTTCCCGCGTCGATGTCGATCTGTCCCGCCGTATAGGCGATGTGGGCGATCTGCGCGTCGCTCGGCTTCGCCGCGTCGTGCGACAGCGCCACGCCGCTGATGGTCAGCGACGCCGCGGCGCCGATCCAGAGGAAGGTCTTCAGCATTTTCGTATCTCCTTGTCCGAATGCGGCCATTGGATGGCGCCGCCCGAATAAGGTTCCCGGGAACCTGCGGCGCCGCGCGGCATCCAATGGGCGTTCCAAGACTGGAGGCGCGAATGGAGATGTACGAGCTGACCCCCGAATCGGCCCCGGTCGAGACGGATGCCATGCCCGAAGACGCGCGGTCGCGGCCCGGACAGGCCGAGATCGAGGCGGCGGTGCGGACCCTGATCGCGGCGGCGGGCGACGACCCCGCGCGCGAAGGGCTGGCGGAAACGCCGGCGCGGGTGGCGCGCGCCTATCGCGAATGGTTCGCCGGCTACCGGATCGATCCCCGGCACCTGCTGAGCCGCACCTTCGGCGAGGCGGCGGGCTATGACGAAACCATCCTGCTGCGCTCGATCCCGCTCGTGTCCACCTGCGAGCATCATCTGGCGCCGATCGTCGGCGTCGCGCACGTCGCCTATCGTCCCCGCGACCGGGTGGTCGGCATTTCGAAGCTGTCGCGGCTCGTCGATGCCTATGCGCGCCGGTTGCAGCTGCAGGAACGGCTGACGCGGCAAATCGCGCACGCGCTCGACGAAGCCTTGCAGCCGCGCGGCGTCGCTGTGATCATAGAGGCCGGGCATGCCTGCATGTCGACGCGCGGCGTGCGGCAGCACGGGGTCTCGCTGGTCACCAAATGCTGGCTGGGCGAATTCGGCGAGGATGCGGAGCTGCGCCGCGAACTGCTCGGCTCGCTGCCGCGGCGAAGCGTTGGAGGAGAAGGATGACGGTGCAGGTACGCCCCGACTCGTGCGGGCTTTCCGATCTCGAGCTCGCGGCGCGGATCGCCGCGCGCGATCGCGACGCGGTGCGGGTCGTGACCGAGCGCAACAACCAGCGTCTGTTCCGCGTTGCCTGGAGCGTTCTCAGGCAACGCGACGAGGCCGAGGATGTCGTCCAGAGCACCTATATGCGGGGCTTCGAATCGATCGGCAGCTTTGCCGGGCGATCGTCGCTGTCGACCTGGCTGACGCGGATCGCGATCAACGAGGCGCTGGGCCGGGTGCGGGCCAGGCAGCGCCGGCGCAAGCGACTCGATTCCACTTCGGTCGTTGACCTCGATGACTATCGCGACCGCCTGATGCGCGGATCGATGCTGGGCGGCAAACCCGATGCCGAACTGGCCCGGGGCCAGATTCGCACGATGCTGGAGGCGGCCATCGAGCAGCTTCCGCTCGAATTCCGCACGGCGTTCGTGCTCCGCGAGGTCGAAGGGCTGTCGGTGGACGAAACGGCGGCTCTGCTCGGCATTTCTCCGGTGACGGTGAAGACGCGCTGCCTGCGCGCGCGGCGGCGGCTGCAGCAGCTCCTCGCCCCCGAGCTTCGCTCGGCGCTCAGCGGCAGCTTTCCCTTTGCCGGGGCCGACTGTCATGCGCTGACCATGCGGGTCATGACGCACTGGTGCCCGGACGACCCCGGCCGCGAGTCGCCGGACCCCGACGCCGAGCGGTGAATTCTCGCGCACGATACCGCGCGGCTTGAAAAGCCTCCGCGCCGGTGCAAGGCTGCTCGGGATTCGGGGGCTTGCAGCTTGGGGGACGAATATGAAACGCAGGGGCTGTTTCGCCGGGGCATCGCTTGCGGCAATGCTGCTGGCACCGCCGGCGCAGGCAAAGGTCATCGACCAGAACGAGATCGGCTTCACCGTCGCGCACACCGCGCAGGTCGCCGCGACACCCGAGGATGTGTGGAAAATGCTCCGCACGCCCGAAAAATGGTGGTCGAAGGAGCATAGCTGGTCGGGCGACGCCGCCAATTTCTGGCTCGATTCGCAGGCCGGCGGCTGCTTCTGCGAAAAACTGCCCGGCGACGGCGGCGCGATGGGCAGCGTCCAGCATGCGCGGATTGTCTTCGCCAAGCCGGGCGAGATGATGCGCCTGTCGGGCGCTTTCGGCCCGCTGCAGGGTGAGGCGGTCACCGGAACGCTGACCATCCAGATCAAGAAGACCGGCGCCGGCGCCGCGATCCGCTTCGACTATGTCGTCGGCGGCTATATGCGCTTCAAGGTCGCCGACATCGCGCCCGGCGTCGACAAGGTGATCGGCGAACAGCTCCGCGGCCTCGCCGCGGCGCTCGGCGGCAACCTGCCGGTGGCGCGGGACGACAAGGCGGACAGCGAGCCGGCGGCCGATGAGACGCCGGCCGATGCGCCCGACGAAGCCAAGGAGCCCGCGAAGGACGAGCCCGGGCTCGACGATGCGATGGCCGATCTGCTCAAGGGCGATGCCGCGGCGGGCGGAGAGCCCGTGGAAAAACCCCGCTAGGCGTCTTTCCCGCGCAGCTTCGCGAGCGCCGCGAAGGGGCCCGCCTGCTCCTCGCTGAGTACGCCTTTCTCGGCGAGGATGCGGTCGGCGTCGGGGTGGCGCGGAAAGGGATCGAGCGCGAGCGACAGCGTCTGCACCGCCGCTTCGCCCAGGTCGATGCGGTCGCCGTCGAGCGGCAAGATGTCGCAATCCGCGCTGTCGATCTCGACCTCCTCGTCGGCGCTCGCGTCGGGCGCGGCGTCGCGCAGGAAGCGCAGGTCGAAATTTTCGGCGATCGTCGCCGGAACCGGCAGGTCGGTCGCGGCGCAGCGTTGCACCGCGTCGGCGGCGATGGTTCCCGTCGCCGCGATACCGCCCGCGACCGCGCGGATATCGGCGGTCAGCGCGAAGCGGTCGAGCGCGACAAGGTCCAGCCGCGCCGCGATCCGTGCGCGCGCCTCGGCATCGGCGTCGATCGCGATCCGCCGCCCCTGCGCCGCGTCGGCGAGCGTCACGATATAGGGGAATTCGGAAGAGCTCATACGCCGCGCCCGGGCAGCTGGTCGGCGGCGATCAGCACCTCGACCGGCATCGCCGCGAGCGTCGCGCGCAGCGCCGCGACCTCGGCCGCGACATGGTCGAGCGCAGCGTCCGCCGGTGCCTTGCCGCGCCACAGGTTGCGCACCAGCGCCGCGCGCAGCTCGTCCGACCCGTCGGCGGCGCGATAGGCGCCGAGCCGGCCGCCGAGCGCGCCGACCATCCGTCCGACCTGTTTTCCGACCACCATGTCGCCGAAACCGATCTGGCGCATCTGGCCGTCCATGTCGGACACGAAGAGCTCGGTAAGCTGGACCCCGGCGAGCGCCTCATCGGGGTCATCGTCGATGCGGTGGAGGACGAGCGCGAGCACGAGGCCGATCATGTCGAACCGCCCGTCGAGCGTGTCGGGAACCCCGCCCGCCTCATACCAGTGCGGCGCGCGCGCGGTGGCGACCACCGCGTTCCACAGCGGGCGGCGCGCCTCGCGCGGGTCGGGGCCGGGACGGAACAGCTTGCGGAGCGAAATCATGAAAGTCGCTTAGGCGCAATCGGGCGCGGCGAAAAGGGGGCGCGGCGCACCGCTCCGGTCAGCTTCCAGCAAGCTTTGTCCGCCCACAAGCGGCTTGTGCGCCCCGCCCGCTTGCGGTTAAGAGGCGCCAGACATGCGCAGCGACTGCTGCCGGCCGCCGGGGCGGGCGGCCAGGGTGAGGCCAGGCAGGGCCTGCGCGACGGAGAAGATCGAATGCCCAACGCCACGCCTGTTTTCGCCGCCCCGCGCCTGCGCCTGCTGACCGCCGGGCTGATCGTGGCGCTGGCCGCCAGCGGCTGCACCCAGCTTCGCGGCCGGCAGGGCTATGTCGTCGACCCGGTGTTGACCGCTGCGATCTCGCCGGGCGTCGACAACCGCGAATCGGTCGAAAAGACGCTCGGGCGCCCGACCTTCGTCGGCCAGTTCAGCGACAATGAATATTATTATGTGTCGCGCGAGACGCGCCAGCTCGCCTTCGCCAACCCGCGCCCGGTGTCGCAGCAGGTGCTGCGCGTCCGCTTCGACCCCGCGGGCAATGTCGTCGCGGTCGACAAGACCGGGCTCGAACTGGTGAGCAAGATCAGCCCCGAAGGCGACAAGACGCCGACGCTCGGCCGCCATCGCAGCTTCTTCGACGATATCTTCGGCAACATCGGCGCGGTCGGCGCCGGCGGCATGGGCGGCGGCGACAACGGCAGCAATACCGGGCCGTAACGGCCCGTCCTTGTGAAAACCGGGGCGGAGCCGCACGGAGTCGTCATCCCGGCGAAGGCCGGGATCTCGCCGGTGCGCTAGGCCGAGACGGTGAGATTCCGGCCTTCGCCGGGATGACGAGATAAGGGGCGGCCTATGCAAGGCCGAAAGCGGCCCCTGCCTTCGCAGGGGCGACGCCTTCCCTTACCCCGCGATTCCGCCCGCCGCGAGCACGGCGAGGGTCACCAGGTCCGACGCGGGCGAGGCCATCGTCGCGACCTGCACCGGCTTTTCCATGCCGACGAGCACCGGGCCGATCACTGCGCCGCTGCCCAGTTCGCGCAGCAGCTTCGCCGACAGGTTCGCCGATTGCAGCCCCGGCATCACCAGCACATTGGCCGGCCCCGACAGGCGGCAGAAGGGGTAGCTTTTCATCAGCTTTTCGTTGAGCGCGACGTCGGGCGCCATTTCGCCTTCATATTCGAACTCGGGTTGACGCTCGTCGAGGATGTGAACGGCGTCGCGGATATTGCCGAGCCACGATCCCGGCGGGTTGCCGAAGGTCGAATAGGACAGGAAGGCGACGCGCGGCTCGTGCCCCATGCGGCGCGCGACCTGCGCGGTGCGTTCGGCGATGTCGGCGAGCATCTCGGCCGACGGGCGCTCGTTCACGGTCGAATCGGCGATGAAGATCGTTTGCTGCTGCCCGACCCAGATATGCATGCCGAACGGCGTCTTGCCCTCGGCATGGTCGATCACGCGGCGGACCTCGCGCATCGTCTGCGCATAGGTGCGCGTGACCCCCGTGATCATCGCGTCGCCGAGCCCTAGCTTCAGCAGCAGCGAGCCGAAGATGTTGCGGTCGCGGTTGACCATGCGCTCGACGTCGCGGCGCAGATAGCCGCGGCGCTGCAGCCGTTCGTAGAGCATGTCGACCATCTGGGGCACGTGCGGCGAATTGACGCTGTTGTGCACCTCGAAGCTCTCGGCATCGGGGACCCCCATCGCGCGCAGCTTGTCGTGCAGCCCCTCGCGCCCCACGAGCACGGGAATGCCGTAGCCGCCGTCGCGGAACTGGATCGCGGCGCGCAGCACCACTTCCTCCTCGCCCTCGGCGAAGACGACGCGCTTCGGATTCTTGCGCGCCGCCTCATAGGCGAGCGTCAGCACCGAGGTCGTCGGGTTGAGTCGGCCGCGCAGGCGGGTGCGATACTCGTCCATGTCGGCGATCGGATGCTGCGCGACGCCGGTGTCCATCGCCGCCCTGGCGACCGCGGCGGGTACGATTTCCATCAGCCGCGGGTCGAAGGGCGACGGGATGATATACTCGGGACCGAAGCTCGACGCGCGTCCTCCGTAAGCGGCGGCGACCTCTTCGGGCACCTGCTGGCGCGCGAGGTCGGCGATCGCATAGGCGGCCGCGATCTTCATCTCCTCGTTGATCGCGGTCGCGCGCACGTCGAGCGCGCCCCGGAAGATGAAGGGGAAGCACAGCACATTGTTGACCTGGTTCGGATAGTCCGAACGCCCGGTCGCGATGATCGCGTCGGGCCGCGCGGCGCGCGCGTCGGGGGGCGAGATTTCGGGGTCGGGGTTCGCCATCGCGAAGATGATCGGCGCCGCCGCCATGTCCTTGACCATCTCGGGCTTCAGCGCACCCGCGGCCGACAGGCCGAGGAAGACGTCGGCGCCGACGAGTGCCTCGGTCAGGTCGCGCGCCTCGGTGGGCACCGCGTGCGCCGACTTCCACTGGTCCATGCCTTCGGTGCGGCCCTGGTAGATGGTGCCCTTGCGGTCGCACATGATGACATTCTCGTGCCGCACGCCCATCGCCTTGATGAGCGCGGTGCAGGCGATTGCCGCGGCCCCGGCGCCGTTGACGACGACCTTGATGTCCTTGAGGTCGCGCCCGGTCAGGTGACAGGCGTTGATCAGCCCCGCGGCGGTGATGATCGCGGTGCCATGCTGGTCGTCATGGAACACCGGGATGTTCATCTTTTCCTTCAGCGCCGCCTCGATGATGAAGCAGTTGGGGGCGGCTATATCCTCGAGGTTGATGCCGCCGAAGCTCGGCTCGAGCAGTTCGACCGCGTCGATGAACGCCTGCGGATCCTCAGTCTTCACCTCGAGGTCGATCGAATCGACGTCGGCGAAGCGTTTGAAGAGGACGGCCTTGCCTTCCATCACCGGCTTCGAGGCGAGCGCGCCGAGGTTGCCGAGCCCCAGGATAGCGGTGCCGTTCGAGATCACCGCGACCAGATTGCCCTTGGCGGTATAGTCATAGGCTTTCGCGGGGTCTTCGGCGATCGCGAGCACCGGCACCGCGACGCCGGGCGAATAGGCGAGGGAAAGGTCGCGCTGGGTCGCCATCGGCTTCGACGCGACGATCTCGATTTTTCCGGGGCGTCCGTAACTGTGATAAAGCAGGGCCTCGCGGTCCGAAAACTGCACCTTGCTGCCGCTGTCCATTCGCTATCCTCTCAAAATCCAAACAAGATGCGCGCCCGAATATTTCCCCTAGCGCCGCCTTGCGAAAATGTAACCGGCAATATTGGGGACGGGCGCCCGTGAAGTATCCGACCGAAACATGCCCTCTCCTTCATCGTCACCCCGGACTTGATCCGGGGTCCATTCACGCCAGCGTCGGAGGAATGGATTTCGGATCAAGTCCGGGATGACGAAAAGAGGACGTCCGCTTCCCGCCTCAAACCCGACATTCGCTCGCCCCACCTTGCCATGCCGCCCCCAATCACTAAGCAGGGGCGGATGCCCGCCACCGCCCCCAGACCCGCGAACAGCAACGCCGCGCCCGCGTCCGCGACGCCGATGATGGCGCAATATTGGTCGCTCAAGGAGCGCGCGGGCGATTGCCTGCTTTTCTATCGCATGGGCGATTTTTTCGAGCTGTTCTTCGACGATGCCAAGGCGGCGGCGGCGACGCTCGACATCGCGCTGACGTCGCGCGGCGAGCATGGCGGCGAGCCGGTGCCGATGTGCGGGGTGCCCGTCCATGCGGCCGAATCCTATCTCGCGCGGCTGATCAAGGCAGGGCACCGCGTCGCGATCGCCGAGCAGGTCGAGACCCCGGCCGAGGCGAAGGCGCGCGGCGGGTCGAAGGCGCTCGTCGCGCGCGATATCGTGCGCTTCGTCACCGCGGGGACGCTGACCGAGGAGGCGCTGCTCGAAGGGCGGAGCGCCAACCGGCTCGCGGCGCTCGCGACGGTGGGCAGCGAGAATGAGGTCGCGATCGCCGCCGCCGACATTTCGACCGGCCGCTTCGAGGTCGTCGCGGTGCGCCCCGAGCAGGTCGATGCCGAGCTGGCGCGGCTCGCGCCCTCCGAACTGCTGGTCAGCGAGGCGGCGGACGATCTTCCCGCCTGGACCGCGCGGCAGGTGGTGCGGCGCCCGCAGGGCGATTTTTCGAGCGGCGCCGGGCAGAAAAGGCTCGAAACGCTGTTCGGCGTGCGGACGCTCGACGGCTTTGGCGCCTTCACGCGCGGCGAGGTCGCGGCGATGGGGGCGGTCGCCGCCTATCTCGACCATGTCGGCACCGGCGGCGCGGTTTTCCTGCAGCCGCCGCTGCGCGTGTCGGCGTCGGGGCGGATGGCGATCGACGCCGCGACGCGCGAAAGCCTCGAACTCGTCCGCACCATGGCTGGGACGCGCGATGGCAGTCTCCTCGCCACGATCGACCGCACGGTCACCGCGGCGGGCGCGCGGCTCCTCGCCGACGATCTCGCTAGCCCGCTCACCGACAAGGCGGCGATCCTCGACCGGCTCGATCTCGTCGACGCGCTCGCGCGCGATGCGCTGTGGCGCGGCGAGCTCCGGAGCGAATTGCGCGCGCTGCCCGATGCGGGCCGCGCGCTCGGGCGCCTCGTCGCCGGACGCGGGGGTCCGCGCGACCTCGCGCAGCTCCGCGACGCGCTCGGCGGCGCACGGCTGCTGCGCGAGCGGCTCGCGTGCCGCGCCGACCTGCCGCCGCTGCTCGCGCGGCTGCTGCCGGGGCTCGACGGTCATGGCGCGCTCGTTGACGAACTCACGCGCGCGCTGATCGAAACCCCGCCGGTCGACGCGGCGCAGGGCGGCTATATCGCCGAAAGCTACGATGCCGCGCTCGACGCGCTGCGCGAAACCGCGCGCGACGGGCGCAAGGCGATCGCGGCGCTCGAGGCGCAATATCGCGACCGCACCGGCATCGCTTCGCTCAAGATCCGTCACAATGGCGTACTCGGCTATCATGTCGAAGTGCCCGCGCGCCATGCCGACGCGCTGATGGCGCCCGAATCGGGCTTCACTCACCGCCAGACGCTCGCTGGCGTCGTGCGCTTCAATTCGTCCGACCTCCACGAAGCCGCGAGCCGGGTGACGCAGGCGGGGGTCCACGCGCTCGCGGCCGAAGCGGCGCATCTCGAAACGCTGACCGACCAGGCCGTCGCGCGGCGCGAGGCGATTGCCGCATCGTGCGATGTCCTCGCGCGGATCGATGTCGCCGCCGCGCTCGCCGACCATGCGATGAGCCACGATTGGTGCCGCCCCGACCTTGCCGACGAGCCGTGCCTCGACGTGACCGGCGGCCGGCATCCGGTGGTCGAGGCGGCGCTGGCGAAGAGCGGCGAACGCTTCGTGCCCAACGACGTCGCGCTGTCGGAGGACGACCGGCTGTGGCTCGTCACGGGCCCGAACATGGGCGGCAAGTCGACCTTCCTGCGCCAAAACGCGCTGATCGTCGTGCTCGCGCAGGCGGGCGCGTTCGTCCCCGCCGCCGCGGCGAAGCTCGGGCTCGTCGACCGCCTGTTCAGCCGCGTCGGCGCGAGCGACAATCTCGCGCGCGGCCGCTCGACCTTCATGGTCGAAATGATCGAAACCGCGGCGATCCTCGCGCAGGCGACGCCGCAAAGCTTCGTGATCCTCGACGAGGTCGGGCGCGGCACTTCGACCTACGACGGGCTCGCGCTCGCCTGGTCGGTGGTCGAGGCGGTCCATGAAGTGAACCAGTGCCGCTGCCTGTTCGCGACCCATTATCACGAGTTGACCCGGCTCGCCGAAACGCTGAGCGCGCTCTCGCTGCACCATGTCCGCGCGCGCGAATGGCAGGGCGACCTCGTGTTGCTCCACGAGGTCGCCGAGGGACCCGCCGACCGCAGCTATGGCCTCGCGGTCGCGCGGCTTGCCGGCGTGCCCGCCGGTGTCGTCAAGCGCGCCGAGGCGGTGCTCGCGAAGCTCGAGGCGGGGCGCGAGGCGACCGGCGGGCTCGCCGCGGGGCTCGACGACCTGCCGCTCTTCGCGGCGACGCTCGCCGCCGCGCCCGAGGCGGCGAAGGACGCGCTGCGCGAGGCGCTCGCGACCATCGAGCCCGACGCGCTCGCCCCGCGCGAGGCGCTCGACGCGCTCTACCGGCTCAAGCAGATCGTGGCGGGCGAACCATGAGCGACCTCTTCGACCATCTCGACCATCGCCGCGCGATCATCGACCGCCGCGCCTTGTCGGGGCGGCTCGACGAGATCGCGGCGGAGACGAGCGACACCGGCCAGCGGCGCCGCGCGATGGTCGCGCTGCTCAGGGAGGCGCTCGAGGCGGGGCGCGCCGAGATCGAGCACCGCCTGCTCGACCATCCCTCGGCGGGACGGATCGCGGCCAATGCCACCGCCTTTCTGATCGACCAGATCGTCCGCCTCAGCCATGATTTCACCACCCACCATCTCTATCCCGCCGGCAACCGCTCGGCGGGCGAGCGGATCACGGTGATCGCGGTCGGGGGCTACGGCCGCGGCGAGATGGCGCCGCACAGCGACGTCGATATCGGCTTTCTGACCCCGTTCAAGCAGACGAGCTGGACCGAGCAGGTGATCGAGGCGCAGCTCTATACGCTGTGGGACCTGGGGCTGAAGGTCGGCCATTCGTCGCGCTCGGTCGACGAGATGATCCGCGCCGCGAAGGACGACCTGACAATCCGCACCGCGCTGGTCGAGGCGCGTTTCATCTGGGGCGACCGCGAGCTTTACAATCAGGCCGCGGCGCGCTTCGATGCCGAGGTCGTCGCCGGCAATGCGCGTGCGTTCGTGGCTGAAAAGCTTGCCGAGCGCGACGAGCGGCACAAAAGGATGGGCGATTCGCGCTATGTCGTCGAACCCAATGTGAAGGAGGGCAAGGGCGGGCTTCGCGACCTCCACACGCTGTTCTGGATCGGCAAGTTCATCCACCGCGTCCGCACCGTCCCCGAACTCGTCGACGCGGGGCTGCTCACCGCGCGCGAGCTGCGGCAATTCTCTCGCGCGGAGAATTTCCTCCTCGCCGTGCGCTGCCATCTCCATATCCTCGCCGGGCGCGCCGAGGACCGGCTGACCTTCGACTTCCAGCGCGAGATCGCGCACCGCATGCAGTTCGCCGAGCGCCCGGGGAAGAGCGCGGTCGAGCGCTTCATGCAGCTCTATTTCCTCCACGCGAAAAGCGTCGGCGACGTGACCGGGACCTTTCTCGCGCATCTCGACGACCAGCTCGCGGCACGCGGACGGCGCTTCCTGCCGACGATCCGCCGGCGCCCGGGCAAGCTCGGCGGCTTCGTGCTCGACCGCGGCCGCCTCGCCCTGCCTTCCGACGATTTCTTCCAGAAGGACCCTGTGCGCCTGCTCGAAATCTTCGCGCTCGCCGACCGCTACGGCCTCGAAATCCATCCGCAGGCGATGCGCCAGGCGCGGCACGACGCGAAGCTGATCGACGCGCGCGGAGTGCGCCGCGTCGCCCGCGCGAACGAACTGTTCCTCGACGTGCTGACCTCCCCGCGCGACCCCGAAACGGTGCTGCGCTGGATGAACGAGGCGGGGGTGTTCGGCCGCTTCGTGCCCGATTTCGGCCGCGTCGTCGCGCAGATGCAGTTCGACATGTACCATCATTATACGGTCGACGAGCATACGATCCGCGCGATCGGGCTGCTCGCCGACATCGAGCAGGACCGACTGAAGGACGACCACCCGCTGTCGACCGCGATCATGGGGCAGTTGCAGTCGCGGCGCGTCATCTACGCCGCGGTCCTGCTCCACGACATCGCCAAGGGGCGCGGCGGCGACCATAGCGTGCTCGGCGCCGAACTCGCGCTGCGGGTCTGCCCGCGCCTCGGCCTGTCCGAGGCGGAGACCGAGACGGTTTCGTGGCTGGTGCGCCATCATCTTTTGATGTCGGCGACCGCGTTCAAACGCGACCTCGCCGATTTCAAGACGATCCTCGACTTCGCGCAGGTCGTGCAGAGCCCCGAGCGCCTGCGCCTGCTGCTCGTCCTCACCGTGGTCGACATCCGCGCGGTCGGCCCGGGCGTGTGGAACAGCTGGAAGCGCCAATTGCTCACCGAGCTGTTCGACGCCGCCGAGGAGGTGCTGCGCCTCGGCCACAAGCAGCGCGGGCGCGAGGTGCGGATCGCGAGCAAGAAGGAGGAAGCGCAGGCGCTGCTCCGGCTCGGCGACAAGGACTTCGCGAAGCTCGCGAAGCGGCTGCCCGAAAGCTACTGGATCGCCGAGCCGGTCGAGGTGATCGCCGCCAATCTGATCCACATCCAGAAGGCGGGCGACGCGCCGCTGCATATCGCCGCCGTCCCCGACGACGATCGCGGCGCGACGCTGGTGATGGTGCTCGCCGCCGACCATCCGGGGCTCTTCTATCGCATCGCGGGCGGTATCCACCTTGCCGGTGGCAACATCATCGACGCGCGCATCCACACGACGCGCGACGGGCTCGCGCTCGACAATTTCCTCGTCCAGGACCCGCTCGGCCGCCCCTTTGCCGAGGCCGGGCAGATCGTCCGCCTGACCCGCGCGATCGAGGATGCGCTCGCCAACCGGCAGAAACTGCTGCCGAAGCTCGAGGCGCGCGCCCTCCCCCGCACCCGCGCCGAGGCCTTCCGCATCGCGCCCAATGTCTTCGTCGACAACAAGGCGTCGAACCGCTTCACGGTGATCGAGGTCAATGCGCAGGACCGCCCGGCGCTGCTCAACCAGCTCGCCTATGCGCTGTTCCAGTCGAAGGTGACGGTGCATTCGGCGCATGTCGCCACCTATGGCGAGCGCGCCGTCGATACCTTCTACGTCACCGACCTGATCGGCGACAAGATCGACAGCGCCGCGCGCGTGAAGGGGCTCGAAAAGCGCATGCTCGAAGCCGCGGCGAGCCGCAGCGAGGAGGCGGTGGCGGCGTAGGAAATTTCCTGCTCCGTCCCTTCGTTCCTCCGGTCATCCCCGAAAAGCCACTTCCCGCCGCTATCCACTACGCCGGTGGAAACGGGCGGCCGCTTCCGCGGGTTTCGCTCTGGCCCGTCTTTTGCACGGGTCATAAGCCAAGGGAGTGATCGATGCGTTTCCAACCTCTCATGCTTGCAGGCGCGACCGCGCTGCTGCTCGCAGCCTGCTCGAACCAGGAAGAAGTCGCCGCTGCTCCGCCGCCGCCGCCCGGCGCGGTTCCCGGCAGCGTTGCCGCCGATCGTGACGGTGACGGCATCATCGACGGCTATTACACCGCAGACGGCATCTATCATCCGAACGCGCCGATGGCGCCGCCTCCGCCCCCGCCGCCGACCCAGGTCGGAGAGAGGGGCTGAGCCCCCACGTCACGGGGATGCGGCGCCGCTGCATCCCCCTTTTCCTGATCCTCGCCGCCGCAGCGCCGGGCCTTGCCCTCCCCGCTCCGGCCCTCGCCGCCGACCGATCCCCTGCATCGCGCACCACCGTCCCCATCGACGACGCGGTCGCGCTGCTCTTGCGCGACGAAGCGGACGGCGACCTCAAGCGCTTCTATGCCGCGCGCGGCTATCGTCCGCTGTGGGTGCGCGCGGGCCAGATCGGCGCGCCGGCGCAGAGCCTGCTCGGCTGGCTCGATTCGGCGCGGCTCGACGGGCTCAGGCCCGCGTCCTACGAACCCGACCGGCTGCGCGCGCGGCTCGCGGCGGCGAGGGGCGGCGACGCGGCGGCGCTGGCGCGCGCCGAACTCGACCTGTCGAAGGCCTTCGCCGCCTATGTCCGCGACCAGCGCCGCGCGCGCGACGTCGGCATGATCTGGGCCGACAAGGCGCTGAAGCCCAAGCGCCCCGACGCCGAAGCGGTGCTTCGCGCCGCCGCCTTTCCCAAGGATTTCGGCGCCTATATGAAGGGCATGGCGTGGATGAGCGACCATTATCTCCGCCTCCGCCGCCTAGTCGGCCAGGCGCGCGAATCGGGTGCGTCGAAGGCGGCGCTCGACCGGCTCGCGCTCAACCTCGACCGCGCGCGCATCCTCCCGGGCCCCTGGACGCACCATATCGTCGTCGATGCTTCGTCGGGGCAGCTCTATTATTATGGCGGCGGCCGGCGCGAAGGCTCGATGCGCGTCGTCGTCGGCGCGCGCGAGACCCAGACGCCGATGCTCGCGGGCAATATCCAGTGGGCGATCCTCAACCCCTATTGGAACGTCCCCGACTATCTCGCCGAACGCAGCATCGCGCCCAAGATACTCGCCGGGCGCAGCCTCAAGTCGCTCCATATGGAGGCGCTGTCCGACTGGGGGCCGAACCCGCGCAAGCTCGATCCCGCGGAAATCGACTGGCAGGCGGTGGCGGCGGGGAAGCAATTGCTGCGCCTGCGCGAGCTGCCGGGCAGCCATAATTCGATGGGCAAGGTCAAATTCCTCTTCCCCAACAAGGAAGGCATCTACCTCCACGACACCCCCGACCGCGCGCTGCTCAAGAAGGACGACCGCCATTTCAGCAACGGCTGCATCCGCCTCGAGAAAGCGTCCGAACTCGGCCGCTGGCTGTTCCAGCGCCCGCTGCGTGCGAAGAGCGGCGCGCCCGAACAGGCGGTCCCCCTGCCCGCCGAAGTGCCGGTCTACCTCACCTATTTCACCGCCGTCGCGGTGAAGGGCGGGGTGGCGTTCCGTGACGACGTCTATGGGCGCGACGGGTAGAGGGCAGCTCCGCCTTGGGTTGGGGAACGCGCGCTGCCTGTTTCCCTCCGTCATCCCGGACTTGATCCGGGATCCCGCTTTTTGAAGGATCGTCTGGTCCCGGTATCAAGCGGGACCCCGGATCAAGTCCGGGGAGACGGCATGGAGGGGATCGTTGCTCCCGCGCCCCTAGAGCGCCGTGCGTTAAATCAGCATCACCGCAATTCCGTTCGTGTCGAGCGAAGTCGAGACACCCATCGGCCTTGCGCCACGACGATGGGTGTCTCGACTTCGCTCGACACGAACGGACGGTAGGTCAGATTAAAGGCTCGCCGCTCTAACGGTCGCGCAGCGGGCGGCGCGCGACGTCGTTCTCGATGATGTTGCGGATCGCGATCAGCGTCGTGAACGAATGGATACCCTTGTCCTCGCCCAGCGCGCGGCGGGTGAAGGCGTCATATTCCTCCATCGTGGCGACCTGGACCCGCAGCAGGAAATCATCCTCGCCGGTGACGTCCCACGCGCCGGTCACCTCGGGATGATGCACGATCGCGCGCGCGAAGCCGTCCATCGCCTGCGGGCCCGCCTGCTGCATCTGGACGAGGACGTGCATGGTCAGCGCCGAGCCGGTGAGCACCGGGTTCACCACCGCGATGTCGGCGACGATGACCTTCTCCTCGCGCAGCCGTCGCAGCCGTCGCAGCACCGCCGATACCGAGAGCCCGACCTTCTCCGCCAGCACCCGCGCGGGCTGAAGATTATCCTCGCGCACCAGCTCGAGCAGGCGGCGATCGAAACGGTCGAGATCGATTATTTTTCGCATGAAATGCTTTATAATGCGAAAATTGGTCGTTCACACGATGAATTTAGGCGCCAATCGCCGTCACCCTCGGCGTAGAAGCACGGTGTCCGGGCCGTCCCTCTCCCATCCTGCGGCCCGGACGGCAGGAGACAGACAATGACCCATCGCCCCGCAAACTGGTTCAGCCGCGCCTGGACCACCGTTACCGAAAGCTCGGCCGCGGCGGTCGCCATCCACTATGCCGCGCCGTGGAATCCGCCCGCTGCTTCGCCGCGTCGCATCGAGTCGCGCCGCGGCGCGTGTGCGGTCTGATCGCGACATTCAACTGAGCAGCGGTTCGAGCGCGTCCCATTCATGCTCGACCGCGCGGCGTCCCGCGTCGATCGCGGCGCGGATCTTCGCGGGGTCGAATTCCAGCGTTTCCGAATATTCCTCCTCGGGCTCGATGATCCGGATCGGCGCGAAGCGATAGCGCGCGATCTGGACGTCGAGCGGCCGCAGGATGCGCGCGGCCTGCGCGCCGCCGATGCCTTCGGTCTGGAGCGCGCGGAGCTGCGCCTCGCGCGCCGCGATCAGATCGTTGATCAGCGCGGCGCCGGCGAGGTCGTTGGCCGAAACCTCGGATTGCAGGATGTCCACCGCGCGCAGTCCGATCTTGATCAGATTGCCGTAGGTGCGGACCCGTCCCGGCTGCGGCGCGGGCGAGGCGCGCACCGCGATCACGCCGCGCGGGTTCATCTCCAGCGCGGCGCTCAGCGGCGTGACGTCGCGCACCCCGCCGTCGACCCATTGCTCCTCGGTCCCGTCGCGCGCGCGGGTCTTCAGGGGATCGAAGAACAGCGGCATCGCGCAGCTCGCATAGACCCAATTGTGGATGCCGGGCACGCTCTCGTCGATGCTGCGATAGGTGCCGGTGCCGAGGTTGACGACGCCGAGCAGCAGCTTGCGCCCGCTCGCCGCGAGCTTCTCCTCGTCGGCGAAGCCCTTGAGCAGGCGCTTCAAGGGTGCGGCGTCGTAGATCGCATCCTCGCCGAGGATACCGCCGACGACCCCGAGCGGCCGCTCCCTGTAGATCGAACCATTGCCCTTGATGCCGAGCCACGCGTCGAGCAGCCCGGGCACATCGTCCTGCGCGACCCCCAATGCCTGGATCGCGCCGGTCGAGACCCCGGCGACGATGTCGATGCGGACGCCGCGGTTGACGACGAGTTCGTGGACGACCCCGACCTGGAACGCGCCCTTGGCGCCGCCGCCGCTCAGCACGATCGCGAGACCGCCCGCCATGCCTGCTCTCCTTCGGAAAGGCCGGCAGTTTACAGCATGTCCGGGCGGGTGCGAAGAGGTAGGTGCTCTTACCGGCGCTGCGTCCGCTTTGGGGTGGGGAGGGGACGATCCTCCCCCAACGGGGGAGGGGGACCATGCGAAGCATGGTGGAGGGGCACGCGAGATGTTTCCTGCCCTCTATCCGTAGCGCGACTCCGCCCGTGCCCCTCCACCACCTTCGGTGGTCCCCCTCCCCGTGCCGGGGAGGATCGACAACTTCCGGTCGGTTTTAGATATTCGTCATCCCGGACTTGATCCGGGATCCAGCTGCACCGTCGTCATGGATCCCGGATCAAGTCCGGGATGACGAAAGAGGAGAAGCGACCGGGTGCGGTCGACATCGCCCTTCCCAGCCGCTCCTTCAGGCAAACACCCCCACGCTCTCGATGAACTTGATCACCGAAATCGGCTTCGAGACATAGGCCTCGGCGCCCGCGGCGCGGATCTGTTCCTCGTCGCCCTTCCCCGCATAGGCGGTGACCGCCATGATCGGCACGGGTTTCAACGCCGGATCGGCCTTCATCTGGCCGATCAGCTCGAGCCCGCTGACGTGCGGCAGCTGGATGTCCATGATGATGAGGTCGGGTGACACCTCGCGTGCCTTCGCCAGCGCGTCGCGGCCATCGCGCACCGGGTGCGCGCTGTAGCCATGGGCATTCAGAAGGTCGCAGAACAGGCGGAGGTTGAGTTCGTTGTCCTCGACCACCAATATGGTCTTGCCCATGATTCTGGCTTTCCCCGCTTGCGTCCGCGGCCCGTTTAGGCGAATCGGCCGCATGACACAATTGCCTCGCGGCCAAGGGGATTTTCGGACGTGAACGACGGCGACGAAGCGCTGGCGCTCCATGCGCTCGGCTGGATATTGGCCGACGAGCCGCGTGCCGAGCGGTTGCTTGGGATGACGGGGCTCGACCCGGCGACGCTGCGGTCCTCGCTCGGTGATCGCGCGACGCTCGGCGCCATCCTCGGCTTTCTCGCCGCGCACGAGCCCGATCTTGTCGCCTGCGCGGCGGCGCTCGATAGGGAGCCCGAGGCGCTTGCGGCCGCGGCGCGCCGCCTCGAAGGACTGGAAGGACAAGACGCATGACCCGCCCGCTCGTCATCACCGATTGCGACGAGGTGCTGATGCACATGGTCGTGCCCTTCGCGAAATGGGTCGACGAGGCGCATGGCGTGCTGTTCCGCATGGAGGATGCGAGCTTCGCCGGCGCGTTGAAGCGCAAGGAGTGCGGCACGCCCCTCGAAGCGGCCGAGGTCTGGCCCCTGCTCGACGGCTTCTTCCGCACCGAAATGGCGCGGCAAACGCCGATTCCCGGCGCGATGGCGGCGATGGCGGCGATCGGCGGCGCGGCCGATATCGTCGTGCTCACCAACGTCGGTCCCGACCATCAGGCGGCGCGCGGCGCACAGCTCGCCGCGCTCGGGCTCGCCGCGCCGGTGATCGGGAGCCGCGGCGGCAAGGGCGAGCCGGTGCGGCGGCTGCTCGACGAGCGGAAACCCAGCGTCGCCGTCTTCATCGACGATCTCGCCGGCCATCATGCTTCGGTCGCGGCCGAGGCGCCCGAGGTGTGGCGCCTGCACATGGTCGGCGAACCCGCGATCGCCGACAAGATCGCCCCCTCCCCCCACGCGCATGCGCGGATCGACGATTGGGCGGCAGCGCAGGACTGGATCCTCGCGCGGCTCGCCGAAAATATCCCGGCCCCCGGCCCCGAACTGGTATAAAGGACATTCCATGGACATTTCCGCAAAGCTTGCCGACCTCGGCCTTGAACTTCCCAGGCCCGCCGCGCCGGTCGCCGCCTATGTGCCCGTCGTCGAGCATGGCGGGCTGCTCCACATCAGCGGGCAATTGCCGTTTCGCGACGGACAGGTCGTGACCGGCCGGCTCGGCGACGATACCGACGTCGCGAGCGGCTACGACGCCGCGCGCCGCTGCGCACTGATGCTGGTCGCGCAGGTCGGGCAGGCGCTGGGCGGCGACTGGTCGCGGGTCGAGCGCATCGTGAAGCTGGGCGTGTTCGTAAACAGCGCCCCGAATTTCACCGACCAGGCGAAGGTCGCCAATGGCGCGTCGGAGCTGTTCGAAACCTTGTTCGGCGAAGCGGGCCGCCATGCACGCGCGGCGGTCGGCGTCGCGGTGCTGCCGCTCGGCGCCGCGGTCGAGGCCGACGCGATCGTCGCGGTGAAGCCGGCCTAGGACCCCAGGATCCGATGGCCGAAGCCGACCCGCCCGCCCGCACCATTTCGCTCGGCACCGGCGTCGCCGCGGTCGAGGCGGCGGCGTGGGACGCGCTGGCGGGCGGCGTCAACCCCTTCGTCGGCCATGATTTCCTCTCGCTCCTCGAGGAATCGGGCAGCGTCGGGCCGGGCACCGGCTGGCAGGCGGCGCCGCTGCTGGTCGAGGATGCGGCCGGCGCGCTGGTCGCCGCCGCGCCCGTCTATCTCAAATCGCACAGCCAGGGCGAATATGTCTTCGACCACGCCTGGGCCGACGCGTGGGAACGCGCGGGCGGCGCCTATTATCCCAAGCTGCAGATCGCGGCGCCGTTCACGCCGGTGCCGGGCCCGCGGCTGCTCGCGCAGAATGAGGAGGACGCGCGGCTGCTGATCCGCGCCGCCGAAGCCGTGGTGCGGCAGAACGAGCTGTCCTCGGCGCACGCGACCTTCGTCGCGCCCGAACAGATGCCGCTGTTCGAGGACGCAGGCTGGCTGGTGCGCCGCGACATCCAGTTCCATTTCGCCAATGCCGGCTATGCGCGCTTCGACGATTTCCTCGCCACATTGACCTCGGCCAAGCGCAAGCAGCTTCGCAAGGAACGCGCGCGGGCGGTCGAAGGCTTGCGGATCGTGGAGGTAAGCGGCGCCGCGATCGAGCCCGTGCACTGGGACGCGATGTGGGCCTTTTATCAGGACACGGGCGCGCGCAAATGGGGGCATCCCTATCTGACGCGCGCGGCGTTCGACCTGATGGGGGCGCGGATGGCGGATCGCATCATCCTGGTCCTTGCCTATGCGGACGAGCGGCCGGTTGCGGGGGCGATGCACTTCCTCGGCGCCGACACGCTCTACGGGCGCTATTGGGGCTGCCTTTCCGACATCCCCTATCTGCATTTCGAGCTTTGCTATTATCGCGCGATCGACATCGCGATCGCGCGCGGCCTATCGCGCGTCGAGGCGGGCGCGCAGGGCGGACACAAACTCGCGCGCGGCTATGGCCCGGTCGCGACCTGGTCGGCGCATTTCATCGCCGATCCGGGGTTCCGCCGCGCGGTGTCCGACTTTCTGGAGCGCGAGCGCGCGGCCGAGGAGCAGGAACTCGAATGGCTGGAAGGGCATATGCCCTTCCGGCGGGCCGAATGAAGCTCACGCAAAGGCGCAAAGGCGCGAAGAGAATTGCGCGGTTGGCTTTCGGATAATCTCACACAAAGACACAAAGAAGGCGGTTTCTGCCGTCCCGTCTCGCGTCCATCGTTGAAGATTGTCTGACCGGACTTCGCACGGCCTTTTTCCAGCGGCATCGAAATCGGCGCGACGATCGAGTGGCATCGCGCCCTCTTTGTGTCTTTGTGTGAGATCTTTTTCTTCGCGCCTTTGCGCCTTTGCGTGAGCTTCAAAAAGCCACGCAGCGGCGAAATCTCAGGCGGCGAAGCGCCGAGCCGCCGGCCGTCGGGCGGTCTCGTCGAGCCAAGCGCGCGCCTGGCGCTGCGCCTCGGCGATCTCGTCGCGGCTCATTTCATCCGACAGGTCGGCGCGGCATTGCTGCCCCTCGACGCTGCCGCCGAGCGCGGCGAGATTGAACCATTTATGCGCCTGGATCAGATCGACATCGACGCCGCCGGTGCCGGTCGAAAAGGCGATGCCGAGATCGAAATAGGCATTGGCGTCGCCGCGCGCCGCGTCGAGCAGCCGGCTTTCGATCAGATATTGGGCAGACTTCAGACTGTTCGCCATGATAACCCCCTTTGCTTCCCCCCACAGGAAGCTTCGCCCCCCAACCTTGCGGTTCATGGTCAACAAAGCGTTAACGATGAGGTGAATTTTTGGGGATAAGGCGAGGAAGCGCCGGGAATCCGGCATTTCTGGCCTCGTCATTGCGAGCGCAGCGAAGCAATCCAGGGGCGGCTTTACCCCACCGCCAGATTGTCGATCAGCCGCGTCTTTCCCATTCGCGCCGCGGCGAGCAAGCGCGCGGGCTGCCTGAGTACCGTCAATCGTTCGAGACTGTTCGCGTCGGCGAGCGCGACATAATCGACGCTGTCGAAGCCTCCGGCAGCGATCGCCGCTTCGGCCCCGGCGAGCGCCTCCGCGACATCGGCGCCGCTCGCGATCGCCGCCGCCGCCGCCTTCAGCGCCTTGGGGAAGGCCGCGGCCGCGATACGCTGGTCTTTCGTCAGATAGGCGTTGCGCGACGACAGCGCGAGGCCGTCGGCGTCGCGCGCGATCGGCGCGCCCAATATGTCGAGCCCGAAGTCGAGGTCGCGCGCCATGCGGCGGATGATCGCGAGCTGCTGCCAGTCCTTTTCGCCGAAGATCGCCATGTCGGGACGAACCTGGTTGAACAGCTTGGCAACCACGGTCGCGACGCCGTCGAAATGGCCGGGCCGCGCGGCGCCGCAATAATCGGCGCCGAGTTCGGCGACCTCGACATGCGTGCTATGGCCTTCGGGATACATGACCGCGACGTCGGGCGCCCAGAGCAGCGCCGCCTTTTCCTCGACCAGCAGCGCGGCGTCGTGCGCCTCGTCGCGCGGATAGGCGGCGAAATCCTCGTTCGGGCCGAATTGCGTCGGATTGACGAAGATCGACACGACGACATGGTCGGCGACGCGCCGCGCCATCCGCACCAGCGACAGATGCCCCTCGTGCAGCGCCCCCATCGTCGGCACCAGCGCGACGCTTTTTCCGCCCTGCTTCAGTGCCGAAACGGCACGGTGAAGCGTGGCGATATCACGGATGATTTGCACCCTTGCCCGCCCTCCGATATTGGCGGCGCCTATACGCCACCGATGCGGTTGCCATGCCGCGCCAGCAGGAAAATCGCAACGGTCATGACGACGCCCGCACCGCACCGCATCATCTTTGCCAATGAAAAGGGCGGGACGGGCAAATCGACCTGCGCCGTGCATTTCGCGGTCGCGCTGACCAGCCTCGGCTGGCGCGTCGCGGGGATCGATCTCGACCCGCGCCAGCGCACCTTTCACCGCTATCTGGAAAATCGCGAGAATACCGCGAAGCGCCGCGACATCGCCCTGCCCACCCCGCGCTTTGAAGTGTTCGAAGGGTCGACGATCGAGGAACTCGACGATCAGGTCGCGCGGCTCGCCGAGGGCGCCGATTATTTCGTCGCCGACACGCCGGGGCGCGACGATATCTTTGCGCGCCACCTCGCGACCAGCGCCGATACGCTGGTCACGCCGATCAACGACAGCTTCATCGACTTCGACCTGATCGGTCAGGTCGATCCCGAGACCTTTCAGGTCACCCGCCCCAGCTTCTATTCCGAGCTGATCTGGGACACCCGCAAGGCGCGCGCAAAGACCGATGGGCGGACGATCGACTGGATCGTGCTCCGCAATCGCCTCCAGCATGTCGACGCGCACAATATGCGCCGCGTCGGCGAGGCGCTGAACCAGCTGTCGCGCCGCGTCGGTTTCCGCGTCATCCCGGGGCTCGGCGAGCGCGTCATCTATCGCGAGCTCTTCCCCGCCGGGCTGACCTTGCTCGACAAGGCGCATCTCGGCGGCATGGGCATCGGCCATGTCGTCGCGCGGCAGGAGCTGCGCGAGGCGATGGGCGGATTGAACCTTCCGGCGCGCGAGCGGTTGCACCCGGACGGGGACCTGTTCGCCGCCGCCTGAACAACTCTCTCCCAAGAGGATAGTCATGACCCATATCTTCCACCCCACGATGCTGCGCGAATATGACATCCGCGGCGTCGTCGGCGACACGCTGTCGGCCGCCGACGCCACCGCGATCGGACGGAGCTTCGCGACGCTGATCAAGCGCGCGGGGGGCAAGCGGGTCGCGGTCGGCTATGACGGACGCCTGTCGTCGCCGATGCTCGCCGAAGCCGTGATCGAGGGGATCAACGCGGCGGGGGTCGATGCTCTGAACGTCGGACTCGGGCCGACACCGATGCTCTATTATGCGGCCTCAACCGAAAAGGTGGACGGCGGCATACAGATAACCGGCAGCCATAATCCCCCCGACTATAACGGCTTCAAGATGGTGTTTCAGGGGCGCCCCTTCTTCGGCGCCGACATTCAGCGGATCGGCGAACTCGCCGCCGCGGGCGACTGGGAAAGCGGCGACGGCACGGCGGAGAGCATCGATCTCGTCGACGCCTATGTCGACCGGCTGGTCGAGGGCTTCGCCGGCGGCGCCTTCCGCATCGGCTGGGACGCGGGCAACGGCGCGGCGGGCGCGGTCATCGAGAAACTCACCGCGCGCCTGCCGGGCGAGCATCATCTTCTCTTTACCGATATCGACGGTCATTTTCCGAACCACCACCCCGACCCGACGGTCGAGGCGAATCTGGCCGACCTTCGAAAGCTCGTCGCCGAGAAGAGCCTCGATTTCGGCGTCGCTTTCGATGGAGACGGCGACCGCATCGGCGCGATCGACGGCGAGGGCCGGGTGATCTGGGGCGACCAGCTTCTGCAGATCTACGCCGCGGCGGTGCTGAAGGAGATGCCCGGCGCGACGGTGATCGCCGATGTGAAGGCGAGCCAGGCGCTGTTCGACCGCATCGCCGAATTGGGCGGCACGCCGCTGATGTGGAAGACCGGGCACAGCCTGATCAAGGCGAAGATGAAGGAAACGGGCAGTCCGCTCGCGGGCGAGATGAGCGGGCATATCTTCTTTGCCGACCGCTATTATGGCTATGACGACGCGCCTTATGCCGCGGTGCGGTTGATCGAGGCGGCGACCAAGCTCGGCAAGAGCGTCACGGCCTTGCGCGGCGACATGGCGCCGATGGCCAACACGCCCGAGCTCCGCTTCCAGGTCGACGAGGCCCGTAAATTCGCCATTGTGGACGAGGTTCTGGATCGCCTCGCCGCGTCGGGCGCGACGCTCGACCGCACCGACGGCGCGCGCGTCCGCACCGAGGACGGCTGGTGGCTGCTCCGCGCCTCGAACACCCAGGATGTGCTCGTCGCCCGTGCCGAGGCGAAGGACGAGGCCGCCCTCGCCCGCCTCGTCGCCGCGATCGACGACCAGCTGGCGCAGTCGGGCGTCGCCCGCGGGGCGTCGGCGGGGCATTGATTCTCCCCTCCCTGAAAGGGAGGGGTCGGGGGCGGGTGTGCGGCCAAGAAAGAACGCCTGCGGCGACCCACCCCCAGCCCCTCCCTTTCAGGGAGGGGAGCTCCTGCAAAAATCTTGCCAGATTGACCTTCGCGCCGCGCCTGGGGTAACGCCCCAACGGGGCTAGAACGGATCCAAGCTGAGCATGACCGACGAATCCACTGTGGCGACGCTTTCCGAAGGCGATCACGGCGTTGCCGAGCACACCGCGCATGTCCAGCAGGACGCGGCGGCGGGCAACGGGCTCGCGGTGGTGTCGATCGCCAAAAGCTACGACAAGCGCACCGTCCTCTCCGACGTGTCGCTGTCGGTCGGCAAGGGCGAGGTGGTCGGGCTGCTCGGCCCGAATGGCGCGGGCAAGACGACCTGCTTCTATTCGATCATGGGGCTGGTGAAGCCCGACGCCGGGCGCATCATGCTTGACGGCGCCGACATCACCGCGCTTCCCATGTACCGCCGCGCGATCCTCGGCCTCGGCTATCTGCCGCAGGAAACCTCGATCTTTCGCGGCATGACGGTCGAGCAGAATATCTCCGCGGTGCTCGAACTCGCCGAGCCCGACAAGGTGGCGCGCGAGCGCCGCCTCGACGAGCTGCTCGAGGAATTCGGCCTCACCCGGCTGCGCAGCGCCGCCGCGATGGCGCTGTCGGGGGGCGAACGCCGCCGCGCCGAAATCGCCCGCGCGCTCGCCGCCAACCCGTCGATCATGCTGCTCGACGAACCCTTCGCGGGGATCGACCCGATCTCGATCAGCGACATCCGCGACCTCGTTGCGGACCTCAAGACGCGCGGCATCGGGGTGCTGATCACCGACCATAATGTCCGCGAGACATTGGACCTCGTCGACCGCGCCTGCATCATCTACGACGGCAAGGTGCTGCTCGCCGGGTCGCCCGCCGAGCTCGTCGCCGACCCCGAGGTGCGCCGGCTCTACCTCGGCGAGGGCTTTTCGCTTTGACCGTTTGAGGCGCGATGGCACTCGGTCCCCGCCTCGATTTACGCCAGTCGCAATCGCTGGTGATGACGCCGCAGTTGCAGCAGGCGATCAAGCTGCTCGCGCTGTCGAACCTCGAACTCGAAGCCTATCTGGCCGAAGCGCTCGAAGGCAATCCGCTGCTCGACACCGCCTCGGCCGATGAGGGCGGCGGCGCCGACGACCCAGGCGAGGAGCCGCCCGCGCCCGCGGCCGAGGCGCCCGACACCGACCAGGCGCTCGCGTCCGATGCGGGAGTCGCCGACGATCTCGACGTCGACTTCGCCGAGGAGCGCTTCCACCACGACAGCGCGAGCGACAGCGTCGGACTGTCGGGGACGGGCGAGGACATCGATTTCGACAGCTTCGCCGAGGCCGAGGGCACGCTCTACGATCACCTGCTCGCGCAGGTGGGCGAGCGTTTCTCGGGGATCGAAGCGATGCTCGCCGAACAGATCGTCGCGCTGATCGACGAGGCGGGCTATCTGCGCGCCGACCTTGCCGATCTGGCGCAGCGGCTCGGCGTCCCGCTCGCGCTGGTCGAGGCGGTGCTGGCGGGCGTCCAGAGCTTCGATCCGTCGGGCGTCGGCGCGCGCGATCTTGCCGAATGCATCGCGATCCAGGCGCGCGAGGCCGACCGTTACGACCCCGCGATGGCGACGATGATCGCGCATCTCGATCTGGTCGCCAAGGGCGCCTTTCCGCAATTGAAGCGCATCTGCGGGGTCGACGATGAGGATCTCGCCGACATGATCCGCGAGCTGCGCGGCTATGATCCGAAGCCCGGCCTCAAATTCGGCGGCGACCGGGCGCAGGCGGTCGTTCCCGACCTCTACATCCGCCAGACCGCGAAGGGCTGGGCGGTCGAGGTCAACAGCGGCACCCTGCCCCGCCTGCTCGTCAACCGCCGCTATTATGCCGAACTCGCCAAGGGCGCGGCGGCGAAGAGCAAGGCGTGGCTGTCCGAGCAGCTCGCGGGCGCCAACTGGCTCGTCCGCGCGCTCGACCAGCGCCAGCGCACGATCGTCAAGGTCGCGAGCGAGATCGTCAAGCAGCAGGAGGGCTTCTTTCTCCACGGCGTCGCGCATATGCGACCGCTGACGCTGCGCCAGGTCGCCGAGGCGATCGGGATGCACGAATCGACCGTCAGCCGCGTCACCAGCAATAAATATCTCAGCTGTGCGCGCGGATTGTTCGAGCTCAAATATTTCTTCTCGAGCGGGATTTCCGCGACCGACGGCGACGGCGCGGTGTCGGCCGAGGCGGTGAAGAGCCGCATTCGGGCGCTGATCGACGCCGAGGACGCCAAGGCGATCCTTTCCGACGAGACGATCGCGCAGAAGCTCGCCGCCGAGGGCCACGACATCGCGCGGCGCACCGTGGTCAAATATCGCGAGGCGATGGGCTATGGCTCGTCGGTGCAGCGCCGCCGGCAAAAGGCGCTGGCGGGGTAAAGCCCCTCCCCCGCTAACCAATCCCTAACCACTCTCGCGCTAGCTTTTCGGCCAAAGGAGCCGAAAGCCCGTGACCTCTGCCTCCCGCCCGACCAGCCCGCAGTCCGACCGTCCCTTCACCGTGCTCGTCACCGGGGGCGCCGGCTATATCGGCAGCCATGCCGTGCTCGCGCTGCTCGATGCTGGGTGGCGCGTCGTGGTGCTCGACAATCTCGTCACCGGCTTCCGCTGGGCGGTGCCCGCAGCGGCCGCTTTTTACGAAGGCGACATCGCCGACCCGGCGCTCGTCAGCCGCATCGTCGCGAAGCACGACATCGGCGCGATCCTGCATTTCGCGGGGTCGGTGGTGGTGCCCGAATCGGTCGCCAATCCGCTCAAATATTACGACAACAATAGCGCGCGCAGCCGGACGCTGATCGACACCGCGGTGCACAGCGGGGTGCGCCACTTCATCTTCTCCTCGACCGCGGCGACCTATGGGATTCCCGATGTGGTTCCGGTGCGCGAGGATGCGCCGCAGCGGCCGATCAATCCCTATGGCATGTCGAAGCTGATGACCGAGGCGATGCTCGCCGACGTCGCGGCGGCGCATGATTTCAACTATTGCGCGCTGCGTTATTTCAACGTCGCGGGGGCCGATCCGCAGGCGCGCAGCGGCCAGTCGACCGCGGGCGCGACGCATCTGATCAAGGTCGCGGTCGAGGCGGCGCTCGGCAAGCGCGGCCATGTCGACGTCTTCGGCACCGACTTCGCGACCGCGGACGGCACCGGGGTGCGCGACTATATCCACGTCAGCGACCTCGCCGCCGCGCACCTGCTCGCGCTCGAGGCGCTGATCGCCGATCCCGACACCAGCCACCGCCTCAACTGCGGCTATGGCCGCGGCTTTTCGGTGCTCGAGGTGCTCGACGCGGTCGACCGCGCGACGAATCGCAGGATCGATCGGCATATGGGCGCGCGGCGCGCGGGCGACCCCGATGCGCTGGTCGCCGACAATGGCGCGATTCGCGCCGCATTCGGCTGGACGCCGCGCTACGCCGACCTCGACACGATCGTCGCGCACGCGCTCGCTTGGGAACGCGCGCTCGAAGGGCGGCGCCTCGCTGCGTAGCCAGGGAATGCGGTACGATTCTTTCCGTCTCGTCACCCCGGACTTGATCCGGGGCCTGCCTGTCTTGAAGAAATAAGGCGGGTCCCGGGTCGAGCCCGGGATGACGAAGGGAAGGACAGTTGACTTTTCGCCCGCTTCCCCATAGGTGCGCCGCTTCGCGTGCAACGCTGAAAATTTACGGACAAGAACAATGAAGATTCGCAACAGCCTGAAGTCGCTGAAGGACCGCCACCGGGACAACCGCGTGATCCGCCGCCGGGGCCGGACCTATGTGATCAACAAGACCAACCGCCGCTTCAAGGCGCGCCAGGGCTGATGGCCCTGCCGGGGCGTTCGTGCCCCGTGCGTGCAGTGCAGGTCAGCGTGACGCCGTCGGATGCTTCCGGCGGCGCTTTCGCGTATCCGGAGGGCGCATGATTCGGCAAGCCGTGATCTTCGACGTCGGCCGCGTCCTCTTCGACTGGGATTTGCGCTATCTGTTCGCCAAGCTGATCGCTGACGAGGGCGAACTCGACTGGTTCCTAAGTCACGTCGTCACCCCTGAATGGCATTTCCAGCACGACGCCGGCCGCCCGCTCGCCGACATGCTCCCCGAGCTCAAGGCCGAATTTCCCGATCACGCGCCGCTGATCGATGCCTATGCCGCGCGCTTCAACGAGACCATTCCCGGCCCGGTGCCGGGTAGCCTCGAACTGGTCGAACGCCTCGACGCTGCAGGGGTGCCGCTGTTCGCGATCACCAACTTCGGCCATGAATTCTGGGAAGGCTTCCGCCCGACCCAGCCGATCTTCGACCGCTTTCGCAATATCATCGTCTCGGGCACCGAGAAGCTGATGAAGCCCGACCCGGCTATCTACGCCCTCGCGATCGAACGCTTCGGCATCGATCCCGCTGGCGCGCTGTTCGTTGACGACAATGCCGCCAATGTCGCGGGCGCCGAAGCGGCCGGGATCGCGGCGCATCGGTTCGAGGATGCGGCGGGGCTGGAAGCCGAGCTGGTTGCGCGGGACTATTTGCCGGGCTGAGCCGCGATCGCGGCGCGGGCGAGCGCGATCGCCTTGTCGAGCGCCTGCTCGGGAGGCACCGCGACGTCGGGAGTCACTCCCACCCCTTGCCAATTGGTACCGGTGATCGGATTGACCGAACGCTTTTCGGGCAAGCTCAGGGCGAAATGCGGATGGACGCGGCGATATTCGAACGGGTTGGCGCCGCCGCCGCTCACCGCGCCGACGATCGTTGCGCGCTTCAGCGCCTGCAGGTCATAGGCGAGCGCTTCGGCCGCCGAGAAGGTGCGCGGGCCGATCAGCACATAGAGCGGCTTGGTGTCGCCGAAGCGCCGCCCCGGAACCCACATGGGCGAGGCGCGCGGCGCCAGCGTATCGGTCGGGCGATCATAGACCCCGCTGAGCGGCGAGCCCGGGGGCAACAGGTGACCGAGAATCAGGTCGAGCGTTTCCATCCCGCCGCCGTTGTTCCGCAAATCGATGATCAGCGCATCGCCCTGCGCCGCGACGGTCATCATCGCGCTGATCACGTCCCCCGCAAGCGCGGGCGGGGGAAAGACGCGGAGGTCGATCAGCATGATGTTGCCATCGAGCCTTTCGATCTTTTCGACGCCATGGTTCAGATGCGCGCCGTAGAAGCGCTCGACCTCCTCGGCCGTGAAAGCCTCGTCGCCGCCTTCGGCGGGGATGGGTCGCGCGCTGTAATCGAGCGCGAGATGGCCATCGCCCGATTCCCGCCGCAGCCAGGCCGTGAGAGCATCGGCGAGGGCGGGGCCGTCGGTTATCGCCCGCCACATGGGCTCCGCCTTGCGCAGGGCGTCGCCCAGTTCGACGCCCTTGCCGGGATCGACGTAGCGCGTTTCGAGCAGGGTGGCGACGGCGTCGAGCGTCGCGGTCCGGTCGGCGTCGGTGATCGGCTGCGCGCCGGCGGGAATCGACAGGATCAAGAGGAAGAGCGTCGCGAGCAGGCGTTTCACGGGTTCAGCTCCTTGGCGATCAGGGCATGAAAGGATTCGCGATCGAGACTGGCGAGCGCGGCGTCGATGGTGGTCGCGATCGGCGCCGGCAAGGTGGAGTCGAGCGCGTCGGCGGCGCGGGCGATGGCGTCCCAGATGGACTGCAATGCGGGCATCCTGTCGCGCGCCGCCGCCGTCAGCGCGTATCGGTGTTCGCGCCGGTCCTCGCCCGGCACGATCTCGATCCATCCCGAGCGCGCCATCAATTGCAGCGTCTGGGTCGCGGCGGGCTGGGTGAAGCCCAGCTCGGTGGCGCATTCGCCGACCGAAGCCGATTCGCGGCGCATCAGGAGCTGGAAATAGGGGAAGAAGCGTGGGCGAAATTCCAGTCCCGCATCCCGATAAGCGCGCTCGACCGCATCGTCGAGCGCGGCGATCAGCAGGCGCAGGCGGGTTCCGAGACCGGTGGGGCGAATCATATATAAGGGCTTATATAATAAAAGTGCCGCACACAACCCCTTTGAAGGAGCAGTGTCTCCGCTTGCGGGAAGCCTAGTCTTCCACCCCGAGCTGCGTCAGCACGAAGGCATATTCCTCGGCATCCTCGTGGAGCGCGCCCCAGCGGCCCGACTTGCCCGCGTGACCCGCGCCCATATTGGTGCGCAGCAGCAGCGTCGCGTCATTGGTGCGGGTCGCGCGGAGCTTCGCGACCCATTTGGCGGGCTCCCAATAGGTGACGCGCGGGTCGTTGAGGCCGGCCGAGACGAGCATCGGCGGATAGGCCTTCGCGGTCACATTGTCGTAGGGGCTGTAGCTCAGCATATAGTCGAACGCCGCCTTGTCGGTGATCGGGTTGCCCCATTCGGGCCATTCGCCCGGTGTCAGCGGCAGCGTCTCGTCGACCATGGTGTTGATCACGTCGACGAAGGGCACCCCCGCGAGCACCGCGCCCCAGAGCTCGGGCGCTTCGTTATACACCACCCCCATCACCTGCCCGCCCGCCGAGCGGCCCTCGATCGAGATTTTGCCCGCGCTGGTATAGCCCTTGGCGATCAGCCCCTTCGCGACGTCGACGAAGTCGTCGAACGTGTTCTTGCGCTCGCTCGTCTTGCCCGCGAGATACCAGGCGCGCCCCATGTCGTCGCCGCCGCGGACATGCGCGATTCCATAGATCATCCCGCGATCGACGAGGCTGAGCCGCGTCGTCGAAAAGCCCGGCGCGACCCGGTAGCCGTAGGACCCATAGGCATAGAGATGCATTGGCGCGCTGCCGTCGCGCTTCGTCCCCTTGCGGTAGACGAGCGAGGCGGGAATCATCGTCTTGCCGTCGCGGCTCGGCAGATTGACCCATTCGGTTATATATTGCGACGCGTCATAACCCGACGGGATTTCCTGGACCTTGAGCGTCTCGAGCGTCCCCGCCGCGACGTCATAGTCGTAGACGGTGTCGGGGGTGATCATCGATTCATAGTCGAGCCGGAGCTTGTCCTGATGATATTCGGGATTGTCGCCGAGCCCCGCCACATAGGTGGCTTCGGGGAACCGGATCCGGCCGGGGGTCAGCGGCGCGTCATATTTGCGGACATCGACCTGATCGAGCCCGTCCTCGCGCGTTTCGAGCACGAAATAGTCGCGGAAGATCGCAAGATCGGTGATGTAGCTGTGATCCGACCCGGGGATCAGCGTCGTCCAATCGCCCGGCGCGGCGAGGCTCGCGGTCGCGACGCGGAAATTCGGATGGTCGTCGTTGGTCAGGATGTAGAGGGTGCCCTCGCGCTCGTCGACGCTATACTCGCGGCCCTTCTGGCGCGCCGACACGAGCTGCATCTTCGCCTCGGGATCGCCCGCGGGGAGCAGATAGACCTCGCTCGTCTCATTATCGCCGGTCGCGATCACGATGTAATTGTCCGCCGCGGTCTTGCCGATCCCGACGCCGAATCCGATGTCGGGCTCCTTGTAGAGCAATTTATCCTGTGCCACGGGGCGTCCGAGCCGGTGCAGCCGGACATTGTCGGTGCGCCAGTTCTCGTTGGCGAGGCCGTAGAGGATCGCGTCGTTGCCCGCGGTCCAGACGAGCGACGACAGCGTGCCGGGGATGACGTCGGGAAGCGCCGCGCCGGTCGTCAGATCCTTGAAGCGCACCTCGAAGCGTTCGGAGCCATTGTCGTCGACCGCATAGGCCATCAGCCGCCCGTCGGGGCTGATCGAGACGTCGGACAGGCGGAAATACTCCTTGCCCTCGGCCATGGCGACCTCGTCGAGGATCAGCGCCGGCTCGCCCGCGCCCGACGCGGGCTTGCGGTACCATTTCTTATATTCGGCTCCTTCCTCAAATTCGACCCAATAGAGCCAGTCGCCGTCCTTCTGCGGCACGCTCGCGTCGGCTTCCTTGATGCGGCCCTTCATTTCCTGGAACAGCGTTTCGACCAGCTTCGCATGCGGCTTCATCGCCGCGTCGAAATAGGCGTTTTCTTGCCTGACATAGTCGAGGATGTCGGCGTCATCGACCTCCGGATAGCCGGGATCGCGCAGCCAGTGCCACGGATCGGACAGCGTCCGGCCGTGCAGCGTCACCTGATACGGGCGCTGGTCGGCGACGGGGGCAGGGGGCAGGGCGGGGGCTTGTTCGGTCAAATCGGCGTCTTTCTCTTGCTTTTCTTGGGCCAAAAGCGGGGGCGATGCGACAAGCGGGGTGGCAATTGCCGCCAGAAACATCCAAATGAGGCGCATGGAAAACTCCCGCGGCGCCGCCCCCGGTGGGCAGGATCGCCCGCGATGTAGGAACAAGGAACGCCGCATGTCTACCCCCCGGTCCAGCACCAGCCCCGCCGATCGCCTCGCCCGCCTGCGTGCCGAATTGAAGGCGCGCGGCCTCGACGGGTTCGTCGTGCCGATCAGCGACGAGCATATGAGCGAATATGTCGGCGACTATGCGCAGCGCATGGCGTGGCTCACCGGCTTCGGCGGCTCGGCGGGGACCGCGGCGGTGTTGCCCGAAAAGGCGGCGGTGTTCGTCGACGGTCGCTATACGGTGCAGGTGCGCGCCCAGGTCGACGGCGGCCTCTACGATTATGTCGGGGTACCGCAGTCGAGCGTCGCCGAATGGCTCGGCGCCAACGTCAGCGCCGGGCAGAGGATCGGATACGATCCCTGGCTGCACGGCATCGACTGGGCGCGCGGGCTCGAAAAGGCGCTCGCCGCCAAGGGCGCCGAACTGGTCGCGGTAGCCAGCAATCCGATCGACGCGGTGTGGGACGACCAGCCGGCGCCGAGCGACGCGCCGGTCACCGTGTACGGCACGGCGCTCGCGGGACAGGCGGCGGCCGACAAGCGCGCCGTCGTCGCCGACTGGCTGAAGGCGAGGGGGCTCGACACGACGGTGATGACCGCGCTCGATTCGATCGCCTGGACCTTCAACATCCGCGGGTCGGACGTCACGCACACGCCGGTCGGGCTCGCCTTCGCGCTGCTGAATGCCGATGCGACCGCCGACCTGTTCATCGCGCCCGAGAAGGTCACCGACGCGGTGCGCGCGCACCTCGGCAACAGCGTCCGGATCCACGATCGCGACGCGTTCGAGGCGGCGCTCGCCGGCCTTGCGGGCAAGAAGGTCGCGGTCGATCCCGACCGCGCGGTCGCGGCGATCTTCACCGCGCTCGAAGCCGCGGGCGCGAAGATCGAGCGCCACCGCGACCCGGCGGTGCTGCCCAAGGCGATCAAGAACGCCACCGAGCTCGACGGCACCCGCGCCGCGCATGTCCGCGACGGGGTCGCGGTCGCGCGCTTCCTGAAATGGATGGCGGAGGTCGCGCCGCAGGGCGGCCTCGACGAACTCGGCGCCGCGGCGAAGCTCCGTAGCTTTCGCGATCAGAGCGGCGCGCTCGTCGACCTGTCGTTCGACACCATCTCGGCCGCCGGCCCCAATGGGGCGCTGCCACACTACAAGGTCGACGAGACCACCAACCGCGCCATCGAGACCGGCACGCTTTATCTGGTCGATTCGGGCGGGCAATATGCCGACGGCACGACCGACATCACGCGCACCATCGCGATCGGCACGCCGAGCGCCGAGATGCGCCGCCGCTTCACGCAGGTGCTGAAGGGCCATATCGCGCTCGCCACCGCGCGCTTCCCCAAGGGCACGCGCGGCAGCCAGCTCGACATTCTCGCGCGGCAATATCTGTGGGCCGACGGGGTCGATTATGCGCATGGCACCGGGCACGGCGTCGGCGCCTATCTGGCGGTCCACGAAGGGCCGCAGCGCATCGCCAAGCCCTCGGGCGGGCAGGCGGGGACCGAGGAGCCGTTGCACGCGGGCATGATCCTGTCGAACGAGCCCGGCTATTACAAGGCGGGCGCCTTCGGCATCCGGATCGAGAATCTCGTCGTCGTCGTCCCGCAAGCCATCGCCGATGCCGAGGAGGAGATGCTGGGGTTCGAGACGATCACCTTCGCGCCGATCGCGCGCGATCTGGTCGATCCCGCGCTGCTTTCGCCCGCCGAGGCCGACTGGCTCGACGCCTATCACGCCGCGGTGTTCGAAAAGCTGGCGCCGGGGATGAGCGGGACGGATCGCGAATGGCTCGAAGCGGCGTGCGCGCCGCTCGACCGCGTCCCCGCCGCGCTCGCCGCCTGACGGGCCGGAGCCGATGAGCCATCGCAGCGAGGTGCCGCTGGCCGATTTCCGCGTGCAGGAGCGCGTACGCGTACGCTACAACGAGATCGACGGCCAGAATATCGTCTTCAACGGCCATTATCTGGTCTACGCCGACATCGGGGTCACCGAATATTTCCGTGCGCTCGGCGAAGGGCAGCCGGGCCCCTATTTTCACCAATATGGTACAGACATTCGCGAAACGCATTGCGAGATCGATTATCACGCGCCCGCGCGGCTCGACGAGCTGATCACGATCGCGGCGCGAATCAGCCGCTTCGAACGGACGAGCTTCACGCTTCATTGCGGGATTTTCCGGGATTCGGAGCGGCTTACCGATATCGAAATCAGCTATGCGCATATCGACAGTGATAGCGGACAGCCGACCGTGCTGCCGGGCAGCTTCATCGCCGAAGTGCGGCGATTCGAAACGCGAACCCCAGCGCAGGACTGATTCGGCCAACCGAATCGGCCCTCTCTACCAAAAAGGTCGAAAAAAAGGGCCGCCCGAAGGCGGCCCGTAGAAGTTTTGGGAGAGGATGCCTAAAAGGCAAGTGTGATATTGCACTGCACAATGAATTTCGCAACTGCGAAAAGATTATCCGTGATTGCATTTTTTGCAATCACGGGCGCAGCGGAATCCCACGGGGCGCAATCTTGAGGCCCCTCGCAAAACGGCGCGACATCGCCTAAATTGGCGGCATGGGAATGTTCAACAATTGGGATGTCACCGGAGGCGTCTCCGACTTCTGGGGCTATATCCGCGAACCGCGCCCGCATCGCTGGACGAGCTGGGGGGTCGCGATCGCCTTTGCGATCCTGCTGTTCTGGGGCTTCGGAAAATATCTGATCCCCTATGAAAAGCCCCAGCCGCAGATCATCTATTTCGAGAACTGGTCGGCGAATCGCAGCGAGGCCGATGTCCGGGCCGACTGGATCGCGCGCGCGAAGGAAACGACGCGCGAGAATGCCAAGCGCCGCGCCGAATTTCAGAAGCTCGCCGACATGATGGGGGTCGATTATGATTCGACCGAGGCCGACAAGGTGACACGCGAGACGCTCGGCAAGGAGGCCGATGCGCTCGCCAGGGACAAGACGCCCGCGCCGCCCAGGCGGTCGACGCTCGCCGAGCGCGCGGCTCGCGGTCCGCAGTCCGCCCCGGCGCCGCAAAAATAAGCCCCGATGCCACGCCTGCCCGCCGACGCCGACTGGATGGCTTCCGCCGTCGCGCTCGCCGGGCGCGGGCGCGGGCGGACGGCGCCCAATCCGAATGTCGGCTGCCTCCTGGTTCGCGGCGGCCGCATCGTCGGGCGCGGCTGGACCCAGCCGGGCGGGCGGCCGCATGCCGAGGCGATGGCGCTCGCGGCCGCGGGGGACGCCGCGCGCGGCGCGACCGCCTATGTCACGCTCGAACCCTGCGCGCATGACAGTCCGCGCGGGCCGTGCTGTACCGATTCGCTGATCGGGGCCGGTGTCGCGCGAGTCGTCGCCGCGCTGCAGGACCCCGATCCGCGCACCGACGGGCGCGGCGTCGCGCGGCTACGCGAAGCGGGCATCGCGGTCGAGACCGGATTGCTTGCTGACGCGGCGCGCGATGCGATGGCACCCTGGTGGACGCGGCGGACGCAGGGGCGACCCTTCGTCACCCTCAAGCTCGCGACCTCGCTCGACGGCTGCATCGCGCTTGCCGACGGGTCTAGCCGCTGGATCACCGGCGCCTGCGCCCGCGCGCACGGGCATCTCGAACGCGCGCGGCACGAAGCGATCCTTGTCGGACGCGGCACGCTGGAGGTCGATGCGCCCCGCCTCGACGCGCGGCTGCCGGGCCTCGAAGACCGCGGTCCGCGGCGCTTCGTCCTGACGCGCGGCGACGCGCCCGAAGGCTGGACCGCGGCGGCGGCGCCCGAATCGGTCGAGGGCGTGGATTCGCTGCTCGTCGAGGGCGGCGCGGGGGCGGCGGCGGCCTTTCTCGCCGCCGACCGCGTCGACCGGCTGCTCCTCTATCGCGCGCCGATCCTGATCGGCGGCGGCGGCCGCGCCGCGATCGGCGATATCGGCCTTGCGGATCTTTCCGACGCTCACGGCCGCTGGCGGCTCGCCGACAGCCGCCTGCTTGGCAGCGACCGGCTCGACGTCTACGAGCGGACCCGAAGGGAATAAGCATCCATGTTTACCGGCATCATTACCGATATCGGCACCATCCGCACGCGCGAGGATCGGGGGGACGTCCGGCTCGTCATCGACACTGCCTATGACGTCGCCGGCATCGATCTCGGCGCCTCGGTCGCCTGTTCGGGTGCCTGCCTCACCGTCGTCGACAAGGGTGTGGACGACGGCAGCAACGGCCCCGCGGGCTGGTTCGCGGTCGATGCGAGCGCTGAGACGCTGGCGCGGACCGCGCCGGGCATGTGGGATGCCGGACGCCGCCTCAATCTCGAACGCGCGCTGCGCGTCGGCGACGAGCTCGGCGGGCATATCGTCACCGGCCATGTCGACGCGGTGGGTCATATCGTGGCGGTCGAACCGGTGGGCGACAGCGTCAAGGTCACCGTCGCGGCGCCCGCCGCGCTGGCGCCGCATATCGCGCCCAAGGGCTCGATCACGCTCGACGGCGTGTCGCTGACGGTCAACGAGGTCACCGATCGGGCGGACAGGACCGCGCATTTCACGCTCAACATCATTCCGCATACGCAGGCGATGACGACGCTCGACGAAGCGGCGGCCGGGCGGCCGGTGAATCTGGAGATCGACGTCCTCGCGCGCTATCTGGCGCGGATGCAGCAGGCGCGGGGTTAAGCGGATTATCTCACGCAAAGGCGCAAAGGCGCGAAGAGGGCGGCTGAGACAGCTTCGCGTTTCCGTGTTTCGGTAGCGAATTGGCCGGACTGGTCCGACCCTTTAAGGCATGCGACCTTCGCGCTCACGGGCTTCGCCATTGGCGGTCGCCACCCTCTTCGTGTCTTTGTGTGAGATTCTTTTTCTTGGCGCCTTTGCGTGAGCCAATCCCGACTCACCCCTCGCTCCATCCCGCGGCCAGTTCGGGGTCCGCCGCCAGCATCGATCGCCGCATCGCGAGGCGGCCGATGCGCAGAAGCTCGGCCTTACGGCGCGCGGGGGCGAGGTTGCAGCTCGCCGCCTCGCGCACCACTGCGGCGCCATAGCGGTCGGCGACGATCAGGCCAGAGGTTTCGGGACGATAATCGGAGGTTTCGAGGATCGCGGGGTCGAGCCCCGCGGCAAGCGCCCAATAGAAGCGGTCGCACCAGTCGCAATAGTCGGGCCATTTGCCGTCGCCGTGCAGGTCGGCGCGGCTGACCTTGATCTCGACGATGGTGATGTTGCCCCTGGCGTCGATCGCGGTGAGGTCGGTGCGCCGCCCATTGGGCAGCGGCACCTCGGGGATCGCGACGAGCCCCGCCTGCGCGAACAGCCGGCAGACGCCGCGCGCGACGTCGGCGGCGGTCAGCAGGTCACTTGCCATGAATCAGAACCTCAGAACGGAACGTCGTCGTCCAGATCGTCGTCGAAGGGCGGACGGCTGCCACCGCCCGAGCCGCCGCCGCCCTGGTTCCAGCCGCCGCCCGGGCTTCCGCCCGAACCGCCGCCCTGATCCCAGCCGCCGCCCGAACCGCCGCCTTGGTTCCAGCTGTCGCCGCTGCCGCGCGATCCGCCGCCGCCCGGCGCGCCGTCGAGCATGGTCAGATTGCCGCCCATGCCCGCGATCACAACCTCGGTCGTGTAGCGGTCGTTGCCGTCGCGGTCCTGCCACTTGCGGGTGCGAAGCGAGCCTTCGATGTAGACCTTGCTGCCTTTTTTCAGATAGCGTTCGACGACCCCGACCAGCCCTTCGCCGTTGATCACGACATTATGCCATTCGGTGCGCTCCTTGCGCTCGCCGGTCATCCGGTCCTTCCAGTTTTCGGAGGTCGCGATGCGGATGTTGGCGATCTTGCCGCCGTTCTGGAACGACTTAATTTCGGGATCGGCGCCCAGATTGCCGATGAGAATAACCTTGTTGACGCTGCCAGCCATCGCCGCTCCGCTCCGCTCGAGTGTTGGAGGATCAGCCGAGTCCGAAGGCGACGGCCGTCCAGTAAGTGATACCAGCAGCGGCATAGGCGAGCAGGAACAAATAGCCAACCATGAACATTGGCCATTTCCATCCATTGGTCTCGCGCCGGGTGATCGCGATCGTCGAGATGCACTGCGGCGCGAAGACGAACCAGGCGAGGAAGGCGAGCGCGGTGGCGATGCTCCAGCGGCCCTGGAGGCGCTCGCTCAGCGACTGGGCGACCGCATCCTCGTCGTCGCCGGCGTCGATCGCATTCGCGGTGGCGAGCGCCGACACTGCGACCTCGCGCGCCGCCATCGCCGGGATCAGCGCGAGCGCGATGTCGTGGTTGAAGCCGATCGGCCGCACGACGGTCTCCAGTCCGCTGGCGATGCGGCCGGCGACGCTGTAGTCGACCTGGCGCAGCTCGCTGTCCGCGGGCGCCTTCGGAAAGCTCAGCAGCAGCCAGAGCACCACCGTCGTCATCGCGATGATCGTGCCGGCGCGGCGCAGGAAGATCCACGCGCGCTGCCACAGGCTGATCGCGATGTCGCGCAGCCGCGGCCATTGATAGCGCGGCATCTCCATCATGAAGCCCGCGGCATTGCCCTTGGTCACCGAGCGGCGCAGCACGAAGGCGACGACCAGCGCGCCGACGATGCCCGCGACATAGAGACCGAAGAGGACGAGCCCCTGCAGGCCGACCGGCGATCCGCCGACCGCGCGCGCGGGAATGAAGGCGCCGATGATCAGCGTATAGACGGGCAATCGCGCCGAACAGGTCATCAGCGGCGCGATCAGGATGGTCGTCAACCGGTCCTTGGCATCGGGGATCGCACGCGTCGCCATGATGCCCGGCACCGCGCAGGCGAAGCTCGACAAGAGCGGAATGAAGCCGCGCCCCGACAGCCCGACCTTCGCCATCAGCCCGTCCATCAGAAAGGCGGCGCGGGTCATGTAGCCCGACGCCTCGAGCAGCAGGATGAAGAGGAAGAGGATCAATATCTGCGGCAGGAAGACGACGACCGCGCCGACGCCCGCGAGCAGCCCCTCGACGATCAGGCCGCGCAGGAAGCCGTCGGGCAGCGCGCTCGCCGCCGCCTCCTGCAGCGCGGCGATGCCGCCCTCGATCCAGCCGATCGGCGCCTCCGACCAGGCATAGACCGCCTGGAACATCACGAACATCAGCGCGAGCAGGATCAGGAAGCCGGCGACGGGGTGGAGCACCACCGCATCGACGCGCTGGGTCCAGCGGCGCACCGGCGTTTCGGAAATCGTCCCCGCGCGCGCGATCGCGCGGGCGCGCTGATGCAGCGCGACGTCGGTCGGCGGCGACGCCGGAATCGCGTCGGCCTGCGTCTGGTGCGACAGGATCGCGCCGTCGACCGCGGCGAGCAGATCGGCGAGCCCACGCTTGCGCACCGCGACGGTCGGGACCACGGGCACGCCCAGCTCCATCGCCAGCCGCTCGGGATCGAGCGCCAGCCCGTCGCGTTCCGCCAGATCGAGCATGTTGAGCGCGACCACGGTCGGCAGGCCGAGCGCGATCAGTTCGAGCGCGAAACAGAGATGATTGTCGAGATTGGCGGCATCGACGACGACGACGAGCGCGTCGGGGCGCCGCTCGCCAGCCTGCCGTCCGAGCACCACGTCGCGCGTCACCGCCTCGTCGGGGCTCGCGGGGGTCAGGCTGTAGCTGCCGGGAAGGTCGATCAGCGCCAGCGGCCGGCCATCGGCGAAGCTCGCATGCCCCGCCTTGCGCTCGACGGTGACCCCCGGATAGTTGGCGATCTTCTGCCGCGCGCCGGTCAGCGCGTTGAACAGGCTCGATTTGCCGGCGTTGGGGTTGCCGGCGAGTGCGATGGTGGGGATGGCGCCGGTCATGCTGCTGCCGCGGGCTCCACCTCGATCGCGGCGGCCTGACGGCCGCGGATGATCACCTGCATGCGCCCGATGCCGAGCGCGAGCGGCTCACGCGAGAAGAGGCTGCCGCGATGGAGCGGCTTGACCTCGACCCCCTCCATCAGCCCGAATTCGCGCAGCCGTCGCCCCTCGTCGTGCGAGAGGATATCCCAATCGATACGGGCGATGCGCACGGCGGTGCCGAGCGGGGCGGAATCGAGCTTCGCGGTCATTTGCGAGCGATTATCAATAACAGCTGACGAGCGCCAGCCCTTTATCGCCCCGGATAGCGGAGCCGGCCGACGAAGCGCGCGAGGCTCGGGCGTTCGATGCTCCGCGCCGCGCGGCGATGCTTCCAGCCCTCGAAGCGCATCACCGCGTCGATCCGGCGCGCGAGGAAGGCGCGGGTGTCGGCGAAATTCTCGCTCTCGTCATCGAGGAACACCGCCATCGTCGAGGCGTAGACGGCGCCGAGGATCGCGCGCTTGCTGTAATGATTATAGTCGGTCGCGGTATCGCCCGCGAGCCGCCACATGGCGTCGGCGGCGCGCCAGCCAAGCCTGGCGGCATGCGGCGCATGGGTCGGCAGCGCTAGCAGCGCCAGCGCGCGGCGGAGCGATTCGCGGCGGTTCGCGAGCCGGTCGAGCCGCGTCTCGACGAGCGTCGTGATCCGCTCGCGAATCTTGAGCGTCGACAGGCGCTCGGCGGGCCATTTCGCCGCCATGTCGGCATCGATGTCGGCGAACCAGGCGTCGACCATGTCGCGCCCGCCGCTGGGAAAGGCGAGGCGCGCGACGTCGGGATCGACCCCGACGCGCCGCGCCGCATCGGCGAGCGCGGCGTCGCCGAAGCCGTCGAAGGCGGCATTTTCGGCGATCAGCGGCGCGAGCGCGGCGCGAATCTCGTCGAGCGTCGGGTCGGCGGGCAGGATCGAGGCCATGCGAATCAGATAGGCGCCGCGCGGCGGTTCGGCAACCGGATCAGCACCAGCGCCGCGCCGACCATCAGCCCGCCGATCACGTCGATCGCGCCGAGCCGCTCGCCGAACATCAGCCAGCCCGCGAGCGCCGCGATCGCGGGCTGGACGAGCAGGGTGAGCCCGATGACGAGCGGCGAGAAGCGCGGCAGCGCCCAGATCAGCAGCCCCTGGCCGACGACCTGGCTCGACAGCGCGAGGGCGATCAGCGGGGTCCAGTTCTGCGGCACGACGGCCTCGCCGAGCGCGAGCGCCGAGCCGAGCAGGATCGGCAGCGTCGCCGCCGAGGCGAGCCCGAGCGTCGTCCACGCCGCCAGCTCGCCGCGCACCCGCTGCATCAGGATGACGTAGAAGGTATAGAAAACCCCCGCGAGCAGGCTCAAGAGATCGCCGGCGAGATAGGCGGGGGCGAGTTCGTAGCTCTGCCCCATGAGCAGCGCCGAGCCCGCGAAGGCGAGCAGTATCGCGAAGGCCTGCCACCCGCGCGGCAGGGTGCGGGCGAGGAAGATGCCCCACATGACGAGCAGCAGGCTGGCGCAATTGCCGAACAGGGTCGCGTTGGCGACCTTGGTCCGCAAGATGCCGAGGTGCCACGCGGCGAGGTCGAGCGCGAAGAAGATGCCGGCCGCCATCGCGATGCCGATCGCGGCGCGCGGCGGCATCCGCCCGCCGGTCTCGCGCCACGCGAGCAGCGCCAGGAAGGGGAGGGCGATCGCCATCCGCCAGAAGCCCGAGGCGATCGGGCCGGTGTCGGCGAGCCGCACGAGAAGCGCGCCCACCGACAGCACGATATTGCCGCCGAGCAGCGCGGCGAAGGCCCAGCGGCCGCGATTCGTCGCCGTTTCCATGCCGCCCGTGCCGTCGTTCTTCGCTGTCATATAGATTTTCTTTTGCTACCCACTGTTGTCTTGGGCGCCGCGCGTCCATAGCTCGGGTGGCCCATAGCGGCGGTCCGCCAAGGCGTCGCGGGAAATGTTATGCGGAGGACTTCATGACCATATCGCTTCTCGATCCGATCACGCTGGGCGCCATCGAAGCGCCGAACCGCATCATCATGGCGCCGCTCACGCGCGGGCGCGCCGGGCCGGGCTTCGTGCCCAACGAGCTGGCGCGCGACTATTACCGCCAGCGCGCCTCGGCGGGGCTGATCATTTCCGAAGCGACGGGCATCTCGCAGGAAGGGCTCGGCTGGCCCTCGGCACCCGGCCTGTGGACCGACGCGCAGGTCGAAGGCTGGAAGCCGGTGACCGACGCCGTGCACGAGGCGGGCGGGCGCATCGTCGCGCAGCTCTGGCACATGGGCCGCGTCGTCCATTCGGTGTTCAACGACGGCAGGCCGCCGGTTTCCGCCTCGGCGACCCGCGCGCCCGGGAAGGCGCACACCCCCGTCGGCCGGCTCGAATATGAAGTGGCGCGGCCGCTGGAACGCGGCGAGATCCCGCGTGTGATCGCCGATTATGTGAAAGCTGCCGAAAATGCGAGGCGAGCGGGTTTCGACGGGGTGCAGCTCCACGGCGCCAACGGCTATCTGATCGACCAGTTCCTGCGCGACGGTAGCAATCTGCGCGATGACGATTATGGCGGCCCGGTCGAAAATCGCATCCGGCTGCTGCGTGAAGTGACCGAGGCGCTGATCGGCGTCTGGGGCAAGGAGCGCGTCGGGGTTCGTCTGTCGCCCAACGGCGACACCCAGGGCGTCGACGACAGCGCGCCCGAAGCGCTGTTTCCTTCCGCCGCCGCGGCGCTGGGCGCGCTCGGCATCGCCTTCCTCGAACTGCGCGAGCCCGGTCCCGAGGGCACGTTCGGCCGCACCGACGTGCCGAAGCAGTCGCCTGCGATTCGAGCCGCGTTCAAAGGGTCTCTGATCCTCAACAGCGACTATGGCGTGGCGCAGGCGGAGGCCGACCTCGCGAGCGGCGTCGCCGACGCGATCAGCTTCGGCCGTCCCTATATCGGCAATCCCGACCTCGTCGAGCGTATCCGCGCAGGGGCCGAATGGTCGGCGGACAATCCGCAAACCTGGTATACGCCGGGCCCCGAAGGTTACACCGACTATCCGGCGCTGGTCGCCGCCTGATGATCCGCGTCGCCCCTGCGCGTGCGGGGGCGACGACACAGGGTTAGAGCCTGATGACATGGCTTTGCCCCATCGTGATCGCCCTGTGAAGGACGCCGGCGAGGAGCGGGGCGCAGCGCGGGCTGGTGGCCCGTGCAAGACCCGCGACGATGTCCGGCGTCCTTCACAGGGCGACCCCTGCGGGGCGGGCCGCTTTTGGCTCATTGCCGCGTTGCTCGTCGGTCACGATGCCTCGGCATCGCTCCCTCCTCGCGCCTCGCACTGAGCCAAAATCGGCTCCGTCACGATGGGTCAAAGCCATGTCATCAGGCTCTAATCGCGCGCCGCGATTGCCTTGTCGATGATCCGGGCTCCGGCCGGACCCACTATCTGCCCGCCGAAGCGAACGAGCAGGAAGCCGCCGACGAACAGCAACGGCAGCGCGACGAAGGCGCTGATGATCGCCGCGATCACCAGCCCGAAGAAAAGCGCCAGAAAGCCGCCGGTCAGTTCGGCCTGGCCGCTGGGACCGAGCGTGATCGTCCGCGGCCCCTTGGCGTCCCACCATTTGCCGGTGGTGAAGGTCTTGCGGCTCCCCGCCGGCGGCTGAGGCTGCGGCCGCCGGGCGATATGCGCCGGCGCGGCGGCAGGTTTCCGTGGTTGATCTTTCCACGGCTGCTTGCGGTTCATCGCCGTGACGGCAGCTGCCATGGCGGGGTTCGCGGGTCGCACCGGCGCTTCGATCACCAGCTCGACGACCTCGGGGGCCAGGTCCGCGGCCGCTTCCTCGGGCGAGCGCCGCGTCGCAGGAGAGGCGGGCTGGTTTCCCACGCGCCGGTCATGCTCGGCCATGCGCTCGGCAGCGCTTGGCGGGGTTCGGCCGGTCTCTCGATCGATGACCACCAGCCGCCCGCCGCGTTCGACGACGGAATAGCGGCCGGGGGGCGGTCGATCAGCCAATGCCGAATTGTTCCTTCAGGGCCAGCATCGCGAGCGCGGCCTTCGCCGCCTCGCCGCCCTTGTCCTTGCGCGTCTTGTCTGCGCGCGCAAGCGCTTGCTCCTCATTCTCGACCGTGAGGATGCCGTTGCCGATCGCCAGCCCGTCGAGGGTCAGCGCCATGATCCCGCGCGCGCTCTCGTTCGAGACGACCTCGAAATGATAGGTCTCGCCGCGGATCACCACGCCGAGCGCGACATAGGCGTCGTAGCGTCCGCTGTCGGCACCGAGCGCGATGGCGGCGGGAACCTCGAGCGCGCCGGGAACCGTCACCGTCTCGTGGCTATGCCCTTCGGCTTCGAGCGCGCTGCGCACGCCGTCGATCAGCATGTCGTTGAGATGGCTGTAGAAGCGCGCCTCGACGATCAGGACATGCGCCATTATGCGGCCTCCCCCGGGATCGAGCGTTCGCCGACGACCGACAGGCCATAGCCTTCGAGGCCGACGAGATTGTTGTGCGACGGCGTGAGGAGCTCCATCGCGTGCACGCCGAGGTCGGCGAGGATCTGCGCGCCGATGCCATAGGTGCGAAGGTCCATGCCCTCGGCGGGCGGCGCCTCCTCGGTCTCGGCCGAACCCGGAAGCGGGCGCATCAGCAGCACGATCACGCCCGATCCGGCGGTGCCGATCGCCTCCATCGAGCGCTGCAGGCGGCGCTTTCTCGGTCCCGGCCGGCCCATGATGTCGTCGAACAGCGACACCTTGTGCATGCGAACCAGCGTCACGCCGTCGGGGTCGACCTGCCCCTTCTGCAGCACCAGATTGACGCTGCCGTCGGTCTTGTTGCGATAGGATTTCAAACGCCAGTCGCCGCCATAGTCCGATTCGAACGGTTCGTCGGACACGCATTCGACGAGCCGGTCGGTGCGGCTGCGATAGGCGATCAGGTCGGCGATCGTGCCGATCTTGAGCCCATGGCGCCGCGCGAAGGGGATGAGGTCGTCGAGCCGCGCCATCGAGCCGTCGTCGTTCATCACCTCGCAGATCACGCCCGAGGGATTGAGGCCCGCGAGGCGGCTGATGTCGACCGCGGCCTCGGTATGGCCGGCGCGGACGAGCACGCCGCCGTCGCGCGCGATCAGCGGAAACACGTGGCCGGGCGTGACGATGTCGTCGCGGCCCTTCGCGGCGTCGATCGCGACCGAGACGGTGCGCGCGCGGTCGGCGGCCGAGATGCCGGTGTCGATGCCCTCGCGCGCCTCGATCGAGGTGGTGAAGGCGGTGCCGTGGCGCGAGCGGTTGTTGCGCGTCATCAGCTCGAGCCCGAGCTGCTCGACGCGCTCGCGCGTCAGCGTCAGGCAGATGAGCCCGCGGCCGTGGGTCGCCATGAAGTTGATCGCGTCGGGGGTCGCCATCTGCGCCGGGATGATCAGGTCGCCCTCATTCTCGCGGTCCTCGTCGTCGACGAGGATGAACATGCGGCCGTTGCGCGCCTCGGCAATGATTTCCTCAGGCGTCGCCATCGGGGACAGGTCGCTGCCGTGCGCGAGCCAGTTCTCGAGTTTGCGCAGCGTGTCGGCGGTGGGGTTCCAGCCCTCCGAATCGAGGTCGCGGAGGCTGTTGGCGTGGAGGCCCGCGGCGCGTGCGAGACCCGAACGGGACATGGTCCCGTCGTCGACGATGCCGCGGATGCGGTCGATGAGCTGCGTAGACATGCAGCCACAATTTCACATCATAATGTGACTGTCAATCTATGAATCACATTACAGGGTCAATTGGGTCCGAACACCGCCCCCGAATCGCGCGGCGCCGCGTCGGCCTTGGCGTCGAGCAGGTCGAGCATCTGCCCGCTGCGGTCGTCGCGTTTCGCATAGTCGCGCGCCGACATGCCCGCGATGTGATCGGCCTTGTCGGGGCTGGCGCCGCGCCGCACGAGCAGGCGGACCATCGACGCATTACGCGCCTGCACCGCCAGGATCAGCGCGGTCTCGCCGCGCCGGTTGGTCTGGTCGATCGGCGCCTTGCGGTCGAGCAGCTCGGTCGCGCCGTCGGGAAAGCCCATCAGCGCCGCGTGCATCAGTGGGGTCATGCCCTGGCGATCGGCGATCGAGGGGTCGGCGCCCTTGCCGAGCAGGAATTTCAGCCAGGTGAGGTCGCGGCGCTTGACGACGATCGCCAGCGCGGTTTCGCCATTGTCGGGGCTGCGCGTGTTGACGATCCGCGCGTCGTTATCGCTCAACAGCTTGGTCACCTTGTCGCCGTCACGGCTGTCGACCGCCTGCAGAAAGCTGTAGGTATCGCTGAACTGCGCCGCCGCCGGCGACACGGCGAGCGGGCCGGCGACGCCGGCGAGCAGGAGGAGCGAAGCGAAACGCAGCTTTGCGCGACGAGACATGGGCGACCTCGGGTCAATGGGCGTCGCAGGACGACGCAAAGGTTGATTTTCGGCGCCTACCCCCGCAAGGCTGGACCGATGATGAATATCGCAATTATGGGCCAAAAGCTGCTTCGCGCAAGCCTGCTCCTCGCTTTCGGCGCCGCGCTTGCGGGTTGCAACGGCGCCTCGCCCGCTCCCGAGGCGCGCCCGCCGCTCGAAGGCGCGCGTATCGGCGGACCCTTCACCCTGACCGACCAGAACGGCCGCACCGTCCGCGACAGCGATTTTGCGGGCCAATACCGCCTCCTCTATTTCGGCTACAGCTTCTGCCCCGACATCTGTCCGGTCGACCTGCAAAAGCTGATGCGCGGGCTCCTCCAGTTCGAAAAGGCGGCGCCGAAGCTCGGCGCGAAGGTGCAGCCGCTGTTCGTCACCATCGACCCGGCGCGCGACACGCCGGAGGCGCTGGGGGCCTTCGTCAGCCGCTATCATCCGCGCCTGCTCGGCCTGACCGGCACGCCCGAACAGATCGCCCAGGTCGCGAAGGAATATGTCGTCGTCTACAACAAGGTCGAGGGGTCTGCGCCCGACCGCTATCTGATGGCGCACACCCAGATCGCCTTTCTGATGGGCCCCGACGGCAAGCCGCTGGCGATGCTCCCGGTCGACGATCCGACGACCGACGCCGACGAGGGCGCCCCCGACAAGGTCGCCGCCGAGCTGGCGAAATGGGTGAAGTAGGGGCCGCCGGGCGCCCCTTTTGGGAAGCGCCGCTCGCCAGCCTCGACGCCGGCCAGTGGGAGGCGCTGTGCGACGGCTGCGGCAAGTGCTGCCTGCACAAGCTGGAGGATGAGGATACGGGCCGCATCTATCCGACCAACGTCGCGTGCCGCCTGCTCGATCTTTCGACCGCGCGCTGCGGCGATTACAGGCATCGCCGCCGCCACGTCCCCGACTGCCTGACGCTGACCAAGGGCAAGGTCGCGGACATCGAATGGCTGCCGCAAAGCTGCGCCTATCGGCTGCGCGCCGAGGGGCGGCCGCTGCCCGAATGGCATTATCTGGTCTGCGGCGACCGGGGCGCGGTGCACCGCGCGGGCGAATCGATCGTCGGCTGGACGGTGAGCGAGGACGTCGCGGGACCGCTCGAAAATCATCTGGTGGAACGTGTCGTCTGACGCGCGCTTCACGGCCGATGGCCCGCACATCCGGATCGGCGACGAAGCGTGGCCGGTGCGCCTCGTTCCCCATGCGCGCGCGCGCCGCTACCGTCTCGTCTTCGACGCCGCGCGCGCCGAGCTGCGGCTGACGCTGCCGCGCCGCGCGAGCAGCGCCAAGGCGCTCCAGTGGGCAGGCGAACAACAGGACTGGATCGCGGCGCAGGTCGGCAAGGCGGTGGCGCCGGTGATCGTCGGACCCGGCGCGCGCGTGCCGCTGTTCGGGGTCGAGCGGCGCATCGACTGGGACCCGGCGCGCCCGCGCGCGCTATGCGCGACCGACGACGCGTTGGCCCTCGGCGGCCCGGTCGAGACCGTCGGCCGCCGCGTCGAGCGCTGGCTGAAAGCCGAGGCGCTCGCGCTGATGGAGCGCGAAAGCCGTGAGATCGCGGCGGCGGCCGGGCTGCGCGTCGGGCGCGTTGGCATCGGCGATCCGCGCAGCCGCTGGGGCAGCTGCACCCACGGCGGCGACCTGCGCTACAGCTGGCGGCTGATCATGGCGCCGGATCATGTCCGCCGCGCGACCGTCGCGCACGAGGTCGCGCATCTGCGCCATATGGACCACGGCCCGGCCTTCCACACGCTGGTCGATGCGCTCCACGACGGCGACGTCGCCGCGGCGCGGGCGTGGCTGCGGCGCGAGGGCCGTGGGCTGCACCGCTATCGTTTCGCGAGCTAGGCGCCCCCGCAGATTCTCTCTTATCTATCCGCGCGCGATGAGGCCCGGCCGGGGCAAGGGCGCCGTCATGCCGGAACCGCGATTCCGGGCTCGACCGCGCGCGGCGCGAAGGCCGGGTCGTCGAGCTTATAGGCCTTGCGGACGAGACCGTGGGCAAGCTGGTGCGCCACGTCGGCGGCTTCCCAGTCGGCGAGGCGATGCTCGGCGACGAGGCGCGCGAGGAAGGCGCAGTCGACCCGCCGCGCGACGTCGTGACGGGCGGGGATCGAGAGGAAGGCGCGCGTGTCGTCGTTGAAGCCGACCGTGTTGTAGAAGCCGGCGGTTTCGGTCGTCATCTCGCGGAAGCGGCGCATGCCTTCGGGGCTGTCGTGGAACCACCAGGCGGGGCCGAGCTTGAGGCAGGGATAGTGGCCGGCGAGCGGCGCGAGCTCGCGCGCATAGGTCGATTCGTCGAGCGTGAAGAGGATGATCGACAGCCGCGTCTCGGTCCCGAAGCGGTCGAGCAGGGGTTTGAGCGCATGGACATAGTCGGTGCGCATCGGAATGTCGCAGCCTTTGTCGCGGCCGTGGCTTTCGAACAGCTTGTGATTGTGGTTGCGGCACGCGCCGGGGTGAATCTGCATCACCATGCCGTCCTCGACGCTCATCGCGGCGAGTTCGGTCAGCATCTGGGCGCGGAACAGCTCGGCATCGGCCGGGGTCCAGCGGCTGCCGACGATCTTGCCGAACAGCGCCTCGGCCTCCGCGGGCGACAGGTTTGCGGTCGCGGCGCTCGGGTGGCCATGGTCGGTCGCGGTCGCGCCGGCGGCGCGGAAATCGGCGCGGCGCTTGCGGTGCGCGGCGAGATAGCCCGACCAGCTTTCGACATCCTCGCCGGTCAACTCGCCGAAGCGGCGCATTGCGGCGGCAAAGTCGTGATGCTCGGGATCGACGACCGCGTCGGGGCGATAGGTGGTGACGACGCGGCCTGCCCAGCCCGAAGCGCGGATCGCGGCATGATTATCGAGGTCCTCGTGCGCGCCTTCGGTCGTCGCGAGCAGTTCGATGTTGAAGCGGTCGAACAGCGCGCGCGGGCGAAAGGCGGGGCTCGCGAGGCTTTCGTTGATCCGGTCGTAATAATGATCGGCGGTCGCGGCATCGAGCGCGACGTCGAAACCGAAGACATCGGCGAAGACATGATCGAGCCACATCCGCGACGGTGTGCCGCGGAACAGGTGGAAATTGGCGGCGAACAGTCGCCACGCCCCGCGCGGGTCGGTCGCGGGCGGACCATTGCGGTCGGGCACGCCCAGTGCGTCGAGCGCGATGCCCTGGCTATAGAGCATGCGATAGAGATAATGGTCGGGCGCGAGCAGCAGTTCGGTCGCGTTCGACCAGTTGGCGTCGGTCGCGAACCAGGCGGGGTCGGTATGGCCATGCGGGCTGACGATCGGCAGCGCCTTCACCTCGGCATAGAGCGCGCGCGCGATGTCGCGCGTCTTGCCTTCGGCCGGAAACAGGCGGTCGGGGCTGATGTTCAGCGGCTTTGCCATCGTCGTCCTTTTCCCACTATAGCGCATGGCGAAGGCAGCGGCGACAGGGGCCGCTCGTCCTCGCATATTTCGATCCGCTCCGAAGCGTGCTTGCAGGCGCGGATCATATGGTGATATATAACATTGACGTTTTGATATATATGACACCGTTTTCTATTGAAGACAAGTCAGCCGGAAAAGGCAAGGATGCTCAGCCGCCCATGACTGCGAACGCCGCTATTTTCATAGATCCCCGCGATTCGGTCGCAACCGCGCTACGTGACCTGGGCGCCGGCGAGCGGCTCGACGTCGCGGGCGGAGTCACGCTGACCGAACCGGTCGCGCGCGGGCACAAGATCGCGGTCGTCGACATCGCCGCCGGTGCGCCGGTGATCAAGTTCGGCTTTCCGATCGGCACGGCAAAGACGGCGATCGCGCGCGGGGCGCATGTTCACAGCCATAATATGGCGACGGCGCTGACCGCCGACGGCGCCCATGCCTATCGCCCCGCCGCCGACCCCGCCACGCCGCTTGCCGATCCGCCCACTTTCATGGGCTATCTGCGCGCCGACGGGCGGGCGGCGACACGCAACGAGATCTGGGTGCTGCCGACTGTCGGCTGCGTCGCGCGCACCGCGTCGAAGATCGCCCAAGCGGCAGACCGGCGGCATCGCGGCCGGGTCGACGGGGTGCACGCCTTCACCCATCCTTTCGGTTGCTCGCAGCTCGGCGACGATCTCGACGGCACGCGCGCGATCCTCGCGGCGCTTGCCGCACATCCCAATGCCGGCGGGGTGCTGCTCGTCGGGCTCGGCTGCGAATCGAACCAGATCGACCGGCTGATCGAGGCGATCCCGCCCGAGGCGCGGGACCGCGTGCGCAGCCTGCGCGCGCAGAGCGCGGGCGACGAGATCGAGGAAGGCCTGACGCTGGTCGACGAGCTCGTCGACGTCGCGGCGACCGCGACGCGCGAGCCGCTGCCGCTCGGCAAGCTCGTCATAGGGGTCAAGTGCGGCGGGTCGGACGGCCTCAGCGGCCTGACCGCCAACCCGCTCGTCGGGCGGATCAGCGACGCGGTGACCGGGGCCGGCGGCCAGGCGATCCTGACCGAGATCCCGGAGATTTTCGGTGCCGAGCATCTGCTGATGGCGCGCGCCGCCGATCGCGATACCTTCGATGCGATCGGGCGGCTGGTCGACGGCTTCAAGACCTATTTCACCGCGCATGGCGAGCCGGTCTCCGAAAATCCGTCGCCGGGCAATATCGCGGGCGGGCTGACGACGCTTGAGGAAAAGTCGCTCGGCGCGGTGCAGAAGGCAGGGCGCGCGGTGGTCACCGACGTGCTCGATTATGGCGCGCGTGTATCGAAGCCGGGGCTGACCCTGCTCGAGGCGCCGGGGAACGACGCCGTTTCCTCGACCGCGCTGTCGGCGGCGGGGGCGACGGTGATTCTGTTCACGACCGGGCGCGGGACTCCGCTCGGCTTTCCGGTGCCGACGATCAAGGTCGCGTCGAACCACGAACTCGCGGCGCGCAAGCCCGGCTGGATCGACTTCGACGGCGGGCAGGTGCTGGGCGGCGGGATGGACGCGGGCGCCGCGGCGCTGCTCGGGCTGGTCGCCGAGGTCGCATCGGGGCGCGAGACCGCCGCCGAGCGCAACGGCGAACGCGAGATCGCGATCTGGAAGCGCGGGGTGACGCTGTGACCCGCCTGTCGCGCGCCGCGCTTGCGGCGCTTCCCCTTTCGGTCGTGCGGCCAGGGCATGATCCAGCCGCGATCCGCACCGGCATCGTCCATTTCGGCCCGGGCGCGTTCCACCGCGCGCATCAGGCGAGCTATGTCGATACGCTGCTGGGCAGCGATCCGCGTTGGGGGATCGCCGCAGTGTCGCTGCGCTCGGCGGGGACCGTCGATGCGCTGGCGCAGCAGGACGGGCTCTACAGCCTGACGACGCTCGACCGCGAGACGGGCATCCGCGCGATCGCCGCGCACAGCGCCTTCGTGCGGCCGGGCGAGGATGCGCGGGTCCACCGCCTGCTCGCCGATCCCGAGGTGCGGATGCTGACCAGCACGGTGACCGAGAAGGGCTATTGCCTCGCCGCCGACGGCACGCTCGACCTGTCGCACCCCGACATCGTCCACGACCTCGCCGATCGCACCGCGCCGATCAGCATCGTCGGCTGGATCGTTGCGGGGCTCGCGGCGCGGCGCGCGGCGGGGACGGCGCCCTTTGCGGTGCTGTGCTGCGACAATATGAACGGCAACGGCGCCAAGCTGGGCGCCGCCGCCGCACTCTTCGCGCGCCAGTTCGACGCGGCGCTCGCCGACTGGATCGCGGGCGAGGTCGCGTTTCCCAGCACGATGGTCGATTCGATCACCCCCGCGACCGACGCTGCGCATCTGGCGCGCGCGCGCGGCCTGCTTGGCGTCGAAGACGCGGCGGCGGTGCAGCGCGAAGGCTTCACCCAATGGGTGATCGAGCATTTCGACCTGCCTGGCGGCCCCGATCTCGCCGGCGCTGGCGCGCAGATGACGGGTGACGTCGCGGCCTATGAAAAGGCGAAGCTGCGCATCCTCAACGGTGCGCACAGCAGCCTTGCCTATATCGGCCTCGCGCTCGGGCACGACAGCGTCGCCGACGCGATGGGCGATCCGCGCCTCGCCGCCTTTGCCGAGCGGCTGGTGCGCGACGACATCATCCCCTCGCTCGCCCCCGCCGCGGGGCTCGACCTGTCCGCTTATGCCGGCGCGGTGCTCGACCGCTTCCGCAACCCGGCGATCCGCCACCTGCTCAGCCAGATCGCGTGGGACGGCAGCCAGAAGCTGCCCTACCGCTTGCTCGACACGACCGAGGAGGCGCGCGCCGCCGGGCGACCTGTCGCGCGGCTCGCGGTGCCGGTCGCTGCGTGGATGGCTTTCGTCCGCCGCATGGCGCGGCGCGGCGAGCCGATCGTCGATCCGCTCGCGCCGCGCCTCGCCGACATCGGGCGGGCGGCGGGCGATGCGGCGTCGCTGGCGGACGCCCTGCTCGCGCTCGACCTGTTTCCGCGCACGCTCGTCGACGATGAGGCGTGGCGCGGCGCCGTGCTTGCCGCGCTCCAGCGGATCGAAGGGCCGGACCCCTATGGGACGCTTGCCTGACGCGATCCGCACGATCGCGTCACCGATAAACATATAAGGGAAGGATCGCCGATGGCCACGCAGGAGAATGAGACGATCGAAAGGGCCGCGGCGCGGGCCGGGCAATATCGCTGGGTCGTCGTCGCCCTGCTCTTCGCCGCGACGGTGATCAACTATATCGACCGCCAGATGATCGGCGTGCTCAAGCCGGTGCTGTCGGCCGATCTCGGCTGGAGCGAGACCGACTTCGCCAATGTGATCTTCTGGTTCCAGGCCGCCTATGCGATCGGCTATCTTGGCTTCGGGCGCATCGTCGATGTCATCGGCGCGCGCGCGGGCTATGCGGTCGCTTTCGTGATCTGGCAGTTGGCCCATATCGCGCACGGCGGCGCGATGTCGGTGACCCAGTTCGCGCTCGCGCGCTTTGGCCTCGGCATCGGCGAATCGGGCAATTTCCCCGCCGGTATCAAGGCGGTCACCGAATGGTTCCCTGCCAGGGAGCGCGCGCTGGCAATCGGCATCTTCAACGCCGGCGCCAATGTCGGCGCGATCGTCACCCCGCTGCTCGTGCCGTGGCTGGTGGTCGCCTATGGCTGGCGGATGGCGTTCGTCGTCACCGGCATCGCCGCCTTCGTCTGGCTGTTCGCCTGGTGGGGGCTCTATCGCCGCCCGCGCGAGCATCCGAAGCTGACCCCCGGCGAGCTCGCCTGGATCGAGCAGGACCCCGTCGACCCCGTGGTTCAATTGCCGTGGCGGCGGCTGATCCGCGTGCGCGAGACCTGGGCCTATGCGATCGGCAAATTCTGCATCGACCCGATCTGGTGGTTCTTCCTCTTCTGGCTGCCGGGCTATCTCGGCGACCGCTACGGCCTCGACCTCCTGAGCTTCGGGCCGCCGCTCGTCGCCGTCTATCTGCTTTCCGACGTGGGCAGCGTCGCGGGCGGGTGGATGTCGTCGCGGCTGATGAAGGCGGGTCGCAGCGTCAACTATGCCCGCAAGGCGGCAATGCTGGTCAGCGCGATCGCGGTGCTCCCGGTCTTCTTCGCGCAGAGCATCGACAATCTGTGGCTGGCGGTGTTGGTGATCGGGGTCGCGGCGGCGGCGCACCAGGCCTTTTCGGCCAATCTCTACACGCTGCCCTCCGACGTCTTCCCGCGCGCGGCGGTCGGATCGGTGATCGGCATCGGCGGCACCGCAGGGGCGATCGGCGGGATGCTGATGGCGAAATATGCGGGCTTCGTCCTCGACCATCTCGGCACCTACACGCCGCTCTTCGCGGTGGCGGGCAGCGCCTATTTCGTCGCGCTGATCGCGGTTCACCTCCTGTCGCCGCGACTCGATCCCGTCGCCGTGGAGCGCTGAGGCCCGCTTCGCCGCCGGGAAACGGACGGGTCATGCGCCGAAAATATAATAATACTAACAACTAAGGCGGACGACTGCGGTCACCCATTGGCAGTGCCGCGCGCGTTTGCCTTTTTCGCGCCCGGTCGCCCGCCATTTTTTCGATCCCGAATGTCGAAAATCTGTTGCCATTGTCATGTCAATTGCTGTATCTGAAATATCAGATAAGGGCGGTGCGATTTCTGACGACGCTGCCGTTTTCCCGTGGAGGAGGTTTTCATGTCTGTTTTCAAGCGCATCCTGACCGGCGGCATTGCCGTGTCGGCCCTGAGCGTTGGTCTGTCGACGGCCGCGCTGGCCCAGACCGAGTCGCCCGATGCGGCGCAGCCGGCGGCCGAAGAACAGGGTGATGCGATCGTCGTCACCGGCATCCGTGCCAGCCAGCGCGCCTCCATCGACCTCAAGCGCGAGAATATCGCGGTCGTCGATTCGATCGTCGCCGAGGATCTCGGCAAGCTGCCCGACCAGAATGTCGCCGAATCGCTCCAGCGCATCGCCGGCGTGACGATCGAGCGCAACCGCGGCGAAGGCCGCTTCGTCACCGTCCGCGGCTTCGGGCCGAAGTTCAACGCGGTGACCGTCAACGGCCGCACCCTCGCCACCGACAACAACGGCCGCGAATTCTCGTTCGACGTCCTGCCGTCCGAAGTGATTTCGGGTGCCGACGTCTATAAATCGCCGCAGGCCAACATCAACGGCGCCTCGATCGGCGCGACGGTCGACATCCGCACGATGCGGCCGCTCGATCAGCCCGCGGGGTTCAAGTTCGCCGGATCGGGCACGCTGCAATGGTCCGAGCTGTCAGACAAATATAATCCCGAGGTCGCCGCGGTCGGCAGCTGGCGCAACGACGCCGGCAGCTTCGGCGTCTCGCTGTCGGCGGTGTGGGCAAAGCAGAAGAACCGCGACGACGAATTCACGATCGGCGCGGGCCATGTCCGCCGGTCGAGCACCGATTCCTATTATCGGGCCGGCGGCGTCAATGGTGCCCGGATCGGGCCGGACGTCGAACCGTTCGCCAATGTCTCGATGCCCTCGAATCTCTCGCCCTTCTTCTTTGAGCGCGACCTGAAGCGCTGGGGGCTGAGCGGCGCGATCCAGCTTCGTCCGTCGGATCGCTTCACGGTCACGATCGACGGCCTCTACACCAAGTCGCGCTTCATCGAGCAGCAGACCGGCCTCGCCTACGACTTTTCGGGCGGCACGCTGGTCGAGCAGGTGGTCGAAGGCGGCAGCGTCGTCAATGGCGTCCAGACCGGCGGCGAAGCGGTGTATCAGCGCTATGCCGGCGGCTTCGTCGACGAGATTATCCAATATGACGACCGCGACGTCACGACGGACCAGCTCGGCGTCAACGTCGACTGGCAGGCGACCGACGATCTGAAGGTCCGGCTCGACATGTCGCTGTCGAACGCGCGCAAGCGCGGGGGCGAGAATAATCTGTTCACGACGATCCGCCGCAAGAACATCGACCATTGGTTCGACCGCCGCTCGGGCAGCCCGATCTACGACTATGGCTTCGACAGCCCCAATTACGCCAATGCGGCGACCAATCCGCAGGGACTGACCGCGCACTATTATATCTGGGGCGGCGGCGCGGAGGCCGACGACGAGATCCAGGAGTATCGCGGCGACCTCGAATGGAATCCGGGCGGCGGCGACCTGACGCTGGCCGGCGGCTTCATGGCCTCGTCGCGGATCAAGACGATCAACGGCTTCGAAATGCCCTTCGGCCAGCAATGCGCCTATTGCGGCTCCGACCGCGCGCTGCCCGAATCGCTGTTCCAGTCGACCAACCGCGATTTCTTCAGCGGCTATGACGGCAATATCCTGCACGACTGGATCATCTACGATCCGCGCGAGCTGGTGAATGTCGTCGACGGATATGCCGCGGAAGACGGGATCACGTTCGATCCCGCGGTGCGCTCGGCTTCGGCCTCGTCGGTCATCAACGAAAGCGTTCGCGCCGCCTATCTGATGGCGTCGCTCGACACCGAGCTTGGCGGCATGCGGCTCGCGGTCAACGCCGGCGTGCGCTTCGAGGACACCGACTACACCTCGTCGGGGGCGTCGCGCACCGTGCTGAGCGCCAAGCCGCGCGTCGACCAGAACGGCAATCCGACGGGGCAGAACGACATCGTCGTGTCGGACATCATCCCGGTCAGCTTCCGCGGCAAATATCAGGATTGGCTGCCGTCGCTGAACGTGCGGCTCGACGTCACCGACAATCTGGTGCTGCGCCTCGCGGGATCGAAGGTGATGACCCGTCCGACGCTGACCGACCTGTCGCCGCGCCAGTCGATCCAGACCAATCCGGGCAACGAGACGATCCGTCGCGGCAACCCCGACCTGCAGCCCTTCCGCGCGTGGCAGGCCGAGGCTGGCGTGGAATGGTATTTCGCGCCCGCATCGCTGCTCAACGCGGCGGTCTTCTACAAGAAGATCGACAGCTTCGTGACGCAGATCACGACCGAGCAGCAGGTCGACCAGATCAAATTCCAGGTCACCGTGCCGGGCAATGGCGACGGGGCGACGGTGAAGGGCTTCGAGCTCGGCTATCGCCAGTCCTTCGCCAACTGGCTGCCGGCGCCGTTCGACGGCTTCGGCGTCCAGACCAGCTTCAACTACACCAAGTCGAACGCCAATTATCCGAGCGTGGTGGCGGGGGCGACCTACAGCCTCGAGGGTCTGTCCAAATATTCCTACAGCCTCGTCGGTTATTATGAGAAATACGGGATCCAGGCCCGCGTCGCCTACACCTATCGCGACGACTTCCTGCAGACCGCGGTGGGCCGCAACAGCGAACAGGAATATTTCAACGGTTACGGCCAGCTCGACGCGAGCCTGTCCTATGATCTGACCGACAATTTCACGATCTTCGCCGACGGGCTCAACCTGACGAATTCGAAGGAATTCCTCTATTCGATGACGCCCGACCGCACCAAGGAATATCGCATGACCGGCCGGCGGCTGTCGTTCGGCGTGCGCGCGAAATTCTGACCCGATCCTCCCGGCGGCCACCCTCACGGCCGCCCCCTAGCACCGAGGGGTCTTCCGCATGTCGGAAGGCCCCTCTTTTTTTGCGACTATGTGCTTTGCGAGAACCCCCTGCGCCCGCTTTCGCGGGGGTGCACAATGGGATGGAAACACCCGCTCTCTCCCCCAAAGCAGGCGTCCTCGCTTGCGTTTGCAATCGGCATGACCGCCTCTTTCGAGGGGCGAGCGATGCCGCGCAACCAGCCGTCAGCGGTCGATGGCGTGGAAGTCGAGGTGGTCGGTCAGGCGATAGATGCAGTCCATCGCCATCCACGTCCCGTCGGGCCCCGCGGCCGGGATCGGCTGCTGGAAACGCTGCATCAGCGCGATCCATTTCTGCACATGCGGGTTGGCGGCGTCGGCGCGGGCCTTCGCTTCGTCCGAATAACGATCCTCGGCGTCGATGATCATGAACAGGCGGTTGCCTGCCCGATAGATTTCCATATTGGCGATCCCCGCCTCGCGGATCGAGCGCACGATCTCGACCGGGGCTTCGCCGGGGCGGTGCCAGCGTTCATAGTCGGCGATCAGTTCGGCATCGTCGACGAGATCGAGCGCGAGGCAGATGCGGCGGGTCATTCGCGTTCCCCTTCGGGTTTCAGGCAGGGGTGGGAGCGTCGGCGCGGATCAGGCCCGCGGCGCGCAGGTCCGCCCAGAAGGCCGCGGGAATTTTCCGCTCGGTCAGCGCGACCGCCTCGGCAACGCGCGCGGCGCTGTTCATGCCGGGGATCACCGAGGCGACCTGCGGATGGGCGAGCGGGAATTGCAACGCGGCGGCGGCGAGCGGCACGCCATGGGCGTCGCACAGCGCCTCGATCGCCGCGACGCGCGCGACGATTTCGGGCGAGGCGGGTTGATACTCGTAGTGGAACGGCTCCGGCCCCTTCACGCCGTGCGCGAGGATGCCGCTGTTGTAGGGACCGCCGATGACCAGCCGGACGCCGCGCGCCGCGCACAGCGGCAGGAAGCTGTCGAGCGCCCCCTGTTCGAGCAGCGTATAGCGTCCGGCGAGCAGCATCATGTCGAAATCGGCGGCGGCGAGCGCTTCCTCGCACACCTGCCATTCGTTGACGCCGAGCCCGATCGCGCCGACCGCGCCGCCGTCGCGCAGCTCGCGCAGCGCGCGATAGCCGCCGTCCATCAGCTCGCGGAACAGGCGCGGATGCGCGTCGCCATGCGCGTAGCGGCCGATGTCGTGAACATAGAGGATGTCGATGCGCTCGCGCCGCAACCGCCGCCGGCTGTCCTCCCACGAGCGCATGACCGCGTCGTAGCTGTAGTCGAACACGCTTTCATAGGGCTCGGGCGAGACGAAGGCCTGACGCACCGCCGACAGGTCGGTGCCCGGCGCGACGGGGTCGAGCTGGCGCCCGACCTTGGTCGAGACGATGGTGCTTTCCTGGGGGTCCGCCTCGGCGAGCGCGGTGCCGAGCCGCTTTTCGGCGAGTCCGAAGCCATAGTGCGGCGCAACGTCGAAATAGGTAATTCCGGCGTCGAGTGCAGCGCGGACGGTCGCCACCGCCGCCGCGTCGCTTATCGGCCGATAGAGATTGCCGAGCGTGGAGGCGCCGAAGCCGAGACGGCCGAGCGTCGCCTGGTCGAAGCGGTGGGCGGCAGGTGCGTTATCCATGGCCTGCACCTAGTCTGATATGTCAAAAATCTCAATTCATATTTCAGATGGATGAAGCGGAAAGCAGCGCGTGACATTATCCGCTTCGTCACCCCGGACTTGATCCGAGGCCCTGCTTTTTCGGCGTCGCTGAGCGGACCCCGGATCAAGTCCGGGGTGACGACAAGGCAAGGCGGCAGGCCGATCAGAACATCCCCAGGATGCGCTGCAACGCCGCCTGGAAATGCGACGCGATCGCCGCTTCGGCGCGGTCGGGATCGCGGGCGACGAAGGCTTCGAGAATTTCGAGATGCTCGCCCAGCGTCCGCAGCGCGAGCGGCGCGGTGACGAGCCGGTCGAGACGGATCAGCGTGACGTAATTCTTCAGCCGCTGCGCGGTCGTCTCGATCAGCGGATTGTTCATATTGGCGATCATGCTGCCGTGCAGCCCGACCTCGAGCACCTCGAGCGCCTCGAGCGCGCCGTCGGTCAGCCCCTCCTTCTCGATCCGCGTCATCAGCGCCTTGTGACCCGCGATCAGTTCGCGGGCCTTTTCGGCGTCGCCGGTTTCGGCATAGCGCCGCGCCGCCGCGCGCTCGATGATCGAACGGAACTGATAGGTGCTCCGCGCGAGTTCGAGGTCGGGTTTCAGGAACTGGATGCCCGAGCGCGGGTGGATGGTGAGCACCCCTTCGGCCTCGAGCACGCGCAGCGCGTCGCGCAACGGCTGCACCGGAATGCCCAGCAGGCGGACGAGATCGTTCTGCGAGACGAAGGCGCCCGCGGGCACCTTTTGGTCGAACAAACCTTGCAGGATCGCCCGATAGGCGACGTCGCTGAGCCGTTCGCCGTTCGCGGGGCGCTCCCCACCGGCTTCAGCCGCTTCGGTGACGAATCCAGCTTGCCGTTTGCCCCCATCTGTCATATCTAATCCCTATCATTGATATTTCACGTTTGGCATCTGGAAGATGGTAGCACCGAATATGCCCATAGTCGACTTTCGCATTACCCGCTTTCAGTTTGCCCGCGATCGGGTGATCGGCGACAGCCAGGTGCGCGCCGACGACGTCCATGTCGCGGCGCTGGAACTGGTCGATTCGGCGGGGCGGACCGGCCTCGGCTTCGTGCAGTCGCTCTTCCATCCCCTCCCCGCGGAGGCCGAACTCGAACGCGTGTTCCGCGGCGAGGCCTGGCCGGCGCTCGAAGGCGAAAGCGCGCTCGCGCTCGCGCACCGGGTCGGTCGGCCGCGCGGCGGCAATATCCGCCGGATGAGCGTGCCCTTCGAGGAAGCGCTGCAGCAGGCGATCTGGGATCTGGCGGCGAAGGCGGCCGACCTTCCGCTTTGGAAGATGCTCGGCGCGCGCCGTGACCGCGTCCGCGCCTATGCGAGCGGGCTCGATTTCCATTTGTCCGACGAGGATTTCGGCGCGCTGTTCGCCGCCGCCGCCGAGCAGGGCTATACCGCGTTCAAGATCAAGGTCGGCCACCCCGAACTCGACCGCGACATCCACCGCCTCGACCTGCTCAAACGCGCGGTCGGCAAGGACGCGGCCGTGATGATCGACGCGAACGAAGCCTGGTCGCCCAGGCAGACGCTTCAGAACATCGCCGCGATGCGCCGTGCGGGCCATGCGATCTACTGGATGGAGGATCCGATCCTGCGCTCGGATTTCGAGGGCCTTCGGATGCTGCGCGGCGCGCTCGGCGAGACGCAGCTCAATTCGGGCGAATATCTCGACGTATCGGGCAAGCGCGCGCTGATCCAGGCGGGCGGCGCCGACATGCTCAACGTCCATGGCCATGTCACCGACGTGATGCGGATCGGCTGGCTCGCGGCCGACATGGGGGTCGAGGTGACGATGGGCAACAGCTTCCTGGAGGTTGGCGTCAACATGGCGCTGGCGTTGCCCGAGGTTGCCTGGGTCGAATACAGCTTCCAGAATTTCGAGCATATGGTCGAACGGCCCTATGAGATAAGGGACGGCTTCATCTACGGCAGCGACGCGCCGGGGCACGGCCTCGTCCTCAGCGAAGCCGCGCGCCGCGACGAGCGGCGGCCCGAAATATTGGACCGCGATGCACTGGGCGCGGCGCCGGTGCAGCAGCGGGTGGATATCAGGAAAGCCGCATGACGGTGTGACCCGCGGCGGAACGGCGTCGCGGGGACGGGAGAGAGCGATGTCGGACCTGAATGCCGCCTATGCCGGCGGCGCGCCCGAAGAGGCCGCCTTTCTGCAAGGCTCGACCGGCCATGTCGGCGGGCGCGGGAAATGGGTGCTGCTCGTTTCGATGACCGCGGTCTTCTTTGTCCTGCTTGCGCTCTATGCGGCGGTGCTGGCGGTGCTGCTTCCCAATCAGATCCAGGCGCTCGATCCCGCGAACAAGGCGAGCGGGCTGGCGGTGGTGTTCGCGATCACCTCGATCTTCAGCACGCTGACGACGCCGATCGCCGGCGCCCTTTCGGACCGCACCCGCACCCGCTGGGGGCGGCGGACGCCGTGGATCGTGACCGGATCGGTGGTCGGCGGCCTCTGCCTGTTCGCGGTGCCGCAGATGACGAGCCTGTGGGCGATCACTCTGTTCTGGGTCGGCGCCGTGATCGCGCTCAATGCGATGCAGGCGGCGCTGACCACGGTGGTCGCCGACCGCTTCGCGCCGAACGAGCGCGGCACCGCGTCGGGCTTCGTCGGCGCGGGCATGACCTCGGGCCTGACGGTGGGCACGATCGTCGCCGGATTGCTCGCCGGGACGATCACTTTCGCCTATTGGTTGTTCGCGGGGGCGATCATCGTCGTCTGCCTCGCCTTCGTGGCCATCAACCGCGAGCCCAGGGTCACCGCGGCGCTGCCGCCGCCCTTCCGCGCGTCCGAGTTCCTCAAGAGCTTCTGGGTCAGTCCGCGCGAGCACCCCGATTTCGCCTGGGCCTTTTTCGGGCGCTTCACCATCTACATGGGCTATCAGGGCGTGATCACCTACATGCTCTATATCCTGCAGGATTATATCGGCCTGTCGCTCGCCGACGCGAACAAGACGATCGCGACGCTGTCGACCATCACCTTCTTCGCGCTGGTGTTCGCCGCCTTCACCTCGGGCCTGCTCTCCGACCGCATCGGGCGACGCAAGCCGATCGTCTTCGCCTCCAGCATCGTCATGGGCGCCGCGCTCACCGTGCCGCTGTTCCTGCCTTCGCTGCAGGGGATGCTGATCTATGCGGCGCTGATCGGGATCGGCTACGGCGCCTTCATGTCGGTCGACATGGCGCTGATGACGCAGGTGCTGCCCAAGGCCGATGGCGAGGCGACCGGCAAGGACCTCGGCATCCTGACCACCGCGGTGAACATCCCGCAGATATTGAGCCCGGTGTTCGCGGCCTGGCTGCTCAGCCTCTCGGGCGGCGACTATACGGTCCTGTTCATCGCCGCGATCGTCTTCGTCTATGCCGGATCCTTCTTCGTCCTGCCGATCAAGAGCGTGAAATAGGCGCCGCCGCCGGCTTTCACTCGCCGGCGGGTTTCGGCGCCGTCTTCGGATTGTTGCGGCCATAGGTGCCGCGGCCGTTCGGCAGCGGCGCCGGCAGGCCGACCTTGGGGCGCGGTTCGTAGTCCAGATAGGACGGCACCTTGCTCTCGGCCTCGAGCCCTGCGTGGCCCATGACGTGGAGCGCGCCGCCCGGCCAGCTGCCGAACAGGACGACATGATCGTCCTCGATCCGGTTGTTCATATAATCGTTCCAGATGCCGCCGACATTGACCGCCTCGTGCCAGTTGCCGCGCGCGACATTGTTCATCGAGTTGGTGCGGCCCGGCTGAAAGGCGCTCGCCGTGTTGACGTTCAGCCACTGGCGGACCGCGCCCTCGACGACATTGTCGCGGACGGTGAAGCCGCGCGACCCTTCGTCGAGATAGAGCGCGACGCGCGGGCCGATGTCGAAGATATGGTTCTCGGCGATGACGCAGTCCTGGCACGCCGACAGATTATAGATCGCCCCGCCGTCGTCGGCGACCTGCTTGACCTTGTAGAGGCGGTTGAAAGCGACGATCGCGTCGCGGCGGATCGTCGGTGTGTCCCAGACCCGATTGACGCCCGAATCATAGCCACGCTGGCGGGCGCGATAATTGGGGTTGCCGCCTTGGTCGACATAGCCCCAGCCGAAGCCGATATCGATGCCGTCATAGGGGGCGTCGGAGATATCGTTGTGGATGATGACCGACCCGTCCCAATAGGTCGCGAGCACCGCGGCATTGTCGGTGTAATCGCGCCCGACCCCCTGGATCAGATTGCCGCGGATCATGAGCTGGCGGTTGGTCAGCGCAGGGTCGGAAGGGTGATGGGCATCGGGCCGCACCCCGCCGGCGACGATCGCGCCGCCCGACAGGTCGGCGAACAGATTATCGCGCACGGTGACGTCGACCGTGGCGAGTCCGACGCCCGAGACATTGGCGTTGGCGTCCATGCCGACGCCCAGCGCATATTGGCCGAGATGCGCGAAGACATTCCCGCTGATCGTGACATGCTGCGCCGCGGAGACCTGCACCGCCGCCGGCATCTGGCGCCAGACGTTGCGTTCGTTCTCGAACCCGGGGCAGCCCTGCTGGCAGGTCCCCAGCGGGTCGGCGGGAAAGGCCTTCGACTGGCCGGTGATGAAGGTGCCGCTCTGCTGGTTGGCGTAGCCGTCGCGCGATGGGCCGGTCCAGCTCGTGTGGGAAAAGCGGAACCCCGATAGGGTCAGGTCGCGGATCGGATGCTGCGCCGTTCCCGAAACGCTGACCAGCACCGGCAGGCGGGGAAGCCGGACGTCGGCCTTCGCCATGTCCATGCCCGCGGCGGGCTTGTAATAGAGTTTGCCCGCCTCGGGATCGAGATACCATTCCCCCGCTTCGTCGAGGAAGGCCAGCGCGTTGGAGACGTAGAGGCGTGCTTCTTCCGGGTGAAAGGGGTCGGGGATGGTGTCATAGCCCCAGATATTGTTGTTCCACGCCGGCTGGCGCATGTCGAGTCGCGCGCCCGCGATGCGCTCGACGGGGGAGAAGCGGTGGGTGAAGAAACCGGTCGCCTCGACGTCGACGTGCCGCTCGCCCGCCGCCTTCGCCACGACATCGGCGCCCGCGCCCGTGAAGCTGATGCCGCGTGCGTCGAACCGGGCATCGGCGCGGTCGATCTCGGTGCGGGCGCGCCGGGCCAGCTTGCCGTCGACCCAGAGCTGGCGCGCGGGCGTCCCCCTCGGCACGTCGGCCGTATAGATGCCGCGCGCCTTGTCCTGAAGCGTCCAGCCCGTGACGCCGATGCCGCTGGTGATCAAGGGCCGCGCGTCGTCCGCGCCGCGCCAGCGAACCGCAAAGCCGTTCTGCCCGCCATCCTTCGCGGTGAAGACCAGCGGCTCGGTTCGCGTCCACACGCCGCCATGAACGATGACGGTCACGTCCTGATGGGCGTTTGCCGCGCGGACGGCGGCTTGCGCGCGCTCCAGCGACCGGAACGGCGCCGCGGCGCTGCCCGCCGCCTTATCGTCGCCGTCGGGGGAGACGTGGAAAATGATGTTCGGCTTGTCCCACACCGTCTGCGCCGGCGCGGCGGCCGGCAAGGCCGCCACCGCGATCGCGGTCATCGCTCGCCACATCGTCATTCGCCCCTCCCTCGGGTTCAGCGCCGGCGGAATCGCGGCGGGCGCTTTTCGGCGAAGGCGGCGCGGCCTTCCTTCGCATCGTCAGTCGCGAAGCAGATCGCCTGCAGGTCGCGCTCATATTCCATGGCCTTGTCGAGCGGCATCGACACCGCCGCGCGCAGGTTGAGCTTCGCGGTCTCGGCGGCGATCGGCGCGCGCGAGGCGATGGTCGCAGCCAGCTCGCGCGCGCGGTCCATCAGCGCCTCGGGCTCGACCACCTCGCTGACCAGCCCCCATTGCAGGGCGCGCTGCGCGTCGATCGGGTCGCCCGACATGATCATCAGCGCGGCGTTGGACAGGCCGATCGAATGGGCGAGCATCGCCGCCATGCCGCCGCCGCCGATCCAGCCCAGCTTGATCTCGGGCGCCGCGAAACGCGCATTGCTCGACGCGAGGCGGATATCGCACGACAGCGCGGTTTCCAGCCCGCCGCCGAGCGCATAGCCGTTCACCGCCGCGATCGTCGGCTTCAACAGCCGGTGGATCGCGTCGCAATAGTCGGAGCGGTTACGAAAATCCCAGGGCGTCGCATAGCTGTCGAGTTCCGCAATGTCGGACCCGGCGCAAAAAGCCTTCGGCCCCGCGCCGGTGACGATGACGCAGCGGATGGTATCGCTGTCGTTGCACGCCGTCACCGCCGCGACGATCGCCTTCGCCATTTCGGGGGTCGCGGCGTTGAGCTTGTCGGGGCGGTTGAGCGTGATCGTCGCGACGGCGCCATCGACGGTGAAAAGAACATTGTCGGTCATGGCTCGCGCCTCAATCCTGCTTCACGACGCCGCCCGCGAGCAGCCGGTCGATCTCGCCGGCGGCGACCCCGGCCTCGGCCAGTATCTCGCGGCTGTGCTCGCCGACCTGCGGCGCGCCACGGTCGAGCGTCGAGGGGGATTTCGAAAAACGGATCGGGAACCCCGGCGTCTTCACCTTGCCCTCGCTCGGATGGTCATATTCGATGAAGCTGCCGTTGTGCCGGACCTGCGGGTCGTCGACCAGCTCGGCATAGCCGTGGACCGGCCCGGCCCAGACGCCTGCGGGCAGCAAGATGTCGAGCCATTCAGCGGTGGTTTTCGCCTTCAGCCGTTCGCGCGTCCTCGCGAAGATTTCGTCGCGATGGGCCCAGCTGTCGGTCTCGTCGTCCATCCCGGCGAAGCTCGGTTCGCCGATCAGCCTGCCGAAGGCGTCGAGGCTGGCGAAGGCGACGACGATATAATGATCGGCGGTCTCGAACACGCCATAAGGCGCGCGGATATAGCTGTGCGCGTGCGGCTCGGCCGAGCGCGTCTGCGCCTTGCCGCCGACCGTATGAACCGAGATTTCCTGCATCTGCACCGCGGTCATCGCATCGAGCATATTGACCTCGACGAGCTGCCCCTCGCCGGTGCGCTCGCGGTGGAGGAGCGCGGCAAGCGCGCCCTCGAACGCGGTATAGGCGGTGATCGCGTCGGCGAGAAACTGCCCCGCGGGCTGCGGCGGATCGCTTTCGCGGCCGGCGGAGAGCATCGCGCCCGACAGCGCCTGGAGCAGCAAATCCTGCCCCGGCCGGTCGACATAGGGCCCACTCTCGCCATAGCCCGACATGGAGACGTAGATCAGGCGCGGGTTGATCGCCGACAGCGTCTCATAATCGACCCCGAGCCGCTTCGCGACGCCGGGGCGGTAGTTCTGGATGAAGACGTCGGCGCTCTTGACGAGGTCGAGCAGGATCGCCTTGCCCTCGGGCGCCTTGAGGTCGACCGCGAGCGAGCGCTTGTTGCGGTTGAGCGAGAGGAAGGAGACGTTGATCCGGTTGCCGCGCGCGCCGCCCGCCGAGGCATAGCGTTGCCATTCGCCGGTGACCGGCTCGACCTTGACCACATCGGCGCCGAGGTCGCCCAGCCGCTGCGCCGCGAACGGCCCCGCCATCGCGATCGAGCAATCGAGAACCCGATAGCCGCTCAAAATACCCATGATCCGTTGCTTTCCTCGTTTCAGGGCCGGTCGCAATTTGGTTCCCGGCGAGTCGAAAATGGTGGCTTTTTGCGACCCGGAGCGCAGCGTGCTTCTGCACGTGAGCACCGGAAGCGCTAAAAGTCGCCATTTGCAGGCCGCCGGGGGCCAAAGGGCGGCCGGTCCTAATGCATGACCCAGCCGCCATCGACATTCAGCGTCTGGCCGGTGATGAATCCCGCCGCGTCGGAGGCGAGGAAGGCGAGCGCTTCGGCGATGTCGTCGGGGGTGCCGCGGCGCTTGACCGCCTGATGGTCGAGCACGAAGCGCGTATAGCCTTCGGGGTCGGGATGAATCTTCTCGGCATCGGTCGGGAAGGCGCCGGGCGCGATCGCGTTGACGGTGATGCCGTCGGGGCCGAACTCGCGCGCCCACGCCCGCGTCAGCCCGACCAGCGCGCCCTTCGACGCGACATAGGGCGACAGCAGCGCCCAGCCGCCGTAGAAGGTCACGCTGGCAATATTGACGATGCGGCCCCAGCCGCGCGCGCGCATCGTCGGCAGCGCGACCTGCACCGCGACGATCCCCGCGTCGACATTGACGCGCTGCACCGCCTGATGCTCCTCGACGGTGAATTCGTCGAAGGGCTTGGACGGATAGATGGCGGCATTGTTGATCACGACGTCGAAGCCGCCGGTCGCGGCGCTCGCTTCGGTCAGCGCGGCGCGGAAGGCGTCGAGATCGGACATGTCGGCCGCGACCAGGTGCAGCCGTTCGTCGTCCCCCGCCGCTTCGATCAGCGCCGCGATCTTCGCGGGGTCGTGGTCGACCGCGACGACGCGCGCGCCCTTCGCCAGCAGCGCCTGCGTCGAGCGCAGTCCTAATCCGCCCGCGGCGCCGGTATAAAGGATGGTCTTGCCCGCGACGCTCATGCCCGCGCCTCCCGCCCGGCGATCGGCCGGTAATCGCCCGTCGGTTCGGGATAGTCAGTGTCGGGTTGCGGTGAGATGGCGCGAATGCGTGCCTCGCAGGCGGCGATCGCGTCGCCGCCGTCGAGGGCGCGCAGCACCGTGTCGTAGCGGCGCTCGTCGCCATGTTCGAGCCAGATCAGCTCGCCGCGCTCGCGCGCGAAGGGTTTGCCAAGGACATGGTTGGTAGAGGGCTCGATGCCCATCGCATATTGGCCCGACTGCAGATTCTGCCATTGATACTGGCATGGGAACTGCTCCTTGCGCGTCACCACCTCGAAGCCGAGGCCGGCCGCGTCGTTGACGAGTGCGACCGGCACCTCGCCCGCACCGTCGGCAACCATCTCGTGCTGCCAGACCTGCTCGTGGAAATTCAACTGCGGCCCGGGAAGAGTGCGATAGCCCACGCCCTGCCCCCGATAATCGTTGCCGGCGTGCGCGGCCCAGACCGTGTCGGCGATCGGCGCGAGATAGCGCGAGCCCTCGGCGAGTACCGGATGGCCGACATTGATATGATAGCAATACATGTGCGGGGTGCGGTAGAAACCGTGATTGACGACCCGGTCGTGGAGCCGGATCTCGTCGCTACCCACCCTTGCCTCGATGCGGCGGATCAGGTGGAGATCCTCGCCGAACACGGTCGACTGCTGGACGACGCCCTCGCACCACAGCGTGCATTCGTCGCCGTCCCAGCGCTCGCCATAGCCGGTCAGCCGCGCCGGGATCGTTCCGATCCGGCCGTGGAGCGAGGAGGAGACTTTCTCGCGCGGGCCATAGACATAATGGCTCGCATCGTCGTCATCCATGAACAGGATATGGTCGAGCCCGCAGGTGACGATCAGCCCCGAGAAGGAGCGCAGCCAGGACAGCCCGCCCTCCCCTTCATAGTCGTGCAGGCCGGGATGGCGGAAGCCCGCGGGCGAGTTCCAGCCGACCGCCCGGCCCTTGTGCTCGCAGTCGGCGATGTCGAGCGCGCGGTCGACGAGGACGGTGAAGCGCAGCCCGGTCCCGGTGCGGAATTCGAGCATGCGGATGCCGCGCTCGACCCCGTCGCCGAGCGTCATCAGGCGCACGCCCGCAAATTGCGACAGCGCGCCGCCATGCGCGGCGACGTCGCGGCGGCTCATGCGGCGGCCGAAAAGGTCGACCATCAGAAAACCCTCTCTGCTGTTATGCGGAGAGCATATACAGAAAGATCAATTCAATCAATAGATATATCAGTTAGAAGAGCTAGTTTGGCTTTGGGAGGTTCGATACCCCTCCTCGTCATCCCGGACTTGATCCGGGGTCCCGCTCAGCGACCGGAAAGCGGGACCCCGGATCAAGTCCGGGGTGACGATCGAGGAAACATCACGTCACCACCATCAGCCCAACAGGCCGCGCCGTGCGAGATTGCGCATCAGCGCGCCGATGCCGCGGGTCCAGGCGGGGGCTGCGGCACTTGTCCGCACGCTATTGACCAGCGCGCCGAGCCGCGGCTCGGCGATGCGCACCACGTCGCCGACCTTGTGGGTGAAGCCGCGGCCGGGCTCGTCGCGATCCTGCGTCGGCGCGAACAGCGTGCCGAGGAAGAGGACGAAGCCGTCGGGATAATGGTGCTCGCTCATCGCCTGGCGCAGCAACTCCTCGGGATCGCGGCTGATCTGGTCCATCGCGCTGCGGCCTTCGAGGCGATAGCCCTCGGGCCCGTCGATGGTGAGCTCGACGACCGCGCCGCGCACCTCGTCCATACCGAAATCGTCGCCGAACAAGCGGATGAAGGGACCGATCGCGCAGGAGGCGTTATTGTCCTTCGCCTTGCCGAGCAGCAGCGCCGAGCGCCCCTCGAAATCGCGCAGGTTGACGTCGTTGCCCAGCGTCGCGCCGACCGCGCGGCCGTCGGGGCCCGCGACGAGCACGACCTCAGGCTCGGGATTGTTCCAGGTCGAATCGGACCGCACCCCGATGTCGCCGCCCGCGCCGACGGTCGACAGCACCGGCGACTTGGTGAAGATTTCCGCATCGGGGCCGATCGCGACCTCCAGATATTGCGACCACAGCCCCTCGCCGATCAGCGCCTCCTTCAGCGCGGCGGCGGCGTCGGTGCCGGGCACGACCGAGCGGATGCTGGCGCCGACGCGCGCTTCGAGCGCGGCGCGGATCGCGCCCGCCGCCGAGGCGTCGCCGCGTGCGCGTTCCTCGATCACCCGTTCGACCGCCGACAGGGCGAAGGTGACCCCCGCGGCCTTCACGCATTGCAGGTCGATAGGCGACAGCAGCACTGGCGCGAGATCGTCGAGCGGACCGAGCACGCGTCCGGATCCCGCGTCGAAGGCGTGCGCTTCGATCAATGCCGAAACCGTCGGAGCGACCGCGCTCATGTCGTGGACGATGCCGCCCTCGACGAGCACCGGGGTCGGCCCGTCGGCGGTCTCGATCCGCCCGAGCAGCCGCGCTTCCCGCCAGTCGTCGGAAAGCCAGTCGAGCGTGAAGGGAAGCGTCATCGGGATATATCCTTGCTGTCGGCGCGGATCACGCGCCGGTCGGGGTCGAGGTAAAGCGTGAGGTCGGCGCGGCCGGGCATCTCGGCCAGGATGTGCCGCGTCAGCCGCTCGTAATGCTGGACGAAGGCGGCGACCGCGGCGGCGTCCATCAGGCCCGCGCCCTCGGGCCTGCGCGCGCGCAGTCCCTCTTCCTGTTGAAGCCGCCAGCGATGCACGACATCGAAGCCGGGCGCCGCGAGCAGGATCAGCCGGTCGATGCGGCCGAACAGCGCGCGATAGGGGCCCGCGAGCGCGGCGTTGACATGGCGCCGCCAGACGCCGCCCACATCAGCGTCGGCTTCGAGTGCGTTGACGGGCCGGGCGAGATCGTCCGCCGCCTGCGGCGCGGCGCCGACGCACCAGCCCTCGAACAGGATGACGTTGAACGGCCCCTCGACGGTCGCGGGCGCGGCGCGGTCGTCGGTCGCCTTGTCGAAGCGCGGCATGGCGACCTGTCCCGCTTCGCCGAGCCGGCTCAGAAGCGCCAGACCGAGTTCGGGATCGTGCGTGCCGGGGACGCCGCGCACGCGCAGCAGCGGATGGACCGCGCCCGCCAGCGCGACGCGGTCGGCGGCGGGGAGATAGAGGTCATCGAGGGCGAGGATGGCGGTGCGGTGTCCGGCGGCGGTCAGCCGATCCGCGAGCGCGGCGGCGAGGGTCGACTTGCCGCTGCCCTGCGCGCCGCACAGGCCGACGACCAGCGGGCGCGGCGCGTCCGGCTCCGCCGCCCAGCCCGCGATCGCGGCGGCGGCGATGGCGGGGGCGTCGTCAGGCGACACGATCGGGCGGCTCGCGGCCGGCGAACCAGGCTTCCAGATTGGCGGCGGCGCGCATCCCCATCGCAGTGCGCGCCTCGATCGTCGCGCTGCCGAGGTGCGGCAGCAGCACCGCATTGTCGCAGGCGAGCAGCGCCGGATGCACCGCCGGCTCGCGCTCGAAGACGTCGAGCCCGGCGGCGGCGACATGCCCGCTCGCGAGCGCCGCGGCGAGCGCCGCCTCGTCGATCGCGCTGCCGCGCGCGGTGTTGACGATAACCGCGCCGGGCCTCAGCGCGGCGAGCAGCGGTGCGTCGATCATGTGTCGCGTCTCGGTGCCGCCGGGAACGTGCAGCGACAGGATATCGACGGCGCGGGCGAGCGCCTCCAGCGTCGGGTAAAAGACCGCGTCCCCCGCATCCTCGGCTTCGCGGCGGCTGAAATAGGCGATCCTCATGCCGAAGCCGGCGCGCGCGCGCTCCGCGGTGGCGCGCGCGATGCGGCCGAAGCCGACGAGGCCGAGCGTCCCGCCCGCCAGCCCCTGGCCGATCAGGTGGGTCGGACGCCAGCCGGTCCAGCACCCCGCGCGCAGTTCGCGCTCGCCTTCGCCGGCGCGCCGCGTCGCCATCAGCATCAGCAGGATGGCGAGATCGGCGGTCGCCTCGGTCAGCACGTCGGGGGTGTTGGTGACCGCGATGCCGGCGCGCTTCGCCGCGTCGAGGTCGATATGCTCGAAGCCGGCGCCGTAATTGGCGAGGATCTTCACCGTTGCCTTCTCCGTGCCCAACACCGCCGCGTCGAAGCGGTCGGTGATCGTCGGGCAGATGGCGTCGAACCGCGTCATCGCCGCGCGCAGCACCGCGGCGTCGAGCGGTGTGTCGGCCGCGTTGAGCTCGACGTCGTAATGGGCGCGGAAATGATCCTCGACGGCGTCGGGCAGCCGGCGGGTGACCAGCAGGCGGGGTCGGGTCATCAGCCTAGTTGCACCGTGTCGACCGCCTTCACCCGGCCGCCATTGCGGGCCACGACCGCCTCGTCCGGCGCGTGCTGCGACCGCAGGCCCGAGACGAAACCGCTGCTCTGATTGTCGAACAGGATCGCGGGCCGCGCGTCGGGTTTTTCGGTGACGAAGCTGCAATCGACCGCCGCAATCCGCTGCGCGTGGCGGACATAGAGGCCATGCGCGGGAAAGGTCTTCATGAAGCTCGGCTCGAGGCTGCTGTTGCGGCGCTCGGGCGGCTCCAGCGCGGCATCGGCCGCCGTCCCGCCGCCCTCGCTCGACACATGGACGCCGGAGAAGGTGACGTCCCGGATGATCCCGTCCTCGATGCCGACGACCCCGCAGGCGTAGCGGCCGTTGGCGCCCGACACGTTGATATCGTCGAACCGCACACGCTGCACCGTCGCGACGCCGGCGCCCGCCGGCGCGCGGTTGCGCACCGACAGGCGGACGAAGATCGGGTGATTGACGATGTTGCGCATCGTGATGTCGCTGAAGGTCACATCCTCCAGCGTACCGCCGTCGATCGCCCCCATCTGCAGCCCGCGCGAATTTTCGCAGGTACAGCCGGTGACGAGGATGTTGCGAAAGCCGCCGACCGAATCGGTGCCGAGCTTGATCCGCCCGAGCACGCCGACATCGTCTGGCGCGCGATAGTCGGATAGCCGGTAGCTGCCGTCGAGCATCGTGCCGAGCGCATAGCCGCTGGTCTTGCAGCCGATGATCGTGACATCCTCGCACATGACCTTGCGTTCGAGCGCATAGCTGCTCTTGAGCACGATCGCGTCGTCCTTGTGCGCGTTGACGGTGCAGTTGCTGATCTTGACGTCGCGGCAGCAGTCGATGTCGATGCCGTCGCGGTCGGTGTCGACGCGCAGATTGTCGATCGTCATCCCCGAACAGCCGAGCGCATATAGGCAGAAATGGCCGCCCTGCAGGATGGTGATGTCACGCAGCAGGATATTGCGGCAATTCTTGAAGGCGAGCGCCTTGTTGCCCTTGCCCTCCTCGGCGCGCTCGGCGGGATCGCTCAGCCGCGCCTCGTGCGGGTCCATGCCGCGCGCCTTGGGCGACACCCAGCCCTTGACGCCGTGCCATTTCGGTCCCGGCCCCTCGCGGCGCAGACCGAGCCCGTGGATCATGCCGGGGCCGAGCACCGCGACGTCGCTGACCCCGTCGCCATAGATCAGGCTGTTGTGATAATGGGCGAGCCCGTAATCGACATATTGCTCCTCATAGACCCCCTCGGGCAGATCATATTGTCCCGGATGCTTCGTGGGGTCGGCGGCTTCGAGCACCGCGCCCTGCGCGAGCAGCAGCGTGATGTGGCTTTGCAGCCGGATCGAGAAGGACAGATAGCGGCCCGGCGGGATGATGACCGTGCCGCCGCCTGCGCGCGAGGCGGCCATGATGGCCTTGTTGATCGCGTCCGAATCGACCGCGCGGCCGTCGCCCTTGGCGCCATAGTCGCGTACGTCGTGAAAGCCCGACAGCGCGCCCGTAGCGCGGACGATCGAGGGACTCATCGCCGCAGCGGTGGCGACGCCGAGCAGCGCGGCGCGCCGGCTGACGTCGGCGCGGGCCAGCATATGATCTGAAACTCCGGTCATGGAATTCTCCCTATCCGAGCGTCCGCACGTCGCCGAGCGCCACGTTGCTGCTGCCGCGCTGGACCAGCGCCTTGTCGCGCGGCTGCGCGGAGGTCACGCCGCCGATCGTCGCACCCTGCACGTCGTCGAGCAGGAACAGCGGCCGCGCGTCGGGCTTGTCGACCACGAATTCGACGCCGCGCACGGTCAGCCGCTCGGCATGGCGGGCATAGAGGCCCTGCGCGGGCAGGGTGCGCAGATAGCTAACCTCGAGGCTCGACGTCGGCCGCTCCTCGGGCACGCGCGCGGCGTCGGCCGCGGTGCCGCCGCCGGCGCTCTGGACGAAGATGTTGGAGAAGGTCACATCCTCGACCGGATAGCCCTTCTGCCCCGTCAGCCCGCACGGAAAGCGCGGGTCGGCGCCCGACACGTTGATATTGTCGAAACGGATGCGGCGGCATCGGCCGATCGTCGTTCCTTCGGGCGCGCGCAGGCGACCCGACTGGTGGACGAACAGCGGATGGTTGACCGGATCGCGCATCACGATGTCCGACACCACCACATCCTCCATGATGCCGCCGTCGACGACGCCGATCAGGATGCCGCGGCTCGCTTCGCAGGTGCAGTCGGAGATCAATATGTTGCGGAACCCGCCGTTGGTCTCGGTCCCCATCTTGATCCGGCCGAGCGGGCCGATCTTGTCGGGGGCCATATAGTCCGACTTGCGATAGCTGCCGTCGAGCAGGCTGCCCATCGCATAGCCGCTGGTCTTGCATCCGAGGATCGCGATATCCTCGCACCGGACCTTGCGTCCCAGCGCATAGCTGCTCTTGAGCACGATCGCGTCGTCCTTGGGCGCGTTGACGATGCAGTTCGTCACGCGCACGTCGCGGCAGCAGTCGATGTCGATGCCGTCGCGGTCGGTGTCGATCGTCAGCGCGTCGATCGTCATGTTGGTCACGCCGTGGGCGATCACGCCGAAATGGCCCGCCTGCAGGATGGTGAAATCGCGCAGCAGGATGTTGCGGCAGTTCATCAGCCCGATCGTCTTGTTGGCGCGGCCCAGCGTGGCCTGCTCCCTGGGGTCGCGCAGCAGCAACTCCCTGGGCGAAAGGCCGAGCGCCTTCGCCGACTGCCACCCCTCGACCCCGTGCCAGTGTGCGCCCGGCCCCTCGCGGTCGAGCCCCAGCCCGTGCAGCATCCCCCGGCCGACGACGGCGGCGTTGCGGACGCCGTCGCCATAGATCAGGCTGTTATGGACGTGGGTGATTCCGAAATCCTGGAATTGCTCCTCCAGATAATTTTCGGGTGCATCATAGGTACCGCTATGCTTGTCGGGGTCGGCGGCCTCGATCACCGCGCCGGCCGCGAGCGCGAGCGTGACGTCGCTCTGCAAGCGGATCGAGAAGCAGAGATAGCGGCCCGGCGGGACCACGACGGTGCCGCCCCCGGCGCGCGAAGCGGCTAGGATCGCCTTGTTGATCGCGTCCGAATCGACCGTGCGGCCGTCGCCCTTCGCGCCATGGTCGCGCACGTCGTGGAAACCCGCCAGCGATCCCGTGGCGCGGACGATCGACGGGCTCATCGCGGCAGCGGCGGCGACGCCGAGCAGCGCGGCGCGCCGGCTGACATCGGCGCGATCGAGCATGGAACGCGAAACGCCGGTCATTCGCCCTGCTTCGCCCCCACATAGGGATTGGGGCGGGCGCGGACGTCGCCATAGGATATGTCGCCGGCGGCGGGTTCGATCCCGGCATTGGCCATCACCGCGACCGCCTCGGCCGGCCAGGCATCGCCCGCAACGGGATGATCCTGTTCGATCCGGTTGTCGAGATAGGCGGTCCACAGGCCGCCGACCTCGCCGCCGTTGTGCCAGTTGCCGGTCGCGAGATTGTCGGTCGAGACGCGCAGCCACATCTTCGCCGCCGGGGTCACCGCGTTGATGTTGAGCCACTTGCCGGCGTCGGCGACGACATTGTCCCGCACCGTGATATATTTCGAGCCTTCGTCGAGGTAGAGGGCGATGCGGCGGTTGAGGTCGAAGATGTGGTTTTCGGCGATCACCGTGCCCTGGCTCGCCGACAGATTGTAGATCGCGCCGCCGTCCTCGAAATGCGTCTTGGTGTCGTAGATGCGGTTGTAGGCGACGACGACGTTGCGGTGCGTGGTCGGGGTTTCATAGACCTTGTTCTGCGGCCAGTCGTAGCCGTGCATGCGGGTGCGGTAATTGGGGTTGCCGCCCGCATCGTGCATCCCCCAGCCATAGCCGATGTCGATCGCGTCATAGGGCGTGCCGCTGATGTCGTTGTGGACGATCTGCGCCCCGTCGACATAGGTCGAGAGGATCGCGCTGTTGTCGCTGTAATCCTTCGACACCGACCGGATGAGATTGTTGACGATGGTGAGCTGGCGGTTGGTCATCCGCGGGTCGGAGGGATGATGCGCGTCGCGCCGCACCCCGCCCGCGACGATCGCGCCGCCGGCAAGGTCGGTGAAGACGTTGCGCGAGACGACGACGTCGACCGCGCCCAGCCCGACGCCCGAGGCATTGGCGCTCGGATCGTTGCCGATGCCGAGCGCATATTGGCCGAGATGCGCGAAGACATTACCGTCGAAGCGGATACCCTCGGCCGCCGACACCTGCACCGCGGCGGGCATCTGCGACCACTCGTTGCGCACGCTTTCGAACTCGGGGCAGCCCCATTTGCAGGTGACGAGCGGGTCGGCGGGATAGGCGGCGGCGCGGCCGGTCAGATAGGACCCGCTCTGCTGGCTCGCATAGCCTTCGGGCCCGTTGGGGCCGCGCCAGCTCGTGTGCGAGAAGCGCAGGCCGCTGACCGTCACGTTGCGCACCGGCGCGTCATAGGTGCCCGCGATATGGAGCAGGCTTTCGAGGCGGGGCAGCTCGACGTCGAGCTTCGCGATATCGGCGCCATCGGCGGGACGGTAATAGAGTTTGCCCGCCGCGGCATCGAGCACCCACTGGTTCGGCCGGGTCAGGAAGGCGAGGTCGCCGCGCAGATAGAGCTTGCCCTCTTCGGGGTTATAGGGATGCGCGAGCGTGTCATAGCCCCAGATATTGTTCGCCCACGCCGGCTGCTTCATCACCAGCGTCCGGCCCTCGATCCGCTCGACCGGCGAAAAGCGGGTGGTGAAATGGCCGAGCCCCGCCAGTTCGAGCGCCCCGTTGCGGCCGAGGCGCGACAGATCGCCGGCGGCGGGATCGTTCACTTCGAGCCCCTGATTGGTGAAGCGGACCTTGCTGCGGTCGAGTTCGACCGCGGCGCGCTCGGCCATCCGGCCGTCGACGAACAGATGCCGGCTGGCGATACCGCGCGGCACGTCGGCGACATAGATATGGCGCGCCTTGTCGTGGAGCTTCCACCCCGTCACCGCGACCCCGCCCGACAGCACGGGTTTCGCGCCGGGCGCTGCGGCCCAGGTAACGACCCAGCCCTTCTGCCCGCCGTCGGCGGCGGTCAGGGTGAGCGGCGCGTCGAGGCGATAGACGCCATCGGCGATGCGCACGACGACGTCGCCTTTGGCATTGGCGTCGCGCACCGCGACCTGCGCGCGGGTCAGGGTGCGAAAGGGATGGTCCGCGCTGCCGTCGGCGGCGTCGTTGCCGGCCGGCGATACCGCGATGGTGACGGTCGGGCGCGTCAAGCCCTCGGTCTGCGCCGCGGCGGACGGCGCCAGCATCGCGGCGCCCAGCACCGCAAGGCTTGTCGTTCCGATTCGGCCCGGCATGTCGCGTCTCCCCGATTTTGCGTTTCGGGCGACGTTATGCCTTGGCGTTTCTGAGATATCAATATATGATTCTTATATTTCAGAAACGCGGGAGATGGATGTGCGGTGGATCGCGACGATTTCGGTTCTGGCCCTGGCGGCGGCGATGCCCGCCGAGGCGCGCGAGACGCAGTCGCTCGCCGACGGCTGGTCCTTCGACTTCGGCATCCCCGACGAATCGCCCGTGCAGCCGGGCTTCGACGATAAAGGCTGGGCGAAGGTCGCGGTGCCGCACACGTGGAACCGGCTCGGCAATCCCGGCACGGCCCGCGACGCGACGATCGACGCCGACCGCGGCATGGGCTGGTATCGCCGCACCCTCTGCGCGCCCGCAGCGGGCAAGCGCAGCTTCCTGGAATTCGACGCGGCGAGCATCGTCGCCGACGTCTGGCTGAACGGCGTCAAGCTCGGCCACCACGAGGGCGCCTTTTCGCGCTTCCGCCTCGATGCGACCGCGGCGATGCGGGCCGGTTGCGACAATGTGCTGGCGGTGCGGACCGACAACAGCAAGCCCGATCCGGGCAGCGCGACCTGGCATGTCGTGCCGCTGTCGGGCGACTTCATGATGTTCGGCGGCCTCTATCGCCCGGTGACGCAGATCGCCGTCGATCCCGTCCACATCGACCTGATGGATCATGGCGGCCCCGGCGTTTACGGCCATGTCGCCGCGCTCGACGCGGCGGGGGCCGAGGTCGTCGTGCGCACGCGCCTCGCGAACGACGGCGCGAAGGCGGCCGAGGCGCGGCTGCGGGTGACCATCCTCGACGCCGATGGAAAGGCGGTCGCGCGCAGCGATCGCAAGATGCCGCTCGCCGCCGACGCGGTCGCCAGCGACGAGACGCGGCTGCGCGTCGCCGATCCGCATCGCTGGGACGGGCTCGCCGATCCCTATCTCTATCGCATCCTGGCCGAGGTTCGCGACGCGAAGGGCCGACTGATCGACCGGGTCGAACAGCCGCTCGGCATCCGCACCATCGCCATCGACGCCGAAAAAGGCTTTTTTCTCAACGGCAAGCCGCTCAAGCTCCATGGCGTATCCCGCCACCAGGACCGCTACGCCAAGGGCTGGGCGCTCGACCAGGCCGACCATGAAGAGGATATGGCGCTGATCCGCGACCTCGGCGCCAACACGGTGCGGCTGTCGCACTATAATCAGGCGACCCCCTTCTACGACCTCGCCGACCGCACCGGCATGATCCTGTGGGCCGAGCTCGGCCTCGTCAACCAGACCGCGCCCAAGGGGGTGAAGGACACGCCGCCCGAAATGCTCGCCAATGCCCAGATGCAGCTCACCGAACTGATCCGGCAGAATTACAACCATCCCTCGGTCGCGATGTGGTCGATCGGCAACGAGGTCACCAACTGGAGCTGGAAGGGACTGACCCCGTCCAACCCGCGGCCGCTGATGGAGGCGCTGAACGCGCTCGCCAAGCGCGAGGACCCGACGCGCCCGACGACGATGGCAACGTGCTGCGAGCCGCTGCCGGGCGAGGATGACGACCGGCCGATCCTGACCGGCATCGCCGATACCGTCGGCTTCAACCGCTATATCGGCTGGTACGGCAAGGGCTATGTCGACGAGGTCGAGGATCTCGACGCGCATCTGACCGAATTGCATCGCAAATTCCCCGGCCTGCCCGTTTCGCTCGGCGAATATGGCGGCGGCGGCGCGCTCAGTCAGCACACCGACAACGTCCATGGCGGCAAGGTCATGAACGTGTCGCGCCCGCAGCCCGAAGAGATCGAAAGCTATATCCACGAGCGCTCATGGGCGCAGATCAAGGGGCTCGAGTGGCTCTATGGCGCGTGGGTCTGGCAGATGTTCGACGCCGCGAGCGAGGTGCGCGAGGAAGGCGACACCACCGACGTCAACACCAAGGGGCTGGTCAGCTTCGACCGCAAGGTGAAGAAGGACGCCTGGTATTTCTACCAGGCCGCGTGGCGGACCGACGTGCCCGTGCTGCACCTGACCGGCAAGCGCTACACCGACCGCGCCTATCGCAGCGTCGACGTGCGCGCCTATTCGAACCAGCCGCGCGTGCGCCTGTCGGTCAACGGCCGCGACATCGGCTGGACGAATTGCATCGACGCGGTTTGCGTGTGGAAATCCGTCCGGCTTGATGCGGGTGCGAACGCCCTCGTCGCCGAGGCCGGCCCGGTGCGTGACAGCGCCCAATGGCGCTACGACGGCGGCGCGAACGACGTCCATATCCGCAGCGGCACGCTGACCGGCGCGGTGGTGGGCGGCGTCCGCTATGGCTCGGACAATTATTTCGAGGGCGGCAAGGGCGCGCCGCTCAACCGCTTCCGCCGCGAGATCTATGCCGCGCCGGGCAGCGAGAAGCAGGACCCGGTGCTGCAGGTGACCGGGACCGATATGCCCGCGCTCTACGAGAATTACCGCAGCGGCATCGCCGCCTACCGCGTTCCCGTCGCCAACGGCCGCTACCGCGTGACGCTCCATCTCTTCGAGCCGGCCGAGGACGCCGCGGGCAAGCGCGTGTTCGACGTCGCGGTCAGCGGCGGCGCGGCACGGCGCGGGGTCGACCCCTTCGCGCTCGGCAAGGGAAAGCTGAAGGCGGCGACGATCATCCTGCCGGCGAGCGTGTCGGACGGGATGCTGACGATCGATTTTGCGAAGCGGGTCGGCGAACCGATCGTCTCGGCGGTCGATATCGTCGCCGACTAGGGTCAGAAGGCGTGGAGCGCCCCGCCGTCGACCGCCAGCACCTGTCCGGTGACATAGGCGGCGGCGGGCGAGGCGAGATAGACCATCGCCATCCCGATCTCCTCGGGCGTGCCGAAGCGGCCCATCGGGATGCGCCGGTTGATCCGGTCGACGCGCGCGGGGTCCTTCGCGCTCGCGCTCCGGAACAGCGGCGTGTCGATCCAGCCCGGCGCGACCGCGTTGACGCGCACGCCGCGCGGTGCCAGTTCGGTCGCCAGCGAGCGCGTCAGGCCAACGAGCGCCGCCTTCGCCGCCGAATAGCCCGCGATCTCCGGGATGCCGAGGAACGATGCCATCGACGCGGTGAACAGCACCGACCCCGCGTCCTGCGCGGCGATCTGCGGCAGGAAGGCGCGGGTGAGCGCGAAGGCACCCGAAACATGGACGTCGAGCACCGACTGGAAATCGGCGGGCGTCATCGCGTCGAGCGGCTTCTTGACCGTGTTGCCGGCATTGTTGACGAGGATCGACACCGGACCGTGCGCGTCGGCGACGCGCGCCGCGAAATCCCCCGCCGCATCGACCGCGGTGACGTCGAACGCCATCGCCGATACGTCGCCGAGCTCGGCCTGCGCGCGGACGAGCTTCGCGGCATCGGTGCCGACGATCGTGACCGCCGCCCCGGCCTCGCGCATGCAGCGCGCCGCCGCGAGGCCGATCCCGCTGCCGCCGCCGGTGATCAGCGCATGGTGGCCGGAGAGGCCGAAGGGTGACGCAAGATCGGCCATGACTTCCTCCTCGTCGGCGTGGCCGTCAGTCGGCGGTATAGACGGTCTTCATCTGCGTGTAGAATTCGACCGCGGCGAAACCCTGTTCGCGCGGGCCATAGCTCGACCCGCGCGTGCCGCCGAAGGGGACATGATAGTCGACCCCGGCGGTCGGCAGGTTGACCATCACCATCCCCGCGCGGACGTTGCGGCGGAAATGGCGCGCGTGCTTGAGCGAGGTGGTGACGATGCCCGCCGACAGCCCGAACTGGCCCTGATTGGCGAGCGCGAGCGCCTCCTCGTAATTGCCGACGCGGACGGTGGAGACCACGGGGCCGAACACTTCCTCCTGGTTGATCCGCATCGCGGGGTCGGTGTCGGCGATCAGCGCCGGGCTCATATAATAGCCGGGCGACGCGAGCCGCAGCGCCTCGCCGCCGGTGACGAGCCGGCCGCCCTCCTGCTGCGCGAGTTCGACATAATGGCGGTTCTGCTCGAACTGCTGCTCGCTCGCCGCCGGACCGACCTGGGTATCGGGGTCGAGCGCGGCGCCGACCTTCAGCGCCCGCGCGCGCTCGGCGAGCGCGGCGACGAAGCGGTCGTGGATCGCATCTTCGACGATCACGCGGCTCGACGCGGTGCAGCGCTGGCCGGTCTGGAAGAAGCCGCCGTCGAGCGCGATGGCGACCGCCTTGTCCAGATCGGCGTCGGCGAGGACGACGAGCGGATTCTTGCCGCCCATCTCCATCTGCACCCGCGCCTGCCGCGCCATCGCGGCCATGCCGACCTTCGCGCCGACCGCCTGCGAACCGGTGAAGCTGACCCCCGCGATGCCGGGATGGTCGGCGATCGCGGCGCCGACCCCGCCCTGGCCGAGCACGAGGTTGAAGATGCCGCCCGGTGCCTTCAGGCCGTCGGCCGCCTTGTGGATGATCGCCGCGAGCGCGTGGGCGATCGCCGGGGTCGCATTGGCGGGCTTGATGACGACGCTATTGCCGAAGGCGAGCGCAGGCGCCGCCTTCCACGCCGGGATCGCGATCGGGAAATTCCACGGGGTGATCAGGCCGAACACGCCCACCGCCTCGCGATACGTCGCGGCGTCGACGCCGGGGCGGGTCGATTCGAGTGTCTGGCCGTGGCGGCGCAGCGCCTCGCCCGCGAAATATTTGAAGATGCGCGCGGCGCGCAGCACTTCGCCCGTCGCCTCGGCGCGGGTCTTGCCTTCCTCGCGCGCGAGCAGCTCGCCGAGCGCGGCCGCCTGTGCGAACAGCTCGGTCCCGACGCGGTCGAGCAGGTCGGAGCGCAGTTCGGGCGACGCCTGCGACCAGGCCGGGAAGGCGGCGGCGGCGGCCTCGACCGCCGCGTCGACCTCGGCCGCGCCGCCGGCGGGATAGGTGGCGACGATCTCGTCGGTGTTCGAGGGGTTCAGGCTTTCGAACGGCGTGACGGCGGCGACGGGCTTGCCGCCGATGAAATGGGTGAGCTGCATGCGATCCTCGCTGGCCGGTGACAGGGCAGGTGGCGAACGGGCGGGGCGCGCACGCTCGCCGTCCGCCCCGGCCTATACAGAGTCGGACGGCGCTGTGTAAATCACGTTATTATATGACTATATAACTTCAGGCAAATCGGGAAGCTGGGCTCCCGGATCGCCGCGTTCCGACCGGCCTAGTTTGCCTCGCCCGCCGAATCGCGCTGCGGGGTGCGGGCGGGCGGAATGCGGATCACCGGCGGCGCGGGTCTGGCGGGGGTGGCCTGGCTCCCCTTGGGCGCCGCACCACCGTCGGACGGCGGGCGCCGCCCGGTCTGCTCCTCGATCCATTGCTGGTTGAGCACCGGGCCTTCGTCGGCGGGCGGCGGCGCGACGTCGCCGCCTTCGGGGGGCGGTGCCGCGCCGGGCAGCTCGATCGGCATGCCGTTCTCGTCGACCAGCCCGCCATCCTCGGGCGCGCCGAACATCGCGCCATCGTCTTCCTCGAGCTGCCATTCGGGCAGCTTCACCTCGGTATCGAACGCCTCGACCGGGCGGCGCGCCACCGCGACGCGCATGTAATCGGCAAAGGCCTTGGCGGGCGCGCGGCCGCCCTGCAGCCCGCCGACCGGCTTCGCATCGTCGCGGCCCATCCAAACGCCCGTCGTCAGCCCGCTCGAAAAGCCGAGGAACCAGCCATCCTTGTTGCTCGACGTCGTCCCGGTCTTGCCCGCGACCGGGCGGCCGATCTGCGCCGCGCGGCCGGTGCCGGTGTTGACCGCGGTCTGGAGCAGGTCGGTGATGCCCGCCGCGACCCAGCTGTCGACGAGCTGCTGGCCGCCCTCGGGCTTGCGCTGATAGAGCAGGCGGCCGTCGGCGGTCGTCACCTTGGTGATGCCATAGGGCTCGACCGACACGCCCTTGCGCGCGACCGCGGCGAAGGCGGCGGTCATGTCGATCACGCGCACCTCGGCGCTGCCGAGCACCATCGAGGGGTGGGTGTTGATCGGCGTCGTGATCCCGAAGCGCCGCGCCATGTTGGCGACCGAGGAAAAGCCGATCTCGCTTCCCAGCTTGGCCGCGATCGTATTGACCGAATAGGCGAAGGCGGTGCGCAGGCTCATCGGCCCGGCGAAGCGGCCCGACGAGTTGCGTGGGCTCCAGCCGCCGATCGTCACCGGCTCGTCGACCACCTCGTCGTCGACCTTATAGCCCGCCTCGAGCGCCGCCATATAGACGAACAGCTTCCACGCCGACCCCGGCTGGCGCACCGCCTGCGTCGCGCGGTTGTAGTTCGACGCGACATAGTCGGTGCCGCCGACCATCGCGCGCACCGCGCCGTCGCGGTCGAGCGAGACGAGCGCGCCCTGCACCCCGCGCGGCGCATTGGCCTGCACCGCCGCGGTCGCCGCGCGCTGCATGCCGAGGTCGATCGTCGTATAGACGTCGATCGGCTCATTGCCCTCGTCGATCAGCATGTCGAGCTGCGGCAGCGCCCAGTCGGTGAAATAGCGCGCGCTGTTCTGGCCCGTTTCCTGCGCCAGCTCGACGTCGGCGGGCTTGGCGGCGTCGGCCTGCGCCTGGGTGATGACCCCGGCGTCGACCATCACCTTCAGCACGACCCCGGCGCGGCCGAGCGCGGCCTGCGCGTCGGCGGTCGGCGAATAGCGCGACGGCGCCTTGACCAGCCCCGCGATCACCGCCGCTTCCGACAGCGACATGTCGGTCGCGCTATGGCCGAAGAAGCGCCGCGACGCGGCGTCGATGCCATAGCTGCCGCCGCCGAAATAGACCTTGTTCAGATAGAGCTCGAGAATCTCGTCCTTCGAGAATTTCCATTCGAGCGCCATCGCGAGCACCATCTCGCGCAGCTTGCGCGACCAGGTGTAGCTGTTCGACAGGAAGACGTTGCGCGCGAGCTGCTGGGTGATCGTCGAGGCGCCCTGCATCCGCCGCCCGCTGCCGTAATGCTCGACCGCGAACACCCCGGCGCGCGCAAGGCCGACCGGGTCGACGCCCGGATGATAGCGGAAACGCCGGTCCTCGACCGCGACCATCGCGTCCTGCATCACCTGCGGCGTCTCGCGCAGCGTCAGCCAGCGGCCGTAATTGGGGCCGAGCGAAAAGAAGATGGTGCCGTCGGCGGCGTGGATGCGCACCGTCTGCCCGGCGGGCGATTTCTTGAGTTCCTCGAAGCTCGGAATGCGCTGCGCCGCGATGCCCACCGCGACCGCGATCGCGACCAGCGCGACGATCGCGAGGCCCACGCCCCAGCGGAGGATCCGGCGCACCCAGACGCGAAGGCGCGAGGGCCCGGCGCTTCCGGAACCGCGGCTCTTCTGGCCTCCCGATGACGATTTACCCGACGATGCCTGCTGTCTTTCGCGGCGCAAAGCCTCTGTTCCTTCCCTCGCCGCGCCCCTGCCGGCGCGGCCCGTTGACGTCGGCCCCCCGGCGGTGGTCAGTCCTCGCCAGCTTCCGCCTCTTCCCGCCCGCGCTCCGCGAAGTCAAGCGCCGCGCTGTTGATGCAATAGCGCAGCCCCGCCGGCCCGGGCCCATCGGGAAAGACATGGCCCAGATGGCCTTCGCATGCGGCGCAGCGCACTTCGGTGCGTAGCATGCCGTGGCTGGTGTCGGTCAATTCGGTCACCGCGGCTTCGTCCGCGGGGGCGGTGTAGCTCGGCCAGCCCGACCCGCTGTCATATTTGGTGCGGCTGTCGAACAGCGGCGCGCCGCAGCCGGCGCAGCGATAGACGCCGTCGCCCTTATGGTCGACATATTTGCCGGTGAAGGCGCGCTCGGTGCCGCCTTCGCGCAGCACATGGCGCGCCATCGGGTCGAGGTCGCGGTCGGCTTTGGGATCGGTCATGGCGTGAACTCCTCTGCGCGCGCCCGATGTCGGCGCGCCGGTCTGCCCGTCATATCGGCCCGCCACCGCCGCGCCGCAAGGGCGGCATGGCCCGGCCGTCGATGCGGCGGGGCCGCTTTACGGCGGATTAACCATGATGTGCCAGAAGGGCAGGCGTGAAGATGCGCCCGATCCCTGCCCTGCTGCTTGCCCTCGCCGCGCCGTCCGCGGCGTCCGCGCAGTGCCTGCTCTGCGCGAAGGATGCCGCTTCGCCGTCCGCGTCCGGACGGTCGGACCCAACCGAGACCCCGCTCCATGTCGATATCGAAACCCAGCTCGACATGGGCCGCGTCGCGGTCGGCACGATGGGCGGCGCGGTCGAGCTCGATCCCATATCGGGCGCGCGGCGCCTCAGCGGCGATCTCGCCGATCTCGGTGGCTTCGCGGTCAGCGGCGTGGTGACGGTGCGCGGCGCGCCGGGCGCCGAGCTGCGCATCGTCCTGCCCGCGGCGGTCGAGCTTGCGGGAACCGGCGGCCGCACCGCGACGGTCACCGGTTTCGTCACCGACCTGCCGCCCGCGCCGCGCCTTGGCCCCGACGGACGGCTTCGTTTCCGCTTCGGCGGTCGCCTGCAGCTCGCGGCGCTCGACGACGGCGACTATCGCGGGCGGATTCCGGTGACGGTCGAGTATCAGTGACGCGCGGGGCGCGCCAGGGTGCTGACCCTAGCCCCGCAGCACCGCTCCCAGCTTCGCCGCGGCGGCGACTACCTTGTCGGCGATCGCTTTCAGCTCGGCGTCGGTGAAGCTCTTTTCCTGCGGCTGCAGCTCGACCTCGACCGCAAGGCTGACCTGCCCCTCGGGGACGCCCTGTCCCGCGAAGCGGTCGAACAGCCGCGCGTCGACGATGCTCGCCTTGTCGGCGCCGCGGATCGCGCGGACGAGGTCGGCGGCGGCGAGCGCTTCGGGCGCGAGGAAGGCGAAGTCGCGGCGCACCGATTGCAGCGCGGGCGGGGTGAAGGCCGCGCGTGCCGGACCGCTCGCGCGCTTCGCGGGGATCGCATCGAGGAAAATCTGCACCGCCATCACCGGGCCGTCGACGTCGAAATGGCGCGTCAGCGCGGGGTGGAGCGCGCCGAATTCGGCGAGCACCGTCTTGGGGCCGAGGCGCAGCGTCGCCGCCTGGCCGGGGTGCCAGATCGCGCCGTCGGTCACCGCTTCCATCACCTGCAGCCGGTCGGCGGGCGCGCCCGCGGCTTCGAGCAGCGCGAGCGCCGCCGCCTTCGCGTCGAACGCGTCGAAGGTGGCGGCCTTGCCCGCCTGCCAGCCGCGCGCGCTCCTGTCGCCCGCCATCAGCACGGCGAGCGTCGGATGCTCGGCATCGGCGAGATAGCGGCGGCCGATCTCGAACAGGCGGATGCTTTCGGCCCCGCGATTCTGGTTGCGCGCCGCCGCCGAAAGGAGGCCGGGCAGCAGCGAGGGGCGCATCACCTTCAGATCCTCGCTGATCGGGTTGGCGAGGATCCAGGCGCCGCCGCCGAAGGGCGCCGCCTCGCGCTCCGAAACGAAGCTCCACGTCACCGCTTCGTGGAAGCCCGCGGCCGCGGCGGCGCGGCGCAGACGGCGTTCGAGCAGCTGATCGGCGGTCGCGGTCGGTTTCGCGACGCCGTCGGTGCGCGGCAGCGGGGTCGACGGGATCGCGTCGAAGCCGTGGATGCGTGCGACCTCCTCGACGATGTCGGCGGGGCCGTCCATGTCGCGGCGCCAGCTCGGCACGGTGACCTGCCACAGCGCCCCGAGCTCCATCACGGTGAAGCCGAGCGCTTCGAGAATCGCGCGCTGCTGGTCCTGCGGAATCGCGACGCCGCCCAGCGTTTCGGCGAGCGCGGGGTCGTAATCGATGTGCCGCGCCGCGACCGGCGGCGTGCCCGCGCGCGTCACCGCCGAGGGGGTGCCGCCGCACAGGCTGAGGATATGGCCGGTGACGATCGCGGTCGCATCGTCGAGGAAGGCGGGGTCGACCCCGCGCTCGAAGCGGCTGCGCGCGTCGCTGGTCAGGCCGAGCGCCTGTCCGGTCAGCGCGATGCGCTCGGGGGTGAACCAGGCGATTTCGATCAACACGTCGGTCGTCGTCTCGCTGCACCCCGAATGCTCGCCGCCCATGATCCCGGCGATGTCGTGGACGCCGGCGTCGTCGGCGATCACCGTCATCGTGTCGGTCAGGCTATAGTCCTTGCCGTTCAGCGCGGCGACCGTCTCGCCCGTCCTGGCGCGGCGCGCGACGAGCGCGCCCGACAGCTGCGCGCGGTCGTAGATATGGCTCGGGCGGCCGAGGTCGAACATCACATAGTTGCTGATGTCGACGAGCGCCGAGATCGAACGCTGGCCGATCGCCTCGAGCCGCCGCCGCATCCATTCGGGGGCGGTGCCGTTGACGACGCCGCTGATCGTGCGGCCATAGAAGGCCGGGCAGCCCTCGGGATCGTCGGTGCGGATTTCGGTGGCGGGCGCGCCTTCGCCCTCGATCGTTGGGACGTCGAGCGGCTTCAGCGTACCGAGCCCGGCGGCGGCGAGGTCGCGCGCGATCCCGCGCACGCCCATGCAGTCCTGCCGGTTGGGGGTGATCGAGACGTCGATCACCGGGTCGCCCGCACCCGCATAATCGGCGAAGGGGGTGCCGACCGGCGCGTCGGCGGGAAGCTCGATGATGCCGTCATGGTCGTCGCCGAGTTCGAGCTCGCGCGTCGAGCACATCATGCCGTTCGATTCGATCCCGCGCACCGCGGCGACCTTCAGCTCCATGCCGTTCGCGGGCACGACCGCGCCGGGCAGGCCGAGCACGCCGACCAGACCCGCGCGCGCGTTCGGCGCGCCGCAGACGACCTGCAACACGCCCTCGCCCGTATCGACGGTCAGCACCTGCAGCTTGTCGGCCTGCGGATGCTTCTCGGCGGTCAGCACCTTGGCGACGCGGAAGCCCGCGAGCTTCTCGGCCGGATTTTCGACGCCTTCGACCTCGTGGCCGATGCGGTTCAGGGTGGCGACGACGTCCGCGACGCTGAAATCGCCGTCGAGATGCTCGCGTAGCCAATCAAGGGTGATCTTCATGCCGAAATCCCCCCGCTCAGCGTCGGGACCGACAGCGCGCCGAACCCGTAGTGCGACAGCCAGCGAAGGTCGCCGTCGAAGAAGGCGCGCAGGTCGTCCATGCCATATTTCAGCATCGCGAGCCGGTCGATGCCGGCGCCGAAGGCAAAGCCCTGCCATTCGTCGGGGTCGAGTCCGCAATTGGCGATGACCCGGCGGTTGACCATACCGCTGCCGAGCAGTTCCATCCACGCATGGCCTTCGTCGTCGCCCGACCCGCCGACGATGCGGCGGCCCTTTTCCTGGCGGTAGCCGACATCGACCTCCGCCGAAGGTTCGGTGAAGGGGAAATAGGAAGGACGCAGGCGCAGCACGATGTCGTCGCGCTCGAAATAGGCCTTGAGGAAGGTTTCGAGCGTCCACTTGAGGTGCCCCATGTGGATGCCGCGGTCGATGACCAGACCTTCGACCTGATGGAACATCGGCGTGTGCGTCGCGTCGCTGTCGCTCCGATAGACGCGGCCCGGCGCGATGATGCGGATCGGCGGCTCATCGCTCATCATCGTGCGGATCTGCACCGGCGAGGTGTGGGTGCGCAGCAGCATCGCGCGGCCCGCGGCATCGTTCATCTGCGTCGGGAAATAGAAGGTGTCGTGCATCGCGCGCGCCGGATGCGTCTCGGGGATGTTGAGCGCGGTGAAATTGTGCCAGTCGTCCTCGATCTCGGGGCCGGTCGCGACCGCGAAGCCCATGTCGGCGAAGATTTCGGCGAGCTCGTCCATCACCTGGCTAACCGGATGGACGCTGCCGCGGGGTGCCGCATCGGCGGGCAGCGTCATGTCGAGCCGCTCGCCCGCGAGCTTCGCCTCGAGCGCCGCGCCTTCGAGCGCGGCCTTGCGGTCGGCGATCGCGGCGGTGACGGCTTCGCGCAGCGCGTGGATCTGCGGTCCCTGCACCTGCCGTTCCTCGGGGCTCATCGTCCCCAGCGTCTTGAGCAGCACCGAAACGCTGCCCGTCTTGCCGAGCGCGGCGACGCGCAGCGCTTCGAGCGCGTCGAGGTCGGCGGCGGCGCCGATGTCGGCCACGAGCCGGGCCTGCATGGCCGGATAATCACTCATCGTCGTTCGTCCTGCGGCGGCGGAGCGCAAGCCGCGCCGCCACTTTTCATCCTTGGCTTGTCGAGCTGCTGGCGGCGGAAAACCCGCTTTCGGCCCGCCGCCGCTTGCACCGAAGCGGCCGGGCGGGTCAACCCCAAGCTTGGGCCTAGGCTTGCGGGCGATGCAGCCCCTGGACCGCCTCGCCCGCCGCGGCGGCGCGCGCGCGGGCGGCGGCGCCGAGGATCGGCTTGGGCCGCGCCGCATAAGCCCGCGGGCTCATCCCCATGAAGCGCTGAAAGTCGCGCGTGAACTGCGCCTGATCGTGATAATGATGGTCGAGCGTCGCGATCCACGCCATCGACGGGTCGAGCATGAAGCGCGCGAGGCTGCGCAGGAAACGCTGGCGGCGCAGCAGCAGCTTGGGCGGAAAACCGAAAGCACGGCGGCTGAGCCGTTCGACCGAACGTTCGGACAAGTCCAGCGTCGCCGCGAGATCGGCAACGCTGCCCAGATCGTCGTCGATCAGCGCGCGGTGCGCGGCGAGGATCGCCGGGTCGTCGGCGGGCGCGCCCGCGAGCAGGCCGACGAGATGATCGTCGATCATCCGGGCAGCCGCCTCGACGTCATTGGCGCGGGCGAGCCGCACGCCGAGCGGCGCGAAGGCGGCAAAAGCGGGATGCCCGGCGCCGTCGCAGAAACGGTCGGCGAGCGCCTCGGCGGGCAGCGGAACGAATTTGGCCCAGCCCATCGGCAGGACGCCGACCCCCCACGCGCGCATCGCGCCCGCGGCGAAATAGGTCGCCATGCTCGTCGGGCCCGCCGCGATGAAGGCGGGCGCGGGTGCCGGCGTCTCGCAGCCGATCGCCGCCAGCGGCGGCTCACCCGTGATGAAGCGCAGATTCGCCCATTCGGGGTGTAGATAATCCTCGACCCACACGCCCGGCGATGCGTCGACCTCGGTCAGATAGATGATGCTGGCATAGGGACGTAGCGCCGCCGACACCGGAAAGAAGCGCGTCCTCACGCACGTCTCCGCGCCGCCGGCTGCCGCCGCGCTGCTTTCCTTCCCCACGGTCATGCCTTTGAGTCTCTAAGGATCGGCGGAAAAAACAACAAGCCGGGACCGCCTATTGTCGGTTTCTTACAATTTTTGTCATCGATATGACGCTATATGTAAACGCCTGTGTGCACGTCTTTGTGCCACATTGTGGGGATACTTCCGCCGGCCGTCAGCTTTTCTGCGACCCACGGCTAACCGGTTCGGAGGGAGGGGGGCGGTGAATCCTTGCGGATCATCGTCGAGACGGCGCGGGAGGTCTGACCTCCCGCGCCGTCTTTCTTTGCGGTGATGCGCACGAAAAAGGGCGGCCCCGCCGGGACCGCCCTCTTGCTTTGGCAATGATGCCGGAGGTCAGGCTGCCTTGGGTAGCGCCGCCTTCGCCTGCGCGATGATCGCGGTGAACACGCCGCCTTCGTTCATCGCGAGATCGGCCATGACCTTGCGGTCGAGTTCGATCCCGGCCAGCTTCACGCCGTGCATGAACTGCGAATAGGTCAGGCCTTCGGCGCGAACCGCGGCGTTGATGCGCTGGATCCACAGGGCGCGGAAGCTCCGCTTCTTCACCTTGCGGTCGCGATAGGCGTATTGGCCGGCCTTCTCGACCGCCTGCTTGGCGATGCGGATCGTGTTCTTGCGACGGCCGTAATAGCCCTTCGCCTGCTTCAGAATCCGGTTATGCTTGGCGCGCGTCGTCGTGCCGCGTTTGATGCGTGACATGGTCTAGCGCTCCTTACTTCAGGCCATAGGGCGCCCAGAGGCGCACATGGGCCGCGTCCGAATCGCTGAGCACGCTGGTGCCGCGGTTGGTGCGGATATATTTCGAATTGTGGCTGATCAGGCGGTGGCGCTTGCCGGCGACGCCGTGCTTCACCTTGCCCGAGGCGGTGAATTTGAAGCGCTTCTTCACACCGCTCTTGGTCTTCATCTTGGGCATTTTGGTCTCCTTCGGAAGTCCGTTTGCGTACCGGCCTGGCAGCCCTTTCAGCCAGCCGGCACAATCGGAAGGCGCGCGCTTAGGGGGATTCGCGCTGAAATGCAAGCGTTGCATCGTTGGGCGCTGCGACTCCGCCGCTCGAGTTTCGCTCGGGCAATGGATATTGGTTTCGCACAAAGCCACGAAGCCACGAAGAAGGTCGCATCAGTCTTTGCAGGCGTTTGTCGCCGCAGGCGATCAGAAAGGCGCTCCGCGCAGTTTGACAGGCAGCCGGGGTGTTGTCCGCAGACCTCTTCGTGGCTTTGTGCGAGACACATTTCAGCCCGACCAAGCCGCACGGGCATTCCTCTAGAAACTCGCGCCGTCGACCTTCTGGACATTTAGCGCGTCGAGGTCGGCCTCGGGGACGCAGCGCAGATTCACCGCCGCCATCTTTGACCCATCAGGTCCGGTGCCGACCGAAAAGCCCTGGCAGCCGCAGTCGGTGCAGAATTGATGGTCGATATTATGCTTGTTGAACTTGTAGGAGGCGAGCTTGTCGGCGCCGCCCGTCAGCCGGAACTGGTCGATCGGCACGAAAGCGAGCAGAAATCCCTTGCGGCGGCAGTGCGAGCAGTTGCAGCTCATCGCCGTTTCGGGGATGTCCCCCTCGACCGTGTAGGTCACCGCGCCGCAGTGGCAGCTTCCGTCATAGGCCATGATCGCCTCCTCCCTTCTTCAATGGTGGCACGCCAGCCCCTCGATAACGTCCTCGAGCCGCGCCGGATCCCCCAGCGCGATGACATGGCCGTCGCTGTCGGCGTGGAGCGGTTCGCCGTTCCAGTCGCACATCGTCCCGCCCGCGCCCTCGACCACCGGCACCAGCGCGGCGAAATCGTGGAGCTTCAGCCCCGCCTCGACCACCAGGTCGACATGACCGCTCGCCAGCAGTCCGTAATTATAGCAATCGCCGCCGAACACCATGCGCTTGTGCGCGGTCTGCGCGGCGAGCGCCATGAAATGCTCGCCGTCATGATCGGCGAAATATTGCGGCCCCGTCGTCGCGAGCGTCGCGTCGGCAAGGCTGCGGCAGGCGCGGGTCGCCGCGGGCTTGCCGTTGAACAATGTCGGCCGCCCCGTCGCGCCGACCCAGCGTTCGCCCGCAATCGGCTGATCGATGATGCCGAGCAGCGGCCAGCCGTCCTGCAGGAGCGCGATCAATGTCCCGAAGATCGGCCGGCCGGCCATGAAGCTGACCGTGCCGTCGATCGGGTCGAGCACCCACTGCCGTGCAGCCCCGGCGCGCTCGGCACCATATTCCTCGCCGATGATCCCGTCGCGCGGCGCCTCGGCTTCGAGCAGGCGGCGCATCGCGGCCTCCGCGCCGCGGTCGGCGTCGGTCACCGGCGAGGCGTCGGCCTTCGCCTCATGTGCAAAGGCAGTGCGGAAGAAGGGACGGATGGCCGCGCCGGCCGCATCGGCAAGGCGATTGGCGAGCGCGAGATCGGATTCGAGCGACATGCGCCAGCGCTAGCCGAGCGGCCGCCGCCCTGCCAGCCTCAACCGCGGTTCGAACGGTGTGGGAGCGCGATTATACCGATTTTACAATTTTGATATAAATTGTAAAATCGGGGTCGAATGAACGACGCTTTTCCTCTCGATCCGGTCGTCGCGACCTTCGCGCGCTACGGGCTGCGCCGGACGTCGATGACCGACGTCGCGCAGGCGCTCGGCGTGTCGCGCCAGTCGCTCTACAATCGCTTCGGGTCGAAGGACGCGCTTACGCGCTGGGCGGTGCAGTCGCTCATCGACCGCTCGCTCGCCGAGGCGCTGCGCGCGATCGAGCAGCCGACGCGGACGCTGCCCGACCGGCTCGCCGATGCACTCGACGCCTGGGTCGGGCGGCATCGGGACGCCTTGCACGCTTCGCCGCACGGGGTGGAGATCGTCGCGGCCATGCAACATCATCCGCCCGAGGCGGTGCGGACCGCCGAACGGCGGCTCGTCGCGGCGATGGCCGACGCGATCCGGCTCAGCGGCCCGGGATCGGCGGTGCCGCGCGCGGGGAGCATGGCGCAGGCGCTGTGCTGGGCCGCGCGCGGGCTCGTCCATGCCGTGCCCGACCATGCGACCTTTCGCCGTCAGCTCGATCATATCACCGGCGCGCTCGTCGCGCGGTGAGCGTGTTTGGAACGCGGTGCCGCGTTCAGTCGAACAGCGAAGAGACGCTCGTTTCGTCGGCGATGCGCTTGATCGCCTCGCCGAGCAGCGGCGCGACGGTCAGCGCGCGGACCTTGGCGCTGTCGTTGACCGCATCGGTCGGCTGGATCGAATCGGTGATGACGAGCTCGGTGAGCTCGCTCGCATCGACGCGCGCGACCGCGCCGCCCGACAGCACGCCGTGGGTGCAATAGGCGACGACGCCCTCGGCGCCCGCGGCCTTGAGCGCGGCGGCGGCGTTGCAGAGCGTGCCCGCCGAATCGACGATATCGTCGATCAGGATGCAGAAGCGGCCCGCGACGTCGCCGATGATGTTCATCACCTCCGATTCGCCGGCGCGCTCGCGGCGCTTGTCGACGATCGCCAACGGCGCATTGTCGAGCCGCTTGGCGAGCGCGCGCGCGCGCACCACGCCGCCGACGTCGGGCGACACGACCATCAGATTCTTGCCGCCGAAGCGCGCCTGGATGTCGGCGCTCATCACCGGCGCGGCATAGAGATTGTCGGTCGGAATATCGAAGAAGCCCTGGATCTGCCCGGCGTGCAGGTCGATCGCGAGCACGCGGTCGGCGCCCGAGGTGGTGATCAGGTTGGCGACGAGCTTCGCCGAGATCGGGGTACGCGGGCCGGGTTTGCGGTCCTGGCGGGCGTAACCGAAATAGGGGACGACCGCGGTGATCCGCTTCGCCGAGGCGCGGCGCAGCGCGTCGGTGAGGATCAGTAATTCCATCAGATTGTCGTTTGCCGGGAAATTGGTCGGCTGGACGACGAACACATCCTGGCCGCGGACATTCTCGTGAATCTCGACGAACACCTCTTCGTCGGCGAAGCGGCGCACGCTGGTATCGGTCAGCGGCAGCTCGAGATAGTCGGCGATCGCACGGGCCAGCGGCAGGTTGCTGTTGCCGGAGATGAGTTTCATGGGGTGCGAAGCCCTTTCGCGCGCGGGGTGGGATTGCGGGTCCCCTTAACCAGCGCGGGCGATTTGGGGAAGGGGTTAAAGCCATCGCGGCATATCGCAGCGCGCCCCTCGGTTTCGCGCAAAGCCGCAAAGGCGCGAAGCGGGACAGAGATCGTGTCCGCTCCCCGCGCCCAAGCCGCGCGGGCATCGGTCTTCGGTTGAATTCGGACGGGTTGCGCCTAAACCGCAAGGCATGACCGAAACGCTCACCATCGTCCTGTCGCAAATGACCCAGGCCGTCGGCGACCTTGCCGCCAATGCCGATGCGATGCGCAGCGTTCGCGCGCGGCACCGGGATGCCGACCTGATCGTCTTTCCCGAGCTGCAGCTGATCGGCTATCCGCCAGAGGATCTGGTGCTCAAGCCCGCGCTCGCCGAGCGGGCTGCGGCGATGCTCGCCGAGCTGGCGGCCGGGACCGGCGATGGCGGCCCGGCGATGCTCGTCGGATCGGTCGAGCGCGACGCTGAGGGGCGCCTCTATAATATGGTCGCGCTGCTCGACGAGGGCCGCGTGGTCGCGACGCGGCGCAAGCACGAACTGCCCAATTACGGCACCTTCGACGAAAAGCGCGTCTTCGCTCCGGGCCCGCTTCCCGAGATTATCGCATGGCGCGGGGTGAAGCTGGGCCTGCCGATCTGCGAGGATGGCTGGTTTCCGACCGTCTGCGGCCATCTCGCCGCCGGGGGTGCCGAGCTGCTGATCTCGGTCAACGGCAGCCCCTATGAGATCGACAAGGACGACCGGCGGCTCAGCCAGGTCTTCGGCGCGCGCGTCGCCGAGACGTCGCTGCCGTTGATCTTCCTCAACCGCGTCGGCGGGCAGGACGAGCTGGTGTTCGACGGCTGCTCCTTCGTTCTCAATGCCGACGGGAAACCCGCGCACCGGCTGACCGACTGGGAGGAGGAGGAGCGCGTCACGCGCTGGACCAAGCGCGACAACGGCTGGACATGCGAAGCGGGCATGATCGCCGAGTGGGAGGCGCACCCCGCCGACATCTACAGCGCGATGATCCTCAGCTTGCGCGACTATGTGGAGCGCAACCGCTTTCCCGGCGTCGTGCTTGGCCTGTCGGGCGGGATCGATTCGGCGATCTGCGCCGCGATCGCCGCCGACGCGCTCGGCCCCGACAAGGTCTGGTGCGTGATGCTGCCGAGCCGCTTCACCAGCCAGGCGAGCCTCGACGATGCGGCGGGCTGCGCGGCGATGATCGGCTGCCGGCTCGACACCATCCCGATCGTCCCCGCGGTCGAGGCGTTCGACGCGATGCTCAGCGGCACCTTCGCCGACAAGGACGTCGACATCACCGAGGAGAATGTCCAGTCGCGCATTCGCGGCGTCACGCTGATGGCGCTCAGCAACAAGTTCGGCCCGATGCTGCTGACCACGGGCAACAAGAGCGAGATGAGCGTTGGCTATGCGACCATCTATGGCGACATGGCGGGCGGCTATAATCCGCTGAAGGACGCGTACAAGACGACGGTGTTCGCGGTGGCGAAGTGGCGCAACGAAAATGTGCCGCGCCTCTCGCGCAATCCCGTGGCTCCCGTGATGCCCGATACGATCATCACCAAGCCGCCGAGCGCCGAGCTCCGCCCCGACCAGAAGGACGAGGACAGCCTGCCGCCCTACGCCGATCTCGACCGCATGCTCCACATGCTGGTCGAAGAGGAAGCGAGCGTCGACGATGTGGTCGCAAGATATGGCTTTGACCGCGACGCGGTGGCGCGGATCGAGCGATTGCTGATGCTCGCCGAGTATAAACGCCGTCAGGCGCCCCCGGGGGTCAAGCTGTCGACGCGCAACTTCGGCCGCGACCGGCGCTATCCGATCACCCACGGGTTCCGGACGGCCTGACTCGCCTTCAGCGCGAATCGGGCTATAGGCGCGTCATGACCGTCACGACCCGTTTTGCCCCCTCGCCGACCGGCATGCTCCACGTCGGCAATGTCCGCACCGCGCTTCACAACTGGCTGTGGGCGCGCAAGGCCGGCGGGCGCTTTCTGCTGCGGATCGACGACACCGATCTCGAGCGGTCAAAGGAAGAATATGTCGAGGGGATTCGCGCCGATCTGGCGTGGCTCGGGCTCGATATCGACGGCGAGGAGCGGCAGTCGGAGCGGTTCGTGCTCTACGAGGCCGAGTTTGCGAAGCTGAAGGCGGCCGGGCGCGTCTATGCCTGTTACGAGACGCCGGAAGAGCTGGAGATTCGCCGCAAGATTCTGCTCTCGCGCGGCCTGCCGCCGGTCTATGAGCGCAAGCCCGCCGATGCGCCTGTGCCCGAGGGCGTGGCGCCGCACTGGCGCTTCAGGCTCGACCATGACGCGCCGATCGAATGGGCCGATCTCGTCCGCGGACCCCAGCATTTCGAACCGAAAACGTTGTCCGACCCCGTCGTGCGGCGCGCCGACGGTAGTTGGCTCTATCTGCTCCCGAGCGTGATCGACGACATCGCGATGGGGATCAGCCATGTCGTGCGCGGCGAGGATCATGTCTCGAACACCGCGGCACAGATCCAGATGTTCGCCGCGCTCGGCGCCGAGCCGCCCCAATTCGCGCACGAAGCCCTGCTCGTCGGCACCGAGGGCAAATTGTCGAAGCGTCTGGGCTCGCTCGGCATGGCGAACTTGCGCGACGCGGGGATCGAGCCGGTTGCGCTCGCAGCGCTGCTCGCGCGGCTCGGGACGAGCGATCCGGTCGAGCCGGTGACCAGCCTCGCGCCCTTGATCGCAGGGGTCGATTTCGCGCGCTTCGGCCGCGCCCCGGCGCGTTTCGACGAGGGTGAGCTTGCGCTGCTCAATCAGAAGATATTGCACCATACCGATTATCACGCGGTCGCGCCGCGCCTGCCCGCCGCGATCGACGAAGCGCGCTGGAACGCGATTCGCCCGAACCTGATGACCGTCGCCGAGGCGGCGGACTGGGGGGCGGTGTTCGACGGACCCTTTACGCCGCCGACGCCCGACGCGGCTGACCAGCCCGTGCTCGCCGCCGCCGCCGCCGCCGCGCCCGCGCTCGATTGGGGCGCCGATCCCTGGCACGCGCTCACCGAGGCGGTGAAGGCGGCGACCGGGGCGAAGGGCCGCGCACTCTTTCTGCCGCTGCGCCGCGCGCTGACGGGGCGCGACCATGGCCCCGACATGCGCGAATTGCTGCCGCTGATCGCGAAGGACGAAGCCGTCGCGCGGCTTTCGCTGACATAACGGCCTCCAAATCCTCCTTTCTTCGATTTCTCTTGCCGACTTCGCCGATTGACAATTCAGGTCACGTTATACTATCTCATATTCCATGACCCGACCGATAGCGGCGGTCGAAGCGCGGCGGGGCCGGGTCGTCACAGGCAAGGAGAGAGGCCATGACGCTGATACCCATGATTTCCGCTCTGGTGGCGATGCCCGAACGGAGCGCGGCTGCCGCCGGTTCGACGATGGCGCCGCGCTACGGCTATAACCCCGGCGCGGGGCATCGGCCGGTCGCCGCGGCGCTGGCGATCGGCCTGCCGGTCGCGCTGGTCGTCGCGGTCGCGCTGTCGCCGATGATCATCGAGACGGCGCCGCGGACCGAATCCCCGCCGTGGACGTCGATTTTCCTGCCGAAGCCCGAGCCTGAGCCGCCCAAGCCGCAACCCGAGACGCAGACGCAGCCGACGAGCAGCCAGGCGACCGAAACGGTCGAGACGGTCTTCAAGCTCCCTGCCGATACCGCCAACCGAGTCGCCGAGGGACCGATCATGCTCGATCCGCCGCCGGTGCCTCCGGGCCCGCCGGTGTCGATCGACCCGCCGGCCCCGCCCAAGCTGGTGCTGGCCGAGGTCGATCCGCGCTTCGCGGGATTGTTCCAACCCGAATATCCGGTGCGCGAGGAGCGCGCGGGGATCGAGGGCAGCGTCACGCTGCGCGTGCGGATCGGCACCGACGGGCGGGTGAAGGCGGTCGAACTGGTGCGCACCGACAGTCCCGCCTTCTTCGAGGCGGCGAAGAAGCGCGCGCTCTCGAAATGGCGCTTCAAGCCCGCGACGCGCGGCGGCACGCCCGAAGAAAGCTGGAAGGAGATGACCGTCCGCTTCCAGATCAGGAGTGCCTGAGTCGGCAACCGGGCGGAGGGCGGCCGCGCCGTCCGCCCGCTGCTTTTGCTTGACAGAGGCCGCGAATCCCGCCAATGGCGCGCGGATAAATGGGGGCGGCGCCCGGTGCGCGGCCCTCTTGTTTTTCACACCGACCGCCGGGGCCCCAAGTCCCGCCGCATCGGCCGGACACCCGGCGGATGTGCCAATATTCGAGGAACAGGGCCATGGCCAAGCCGACGACCGTCAAGATCAAGCTGGTGAGCACCGCCGACACGGGCTTCTTCTACGTCACCAAGAAGAACCCGCGCACGATGACCGAGAAGATGTCTGTGCGCAAATACGACCCGCGTGCGCGCAAGCACGTCGAGTTCAAGGAAGCCAAGATCAAGTGACGCCGCGTCCCGCGCGGCGCGGCCGCGCGGGTTGAAACGCGTCATCCCGGCTCGATCCGGGTGCAAAGGGCGGCCGCGGGCCGCCCTTTTTCGTGCGCGGAGCGGGGGTGCCGGCTTGGGGTGGGGAGCGGACGTTCACTACTCCCTCGTCATTGCCCCCTTTCGCGGGAATGACGAAGCTATGAGATGCGAAGCGTCAGTCGCCGGCCGCTTGTCGCCATCCGCGGCGGCGCCCTACCCCCGCGTCCCGAACAGCGCCGTTCCCACCCGCACATGCGTTGCGCCCAGCATCACCGCGGTTTCGTAATCGCCGCTCATCCCCATCGAGCGCAGCGGCAGGCCGTGGCGCTCGGCGAGTTCGTCGAGCAGCGCGAAATAGGGTGCGGGCTCGACGTCCGCGGGGGGGATCGCCATCAGCCCGTCGATCGCCAGCCCGGCGTTCTTCGCCGCGTCGAGCAGCGCGGGCAGGTCGGCGATCGCGCAGCCGCCCTTCTGCGCCTCGTCGCCGACATTGACCTGCACGAACAATCGCGGCTGCCGGCCCACCTTGGCGCAGGCCTTGCCGAGCGCCGCGACGAGCGACGGGCGGTCGACCGAGTGGATCGCGTCGAACAGCGCCACCGCATCCTCGGCCTTGTTCGACTGGAGCTGGCCGATCAGGTGGAGCGTGATCCCGGGCGTTTCGGCGCGCAGTGCGGGCCATTTGGCGGCCGCCTCCTGGACGCGATTCTCGCCGAAGTGCCGCTGGCCTGCGGCGATCAGCGGACGGATCGCTTCGGCCTCGTGCGTTTTCGATACCGCAATCAGGCAGATATCGCCGGCGCGTCGCTGCGCGCGCTTCGCCGCCTCTGCGATCGCCGTCTGCACCCCGGCCAGCCTGTCCGCCGCGTCGCTCATTCCGCCTCCTGTTCCGCGCGCCCGTTGCGCGCCTCAGCCCCGCGCCTATAGAAAGCGCGATGACCCGATACCAGCCCCCGCCGCCGATGCTCTGGTTGCTGAGCGACGAGCGCATGGCGGTGCCGGTCGTGCGGCTCGCGGCTGATCTGCCGCCGGGGAGCGGCATCGTGCTGCGTCATGACAGCCTGCCCGCCGCCGGGCGCTGGCGCTTGCTGCGGCGGCTGAAGCGTATCGCCGCCGTGCGCCGGCTGGTCATCATACTCGCCGGATCGCCCGCGGACGCCAGGCGCTGGGGTGCCGACGGCGTCCATTTGCGCCAGCGTCGCGCGGGGCAGGCCAGCGCGGCGCACCGGTTCGGGCTGCTGCTGACCATGCCGGTCCACGACGCCCGCGAAGCGCGCGCTGCGCGCCGGGCAAGGGCGCAGGCGACCTTCGTCTCGCCACTCCATCCGACGCGGTCGCACCCCGGCGCACCGACGCTGGGGCCCGCCGCATGGCTGCGGCTCGCGCGGTTGACGGGCGGCCGCGCGATCGCGCTCGGCGGAATGACGCCGGCGCGCGCGCGCGCGCTGCTTCGTCAGAGCGCGGGAAGCGGAGTCCAGCCGGGCTGGGCGGCGATCGATGCGTGGGCGGAAAAGGCGGCGAAGCGCCGGGCGCGTCAGAAGCGGAACTGCGTCCCGACATAGACCGCCTGGCTGTCGCGCCGCGTATCGGTCAGCGGCTCGACGCGGTCGTCGCTCTTGTAGCGGACCCCCGCGGTGACATCGAGGTTGCGCGTGATACGATAGCTGCTGACGACGTCGACGGCCTGGGTGTCGCCGGGTGCGGTGACGCGGTCGGTCGCCCCGGCGGGGTCGCTGGTCCGGTTGATCATCCGCGTCGCGAAGCGCGACTTGCGTTCGGCCTGTTCGGGCGCATGCGCGACCGGCAGGTTGCGAAGGTCGGTACCGCGCGGGAGCTGCGGCGTGACGAACTTCTCGAACCCGACCGAAGCCCCCAGATTATAGGCGACCGGCGCTATCGCGATCGGCGCGCGTCCCTTGGCGAGCGCGGCGGTACGCGCGGCGCTCGAGGCGTCGTCACGAGAGCGAATCACGACGGTGATCGCGCGGTTCTTGCGACTGTCGTCGGTGACCGCGGGAGTGAAGCTGAAGTTGCGGCGCGCCGCCTCGGACACTTTGGCGTAGCGCGCGATCAGGCGCGGGTCGCCGGCCGCGGGCGTGAATTCGCCCAGCAAGGTTTCCGAAATCGACATGGGACGGATGCTGTCGGAGCGCGTCATCGCCGCCAGCGCCGGCGGCAGGGCGAGCGAAATCGCCGCCGCAACGACGAGACCCCCCTGCCAAAAATGTCGCGGCGCTCGCGCCATGATTCTGCGACTCCAACCCCAGATGGTTCGATAGATAGGCGGCTTCGCCCGACAATTCCAGTGATTCGCGAGTCTTTGTCGCCGGCGTTCCGATTTTTGCTCCGGTTGTTGCGCGATGATCACAGTCGGCGCATTTTTCGAACCCGACCCTGACTGCAGCCTGAACCGCGACGAACCGGAAATTGCCGTGCTTGCCGGACGGCGGCAAGGGCGATAGAGACGCTCCCAAATCCGCAGCAACGCGGCCGGGTCCGCCCGTCCCCCGCGTCCAAGATAAGGTGTTTCGGCATGTCTCAGCTTTCCGCCCTGGCCTCGCTCGGTCGCCGCCCTGCCACGCTCGCGCTGCTCGGGCTCACGGCGCTCGGCCTCGCGGCCTGCGGCGGCAAGGAACGGCCGCGCGCCGACCTCGCCGCGTCGCAGGTCACGACGATCGGCGTGAACAGCTATTTGTGGCGCGCCTCGCTCGATGCGCTCTCCTTCATGCCGCTGCTTCAGGCCGATTCGTCGGGCGGTGTCATCATCACCGACTGGTATGCGAACCCGCAGAATCCGAACGAGCGGATGAAGGTGACGGTGTCGATCCTCGACCGCGATCTGCGCGCCGACGCGCTGCGCGTCGCCGCCTCGCGGCAGGTCGCGCAGGGCGGCACCTGGGTCGATGCGCCGGTCGAAGCGGCGACGGTGCAGAAGCTCGAGGAAGTGATCCTCACGCGCGCCCGCGACCTGCGTCGCTCGGCCATCGAGGGCTAATCGCGCGGCGCGCCCGCGCCGCCCCATGAAGACAACGGGGTAAGACAGGAATGACCCGCGAAATGCGCTTTGGCGCCCTGGCCGCCGACGCCCGATGGCAGGCGGCGTGGGAGCGTGCGAACAGCTTTGCCACGACCGACACCGGCGACGCCAAGGAAAATGGGCGGCCCAAGGCCTATATCCTCGAGATGTTTCCCTATCCGTCGGGGCGCATCCATATGGGGCACGTCCGCAACTACACGATGGGTGACGTGCTGGCCCGGTTCAAAAGGATGACCGGGCACGACGTCCTCCACCCGATGGGTTGGGACGCCTTCGGCATGCCGGCCGAGAATGCGGCGATGGAAAAGGGCGTCCACCCGAATGGCTGGACCCGTGCCAATATCGACGCGATGCGCGGACAGCTCAAGCGGCTCGGGCTCGCGATCGACTGGACTCGCGAGCTCGCGACCTGCGACGCCGATTATTACGGTCAGGAACAGGCGCTGTTCCTCGACCTGTTCGCTGCGGGCCTCGTCACGCGCAAGGAAAGCTACGTCAACTGGGACCCGGTCGACATGACGGTGCTCGCCAACGAGCAGGTGATCGACGGCCGCGGCTGGCGCTCGGGCGCGCTGGTCGAGAAGAAGAAATTGTCGCAGTGGTTCCTCAAGATCACCGACTTCGCCGACGAGCTGCTCGAAGGGCTGAAGAGCCTCGACCAATGGCCCGACAAGGTGCGGCTGATGCAGGAAAACTGGATCGGCAAGTCGCAGGGTCTCGAATTCTCGTTCCGCCTCGCCGGTGGCGCGCCGGGTTTCGACGTCTTCACGACGCGCCCCGACACGCTTTACGGCGCGAGCTTCGCGGCGATCTCGCCCGATCATCCGCTCGCCGAACGCCTCGCGAAGGATTCGCCCGAGCTCGCGGCCTTCATCGCCGAATGCCGCCGCCAGGGGACGTCGGCGGAGCAATTGGAGACCGGCGAGAAGCTGGGCTTCGACACCGGCCTCGCGGTCGAACATCCGCTCGATCCCGACTGGCATCTGCCGGTCTGGGTCGTCAATTATGTGCTGATGGACTATGGCACCGGCGCGATCTTCGGTTGCCCGGCGCACGACCAGCGCGACCTCGACTTCGCGCGCAAATATGAGCTGCCGGTCCACCGTGTCATCGCCGATGGAGAGGATGACGAACAGGTCTTCCACGGTGACGAGGCCTATGTCGGCTCCGGCCGCCTCGTGAACAGCCATTTCCTGAACGGCATGAGCATCGACGAGGCCAAGGCGGCCGTCATTACGCGCGCCGAGCATGAGGGCTGGGGCAAGGGCACGACGGTGTGGCGCCTGCGCGACTGGGGCGTCTCGCGCCAGCGCTATTGGGGCACGCCGATCCCCTTCATCCACTGCGCCGCGTGCGGGCTGGTGCCGGTGCCGAAGAGCGAGCTTCCGGTCACCCTGCCCGAGGATGCCGATTTCTCGGTCCCCGGCAATCCGCTCGACCGTCATCCGACGTGGAAGCACACCAGCTGCCCCTCGTGCGGCGGCGAGGCGGTGCGCGAGACCGACACGCTCGACACCTTCGTCGATTCGTCGTGGTATTTCCTGCGCTTCGCCAGCGCGCCCGCTGACAAGCCGTTCGATCCGGCGGTGATCGCGCGCTGGCTGCCGGTCGACCAGTATATCGGCGGCATCGAACATGCGATCCTCCACCTGCTCTACGCGCGCTTCTGGACGCGCGCGCTGCAGCGGATCGGCATGGTCGACATCAAGGAACCCTTCGCCAGCCTGTTCACGCAGGGCATGGTGACGCACGAAACCTATGGCCGCACGCAGGGCGAGGGGCTGCCGCCGCTCTATTTCACCCCCGAGGAAGTGACGCGCACCGCCGAGGGCGCGACGCTGGTCGCCGACGGCGCGCCGGTCGAGGTCGGCCGTATCATCAAGATGTCGAAGTCGAAGAAGAATGTCGTCGATCCCGACGCCATCCTCGACCAGTACGGCGCCGACGCGGCGCGCTGGTTCATGCTGTCCGACAGCCCGCCCGAGCGCGACCTGCCGTGGAGCGAGGCGGGGATCGAGGGCGCGTGGCGCTTCGTCCAGCGCTTGTGGCGCCTGTTCGGCGAGACCGAGAATGTCGGCGACGGCGGCGAAGACATCGCGCTCGCAAGGCGGCTCCACCGCGCGATCGCCGGGGTTGCCGCCGATATCGAGGCACTGGGCTTCAACAAGGCGGTGGCGAAGATCCACGCGCTCGCCAACGATATCGAGAAGGCGAAGCCCTCGGCGACCCGCGCCGAGGCGTGCCGCATCCTGATCCTGCTCGTCGCGCCGATGATGCCGCACCTTGCCGAAGAGGCGTGGGCGGCGCTCCCCGATGCGCAGAGGCCCGTCGCGATGGTCGCCGACGCGGCGTGGCCCGCCGCGAATCCGGCACTGCTCGCCGACGACGAGGTGACGATCGTGATCCAGGTCGCGGGCAAGCGCCGCGACGAAATCGCGCTCGCCAAGGGGCTGGACAAGGATGCCGTCGAGGCCGCGGCGCTCGCGCGCCCGCGCATCGCCGAACTGCTCGGCGGCGCGGCGCCGAAGAAGGTGATTGTGGTCCCCGACCGTCTGGTCAATATTGTCCCCTAAGATGCGCGCGCTTGTCGTCTCCTGCCTCGTCGCTTTGTCGCTGCCGCTCGGCGGCTGCGGGCTCCGGCCGCTCTATGCGAGCGGCGCGAAGGGCGGGGTGGCGACGATGCTCGCCGACATCGACGTCGGGCCGATCGAGGGTCACGCCGGCTGGCTCGTCCGCAACGCGCTGCGCGACCGCTTCGTCGCGGCGCAGGGCGGGCGCGGCGAGGGCAATCGCTACCGGCTCGACGTGCGGCTCGAGGACAGCATCACCGGCTTCGGCGTCCGCTCCGACGATGCGGTGACGCGCGAACGGCGGACGCTGCGCGCGCGCTACCAGCTCGTCGACGGGCAGACCAACCAGGTGTTGCTCGACGCGACCGCCGCGCAGGACGCCGGCATCGACGTCGTCGGCAGCGAATATGCGACGATCGCCGCCGAGAATTCGTCGCTCGAACGGCTGGCGTCGGGGATCGCCGACCAGATCGTCGCGCGGCTCGCGGTCTATGCCGACCGTGGCGGCCCCGCGGCGGCGCCCGCCAATCCCGCTCCGTGAAGACGGTCAAGCCCGCCGAGATCGAACGCCAGACCCGGCTCGACCCCGCGGTTCGCCTGACTCTGCTGACCGGCCCCGACGAGGCGACGATGAACGCGGTTGCGGCGCGGCTCGTCGCGCTCGCGGGGAAGGAGGCCGAGCGCCTCGATCTTTCCTCGTCGCAACTCGGACAGGATCCCTCGCTGCTCGCCGCCGAAGCGGCGTCGATGTCGCTCTTCGCGACCGAGCGCGTGATAAGGCTCGAAATCATGGGGAGCGGCGACGATTGCGTCGAGGCCGTGGCGGCGCTGCTCGCGGCCGACACCGCGGTCAACCCGGTGGTCGCGACCGGCGCGACGGTGACCGCCAAGTCGAAGCTGGTGAAGCTGATCGAGGGCTCGACCACGGGCATCGCCGCCATCTGCTACCAACCCGATCGCCGCGCGCTCGTCGGCATCGCGATCGCGGCGGCCGAGGAACAGGGCCTGCGGCTCGCCAATGCCGAGGCGCAGCTGCTCGTCGATCTCGTCTCGGGCGACCAGGCGCTGATGCGGCGCGAGCTCGAAAAGATCGCGCTCTATCTCGACGCGGCGCGCGACCGGCAGCGGCAGGTGACCGCCGCCGACATCGCCGCGCTCGGTGCCGCGACGCACGAGGAGGATGTCAGCGAGTGCATCAACGTCGCGCTCGGCGGCAAGGTGCGCGAGCTTCCCGACATGCTCGCGAAGGCGGCGGCGGTCGGGGTCGCCGAAATCCGCATCATCCGCGCGCTGGCGATCCGTACGATGCAGCTCGCGCGGCTGCGTGCCGAGGTCGACGCGGGCGCGCACCCCGCGACGGTGGTCGCGGCGCGCAGCAGCGGCGTGTTCTGGAAGGAGCAGAGCGCGGTGACCGCGCAGCTCCACATCTGGGATTCGCTCCGCGTCGCGCGGCTGATGAGCCGGCTGCTCGACTGCGAGCGCGCGCTCAAGGCCTCGGGCACCGCGGGCGCGGTGCTGTTCCGCAAGCTGATGACCGACATCGCCTATCAGGCCGCGCGGGCGCGGTGATCTTCTCTCCCTCCCGCTTGCGGGAGGGGGCCTTACGCCGCTGCCTCGCGCGCCTCCAGCCGCGCCTTGGGGTCGTCGGGCGGCACGAAGGTCCAGACGGTATCGCCCGCATCGACCCCCGGCCGGTGCTGGACCGAGAAGACGGCGAGGTCGCCCGAAGCGCGCACCACCGCCAGGCTGTCGCCCCCCGACGCCTTCATCCGCGCGACGAAATCGGCATAGGTGAATTTCTCGGTGATCTTCGTCCGGCCGAAGGTCCAGCCGGCCAGCAGCCGGTCGAGCTGCTCCTCGATCGGCGTTCCCGCGAGGGTGAAGACGCGCCCGCGCCGCTGGCTGCCCGGCCGCGATTCGCCGATCATCCGGCTGACGCGCGCGTGGCCGACCTCGGGCGCCAGCTCGCTGCACACCAGCGCGTTATAGGCGTCGTTGTCGGTCGCCGCGATCAGTTGCTGGTAGCGGCCCATGTCGAGATGGTCGTCGTGCGTCTCGTCCAATATGTCGCCGTGATAGACGGGCAGGCCGGCACGCCGCGCGCGGCGCAGCGCCAGCTGGCTCGGGTCGGCGATCAGTATGTCGCGCCCCTGCGCCTTGACGAACTGGGCGAAGGCGATCGTCCAGCTGTTGGCGCCGACGAGCAGCACCCCGTCGCCCTTGCCGCGGTCGAGCCCCAGCCAGCGCGCGAAGGGGGCGGCGGTGAAGCCGTGGGCGAAGATCGTCGCGATCACTACCGCGAAGGACAGCGGCACCAGCGCCTCGGCGCCCGCTATGCCATAGTCGGAGAGGCGCAGCGCGAACAGGCCGGTCACCGCCGCGGCGACGATGCCGCGCGGCGCGATCCACGCAACGAACAATCGCTCCTTGAACGGAATGCGCGTGAACAGCAGCGCGAGCATGATGGTCAGCGGCCGCACGACGAACAGCAGCAGGATCAGGAACAGGATGAAGCGCGCCTGGAAATTGGTCACCACATTCCAGTCGAGCGTCGCCGACAGGATGATGAACACGCCCGAGACGAGGAGGACGGTCAGATCCTCCTTGAAGCGGAGCAGCATATGGCTCGAATCGGTCTCGCGGTTCGCCATCACCACGCCCATCACCGTGACGGTGATCAGGCCGGTTTCGTGCATGATCAGGTCGGCGAAGACGAAGGCGGCGATCACCGTGGTCAGCAGCACCGGCGCCTTCAGATATTCGGGAACCCAGCCGCGCACGAAGGCGGAGGTCAGCGCGAAGGCCGCCCCGCCGCCGATCAGCATCGCGAGCAGGCTCGCCGCGACGACGTCGGTGACGATGGCGACGCTGTTCGCCTGCGCGCCGCCATGGGTGATATAGGCGTAGATGCCTACGCCAAGCAGCGCGCCGATCGGGTCGTTCACGATCGCTTCCCATTTCAGCATATGCTTGACGCGCGGCGTGATGTTGAGCGTGCGGAGCAGCGGCACGACCACCGTCGGGCCGGTGACGACCATGATGCCGCCGAACAGCGCCGCGATCTCCAGCGGCAGGCCGGCGCCATAATAGGCGGCGGCGGTGCCGAGCGCCCAGCCCACGGGCACGCCGACGAAGACGAGCATGAACACCGCGACGCCGGCGTGGCGGAGTTCGCGGAACTTCAGCGTCAGCCCGCCCTCGAACAGGATCACCGCGACGGCGAGCTTGATCATCGGCTCGCGCAGCGCGCCGAAATCCTGCTCGGGATGAATGAGGCCGAGCACCGGGCCGGCGATGATGCCCGCGATCAGCATCAGCGCGATCGCCGGTCGCCCGGTGCGCCACGCGACCCATTGCGCGCCGATGCCGATGACCCCGATCAGGGCGATTTTGACGAGCAGGGAGTCGATCGCGAACATGGCTTGGAGCCTAGGCCATGGCGCAGAAAAGACGCCAGAAAAAAAGAGACCGCCCACTCCCCTTGCGGCGAGCGGGCGGTCCGGTCTTTCAGCGGCGAAGCGCGATCAGAATTTGCCGCGCAGCGTCACGCCATAGGTCCTGGGTTCGGCCAGGAACTGCGAGAAGATCTGGCGTCCGCCCGGATATTGCGGGTCGACGAAGGGTGCCGACGACGCACCCGCCTGGAAAGGCGAGTTGAAGGCGACCTGGGCGTAATTCTTGTTGAAGATATTCTGCGCCCACAGTTCGACGCCCCATTTCTCGTCGGGGCCGCGGATGCCGAGGCGGGCGTTGAACAGCGCATAGCCGTCCTGTTCCTTCTGCGGGAACAGGTCCGATCCGGTATTATAGTCGCTGGTCATGCGGCCGTCGATATAGAGGAGGCCGGTCAGCCCGCTGCTGCCGATCTCGGGCGTCCAGGTGATGCTGCCGGTCGCGACCCATTCGGGCGCGTTCGACAGATTGTCGCCGGGCAGCTTGCGCAGCGCCGGGTCGAGCGGCGCGCCCGACTTGTTGCCGACCAGATCGCCGCGATATTTGGTCTTCGCATAGGTGAGCCCCGCGGCGAGGCGGAAGTCGCGCGCCGGAACCAGCGAGGCTTCGATCTCGACGCCTTCGGTGCGCACGCCCCAGCTCACATCGTCCGCAGCGCACGCGCCCGTCGCCCCGCTCGTGTCGGTGTCGGCACCGGGGCCGCCGACCAGGTCACCGCCGCAACCGTTGATCGTCTGGACGATGAACACGCTGCCGTTGAAGGTGTTGAGCTGGAAGTTGCTGAAATCCGACCGGAAGGCCGACACGCCGAGGCTGAACGGCCCCGTCGCATATTTGGCGCCGATTTCATAGGCTTTGACCAGTTCAGGGTCGAACTGCAAAGCGTCCACGACCGCCTGCGCCCCGCCGACCGCGGCGAAGGGCAGGATCGGCGATTTGAGCGCCGACCGGTCGAGGTTGAACCCGCCCGCCTTGTAGCCGCGCGAATAGCTTGCGTAGGTCAGAAGGTCGGGGGTCGGCTTCCACGACAGGATTGCGGTGCCGGTCCATTCGTCCTCGGTGCGCTGGTCGTTGATCGACACGCCGTCGAGCTCGGCGGTGGCATTGCCCTGGCAGCCGAGGCCGATCAGCGCCCCGGCGAGCGCCTTTGCGGTCGCATTCGACGTCGCGCTCGTCAGATCGTCGAGCACCAGCCCCTGAATCTGCGGGCAGATGACATTGTCGTTGTTGAACGTCGCCGAAAACTTCTTCTTGTCGTGGGTGTAACGCACGCCGAAGGTGAAATCGATCGTGTCGGTCACGTGGAAGATATTGTGCGTGAACAGCGCCCAGTTGGTGCCGTTCTGATAATAGCGGTCGTCGACGCTGCCGAGATCGTTGAGCCCGTCGAGCAGGTTGAAGGCCGCGAGGATGTCGGGGCCCGATGCGCCGCTCGCGCCCGCGATCGTCGCGGGGCCGACGCCGGGGAAGACGCACAGCGGGCTCGTGGGCGAATAGAGGCCCGCAAGGCCGCCGCCCGAAATGATGCGGCAGTTGGCGAAACGGCCGTAATCATTGCCGAAGCGCAGATTGTCGCGCACCGTCAGCTTCTCGTTGGCGTAGAAGCCGCCGACGAGCCAGTCGAGCTTGCCTCCGAAGGCCTCGCCGTTCAGCCGCACTTCCTGGGTGAAGGTGTGGAACTGGCGATAGGCGTCGTCGCTCGGCGCGCGGTAGAGGATGTCGACGGTGCCATAGTCGAGGTCGCCGGCCTGGCTCGACCGATATTCGCGATAGGCGGTGATCGAGGTCAGCGTCGCGCCGCCGAAATCATAGTCGATCTGGCCCGAGAAGCCGTAATCCTTGGTCTCGCCGGCAAGGCTGCGCCCCGGCGTGACCGACAGCGTCCGGTCGTAACCCTGATTGAAGGCGCCCGGCGCCTGACCGAGGTTGATGAGGACCTGCGTGATGTTGTTCGTCGTCGGCGTCGCGGGAATGCCCGGGTTGTTGAGGTCGCCGATATAGGGGTTGACGCTGTTGTCGACATAGATGGCGCCGCAGCATTTCTCGTCGCGGAACGTATAGTCGGCGATCAGCCGCACCGACAGCGCATCGGTCGGCTCGAACAGCAGCTGGCCGCGCAGGAAATAGCGGTCGCGGTTGTTGACGTCGGTGTTGTTCGCCGGGTCCTTGTAGAAACCGTCGCGCTTGACCCAGACGCCGTCGATGCGCGCGGCGAGCGTGTCGCTGATCGGCCCGGTCAGGCTGGCGGCGGCGCGCCAGTAATCATAATTGCCATAGGTGATCTCGCCCGACCCGCCGAAGGTGAATTCGGGCTTCTTCGAATAGATGCTGATCAGGCCCGCCGACGAGTTGCGTCCGCCGAGCGTGCCTTGCGGGCCGCGCTGCACTTCGACGCGGTCGAGTTCGCCGAGTTCGTTGAGCCCGATGCCCGAGCGCGAGCGATAGACGCCGTCGATGAACACCGGGACCGAGCTTTCGAGGCCGGGGTTGTCGCCGACGGTGCCGATGCCGCGGATGCGCGCTGAGCCGTTGGCCTCGGAGCCGGTCGACGAGACGAGCAGCGACGGCGCGACCTGGTTCAATTGGCGGATGTCGTTGGCGCCGCTGTTCTGCATCGCCTCGGCGCCGACCGCCGAGATGGCGACCGGAACATCGGACAGCAGCTGGGCGCGGCCCTGCGCGGTGACGACGATCGCGTCACTGGCGGAATCGTCGGCGGCCGCGTTCTGGGGCGCGCTGTCCGCGGCCGCGCTGTCCTGCGCGAAGGCGGGCGCCGCGGCCGCGGCGACCGCCAGCGACACGCCGAGCGCGCTGGTGCGCAAAAGGCGGGCAGCAAGAAGGGAAGAAGATTTCATGACGGGCACTCCTCTCTCAACATTTCATTTTTTCGTTGCGCCTCGAAACATACCCAAACTGCGCCGCCGTTCCAGCGAACGCGGCGCGATCCGATGATTGTTTGCGCGGAGTGATGCAATTCGGCCACAGGGGCGAAACCCCGCATTTCCACGATGCAGGACTAGATTTTGGCGCGAATCCGGCGTGCCGTAGCGTCATCCCGTTCCGGGCCGACACACGGGACGCGGAGCAGCCGCCCGCGCGCCGCGAGCATCGCTTGATAGGGGCCGGAGAAATTCGCCGCGATGGCCGCGTCCGCGACGTCGAGCCCGCCGGTGAAGCTGCCGAAAGCGGGAAGGATCAGCCGCTGCGCGTCGCCCGCGAAGCAGGGGCGCGATACGCCGCGGCCGCGCACGGTCAGGCGAAGCTTGGGGTGAAAATGGCCCGATATCTCCGGGAGCGTCTCTGCCGCGCGGCACTGGTGGCGCAGCACGATGCCGTCGACGACCATTTCCTCGGCGACCTCGCCCCCCCATGCGCCGCCCGACAGGCCATCGTGATTGCCCGCGATCCAGACGAGGCGCGTCGCGGCGGTCTGCGCTGCGAGCCGCGCCGCGACGGCGGGGACGATGCGCGCCGCGGCATCGCGATCGTGAAAACTGTCGCCGAGGCACCAGATCGCGCGCGCGCCGGTCTCCGTCGCCAGCCGCGCGAGCCGGTCGAGCGTGTCGTGGCTGTCATAGGGGGGCAGCGGCTGACCGTGGCCCGCGTACCAGCTCGCCTTTTCGAGATGGAGGTCGGCGACGATCAGCGCGCCGTGGCGCGGCCAGAACAGCGCCCGGTCGGCAAGCATGGCGAAGGATTGGCCGGCAAAGGAGAGGGTGGGAGCGGGCGGCATGTCGCCGCTATGACGCGGCCGGCATCCGGCGGCAAGGCTGCTATCCCCCGCGCTTCCAGCCCGCCGCGGCATAGCGTTGCCCGGTTTCGCGTCGCGCGCCGCTCGGCATGTCGAGCACGACGCGCTTGTTGGGAAAGTCGATCTCGACGCGGTCGAACAGCGACAGGCTGTCCATCCCCAGCAGCAGCGCCGGCCGGTCGCCCAGGCCGAGCGCATCGAACGCCTTCGAATCGGCGAAGGAAACGGGCAGGTCGTTGATGTTGATCCCCTCGATCTCGATCCGTTTGATCGCGGTGCGCATCGCCGGAACATCCTCGCCGGTCACCGCCCCGAGCACCGCGGGGTAGAAGGGCATGGTGTTCTGGCGCCGCGCGGTGATCAGTTTCTGCAGCGCGAGATTGCCGACGCTCGACTGGGCGCCGGTGTCGACGACGACGTCGATGCGGCGCCCGTCGATGCGCGCGTCGGACAGGATCAGGCGGCCGGCGCTGTTGCGCGCGGTGACGACGATCGCATCCTTGTCGCGGATCAGCGGCCGCGCGTGGCGGCGGCTCGCCAGTATCTCCATCTTCTCGCCCCGGAAATCGATCAGCAGCCGGCGCTTTTCGAGCATGTCGACCCCGATCAGCCCCGCCGCGCCGATGTGGCGCCCGGCAAAGGCGGGCGCATCGAAGGGATTGAGCCGGAGGTCGGTCATTTCGAGCGAGGCGACGCGAAAGCTCGGCGCGACCGCGACCGAGGTGCCGATCGTCGCGAGCCGCAACCGCTCGCTCCGGCCGAGCCCCAGCCGGGCGGCGAGTTCGCGCGCGATGACGGTGCGCTCGGCGCCGGTGTCGACGAGGAAGGAGAAGGGTCCCTGGCCCCCGACCATGACCTGCACCGACATGCGCCGCGTCGCGTCGAGGTCGAACGGCTGGACGAAGGGGACAATATTGTCGAGATTCTCGCCGAGCGACGCGGGGTCGGGAACCGGCGCCGCAGCGGGCGTTGGCGCCTCGCGCGCGGGCGGCGGCGCGGGCGCGACCGGCCCCGGCGTCGCGCCGGCGAGCAGCGGCGCGGCGAGCAGCAGGGGCCAAAGTGGTGACCGGACGGCAATCGGCGTCATATCGGCATCCCCTCCATATTTTTTGATAATTTACGCCTGATCGGACCGCTCGGCAAGCAGCGCTTCAACCCCCGCCCATCGCCGTATCGGCGAGCGCGTCGGCCAGCTCGCCGAGCAGCGCATCGTCGAGATCAGGCCCTGCGACGCTTTCGCGCCCGATCAGCACCAGAACCGGAATCGCGAGGGGGCTGATCCGGTCGAGCCGCCGGTGCACCATCGTCCCCGCCGCACGGTCGAGCAGGTCACCGAGCCGCGCAACGTCGGTCAGCCGCTCGCGCGCGTCGGCCCACGCGGCTTCGAGGAGCAGATGGTCGGGCTCATATTTCCTCAAGACGTCAAAGATCAGGTCGGTCGAAAAGGTCACCTGCTTGCCCGTCTTGCGCTTGCCCGGATGCTGGCGCTCGATCAGCCCGCCGATCACCGCGACCTCGCGAAAGGCGCGCTTCAGCAGGTGCGACTGCTCGACCCATTCGACGAACTCGTCGGACAGGATTTCGGCGTCGAACAGCGCTTCGGGGTTCGTCACCGGGCGCAGCGACCAGATGGCGATCGCATAATCGGACGCGACGAAGCCGAGCGGCTGCAGCCCCACGCGCTCCATCCTTTTGGTGATCAGCATGCCGAGCGACTGGTGCGCGTTCCACCCCTCGAAGGGATAGCAGACCAGATAATGATGACCCTCGTGCGGAAAGGTTTCGACGAGCAGTTCGCCGGGGCGCGGCAATACCGAGCGCAGCGCCTGCATCTCGAGCCAGAAGCGGACGTCCTCGGGGAAGCGCGCCCAGCTTGCCGGATCGGCGAGGAAACCCCGCACCCGGTCGGCGAGCCGCGTCGAGATGGCGAGGCGCGCGCCCATATAGCTCGGGATGCGCGCCGGGCGCGTCGTCGCGCGCACGATCAGGTCGGTGTCGCGAATCGATTCGACCTCGAGGCTGAGCCCGGCGAAAGCGAAGGTGTCGCCGGGGGTCAGCGTGCTCGCGAAATATTCCTCGACCTGCCCCAGCCGCCGGCCGTTCCTGAAGCGCACCGCGGCCATCGGCGCCTCGACGATGATCCCGGCGTTGAACCGATGCTGCGCCGCGAGCCGCGGATGCGAAATGCGCCAGCGACCTTGCCCGTCTGGCGCGAGGCGGCGGAAACGGTCGTAGCTTTTGAGCGCATAGCCGCCGTCGCGCACGAAGCCGAGCAAGCGCGCGAAAATATCGGCGTCGATCCACTGGTAGGGCGCCGCGGTGCGGACTTCGGCAAGCAGTTCGTCTTCCCGGAACGGCGCCGCGCAGGCGAGCGCCATCACATGCTGCGCGAGCACGTCGAGCGCGCCGGGGCGGAAGCGGTCGGCGTCGCGCTCGCCCGCCTCCACCGCGTCCAGGGCCGCGCGCGCCTCCAGATATTCGAAGCGGTTGCCGGGCACGATCAGCGCGCGGCTCGGCTCGTCGAGCCGGTGGTTGGCGCGCCCGATGCGCTGGAGCAGCCGCGACGATCCCTTGGGCGCGCCCATCTGGATCACGCAGTCGACGTCGCCCCAGTCGAGCCCGAGGTCGAGGCTCGCGGTCGCGACGAGAGCGCGCAACCGCCCCTCCGCCATCGCGGCCTCGGCACGCTGGCGCGCCTCGCGGTCGAGACTGCCGTGGTGGATCGCGATCGGCAGCGACAAGTCGTTGACCTTCCACAATTCCTGAAAGATCAGCTCGGCGAGCCCGCGCGTGTTGCAGAAGATGATCGTCGTGCGGTTCTTCGCGACCTCGGCCATCACCTGATGCACCGCATAGCGCCCCGAATGCCCCGCCCACGGCACCGCGCCCTCGGGGAGCAGGATCGCGATGTCGGGCTCGGCGCCGGGCTCGCCCTCGACCAGCGTCACCGCGCCCGCATCGGCGCCGGGCGCCAGCCACGCGGCATATTGCGCGGGGTCGGCGATCGTCGCCGACAGGCCGACGCGGCGAAGACCGGGCGCGAGTCGCTGAAGCCGCGACAGCGCGAGGGACAGCAGGTCGCCGCGCTTGCCGGGCGCGAAGGCGTGGATTTCGTCGATCACCACCGTCTTCAGATCGGCGAACATCGCGAAACTGTCGGGATAGGAGAGCAGCAGCGACAGCGACTCGGGGGTGGTCAGCAGGATGTTCGGCGGCTTGGCGCGCTGCCGCGCCTTCCTGTCCGACGAGGTGTCGCCGCTGCGGCTCTCGACGCTGATATCGAGCCCCATCTCGGCGATCGGCCCCAGAAGGTTGCGCTCGACGTCGGCGGCAAGCGCCTTCAGCGGCGAGACATAGAGCGTGTGCAGCCGGTCCGACGGACGTTCGGCGAGGTCGGCAAGGCTCGGCAGAAAGCCCGCGAGCGTCTTGCCCGCGCCCGTCGCGGCGACGAGCAACGCATGCTCGCCGCGCTCCGCCGCCGCCAGCATTTCGGCCTGATGCCGCCGCACCCGCCACCCGCGCGCGGCGAACCAGTCGGTGAAGGCGGCGGGGAGCGGCATGGCGAAGATGTGGCGCCGCACGCGGCGGCGGGCAAGGCCCGGGTTGATTTCGGCGGAGCGGCGACCGGTAGCGGCCGATAGTGGCCATATCTTCTCCCCTCCCTTCTAGGGAGGGGTTGGGGGTGGGTAGCCGCCGAAGGCGGCGTTCTTTGTAAGCTCGCTCCGCTCGCGCACCCACCCCTAACCCCTCCCTAAAAGGGAGGGGAATGGCTCAAATCCACCCAAAACTGACATCGCCAAAGACCGCGCCACATGAAGCTGCGGGACCGTGTCCCGGCCGCGCTGCCCGACCCTCGGCTAGCGGCCCGAGCCGGAACGCCGCCCGACGCCGTAATCGATCCGGATCCGCACCCAACTGCCCACCAGCAGCCGTCCGCTGCGCCGTGGAGGCCGCACCCTGAATTGCCATGCGGCGGCGAGCACCGCGCGATTGATCTGCGAGCCATAGGGATATTCGTCGAGCCCGACGCAATCCTCGACGCGATAGTCGGGCGCCGTGCGGCAGGCGATCAGGCCCCAGCCGGGCCCGCTGGCGGTCGACAGATATCCGCGCAGCTCGTCATCGCTCGGCTCGCGGTACCAGCTGGCCGCATAGAGCGGCTCGCCATTGGGGGCCGTGCCCACCTGCTCGGTGTCGCGGGATGCGGATCTTCCGATATTGGGCGGCCCATAGACCCGCCCGTCGGATGGGCGAAGGACGGCCTGGGGAACCGGCTGTGCGGGCGGTTGCTCGCTCGGCAGCGGCAGCGGCGGCGGCGGCGGCGGCGGCGGCGCGGCCTGCGGCGCGGCGACCGGCGGGGGCGGTTGTTCGATGGCTTCGGGCCGCGGCGGCGCGGGCTTCTCCTCCGCCGGCTGTCGCTCGCGGCCCTGTTCGGGCGACGCCTCCGAATGTCCGGCGGGCTCCAGCGTCACGAGCGTGACGCGCTCCTCCCTGCTGACGCTTCGCTCTCCCAGGCCAAAGGTGAGGAGCATGAGCAGCAAGCCGCCCGTGATGAGCAAGGCCAGGCCTATCGCAAGCGTGCGCCGCCCCGCGCCGATGCCGACCGGTTCGAGGGAGCGATGGGCCGGCGTCGGGCCCGGCCGGAGCAGTCCCTGGAGGCGGCGAGCGCTGATCGAGAGGCCCGGCGGCGACATCCGCGCGGGGATAGGGGGCGTCCGGGTCGATGACAAGGGCGCCGCGCTGGTCCGCCTGAAGTGTCGTGCGTTTAACCTGATCCATCTTCCCGTTGAAGTGATGCTGATTAAGCGCACGACGCCCTAAAACCGCTCCGCCACCCTCGCCAACAGCGCTCGCCAATGCTCGCCCAGCCGCCGCTGGAACAGCATCAGCTCGAACCCGTGCCGTGCCGCATGGCGCTGCGGGATCGCGTCCCAGCCGCGATGCTCGACCGTCACCCGCGTCTCGCCGCCGACCGGCTCGAATCGCACCTCGACCTCGGTCGCCTGATCGGCGGCGAAGCTCGGAAGCCGCCAGCCGAAGGCGAGCCGTTCGCCGGGGAGCCAATGCGCGACCCGGCCGATCTCCCACTCCTCGCCGTCGGCGAAGCGCGTGACGAGCCGGCCGCCGGGACCTTCGGGGTCGAAGCGCAGCGTGCCGTCGCCCGTCGGCGAAAGCGGAAAGAGCGGATGGCTCGCCCACCAGCGGCCGATGTCGCGGGTGAAGGCGGTGAAGGCCGCCAGCGGCGTCGCGGCAACACGCAGCGCGACGATCACGGCCGCGCCGCTCACGCGCTATCCCCGGCGCCGCCTTCGACGTGGCGCTTGAAGGCGGCGAGCTGGTGCGCCCAGCGCGCCTCGGTCGCGGCGAGCCAGGCCTTGAGCTCGTCGGTCGCGCCGTCCTTGAGCGTATAGATGCGGACCCGCGCGTCGAACGCCGGATGCCCGTCCTCGACCAGTCCGCCGGCCTTCAAGGCGCGCAGATGGCGGCTCATCGCCGGGGGTGCGAGGCCGAGCGCGCCCGCGAGTTCGCCCGCGCTCCGCGGCCGCTCGCCGAGCAGCTCGATCGCGCGCCGCCGCACCGGGTCGGCGAGCGCGACGAGGGTGCGGTCGAGCGCGGCGCTCAATCGTCGAGCCGCGTCTGGGTGGTGAAGCCGCCCTCGGCGTCCCATTCCTCGGCGGTCTTCGCCTCGACCGTCACGCCGAAGGTCCAGATATGCCCCTCGGGGTCCTTGGCGCGATAGGTGCGGTCGCCATAGAATTGCGTCTCGGGCGCGGCGATGATCTCGGCGCCCGCAGCGCGCGCGCGGTCGCAATGCGCATCGATATCCTCGCCCGCGCCGAGCTGGACGTGCACCGACTGCGTATTCTTGCCGCCGATCGATTTCGGGCTCTTGTGATCGTCCGACCATTCGTTGCCGACCATCACCACCGACGTGCCATAGCCCATCTCGCTGTGCGCGAGATTGCCGCCCTCGTCGAGCAGCACGAACAGGGGCTCGAAGCCGAACGCCTCCTCGAGCCAGCGAAAGGCCGCCTTGCTGTCCTGATAGCTGACGGCGCTCGAAAGCCCCTTGGGGCGCGATGCTTCGGTCATGTTGCTTCTCCCGAATCGGTAAGGTAATTTCCATTACATATAATATTTTCCAATTAATGAAAATATATTTTTGTCACCCTGAACTTGTTTCAGGGTCCATGGCCCGATCCTTTCGACCCGTATGGCGTTTGAGGAGAGGGCCGGTCATGGATGCTGAAACAAGTTCAGCATGACGTGGGGAATGGATGTCGCCCCGGACAGGAAAGGCGTTTCATTCCATCGCAATCTTGCGTTACCCCTATGTCATGACCAACCATCTCGCGCGCTGCGTTGCCGAAGCCTATGAGCAGGCGCTTCCCCACCGCGGGACGGGGCGCGTCGCCGATTATATTCCGGCGCTGGCGAAGGTCGATCCGAACCGCTTCGGCTTCGCGCTCGCGCTCCCCGACGGCACCGTCCATGCGCGCGGCGACGCCGACGAGCCCTTCTCGATCCAGTCGGTGTCGAAGGTCTTCACCCTCGCGCTCGCGCTGCGGCGCGTCGGCAGCGCGCTGTGGGACGGGGTCGGACGCGAGCCGTCGGGCAGCGCCTTCAACTCGATCGTCCAGCTCGAAAGCGAGGGCGGCATCCCGCGCAATCCGTTGATCAACGCGGGCGCGATCGCGACGAGCGACCGGCTGATCGACACGCGCAGCGCCGACGCGGCGGTCGACGAGATTCTCGATTTCATCCGCGCCCGCGCCGGCGATGCGGGGGTCGCGATCGACCCCGAGGTCGCGGCGTCCGAATCCGAAACCGGCGCGCGCAACCGCGCCCTCGCTCATTTCATGGCGTCGTTCGGCAATCTCCGCCACCCGGTCGAAACCGTGCTGTCGGTCTATTTCCGCCAATGCGCGATCGCGATGAGCTGCCGCCAGCTCGCGCGCGCGGGGCTGTTCCTCGCGATGGACGGCCGCGACCCGCTGACCGGCGAGCAATTGATCGAACCGCACCGCGCGCGCCGCATCAACGCCATCATGATGCTCTGCGGCCATTACGACAATTCGGGCGAGTTCGCCTTTCGCGTCGGCCTGCCGGGCAAGAGCGGGGTCGGCGGCGGCATCTTGTGCATCGCGCCGGGGCAGGGGTCGATCGCGGTCTGGTCGCCGGGGCTCACCGAGGCGGGCACCTCGCGCGTCGGCGCGCTCGCCCTCGAACATTTCGCCTATGCGGCGGGCTGGTCGGTGTTCGACTGAGGATCAGTCGGCGACGCCGGCGACCTCGGTCCCCTCGGCGCCGTCAGCAACATCGGCATCCGCGTCGAGCAGCGTCATGCTGACCTTCGCGGTGCCGCTGCGGTGCATGCCGATCTCGCGCGCGGCGGCGTGGCTGACGTCGATCACCCGGCCGCGGCTGAACGGGCCACGGTCGTTGATGCGGACGACGACGCTCTTGCCGTTGGCCATGTTGGTGACGCGCACCCGGCTGCCGAAGGCGAGGGTGCGGTGCGCAGCGGTCAGCTCGTCGGGGTCGAAACGCTCGCCGCTCGCGGTGCGGTTGCCGGCGAGCTCGTCGCCATAATAGCTCGCCATCCCGCTGCCGATCTCTGTGCTGTCGTCGGCATTCTGCTCCTGCGCGGCGACCGGAATCGCGAGCAGCAGCGGCAGGGCCATGACCATAAAGCGGCGCATATCAGCCTCCCCCTTGTCAGGTGGGCGGCATCAAGCAGCGCGCGCGCCGGGCCGCAAGGCGTCAGCGCCGCGCTGGGCGGAAACTGCGCCTAGCCGTTTCGGCGATCAGACGTCGAGATTGGCCACCGACAGCGCGTTGGTCTGGATGAAATCGCGTCGCGGCTCGACCTCGTCGCCCATCAATCGCTCGAAGATTTCGTGCGCGACGTCGGCCTGTTCGGCCTCGACGCGCAGCAGCGAGCGGTTGGCGGGGTCGAGCGTGGTTTCCCACAATTGCTCGGCGTTCATCTCGCCCAGCCCCTTGTAGCGGCTGATGCTGAGCCCCTTGCGGCTGTGCGCGAAGATCGCGTCGAGCAATTCGGACGGGCGCGTCACCGGGCTGGCCTTGGCGCTCGGTGCCGCGGCGGTCTCGCCCTCGCCGTCCTCGTCGGCGGGCTCGGCTTCGACCGTGGCCGCGCCGCTCGCCTTCACCAGCCGCGCGGGGCCGGCATAGGTTTCGGCCTGTTCGCCCGCGAGCTTGTGGAGGCGGCGCGCCTCCTGGCTCGCGAGGAAAGCGGCGTCGACGACATGGTGGTCGCTGACCCCGCGCCAGCGGCGTTCGAGCGTGTAGCCGCCGCCTTCGACCGCCTCGACGGTCCACACCGCCTCATTGCCACCGGTCAGCGCGCGCTCGGCAGCGCCCAGCCACTGCGCGGCGGTCGCCGCGGCGCTGAGCCGCCCCGCCGTGTCGAGCGCCGGATCGAGCGCGCCGGTCAGCGCCAGCGCCTCGACGAGCGCATGGTCGAGCGTGCGCGGCACATAGCGCATCAGCGCGCGGAGCCGGCGCGCATGGTCGATCAGCCCGCGCAGATCCTGCCCCGACCGCGCTCCGCCCGCGCTTTCGAGCAGCAGCGCGTCGATGCCCGCGTCGACGAGATAATTTTCGAGCGCGGTATCGTCCTTGAGATAGACCTCGCTCCGCCCCTTCGCGACCTTGTAGAGCGGCGGCTGGGCGATGTAGAGATGGCCGTTCTCGATGATCTCGGGCATCTGGCGATAGAAGAAGGTCAACAGCAGCGTGCGGATATGCGCGCCGTCGACGTCGGCGTCGGTCATGATCACGATCTTGTGATAGCGCAGCTTGTCGATCGTGAATTCGTCGCGGATTCCGGTGCCGAGCGCCTGGATCAGCGTTCCGACTTCCTTCGACGAGATGATGCGGTCGAAGCGCGCGCGCTCGACGTTCAAGATCTTGCCCTTCAGCGGCAGGATCGCCTGGACATGGCGGTCGCGGCCCTGCTTCGCCGAGCCGCCCGCCGAGTCGCCCTCGACCAGGAACAGCTCGCACTTGCTGGGATCACGCTCCTGGCAGTCGGCGAGCTTGCCGGGCAGGCTGGCGATGTCCATCGCGCCCTTGCGCCGCGTCAGCTCGCGCGCCTTTTTCGCGGCTTCGCGTGCGGCGGCGGCGTCGACGACCTTCTGGATCACCGTCTTGGCGTGCGAGGGGTTTTCCTCGAGCCATTCGGTCATCCGGTCGGCCATCAGGCTTTCGAGCGGCTGGCGGACCTCGGACGACACGAGCTTGTCCTTGGTCTGCGAGCTGAACTTGGGATCGGGCAGCTTGACCGAGACGATCGCGGTCAGCCCTTCGCGCATGTCCTCGCCGGTCAGGCTGACCTTCTCCTTCTTGAGCAGCCCCGACTTCTCGCCATAGCCGTTGAGGGTGCGCGTCAGCGCGGCGCGGAAGGCGGCGAGGTGCGTGCCGCCGTCGCGCTGCGGGATGTTGTTGGTGAAGCAGAGGACATTTTCATAATAGCTGTCGTTCCACTCGAGCGCGACGTCGATGCCGATGCCGTCGCGCTCGCTGCTGATCGCGATCGGATCGGGCAGCAGCGCATTCTTGTTGCGGTCGAGATATTTGACGAACGCCGCGATCCCGCCCTCGTAGAACAGGTCGTGCGTTTCATGCTCGGCATGGCGCGCGTCGACCAGCTTGATGCGGACGCCCGAGTTCAGGAAGGCGAGCTCGCGATAGCGGTGCTCGAGCTTCTCGAAATCGAATTCGGTGACATTCTTGAACGTCTCGGTCGACGCCTGAAAGGTGACGCGCGTGCCCTTCTTGCCCGCGGGGGCGGGGCCGCGGACGACGAGCGGAGCGACCGAATCGCCATGCTCGAAGCGCATCCAATGCTCTTCGCCATCGCGCCAGATCGTCAGTTCGAGCCATTCCGACAGCGCGTTCACCACCGAAACGCCGACGCCGTGGAGGCCGCCCGACACCTTGTAGGCATTGTCGTCGCTCGTATTCTCGAACTTCCCGCCGGCGTGGAGCTGGGTCATGATGACCTCGGCCGCCGAAATGCCCTCCTCGGCGTGGATGCCGGTCGGGATGCCGCGGCCATTGTCCTCGACGCTGACCGATCCGTCGCTGTTGAGCGTGATCAGGACGAGGTCGCAATGCCCCGCGAGCGCCTCGTCGATCGCATTGTCCGACACTTCGAACACCATGTGATGCAGCCCCGACCCGTCGTCGGTGTCGCCGATATACATGCCCGGCCGCTTGCGCACCGCGTCGAGGCCCTTCAGCACCTTGATCGAATCGGCGCCATAGGCGTTGGCATTGGGCTGCTTGGCGCCGCCTTCGGGCGCCAGGTTTTCAGGGGTGTCCGTCATGCCCATCATATAGGGTCGGGGGCGGCAAAACCCAAGCGAAAATGCGCCTCTGCGCGCGCTTGCGCGGGGCGTTGCACCCACGCCTCGCGGCGGCTAGTTTCACCGGCATGACATCGCCCCTTCCGCTTCGCCCCATCCTCGCCGCCCTCACCCTTTCGGCGCTCGCGCTCGCCGGCTGCTCGCAGCCCGCGCCGCCCGCCGACAATGCCAGGGTCGCGGGCGGCGAGCCGGTCGCGACGCGCGCGGTGATGATCGGCACCGAAGGACCGACGCTCCCCGCCTGCTCGAGCATCAGCCGCGTCAAGGACGGCGGCACCGACGTCTATTGGGCGCCGGGCGAGACGCGCGCCGTCAAGGCGAAGCTCGCGGGCGGCACGCCGGTGTCGCTGTGCGAGGCGGCCGACAACGACGCCTGGTTCGGCATCGTCTTCCCCGCGCCGGGCACCGACAAGGACATGTGCGGCATCGGCCGCTCGGTCGCCAGCGCGCGCGAATATCAGGGGCCGTGCCGCTGGGGCTGGATCCGCGGCGGCACCGTGCGGCTGGGGGCCTGACTTAGAGCCTGATGACATGGCTTTGCCCCATCGTGATCGCCCTGTGAAGGACGCCGGCGAGGAGCGGGGCGCAGCGCGGGCTGGTGGCCCGTGCAAGACCCGCGACGATGTCCGGCGTCCTTCACAGGGCGACCCCTGCGGGGCGGGCCGCTTTTGGCCCATTGCCGCGTTGCTCGTCGGTCACGATGCTTCGGCATCGCTCCCTCCTCGCGCCTCGCACTGAGCCAAAATCGGCTCCGTCACGGTGGATCAAAGCCATGTCATCAGGCTCTAAGCCGTCGCCCCTGCGAAAGCAGGGGTCGTCATCGTCCTTGTCCTGCGATGCTGGAATGGAATCTCCAGCGGCCCCTGCTTTCGCAGGGGCGACGTTGGCTACCGGCAATCCTCGATCACGCGGCCGATCTCCGACTGCACCGGCAGGGTCAGCGTGCTGCCGTTGCTCGCTTCGAGCGCGAAGCGGCCGCGGCTGAAGGCGATGCGGTCGAGCCGGGGGTCGCGTGCGGGGAAGGTCGTGCCGGCGCCGTCGAAGCGCAGTCGATCGGTGCCCGCACTGGTTCTCAGTGCGACGTCGAGCGGCTGGCCCGCCGATCCGAGCCCGGCGGAAAGGCGGATGCCGCTCCCGCTGCACACGAGGGTGACGAGCGGGTTGGCACCTGCGGTCTGGACGAAGGATGCGGTCCGGCTGCCCGCGTCGTAGCGCCAGGCGCCGCTGTCGAGCGCGCGCTGATCCCACGGTATAGCGGGCGATGGCGCGGCGGGCGGCGGCGGGGCGGCGGCGGGCTGGGGCGCGGGGGGCGGCGCCTCGGGCGTTGGGATCGCGGTACAGCTCGCGGCGAGCAGGATCAGCGGGATCGCGATGCCGTAACGGGTTGCGCCAACTCTGTTCATCGGTCGAATCCCCGCCAATCGATCACTTCGTCCAATCCAACGCGCGGCACCGGCCATTGGTTCACCGCCGCGCCGGTGTCGGCGTGGCCGATCGCGAGCCCGGTGAACAATATCTGCTCTTCGCCGAGCCCCAGCGTCTCGCGCACCGTGGCGCCGTACATCGCCCAGCATTCCTGCGGGCAGCTCGCGAGGCCGTGTTCGACGAGCAGCAGCATCACCGATTGCAGCCACATGCCCATGTCAGACCATTGCGGCGGCCCCATGAGGCGCGAGCAGTGGAGGAAGAGCATCACCGGGGCGCCGAAGCCGCGGTAATTCTGCATGAACTGGCCGAGCCGTGCCTTCTTGTCATCGCGCGGGATGCCGAGCGAGGCGTAGAGCGCCTCGCCGACGCCGAAGCGGCGGCTTTCCCAGGGATCGGTCAGGCCGCGCGGGTAGATGTCATATTCTGCCTGATAGCCCTCGCGCCCCATCGCGATGCGCGCCGCGACCGCGTCCTTCACCGCCTGCCACGGCGCGCCGGTGACGAGCGTCGCCTGCCACGGCTGGAGGTTGCCGCCCGAAGGTGCGCGCTGCGCCGCGGCGAAGACCGCCTCGAGCACCGCCGGATCGACCGGTTCGTCGGTGAAGGCGCGCACCGAACGGCGGCGGTGGAGAGATTCGGTGACGGAAAGGGAGGGCGTGTCAGTCGCTGGCATATTTGTCCTCGCGGCGCTTGCCGAACAGCAATTTGCGTTCGAGCCGGGCCTTTAGCTGGCGATAATAGGAAAGCAGGAAGACGTCATCCTCTTCGGCGACAGGCCGCCCGATCTTCGCGCGGATCGTATCGGCGACCTCGCGCATCGCGCGCGCGTCGCCGGCACGGATCACGCGTTCGAGCTCCTGCAGCTCGAAAATGCCGTACACGGAGAGTTCGGCGTCGCTGAAGGTCAGCGCCCCGACGGCGGCTTCGGCGCTCGCGGCGATGTCGCGGTCGAGCTTCACCCGCTCGGCCATCACGACCCAGGTGCCGGCGATCAGGTCGCCCATCCGCATCCGGTCGCGGTTGAACAGCAGGAACAGGCTGAGGGTCAGCGACCAGACGAAACCCGCGAGCATCGTCCACCAGCTCGCCATATCCTCGGCGGCGCTGAACCCGATGAAAGTCAGCGGCAGGAAGATTTCAAGCTCGCGGATCAGGTTGCGCGCCACCACCGCGTCGGCGGTCAGCCGCCCGCCGTCGCGCGCGACGACGCGGATGCCGACGAGCCTTTTGCCCGGCGTCGCCGCGCGCTGCCCCAGCTCGAAGCCGATGAACCAGAAGGTACGCAGCAGGAAGGCGCCGAGCATCCAGATGCTGATCGCGATCGACGATTCGGATGCGCCGAACACCCAGATCATCAGCAAGGTGAAGCCGATGAGGATGAGCTGGATCAGGCAGACGTCGATGACCAGCGCGCCGAGCCGCAGCCCGGCGCTCGCGATCCGGATTTCGAGGTCGACGCCCTCGGGGGTCACGAACTGGCGGATCTTGCTCTTGCGCACGGCCTGCGCGCGCGCGTTCGCGGCGGCCGCGGTCATGCCGCGGCGTCCCGGCGCGGGAGGTAATAATAGCCGAGCCAGAAAAGCAGCATCATCGTCCCGACCCCGTAGCGCAGCAGCGTGTCGGTGATCAGCTGGCGTCCGAAGCCTTCGAGCAATCCGGCGACGAGGAGCATGATGATCACCCCGACCATCACCTTGCCCGCGGTCCGCCCGGCATCGGCCGCCGCCTGGAGCCGGCCGCGCGCGCCGGGAAAGACCACCGCGGCGCCGATCCGCAGCCCCGCCGCGCCCGACAGCGCGGCGGCGAACAGTTCGGTCGTGCCGTGGATGAACAGCCAGCCGCCGAAATCGAAGCCGAGCCCCTTCGACGTGAACACCGCCACCATCGCGCCGAGAGTAATGCCCTGATAATATTCGAGCATCATCGTCGGCACGCCGAAGGCGAACCCCAATGCGAAGGACATGATCGACACCTGGCTGTTGTGGGTGAACAAATAGGTCGCGAACATGTGCAGCGCGCCCTCCTGCTCGCCCGCCGCCTTGCCGTGGCCGATCGTGCCCTGCAGGAATTCGACGCTCGCGCGCGGATCGCGCCCGCCCGCCAGTCCTTCGGGGATGAAATTATAATACCATTCGGGATTGTGGGTGACGAGCATCCAGCTCGTCAGCGCGCCGAGCAGCAGGATCAGCGCGATGATGATCGTCTCCTTCCACACCGACCGCACCGCCGCGGGCCAGTCGTGAAGGAAAAAGCGCTTCAGCCGGTCGAGCCGCGACTGGCGCACGCCATAGATCAGGAAATAGCCGCGGATCGACAACGCCTCGAGATGGCCCAGCAACGCCTTGTCGAGGCTCGTCGCGCGCGCGATCGACAGCGACGACAGGGTGGCGCGATAGAGGAGGGGGAGCTGCAGCAGCTCGTCGCTCGACAGTGCCTTCGCGCCCTTCTTCTCGAGCCGGGTGAGCAAAGCGTCGAAAGCGATCCAGTCGGCCTCGCGCTCGGCGCGAAAGCGGCCGGTCGAAAAGGCCGGCGTCTCGATGCCGATTGGCGGGGCGGAACCGATCATCACAGGCTGCCCTCGCGCTTGATCCCCAGATAAGCCTCGACGACGCTCGCCCCCATCGCGTCGGCCGGCACCTCGACCACGTCGGCCCCCAGCCGTTGCAACCGCGCGATGACGAGCTGGCGATCGCGCAGCATCGCCGCGGCGACATTGGCGCGGGTGACGTCGGCGGCGCTTTCGGGGCGGCGGCGTTCCTCGCTCTCCAGCTCCTCGTCGCGGATCACCACGAACAGCAGCCGATGCGTCTTCGCCAGCCTTCCGGCGGCACGGATCATCAGGTCGGCGCTGGTCGCGTCGGTGAATTCGGTGAACAATATGATCAGCGAGCGGCGGTTGAGCGCCGCCGACAGCGTCGTCAGCGCGAGGGTGAAATTGCTTTCGACATGCGCATAGTCGATCCGGCTCGCGGCGCGCTGCAAGGCCGGAAAATCCTGCGTGTGCATATAGGCGGGGGTCAGCGCCTGCGGTTTGGCGGCGAAGGAGAAGAGGCTGATCCGGTCGCCGAGCTTCAGCCCGGCATAGGCGAGCAGCAGCGCCGCCGACACCGCGCGGTCGACGCGCGGCATGCCGCCGACGGGCTCGGCCATCGTCCGCCCGGCGTCGATCGCCAGCACGACGCGATTGTCGCGCTCGACGCGATATTCCTTGGCGAGCAGCTTGACGTGGCGCGCCGAGGCGCTCCAGTCGATCGCGCGGCGGTCCATGCCGGGCTGATATTCGGCGAGCGCCTCATACTCGCTGCCCTCGCCGCGCAGGCGCTGTTGCCGGAGGCCGAACCAGCTGTTGCGCTGGAACAGGCGACGCCCCTCTTCGGTCACCGCGCGCAGGCTGGGGACGACGGCGATCGAACGGTCGATCGCGAAACGGCGCTGTTTCCAGACGAGGCCGAGCGGCCCCGCCCAGCGGATCCACAGCGCCGCGATCAGCGCCGGACCGCGACGGGTGGCGGAAAGCGACAGGGTGCGGGTCAGCGTGCCGGCGTCGCCTGCCGCCGCGCGCATCTCACCCGCGATGCGGCCGCCCGGTGCGATGCGTTCGTCGACTGCGAGCGCGACTTCGGCGCGGCGCGGCACCGCGGCGGGACCGCTGGCGACGAGCGACAGGTCGAAGGGGTCGCCGACCCCGACCTGGTGCGGAAAGCGCGCGTCGAGCGCGATCTGGCGCGGACTGGCGCCCGCGACCGCGTCGAGAAACAGGCAGACGAGCAGGAAACCGATCCAGCCGGGCGCGACCAGCCACAGCTCGGGCCGGATCAGCCCGAGCGCGAGCGCGACCGGCGCGCCCGCGAGCAGCAGATAGATGGCCCGGCGGGTCGGGTAGATCACCGAGGCACCTCTTCATGCTCGAGCAGTGCGGCAACGACCTGTTCGACGCTGCGCCCCTCGATCTCGGCCGCCGCCGACAGGATGACGCGGTGGCGCAGCACGCCCGCGGCGAGGCGCTGGACGTCGTCGGGGATCACATAGTCGCGCCCGTCGAGCGCCGCCGCTGCGCAGGCCGCACGCGCGAGCAGCGTCGCGGCGCGCGGGCTCGCGCCGCATTCGAGGTCGGCGCTCTCGCGCGTCGCGCGGACGAGGCGGACGATATAGTCGACGACCTCGTCGGCGAGACGGACGGTCGCGATCGTATCGATCGCGGCGCCGATCTTCTTCGCGTCGGCGACCTCGGCGACGCCGAAATCGGCGACCGCGGGGCTCTTGAAGCGCCCGCCATGGTCGGCGACGATGCGCCGCTCCTCGTCGGCTTCGGGATAATCGACCACCAGCTTGAACAGGAAGCGGTCGAGCTGCGCCTCGGGGAGCGGATAGACGCCCTGCTGCTCGATCGGGTTCTGCGTCGCGAGCACGGTGAAGCGCGGGCTCATGACATGCGGCTCGCCGTTGATCGTCACGCGGCGTTCCTGCATCGCCTCGAGCAGCGCCGCCTGCGTCTTGGGCGGGGTGCGGTTGATCTCGTCGGCGAGCAGCAGCTCGGTGAAGATCGGCCCCTTGGTCAGGGTGAAGCTCGACGTCTGGAAGTTGAACAGGTTCGACCCCAATATGTCGCCGGGCATCAGGTCGGGGGTGAACTGGATGCGCCCGAATTCGAGCCCGACCGCGCGCGCGAACGCCTGCGCGAGCAGCGTCTTCGCGGTTCCCGGCGGGCCTTCGAGCAGCACATGGCCGCCCGCGAGCAGCGCGATCGTCACCATGCGGGTCAGCGGCGCCTGCCCGAACACCGCCTTGGCGACCTCGCCCTCGATCGCCGCGCCGAGCGCCGCGACGCCTTCGATGCTGTTAGCCGTCACGCAACAAATCCTTCCTGATATCGTGCAGCGCCTGCGCGTCTGCGAGAAACTCGTGGGTATTGCGCGCGAGCGGCAGCCGCCGCGCGAGCGCCGAAAACAGCTCGTCACCCGCGGGCAGGTGGCGATCGATCCACGCGTCGGTCGCACCCGCGTCGAGGCCGGCGGGGGCGTGCAGCCGCCGCGCGATCGCGCTGCGCTGGTTCAGCACATAGGCGCCCGCGCCGTCGAGCTCGCGCCCGGCCTGCTTGATCAGGTCGGCGCTGTTGGCGATCAGTGCCGCCTTCGACACCGGGATCGCGCGGCCGGGGTTCAGCGCGGGGCCGAAACGCATCCACGCCTGCCACAGCGCGAGCAGCCCCGCCGCGATCAGGCACAGGGTGATGCCGATGAAGGGCGGGACGAAGGCGAAGCGGAGCAGCGAGCGCTGGCTGCCGAAGCCGTTCAGGGTCAGGTCGAAGGCGAAGCCGTCGGCGTCGGCATCCTCGCCGATCGCATCGAGCAGCATCGCCCCGGCGCGCGCCGTATCGCGCGATGCGAAGGCGAGATTGTCGACGAGGTCGGGGTCGGCGAGGATATAGAGGTCGCGGTCGCGCGTCCGCGCCAGCACCGCGCCGCCGCCGGGCGCCGCAACCAGCGTGTCGAGGTCCGGCCCCGACAGGGTCTGGAGCTCGGCGGGCAGCGGCAGGTCGATCGCACGCCCGGCGACCGTGCCGCGTCCGCGCGCGCCCTTCGGCTCTTCGCTGCCCACCTCGACCTCGCCGAACCAGTCGGCGGGCAGCAGCCGCGTCGGGGCGGGGATGCTGAATCCCGGGCCCGACCAGCCCGGCTTTTCGCGCTGGCCCGGAATCGGCGGCACCTGCCATTTCGGCAGCACGATCAGCGTCGGGGCGCCGCCCTGCGCCCCCAGTATCTCCTGCATCGCACCGGGCCGCGTCTCGTGGGTCGGGGTCAGGATGGCAAGCTGGGTATAATCGTCGTAGCGATAGGGCTCGACCCGCCGCCGCAGCTCGACATGGGCGCCCGCGCGTTCGAGCAGGTCGACGATCCCCGCATAGCCCGGCGCGCCTTTCGACAGCGCGTGCCCGCCGCCGTCGTTGCCGCTCGACAGTTGCGGGCCGAGTGCGATCAGCGCCCACAGCGCGATGAAGGCGACGACGCCGACCGCGATGACCCCGCCGATCAGCCGCGGATTGAAGCCATGATCGCTCGCCGCCCCGGTCATGCGCGGGCCCAGTTCTTGGGCACGGTCAGCTCGGCATAGGCCGACCGGCACGCCGTCCAGGCGTCCGAATCGATCGAGCGGCCGCCGAACAGGCTGATCTCGACCGCGCGCGCGATGCGGCTGAAGGCGCCGCGCGCGACCGCGGGCAGGTCGTGCGCCTCGGCGAGTTCACGCGAGGTCATCGCCGGCCGGACGAGCCCCGGCCGCCGCCCGTCGATATCCTCGACGCTGCGATAGAGCAGCAGGTGCACCGCCTCGCCGAAGCGCCCCGCCGCGGCGAGCGCGTCGGCCTCGGCGAGCAACGCACGCGCCGCCCCTGCCTCGGCGTGACCCACCGCGTCTTCCTCCGCCTCGGGTCGCCGCTTGCGCATCAGCGGCAGATTGTCGACCCAGCGCGCAAAGGCGGGGACGAAATGATAGAGCAGGAACAGCGCGAGCAGGATCGCCGCGATCCACAGCATCGGTTTCAGCGCCGGCGCGCTCCACCGGAAGAAATCGCCGATCGCTTCGAACAGCGCCTTGATCCACGCCGGGGTCTCGGTCGGCGGCGGCGGCGCGGGAAAGCGCGTCTGGATATCGCCGGCCGCGATGGTCTGGCTATAGGCGGGGTCGACGAGTTCGGGATCGATCAGCCACCCCTGGCTCGGCGGGGCGGCTGCGGCCGATGCCTGGGCGATCCACAGCGACATCATGTTGAAATTATGGCCCCGCCCAGCATGTTCACGCGACAAATGGTAGCGCGAGGCGGCGCGGCAAGGCAAGAGATGCTTGCGCGCGCGGTTGCCCCGTTCTAGCGCGCAGGATTCCAGATGGTTGCGAATGTAACCTTATGGCCCGGCGGATGGAGGATGGCGGTGGACGCGGCACAGGCGGTACATGAAAAATTCCTCGCGGCGCTGGCGGACGGCGCGCTGCCGCGCCGCACCGATGTGCCCGATCCCGCCGCCGTCGGCCTGCCGCGCGCCGCGACGACCGACATCTTCCTGTCGCAGCTCACCAGCCGCCAGATGGACCGGCTGTCGCGCCATCTGCAGGCGCGCGGCGAGGGTTTCTACACGATCGGATCGTCGGGGCACGAGGGCAATGCCGCGGTCGCGGCGGCGCTGCGCGTCACCGACATGGCGTTCCTCCACTATCGCTCGAACGCCTTCCAGCTCCACCGCGCGCGACAGCTTCCCGGCGGGACGCCGACGTGGGACATGCTGCTGAGCTTTGCGGCGTCAGCTGAGGACCCGATCTCGGGCGGACGGCACAAGGTGATCGGGTCGAAGCCGCTCGCCATCCCGCCGCAGACCTCGACGATCGCCTCGCACCTGCCCAAGGCGGTCGGCGCCGCCTTCTCGATCGGTATCGCGCGGCGGCTGGGGATGACCGGCCTGCCGCTTCCCGACGACGCGGTGGTGCTGGCGAGCTTCGGCGACGCCTCGGCGAATCATTCGACCGCGCAGGGCGCGTTCAACACCGCGGGCTGGGCGGCCTTCCAGGGCTCGCCGATGCCGCTCATCTTCCTCTGCGAGGATAATGGCATCGGCATTTCGACGCGCACGCCGACGGGATGGATCGAGGCGCAGTTCCGTCACCGCGCCGGGCTCCACTATATCCAGTGCGACGGGACCGATCTCGTTTCGGCCTATGCCGGCGCGCGCGAGGCTGCCGACATTGCGCGCCGCACGCGGAGGCCGGTGTTTCTCCATATGGCGACGGTGCGCCTCTACGGCCACGCCGGTTCCGACGTGCAGGGGGCTTATCTCCCGAAAGCGCTGATCGAATCGGACGAGGCGCGCGACCCGCTGCTCGCGGGCGCGGCGCTGATGGCCGAACAGGGCTGGATGACCCCGGCCGAAATCGCCGAGGCCTATGAAGAGATCGGCGCGACGCTCGCGCGGCAGGCCGAAGCGGCGATAAAGCGGCCGAAGATCACCACTCCCGCGGGCGTGATGGCCAGCCTGATCCCGCCGAAGCGCGAGCTCGTGCGCGCGAACAGCCCGTCGGCCGAGGATCGCGTCGCGATGTTCGGCAGCGATGCGGGCCAGATGGACAAGCCGATGCATATGGCGCGGCTCCTCTCCTGGGCGCTCGCCGACCTGATGCTCGCGCACAAGGAAATCGCCGTCATGGGCGAGGATGTCGGGCCGAAGGGCGGCGTCTACAACGTCACCGCCAAGCTCCACCAGCGTTTCGGCTCGGCGCGCGTCGTCAATACGCTGCTCGACGAACAGGCGATCCTCGGCCTCGCAATCGGCATGGCGCACAATGGTTTCGTGCCGATGCCCGAGATCCAGTTCCTCGCCTATGTCCACAATGCCGAGGACCAGATCCGCGGCGAGGCGGCGACGCTCAGCTTCTTCTCGAACGGGCAATATACCAATCCGATGGTCATCCGCATCGCGGGGCTCGGCTATCAGAAGGGTTTCGGCGGTCATTTCCACAATGACAACAGCCTCGCGGTGTTCCGCGACATTCCCGGCGTCATCCTCGCGGTGCCGTCGAACGGCCGCGATGCGGTGCATATGCTGCGCGAATGCGTCCGGCTGGCGCGCGAGGAGCAGCGTGTCGTCGTGTTCGTCGAACCGATCGCGCTCTACATGACGCGCGACCTGCATGCGGAAGGCGACGGCCTGTGGACCAGCGTCTACGAAGCGCCGGGCGAAGGCGCGCCGATCCGGCTGGGCGAGGTTGGCGTGCATGGCGACGGCACCGACCTTGCGATCGTCACTTATGGCAATGGCTATTATCTCTCGCGGCAGGCCGAAAAGCTGCTCGCGGATGAGGGCGTCAAGGCGCGCGTGATCGATTTGCGCTGGCTCGGTCCGGTCGATGCGGACAAGCTCATCGCCGCGGTCGGCGACGCGAAGCGCATCCTGATCGTCGACGAATGCCGCATCACCGGCTCGCAGAGCGAGGCGCTGATGGCGCTGTTCACCGAACGCACACCGGGCAAGGCGCTCGCGCGCCTCGCCGCCGACGACAGCTTCATCCCGCTGGGCAAGGCGGCGACGCTGACGTTGCCGAGCCGCGATTCGATCGTCGCCGCTGCGCGCGCGCTTCTGGCCAAGAGCTGATATTCAAAACCGTTCGCCCTGAGCTTGTCGAAGGGCCGTCCTATTCTTTGACGACGCAGAAGGAAGAACAGTGCTTCGACAAGCTCAGCACGAACGGAAGAGAGGGCAGGGATGACCGCGACAAAAAGAACCGCCCTCGTCGTCGCGCCCGGACGCGGCACCTATGGCAAGGGCGAACTCGGCAGCATCGCGCGGCTGCACGGGCGCCGCTTTGCCGAGCTGATCGCGAATTTCGACGCGCAGCGCCGCGATCGGGGCCAGCCGACGGTGAGCGAACTCGACGGCGCGGAGCGTTTCAGCGTCGCGACGCATATGCGCGGCGACGTCGCGGCGCCGCTGATCTACACCGCGACGATCCTCGATTATCTCAGCATCGATCGTCACGCCTTCGATATCGCCGCGACCCTCGGCAATTCGATGGGCTGGTACAGCGCGCTCGCGATCGGCGGCGCGGTGTCGGTCGAGGACGGTTTCCGCATTTCGAACGCGATGGGGCTCAACAGCCAGACGCACGGACCCGGCGGGCAGATATTGCTGCAGGTCGTCGACGAGGAATGGCGCCCGGTGCCGGGGCTGCGCGAGGCGTTGCTCGCCTTGGCGGCCGACATCGCCGCGCGCCCCGGCCATGCGCTCGGGCTGTCGATTGACCTCGCCGGCATGCTCGTCCTCGCGGGCAATGAAGAGGGGCTCGCCGCGCTCCTCGCCGAAGCGCCGCCGACGCCGGGCCGCGAGCCCCTGCGCCTCGCCGGCCACGGTCCCTTCCACACCCCGCTGATGTTCGGCAGTTCGGATAAGGCGAAGGCCGAGCTGCCGCCCTCGCTGTTCGACCGGCCCGCGATCCCGATGATCGACGGCCGCGGCCATATCTGGCGCCGCTTCTCCAGCGATCCCGCCGAAATCTGGAACTATACGTTCGGCCACCAGATCCTTGCGCCCTATGACCTCGCGCTGTCGGTGCAGGTCGCAGTCAGGGAGTTCGCCCCCGACGTCCTGATCCTGCCCGGCCCCGGCGACACGCTCGGCGGGGCGATCGCGCAGGCGCTGATCGGCATCGGCTGGCAGGGGCTGGCGAGCAAGGCAGATTTCGCCGCGCGGCAAGCGTCGGACCCGATCCTGTTGTCGATGGCGCGCCTCGAACAGCGCGCGCTCGTCGTATCGGAATAGCAGGAGGATATAGGGCCGGCAGGGCTGGAACATGCCCTGCCGGCCCGGGATGCGCGGCCAGGTGGGGTTGCCCGCGCGGGTGAACGGCTGCGCCCCTGGGGACCAACTCAAAGGCGGTGCGCCGTTCCTGTCCTTATAGGCCGCCCAGCGCCTGATCGGCCGCCGCGGCGGCCGATCCGCCTCCATATCGGACCGAATCGACCCCCACTCCCCTTGCCTGCTCGGCGAGGAAGGTGAGGCGCAGCAGCTCGGCGACATTGGCCGCACCGGCACGCCGCATGATGTTGGCGCGGTGCACCTCGACCGTGCGCGGACTGAGGTCGAGCCGGCGCGCGATCGCCTTGTTGCCGCATCCCGCCGCGATCGCCGCCAATATGTCGCGCTCGCGCGGGGTCAGCGCCGAAAGGCGGCTTTCGGCCTCGGCCGCCACCGCGCGTTCGCGCCGCCGTTCGTGCCAGTCGCCCAGCGCCGCCTCGACCGTCCGCTTGACCCGCCCGGGGTCGAGCGGCGCGGGGAGCAGGTCGTGCGCGCCGCCGCGCAGCACCGCGCCCGCTTCGGCGACGTCGAGCCGCTCGGCGGCGACGAAGGCCATCACGCCGTCGCGGGCGGCAACGCGTGTCAGCAGGTCGGCCCCGCCGACATCGCCCGGCTGGCGCCAGTGGAAGAGCAGGATCGCCGCTTCGGCGTCGGCATCCGCCTCGATATAGTCGGCGGCGCTTGCGAAACTGCGCACCACGCGCGCCGTTCCGACCGCCAGCGCCCGAAAACAGGCGCTGCGTTCGATGGGGTCCGGCAGGACCAGATGGATTTCGCCCCCGCTGTTCACGCGTTCATCCTGCGCGGCGGGGGCGGGTCCGCCCAGCCGGACTTGCTCGATCCCGGCACCGATATGGAGGCGATCGCGTCGGGCTCACGGCCGGAACGGGGGTCAGAGGAGTGCCGCGACCGCCCGCTCGACCATCTGCGCCGCCGCCTCGGCGCCGAAGCTGGCGGGGTCGAGCGACAGTTCGAGCCACAGCCCGTCGACCATCGCGGTCAGCATGATCGCCAGCCGCCCGGCGTCGGACGCGCCGCACGCCTCCAGCAGCTCGCAAAGCCGTTCGCGGTAGCCCGCATAGCTTTCGGCGTGAATCTGCGCCATCCGTGCATCGCTGCGCGCCAGCGCCCAGAAGGCGGTCCACGCGCCGAGCAGTTCGGGATCGGTCACCGGCGGGCGGAAACTGGCGGTGAGATAGGCCGAGAGCCGCGCGTGCGGATCGTCGCCGGCCGCTTCGACCGCTTCGGCGAAAATCGCCTCCATCCGGTCGCTCGTCGCCCGATAGGTCGCGGCGATCAGTTCGTCGATCCCCGCGAAATAATGGCGCAGCAGTCCCGGCGACACCCCCGCTTTGGCGCAGATGGCGCGAACATTCGTCCCCGCGAGGCCATGTTCGGCCAGGCACGCCGCGGTCGCCTCGATCAGCGCGGCGCGGCGGGCATCGGCGCTCTCGCGCGTAAAGGCTTGGCGGGCGGCTCGCATATTGTTATACGTATGTATAACAAGGATCGATACATGGCAACGCTGCGCGACACTTTCGACACCATCGACCCTCTCGACGGCTGGTCGCTTCCCGCGTGGACCTACAGCGACCCCGATTTCCACGAAGTCGAGGTGGAGCGCATCTTCCGCCCGAGCTGGCAGGTCGTCTGCCACGACAGCGACATTCCGAACCCCGGCGACTGGCACAGCATCGACTATGCGGGAGAGAGCGTGATCCTGATCCGCGGCGCCGACCGCGTCGTGCGCGCCTTCACCAACGTCTGCCGCCACCGCGGCTCGCGCCTCGTCGACGGCGCGGCGGGCTGCGCGAAGAAGCTCGTTTGCCCCTATCACGCCTGGACCTATGAGCTCGACGGTCGGCTGACCGGCGTCCCCGATTCGGCGAGCTACCCGACGCTCGACAAGGACCGGGCGGGGTTGGTCCCGGTCGAGGCCGAGCGGTGGCGCGGCTTCTGGTTCGTCCGGCTCGCCGACGACGGCGGCCCCTCGCTCGCGCGCATGATGGCGCCCTATGAGGCGATGATCGCGCCCTATCGCTTCGAGGAACTCGGCGCGCTCGGCCGCGTCACGCTCCGCCCGCGCGACGTCAACTGGAAGAATGTCGGCGACAATTATTCGGACGGCCTCCACATCCCCGTCGCGCACCCCGGCCTCACCCGGCTGTTCGGCAAAAGCTACGGTGTCGAGGCCGAGGACCGCGTCGACCGCATGTGGGGCGACCTCGCCGACCGGCCGTCGGCGAACTGGTCCGAACGCCTGTACCAGCGCCTGCTGCCGCCGGTCCCGCATCTTCCCGAGGACAAGCAGCGCCACTGGCTCTATTTCAAGCTCTGGCCCAATGTCGCCTTCGACATCTACCCCGACCAGGTCGATTTCATGCAATGGCTGCCGACCGGCCCGACGAGCTGCCTGATCCGCGAGATCAGCTATGTCCTCCCCGATGCGCGCCGCGAGATGAAGGCCGCGCGCTACCTGAACTGGCGCATCAACCGCCAGGTCAATGCCGAGGACACCGCGCTCATCACCCGCGTCCAGCAGGGCATGCAATCGCGGAGCTTCACCATTGGGCCGCTCAGCGACAAGGAGGTTTGCCTCAAGCATTTCTGTTCGCGGATGCGCGAGATCATCCCCGAAGCGCGGCTGGAGCAGGCGCCCAAGGCGGGGTGGAGCCGGAATGTAAGCCCGTCCCCTTCAGGGGAGGGGTCGGGGGTGGGGGCCATCGGCCTTGCGCCACGTCCGCCAACCCCCACCCCAACCCCTCCCCTGAAGGGGAGGGGCTAAAATGCTCCCCGTCATCATCGTCGGCGGCGGTCCCGCCGGCATGGTCGCGGGACTGCTCCTCGCGCGCGCCGGGGTGCGCGTCACGGTGCTCGAAAAGCACAAGGATTTTCTCCGCGATTTCCGCGGCGACACGGTGCATCCCTCGACGCTCGAACTGTTCCACGAGATCGGCCTGCTCGACGAACTGCTCAGGGAACCGCACGCGAAGCTCGACACGATGACGCTCAATCTGCTCGGCGGCCGCTATACGATCGCGACGATGAAGCATCTGCCGGTTGCCGCGCCCTTCGTCGCGATGATGCCGCAGTGGGACCTGCTCGATTTCATCGCGGGGCAGGGCAGGCGCTATCCGACCTTCGACCTGCGCATGTCGACCGAGGCGACCGGGCTCACCCATGACGATGCGGGCCGCGTCAGCGGCGTGACGCTCGCGAGCGGCGAGGTGCTGCCCGCGCGGCTCGTCATCGCCGCCGACGGGCGCCGCTCGGTGCTCCGCGCCGCCGCCGAGCTCCCGCTCGACGATCTCGGCGCGCCGATGGACGTGCTGTGGTTTCGCGTCCCCGTCCCCGCGGGCACGGACATGTCGGAGGTCGCGCTCGGCACGATCGACCGGAGCGGCATGGTCGTCGCCATCCCGCGCGGCGATTATTGGCAATGCGCGCAGGTCATCGAGAAGGGCGGTTTTCCGGCGATCGAAGCGCGCGGTATCGCGGCCTTCCGCGCCAATATCGCGACGCTCGTTCCGGGGCTCGCCGTGGGCATCGACGCCATCCGCAGCTTCGACGACGTCAAGCTGCTCTCGGTCGCGCTCGATCGGCTGACGCGATGGTCGCGCCCCGGCCTGCTCGCGATCGGCGACGCTGCGCATGCGATGTCGCCGATCGGCGGGGTCGGCATCAATCTCGCGGTGCAGGACGCGGTCGCCGCCGCGAACATCCTCGCCGCGCCGCTCGCCGCCGGGGCCGATCCCGACCCGCTGCTCGCGCGCGTCCAGGCGCGACGCTGGAAGCCGACGGTGCGGATGCAGGCGCTCCAGCGCTTCGCGCACCAGCGCGTCATCGAACCGATGCTGCGCGGCGAGATCACCCGCGTTCCGCTCGCCGTCCGCCTGCTCGACGCCGTCCCGCTGCTGCGCCGCATTCCCGGCCGCGTCCTCGGCCTCGGCTTCGGCCGCCAGCATGTCCAATCCCCGCTTGCGAAAGACTTCTCATGACCAAAGCCTATGACGCCCTCATCATCGGCGCCGGCCACAACGGCCTCGTCTGCGCCTTCTACCTCGCGCGCGCGGGGCTGAAGGTGCGCATCGTCGAGGCGCGCGACGTCGTCGGCGGCGCCGCGGTGACCGAGGAATTCGCGCCGGGGTTCCGCAATTCGGTCGCGAGCTACACCGTCAGCCTGCTCCAGCCGAAGGTCATCGCCGACATGAAGCTCGCCGATCATGGCTATCGCGTGATCGAGCGGCCGATCAGCAATTTCCTGCCGCAGGAGGATGGCGGTTATCTGAAGCTCGGCGGCGGGCTCGAACGCACGCAGGCCGAGTTCCGCAAGTTCAGCAATCGCGATGCCGAGGTGCTGCCGCAATATTATGACGCGCTCGAAAATGTCGCCGAGCTGCTCCGCGACCTTGCGCTGCGGGTGCCGCCCAATGTCGGCGAAGGGATGCGCACCCTGCTCGATGGCGCGCGGCAGGGGCGGCGCTTTGCGACGCTCAGCCTCGAACAGCAGCGCGATGTGCTCGATCTGTTCACCAAGTCGGCGCGCACGATGCTCGACAGCTGGTTCGAGAGCGAGGCGGTCAAGGCCGCCTTCGGCTTCGACGCAGTCGTCGGCAACTATGCGAGCCCCGACACGCCGGGCAGCGCCTATGTCCTCCTCCACCATGTCTTCGGCGAGGTGAACGGCAAGAAGGGCGCGTGGGGTCATAGCGTCGGCGGTATGGGCAAGATCACCGAGATCATGGCGAAGGTGTGCGGCGACATGGGGGTCGAGATCAGCCTCGAAAGCCCGGTCGCCAAGGTGCTCGTCGACGGGGGCAAGGCGGTCGGGGTCAAGCTCGCCGGGGGCGAAGAGATTGCGGCAGCGCGCGTGATCGCCAACGTGGGGCCGAAGCTGCTCTACGAACGGATGATGGACGCATCCGACTTGCCGGATGACTTCCGGCGCCGCATCAAAGGCTTCAAGGCGGGCAGCGGCACCTTCCGCATGAACGTCGCCCTGTCGGAGCTCCCCCGATTCACCTGTCTTCCCGAACCCGGCGAGCATCACCAGTCGGGGATCATCCTCGCGCCGACGCTCGACTATATGGACCGCGCCTTCCTCGACGCGAAGGCGCATGGCTGGTCGAAGGCGCCGATCGTCGAGATGCTGATCCCCTCGACCGTCGACGACAGCCTCGCGCCGCCGGGCTGCCACGTCGCGAGCCTCTTCTGCCAACAGTTCGCGCCCGAGCTTCCCGACGGGCGCGACTGGGACGATGAGGAGGAAGCGGCCGCCGACTGCATCATCGACACCGTCGAAAAGCACGCCCCCGGCTTCCGCGCCAGCATCGTCGGCCAGACGCGGCTCAGTCCCAAGGGCCTCGAACGCAAGTTCGGCCTCGTTGGCGGCGACATCATGCACGGCAACATGAGCCTCGACCAGCTCTGGGCCGCGCGCCCGGTGCTCGGCAACGGCGGCTATCGCGGGCCGGTCAAGGGGCTCTACATGTGCGGCGCGGGCACCCACCCCGGCGGCGGCGTCACCGGCGCGCCGGGGCACAATGCCGCGCAGGTCGTCCTGCGCGACCGCGGCCTATTCGCTCCGCGCTGGCGCTGAGGCGCGGCCGAAGCCGATCGGCTGCGGGGTTGCAGGGCGCGCCGCGCGTTCGCACCGCAGCCGTTCGAGCAGCGCCGCGTCGCCGAGCGGACCCGCGAAGCGCGCCTGCCGCGCGACGACCGCGAAGTCGCCGAGCGTCAGATCGCCGACGCGGTCGAGATCGGCCGGCGCTTCGCGCCCGAAAAAATGCGCGAAGGCGCGCCGCGCCCGCGCCGCATCGAGCGGTCGCATCTCGACCTTGAAGACGAAACGGCGCGCCGATGCGGGGTCGAGCTTCGCGGCATGGTTGGTAGCCGCGGCGAAGGGCAGGGGATGCTCCTCCATCCAGGTCAGCAGTTCGTTGACCTGACTGACCTCCCAGCTTTGCGCCGCATGCTGCCGGTCGGCGAGCAGCGAATCGACCTCGTCGAAAAAGAGCAGCGCGCCTTCGCGCCGCGCGTCGGCAAAGGCCGCCGCGATCAGCCGCTCGGTCTGACCGACCCATTTCGACATCAGGTCCGACGCGCGCTTGACGACGAGCGGCCGCCCGAGCCGGCGCGCCAGCGCCTGCACCGCTTCGGTCTTGCCCGTTCCCGGCGGTCCGGTGAGCAGCAGCGAAAAATCCGCCGGCGCGCCGTCCCGCGCGAGTTGCGCGAACAGCGCGGCAAGGTCGGTGTCGGCGCACAGCAAGGCCTCGTCGAAGGTGCGTGGCGCGCGCGGCTCGACCGTCGTGCCGCGCATCGCGCCGAGCACCGATCCGGCAAACCGTCCCGCGCTTTCGGCATCGCCCGCGAGCGCGGCAGCGCGCGCCGCGACGCGGAACAGCGATGCAGCCTCGGGCGCCCGCGCTGCGAGCGCCGCCAGCGCCGGATCGACCGCGACCTTCTCTTCGGCGCTCACCCGCTCGAGCATCGCCGGGCTGTGCGCCGCGCCGGGGAAATCCATTCGGATCGACAGGCTGAAACGGCGCAGGATCGCGGGGTCGGCGTCGGCGATGCAGTTCGAGGTCCAGATCACCGGCACGACATTGTCCTCGAGCAGCCGGTTGACGAACAGCTTCGATCCCGCTCGGCCGCGCACGCGGCCGCCCTGTTCGATCCGCGTGTCGCCCAGCAGATCCTCCATCTCGTCGAACAGCAACAGCGCGCGGCCGCGCTTTTCCAGCGTGCGCAACGCGAGGCGCAGCGCCGCGACGCGCTCGTGGCGCGCCGGTTCGTCGCCGTCGCGATCGGCCTCGCCCACCGCATGCAGCGGCTCGCCGGCGGCGGCGGCCAGCGTGCGCGCGAGTTCGGTCTTGCCGGTGCCCGGCGGCCCGTGGATCAGGATGTTGATCCCGCGCGCGCCCTGCTCGATCGCCCCGCGCAGCAGCGCGACCGCCAGGTCGGCTTCGCGTTGCTGCGCGGGGAAATCGGCGAGTGTATGGCGCGCCGCCTGCCGTTCGCCGAGTAGCCCGTCGAGCAGGCTCGCATGCCGCCCCGGCGGCGCGTCGAGCAGCCGCTCGAACGACCAGCAGAGGCCAAGCAGAACATGGCCGTCCTTGCCCGACCAGCGTCCGACGAGGTCGAGCCGCACCACCTCGGCGCGGCGGATCGCATGCGGGGCGATCCCGGTCAGCGCACTCGCAAGCGCCTCGACGTCGAGACCTTCGGCCTCGATCAGCTGCACGAGGCTGCGGGTCAGCGGGGCGCGGTCCAACGCCGTCGCGAGCAGCAGCAGCGCGCGTTCGTCGTCGGCGAGTTCGAGCGCGTCGGCCAGCCGGTTCGCCTGCACCAGATTTTCGTCTTCGCGCCCAGCCGCTGCCATGTCTTCGGCGAGCAGCGCGGCGCGGTTCATATCCTTTCCCGCGAGCCCGAGCGCGGCCGCGCGCGGGCGCGCCCAGCCGAGCAGCGTGCGAGCGGTCTTGCTTCTGCCCGGATGATCGAGCGCAATCGCCCGCGCGAGACCGCGGGCCCAATGACTGTCGTACAACATGAATCCCTGCTTCTAACCGGCGCGCGCAGACGCGCTGCGGGTCGCCGGATCAGCGTGATGTTCGGAACGATGGGGTCGCGGCGCCGTCCGATGGCGCACCGCGTCAGAAAGAACGCGCTACGACAGCGGGCGGACGCCGCAGGGTTTCGAACCCTGTATGCGATGGCGGTCCAACACGACGCGTCTCCAAAAAGCCCGGATCCAGGCGGGAAGGTCGGCGCCGATAGGCGATTTTGGCCGATCGCGCAAGGGCGGGGTCAGCGGATCGCGGGCGAAGCCGCCGATCTTTGCGTCCACCAATAGAGGGGCAGGCCCGCCGCCATCAGGATCAGGCTCATCGCGCTGACGCCGATCCCGGCGCCCCACAGGGTCCAGACGGCGTAGATGAGCCCGAGCGCGGCGACCGGCATCGCGACGCCGAGGCGCAATGCCGCGCCCGCGCAGGCGAGGTAGAGCCACAGCGTCACCGAGGTCGACAGCACCGCCATGAAATTGAACATCTCGGCGGTCGACTTGTTGTCGTTGAGGATGACGCAGACGGTCGCGATCGCACTCGACAGGATCAGCGCGTTCGCCGGGGTGCCGTGACTGTTCGTCCGCGCGAACCAGCCGGGGAGCAGCCCCTGCCGCGCCAGCGTCGCGGGCAGCTCGGCCTGGATCAGCGTCCAGCCGTTGAGCGTGCCGAGCGCGCTCACCGCGGCGAAGGCGGCGATCAGCAGCGCCGGTTCGTGCGACCAGTAGGTCTCGACGAACAGCGAGAAGGGGGAGCCAGAGGCCGCGACCGCTTCCGCCGGCAGCATCAGCACGATCGCCGAACAGACGATCAGGTAGAGGAGGCCGGTCGCGAGCGTGCCGATCATCGTCGCGCGCGGGATGGTCACAGCGGGCCGGTCGACCTTGTCGGCGGCGACGCTCGCCGATTCGAAGCCGAGCAGCGCCCACAGGGTGAAGATCGCCGAGGCGCTGACCGTGGTCAGCGATAGCCCCTCGGCGGGGAAGGGCGTCAGCGCCACCGGCGCCGCGCCGCCGAAGGCGACCGGGATCAGCACGATCACCACCGCCAGCGGCACCAGCTTGATCAGCAGCGTGACGATCTGGAAGCGTCCCGCCGCGCGCGCGCCGCGCCAGTTGATCGCGGTGACGATCCAGATCAGCGCGATCGTCGCCGCGGCCATATGCTCGGCCAGCGCGGGGACGAAGATGCCGAGGAAGCTGACCGCCGCCACCGCCAGCGTCACATTGGCGGTCCACACCGATATCCAATAGGCCCAGCCGATCATGAAGCTGGGGATGCGGCCGAAGGCGCGTTCGACGAAGCCGGTCGGCCCGCCCGCTTCGGGAAAGGCGACGGTCAGCCGCGCGAGTACGGCGGCTAGCGCGAGCGCGCCGGCGATGGTGAGCGCCCAGCCCGCGACCGCGTTCCAGCCAAAGGGAGCAAGGCTCGCCGGGAGCAGGAACACCCCCGACCCGATCATATTACCCATGACCAGCGCGACGCACATCGCGAGGCCGAGCTTGCGGACCGGCTCTGCGCCCTCCGTCAGCGGAGCCTGGGGCCGATCAGAAATCCTTGCTGACCTTCAACCCGATCAAGCGCGGCCGGATGACATTGTCGTAGAAGACGCCGCCGGTCGAACTGATGCCGTCGGGATCGCCGCAGATCGATTCGCCGCACTGGACCGCGCTGTTCACGATGCCTCGGCTGTCGAACAAATTGGTCGCGAACAGCTCGGCGCTCCAGTCGTCGGTCTTGACGCCGACGCTGACGTCGGCGGTCGTATAGGCCTTGAAATTGCCGACGATCGCATTCTCGAAGGTGCGCAGATCGGACCGGCGCTTGCCGATATGATTGACCGCGAACTGGACATGGCCATCGAGCCCCGCGACCGGGAAGTCGTAGCGCGCCACCGCATTGCCCTTGAACTTTGCGGTGACGGGCAACCGCGTGCCCGCGGGCGCGAGCAGCGCGTTGGTCTGGCCTGGCGGGTCGATCGTGCAGTCGAACTGGTCGTTGGCGATCGCGCAGAAATCGCGGCGGATCGTCGCGTCGTTGTAGCTGCCGCCGACATTGAGCGACAGTCCGCCCGAGCGATAGCCGAGGTCGAACTCGAAGCCGCGGATGCGCGCGATGCCGGCGCTGCGAATCTCGGTCAGGCCGTTGGCGCCGAGGAAGGAGAGCTGGATGTCGTCCCAATCCTCCTGATAGACGGCGCCGTTGAAGCGAAGCGGGCCGAAGCTCGATTTCCAGCCGAACTCGTAATTGTCGAGCGTGTCGGGGCCATAGGGCGGCAGCGTGCCGCGGCGGTTGATGCCGCCGGGCCGGAAGCCGCGCGACCAGGTCCCATAGACGAGGATGTCGTCGGTGATCTTGTAGGTCAGGTTGAGCTTGTGGATGAAGCCCGTGTCCTTCGTCCGCTTGTCGAGGTTGGTGCAGGGCGATCCCGCGACGACCGGCCCGGCGAAGCAGCCCGCAACCCCGGTGCTGCCGCTATAGCCGTCCGAATAGCCGAAAAAGCCGACGAGGCTGTTGTCGAACTTGTAGAGGCGGCCGCCGCCGGTCAGCGTCAGCTGGTCGGTGATGTCGAAGCTGATCTCGCCGAACGCGGCATAGTCGCGGTCGACGCGAAACTGCTTGGTCAGCCAGATGTCGCTGTCGGTGCCGGGAACGGTGATCGCATCGGCGATGTCGTCGACGATGTAATTCTGTTCGATATTGTGCGACTGGCGCTGCCAGAAGACGCCGCCGATGAACCGCAGCCGCGCGTCGTCGGGCGAGGCGATGCGCGCCTCGAAGAAGCTCTTCTTATAGCGGTCGATGCCGTGGATATACTGGTTCGGACTGACGAGATCGTCGTTATTGTCATAGAAATAGGCGCCATAGCCGTAGAGCGCGTCGTAGAAATAGGCATAGTCCGAATAGTCGCTGTCGACCACGGTCTTGCGCCGCAGATGGCCGCCGGTGACCGTCAGGTCCCAGCTGCCTAGCTTGCCTTCGACGGTCAGTGCCGCCTGCAGCCATTTGTCCTTCGACAGCTCGCGATTATATTGCACCGTCTGCAGATCGTCGGTGACCGCACTCGAGCGTTCCTGCGCGAAATTGCCGTTCGCATTCTGCACCTGGCCCATGATCGTCGGGCGCAGCGTCCAGTCGTCGTCGAGCTCGATGCCGAGCGCGAGGCGCGCCCCATAGGTGTCGACGTCGTTATAGTCCTTTTTGACCAGCGCGGCATTGTCCTGCGTGATTCCGCTGGTCGGAAAGGTCCGGCTGCCGTGGATATTGTCGATATAACCGCCGTCGTGGCGATACCAGCCGACGAGACGGAGCGCCGCGCGGTCGCTCAGCTTCGCGTTGATGAAGCCTTCGGCGACCCCGCCGATGTCGCCGTGCGCGACGCTGTTGAGTTCGAGCCCCACCGAGCCATAGGTGCCGCTGGTGTCGGGCGGATTGGTGACCAGCTTGATCGTGCCCGCCATCGAACTCGCGCCATAGAGCGTGCCCTGCGGTCCCGCGAGCGCCTCGACGCGCGCGAGGTCATAGGCGTGGATGTCGAGCGCGCCCTGGATCGTCGTGATCGGCATTTCGTCCAGATAGGTGCCGACCGTCGGCAGCGATGCCGAATGGTTGGCGTTTTCGCCGCTCGCGACGCCGCGGAAATAGACCTGGCTGAACCCCGGCCCGAGCGACTGGATCGTCACCGAGGGCAGGAATTTGACGACATCCTGAAATTCCTTGACCTGCAGTTCGTTCAGTTTCTCGGTGCCGATCGCGGTGATCGCGAGCGGAACGTCCTGCAGATTCTGTTCGCGTTTCGATGCGGTGACGACGATGTCGTCATCGTTTTTCGTGTTCGATTGCTGTGCGAATGCCGCGCCCGACGTGCAGAGCATCGTACTGCCCAGCAGAACCGCGCCGCTCTTTGCTACCACCGCCCTCAAATACCGCATGAGAACCCCCCTCGAATGACAGCTATGTGACGCGAGAATGACGCGGCGTGGCGCAAGCGCAAGCATTGTTGTCGGAGCGGCGGGGCGCTTTGTCGAAAATGTCGGACCCTGTTGCCCAAACGCAACGAATTTGCGCGAACGCGCTTCAGCCGAATGCGGCAGGAATCCGCGGATAAGCGCCCAGAACCGGGCCCAGCGCCTCGCGCAGCGGCGCAAGCCACGCATCATAGGCTTGCCATTGGCCGACGCCGTCGCGGTTGATCGGGCGGCGCACCTGCTCGCTCGACGCGGTGCGCACCGCGCGATCGTTGGCGTGGAACGCCAGGCACGCCGCCTCGAACGGCTGGCCTAGGAAGGCGAGCATCGCGCGCACCTCGGCCTCGGGATCGTCGAGCAGTGCTTCGTGGATCACGCGGTGGATCGTCCCCGGCTGCACCGCATCGACATGCGCCATCAGCCGCACATAGTCGCGGTAATAGGTGCCCATGTCGGCAAGGCCATAGCTGAACGCCTGGCCCTTCGCATAATGCTGGCGGAAATTGGACCAGCAGCAATCGAGCGGATGCCGCCGCGCGTCGATGATCCTCGCGTTCGGCAGAATCAGCCGGATCAGCGGGACATAGAGCCAGTTGTTCGGCAGCTTGTCGATATAGAAGGGCTTGTCGGTCTTGCGCTGCACGGCGGTGCGGCGAAGGAAGGCGGCGCCCATCTCGGCCAGCTTTTCGGGCGCGGCGGCCGCGACCGCCTCGACCCAGCGCCGGCCGTCGCCCAGTGCCTCGCGCCCGAGGCCGAGCGCAAGCGCGGGGATGTCGGGCAGTTCCATCGTCCCCTCGATCGCCGAATGGCTGGCCAGGATCTGCTCGATCAGGGTCGATCCGGCGCGCGGCATGCCGAGGATGAAGACCGGGTCGGGGGCGGGATCGCCGCCGCCAGCGCGGTCGGCGAAGAAAGCGGCGGTGAAGGTCTCGATGGCGTCGTCGACGATCGCGGTCGTTTCCGCGGTCTCGTAACCGAGCTGACCGGCGCGGATCGCATTGCCCGCCGCATAATGGCGAAAGGCGGCTTCCGCCTCGCCGGCGTCGTCATAGGCCTTGCCGAGCGCGAAATGGAGGTGCAGCCGGTCGTCGTCGCGCGATGCGCCGGCCGGGTCCGCCGCCCGCAGCGCCGCCTCCATCGCCGCGCGGTCGTCAGGGCCGAAGCGGATCGTCTTGAGGTTCGCGAGGCTCCACCACAGCTCGCCGAGCCCCGGGTCGGCGGCGAGCGCGTGGCGATAGGCGGCGATGCCCTCTTCCTGCCGCCCGACGGTCTTCAGCATATGGCCATAGCTCATCCACAGCTTGGCGTGGCCGGGGAAGCGGCGCGTCAGTTCCTCGTAGAGCGCGAGGGCTTCGTCATAGCCGCCGATGCGGCCGAGCGCCGCCGCCTTGAGGTTCGCGTGCGCCGGATTGTCGGGATCCTCGTCCAGCACCGCGTCGAGCGTTTCCACCGCCTCGGCATAGCGGTTCTGCTTGTAATAGACGGTCGCGAGATTGGCGCGCGCCGCGCCGAACCCCGGTGCGAGTTCGAGCGCGCGGCTCAGCAGCTTTTCGGCGTCGGCGTAGCGCCCGATCCGTCCCGCGACTTCGGCGAGCATGCGGATCGCTGCGACGTCGGTTGCGTCGGCTTTCAACCGCGTGCGCAGCGCGCCCTCGGCGTCGGGCAGGCGGTTCTCGGTCAGCGCCAGCGCCGCCTCCATCATCGCCGGATCGTGGATCGCGGCGCTCACCGCGGCCAGCGAGGCTTGCTGGGCTTCGCTCTCGCGCCCGAGCGCGCGCAGGGCATGCGCAGCGATCCGGTGTGCTTCCGCCGCGGTCGGCAGCGCCGCGACGATCGCCCGCGCCTGCGCCAGCGCCGCCGCGGGCTCGCCCCTCAGCAGGCGGCGGGCGTTGGCGAGTGCTTCGTCGACGGAAACGGTCGCCATGCCCGCGCCCGTCACGCCTTCGACCGCGCCTTGGCGATCGCCTGGCGCAGCGCGTCATAGCCGATCTGCCCCTGGAAGAGCTGGTCGCCGACCACCCAGGTCGGGGTGGCGTTGAGCTGGAGCTGGCTCGCGATCGCGAGATTGCTGTCGAGTTCGCGCTGGAACAGCGCCTCGTTCGCGGTCGCGTCGGCGCTGCCGTCGGTGATCACTCCGGCCTTTTGGGCGGCCGCCGCGATCGCCTGCGGGCTGAGCGAGCTGCTCGCGAACATCGCGTGGTGAAAGGCGTCATACTTGCCCTGCCGCGCCGCGGCGAGCGCCATCAGCGCGGCGCCGCGGCTTTGGGCGGAAATGATCGGCAGCTCGCGGAACACGATTTTCAGCCTCTTGTCCTCGCGGATCAGCCGGTCGACGTCGGGAACGCTCGCGCGGCAGAAGCCGCAGGCATAGTCGGTGAAGACGACCAGCGTCACGTCGCCGTCGGCGTTGCCCGCCCAGGCGCCGGCGTAGGGTTTCTCCAGCGCCGGGCGGATCGCGTCGATCGCCTTGGCGATCTCGCGGCCACGCTGCGCCTCGAGCGCCTCGGGAATGATCTGCGGGTTCGCGCGGATATAATCGGCGACGATGGTCTCGACCTCGCTCTTGCTCATCCCGCCGCCGAAGCGGCCGCCGAGCCAGAAGGCGGCGCCGATGAGCAGGATCGCGCCGAGCGCGACGAGCCAGCCGCGGGTGCGAATATCGTCCATGGAAGTCCCCTGCACGCGCGCCGACGGCGCCGCGGTCATCGCCTTGGCGCGCTGCGGGGCCTTCGCAGGGCTCGCGGGCGCGACATGCGGCGTCCGGTCGTCGTCCTCTGCGAGGGCAGGCGGCGGCGTTTCGGCGGCGGCCGGCGGCGCGTCGGCGAACAGCGGCAGGTCGGCCGCCGCGGGCTTCGCCTTGCGCGCTTCGGCTTCCTCGCGCGCGAGCAATTGTTCGAGCCCCGAGGGCGGCGGTGCGGGTTCCTCGCGCGGCGCGGGACGCAGCTTGATCGCCGCCTCGCCGAGGCCGTCCTTGCTTGCCTTGGCGACCTGGCCCAGTCCCGCCTTCGTCTTGTCGGCGACCTCGCCGAGCCCGCGCCCGGCCCCGCTCGACAGCTTTCGGGCCTTGTCGCCGAGCGCCATCTTGTCCCACGCCTTGCCGCTCGTCGCGGCGGCGGCGCGTCCGGCCCTGGCCGAGCCGCGCCCGACTGCGCGGGCGCCGTTCGCGACCGCGCTTGCCGCGGCGGCGGCGGCCTCGCGCGAACGGCGCGGAATCTCCATCGCCTCGACGCGCGCGGGAATGTCGGCGCGTTCGCCGGCGCGGATCGTCCAGTCGGCGAAGGCGCCGGCGCCGCTCCGCACCGCGCGCCAGAATCCCGCGGCGCCCGCACGGAGCTGCCCGGGCTTGATCAGCGGGTCGCGCGGCGTCTCCGCGCGCGCCTCATAGCGCGTCAGGTCGATGCCCACCGGCGGGCCGACCTTCGGCTTGGCGAGGCCTTCGTCGGCCCTGGGTGCAGGCGCGGCCCCTTGCGTCGGCGCCGGGTCGCGCAGCCAAGGCTGGTAATATTCTTCTTTTTTATCTGTCACTTATTGCCCTCGCGCATCGTCGGATTGCGATGCGTTCCGTCTGGTTCGCGCGAATCTAGCGCCGTTTGCGCGTCCGTTCCACCTCGGCGCGCGCGACGAGCGAAATATCCTGTGCGCGAATCCAGTCGGGGGAGCCTTGCGGAAGGCCTTGCATCGCCATCTCGGCATTACGCAGCGCGAGCCCCGGCTGTCCACCCTCAAGGCTGTAGCGCTCCGCCGAGGCGAGCGCCGCCCGCGCCTGATCGCCCCGGGCGGCATAGACGATGCCGAGCTGATACCAGGCGAAGGGGTTTTCATTGTCGAGCGCGACCGCGGTCTTCAGCACTTCCTCGGCCTCGGGATAGTTGGCGGGGTCCTCGGTCGCGATCAGCGCATGCCCCAGCGTCCCGGCGATCAGCGGCGCCGAATGCGAATTGGCGACCGCCTTGCGCAGCGGCGGAATCGCTTCCTTGGGGTGCCCCGATTCGAGCAGCACCTGGCCTTCGAGTTCGAGGAAATAGGGATCCTCGGGATCGGTCTTGAGCAGCGCCTCGGTCTCGGCGAGGGCCTTGTCGGGATAGGCGCCCTTGTGCCACGCATAGGCGCGGGCGTAATGCGCGGGGACGCTGTTGTCGCTTTCGGGATAGAGGCGCAGCGTCTTTTCGGGTTCGGCGATATAGCCGACGAGCTTCGCCTTCACGCGCTTGAAGCGCTTCTCGATGCCGGGGTCGCTCGGCTTGTTCCACGCGGGGTCGACGACATAGACCTCGCGCAGCGCCTGGATGCGGTCGCCCGACAGCGGGTGGGTGCGGCCATAGGCCTGGTCGTCGTCCTGCTTCACCGCATAGCGGAATTCGATGTTCTGCAGCTTCTTGAAGAAATCGAGGCTGCCCTTGCCACTGATCCCGGCCTTCGACAGATATTGCGCGCCCGCGGCGTCGGCGGTCGCTTCCTGGACGCGGGTAAAGGCGAGGAACTTGCCGAGCGCGGCCTGCTGGCCCGCCATCATGATGCCCATGCCCGCATCGCCGCCGCCCGCCGCCATCGCCGCGGCGCCGAGCAGCAGGCTGAGCAGCGAGATGCCGGTCGCGACCTTGGCGCCTTCGCCGACGCGGATCGCGTGGCCGCCCATGATATGGCCGAGTTCGTGCGCGAGCACACCCTGCACTTCGTTGGCGCTGTCGGCCGCCTCGATCAGCCCGCTGTGGACATAGATGTCCTGGCTGCCGGCGACGAAGGCGTTGATGCTGCGGTCGCTGAGCAGGTGGACGCGCACCTGGCCGGGGCGCAACCCCGCCGCGACGGTGATCGGGTCCATCATGTCCTGAAGCAGCGCCTCGGTCTCGGCGTCGCGCAGGATCGACTGCGCCATCGCGGGCCGCACCGCGACCGCGAACAGGACGAGCAGAGTCAGCAGGATACGGGAAAAGGCGCGGGGCCCCCACCCGCTGAACGCGGCCTGCTGGAGCGAAGCGGTCATCGCCGCCTGTCTTGCGCCGCGCGCCTGAACCTCGAATGAAGCCATGATGGGGTTATCGGGGGCCAGGCGCACCAACGCAAGGCGCGAGATGGCGTTTTTGCGGCCGGCTGCCCGAAATGAAAAGCCGTGCGTTCCCGCCTTTGCAGGGACACACGGCTTTCCATCAGAAAGAGGCGATTGCGATCAATTCCCGAAGGTGCGCTGCCACCAGCCGCGGCGCGGCTCGCCATCGGGGCCTTCTTCGCCGGCGGGCGCCTCGTCGGCCGCGACCGCGGCGACGGCTTCGAGCGCATCCGCCTCGGGCGCCGCTTCGGCGGCCGCGGCCTTCTTGGCACGGCTCGCGCGCTTGCGGACCGGCTTGGCCGCAGGCTCGACCTCGACGGCGTCGGCAGCCGGCGCTTCCGCGACCGGTGCTTCGGCTTCGGGGGCTGCTGCTGCAGCTTCGCCGACCGGCTCCGCTTCGGCGGTCTTGGCCTTGCGCGGCGCGCGCTTGCGCTTGGGCTTCTCTTCAGTGGCGGGGGCTTCCTCGGTCGCGGCGTCGGCGGTTTCCGTCTCGGCCGGCGTTTCGGCTGCGACCTCGGTCACGACCTCGGCCTCGGCCTCCTCGGTCTTCGCCTTGCGCGCGCGTCCGCCGCGGCGGCGCTTCGGCTTCGTCTCGGCCTCTTCGGCTTCGGCCGGAGCCTCGGCGGGGGATTCCCCGTCGTCGGCGTCCTCGATTTCGGTTGCTTCGCCGCCGCTCTCGATGGCCTCGCCCTCACCGGCTTCGCTGCCCTCCTCATCACGGCGGCCGCGGCGGCCCCGGCGGCGGCGGCGGCGGCGCTTGCGGCCGTCGCCGTCTCCTTCGCCCTCGTCGCGTTCGCGGCGGGCCGGGCGCTCATCTTCCGCAGCGTCCTCGTCTTCTTCCTCGTCGACGATATCCTCGTCTTCATCATCTTCGATCGGTTCGATCGGGGCAAAGCTGCGGCGCTGGAGAGGCGGCGGGCCGCCGACCTCGATCGCCATGCGCGCGCCTTCGGTCTCGCCGTCGGGCAGGATCTCGACGCTGACGCCGTAAAGCTCCTCGATCTCGCGCAGCTCGCGGCGCTTTTCGTTGAGCAGGTAGAAGGTCGCTTCCTGGCTCGCGCGCAGCGTGATCTTGCTGCCCTTGCCGCGCGCCGCTTCCTCTTCGATCAGGCGCAGCGCGCTGAGGCCCGCCGAGGATGCGGTGCGGACGAGGCCGGTGCCCTCGCAATGCGGGCAGGGGCGCGTCGAGGCCTCGAGCACGCCGGTGCGCAGGCGCTGGCGGCTCATCTCCATCAGCCCGAAGCCCGAGATGCGTCCGATCTGGATGCGCGCGCGGTCGTTCTTCAGCGCGTCCTTCATCGCGCGCTCGACCTTGCGGACGTTCGAGCCGTGATCCATGTCGATGAAGTCGATCACGATCAGTCCCGCCATGTCGCGGAGGCGAAGCTGGCGCGCGATCTCGTGCGCGGCTTCGAGGTTGGTGCTGAGCGCGGTCTGCTCGATATTATGCTCGCGCGTCGAGCGGCCCGAGTTGATGTCGATCGACACCAGGGCCTCGGTCGGGTTGATCACCAGATAGCCGCCGGACTTGAGCTGGACGACGGGGTTCAGCATCCCCGCGAGCTGGTCCTCGACGCCATAGCGCTGATAGAGCGAGACCGGGTCGGCATATTGCTTCACGCGCCTTGCGTGGCTCGGCATCAGCAGCTTCATGAACTGCTTCGCGGCCTTATAGCCCTCGTCGCCCTCGACGAGCACTTCCTCGATATCCTTGTGATAGATGTCGCGGATCGCGCGCTTCACGAGGTCGCTGTCCGAATGGATCAGCGCCGGCGCGCTCGACCCCAGCGTGTTCTCGCGAATCTCGTCCCACAGGCGGGCGAGATAGTCGAAGTCGCGCTTGATCTCGACCTTGGTGCGGCTCATCCCGGCGGTGCGGACGATGCAGCCCATCGTCGGCGGCAGCGCGAGTTCGTCGATCATCGCCTTCAGCTTGCGGCGGTCGGCGCCGTTCGAGATCTTCCGGCTGATCCCGCCGCCGTGCATCGTGTTCGGCATCAGCACACAATAGCGGCCGGCGAGGCTCAGATAGGTGGTCAGCGCGGCGCCCTTGTTGCCGCGCTCTTCCTTGACGACCTGCACCAGCATCACCTGCCGGCGGCGGATGACGTCCTGGATCTTGTAGCGGCGGCGCAGCGACATGCGGCTTTCGCCGTCCTCGTCGTCGCCCCGGCGGCCGCGCCCGCGGCCCCGGCCGCCCTTGCGGCCATCGCGCCCGCGGCGCCGGCGGTCGCCGCGGCTATCCTTGCCTTCTTCGGCGCCCGGCTCGCCGTCGCCGGTCTCGCCTTCGCCGCCCTCGTCGTCGCCTTCGGCCTCTTCGCCGATGGTTTCGGGCGCGGGGGCGTCGCCATTCTCGTCGTCATGCTCCTCGACGTCGGCGACATCGCCTTCGAGCTCGTCGAGATCCTCCTCGGCGCGCATCGCGGCCTCGGCGGCATGCTCGGCCTCTTCGCGCAGCAGCGCTTCGCGGTCTTCCTTCGGAATCTGATAATAGTCGGGGTGGATTTCGCTGAAGGCCAGGAAGCCGTGGCGGTTGCCGCCATATTCGACGAACGCCGCCTGCAGCGACGGTTCGACGCGGGTGACCTTGGCCAGATAGATATTGCCCTTGAGCTGCTTGTGCTCGGCGGACTCGAAATCAAACTCCTCGATGCGGTTTCCCTTGGTGACGGCGACCCGGGTTTCTTCCCGGTGCCGCGCGTCGATCAACATGCGCGTGGTCATTATATACACTCCAAGCGCGCCGTGGCGCGCCAACAAAAAATCCCGCGAACCGTCCCTTGGGGCGGTTGCGGCGGATAAGGGTGAAACGGAAAAAGACGTTATTGCCGCGGGGGGCCTGCGTCCGGTCCTGGACGCGCATGCGGTCTTCGAATCCGGCGACGATCGGGGCGAAAGCGCCCGCGTCGGGATCAGAAGAGGGCATGGCAAGCCTCATGCGGCATCAACCTGTTACGGGATGAGCGGGCAGGGGGGCATCGAAGGATCGCTCCGCTGTCCGGTCAACCGGGTGGACTGACGGCAGGTCGCCCTTTCCCACATGTCCGGCACCGGGGCTGCGGCGGTCCCGCGGGTTCGCGGGATCGGCGCCTTTCCCCTCAAAAGGCCGGACGGGCCGGAATGGGCACCGTCAGTGGGGGCGTTGCTAGCATCGGCACGGACCGACGGCAACCTCCGCCACCGCACAAAGATGGGATCGCGCGCGGAGTGTTGCAAGAATGCCCGCCGGCGCCTGCTTGCGCCGCGCACGGCGAATCGGCGGTTAACCGCGCCGATTCACCTTCGAATGCGGCCAGGAACCGGCCGTTTTCGAATAAGCACTGGACCATCGCGTACGCGGCGGCATAGTCGCCTGCATGGGCTTCTTGTTCCTGTTGAGCGCGACGCTGCTGACGCCGCCGGTGCCGGCCGGGGAGATCGCGCGCGCGGCGCATGCGCCGGGGCTCGACCTGCGGCGGGCCGCCGGCTTTCGCGCGAGGCCGCCCGGAAAGCGCTATTCGGTTACCGTGCCGATCGGCAAGCCCAGGTCCGCGCTGCCGCTGCCGCGGATCGAGGGGCCGAGTGACGAGCGCCTGCCGCTCGTCGTTATCGACGCGGGCCACGGCGGTCACGATCCGGGCGCGATCTCGCCTTACGGCGGCCGCCGCGAAAAGGACGTCACCCTCGCGCTCGCGCGGGCGATCCGCGATCAGCTCGTCGCGACCGGCCGCGTCCGCGTCGCGCTTACCCGCGCCGACGACCGCTATCTGGTGCTCGAGGAACGCTATGGCATCGCCCGGCGGCTGAAGGCCGATCTCTTCCTTTCGATCCACGCCGATTCGGCCGAGAGCGAGGAGGCGCACGGCGCGTCGGTCTTCACTCTCTCCGAAGTCGCGTCCGACCGCGAGGCGGCGAAGCTCGCGGCGCGCGAGAACAAGGCGAACATCATCAACGGCATCGATCTCGGCGCGCACAGCGGCGCGGTGTCGTCGATCCTGCTCGACCTCACCCAGCGCGAGACGATGAATGTCGCCTCTGACTTCGCGCGCCTGCTCCAGCGCGAGGCGGCCGACGAGGTGCCGTTCCGCAGCGACGCGCATCGCTTCGCTTCCTTCGTGGTGCTGAAGGCCCCCGACACGCCGTCGGTGCTCTTCGAAACCGGCTTTCTCTCGAACAAGGAGGACGCCGATTTCCTCGCCTCGAAGGCGGGCCAGCAAAAGGTCGCGCGCGGGGTGCGCGAGGCGGTGCAGATACACTTCGCCCGCCGGATTGCGGAGGGGCGCTGATTTTCGGCGAACCCGGATTCGGCGGGAATGTCGGAAATGGGAGGCTGCCACAACCATCCCCTCCTCTTCAGAGGAGGGGCAGAGAGACTTGGTCCGGCGCAGCCGGGCCTTAGTCGAGCGGGGTGGTGGCCGAAGGCCAGCGCACCACCGCATTCACCACCCCGCTGCGACTAACGAACAAGTTCGTAAGTCTCGCCGGCCCCTCCTCTGAAGAGGAGGGGCTTGGATGTCCGTTCCCGGTCGGAAACGGACCTCTCCTGCATCGTCATCCCGGACTTGATCCGGGATCCATGACAACGGTGCAGCTTTGGATCCCGGATCAAGTCCGGGATGACGATGCAAGAGACGGCAGCTACGCGTCCGCAGCCGCCGCGCCACGCTCCCATCGCGCCAACGAAAAAGGGCGGCCCGCAAGGGCCGCCCTTTTCCTCTATCACTGTGCCGTCGCTTATTCGCTCGCGGGCTGAAGGTTCACCGCCGCGAACTTGCCGCGGTCGTCGACCTCGATGTCGAAGGCGACGCGGTCGCCCTCTTCGAGGCCTGCCATGCCGGCGCGCTGCACCGCGCTGATGTGGACGAAGGCGTCGGCCTGTCCGTCGTCGCGCGCGATGAAGCCGAAGCCCTTCGTCGTATTGAAGAATTTGACCGTGCCCGAAGTGCGTTCGCCGGTCAGCTGGCGCCGGCCGCGCGCGCCGCCGGGGCGGTCGCCGCCGCGGTCGTCGCGGCGCGGTGCGAATTCCTCGATCGGCATCGGCTCGCCCTCGATCTTGAGGTCGATCGCCGACACCTTGCCGTTGCGCTCGACGAGGGTGAAGCCGAGCGGCTGACCCGAGGCGAGGCCCTGGAGCCCGGCCTGCTCGACCGCGCTGATGTGGACGAACACATCCTCGCCGCCGTCGTCGCGCGCGACGAAGCCGAAGCCCTTCGACGGGTTGAAGAATTTCACCGTGCCCTGACCCTCGCCGACGACCTGCGCCGGCATGCCGCCGCCGCGTCCGCCGCCAAAGCCGCCGCCACGATCGCCGCCGCCGAAGCCGCCGCGATCGCGATCGCCGAAGCCGCCGCGCGGCGGGCCGCCGAAGCTGTCGCCGCCGTAGGGCGCCGGTTCGAAGCTGTCGAAATTGCCGAAATCATCGCGCTTGCCGCGCCCGCGATGGCCACGGCGATCCTTGTTGAAACTCATTGCTTAGTAGTCGCTTTCGGTTCGTCCACGCCCTATTGAACCGGCTCCTTGCGCCGGACGGGGACGCAGTTCACCACGGGCACAGACTCGCCCCGTGCCACCAAGGGCGCAATATATAACCTATATGAACGGCTTCTGCGAACAGAAAATTCAAGGATACTGTGGCGCCTTTGCCACGCTTTGGCGCGGTGCGGGGCCCGTGCGCCCGGTCCGCGAAAACCAGTCATTGAGCGGCGGGGCAACAGGCTCTAAGGCGAGGCGATGAGCGTATATTTTCACGAAGAAGACCTGCCCGAAGGCGTGCTGGGCCCGGGCCCGGTCGCGATCGACACCGAGACGATGGGACTCAACCCGCTGCGCGACCGGCTCTGCCTCGTCCAGATCAGCGACGGGTCGGGCGACGAGCATCTCGTCCGTTTCGCGCCTGGCAGCGCTTATGACGCACCGGTGCTGAAGGCGATATTGGCCGACCCCGGCCGTTTGAAGCTGTTTCATTTCGCGCGCTTCGACATCGCGGCGCTGCAGCATGCGCTCGGCGTCGTCACCGCGCCCGTCTATTGCACCAAGATCGCCTCGAAGCTGGTGCGCACCTACACCGACCGCCACGGCCTCAAGGAACTGGTGCGCGAACTGCTCGGCCAGGACGTGTCGAAGCAGCAGCAGTCGAGCGACTGGGGCGCCGCGGTGCTGAGCGAGGCGCAGCGCGACTATGCCGCGAGCGACGTGCGCTTCCTCCACGCGATGAAGGAGGTGCTCGATGCCCGCCTCGCGCGCGAGGGACGCACCCATCTGGCGCAGGCCTGCTTCGATTTCCTGCCGACGCGCGCCGCGCTCGACCTCGCGGGCTGGCCCGAGGTCGATATCTTCGCGCACAGCTAGGAGCGGAGCGGAAGCGACGATGTCCGAACGCGCCGAACTCGACCGGACGATGCGGCAATTGTGGGCGGCCAAGGGGTCGAGCCACGACCGGGTCGTGCGTATCCTGCGCACCGGGTTGCCGCTCGTCATCGGCGTCATCGCCGCGGTGCTCGTCTTTTCGCCCTTCACCCAGCGCAGCGAAGTGAGCTTCCTGCTCGCCAAGGACAAGGTCGAGGTCGCGAAGGAGCGGATGCGCGTGACGCGCGCCGAATATCGCGGCCAGGACGGCAAGGGCCAGCCCTTTGCGCTGATCGCGGGAAGCGCGGTGCAGAAATCGAGCGCCGAGCCGATCGTGCGGATGACCGACCTGTCGGGCGCGATCCGGCTGAAGGACGGCCCGGCGACGATCGCCGCCCAGCAGAGCTTCTATAACATGGACACCGAAAAGGTCGTGGTGCCGGGCGAGGTGCTGGTGAAGAGCGCCGACGGCTATCGCATCGCCGCCGACGGGGTCGCGTTCGACCTCAAGAACCGCAGCCTCGCCGGCGACAGCGGCGTCGAAGGCACGTTGAACATCGGCCAGTTTTCGGCCAACCAGCTGTACGCCGACCTCGATACGCGGATCGTGCGCCTGTCGGGCAATGCGCGGCTGCGGATCAATCAGGGAGTGATCAAATGAACCGCCCGTCAACGCCGCGCGCCTTCGGCTGGAAGAGCCTGGCGCTCGCCGGCGCCAGCTTCGCGGCGACCAGCTTCGCGATCCTCGCCACCGGCGGCGGCGCGGCGGCGCACGCGCAGGCGCTCGCCAACCACAACAGCAACGCGCCGGTCAATATGGCGGCGGATGTCATCGAGGTGCAGGACCGCGCCGACCGCGTCGTCGTGACGGGCGACGTCCGCGTGACGCAGGCGGGGATGACGCTGACCGCGCAGCGCATGACCATCGCCTACACCCGCGCCGGCGGCACCGACATCAACCGGCTCGACGCCTCGGGCGGGGTCACGGTGACCAAGGGCGACGAGACCGCGAAGGGCAATGTCGCCATCTATGACCTCCAGCGGCGGCTGATCACGATGGTCGGCAATGTCGAGCTGCGCCAAGGCGCGAACCGCCTGTCGGGCGGGCGGATGGTGATCGACCTCAATTCGGGGCGCGCGACCGTCGACGGGCGCGGCGCGGCGCGCGGACCCGACGGCAATCCCGTGCAGGGCGGCACCGGCGGCCGCGTGACGGGCACCTTCACCGTGCCGCAGCGAACGACGCAGTAACCCTGTTCCTTCACGAACCGGCAGGCATGGCCGGCGAAGGTCGGCGCGAGGGGGCAGGCCATCCGCGGCGCCGGGGGCGACGCCGCGCAAGCAAGGTTCGCTGCCCATGCGCTTTTCGCCTTTCGTGCCGCCGCGCCGCCCGTTGTTCGGACGGCGGCAGGACCGTCCCGCCGAAGACCCTGCCGTGCCGCGGCCCGACCCCGAGGACCGGCGGCTGATCGACCGGCTCGTCCGCCATGCCGCGACGCGCGGGCGGGAATAGGCGGTTCCCGGAGAAGCCTTAGGGTCAGGACCCCTTAATTCCACGTTCGAGACGCCATTTCGGCGTCCCCCAAGTTAAGCGAAAGGGGGGATTTGACCGATTTTGCCCATGGCTTCGTCGGCAAGTCTTGGAATATCGACATATTCCTGCGCCTTGCCTCCTCGCCCTGAGCAAAATCGCTTCAAACCTCGAACGCGGAATCAAGGGGTCTTGACCCTAAGCGCCCATGATCGACCGGGCGGATGCCTTTCATAACGGGTGATGGCGCGCCTTCCCTGCTGGGCGGTGGCCGATGCATACGGCCTATCGCCCTTCATAGTCCTTGCGGATGGCGGCCGGAATCGTCGCGGTCGGGCAATGCGTGTATTTGATGGCGGTGTTCGCCATTCCGCTGTCTTCGGATAGGCTGGTGAAGCTGACCGGGCTGATTATGGTCAGAACCGATTTGTCATTTTCCTCCAGATCAGGAGAAATGACAGGGCCGGCGTCGTCCATGAACGATGTATATAACCGGTAGCGATTGCCTCCGAGGGCATTGATGCGGAGAATTTCCGCGCCCGACCATGTCTTGTCGTCGATATAGATCAGCTCATTTTCACGAATCGCCTGTGCGCAACTCGCGCTCCACGTCCAATACCCCTTTTCGATGGGCGGGAAGGCGGTGCCGGCCGGTGTCTGCAGGCTCGCGCCGGCTTGCTGGGCGCCGCCGCCTGCAAGCTGCGGGCGGAATTGGCGTACCGCCGCCTGCATCTGCGGCGAAAGCTGCGCGAAGGCGCATTTTCGATAGGTCGTATCGTCATATTCCATCTGCCGCGCGCTGGGGCTGCCCTCGCGCCATGTAAAATGTCCGGTACCCGTCGCCTTTACTCCCTGAACCTCCCCTCCGACGGCTTCGGCCTTCCAGATGCGGGTGAAGCCGGCAAAGGCGGCATCCTGGTCCTTGCCGCCGCGCGCGGGCGTGCTCACGCGCTGGATTCGATAGATATCGGCGCTGGCAGGGCGGGCGCTGTTCATCGGATCGCCCGGCAAGGCCCGGAGGATGTCGCCGTAATGGCTCCCGTCATAGAAGAACAGAACATCGGCACTGGCGCAGCTCTCGATATAATCGGCGATGTACAGCCCTTGCCCGATCGGCAGGGCCGTCTGCGACGCGGCGGCAGGCGCAGCTTGCGCGCCCTGCGCCGCCATGACGGCGGTCGCCGCTGCCCCTTTCGTCAGAGGACCGGCCTCGGCGTTGTCGCTGGCGGCGGACTGCGAACCGCAGGCCGTGACAAAGGCCGCGAACCCAAGGACGCCGGTGGCGCACATCGTGCGGGATATGGCGGGCATGGTCGAACTCTCCTCTTGTGACGGTCATGCTGGCTGATGAGCCTGTTTCTTCGGCGGTCACAGGTGCCCCCCGCAGTTGGTACGGATCGGACGGTCCTGCGACTGAAACCGAGGGCATGCTATCGGAGAGACGCGGCCCAAGTCTTGATGACGTTTTCAAGGATTTCTAAAGACGGAAGGCCGCCGGCGCGAGACTAGGCAACCTCCTTCATTTCCTGCCGCGCCCGCTTCGCGGCTTCGCGTGAGCCTTTTCAAAGCTTCCTATCCGGCCATCGCGGCTTGGCGTTTGCGCGCCGCATCCCTACATGCTGCCCGCATGCCGCCCGACACCGCCACCTCCGCCGATGCGGCCCGCGAACCGCCCGTCCTGTCGACGCTGAAGCGCTTCCTGCCCTATCTGTGGCCGGCGGGGCACACCGAGCACAAGGTCCGCATCGTCCTCGCCGCGCTGATCGTCCTCGCGTCGAAGGGGGTGCAGCTTTCGATGGGTTTCCTTTATGGCGCCGCGATCGACCGCATGGCGCCGGGGATGGAAGAAGGCGTGGCGCTCGCGATCGGGCTGGTGCTCGCCTATGCCGGCGCGCGCTTCGCCGGGGTATTGTTCGACAATCTGCGCAACGTCGTGTTCGAGCGCGTCGGGCAGGATGCGACGCGCGAACTGGCGATCGCGACCTTCACCCATCTCCACGCGCTGAGCCTGCGCTTCCACCTCGCGCGGCGGACGGGCGAGGTGACCAAGGTGATCGAGCGCGGAACCAAGAGCATCGACACGATGCTCTATTTCCTGCTGTTCAACATCGCGCCGACGATCATCGAGCTCGCCGCGGTGCTGGTGATCTTCTGGAGCAAGTTCAGCCTGGGATTGGCGGGCGCGACGGCGCTGATGGTCGTCGTCTATATCGTCTTCACGCGCAAGGTGACCGACTGGCGCAACGCGCTGCGCACGCGGATGAACGACCTCGACACGCTGACCGTCGGGCGCAGCGTCGACAGCCTGCTCAACTACGAAACGGTCAAATATTTCGGCGCCGAAGAGCGCGAGGCGGCGCGCTATCGCGACGTCGCCGACCAATATGCGCGCGCCGCGGTGAAGAGCGAGAACAGCCTCGCCTGGCTCAACATTGGGCAGAGCCTGATCACCAACGCCGCGATGGCGGGGGCGATGGCCTATACGGTGTGGGGCTGGTCGAAGGGGCAGTTCGCGGTCGGCGACGTCGTGCTGGTCAACACGCTGCTCGCGCAGCTTTTCCGCCCGCTCGACATGCTCGGCATGGTGTACCGGATCATCCGCCAGGGGCTGATCGACATGGAGGCGATGTTCCGCCTGATCGACACACCGCCCGAGATAAAGGATGCCGAGGGCGCCTGGCCGCTGGTGGTGAACGGCGGCGCGGTGGCGTTCGAGGACGTCGTCTTCGGCTATGAAAGCGACCGGACGATCCTGAACGGCGTGAGCTTCGCGGTGGGCGCGGGCGAGACGCTGGCGATCGTCGGGCCGTCGGGGGCGGGCAAGTCGACGATCGCGCGGCTGCTCTTCCGCTTCTATGATCCGCAGCGCGGGCGCGTGCTGGTCGACGGTCAGGACATCAAGGCGGTGACGCAGCAAAGCCTGCGCGCCGAGATCGGCATCGTTCCGCAGGACACGGTGCTGTTCAACGATACGATCGGCTACAACATCGCCTATGGCCGCGCCGATGCGGGCGCCGAGGAGATCGCGGCGGCGGCGAAGGGCGCGGCGATCGACGGCTTCGTCGCGCTGCTGCCGCAGGGGTATGAGACCGAGGTCGGTGAGCGCGGGCTGAAGCTGTCGGGCGGCGAGAAGCAGCGCGTCGCGATCGCGCGCACCTTGCTCAAGAATCCGCCGATCCTGATCCTCGACGAAGCGACGAGCGCGCTCGACAGCCGCACCGAGGCGGCGATCCAGGCGACGCTCGAGCGCATCGCGCGGCGCCGCACGACGCTGGTCATCGCGCACCGCCTGTCGACAGTGGTGAACGCCGACCGCATCGTCGTGCTGGACAAGGGCCGCGTCGCCGAGACGGGGACGCACGAGCAGCTGCTCGCGATGCGCGGGCTCTACGCCGACATGTGGGCGCGGCAGCAGGCGGAGAAGGAAGAGGGGACGGTTTAGGGGCCGGGCCGGAAGCGACCGAAAAGCCACATTCTGCGTCTCATGACAAGGATAGGGAGTCCGATCGCTACCTCCAAATCGCCCTCGCCTCCACGCGACACCCCCCAATCGCAACAAAATCACTTGAGTTGCTTGACCGCGCGCCCCCGCGCCTTTTACGCTGCCCTATGCCGCATGACACCAGCCTGATCGGAACCGTAGTCGCGGGCCTCGGCGTCGCCTTTCTGATGGGGGCGCTCGCGCACCGGCTGCGGATTTCGCCGATCGCGGGCTATCTGCTCGCGGGGGTGCTCGTCGGGCCGTTCACGCCGGGGATCGTCGCCGACACGGGGCTCGCGCTCCAGCTCGCCGAGATCGGGGTGATCCTGCTGATGTTCGGGGTCGGGCTGCATTTCTCGCTGAAGGATCTGCTCGCGGTGCGTGCCATCGCGGTGCCGGGGGCGATCGCGCAGATCGCGGTGGCGAGCGGGCTCGGCATCGCGCTCGGCCTGTCGCTCGGCTGGCCGCTCGCGGGGAGCGCGATCTTCGGCCTCGCGCTGTCGGTCGCGAGCACGGTGGTGCTGCTCCGCGCGCTGCAGGCGCGCGACATGGTCGAGACCGAAAAGGGGCGGATCGCGGTCGGCTGGCTGATCGTCGAGGATCTGGCGATGGTGCTCGCGCTCGTCCTGCTGCCCGCGATGTTCGGCGGGCGCGGCGACGAAAGCGGCGGCGCCGGGCTGTTGCAATCGGCGGGGATCGTCGCGCTGAAGGTGGTCGGCTTCGTCGCCTTCATGCTGATCGTCGCGCGGCGGATATTGCCCGCGGTGCTGCACTGGGTCGCGCATACCGGGTCGCGCGAGCTGTTCCGGCTCGCGGTGCTCGCGATCGCGCTCGGGGTCGCTTTCGGGGCGGCGGTGGTGTTCGACGTGAGCTTCGCACTGGGCGCCTTCTTCGCCGGGATGATCCTCGGCGAGACGCAACTCAGCCGCCGCGCGGCCGAGGAGACGCTGCCGCTGCGCGACGCCTTCGCGGTGCTCTTCTTCGTGTCGGTGGGCATGCTCTTCGACCCCAGGGTGCTTGCCGAGCATCCCGGGCCACTGGTCGCGACGGTGGCGATCATCGTCGTCGGCAAGGCGGTCGCCGCCTATGCGATCGTGCGCGCCTTCGGGCACGGGTCGCAGACCGCGATGACGATCGCGGCGAGCCTCGCGCAGATCGGCGAATTCTCCTTCATCCTCGCCGGGCTCGGCGTCGGATTGAAGGTGATGCCCGAGGAGGCGCGCGACCTGATCCTCGCGGGGTCGATCCTGTCGATCCTCTTCAACCCACTGTTCTTCACGCTCGCGGTGCGACGGATGCGCACCGACGCGCCGGCCGAGGTCGAGGCGGCGGTCGAGGCGCTGCCCGAGGCGGCGCCGTCGCGCACGGTGCTGATCGGCTATGGCCGCGTCGGCAGCCATATCGGCGAGCTTCTGTGCGGCAAGGGCGAGGTGCTGACCGTGATCGAGGACCAGAAGGACCGCGCCGCCGCCGCCGGCGAGGCGGGGGCGGTGGTGATCGTCGGCAACGCCGCGAGCGAAACCGTGCTGCGCCAGGCGGGGCTCGACAGTGCCTCGACCCTGCTGATCGCGATCCCCGAGGGGGTCGAGGCGGGGGCGATCGTGCGGCGCGCGCGGGCGATCAACCCGAAGCTGGTGATCGTCGCGCGCGCGCATTCGGACGAGGAGGTGACCGACATCGTCCGCCACGGCGCCGACCATGTCGTGATGGCGGAGCGCGAGACCGCGGCGCGGATGGCCGAGCGGGCATTGCTGGCTAGGGCTTAGCTTCGTCCTCATTCCAACTTCGTCATCCCCGCGAAAGCGGGGACCCAGGGCCCGCATCGGCTGACCCCACCCTGGGTCCCCGCTTTCGCGGGGATGACAGAGTGGTTCGCGGGGATGACAAGGTTGCGTGTTTTCGTCCGATATTGGCGAGGTCGGGGGTTCCCCCGCATCGCCATACGCCCTATCGCCCACCCACAATGACCGCCGACGCTCTCCTCCCGCTGCTCAAATCGACCTTCGGCTTCGACGCCTTTCGCGGAAAGCAGGCTGAGGTCGTCGCGCGGGTGATGGCGGGCGAGCATACGCTCGCGGTGATGCCGACCGGGGCGGGCAAGTCGCTGACCTATCAGCTTCCCGCGGTCGCGCTCGCCGGCTGCGTCGTCGTGGTGTCGCCGCTGATCGCGCTGATGCACGACCAGCTTCGCGGCGCGCGCGCGGCGGGGATCAGGGCGGCCAGCCTGACGAGCGTCGATGCCGATTTCGCCGACACGCGCCAGGCCTATCGCGACGGCCAGCTCGACCTTCTCTACATCGCGCCCGAGCGGGCGACGGGCGAGAGGTTTCGCGCGCTGATGGAGGCGCGCGCGCCCGCGCTGTTCGCGATCGACGAGGCGCATTGCGTGTCCGAATGGGGGCATGATTTCCGCCCCGATTACCGGCTTTTGCGACCCCTGCTCGACGCCTTTCCGGACGTGCCGCGGCTCGCGCTGACCGCGACCGCCGACAAGCACACGCGCGAGGACATCCTCGTCCAGCTCGGCATTCCGCCCGAGGGGCTGGTGCTCGCGGGGTTCGACCGGCCGAACATCCGCTATCGGGTGAGTCCGCGCATCGGCGCGGCGAAGCAGCTTGCCGAATTCATCGCCGCCAATCCGGGGCCGGGGATCGTCTATTGCCCGACGCGCGACGGCACCGAGCGGATGGCCGAGAAGCTCGCCGCCGCGACGGGGCGGCCGGTCGCCGCCTATCACGCCGGGCTCGACCCCGAACGGCGGGCGCGGGTGCAGCACGACTTCGTCGCGTCGGAGGACGGCATCGTCACCGCGACGGTCGCGTTCGGCATGGGGATCGACAAGCCCGACGTACGCTTCGTCGCGCACGCGGGGCTGCCGAAGTCGATCGAGAGCTATTATCAGGAAACGGGGCGCGCCGGGCGCGACGGCGACCCCGCCGAGGCGCTGATGCTGTGGGGCGCCGAGGATTTTGCGCGGGCGCGGATGCGGCTGGGCGAGCTGCCCGAGGCGCGCGTCACGGGCGAACGGGCGCGACTCAACGCGCTGGGCGCGCTGGTCGAGACGGTCGAGTGCCGCCGCGCGCTGCTGCTCCGCCATTTCGGCGAGACCCCGCCCGAGCGCTGCGGCAATTGCGACAATTGCCTCGAGCCACCAAGCCAGATCGACGCGACGGTGCTCGCGCAGAAACTGCTCTCGGCGGTCTATCGCACCGGGCAGAGCTATGGCGCCGGGCATGTCGAGGCGGTGCTGACGGGGCGCAGCGACGAGCGGATCGTCAGCCGCGGGCACGACAAGCTGTCGGTCTTCGGCCTCGTCGAGGGCGAGGAGGCGCGGCTGATCAAGCCGCTGGTGCGCACGCTGATGGCGCGCGAGGCGCTTTCGACCACCGAACATGGCGGGCTGATGTTCGGTCCCGCGGGCCGCGCGGTGATGAAGGGCGAGGTGCCCGTGCTGATGGCCGAACCGCCGGCGCGGCGGACGAAGCGTACATCGCGCGGCGAAGGCGCGGCGGCGAATCCGGTCGGCGATCCGCTGTTCGAGGCGCTGCGCGCGACCCGGCGCGAGCTGGCGGCGGAGGCGGGGGTGCCGCCCTATGTGGTCTTCCACGACGCGGCGCTGCGCGCGATGGCGAGCGAGCGCCCGGCGACGCGCGCCGAACTGGCGCAGATCCCGGGGGTCGGCGCGCGCAAGCTCGAAGCGTGGGGCGACGCGTTTCTGGCGGTGATCCGGCAGTTTTGATGGTCCTGTTTCGACCGATTGCGGCCATAAGATCCTCCCCGGCACGGGGAGGGGGACCGCCGAAGGCGGTGGAGGGGGCGGGCGGCCTGAAGCGGCGTGGCGTGAGAACGCGAACCCCCTCCGTCAGCCGCTGCGCGGCTGCCACCTCCCCACAAGTGGGGAGGATTTGAACGGCAGCTCCCCACGCCCAAAGCTGACATACTTTCGGGACGTTGATACCTTCCCGCTTGTCAGCAAATACCGCCGTCCTATACATCGCGGGCATGAGCGATTTTCGTCCCCTGAGCCCCGGCTATAGCGTCGCCCCGCAGATTGCCATCGAGGATGTCGCCGAGGCGAAGGCGGCGGGGTTCGCGATGATCATCAACAACCGCCCCGACGGCGAGGAGCCGTCGGCGCCGCAGGGGGGCGACATCGCGTCGGCCAGCGCCGCCGAGGGACTCGCCTATGCGGCGATTCCAATCGGCCATGCGGGGTTCAGCCATGCGCAGCTCGACGCGCTCGACACGCTGCTCGCCGACGCGACGGGACCGGTGCTCGCCTATTGCCGCTCGGGGACGCGCTCGACGCATCTCTGGGCGCTCGCCCGCGCGCGCGCCGGGGACGATGTCGAAGCACTGTGCGATGCCGCCGCGAAGGCGGGCTACGACCTTTCGGGGCTGCGGCCGATGATGGACGCGCTGGCGGGCGGGCGGTGACGGCGGCGGTCTGGATTCAGCTCGGCGCATCGCTCGTCGCGGTGCTGTTCATCGCCTGGCTGGTCAGGGCGATGGGGCTGGGCGCCGATCCGCGCATCGAGGATGCCGCGCATGCGATCCGCCTCGCCGACGAGGCCGAAGCGGGGTTCGGGGGCGTCGAGGTGGCGCGCGACCGCGCGGGCTTTGCCGCGATCGTGCGCAATGCCGAGGGGCGGATGCTGCTGATCCGCGCGCACGGCAATCATTTCGCGGCACGCCCCGTCGACGCCGGCACGATCGGGCGGCTCGACAAGGATTTCCTGACGCTGACCAGCCCCGAGCGGACCTTCGGCGCGGTGACGCTGCAATTGGGGAAGGACGCGGGGATGTGGGCGTCGCGGATGCGGGAGGTCGCTGGTCGTTCGGGATCGATCCTTTCCATATCGTCGCCCCTGCGAAGGCAGGGGCCGCTGGAGGGGCTTCATGACGACAGCGGCCCCTGCCTTCGCGGGGGCGACGTTGGAAAGGAAAGCGGCGCCCTGAGGCCGTCGCCAGATGGAGCCGAGCGCCATGCCTGAGCTGCCCGATCCGGTCGTCTACGCGGTCCCCGCCTTCATCCTGCTGCTGATCGCCGAGATGCTGATCGCGCTCCGCCGCGACAGGAGCCGCTACGAGGCGCGCGACACGCTGACCTCGCTGATGCTCGGCACGGTGAGTCAGGTCGCGGGCGCGCTCGTCGGCGCGGCCGTGGTCGGCATGTCGGTGTGGGTCTATCAGTTCCACCTGTTCGACATCGGCATCGCGTTCCGGAGCTGGTGGTGGGCGTGGATCCTCTGCTTCTTCCTCGACGATCTCGCCTATTATGCCTTTCATCGGAGCGCGCACCGCGTCCGCTGGTTCTGGGCGAGCCATGTCATCCACCATTCGAGCCAGCATTATAATCTGTCGACCGCGCTGCGGCAGACATGGACGGGCTTTTTCAGCCTGACCTTCCTGTTCCGGATGCCGCTGTTCCTGATCGGTTTTCCGCCGGCGATGGTCTTCTTCTGCGCGGGGCTGAACCTGATCTACCAGTTCTGGATCCATACCGAGGCGATCGGGCGGATGCCGAAATGGTTCGAGGCGGTGATGAACACCCCGTCGCACCACCGCGTCCATCACGGAGTGAACCCGCGCTATCTCGACGCCAATTATGCCGGGGTCTTCATCATCTGGGACCGGATGTTCGGCAGCTTCGTCCCCGAACGCGACGACGAGCCGGTGCGCTATGGCATCGTCAAGCAATTGGGCAGCTTCAACATACTCTGGGCCGCGGTCCACGAATGGGTCGGAATCGCAAAGGATGTGTGGAGCGCGCCGTGGCGGCACAAGCTCAGCTATATGTGGCGCGAGCCCGGCTGGAGCCATGACGGCAGCCGAATGACCAGCGACATGATCAAGGACCGCTGGCGTGCGGGGCGTGCGGCGGAGGATGCGGCGGAATAGTTCGCTTAAGAAGGGGCCACGCGGAGACGCGAAGACGCGGAGGGATTACCAACTCCGTTGGTGCTGAGCTTGTCGAAGCACAGTTCTTCTTCTTCTTGACGTTTTAAGAAGGAAGAACAGCCCTTCGACAAGCTCAGGGCGAACGGATTTAGGAGGCTCGATTTCCTCCGCGCCTCCGCGTCTCCGCGTGAACCCCTTCTCGTCGCCCCCGCGAAGGCGGGGGCCACGTGTATGGACTTGCCTCGCCGTCTAATGACATTCATGTAAGCCGCAACGACCACCGACCGGGTGGCAGGGGAGCGGCTTCATGGATCAGTTCGACATCATCGTCATCGGCGGCGGCAGCGCGGGGAGCGCGGCGGCGGGACGGCTGGCCGAGGACGGGGCGCGGCGGGTGTGTCTGGTCGAGGCGGGCGGGTCGAACGACAGTATCCGGGTGAAGACGCCGGGCTTCATGCCCTTCATCCCCAAGGCATCCAACTATCAATATGATACGGTGCCGCAGACGGGGCTCGGCGGGCGCATCGGCTATCAGCCGCGCGGGCGCGGGCTCGGCGGGTCGAGCGCGATCAACGCGATGGTCTATATCCGCGGCAACGCCTTCGATTACGATCAATGGGCCGAACTGGGTGCGACCGGCTGGAGCTATGCCGATGTGCTGCCTTACTTCAAGCGCAGCGAGGGCAATGAGCGCGGCGGCGACGATTTCCACGGCGCCAATGGGCCGCTGAACGTCATGGACCAGCGCTGGCCCAATGTGACGAGCCGGCGCTTCGTCGAAAGCGCCGCGGCGCTGCAACTGCCGCGCACCCCCGACTTCAACGGGGCGAGCCAGGAAGGCTTCGGCCTCTATCAGGTGACGCAGAAGGCGGGCGAGCGCTGGTCAGCGGCGCGCGCCTATGTCGAGCCGCTGCGCGGGCGCGCCAATTTCGCGATCCGCACCGGCGCGCTGGTCGAGAAGATCCTGGTCGAGGACGGGCGCGCGACCGGGGTGGTGATCCGGCGCGGCAAGGGGCGCGAGACGTTGCGCGCGGCCGGAGGCGTGATCCTGTCGGCGGGGGCGTTCGGCAGCCCGCAGATATTGATGCTGTCGGGGATCGGGCCGGCCGCGCATCTCGCCGAACATGGCATCGGGGTGGTCGCCGACCGCGCCGGGGTCGGCGCGAACCTGCAGGACCATATCGACTATGTGTCGAGCTGGGAGACGCGTTCGACCGAGCCCTTCGGCGACAGCCTGGGCGGGACGTGGCGGATGGTGAAGGCGATCTTCGAGCATCGCACCAAGCGCACCGGCATCATGACGACCTGCTTCGCCGAGGCGGGCGGTTTCTGGGCATCGCGGCCCGACCTGCCCGCGCCCGACATCCAGTATCATTTCGTCCCCGCGATGCTCGAGGATCATGGCCGGACCAAGGTCAAGGGGCACGGCTTTTCGTGCCACGCCTGCGTGCTGCGGCCCGAGAGCCGCGGCAGCGTGACATTGACGTCGGGCGATGCCGCCGCGGCGCCGCGGATCGACCCCGGCTTCCTGACCGACGATCGCGACATGGCGACCCTGAGGGCGGGCGTGCGAATGATGCACCGGATCGTCGGCGCGCCGCCGCTGTCGGACTATGGCGGCGTCGACCGCCATCCGGTCGACCTCGCCGACGACGCCGCGCTCGATGCGCTGATCCGCAGCCGCGCCGACACCGTCTATCACCCGGTCGGGACGTGCCGGATGGGCAGCGACGCCGACGCGGTGGTCGACCCGGCGCTCAAGCTGAGCGGCGTCGAGGGGCTGTGGGTCGCCGACGCGAGCGTCATGCCGCGGCTGGTCAGCGGCAACACCAATGCGCCGAGCATCATGATCGGCGAGCGCGCGGCGGATTTCGTGAAGGCGGCGCTGCGGTAGCTGCGTGAACGAGTAAGCCCCGTCGCATTTCTGCGGCGGGGCTTCCCTAGGTTGCGTCCGAAGACGCGAACCAAATTCTACCTTTTCTTTCGATCCAGTAGGTCCATGAAACGCGCTGGAAGAGGCAAAGGTTCCCCGGCGGACGGAATTTTCTGCGTCGCCGGAAGGGGCGATTCGATTCGGCGCCGCGGTGATTCGGTGGCGCGCTATCCTCAAGGAAAGGCACGGATTTCCGGGGATTCCGCCCGCGCACCGCGGCGCGGACAAAAAAAGAGGGCCGGGACTTGCGTCCCGGCCCAGCCTTTCAGGCTCTCCCCTCCTGAAACTGTTGACCCAATGAATGCCACATTAATGTCACCTTGGAAAGGCCTAAATTGGGGGCAGTGCTGCCCGGTTTTTGTGCAGGCGGCGGCGTGCACAAAATGCGCAAAAAGAGGCCGGGACTGGTCGGTCCCGGCCTTTCAGTGGTTCGCAGGAGGAACCCCGGTGGACCCCGCCGCCCTTGCAAGAGGAGAGCCGGCGGCGGGTGTCCTGTCTCGTCAGTAATTATAGGCCCGCTCGCCATGCTCGCCGAGGTCGAGGCCTTCGCGTTCGACCTCTGCCGAGACGCGCAGCCCGGTGAGCGCCTTGGCGGCGTAGATGGCGATGGCGGTGCCGACGGCGGCCCAGACGATGGCGACCAGAACCGCGACGATTTGCGTCATGACCTGTGGGCCCATCGCGAAATCCTCGCCGCCGGGGCCGCCGAGGCTCGGCGCATAGACGATGCCGGTGCCGATCGCGCCGACGATGCCGCCGATGCCGTGGATGCCGAAGGCGTCGAGCGAGTCGTCATAGCCGAGCTTCGGCTTGAGCACGGTGACCATGTAGAAGCAGACGACCGAGGCGACCGCGCCGAGCAGGATGGCGCCGAACGGCCCCGAATTGCCCGCCGCGGGGGTGACGGCGACCAGCCCCGCGATGATGCCCGAGCAGAAGCCGAGCGCCGAGGGCTTGTGGCCGCCGACCTTTTCGGCGAGCATCCAGGCGAGGCCCGCCGAAGCGGTGGCGACGAAAGTGTTGATCATCGCGAGCGCCGCCGAGCCATTGGCCTCGAGCGCCGAGCCGGCGTTGAAGCCGAACCAGCCCACCCACAGGAGCCCGGTGCCGACCATCGTCAGCGTCAGCGCGTGCGGCGCCATGATTTCCTTCTGATAGCCGATGCGCTTGCCGAGGATGATCGCGGCGACGAGCGCCGAGACGCCCGCGTTGATGTGCACCACGGTGCCGCCCGCGAAATCGAGCGCCGCCGGCAGCGAACTGCCGAACATGCCGCCCTTGAACAGGAAGCCGCCCGCCGCCCACACCATGTGCGCGATCGGGAAATAGACGATCGTCAGCCAGACGAGGCCGAAGACCATCACCGCGGCGAACTTCATGCGTTCGACCGTCGCGCCGAGGACCAGCGCGAGGGTGATCGCGGCGAAGGTCATCTGGAAGCTGATGAACACATATTCGGGCAGCTTGAAGCCGTCGGAGAAGGTGTCAGCGAGGCTGTCGGGGGTGACGCCCGACAGGAAGAACTTGCCCCAGGCGATGACGGCATTGCCCTCGGGCCCGAAGGCGAGGCCATAGCCGTAACAGACCCAGACGATCATCGCGAGGCACGCCGCGGCGCCGATCTGCGTCATCGTCGACAGCATGTTCTTGGTGCGGGTGAGGCCGCCGTAGAAAAGCGCGAGGCCGGGCAGGATCATCGCGAGGACGAGCACGGTCGCGGTCATCATCCAGGCGGTGTCGCCCTTGTCGACCACCGGCGCGGCTTCGGCGGCGGCTTCCTGCGCCCAGGCGGGCAGCGCGGCGAACAGCGCGAGCCCGGCGGCCCCGGCGCTCGCCGCCATCTTGTTTGCGAACGTCATATTTTCCCCCTTCATTAGAGAGCCGCCTCGCCGGTCTCGCCGGTGCGGATGCGCACGGCCTGACCCACGTCGAGAACGAAGATCTTGCCGTCGCCGATCGACCCGGTCCCGGCGCTTTGCTGGAGTGTTTCGACGACCCGCGGCGTGAGCGCGTCGTCGCAGACGAGTTCGATCTTCACCTTCGGCACCATGTTGGTCGCATATTCGGCGCCGCGGTAGATTTCGGTCTGTCCCTTTTGCCGGCCGAAGCCCTTGACCTCGGTCACAGTCATGCCGGCGATGCCCAGCCCGGTCAGCGCTTCGCGCACCTCGTCGAGCTTGAACGGTTTGATGATAGCCAGGATCAGCTTCATGATGCCCCCTTTTGCTAATGGCACCATGTTGCGGTGCAACAGCCGTGCCAGATTGCGCTGGGGCGGGAAAAGGCGATATTTTCTGATGGTTTTGCGGACTGCGATGTTCGAAACATTCGCGGAATGGGCAGCGGCAGCGCGGTTGTGCCTAAATTTTGGGCAGCGCTAAAGCCGCTTCGTCACCCCGGACTTGATCCGGGGTCCCGCTAGTCGAGGTTGCTGAGCGTCACCGGATCAAGTCCGGGGTGACGCGTGAGTAACGAACGATGCTCCCCGGCGTCCGTCTTGGCCCACGCTCTCGAACCGCGCCCAGATCGGCAGATGGTCCGACGCCCGCGCCGCGAGCGCGCTCTGGTGTACGCCGGCCTCGACCGCCTGAAGGTCGGGCGAGGCGAAGATGCGGTCGAGCTTCGCGACCGGGCGGCGGCTGTGGAAGCTGTGGCCGGTGTCGACGAGCCGGTGGTGCTCGCCGAAATCGGCGAGGCAGCCGCCGCGATTGCGCCATTCGTTGCAGTCGCCCATCAGGATCGTCGGCAGCGCCTCGCCCCCGGAGACGTGGTTCAGGATGGCGCGCGCCTGCTGACGGCGGCGCAGCCCCGAAATATCGAGGTGCATGCCGACGACGCGCAGCCGCGCGCCGCCGATGCGGAGCGTCGCCGCGACCGCGCCGCGCGGTTCGAGCGTCGGCAGGTGCAGCGCGTGGCTTTCCTCGACGTCGATCCCCTTGCGGACGAGCAGCGCGTTGCCGTGCCAGCCGATCGCATAGGGGCGGCCATCGAGCAGATCGACCGGCACATAGTCGCTATGCTCCTCGAACATGTGCGGCGGGATCGCGCTTGCGCGCGTTCCGAAGCGGCGGTCGGCCTCCTGCAGGGCGACGACGTCGGCATCGAGCTCGCGCAGGACCGACAGCACCCGCGCGGGATCGCGGCGGCGGTCGAGTCCGATGCCCTTGCGCATATTGTAGGAGGCGACCTTGATCATGGGGAGAAAGGGCTGTCCTTCGGCTATTCCAGTGTAAAGGACGAGCGGGAGGGATTTGGGTTGCCTCACATGCCCGTCATTGCGAGCGGAAGCGAAGCAATCCAGAGCGGTTTACGCAAGCCTGGATTGCTTCGTCGCTCCGCTCCTCGCAATGACGAGGGATATTCAACCCACGCCGAACTCTTCCATCAACGCCTGCGCTTCGGCGAGATCCTCGTCGAGCACCATGACGCGCACCGGGATCATCAGCCCGACGCTGTCGGCGATGTTCATGCCCGCGTCGAAACAGACCGCGGGGACGCCCGCCGATTCGAGCCGCCCGCGCAGCAGCTCGGCCTCGACGCCATTCGGCAGGCGGACGAGTTCGACCAGCGGCATCAGGCGTCGCCCGCGATATAGCGGTCGGTGGCGCGCGTCGGCAGGCCGTCGATGCTTTTGGTGCGATTCTCGAATTTCTCCAGCCACTCGGCGGGGTCGGCCTGGCGATGATATTTCTGCAGCGTGTCGCGCTCGTGCTGCAATTCCATCATCGGCACGCCCCAGCCGCAGCTCGTCTGGACGCTCTCGACGTCGATGACGAAGATCTGGCGCGTGCCGGGCAGCAGAGTGAAGGGCGCCGCGACGGCATCCCAGTCGGCGTCCTGCGGCAGCACCGGGCGCCCACGGCCATAGATGCGCAAAATCCACGCCGGGCGGTCGAAGGCGCAGAACATCAGCGTGATGCGGCCGTCAGCGGCGAGATGCGCATGGGTCTCGTTGCCCGATCCGCCGAGGTCGAGCCAGGCGACCCGCGATTCGGACAGGATGCGGAAGCTGCCGGCATAGCCCTTGGGCGATAGGTTGATCCGCCCGTCCGCTGCCGCGGTCGCGACGAAGAACATCGGCTGGCGCTCGATGAAGGCGACATGTTTGTCGGTCAGCGCGTCGGTGAATTCGGCCATGAGGCGATCTAGCGGGCCGCGGGCGGGCTTGTCACGCGCCGAAACGGATCGAGGGGCCGAGGATCAGCGCGAAGGCGAGCGCGACGACGACGCCCGCGGCGAACAGCGGCCAGCTTCGCTCGACCGCGAAACCGGTCTCGGCCGTGCCCCCGGGCACCGCGAAGCCGATCGAGATGAAGCCGGCGAGCCCGCCGAAGGACGAGGCGGCGGCCGACATCAGCGTGATGAAGAGGCCGACCGGGTTGAGCAGCCCGGTGAGCACCGCGGCGACGCCGGCGACGAGATAATAGACGTGCGCGATGGCGCGGCGGGTCGGCCCGGTCGCCGGCGAATCGCCCAGCATCGCGGTAAGGCTGCGGATCGCGGCGCGGACGAGCCAGATATAGGCGCAGAGGCCGAGCAGGAATTCGCCGATCCGCCACAGGGCGGGATAGGCGAGCGGGCCGATGCCGCCGTCGACGCCGGGGCCGAGATCGCCGACCCCGCTCGCGCCCGAGAAGAGGAAATAGCCCGCCGCGACGAAGCCCTCGCTGACCCAGATCAGCCAGAGCAGCAGCCGCGCGAAATCGCCGCGCGCTCGGCGCCACAGCGCATGGGCGGCGAGCGCGAGCAGCGTGTTCACCCCGACCCCGGCGAGCGCGACGATCCGGCGCTGCAGGCCGGCGAGCCCGTCGCAATCGGCATAAAAGGCGCCGATCTCGGTCACCCGGCCGCCCTGCAGCGCGCAGGCGGCGGCGTGGCCGCCGACCTCGTGCCACATCGTCAGCAGCGGCATCAGCAAGAAGCCGAGCCCCGCGACGGTGACGATATCGACCCGGCTCGCCTTCACCACCGGCTGCCCTCGGCGATCGCGGCTTCCTCTTCGGGGCGCGTCGCGCGGCCGAGCGCGGCGTTGCGATGCGGGAAGCGGCCGAAGCGGTCGATCATGTCGAAATGCTTCTGCGCATAATCGTGAAAGGCGGGGTCCGCGAGCTGGTGGAACAGGCGCAGCGATTCGCGCTGGTCGTCCCTGTCCTCGCTGTGCTGGAGGGGAAGATAGGCGAACTGGCGGCGTTCGTCGGGCCAGTCCCGGTCCCAGCCCGTTTCGACGATGCCGCGCGCGATCGCGCGGGCGAGGCTGTCGGTCGCGAAGGCCTCGGCGCTGCCGCGATATATGTTGCGCGGCACCTGGTCGAACAGGATCGCCGCGGCGAGCGCGGTGTCGGGATCGGTCAGGAAGGCTTCGGGGGGCAGCGCGCGCAGCGCTTCGCGCCAGTCGGCGGCGAGATCGCGCACCGCGGCGTCGAAATCGGGGCCGCCGCCATACCAGTCGTCCATGCCGCGGCCGTCGAACCAGAAGGCGAGGAGGCGCGCCGCCCAGTCGGCGGGCGGCGCGGCCGCTTCGGTCTGCTCCCCGGTCACGGATTATTTCGCGGCCGTGTCGATCTTGCGATAGGGGACGAATTCGCCGAGCGAGACGAAGCCCGCATACATATGGCTGTTGCGGTCGTGGAGTTCGATCGTGTCGATCGAACACAGCCGCGTGCCGGTCAATTTGGTGACGAGGATATTGTCGTCGCCGTCGAGCGATTCGGCGCCGCCGCGTGGGCGATTGACCCAGAGGGTGCTGCCGATGCGATAGACGATCGCGGTGTCGTCGACGACCTGCGAGCTGGTCGCGGACGACAGGGTGATGCAGTCCTGCGGCTCGCCGGCGACGCGGCCTTCGAGGATCTTGGCGAGCTTTTCCTCGCCCGTCGGCTTTTCCTTGGCGGCAGCGGGCGCAGCCGCGAGGATCGCGGCGGAGAGGATGGTGGCAATCAGCGGACGCATGGTTCGACTCCAGTTCATTCAGGTCTCACCCTGAAACCGGTCATAGCAGGAAGCGCGTGAACGGTCGCTGACTGATTTCGTGGTGACGGAATGCACGTAAAGCCCCTCCTCTGAAGAGGAGGGGGTGCAACTGTTCCGCAGACGAGCGGGTCGTGAGCCCCCTCAGCACGCCCCATCGGGGAGCGGGATGCCGAGCGGGCCCTTGCACTTCTTTTTCTTGGGCTTTTCGGCAGGCGCGCTGCCCTCGCCGCCGCCCATCGCGCCCATGCCGCCGAAATCGGCACCGACCATCAGCATCGTGTGCGAGCGGAAGCGCACCTTCGCGGTCCAGTCGATATTCCACGCGACCTTGCCCGCGGGCTTGGGCGGGTAGGCGAAGTTCGCCTCGGGCCCGAAGGCGTTGAGATTGCCGATCATCATCTCGCCCGAGGCCTTCTTGACCTCGGCCGGAATCTGGCAGCTCGTCTGGCTCGGCGGCATCACGATCTTTTGCGGGATCAGCTTCGCGACGGTCACGGGCGGCAGCCAGTCCCAGAGGCCGCCGCCGAACTCGCGCGACGCGCTGCTCGTCCACCACACCATGTCGCCGCTGCCGCCGCGGTCCATGCCCCCGATCGTCCAGGCGACATAACCGGTCGCGTTCTGGACCGGGTTCCAGCGGATCATCACCGACCCGTCGCCCTGCGCCGCGGTCGAGGCCTGGAGCGGGTCCATATAATCCTGCGCGAGGGTGAAGTTGATGTCGGAGCCGACATTGCTCGCGACGCGATGCGCGCCGAGCAGTGAACTGTCTTTCGACGGCGGCTTGCCGCCCTTGCCGTTCGGCCAGTCCATGTAGGAGCGGCTGTTCGCGGCCGACACCTCGCGGGCCACCGGCACGGCGGTCGAGAAGAGGCCGGGCGGCACCTGCCCCGCCGCGACCTTGGCGAAGTCGATGACGACCGGTTGCCCCGGTCCCGCCTTCGCGCCGCAGCCCCAATAGAGGAGCAGGCGGCCCTTCGGGCGCTCGAATTCCGTCGTATAGCTTCCCTCGCGGCGCTCGGGACTGATCAGCGGCACCGATTTGCCGAGCCGGGCCTGCGGCTCGAAATAATGGTCGCCCTTTGGCGGCGGCGCGCCGGGCGCTTGGTCGGAGCCGAGGCGGAGCAGGAGCTGGTGCGCGACCGCCTTGTCGGGGCCGCCCCCGAACATCATGCTCATCGCCCCGCTCATGCCACCCTTGCCGCCGCCCATCGCGGCGAAGCCCGACATGGTCGCGACATCCATTTCATAGCGTTCCTTGGGGCCGGTCGTTTTTTGTGCCGAGCCGGGAACGGCGGCGAGCGCAGTGGCGAGAGCGGTGACGGAAAGCAGGTGCAGAATCGAACGCATAAATGTCCTCCCATAGCCGGGAGAACCCCCGGCGGACGATGCGGCCCGAATCTGTTCTTGTCGTTCAAGCGCCTATACGCTGGCGCGACGCGCGCGCCAAGTGAGGCGGGTCACAGGGCGGGTCAGCGAAGGGTTTCGCCAATCCGGCTGCGGTCGCCACTCCAGAACAGGAACAACGGTCGGCCGACGATGGCGCGCTGCGGCACAAGGCCAAGGCCGAACCCGGCATCGCCGAACCGGCTATCGGCGGATAGGTCGCGATTGTCGCCGAGCAGGAAATAATGGCCGGGCGGAATCCGGATGGGGGCGAAATCGTCCTGGGCGAAATCACCGCAGTCGAGCGTCAGATAGCCCGACGAGCCGGCGCGCGGATATTCGCGCAGCACGGCGCCATTGCCGGACATGCGGCATCCGGAGGGCGTGGCCCCTTCGCTGCGGACGGCGAGCGGCCTGCCGTCGATACGCACCACCCCGCGGGCCAGCGATACGGTTTCTCCGGGCAGCGCGATCACCCGCTTGACGAACTCCGTCTTGCCCTTTTCGACTATCAGCATGTCGCCGCGGCGGATCGTGCCGGAGGCACCGATCCGGGCGACGAACCTGTCGCCGGGGAGCAGGGTAGGCCGCATGGACTCGGAAGGTATATTGAAATTGCGATAGTGCCGCCGCGCATCGTCCACCAGCCATTGTGACCAGACGAACAGCGCGACGGCGATCACCGCGAGGACGTACCAGCGCGAGGCAGCGGGCAACGGATCGGCGATGGCGCGCGCGCGGCGAAAGGTCGCGATGATCGATCCCAGGCCGACCACGAGCCAGTAGGCGAGCGCGATGATCAGGATCGCGGCGAAGGCGCCGAAGCTCAGCGGCGGGCCGAACCGGTACCAGATCGCCAGAAGGAGGGGCATTGCGAAGGCGCATGCCAGCGCGATCCACGCCATCCGGCGTTCGCCGATGCGGAGCAGGCCCAGGCCAGGACCGAGAATGTTGAGCGCCGAGACGCCCAGCCGTGCGGCGAGCCCCCGCCGCTTCCGCGCATCGACCCCGTCGTTCCCAGCCATTTCCCCCCTTTCGCTCCCTCATGCCGAACGCGGCGGCCGGCCGCCCCGCTCTCACCCGTCGCTCATCGGCTAGGCCGTGCCGCCCACGGTCAGCCCGCTGACCAGCAGGGTCGGCTGGCCGACGCCGGCGGGGACGCTCTGGCCGCCCTTGCCGCAGACGCCGATGCCCTCGTCGAGCGCCATGTCGTCCCCGATGCCGGTGACCTTGGTGAGCACGCTCGGGCCGTCGCCGATCAGGGTGGCGCCCTTGATCGGTGTGCCGAGCTTGCCGTTCTCGATCTTGTAGGCTTCGGTGCAGGAGAAGACGAACTTGCCCGAGACGATGTCGACCTGCCCGCCGCCGAAGCTCTTGGCGAAGATGCCGTTCCGGACGCGGCCGAGCAGCTCGGCGGGATCGTCGTTGCCGCCGCGCATGAAGGTGTTGGTCATCCGCGGCATCGGCGCGTGGGCGAAGCTCTCGCGGCGGCCGTTGCCGGTCGGCGCGACGCCCATCAGCCGGGCGTTGAGCCGGTCCTGCATATAGCCCTTGAGGATGCCGTCCTCGATCAGGATATTCTCCTGCGTCGGGGTGCCCTCGTCGTCGATGCTGAGCGAGCCGCGGCGCCCGCCGCCCACCGGGCTGGCGATGCTGCCGTCGTCGATCACGGTGACGCCCGGCGCCGCGACGCGTTCGCCGATTCGCCCCGAAAAGGCACTGGTGCCCTTGCGGTTGAAATCGCCCTCGAGCCCGTGGCCGACCGCTTCGTGGAGCAGCACGCCGGGCCAGCCGGGGCCGAGCAGCACGGTGAACTCGCCCGCGGGGGCGTCGACCGCGCGCAGGTTGACCAGCGCCTGCGTCAGCGCCTCGTCGATCGCGCGGTTCCACTGCGCTTCCTCGAAGAGATGGTCGTACATATAGCGGCCGCCGAGGCCGAAATAGCCGCTTTCGCGCCGGCCATTCTCCTCGACCACGATCGACACGTTGAGGCGGACGAGCGGGCGCACGTCGGTCGCGAGGAAACCGTCGGCGCGGACGATCTCGACCACCGACCAGCTTCCCGCCAGCGTCACCGACACCTGCGCGACGCGCGGGTCGCGCGCGCGCGCGGCGGCGTCGACCTGCTGACAGAGCGCGACCTTCTTCGCGAAGGGGATGAGGTCGAGCGGGTTCGCCTCGTCATAGAGGTGGCGGTTGGTGCGCGGCGGGGGGGCGGCGGGCGCCTGCTTCGCGGGGTCGAGCAGCGCCAGCGTCTCGGCGGCGCGGCGGATCGCGCCGGCGCTGATGTCGCTCGCATGCGCGAAACCCGTCATCTCGCCCGACACGGCGCGCAGGCCGAAGCCCGCGTCGGTCGAATAGTCGGCGGTCTTGAGCCGCCCGTCGTCGAATCCGAAACTCTCGGTTGCGCGATACTGCAGGTAGAGTTCACCGTCGTCGGCCTTGGCGAGCGCCTCGCGCGCAAGGCTCTGCGCGAGATCGGGGTCGAGCGCGTCCGCGCGATAGAGGAAGCGGCGGGGATCGGTGGGGCTTGTCATGCGGTGGATATAGGCATGCGGGGCGGCGCGCGCAAAGGGCATCGCTGCGGCGGGAGATTGGCGGATAATGCCGGGGAGCGCTTTTGGATGGAGAGTGGACCCTGCCCCCCTTCGTCATTCCCGGATCAAGTCCGGGATGACGAGGATGGAAAGGGTGCGTTCCGGTGGATGACAGTGCTTGGTGATCCCCGGCGAAAGCCGGGGCCCAGGGCGTTGGAGAGCCGGCGCTGCATGGTGACACTCTTGACCCCGGCTTTCGCCGGGGATCACGTCGGATATGATGGCGGCGAAAACCGCCCCTACAGATAGTTGACCGTCAGCGTGAAGCTGCCGCTGTAATCGCCCGTGGGCTGGTTCGGCGGTACGGTGAGCGTGCCGCCGATATAATAGGTCTGCACCCCGCTCGGGAACAAAGTCGCGCCCGGGCCGAGCAAGGTGATGCCGCCGCCGCTCGTCGATACGGCGCGGGTCAGCGTCGCGGTCATCGACGGGCCGCCGCCGGCGCGGGTCAGCGTCACCGAATTGCTGCCGCTGACGATCAGCAGCAGCCAGCCGCCGGTCCCCTGGAATATCGCGCGCTGCGCGCCGCCGCCGACGGGGGTGACGCCGCCGCTGGTCGCGCGCGCGCCGGTGACCGGGTCGATCGTCACCGTGCCGGCGGCGCCGCTGATCAGCGTGCCGAAGTCGAGATCGTCGGTTTTGACGAGCGTGTTCGGACGGACGACCGCCGCGGTCGCGGTGCCGCTCTGCTCGGCCGCCTGCGCGGGCGCGGCGAGCGCGCCGGTGGCGGCCGCAATGGCGATGAGGCGGCGCATCATCGCGCCGCGGCGGCTGGTCTCTCGAATCCCCACGATTCTGCTCCTGTCTGGCACAGGCCTATGCCAGCCGGACATGAGCCGATGATGCAGGAGTTTGGTAAAGAGCGGCTTTACCTTTGGGTCGGCGACACTCGCCGATGCTCAACCTTTGTCGGCGATCCCACCGAGTCTCAGCTTTTGTCGGCGATCCCGCCGACGAGGATGAAGCGCCGGTCGCAATAGCCGCAGTCGACGAAGCCGTCCTCGGGGTCGATCTCGAGCCAGACGCGCGGATGGCCGAGCGCGGCGTTGGCGAGGCCGTCGCCGGTGCCGTCGCAGGCGATGCGGGTCTTGGGCGTGCGGATCGTTTCGGGTGCGGGCTGGGTCATCGACCGCGCCCATAGCAAGCGTCTCGCGGCTCGGCAATCGGCTGTGCGGCGGCGGCCCCGCGACGTGCCTCTTTCGCCCCCGCCCCGGCATCGCTATGGAAGCCGCCATGACCGAAGCCGCCATCCGCATCGACGCCGTTTCCAAAATCTACGCCGGCGGCAAGCAGGCGCTCGACGAGGTCAGCTTCGACGTGCCGCGCGGGGAGATTTTCGGGCTCCTGGGACCGAACGGCGCGGGCAAGTCGACGCTGATCAACATCCTCGCGGGACTGGTCAACAAGACGAGCGGATCGGCGAGCATCTGGGGCTTCGACATCGACGCCGACCCGCGCAACGCCAAATATTCGATCGGCATCGTGCCGCAGGAAATCGTCTTCGATCCCTTTTTCACGCCCTTCGAGACGCTGGAGAATCAGGCCGGGCTCTATGGCGTGCCCAGGGATCGGCGCATTTCGGACGACCTGCTCGCCGCGGTGCATCTTGCCGACAAGCGCGATGCCTATGCCCGTACCTTGTCGGGGGGGATGAAGCGCCGCCTGCTCGTCGCCAAGGCGATGGTGCATTCGCCGCCGATCATCGTCCTCGACGAGCCGACCGCGGGGGTCGACATCGAGCTTCGCCAGCAGCTTTGGGAATATGTGCAGTCGCTCAACGATCGCGGCGTCACCGTGGTGCTGACGACGCATTATCTCGAAGAGGCCGAGGAGCTGTGCGACCGCATCGCGATCATCAACCATGGCAGGCTGATCGCGAACAAGCCGACCCGCGAGCTGGTCGACATGGCGCGCGAGAAGGTGGTGCTGGTGACGCTCGACGCCGACGTCACCGTGCTGCCGTCGCATCCCGCCTTCGACAAGGTCGAGCGCGAGGGCGAGCGGGGCCTTGCGATCAGCTACAACAAGGACCGGGTGAACGCGGGTGAAGTGCTCGCGGCGGTGAACGCGATGGGGCACGGCATCGTCGACGTCTCGACCCGCGAGGCCGATCTGGAGGATGTGTTCCTGAATTTGACGCGGGCGGCGAATGACTGAAGCTGCATTGCAAGCCTGTCCGATCTGCGGAGCTTCGGTAAGGGAAGCCCCCCGTTATCCGGACTATGTGTGCGGCGATTGCTATCAGCGAATTGCCGATGAAGCAGGTCGGGCGATAAAATATCACAATGCTTCGCCCGGTGCCCCGAATCTGATCGAAAACCTCACGGCAAGCTATGCGGACGGCAGCCCCTATATGTCGCAGACTTGCTTTATCGACGGTATTGCCTGTCGCGCCGATGAGGCGCGCTTCGGAGGCATAGTCGTTCGCCCCCTTAAGAAAACAGGACCACCGGGATGACAGAGACAACCTCCCACGACGTCATCATCGTCGGCTCCGGCGCGGCCGGCCTCACCGCCGCGATCGCGCTCGCCGATCATTGCCGCGTGCTCGTGCTCGCGAAGGGCGAGCTGACCGGGGGGTCGACCGCCTGGGCGCAGGGCGGGATCGCGGCGGTGCTCGATGCGGGCGACACGTTCGAGAATCATATCGAGGACACGATGGTCGCGGGGGCGGGACTCAACCGGCGCGAGACGGTCGAGTTCGTGGTCGAGAACGCCCCGCACGCGATCGAGCGGCTGATCGAGATGGGGGTCGCCTTCAACAAGGAGGAGGGCGCGCTCCACCTGACGCGCGAGGGCGGGCATTCGCACCGCCGCATCGTCCATGTCGACGACGCCACCGGCTGGGCGGTGCAGGCGGCGCTGCTCCGGACCGCCGAGGCGCATCCGAACATCACCCTGCTGCCGGGGCAGGCGTGCATCGACCTGATCACCGGCCGGCACGAGGAACGCTATTCGGGGTCGGGGCGCGTCTGGGGCGTCTATGCGCTCGACGAGGCGACGGGGAAGGTCCACGCGCATGTCGGGCGCGCGACGATCCTCGCGAGCGGCGGGGCGGGGCGCGTCTATCAATTCTCGACCGCCCCCAGGGGCGCGACCGGCGATGGCATCGCGATGGCGTGGCGCGCGGGCTGCCGCGTCTCCAACATGGAGATGATGCAGTTCCACCCGACCTGCCTCTACAATCTGGAGGTCAAGAATTTCCTGATCACCGAGGCGGTGCGCGGCGAGGGCGGTATCTTGAAGCATCCGGTCACCGGGCATCGCTACATGCCCGACTACGACCCGCGCGCCGAACTCGCGCCGCGCGACATCGTCGCGCGCGCCAACGACGATCAGATCAAGCGTTTCGGGCTCGATTACGTCCACCTCGACATCAGCGACAAGGACCCCGATTTCGTCGCCGGGCACTTCCCCAACATCTACGAAAAGCTGCTGACGCTCGGCATCGACATGACGAAGCAGCCGATCCCGGTGGTGCCGGCCCAGCATTATACCTGCGGCGGGGTGCTGATCGACCTCGACGGGCGCACCGACCTTCCCGGGCTCTATGCCGCGGGCGAGGTGACCGAAAGCGGGCTGCACGGCGCAAACCGCCTCGCGTCCAACTCGCTGCTCGAATGCTTCGTCTTCGGCGAGGCGGCGGCGAAGCATATCGCCCGCCACTGGGACGAGCTGGGCGCGCCGCCGGCGATCCGGCCGTGGGACGAAAGCCGCGTCACCGATTCGGACGAAGAGGTCGTCATCAAGCAGAACTGGACCGAAATCCGCCGCTTCATGTGGAACTATGTCGGCATCGTCCGCACCACCAAGCGGCTCGAGCGCGCGCAACATCGCATCAACATGCTGTCGGGCGAAGTCGGCGAATATTACGGCCATTTCCGCGTCACGACCGACCTGATCGAGCTGCGCAACCTGCTCCAATGCGCCGAACTGATCGTCAAGAGCGCACTCCACCGCAAGGAAAGTCGCGGGCTGCACTATACGCTCGACTATCCCGAGCTGGCGGCGGAGGCGGTCGATACGGTGCTGGTGCCTTGAGGCTGGTGTAGGGATTTGTTTCGCGCAAAGACGCAAAGAGTTGGCCTGAAACCGATGTCGCCTGCCTGTCGCGCGTAGCGCCAGTCGGGAGGCAGCCTGCAGCGGCACGGGACGCGCGCAATTGGTAGTCTTCTTTGCGCCTTCGCGCCTTTGCGTGAGATTGTATCTACGCAAACCCCTCGTTCAAGAACCGTTCCGCCAGCGCCGCGTGCAGCGCCGCGCCGCGGGCCATGACGCTTTCGTCGAGGACCATGCGGTTCGAGTGGAGGCCGCAGCAGGCGCGCCAGTCGCTGCCCGCCTCGCTCGCGCCGAGCCAGAACATCGCGCCGGGGACCTTTTCGAGGACGTAGGAGAAATCCTCGGCGCCCATCACCGGATTGTCCATCGTCAGCCAGGCGGCCTCGCCGAAGGTTTCTTCGACGACCGATTGGCCGAAGGCGACGGCGCGGCTGTCGCAGATGGTGACGGGGAAGCCTTCCTCTATATGCACCTCGGCGGTGCAGCCGTGCGCTTCGGCGATCGCGGGGGCGAGGCGCCTCAGCTCCTGCGCCACCATCGCGCGGCGGTGCGGCGACAGGGTGCGGATCGTGCCGAGCATCTCGGCGGTTTCGGGAATGATGTTGTTCGTCGTTCCCGCCGCGATCTTGGCGATGGTGATGACGGCGGGATCGAAGACCGAGATGCGGCGCGTCACCATCGTCTGGATCGCGGTGACGATCGCGCAGGCGACGGGGATCGGATCGATCGCATCCTGCGGCATTGAGGCATGGCCGCCTGCGCCCTTGACCGTGATCGACAGCACATCCGACGAGGCGAGCAGCGGCCCTGCGCGTCCCGCGAAGACGCCGTGTGGAGCGTTGGGCATGATGTGGAGCGCGAAGGCGGCGTCGGGGAGCGGGTCGATCAGCCCGTCCTGCAGCATGAAGCGCGCGCCGTGATGCCCCTCCTCGCCGGGCTGGAACATGAACATCACCGTGCCCGCCAGCCGGTCGCGCGCCGCGCACAGCAGCTTCGCCGCGCCGACGAGCATCGCGACATGGGTGTCGTGCCCGCAGGCGTGCATCGCGCCGCTGGTTTCGGAGGTGAAGTCGAGCCCCGTATCCTCGACCAGCGGCAGCGCGTCCATATCGCCGCGCAGCAGCACGGTGCGCCCGTTGGCAGGCCCGCGCAGGATCGCGATCAGCCCGGTGGTCGACGGCCCTTCGCGAAATTCGAGCGGCAGCCCGGCGAGCGCCTCCTTGATCTTCGCGAGCGTCTTGGGGTTCTGTAGCCCGAGTTCGGGTTCGCGGTGAATGGCGCGGCGAAGGTCGACGAGATCGTCGAGGAGGGTCTCGGCCTCGGTGGGCCAGCTGCGTGTCATTTCGTCCATTGAGACTGTCTCCCGAATCAGCGCGTTTCACTGGCCATGGTCATCGAGCCATCGGGCGACCTTCGGCATCCGCCGTTCTTTCGTCAATTCGCGCAAACTCTTCCCATCCTCGTCGCGGCCGGCGGCGCTTGCACCATGTTGCAAATGACGGAGCACGATTTCATCGGCCCACGAACTGAATACCGCGCTGCGGCCCTTTCGGTTTTTTACCGTTCCGTCCGCTTTGTTGGCGTAAAGCAAATCGAGCAGCGTGATATTCTCGACTCCGAATATTGCGGTTTCACCTCTTGTGTCAGGGCGGTTCGGATTGGCTCCGTGGCGCAACAAGTGACGGGCGGTTTCGACGCGTCGGTCTTCGTCATAGTCGCAGGCATAGCTGTCCGAGAGCGCGGCGAGCGCGGTTCGGCCGCTTTCCTCAAAATCCTCATTCAGGCTTGCCAGATATGGATCGGGCGCGGGATCGGGTCGCTTCACGGTTCCCGGCAGGTCGAGCGGGATTTTGAGCCGGGCGGCCATATCGACAAGAGCCGGTGAGCAGCCCGCGGCGCCGTCGGCGAAAATTTGGCCGGCTTCCGCGCTGCCCAACTGCTCAAGCCACCCGATTTTGGCAAGCCGTGCCAGCGTTTCCGGTCGGCCTCTCTCCAACGCTTGATGGGTAAGCTCCGCGCCGACGATGCCGTCGTCGCGGTCGCCATAACGAAACGCCTTGTCCAAGGGCAGTCCGCGATCAATCATGCCGGTCAGCATGCCATCCTCGGCATCGCGACGTGCTCCGAATACGGCAACGGCACTTGCCAGATCGGAGCGATAGTCAAAGCCCTGCTTGTCGAGCCACGGCAGGAGCGACTTGGTTCCGCGAACCCAACGTTCGGTGCCTGCGGCCCTGTCTATCGCGTCTTCCAACGCCTTGATCGACGTCGGCATCCCTGCCTTTTCGCCGACATAATCCTCGATTGTTTTCTTGCCATTGCCGGTATCGATCGTCACGAAATAGGTCGGGTTGTCGGTGACAGGGTAGTTATAGGCATCCTTGAGTTCGAAAAATCGGGCCTTGCGGATCTGTGCGACCAGATCGTCGACCGCCTTTTCGGATATTTTGTCGATGTGACGTCCGGGAAACAATATGCCCCTGTCGAAGTCGACGATTTGGTCGATTGCAGGAGCGCCATCGTCCAGATCGCGGCTCTGAAAAACGACGTTGCCATGCCCGTCAATGCTGACAAGATACGCTGGGCACGATCCGAAACAGCCGGTGCGCTCCAACGAAATTTTCAGCTTTTCCCGATCGATAGGCGGCGTCCGGTCAGGCCGAGCGCATGCCGACATGCACAAGGACAAAATGGTCATCGCAAGGACGCGCAGGGCTGGGCCGAGTCGCACCGCTCATCGCCCCCCGAACAATTGCCGTCCCGCGAGGTCGAGCATGATTTCCTCGCTGCCGCCGCCGATCGCGTTGACGCGGACCTCGCGGTAGATGCGCTCGACCTTGCTGCCCGTGATATAGGACGCGCCGCCGAGGATTTGCGCAGCTTCGCGGGCCACCGATTCGAGCATACGGGTCGCCTGTACCTTCAGCATCGCGAAATCGGCGGGGCGGGCCTTGTGCTCCTTCACCTGCCAGGCGGCGAGGTCGACCCACGCCTGGGTCGCCTCGATCTGGCGCTCCATGTCGGCGAGCTTGATGCGGATCGACTGGTGGCCGACGAGCGGACGCCCAAAGGTTTCGCGGTTCTGCGCCCATTCGGCCGCCTCGGCCATCGCGACGCGGGCGTAGGCGCAGCAGCCCATCGCCATGCCGAGCCGCTCGCTGTTGAAATTGCGCATGATGCCGATGAAGCCGCCATTTTCGGGACCGATGAGGTTAGTGGCGGGGACGCGGACGTCGCCGAAGTGGATCGCGGCGGTGTCGCTGCAGCGCCAGCCCATCTTGTCGAGCCGCGTCCGCTCGACGCCGGGCGACGCCATGTCGATGAGCAGCAGCGAGATGCCCGCGGCGCCCGGCCCGCCGGTACGCACCGCACAGGTCAGCCAGTCGGCGCGCATGCCGCTGGTGATGAACATCTTGCCGCCGTTCACGACATAATGGTCGCCATCCCTCACCGCGGTCGTCTTGAGGTTGGCGACGTCGCTGCCGCCGCCCGCCTCGGTGATGCCGAGCGCGATGATCCTTTCGCCCGCGAGCACCGGCGGCGCGACGCGTTGCTTCAGTTCCTCGGAGCCCAATGCGAGGATCGGCGGCAGGCCGATGCCGTGCGTCATCAGCGACGCGCCGAGGCCCCCCGCGCCGACCGCGGCGAGTTCCTCGGTGACGACGAGGCTGTGGAAATTGTCGAAGCCCTCGCTGTGCCCGCCATATTGTTCGGGATAGCGCAGGCCGAGGATGCCGGCTTCGGCGGCCTTTTTGTGCAGCTCGCGCGGCAGCTCGCCTTCGGCCTCCCAGCGATCGATATGCGGCGCGATCTCGCGCACGACGAAGCGGCGGACGCTCTGCGCCAGCGCTTCGTGGGTTTCGTCATAATAGGGCGAACGGGCGCGCCAGTCGTCGAAGGCGGTCATGGCGCGATGCTGCGCGCGATTGACGTGAGCGTCAAGTTGGACCGGTTCGAAGCGCCGCCCTTGCCTTCAGCTTGGGGGTTGGTGCCAAATATACGGGGTCGATTTCCGGCTTATCTTCTTTAAGGTCGCGCCATGACAAAGACCGTCCTGCTCGCCGGCCTCGCCGCACTCGCCCTTGTCTCCACCCCCGCCGCCGCGCAGCAGTCGCCCGAGGCGGTTGCCGAAGCCGCGCTCAAGCGCGCGCCGGTGTTCGACGGGCACAACGACGTGCCCTGGGCGCTGCGCGGGCGGCTCGGCAATGTCATCAATGGCTTCGACTTCGTCGACACGACCGACACCGCCGAGCCCGACCGCGATCCGCCGCGGATCGCGATGCACACCGACCTCACCCGGCTGCGCAAGGGGCATGTCGGGGCGCAATTCTGGTCGGTCTACGTCCCTTCGAACGACGACGAGGACGAGGCGGTGCGGCAGACGATCGAGCAGATCGACGTCGCGAAGCGGCTGATCGCGCGCTATCCGCAGGACATGATGCTCGCGGCCAATGCGGCCGAGCTCGAAAAGGCGATGAAGGCGGGCAAGGTCGCCGGGATGCTGGGAATGGAGGGCGGGCAGTCGATCGGCTCGTCGCTCGCCGTGCTGCGCCAGATGTACGCCCTCGGCGCGCGCTACATGACGCTGACGCACGGGCGGAACACGCCGTGGGGCGACAGCGCGACCGACGCGCCCGAGCATGACGGGCTCACCGATTTCGGCCGTCAGGTGGTCGCCGAGATGAACCGCATCGGGATGATCGTCGATTTGAGCCACACGAGCCCGGCGACGATGAAGGACGCGCTCGCGGCGTCGAAGGCGCCGGTGATGTTCAGCCATTCGGGCGCGCGCGGGGTCAACGACCATCCGCGCAACGTCCCCGACGACGTGCTGCCGCTGGTCAAGGCGAACGGCGGCATCGTGATGATCGTCTTCCTGCCCGGCTTCCTCGACCCCGCAGTGCGCGCGCGCGAGCTCGACCGCGCCGCCGAAAAAGCGCGGCTCGACGGACAATATCTCGGCAATCCCAAGGGCGCCGCGGCGGCGCTGCAGGCGTGGGATGCGGCGCATCCGGTGCCCAGGACGCAGATCGCGAAGGTCGCCGACCATATCGACCATATCAAGGCGGCGATCGGCGTCGACCATATCGGGCTCGGCGGCGATTATGACGGTATGGATTCGGCGCCGGTGGGGATGGAGGATGTCGCGGGCTATCCGGCGCTGTTCACCGAACTCGCGCGGCGCGGCTATACGCAAGCCGAGCTCGAAAAGATCGCGAGCGGCAACATGCTGCGTGTGCTGAAGGGGGTCGAAGCCTATGCCGCGAGCCGGAAGGGCCAGCCGCCGATCGAAACGCCGGTGGCGAAAAAGGCGAAGGATTGACCCGATCCGTTCGTCCTGAGCCCATCTGGAGTGCGTTCGGTTTTGATGGAATCAAAACCGGCACTCTAGATTCTTGTTTTACCGTGTTTTCCGAGTCGTCAGGTGATTCCACCTGACTTGAAAACACTCTAAGCAGCGTCTTGCTTGCGGCGTCAAAAGCAGGAGCGGCGCCCTTCGATAGTCTGCAAAACAGACGCTCAGGACCGGCTTCGACAAGCGCAGGGCAGGTGGCTTCGTAGTCGATATCCGGCAAGATGAACCCAAAAGGCAAGTTCAGGAAGAGGAATTCGCCGATTTGGTCATTTGGTCGCGATCGGGCTCCTGCACCGGTCACTCGATATCGTCGGACGGGTCGAGCCGCACCACCCACATCGACCGGCCGTCGGGCGACAGGGCGATGTCGTGCGAGGGGACCATGTCGGCCCCGGTCTCGATCCAGCCGCGCCCGTCGCATTTGGGGCAGGGCACGCGGATCGAACGCTGGCTGACGAGGTCGATCTGGCTGTTCCACTGGCCGTACCCCGCGCAGACCGGGCAGATGACGTCGAGGTCGCCGGTGCGGTGGCGCCGCGAAATGCCGTCGAGCGCGTGCGGATCGTGCGGGCCGGAACAATGGACGATGTTCGAGGCGTGCGACATGCGGGGGAGGATAGGCTGCGGGGGTGGGGGTTGGCAATGTCGGGGGCAAAGGCCCCGGCGCGCTTCTGAGTCTTTTCTGTCCTTTCTCGTCACCCCGGACTTGATCCGGGGTCCAGCTTATCACCGTTGCTGAGCTGGACCCCGGATCAAGTCCGGGGTGACGATGATAAGGACCGTCCTCTGCACTCCCGATCCGTCGGCAACCGTCCCTCAGGCGGCGCTGCCGCGGAGCGGCCAGCGGCCGTGCTCGACATGGGTGGTCTTGCCGACGATGCTTTCGGTCAGGACGACCTCGTCGACCGTCCAGCCGATCGGCGGCATCTTTTGCGCGTTCAGCCGGTCGCCGCGATAGTTGATCGTGATATGCGGTTCGGGGGTGGTGCCGTCCATTATCGGCGCCTTGGCGGCGAGCAGATGGGTCACCAGCGCCTTCTGGAACGCCCGCGCCTCGGCCAGCGGCTCGCGCGTGCGCAGCGTCACCGCCTTGCGGTTCTCGATCCGGTCGAAGCGGAGCGGAAAGGGCGGTGCGACGAAGCTGCCCAGCGCGGCGATGGTCGCGGGCAGCCATTCGGGCGGCGCATAATGCAGGTCGTAGAGCGAGATGAGCGTGACATGGAGGAGGTCGGGGCCGCGCCCGGGATCGTTGCGCGGCAGCGCGGCGATCTGCGCCTGCACCTCCGGCGGCGGCTTGGCCATGACGTAGAGGGGGTTCCGGGCGCGCATGGGTGGGGGTGATCCAGCCCTATAACATTTGAGTCTAGTTCAGGGCTCCAATTCCAATGGGTATTCGTCATAGGTCCGGCCATGCAATTCGCGGCCTGCGGCCTTTTTGTTTCGCCCACCCCATTGCTTGAAGAAGAAAGCCACGTCGTCGCGCCGACATATATCGAAAAGTCTCTCGACCCACTCTTCTTCCATTGGCCGTGATCGAGGCCCGGACTCACCGCCGACAATTGCCCAATGAATGCCTTGAAGATTGATCTCGGCAATTCGACCGATCAATGGCTCGAAAGAGATGAAGAGGGTGGAGCCCCTGATCCGTTTCAACTGCTCCACGCGATCGGAAACCTCGGCATTCTCTACTGACGTGCCGACCCAAACATTGACGATATCTTGGAGAGCCCCTGACTCAAACATATCTGCCATGCGATCTGGCCGCTTAGTCAATATCTGAAAATGGTGCTGTGGGCAGGCTGACATCACGTCCCATACACGCTTGATAAAATGATCAGGAACGTCCGGATGAAAGAGGTCTGCCATGGAGTTGACGAAAATGCGTTTCGGCTTTCTCCATTCAGCTGGTGCATAAAGGCTACCCTCGTCGATATTCACTCGACCAGTCCAGACATAGCGCCCGCCGCTCTTTCGGGTGGTGCCTTTGTATTTCGGATGCCCCATAGCTTGAAGGCGGGCAGCCATCCTCATGGCGTAACAGTTGCTGCAACCGCTCGATGCAATTGAGCATCCGGCGACCGGATTCCAAGTTACGTCTGTCCACTCAATTTCAGAACTTCCGGCCATTATGTGAGTACCGCCCGAGCCAGCTTTGCTGCAAGTTTTGCTTTGTCGCTGGGGTTGGCCCAAGCGAACATTAACGAAAATTCGTGTAGGCCGTTTCGTCCAAGAGGCAAAACCTGATCGACAACCCGGTCGTCGAATGCCAACTTTAGACGGTCTTTTGCAACTTTCTCAAACCAAGCCACATCGACGGCTCGCTTGGAAATCACCTGTTGCTGGCCAAAGAGGTCAATTTGTCCTTTTTCTTCGATTGCTACGACGTGGCGCCATGCATCGGTGCCGAGCGCCTCGTCGACGCTCTTGCCGCCGTCTTCCAGAACTGCACCGTCGCCGCGGATTTGTCTGTACATCGCGAAAACAGGAACGAGATACCAAAGGTCGATCGCTTTTGTCTGCGCAAGTCTTTGCAGAGTCGAATATCGAATCTGTAGTCCAAACGGATCAATAAACACGACCGCTCTAGAGCTTCGCCAATTGATCCTGTCACACATATCACAAAGCATCTTGTTTGCGTCGAATTGTGTTATCGAAACTCGGTTTCCGAGATGAGAAAAATTCTCCTGGACCTGTGCTTTTAAGGCATCGACGTTCGATTTTTTTACGTCGTTGAAAAGATAGCGGTCGAACGGCGTATTTATTCCTAGCGCCCGAATGGCGGATCCCACGATAATCTGGTCAGCGTCGAGGATGGAGTCATCTGCTTCAAGCAAGCCCAGACCATTTTGATTAGTTGGGTTCGCCAGAGCAGAGCGCGGGATCGATGCACCCGATCCCGCACACGCATCTATATACCACAATTCAAAGCCCTGCTTTTTGAGAGCCGTGGTGTAAGCAACAAGGTATTTTTCGACGGTTTCGAGCTTCCGCCGGGTGTGTTCATCGCCGAAAGCCTGAGGTTCCATTGTGCACCCCTTAGAACATTAGGGGAACGATAGACTCCTTTGATGCAAGTTTCAATCTCTAGGCACCATTTTGGGTGCAAATTGTGGGCGTGGAAGCGGGCTCAATCATGCTCACGCCCACCCGCGCCCATATACAGCTCGCGGCCGGTATCCTCATAGACCTGACTCATTTCCGCCATGCCCTTCTCGGCCTCCTCCGCCGCGATGAAGCCCGCGCTGTCCTGATTTTGCAGCTTTGCAAATTCCCGCACTTCCTGGCTGATCTTCATCGAGCAGAATTTGGGGCCGCACATGCTGCAGAAATGGGCGGTCTTGGCGCCTTCCGCCGGGAGGGTCTGGTCGTGATATTGCTCGGCCGTGTCGGGGTCGAGGCTCAGGTTGAACTGGTCGCGCCAGCGGAATTCGAAGCGCGCTTTCGATAGCGCGTCGTCGCGGACCTTGGCGGCGGGGTGGCCCTTGGCGAGGTCGGCGGCGTGGGCGGCGAGCTTGTAGGTGACGACGCCGACCTTCACATCGTCGCGGTCGGGGAGGCCGAGATGCTCCTTGGGGGTGACGTAGCAGAGCATCGCGGTGCCGTACCAGCCGATCATCGCGGCGCCGATGCCGCTGGTGATATGGTCATAGCCGGGCGCGATGTCGGTGGTCAGCGGCCCGAGCGTGTAGAAGGGCGCCTCGCCGCACGCCGCGAGCTGCTTGTCCATATTCTCCTTGATCTTGTGCATCGGGACGTGGCCCGGGCCCTCGATCATCACCTGCACATCCTGCTCCCACGCGCGCTTGGTGAGCTCGCCGAGCGTGTAGAGCTCGGCGAACTGCGCCTCGTCGTTCGCGTCGGCGATGCTGCCGGGGCGGAGACCGTCGCCGAGGGAATAGGCGATGTCATAGGCCTTCATGATCTCGGTGATCTCGTCGAAGCGTTCGTAGAGGAAGCTCTCCCTGTGATGCGCGAGGCACCATTTCGCCATGATGCTGCCGCCGCGGCTGACGATGCCGGTGACGCGCTTCGCGGCGAGGGGGACGTAGGGCAGGCGAACCCCCGCGTGGATGGTGAAATAGTCGACGCCCTGCTCGGCCTGCTCGATCAGCGTGTCGCGGAAAATCTCCCACGTCAGTTCCTCGGCGATGCCGCCGACTTTCTCGAGCGCCTGATAGATGGGGACGGTGCCGATCGGTACGGGCGAATTGCGGATGATCCATTCGCGCGTGTCGTGGATGTTGCGGCCGGTGCTGAGGTCCATGACGGTGTCGGCGCCCCAGCGGATCGACCAGACCATCTTGTCGACCTCCGACGCGACGTCGCTGGCGACCGCGCTGTTGCCGATATTGGCGTTGATCTTGACCAGGAAGTTGCGGCCGATCGCCATCGGCTCGCTTTCGGGGTGGTTGATGTTGCTGGGGATGATCGCGCGGCCGCGTGCGACTTCCTCGCGGACGAATTCGGGGGTGACATAATCGGGGATGCTGGCGCCCCAGTCCTGCCCGTCGCGGATGTACTCGGCGAGGCGCTCGCGGCCGAGATTTTCGCGGGTCGCGACATATTCCATCTCGGGCGTGATGATGCCGCGGCGGGCGTAGTGCATCTGGCTGACGTTGGCGCCGGCACGCGCGCGCAGCACGGTCTTGCGGACGTTGGGGAAGGCGGGGACGCCGCCCGAACGGTCGGGGCCGAGCTGGCCGTTGTCCTCGGGGCGGACCTCGCGCTGGGTCACCTCCTCGACGTCGCCGCGGGCGCGGATCCACGCGGCGCGCAGTTCGGGGAGGCCCTGCCCGATATCGATGCGGGCGTTCGGGTCGGTGTAGGGGCCCGACGTGTCGTAGACGCGGACGCTGGGTTCGCCGCTATGCGGGTCGAGGTCGATCTCGCGCATTGCGACGCGGATGCCGCTGCCGGTGGGCGAGGCGACATGGACCTTGCGGCTGCCGCGGATCGGCCCGGTGGTGACGCCGATCGTGTCGGCAGCTTCTATGCGGGAATCGATGTCGGCCATGTCAGTCGCTCCAAGGGTTTCGGAGCGAGTTGGGGATTCCGGGCTTGGAATACCGACCCTCCCTCCGCCGGTATTACCCGGATCAGGTTCGACGGGTCGCGGGCTGTTCCGCTCTCAACCTGTTTCTGCACACAGGCTCCCCGGGGATGGAAGGGTTATAGGCGCGCGGCGCGCGAAGGGGAAGGGGGCTCAGCCGGTCCGCCGCGCGAGCCAGACGCCCGCGATCATCAGCGCGATGCCGGCGGTGCGCCGGGCATCGATGGGAAGGCGCAGCGAGCCGAAGAGGCCGAAATGGTCGATCGCGGCGGCGCTGACGAGCTGGCCGACGAGGACGAAGAAGATCGCGTTGCCGACCCCGAAGCGCGGCGCGATGAAGGTCACCGCGATCACGTAGAAGGCGACGAACAGCCCGCCGAAGTAGAATTGCGGCGGCACCCCGGGCGACAATCGCACGTCGCCGAGCGAACCGGTGGCGGCGGCGCCCGCGAGCGCGATGAGGAGCGCGAGGCCGAAGAGGATCACCGACGCCGCCATCGGGCTGCCGAGCCGCGCGCCGAGCCCGCCGTTCAATGCGGCGAGGATCGGGATGCCGACCCCGGTCAGGAACATGATGAGGGCGAAGGTCGGGGCGTTGTGGGCGGTCACGGCGGCTCTCCTGCGGGAACGCCGCCGCTTGTCCCCGTTCGTGCCGCGCGCGGCAAGACGGTTCTGCTTCGGGCCGCCCTAGAATTGATAGGCGACCCCGGCGCCGCCGATCCACTGGTCGGCGTCGCCGGCGATGCGGACGATCGGCGAGGCGGCGAAGCGGCTGGTCATGCGGCCGTACTGGACGCCGCCGAGCAGCACGAAGCCTTTGCGCAGGTCGCCCGACAGGGCATAGGCGCCGGCGACGCCGATCGTATATTTGCCCGCGGTCGCCTTGCGCCCGGCGCCGTCGTAGACCGGCAGCCCGCTCGCGGCGCTGCCCGCCGGGTCGATGTCGTAATAATAGTCGCCGAACCCCTTGCCATAGATGTTCACCGACGCCGACAGGCCGACATAGGCGCGCTTCGAGATCGGGGTGCCATATTCGATCGTCGGCGAGGCGACCCAGCTGCCGTGGCGGCCCGAAATATCCTTGAGCACGACGATGCGGGCGCCGAGCTGGTCATATTTGCTGGTGATCAGTCCCGAATAGGTGACCCCCGCCGAAATCCCCGCCTCGACCGCCATCTTGCGCTCGCCGAGCGCCTCGACCTGCGGGTCCTTGATGCGCCCGGTGCGGTCGCTGCGGAGATTGATCAGCGGGCCGAATTTCCAGTCGATGCGCTGGCCGCGCCGCTGGCGGATCAGGTCGACCTGCAAATTGGTGCCCCGGGTCGAGAAGGAAAAGCCCGACAGCCGGCCGCGCAGATAGAAGCCGGGAAGCACGACGCGCTCGTCCGAGCCGTTGTAGCTCGGCGCGGTGACGACCCCCGCGGCGATGGCGAGATAGTCGCGCGACCATTTGCGGTCGGGATCGTCGTCCTGCGGCCGCGCGGGGGGCAGCAAAATGTCCTGGTCGACCTCGCTGTCCTGGAAATGGCTCGCCGGCGCCGGCGCTGCGGCCGGCAGGCCGGGGGCGACATCGGCGTCGCCCAGGGCTGTCAGGTCATAATCGAGCGTCTCGTCGGCGGCTTGTGCCGGAGCGGCGGCCAGCAGGCTCGCGGCGGCGGCGAGGGTGGCGGGACGGAGGTGGCGGGCATGGCGGGAGGCGAGGGTGTCCATCGGCGATTGCGGTCCTAATGTTATTGCCCCTCTGAACAGGGGTGTAAGTGATCGCCCGGCCGATGCAAAGGCCGCGTCTTGCAGGCGCATGCTTTTCGCGCCATCGTGGCTTTCGTGCACCAATACAGACTCTTCGCCTTTCTATGCCGCCACGCGGCATTCGGTTCCGCATGAGCCGCGTCCCGCGTTTTGCCGGCTATGCGCTGATGGCCGCGGCGGCGCTGATCGCGGTCGCGATGCGGCGCGGCGCGATCGAGGCGGTCGGGCCCTTTCCCGCAATCGCGGTGGCGCTGTTCCTGGGGATGGTCGGGGCGATGCTGGTGTTCACCGACCTGATGGTGCGCGGGCTCTATGCGCAGGTCGACGCGGCGAAGCGGGGGGAAGGGCGGCCACCCGATAATTCGTCACCCTGAACTTGTTTCAGGGTCCATGGCCTGCCCCCAAATGCAGCGCGGCCTAGGAGGAGAGACCCGGCCGTGGATGCTGAAACAAGTTCAGCATGACGAAGGAGAGGAAGGCTTTTCGTTCGACACTATCGGGGCTTGGCTTTATGACGGCGGCATGACCGACGTTCCGCATACGCCGCTGCTCGACACGGTGGATGTCCCCGCAGACCTCCGCAAGCTGAAACCCGAACAGCTCCGCGCCTTCGCCGACGAGCTGCGCGCCGAGATGATCAGCGCGGTCGGGACGACGGGCGGGCATCTGGGGTCGGGGCTGGGCGTCGTCGAGCTGACCGTCGCGATCCATTATGTGTTCGACACGCCGCGCGACAAGCTGGTGTGGGACGTCGGGCACCAATGCTATCCGCACAAGATCATCACCGGGCGCCGCGACCGTATCCGTACCTTGCGGACGGGCGGCGGCCTCAGCGGCTTCACCAAGCGCAGCGAGAGCGAGTACGACCCGTTCGGCGCGGCGCATTCGTCGACCTCGATCAGCGCCGCGCTGGGCTTCGCGGTCGCGAACAAGCTCAGGCAAGAACCCGGCCGCGCGATCGCGGTGATCGGCGACGGGTCGATGTCGGCGGGCATGGCCTATGAGGCGATGAACAACGCGCAGCAGGCGGGCAACCGGCTGGTCGTCATCCTGAACGACAACGACATGTCGATCGCGCCGCCGGTGGGCGGCCTTTCAGCCTATCTCGCGCGGCTGGTGTCGTCGCGGCCCTTCCTCGAGCTGCGCGAGATCGCGCGGCGCTTCGCGCGGAAACTGCCCGAGCCGCTGCACAAGGCGGCGCGCAAGACCGACGAGTTCGCGCGCGGCATGGCGATGGGCGGCACCCTGTTCGAGGAACTGGGCTTTTATTATGTCGGGCCGATCGACGGGCATAATCTCGACCATCTGATCCCGGTGCTCGAAAATGTCCGCGACAGCGACCATGGCCCGGTGCTGATCCACGCGGTGACGACGAAGGGCAAGGGCTATGCGCCCGCGGAAGCCGCGGCCGACAAATATCACGGCGTCCAGAAATTCGACGTGATCACCGGCGAGCAGGCGAAGGCGCCGCCGGGACCGCCCGCGTACCAGAATGTGTTCGGCGAGACGCTCGCGAAGCTCGCCGAGACCGACAAGCGCATCGTCGCGATCACCGCCGCGATGCCGTCGGGCACCGGGGTCGACAAATTCGCAAAGGCGCATCCGACAAGGACCTTCGACGTCGGGATCGCCGAGCAGCATGCGGTGACCTTCGCCGCGGGGCTCGCGGCGCAGGGGATGCGGCCGTTCGCGGCGATCTATTCGACCTTCCTCCAGCGCGCCTACGACCAGGTCGTGCACGACGTCGCGATCCAGAATCTGCCGGTGCGCTTCGCGATCGACCGCGCGGGGCTGGTCGGCGCCGACGGCTCGACGCACGCGGGCTCGTTCGACGTCACCTATCTTGCGACGCTGCCGAACATGGTGGTGATGGCCGCGGCCGACGAGGCCGAGCTGGTCCACATGACCTATACCGCCGCCGAGCATGACGACGGGCCGATCGCCTTCCGCTACCCGCGCGGGGGCGGCACCGGCGTGGCGCTGCCCGCGGTTCCCGAGAAGCTCGAGATCGGCAAGGGCCGCGTGGTGCGGCAGGGCAAGACGGTCGCGATCCTGTCGCTCGGCACCCGGCTCGCCGAGGCGCTGAAGGCGGCCGACACTTTGGAAGCGAGGGGCCTGTCGACGAGCGTGATCGACCTGCGCTTCGCCAAGCCGCTCGACGAGGAACTGATCCGCAGGACGCTCGCGGGCCATGAGGTGTGCGTGACGATCGAGGAGGGCAGCATCGGCGGCCTCGGCGCGCATGTGCTGACGCTGGCGAGCGACGAGGGGCTGATCGACGCGGGGCTGAAGCTGCGCACGATGCGGCTGCCCGACGTCTTCCAGGACCAGGACAAGCCCGAAGCGCAATATGAGGCCGCGGGCCTCAACGCGCCGCAGATCGTCGAGACGGTGCTGAAGGCGCTGCGGCACAACAGCGCGGGCGTGGAGGAAGCGGGCGCGCGGGCGTGAGGGGTTGGTGGTTCGCCGCCGGTTGCTCCCGGTCCGGCGATTTCCCTGTTCCGTCACCCTGAACTGGTTTGGCGATCATAGCCGCACCGTCCGTAGCCCCTTATGTGTCATTGCGAGGAGCGTAGCGACGAAGCAATCTCCAGCCATCGGCATGGCGGGACGATGGCTGGAGATTGCTTTCCCCCGGCTTTCGCCGGGGTCGCAATGACGAGGCAACGGATACGGCCGGAACGCCGGTCCATGAAAAAGGGCGGCCGAAGCCGCCCTTTCCCGTATCTCTGCGCGAAAATCTGCCGGGCGCTCAGGTCCCCGGGATCGCCGCCGAGGCGTCGCGGCCGTCGCCTTCGGGTGCGGCGATGATGTCGCGGGTGGCGAGGCCCTTGTCGACGACCTGGGTGTCGGGGCTGCCGACCTCGCTGCGGATGCCGGGGTCGGCGCGCGCGCCGTCGGCGGCGCCGATGATCGACGTCTCGGTCGCGCTGCGCGGCGAGGCGCCGCCGAAGAGCGCGCGCAGCGTCTGCTCGGCGGTCGAATCATTGCCCGGGCGCGCCGCGCCGGGCGCGGGCGGGACGAGCGAGAAGTCGGGCGGCACGACGAGCGGCGCCTGGCGCGACACCGCGAACTCGTCGGGGCGGTCGCGGCTGAACAGGCTGTTCGACCCGCAGGCCGACAGTGTCGTCGCGGCAAGGGCGGTAGCAAGGATAGCGGTGGTCCGGTTCACGTAAAAACTCTCCTGATGCGCCCCGTTAGTCGGTGGCGGCCGCATCGCTGGACGAAGCGGGCGCCGCTGGCGCCTTTTCGCGCAAGAGCAGCGCCCGCGCAACCAGCAAAAGCACGCCGATCGTGATGCACGCATCGGCGACGTTGAAAATGAGGAAGGGACGGAAGGTGCCGAAATGAAGGTCGGCGAAGTCGACCACGAAGCCGTGGCGGATGCGGTCGAGGATGTTGCCGAGCGCGCCCCCCAGGATCAGCGCGAGCGCGAACACGTCGCCGCGCGCCTTCTCGCGCGTCATCCACACCGCGACCGCGATCGCGACGAGCGCGGTGACCGCGACGAGGATCCAGCGCTGATTGTCGTCGCAGCGCGCGAACATCGACAGCGAGATGCCGCAATTCTCCGCCCAGGTCAGGTTGAAGAAGGGCAATATCTCCATCACGCGCTTGGGTTCGAGCGACAGCGGGACAATGACCACCCATTTGCTGATCTGGTCGGCGAGGAAGGCGAGTGCGGCGACGATCAGGCCGAAGCGCAGGTGCGGGGAACGTTTGCCGGTCATTGTCCGTCCAATACCGTCTCGCAGCGATTGCACAAGGCGCCGTCCTCGGTCACTTCGGGCAGGTGGCGCCAGCAGCGGCCGCATTTGTGGTTTTCGGTGCGCTTCACGTCCCAGTCGCCGCGGTGGACGGTCGAGGTGATGAAAATCTCTTCGAAATCGACGTCGCCGGGATCGTCCGGCAGCCAGACCTCGGCTTCGAGGCTGGAGCGGATGATCTTTTCGCGGCGCAGCGGCTCGATGCGCTCGGTGACGAGGGCGCGGGTGGCGCGGATCTGCGCCCACTTCTCCCGCAATTCGCGGGTGGGACCCGCGAGCGCGGGAAGCTCGGGCCACTCCAGCAGATGGACGCTGCCCGCGTCGGGATAGCGCGTGCTCCACACCTCTTCGCTGGTGAACACCAGCACCGGCGCCGCGTAGCGGACGAGGGCGTGGAAGAGGGTGTCGAGCACGGTGCGGTAGGCGGCGCGCTCGGCGGTCTGATGGCCGGTCGCCGGGTTGACGTCGCAGTAGAGCCGGTCCTTGCGGATGTCGAAATAGAAGGCCGACAGGTCCTCGTTGCAGAAATCGGCGAGGAGGCGGGTGTAGGCGTTGAAGTCGAAATCGTCGACCGCCGCCGCCAGCTTCGCGTCGAGGTCGGCGAGGAGCGACAGCATATAGCGTTCGAGTTCGGGCATCGCGGCGACGTCGGTGACGCGCTCGGCCTCGGTGAAGCCGTCGAGCGCGCCGAGCAGGTAGCGGAAGCTGTTGCGCAGCTTGCGATACTGGTCGGCGACCCCGGCGAGGATTTCCTTGCCGATGCGGTGGTCTTCGGTGAAGTCGACCGACAGCGCCCACAGGCGGAGGATGTCGGCGCCATAATCGCGCATCAGGTCGATCGGGCTGATCGTGTTGCCGAGCGACTTGGACATCTTCATGCCCTTGGCGTCCATGGTGAAGCCATGCGTGAGGACGGCCTTATAGGGCGCGCGGCCGCGGGTGCCGCAGGACTCCAGCAGCGACGACTGGAACCAGCCGCGATGCTGGTCGCTGCCTTCGAGATAGAGGTCGGCGGGGTGCGTCGAACCGTCGCGGCGGACGAGCTGCGGCCATTTGCCGCTTTCGAGCACGAAGGCGTGGGTCGAGCCCGAATCGAACCAGACGTCGAGAATGTCGGCGACGCGCTCGTAATCGGCGGCGTCATAGGCGTTGCCCAGATACTCCTGCGCGCGCGCGTCGCTCCACGCGTCGACCCCGCCCGCGCGGATCGCGGCGACGATGCGGTCGTTGACCTGCGCGTCGTTCAGATAGTGGCCGGTCTTGCGGTTCACGAACAGCGTGATCGGCACGCCCCACGCGCGCTGGCGGCTGAGCACCCAGTCGGGGCGCGTTTCGACCATCGACCCGATGCGGTTGCGGCCCTTGGCGGGCACGAAGCGCGTCTCGTCGATCGCGCGCATCGCGGTCTCGCGCAGCGTCTCGCCGTCGCCCTGATGCGCGCGGATCTCGGCCTCGGCGGCGCAGCGCGGGGTGTCATGGTCGACGACCTTGTCCATCGGCACGAACCACTGCGGGGTGCAGCGATAGATGACCTTCGCCTTCGAGCGCCAGCTATGCGGATAGCTGTGCTTATAGTCGGCCGACGCGGCGAGCAGGCCGCCAGCGTCGCGCAGGTCGGTGCAGATCGGGCCGTCGGGGGCGTTGAATTTCGGGTTGATGACGCTGCCCTGCCCGCCGAGCCACGCCCAGTCGGCGCGATATTTGCCGTCGCCCTCGACCGCGAAGACGGGGTCGATGCCGTTCGCCTTGCACAGGTCGAAATCATCCTCGCCGTGGTCGGGCGACATATGGACGAGGCCGGTGCCGCTGTCGGTGGTGACGAAATCGCCCGCGAGGAAGGGGCGCGGGCGGGCGAAGAAGCCGCCGAGCGCGTGCATCGGGTGGCGGGCGATGGTGCCGGCGAGGTCGGAGCCTTTGAAGGTCAGCAATTCTTCGCCGTTGCCATCGTCAAGTCCGTCTTGACGCGGGCCTTCTCGCTCGGCGGTCGACCGGATGCGTAAGCCCAAAGCGTATCGTAGTGGCGTCGCAACAAGGAATTTATAACCCTCGACGGTGCGGCACAAAGTGTATTCGATATCCGGTCCATACGCCAAAGCCTGGTTGACCGGTATCGTCCACGGCGTCGTCGTCCAGATCACCGCATAAGCGCCGACCAGCTCCGGAATCGGGCTCTCCACGATCTCGAACGCCACGTCGATCTGGGTCGAGGTGATGTCCTCATATTCGATCTCGGCCTCGGCGAGCGCGGTCTTTTCGACCGGCGACCACATCACCGGCTTGGCGCCGCGGTAGAGCTGGTTCGATTCGGCGAATTTCATCAGTTCGCGGACGATCGTCGCCTCGGCGTCGAAATCCATCGTGAGGTACGGATGGTCCCAGTCGCCGCCGATGCCGAGGCGCTTCAGCTGCTCGCGCTGGACGTCGACCCAATGCTGGGCATAGGCGCGGCATTCGGCGCGAAATTCCTCGACCGGCACCTCGTCCTTGTTGAGCTTTTTCTTGCGATACTGCTCCTCGACCTTCCACTCGATCGGCAGGCCGTGGCAGTCCCAGCCGGGCACATAGGGCGCGTCCTTGCCCTTCAGCGTCTGGGTGCGGACGACCATGTCCTTGAGGATATGGTTGAGCGCATGGCCGATGTGCATGTCGCCATTGGCGTAGGGCGGGCCGTCGTGGAGGATGAACTGCGCGCGGTCCTTGCGGCTCTCGCGAATCTGCCCCTCGAGGTTCTGCTCGAGCCATTTGGCGAGAATCGCCGGCTCCTTCTGCGGCAGGCCGGCCTTCATCGGGAAGTCGGTCTTGGGCAGGAAGACGGTGTCGCGATAGTCGCGCTCTTCTTTGGCGGGCACAGTGTCGGTCATGGTGCGCGCGCTTAGCGTAAATGGGGTGGGATAGTCACGTTGAAGTTGAAGTCTCGCCAGCATGGGGATTGTGCGGCGTCATCGACCACGGCTTTCGCCGGGGATCACGGTAGAGCTTGGTGAGCCCCGGCGAAAGCCGGGGTCCAGATGCCTAGCGCAAAAGGTCGAAATAGAGATCGCGCCAATCGGGGTTCATCGTCTCGATTAACTCGATCTTCCACGTGCGCTTCCACCCCTTCATCTGCCCCTCGCGGCGGCGGGCGTCGTGGAGATTCTCGAAGTAGCCGTACCAGACGAGCCGTTTGAGGCCGTATCTTTTCGTAAAGCCCTCGATCGTCCCTTCGCGATGTTGCCAGATGCGCTGGGCGATGTTGCTGGTGACGCCGATGTAGAGCGTGCCGTTGCGCCCGTTGGTGAGGATGTAGACCCAGCCTTGCTTCATCGCCGCGCGGTTATAATGGACCCCGGCTTTCGCCGGGGAGCACTTCATCCGATATGGACGCGATCATTTCTGCCGCGGGCGGAGGGCGGGGCCGAGGTTGTAGATGTCGTCGATCCAGACATAGCCCTTGAAGCTCGCGGGGATGCGGGTGAGCTGCTGGACCTGCGACAGGCCCATGCTGGCATGGGCGTCGTCGCGCGGACCGATGAGGAGGAGGCGGGTGCCGTGTTCGGCGGCGCGGGCCTGGAGGCGGTTGGGCCAGCCCCAATAGGCCCATTGGCGGTCGAGCGGCACGACGATGGTGCCGCCGGCGCAGCTTTGGGGGAACCAGCCCGACCAGCCGAACTTGAGATAGTCGGTGGTACAGCGTTTCGCCCCCGCGGGGTCCATCGCCCACGCCTTCGGTGCTTTCGCGCGAATGGGCGCGAGGGCGCGCGCGTCGCCGAAGAAGCCGAAGCGCGGCTGGTTCGGGTCGATGCCGGCGCGCGCGAAGGCGGCGAGCGCGAGCCCGGCCTCGCCGGGGTCGCGCGACTTGAAGTTGATCACCATCGGCAGGTGGCCGAGATCGGCGAGCACCTCGTCGAGGCTCGGCATCAGGCCGACGCCCGTGCCGCGCAGCGGGAAGGTCCTGCCGCCGTCGGCGGTGTAGCCATAGCCGATGTCGAGCGCCTTCAGCTCGGCCATGGTGCGGTCGCGGATCGGCCCCTTGCCGTCGGTGCGGCAATCGAGCGTCCAGTCGTGGAAGACCGCGAGCCGGCCGTCCTTCGTCGCGGCGACGTCGAACTTGATCATCCCCGCGTCGCGCCCGACCGCGGCGCGCAGCGAGCGCAAGCTGTTCTCGATATAGGGATGCTCGGGCGGGTAGATGCGCGTCGCGGTGCAGGTCGTGTCGGTGACGCCCGCATGGTCGAAGAGCTGCGACACGCCGCGATGCGCGATGAGGATGCGCTTGCCCGCGGGATCGGGAGCGAGCCAGCTCGCGTTCGAGAGCGTCAGCCAGGCGACGAGGAGGCCGAAGAGCCAGAGCAGGATCTTCGCGCAGCGCGTCAGCGGCTTCTTCTTCGGGCCTTCGAGGCCGGCCGCCCAGTCGTCGGTCGTCGTGTCGGTCATGTCATCCCCCCGGATTTCGTCATGCCGGACTCGATCCGGCATCCATTCGACGCTGCGTTCAATGGACCCCGGATCAAGTCCGGGGTGACGAAGAAATCATAGATCGGCCAATAATTGCCTTGCCGCCTCGCAATCCGCCGCGATCTGCGCGGTCAGTGCGTCCATGCTGTCGAATTTCGCCTCGCCGCGGATGAAGGCGTGGAAGGCGACGTCGATCTCCTGCCCGTAAAGATCGCCCGCGAAGTCGAAGAAATGCGGTTCGAGCAACTCCTTGGGCGGATCGAAGCTGGGGCGGATGCCGAGGTTCGCCGCGCCTTTCAGCACCCGGCCGTCGGGCAGGCGGCCGGTCACCGCGTAGATGCCGTAGCGCGGGCGGAGATAGGCGCCCATGTCGATGTTCGCGGTCGGGAAGCCCAGAAGGCGGCCGTTCTTGTCGCCGTGCTGGACGGTCCCGCGCACGGTGAAGGGGCGGGTGAGGAGGCGCGTCGCGGTCGCGCAGTCGCCGGCCTGGAGCGCCTCGCGGATGCGGCTCGACGAGATGGTCTCGCCGCCCTCGTCGACCGGGGCGACCATTTCGGTGAAGAAGCCGAGGCGGCGCGCGTGGTCGGCGAGGGTCACGACATCGCCGCCGCGCCCCTTGCCGAAGACGAAGTCGGCGCCGGTGACGACCCCCGCGGCGCCGTAGCGGGCGAGGAGGATGTCGGTGATGAAATCCTCGGCGGTCGTGCCCGCCATGGCGGCGTCGAAGGGGAGGACGAGCATCGCGTCGGCGCCCGCGGCGCCGAACAGCTCCTGCCTTTGGTCGAGCGTGGTGAGGCGGAAGGGCGGCGCGCCGGGCTTGAAGAAGCGCACCGGATGCGGGTCGAAGGTCGCGACGATGCACGGGCGCGCATCGTCCTGCGCGTGGTGGACGGCGCGGCCGACGACCGCCTGATGCCCGGCATGGAAGCCGTCGAAATTGCCGAGCGCGATGACGCCGCCGCGCAAGGGTTCGGCGATGCGGTCGTGGCCGTCGAGGCGGATCATCGACTGATTCCAGAAAGAGGAGACAAACCCAAGTCCGCATCCCCGAGCGAAGACGAGGGGCTCTGCCGAGCGAAGTCGAGGCTGCTTGCCTCTCGGTTCTCGCTTCGCTCGAAAATGCCCCTCGTCTTCGCTCGGGGATGCGGGAAGTTTAGGTTCGTCATTTTTGCGCCGCCCTCATCGGCACGATCCCCGCGCGCAGGACGCGGATCGCGTTGCCGCCCATCGCGGCGCGGATTTCGTCGTCGGTGAAGCCCGCGTCGATCAGCGCCTGCGTCACCTGCACCAGCTTCGACGTGTCGAAGCGGACGGTGGTGGCGCCGTCATAGTCGCTGCCGAGCGCGACATGGTCGATGCCGACGAGGTCGCGGACATGCTTCATCGCCCTCGCGATTCCCGCGGGCGAGGTGTCGCACACCGCGGCGTCCCAATAGCCGATGCCGACAAGGCCGCCGGTCGCGGCGACCCCGCGGATCTCGGCGTCGGTGAGGTTGCGGTTGACCCGGCACGTCGCCTGCACCCCGCCGTGGCTGGAGACGACCGGGCGGCGCGCCATCTTCAGCACCTCGGCGACCCCGGCATGGCTGAGGTGGGCGAGATCGACGATCATCCCCTTGTCCTCCATCGCGCGGACGACGCGGCGGCCGAGCGGGGTAAGCCCGCCCTTTTTCAGCCCGTGCATCGAGCCCGCGAGGTCATTATCGAAGAAATGGGTGAGCCCCGCCATGCGGAAGCCCGCGGCGTGGAGCTTGTCGAGATTGGCGATGTCGCCTTCGAGGTCCTGCAGCCCCTCGATGCTGAGCAGCGCGCCGACCGGCACCGCCTTGCCGACGCGCCGCGCCGCGAGCAGCGCGCCCAAATCGACCGGGTTCGCGATCGCGCGGAGCTGGCCGTCCGAATCCCGGGCGGCGTGGTGCAGCTTTTCGGCGTGCCACAGCGAGCGTTCGAGCAGCGAATTCCACGTCCGCACCGGCTGGAGCTGCGCGATCACGAGCCCGGTGATATTGTCGCCGTCGGCGCTGTTGGCGTCGTAATTCTGGTTCTTCGGCGTCTTGGTGACGCTCGAGAAGATCTGAAGCGCGACGTTGCCGTCCTCGAGCCGGGGCAGGTCGACATGGCCCTGGCCCGAGCGGGTCAGGAGACCGCGTTTCCACATCAAGGTGTCGCTGTGCAGGTCGACGATCGTCAGGCCGCGGTGGAGCGCGCGGGCGCGCTCGCTGACCTGCGGCAGCGCGCCGCCCTCGACCTTGTTCATGCTGCGCTCGACCATGCCGGGGGCGAACAGGAAGAAGGCGGCGGCGAGGATGAGGAGCAGGGCGAGGAGAGCGATCAGCCAGCGGCGCATCTCGTCTCTCCTCCAAGGCAGCGACCCATCATAGGAACCGTATCCCCGAGCGAAGACGAGGGGCCCCTTCGAGCGAAGCGAGAACCCGCGGATGCCGCAGCCTCGACTTCGCTCGGCATATCCCCTCGTCTTCGCTCGGGGATACGGAAGAATTGTGGTTTCACGCCGTTCGATCCGATCCGCCCCTGCGAGCAAAGGTGACGAAGCTATAGGCGGGGCGTCCGGCCTCGTCGGCGGGATGATCCTCGCGCGCGACCTCGCGCCACTCGGCGGGATCGGGAGCGGCGATGACGGCGTCGCCCTTGGGTTCGAGCGCGACCTCGGTGAGTTCGATGCGGTCGGCGAGCCCCAGGAAGAGGCGGTAGATTTCGGCGCCGCCGATCACCATCACCTGCGGCGCGTTGGCGAGGCGTAGCGCTTCGGGGGCGCTGTGCGCGACCTCGGCATGCTCGTCGTGCCATTCGGCGTCGCGGGTGAGGACGATGTGGCGGCGGCCTTCGAGCACCGCGGGCAGGCTGTCGAAGGTCTTGCGCCCCATGATCATCGGGCGGCCCATGGTGAGCTGCTTGAAGCGGCGGAGATCGGCGGGGAGGTGCCAGGGCATCCTGCCATCGGCGCCGATCACGCCATTGGCGGCGCGCGCGAGGATCAGCGTGATCTCGGGACGGTTCATAAGGGCCCTTCGGGAGCGGTTCCGACCCAGGTGGCGTGGCCGAGCTTGCGGCCCTCGCGCACGTCGGTCTTGCCATAATGATGGACGCGGGCGGCGCCGTCGGCGAGCAGCGCGGGAACGCCCTCGATGGCGCGGCCGATCAGGTTGCGCATCGTGACCGGCAGCGCGAGCGTGCCGGTGTCGCCGAGCGGCAGGCCGGCGACGGCGCGGATGTGGTTCGCGAACTGGCTCGCCGCCGCGCCCTCAATCGTCCAGTGGCCGCTGTTGTGGACGCGCGGCGCCATCTCGTTGAAGACCGGACCGTCGTCGGTCGCGAAGAATTCGCCGGTGAGGACGCCGACATAGTCGAGCGCGTCGGCGATGCCGGTCATCAGCGCGCGCGCCACGTCCTGCTGGTCGAGGATCATGCGCGGCGGCGGCAGGCTCGAGGTCGCGAGGATGCCGCCTTCGTGGACGTTGACCGGCGAATCCCAGAAGCGGGTCTCGCCGTCGATGCCGCGCGCGAGAATCACCGAAAATTCGTGCGCGAAGGTCACGAAGCCTTCGAGGATCGCGGGGTGGCGGCCGATCGCCTCCCACGCCGCATCGGCGTCGGCGGGGCCCCTGAGGCGCGCCTGGCCCTTGCCGTCATAGCCCATGCGCACGGTCTTGAGGATCGCGGGGGCGCCGATGTCCGCCAGCGCCGTGTCGAGCGCGGCGCGGTCGGGCACCGCGGCGAAGGGCGCGGTGCGGCCGCCGAGCCCGGCGACGAAGCGCTTTTCGGCGAGGCGGTCCTGCGCGATTTCGAGCGCCGCCGCGCCCGGGCGCACCGCGACATGACCCGACAGGAAGCGCACCGTGTCGACGGGGACATTCTCGAACTCGATCGTCACCGCGTCGCAGGCGGCGGCGAAGGCGGCGAGGCGCGGCTCGTCGTCCCACGCCGCCTGCGTGTGGTGCGCGGCGACCTCGGCCGCGACGCTTTCGCGGTCGGGGGCGTAGACATGCACCTTGTAGCCGAGCGGCGCCGCGGCGAGCGCGAGCATGCGGCCGAGCTGGCCGCCGCCCAATATGCCGATGGTCGAACCGGGTGGCAGCACCTGCGTTCAGCCCTCGCGAACGGGGATCGGGGCGACGCCCTCGGTCTGCGCGGCGCGCCAGGCGTCGAGCCTTTGCGCGAGGTCGGAGTCGGCATTGGCGAGCAGCGCGGCGGCGAAAAGGCCGGCGTTGGTCGCGCCCGCCTTGCCGATCGCGAAGGTCGCCACCGGAACGCCGCCGGGCATCTGGACGATCGACAGCAGGCTGTCCATGCCGCTCAAGGCCGCCGACTGGACGGGAACGCCGAGCACCGGCACGCGCGTCATCGCCGCGACCATGCCGGGCAGGTGCGCGGCGCCGCCGGCGCCGGCGATGATCGCCTGAAGCCCGCGGCCCGCGGCCGCCTTCGCATAGTCGACCAGCCGGTCGGGAGTGCGGTGGGCGGAGACGATCCGTACCTCGTGCGCGATGCCGAACTGGTCGAGGATCTGGACCGCATGCGCCATGGTCGGCCAGTCCGACTGGCTGCCCATGATCACGCCGACGCGTGGCGCCGTGTCGTCCATTCGAAACCCTCCTGCCCCGGCGATTCCGTCGCCGCCTCACCCCCTAGCGGGTCGGAAACCGTCGGGCAACGCCATCCGATTCGTCCCGCGTTTACCGATTGGTATGGAGTCGCGGCTATCGTCGTCGGCCACACGAGATCGTCGGCATCCGGCCGGCGGCGCTTTGGGCACGCATCGGGGACATCGAATGGACAGCATGGGGGGAGCGCGGATCGCGGTCGACCAGATCGGCTTCGTACCCGTCGACTCCGTCGAGGACCAGCTGCGCGAGCTGCGCCGCGAACGCGATGCGCTGCGCCGCGAGAACCGCATCCTGAAGATCGCCGTTGCCGAGCTCGAACGCGTGTCCGAACGCGACACGCTGACCCCGCTGTTCAACCGCCGCTATTTCCTGACCGCGATCCACCAGCGCATCGCGCGCTTCGAGCGCCGCGCCGAGACCGCGGCGATCGTCTTCGCCGACGTCAACCAGCTGAAGTTCATCAACGACAGCTTCGGCCATGCCGCGGGCGATTTCGCGCTGCTCGAGATCGCGAACCGGCTGCTCGGCGCGATTCGCTCGGTCGACGTCGCGGCGCGCATCGGCGGCGATGAATTCGGGCTCATCCTCGACCAATCGAGCGAAGCCGGCGCGCGCGCGCAGGTCGAACGGCTGTCGCGACTGCTGAGCGCGACCCCCGCAGTCTACGACGGACGCGAAATCTCGCTGTCGGCCTGTTTCGGCGTCGCGATGCTGCAGCCCGAGATGAGCGAATCGGACATCCTCGCCGCCGCCGACCGCGACATGTATCTGTGCAAGCTGGGGCAGGACGGCCCCGGCGGGCATCGCTAGGTTCGGACCTGCGGCCGGGGTAAACCCCGCCTTAACCAAAAGCGCGCATTCTCTTCCTTCGACAAGGGAGTGTGCGATGCAGGCTTTCAACGATCCGACCCACGACATCCGGCACCGGATCGGCGCGCTCGCCGCGGCGCTGCCGCACGGCGCGCCGACGCAGATCATCCGCGGCATCGACGAGATCCGCTGCCTTGCCCGCGATCACGGGCTCGCCGCGGTCGAGACGCTCGCGAGCCGGCTCGAATCGGCGGTCGCCGCGGGCGGCTATCGCGCCGCGATCCTGACCTATCTCGACGCGATGAGCGATGCCGCCGGAACCCCGCCGGGCCCGCTGCCCGCCGCCGCGCACGAAGCGTGGCTCGCCTCGGTCGCGATGCGTCTGGGGTAGGTTCGCAACCATAGGGAGAGTTTCATGGATGCGATCATGGTGACGCTGGTGGCGGTGCTGCTCGCCAACGCCGACGGGCGCAGCGGCGGCTTCCTGTCGCGTCTGCTCGACGCACGCTCCGACCGGCGCACGGTGATCGGCATCGCGCTCGGCAGCTTCGTCGTCAACGCGCTGGTCGCGGCGCTCGCGGGATCGATCGCCAACCGGATGATCGGGCAGGGGATCGTCGCGCTGCTCGTCGCCTTCGCGCTGCTCACCGCGGCGGCGGCGCTGTTGTGGCGCGGGCGGCTGACGCTGGCCGACGAGCAGGCCATGGGCGCGCCGGCGCCGGTGCTTGCCGCGCGGCTGCTGCTCGTCCAGCTCGGCGACCGCAGCCATTTCCTGATCGGCGCGCTCGCCGCGACGAGCGGGGCGGGGCTGTGGGCGGCGGCGGGCGGACTCGCCGGCTGGATCTTCGCGGCGCTGCCCTTCCTCGCCTTCGGCCCCGCGCTCGCCGAGCGGCCCGCGGCGCGGATCGTCCGCTGGGCGAGCGCCGCGCTGCTCGCGCTCTGGGGGTTGCGCATGGCGATGACGGCGTTCGGTCTGTAGGAAAGAGACTTGTCTGATCGATTTTGTCGATCAGCGCGACCAAGAGCCCTCATGGGCGTTGGGCAAGGGGAGGGCCTATATCGAGAGCAACGAAAGGAGCTTCCCCTCATGCCCGAAAAGAAGAACCAGCCCGCCGTCGCCGATGCGCTCAACGCGCTGCTCGCCGACAGCTTCGCGCTCTATCTCAAGACCAAGAATTACCACTGGCACGTCGAAGGCCCGCGCTTCCGCGAGCTGCACCTGCTGTTCGACGAACAGGCGGCGCAGATCCTGGCGACGACCGACCTGATCGCCGAGCGCGTGCGCAAGAACGGCGCGCCGACGTTGCGCTCGATCGGCGAGATCGGCCGCCGCCAATCGATCAAGGATGATGACAAGGCCGGCGTCGATGCCGACACGATGATCGCCCGGCTCGCCGCCGACAACGAGGCGCTGCTCGCGCAGATCCGCGAAACCAAGGCGGCCGCGGAGGCCGATGGCGACATCGCGACGAGCGGCCTCGTCGACGGCTGGGCCGACGAGGCGCAGCAGCGGATATGGTTCCTGAAGGCGACGCTGGGTGGTTGAGCTGGCTTCCCTTTAAATATAGTCTTGACTAACTTTCTTCTCCCTCGCAACGTCCGGCCTCCGGCAGCGGAGGGAAGAGCATGGGCTGGAGCAACTGGTCGGGAAGCGTGACCGCCGCCGCCGCGGTCGTGCGGCCGCGCGACGACGGCGAGCTGGCCGCGCTGGTCCGCGCCGCGCACAAGGTCCGGGCCGTCGGCGCGGGTCACAGCTTCATGCCGCTGTGCGAAACGGACGAGCTGATCGTCGCGCTCGACGCGATGGCGGGCGAGATGGTGATCGCCGCCGACCGCCGGACCGCGCGCATCCCCGCGGGCTGGTCGATCAGGCGGCTCACCGCGGCGCTCTGGGCCGAGGGGCTGGCGCTCGCCAACCAGGGCGACGTCGATCCGCAATCGCTCGCCGGGGCGATGGCGACGGGCACCCACGGGACCGGCGCCGATCTCGGCAGCCTTGCGACCTTCGCGCGCGGTTTCCGGCTCGTCGGGGCCGATGGCGAGGCGCGCTGGTGCGACGCCGCGACCAACCCCGACCTGTACCAGGCGCAGCGCCTGTCGCTCGGCCTGTTCGGCATCGCGACCGAGATCGAGGCCGCGGTGGTGCCCGCCTTCCACCTCGCAGAACGGATCGAGAAACGGCGCTGGGCCGAAGTGCGCGAAAGCTACGACGAGCTCGCGGCGCAGCACCGCCACGTCGAGTTCTGGTTCTTCCCCCACGCCGACACGGTGATCCTGAAGACGCTGACGCCCTGCGATCCCTGCGATACCCCGACATCGACCACCGACATGGAGGAAACCGCGTTCCGCCGCGTCCTCGATATCGCCGCCAGGCTTCCCATTCTGACCCCCTTCCTCCAGCGCGCGATGATGCGGACGCGCTTCGACGGCGGGCGCCGCGGCCCCGCGCATGCGATCTTCCCCTCGGACCGCACGATCCGCTTCGAGGAAATGGAATATGAGCTGCCGCGCGCCGCCGGACTGGCCGCGCTCGACGAGGTCGTCGGCCGGATCCGCAGGAAGCGGCTTCCGGTCACCTTTCCCTTTGAATATCGCACCGTCGCGGCGGACGATATCTGGATGAGCCCGATGAACGCGGGGCCGGTCGCCGCCATCTCGATGCACCAATATGCGAAGATGCCGTGGGCCGGCCATTTCGCGGACGCCGAAGCGATCTTTCGCGCCCACGGCGGGCGGCCACACTGGGCGAAGCGCCACAGGCTGACCCGCGCCGACGTCGATGCGCTCTATCCTATGGCCGAGCGCTACCGCGCGGTGCGCCGCGCCGCCGACCCGGCGGGCAAATTCCTCAATCCCCATCTGGAGGCGCTGTTTTCATGACCGACGATTTGACCCTGCACGCGCACCTGATCGGCCGCCAGGGCTCGCGCGCCGACCTCAACACGCCGGTGCTCGTCCTCGACGTCGAGGCGCTCGACCGCAATATCGCCGCGATGGCGGCGCTCGCCGCGGCGAGGGGGATCGGCCTCCGCCCCCACGCCAAGACGCACAAGAGCGTCGACATCGCGAAGCGCCAGCTCGCCGCGGGCGCGCTCGGCGTCTGCTGCGCGAAGATCGGCGAGGCCGAGGTACTGGCGGCGGGCGGCGTATCGGGCATCCTGATCACCTCGCCGGTCGCCGCGCCACGCGCGATCGAACGCCTCGTCGCGCTCGCGGCGCGCGGCGGGGGGCTGATGGCGGTGGTCGATCATCCGGCGATCGCCGAACGCATCGCCGCCGCGCTCGCCAAGACCGGCGCTGCGCTCGACGTCGTCATCGACATCGACCCCGGCATCGCGCGCACCGGCGTCGCCTCGGCGGAAAAGGCGGTCGAACTCGCGCGGACAATCGCCGGGCTGCCGGCGCTCCGCTACCGCGGCGTCCAGTTCTATTGCGGCTCGCAGCAGCATATAGAGGATTATGCCGAACGCCGCGCCGCGATCGTCGAGCGCACCGATTATCTGGCATCGGTGATCGCCGCGCTGACCGACGCGGGCTTCGCGCCCGGCATCGTCACCGGATCGGGCACCGGCACCCACCGCATCGACCTCGACCTCGGCGTCTTCACCGAACTGCAGGCGGGCTCCTATGTCTTCATGGACAAGCAGTACAACGACTGCGACCTCATCGGCGACGGCACCCGGCCGTTCGAGACCGCGCTTGGCGTCGATGCGCGCGTGGTGAGCGCGAATCATTCGGGGCTGGTCACCATCGACGCGGGCTTCAAGTCGCTGTCGACCGACGGCGGCGTCGCGGTCGTGCGGCGCGGCGCGCCCGAAGCCGCCTTATTCGCCTTCATGGGCGACGAGCATGCGGCGCTGATTGCGCCCGATATCGGCACCCTGCTGGCGCCGGGCGACCCGGTGACGCTCACCGTTCCGCACTGCGACCCGACGGTCAATCTCTACGACCATTATCATGTCGTCGCGGGCGATACGCTGGTCGAGATCTGGCCGGTAAGCGCGCGTGGCCGCGCGCGGTGAAGCCGCCGCCGAAGCAGGCGCGCGCCGCGGCGACGCGCGAGCGGCTGCTCGACGTCGCGGGCGAATTGCTCGCCGAGGTCGGGATCGAGCGCATTTCGACGAACCTCATCGCGGCGCGCGCGGGGGTCAGCCCGCCCGCGCTCTATCGCTATTTCGCGGACAAATATGCGGTGCTCGAAGCGCTCGGGCGGCGGCTGATGGCGCGCCAGAACGCGGTGCTCGACGCCTGGGTGCTGCGCCATGCGGCGGGCGGGATCGCGGCGATGGCGGGGCATATCGGCGCGCTGCTCGCCGACACCGCCGCGGTGACCCGCGCCGAGCCCGGCGCGGTGTGGATATTGCGCGCTCTTCACGCGACCCCGGCGCTCGCGCATGTCCGCCTCGAATCGCACCGCAGCGTCACCGATCGTCTCACCGATGCCTGCGCGCCCTTTCTGCCCGGCGTCGCGCCCGACCGGCTGTGGCGCCGGCTGCGCCTCGCGGTCGAGATCGGCTTCGCCGCCGACGAGATGCTCTACGAGGAAACGCGCATTGCCCCCGACGCCGCGCTCGCCGACGTCGCGGCGATGCTCAAAGGGGCGTTGCTGGATCTCGCGACATTCCCCTCCCGCTCGCGGGAGGGGCAGTGACCCTAGCCGCAGCGGGGTAGGCACACCGCACCGTCGCTGCCCACCCCCGACCCCTCCCGCAAGCGGGAGGGGGGTAAACCCGCTCTGCCGCAACCATGCTTCCCTTTCGGCCATGCAGGCTTTAGAGGCGGAACCCTATGGTCGCCGACACCTCTTCCCATTTCCGCTACCGTCTGCGCCGCGACAGCAACGCCGCGATGGCCTGGCTGCGCGACATGTGGACGCGCCGCTGGTTCCGCTGGCTCGGCTGGCTGGCGCTCGCGGGGCTGCTCGCGATCATCCTGATCTGGGTCATTTTCGCGCGCAACCTGCCCTCGGTCGACCAGCTTCGCGACTATGAGCCGCCGCTGCCGACGATGGTGCGCGACGGCGAGGGCAAGCCGGTGCACAGCTATGCGCGCGAGCGCCGCGTCCAGCTCGAATATAGCGAATATCCCCAGCTGCTCGTCCGCGCCTTTCTCGCTGCCGAGGATCGCACCTTCTTCGAGCATGGCGGGATCGACTATCCGGGCATCGCGACCGCGATCCTGACCAATCTCAAGAACGACGGCCGCCCGATCGGCGCCTCGACGATCACCCAGCAGGTGGCGAAGAATCTGCTCCTGACCAATGAGGTCAGCTACACCCGCAAGATTCGCGAGGCGATCCTCGCCAAGCGCATCGAGGCGGCGCTGACCAAGGAGCAGATCCTCGAACTCTATTTGAACGAAATTCCGCTCGGGCGGCGCAGCTTCGGCGTCCAGGCGGCGAGCCGCGCCTATTTCGACAAGGACGTCGACCAGCTCGCGCTGCACGAAATGGCTTTCCTGGCGATCCTGCCCAAGGCGCCCGAAACCTATGGCCGCGCGCGCAACGCCGAAAAGGCGCTGGCGCGGCGCAACTTCGTGCTCGGCGAAATGGCGCGCAACGGCTGGATCACCACCGCGCAGCGCGACGCCGCGCAGGCGATGCCGCTCGGCCTGACCGAGACCGGCAACCGTGCGGTCGCGCAGGTCGGCGGCTATTATATGGAAGAGGTGCGGCGCCAGCTGATCGACCAGTTCGGCGAAACCGCCGAGGACGGGCCGCACAGCGTCTATGCCGGCGGCCTGTGGGTGCGCACCGCCTATGACGACAAGATGCAGCAGGCGACGGCGAAGGCGCTGCGTGCCGGGCTGATTCGCTACGATGCGGGCAAGGGCTGGTCGGGACCGATCGCGACGATCGAGCCCGACGACAAATGGCAGAGCCGGCTCGCCTCGAGCTTCATCGGCATCAGCTACGACAATTGGCGCGTCGCCGCGGTGCTTTCCAAGACGGGCGGCGAGGCGCGCATCGGCTTTTCGGACGGAACGACCGGGCGGCTGCCCGCGAGCGCCGCGCAGATGGGCTATCGCAAGCGCGGGACGAGCGCCTTCGTCGCGATGAAGCCCGGCGACCTGATCGCGGTCAAGGCGACCTCGCCCGGCGTGTATGCGCTGCGCAACATTCCCGAAGTATCGGGCGGCATGGTCGTCGAAAGCCCGCATTCGGGGCGCGTCTATGCGATGCAGGGCGGCTTCGACGTCCGCCTCTCATCGTTCAACCGCGCGACCCAGGCCGAACGCCAGCCGGGATCGACGATCAAGCCCTTCGTCTATGCGACCGCGCTCGACAACGGCATGACCCCCGCGACGATGATCGTCGACGGACCCTTCTGCGTCTATCAGGGCGCGAACCTCGGCAACAAATGCTTCCGCAACTATGGCGGCGCGGGCGGGTCGGGCCAGCACACGATGCGCTGGGGCCTCGAACAGTCGCGCAACCTGATGACCGTCCGCACCGCGAGCCAGGTCGGGATGGAACCGATCGTCGAGACGATCAAGACGATGGGGATCGGCACTCACGAACCCTATCTGTCGACCGCGCTCGGCGCCGGCACGACGACGGTCGAAAAGCTGGTCAACGCTTATGCGATGCTTGCCAATCACGGCCGCGCGCTGAAGCCGCGTCTGATCGACTATGTCCAGGACCGCCGCGGCAAGGTCATCTTCCCGCGCGACTGGCGCCCGTGCGAGGGTTGCAACCAGAAGGACTGGGACGGCCGGCCGATGCCGCGCTTCGCGCCCTCGGGCAAGCAGCTGATGGACCCGATGACCGCCTATCAGGTCGTCCACATGCTCGAAGGCGTCGTCCAGCGCGGCACCGCGCAGCGGCTGCGCGACCTCGGCGTGCCGCTGTTCGGCAAGACCGGGACGACGACGGGGCCGAAGGACGTCTGGTTCATGGGCGGCACCCCCGACGTCGTCGCGGGCCTCTATCTCGGCTTCGACCAGCCGCGCAACATGGGCGGCTATGCGCAGGGCGGCAGCCTCGCGGCGCCGGTGTTCAAGCAATTTTTCCTCGATGCGCTCGCCGATCGCCAGCCGGTGCCCTTCACCGCGCCGAAGGGCATCCGCATGGTCCGCATTGACCGCCAGTCGGGCCGCCGCGTCTATGGCAGCTGGCCGGGCAGCGACCCCAAGGCGGCGATCATCTGGGAAGCGTTCAAGCCCGAAAGCGAACCCCGCCGGACGATCCGCGAGGAAGAGATCAAGCCGTCGAAACCCGCCCCGCGGCAGGACGCGCCGGTCGAACAGAGCGGCGGGCGCCGCAGCGACAGCGACTTCCTCGACGATCGCGGCGGCATCATCTGACGGCTTGCCACGGGCGCCCGAGCCTCTATGGCCGGTGCCCACCGAATTCAGGAGCAAGGACATGCGCGCCGAAGCGCAGGATCATATCGACACGATCAACGCCGCGCTGGCGCTGCTGCGCCGTTTCCTCGACTGGGACCGCGCGGTGCGCCGGCTCGACGAGCTCAACGCGAAGGTCGAGGACCCGACGCTGTGGGACAGCCCCAAGGCGGCGCAGGAGGTCATGCGCGAACGCCGCCGCCTCGACGAGGCGATCACCGCGACGCGCGCGATCGAGACGGAACGCGACGACACGGTCGAGCTGATCGAGCTCGCCGAGATGGAGGGCGATGAGGCGCTGGTCGACGATGCCGTCGCCAGCCTCGCGGCGCTCGCGCAGCGCGCCGAAGAGGACAAGGTCAAGGCGCTGCTTGCGGGCGAGGCCGACGCCAACGACGCCTATATCGAAATCCACGCCGGCGCGGGCGGCACCGAAAGCCAGGACTGGGCCGAGATGCTGCAGCGCATGTATATGCGCTGGGCCGAAAAGCGCGGGATGAAGGTCGAACTCGTCGAATATCAGGCGGGCGAGCAGGCGGGCATCAAGTCGGCGACGATGCTGGTGAAGGGCGAAAGCGCCTATGGCTATGCCAAGACCGAAAGCGGCGTCCATCGCCTCGTCCGCATCTCGCCCTACGACAGCTCGGCGCGCCGCCACACCAGCTTCTCGTCGGTCTGGGTCTATCCGGTGATCGACGACGATATCCAGATCGACATCAACGAGGGCGACCTCAAGATCGATACCTATCGCGCGTCGGGTGCCGGCGGCCAGCACGTCAACACCACCGATTCGGCGGTGCGCATCACGCACATCCCGACCGGCATCGTCGTCGCCAGCCAGAACGACCGTTCGCAGCACAAGAACCGCGCGACCGCGATGGGGATGCTGAAGGCGCGGATGTACGAGGCCGAGCTCCAGAAGCGCGAGGCCGAAGCCTCGGGCGAATATCAGGCGAAGACCGAGATTGGCTGGGGCCATCAGATCCGTTCCTATGTCCTCCAGCCCTATCAGCTGGTGAAGGATCTGCGCACCGGGGTCACCTCGACCGCGCCCGGCGACGTCCTCGACGGCGCGCTCGATCCCTTCATGGCGGCGGCGCTGTCGCAGAAAGTGACCGGCGAAAAGGTCGAGGTGGAGGATATCGACTGATGAGGCGCCGCGCGGCCCTGTTCGCCGCACTGGCGCTGCTTCCGCTGCTCGGCGGTTGCGATGCTCCGTGGAAGGATAATGACGACCGCGTCGAGACCGCGCGCGACTTCCCGCCCGCCGACCGCCCCGTCGCCCCGATCACCTCGACCAAATGGTCGACCGAAGAGGCGCGCGACCGCGTCAACGAGGCCGACGACGTCATGGACTCGGCCGATGTCCGCCCCGGCATGACCGTCGCCGACATCGGCGCGGGCGACGGCTATTACACCGTCCGCCTCGCGGGCCGCGTCGGGGCGGGGGGGCGTGTGCTCGCGCAGGACATATTGCCCGAGGTGATCGAGCGGCTCGCCGATCGCGTCGCGCGCGAACGGCTCGACAATGTCTCGCTGAAACTCGGTGCGGTCGACGATCCGCGGCTGCCGGAGAACAGCTTCGACCGCGTCTTCATGGTCCATATGTATCACGAGATCGGCGAGCCCTACGCTTTCCTCTGGCGGCTGCGCCCCGCGCTGCGCCAAGGCGGGCAGGTGATCGTCGTCGACGGCGACCGCCCGATCGCGCAGCACGGCACGCCCTTCCGCCTGCTCGTCTGCGAGTTCCAGGCGGTGGGCTATAAATTGCTGTCCTATGACGACAAGCAGACCGCGGGCGGCTATCTCGCGCGCTTCGTGCCGAGCGGCAAACGCCCCGATCCCGCTGCGATCAGCGTCTGCAAGAATCCCTAATAGACGATCAGCCGATCACTTTCCCCGACTTCCGCCAGAAAGCCGACCAACCCCCCGGCGCGCACCTGCGGTCCCGTCTCTTCGGCGGTCATGCCGGCGAGCGCCATGCCCGACTGGCAGGCGATGATCGCGACGTCCATCGCCGCCGCTTCGGCGATCATCTGGGCGAGGTCGGGCTGCCCCGCCGCGACGCGCGCAGCGTCGCCGGCGAAGCCGACCGGCGCGCGCAGCAAGGCGACCGCCTCGCCCTGAAGGAAGAGCCGCGCCGGCTGCCCGAGCGCCGCCGAGGCCATCGCGGTTTCGAGCGCCGCGTAAAGACGCGACCCGTCCGCGCTCGCGACGATCAGGCTCAGCCCCGGCATATCGGGCACTCCGGGTCCGCGGGCACGCCGATTTCGCGCCAGCGCCGCTCGAGCATGTCGATGATCGCGAGCCGGCCGACGAGCGACCGCCCCCAGCCGCTGAGCGCGCGCACCGCCTCCAGCGCGGCCGTGGTGCCGATCATCCCCGGGAGCGCCCCCATCACACCGGTCTCGGCGCAGTTGATCCCTTCGCGGTTCGGGTCGTCGCCGACCAGGCAGGCGTAGCAGGGGCTGCCCGCGCGCCATCCCTCGTAAAGCGCGACCTGCCCCTCGAACGCCCCGATCGCGGCCGAGAGCAGCGGGATTTCGAGCGCGACCGCGGCGCGATTCGCGGCGAGCCGGGTTGCGAAATTGTCGCAGCCATCGAGGATCAGGTCCGCGCCCGCCAACAGCGTTTCGGCATTGGTTTCGTCCAATCGTTCGACCAGAGGAACCGCCTCGACATGCGGGTTGATCCGCCGCGCCGCCTTCGCCGCGACCTCGGCCTTCGACGCGCCGATATCGTCATCGGCGAACAGCGGCTGGCGGTGGAGGTTCGACAGTTCGACAAGGTCATCGTCGATGATCGTCAACCGACCCATCCCCGCTGCCGCCAGATAGGCGATCGACGGGCAGCCGATCCCGCCCGCGCCGATCACCGCGACATGCGCGGCCTTCAGCCTCGCCTGCCCCGCACCGCCGAACTGCGGCAGGATGATCTGGCGCGCATAGCGGTCGAGCTCGGCGTCCGACAGCAAGGCTCAGGGCCGCCGCATCTTCATCGCCGCCAGCGATCCGACGCCTTCGGGGGCGGCATCCTCGGTCTCCACCGCCGCGCTCGCGATGCCGGTCGATCCGAAGCCGCCCGCGCCGCGCGCGGTGTCGTCGAGCACCGCGACCTCGGTGAAGGCCGCGCGCTGCACCGGTGCGGGAACGAGCTGCGCGATGCGGTCGCCGCGCCGGATCTCGAAATTATCGTCCGACAGATTGGCGAGGATCACCTTCACTTCGCCGCGATAGTCGCTGTCGATCGTTCCCGGCGTGTTGAGGCAGGTGATGCCATGTTTGAGGGCAAGGCCCGAACGCGGGCGCACCTGCACCTCATACCCCGGCGGGATCGCCATCGCGAAGCCGGTCGCGACCGCGTGTCGCGTGCCGGGGCGCAGCGTCAGCGTCTCGGCCGCGACGACGTCCATCCCCGCCGCGCCGTCCGATGCATAGGCGGGCAGCGGCAGGCCGCCGCCGTTGGGCAGGCGCTGGAGCTGGATCTCAATCGGAATCAGGGGGTGAACGGAGGTCGAGCTCATCGGCGATCTTTTCCATCAATTTGCGGGCGACCGCCTGTTTGGGCAGCCGGTCCCAACTGTCCACCCCGTCCTGGCTGACGATGTGGACGCGGTTGGTTTCGCCGCCCATCGGGTCGGCGGAGACATCGTTGGCGACGATCCAGTCGCAGCCCTTCCGCGCGAGCTTCGCGCGCGCATGGTCGATCACGTCGTTGGTCTCGGCGGCGAAGCCGATCAGCAGCGGCGGGCGCTCGGCGCTTTTCGCGAGCCCCGCGAGGATATCGGGATTCTCGGTGAGCGCGAGCGGCGGGACCGCGCCGCTGCCGTCCTTCTTGATCTTCTGTGCCTGCGTGTCCGCCGCGCGCCAGTCGGCGACTGCGGCGACCATGATCGCCGCATCGACGGGCAGCCCGGCCTGCACCTCCGTGGCCATCTCGACCGCGGTCTCGACATCGACGCGGACCACGCCGGGCGGGGTGGGCAGCGGCACCGGCCCCGCGACCAGCAGCACCTCGGCGCCGGCTTCGGCGGCGGCGGCGGCGATCGCGAAGCCCTGCTTTCCGCTCGACCGGTTGGCGATATAGCGCACCGGGTCGATCGGCTCGTGCGTCGGGCCCGCGGTGACCAGAATGCGGCGGCCGTAAAGCGGGCGATGGTTCGCGGGCGCGAAATCGGGCTGGCCGCTAAAGTTCCCCTCCGGCAGGCGGGGAGAAGAAAGCGCCTCGTCGATCGCCCGCTTGATCGCCTCGGGCTCGGGAAGACGGCCCGGGCCATATTCGCCGCACGCCATCTCGCCCTCGTCGGGCTCCATCACCGTCACCCCGTCGCCGCGCAGCGCCCTGACATTGCGCCGCGTCGCGGCATGCAGCCACATCCGCACGTTCATCGCGGGCGCCGCGAGCACCGGCTTGTCGGTCGCGAGCAGCAGCGTCGTCGCCAGATCGTCGGCGATGCCCCCCGCCATCTTCGCGAGCAGGTCGGCGGTCGCGGGCGCGACAACGACCAGGTCGGCCTCGCGGGAGAGCTGGATGTGCCCCATCTCGACCTCGTCCTTGAGGTCGAAGAGGCTGGTGTAGACCTTGTTCTCCGAAAGCGCCGCGAGCGTCAGCGGGGTCACGAACTGCTCCCCCGCGCGCGTCAGCACGCAGCGCACGGTCATGCCGGCCTTGCGGAGCAGCCGGACGAGTTCGACGCTCTTGTAGGCCGCGATGCCGCCGCCGATGATGAGCAGGATGCGTTTCGCCGCCATCGTCAAACCCCCGTCAGCAGCATGTCGACTGCGTTCAATATGTCATAGCGCCGCTCGGCCAGCGACGCGACGCGGGTGCCCAATTCCCGCATGTCGACCGCCGACGCCAATTGCGTCGCCATGATGCGGGGCTCGCCTTCGATCTCGAAAAGCGGATGCAGGCGCGACAATTTCTGTGCGGTTTGCGCCGGGACCAACGGCACGACGAGACGTGTATCGAAATGGCCGAGCAGGTCGCTCTGGCAATCGAGCAACAATTCGTTCCCGTCGCGGCTTTTGTAAACGTCGAACTGCGGCATCAAAACAGCCGGTATTTGGCAAGCGGCAGTCCATGCTTGCGCGTGTAGTCGTTCCAGCTTTCGATCGCGGCGCGATTCTCTTCTTGCCAAGCTGTTTCGCGTGCCTTCTTGACCTCGGCGGCGAGCCCGGTCTGGCACGCTTCGCTGACGTTGATGCCGAGCTTCTTGGCCTCTTCGACCAGTTCGGCGCTCAACGACACATTGGTCGCCTTCTTGGGGCCTTCGAATCGCGCCGGACGGTTCATCGCCATTCTCCTTGCGCATAAGATATGCGCATTTCGGCCGCGCTTCAACCCAGCCAGTGCAGCAGCCCCGCGCCTGCCGCGGCGCCCACCAGCACGGTCAGCGCATAGCGCCACCAGACGCGCTTCTCGCCCGGTTCCCACATCAGCGGAATGTCGGGCAGTGGCGGTGCAGGGGGCGCAGCGCCTTTCCTGGGCAATTGCTCGTCGAGGCGGCGGATGATGTCGGGGATCAGCGCCAGCGTCTTCCCCTGCTGGCGGATACCGTCGGCGAGCGCGGCCTCGGGACCGAGCTCGTCGCGGATCCATGCGCTGACGAAGGGGCCGGAGACGTCCCACATGTTGATCTTCGGGTCGAGCATCGTCGCGACCCCTTCGACCATCACCATCGTCTTCTGGAGCAGCAGCAGGTGCGGCTGGGTCTGCATGTCGAAATCGCGCGTGATCGCGAACAGCCCGTCGAGCATCTGCCCGACGCTGAGCTCGCTCACCGGCTTGCCGCGCATCGGCTCGCCGACCGCGCGCAGCGCCGTCGCGAACTCCTCGACGCTGTGATAGTCGGGGACATATTGCGCCTCGAAATGAATCTCGGCGACGCGGCGGTAATTGCCCGTGGTCAGCCCATAGAGGATCTCGGCGAGCCAGTAGCGCGCCTGCCGGTTGATCCGCCCCATGATCCCGAAATCGACCGCGGCGATCGTCCCGTCGGCCTTCACGAACAAATTGCCCTGGTGCATGTCGGCGTGGAAGAAACCTTCGGCGATCGCCTGGCGCAGGAAGGCGTGGACGAGGTTCGCCGCCAGCGTCTTCATGTCGTGCCCCGCCGCGATCAGCTGGTCGCGGTGGGAGATCTTGATGCCGTCGATCCAGCCCAGCGTCATCACGCGGCTCGCGGTGCGGTCCCAGTCGATCGCGGGCACGTCATAGGTCGGCACGCCGGTCATCGCGTCGGCAAGTTCGGACGCCGATGCGGCTTCGCGCCGGAGGTCGAGTTCGCGCAGCGTCCAGCGGCGGAAATTGGCGATCACCTGCCGCGGACGCAGCCGGCTCGCCTCGCCGCCCAGCGCCTCGAGATGCGCGGCCGCCCATTCATAGGTTTCGATGTCGCGCGCGAACTGCTTGTCGATGCCCGGGCGGCGGACCTTCACCGCGACCTTGCGGCCGTCGACCGTCACCGCGCGGTGAACCTGCGCGATCGAGGCCGATCCCACCGGTTCGGGGTCGAATTCGGCATAGAGGCTTTCGAGCGGCGCTTCGAAGGTCGCCTCGATCTCCTGCCGGATGCGATCGAAGCCGACGGGGGGCAGGGCGTCCTGCAGGCTCAGGAGGTTGCGCGCGGCTTCTTCGCCGACGAGGTCGGGGCGCGTCGCGAGCGTCTGCCCCAGCTTGACCGCGGCGGGACCGATCGCCTGGAAGGCGGCGGCATAGTCGGGCACTTTCGGCTGGATCGTTCCCAGCCGCGCGATCCGGCACAGCCGCTTGACCCCCGGCGGAGTCTGGGGAGCCGTCTCGATCCCGCGCAGCGCGCCGTGGCGTGCGAGAATGCGGCCCCAGCGCAGCAGGCGGACAATATGGGTGACGGGACGGGTCATATCAAAAGCCCCTCCCCTTCAGGGGAGGGGTTGGGGTGGGGGCCCGCGAGGTGACGCAAGGCCGCTCGCCCCCAACCGCTGCGACTAGGCAGCAAGCTGCCAAGCCTCGCTGCCCTCCCCTGAAGGGGAGGGGATTGATTGAGGCCGCATCGCTCACGCCTTCCATCCGCTGTGAATCGCCACCAGTCCGCCCAGGATCGGCTCGACCTTCACCGCGCTGAACCCCGCATCGCGGATCATCTGCGCGAATTGGGGCATCGGCGGGAAGCGGCGGATCGATTCGATCAGATAGCGATAGCTGTCCTCGTCCTGCGCGATCAGCTTGCCGAGCTTGGGCACCAGATGATGCGAATAGGCGTCATAGACCTGGGCGAAGCCCGGCCATTCGTTGGTCGAGAATTCGAGGCAGAAGAAGCGCCCGCCATAGCGCAGCACGCGATGCGCTTCGGCGAGCGCCGCGGGAATGTCGGTGACGTTGCGGATGCCGAAGGCGATCGTATAGGCGTCGAAGAACTGGTCGGGAAAGGACAGCTTTTCGGCATTCTGCTCGGACCAGACGAGGCTGGCAATGCCGCGCTCGGCCGCGCGCTCCATGCCCACGCCCAGCATGTCGGGGTTGATGTCGGCGACGGTGATGCTCGCGCCCGACGGTTCCATGCGAAAGGCGATGTCGCCGGTGCCCCCCGCCATATCGAGGATCGCCTCGCCCGCGCGCGGCTTCACCCGGCGCACGAAGCGGTCCTTCCACAGCCGGTGCATCCCGCCCGACATCGCGTCGTTCATGATGTCATATTTGCGCGCGACGCGGCTGAACACTTCGCCGACCATCGCGGTCTTCTCGGTCGCCGGAACTTGCTCGTAACCGAAGCTGACGGTGTCGGGGGTAGCCATTTATGCGCGCCTTTGCGGGGAGTGCGGAAGTGCGTTCAGGCCTTTAGCCGGGCCTTGCCGCCCGCGCAAATGGCGCGTAGCGCCACAGACCTGATGCCCGAACTCCCCGAAGTCGAAACCACTGTCCGCGGCCTCGCGCCCTTTCTCGAAGGGCAGCGGCTCGTCGCCGTCACCACCTTCCGTTCCGACCTGCGCCGGCCCTTTCCCGCCGATCTCGCGCAGCGGTTGACCGGCGCGACGGTCACGACGCTGTCGCGCCGCGCCAAATATGGCATCGTCTCGACCGACCGCGACGATCATATGATCTTCCACCTCGGCATGTCGGGACGCTGGCGCACCGAAGGGGGCGAAGCCGGAAAGCACGACCATCTGCTGCTCGAAACCGCGGGCGGCCACCGGCTCTTCCTCCACGATCCGCGCCGCTTCGGTTCGGTCGATCTTGTCGCGGGCGATCCGCTGGCGCGCTTTCCCGCCTTCGTGACGCTCGGCCCCGAACCGCTTTCGGACGATTTCGATGCCGCCTGGCTGGCGCGCGCGCTCGGCGGGCGCCGCGCGCCGGTCAAGGCGATGCTGCTCGACCAGACCATCGTCGCGGGGCTCGGTAACATCTATGTCTGCGAGGCGCTCAACATGGCGCGGATCTCGCCGCTGAGACCCGCGGCTGACGTGCCCGGGGCAAAGCTCGCCGCGCTTGTCCCCGCGATCAAGGATGTGCTGACGGCCGCCATCGCCGCGGGCGGCTCGACCCTGCGCGATTTCCTCAGCCCCGAAGGCGACCTCGGCTATTTCGCGAAGGACTGGCGCGTCTACGGCCGCGAAGGCGAGGCTTGCCAATGCGGCGGCGCGATCGCGCGCGTCGTCCAGAGCGGGCGCTCGACCTTCTACTGCCCCCAATGCCAGCGCTGATCGGGGCGAAAAGCATTGACCCGTCCCCGCTTCGTGGCTATGGGCGCACCCTTCGAGCAGGGTCCGGTCATCCGGAACCGGCCGCATCCGGACATTGATTCGCCGCCCGCGCGCGATTCGGCTGCTCCGCTTTCGGCTGTGCTCCGACCGTTGAACCGATTGGATTTTTGAGGAACTTATGGCCAATACGCCGCAGGCAAAGAAGCGCATCCGCCGCAACACGGCGCGCACGATCGTCAACAAGAACCGCGTGTCGCGCATCCGCACGCTGGTGAAGAAGGTCGAAGCCGCCGTCGCCGCCGGCGACAAGGACGCCGCGACCGCGGCGCTCGCCGCCGCCCAGCCCGAAATGGCGCGCGGCGTCGCCAAGGGCGTGCTCCACAAGAACACCGTCGCGCGCAAATATTCGCGCCTGACCAAGAGCGTCAACGCGATCGCCTGATTCGGCTTTCGCCGCGCACCGATTTCAAAGACCCGCCGGTCCACCCGGCGGGTCTTTTTTGTGACTGCCAAAAGTCATTGCTGTTGCAGCGCGGTAAGTGGCGGATTCATCGCGATTCGTTCGAGCGCAGAAATCTGGTCATCTATAAATATCTGAAAAAAAAGATAGAATTGGCCCGTACTCGCATTTCCGAGGGGTAGGGCGAGTCAAGAATTTTATTTCAGATTTTTTACGCGCCCCGACCTTGATCCCGTCTCTCTCTCCTGCCTAGACAGGGGGGTCGTTGGCCTTCGCCGACGGCCGCCACATGGACATGATTCGCACTCCTTCGGGCTGGTCCCGGACGGGACGCTTGCGCTTGCCGCGGGCGGAGGGTCGGCGCGTGGAGCGGCTGCGGGCGCGTTCGGCGGCAGGGGGACCGAAAGGGGCGGCGCAAGGTGATGGAGAGCGGGAGCAGTCATGGCAGCGATGCGGGAGAGAGGGCG